>NZ_CP010529.1:0-3423144 GCF_000827835.1 Haloarcula sp. CBA1115 | reverse complement strand
CCATCATTCATACGCACTGTGACTCATTCACCGACGATTTACTCGTCGCTGAACGAGTCCAGGCGCAAACTGGATCGCACGTAATCACACGGTGGAGAGTTGATCGAGACTGGTGCTTTCGTGGTTCGATTCCACGACTCGACGTTAGGCGGCCACAGCGGTGGGGTTCCCTCCCGTACCCATCCCGAACACGGAAGATAAGCCCACCAGCGTTCCGGGGAGTACTGGAGTGCGCGAGCCTCTGGGAAACGCGGTTCGCCGCCACCATTCATACTTACATAGCCCACTCAGGAGAGGTATCTCTCCCGAGTGGGCTTTCTGTATTTGTACAAACCGAGAGCTGTCAGCTCACCAAGCCAGTCGTTCGTCGTTTACAAGATACGAGCTAGCGGCAGCGCTATCCAGAGTGATTCCAGTCTATGCGGGCAGATATGAACTATTAATACTCCAACGGCGCCGAGTTAATACATGGGCGTTGTTAGTATCTCGATGCCGGACGAACTGGAGGAGCGAATCGACACGTTCGCCGACGAACACGGATACACGGGTCGCAGCGAGGTCGTTCGGGAAGCGGTCCGGAATCTGATGGGGGAGTTCGAGGACAAGCGGCTGGAGGACCGCGAACTGATGGCCATCGTCACAGTGCTGTTCGATTACGAGACGACGACCGTCGAGGAGAAAATGATGCACCTCCGGCACGACCACGAGTCTATCGTCGCGTCGAACTTCCACAGCCACGTCGGCGACCGGTACTGTATGGAACTATTCGTGTTGGAGGGACAGCTAGAGGACATTTCCGCGTTCGTCGGCAAAGTCCGAGCCACGAAAGACACGCTGTCAGTCGATTACTCGGTGCTGCCGGTCGACGACATAAATCTGTTTACGTGAGAGGGTGTCGACGCCGGAAAGCGCTGCCGCGTGTCGTGAGTCCACGAACTGTTTGGGACCTTCAGTAGGCGTTTAAGTCGGGCGCGCGTAGCCGGCGGCGATGAAAGACTCTATTCTCGATACAATCGGGTCCCCACTGGTCTCGGTTCGCGCGCCGGAGGGGGCAACCGTTGCAGCGAAGATCGAGTCGTTCAACCCGGGCGGGTCCGCGAAGGACCGGCCGGCGAAGTACATGATCGACGACGCCGAGCGAAACGGCACGCTCGAACCGGGTGATACGCTGGTCGAACCGACGAGTGGCAACACTGGCATCGGAATGGCGATGGTTGGCGCGACCAAAGGCTACGACGTGGTGCTGGTGATGCCGTCCTCGAAGTCACCGGAGCGCCGCCAGATAATGAAGGCCTACGGCGCGGAGATCGAACTGGTCGAGGGTGACATCTCCGACGCGAAAGAGCGCGCGGATGAACTGTGCGAGCGCGACGACTACGTCCAGTTGCGGCAGTTCGAGAACCCGGCGAACCCGAAGGCACACTACGAGACGACGGGTGAGGAGATACTCGAACAGGTGGGTGACCGGACCGTCGACGCGCTGGTGGCGGGTGTCGGTACCGGCGGGACGCTCACCGGGACCGGCCGTCGACTGCGTGAGGCGTTCCCCGAGATGGATATCGTCGCTGTCGAACCAGCCGACAACGCCGTCCTCTCCGGGATGGAACCGGGCACTGGCGAGGACAGCTTCCAGGGGATGGGGCCGGGGTTTGTCAGCGACAACCTCGATACCGACCTGTTGGACGACGTGCTGACGGTCGAACTCCCGGATGCTGAAGACGAGTGCCGTCGACTCGCCCACGAGGAGGGCATCCTCGTCGGCCAGTCCTCGGGCGCGTCGAACCTCGCCGCGCGAGAGGTAGCCGAACAACTCGTCGCAGACGGCGTCGACGACCCGCTCGTGGTCACAGTCTACTGGGACAGCGGGGAGCGGTATATGTCGACCGGGATGTTCGACTGAGCCCGGTCTGTTCTGCGCGCGCGGTGTGGCCCGAGTCAGGCCCCGAACTCCGATTCGGTCACCCTGACGATGAGCGTGTCGTCCACGTCTCGAAGGTCGTACTCGGGAATCGTGTCTCCAGTCCGTGTCAGGAGCATCGGCTCGACAAGTTCGGGTGGGCGCTCGGTCTCCATCGCCTGTGTGTCCGGCGTTGGCTCCGACTCTCCTTCCGACGAGCCTTCGGCATTAGATTCGCCGGTCACGTCCGGTTCGACAATACCGTACACCTTGAGAAAGCGACCGGTATCTTCGGGCGCAACGTCGTCGTCCCGGATCGCCGCGGCGAGATCCCGGGAGAGCCACTCCGTCTCGCTGATCGATGGATCACGAACGAACGCGGCGTCAGCGAAGCGGACGAGATACCAGTTCAAGTCGTTGAGAAGCGCCACCGCCGCCCCGAGACTCACGGTGTCGACGGCGACGGTATTCGAGAACGGTTCCTGCAGGTCGTAGGTGGCGAGTGCGTTCCGTGCGGTCTCGCGAGAGAGGAGTTCGTACCGGAGATTCACGTCCTCGCTCCCGACGAGACAGACCTGCGTCATGGCTCAACCCTGGCCCGCCCCGGAAATTTAGCTTTCGATGGGGACGACGACGCGATCCCGGGCACAGGCCTTGGCACGCTCGAACAGGTCGTCTGGTTCGGCTGTCCGAACTGCTTCGAGCGATGCATTGGTTTCCGGATGCGATGGGGCGACGCGGTTGCAACCGGTGTCGATTGTCGAGTCCTCGAAGGTTCCGATTGTCCGCGCGTGATTGGTTATCTCGGACTTGTCGACGGTGAGGTTCGGTCGGTGCACCGGGAGCGTAGTCGCGGCGTCCGTGACCGCGATGTTCGCGCTCGTCTGGCTGGATTTCTGCCCGATAGCTTCGCCGGTGACGATGCCGACGGCGTCCCGGTCCTGCCCGATAGCGTCGGCGGCCGCGAGCATGAACCGGCGGAGCACGAGCATTCGGAGCGCCCCGAGGTTTTGAGAGATGTCGGTGACGACGTCACCGGCGTCGATTACGGACAGCGACAGGTCGTGCCCGGGCGCGTACGAGGCGAGCGTCTCGACAGTCGAAACGGCTCGCGCCCGGTGGTCGGGGCCGCCGTAGTCACCCAGGTCGACGTAGACGGGAATCACGGGCGCGCCGCGTTTCATCAGCTTCCAGGCGGCGACGGGCGAGTCGATGCCGCCGCTGACGAGGGCGACGACGGGCCGCTGGGTCCCGAGCGGGAGGCCGCCGGGTCCCGCACGTTTCTCACAGAAGACGTAGGACTCGTCAGTCCGGCACTCGACGAACAGCTCGAAATCGGGGTTGTCGAGGTCGACAGCAGGCTCGCCGCCCAGTCCTTCGATTGCCTCCCAGACGGCGGTGCCACCGTCGGACTCGATGTCTGTACTCGAAAAGGGGTGAGCCTCTGCTGGTCCCGCCCGGCGGGCGTTGACGGCGAAAGCGCCGCCGTCGTACTGCTCTCGCGCAGTCGCGGCCAGTGCATCTTTGATTGCGGACAGCGTCGGGCCGACGGTCGTGACCGCCGAGGCGGAGGTGACGCCGAACGTGTCGGCCGCTGCCGCGGTCACGCCCTCAGGCTGGGCAGTGTGGACGAACAGCCGGTTCCGGCGCTGTTCGATGTCCCCTGACAAGCCGCGCGCGTCGAGCATCGCTCGGAGGTTGTCCGCCAGTTGTTCCTCCATCTTCCGGCGGACCTGATCGCTCTTGACGCCGAGTTCGCCGTGGCGGACGAGCACGCTATCGGCGTCCGGTGGATGCATGCCCGCGAGTTGACTACCGGCGAGTAAAGGGGTGTCGCCTCGCCGCCTCAGAACGTCGAGAGGTTGCCGTCGATGACCTGCCGCGTGATGTCGGTCACGTCGGCGAGTTCGTCGTCGATTGTGGCCTGGATGTCCGCTTCGACGTCGCCGACTGCGACACCGTCCTCAGTGATAACCGTCGCGTCAGCGACGTGGGGTTCGTCGATCGGTGATCCGATCTGTGAGAGCAGGCGCATCTGGACCTGTCGGATGCCGTCGACCTCGCTCGCGACGGACTGTGCGATCTCCGTCGAGAGGAGATTGTATATCTTCCCGATGTGGTTGACGGGGTTCTTCCCGGACGTCGCTTCCATGCTCATCGGGCGGTTGGGCGTGATGAGGCCGTTCGCGCGGTTCCCGCGGCCAACGGAGCCGTCATCGCCCTGCTCGGCGCTGGTGCCGGTCGTCGTGAGATAGATCGACTCGGCGTCGTAGTCGTCAGCCGTGTTGACGTGAACCGTTACGTCCCGGTCGGTGTACTCCTCGGCGAGGTCGGTGACGAACGCTTGAACGTCCGAAACAGCGGCTTTGTACGCGTCGAGGTCCGGAACGTGTTCGTCGACCATCGCAACGGCCACGGTCACGTCGATGTGATCGCCCTCGCGCTTGCCCATTACCTTCACGTCCTGGCCGACGACCGGGTTGGACTCGGCGTACTCGCCGGTCAATGTCTCCTCGGTGTTGAGAACGATCTTCTCAGTCTCTGTCAGGGGAGCATGGCCGACGCCGTAGCTGGTATCGTTCGCCATCGGAATTGCTGCTTCCTCGCCGAACACGGTCTGGAGGTCGCCCGACCCTTCGCCGAACTGGACGTCGACGATGACGTCGGAACCGAGGTCGAGGTGGGGGAACTGCTCGTCGAGGTAGTCGCGTGCGGCTTGGAGGGCAATACTCTCGGCCGGGATGCGCTCGCCGTCGAACTTCTTCGTCGCTCGGCCGACGACCAGAATGTAGATCGGCTCAAGCACTTCGCCGCCGCCGTACGCGGGGGCGGCAGTGCCGGCGACGAGTTGTGTCTCGTCGGTGTTGTAGTGCAAGACTGTGCCGAACCGGTCGATGTACGTCTGTGCCAGCGCACGCGACACTGTCTCCGCGATGCCGTCGCAGATGGAGTCCGGATGGCCGATACCCTTGCGCTCTACGACTTCGATGTCCTGATCTTCGACGGCGAGCCCGCTTGCAGGTTGGACGTGGATGTTCCGCTCGGTCATTGCCTCGACTTCGTCTGGCCGGGTTCTATAACTTACGGGAACAGATAATAGCGGAATGATTACTCGTTCGCATCGCTAAGTAGCATACCGAGATAGGAGGTCCGCTGCTGGTCACTGGGGTCCAGACTGAGGTCCTGAAGCACCTCGTAGGCCCCCTCTCGCACGGGTTCGATGTCACCGTCGGTCTCCCGTTCGACTTCGACGAACTCGCCGACGTCGTCGACAGCGTCGAGCGTGACGTCGTATTCTCGGACCTCGTACACCCGGCGGTTCTTCCGGACGGTCGCCGCGGGCTCGAAGCCGAGGTGCTGGACGATAGCGTCGATGTCGTCGCCGTCTTCGACGCCTGTTTCGAACTCCTCTCGGCTCTTCGACTCCGCTTCGAGGAGCGGCCCCTTGTAGGTGACTTTCGCGTTCGTCTCCCCCTTTCTGGTCTCGCGACGGACCCGGAACGCCTCGTCCGTCTCGGCGAAATCCCGATGGGGGGCGTCGTAGTACGTGTCCGTCTGTATCACCGTGTCGACCTGCTCGGCCCCGAGTTCGTCGAGTCGCTCCGCGACAGCCTCGATGTCCGCTGGCACTTTCACCTCGACTTCGTACATACTGTGGGGCTGGACCGGGTCGCTGAAAAACGCTCCCGTCGACCGCGCCATTTACTGTGTCCGCTCTCTCGGGTAGTAGTATGGCCGGTCGCTACGAACCGATCGATTCCCCGGACGAGACGACCCTCTTTCCGTATCACGACCTGACGCCGCCGACAGTTGCAACGGTCGCGCGCGCCCGGCAACGCATCCGACAACACCTCCCGGAGACGCCCCTAGTCCGCAGCGAAGCCCTCTCCGAAGCCCTCGACGCGGATGTCCTGCTCAAGCGTGAGGACACACTTCCGACCGGCGCGTTCAAAGTCCGCGGCGGGGTGAACCTCGTCGCGTCCCTCGACGAGGAGTTCCACGACGCCGGGCTACTCGCCGCGAGCACGGGGAACCACGGCCAGTCTATCGCCTGGGCAGGCCGCGAGTTCGACGTGCCCGTCACTATCGGCGTCCCGGAGGAAGCCAACGCCGGAAAGGTCGACGCGCTGGAGCAACTCGGCGCGGAGGTCATCCAGTATGGCGAGGACTACGACGAGGCCCGCGAACACATCGAGGAGCTTGCGACCCAGCGCGAGGCGCGTTACGTCCACTCCGGCAACGAACCGAAGTTGCTCGCCGGCGTCGGCACGGCAGGCCTCGAAATCCTCGACGAACGGCCCGATGTCGACCGCGTGTTCTGTCCCGTCGGCGGCGGCACCGCCGCGGCCGGGTACTGCATCACGCTCGGGGCGATGACCGACGCCGCTGTCGTCGGTGTGCAGGCCGCGGGCGCGCCCGCGGTGTACCGCGCTTGGCAGGAGGAGACGTTGGAGGCCCTCGACAGCGTCGACACCATCGCTGAGGGCGTCGCGACCCGGGTGCCGTTCGCACTCCCGACCGGCATACTCCAGAAGGGGCTCTCGGATTTCCGTCTCGTATCTGAGGACGCCATCGCGGACGCCGTGGCACGCCTGTTCGAGACGGACCGCATCGTCATGGAGGGGGCCTGTGCGACGGCTGTCGCTGCAGCGCTCCAGGCTGGTGACGAAGTACGGGGTGAGACGGTTGTCCTCCCCGTTTCAGGGCGGAACATCGACCGCGAGAAGTTCGACCGACTGTTGGCTGAAAGCGAGTACTAGTCGGCCACTTCCGAAGTTGCTCGACTGCTACTGACCGGGAAACGTTGTCCTTAAGAGTGCCACGACTGACGAACAGGGTATGAGCAACGAGTCTGAGACTGAAGTCGATGAGGAAACCGCAGACGAAGAAGAGCAAGCGGAGGGACTCCAGAAAGGTGATGTCGTCAAGCTCGCCTACACCGCCCGCACCGTCGACGGCGGCCAGCTTGTCGACACGACTGACGAGGAAGTCGCCGAGGACGACGGCATCGACACCGAACAGCAGGAGTTCGGCCCGCGAACCATCGTGCTGGGCGAGAACCACATCTTCCCGGACGTCGAGCAGGACATCTACGGGAAGGAGGTCGGCGACGAGGGCAACGTGACCGTTGCGGCCGCCGACGCTTTCGGCGAGTACGACGAGGAAGAGGTCCGGACGGTCTCGAAGGACAAGATTCCGGAGGACGACCGCTACCCCGGCGCGCACGTCGACATCGAGGGCGAGCACGGCCACATCGAGACCATCATCGGCGGCCGCGCGCGAGTGGACTTCAACCACCCGCTGGCCGGCGAGGACGTCGAGTACGACTACGAAATCCTCGAAGAGGTCACGGACCGCGAGGAGAAGGCCCAGGGCATCATCCAGATGATGCTCGACATGGAGCTCGACGTGTGGTTCGAGACCGACACCGTCGAGGAAGAACAGCTCGTCGAAAGCGAGGACAGCGAGGAGTCGGAAGACACCTCGGACGAGCCCGAGTACGAAACCGTCGAAGTCGAGAAGGAGACGCTCTACATCGAGGCGACGCCGCAGCTGACGATGAACCAGCAGTGGATGATGGGCAAACAGCAGATCGCCCAGCAGCTCACCCAGCTGCTCGACATCGACCGCATCATCGTGCAGGAGGAAATCGGTGGCGGCGGCATGGGCATGCCCGGCATGATGGGTGGCATGGGCGGTGCCGGCGGCGCTGACATCGAAGACGCGCTGGAAGACGCTGACGTGGACGCCGAAGAGATCGTCGAAGAGATCGAGGGCGCCGAAGAGTAACTGCGCCGCGAGCACGCCGAGCGATTCTTGAGTGATAAGCGCCAGCGAGCGCTTTTGCGGTTCCGAGCGGTAGCGACTGCCACTTTCTGACGGCACAGACGGGAGAACGGTTATATCCACGACACGTCATCACTACCCATGCGAGTATCGCTGATGTACCCGCTACTGCTCGCGCTCCCGCCCGGAATCGCCTTCGGTGTCGGCACGGTTGTGCTGACTGGCAGCGCCGGGCTTGGACTGGCAGCCGGCGTCGGCGTCGGTCTCGGACTGTTCCTGTTGATACTCGTGGGTACGGAGTTCGGCTCGACGGACAGAGAACTACAGCCCGGCCGCGAATAGAATCCGTCTCAGGCGATGTCGCGGCTGGTGTCGATGCTGACCTCTTCGACGAGATTGAGTTTGATGATGTCGGTGGGAGCTCGCCCGCCGCGGAACTTCGGAATCGCGAGGCGGTTTTCCACCTCGTCACCGGTCGTCGTGGTGTTGAGCTGGAACACCACGTCCGCGAAGTGCTCGGTCGTATCCCGAAGCGGTGGCACGTCACGGCCATCGAGACAGTGGACGATAGCGAGGCTCCCGGTGTTGACGATGTGGTTCTGCAAGTCGTTCATGAACGCGCGAAAGCGCGAGTGTGGCTCCTGGGCTTCCAGCACATCGAGCGGGTCGACGATGAGGTTCGAGGTCTCCGGCAGCGCCGAGACGAGCTTGCCGGCGTTGTCGAGGGGTGCTTCGCCGGAGATGTGCCGCACCGTCGGGTCCCCGGTGTTGGCCGGCGTCTGCTCGATGCTCGCGATGACCGACTCGGCGGTCCGGTCGAGCGACAGCCACAGCGTTCCGCGCGTGGCGGTGAGTTCATAGAGGAACAGCTCCGCCTGGCTAGCCGGCTGGGCAGAGAGCACGACGATACTCCCCGCAGGGATGCCACCATCGAGCTTTCTGTCGAGGACATCGATGCCCGTTCGCAGCCGGTTGGCCATACCACTGAGAAGTTATTTAGCCACGAGATTAAGTATTCCGCTTGGCGAGAACGTTCGCTATCTCGACGTATTTTGCCGCTGCCCGGTCCGATTCCAGCGGCTTCGACACCGACGGAACGTGAACCGTCTCTGGGCAGGACAGCAGTCGGGATGGGTCTACGGACCCGTCGCTGCCGACGAGGACCGTGAGCACGGGCGGTGCATCGAGCGCACGGGCCATCGCCGCGGTTTTGGCTGTATCGGTGAGGCTCTGGCGGGTTGGTGCGCTCACGAGCACCGTCCTGTCAGCCGCCCGCAGTGGCCGGGCGGCGTCCGGGCCAGCGCCGGCCGGACAGTCGAGTACCACCGGGCGATCACGTTGGGGCAGTGTGCCGATGGCATTGTCGACAGCGGCTTCGGTTGCGTCCTGACAGGGGAGTACGTCGACGTTCTCGACGGCCGTGGCGCGCTTGGCAACCGTGGTCGGCTCAGCCGAGACCGTGATATCAGCGATTCCGGGCGTCGGATCGACGCCAGCGCGGCGGTGGAGGTTCGGCATGTCGCGGTCGGTGTCCACGACTAGCGACCGTCTGGTCGGCGTCCCCAGTGCCTGACCGACTCCGAGGGCGATGGTCGTTTTGCCACAGCCACCCTTGCCGCCAGCGATTGCGAGCATACTGCGGATGGTCCGCCTATCGGTTTTGAACCCTTGTGTTGGAGTCGAGAACATTGACAACCGAACTGGGCCGAAGGGACTGGCTTACGTCGGTTGGCCGTTGCCTACTTTTAATCGGTCGTTATATCCTGCACTCCCCTGGCCGTAGCAAGTCTACGCTTTCGGTGGCGATGGTCCCGACAGTCGACCCGTTCGAGCCTGTCCTGCATGGGTCTTGATAACTGGTGTGTAACAATAACTGGGACACCACTACTGGGGACATGGGTAGTAAACCGAACACGGCCCTTCAGCGATACAGCATTCGTACCCCGCCCGAGCCACTCGCTATCGGTCGATGTTAGCCCAGCCATAACAATAGCGATACACCCGAACGGCTGGGACATGAATCTACATCACGAGCGCATCGAAGCCTCGCCGCCGGCGAGCACGATGAGCTTCTGTCTCACGACCGACCTCACTGGGAACGGTCGACCGGACGTCATCGTCGGGGCGCTCGGCGACGAGCACGAGGTCCAGTTCCCGCTGGTCGATACGTCAGTCGACTTGCTGTCCGTGTTCGGCATGGGGCCGCTGGCCCGCTGGCTCCAGACGAACGTGTTCTGGTACGAAAACCCCGGCTGGGAGCGCCACGATGTCGCCAGCGCACCCGAACTCTCCGTCGGTGGCTCGCTTGGCGATATAACGGGGAACGGCCGCCCGGACATGGTCGCCGGCCAGAACATTCACCAGCACAAGCTGTGGTGGTTCGAAATACCGGACAACCCGCGAAAGCAGTGGACGCGCCGGCTCATCACCGACGACTTCGAGAAGTATCACGACACCGCCGTGGCGGACGTGGACGGCGACGGACAGAACGAGGTCGTCGGGCTGTCTCAGGAGTCCGAAACGGTATTCTACTATGACATCCCCGATGACCCGACGCGTGAACCGTGGCCGGTGGCGAACCGACACGTTGTCGCCGAGGATATCGACGTCGAGGGCGTCGCTGTCGAGGACGTCGACGGCGATGGCGAGGTCGAAATCGTCGCCGGCCCCAACGTCTTCCATCGGACGGCCGATGGGTGGGACCGGGAGCCCATCGCCGAGGACTGGCAGTGTACCCGCGTCGCTATCGAGGACGTCGACGGCGATGGGGACCTGGAAATAATTCTCGTCGAGGGCGACGAACCGTATCTCGACGACCGCCCGGCCAGGCTGGGCGTGTTCGACCCGCCCGAGTGGGATCTGACGCTGCTGCACGACGACCTCTCGAACCCGCACAGCCTCGACGTAGCGGACTTCGACGGCGACGGCAATCCCGACATCTTCGTCGCGGAAATGGGGCTAGAGGACGGACACGAACCGCGACAGTTCGTGTTCCACAACGACGGGGCGGGGAACTTCGAGCAGAAAGAACTGGGAACCGGCATCCCCACCCACGAAGCGAAGGTCGTCGACCTCGATGGCGACGGTCTCCCCGACATCGTCGGCAAGGCATACACCGAGCCCCGCGTCGACGTCTGGCAGAGCAATCCCTGACTAGTTTCCTGTCCTTCTATTTCGGCCGCTAGGATCTTTCAGACCCCGTTTTCGAAGCCAGTGCCGATGCTCCCGAAGCCGAACCTGACGATGTAAGTGACCGTTCAATTCCCGTGTCGGGGGATTCAAGACCGTCCGGAGCGCGGTATCGAGTGAAATGCGGCACGACCACATCATCAGCGCGAAACAGCTCTCGCGGGGCGACATCGAGACGGTGCTCGACCACGCGGCCGACATCGCTGCTGACCCGGGAGCGTTCGCGGACCGGCACAGCGACACGCTGCTTGGCCTCCTCTTTTTCGAGCCGAGCACCCGGACGAAGATGAGCTTCACAACGGCGATGAAACGCCTCGGCGGCGACATCGTCGACATGGGCTCCGTCGAGTCCTCCAGCGTGAAGAAAGGCGAGTCACTGGCAGATACCGTCCGCGTCGTCGAGGGGTACACCGACGCGCTCGTGCTCCGGCACCCCATGGAGGGCTCCGCGAAGATGGCGAGCGAGTTCGTCGACGTGCCGCTCGTCAACGCCGGCGACGGGGCCGGTCAGCACCCGACACAGACGCTACTCGACCTCTACACGATCCGTGAGAACGCGGGCTTTGAGGACCTGACTATCGGCATCATGGGCGACCTGAAGTACGGTCGGACGGTCCACTCGCTGGCCCACGCGCTCACGACCGTCGACGCCAGGCAGCACTTCATCAGCCCCGAGTCGCTCCAGCTTCCGCGGTCGGTCCGGTACGACCTCCACGAGGCCGGCGCGGGCATCCGCGAGCACACCGATCTCGACGAGATTCTCCCCGACCTGGACGTGCTCTACGTGACACGTATCCAGGCCGAGCGGTTCCCCGACGAGAGCGAGTACCGCGAAGTCGCCGGCCAGTACCAGATCGACGCCGACACGCTGGACGCGGCCAAGGACGACCTGACCGTGATGCACCCGCTCCCGCGCGTCGACGAGATCGCCCACGACGTCGACGAGACCACCCACGCACAGTACTTCCAACAGGCCCACAACGGCGTCCCCGTACGGATGGCGCTGCTCGACCTGATGCTCGGAGGCGACCAATGAGCGACAACGACCAGCAACTCCGCGTCTCGAAGATCCAGAACGGCACCGTCATCGACCACATCGCGGGCGGCCAGGCGCTGAACGTCCTCGCGATCTTGGGTATCGACGGGACCAGCGGCGACTCCGTCTCCGTCGCGATGAACATGCCTTCCGACCGTCTGGGGCACAAAGATGTCGTCAAAGTCGAGGGCCGCGAACTCTCCCAGGACGAGGTCGATGTGCTCTCGCTCATCGCCCCCGCGGCGACGATCAACATCATCCGTGACTACGATGTTGTCGAGAAGCGCCGCGTCGAGCGGCCGTCGGTCGTCGAGGGCGTCCTCGAATGCCCGAACCACAACTGCATCACGACCGAAGCCGAACCCGTCGACTCGCGCTTTGCCGTCGGCGACGACGGCGTCCGCTGTGAGTACTGCGATACGATCATCCGTGACGACCTGCCGGCACACATCCTCGCGGAGTAAGCCGACCCTGCCGCCGTCTGGCTACTGTAACCAGATGCTCGCAAACGAGTCGAAGTAGTCTTCGCCGGTATCGACCAGTACGTGATCCGCACCCAGTGCCGTAACGCGGTTTGACACCGAGTCGATGTGGGCGTCGAGCCGCGACTGGTACGTTTCGGCCAGCGAGCCGCTGAAATACGACCGGCGTTTCTCGTCGCTCTCGGGGTCGGCGAACAGCACGTCACCGACGACGCCGGGGTCCCGTTCCTCCGGGGCGACCACGCGGACGAGCAACACGTCGGCGTCATTGCGTGCGAGCGCGGCGACGCCCGACTCGAGTTCCTCGGGGTCGGCCAGACAGTCGCTGAAGACGACGACGAGCGAGCGCGACCGAATGCGTTCGGCGTACGCTTCCAGCGCGGATTCGAAATCGGCCGTCCCGCCGGGCGTCATCTCGTTCAACTGGTCGATGAGCGAGAGGAGTTCGCCGCGGTTCGACTGGCCGGTATCGATCCGGTTCACCCGGTCGCGGAACGTGCAGAACTGGAAGTCGTTGTTTTCCTCCGCGGTAAGGTAGGCGAAGCCGAGCCCGAGTTTGGCGGCGTACTCGAACTTGTGACTCGTCGCGTCGCCGTAGTCCATCGACGCGCTCGTGTCGACGAGCAGGTGGACGGTCAGGCTCCGCTCTTCCTCGTACTGTTTGATGAAGTATTCCTCCGTCCGGGCGAACAGCTTCCAGTCGATTCGTCGCGTGTCGTCCCCCGGCGAGTACCGCCGATAGTCGCTGAACGTGAGCCCCTCGCCGACCCGCGGGGACTGCTGGTCGCCCTGCCGAATCGAGGTCGTCTGGCGGTTCAGCGCGGCGGTAAACCGGCCGAGTTCGTCCAGAAAATCCGGTTCGATAGTCACGGCTGTCCCTCCCACGGGTCCGCCCGCCAGATTGCGTGCGTCGGGTGGCTCATCCCAGCAAGTCCGCGATGAGGTCGTCTGCCGTCCGGCCCTCGCGCTCGGCCCGGAAGTCCACGATAATCCGGTGCCGGAGGACGGGCGCGGCCAGCGCCTCGATATCCTCGCCAGTGACGTGCGAGCGGCCGTGGAGGAACGCCCGCGCCTTCGCCGTCTGGACGAGCGCCATGCTTGCCCGTGGGCTGGCCCCGAACTCGATGTCGTCGGCTTCACGCGTCCGGCGCACGAGCTGGACTGCCCGGTCGCGCAGGTCGTCGGCGATGGGCATCTCGCGGACCAGTTGCTGGATCTCCTGAATCTCCGGGCGGGTCAGCGAGCGTTCGACGGGGACCTGTTCTGCCCCGGCGGTGTACATGTCGACGATGGTCCGCTCCTCGTCGTAGTCGGGGTAGTCGACCAGCAGCTTCAGCATGAAGCGGTCGGTCTGGGCCTCCGGGAGCGCGTAGGTCCCCGACTGGTCGATGGGGTTCTGGGTCGCCAGGATAAAAAATGGGCGCGGCAGTTCGTAGGTCTCGCCAGCGGCGGTCACCTGCTTCTCCTGCATCGCCTCCAGCAGGGCGGCCTGTGTCTTCGGCGTCGCCCGGTTGATCTCGTCGGCCAGCACGACGTTGGCGAACACCGGCCCTTTCTCGAAGACGAACTCGCGGCCGCTGTCGGTCTCGCGGATGATCTCGGTCCCCGTGATGTCGGAGGGCATCAGGTCGGGCGTGTTCTGAATCCGGGAGAACTGGAGGTCGGTCACCTCCGCGACGGTCCGGACCATCGTCGTCTTCCCCAGTCCCGGGTTCGATTCGAGCAGGGCGTTGCCGTCGGCCAGGATACAGATGAGCAGTTGCTCCAGTACCTCCTCCTGACCGACGATCCGCGTGCCGATCTGTTCGCGTGCGTTCGCGATCTTCTGCTGTAGTTCGTCGATGTCGTGCTCTGAGCTCATGGGTCGGTGTCCTCGTCGTCCGTGTCTTGCTCTCGAATCCTGAGATTGTACTCGCGGATGAGGTCCGCGTCCTCGACGTCTTCCTGGCCGGCGAACCCGGCCTGCTGGCTGTCGACTGTGCCACTTCCACTTCCCGGCCCCCCGGTGTCCGACGACGACGGGAACGACTGGCTCCGGTCGATTTCCTCGTCGCCGCCCGTCGAATCAATCTCGGCGGTGAGGTTCTCGTCGCCCGCCTGCACGTCCTCGCTGTCGCCGAGTATCGCGTCGCCGTCTTCGAGCCCCTCGTACTCGCTGGGCCGGTCGTTCGGCGACTCCGTCTCGACCGGGTCGCGGTCGAGTAGGCCGATGTCGACGACGGCCACCTGCACTGTCGCCAGGCTCAGCAGGATAACGACGATAAGCGTGCCGAGCAGCCGCCGGCTATCGACGAGCGCGACGCTCGAACTCCGTTTCAGACTCGCAAGCACGTCTTCGTAGAGCCGGGCCGCCATCCGCGTTTCGGCCCCGTCCTCGACCGCGTCCCGCGCCGTTCGGAGCGCGTCGGTGACGTTCGCGTTCGCCGCCTCGAACTGCTCGACGAGTGGCTGTCGGACCCGGGACAGATACTCGCCGACGAACCAGAGCGCGCCGACGACAATGCCGACGACTGCGCCCGTCGGGAACGATAGCGCAGGTATCGAGCGGCCGACAGCCGCCCCGACCGGGTCCGTCACCGCCGTCGGAACTGACAGCTGTGTCGGGAGTGCAGTCGGCGAGAGGACAGTCAGGAAGATGTTCACCAGGAGAAAGACCAACACCGCGTCGACGATGGCGTAGATGAACGCCGCCTTCTTGCCCTCGCGTCTGACCTCGGCGATGGCGTCGGCCATGCGTTCGCGTGCCTGTGCCCGTCCGTTTTCAGGCGGCTCTTCGTCGCCGTTTTCTCCGGTATCTGTGTCGGGGTCGTCCATTAGTAGTCCTCGCAGGTCGGGTCCGGTGTCTCCATCCTGTTACAGATGGTCTCGATATCGTCTCTCAGCGCTTCGTTCTGATTTTCGAGTTCATTGATTTCGCTTTCGAGGGTGTCGATCCGCGATTCCAGGCTGTCGATATCGTCCTGCAGGTCGGATACCTGCCCCTTCAGTTCGTTGCGTTCGTCCTCTAACTCCTCGTTTTCGGCCTCCAGATCGCCGATTGTCGTTTCGAGGTCATCGACTTCGTCCTCGAGAGTGTCGCGCTCGTCCCGAAGGTCGTCGACTGTCCCCTCCAGTTCATCGACGCGGCCCTCGCTCTGGCGGAGCGACTGCCGGGTCTCTGCCAACTGACTCTGCGTGGCGTTCAACTGCTCCTCTGTCTGGTTCAGGTTGGTCGCGACCTGATCGACATCCTCCGACCGCGTCTCCAGTCGCTCTTGGAGTTCCTCGACACGGGTCTGTGTGGATTCCAGTTTATTTCTGGTGTCGTCCAGGTTCCCCCGAAGTTCGGCGTTTTCCTGTCTGAGCTCCTGATTCTGCGAGCGAAGCTCGCTCGCGGAGTCCTGGTACAGCACCGTCGTTCCGCCGGTGCCGACCATCGAGAGGACGACGAACACCACGAGCCCGAGGTTGATCCGGCGGCCGATTGCGCTCACGGGAGACCACTCTCCAGGGAGGTGCGACCGCGGTACACTTGAACACGCCGGGCGACCACCTCGCCGGTGAACAGCAGGAGCGCGCCGAGCAAGGCGAGCCAGTCCCAGGTGTTCCGAACGGTCCGGACCCGGGTGGACTTCTGGCGCGCCTCTCTGGCTATCTGTTCGCCCTGGGCCGGGCTGAAGGTCTGCCCGCCCGTCGTTTCGACGAGCGCATCGAGGCTGTCACTCGGACCGAAGGCTCCGTACTCAACGGGGTAGTTCGCCGCGTACTCGGTGTCGAGTGCGGTCTGATACCCCGCCTCCCGAGGCGTGAACTCGCCGCGATACCGGCCGTCGCCGATCTGGCGGAAGGAGATGTTCGCCGCCTCCGGGCGGCTATCGCCCTGGTAGGTCAGCGTCGTTGGACGCCCCACACGAGCATCGCTGACCGCTGTGACGCCGGTCTGCGTGCGCATGGGGTCACCCACCGCGTAGTTGACGGACTTCGTGACGACCAGCGAGTCCGGCCGGTCGAGCAGGCCGCCCATCGTGTTGTCCGAATCGTAGGCGGTGATCGAGACTACGCGGCCCAGCCCGAACCGCCAGGAGGCGATGGCCGGCTTCCCGTCCGCGGTGGCGACTTGGTAGTCGGCCCCGGGCTTGACCCGGACGTTGTTCGCCTGGCCGGGGTTCGCAGTCAGCTCGACGCCGGCGGTGATGAACGTGTCCTCCGTGACGATTGTGAGGTTCTCCCCCTCGTAGCGCCGCGAGGAGCCGCCAAAGAGGAGTCGGAGCCGCTCGGTCTCGTCGGCGGCGAAGTACGAGCCGCCAGACTCGCTTGCGATCTGGCGCATCGTCGCGACGCCGACTCGCTTGCCGACACCGACCGAGACGACGCGGGTCCCTTCGCGGCCCAGTTGGTTGGCAACGGCCGCCGGCGGGCCGAGC
The DNA here is from genome assembly GCF_000827835.1 of Haloarcula sp. CBA1115. NCBI lineage: Archaea > Methanobacteriati > Methanobacteriota > Halobacteria > Halobacteriales > Haloarculaceae > Haloarcula > Haloarcula sp. CBA1115. The sequence continues at coordinate 3,406,350 of NZ_CP010529.1, read as the reverse complement.
CGGTCCTGGCCGTCACTGAGGAGGATGATCGTCCCTTCGCGGTCGCCAAGCAGTTCGTCGGCCCCCTGAAGCCCGACGGCGATATCCGTCGCGCCACCGCTTTCCAGCCGTCGTATCTTGTCGGCAGTCTCCGCCCGGTTCTGCCCGAGCGCTTGCATCTCCGAGACGCGATATGCGTTGTGGTTGAACGCGACGACGCCGACCTGGTTCTCGTCGCCGAGCTGGTCGAGCACGTCCAGGGCGACGGCTTTCTGTATCGAGAGGCCGCCCTCGGCGCTACCGGACACGTCGACGAGGATGACGATGTTCGACTCGCCTCCCGTCGCGTTCCCTACTCGGACAGGGAGCATCGAGGCCACTGATGACGTTTCGTAGCCGCCGTTCTCGTAGGCGTTGTCACCGCCCGCGACGACGAGCCCGCCGCCGTTGATGACGAAGTCCTGCAGCGCGGTGGCGTTCCCGATATTGCCCGACGGTGTGTCTTGCATGACGACGGCGGCGTAGTCGTCGAGGTCCGCCGGGACCGACGAGGCCGTCGAAACGTTGTACAGCGAGTCGAGGTAGTTCCGCAGGGGATACTCGCCCTGTGAGACGTACAGCACGTCGGGCTGTTCGACGACGCGGACGCTCTTGTAGAACACGTCGTTTCGCGCGTACTCGTCGTCGCCGGACAGCGTCGCAGTCACGCGGTGTGACCCGATTTCCTCGAACGTGTGGTCGACGGTGAGCGTGCCGTCCGGCCGGAGTTCTCCTTCAGTCACGCTCTCACCGTCGATAGTCACTTCGACGGGCACGGGCTCGAGGACGCTCACGCCCTGCATCGAGACGGTATACTGTGACTGGACGCCGCGGCTCACCGTCGACGGCCCCGCTATCGCCACGGCTCGCTCAGTGCGTGGCGACTGCGGGGTGACGCTGTGGACGGTCGCGTTGAGCCCGGCGGCGTCCTCGCCGGCCGTCGCCAGGCTCCGGCCCTCCGTGACGCGGCCGTCGGAGACGACGACGACCGTCCCGTTCGCTTGGAGATTTGCCGCCACGCCGTCGCCGATCCGCGAGTTCGACCCGCTGCCGATGGTCGCCCGTGTCACCGGGACGCCCTCGCTCTCGATATCCTGTACCAGCTCGTCGGTCGTGTTCGGATAGATACCCATACTCGCGGATTCGTCTGTCAGCAGTGTCACGCCCGGTTCACCCGGCGTCTCGCGGGTCTGAACGGTGTACGGTTCCATCGCGCCGAGGACGAGCAGGCAGACGATGAGCACGCGGCTGGCAAGCAGGAGCCGGCGGCTCCGGTTCGAGGCCGACCGCGGCCCACCGTCGCCACGCCGGACGAGATACGCGAGGAGGCCGACAGCGACCGGTAGGACGAGCAGCGGCCACAGGTGCTCGACGCCGACGGTGAGTCCCTCCCTGAGGGTGTAGGACACCGCCATCAGAGGTCACCCCGTCGGCGCAGATAGCCGACCTCGGCCAGCGCAAGTATCAGCCCGCCCAGCGCGAAGTACTCGGTCAGCGGCTGTGGCACCGACCGCTGTTCGGTCCGGGTCAGGTTCCCGGCCGTTCCGGAGCGCTGGTCGAGCGCTCCGACGTTGGTGTTTGACTCGCCCTCGTCCAGCAGCGAGGCGCTCACCTGCCGGCTCTCGCTTCGGTAGAGCCCGGCTCGCTGGAGCGGGACCGAGTTCCCGGAGACGGGGCCGGCCGGCCCCTCGACGGTGGTGTTACCGAACCGGACGGTCTCACCGGTCTCGTGGTTCAGCGCCGGGAGTTGTTCCCTGTCCGCCAGATAATACACCGCCCGCTTCCAGAACACGGGGTACTGGTAGTTGAACTTGAAGCTGGACCGGTCCTCGATGTAGCCGTAGTACATCACGCGGCCGCCGTTCCGATCCTCGGTCGCGATGAGCGGCGTCCCGTCCCCCAGTTGCACCTGGGCCGACCCGGAGCGCAGCGACCCGGAGATGTACTCGTCCGGTGGCTGGAAGTCGATGCCGCGGGTGAGCTGTGTCTGTGCCGTCTGGCCCACTGTCGCGCCCGCCCGGGTCTCGCCGGGCTCGATGAGGAGGAGGTCCCGGTACCGCTGTGGGAGGTCGTCCTGTGCCAGTACCGCCACGCCGCCACCGTCTTCGACCAGTTCGCGCCCGCTTTCGACGTTGCCGGGCAACAGTGAACTCTGGTCGACGTTGCTGTACAGGATGACGTCGTAGTTCTTCTGAATGGTCGTCGGCGGCTGGCTGACCGTCACGTTCACCCGGTCGACGACCGACAGCGCGGTGGTCAGGTACCGGTTCCGGTCGTTTGTCAGCACCAGTACGTCGACAGCCGCGTCCGCCGGTGCGGCGACGTAGACGCTGTCGTCAGTCGCGAAACTGTCGCCCGGGCTGAGCCGGGCCTCGCTCCCGCCGGCCGGGACCGGCATCGTCACCGAGCCAACGTCGTCGGGTCCGAGCTGCAGTTCTCGCTGGGTGTTGCCGAGCCGAACGGTCCGGGTGACGGTCGAGTCGCCGTAGTTTTTCACCGACAGCGTCACCGCCGAGCCGGAGAACCGGCGGTTGATGAAGCCGACGTTCGCGTCGCCCCCACCGTCGAACTGCTGGAGGTCGACGGAGAGGCCGCGCCCGCGCGCTGAGGTGACTGCAGTGGTCCACTCCTCGCCCGCGAAGTCGCTCAGGACGACGATTCTGGCGTTCTCACCGGCGAGCGAGGCCGCCTGCGAGATAGCGCCGCTGAGCGCTCCCGGCGCGTCCGTCGGGCTGAGCCCATCCAGCGTCCCCTGCGCTGCCGTCGGCGTACCACGCTGGAGCACGACCTCGCCGCCGTTGGTCGTCGTGACGACGGAGGTCGTTCCTGTTACTTCTTCTTGGGCGGCCGCAACGGCCCGCTGGAAGCGTGTCTGACCGTCGGCGTCGGTCCGCATGGACGCGCTGGTGTCCACGACGATGACCGTCTCCTCGACCGTCGCCCGCTCGGAGACGGTGACGTACGGCGTCGCCAGTCCGACCGCGAGCACCAGCACGACCAGTACCTGCAACAGCAGGAGGAGGCTCCGCGAGATCCGTTCGAGAAACGGCGTCGCTGACTGCTGGCGTTCTCCGGCGACGAGAAACTGGTACGTCGGCAGCGTGAGTTCCTGCGGGTCCGGTCGGATGAGATACAGCACCACTATCGGCACCGCCAGGAGGAGAGCCGCCAGTCCCAGGGGGGCAAGCAAAACGTCCGAGAGGACCATTGTCTGTGTATCAGGCGGAGGCGGCATTTATCTTGTGAATATAGTGACACCACCGTGCGGGCACCTGACGGCGGTGTCTCTCGGCCGACTCATCGCCGGCTATGGCCCAGCACAGCAGTACAGGCGGTTATTTTCGATCCTCCGATAGCAGACGAACGCTGTCACCGACGCAATGAGTGACGCCGCCGCGGCTTCGGGAGGCTCCATTCTCCACATAGAAGAACAGGTAGAATACGCCCGCAGTCTGCGGATTTCGGCGGCGATGACAAAACCCATTTAACCGCAGATAGTCGAGTGACAATCAGAATGGGACAATCCGAGAGCGGGCCTACAGGGGCGACATCGGGGACCGCGAAAGAACGAACCCTCAAGGTTCTGTTCGAAATTGAACTGCCCGATGACTGTTCGTGCCCCCTTTCGGATCCGGATGCAGACATCGAGAACGCTCAGAACCAGATCGACGACGGCGTCTGTCACGCCGAGGTGACTGTCACCGACGAGGCCGGTACCGAGCGGGTTCTCCACTCGACAAATCAGGTCGGGGACGCCTGTCTCTGTCTCGCCTTTAGCGAGGTCGGGTGTGTTCCACGAACCCAGCGCGTAGACGGTGACTCGCTTTTCATCGAGACGTACGTCTCAGACCGAAGCGTCATCAGCGAGCTAGTCGACCAGTTGGAATCGGCCGCGAAACGAGTGCGTCTGCGACGGCTGACATCCCGACAGGACGACGCGACCGAGTCGGAGCCCACTACAGTCGACCTCGCCTGTCTCACGACAAAACAGCGGGAAGCAGCGATACTCGCAGTGGACGAAGGGTACTATCAGACGCCCCGACAGACGACCCTCGACGAACTCGCGGCCACGCTCGACATCTCGAAATCCGCACTCTCTCAACGCCTGAACGCCGTCGAATCGAAACTCGCGACGGCCGCCTTCGACCCGTAGACTCGCCTTTTCGGGCTGGACGCACTGGCAGAGACTCCCGGTGACACTCCCGCCCGTATTTAAACCCCTTCACAATACAGCGCTCTCCCTACCGAGTTTCGAGGGTAATCGGTAACTAGAGCCATGAATGACCCACAGCAGCCGCGGTTGACGCCGATTGATGAGTGGGAAGACGAAGCAGCAGCGATGCTTGACGGCGTCGAGTACGACACTGATCTGGGGCTACGGATGGCTCGGGATGCGATTCGTGTCTCGAACGGAGAACTGAGCGACGCCGAATTCCACGAGAAGTATCACGAGGAGCTACTGGCAGAGTTCGGTGAAGACGAGCGGCCGACCAAACCTGAGGGATTCGACGATGACTGACGACGACGGCGTTTACCGACGTGACGTACTGAAAGCCAGCGGAGCGGCTGCTGCCCTCGGTCTTGGCGGGGGCGAGTTCTTCCAGACGCTGGTCGAAAGCGGAGACGGAACCGGGCCGTCCAACCGTGACTCCGGTATCGAGAGCTACGTCGGGCAAAACGAGGTCATCCAGACCGTCTGCTCGCCGAACTGTCGCGGGAAGTGCCCCATCGACGTCCACGTCCGCGACGGCCAGGTGAAGAAGGTCGAGCCACATCCGCCGGAAGACGAGCAGTACAAGCGGGCCTGTGTGCTCGGCCTCTCACACACCCAGCGTGTGTACGACCCGACGAGACTGAAGTACCCGATGAAGCGCACAGACTGGTCGCCCGACGAGCCAAACCCCGACGGACGCGGCCCGGATGCCGAGTTCGAGCGCGTCTCCTGGGACGAGGCACTCGACCTCGTCGCCGACAAGATGCAGTCGCTGAAAGCAGCCCACGGCGCGGAGAGCGTCCTCTTCCACGCGGGGTCGGGGAACTACGGCCAGTCCAGCACGGCGTTCAATCGACTGGCCTCTCTGTTCGGTTCGACCCAGTCTGCCTGGGGCATCGACGCCAACGTCGGTCGCGGATTCAACCGGGTCACTGGGACCGGCTTCTTCCTTCCGTCGACGAACGAGGCCGAGGACTGGGAGAACGCGAACACCATCATCGTCTGGGGGTCGGACCTCTTCGCCAGCCAGTTCCAGATGGACGCCTCGAAGGTTCTCGACGCCGTCGAGAGCGGGGCGAAGCTCGTTGTGGTTGACCCGGTGTACACGACGACAGCGTCGAAAGCCGACCTGTGGCTCCCGGTCAAACCCGGGAAAGACGTGCATCTCGCCCTTGCGATGATGCACACTGTCTTCGAGGACGAGACGTACGACGAGGACTTCCTCCGGAAACGGACGACCGCGCCGGCGCTAATCCGCACGGACACCGGGGAGTTGCTCAAGGCGAGCGACGTCTTCGAAGACGGCGGCGAGAACCAGGTCGTCGCCGTCGAACAGGGCAGTACGACGCCGGTCGAACTCGAACCGGAGACCGGTGGCCCGTATGCGCTCTTTGGGGAGTACACCGTCGACGGCATCGAATGCGAGACGGCACTGACCAGACTCCGTGACCATGTGGCCGACTACGCGCCATCGAAAGTCGCGGCGAAGACCGGTGTCGACGCGGAAAACATCCGCACTGCAGTCCGATGGCTGGCGACTCGCGGCCCCGGTGGCATCGCCCCCAGCTACGCGATCGGGCGGTACAAACACGGGCACATCTTCGGCCAGACCTACGCGATGCTCATGGCACTGACCGGTGACTACGGTCGGCACGGAAACATCCACGCCCATCACTCCGGCGGGGCGACGCTCAGTACCGGTGGCTGGAGCGCGCCGGAGGACGCTGACCCCGGACCGTCGCTGTTCTTCCCCGAATACCCAGACGCGATACTCGACGGTGACCCGCACAAGGTCAGGGCCGTCTACTCGATCGAGTCGAACATGATGGGCAACCAGTTCCCGGACCGGCAGCGGTTCAGAGAGGCCATCAGGAGCCTTGAGATGTACGTGGTCGCGGATATGCACCACACGGATACGGTCCAGCACGCGGACATCATCCTCCCGGTTCCACACTGGTTCGAACAGGAGGATATCACGTCCAGCTGGGGGTCCCATCCACACATCAGCTACCGACACAAGGTACAGGAACCGCTGTGGGAGGCCAGAGACGACTACTACGCGATCCGCGGGCTCGCGGAGCGGCTCGGCTTTGGCGACCGGTTCCCGGAGACGAAACGCGAAATGCTCCGGGAACTCGCCGACCGAGACGACGATATCGACTTCGACACGCTGTTCGAGCAGGGAACACAGAAGAAAGAGAGCGTCCCCATCGTCAAGTACACCGATGCGTTCCCCACCGACACGGGGCGAATCAAGATGTACGACGACGACGCCCCGAGCGAGGAGGGCGTGACGTTCGACCTCCCGCGGCCACTCGAAGACCGGACAGCCGACGACTACGAGAAGGCCGACGAGTACCCGCTGATGTTCATGCAGAAGCACAGTCGGTTCCGCATCCACTCGCAGTACGAGATGCTGAACTGGGTGCGTGAGGTCAACCCCGAACCACAGCTGGACATCCATCCGTCGGATGCGAAGGCTCGCGGCATCGAGGACGGCGAGTACGTCCGGGTGCACAACGACCGCGGCGAGATGATCGTGAAGGCGAAGTACAACGAGGCGTTCCAGCCGGGGCTGGTAAACACTGACCAGGGATGGTGGTCACGCGACTACGTCGCGGGCCACCACAACGACCTCACGCACAACGAGGTCAGCGAGGTCGGCCAGACGATGGCGTTCTACGACGTCCGTGTCGAAGTCGAACCGGCCCCCGATGACGTCGATACGGACAAGTACGAAGCCGATAACCCGCGCGGGGCCGGTGCCGACGCACCGCGCGCAGGAGGTGACTAACAATGACGAACTACGGCCTAGTAATCGACCAGGAGCGGTGTATCGGCTGTCAGGCATGCGCAGTGTCGTGTAAACAGGAGAACAACGTCCCGATGGGGCAGTTCTGGAACCGCGTCCTGACGGAGGGCGGCGACAAGATTGACACCCCGTCCGGTGGCTATCCCGAAGACGGCGGCAGTGGCTCGCTGGACATGGAGTACCAGCCGACGGCGTGCCAACACTGCGAAAACGCGCCCTGTGTGAAGGTCTGTCCGGTCAACGCGACGTACACCCGGGACGACGGGATCGTCGAGATCGACTACGACAAGTGCATCGGCTGTCGCTACTGCATGGCGGCCTGCCCGTACAACGCACGGGTGTTCAACTGGGACGAACCCGAGCAGATGCCCGAGGAGGGGACGGGCGACGTTGCCGCCCGTCCACAGGGCGTCGTCGAGAAGTGTACGTTCTGTAGCCACCGCGTCGACGAGGGACTCGACCCGGCCTGTGTCGTCAACTGTCCGGCCGACGCACGCATCTTCGGCGACCTCGACGACGAGGGGAGTACCGTCTCGAAGTACATCAACGAGTACGAGACGGACCAGCTCCTCGAAGACCGCGGGACGAACCCGAAGACGCACTATATCAGCGGCGAGATGAGTCCCGGCCGGCCGCAAACGTCGGATAAAATGGAGAGCGAACTCGACGATGTTTCTCCGTGGTCCGATGGAGCCGAGGACGTGCCGTCTGACGCCGACGGAAGCGACAGTAGCGACTCGGGTGGGAGCCCCCACTCCATCGAGGGTGATGCTGCTCCACACGTCCCGGCAGTGGGGTCCGGAGGTGATGACTGATGGCCGCTGACTCGTCACGGATCGCAATCCCGGCCTTCGGGACGAAAGGACGGCTGTGGCTCGGTCTGCTCGCAGCCCTCATGGTCGCTGGACTGGCAGCCTGGGGCTACCAACTCACCACGGGGCTGGTCGCCACGGGGATGCGCAACGTCTTCTCGTGGGGACTGTACATCATGATGTTCGTCCTGTTCGTCGGGCTGTCTGCCGGGGGACTCATCATCTCCAGTGCTCCGAAGTTCTTCCATTCACACCGCTACGAGGGGTTCGCACGGCTCGGCGTGCTGGTCAGCCTCGCCTGTATCACCGTCGCAGGCCTGCTCATCCTCCCAGACATCGGGCGGCCCGAGCGACTCTACCAGTTTTTCACCTCGCCGGACTTCCGCTCGCCGATGGTGTGGGACTTCGGTATCGTCATCCTCTATGGCGTGCTAAACCTCTGGTATCTGTGGCTGCTGACCCGCCGCGACCTGGCCGCTCGCGGGTCGCGACTCGCACTGGGTGTTGCTGATACCGACGCTGGACGCGAGCGTGACCGCACGCTCATGTTCTGGACGGCAGCACTCGCTCTCCCGACCGCGGTCGCACTCCACTCGGTGACCGGGTGGATTTTCGCGACGCAGATCGGTCGGGGCGACTGGTTCAGCCCCCTCGTCGCACCGGTGTTCATCGCCAAGGCGCTCGTCTCCGGGCTCGGGCTGTTGCTGGTCGTGTCGGTACTCGCAGACCGGCTCACCAACTACGAGGTCGACCGCGAGGAACTCACGAGTCTCGGGAAGATACTCGGCATCTTCCTCGCGCTTCACGTAGTGTACTTGCTCGCGGCCGAGCGACTGCCCCACGCCTGGGCGAACCACTTCGAGTTCTGGGCCATCACCAGTAGCTTTCTCATCGGCGAGTCCGTCTACTTCTGGCTCTGGACAGTCGTCGGCGGGGCGGTCCCGCTTGTCATGCTGATGATTCCATCGCTCCGGAAGCGCGTGTCGGTCATCTTCACCGCGAGCCTCCTCGCGGTATTCGGCACGATGTTCGAAGGGATCCGGCTGGTGTTCACGGGGTACGAAGTCGCTAACATCGCCCTCCCACCGGGTATCTCGACCGGTGGTGAGTATGCCGGCATCACGACGGACATCTGGGCGACTGCGGGGGCCTACACCCCGACGCTGGTCGAAGTGGCTGTCACCCTCGGTATCGTCGCCTTCGGCGCACTCATCGTCACGCTCGGCCTGAAATACGTGCCGATTCAGCGAGTCGAGAGACCCGAATCGTACGCGACTGACGGCGGTCGACAGGAGCGACAATGACCAGACAGACTGACGCTCCCGCCAAGCGTGAGCGGGCATCCGAGCGCGGCACAGACAGCGACGGATTCCGCTCGGATGTCGCGGCGACCTACGCCGTCCTCGCCGAATGCTGGCGGGAACCGACCGAACAGCTGGTCGAAGCCGTCGAGACCGGAGAGCTGGTCCCGGTGGTCGGCGACGTCGGCTCGGTTGACCTTCGCCGTCTCAACGCCGAGTACACCCGGCTGTTCATCGGGCCGGACGGGCCACCGTGTCCACCCTACGAGAGCGTCTATCGCGACGGGGACGACCCGGACGAACTCGGCCCGGTCAAGGGGCCAGCCACGATGGCTGTCGTACGCTGGTACCGGGAGTTCGGCGTCCAGCCCGCGGCCGACCATCCGGACCTCCCGGACCACATTGCGACCGAACTGGAGTTCGCCGCCTATCTGGCAGAAGCGGGCTTCGACGAACGGCTTGCCCAGTTCCGTACGGAGCACCTCGATGCGTGGGCTGACGAGTTCCTCGGGCACGTCGAGGCAGAGACACGCGAAGCGTTCTACGCGTCACTGGCGGCGACGACCCGGGAGGTGCTCGGTCAGTAGGGGATCTGCGGGGCACTGATCGGGTTCGTCGCGGCGGCCGACTTCCCCTCACCCATTTTCGCGGTCAATACGCGTTCAGAGTCGTGTGCGCCGTCAGCGACCAGTATCGCGACGAGTACGAGAGACAGCTCTCACAGGCGGTCCCACAGTCGGTCACAGCGACGAAGCCCAGCGGATGCAGGGGAGCGGGGCATGACAGACGGGAACCCGGAGCTGCGGCGTGGTTCTACTGTGTGTCGCGTCGTTCCCACGCCTGGACCGTCGGGAGCGACCACCCGCGACCGATGCCCAGCCCTCGGGCCAACAGCACCGCGAGCGCGCACCCGGCCGATGCCGCACCGGCCGCCGCGCCCAGCTGTGCCAGCGCCCAGAAGGCGAGGCCGCCGATGACGGCACAGGACGCGTAGAAGTCCTCGCGGAGGATGAACGGCGTCCGGCCCAGCAGCAGGTCCGATATCGCCCCGCCGCCGGCCGCGTTGACCGTCGCCAGCGCGACGACGGCAAACACCGGGAGGCCGGCCTGATGGCCCAGCAGCGCTCCGGTGGTCGTGAACGCCGCCAGCCCGATGGCGTCGGCCGTCAGGACGACCGGATGCTGGTGGCCGTCGTCGAGGAAATGCACGAACAGAACAGCGGCGGTGACACCAAGGAGTGATAGGGCGACCTCGCCGGGCGACTGCAGGGAGTTCGGAACGCGGTTCAACAGCAGGTCCCGCGTCGTCCCGCCACCCAGTGCCGTCATCACGCCGACGACCGTGACGCCGAACACGTCGTAGCGCTCCTCGACAGCCTTCGCCGCGCCGACGAACGCGAACCCGACCAGCCCGATAGCGTTCATCACCGCAAACGGGTCGGTCACGCTCCCCCTCCGGCCCGCTGGGGCACGGCGCATGAGCGACCCCGAGCGAGTCGACCCGCTGTCACGAGTTTCGCGGTCATTATGCTACTACTACGGGTGCGGACAATTAGGCCTTTAGTCCTGCCCGCGAGGTATGTCCCCGGCTATCACTGTCGACTGCCAGCGACCGTACTCACGGCTTGACCGTCTCCAGTACCCAGTCGGACGGTGTCGCTCGGCGGACCTCGAACGGGTCGAAGGCTTCTCGCGGGGCCTCCGCGAGTCGGCCCAGGAACTGCCCGACTGGCGTCGGGTCGCGGTCGCTGACGAGGACGAACGACTCGTCGCTGTCCAGTGCGGTGAACTGCTCTCGAACCAGATCCTTGCGTTCCTGTGGCGGCAGGCCCCGGATATCGGCGGTCGGGTCGACGCCCACCTCGCCGGCGGTGTCGAGGGCGTCGGACACGGCGTCGCCCAAATCGCTGACCGCGCTGGGCATGTCGCCGGGTGCTGGCGTCCCCTGCAGGTCGTGCGAGAACGGGAGGTCGGCCAGCACCTCGGCATCGAGGTCCGAAAGCGCGTCGCCCGTGAACAGATCGTTCGGTTCGCCACAGCAGTCACAGACGTACTCTGCCATGTTGACGACGGTTCCCAGGACCGGCACGTCGTTGTCGCGGAACAGTTCGACCGTCCGGCTGGTGTCGCTGACGCTGGCGTGAAACGGCGTCGTCACGACGACTACGCCGTCGACGGGGACCTCCTGTAGCGTCGTCAGCACCACGTCACCGGTTCCGGGGGGCAGGTCAAGCACCAGTATCTCGTCGTTGCGCCATGCGGTGTTCTCGAAGAGGTCCTCAAGCGCGTCGTGGGCCATCGCCCCGCGCCAGGCCAGCGGCGCGCCGCTTTCCATCAGGCCGACGCTCATCACGTCCATGTCGCCCGCCCGGACCGGGAGCGGGTCGCCCTCCTCGCTGGAGTGGACCGGGCCGCTCACCTCCAGCAGTTCGGGACGTTCGGCCCGTGGATGTCGGCGTCGAACAGCGCCACGTCGTTATCGGCGGCCAGCGCACAGGCGAGATGCGTGGCCACCGTCGACTTGCCGACGCCCCCTTTGGCGCTGGCGACGGCCACGACGTGGTCGAAGGACTCGACACCGGCCTGCCCCTCGCTCGATGGCGTCGTCCGTTCGACGTGGACGCTGTCGACACCGTCCACGTCGTCGACCGCGTGGAGCATCGCTTGGACGACCTGTGTGCTCGTCTGCCCGTCCAGCGCGGTCAGGTCGGCTTCGATTGTCACGTCGCCGTCGGCCGCGTCGATGTGCTCGACGAAGCCCGCGTCGAACACGGAGAGGTCGGCGTTCGGGTCGCGCACGTCTCGCAGTGCGGCTTCGATGCGGTCGGTCAGTGTGGTGGGCGTTCCGTCAGTCATCGTCAGAGGTCGGGCATCCGATTGAGTCTGTCTTCACCGGGCAGCAGTCGGGCGTCGTTCTCCAGCGCACCACCGAACTGCCGCCGGAACCGTCCGGGGTCCACGTCGAGCGACCGCTCGGCGGTCTGGCGGACCACGGTGGCCGGGTCGTCGGTGAGTTCCTGCAGTCGCTCGCGGGCGCGGTCCTCGTCGACGCCGCCGAGCATGTGGGCGGCCCACTCGCGGACCCGCTCGCTGTTGTCGCGGCTCTGCTCCAGCAGCAAGTCGGCCATTTCCTCCCCACGGAGTTTGAATAGCGAGATGGCCGCGTTGCGCCGGACCGCGTGGTGGTCGTCGTCGATTGCGGCCGCGATATCGTCCTCGTGAGCCTCGCGGTCGACGTTGTCGAGCGTGACGACGGCTTCCGCCCGGACCCACGGGTCGGGGTCGTCGAGCAGTTCCACCGCCACCGCTGCGGCCCGCTCGCCGCCGTGGGCCGTCAGCGCCTCGACGGCGAACTGGCGTACGTCGCTGTCGTCGTCGGTCGTTGCGGCGCGGGCCAGTGCCGCCACGATTTCGTCAGTGGACGCGCGGTCTTTGAGTTCGAGGGCGGCGCGCCGGCGGTCGGTCTTCGCGCCGTGTTCGATGTCGGACAGCAGCGACGCCACCGCGTCGTCCTCGACGGGTTCGGTGTCGCTGGCGGCCAACTCTTCGGGTGTCGCCTCGCCGATGGTCACGTCCTCGCGGGATACTTCGATGTCTTCGAGCGCTTCGATGTCGGTGTGCAGGCCCGGACTGCGCTCGGGGTCGAGTTGGGGGTCCGGGTCCTCTTCGAGGTGCTTCTCGAACTCGTCGTCGTCGTGACAGCCCGTCATCGCTGGCCCTCCTGTGCGGTGAGGACGGCGATGCCGAGCGCGAACGGGAGCGCACGCGGGAGCGACGCCGGGACGCCCGCGAACGCGACCAGCGCGACGCCGGCGAGCAGCGACCATCGCCGCGTTCGGCTAGCCGCGCTGGCCGCCGTCACCGCACCGGCAGCGGCCAGTGCAACGACCGGCAGGCTCGTGCCGACGACGCCGGTTCCTGTGAGCGTGACCGCGCCGGTGACGAACGGGACGGCGCGACCGACACCGAAGACGACGGCGAAGGCGGCGAGTCCGCCGATCACCGCGCCCCAGTCCGCCGTCGACAGCGAGCGCCAGTCCGCCGCGGCGAACGCCGGCGTCGACGCGATCCCGAGCAGCGCCACAGTCGAGGCAACCGGACGGTGGTCCGTCCAGCCGCCGACGCCGCTGGCCAGCCCGATGCTCAGCGCCGCGACGAGCAGGGCGACCGCGGCGGCCGAAACGAGGTCCAGCCGCCGACCCGAGACAGCAGCGACGGTCGCCGTCCCGAGGACGATTGCGGCGGCCGCCGGCAGTGCCGCCGCGCTACTGAGCAGTGACAGCAGGCCGAACACGCCGACGAACAGCAGCCCGATGCCGGTGAGCGGGTCGGCGTCGGTGACGGCGACGGCGATAGCCGCGGCGGCGACGACGGCCGTGGACACGCCTGTCGCCAGGCCGGGCGAGACCGGAACGCCAGCGTATCCGGGCGCGTTGACGAACAGGACGGCGAGGTATCGAGCAGCGACCGCGACGGCCGCAGCGCCGACTGCCAGGTTCGCCAGCGAGTGGCTCCCGCCGTGCAGCAGCGGTCTGACTCGTTGTTGTAGCGCCGCCGTCATCGCTGGTCCTCCAGCCGTGCCGCGAGGTCGTTGCGGTCGGCCCGGACGAACGCCTCCAGCAGTTCGCCGAAGCCGCCGTAGATATCGGTTCCCGGTTCGTCGGCGAGCCGGTCCGCGACGCCTGCGGCCGCGTGGCCGAGGTGCCGGTCGTGGAAGTCCAGCCGGGCGATTGCGGCGTCCTCGCCGACGGCGGCTTCACGGCGGGCCAGATAGCCCGCGAACTCCAGCTCGTAGGTCAGCGCGTCGTGGTTGTCCCGCTCGTCCTGGTCGATTTCGAGGCCGTAGTGGCTGTAGGCCCGCGAGAGGTCGAGGTTCACGTCGTTCCAGGAGTGGTCCGGCCGGTATTTGGACTCGTACAGCGGGACCGGCGGCCCCTCCGCCTCCAGCGAGCCGTCGGTCCGGTCCGTGTACTCGCTGTAACCGAGTTCGAAGATGTCATTGTAGCGGGCCGCGAGCGTCTCGTAGTCGTCGTCGGTGGTGAGCGACGGGACGGACACGGCAAGGCCCGTCCGGTCGAGACACGCTCGCAAATCGGCTTCCAGCGTCCCGTCGGCCGCCGCGCTGTGGAACGACTCCTCGGGGTACTCGAACGCCTTGGCGAGCGTGGCGTACACCGCACCCCGGGCGGCGGCGTCCTCGTCGAGGTCGTCCATGGGGTCGGTTGGCGTGGTCGCCATCACTCGGCCCCCCGCGTGCGGTAGATGCCGAAGCTGGTGACGCCGACGACGGCGACGATGGCAATGCCGGCGACGGTCCACAGCAGCGTCTCGTAGGGCGGGCCCTGCGGGCCGCCGCTGAACGGGTAGTAGTGCCACTCGCTGACCGCTTTCTGGCCGGACCGCTCGCCGTTAGAGCCGTTCCAGACGGCGAAGGCCACGTCGAGATCACCGTCAGTCCGCAGGTCGGTCCGGTTCTCGCTCGGGGCGTCAAGCTGGCGCGAGTAGACCACCGTCCAAGTGGCGTTGCCGCCAGTGCCGCTGTGACTCGCGTTCGCCTGCACGGTTGGGTTCTCGAACGCTGTCGTCGAGCCAGCGCCGCCGGCCAGCAGTTCCTGGGTTCCGGTCGCTCCGCTCCAGTACCAGACGTTGACCCGGTTGTCCGGGCCGCCCATCGCTATCGGCGGCCGGGAGCTCGTGTTCGTCGGGAACTGGACCGCGACCGCGTCGGCGAACTCACGCGTGGCGCTAGCGTTCATGTCCTGTGTCGCGTCGTGCCACTCCAGCCGGACGTACAGTCGCTCATCAGTGCGAGCCGCCTGCACGTCGACTGTCTCGACGGACGTGTCGTCGGCGTTCGGGACGCTACTCGGGGCGCTCGCAAGCGGTACGTCCGAGGCCGGGACTTCTTCCCAGCCGTCGGCGTTCGGTTCGGCGAGGTCGGCCGTCGATACCTCGGAAACCGGGATTTCGTGTGCTGGCCGGGCGCTCACCATCGGCGCGGCCACCGTCGAGACGACGATGAGCGCCGAAAGCACCGCCGTGAGTGTGAGCGTGCGTCGGTGGTCAGTCATCGTTGACCACCCCCTGAGCACGCTCAGGGGCGGCCAACTGGGACCGCTCGCGGGCATCGCCCGCTCGCGTTTCCGAGCCGCGTAGCGGCTCGCTACTCATCTTCGAACACCTCCAGTCGGTACTGTTTGGCCGGGTTCTTGTCCTGAAGCAGTTCCATGAGCTCGCTGTCACCACCCTGTCGGACGCGCTGCCGGTGTGCGTCGATAGTGTCCAGCGCCTCGTCGACGCCGTCGCCGAACAGCTCTCGGAGGTACTGGCGTGGGATACGGTCGATGTCAACAGTCTCCCCGTCCTCCGTGTGCTGCCCGGGGGCAAAGGGCGGGATGTAGTAGACGTTCGGCTGCGTGCGGAATTCCGGATGGAGCGGGAGGGCCACTTCGTACTCATTGACGAGCTTGTGGATCGGTCCCTCCTCGTCGTCGAGGAAGCCGACCAGCCGGAGCTGGGGCGGGCACTCCTCGGCACAGGCCGGGGCGAACGTCTCCCCGTCGGGGCCTTCGCCTTCGATGCGGGGGTAACAGAAGATGCACTTCTCGGATTTCTTCGAGACAGTGTTGTAGTACACCTTCTTGTACGGACACCCCTCGACGCAGTAGCGGTAGCCCCGACAGCGGTCCTGGTCGACGAGAACGATGCCGTCCTCCTGGCGCTTGTACAGCGCCGAGCGCGGGCAGGCCTCGACACAGGAGGGGTGGGTGCAGTGGTTGCAGATGCGCGGGAGGTAGAAGTAGTAGCTGTTGGGGTACTCGCCGGCCCCCTGGTCCTCGTCCCAGTTCGGTCCCCACTCCGCGCCGTCGCGGGGCCGCAGCGGCTCGTCGCTGCCCTCGTACATGATCTCTTCGTGGTTGAACTCCCAGGCGCGGCCGTAGTCTTCCTCGTCGGGAATCTCGCCGGGCGAGCGGTCGGAGTGTTCCTCAGACTCCCAGCCGCCGCCGGAGTCCTCCCAGCCCCGCGGGTAGCCCTCGCCGGGCTTGGTCTCGACGTTGTTCCAGTACATATACTCGCTGCCGCCGTCCTCCGTCCAGAGGTTCTTGCAGGCGATCGTACACGTCTGGCAGCCGATGCACTTGTTCAGGTCCATCACCATCGCGACCTGGTGGTCGACGCCGTCAGCGACGTTGACCAGCGTGTCCTCTTCGCCTTGGTCGTCCTGTTGGTCGGTACTCATTCGGTGTCACCTCCGCTCGGTCGGACATCGACACGCACGTCGCTGTTGACCCCGGTCGGCCCCCAGTAGTTCGGGAAGAAGTGCAGGTGTTCCCCGGTGTCTTCCGGGTACTGGACCAACTGCGTCGGCTTCATGTACATCGGGACGAGCGTGTTGAAGTTGTCCCGGTCGGGGTACTGGAACTTTTCCCAGGAGAAGAAGTGCCGAACGGTCCCCGGTTCGCTGGAGGGGTAGATCTTCGCTTGCACCTCTACCGCGCCGAGGTCGTTGTACACCTCCACGGTGTCGCCGTCCTCGATGCCGCGTTCTTCGGCGTCCTCGGGGTTGATGTACACCACCGGCTCCCCCCGCTGGAGCCTGAGCATCTTGGGGTCGTCGCGCCACGTCGAGTGGATGGACCAGCGACCGTGAGGCGTGTTGTACGACAGCGGGTAGTCCCCGCCAGTGTTCTCCGGCCCCTCCTTGTGGGTCGGGAGTTCCTCGCCGAGTTCCAGATACCAGTCGTGGTCGATGTAGTACTGCTGGCGGCCGGTGAAGGTCGGCCAGGGGTTCTTGTCGTGGACGTAGTCCTGCCACGGGACGTAGGCCTCGCCGTCCTTGATGTCCGAACTCCAGTGGTCGCCGGCTTCGAGGAACCGCTGTGGTTGCTCGTCGATGTCGTCGAAGGTTATCTGCTCGTCGCTACCCTCGGGGTTGGTCTCCTCGGAGTGTTCGAGGATGAACTCCGCCGCGGCTTTGTCTTCGACGAGCCCTTCTTCCTCGCCGGTCTCCCAGTCGCGGACGTAGTCGTCGTAGATGGTCGTGAGATCGATGGTCCGGTCGAACTTGCGGTCCTCGATCGGCTCGACACCGCGTTCCTGGGCGCGCTCTTGTATCTTCTCGGCGAGCAGGCGGAATATCTCCCAGTCGGTCTTGGCCTCGCCGAGCGGTTCGACGGCCGGCGTGAACGGGTGCACGTAGGTGTGCATGTCCGTCTCCGAGAGATCGTACTTCTCGTAGTGGCTGGCCGCCGGCAGGACGATGTCGGAGTACATCGCCGTCGAGTCCATCCGGAAGTTGATGTCGACGACGAGATCGAGTTTGGGCCAGAGCTGTTCTTCGAGGGCGACGTTGCCCTTGGCCTGGTTGAAGTAGTTCCCGCGCCAGACGAACATCGTGGACGGGTCCGGTCGGTTCCCGTCGTCCCGTTCCTCGGGGTAGACCGGCATCCATCCCTTGTCGATGGACTCGCGTATCTTCTCTGCGGTGTCCGGATCAGTGTTGTCGAGGATGCCCGCGTGGAAGTAGGTCCACAGCGTCGTCGGCACGCCGCGGACGTTTCCGGTCGGGAACGAGAGCACCTTCCAGCCGTGGAACGACCAGATCTTCTCCTGGCCGACGTAGTGGTCCAGTCCGGTGCCGGGGTCGCCGAGATTGCCCGTCAGCGTCACGAGCAACTGGATGGCGCGGTTGCCCAGGTCGTTGTGGTACCAATCGTTGACGCCCTTGCCGTGGATGATTTTCGCGGCGTCGGCCTCGGCGAACTCGCGGGCGACCCGCTGGTAGGTGTTCGTCCCAACGCCGGTCTCTTCGTGGACAACGTCCGGCGTGTACTGACTGAGTTCGTCAGTGAGGTTCTCCCAGACCGACCGGACCGCGACGCTGCCCTCGTCGGTGTCGACACTACGCTCGACCGAGAGCTGCGGGTCGAAGTCGAGTTCGATACTTAACGAGTAGTCCTTCTGGCCGTCCCGCTCGCCGAGCGAACCGGGTGCACGACGGAGGTTGCCGTCGGCGTCGACCATGACGAACACCTTGTCCGGGTCGTCGGCGTCCTCGGCGAGGCCGACCTCGCTCGCCCGGAGGAACTTCCCGGTGTCCTCCCGGACGAGCAGCGGCATGTCGGTCTGCTCTTTGAGGTGTTCCTCGTCGTGCAGCCCCTCGTCGACGATGGTCTGGGCCATGCCCAGCGCGAGCGCGGTGTCGCTGCCGCCGTGGGGCGAGAGCCACTCGTCGGTGTGGATGGCCGTCTGGGAGTAGTCGGTGAAGATACCGACCCGCTTTGCGCCCTCGTAGCCGGCGTCGAGGAAGTACTTCGCGTCGGGGATGCGCGTGACGTTGATGTTCGACCCCCAGGCGATGATGTAGTCAGAGTTGTGCCAGTCGGCGGATTCGGCGTTGTCCGTCTGGGTGCCCCAGGTGATCGGCTGTCCCGGGGGGAGGTCCGAGTACCAGTCGTAGAAGCTATGCGAGACGCCGCCCAGCAGATTGACGAGGCGGGAGCCGGAGGCGAACGACACCGGGCTCATCGCCGGAATCGGCGTGAACCCGGAGATGGCGTCGTACCGGCCCGCCTGCACCTCGTCGATGACGTGGTCGGCGATTTCGGTCAGCGCCTCGTCCCAGCTAATCCGCTCCCACTGGCCCTCGCCGCGCTCGCCGGTGCGGCGCAAGGGGTGGAGCACGCGCTGGTCGGCGTTGACGTAGTCCGTGTAACAGGCCCCTTTCTGGCACCCGCGCGGGTTCGGGTCGGGGAGGCTTTCGTCGAACGTCGGGTAGTCGCCGGCCTGTTCCTCGCGCCAGACCTGGCCGTCCTTGACGTAGACGTTCCACGAACAGGAGCCGGTGCAGTTGACGCTGTGGGTCGAGCGGGCGACGGAGTCCCAGTCCCACTCGTCGCGGTAGAGGTCCTCCCAGTCCCGATACGGATACGACCCGATGGGGTCGTCGACCGCTTCGAGGCCGTCCATGCCGTCGTCGGCGAAGGACAGCCCCGTCGCGCCAAGCAGCGACGCGGCTCCGAGACCGCGCACGAAGTCGCGGCGACTGATTCCCGCACTGTCCCTTTCGTCGTCGGTCAGGTCGTTTCTACTCATTGGTGATGAACACTGTCGCAGTCGCGCAGGCAGTGCCGGCCACGGCTAAGGCGATGCCGGTCGGCGTGCTGCCGCCGACTTCGAGGCCGGCGGCGACCAGTACGAGGCCGACCAGCTTGCTCGTCGTATCCAGCAGGCGATACTGCCGCTCAGTCAGTTTGATGCTCGCAGTCATCCGTTCTCCTCCGATTCGGTGCTAGCCGTTCTCTCGTCTACTGCACCACCGTCAGCGGCTACGTCGCCCTCCTGTGACGGCGTGGGCTCGCCGTCCCGCAACAGCAGGTACGTGATGCCGCCGAAGACGGGTGGGACGACGAGCAGCGCCGCCGTCAGGATGGGGTTGACCACGTTCGTCGTCGTTCCGAGCACCTGGTCCGCGAGGATGTTGTTCATCCCCGCAATCGAGGCAATCATGATGAACGCGACGGCGGCCACGCCAACACCGGTCTGCCAGGCCCGGTCCAGCGGGTCCGCGGTGAAGTGGGTCGGCTCCGTCCGGTCGATGAACGGCCAGAGGGCGACCGCGGCAAACACCAGCCCCGGGAGGACGATGCCGCCGATGAACTCCCCGTTGATGTGGGCCGGGCCGACGTTGAAGCTGATCTGTGGCAGGAGCTTCAGGAAGCCGTACACCCACATCAGGAACCAGTCCGGCATGATGAGTTCCGGCGTGGCCGCGGGGTCGTTCGGGCCGTACTCAGCGACGTTGTGGACCGGGAGCAGGCCCGCAAGTGCCGACAGCGTCGCCGCGGTGACGAAGAACACCACCGCGGAGACGGCGGCCTGGTTCGGGAACGCCGGCAGGCCGATGATGATGTCGTCGTCCTCCTCGTCGACGGACTGACGGCCGCCGGTCACGTCGCCGTCCCGCGGGGCCTCGGTGTGTTTCTGCCTGATGAGGATGGCCATGTGGACGGCTAAGCCCACGGCGATAGCCGCCGGTATCACGAGAACGTGCAGGAAGTACAGCCGCGGGATGGTGGCGCTGCTGGGGAACTCACCCCCGAACACCACTTGGCCGAGGAAATCACCTAACAGGGGTATGGATATCGTGAGGTTGTAACCGATACTCGTCGCTGTGGCGGCGAACTCGTCGAACGGCAGCGCGTAGCCGGTGTAGGCCGCGCCCATCGAGAGCGCTGCCAGGCCGGTGCCGACGATCCAGTTCGGCTCCCGGGGGTTGCGGTACGCGCCGGTGAAAAACACCCGTAACATGTGCAATCCGATGGAGGCGACGAAGAGGTGGGCCGCCCAGTGGTGGAGCCGGCGGATGAACATCCCGAAGGGCACGTCGTAGGTGATGTGCAACACCGAGACGAACGCTTCGGGCATCTCCTCGCCCTGGAACTTCTGGACACTGCCGTCGTACTCCACGTCGGAGGTCGAGGGCTCGAAAAAGAACCCGAGGAAGACCCCCGACAGGATCAGGAGGAGGAAACAGAACAGCGCCACCTCGCCCAGCAGGAACGAGTCCTCGGCCGGGAACGCCTTGCCGAGGAACGTCTGGCCGTTCTCCAGGTCGAGGCGCGTGTCGAACCAGTCGTAGACGGCTTTGGCGCGGGACATTATCCACCTCCGGGGCCGACTGGCCCCTCAAAGTCCCCGGTGGCGACGAGGAACCCGTCGCTGGTCACCGTAATCGGAAGCTGTGGGAGCGGTCGTCCAGGCGGGCCGCCACTGACCGCCGCCCCTTCCAGGACGTTGAACTTCCCGAAGTGACAGGGGCAGACGACCAGGTCGTCCTCCCGGTCCGACACCATACAGCCGGCGTGGGTACACACTTTCGAGAAGGCAGCGTACCCGCTGACGGTGAACCCTTCTGCGATGTCGCTGCCGTAGTCGGACTCGGCGTAGCGTACCAGTAGCGTCGGGGCATCCTCGATGCCGGGCCGGGGCTCCGGGAAGACCGTTATGTGTTCGCCTTCGGAGAGTCGCTCCTCGGTGATGCGCTCGCCCTCGCTGTCGACGAGGTGGATGCCGTCGGAGTACACCGGTCCCTTGTACCCCCGCTCGAACACCTGCGTGGTGCTGGCAAGCGGCGCGGTGAGGCTGGCGACGGCAGTCAGGCCGCCGACGGTCGCGAGGAACTTCGCGAAGTCCCTGCGGCGGAGTTCCGCGCGGGCGTCCCCGTACAGCGTCGGGGACGTACCGGTGGCCCCCTCACACGAGCAGTCATCGCCCTGTTCCTCGTCGTCGTCATCGGGTTTCGGATAGTCTATCATTCGTGCCCCCTGATCTCGGCGACTTCGACGTGTGGCATGAACCAGGCGTAGTACGCGACCGTCGAGAGCGCGAGCGAGAGGAACATCCCGGTCGCGTACAGCCCGAAGTACTGGGTGCGGGCGAGCGTGAGGTACTCGCCGGTGAACAGCGCCGCGAAGACGATAGACAGGACCGTCAGCCCGCTCATGGCGACGAGTCCCTCTATGGCGTCCGAGGCGTCGTGGTACTCGACGACCCAGCGGTGCTCCGTGTTGAGCCACGGTAACGAGACGGTCCCGCCGTCGGTGACCGGCTCGGCGTCGTCAGGCGGCCGGACCGCCCTGTTCATGAACTGGTGGGCGGCCGTCAGCACGCCCACGAGACCGAACAGGGCGACCCAGACGACGACACCGACCTGGCTCGGTGACAGCTTGTTCGGCGTCTCTACTGGGCTTTCGAGCGGCCGGATGTCGCTGACGCTCTCGTCGATAGCGATTTCTTCCGACGGTGGCTCGCCGTGTAAAGCGACGTACCACATCGGCAGCAACACCGCTGTTATCAACAGACCGATGAGTATCGTGTTGCGTCTCATAATCTTGTGTTATCTCGGTTCGCCAGCGATTCGAACGGCTGCGCTGTGTCGCTGTGTTCGGGGTTTGTCCCAGAACCCGGATGAACTGCCAGCCCGACATCTTAGGCCCATTATATGGCGGTTTTTTATACGAACATGTTCGCCTGCCCTTTCTTATGGAGGCCGGCCCATCTACCGTGTATGTCGGGCCGAATGCTCGCCGAGGTCGAAGTGTTCGGTCCTCGGTCCTGTCAAGTACAGCCACACGCTGACGAGGAGTGGTCAGTGTCGTCGGTCTCTCGGAGCGCAACGAGTGGCGATGCCGACCGCGTTCTCGAAGAGTTCACGCTCAAGGGCGGTGATGACCACCCGGGAGCGCTACAGAGCGAACTCCCGAATGTGGACCATGTCTTCGCTTACGACCAGCGACACGTCTTCCAGGTGTCCCGGGCGGCCGAACAGGGTTGTGTCTGTGAACGTATCGAAGCGGCCGGCTGTGTCGTCCAGAAGTTCACGGCGGATACCGAATCCATCGTTGTCACGTTTCTCGTCGACGATATGCCGACTCTGCGGGATATCGTTGCCGACCTCCAGTCGGAAGGCGAGACCGTCAAACTACGGCGGCTACTCGAAGACACGTCCACGGAGACGGATCAGCCGGTCGTGCTCGACCGCGCGAAACTGACCAATCGCCAGCGCGAGGTGCTGAGCCAGGCCCACCAGATGGGGTACTTCGAGCATCCGCGCGATGCGACTGCCGGCGACGTGGCCGAAGCGCTTGACATCTCCACCTCGACGTTCACCGAACATCTCGCCGCCGCCCAGCGGAAACTCCTCGACGACTTGCTTGACTCCCGCTGAGTGGGACCGCTCCGCTTCATGTCAGCGATACAGAGGCATTTCACAGCAGTTATTCCAGCCGGCATGCGAGGTGCCACCGCCGCCAATGACACAGGAACTTGGTCCCCTCGCTCGAACACTGTCGGTCCCGTACTACGAAGACGCCCTCCCAGCGCACGACCAGTTTCACGCCAAGCGAGTCCGAGACGTCGCGCTTCGGCTCGCGGGGCACTGCGACGGCTCGGTCGACCGGGATGTCCTTGCCGCGTCGGCGTGGCTCCACGATATTGGTCGGCCCCGGGAGCGGGCCGGTGAAATCGATGACCACGACGAATGGGCCACGGCGGAAGCCGCGCAACTACTCGCGGCCGAAGACGTGAAGCCCGACCGAATCGACCGTGTCAAACACTGTATCCGAGCACACAGTATCCGCGCGAGTTCTCCGGAGCCGAGAACGCTGGAGGCGAAACTCCTCTTCGATGCGGACAAACTGGACGCTGCCGGGGCACGCGGACTCGTCCGACTGGCCTGTATCGTCGGCGAGCGATCTGGGCGGACGGGTAAGAAATACGCTGTCATCGATGACACGTCAGATACTGACCTCGAATCGTCGGATCATCCGGATATCACGCTGCTTCGGGAATGGGCCCGAGAACGTCTAGATATGCTGTACACCCACCCCGGCCGCCGTCTCGGTCGGACTCGTCGGGAATTCATGGACGAGTTTTTCACTCGATTCGACGGTGAAATCGGGGGTACGCGGGAGTGGTAAGCGGCGTCCGGTCGTGACCGATAGACCCTCGACCGGCGGAGCCCGAATCCGACCGCATTGATGTCGACTGACGCTGCAGCGGTTTCGGCTGGGAACTCCATCTCTGAGGCACGGAACCCTTTACCCTCGCCCCGGCGACACTGCATCTATGACCGAGTTCGACGCCGAGAAGTTCGACGAGAAGTACGTCCACTACTTCGAGGAGCTCGAAACGGCGTATTCGAACGCGTACCAGGAGCTACACGGGCAGTACGATTCCGAGGTCCTTCGCGGGATCGACCGGCAGATTCTCAGCGAGAGCGAGCCGGTGTACGAGGGGGGCGGGGCGTTCAGCATCCGGCTGCCCGACGACACTGCGGCGCGTGCACAGTCTCTGCCGGGCGACGAAGCGACGTTCGACACAGTGCTGTCGGCGTTCACCGACGCCATCGAGCGTGAGCTCCGTCGGCTGTTCGAGTTCGAGTAACCCCGAGTTCTGCCCGACGGATCGCTCGATAGCGGGCGTGCACAGCCTGTCTGTCACCCCTTCTAGCAGCGGTCGGCCCGGCGGATCGAAAACACCAGAATCAATGCAGTTCCGGTGCTAGCTGAACCAATTATACTAATGGCGACCGATTCAGATCTTCACTGTCTCTTTACGGCTTCCGTCGAGGAGCAGCACGACTCGTACGTGGTCGAGATTCCGAAACAAGAAGTCGAACTGGGAACGCTGGCCCCCGAGACGCTGTACCGGATCGCACTGTTCCAGTCGGCGGCTGCGGCACCCACTCCCCAGCCACAGTCTCATTCCAGTCCCGAGCCTCGCTCTAATTCCCAATCGGAGCCCGAGCCTCAGTCCAATTCCCAATCCAAGTCTGAGACCCAGTCCGATTCCCGGTCCGACGGGCGGAGCAGGGAACCGGAGTTCGCACCGTCGTCCCCGCCAGTTGCCGAGGGTGAAACGCGCGTGGTCGAGATCGAAAACATCGGCGACAAAGGCGACGGCGTCGCGCGTATCGACGGCGGGTACGTCGTCATCGTCTCTGACGCAGATGTCGGGGAGCGCCTCCGCGTCGAGATGGAGCAGGTCCGCGAGAACGTGGCCTTCGCGGAGGTCGTCGAGCGCCTGCCGTACTACGAGTAAGCCGCTGTCCTCTCAGCCCAGACCTGGCTTGGTGCGGTGCCGGGGCCGCCGTCCGACCGCCGGTCACCGGCCAGACAGCCGAGGGTATATTTCTCCGCCGACTGTCGTTTCGGGTATGGGACACGACCATGACGAGGCAGCCAGCGACAGCGAGGCGGGCCACGAACACGGAGAGCACGGCCATGACAGTGACCACGACCACAGTCATGGGGAGCACGACTACGACGATCATCACGCCCACGACGCCGAAGGGGTTGAAATAGGGGTCCTCACGGTCTCGACCTCGCGAACGCTGGACGACGACCCGGCGGGCGACATCATCGCCACGGCCTGCGAGGACGCGGGCCACGAAATCGTCGAGCGCCGCCTCGTCGCCGACGAGATGGACGCTATCGAGGACGCCGTCGCCGCCCTGTTGGATGACGGCGTCGACGTGGTCTTGACGACCGGCGGGACTGGGCTCACCCCCGACGACGTGACCGTGGACGCCATCGAACCGCTGTTCGACCGGCCGATTCCCGGCTTCGGCGAGCTGTTCCGCTGGCTCTCCTACGAGGAGGTCGGGCCGATGGCGATGGCCTCGCGGGCAACCGCCGGCGTTGTCGACGACCGACTGGTGTTCTGTCTGCCCGGGAGCGAGAACGCCGCTCGGACGGGCGCGGAGAAACTCGTCGCGCCAGCGGTGGGCCACCTACTCGGCCTCGTCCGTCGGTAACGCGGACCCGCACGGTTTTGGGCCGGCGTCGGCTACAGGGACGCATGCCCGAGGAGTTCACGCACGTCGACGAGGAGGGGGACGCACAGATGGTCGATGTCGGTGACAAGGCCGAGAGCCAGCGCCGCGCGGTCGCGCGCGGACAGATTCGACTCACTGAGTCCACACTCGCCGCCATCGACGCCGACGAGGTGGAGAAAGGCGACGTGCTGACGACGGCCCGCATCGGCGCGATTCAGGCGGTCAAGCACACCTGGGAGACAGTGCCGATGTGCCACCAGATTCCTATCACGAACGTCGAAGTCGAGTTCACCGTCGGCGACGCGGCCGTCGAAATCATGGTCGCCGTCGAGACGGTCGGCAAGACCGGCTGCGAGATGGAGGCGCTGGAGGGCGTGACGACCGGCCTCAACGTCGTGTGGGACATGGTGAAGGCAAACGAGAAAGACGAGGACGGCGAGTACCCCGCGACGGCCATCGAAGACATCCGCGTGGTCGAGAAGACCGTCGACCGGTGAGGAGTGGCTACCGGCAGCAGCTTCGCCGCTCCATGAAAAAGGTCTATCTACGTCGCCCCGTTACCGGTGTGCATGCAAGTCCTCGGTATCGTCGGCCACTCCGAGTCGGGGAAGACCACGCTGGTCGAGCGGCTGACCCAGCGGCTCTCCGGGTCCGGACGCGTCGCGACGGTCAAACACTGCACGCACGCCCCGGACGTCGACACGGACGGAAAAGACACGGCTCGCCACCGCGACGCCGGCGCGGCCGAGACGGTCGCGCTCACCGACGACGGCGAGTGGTACGCGACGGGCGAATCCCGAACGCTCGATGAGACGCTGGACGCGCTCGCGCCCGATTACGACTACGCACTTGTCGAGGGATATTCGGACGCGAGCATCCCGAAGGTCGTTCTGGACGACCGCGAGGTCGCCGACCCCGTCGTGCATCGCGCACCCCACGGCGCGGACGCCGATCTCGACGACATCGTCGCGGCGATGGAGGAACGGGACCCCTACATCACGCTGGAGACGCTCGTAGCGGACGTAAAGCGGGATCCGGACGAAGTCTACTCCGGCGCAATTGCGACCTTCACCGGGCGCGTCCGCGCACAGGAGGGACCGGAGGACCAGCCGACGGAACTGCTTGAGTTCGAGCGCTACGACGAGGTCGCCACAGAGAAGATGGCCGCGCTCCGGCGGGACCTCGAAGCGCGGGACGGCGTCTACGCGGTTCGCCTGCACCACAAGACCGGGGTAGTCGACGCTGGCGAGGACATCGTCTTCGTGGTCATCCTGGCCGGCCACCGGGGCGAGGCGTTCCGTGCTGTCGAAGACGGCATCAACCGTCTCAAGGAGGAGGTGCCGCTGTTCAAGAAAGAGGTCACCGTCGACGAGGAGTTCTGGGCGCACGAGCGGTAAGTCGGCGGCGCGATTTTTACAACGCCGACCGTTATCGCCACGGTGTCGCCCGCAGCGCATGGACTATCAGCAGCGTCCCGAGCGCGACGCTCAGCAGGACCACTGCCACGGGAAGCGCCGCGTCCAGTCCGTCCGAGATGAACGAGGCCCAGATCTGGACCGGCAGCGTCCGCGGGTAGTACGCCAGCATCATCGTCGCGCCGAACTCGCCCATCGCGCGGGCGAAGGTCAGTACGAGGCCGGCGAGCAGGCCGGGCTTTGCGAGCGGCACCGTCACCGAGCGCATCGTCCCGACCCAGTCACGGCCCAGCGACCGGGAGGCCTCTTCGAGGTGGTCGTCGATGCCGTCGAAGGCGGCCTTGGCGGTGACGACGAAGAACGGCGACGCGACGAACGTCTGGGCGGCGACGACGCCCAGCAGCGACCGGGTCAGCGCCAGGTCGGTAAGGCCGCCGAGTCCGTTCGGGCCGACGACGGTCAACAGCAACATCCCGCTGACGATCGGTGGGAGGACGAGCGGCAGGACGACGACCCCCATCGCGGCGGTCGCCAGCGCGCCGGTGTTCTTCGAGAGCCAGTAGGCCAACGGCAGGCCGAACACGACGGCGATGGTGGTACTGCCGAGCGCGGCGACGAGCGACGTGATTGCGGCGTTGATGACGTACGTCTCGGTCAGACTCGTCAGTAGCGCTGTCGGGGAGTACGTGAGCACGAGCACCATCACCGGGACGACGAAATACAGGAGCAGCACCGCTCCCAGGACGGGCACGAGTTCCCGCACGCCGACCGCGTGGCCGGCTCTGGTCTCACCGCGTGACAGTACTCGGGACATCTCCCACTAGTCGAGGATACGCCTGACGGACGGTAAATCCGTGTGGTGCGAGCCAGTCGCCGGACAGGACTGTTTCGAAGGCTGTACGCGTCGCTTCTTGCTCGTCACGGCGGACGGCTCCGTACTCGATTGGGTTGCCGGCGACTGCCGTGCCGTTTGGCAGTTCGTAGCTGGTGGTCCGATACCGCTCCGCGTGTGCGGGGTCGCCGAGGTGTATCTCCGGGGGGAACTCCCGAAACGGGTAGTCCCGCTCCATTGCCATGCTCCGGTAGACGAACGCGGCGTTGACGGCTCCCGTCTCGAACTGTGCGAGCAGTTGCGTTTCCGGATAGGTCTGGTCCGGCGAGAGAACCGCCTCAGCTAGGCCGGGTTCGTCGTAGTAGTCGGCTGCGAGGGCCAGCACGAACAGGGTCCGGTAGCCAAGCGGGTCGAGCGTCGGGTCGGTGCGGCCCAGTGAGACACTGTCCCCCCGGAGCGGGGCGTACCACGGGTCCGCCTCCGCGACGCGCGTCCCGCCGCCCGTCTGAGGGTTGTACGCCAACACCATCTCGTTGCTGGCGACCACAGCGTGCCAGGCGGTGTCCATGACCCGGTCGAACAGGGTCGGATCCGCCAGCGCGACGATAGCCGGGTCGCGCTTCCCGTCGGCGACCAGACGCGCGGCCTGAACAGAGCCGCGGGCTTCGACAGCGACCTCCACGTCTGTTTGGGTTTGTAGCGTCTCACTGGCCGCCTTTTGTAAACTCCCCGCGACCAGCACGTCCACCCGCTCCCGACCGAACGACCCACAGCCTGCCGTCGCGGCGATACCACTCCCCAGCGCCGTGAGTACTGCGCGGCGGGTCCGGCGGGCCATTGTTCGTCTATTTCCTGTTCGCGTACATCGGTGTTGGGGTCGGTCCCAGTATTGACAGGGTCTCTTTACCGCGACCGATCACCGCAGCTTTATAACCAAGTAGTATAACCTAGTGATTATGACGCAGCTAGCAGCGGCCCGGAACGGAACCGTCACCGAGGCGATGGCGCGAGTCGCAGAGCGCGAAGGTGTCGAACCGGAGTTCGTCCGGCAGCAAGTCGCCGATGGACAGGCGGTGATTCCCGCAAACGTCGGTCACGACTCACTGGACCCGATGATTATCGGCCGGGAGTTTGCGACGAAGGTCAACGCAAACATCGGCAACAGCGAGGAGACGAGCGACATCGAGGGCGAACTGGAGAAGCTCCACACCGCTGTCCACTATGGCGCGGACACGGTGATGGACCTCTCGACAGGGAATAACCTCGACGAGATACGGTCGGCCAACGTCCGGCATTCGCCGGTCCCCATCGGAACAGTTCCCATCTACGAGGCGGTCAAGCGCGCCAGCGACCCGAGCGAGATTACCCACGAACTGCTGCTCGACGTCATCGAGAAGCAAGCGAAGCAGGGCGTCGACTACATGACCATCCACGCCGGCGTCCGGATGGAACACCTGCCGCTGACCGACGGCCGGAAGACGGGCATCGTCTCCC
Source organism: Haloarcula sp. CBA1115 (assembly GCF_000827835.1). NCBI lineage: Archaea > Methanobacteriati > Methanobacteriota > Halobacteria > Halobacteriales > Haloarculaceae > Haloarcula > Haloarcula sp. CBA1115. The sequence goes on along the minus strand of NZ_CP010529.1, from coordinate 3,377,114 downwards.
GGGGCGGCTCTATCCTCGCCCAGTGGATCGAGGAGAACGGCATGGAGAACCCGCTGTACACGAAATTCGAGGCCATCTGCGAGATATTCCGCGAGTACGACGTGACCTTCAGCCTCGGCGATGGCCTCCGGCCGGGCTGTCTCGCCGACGCCGGCGACGACGCGCAGTTCGCCGAACTGGACACGCTCGGGGAACTCACGCGGACCGCCTGGGAGCACGACGTGCAGGTGATGGTCGAAGGGCCGGGCCACGTCCCGATGGATCAGGTCGCCGAGCAAGTCGAACGTCAGCAGGAGGTCTGTGACGGCGCGCCCTTCTACGTCCTCGGCCCGCTCGTGACCGACGTTGCGCCGGGATACGACCACATCACGAGCGCCATCGGCGCGACGGAGGCGGGCCGTGCTGGTGCGGCGATGCTCTGCTACGTCACGCCCAAAGAGCATCTCGGCCTCCCGGAGCAGTCCGACGTGCGGGACGGGCTTGCGGCCTATCGCATCGCCGCCCACGCCGCCGACGTGGCAAACGGGCGCGAGGGGGCGCGAGACTGGGACGACGCGCTCTCTGAAGCCCGGTACGCCTTCGACTGGCGCGAACAGTTCGACCTGGCGTTAGACCCCGACCGCGCCCGCGAGTACCACGACCAGACGCTCCCCGGTGACAACTACAAAGAGGCGCGCTTTTGCTCGATGTGCGGCGTTGAGTTCTGTTCGATGCGGATCGACCAGGACGCGCGAGAAGACGGCGACATGGAATCGATCGAGGCCGACGCTGACGACCGGACTCCCCTCGAAGACTCGTCAGCGGCAGCGGTAAACCGACCGCCGGTCGGTACCCACGACGGGGCCGATATCCCCGGCTCTGACGCCGATATGCCCGCTGATACAGAGGGGAGTGCTGACGATTAGCACGGCGGTAGTTCTTTATAATCGGTGTTCGTTTATTGAAACGATGTCAAAGAAAGTCATCGCCCTCGTCGCGGTCATGGCACTTGCCCTCGCGTACTACGTCAAGCGGTAAGGCTGCGCGAATCGACTGTATCGCCCTCTGAATCTACTGTCGGCCGCCCTGCCTACTGGTCCTCAACGGCGTCGTATGGGGTGGGGTATCCCGATGGCCGGCAGTATTCTCTCGGTCTCTGCGCTGTCAGCGACAGCGCCGTCGCTTTCCGAACTCTTACCCGGCGAACCGCCGTACCAGCGTGTATGTACGGCGTCGTCACCCGTAACGAGGAGGAGACGGAGTGGTCCGAGTTCGACCGGGCGTTCTACGAGGTCAAGGACGTGACCGGCCGCGCTGTCGAACCGATTGCCGGCGCGGTGAACATGGTGTCCTGTTTCGGCGACAACGCAGTCGAGAGCGAGGAGGACCTGCTCGCGTTCGACGACGAGGGGACACCGGCGACCCGGAACCAGCCGTACTTCGACTGGACGTACGTCTGCCCGACCCACGACCGCTACCGCGAGGGCCTGCTCGACATCATCGAGGAGGCCGCCGCCGTCAACGAGGACGTCCGCCTCGACGACGTGGGCTTCCCCCGGGACGAGTACTGTCACTGTGATCGCTGTGAGCAACGCTTTGCCGACAGCGAGTTCGAGGACTGGTCGGCCTGGCGCAGTAACGTCATCACGGAGTTCGTCGCCGAGGCTCGCGAGCGCGTGCCCGGCGAGATGTACCTCACGCTGTATCCCGACCCTTATCCCGGCCACCTCGAAGCCCGCTCCGGCGTCGCCGTCGACGACATCGCCGAGTTCGTCGACGAGTTCGTCGTCCCCATCTACGACATGGCGTACTCGACGACCTACTGGCTGGAGATTCTCGCAAAGGGCTGGCAGGACCGTCTCTCGACCCCGTTCAGCATCGAACTGTACGCCGTCGACGTGGACGTCGACGACCTCTCGAAGGCCGTCGAAGTGGCCGAAGAGTACGCCGAAACCGTGCTGTTCGGCTACGACGCCAGCAACGCTCGCGCGACCATCCGGCGGATGAACGCCGACGCTCGCGAAGGCCAGTCGTTCGGCCCGGAGTAACCCGTGCAGTTTCAGCGGATTACGCCCCGCCGCCGAACCGCCGCCCGCGCCACTGCAGAATCTCTTCGCGGTCGCGCGTATCGGCCGGCAGTTCGTCGAACCACCGGGCTTCACTGATTTCATGATCTGGGTCATTGACTGCGATGTCGGTCGTCTCCGCTCGCGCCTCGTACACCGGCAGCACGCCCCAGGCCATGTTCCCGTCACAGTAGAACTCGACCCGTCCGAGCAGCCCCAGTCCCTCGATGGCCGCTTCGATGCCGCTTTCCTCGCCTAACTCCCGCAGTGCGGCCTCCTGCAGGGATTCACCGGCATCGAGTTCGCCGCCGGGCAGTACCCACATGTCGACGCCCTCGTGGCGGACGAGCAGGAGTTCACCGGTGGGCCGGTAGGCGAGCGTGTGCGCCCCGTACGGTGCGCCGTGGTCCCGAGCAACAGCGGCCACGTCCCGGAACCGATTCCGCGGGACGTTACGGTGGCGCGTGAACTCGATGTAGCCGCTGTACTGCTCCCGGAGCTGGTGATACGTCTGCTCGGCGGTCTGACACGCCCCGTCGGAGAGGTACCACAGGTCGTCGACGCTCGTCATCTGTGTCCTATCTGTGTCTGACACCTCGACGAAACAACCGTCTTGACGGGGGAGAGCGGTGGACTGATCATGTCGATGGTTAGTCGAGAGAGTCCCATAACAGTTGTTGTGACGTATCGGCTGCCGTGGCGTATCTCAGGGGGGTTTCGAAACCGAATCCGTTGTGCCACTGACACTGGTGGAGAGCTTGCAAACGCGGATACATATCTGGTCCGGCTCATTCGAAGCGAAACACGGGAAGAGGCCCGAACAAGGATAGCCACGCTCCCGTGTAGCAGGAACTCATTGGCTGTTTCGACGACCTGACGGATTGTTCTACCCACTCGATCTGTACGCCTTTGCGTTCCGTGGTTGATGGAACGCATGTGACTGTAGAATGATCTGACACTTAATTCTATCTATCTAAGAAAATATTTAGACAAGTCTAATCATGGCCATGCCTTTCGCAACGGAAGCGACAGGGAACACCAAGATCGGTCAGCCCTGATCAGCGTACCCCTGGCTTTGCGCTGATCGAGGTTTGTCGCGGTCCTGATTGTCAGATCTGGGCCGTGTCACAGGGACATTTTCCCACCACGTCCGCGACTGGGCCGAGCAAACCTGAATCAGTCCCTTTTTGACGAGCCACCGAGTACCGCCCAGTATGGCATTCGAAGAGGACGACAGCGTTATTCTCCACGACGAGCACAGCGACTACGACGGCGAGGAAGGCACCATCACGCAGGTCGTCGAGACGATGTTCGGCGACGCCAACTACACGGTCTCCTTCGAGGACGGACAGGAGCAGGGCGTCCCCGAAGACAACCTCGAAGCCGCCGAGGACGAGTAGGGCTTCAATGTCGTCGGTTCCGTTCCACTACGTCGACCTCCGGACATTCTGTTATGCGACAGAGGACGACAAGCGTGTCGAGGGAGCGCTCCGAACGTTCCTGCCTGAGGACTACCCTATCGAGCGCGCACAAAGCGAGGGGCACTACGGCGACCGGATCGTCGTCCTCTCGGCTCGCGTCGAGAACGCTGACGATATCCGGCACGTACTCACGCAGGTCGCGTCAGCGCCGGATATCGACGCAGTGCGTGCGGAACTGGACGACCGGGTCGACGACAACTGTTCGTTCTTTCTCACCTTCGACAAACAGGCCGCGTTCGGGGGGAGCGTCGAACGCGGCGACGGCATCACGCTCCGGGCGAAAGTCGAGGCCTACCCCGCAAAGCGGGAGAAGGCCGTCGAAAACGCTCGTGAACTCCTAGAGGAGTTGTGATGTACGAGGCCGTCTACGCCCATCCCGACGGCGACAGCACCGTCGCCCGGCACGCGCTGACGGCCGCCGACTCGGGCTACGACGGCATCGTCGTCAGGAACCACGGCGACGCGCAGGCGGACTACGACGCTGAGGCCATCAGTGACGCCTACGACATCGACGTCGCCGCCGGCGTCGAGGTCCGGGCAGACGACCCCTCGCGGGCGAGCGGTTTCGTCGGGAACTACCGGAGCGACCGGACGGTCGTCGTCGTCCACGGCGGCGACCGCCGCATCAATCGGTTCGCTGTCGAGCAACCGACCGTCGACGTGCTCGCCCACCCGATGCGCGAGGACGGCGATTTCAACCACGTTCTGGCGAACGCGGCGGCCGACAACGGCGTCCGCGTCGAGTTCGACTTCGGCCCGGTGCTCCGGGCCTCCGGCGGCACTCGCGTCCGAGCCATCAAAGAACTGCGGAAGCTCAGGGAACTGGTCGAGGACGCCGGCGCACCGTTCGTCGTCTCGGCATCGCCGAGTAACCATCTCCAGATTCGCGCACCGCGGGATCTCATCGCGGTCGGGGAGACCATCGGCTTCGACGCTGATACCCTCCGAAAGGGCCTGGCAGAGTGGGAGCGGGTCGCGGAGCGCAACCGCGAGCGCCAGAGCGACGCCGTCATCGAACCGGGCGTCCGACTGGAAGGCGACGTAGACGCCGTCAACGATGACGGGCAGTAGCCCCACTATCGACATCCTGACCGATCGCCACACCACACTGCTCATTGTCCTCCGCCCCAACGCTGGCGTATGAAACACCTCCCGAAGCATCTCCGGCCCCGGTGGCGCTATCTGGCCGTCGGTATCGAGACGTGGCCGACAGCGTCGCTGGACCGTCGGGCGTTCCAGCGGGCGGTGTGGTACGCCGCCCAGAACCTGCTGGGCGACACCGGCAGCGCCGAGACGGACATGACCGTCCTCCAGTTCCACGACTACGACGGCACGGCCGAGGCCATCGTCCGGACCAGACGCGGCCAGACAGACCCAGCGCGGGCCGCACTGACCTGTCTGGACAGCGTCGACGGCGATGAGGTTCGGGTCCGTGTCCGGGGGATTAGCGGCACTGTGCGTGCCTGTGAAGAAAAGTATATACGCGGGCCGCCGGAAGCCACTGAACAGAGACACGTCGTGTTCGAGAACGCAGACCGGAGCGCTACTGTTCGGCCTCCGCGCTACGATGTCGAAGCGGCCTCCGGCGGCGCGTTCGTCGGCGCGACAGCACTCGATTTCCGATAACTATGCAGGGACAAAATCAACAGCAGGCCTACGACCGCGGGATTACTATCTTCTCGCCGGACGGACGCCTCTACCAGGTCGAGTACGCCCGCGAAGCGGTCAAACGCGGCACAGCAAGCATCGGCGTCAGAACGAGCGACGGCGTCGTTCTCGCCGTGGACAAGCGCATCCGGTCGCCGCTGATGGAGCGCTCCTCGGTCGAGAAGATCCACAAGGCCGACGACCACATCGGCATCGCCTCGGCCGGCCACGTCGCCGACGCCCGACAGCTCATCGACTTCGCCCGCCGCCAGGCGCAGGTGAACCAGCTGCGCTACGGCGAGCCGGTCGGCGTCGAGACCCTCACCAAGGAAATCACCGATTACATCCAGCAGTACACGCAGGTCGGCGGCGCGCGCCCGTTCGGCGTCGCGCTCATCATCGGCGGCATCGTCAACGGCGAGCCGCGTCTGTTCGAGACCGATCCCTCCGGGACGCCCTACGAGTGGAAGGCCCTCGCTGTCGGTGCCGACCGCGGCGACATCCGGGATTACCTCGAAGAGCACTACGACGAGGGGATGGACCTCGACGAGGGCGTCGACCTCGCGCTGGCCGCTCTCGCGTCGGTCAACGAGGACGGGCTCACGCCGGAAGGCATCGGCGTCGCCACGGTCGACGTCGAAACGGAGACGTTCGGCCAGCTGACCGACGAGGAGAAGGAGACTCACCTCGCGGAGGCCGACCTCCTTGATACCGGTGAAGACGCGGACGACGAAGGCGAAGACGCCACCGAAGAGTAACCCTTCCGACAGCCCTCGCGGGCGACTGGACTTTTTCTGTCCGACCACGCAGTAAGGCCTTTAACTGGCCCACTGCTACCGACGGGTATGATATCGCTTGACGAGGCGGTGACGGCGCGCCTCGAATCCCACGGCCAGCGGTTCGAGGTACTGGTGGATCCGGACGCGGCGCTAGCGATAAAACGTGATGACTTCGACGGCGACCTCGAGGACGTTATCGCCGCGGAGGACGTGTTCGAGGACGCCTCGCGGGGGGACCGACCGCCCGAGAATATGCTCGAAGAGGTGTTTGACACCACTGATCCGATGGCCATCATCCCCGAAGTCATCAAGCGGGGGGAGATACAGATCACGGCCGACCAGCGCCGCGAGATGCAGGAACAAAAGCACAAACAGCTCATCCAGCGGATCACGCGCAACGCGGTCAACCCACAGATGGACGACGCGCCGCACCCGCCGGAGCGCATCGAATCCGCGCTCGAAGAGACGGACTTCAGAGTCGACCCGATGGAACCCGTCGAGGCGCAGGTCGACGACGCCCTCGATGCGCTCCGGCCGGTCATTCCGATCCGGTTCGACGAGGTCACCGTCGCCGTGCAGGTCCCCGCGGACTACGCTGGGAGCGCCCAGGCACAGATCCGACAGTTCGGCGACCTCGAACGCGAGGAGTGGCAGTCCGACGGCTCGTGGGTCGGCGTCATGACGTTCCCGGCCGGCCTACAGAACGACTTCTACGACGTGGTGAACGAACACACCAGCGGCGAGGCAGAAACCCAGATAATCAAAGACGAAGACGACATCAGTACGCGCTAACGCCGCGGCGTCGCGTTACCCTTTCTTGAAGCCGACCAAGAACCCGGCAGTGAAACCAGCGCTGACCGGCAGCGCCGAGAGCAGTGACGTGACCCAGGACGGCGGTTGCGCCGACGCCGCGTTCCCGGCGGTGCCGGTCGCGTTCTGTGCGGCCCCGCCTATCGCGTCCCAGTTCACCTGGAGGATGCCACGCGTCTCGAGGAACTTGAACAGTGCCAGCTCGATGCCGATGATGACGGCAATGAGCTTTGCGACCTTCTTGGCGGCGAACCCGATGATCCCGCCGATAAGGCCGCCGCCACCGAATTCGAGGCCCATCTGCTGGAGGCCCAACCCATCTAGTTGGAGTACGAACTCACCCATACAGCGTACCTGACCGCCTGTTTTTAAATCCTTTGTGCTCCCTCTGGCGCTTTCCCTTTTACACAGCCTCCGCCACAGGAACGGGGGTCGTTGCTACCGGGGTGTCCCAAAGAATTCGGGGCGATATTTTTCACACGATGCCATTTCTTTACTCATATCCAAAGATTTGTATGCTACCGACGAATCTTACTTACTGTTAAGATGGCAGAAACACCGAATTCCGATATGAGCGGTGCCGCAGGTGGACATTCGAAGCGACCGAAATCTAATCAGGACTGGTGGCCAAACAAGCTGAATCTGGAGATCCTCGACCAGAACGCCCGTGATGTCGGTCCGATGGAGGACGACTTTGATTATGCGGAGGAGTTCCAGAAACTCGACCTCGAAGCGGTGAAGTCGGATCTCGAAGAGCTGATGACGTCGTCGCAGGACTGGTGGCCAGCCGACTACGGCCACTACGGCCCGCTGTTCATCCGGATGGCTTGGCACAGCGCCGGGACGTACCGGACCGCCGACGGCCGCGGTGGCGCGGCTGGCGGCCGACAGCGCTTTGCACCTATCAACAGCTGGCCGGACAACGCGAACCTCGACAAGGCGCGACGGCTGCTCCTGCCGATCAAGCAGAAGTACGGCAAAAAGATCTCATGGGCCGACCTGATGATCCTCGCAGGGAACGTCGCCATCGAGTCGATGGGATTCAAGACGTTCGGCTACGCCGGCGGCCGCGAGGACGCCTTTGAGGAGGACAAGGCTGTCAACTGGGGGCCGGAAGACGAGATGGAAACCCAGGAGCGCTTCGACGAGCCAGGCGAAATCGAAGAAGGGCTCGGTGCCTCCGTGATGGGCCTCATCTACGTGAATCCGGAAGGACCGGACGGCAACCCTGATCCGGAAGCGTCGGCGAAGAATATCCGGCAGACGTTCGACCGGATGGCGATGAACGACAAGGAGACGGCCGCGCTCATCGCCGGCGGACACACGTTCGGCAAAGTCCACGGCGCTGACGACCCCGAGGAGAACCTCGGTCCCGAGCCCGAAGCGGCCCCCATCGAGCAGCAGGGCCTCGGCTGGCAAAACGAGAACGGGAACAGCAAAGGCGGCGAGATGATCACGAGCGGTATCGAAGGGCCGTGGACCCAGTCGCCGACCGAGTGGGATATGGGATACATCAACAACCTGCTCGACTACGAGTGGGAGCCGGAGAAGGGTCCTGGCGGCGCGTGGCAGTGGGCACCCACGAGCGAGGAGCTGAAAAACAGCGTGCCGGACGCACACGACCCAGACGAAAAGCAGACGCCGATGATGCTCACGACGGACATCGCCCTGAAGCGAGACCCGGACTACCGAGAGGTCATGGAAACCTTCCAGGAGAACCCGATGGAGTTCGGGATGAACTTCGCGAAGGCCTGGTACAAGCTGACCCACCGCGACATGGGGCCGCCTGAGCGGTTCCTCGGTCCGGAGGTTCCTGACGAAGAGATGATCTGGCAGGACCCGCTCCCGGACGCCGACTACGACCTGATCGGGGACGAGGAGGTCACCGAGCTCAAGGAAAAGATCCTCGATTCGGACCTCTCTGTCTCCCAGCTCGTCAAGACCGCGTGGGCGTCGGCATCGACCTACCGCGACAGCGACAAGCGCGGCGGCGCTAATGGCGCTCGTCTCCGACTCGAACCCCAGAAAAACTGGGAAGTCAACGAGCCCGAGCAGCTAGAGACGGTCCTGGGGACGCTCGAAAACATCCAGACGGAATTCAACGACTCGCGCTCCGACGGGACGCAGGTCTCGCTTGCCGACCTGATTGTGCTGGGCGGCAACGCGGCCGTAGAACAGGCGGCAGCGAACGCCGGCTACGACGTCGAGATCCCGTTCGAACCCGGCCGCGTCGATGCGGGACCGGAACACACCGACGCCGCCTCCTTCGACGCTCTCAAGCCGAAGGTCGACGGGGCTCGAAACTACATCCAGGACGACATCACGCGACCGGCCGAGGAAGTGCTGGTCGACAACGCGGACCTGCTGAACCTGACGGCGTCGGAACTGACGGCCCTGATCGGCGGGATGCGCTCGATCGGTGCGAACTACGGGGACACCGACCTCGGCGTCTTCACCGACGAGCCGGGGACACTGACCAACGACTTCTTCGTGAACCTGCTCGACATGGGCACGGAGTGGGAGCCGGCGTCGGACTCCGAACACGTCTACAAGGGGCTCGACCGTGATACCGGCGAGGTCAAGTGGGAAGCCACACGCATCGACCTCGTCTTCGGCTCGAACGACCGGCTCCGGGCCATCTCGGAAGTCTACGGCTCGGCCGACGCGGAGGAGAAGCTCGTCCACGACTTCGTGGACACATGGAACAAGGTCATGAAGCTCGACCGCTTCGACCTCGAATAAGCCGGACTGACCGCTACCGCTTTGCTGGCTGCATTTCAGCCTTCGAGCGGGTATCGAAGTCGTTAGTTTCGCCAGCCGGCTGCAGGAATCGCTCAGTATCTGCCATTTTACCGTCCAACCGCCGACCCCCGGAAGAGTGTGAGTCCCCTCCCGGGGGGTTAAATAATCGGACGCCGTAGTTTTCCAACGAGTGACGGCGACACACACCACGAAACGAGCGGTTATCGCGAAGCGCGTCGACAGTGGCACCGCCGACACGACGGAAATCCGGGACCTTGCCCGGGCGGCCGGCTACGAGGTTGTCGACGAGATCACACAGACCAGAACGGAGGACCCGGCGTACCACCTCGGCGAGGGGAAGGTAACGCGATTGAGCAACGCGGTCGCTCGCGAAGGGGCCGCCGTCGTGATCTTCGACAATCAGCTCGGCCCGTACCAGACGTACAACATCGGGAACGAGCTCCCCGAGCGGGTGCGCGTCATCGACCGCTTCCGGCTCATCCTCGAAATCTTCGGCCAGCGGGCCCAGACGCGAAAAGCCCAACTCCAGGTCGAACTCGCGGAACTGCGCTACGAACTCCCGCGCGCCGAGGCCAAGGCGAGCCTGGCCAAACGCGACGAGCGGCCGGGGTTCATGGGGCTCGGCGAGTACGACGAGTCCCGCGAAGAGGACATCAAAAAGCAGATCGCCAACATCCGGGACGAACTGGAATCCATCGAGGAGACCGAGCGACACCGCCGGGAGCAGCGCCGCGAGTCCGGCTTCGACCTCGTCGCGCTGGCCGGCTACACCAACGCCGGGAAGTCGACGCTCCTGCGCCGCCTCGCCGACGACCTCGACGTCGATGAGAACGACGACTTGCATCCCGACCTCGATACCACGGCCGAGAGCGAGGACCGTCTGTTCACGACGCTTGGCACGACCACCCGCCGCGCGGCGGTCGGCAAGCGCGAGGTGCTGGTCACCGACACCGTCGGGTTCATTCAGGACCTCCCGCACTGGCTCGTCGAATCGTTCAAATCGACGCTCGGGTCGGTGTACCACGCCGATCTGGTCTTGCTCGTCGTCGATGTCTCCGAGTCGGTCGAGGAAATCCGGGAGAAACTGGTGACGAGCCACGACACGCTGTACGAGCGCAACGAAGCGCCCATCGTCACAGTCCTCAACAAGACCGACATGGTCGATGATGAAGAGGTCCGCCGCAAGAAAGACGCGCTCTCGTCGCTGGCTCCGAACCCCGTCGCCGTCAGCGCCAAGCAGGGGCTCAACATCGACGACCTGGCGGACCGCATCGACCACGAACTGCCGGACTACGAACGCGAGCGACTCGTGCTCCCGATGACCGACGACACGATGAGCCTCGTCTCGTGGATTCACGACCACGCCAGCGTGGAGACGGTCGACTACGGCGACCAGGTGGTTATCGAGTTCGAGGCGCGGCCCGCGATCATCGAGCAGTCCCGAGCGAAAGCCGGGGAGCTGGTCGGTGCGTCGGCCTGACTGCGGACGCTACGCTTCTGCTTCCCGCTGCCACAGTACGCTCGGTATCTCGTCTAGCAGGTCCGTTGCGACCAATCCGTAGCCGCGGTCGTCGACGACCCGGTCGCCGACCGTGCCGACGGTGTAGGCGGCGATGGCGGCCGCGTCGAGCGGCTCCTGAACGCAGGCGAGCGCCCCCGTCACGCCCGCGAGCACGTCGCCGGTGCCGCCGACCGTCATCCCCGGATTGCCCGTCCGGCCGACGCGGGTTCGCTCGCCGTCGGAGACGATGTCGTACGGGCCTTTGACCAGCAGTGTCTGGTCGACCTCCGATGCGAAGGACTCCACGAGGTCCGCCCGCTCCCGCCAGTCCTCGGACGTCTCGCCGCCCATCCCGAGAAGCTCGCCCTGGTGGGGCGTACAGACGAGGTCCGCGTCCGTTTCGATGTCCGGAACCACGGAAAGAGCGTCGGCGTCGACGACAGCCGTCCCCTCGAATCCTGACAGCAGGTCCCCGACCGCTTCCAGCGTCGCGTCGGCGTTCCCGAGTCCCGGCCCGACGATCAGCGTGTCGTGCTCTGCCGCCAGTTCGGCGAGGTTGTCGACGTGGGGTGGCGCGAGGTGGTCCCCGTCGAACGGTCTGAGGATGAGGTTCTCGCTGTAGGACTGGATTTCCCGCGCGACGACTGCCGGGCAGGCGACTCGAACGAGGTCGGCCCCGCCTCTGAGGGCGGCCTGGGCCGTGAGCGCCGGCGCGCCGGTGTACGGGCCGCCGCCGACGACCAGCACCTCGCCGTTGTCGCCTTTGTGGCTCGCTGGGTCCCGTTCGAGGCGGGTGAGATCACCGCGCTCGATGAACAACTCCGCGGCGTCGGGGATGCCGATGTCGGCGACTGTGACCGGGACGTCGAGGTCCGCCAGACCGGGTTTGGTGTCGTGAAACGTGACGACGTGGTCGGCGTCGACGGCGTTCTCGGCTAGCCGCCCCGTTTCGGCGTCGAGGCCCGACGGGACGTCCACAGAGAGGACGATCGCGTCGCTCTCGTTCATCGCCGTGGCGGCCGTTGCCTCCGGTTCCCGGAGGGCACCGGCGATTCCCGTTCCTAGCATCGCGTCGACGACGACGTCAGGGCTCCCAAGGTCGAAGGCCGAGGAATCTTTGACTGGTTTCGTCGGATACTCGGCGTGCTGGAGGGCATCCCAGTTCTCCCTGGCAATCGTCGTCGAGATTGCGTCCGGGCGGCCCAACAAAAGGACGCGGAGGTCGTACTCGTCGAGAAAGCGGGCGGTGACGAGCGCGTCTCCGCCGTTGTTCCCTCGACCAGCGACGATGGTGACTTGGTCGCCGGGGTCAGCGAGGGTACGGACCGCCCGTGCGACGGCGTGCCCGGACGACTCCATCAGCTGTTTGCGCGGGACGCCGAGCGCCGCGGCGTTCTCATCGACGACACCCATTTCGGAGCCGGTGAGCATACCCGCGGGTTCGCCCGCCAGTGAAGTAACTCTACGGGACGGCGGCTTACCAGCGGACCTCGAAGCCGTTGATACCCTCCGGCTCCTCAAACTCGACTTCGACGTCGGTTACGTTCGCGCGTTCGCTCCCCTCGTGGCAGAACTCGACCATCGCTTCTACGTCGTCCTCGGGGCCCTCGAACACCGCTTCGACGCGCCCGTCGTCGAGGTTCCGGACCCACCCGTCGACCCCCTGGTCCTGTGCGCGCTCCCGCGTGGTCGCTCTGTAATAGACGCCCTGGACACGACCGGAGACGAATACATGTGCTCGCGTGCGAGCCATGTCCGAGGGTTTGCTTGTGGACTCCGTTATACTGTCGCCTTCCATCACCCGCGTCAGTTTTCGTCGCTGCCCGTCCGGAGATAATGGAACAAGTAGGTCTGCGTGTAGCCGGCGTACTCGCCGCCGAGCGCGGCCCGGATGGCCCGGGACGTGTCGGTGTAGTTCCCTCGCTCACACTCCGGGTAGTACTCCTCGATGGTCGACCGGATCCAGGTGTCTAGCGGGACCGCTTCGAGGTAGTCAAGCGAGAACAGCAACACGCAGTCCGCGACCTTGTCGCCGACGCCGACGAAGCGGGTGAGCGACTCCCTGGCGTCCTCGTAGTCGAGACCGACGGCTTCCTCCGGGTCGGCCTCGCCGCCTGCGACCATCTCCGCGGTGCGCTGGACGTACGGCGCTCGATAGCCCAGCCCGAGGTCCCGGAGGCGTTCTTCGGTCGTTTCGGCCAACGCTGACGGCGTCGGATAGGCGTTGTACGTCCGCCCGTCGAACTCGACTGTCTCGCCGAACGCGTCGCGGAGCGCCTGTTGCATACTGTGTATCCGGGCCACGCGCATCTGGGCCGAGCAAATGAACGAGATGAGGGAGCCAAACGGTGGGTCCTGAACGAGACGCATCCCCCAGAACCTATCGTAGGCTGATTGGACCACGTCGTCGGCCGGTGCCGTCGTCCGAATCGCGGAGAGGTCGTCCCTAAGCCGCAGGAGTCGCTTGAGGTCTGCCTCCGCGTCGATCGTGGACTCCCATTCGAGGACACCGTCCCGCTGCCGGACGCGGATGACTGCTGGTGACCCGTCTCGACGGACTGTCGTCCAGTACCACGCGTCGTCCCCGGTTCCCCCGTCGCGCTGGTACATTTCGCCGTCCTCCCGGTTCCAGAGGTAGGACTGCCCGCTCTCGACAGTTGCCTGGAGGTCGATACCGCCGGCCAGCGACCCGACGTCGATGACGCCCTGTTCCATTGTCCGTGTGTACGGACCCGGAGGTAATGGCGTTACGAGTTCCGCTCGCACGGGTTGGAGACCTCTCTCGACTAGCGGACGTTCATATCCGTCTGATCTGTCACTGCTTTTCGCCGTCGTGATGTTTTATGTCGCTTGCGTCTGTGCGGCTCAACGGTGCTTTCTGCCCCTCTATACCACGATATATGGGGTGAGAGGTGATCCCCGTTTCAGGGCTAACCTTCATTATATTGGGAAACAAACATACTAGCATGAATTGCCGAGTTGTTGTCGAGGCCGCAGTCCCAGTGTACGATGTGGCATCTGCGGACGAGGCAGTTCGCATCGCCATCTCGAAGACGGGGGAAATGCTGAACCCCGACCTCAACTACGTCGAGATCAACATGGGCGACCGGCACTGCCCGCACTGCGGCGAGACACTGGAACCGGCTTTTCTCGCGGCCGATGAGAGTCTCGTCGCACTCGAACTGGAGATGACCGTGTTCAACGTCGAACGGGACGAACATGCCGCCCGAATTGCACGCAAGGAGATCGGGCAACGACTCGAGAATATCCCGCTCGACGTGCTCGAAATCGAGGAGATTCCGGAGGAGGCCGACGAAACGACGGACGACGAGTCTTCGTCGACAGAGTCGACAGCAGAGGCCGATGACCAGTCGTCGGGCCAGTCCGAGGACGAATCGGACGACGTGTTACCCGAATTCGAGGAATTAATCGACGAGTAAGTCCGGTTACCGAGCAACAGGGTCTCTCTGTTCAACACCCTCGACGTATCGCGTCTCCAATATGATTCCGACAGCCGTTATACAGTCACTAATAGCATTGCTCGTCGGGAGAACTGCATAGAAACGACGGAGAACTGTTAGTCCGCGGCGGCAGAAACTGGCTCTTTGGTCTCGTCAGCCATCTCGGAGGCAATACCGTCAGCAATCGCAAAGACAGCGGCCTTGTGGTCTGTTTTCGACTTGTGAATCGATGTCGGCTTGACGCCCAGTTCCTCGTATTCGTCGTGGTCTACTTCTGTCCCGGATTCGGCTTCGTAGTGGTTCTGTACCTGTGCAAGCAGGCCGTGAAGGTGGATGAGCTCCTGCTTTTTCATAGTCAACCCAAGGTAACAACTCGAAGGTTATAGTACTACTCTGATGAAGGTTAACACACGGCTCTGCTAGTAATACGTAATAGTTCATGAATAATTCCTGGTGCGGAGTATATTTTGAGTTTTTTACACTGAATTTTACCATTTCTCCAAAGGCACTGTCGAGTGCTAGCAATGTACAACGCTTCGATGACGGACGGCCTCGACTCGAACACTGTCGACTCAAACTCGTTGCGGGAGTCTCCGGCTGGCACCCAGAGTTATGGGCTGCCTATACCTGCTATCGGTATGGACCAAGCCACTCTCCCATCAGAAACCGAGATCGGCCGGGTGGCCCTGACCGTTGCTGACTTACCACCGACTGTCGATTTCTACCGTGATGTTGTCGGCCTCCAAGTCCTAGACTCAGACGACGACCGGACGATACTCGGTGCGGGTGGACAGGAACTACTGATCCTGAACCGTCGGCCAGACGCACCAGCGAGAGGTTCTGCCGGGACCGGGCTGTACCACGTCGCGTTTCGCGTTCCGTCGCGAGCGGCGCTGGGTGATGCACTCAAGCGTATCGAATCGGAGTGGACACTTTCCGGCGCATCGGATCACGGTGTCAGCGAGGCGCTATATCTGTCGGACCCGGCCGGTAACGGCGTCGAGATCTATCGGGACTTTCCGCGGGCGTCGTGGCAGGAGACACCGTCGGGTCACGTCGAAATGGTGACAGAGCCCCTCGATACGCAGTCAGTCGCGGCTGCCGCGACCGGTGAACAGTCGATGCCCGCTAGGTCCGATATTGGACACGTACATCTGGAAGTTTCGTCAGTGGAGACGGCCCGGTCGTTCTACGCCAACGCACTCGGATTGCGTGTCAGAGCCGCGTACGACGGCGCGGTGTTTCTGGCGGCCGGTGACTACCACCACCACATCGGAGCCAACGTCTGGCAGGGGCGGTCAAGGCCCCACGCCGGACAGGGTCTGGCGTGGTTCGAGATTCGATTCCCCGACGAAGCAACCCTTGCTGCGACACGTAAGCGCCTCCGTCAGTCCGGCTACGCTGTCTCCGAAACCGATACCGGTCTCACAGTGCGTGACGGTGACGACATCGAACTCCGATTGCGAGCCTGAACACGGGATATCTCGACCGATTGACCGATGTGCCAAGTCAAGTGTCTTCGCGCGCTATCTGAGGTATGCACACGACACGGTGGCTGGCTACGGCAACCGGGCGAACGGGAAGAGAAACCGACTGCACGGGCATGACAGGGCGCAGCCGACGACCGGGAGGAAAGCGATGAGCGGCCCCCATCAGGACCAGCAGCTCGTGACCGCAGGAACCACGCTGTCGGAAGCGAACGCGGCGGCGGTCCTCGTCCACGGCAGGGGTGCGACTGCCCGGAGCATCGTCCAGATGGGGACAGAGTTCCAACAGGACGGGCTGGCGTTGCTCGCCCCCCAGGCTGCGCGGAACACCTGGTACCCTAACTCCTTCCTCTCGCCGGTCGAGCAGAACGAACCCGGGCGGACATCGGGACTGCAGGCTATCGAGGACGCCGTCACGGAGGCCGAGGAAGCCGGGATTACAACCGACCGTGTGCTCGTCCTGGGCTTCTCCCAGGGGGCCTGTCTCGCGAGCGAGTTCGTCGCCCGTAACCCGCAGCGCTACGGCGGGCTCGTGGCTCTCAGTGGTGGCCTCATCGGCGAGACCATCGACGAGAGCGAGTACGAGGGCGACATCGAGGAAACGCCGGTGTTCCTGGGCTGTAGCGACGTCGATCCGCACATTCCCGAAGAGCGCGTTCACGTTACGGCCTCGGTCTTCGAGCAGCTGAACGGGGACGTGGAGGAACGCATCTACGAGGGGATGGGCCACGGCGTGAACGAGGACGAACTGGCGTACGTCTCGTCGCTGGCCGCCACCCTCGTCAATTAGGCCGTCCGAGCGTTGGTTCGTACACCGAGATAGCCTCGCTGAGCGTGCCAGCAGGGAGTTACCGGCCCCTCACCGCGAGACTTAGTGATTGGAAAGACTACACATGGCATGGACCTTTCCCGCCGACGGCTTCTCACGACGGTTGGTGCCGGTGTGACACTCGGCGGCGCAGGCTGCGCGGGAGATGACGGCTCGACTACTGGATCGCGTTCAGTGGCCGGGTCCGGCGGCGGAACCGGGACGCCATCGACGGCAACCGACCGAAGCGACGGGTCGAAGCCACCGACGGCTGATGGCCGCCTCGATTTGGACTACGATATCGGGACGCTTGAAGAGAACATCGTCAGCGGTGGCGTTCGTAAAGACGGTATTCCGTCCATCGACGACCCGACGTTCACCAACACGCCTCCAGAGATACTGGATCTGGACGACCCGGTGTTCGGCGTGGTCCGCGACGGGGAGGCGAAAGCCTATCCGCAGTACATTCTCGTCCACCACGAAATCGTGAACGACACTGTCGCTGGTAATTCCGTCGCTGTGACGTACTGTCCGCTGACGGGCACCGCACAGGGATTCGAGCGCGGTCCAGTGGAGTTCGGCGTCTCAGGGCGGCTTGTGAACTCGAATTTGACGATGTACGACCGGGGCACCGATAGCTGGTGGCCACAGATGCTGGCGACAGCGATTACGGGCCCATTAACTGGCGAGTCGCTGCGGGAGTTCCGGATCACTTGGACGACGTGGGACCGCTGGTCCAGTACCTATCCGGAAACGACCGTTCTGACCGAGGATACCGGCTTTTCGCGGCGTTACGGCACTGATCCATACGGCCAGTACAACGCGAAACGCGGCTACTATTCGAGCACTCGGACGCTGTTTGAGCCGCTGCAGGGTGACAGCCGCGCGCACCCAAAGACCGTCGTCATCGGGACCCGGACGGAGACGGGGGCGGTGGCCTTCGATAAGGGAACATTGCTGAGTCAGCGCGTTCTGACAGGCAACATCGGCGACACGCCGTACGTCGCCGTCGCCGACACCGACCTCGAAACGGGCTACGTGTACGCGAATCCGGAGTCAGCGACGGTCGAAGCGGCGGACGACGGCTACACGCTCGAAGGGACCACACACGATGCCGATTCGCTCCCGCTGGACCGTTCACTGGCCTTCGACGCCATGTGGTTCGCCTGGGCCGGTTTCTATCCGGAGAGTGCGTATGTCGACTGATAGTGCAGCCGACGGGGCTGGTGTGGCCGCTCGCATCGAACGCTTGCTTCGGCACACTGCGGTTGCGGTCCGGGGAGCGCTCACCCGCCGCGACGGTCAGTTGCTTCTGGGTGTGTCTGGACTGGCGTACTTCCTGCTGTACCTCGCTGGTCTCAGACACCTCGGTTTCGGCCCAGCCGGCTACGAGGTTTCTGTCGTCAGTAACCCGCTTACCCGTGCGTTCCGGCAGGTCGGGCCGTTTCAGTGGGAACCGATTGCACTGGTCGTCGTCGGCCCAGTCGAACTGCTCGTCTCGCCGCTGAACGTGCTTCTCGGTGCCGTCTTGGCATCGCTGGTCGGACTCAACCTCGCCGTCTCCGCCGTCGCGTGGCGCGGCCCATCGGCCTGCCGTCTCGGCCCGGGGGCAGGGGCTGTGTCGGGGTTGCCGGGACTGCTCTCCGGATTCGCCTGCTGTGGGCCCACTATTTTGCTCGTTGTCGGTGTGCAGGCGAGCGCTGGACTTCTCTCGCTGTTCCAGTGGCTCCTTCCGCTCACTGTCGTGGCACTGCTCGGAACCCTTCTCTGGGTCGGCAGCCGAGTCGAGACAACGTGACAGGCGACGTAGACAGCACCTACTACTGGGGGATAGCTAGTAACTACAGGCTACCGACCCAGGTACCAGTTGGAACTTTTTTCCCTCGATTTGAGGGAAACATATAATTACTCCGTACGACCCATCTACCAGTATGACCGCTACTGTCGTGAGCGAGGTCAACCGACCCTACGTGCCGACGGGCGGGGCGAAACTGACCGCTGAGATCGAAGTCGAGCCCGGACGGTTGGAGGAGCCACCCACGCGACAGATTGCTCTCTGTATCGACGCGAGTGGATCGATGGCCGGCGAAGACATCGAACAGGCCCGCGCTGGCGCTGAATGGGTGTTCGGGCTACTCGACGAGGACGATTACATCTCGATCATCGCCTTCGACAACGAGGTCACGACGGTTCTTGCACCGACCCGGTGGGGGACTATTTCGCGTGAAACGGCAGTGGACGCGGTCGCTGACATCTCCGCTGGCGGGGGCACCGATATGTACAGCGGCCTGCTGGAAGCGAAGGCGTCCCTGCAGGATCTGCCGACAGACGACAACACGGCTCGGCGGGTCCTGCTCCTCTCTGATGGGAAGGACAACTCCCACGACCCGGAAGCGTTCGGGACGCTAGCACGCGAAATCGACACCGAGGGCATCAGAATCAAGGCGGCCGGTATCGGGAGCGACTACCGCGAGGAGACGATCCGGACGCTCGGTACCGTTGCCCGCGGCGAATGGACACACCTGGACGCCGCCGGTGACATCGAGTCGTTCTTCGGCGACGCAGTCGAGGAGGCCGGGACCGTCGTCGCTCCCGACGCCCGTCTCGAACTTGACGTGGCTGACGGTGTCGAGGTGAGTGAAGTGTACCGCTCGCTGCCACAGACCCAGTCTGTAGACCCCAACTGGGAGGACAACGCGGCTGTCGTGCCGCTGCCCGACCTGCTAGAGCGGGAGACTCAGCGAGTCGTGCTGAAGATACACGCGCCGGCCAACGACCCGCAAGACGCCGTGTCCGTGGCGGATGTCACGCTGCACGCTGGCGGCGAGACGACGCGGGAATCGATCACCGTCGACTACACCGACGACGAGGCGAAACTGGCCGCGCACAACGAACAGGTCGACGTGGACCACCGACAGACCGTTATCAAGACGGAACTCGGCAAGGGCAACGTCGCCGAGGCACAGACCCAACTGGAGCGGATGACGCGCATCCACGGCGAGGACACCGAGGCCGTCCAGACCGCTGAGCGTGAGACGCGGATCGTGATGGAAGGCGGACGCAAGGAGCAGAACAAGGCGACGAAGATCGTCACTGACGAGGGCATCCAGAAGTGACTGCAACGACCTGCAGTGTCGGCAGGGCCGCTACTGGCCGGAGAAACGGGTGATCCATGAACTGGGAACCTGAGAGCGGTGATGTCATCGCCGGCCAGTACGAACTCGAGGAGTTCCTCGGCAAGGGAGGGTTCGCGAAGGCGTTCCGCGCCAGAGACACCGAGACGGGTGAGGCGGTCGCTGTGAAGTACCCCAACTACACCGAATCCCAGAACGACCCCGACATCATCGAGGAGTACTTCAAAAAGGAGGTCGGATCACTGGAACGCATCCGCCGGGCCGGCGGTCACGAGAACGTGATGGACTACTACGATCAGGTCACGGAGCGTGACGTTCCGTTTCTGGTCGTCCAGCTGATCGTCGACGGCATCGAACTCGACGAAGTCATCGACCAGCACGGCCCAATCGACGACAGCGAACAGGTCCGACAGATCGGCATCGACCTCTGTGACGCGATGGGGTTTCTCCACGAGAACGAGATCGTCTACCGGGACCTGAAACCGGAGAACGTGATGCTCACACCCGACATCACGCCCACGCTGATCGATTTCAATACGGCGACGGGGTTCGATGCCACCGAGGATCCGTCCTCCGGCAACACCGGGACGACGATTCTGGGGCCGTTCAAGCCCCGCGAAGTCGCCGAGGCCAGCCGAACCGACGTTCGGCAGGGGCCGTGGTCGGACGTGTATTCTATCGGGAAGATACTCCTATTCTTGCTCAAGGGGAGCGTCCCGAAGAAAGACGGGGTGAACCCGCAAGCGTTCGGGGCCGACTGCGACGATTATCTGGCCGAAATCGTCGAACGGGCCACGCAGTCACATTACCGCGACCGATACCGGAACGCGACGGTCCTCAAAGAGGTCCTCGAACGGCGCGATCCAACGCCGCCCGCGACGGCGTCAGTGACGTACATTCAAGCGGACAGGCAGTTCACCGTCGAACCGGGCGACACTATCGGGCGACAGGGCGCGAGCGGTCCCCCGGCATCGATAACAATCGAAGACCCGCAGGGGGAGTACATCTCCTCGGTGCAGGTACAGTTCGATATCGAGGACGGCGAGTGGTCCCTCCACGACCGGAGCCTCAACGGGACGTTCGTCCAGAAGGGGGCCGGTTGGCAGCGGGTCCTCTCCGAACCCGGACGCAACCGTCTGCGCTCCGAGGGCGAGGACCCGACCGACAGACACGGCAACGTTCCACCCGAGTCGGTGACACTCACCGACGGCGACCTGGTGTCGCTGGTCCATCCGACCTACGGGGTCACGTTCGAGTTCCATCCGGAGGAGTCATGAGATACAGCACGAACTACGACATCGGCGAGCGGAAGCGAGGACAGGGCATCAACGAGGACAGCGTCTCGCTGACGGTGTTCGAGGAGGGGCATCGGGACGGCTACCGCGGGCAAGACAGGCCACAGTCGAAGGAGCCGGTCACAGCAGACGGCGACGAGACGGCGGATGTGACAGACGAGACAGCCGGTACTGAGACGGCGACCGATACCGCTGACGACACGGACGCAGCGGACACTGACGAAGGGGCTTCAGCTGACACTGAGGGCAACGGGAGACCGATGAACCGTTCGGCCGGCGTGTTCGTGGTGGCCGACGGTGCCGGCGGACACGACGCCGGAGACATTGCGTCGTACATTACGACGACTATCGTGGCTGAACACCTCGCCCCCGTGGCGATTCGAACGGCCCGGAGTTATCCCGGCGGGTTCGACGTCGATGTCGCCCGCGATGTCCTCCCGGACCCGCCCGGCGAACAGGAACTCGAAACTGCCGTGGCGGAGGCGATTACGGCGGCCCACCGCGAGATCATCCGGTACGCAAACGAGACCGGGACCCAATCCTACACGACGGTCGTTGCAGGCATCTACGCCGACGGCAAACTCCACTACGGCTGGGTCGGTGATAGCCGGGCTTACGTCGTCAACAGCGCCCGTGAGACGATTTCGCCGCTGACCAGAGACCACGCCGTCGTTCAGGAGTGGGTCGACAACGACGAAATCGACCCGGTCGAGGCACACGTCCACCCGAACGGCAACGAGATCACACGCGCGCTGGGCGGGTCCGGCTACGAGGACCCCGACGAGGCGACTGTCGGGGTGGACACGCGGACGGTCAGGCTGTACGCGGAGGACACGGTGTTGGCGACCAGCGACGGACTCATCGACGCACAGACCGACGCGCCGGAACTGTACGAGGAGTACGTCGATTCGGACCACGCCGATTCAGTGGCCGAGCGTATCCGCGAAGCGGCCGTCACCGACGACGAGATCCGTGACGTGGTCCTCGATGCAGCGTCCCTCGACGCGGCGAGTCGGGAGTTCGTGTCACTGGCAAACGACCGCGGGGGGAAGGACAACATCTCCGTGCTCCTGTTTGCCGACAGTGCGCTTCCGGAAACACCGGAAAGCGGCGGGATGCCAGTCCGAGATATCGACCCTGATCTCGACATTTCCGAACGGGATACCGTTATTATGACAGACGAATAGAGAGAAAGTTTCGTGGGACAAGTATTTTATTTCTCGACTCTATACTCTCTAACGAAACCCATGCCTGAATCCGACCGCACGGTAAAATGCCCCATATGCGACGAGGACTTTGATCCGACAGTCGCGGGCGGATGGTGCACAAACCCGGACTGTGGTGAGTGGCAACACACTGACGAAAGCGCTGCTGATTTTGACACCGACGATGCGGTGCCGGACGACGCCGACCTGATACCGGAAGGCACGGACGAGGCGGACCCGACGGATGGCCGGTCGATGGGGGCTAGCGACGAAGCCGACGCCCCGGATGGGCACACTCTCGACGATGACAGCGACGACGACGCATCGGTGGATGGAGCCTCGGATACTGGGGCAGCCGAGGCCGGAGACGAGACGGTGGGGACGGCGGAGACGGCGACGGAACACGAGCCTGAAGCCGACACCGATGCCGAAAACGAAACCGAGCCGAAGGCTGCGGAAGAACCCGACGAGAATGATGACACCTCGGACCAGTCCAGCAGTGACTCCGATGCGGACGCCGAGACATCCAACGACGCCTCGGAGACAGATGACGATGCGGCGACGATCGCCTGTCCGGACTGTGACCGCGAACTCGACGCCGACGCGAATTTCTGTGTCGCCTGCGGTGCCGACGTACAGGATATCACACCGGGCGACGACGGCTCGCTCGACGCGTGCCCGTCCTGTGACACCGCTGTCGACGACGATGCCAGCTTCTGTGTCAACTGTGGGGAGGACTTAGACGCACATCGCGGCGAGAGCGACACGCCGACGGCTGACTCGACAGGGTCGTCGACCGCCGATGAGACGGAGAGTGAGTCAGGAGCCACGGGCAACGCCGTCGACACACTCGCGTCACAGTCCACCGACGACGCGGCGGTACCGGACAAACTCGTCCTCTCGGTCGAGGGTCGTGACATCACCATCGAAGACGGTGACCGCATCGGCCGGGAGATTCGGGCGGCACTATTGGATGCCGGGCGACCGGAAGACGAAGCGGTTCGGATCCACCGCGAACACGTCCGGTTCGACCGCCAGCCGGAAGGGTACTATCTGGTCGACCTCGGGGACAACCCGACGCGGCTGAACGAGACCCAGTTGAAGAAAGGCGACCGGGAACCGATCCAACCGGGCGACGAACTCGAACTGTCGGGCGTCGCCACGATGACAATTCGGGCGGCGTGACCACCCACAGTTAAGCGGTCGGTCGGGAAACATCAGGCTGATGGAGCGTGGTCGACTGGGGTTGGAACTCCGCGAGTCCGCCGCACTACTGCGAACTGAAACCTGGCTGTTTGTGGGTGTGGGTCTGGCATGGCTCGTCTACGGTGGCTGGGTGCTCGCGACGGGGCTGCTGTTGGCGCAGTTCCCAGGGATCGAAGGTACTGTTCTTGTGACACTTGCTGGCCGGACTATCTCGCTACGCACTGTACTTGCCGTCAGTCTCTGGCTCCTCGGTCCGTCGCTGGCGACCGTTGTCCTCGTCAACCGACGGCTTCGGAACAGCTACGGCAACCTCGCCGACGCGTATCGGCTGGACCATCCGAGCCTGTTGCTCGCTCTCCCCGGCAGTGTGCTTCTGGGCTGCCTGTTGCTCAGTGTCACGCTCGGCCAGCAACGTCTGCTCACGGTAGTTGCACTGTTCGGGACGGTGCATCTCGTCGTCCGGACCGTCGCCTATGGACACCGCGTCTACACGCTTTCGGTTCCACGACTCCTGTCGCTGCTGGTGTTCGTAAGCGCCGCTGCTCTCGGGACTGGGTGGCTGACCCAGCCGGTCGTCGCACCCGGCGTGTCGTCGTCGCTGTCCCCGTGGCTGGCGCGGGCGGGCGTCGGTCCCGTGGCGGAGACGGCGCTGCAACTGACGGGCGTACAGCCATCGCAAGCCACACCTCTGTTCATCGCCGTCCCCGGCGTGCTGGCGAGCGCGTACCTCCTGTTCCAACTGCTCGCTGGAACCGTCGTTCGAATCCGTGCGCCGCTTTCGAACCCCCAGCGCCGTCCGGACCAGCGGTTCCCTATCATGCCACCGGTCGGCGGCTCACAAAGCAGCGACGAGAGTCCGACTGCCGAACGGACTGTGGACGCCGCACCGGACTCCCGGGAACAGACTGGATCGGGGACCGACACCGCAGATGCTGACAGCGACGAGGAGCCACCGGGACACACCGGGACGCGAGTGTTTTCGCCCGACGAGGTCCCGGCGGCGGAACCGCCCGCTCACGGATCGGAACAGAACAACGCGCAGCCGTCGGACGACGACGCGGAACCGGAAACGGCGGCCACCGACAGCGGTACAGAAACGGAATCGGAGACGGCCGGGACGGACAGTTCGAATGCGGCTGACTCGGCGACGAACGAGGCATGGATGGACGATACGTCCGTCTTCACGCCGGGCGGCCGCGACGCCGGCCAGTCGTACTGTGGCGAGTGCGGCGAGTCGCTCCCGCCCGATGCTACCGCCTGCCCGTCCTGTGGCGACCCCGTGGACGAGTGAGACGGTCAGCGGTTCGAAACGGGGATGTCACCGAGCGCAACGGTGTATTGCGTCGATTGTACCGAGCCCCCGTCCGGATACACTAGCACTGTTACGGAGACAGTGTCCGGTCGTTCGCCGGGGGGCAGTAGCCACGACTTGGTCACGTCGTCAGTCTGATTCACTGGTAGCTGTCCGGTGCTCGCGGATTCCGCAACCGTCTCGCCGCTGCGGGTGGTGACGCTGTCGAGACGAACTGCCGCGGGGTCTGTCCCGGTGTTCGTCACGTTCACCGTGAGCGTGAACCGCCACCCCTCGTCAGCGGTGACGACAGACGCCGCATCGATGCGGGCTGAGACGTTCGCGGATTCCAGAATCGGGTCGCCGACGCCGGCACCGGCCGGCTCCGCAGTCGGCGTTTCGGGGACCGCCTCACCTCCGGTGTCCCCGGTCAAATGATGCCCCATCATACTCCCGAAGGTAACGACCTCGATGAGGATCGGCAAGCCGATTCCAACGATGATGAGGAGTCGTAGCAGCGTTTTCTGCTCCGGACCGTCGACGTCGTCGAACATGATGAGAGAGTAGTGAAGTTGTGTTAGACCGGGATCGGCGGGCTACCGGGCGCGAACAGTCCATCAGCGACCATGCTGGCGAGCGGCGGCCCGTAGGCGATGGCGATGAGCAGCAGGGCAATCGCCGTCCAGAGCTTGTAGTTGTCCAGGATACGCGGGCTGTGGTCCGCGCCGGACAGCGGCTCCGGAATCGTCCCGTTGACCGACAGCGTCCCGCCGCGGCGAGCGAGCAAGGTGTCGGCCATGACGATGAGGAACATCGCCGCGCCGACGAACAGCAGGAAGCCGCCGATGGCGATCTGGATGCGCATTTCGCCGACCGTTCCGGCGACGCCCTCGAACGCGAACTCGTCGTACGTCGGTTCGGCAGTCCGTCGCGGAATGCCGGCGAGGCCGGCGCGGTGCATGGCGTTCGACATCACCGCCATGCCCACGAACCAGACGTACGGCTGGAGCGTGGCGATGGTGCGCTGTCGGAGTTTCTTCCCGGTGATCTGTGGGACCAGCCAGTAGCTGATCGCCATCGCCGTCAGCGCGAACGCAGTCCCGACGGTGAGATGGAAGTGGCCGGGCACCCAGATGGTGTTGTGGATGAGGTAGTTGATGTTCATCCCGGCGTTGATCATGCCGGAGAACCCTCCTGCGGCGAACATCAGGCCGGCGAGCATACAGCCGGCGAAGGCCGGCTTACCCCAGGGCAGATTCCGAAGCCAGGAGAGATAGCCCTTTGCACCCCGCTGGCGAGCGCCGTGTTCGACCGAGGCGACCACGGTGAACGCGGTCAGCAGCGAGGGCAACAGCAAGAACATCGTGTTCGTCATCGCGATGAACTTGTAGCCCGAGGGGATACCGGGGTCGGTGTACTGGTGGTGGAAGCCGACCGGGGTCGAGAGCAGCAGGAAGGCGACGAACACGACGCGGGCCAGCGGGTCACTGAACAGTCGCCCGCCGGCCAGCTTCGGCAGGATCGTGTACCAGACGAGGTACGCCGGCATGAGCCAGAAGTACACGACCGGGTGGCCGAAGTACCAGAACAGCGTCCGCGTCAGCAGCGGGTCGACGTTCTGGATGAGTCCGAGCGACCACGGAATGAGGAAGGCGACGACCTCGACGGCGACGCCGATGGTGGAGACGTACCACATCAGCATCGTCGTCAGGACCATGAACGTCTGCAGGGGAATGCGCTCATCGGGGTTCTCCGAGCGCCAGTCCCACAGGGACTTGAAGTACGCGAGGCCGGCGACCCACGAGCCGACGATGATGAGCGCAGCGCCGATGTAGAACGCCGGGTGCGCCTTCATCGGGGCGTAGAAGGTGAACAGCACGTCCGCTTCGAGGTCGTGACCCAGGATCGACGGCGAACCGACGATACCGCCGATGATAGACACGGCCGCAAGCACCGTCCCCGTGAGCATTATCCAGAAGGCCGACCAGGCGATACGCTGTGGCAACTCCCGTTCGAGACTGCTGGCGACAGCCCATGTGAACAGTCCTGCGATGAAGAACGTGGTAAACACGAGCGCCAGCAGGACGCCGTGGCCCGTCAGAATCGTGTAGTAGTCGGCTGAACTGACGAAGCCCCGGAACACGCCGGTCCGATGGAGCGCCTGGATGACGCCGAACAGCGCACCGATTCCGAGAGCGATGAACGAGACGAGGAACTCGCTACGGACGAGCTTCGACGTTTTCGGATAGGAGTCGACGAACACCATTACTGATCCGCCTCCTCCTGAGCCTGTGCGTCATCTGCGGACTGGTCGATGTTCTCTTGCTGCATATCGTACTCCTCCGGCGGGACGACCTCGACGGAGCCACCCATCGTGTGATGGGCCGCCCCGCAGTATTCGTGACAGATGAGCCCGTAGGTGCCGGGCTCGTTGAACCGGGCCGAGACTTCCGAGACCTGCCCGGGAATGACCATCGTGTTGATGTTGGTTTCGACCACTGAGAAGCCGTGCACCACGTCTGCACTGGTCACCTTGAACGTGACGTTCTCACCCGCGGGCACGCGGATCGGTGTGTCCCCAGTTCCGGGAGAGAACTGGAACTGCCGGGCGACGACGTACACGACGTACTGCCCGTCCTCTTTGACGACACCGGGGTCGTCGAACTGGGTCCCAGTGTTACCGTTCTGTACTTCTTCTGCGCTGATCTGTCCGCCCGTATCGTCGACCATCCCGACGCCGACACCAACCGACCCGTACGCGATGGTGGCGATGAAACCGACGATGAGCAGTATCGCTGCACCGAGCCAAACTTTTTCGAATCTATGAACCTGCATGGTATCACCCGATTATGGAGACGCGGCCGAGGAACTCGACGAAGTACATGAACACCCACAGCAGGGCAATCAACACGAAGTAGAAGGCGACCAACGCCGCCGTTCCCTTCGGGTCGTACTCGTCGTGGCCCAGCTCGACAGCCGGTTCAGTTTCAGCGGCCTCTTCAACAGGTTCCGGGCCGCTCGCCCGCCGTAGCTCGCCACCTTCACCCGTCTGTGGAGGCCGCCCGTTCTGGCGGCGTCGCATCGCGACCGCGAACAACAGCGGCGAGAAGAACGCCAGCAGGACCGAGCCTGAAAGGAGCCACTGCGGGCCGGAGAGTTCGATACCGCTCCCTTCCTGTCCGCTGCCGCCGTCACTGCCACCACCGCTGCCATCGAGCGGGCCACCGACAACGACAGCGCCCTTCATCCCGAGTGACTCGTGAGGGACACAGACGTATTTGTACACGCCCATTTCCTCGAAGGTATGGCTGTAGGTCGTGCCGGCTTCGCTGACCGCGCCCCCGGAGTCGAGTGGACCGTCACCGTCGGAGACGACGTTGTGGCCGCCGCCTTCGCCGGTCCACTTCCACGTCACTTCGGTGCCGGGTGTCACCCGAACCGCTGGCGGGTCGAAGGCGAACGCGCCGTTGTTGCCCTGTGCACCGACCGATATCTCGACGCTATCGGCGTCGGTTCTGTCGACTGTCGTTCCGTCGTAGTTCGAGACGTCGTCGAACCAGCCGCCGTAATCCGGGTTTGCCGGCGGTCCTTGTTGCTGACCGCCGCCATCGGAGTCGCCGCCCCCGCTGCCACCGGACCGGACGACGACTGCGCCTTTCATTCCGAGCGCTTCGTGGGGAACACAGACGTACTTGAACATCCCCTCAGACTCGAAGGTGTGGCTGTAGGTCGTGCCGGCTTCGCTGACCGCGCCCCCGGAGTCGAGCGGGCCGTCGCCGTCGGAGACGACGTTGTGACCGCCGCCTTCGCCGTTCCACTCCCAGACGACCTCTGTGCCCGGGCTGACCATCACTGCCGGCGGGTCGAAGGCGAACGCGCCGTTGTTGCCCTGCGCGCCGACGGTGATTGTAACAGTGTCTTGGCCTCGCTTGTCGGCGGTCCCGTCGTAGTTCGAGACGTCGTCGAACCAGCCGCCGTAGTCCGGTTCTTCCTGTGCTGTCGCCGTGCCGGTCGCGGCCAGCGCCGCCGTCCCGGCTGCGGCACCGACGAACTGTCGCCGACTCAGCGCCATCGTCGCACCCCCACCGCGTCGTGCGAATCTGGCAGCTGGCTGCTTCTAGCTTCGTGCCGTACCATATCTGGGAAGATAGCAGATTACCTAAAAAAACCCCTGATGGTGTTTTCAGCCGGCAGGAACGACCCGTTTCTTTTTATAATCCCTCTAACGTACGGCCAGATATGTCTGCGTCAAGCCCTCGGCTCGTGACGTTGCTGGCGCTGCTCGGTCTCGCGCCGGTCGCGTACTACATGCAGGGAACCGGACGCTCCATCGTCGCGCTCTCGCTGGTCAGCGTCGTCATCATCGCCGGCAGCCTGTTCTGGATGACACAACCAACCGAGTCGAGTACCGTCTGATATGCAGTTCGGGACGGCGGGGCTGAGTTCCGGTGAGACGGCCGGCCTCGCGGCGTTCGTCGGGCTGGGACTCGTCGGGAGTGTCCACTGCCTCGGGATGTGCGGGCCGTTAGTCACCACCTACGCCGATAGACTTGACGACGGCGGGCCGGTATCAGGCCACGAAATACGTCAGCACGCGCTGTTCAACGCCGGACGGACGCTGAGCTACGCGCTCGTCGGAACGGTGCTTGGCGCTGCTGGCAGCGTTCTGTACGACGTGGCCGGCTTAGCACGCCTCGGGACCGCCGTCCGTGGAGCCGTCGGGGTTTTCGTCGGCCTCGCTATCATCACCGTGGGGCTGGGGTATCTCTCCCGTGGCCGCGCCGTCGATGTGGCCCGGTCGCTACCGCTGGTCGGGGACCTGTTCCAGCGACTCTCCGCGTCGCTCGTCGCCAGAGTCGACCGGTGGGTCGACGGCCCGGGGATGGTCGCGCTGGGTGCAATGCACGGGCTGCTCCCCTGTCCGCTGCTCTACCCGGCGTTCCTGTATGCGTTTGCGACGGGATCCGCGCTCACCGGCGGGCTTTCGCTGGCCGCGCTCGGCCTCGGGACGTTCCCGCTGGTGTTCGCCTACGGGACCGCCTTCGGCACGCTGTCGCCGGGCCATCGCGCGACGCTACACCGGGTGCTCGGGGTCGTCTTCATCGCGCTCGCGCTCGTCCCGCTGTCGAACGGGCTGGCGGCGTTCGGTATCGCCATCCCGAAACCACCCCTGCCGATGCCCTGGACATGACCCACTGTACGCTCTGTGACCTGCCGGTCGATACGCCGGTCACCGACGACGCGGTCGAGGGGACGTTCTGCTGTCGCGGCTGTCTGGAGGTCGCCCGGACGCTCGACGACCCGGCGACGGAGACCCGCGACGCGGCCGACACAGGACCCGATCCGGACGACGCCGACGGCGAGACGGCCTTCCTCTCCGTCGAGGGGATGCACTGTGCGACCTGCGAGACGTTTCTGGAAGCGCGGGCCACAGACCACGACGGCGTCGCCGCCGCGGCCGCCAGCTACCCGACCGGGACGATGAAACTCACCTACGACGCCGATACGCTCTCCGAGTCGGACCTCGCGGACGCGGTGGCCGGCACCGGCTACGACGCCAATCTGCAGGCCACAGAGACCGACGACGAGTACGAGCTGGAGGGGCGTCTCATCGTCGGCGGCTTCTTCGGGATGATGACGATGCTGTGGTACGTCCTCTTTCTCTACCCGGCCTACCTCGGTGTCGACCCGTCGCTGTTGCTGTTCGACCCGGCGGGGCAGGCGGGGGACTACCTGCTGTGGAACATGGCCGTGATGACCGGCGTCGTAGTCGGGTACACTGGGTGGCCGTTGCTTCGCGGGGCCTACGTCAGCCTCCGGGCCGGCCGGCCGAACATGGACCTGCTGGTGGCGATGGCTGCCGTGACCGCTTTCCTGTACAGCGTTGTCGCCGTCATTTTGGGACATACAGAGGTGTACTTCGACGTGGCGACGGTCATCGTGATGGCCGTCTCGGTCGGCGACTACTACCAGGACCGGGTTCGGCGGCGCGCGCTGGACCGCCTCACGGAGTTCACGACACAGCGGGCCGATAGCGCCCGGCGACGCACTGACGGTGGTCACGAGGAGGTCGATGTAGGGGTGCTGTCGCCCGGCGACGAAGTCGTTGTCCGGTCCGGGGATCGCGTCCCGGTCGACGGCACCGTCGTGGAAGGGACCGCTGCCGTCGACGAGTCGCTCGTGACCGGCGAGTCGCTAGCCGTCCGGAAGACGGACGGCGACGAGGTCATCGGCGGGTCCCTGGTCACGCAGGGCGGCGTCGTCGTCCAGGTCGGGCCGGACGCCGAGAGCACCGTCGACCGGCTGACGAACCTGTTGTGGGAGGTCCAGAGCACGCGCGGCGGCGTCCAGCGGCTGGTCGACCGCATCGCCGCCGTCTTCGTCCCGCTGGTGGTTTTCCTGGCTGTGCTCGCCACCGGCGGGCACCTCGTCGCCGGAGCGACACCCACGGACGCGATGCTGACCGGGCTGGCTGTACTCGTGGTCTCCTGTCCCTGCGCGCTGGGGCTGGCGACGCCGCTGGCAACCGCGGCCGGCATCCGTCGGGCGCTGGACGGCGGGACCGTCATCACCGGCGATGCGGTGTTCGAGACGGCGACCGACGCGGACGTGGTCGCGTTCGACAAGACGGGGACGCTGACGACGGGCGAGATGGAACTGCTGGAGCAGGCCGACGAGCGGGCGATGGCCCGGGCGGCCGCAGTCGAGCAGTTCGCGGAGCATCCCGTCGCCGAAGCGGTGACGGACGCCGTGTCGGTCCCCGACGCGACTGTCTCCGAGTTCGAGCAACACCCGGTGCAGGGCGTCAGTGCGACGGTCGACGGGGACCGGGTTGTCGTCGGGACGCAAGCGCTGTTCGACGACCTCGGGTTCGACGTGCCCGCCGGCCTCCGGACCCGGTGTGAACGTGCGACCGAGAACGGGCGCGTCCCGGCGCTCGTCGGCTGGGACGGCGAAGCACAGGACGTGCTCGTCGCGGGGGACAGGCTCCGCGCGAACTGGGAGTCGGTCGTCTCGACGCTCGCCCGGGACCGCGATGTCGTCGTCATCACTGGCGACCGGCCCGAGGCCGCCGTCCCGTTCGAGCGCCACGACGGCGTCGACGAAGTGTTCGCCGGGGTGCCGCCGGAGGCGAAAGCCGAAGTCGTCGAGCGACTGCAGTCCCGCGGGACTGTCGCGATGGTCGGCGACGGGAGTAACGACGCCCCGGCCCTGGCTGCCGCCGACGTCGGCATCGCTATGGCGTCAGGCACGTCACTGGCCGCCGATGCGGCCGACGCGGTCGTCACAACAGACGACCTGCGCGCCGTTCCTGACATGTTCGCCGTGACGGCCGCAACTCGCACGCGGGTCCGACAGAACCTCGCGTGGGCGTTCTGTTACAACGCCGTGGCGCTCCCGCTCGCGTTGCTTGGCGTCCTGAACCCACTGTTTGCGGCGCTGGCGATGACGGCCAGCAGCCTGCTCGTCGTGGGGAACTCCACGCGGACGCTCGCGGGAACCGCGTCACACAGCAAGGCGAGTGCCGAGGGACCGACTGCGACGCAGCAACCAGCAGCGGCCGGCTGAAGCCGTGCTGTCGTGCCAGCGAACGCGCCCGTTCTTGTCATTTGGTATCATGTCTGAAACAGATTTAATATATCACCGGTTCTGGTCGGATATACGTCGCTTTCACCGACGTGGTGACCCATGACTTACGCAATTCCCGTTCCCGCGCCAACGTCGTTCGCTCGCTGGCTGTACAGCGGGCGGTCGGCTATCGAACGTAGCCTTGACGCTACGGTCGAGTACGCATCCCTTATTGGGGAACGGGCCACTGCGGACACCCGCTCGGTGAAAATTCCGCCCGTGGCACCATAGACTGGTTCGCTGCCGTGGGACCGGCGTCCCACTCACGGACGCCGCACTGCGGTGGCGATTCGTTCGGGCTCACTGTCAAGCGGTGAAGCCCTGTCTCCCGCTCGGCCACTCCGTCTGATAGGCCTGCACCGCCCAGTGTGGCCTGTCGGCCTGTGCCACTCGCCCCCGAGTCTGTACTGTGTCGTGTAGCTATCTCGCTGTCCAGCCTTCGGGTTCCCCATCCTCCCGGTGTGGGAATCCTGTACCGGCCGTTCCGGGCCGGACGTACGCGCCCGCCACCCGCGCAGTCTCCGACCGACGCGACTCGACTGGTGAGTGCCCTCTCGGCCCGGTTCGACTCCGGCCGTCGGCGTTATGTCGCTGCAGGCGACTCCCCCGACCGAGGTATCGGCCGACGTATCACTGCGCGTTCCGCGTGGCGGGTCCGAGACCCTCGAAGCCGGTGTCGCCGGTGTCCTCGCGGCCGTCGACGGCGTCGAAGACGTGGCGGTCGACCGTGTGACCAGCGTCCGGCCGACCTGGACCGACATCCGGGTCGACGCCGACGTGTCGCTGACCCTGCGAGTCAACGACGACGAAAACACCGCCGACGGCCGCACCGAACTCCTGCAAGCGGGGTTCGGCGTGATGGCGGTCAACCGCGTCGACGTGGCCGGTGACGCGTAAGCGCACCCCTCCAACTCGTCCCGTCTCTTGCCTCCATGGAATCACCAGGCGGAGTCGGGTTCCCGCCCGGCGCAGGTTCGGCTCCTGCCGGGGAGTCATTCATGATGCATAGAACCTACCTCGCCGCTGTCATCGGTAGGCGGCGACGCGACTCGAAGAGCCGAGCACAGTCACGCCGTACCCGTCGGCTGTAGCCGCCGGGACCGGTCGCACTAGTTCCTGACCCCCAGACTGGTCTGTTGTCACTGTGTGGCCGAGCGTGTAAGATACTGGAGTGCGAAGCAGGACACATGACGGTCCATACGTCCGACGACCGCTGGCTCGATGCACCAGTCGAGACAGTGTTCACGTTCATGGACGAGCCGTCGAACCAGGCGGCCGTCACGCCGAGCCTTACCCGCGCCGAACGCATCGAGCGGCTGCCAAACAGCGGAAACCGCGCTGCGTACGAGTACAAAATGTTCGGAATCACCTTCACCGGTGAGGTCCGTGCCTCGACGTACAAGCCGCCCGAGCGTATCGTTTACGAGATGAGCGGCGACCTGACGGGCCGGATAGCCTGGCGGTTCGAACCGGAGCGCGGGGGCACGCGGCTCACATACGCGGCCGAGTACGAGGTCCCCGGGCCACTCCCGGAGGTTCTCCTCGCGCCGCTTATCAGGTGGTACAACCGCCGGGAGGTACGGCGGCTGCTGGACAACGTCGCCGAGGCGGTCGAAGGAGAGGAGCGAGTCGTCGCCAGTTCGCTGTCGTAACCGCGCTACTCGTCGGTCCAGAGCGCGTCCGAGAGGGTCCGCTGGACCGCTTCCTCGCCGACGGCCGTGGCGAGCGTCTCGAACCCGTTTCGCTCGACAGGGTCCTTTGCGTTCGCAACGAGCCTGGAGACGATGAACTCCGGCGTGGACTTCCCGACAGTGCCAAACCGGGGCTGATAGTCGACCTGTAGTTCGAGGTCCTGATTCAGCCCTTCGGCGAAGATGCCATCGACACGGGCCTCGACAGGCAGCGGTTCGAGATCGTCCGCGAGGTGAGTGACGAACACGCCCAGCGCGTCGCGGTCGACGGTCAGCGTCACGAGTCCGTGGAGGAGATCGGCGGCGGAGCCGGGCTCGGTGATAGCCTCGAACTCGTCGACGAGCATCAGCGTCCGGTCGCTCTCGGTCAGCGGCGGGACGACAGAGCGCAGCGTCGATTCGAGGACGCCGGCGTTGAACGAGGCGTGCCGACGGTGGAACACGACGGTGTCGACAATGCCCACCTCGGCGGCCTCGGCGGGGACCGGCAGCCCCATCTGGGCCAGCAGTTGCACCTGACACAGCGTCTCCAGCAGGGTCGTCTTCCCGCCGGAGTTCGCGCCGGTCAGGACAGCCACCCGGTCGCCGCTTGGCGGCTGGTTCGCCCGGTCCAGGTCCAGCGTGTGGTCGCCGATGGCGTAGGTGACCGGCTGGACGCTTTCCACGTCGGCGATGGTGAGGTTCCGGGCCCGCTTCACCGCGATGGTCTTGCGGTCCTCGACGAAGGCGGGCCGCGTCAGGTCGAACGCGATGGCGAAGCGGGCGAGCGACACTGAGAACGCGATGTCGTCCACCGCCTCGATGGCGGCGTCGATGTCCCCGCGGGCGTCCGCGAGGTCGTCTTCCAGCCGGTCGGCGACCGTCCCCTCGCGCTCCCGGACGTCGCTTCGGAGCGTGCTTCGGAGTTCCCGGAGCGCCACGTCGACGAAATCCCGCGCGTCGGTCGCCTCGCGGGGCATCGCGTCGCGGACTCTGGCAGCGTCGATACCTGTCTCGCCCGTGACGTGCCGGACGAGCGCGTCCTGGAACTCGTCGGGCCGCCGAGCGCCCTCCTGAACGGCCTCGACGACCTCCATTGATGCCGCTGCAAGATCCTCTATTTGCCCGAGCTGGTCGCGCAGGCGGTCGAGTTCCTCGTCGGCCCCTTCGCCGACGGACTCGCCGTCGCCCGCGAGGCCGGCGAGCGCCGCCCGGCCAGCCGTCAGTGACTCGCCGTCGAGGGTCGCCAGTGGCTCGAACACGCCGCTCTCGATGCCGGTGTCCCGGAGCGCCAGCGCCACGTCGACCGCGGCTAGTTCACCCCCGTCAGCGTCGAACGCGTCGAACGCGTCGAGAACGGCCCGCTGGTCCGCCTCCGAGAGGTCGGCCCACGTATCCCGCGCTTCGAGCACGTCGTCCAGCCGCTCGTCCATCGCCTCGCGGGTCGGTAGCGGCGTCAGCACCCGGATGCTGTCGGCCGCATCTTCGGTGACCGCGTACTCCTCGGCGAGGTCGAGTAGTTCCTTGTACACGTCGCGGGTATCTCTGGTGGCGAGCAGGTCCATCGACTCGGCCCCGGTCGCCCGCCGGAGGATTCGCGTCGCTCGCCCCCGGGAGAGGCCGGCCGTGGTTAGCGCACGCGTATCCGCCGACTCGATGGCCTCGATGGCCCGCTCGACGCCCAGCTCCTCGGTGAGCAGTTCGGACGTCTTCGGGCCGATGCCCCAGTACTCCTCCAGTCGCATGCACGGGTGGACAACGGCGGCCCGCTTAGGCGTTTTCAGTTGTCGGGCTCGTCGTCGTCGATACCGAAGCGCTCGTGCAGCGGCCCCGGCTCCCCGCGGGCCTGCCGGTCAGCCCGCCGGGCCGCGCGGCGCGCGATGAGTGCTCCCAGCGTCGCCGGAATCGCAAGACCGAGCGACACGAGCGCGGTCTGTTCGGAGACGACTGACGGGCCATCCGACAGGAGGACCTCGTAGCCGACTGCGAGCACGACGACGGCCACGCCGGCGACGACGAGGTACAGCCCCCGGGCCAGCACTTCGCTGGGATTACGCAGCCGCGAGAGATACGCGGCTGGACCGAGCCAGCCGGCCAGCAAGACGCCGACGGCCACGGGAAGCGAGAGATCGCCGACGAGGATGACGACGGCGTACAGTACGAGCGGCGCAATGGCGATGCCGAGCGAGAGCCCCGTGAGCGTGACTGCCCACGTCGGCGCACCGGCGTCCATCGACTCGAGCGTCTCGGTCAGGCGTTCGTCAAGCATCTCCGTCTGTTCGTCGGTGAGTAACGACGCGTCACAGTGTGGGCAGGCCATCGCCGTCGGCTCCAGCGGCTCGCCACACTCCGGGCAGGCGGGGTCCGACGCATCGCGCCACTCGGTCATATCCCCCATTGCACGCCGAGCGCTTTGAGTAGTCCGGATAAACCATTGCTATTAGAATAGTATAAATTCGGACACACTTAGAGAAAGTACGGCTTAAGAGATCGTAGAGCGGTTGCGTTGCCTATCCACTTAGTTAAAATTTAAATGTCATGATTGGTGCGAACTATGCAAAGAGATAATCCATTCGGCTGCTATCATGATATATGGGGGAGGTTAGCATTCTTCTTGTGGACGACGACGAGGCCCTCGCTACAGTGACGGCTGAGCTACTTGAACGTGAAGACGAGCGGTTCACGGTCGAAACTGTCCCAAGTGCCACCGATGGGCTACAGGCTATGGATCGTTCTCTTCCTGACTGTGTCGTTTCAGACTTCGAGATGCCCGAGACAGACGGGCTTGAATTTTTGCAGGCGGTCCGTGAGCGACACCCGCAACTCCCGTTTATCATGTTCACCGGTCGAGGAAGCGAAGAGATTGCAAGCGATGCCATTTCTACCGGTGCGACTGATTACTTGCAGAAACAATCCGGAGCTGAGCAGTACGAGCTGCTAGCCAATCGAATAAGCAACGCTGTCACGCAGTATCAGTCGAGAAAGCAACTGGAGGAAACCACAGCAGAGTACGCCGCTGTTTTCGAGAACACGCGAAACGGACTCCTCCTCGTCGATGTTGAACAAGACGGGTTCCGATTCCGGCGATGCAACTCACGAGTGCTTGAGTTCACTGGCCTCGTAGAGTCAGAGCTTATCGGTAAGACTCCAGTTGAAGCACTTGGGGAGAAAAATAGTAGAAAGATCGCTGGTGCGTACCGGAAATGCGTCGCCACGCGCGAGACAATCGAATACACGCTGACACTGGACCACCCGGTCGGGGAAGTCATCCACGAAGTCAGCGCTACGCCGATAATCTCTGACGGCGAGGTCGAACAACTGGTCGTTGCGTTTACTGACATCACCGAGCGTCACAACCGCGAACAGGAACTACTGGAGGAGCGTGCGGTCATCCAGCAAGCGCTCGATGCGCTGGAGGACCCACTGTTCGTCCTCAGTGCAGATGGGCACATCGAGCACTGCAACGAACGGGCGGGTGAGCTTACAGGCCACACCGGACAAGCAGCCGAAGGGCTGCCGATCACCGACCTGTTTCCCGAAGCCGAGCGGGAGGCGATTACCGACGCGGTCCATCGGTCTCTCGATCGCGGGCGAGCTACCGTTACGGCCGCCCTACTCACCGACGGCGGGCACCGCCGTACGTATGAGTTCAGCGGCCGCTCTCTCACCGACTTGGACGGCAACACGGCTGGAGTCGTCATGATAAGTCAACGTACATCAGACGACTGATCGGTTGCGTCCGCAGTGGAACCGACGGCTCCAAACGGCTATGTCAGGGTGAAACGGTCCCAACTGGCTCTCTCAGCCCGGAGCCGGACGTGCCCGGGCACTCTCGTAACCCCATTCTTTCGATAGCGTCGCTCCCTGAACTTTATACTCTGTGACGGTCGAATTTCACAACACGAATGAAAGACGTGCTCTCCAGAATCGGCATCGGCTCGGCCACAGTAGACACGATTCTGCCGACGGATACCGTCAGAGCCGGCGAATCCGTCCAGGCCGAGGTCCACGTCGAGGGCGGGTCGACGGATCAGGATGTCGACGCGGTCTACTTCGCGCTGGAAACCGAATATAAATCCGACGAGGGGTACAAGGACGCCATCATCGATCAGTGGCAACTTACCGAACCGTTCACTATCGAAGCGGGCGAGAAACGACGTTTCGAGACTACTATAGATATTCCCAGGGAGACGCCGGTGACTACGCGCTCGACGGCCGTCGAAATCGAGACCGGCCTCGATATCTCGATGGCGGTCGACCCCGGCGACGAGGATTACATCGAAGTCGAACCGACACACCGCACGCAAGCGGTGTTCGACGCGCTGGATTCGCTCGGTTTCTCGCTCCATGCCTCGGCCTGTGAGGCGACGGCCGGGAGCCTGTTCACTACCTCGGCGAACTTCGCTCAGGAGTTCGAGTTCCGGCCCCAGCGCGGCGAGTTCGCCGGCGCGGTCGACGAGGTCGAGATCGTCCCGGTGTTCGACGACGACGGACTTACGCTGTACGTCGAGGTCGACCGCAGCGCCGGACTGCTTTCGGAGGTGACTGATGCCGACGAGCGACACACGAAACTCACGATAGAAGCCCCTGACCCTGACGGTATCGAGCCACGACTTGCGGAAGCGATTCGGGAACTGAGTTAGCCTGCTGGCGTACTGTGCCGCTCTCAACCCCAGAACGACTGCGTCCGTGCGTACTCCCGCTCCTGTCGGAGGATGTCCCGGTAGAATTCGTCTTCGTCCTCCCGCAAGCGGTTGATGATTCGGGCGGCGTTGTGGGGCCCGACCCCGCGGGCGGCCAGCGCGACCACCGCCCGCTTCCCGTGGCTCTGGACCAGCGAGGCCGAGCGGTAGGCTCGTTCGGTCATCTTCTCCTGCTCCTCGTCCTTGTCGTCGGTCCGGACGGCCGAGACGACTTCCTCGGCCCACGGATTCAGCGCGGCGATGCGGGTCGAGCCACACTGCGGACACGACGGCTGATCCCGCACGCGCTTGACCTGCTGTTTGCGGTCCCACTCCTTGCAGTGCAGACATGCGAGGATGACGCGGTCACTCTGGATGCGCTCCTTGACGGTTTTGATGACGCTCGCGTCGGCGTTCTCCGGTGAGAGGAGTTCCCGCCCGGAGGAACTGCCGCCGGTCCCGATGGGCGTGTGCTCGCCCACTGTTTCGAGCGCCACGTCGCCGCGCTGGATATCCCGGAGGAGGTCGGCTGTCGCTTCGATAGCGAGGTCCTCGTGGCGAACCTCGCGCAGGGCTTCGTCATACATCGGCGTGTCCTCAAGCGCTGCCAGCAGGCGGTCACGGCCGAAGTCAGTCGACCCCCGGCCCCGCCAGCGCTTGAGCGAGCCGAACTTCGTCGCCACCTGCGCGAGCTTGAACTTCAGCGCGTCGGCGTTTTTCAGGCTGAGTTCGATGAGTGCTGGGAGGTGGTCAGGATCGGTGTCCTCAATGACTTCGATGACATCGCCGGCGGTGATCCGGCGCGGGACCTCCAGCGTAATCCGGTACGGGTCGACATCCATCGCGACCGACGACCCTGCCCGTTGACCGAGCAGCGCCGAGAGGACCCGGCCCAGCGTTTCGTTGATTTTGTGCCCGTAGCAAGCGTTGACGATGACCTCCCGGCCGTGGAACTCCACCAGAATAGTCGTGTCGTCCGGAATCGGCCCCTCGTGCTTCTCGACCTGCGAAAGTCCCTCGGCGACGGTCTCCGGGCCGGCGGCATAGCGAGTCGCCACGTCTCTGGCGACGGCCTCGGTGTCCGCGCCGTCCTGGAGTTGCCGACCAGCCACACGACGGAGTTCGCCGACTTCCGCGGCGACGGCTCTCGGAACCGGAATCTCCTGCCCCACCCACGACGGGACCTCACCGGCGGGGTCTTCGATGGGTGAGACGGTCACGACTTCCTCTTCCTCGTCGATGTTCGTGATGCGCCACATCTCCCCGCGCTGGACGAACACCTCGCCGGGCGTGGCAAAGTTGACGACGAACTTCTCATCGAGGGTCCCGACCTGCTGGCCTGAGGCCACGTCCTCCACGTCGTATGTGGCCTCGTCGGGAATCATCGAGAGGTTCTGGTAGAAGTACTGCCAGGTCCCGCGGCGCTTCTCTAACGTGTCCCGGTCCTCGTCGAGCCAGATGACGTTGTTCGCTGCGAGTTCCTCGACGACCTGCTTGAACTGGGCCTCGTCGA
Organism: Haloarcula sp. CBA1115; assembly: GCF_000827835.1. Classification (NCBI taxonomy): domain Archaea; kingdom Methanobacteriati; phylum Methanobacteriota; class Halobacteria; order Halobacteriales; family Haloarculaceae; genus Haloarcula; species Haloarcula sp. CBA1115. The sequence goes on along the minus strand of NZ_CP010529.1, from coordinate 3,336,707 downwards.
GGTCCCGGAACGGGTACGCGCGGGTCAGTATCTCGTAGGCCCGCATCGCCCGAATTTCGCCGGTATCCATCACCAGTCCGGCGATCTGGTTGGCAACTGTGTCGAGGCTCCCGTCGTGGATTTCGGCGGGCTCGACATCGCCGGCTTCGGCCTGTCTCGCAATCGCCAGCGCCTCCAGCGTGTCGTCGGTGTCAGTCGTAACGACCGTGCCCGAGGAAACGAGGTCGCGGCGGTGGCCGGCGCGGCCGACCCGCTGGACGAGGCGGGACACCTGGCGGGGGCTGCCGTACTGGACGACGTGGTCGACGTGGCCCACGTCGATACCCAGCTCCATCGAGGAGGTACACAACAGGGCGTCGAGGTCGCCGGCCTTGAAGCGGTCCTCCACGTCGATGCGGGCCTCCTTCGACAGCGAACCGTGGTGAACGCCGAGGTCGGTCCCGAGTTCCTTGAACCGCGAGCCAAGCGCCTCGGCTGTCTGTCGGGTGTTGACGAACAGCAGCACAGACTCGTGTTCGTCGATGAGGTCGGCAATGTACCGGACGTGACTGGCCGTTCTGGCGTCGGTGACGAGGGTGCTTGATAGCTGCTCGTCGCGGTCAGTAATCTGGGGCCGAACCACTTCGATATCTAGCCGGCTGCCGATGTCCACTTCCACGATGGCACACGTGCGGCCGCCGGTGAGAAACCGGCCGACCTCGTTTGGGTCGCCGACGGTCGCCGAGAGGCCGATGCGCTGGAACTGCCCGGAGAGCTCCCGGAGCCGTTCGAGGCCGACGGTCAACTGTGCGCCGCGCTTGGCCGCGGCGAGTTCGTGGACCTCGTCGATAACGATATGCTCGACATCCTCTAGCGCTGTCCGGAGCTTCGACCCGGTGAGCATCGCCTGTAGCGTTTCCGGCGTAGTCACCAGCACGTCCGGCGGGTCGTTGGCCTGCTTCTGGCGCTGGTAGTCAGTCGTGTCGCCGTGGCGAACGTCCACTTCGAGGCCGAGCGTTTCGCCCCACCAGTCGAGGCGCTGGCGCATGTCGCGGTTCAGCGCCCGGAGCGGCGTAATGTACAGCGCGCCGATGCCAAAGCGGTCCTCGGATTCGGCCAGCGCGTCGAAGACCGGCAACATCGCCGTTTCAGTTTTTCCGGTTCCGGTCGGGGCGACGACTAGCGCGTCTCGCCCGTCAGCCAGAGTTGGAATCGCCTTTCGCTGTGGGTCGGTCGGCGTCGTGAAACCGCGCTCGGAGAGCGCACTGCGGACGGCCGGCCCGAGCGCAGTGAAGGCGTCATCGCCGCGAGCGACCCCGTCAGTCATCGCCCCTCTCTAGCGACTACACCGGGTTAAACACGTTGTGTCACATTCTCTCGTCCCCCATCGGTAACCAGAGCACTGCGGGCGTTGCGGGGGAGAACGGGTACAGCCTTATGTCGTTGCCCTGGGATATGTGGAATCATGACTGACGCCTGTGCAACTGCGGCCGGTGATGGCCTGTGAACACGCTTGATGAGATCGAACGGGCGGTAAAGGACACGGCCCACTACGTTAGCGGGAACCTGGCGAACTACGCCAACAGAGCCGCTGGCGAGAACCCGAGTGGGGAGCAACAGGTCGGTGGCGACGTGTGGGCCGATGACCTGTTTTTCGACGCACTCGCGTACATCGACGGCATCGGCGCGTACGCGAGCGAGGAACGTAGCGACGTGGTCGACTGTGGCGAGGGCTACAGCATCGCCATCGACCCGCTCGATGGCTCCTCGAACCTCGCCTCGAACAACTCCGTGGGGACGATAATCGGGGTCTACGACGCTGAACTGCCCGCGGCGGGCCGGGAAATGGTCGCATCACTGATGGTGCTATACGGCCCATACACGACGCTGACAATCGCCCGGTCCGACCGCGATGTCGTTCAGGAGCACCTCCTCCGGGACGGGCACAGCGAGCGCTGGGGCCAGTTCGAACTGCCAGCAGAGGCGACTGTTGTCGGGTTAGCGGGCAAGACTGGCGAGCGAAGCGACGCGTTCAACGACATCGCCCAGTCCTTCGAGCGGGACCTGAAGCTCCGCTACGGCGGCGCGACCGTCGCCGACCTGGCGCAGGTGCTCGAATACGGCGGGCTGTTCGGGTATCCGGTGACGTCGGGGTACCCAAACGGTAAGCTTCGGGTCCACTTCGAATCAGCGCCGCTCGCGTACCTCGTCGAGGCTGCCGGTGGGGCCTCTAGCGACGGCTCGCAGTCGTTGCTCGACGTTGAACCGGACGGTATCCACGACCGGACGCCGACGTTCCTCGGGAACACAGAACTGGTCGACGAACTCGAAGCGGCGCTCTCGGAAACATAGGCGGGTACAGAACGCTGGCTCAGACCTGCTGGTAGGCCCCTAACCGCGTGCCATCGAGCAGGAACGCCTCGGCATCCGCCATCCCCTCGGGCAGGAACGGAGCTAGGAACTCTTGTCCGTCGACGTTGACCCACGTCCCGCCGGAGCGGTCGTTAAACGCCGGAAAGACGACGATGTCCGGCGCGTTCTCGACTGGTTGGTCGAACTGTTCGGCAAAGGGCTCAGTCACCAGCGAGCCGCGGAGCCAGGCCCGCTCCTTCTGGGCCCCACCGACGCTGTCTTCGAGTCGGACGACGGGATGTTCGTGGCCGACACAGACGACGTCGGCTTCGAGCACGTCCGGCGCGGGCCAGGTGTGGCCGTGGGCGAACCCGACAGCGCCGATGCGGGTGCCGTGTCCCGGCGTCACTTCGACGTCGGCGTCGAGGTCAGACAAGACTGGCTCCAGACCGCCGTCGTGATTCCCTTTCACCAGTGTCACGGGCACGTCAAGGGCGTCGAACAGCGTTTCGAGCTCCGCTCGCTCGTCTGCGAACGGGTCGCCGATGGCGTGGCCCAGGTCGCCGATGACGACCAGCCGGTCGGCCCGGGCGCGTCTCAGGCATGTCAGCAACCGCTCCCGGCGGGCCTCGGCGGCCGACTGGAGTTCGACCCCCTCGTATCTGAGCCCTGCTTCGATGCCGGCGTGATAATCGGCCACCGCCAGCAGTCGCTCCCCGTCAGTATCGACGGTGGCCGCCGGGACGTCGGGAAGCGGTTCGACACGCATCTGCGCTCGGTTGGGTCGCAGGGGAGAAAAGGACCGCGGCTCGGTGCGTCAGATGGGTGTGAGCTTGCCGTCCTCGGGCTCGTAGCAGCGTCCGCCCATCAACGCGTCTTGGATGGCGTCCTCGACGGCATCGGCGTCCGCGCCGTGGCGGCTCACGACCGTCGAGCGGAGTTCCTCGCGGTCGGCCCCACTGCCGTCGTCGAGGTCATCCATGACCGCCATGACGGCGTCTTCGAGGTCCACGTCCTCGGTAGGCGCGTCCTCGCTCGCCGACTCGTCTGGTGTGGTCTCGTCGGCTGCGGCGTCGGTCGCTGTTTCGGGCGTCTCGGCGGGTGCGTCGCTTGTGGCCGCGTCAGCGGTCGGCTCGGGGGACTCATCGCCGGCCGGTGCACCGGGCGAACCGGGTGCGGGCTCGGCGTCGGCGGCGTCTGCGGGCGCGCCCTCCTGGGCCGCGTCGGCCAGTTCTTCGTGGTCCGGCGTCTCGATGTCGGCCTCGCCGGGCTCATCCACTTCCGTCCCGCTCTGGAAGTCAGTGCCGTACTCCTGTTCGATTTCCTCGCGTTCGTCCTCGTCCAGTTCGAACTCGGTGTCGAAGTCGCCGAGGTCACCGCCGTTGTCGGGTTCGGACGACGACTCCGGTTCGTCCTGTCCCATCGCGTCGGCGTCGGTCACCGGCTCACTCGACACCGGTGGTTCGTCCACGGGCTCGCTCTGTTCAGGCGTCGAGGACACGTCCTCACCCACGGACTCACCCGGCGTGGTTTCGTCGGCTGCGGCGTCGGTCGCTGTCTCGGGCGTCTCGACGGGTGCGTCACTCGTGGCCGCGCCGGCGTCTGGCTCTGTCGACTCGTCGCCGACCGGTGCGCCGGGCGAACCGGGCGCGGGCTCGGCGTCGGCAGCGTCTGCGGGCGCACCTTTCTCGGCCGCGTCGGCCACCTCCTCGTCTGTCGTCGGCTCAGTAGCGCCGGACTCGGTTGCCGTCGCGTCTCCCTCTGCGTCCTCAGTCGCCGTCTCCGGGGTGGAAACGTCAGTATCGAGGTCGAGAGAGGCAAGGAGCGGAATCGGGTCGTCGGTCCCGTCGTCCGGTGACAACGACAGCCCTTGCGCCTCGTCCGTGTCGCCGGCGACGACGCGAGCGGCGTCGAGCGCCGTCGTCCGGAGCGCGTCGAGGTAGTCGCCGGTCGTGCCGTAATGATCCAGCGCGAGCGTGATGCCGGCCGCGGCACTCTCGTCGATGCCTTGGTCCAGCAGCGCGAGGCGGAGTTCGTCGCCGGCTAAACCGGCCTGTTTCGCGCTGGCCATCTGTCCGATGCGCGAGACGGTCTGCTCGGCGGCCTGGACGACCCAGCGGTCCCGCGTGTCCGCGTCGACCTCGCTGATACTCTCGGGTCGCACCGAGGTGAACACCCGGTCGCTGTCGTCGGGCTGGAAGGTGCGGGCCTTGCCCGTGACGGCGACGAACATCGGCGGGTCGGCCCCTTCCAGAAACGCCAGTTCGTCGGGCTGGTACTGGCCGGCGTAGATGACGAACGGGCCGGTCGGGTCCACGACCCGGGCGCGCAACACGTCGTCGTTGACCTGTTCGAGTTCGGTGAGGACGCCGACGAGGAACAGGCGGTTGACCCGCGCGCCGGTCGGCGTGACGACGTAGTTCGGCGCGCGCTCCTCGTCGGACTCCGAATACGAGAAGTCGGCGTCGTCGAACTCCGCGGCGAACAGCCGATGGGCGACCTCCCGGCGGCCGGGGCCGCTGTCGCCGGATTCGCTCATGCGTCTGCCTCCTGTAGGAGGGCCTGCGCACGCGTCGCCGGGTCGTCGTCGGCCTCGGTAAAGGTCGAGGCGGTGAGGTTCGCGCCGTACTCGTCGACCGACAGCGACCCGCGGACGACGTACTCGCGGCCCACGATGCGGTCGCTGATGCGCTCGGCGACCACCTCTTTGTCCATCGCGTCGCGGGCGTGCTCGCGGGCGTCGTCGAGGTCGCCACCGTACACGCGGGCGGTGAGTTCGTCATCGAGCACCGCGGTGACGGTGTCGGTTCCGTCGTCGAGGATGGCCTTCGTCCGCAGGTCGTCCTCACCCTCAACCGCGCCGTGGGAGCGACACTGGCCGTTCTGGATGACGCGGCCACACTCCGGACAACGCTCGATGAGGCCGGAGCCGTCCCGCACCTCGATGACGTTGCCGGCCAGTTCCACGTCGAACAGGCCGCCGCTCTCGACAGCCTCCCGGATGGACATCCGGGGCGCGTCTTCGGTGACCTCGACCGTGCGGTCCAGCGCGGTCACCGTCGAAAACTCCGAGACGTTTACCGACGGCGCACCGCGGAACTCGCGGACGAACGTCTCGTCGAGGCGGACGGACGCCCCTTCCTCGATTTCCTCGTGGGGCTCCCAGTCAGTGAAGGGGAGGCGGCCGCTCTCGTCGCCGAGGACGCCGCTGAGAATTGTCGTCTCGCCGTCGCGGCCGTCGATGACCTTCTGTTCGCATTCCAGCACCTGCACCTCGACAGTGATGCCGCGGTCACCCGGTGCGAGGTCCTGTAGCGCGGCGCGGCCGCCGACTTCATAGTCGATGTCGAGCGTTTCGTCGACGACCTCGGGGTTGGTGCTGTCGCCCAGATTAAGCTCCGGCTGGCCGTCCCATTCGCGGACGCCGGCGTTGCCGAGCTGGACGGTCTGGCCGGGCTGGAGGTCGCCCGAGAAGCCGTCCCAGGCCGTGTAGGATATCTTCCCCGTCTCGTCGGCGAGTTGGCCCTCGCGGATGACGTGCTGTTCCCCGTTGTACTGGATGGAGCGACGACCCGACGTGAGCACCACGGCGGTGACCGTCACGTTCGAGTCGTCGGTCGAAACCTCGTTGATGGCCTTGCTCGACGGCGTGCTATCGCCGCCCGAGCTGCCATCGCCGTACTTCCGTCTGAGGCTCTGCTTGGCCTCGTCCATCGGGACGGAGTAGTTCACGAGGTTTTCCAGGTCGCGTGTGACCTCCTCTTTGTCAACACCGAGGTCGGAGGCGAGCTCCTCGGCATGGTCTTCGAGAGACATCGACTGACGGTTCGACGGGAGCACTCAAAAGCGTTTTCGGCCGGCCGTGCAAGTCACGACCGTTCACACCTGTTCAAAATCGCCCACAATTCTTATTTGTGATACTGTAATCTCTCAGGATATGGGCGTTGACTGTGTTGGGACGTTTCAAATGGCTAAAAAGTACGTTATCGGAGATATTCGACTAGTCGGGATTCGTGATATCAGATCAAATAATAACGGCAGTCGCCCGGGGGCCTGACTATGGGTAGTATGTTCGGGTCGAAGCCGTCGGAGGCGCACGTCATCTGGCGGAGTGGCCGGAACAACGACGGCAAGAAGAAGTTCGATTTCGAGTATCTGGAGCTGTGGGCCGCCCACTTCGGCGTCGACTTCGAGCAGTGGACCCGCGTCGATCACGACCGCGGTGACGAACCCCGCGAGCAGTTCGCTTGCGTGTTCCGCTGGGCGAAAAGCGGCGGGCAGGAGCTGTCCGTCGGCGACGAGGAGTGGACGATGGGGTCCCAGCGCAAACCCCGCACGTTCCTCGAAATCGACGAGGAAGGGATGGTCAGGCTACGGGGCTGGAGCACGGAGACGACGCTCGACGTCGAAGAACTCGTACTGAAAAAGACGGTGCTGAAGCTGAAAACCGGCGACGGCACCGTGAAGAAACTCGACGTCCGGAAGCTGTCGAAGCGCCCCGAAACAACGTCCTCCTGACTGTAACCCAAAAGCCGTTTGACGTGTCGCCGGCACGAACGAGTATGCACGTCGTCGTCAACGCCGCCATGAGTGTCGATGGGAAACTCTCCTCCCGCCGCCGCGAACAGATCGCTATCTCCGGCCCGGACGACTTCGACCGCGTCGACCAGCTTCGAGCCGACAGTGATGCTGTGATGGTCGGCGTCGGTACGATTCTCGCTGACGACCCCTCACTGACCGTCGACGACGCCGACCGCCGCGCCGCCCGGGCCGACCGCGGCAAGCCGGAAAATCCCGCACGCGTCGTCGCCGACTCCCGCATCCGAACGCCGCCGGACGCCACAGTGCTGGACGGTCGCGCCCAGACCTACCTCCTCGTCAGCGAAGCCGCCCCGCCGGACTTCATCGAGGAGATGGAAGACGCCGGCGCGTACGTCATCGCCGCCGGGCAGGACCGGGTCGACCTGACGACGACGCTTGCGAAACTGGAGGGCGACGGTATCGACCAGCTCATGGTCGAGGGTGGCGGCGAACTCATCTTCGGCCTGCTAGAAGAGGCGCTGGTCGACGAGCTGTTCGTCTACATCGGGCCGAAGGTCATCGGCGGCCGGGACGCGCCGACGCTGGCCGACGGCGACGGCTTCATCGAGGACTTCCCGGAGCCGGAGCTGGCCGGCGTCGAACGGCTCGACGACGGCGTGGTGCTACACTGGCAGTTCTAAGAACTGGCCGACAGAATTAGTGGTCGTGGCCGGTCAGCTCGGCGAAGGACTGGCCGAAGCGCTCTTCGAACAGTTCGCTGGTTTCCTCTTCGAGCGCGACGATCTGCTCGTCCGGCTCGCCCTGCGCGTGGTGGACAGCGCTGTGAATCCGCTGGGTCATGCCGAACATCGCGATGTCGCCGACGACCTGCGGGTCCGTCTCCTCGGGCGACTCTCGGAGGATGTCTACGAGTTCGCTTGGGACGGTGAGTTCGTCGGTCTCTTCGCCGTCGTCGATAGTCAGCGTGACAGTATCGGTTGCCATGCCGCTCACTCCGGGGGCTATCCTAAAGGGTCTGTGGATGTGGGGACGAACGAAGAAACAACTGCGCTAGTCGTCGGCTTCTGCCGCGGCCTCGGACTCCGCCTCGGCGGCGGCCTCGGCCTGTGATTCGAGGTACTCGTCGGCGTCGATGGCGGCCTTACAGCCCATCCCGGCGGCGGTGACGGCCTGCTGGTAGTGGTAGTCGACCACGTCGCCGGCACCGAAGATCCCGTCGACGTCGGTGGCGGTCTGGTCGCCGCCGGTGCCGCCGTGGGTCTGGATGTAGCCGGTATCGTCCAGTTCGACGCCGGTGTCTTCGAGGTAGTCGGTGTTAGGCGTGTGGCCGATAGCGATGAAGACAGCGCCAACATCGAAGTCGAAGGTTTCGGTCTCGTCGTCGTCGAGCTTCTCGCTGGGATGGCCCTCGTCGTTCTGTGCGAGGGTGACGTGGTCGACCCCGTCTTCGGGTGAGCCGTGCATCTCCAGCAACTCGGTGTTTCGCATGATCTCGATTTCGCCCTCGTCGACCTTCTGCTGGACGCGGTCGATCCAGTAGTCCTCGGCGCGGAACTCCTCGCGGCGGTGTGCGATGTAGACGGTGTCGGCGAACTTCGTGAGGAAGTGGGCCTCCTCCATGGCCGCGTCGCCGCCGCCGACAACGAGCATGTCTTCGCCGCGGAAGAACGCGCCGTCACAGGTTGCACACGTCGAGACGCCGTAGCCCATCAGCTCGTCCTCGCCGGGGACGCCCAGCGTCCGGGCGCTGGCTCCGGAGGCGGCGATGAAGGCGTCGCAGGTGTACACGTCGCCGTTCGACAGTTCCACGCGGAACGGCCGTTCGCTGTCGTCGATGTCGGCGACGATGCCGTGTTTCAGCTCGGTCCCGAACCGCTCGGCCTGCTCTTTCATGTTGTTGATGAGGTCCGGACCGGAGAGCCCCTCGGGGAAGCCGGGGAAGTTCTCGACTTCGCTGGTCAGCGTGAGCTGCCCGCCCGGTTCGTCGCCTTCCAGAACGAGTGGGTCGTTGTTACTTCTGGCGGCGTAGATGGCCGCTGTCAGTCCCGCTGCGCCGGTGCCAGCGACGATGAGTCGTCGGTGTTCGACCGATTCTGTCATTAGCCAAGCTAGACTACCGGGCCGTATTTAGCTTGTGTTGTCGTGCGCCGAACTCGCACTGGGACGACACGCTTAGGCCACTGCCACCGTTCGCTGAGGGTATGGCCGCAGATCTCGAAGAGAAGACCGACCGCTACGAGGGACTGCTCGCCGAGGCGCTCGACGCGGCATCAGTCGCGCCACCTGAAGGGACGCCGATGCACGACGCCGCACTGGAGTGTGAAGAGATGGCGGCGGCGTATCTGGCGGACGGTCGCCACTTCAGGGACGACGACGACCCGGTCAACGCGCTGGCATCGTTCTCGTACGGGCATGCGTGGCTGGACGCGGGCGCACGTATCGGACTCTTTGACGTTCCGACCGAGGGTCACCTATTCACTGTCTGAAACTATGGTCTAATTTGGGTCCCAGTTCGGAAACTGGTTAACTGTCAACAGTCCTCCGAATCGCCCGGGTTTCCATGAAACAGACCAGGCGCAGTGTGTTACGGAGTATCGGTGCCGGAACAGCAGTCGCAGTCGGTGGCGTCGGTGCCGCGACTGCCGCGCCGCCGAGAGACGGCGATACGATCATTGACGTGGCCATGGCGGCCGACGGCTTCGACGTGCTGGTCGCCGCTGTCGCGGAAGCCGGTATCGGCGAGACACTCAGCGGGAACCGTCAGCTGACGGTGTTTGGGCCGACCGACGATGCGTTTAACGCCGCGGGAATCACTGTCGACAACGTCGGCGATGTTGACGACGAGTTCCTCGTGGACGTCCTCACGTACCACGTCGCACCGGGCGAGCGAGACGCAAGCTCCGTCGTCGACTCGGAGAAAATCCCGACGCTGAACGGGGCGAAGATCGACGTAGACGGGACTGACCTCAACGGCGACCAGGCCGATATCGTCGACACGAACATCGAGGCCTCCAACGGCTTCATCCACGCCATCGACGGCGTGTTGCAGCCGTAACCCGGCGCACGACTATCTCGAGCCCGTGCGTGACAGCCGGCCAGAATTGCCACCCCGCGACGACCGCTTCGGGTTCTTGATGCCCACCGCTGACAATTAGCTTCCGCCGTTACGCTCGTAGGCAGTTATCGCACAATCGGCCAGTGGATATACGTACGCCCGGAGAGTTGGGTCCGCTGATGGAGGGTGTCCTCTGGTACGTTCTCTCCGGGACCCGTGGGGGGCCAAACAGAGCCCGTATCCTCAAGGCCCTCAAGCGACGGCCCCGGAACGCTAACCAACTGGCGGAGGACCTTGACCTCGATTACAAGACCGTCCGGCACCACCTTGACGTGCTGTTGGACAACGGCGTCGTCGACAACACCGGCGGCGACTACGGCTCCGTCTACACGCTGACGGACAGGACCGAACAGTACTGGGACACCATCGAGGAAATCATCGCGGAGATCGAGTGACAATGGCTGAAATCGGGAAAGGAGTCTTACCACGAGCCGGCATAGGAGGGCACAGATGGCAGTCTGGATGACCGCGGCGAGTGTCGCGTCCGCGCTCAACGTCGTGGTCCTGCTCGTGCTACTGTCAGTCTGGGTCCGGAACTACCTGGCAGTGGGTTCGAAACACGCGCTCGGACTGACGGTCTTCGGGGTACTGTTGCTCGCCGAGAACTGCCTGTCCGTCTACTACTACGTCCTTGACCCGGAGGTCGCCGTGCTGTTGCGAAGCGCCGCCCCTGTCGCCGGTCGCGCGATGACATTCGTTGCGATACTGGAGCTCGGAGGGCTGCTGTTTCTGGCGTGGATCTCGCTCGATTGAGCGGTCGCCGCGACATCCCACGAACGGGGGCTCTCGTCGCGCGGATGTATGCATCTGGAGCGTAATTGTAACCAAACTGTATCGACTGGTAACATCGCTTTTTATATCTCATCACTCCCCCACGATGTGCGGAACCACACGGTGACTCCCGCTGACCCGGTAATTCCGGGACCCACTTGCCGCTCCCGACCGATCAGGAGCGGTCGTATCGAGGTGAGGACTGGTCGTTCGACGGAGCACAGATGGAGTCGCACGGCGGTGCAGCCCCCCATTTATGCGTTGTGCACGGACGGCGGCGATAACCACCAAGATTATATAGCCGTACGGCGGACCATGTCATACCCTATCACCCCGCTATCCGGCGGTTCCTGCGGAAATACGGAGAAAGATTTATATACTTTACGGACTAACTATAGGATAAGACAGTTTCCCCAAACAGTCTTAAAATTTCTGCACCCGGCAGAACAGAACTCCCAATCATGAGTGAATCACCAACGCGGACGAGCACACGAGAACGAGACGAGCAAATATCCGAACCGACGGAGCAGGAGGCTGTAGAGGCCTGTCCCGAATGTAGTGGCAACGTCGTTACGGACTCCGAACACGGCGAAACAGTCTGTGAGGACTGTGGACTGGTCGTCGAAGAGGACGAGATCGACCACGGGCCGGAGTGGCGGGCGTTCAACTCCGCAGAGAAGGACCGCAAGTCCCGCGTCGGTGCGCCGACGACGAACATGATGCACGACAAGGGGCTCTCGACCAACATCGGCTGGCAGAACAAGGACGCCTACGGGCGTTCCCTCTCCAGCGAGCAGCGCCAGAAAATGCAGCGGCTCCGGACCTGGAACGAGCGGTTCCGTACCCGTGACTCCAAGGAGCGCAATCTCAAGCAGGCGCTGGGCGAAATCGACCGGATGGCCTCGGCGCTGGGACTCCCCCAGAACGTCCGCGAGACATCCAGCGTCATCTACCGACGCGCGCTCGGTGACGACCTCCTTCCGGGCCGCTCCATTGAGGGCGTCGCCACGTCCGCGCTGTACGCGGCCGCTCGCATGGCCGGAAACCCCCGGTCGCTGGACGAGATGGCCCGCGTCTCCCGCGTCGAAAAGATGGAACTCACACGGACCTACCGGTACATCGTCCGGGAACTCAGCCTCGAAGTCCAGCCGGCGGACCCGGAACACTACCTCCCGCGGTTCATCTCCGACCTCGGACTCAGCGAGGAGACCCAGCGACAGGCACGGGACCTCATCGAAGGTGCTCGCCAGTCGGGGATGCTCTCCGGCAAATCGCCGGTCGGCATCGCCGCAGCGGCCGTCTACGCCGCCGCGTTGCTGACCAACGAGAAGGTCACACAGAGTCAGGTCAGCGACGTCGCCGACATCTCCGAAGTGACTATTCGAAACCGGTACAAGGAACTCCTCGAAGCCGAGGACCTTCCGGCCTGACGCCCGGGTGAAGGCAGACTAATGGGGAGACGCCAAGGCTTTTTATCGTTGGATATGTGTGTGAGTAACATACATGGAGGAAGCGTACGTTCGATTGCTCTGTCCTGAGTGTAAGAAAGACTGGGAGTCGACGCCAACGGACTTGCCGCGACACGACACGACGTTCCACTGCCCGAACTGTCACGCGAGCCATCGGCTCGCCGTTTTTACCCGCACGGAAAACGACTTGCAGACGCTGAAAGGTCTGCAGTAGCTACTCGCTCGTCGCCGAGCGGGCGCCACACGCCTCACAGCGGAGCAACAGCGCGCCCTGTTCCCGTTCCAGTTGCGTGTCCGGCAGCCCACACTCCGAGCAGAGCACGAACTCGTCGACGTACTCGTCGATGGACGCCTCGATACGGTCGGCATCGAACTCGCCGGTCAGGCGCGCTCGACCGCTCTCGTCGATGTGGCCGCTTGTCCCGAGGTCGTTCTGGAGGAACTTCATCACATGGTCGTCCTCGCGTCCGAGCCGGGAACACGTCGACTGGAAGTTCTCGTAGACGGTGACGTTCCCTTCCTGTCGGACGTCTGGATCGGGGACCTCGAACCGCTCGCTTGTGCCGTCAATCTCGGGCGTCTCCTCCATCGCCCGGTCGAGCATGTCGTCGTATTCCATACTCCTACGTCACAGAGCGGTCAACAAAAACTTTTCATACGGACTGTTTGAGCGATTTCCCGGTCTGTGTCGACCCCGAGGTCAGCACTATCCGGAACTATCTACAAGAATCCGTCACAGCCGGTGGTGGCCCGCTATCGCCAGGTTGTAAGTGTGCAGGTCTCGTCCGCTACCATCGAAATCCAGATGTCATCGTGGGCAATATCGGCGATGACGAACCGCTGCTGGCCGTCGACATCGTCGACAGCACACATCACATCAGACGCAGTGCCCGACCGACGGGTGGGACGTTCAACCTCGTAAGACACAATTGTTTATCTAGGATGTGCGGTAATGAATGTGTCGTACTCGTTTCGTCTTTTGATACTCTGAAATCCGGTCGTTGACGCAACAAAACGGCTCGTGTCTCGCTATTGCCGTTGTGAGTATCAAGGTCGATCCAACAATTGTCGATGCCCACGACCGAAGACAGCTGTTCTGAACTGCCGCGAGAAGTGCGGCTCTGTCAGGGTGCGAGCCGGTTCTTGCGTCCCTTCATCTCCCGCTCGTAGTAGTCGAAGGTCTTGGGACACCAGTCGGCTGCCAGGTCGAGCATCTCCTCGGTCATCTCCCGGATCTCCCACTGTGCGTCCGCCGCGGCTCGCATGTCCGCGACGTGCATCAGCATCCGGGCGTTCATCGACATCACGATGTTCACCTTTGTTCCGATTGGCAGCACGAACCGAGCGTCTTCCGGTGGCATTCCCAGCTCAAGCAGTTCCTGGTACGATTCGACCGCCTGTTCGATGGTGTCTTTGAATATTTCCGTGCGCTTCTCGAACTCCTCGTCGGAGACGCTCGCTTTCTGCTGGTTCCGGCCGATCCAGTCCGGGTCCGTCGCGGACGGCGGCGTCACGACCAGTTCGCCTTCCCGGACGGCTTCGGGGTCCACGTCGTCGAAGGAGACGTACCGCATCGACTGCACGTCGAAGGAGACGTGGCGGTGGCGGGTGATCTGGGCCATACAGGAGCGGGAGACCCCCTCCACGGCGAAGGTCGCCTGCGCGTGCTCGAACGGACCGAAGTGGCCGTGGTCGAGCAGGTGGCCGATGAGCGTCTCCTTCTTGTCGTCAAGGGTGTCTCCGTCGACCTCAGCCATCGTCGCTTCGAACGACTGGCTGCCGACGGAGGTGTCGCTGTAGTCGTTACGTGCTGCCTTGCAGATGAGGTCCTCGGGGTCGTCTGTGGCTTCGAGCAGCTTTACGTCCATATCGGGTGGGTGAACCGGAGCGGCAAAATACTTCCTTCCCGGACCGACACGGGGTTCGGACCGCCTGTGGATGGCGACGTACTCAGATGTCCTGCCAGTCGGTCGGCTCGCCGGCGAGGCCGAGCACGCGGGCCTCGCGGCCGCCGCCCTCGGCGTCGCGCACGTCGATCATCCCGTCGAACGCCTGCTTGATGACCTGCAGTGTCTGGTCGTCGTGGGCTCCCGAGTCGATGGTGAACACGCCGATGTAGCCCGCGGAGTCCAGCCGCGAGGACAGCACATGACAGAACTTGAACACGGTCTTCTTGTCCGTGTAGGTCAGCATCGTCGACAGCGAGACGAGGGCCAGACGGCCCTGTTCGTTGCCGGCGTTGTGTAGTCCCTCCAGCGCCTTCGTGATGCCGATACCGATGCCGGTGAGATCACCGGGCGAAGAGACGTGGTGGGCGTGGGCGTTGCCGATTGCCTCCTCGTCCGTGCCACCTTCGCCCCGACAGTCGATGACACCGAGCTGGGAGTCGTCGAGGTCGGGCACGAGCGACCGGAACTCCTCGACGACGCTGCCCGCGCCGTCTCCGGTCGTCACGACCACTGCGCCGTCGTCCTTTCGCAGACCATCGGCGAGAATATCGTATGCGAGTCGTTCCTTCCCGCTCATTGCTGGGCCGGAGATCAGGATGCTGGACCCTGGCCGGACCTCACTGAGCGCATCGAACTCTAGTACTGAGGTGAGATCATACATTGTTTGTCGCTCAGTTGTCTTCATCGTCGCTCAGTCCGCGAAGCGTTGCGATGAAATCGGAGTCGTCTTCGATGCCACCGAGTGTCTCCGAGAGGTCGTCTCGCATCTCTGCGACTCTCTGGGTCAGTTCGTCGTACTGGTCGCTCTCCGCCAGCTCTGCGCTCGATTTCGTCGCTTCCAGCGTCGCCTGCTTCTCGACGAGCGCGTAGTACTCCTGCAGCAGAGAGTCGTACTCGGAGCGGTCGAGCAGATTGTCGACCGTCTCGTGGAGCTGTTCGCTCCGAATCGGCTTTGAGAGGTATGCATCAAAGCCCATCTCCAGAATATCGAAGTCCGGTTCGACGGCAGTGACCATTGCCACCCGACAGCCCAGCTTCCGCTCGCGAATACGCTCCAGCACTTCGTCCCCGGAAAGTCCGGGCATCATCCGGTCGAGCAACACGACATCGACATCCGCGTCCAGTTGCTCCAGGCCCTCGTCGCCGTTCTGTGCCATGCGGACCTCGTACTCCTGTTGCAGCCACAGTTTGTACGTCTCGGCAACATCTGGTTCGTCTTCGACGATAAGCACCACAGGTAGGTCCGAATCTGACATAATGTTCTACTATCCCCCGTTTGCATATCCACGTACATAGCCCTGTGGGTGCGGGCGTGTAGCGCGTCTCGGCCGGTGACAGAACGATACCCACATCCGGGACGACGGTCAATAGGCGGGTAATGATTCGAAACCTCGCCCGTGGGCAGCAGGCCTTCACGAGCAACGTGTTCCTCGTCACTGGGGACCGAACCGTTCTGGTTGACGTCGGCAACGAGTTCGACGTGGTGTCGGCCGTCGAAGAACACGTCGACGACATCGACGCTGTTGCGGTCACCCACACCCACTACGACCACGTCGAGAACCTCGACAGCGTCGTCGACGCCTTCGACGTGCCGGTGTACGGCTACGACACGGACCAGGACGGTGTCGAGCACGCTATCGCTGATGACGGAACGATACAGCTAGGTGACCACGACTACCGGGCGCTGCACACGCCCGGCCACAAGAACGACCATCTCTGCTTCTACTCGGACGAAGCCGGCGTCCTGTTCGCCGGCGACCTCGTATTCGCCAACGGGAGCTTCGGCCGGACCGACCTCGACGAAGGCGACCGTAGTCTGCTCGTCGACAGTATCGAGCGGGTGCTGTCGGTTGTCGACGAGGACTTACAGGAGATGCACACTGGCCACGGGCCGAGCGTCACCGACGCGCCGTACCAGGACATCGAACTGGCCCTGCAGGCCGCGAAGTTCTGAGGCTGCGGCTGAGCGATAGTTTTAGTCGAAGGCACAGGCCAGCAAGGCGTCGTAGGCGTGGTCGTACGCATCGGCGACCGCCGCCGGGTCGTTGCGCTGCTCGCTATCGAGTGCGGGGAGCCGTACTGCTGCGACCTGCTCGATAAGGTCGACGACGTTCGGCACCCGTTCCTCCAGTTGCCCGTCGCCGGGACCACCGGTGGCGATCTGACAGGCCTTGCTGTACCGGTCGCCGTCGTAGATGCGTGCTCGTCCCGGCTCGACGACGGCCACGGCGTCCGGTTCGACGCCCGACAGCGGCCGGGCCACGTCGCCGTAGGACTCGACGACCGCCCGGTCCGTCGTCTCGATGTCCGCGGCGAGTGACTCCAGTGCCTCGACGTGCATCACCCGCATCAGGTCGTTGAAATCGGCGACTGAGGTGACCCGTGGCGCGTTGGCAACCGGGAGTCGTTCGGCAACGGACTCCGGCAGGTCGACGGTCCCGTTGACGACGTATTCGACCCCGGTTTCAGAACTCGGACGGCCGACCCGGTCCACGACGAACTGCTGGTTTTCTTTCCCGAGCAGGCCCGTCTCGGCTCCCGGTGAGGGGTGCCAGAGGCGGTGAATCGGATTGATCTCTTCCGGTGCGACATCGCTCGGTGACGCGGCCGCGAGGCGCTTGGCGTCCTTGCCGTACAGCCGCCCCTCGTTTGTCGCTCGCTGATAGTCGTCGTGGTCGAACCAGTAGTTGTTGCCCGCTCTGGGCTTGAACCCCTGAGCGCTGGTCCGTTCGAGCAGGCCGACGCTGAACGTGGTCTTGCCCGCGTCGACCCGGTCACTGCCGGCAACGAGGAGCTTCATGACTCAGCGAGGCCGTACAGCCCGACGACGTCGTCGTCCTGCGGGTCGGCGATGACGAGGTCGTCCTGATTGAAGATCATCCACGGGATGGCCCAGTCGATGAACACCGACTCGCTGGCCTCGCTGAGTTCGGCGTCCGCCGGGAGGCCCTGCAGGAGGCGGGCGATTTCCGGGATGGTGTACAGTTTGTCGGCGTCGAGAATGTCCGCGGGTTCGTGGAGCTCGAACGACAGTATCTCGTCGAACTCCTGCTTGTCGACAGGCATACCCACCGGTATGCCGAGCGAGTGGGTAAATCCCTCGAACTGGGCGGAACCCATTTACTCGCAGAGCCGGATTATACGTCAATGGCCACGCTGCTCGTTGCATATGCCTTTTCCCTGCTTGTCGTGGCCGTTGTCCTCGGGACGCTGTCGGTGTACGCGTGGAGCCGGCGTGACTCTCCCGGCGGGACCGCGCTCTCTGTTCTGCTCGCCGGGCTCTCGATATGGGACCTCTGTGCCGCGGTCGGTGTTTTGACGCGCGGGACTGAGTTGGCTCTGTTCTTCGCGTACGGCCTGTACGTCGGCGTGATGCCCGCGATGGCCGGCCTGTTCGTGTTCGCGCTGGCCTACACCGGCCGCGACCGGTATCTCGGCTGGCGGGCCGTCGCGTTACTGGCTGTCGAACCTCTCGTGTTCTTTGCCGCGCTGTTTGTCGGCCCCGACGGTGCGATATACGCTATCTCCGGCCCGACGGACGCTGGTATGTACGGCTGGGAGATAACCCCTGGACCGGTCTTCTGGGGGCATCTGGTATACTCCTATGCACTCATCGCCGTGTCGAGTGCGCTTCTCATCCACTACGCACTCGTCTCCGGCGGCCTGTACCGGAAGCAGGTGTACGCCGTCCTACTGGCTATCGTGCTCCCGTGGTTCGGGAGCGTTGTCAGCATCTTCGGTGATACCGCAATCGAATTTACACCGCTGTTGCTGGCTGGCACCGGGCTCACGCTCTCGTGGGCGTTTTTCAAAGGCCGACTGCTGGACATCTCGCCGGTCGCCTACCGGGAGGTCGTCGAATCCCTCAACAGCGCTGTGTTCGTCGTCGATACGGACGATACGATAATCGAGGCCAACGACGTCGGCCGGCAACTGCTCGGAGACGAAGATATCGTCGGGAAATCCGTCGAGGACGCGCTCGAAACGTCGCCAAAGCTACTGGAAAAGTACCGCGGCCTGAACGACGACGCCGAGGAAACGCAGGCCGTCATCGAGCAGCGCGACCGGTTTTTCGACGTCCAACTCACCCCGCTGTATGACTCCCACGACGCGCTGGTCGGACGCGTGTTTCTCGTCCACGAAATCACCGAGCAGAAAGAGCGCGAGCGGGAACTCGAACGCCGGAACCAGCAGCTCGACCAGTTCGCCGCTGTCCTCTCTCACGACCTCCGGAACCCGCTGAACGTGGCCTCGGGCCGACTGGCGCTGGCCCGAGAGCGGAACGACCCCGAAGAGTTCGACCGTGTCGAGGAGGCCCACGACCGGATGAGTAGCCTCATCGACGAGGTACTCGCCTTCGCCCGCGACGAAAAGACGACTGACAGGGTCGAGCTACAGCTTTCGGCGCTGGCGAAGGCGGCCTGGGGCCACGTCGACACCGGCAAGGCGACGCTGCGAATCGACGGCGACCGGGAGATTATCGGCGACCGTGACCAGCTCCTGCAACTGTTCGAAAACGTGGTTCGGAACAGTGTGGAACATGGTTCCACAGGCAGTCGACCAGATGCCGACGACAGCGCTGACCACGGGCACAGTCGGACAGGGTCCGACGACAGTGTGGCACACGGCGGCGCGGGGGTAACGATACGCGTTGACGCCACCCCGGACGGGTTCACGATCAGCGACAACGGCCCCGGCGTGCCGCCCGAGGAACGAGAGGAGGTATTCACGCACGGCGTCACCAGTTCCGAGTCGGGGACCGGCCTCGGACTGGCCATCGTCCAGCACGTCGTCGAGTCCCACGGGTGGGACGTCGAGATGACGGAGAGCCGGTCCGGCGGCGCGAAACTCGTCATTTCGGGGCTCGAAACAAGGTCGACACAGCTCTCTGAGACGCCGTCCTGAGCAGCCGACAGTATAAGGCCCGCTCGGCTGTGAACTGCGATATGGCTGACGACGACCACATTGGAGCGGTGCTCGCCCGGCTGTCCCGCGAACAGAAACTCGCGCTCGTTCGCGGCGCAACCGACCCGGAAGGCACAGCGACGGGATACATCTCTGGCGTTGAGGCGGCCGGGATTCCGCCGTTTCGCCTCGTCGACGGGCCGCTGGGAATCCGCGCTGAGGGCCAACGTGCGACCGCCTTTCCGGCGTCGATTGCGACCGCGGCGACGTTCGACCTCGACCTGGCTCGGCGACAGGGAGCGGCGATGGGCCGCGAGGCGACGGCGCTCGATCAGGACGCGTTGCTCGCGCCCGGCGTGAACATCATCCGGATTCCACACTGCGGTCGCAACTTCGAGTATCTCTCCGAGGACCCCGTCCACGCCGGCGCTGTCGGGGCCGGCCTTATCGACGGCATTCAGTCCGCGGATATCGCGGCGACAGTGAAACACTTCGTCGCAAACAACCAGGAGACACACCGCACGACCGTTAGCGCCGAAGTGGACGAGCGGACCCTCCGAGAGCTGTACCTCCCGCCGTTCCGCGCGGCCGTCGACGCCGGCGTCGGGTCGGTGATGACGGCGTACAACCGAGTGAACGGCACGCACATGAGCGACCACGAGCGCCTCGTCGGCGACGTACTCAAAGGCGAGTGGGGGTTCGACGGCTACGTCGTCTCGGACTGGTACGGACTGGAGAGCACCGTCGACGCGGCGAATGCAGGCATGGACCTGGAGATGCCCGGCGTGGCGGCCCCCGGCGCAGCGGAAGCCGCCGACAGCGACACCGCGGATGGCGACGAGGAGTTCGAGTGGCCCGACGGCATCCCGGACGCAACGCGGGCGGGCCTGTTCGGCGACCCGCTCGCCGATGCCATCGACGGCGGCGAAGTCCCGGCCGGCCGGCTGGACGACATGGTTCGGCGGATTCTCGGCCAGATAGATCGATTCGGGCGGCTGGACAGTAATCGGACTACTGCCGAAGCCGGTGAAAGCAGCGACGCGTCGGTGGGCGAACTCGACAGCCAGCGACACCGAGATATCGCTTCGGCCGTTGCGGCCCGCGGAACCGTGTTGCTCGACAACGACGGCGTCCTGCCGCTGGATGACGGGGCGGACGTGGCCGTCATCGGGCCGAATATCGACGAGCCGAAACTGGGCGGTGGTGGCTCCTCAGAAACAACGCCGATCCACTCGGTTACCCCGGTCGACGGGATCGAATCTCGTTCCGAGGGCGCAGTCACGACAGCGCTCGGCGTCCCGCAAATCGAATCCGTTTCGCTGTTCGACCTCCTGCCGTTCGTCGGCGAGGACGACGAAACCGACGGTGCGGCTGGCGACACAGCCGACCGGGAACCATCGCTCGACGACGCCGTCACGGCAGCCGAGTCCGCCGATGTCGCCGTCGTGTTCGTCCGCGACGCGACGACAGAGGCGCGGGACCGGGATTCCCTGAAACTGCCGGGACGACAGGATGAACTCGTCTCGGCCATCGCGGCCGCCAACGAGAACACCGTGGTCGTCGTCAGGTCCGGCGGCCCCGTAGAACTCCCGTGGCGGGAGGACGTGGCCGCGGTCCTCGAACAGTGGTATCCCGGGCAGGCGGACGGGGACGCGGCGGCCGCCGTCCTCTACGGCGACCGCGACCCGAGCGGCCGGCTCCCGGTCACCTTCGCCCCGGAAAGCGAGTATCCGACTGCAGGGACTGAACGCCGCTATCCCGGTGTCGATGACGAAGTCCACTACGATGAGGGCGTCTTTATCGGCTACCGACACTTCGACGACGCGGATGTGGACCCGACCTACCCGTTCGGCCACGGCCACTCGTACGCGGCGTTCGAGTACGGCGATGCCGAAACCACAGGCGAACAGACAGTCGCAGTCCCCGTCGAGAACGTCGCCGACAGGCCGGGCCGAGAGGTCGTTCAGGCCTACGTCCGACCGCCATCCGTGGACGGCGTCGACCGCCCGGAGCGCGAACTCGCCGGGTTCGAGGCCGTGCAGTTGGACGCCGGCGAACGGCAGACGGTGGAGCTGACATTGGACGACCTGGCGCTTTCGCGGTACGACACGGATTCCGGCTGGACAGTCGATTCCGGGACCTACACCGTCGAAATCGGCCGGTCGTCTCGGGACGTTCGGACGACTGTCCGAGTCGACCGCTAGCGCGTCCGGACTCGCCTCGGCTGAAACACCGATTTTCCGCTGGAGCCCGTCTGAAGCGGAAAATTCACGGCCGGGGATTTCAAGCCCCCTGACTACATACAGCCAGCTATGAGTCAAACGCTCGAAACCATGGAGCCGAACCCGGTGTGGGTCGAAGACGCCTATTCCGACACCGTCGACGTTCTCACACACTACGCTGATGAGTTCGAGTACAAGATCTGGGGCGGCGACTGGTGCAAGGACTGCCGGGCCCAGCTCCCCGACTTCGGCGCGGCCCTGAAAGCCGCCCATATCCCGGACGCCCAGATTCACCACTATCCCGTCGAGAAGGAAGACGACGGCTCGAAAACCGGACCACATGTCGAGGAGTACGACATCGAACTCATTCCGACGGTCGTCGTCGAGCACGACGGCGAGGAGATAGCCCGCTTTGTCGAGGAGGAGCCGGTCCCTATCGCCGTGTCTCTCGCCGACCAGATCGAAGACGCGATGGCGTGAGGCTACTCTCCGTCGTCGGCCGTTGTGCCCCAGTCTAACGCCGTCCCGAGGTCGTGTTTCGGCGGCGAACAGGCGAAGTTCCGGCAGGCGTACACCGTCGGCTCATCGTCGACCGGCTCGCGGCCGGCCCAGATCGGCGGCGACTCGTCCAGTTCGAGCGCGTCGAGCCACTGCTCGAAGCGGCCCTCGTCGGCCGGTCGGTGAGCCAGCAGGCGGCGCGGGACGTACCGCTCGGCGAGGGTCTCCGTCCACTCGCTCGGATAATCGGGCTGATTGCCGACCAGCGTCAGTTCCAGCGCACCCTGCTCGTAGGTATCCGTCGCTAGCGTGAGCGAGGCGTGCTGGAGCGGGTTCGAGGAGACGCGGTCGGCGTGGGTGCGGATGACCCGCTCTGCGACCGTCTCGAAGCGGTCATCGTCGCTGAAATGGGATAGCGACAGCAGGAGGTCGACGGCGACGCCGGTGCTGGAGGGCGTCGACTGGTCGGTCAGTTCCTGGGGTCGCGCGACCAGCGATTCGCCGCCGGTCGGCGTGAAAAAGAGCGTGCCCTCGTCGTCGTCCCAGAACGCCTCGGTGATGGCCTGGCCGAGGTCCATCGCGAACGCGAGGTGCTCCACGTTGCCGGTCGCCTCGAACAGCGTCAGCGCGCCGCGGCCGAGGAACGCGTAGTCCTCCAGATAGCCGTCGATGGCCACGTCGCCGTCCTTGTAGCGGCGATTGAGTCGCTCCGCATCGGCGTCCCACAGGTGCTCCCGAACGAACGAGAGGGCGTCGGCGGCCACGTCGGCGTAGGCGTCATCGAGGACAATCGCGCCCTCGGCGAGCGCCCGAATCATCAGACCGTTCCAGCCGGCCAGCACCTTTTCGTCGCGGGCCGGCCGCGGACGTTCTTCGCGGGCCTCGAACGTCTCGTTCAGTGCGCGCTGGAGGCTCGCCGTGATGTCGTCCTCGCTTCGCTCGTACTCCTCGGCCAGCACTGACACCGGCTTCCGGACGGCGAGCACCGTCGCCCCCTCGAAGTTGCCCGGCTCAGTGACGCCGTAGTAGTCACAGAAGATGTCAGCGTCAGTCTCGTCATCGACGGCGTCGTGGACCTGCTCGGGCGTCCAGACGTAGAACAGCCCTTCCTCGCTGTCGCCATCCGAATCTTCAGGTGGGACACTTTCGGCGTCCAACGTGCTGAAAAAGCCCCCGTCGGGGTGTTGCAGCTCGCGCTGAACGAACTCGAAGGTCTCCCGCACGACCGACGCGTAGCGCTCCGAGCCGATGGCCTGGTAGCCGGCGAGGAAGGCCCGCGGGATCTCGGCGTTGTCGTACAGCATCTTCTCGAAGTGCGGGACGGCCCACTGCTGGTCCGTCGCGTAGCGGTGGAAGCCCCCGCCGACGTGGTCGTACAGCCCCCGGTCGGCCATCACGTCCAGCGTCTCCTCGACGACGGTCAGGTAGTCCTCTTGGCCGCCGTCCGCGTGGGTTCGCAGAAGTGCATGGAGCCGCCCGTTCTGGGGGAACTTCGGGCCGCCGGAGCCCCAGCCGCCGTCCTGCCGGTCCGCGCCGCGGTGGGCGATGGTGCCGGCGGTCTGAATGATGTCCTCTGCGGGGTCCTCAGGGTCAGCCGGCGTCGCTTCGAGGTCGCTCTCGATGGCCTCGGTCCACTGCTGGGCGCGGTTCTCCATCTCCTCGCGCTGTTCGGGGTCCGACCACGAGTCGGCGAGCCGCTGGAGCAGGTCGCCAAAGCCCGGCTGGCCGCGCTTCTCCTCCGGCGGGAAGTACGTCCCGACGTAGAACGGCTCGCCTTCGGGCGTGAGCCAGGCCGACAGCGGCCAGCCACCGCCGCCGGTCACCTGCTGGCAGATGCTCATGTACACCGAATCGAGGTCCGGCCGCTCCTCGCGGTCGACCTTTATCGGGACGAAGTGCTCGTTGAGTTGCTCGGCGATGGCCTCGTTCTCGAAGCTCTCCTCCTCCATGACGTGACACCAGTGACACGCCGCGTAGCCGATCGAGAGGAAGATAGGCACGTCCCGTTCCTTGGCGGCCTCCAGGGCTTGCTCGTCCCAGGGCTGCCAGTTGACGGGGTTGTCCGCGTGCTGGCGGAGATACGGGCTCTCTGCCTCGTCGAGTCGGTTGCGAGAGGTCGGGTCCGTCGTGTCGCTCATACCTCTGGCTGGGAGCGCCGCGGGGAAAAGAGACGCGACGACGGCAGCTAGGCCTCACTCGTCAGCCAGTTGGATGCCACGGACGATGACGTACATGAGAACGACGCCGGCTCCGACGGCGAGGATAAAATCCCCGAGTAGGGCCAGTAATGCACCCAGTGCGGTGTTCTCCGCGCCGAAGAGCGCGACGGCGTAGGGAGGGAGGCTCACAGCGACGAACACGCCGATGAGTTTCGCCAGCGGAACGGCTTCGGAGATAATTCTGGCTATCTCCAACTCTCCTGTAGCGGGGTCGATGAAGGGGCGGGACGAGGGCATGCACCTGTGTGTCACAAGGTTGGGCAAAGTAGCTCTCGGTCTCTGTCCGGCGGACCGTACACGACAGCGCTTCCGATGTGGAAACGACCGTCGCAGTCAGCGAAAACCGGCGAAAAGACAATACTTAGGTGAGAGCCAATCCGGCCTTCGAGTATGACAGAGACAGTGCTGCTCGTGGGTGGCGGCGGCCGGGAACACGCGATTGCGCGCTCGCTCGCGGACTCACCGGGGGAGCTGTACGCCTGTGCCGGCAACCGGAACCCGGGTATTGTCGCACTGGCCGACGGTTTCGAGGCACTCGACACGACAAACCCGACGGCAGTGACGACCTACGCCCAGGAGGTCGACGCGACGCTCGCCGTCATCGGACCCGAAGCGGCCCTTGCAGCCGGGGTCGCCGACGCGCTGGACGACGCCGGCGTCTACACCTTTGGGCCACAGGAGGCGGAGGCTCGCATCGAGACGGACAAGGCGTTCCAGCGGCGGTTCATGCGGGAACACGACATCCCCGGCTGTCCGGACTTCGAGACGTTCGAGGACATGGACGCCGCCTGCGAGTACATCGACGAGTACGACGGCGACCTCGCGGTCAAGCCCGCCGGCCTCACCGGCGGCAAGGGCGTCCGTGTCATCGGCGACCAGTGTACCGCCGCGGAGGCCAAGGAATACCTCCGGAGTTCCGACTACGACCGCGTCGTCCTCGAGGAGCGCCTCGTCGGCGAGGAGTTCACCGTCCAGGCCTTTGTCGCCAACGGCCAACTGCGCGTCACGCCGGCGGTGCAGGACCACAAGCGCGCCTACGAGGGCGACGAGGGGCCGAACACCGGCGGGATGGGGAGCTATTCGGACTCCAGCCTCCACCTCCCGTTCATGGACGAGGATGACTACATGGACGCCGTCGACGTGCTCCGGGCGACCGTCGACGCGCTTGAGGGCTACAAAGGTGTTCTCTACGGCCAGTTCATGCTCACCGAGACCGGGCCCCGCGTCGTGGAGTTCAACGCCCGTTTCGGCGACCCCGAGGCGATGAACACGCTGCCGGTGCTCAACACGGACTTCCTCGACGTGCTGACTGCCGCCCGCGACGAGGAGCCGTTGCCGCAACTCTCTTTCCGCCCGATGGCGACCGTCTGCAAGTACGCCGTCCCGGACGGCTACCCGACCGACCCCGACGCCGGGGCGAAGGTGACCATTGACGACGATGTCATCGCGGAAGTCGTTCAGGATCACCGCGAGCAGTCCGGCGACGACGCGGAGACGGCTCCGGAGGCGCTGCTGTTTTACGCCAGCGTCGACGACCGCGAGGACGGCATCTACACGACCACGTCGCGATCCTACGCCGTCGTCGGCCTGGCCGAAACGATTGGCGACGCAGAGGCCATCGCTGAGGCATCACTCCAACGGGCCGGCACGGAGGGGCTTCGGGTCCGCCACGACATCGGTACGGCCGACCTGGTTCAGCAGCGTATCGACCACATGAACGACATCCGCGGCGGCGCGGACTGAGCGCGTGGTGGCAGCGTCAGCGGTCACGCGCCGGAAAATCGCCGGGCGGTGAACGCCCTTGGCACTGACCACTGTCGACGTGCGGTCGTCGCTGAACGTTCTCGGTGCGATTTTGCAGTGGTTGGCCGTTCCGCTGGTGATTCCCGCACTGGTGGCTGTGTTGTACGGTGAGTCGCCGCTACCGTATCTCGTCACGATAGCGATTACGCTGGGCGTCGGCACAGCGCTCGCTCGCCTCCAGCGCGAGCGCATCGACGACCGCGAGGCGTTCCTGACGGTGTCGTTGGCCTGGCTGTCCATCGCCGTGGTCGGCGCGATACCGCTGTTCCTTGAGGGGACCGGCGTCTTCGCCACCCCCGTCAACGCGCTGTTCGAGGGAATGAGCGGCATCACCACCACGGGCGCGACCGTTATCCGGGACTTCGACGCCCACTCGCAGGCACTGCTGATGTGGCGGCAGGTCCTCCAGTGGCTCGGCGGCCTCGGCGTTCTGTTGCTCGCGACGGCCGTGCTCTCGCGGCTCTCGGTCGCCGGCGCACAGCTCATGGAGACGGAGACGCGGACCGAGAATGTGACAAAGCTTACGCCCGGCATCGAGGATACGGCGCGCATCCTGGGGTTGCTGTATCTCGGTCTGACAGCTGCTGCGGCGGCTATTCTGTTCGCGCTGGGAGTGAGCGGCCTCGCCCCGAAGATGACCCTCTTCGACGCGATTGCTCATGCGTTCACCGCCATCGCGACGGCCGGCTTCTCCCCACGGGCCGAGAGCATCGGCGCGTTCTCCCCGCCCGTCCAGTGGGCGGTGACGCTGTTCATGATCGTCGGCGCAACGAACTTCGTCCTGCTGTACGCGCTCGTTCGGGGCGACACTGACCGACTCCGGCAGAGCGAGGAGTTCCACTTCTACGTGGGGATTCTCGGGGTCGGCACCCTGCTCATCGGCGGCCTACTCGTGCTCGATCAGGGATTCACCGGTGGCGTCGGGGCGACGGTTCGCCACGCCGTCTTCCAGACCGCCGCCATCGTCACGACGACGGGCTACGCCTCAACGGATTTCAACACCTGGT
The DNA here is from genome assembly GCF_000827835.1 of Haloarcula sp. CBA1115. Lineage (NCBI taxonomy): Archaea > Methanobacteriati > Methanobacteriota > Halobacteria > Halobacteriales > Haloarculaceae > Haloarcula > Haloarcula sp. CBA1115. Next base: position 3,309,876 of record NZ_CP010529.1, on the reverse strand, counting down.
CGGCCGGCGCAAAGAACGTCCTCTTCGTGATGATGTTCATCGGCGGGATGGCCGGAAGCACCACCTGCTCTATCAAGACGCTGCGCTGGCTCATCGTCACCAAGTCCTTCTGGCGGGACCTGAACGTTTCGGCCCACCGTTGGAGTGTCCGCCCGGTCCGACTGGGACGGGAAATCGTCGACGAGGACACCGTCCGCGACGTGTATGCGTACACGCTGGTCGCGCTGGTGTTTTTCATACTCGGTACTGTCCTGCTCGTGGCCGACGGCGAGCGGGCGGGCGCACCGATAACCGAGTTCGAGGCCCTCAGCGCCGCCGCGTCGATGTTCTTCAACATCGGCCCGGCGTTCGGGCAGGCCGGCCCCTACGGGACCTACGAGGGATTCGCCCGGTCGAGCAAGGTGCTGATGATACTGCTGATGTGGGTCGGCCGAATCGAAATCGTCCCCGTGCTGGTGATGCTGACGCCGACGTTCTGGACGCGGTGACCGCCGGCGAGCCGACGGGTTTGATTATCGCGGCCCCGTACACGACGGACGTGAGTGGTCCACGACACGACCGACTGCGCCAGCACCCCACGCCCGGCCCGCACAACTCCCTGTTCCCGTGGCCTGACGCCAAACACCCGCTCCGGGTGATGGTCAACTACGTCGTCATCCTCGTCTGTCGCATCTCGCCGAGCCTCCGGCTGAAGAACTGGCTACTCTCGCGGCTCGGTGTCACCGTCGGTGACGGCGTCGCGTGGGGGCTGGAGTCGACGCCGGACGTGTTCTGGCCCGAACTCATCACCGTCGAGGACCACGCAATCATCGGCTACGACGCGACGCTGCTGTGTCACGAGTTCCTGCAGGACGAGTACCGCACTGGCGAAGTCGTTGTCGGCGAACGGGCCATGATTGGTGCGGGCGCGATTGTGCTTCCCGGCGTCGAAATCGGCCCGGGCGCACAGGTCGCCGCGAACTCGCTCGTGACTGCCGACGTGCCGCCAGAGACGACCGTTGCTGGCGTCCCGGCCGAACCGCTGGGCGCGGACGACGAGACAACCGAAGAAGCGTAACCTCACTTAGCCGCGAATACGGACGATACCCGTGTTGAACACGCGCTTGTTCGGGATGATGTACTCCTCGCCGTCGCTCTCGATACGCGTGACGAGGATGTCGACTTCTTGCACGATGCCGCTCTGGTCACCGATGACAATTTCGTCCCCGATGCTGTATGGCTCTGTCAACAGGAGGTAAAGACCGGCTGCACCGGCCTGCAGGATGTCCTTCAGTGCCAGTCCACAGACGAACACCAGCCCGAACGCGTACGCCCCGAGGAGAATGAGCAGGGCGAGCGTCTCGACGCCCAGTTGCCCGAGTGCGATGAGTACTGCCAGATAGAAGATACTGTACTTGACGAGTTCGGGCAGCACCGTCGCCTCGGGCATCTTGACGCTGCGCAGTCGCTCGGAGACGATGAGCTTGGCCTTGTCGCCCGCGATGAGGCCGATGATGACGGCGAACAGGGCGATAAACAGGTCAGGTAGGAACGACGTGAAGCGGGCCCAGTACAGTTCCGGGTCTGTCAGTTGCGCGATGTTGAGGACGGCGGTGACCGTCGTAATGTAGATAAACAGCGCCGCCAGGTTCGAGACGATGCCGACAGTTGATGTGCCGAGTCCCCGCGCCGTCCGCTCGAACGGTGTCCCCTCAACTGCCTCTGGCACACCGAGTTCGCGCATGAACCGCCGGGACGAGCGCCAGACGAGATAGCCGAGCACGATGCCAAACGCCAGTACCACGAGCGAAAAGACGAACGTTCCCTGTGGCGAGAACACCTGCCGGATGATGGTTGCCCAGTCGAAACCAAACTGCATCCTCAGTACTCCTCGGGATCGATCTCGAGGACTAACTCCCCGCCTTTGAACGCCCGTACGAGCCCGTCACTCTCGGAGAGAACGATAGCCGTCGCCATGGTGTCACGGGTGACCGCGCCGGCCGCCATGTGCCGGGCCCCGAGGCCCTTGGGGATGTCGACCCCCTCCGCGGAGGGTTCGAGATACCGGTATGCGGAGACAATCTTGCCGGCGTCGGAGATGACGAACGCGCCGTCGAGCCGCGAGAACTCCTTGAGCATCACGTTGACAATGGGGTCGCCGACGTGGACGTGGGACTTCTCGAAAGGGTTGTACGACAGCGGCCGGGACTTGTTCATCACCTTGCCGGCGTCGCCGACGACGAACAGAGCGCCGACAGGCTTGCCCTTCTGGCCTTTCTTCCCCAGTTCGATGGCGACCTCGAAGACATCACGGACGACACTTGCGTCCGCCCGCGAGTTGACGAACATGTCATACACGCCGGAGGGTGAGAAATCGTTGGTCTGGACCCGCACGAGCGTGTTCTCGGCCCCGTCCAGCACCTCGGTCACACAGAGCACTTCGTCGCCCTCGTCGACGATGCCCTGCTCCAGTGCGCCCTCGATACCGAAGCGGAGGCGGCCTTCAAGGTCGGTGAAATCGATCGGTAGCTCGACAAACGGTTCCGCATCGAGAGTGTTCTCCGGGCCGACAACGACGATTTCTTCGTCGACGTCGTCGAACTCCTCGAAAAACGACGCGTTCGGGGAAAACAGGAATACGGCGTCGACGTCTGCGACCAGGTCTCCAAGTAGGTCGCGCAACTCGTTCATTATCAGAACGACGCTGTCTGTCGAAAAAAAGGTTGCGGGCAGTCAGCCACGCGTCCGACGGCGGGCCGTACGTCAGATATCCTTCGAAGGAACTGCAAGCAGACGGTCGAACGCGCCACTTTCGCCGTGGCAATGACAGTACGTCCCGATGGTGCTGTATTCTGTGAGGCCGTCGTGTTCGCCGTCGATACCGTCGCCCCGAACCATGTCGAAAGCGAACGACGCATCGCTGCCGAGGGTCGCAGCGGAGTAGTGGAACTCGTGTCCGCGGCGGTGCGCTCCGGACGCGGCCACGGCGGTGTCTGTCCGTGCTTCTAACTCAACGTGGTCAAGCGCCTGATACCGGTCCTGCATCTCGATGTCCGCGGGGAGGACCCCGGCCATCTCGTAGGTGTCGCCGTCGGTCGTCGTCAGCGACTCCGACAGCGCCATCAGGCCGCCGCACTCGCCGTAGACCGGGACGCCGTCGGCGGCACGACGGGCTATCTCGTCGAGTGTGCCGCCGGTTTCGAGCGACTCTCCGTGGAGTTCCGGATAGCCGCCGGGCAGATATATGGCGTCGGCGTCGGGCACCGAGTCACCGGCGACCGGCGAGAACGGCTCGACGGACGCCTCAGACCGGAGTCGTTCGAGTACTGAGGGGTAGATGAAACAGAACGCGCTGTCCTGCGCGACGGCGATTCGGTGGTCGGCCGCCACGCCGTCGCTGTCCTTTCCCTGAGGCGCGACTTCCGGTGGCTCCCGTGCCACGTCGACCAGCTGTTCGATATCGATGGTCTCTGCCGCTGTCGAGAGTGCGTCACGGTCGAGCCCGGCCTCTGAGCCCATATGTAGCCCGAGATGGCGGTCCGGAATCTCCAGGTCCGACATCGGCGGAATCCGGCCGAAGTAGGTGAGGTCCTCGGGGAGTGCATCCCTGATGCCGTCCGCGTGTCGGCCGCCGTGGGCGCGCTGTGCGAGGATGCCGGCCACATCGATGTCGACACCGATGCGGTCGGCGTACTGCGCGAACCCGAGTGCCGTCGCGGCGACGCTCTCCATGCCGGCTTTCGCATCGACGACCAGAACGACCGGGAGGTCCAGCCCCTCGGCGACCGCTGCCGTCGACGTCTTCGTCCCGTCGTAGAGCCCCATCACGCCCTCCACGATGCAGATATCGCCCGTGCCGCGCCAGTAGGTCCGGCGCATCCCGTCCTCGCCCGCAAGCCAGGGGTCGAGCGTCCGCGACGGTGTGTCGACGAGTGCTTCGTGATGACTCGGGTCAATGAAGTCCGGGCCAGCCTTGGCCGGCTGGGGCTGATACCCGGCGTCTTCGAGCGCTGTCAAGGTCGCCAGCGTGGCAACGGTCTTGCCGACGCCGGAGCTTGTGCCGGCGAGAACGAACCCCTCCATGTTCACGTCCTCTCCTCGGCCGTTGCTGTGGGCGCGTCGCCAATCAGGTCGTCGTAGATGGCCGCAAAGCGGTCACGGACCTCCGCCATCGGGATGCCGGCGCGGTCGGCGAGCGCCAGCGCGCCGCCCATGCCGACCCCCTCCTTCGCCTCGCCGGCGACAAACCGCTCCATCGCGACGTGATCGCTCCGGTCGAAGCCGGGGTCTGTCACCGTCAGGTCGAGGTCAAGTCGGTCAGCCGACGCCCGCACGTCGGCGCTCCCGTCGTCGGCCACGTAGCTCGTCGTCGCCAGTCCGAGCGGTCCCTCGTAGCCGCCGTGGCGGACCAGCGCAGCGACGGCGACGCACTGGCTGCCGCCGGCCAGCGTCACTGCGGTATCGCTCTCGACGGCCCCTGCGGTCAGCCCGGCGAGCGTTGCCAGAACGGGGTCACCCATCCGGCGAACCGCCCGTTTCGGTTCGTTTGCGGCGTCGCCCGGCTCCAGCGAACTGGCTTGCAGTCCCTCGGCGACCACCTCCGATTTCTGCGCTGTGGGGTTTTCGGGGAGCGACGAGGAGACCATCCCGTCCTCGCCCAGCGCACGGAGGACGCCGAGTGCCGTCGTCGTCCCGCCGGGAATTGTTTCGCCCAGATACAGTTCGTCGGCCGGGAGTGCCTGCCCGAGCTGTCGGGCGGCCGCGAACGCCCCGTGGGCCGTCGACACCGGGTCCCGCTCTGCGATGTCTTTTCCCGGGCGTGCGCCGACTGAGACTGTCGGTGCCCCCGTTTTCTCGGCCAGTCCGCCATCGACAACTGTGACATCAAATCCAAGGACTTCTCGGGCGGCCCGTGTCACCAGCGCCGGCGTCGGACAGCCACTCGGACTGACTGGTGTCACGTCCGTCCGAACTGGTGTGCCGTATGTCACTAATTCAGCGTCTGCGGCGGGCGTTACCGACATTAGTTCGGGATCGGCTCCGGCGGCGCTGATCCCCGCCCGATCCGCGGTCTCCGTGGTTCCTGCGACGAGTGCGAAGCGCGTTCCGCCACCGGGTGAAGTCATTGTAGTTGTATTACCACAAGTGAACTTTAATACCTTGGTGCTGGGGCGGCGCATGATTTATACCGTACGCCCGCGGTTCCCCGAACATGGACGATTTTGACGAACTCCTCTCGTCGTTGACGCCGCGTGAGGACAACGAGGCGATCGCTTCCTACCAGAACACGACGGCTGTGGCCTGTCCATCCTGTGAAGAACCGTTCGACGATATGGTCGTCTGTAAGCAGGAGTTCACCTCCCTCAATCTCGATTTCGAGATGGACCTCTGTACGACTATCAACGATGGGAACGTCGTGTTGTTTACCCACAAGTAACTGCCGGGACAGGTGTCATCTCGTTGGTCCTCCGCCAATTCTCTACGCCAGTAGTGTAGAATCCGGCAACAGCATCTCACCCCAATATCAACTGTGATAATCACAGCAATGGATTTTTATACATCTCCTCCCGTTTTTCGCAATAGGCACCACACTGGTGCCGCACCACCCCACCCCCCACCCCCACATTCCTTACCTTTCCACTTCCGGTGAGGCGTCGGCTTCCACATCGACGGTTTTCGTACCCGATAGCTATAGTCAACCCTACTGGGGTAGTTCTAGGCGGCTCAACTGTCAGATCCGACTTGCCAGTGTGGCACACCCGGAGCCGGCTACTCCGCTCACGACGAACCGACGGAAAATGGAAGGGGCGGGAGTCGAACCACGCGGAGCCCTTTGCGGGGTAACTACCAACCGATTCTGGCATGTTGGTCGGTAGCGCTCTACCACTGAGCCACCCTTCCAAGCTATCAGTAATACGTTCCTGACAACCAAGTAAGTGATGATTCCGGGTGTTTCCGCAGTCAACGCTGCCGACACTCGAGTGCCGTTGAGCCGGTCGCTCATCCGGTATCTCACCAATGGCAACGCCCAGAGCGGGAGCGGTATCCGCCTCTGCAGCTTTTCCTTTCGAATCCACAACAACTTATTTTGTGTTGGCCGGCGACACCTGTGTCTGTGAGCTACACGAAAGTCAACTACACCGATGTGGAACCGGTGGCCGATGCGATGCACTTCCTCCGAGACCCCCTGGACTGTGAGCAGGTCGGCGTCACTGTGCTGGATTGCGAGGCCGGCTGGACCGGCAAACCGCACGACCACGCCGACGAGGGCCACGAGGAGGTGTACGTCCTTATCGAGGGAGAAGCGACTGTCGAGGTTGACGGCGACGACGTGGCTCTCACTGCGGGCGACGCAATCAGACTCCCGCCGGAGGCGGAGCGAACGATTCACAACGGCGATACCGAGAGCACGTTCGTCCTCGTCGGCGCACCCTGAAACTCGCAGAAACAGATATCGTCGCCGGTGGTCAGGTCGTCAGTACGACCGGACTTTCGGCTCGTAGGTCTCCTCGTCGCCTTCGAGGATGACGGGCTTGTAGTAGAGTTCGGGGGTACCCTCGTTCCAGGCAAGCATCGTGTGCTTGATCCACTCGTCGTCCTTGCGTTCCTGGTGCTCCGCACGCCAGTGTGCGCCACGAAACTCCTCGCGTGCGAGCGCGCCGAGCGTGATGGCCTCGGCCACGTCGAGGATGTTGCGGGTCTCGATGGTGTGGATGAGGTCCGTGTTGTAGGTCCGGGACGGGTCTTCGACGGCGACGTTCTCGTACTCCTTGCGCGCCGTCCGGAGGTCCTGAAGGGCCTTCTCCAGACCCGCTTCGGTCCGGAACACGTTGACGTTCTCGGTCATCGTCTCCTGCACGTCCGCGCGGACCTCGGCGTGGTTGATGCCGTCGGATTCGATGAGGTCCTCGACGCGCTGGCGCTCCTGCTCGACGGTGCTTTCGAGGACCGCCTTTGGCTCGACAGCCGCTCCGTCGGCGGCGACGTCGTCGCTGCCGGCGTCGATGGCACCGGGTTCGACCGGCGGCTCCACGTCGCCGGGCTCGCTCTTGGCGGAGGGGCCGGTCTGGATTTCGGCGGTCTTCATGTCCTTGCCGGCGGCGTGATGGCCGGCGCGGGCACCGAACACGAGTAGTTCCGGCAGGGCGTTGCCCCCGAGCCGGTTCGCACCGTGCAGCGAGACACACGCGGTCTCGCCGGCCGCGTAGAGGCCGTCGATGCACGTCTCGCCGTTCTCGTCGCACTCGATGCCGCCCATGGCGTAGTGCTGGCCGGGCTTGACCGGCATCGGCTCGTCGAGGCCGTCGACGCCCTCGAAGTCCTCCGCGAGGTGGAGGATGTTCTCAAGACGGTCGAGGATGCGTTCCTCCCCGAGGTGGCGCATGTCGAGGTCGACGTACTCGTCTTCGACCCCGCGGCCCTCGTTGACCTCGGTCAGTTCGGCACGAGCGACCACGTCGCGGGAGGCCAGTTCCCCCTCGTTGTTGGCGTAGCCGTGCTCGAACATGAACCGCTCCTCGTTGTCGTTGTAGAGGATACCACCCTCACCGCGAACCCCCTCAGAAATGAGGACGCCCGTGGACGGCAGCGTGGTCGGGTGGAACTGGATCATCTCCATGTCCTCCATCGGGACGCCGGCGCGGTAGGCCATCGCACAGCCGTCGCCGGTGTTGGCGACGGCGTTCGTGGTGTGGTCGAAGGCCTGGCCCAGGCCCCCGGTTGCGAGAATCACGCCGTTGTTCGCGCGGAAGCCCTGAATCTCGCCGGACTTGATATCGTAGGCGACACAGCCGTGACAGACGCGGTCCTCGGGGTCGTCGTGGTCGGTGACCGCGAGCTGGGTCACGTACCACTCGTCGTACACCTCGATGCCGCGCTTGACCGCCTGCTCGTACATCGTGTGCAGCAGGTGGTGACCGGTCTCGGCACCGGCGTACGTCGTCCGCGGATAGGAGAGACCGCCGAAGGGACGCTGTGAGACGCGGCCGTCGTCCTCGCGGGAGAAGGGCATCCCCCAGTGTTCGAGCTGGATGACCTCTTCCGGAGCGTCCTTGGCGAAGGTGTCGATGGCAGGGGCGTCGCCGAGGTAGTCGGACCCCTTCATCGTGTCGTACGCGTGGAGGTCCCAGGAGTCCCCTTCCTGAAGGGCGGCGTTGATTCCACCCTCCGCGGCACCTGTGTGGCTCCGAACTGGATGGAGCTTGGTCACGAGGGCCACATCTGCACCCTCTTCGTCCGCTGCAATAGCCGCCCTGAGGCCAGCGCCACCCGCGCCGACCACGATGACATCGTGTTCGTACATTGTGAGAGTGTCTCTTGGCGTGGTTTCGGCTTAGGATTAGCCAAACTTAAGCCTCCCTGTTGCGTTACCGAGTATGGCTCCACTAGTGGGTTGCATCCCGCTCCTGGTATCGGGATGTCTTGTCAGGGAGACTGAATTCTTGACCTATCCGATGGAATTATATCACGCGCTGTGAATACTTAGGAACCAACTACTGATACTAGACCCGACGGATAGTCCCACTACGGGCGCTGACCCGTCTCAAACCTGATGCCAGACCAGTATCTCACGTCAACTGATGACTTCGAAGCGGTGTTAGCCGAGGCACCCTCAGTACTGACAGTTACTGATGGAGAACTGATAATACGGTTTGTGAGCCCAGCGATCGAACGCGTGTTAGGGTACGATATGGAGTCGCTCGTCGGCACGAACTGGCTGGATCTCGTCCACCCGGAGGATACGGATCGCGTCCTCGCCACGCTTACGGGCGAACGGGAGGACGACGGGGCCGAGTACCGGTTCCGGAACGCCGATGGCGACTGGGTCTGGCTCGAAACCATCGTCTCATCAGACACCGAGACAGACCGCGATTGCCGGGTGTTCACCTCCCGCGACGTCAGCGACCGACCGCGCTTCGAAGCCCAGTTTCGCCAGTTCGTCACGCATACCTCCGACGTGCTCACTGTGTTCGACGAGCAAGGCAATGTCGAGTACATCAGTCCGTCCGTGGAACGCGTCCTCGGCTACGAGCAAGACGAGATGCAGGACTCAGACCTCTTTGAGTACGTGCATCCGGACGACCTCTCGAACGCCCTCACCGAGTTCGGCCGGATGATAGACGACCCGGGGTATATCGCCGTCATCGAGCACCGCTATCGCCACGCAGACGGCGACTGGATCTGGGCGGAGTCCCGCGGCCAGCAGGTCGAGAGCGGCCCGCTGGAAGACCACGTCGTCGTGACGACTCGCGACATCTCCGAGCGGAAACAGCGCGAACAGGAACTCGAGCGACAGAACCAGCGCCTCGAGCGGTTCTCGGACGCGATTAGTCACGACCTACGGAACCCGCTGGACGTCCTCGATGGCTCGCTCGAACTCGCGCGTGAGACAGGGGAAGACGCGCACTTCGAGCGCGCCGAACGGAGCATCGACCGGATGTACACGCTCATCGACGACTTGCTCGTGCTCGCCAAACAGGGCGTCGACCCGGAGGAGATCGAGACAGTCGACCTCAGCACCCTCTCGCAACGGGCCTGGTCGATGGTCGACACACAGGACGCGACGCTGGAAACTGAGACCGCCGACAGCATCAAAGCCGACGAGGGGGCGATGCTGGAACTACTCGAGAACCTCTTTCGGAACGCTATCGAACACGGTGGCGACGACGTGACTGTCACTGTCGGGACGGAATCGTGGGGATTCTACGTTACGGACGACGGAACGGGCTTTTCCGACGGCACCGCGGACCTGTTCGAACCCGGCTACTCGACGGCCGATGAGGGGACCGGATTCGGCCTCTGCATCGTCGAACAGATAGTCGATGCACACAACTGGGAAGTCATCGCGACCGACAGCGAAAGCGGCGGTGCGCGCTTCGAGTTCATCTGTCGCGATAACTGAGTACGCTTTTGCGTTTGACGGCTGTGGTCGCCGCCCAAGCCCATTTCACCCGGTTCGCTGTAGCTCTACGGAGTATGAAACTCCGTCTCTCGACTTGCCCGACGATACGGTCTCGGAGTGTCTCGACTTCGCCGAGGACCTCGACCCGGGGATGTACTCCTCGCTCGACTACGACCTGACCCACGACAAGCCCATGGAACTCGACGCGCTCAACGGCTCGGTCGTCCGCCACGCCGACGATGTTGGCGTCGCGGCCCCGATGAACGAGGCCCTGACCGCGATTCTGCCGCCGTGGGCCGACGGGAGCGACTGAGTCGCGGGGTCCGCTGACCGCAAAGCAGTACACCTGCACACAGGTGACAGTGAGAGCTGGGGGCGGTCCGCACCGAACTGTGGGCCCACCGCCCCGGCACCTGTCGCTGTACGTAGCGTTACCGCTCGGAGTCGGTCGACCTGCGGGACTGCGGCCGGTTCGGTACACTCGGATACCGGGGTGGGCGGTTCCCCGTGCCTTCGATACTGGGATGTGGCGTGATGCGCCCACCCACCACGATTCGGGGTTGCACTCGTCTGTTCTCTCTAATTCGCGCCGAGAATCAGCGTCTCCGCTGGTGGGACTGGTGTCTCGACTGGCCCCGTAGGCACAGCTGTTGGTGGTGCAGGTATCTCTTCGTTTAATACCGACGTGTTAAACGGATTTTTGACACTCATCGTATAGGCAAAAATTGAATACATATAACCATGTTACCAAATAGTGTGGAAACATATGGCAACCAGTGATCTCACAATTGTTCAGACCCGGATGCTCGGGCAAGACGTCACGTTCAGCGTGTCACAACCGTGGCTGGCCTACTGGCTGGTCATTATGCGGCTGGTCGGCGGCTGGTGGCTGTTACACGCCGGCCTCGACAAACTCGCTAGCTGGCCGTTCGACGCAAGCTGGTTCGTTGGTGGCGCCGCCCAGGGAACGAGTCTCGGTCCCATCGTCACTCTGTTCAGTAGTGGCGCCGGACTGGCGTTCACCAACGTCGCGGTCCCGATCGGTCAGGTGCTGATCGGCCTGGGACTGGTCTTCGGGGCGCTCACCCGGACAGCAGCGTTCTTCGGCGCGTTCATGATGGTGTTCTTCTACTTCATCAACGGCGAGACCGGTGCCTGGTCTCACGGCGTCGTCACGGGCGAGTTGCTGGGCATTCTCATCTTCGGGATGATTGCCACCCTCGGTGCCGGGCGCGTCCTCGGCATCGACGCGTACCTGCAGAACACCGAGTTCGTCAAGAACCACCCGCGGCTTCAGTACCTCATCGGCTAATGGAGGTGCCAAAATATGAGTGACCTTACTACAGCAGACAAGATCGCTATGTACGTCGGCGGCGGCCTCGTGCTTCTCGGTACGGTTGGTATCGGCCTCGTGGAAATGTTCCTGGGGAGTACCCACCCCGTCTCCGGCGAGGGGCAAGTCGTGCACGATGCCCTCGTTCCGCTCGAGATCCGGTCGTATATCATCCTCCTGGGGTTTCTCATCTGGGCCGTCTACGCCATCTACAAGGTGGCCGTTGGCGGACGCGTTCCCGGCACCGCTCAGCCAGACATACGTGCTGGGCAGGCCGAGTAGCCCCAGCAACTTTCCTTCGCTTTCGAATCCGAGAGATGGTTTCGTAGACATCGTCTCACACTGTGCTTCAGGTGTCAGAACTGTCTTCGCGGCCGCTAGTAGTCTCAATCGGGAGAGGCAACTGGGGCGTACCGAACACCTGTGCTCGTACACGAACGGTTTCAGGGCGGGTGTCCCCGAGGTCACAACCCTCTGCCCGTCATCGGTTCGTTCGATCAGCGGAGCACGGCAGAAGTAGCGTATCGGGTATACTACGCTGAAGTCACCAGAACTTCAGGTTGTTCTTGACCGCTTCCCGCTTGAGCTCCTGGATATGCTCGGTTAGCGGGATGTCCTTCGGACACACTTCGGTACAGGAGAACTGGGTCTGGCAGCGCCAGACGCCGTGTTCTTGTTCGATGATGCGCAGGCGCTCCTGCTTGCGGTTCTCGCCCTCGCGCTCGTCCATCGCGAAGCGGTAGGCCTTGTTGATGGCGGCGGGGCCGAGGTACTCGTTGTCGCCGGCGGCGATGTTACACGAGGACATGCACGCGCCACACCAGATACACCGCGTGGACATCTTGACCTTCTCGCGGTTCTCCCGGGTCTGGCGCTGCTCTTCGAGCTTGTCGTCCGGCGTCTCGTCGGCGTCGAAGTACGGTTCGACGGCCTCCATCTGGTCGTAGAAGTGCTCCATGTCGACGACGAGGTCCTTCACCACTTCCTGGTGGGGCAGCGGCTCGATGCGGATGGGGTCGTCAAGCTCCGATATCTGCGTCTTACAGCCGAGGCGCTGTCGCCCGTTGACGAACAGCGCGTCCGAGCCACAGACGGCCTGCCGGCAGGAGTGTCGGAAGGTCAGCGAGGAGTCGTAGTGGTCCCGCGCGTAGATGAGCGCATCGAGGATGGTCATGCCCTTGTGGAACGGCACGCGGAAGTCGTCGAAGCGAGGTTCCTGCTTCCCCTCGACTTCGGGGTCGTAACGGAACACTTTCAGCGTAATCGTGTCCTCGTCGTCGAGCGTCTCCTCTTCGACTTCCCGCTGGGCCTGCTCCTGTGCCTGTCGTTCGTCTCGCTGTGCGCGCCGACGGTCGCCCGGGGACTGGACCTCGGGCTCTGTCTCTTCGTCGGCCTCCGTCTCGGTCTCCTGTTGTTCGATTTGCGTACTCATAGTTCAGACGAGGGTTGTCATGGCCAGCGACACGCGGGTCCCCTGCACGATGAGCAGGATGCCGGCGATGCCGAGCAGGTACTTGACTGCGTTCTTCCGGGAGCCGGTGAGTCCCTGGTTGACCAGCGCGTTGTACACGCCGTTGACGCCGTGGAACGTGGCGGTGACGAGGAACAGCCACATCGTGATGAGATACCAGGGTCGGTTCATTCGGGCCTGCGTACCCAGGAAGGTGAGGTCGGCGGCGTGGTTCACGAAGTGCAACAGCATGAAGTGGAACGCGAGCACGCCGACGAGGAACACTGCCGTCAGCCGCTGGAACAGCCAGCGACGCCCGCCACGGTCGAAGGAGGAGTAGTGTTCAGCCATCAGGCTAGCTTCCCCCCGAGGAACGTCGGCACGCTGGCGACGACGATAGCGCCCGTCAGCAGGAGCGACGCGTAGAAGCTCTTGTCTTGCGATTCCAGCCCCACACCCAGGTCAACCATCAGCAACCGGATGCCGTTGAGGATGTGGAAGACGGCGACGGCTAGCAGACCGACTTCGAGGAACCGGACGATCAGCAGCGATTCCAGGCCGCTGATCGTGCTGGTGTAGAGGTCGCTGCCTGCCTGCGCGCTCGCCGGATCGACGCCGACCGCAGTGCTCAGCACCGCGATGTGGGTGAACAGGTAGCCCACGAGAACCCAGCCGGTGAACTTGTGGAAGATCCAGGCCCACATCCCGGCCGTGAACTCCCGCCACCGTCCGAAGTCCTCGACGGTGCCGCGATTGTAAGACTGACTCATACACTGGGGGGTTAGTCCGGGGACAGATAGTAGTTTCTACAACGGACGCGTATCGCCGGAATCTCGTCCGAAGACGTTCGTCAATTGACTACTCTGCAGTTACCAATCGTCGTCGTCCGCCCGGCGGTTCCACTCGATGGCCCGCTGTGTCCGGTCGTCGAGTCGGACCAGATGGCAGAGGGGGTTGCCGGGATACACCAGTGGGTTCTCAAGGATGCCGACCAGCAGGCCGGTAAACGGCGCACGCATCAGTGTATTCTCCGTTTTGAACGGATTGGCGATCGTACAGATCACGTCGTCTTCGTACACCAGGTCACCGCGGTCGTAGTGCATATCCACCAGTCCGCCCGAGTCCGCGCGGATCCAGGTTTTCTCGCCGTTGTCGTCGATGACCGTCCGCCAGCCCGGCCACCGGACGGTGTCGGAGTCCCGCAGGCCGAACTCCGCCAGCACCGACCGAACACTATCAAGCGCCGAGTCGATGAGCGGCCGCTGGAACCGGTGGGCTTCGCCCATCTCTATCGTGATCGTCGGGACGCCCGAATCGCTCAACTCCCGCCGGAGCGACCCCGACGGACCTTCCGAAGAGATGATGACGTTCGAGGCGAAGGCGTTCGCGACCCGCGCGACCTCGGGGTCGTCCATGTTCGCCCGGACGTGGAGCATGTTCGTCCGCCCGCGCGTGGACGTGTGAAAATCGAGGCCCACGTCACACGGGGCCAGGAAGTTCCGGAAAATCTCGTGGGCCATCCGTTTCGCGCTCGTCGATTCGGGGTCGCCGGGGAACGAGCGGTTCAGGTCCCGGTCGTAGATCGGCAGGTACCGCTCCTGTGCCAGAAACGCCGGGACGTTCAACACCGGCAGACAGACCAGCGTCCCCGCCAGCCCGTCGTGGTTCCACTCGTGGGCCACCTCCCGGACGACCTCGATGCCGTTGAGTTCGTCGCCGTGGGCCGCTGCGGTGAGAAACACTGTCGGACCGGGCCGCTCGCCGTTGACGATGGTAACCGGCATCCGGACGGCGTCCCCCAGATACGTCTCGCTGACCGTGTAGCGAACGTTGCGGGTTTCCCCCGGTTTGACGCGGCCGCCGTCGAAGGTGAACGGCTTGGCCTCTTCCATGCCATCACAACGAGAGTCGGCGGCTAAAACCCCTCCGGGACAAGCGAGTATCCGTACATCTATACTGTGGCCGACAGAAGTCGACAGCATGAGCGACCAGGATATTACAGTCGGCGTTCTCAGCCTCCACTCCAGCAAGGAGTCGAAGGCCATCCTGAACGCGGTCGACGAGATGGGCTACGACACGGAGTGGCTTCGCACCGAAAACACCGCGATCAGCGTTGCTGACGGCGAAATGACACTCGAACCGAGTGTCGACGTGGTCGCGAACCGTCTGCTACTTTCCAGCGACGAACATCCCGCGGAAGGGATCGGGCTCGGGATGACTATCAGCCGGCTCGCACCGACGTTGAACGAGCCGATGGCGGCGACGACGGCACTGCACAAGTTCGCCAGCGCTGCCGCGCTGGCCGACGCCGGCGTCCCGGTCCCGGACGCGCTGCTCGCGCTGTCGAGCGACCTGCTGAACGAGGAACGGGACCGCTTCGGTGACCGCGCGGTGTACAAGACGGCTATCGGCACCCACGGCGGCGGGACGTGGATGGTCGATCTGGAAAACCAGGTCAACGCCCAGGTCGGCGGCCGCTACGCGTTCTTACAGGAGTACATGGAACACGACGAGCAGCGCCACCACGACCTTCGCGTGTACGTCGTCGGCGACCAGATCGTCGGCGCGATGAACCGCTACGCGCCCGAAGGCGAGTGGCGGACGAACGTTGCGCTCGGCGGCGAGGTCGAGGACATGACGGGCGAACTCCCCGAGCGGGTCAGGGAAATCGCGCTCGACTCGGTCGAGGCTATCGGTCTAGACTATGCCGGCGTCGACATCGTCCAGAGCGACGACGGCTACTACGTGCTCGAAGTGAACCCCACCGCCGGGTTCCGCGGCCTGTTCAAGGCCAGCGGCGTCAGTCCTGCCCCCTACATCGCTCAGCTCGCTATCGAGCGGGCCGGCGGAAGCGTCGACGAGGAAACCGTCGAACGGCTCTCCGACCGGCTCGACGACTCCAAGCCTGCGTGTACGCCGAAGAAGCCACAGCCGAAAGCACAGGAGAACGTCGTCGTCGGCTACATCGAGGAGGTTGTCGTCACCGGGACGCAGGGGACAAAGTCCGTCCTCGCGAAATCCGACACTGGCGCGACCAGAACCAGTATCGACGCCAAGCTCGCCGCGGAAATCGGAACGGGGCCGATTCTCGACATCGTGAAGATCAAATCCGGGAGTCTCAAGTCCGGTCGGTCGCGCCCGGTCGTCGACCTCGTCGTTGGCGTCGGCGGGACCCAGCACACCGTCACGGCCAGCGTCGAGGACCGCGGGCACATGGACTATCCGCTGTTGCTGGGTCGGGACATCCTCAAGCACTATCAGGTCGACGTGACCCGCCGTGCGGACGACGAGTCAGACGTGGAAACAGAGGAAGAAGAGCAGAGCGAAGAGTAGCGACGCGTTCGTACCAGCTTTCGAGCCGTCTCAGTCCTCGCGCACTTCTGCGACGCTTTCGGCGATATCCTCGCTGGCCCGCCACAGATACAGGCTCGCGTAGCTCCGATACGGCGACCACCGCTCGGCGTACTCGCGCATCTCCGCGCGGCTGTACCCGTCACCGACGACGGCCTCGAACCCCTTGCGGATGCCGAGGTCGCCGACCGGGAACACGTCTTTTCGGCCGAACGCGAACAGGAGTTGCATGTTCAACAACCAGTCAGTACAGGTGTCGTACTCTAAACTTTAGGCTATATTCAATCTCCAATAAAGTATAGTGAGGCCGTGGCACGAATGTAGTAGGATTGTAGTAGATTTATAGTGAAGTCATGGAACGATTGTAGTAAGATTGTAGTAGAGTTAAGTGGATGGACTTAGTAGTAGTAGTTGGGATAGGTGAGGTCCCGACCAGTGAGGTCGGAAACCCACCAATGTTACAACATACTGATTAGCCGTGCGACCAGTGAGACAATCTCCAACACCAGTCGCACTACTTTTAGCTCTCTCAGTATGTTGTTCTGTTCTTCATCAGGCTCCCGTTCGTTTTTGTCGTGGGGAGCATTTTCTTTCTCGCTCATAGGCGTTGCTAACGGTGTAGCCCTATCGAGAACCTGAGTGGGATAGGTGAGGCCCCGACGGGTCTACATACCATACATTGTCCCCGTCCATTAAAAAGTCCCTCATTGAAGGGTGCGTGCGTGTCAAGCCTGTCTGTGTGCCAAGCCTATCCTCCGCCAACGTGTCAACGTGGTAACCTTTATTCAATTCTAATTTTGACGGGGTGGGTTAAAGGGCATCAACACGGTATAGCTAAACAGATATACTCATCAACTAACTGACGAGACAGGAGCATCAGCAAGGTGTCAGTGTCCGCCCTTACACCACAGTCGATTCTAAGGCCGCTCCTGTCCGTTCTGACGCCGTCCACACAAAGATAAGTGGTAGACACTACATTTAGATGAAACCCATCAGAACGCACACATGGGCCTACAAATGGAAATACTATCGGTATAGACCCACACTCACGGATATATCTCTTTATTTGGGCCTGTGACCCTACTTACTTGAACAGCCTGTTCATTCAAGCATAGCTATCCTGCTACGATGGATTCTGACGGCCCCAGTTAGCCCGTGTATAGTTTGATTCTAAGTCGAGGGGGATAGTATGTCTGACCCTTCAAACGTTCCCAGTGGCGTCACAGGAGCTATTTGGAGATAGCGGCAACATAACCCCCTATTGTATCAGGAGCCAGACAGTATCTTTTATTTCAATATTTATATTGTGCATAATGACGTGTTAGGGCTTGTACGAACTGTTATTACAGACCGAAGTATGAGGTCGAACGGCGTGTGTAACAGGACGCTGGAGGAGTCGAGAAACAACACCTTGACGACGCTACCTTCAACCCACCCTTCGGGCGGGATTCAGGAGAATAGCGGTACGAAGAAGGACGGTACGAAGGAACAGAAGTGCAACAGCTTCGTGAACAGAAGGTAGGCATAATGAGGAGGCTTTGTCTCTATCATTGTATCCATCATTGTTAGGGGCGGAATTATGTGCGGGCGGAACTATCTTTATTCCAGTAGTTTGAGGGGCGAAATATGCTACCCCCTGTCCTAATAGGATATTCTGGCATTTTCCCGTGTCGGCGTTATGCTGGATTGGACGTTGGGACGCTCTTAACGGTTTACGTACAGCCTCAGTTTTGATTGTTTTACTGAGGCAATCCATCTCTACTTTTAGACGCTTTTAATCCTTCAATTTAAACGGCGGAGATACATCTATGGCTCAGGGGTTTAATCGGGCAAATTCATCTCTGCCTGTTCCTACCTGTAGTCGCTACCTATTCCTGCAAAACCGATATGGTATGGGGATTGCACATCCAGACGCTTTTTTATCCGACTTCCATCTTGAAATAGTGCATCAGATATTATTTCAACCCTCATATTGTGCATAATGACGTATTAGAGCTTGTACGCATTGTTATTACATACGTATACGGAGGAGGCAGGACTGAGGGAGCTTTCCTGTTCACCCCAGTGCTTCCTGTCTACTCCTGTAGTAATCTTGAAAGCCCCAACCAAGGAGCTTGTATCGCAGGGTTTCCTGCGTATTCATTTTCAGTGCGCTACCACGAATTTAGGTAGCACGGAAAACCGATATATTATGACAGAAACAGAAACTACGACCCGAATCAAGCGGAGCGACGTTGAACGACTTAATGCGTACAAGATGGAGGTTTACAACACCGAACACGTCCCTAATGCCGTTGTTCTCGAACAGCTTCTTGATGTTGCTTTAGACGACTAAAACGCATACAGAAGTTACCTTACACCATGGCCGAGTCAGATGATTTTAGTCTAATCGGGATTGAAATTATAGAAGCGGCACGAATGTAGGGGTATCAGGCAGATACGGAGATACGACCCACAACCACAGTAGAGGGCTTCTACTACACGAAAACAGCAGATAATACAATTATGGCAAAAACATACCGAACAGAAGACAGTACCAAGATTCCAGAAGATGCCGAAAATATTAAGATGGACACGGATGGAACAATCACCTTCATGTCCGAAACTGGACTTGTTGAACAGGACGATGAAAGTGACGATGACGAACCATGTTGCCAGCAGTGTGCCGCAGAAGATTCTGCCACACCAGACGAGTTAGCTCCCCGACGTTCGACGCCAGAGGGTTGGAACTGATGAACGTCCTTTCTGAACAGGTTGGTGACGGCTCTATTCTGTCCCTTCCGAATAATGTCGAAGAAGTAACAATCAGTACTCAACAGCCTTATCAGCACGTCCTCGTGTACGTTAACGGCGTCTTTGAGAACGACGGTCGTATCGGCTCGACTGACTACGAGGTGCGGGTTACCCGAGTCTCACACCGACATGATGGAGTCGACGTTATCGACAACGACTATGATTATATTCACGTTCTGCCAGTCGGAACAAAAGGCGCTTGTGATATTGTTACGCTGACGGAGGTGTCGGCATAATGAAGTGGAATGTCAAAGAACACTCCAAGCCCTCTGATAGCGAGATGATGGAAATGCTCCGTAGTGGGGAGTGGGAGTGGAGTCGAGACGACCTGATGGAAAAGGCTCCGATGTACTTCCTTTCAGTCGAACAGGAGATGAATACAAAGGAGATATTCCAGTTCCTTATCGAGAACACAGATGAGGACGAGATGTTCTGTAAGTCCGACGTGACAAATAGCTTACATTGGTGGGGACTCCTGCCTCGGGCATCAACGCCGCTTCAGGCACGGGCGTCCAGCATAGCTCAAGTCATGAGCTTCAACTGGGAGCTATAATGGCCTACGATACCGAGGGTGAGGTTCCCAAGAACCGTTGTGGTACAGAACTGTCTGACGGTCGAGGGTACTGTGCTATGTGTTCCCTGAGACTGTTCCTTCAGAATATTGACACGAAGCGGTGCAGACACCACGTTTATTTAGACGGTGAAGAAGAAGTAATAAAGTACGAGGAGGCAGTAGAAGCGCGGAAAGAGGATAGCGATGAATTATAAAAATAAAAACGATTTGATTGATTAGTACTGCGGTCCCCACCGACGATATGACTTCTCTACGTCCGTATCAAGAGCATTTAGATACACCTCTGTAGTTTCCATTCTGTCGTGTCCCATTAGCTCCTGAAGGAACTTGATGGGCATACCGTTGTTGAGGCAGGCCATAGCGAAACTGTGCCGTATGGTGTGAGGTGTGACGCGCTTACGTCCCCTGCCCGACTTGTCTACATACAGTGTCTCCTGTATCCCTGCATTTTCGGCCCCCTTGTTAATCACATCAGCTAATCGCCGTTGACTGATATGCTCACTGCGGTTTGTTGGGAACAGGTACGGCGTATTATCGACGTACACACCCTGTCTGTCAACAAGCCATATCTCAAGCAGTGTATCTAACGTCTCATCATAGTAGACAGTCCTGTCCTTGTTGCCCTTGCCACCGATTACGTCAATACGGCGATTGTCTGTGTCTATATCCTCTACTTTCAGGGTACACAACTCAGTCGCTCGAAGGCCCGTCTCGAACATCAGACGAATGATTAGCTCATTACGGAGAACAGGGGCAGGCAGGTTCTCAATCAGCTTGTTAATTTCATCCTGTTCAAGATAGATAATTTCCTTCTTTTCGGTCTTACGTGTCTTCCCCGTGTACTGATACCAACTCCAAATATCCAGCTTGTCACTGTCGGTAGGGTCGTCGTCACGGTCTAACTGTCCAAAGAACTTGATTAGTCCTGTACGGGCGGCGTCAACGGTCTTATCGGCATAACCGTCATTCAGCATATCCTCCAAGTACTGAGCTATCTCGTCCGTGGTAACCTCATACACGTCAGGGTGGTGTTTGATGAACCGCCGTACCACCGTCTTGTAGTTCTCAATTGAGGCAGGAGACTCTGTCCGCATACCGTCAAAGACCGACAGTGCATCACTTTCGTTCATCATTGACTACTCCCTTGATAGAAACCACCGTCGTCTGTCTCCCTGATGTTCTTAATATTATCCGACACTTCCCGTAGCTTACGCCGAACAGTCGCCTTGTCGGGATAGTATGCCTCATCAGGGTCTTCTGGCAGTTGTGATACATCAAAGTCCGACAGTCCCTCACTGGCGTCATCGGCCATTATCGGGGACCCTGCAAACGCTTTCGTCATCACTGCCATTTGGTCCATCAGTTCGTCAATAGTATTGTCCATACTCTCAATCTTCCGTGCCGTCTCGTCGTCCATCCCCCCACCCGTTTGCCAGCCACCGTTTATTTCACGGGTAACTGCTGTCCGTACAAGGTCGGCAGTAGTTCGGTATTCAGGACTGTTCTCTGCGTATTCGTCCCACAGTTCCTTTTGCTCGTCTGACACCCGTACCTGTATTCGTGCCATGCATTACTGCTGTCAGCAGATAGCATAAGTGTGACGCCTGTACTCACTGACGCTATAACAGCAGTTGCATATTTGCGGTCCAGTCGCCGACCCCCGTAATGGCGGTCAGTTCCTCGTGGATCTCCTCGTCGGCGGCGTCCTCGAACGTTTCCAGCGAGTAGCCGTGTTCCAGAAACGCATCGGCGACCTCGTTGACGTAGCGGGTTTTCTGCCGCGAGAGCCCGGCGTCCCGGAGGAGGTCGTTGTCAGCGTCTTTGATGCCCGCCGGTGTCACGGTGACGGCGTCGAACAGTCGCTCCCGTGTCGCGGCGGCCGACGCCATCGACACCTGCTGGCGAAGAATCGAGACGACGAGCCGCTCGAAAAGGTCCGACGCCGGGTCGAGCGTGAGTTCGCCGTGTGTCTCGACCAGCGGCCCGATATCGGGGTCTGCGCGTAACACCTCATGTGGCGAGTCACTCATGGCTCTGTGATACTGACTCGACGGAAAAGAACGTATCTGTCGCCGTTAGCCGTCAGCGATGATAGGGTCCGGATTTGGTGAGGCGACACCGGCAGCGCCGACAGGCTCCGCCGGGTTGCCCACGACTGTCGTTTCGGGGGTCACGTCATCGACGACGACTGCGCCAGCGCCGACGGACGCGTTCTCTCCAACGGTGATCGGCCCCATTATCGAGGCATCAGCGCCGATGGTCGCGCCGTCCCTGACCGTCGGGTGGCGCTTTTCGCGGCGCATGGACGTGCCGCCGAGGGTGACACCGTGGTACAGGAGCACGTCGTCGCCGATTTCGGCCGTCTCCCCGATGACGATGCCCATCCCGTGGTCGATGAACACGCGCTTGCCGATCTCCGCGGCGGGGTGGATCTCGACGCCGGTCAGGAACCGCGCGACGTGGGAGATGAGTCTGGCGAGCAACGCTCGGTCGTTCGCCCAGAGCCAGTGGGCGACACGATAGGCCCAGATCGCGTGCAGGCCGGGGTACGTGAGCGCGACCTCCATCGCGCTGGTCGCCGCCGGGTCCTTTGTGAGTGCTGTACGAATATCCGCTTTCAGTCGGTCAAACATGGTGTGTAGTGTGGGTGGTGTCGTCTGTAGACGGGACGGCTGGCCGGGCCGAAGCACTGGACATTAGAATCGACAACAGCGACGGGAGAAGCGGTGACTGCCTGTGGTTCGAAGCGGGCGAGCAACGTGGCGTGAAGTTCGGTCGCCCATGATTACCACAACTACGACGCTCGATAGCTTAAAAAGCAGTGGTTCGACCAGCAATTAAAGAAAGCAGCGGGAGGTCCACAGGCCACTAAGCGGTGACCGAGGCAAAAATCATGCAGTTTCGAGGCGGAGCCTCCGGCCTCAAGGAGTGAGCGAAGCGAACGAGTAGGCCGGAGAGGAAGCCGACAACCCGGACACAGACCACGGACTGTTGCCGTCTGTTCTCCCCAACGCTGATAAAACACCGAGCACACGTCTGAGCCATGGAAGTGCGGCGCACTGTTTCAGTCAAACTCGACGTGGACAGCAACGACGCCGCACTTCTCCGCGAAACCGTCGATGAATTTCTGTGGGCCGCCAACTACGTCGTAGACCACGCATGGCAGGGCGAATACAAAACGACGAGCAAGGCCCAGTTGCAGGCAGAAACCTACGACGACGTGCGTGAGCAAACACGATTGCACGCGAATCTCGTCCAGAACGCTCGCAACAAGGCCGCCGACGCCGTACAGAGCGCCGTCGCCCGCTGGAAGCAGGGCGAGTACGCGGGAAAACCGCAGTTCACGAGTCCGACCGTGGTGTACGACAAACGGTGCGCGACATTCCACGACGAGTACGTGTCGCTGGCGACCGTTGAGGGCCGTATCGAAGTCGAGTACCTCCTTCCCGCCGCCGACCGCGACACACCACACAGTCGGTATCTCGACAGCGACGACTACCAAGTGACGGGCGCAGAACTGCACCACAGAGACGGCCAGTGGTTCCTTCATCTCCGTACAAACGCGGAGGTGGTGTCTGACACGCCGAAACAGGCGACGACCGGGCACAGGACAGTCCTCGGCGTTGACCTCGGCGTGAACCAACTCGCTGTTACTTCGACAGGGACGTTCTGGAGCGGCCACGAGTTCGACCACGAGGCGCGAGTACGAGGAGCGGCGTGGCTCGCTCCAGCAGTGTGGCACGCGGGCCGCTCACGAGAATATCCAGTCGGTCGGAGGGAAGGAAACGGGCCGGTTCAAACTGATGCTCCACCGGATTGCCAACGGTATCATTGAAGAAGCCGCCGAGAACGGGTGTACGATCATCGCCTTCGAGGAGTTGAGCGGCATCCGTGACCGACTCCCCGAAGCGTCGTGGGGCCACAAGTGGGCGTTCGAGCGGTTGTACGAGTACGTCAAATACAAATCCGAGTTGCACGGCATTGATGTGGCAGTGGTAGACCCGGAAAACACGTCACGTCGTTGCTCACACTGCGGGTTCACCCACCCGGACAACCGCGACAGCGAGGCGTTCGTGTGCCTGAAATGCGGCTACGAGAACCACGCCGACTACAATGCGGCAAAAAACATCGGTTTGCGGTATCTCCGTCGTAACCAAACTGGGGACGGTGGAGGCGCACCCGTAGGCGTGCGCTTGAATCGCGGGACATTGAACGCGAACGGAGAGTATGAGACTCCTGCCGGAGATTCCGGCCAGAGCGGGAGTCCACGCGAAAGCCCCACCCTCAACGAAGCGAGGTCGTCAGACCGAGCGAAGTAGGGTGGGGTAGTTTACGTCATGCCCTTCCCGAGCAGTTCTCGGGCGATGATGTTCTTCTGGATCTCGGTCGTCCCCTCGTAGATCTGGGTGATCTTGGCGTCGCGGTAGAACCGCTCGACGTCGAAGTCGTTGACGTAGCCAGCGCCGCCGTGGATCTGGACGGCCTCGTCGGCTGTTTCGACGGCGACGCGGGAGGCCTTTTCTTTGGCCATTGAGGCCAGCTGGGTGAGCTTGTCGGCGTCGTTGTCGACGCTCCAGGCGGACTTGTGAGTTAGCTGGCGTGCCGCCTCGATTTCGGTGAACATCTCGGCGAGTTTGTGCTGGGTGGCCTGGAACTCTGAGATGGACTGGCCGAACTGCTCGCGGTCTTGGGCGTACTCCAGCGCGCGCTCGGCGGCCCCGCGAGCGATACCGACGCCCTGTGCGGCCACGCCGGTCCGGGTCTCGTCGAAGAACTGCATTATCTGGAGGAAGCCGGCCCCGCGCGTTCCCACAAGGTTGTCTTCGGGGACGCGCACATCGTTGAGAATGAGTTCTGCGGTATCCGACGCACGGATACCCAGTTTCCCCGTAATCTTCTCGGCTTCGAACCCGTCGCGGTCGGACTCAATGAGAATCTGCGAGAAGCCGTTGTACCGCCCCTCCGCGTCCGGGTCGGTCTCACAGAGCACGACGAAGTAGTCGCCGACCGAGCCGTTGGTGATCCACATCTTGTTGCCGTTGATGACCCACTCGTCGCCCTCCTTGCGCGCCTGTGTCGACACCGACGACACGTCCGAGCCGGTGTCTGGTTCGGAGATGGCCGCGCCCATGATGGCGTCCCCAGTTGCCACAGGCTCCAGGTACTCCTCTTTCTGGGCCTCTGAGCCGAACCCGATGAGGGCGTCAGCACCGAAGGCGGCCGACTGGATGCTCAGGCCGATTCCGGGGTCGGCCGCGAACAGTTCCTCGGCGATGATAGCGTTGGTCAGCGTGTCGTAGCCTGCGCCACCGTACTCCATCGGGATGTTCGCGCCTGTCAGCCCCATCTCGGCGGCCTTCTCGACGATCTCTCGAGGGAACTTCTCTTCCGTGTCGTACTCGGTCGCGACGGGCTTGATTTCGTTTTCGGCGAACCGGGCAATCTCGTCCTGTATCTGTCGCTGCTCTTCTGTCAGTTCGAAGTCCATATGTGGTGTGTTGACGTGAAATGCATTAATGGTTTGTAATCCGAAATAAACTGGAGAGTGGTTTTCTAATGAGAGAAACGTTGAAGCCTCGGCCGGCAGTGGAACGATATGTCATGGATTTCGAGGATATTGACACTATCGCCGTGCTCGGTGCCGGGAACATGGGCCATGGAATCACCGAAGTGGCCGCCATCGCAGGCTACGACGTGCGGATGCGTGACATCAAAGACGAGTTCGTCGAGGACGGCTACGACAACATCGAATGGTCGCTGAACAAGCTGGCCGAGCGAGACCAGCTCACCCAGGAGGAAGCCGATGCGGCGCTTGACCGCGTCACGCCGCTGGTCGATGTCGAGGAAGCAGTCAGCGACGTCGACGTGGTCATCGAGGCCGTGCCGGAGAAAATGGAGATCAAGAAGGACGTGTACACGGAGGTCGAAGAACACGCGCCCGAAGACGCCATCTTCGCCACGAACACGTCCAGCCTCTCCATCACGGAACTGTCGGAAGTGACCGAGCGACCCGAGCAGTTCTGTGGGATGCACTTCTTCAATCCGCCGGTCCGGATGCAGCTGGTCGAAGTCATCTCCGGCGCACACTCCAGCGACGAGACGCTGGACGCCATCGGGGCGCTCGCCGAAGACTTCGGCAAAACGCCGGTCCGCGTCCGCAAGGACTCGCCGGGGTTCATCGTCAACCGCATCCTCGTCCCGCTGATGAACGAGGCCGCCTGGCTCGTCCACGGCGAGGAAGCGACCATCGCCGAGGTCGACTCGACGACGAAGTTCGACATGGGCCTGCCGATGGGGTCGTTCGAACTCTCCGATCAGGTCGGTAACGACGTCGGCCTCCACGTCCTCGAATATATGCACGAAGTGCTGGGCGAGCCCTACGCCCCGTGTCCCCTGCTCGAGGAGAAAGTCGAGAACGAGGAACTCGGGAAGAAGACCGGCAAGGGCTTCTACGACTACGAGAACGGCGGCGTCGATATTCCGACCGACGCCGGCCGCGAAGACGTCGAGCACCGCCTCGTCGCCGTGATGGCAAACGAGGTCGGGAAGCTCGTCGAGAACGACGTGGCCCCCGTTGCAGACATCGACCAGGCCGTCCAGCTCGGCGGCGGCTTCCCGGACGGTCCCGCGAAGATAGCCGACAAGACCGGTCTCGAGACGCTCGTCGACACGCTTGAGGAAACCCACGAGGAGACCGGCGCGGAGCGCTACGCGGTCTCTGACGGCCTCCGAGAGGCCGCGGCGGAAGGTGGCTTTTACAGTACCGAGGACGAGGCTCCAGCGGAGTTCGATAATGTCACCGTCGAGTACCCCGGTGACATGGTCGGTCACATCGAACTCGACCGCCCACACCGGATGAACACCGTCAGCCCTGAGCTGATGGACGACCTCGCCGACGCCGTCGACCTGCTCGAAGACGACGACGAGGTGCGCGCCATCCTGCTGACCGGGGCCGGCGACAAAGCGTTCTCCGCCGGGGCAGACGTGCAGGCGATGGCCTCGAACGCGACGCCGCTGGACGCCATCGAACTCTCCCGCAAGGGCCAGCAAACCTTCGGGAAGCTCGAGGAGTGCTCGATGCCGGTCGTCGCCGGCATCGACGGCTACTCGCTGGGCGGCGGGATGGAACTGGCGACCTGTGCCGACCTCCGCGTGGCCTCGGAGCGCTCCGAACTGGGCCAGCCCGAACACAACCTCGGCCTCCTGCCGGGGTGGGGCGGCACACAGCGCCTCGCCCGCATCGTCGGCGAAGGCCGCGCCAAGGAGATTATCTTCACCGGCGACCGCTACGACGCCGACGAGATGGCCGAATACGGCTTCATTAACGAGGTCGTCGACAACGACGCCCTCCACGAGCACGCACTCGAACTGGCCAAAGACATGGCCGCCGGCCCGCCGGTCGCACAGAAACTCACCAAGCGCGCGATGCTGGCCGGCCGCGACGACATCGATGCCGGCCTCGAAGTCGAATCACAGGCTTTCGGTCATCTCATCGGGACCGACGACGTGATGGAGGGCATCAACGCGTTCATGGGCGACGGGGAGCCGAACTTCGAAGGGAAGTGAGGCGACCGTCGTCAGAGCGAAGCTCTGACGGAAGTGAGCCGGACTTCGAAGGCAAGTAATAGCGGACAGTCGCCCACCGGCTGAATACGTCGTATCTTTTTGACACACGCTACTGGAGCCTGCCGACTCACAACAGTCGTACGTCTGTGGTA
This sequence comes from Haloarcula sp. CBA1115, assembly GCF_000827835.1. Classification (NCBI taxonomy): domain Archaea; kingdom Methanobacteriati; phylum Methanobacteriota; class Halobacteria; order Halobacteriales; family Haloarculaceae; genus Haloarcula; species Haloarcula sp. CBA1115. Next base: position 3,282,777 of record NZ_CP010529.1, on the reverse strand, counting down.
CGCATCCTCAGGTAGCGTCTATTTCGATGGGGTTAAATTGGTGCACCCGGAACGCAAGAGTACGCTCGGTTGGTGTAGTCCGGCCAATCATCTTGGCCTTTCGAGCCGAGGACCAGGGTTCAAATCCCTGACCGAGCACATTACTGTCGCGAACAAACTCGTAAGTCACTACTGTGTGGGGAGTGGATCGCGTTCACGAGGTGCTGTTAGTTGTTACCAGATCTGAAAGTTCGAAAAGAAGCACGTCATCGCGGGTGTCAGCGACGCGTTCGAGATCGTCAGTGTATCCGGAGCGGCTGAACAAGACGTACAGCGTCTCTTCCTCGGCTGGTTCTCCTGACCACCGGACTTCTTCCGTGGTTCGTTCAAGATCAGAGAGCACGCCTTCGCTTACCGGCTGAGAGGTGAACTTACACTCGCCAGCAACGAGTCCCCTATCTGAGAGACCGAGGATGTCCAACTCGTGTTCTTTGAACCACCACTGCCCGACATCACGGAACTGCCGGTCGATAAGGTCTGGAATCGCTCGCTGGCAGAGGCGTTCGAACAACGGGCTCACGTAATCCGCTAGCTCGGGCACAACGAGTTTGTCGTACGCATCGGCGCCGAGCATGCGAAGCTGATCCTGGTTCCCGTAGACGAATCGAAACCAGAACCGGAACAGCGGCGCAGCGATGCGGTACCGGCCGCGTTTCGAGGTCCTCGGTGATTCAGTGACGGGGATGTGGCGTTCAACGAGGCGGAGTCGACGAAGCTTCTGTAAGTACGTACTGAGCGACCCCGAATCCACGCCGGCCATGCCCGCGATCTCGTTCGGAGTGCGACGCCCATGAGCAAGTGCGCGGAGGATACTGAAGTACGTGTTCGGCTGCCGGAGTTCGGTGCGGAGAAGGAATTCCGGTTCTGAGTACAGAAGCCCGCGCTCCGACAGAACTGTCTGCTGGACGTTCGCTCCTAACGGCTGGTCGGGATCGATAGTCTGGAGATAATACGGAGTCCCGCCGTAGATCGACCACGCGGTGATTGCGGTTTCGGGATCGTATTCCGGGAAGAACTGCTGCGCATCGACTACTTCGAGGGGCTTGAGATCGATTGTTGCTGTCCGGCGTCCATACAGCGGCGCGCTCCCGGAAAGCACCTTGTCCTCCATAACGCTGATCGAAGAGCCGACGAGCACGAGTGTCATCCCCGTCTCCTGTAGCTTCATGTCCCAAACTCGCTGTATCCGTGACGGGAGCGATTCGTCCTCCTCAATGAGGAACGGGAACTCGTCGATGACGATAATGGCGTCCTCTTCGCCGAGTGTTTCTAGGAGTGCTTCCCAATCACGGCGGACGTTTCGCAGTGACGGGAACTGCGCAGTTGCAGTGTCGACGAACTGTTCGAGTTGGTTCGGTGCCGTGGACTCGACTGCCTGGTAGTATACGGCGTCGTCCCGATCAGCGATGGACTGGCGGACGAGTTCGCTCTTACCGAGGCGGCGACGGCCGTAGATTACGACGAAATCCGCCGTCACAGACTCGTAACAGTCTGTTAGCTTCTCGAGTTCGATATCCCGGTCAACGAATTGCGCCATACAGGCAGTACCATACCCAATACAATAGAACTCCCGATTTTGGAAATCGTAGTTTCAGAAATCGTGGTTTCTTTATTTTGAAGTCAGTATAGCCGGACTGGTTCTGAGAAGGTGCTCTCGAACCAGTCCCGACTGCCATTTGTGTGGGAATTAAAACCAGACACACCTCCCAATCGAACTTGGCTGATGGACAATCAGCAGGTTGGTTCAAGTACTCCCTGTACATTAGCTGTTAGTAGCGACGAAAAAACGCAATTGGGTGGATTTGGGTGTGCTCGAAACAAATGGTCACTCTGCGGTTACGGAAGGCCTTTCAAGCCGAGGACCAGGGTTCAAATCCCTGACCGAGCACATTACTGTCGTAACCAAACTATAGTAGCCATTGAAAACCAACCCACGCCTGATCGCACGACAGCAGTGTGATCAGTGTGTGAACTGTTTCAATTGTTACTATAGTGAGCGACTGCTGTGCCCGCTGTTCGATCCGTTACTACTCTGCCCAGTCCGCACGTAACTGTGAGTTCAGCCTCCAGGCTTTGCAATTCAGCCACTCTCTGTGTTGATATTTGACAATTACGTAGGTGAAAGAAAACATATTTATATATGTATATGAAGCCAGTAGTATATGAAACGGCGAACATACGTAAGTACGATCGGAAGCAGCATCGCTGCACTCAGCCTTGCAGGATGTAGTGGGAGCGACGGGGGAGACGGAGACGGCGGAGACGGAACCAGTGAGTCGACACCAACGCCGGAACCAACGTATGAAGTAGATCAAGAGGCACCGGCACGGCTGAAACTGCTCTCCGTGAATGGGCCAAAGGAGGTCGCGTTCGGTGACACCATCGAGGGTGACGTGACTGCCGTCAATGTCGGTGGTGAGCCGATATCCGGGAACGCAACCATAGAGTTCGTCCATTCGGAAGCAGCTAACACTGAGCCACAGACAGTCACCGTCAACGCTGACGGACTGGCGTCCGGCGAAGAAGTCTCGCATAGCTATCGTGTCGACGCCGAGTACGCCGGTGCTTGGGCGTTTGAACCGTCGTCGGACTTCTACGCCGTCGACGATACGGTCACGTCAACCGTGTCGGTCCTCCCGAAGCGGGGGAGCACTGGGGAAACCATCGAGCTTGCGAGCGGCGTTCAGGCCACAGTGTCTGATATGTCCTACGAACAGATGATCGCCTACGAGCTCCCCTCTGGCGAACGGGCTTTGGGCGATAACACTGTCCATGCCATTCGCGAAACGGTCTCAGATAATATCCTCCTGATTCTGAGCGTGACGTTCGAGAACGGAACTGGCGAGGCGAAGACGGTGTCGAAAGACGACTTTGTCGTTCCCGAATCGAGCTTCGTGAGCGAGTCGGCCGCAGGTCGTGACGGGACGAACGCAGCCGGGGAGAACATCAACCCAGGGCAGACCTACAGCGGCCATCTGATTTACGCTGTCCCGAAGGCCAAGATTGACAACCTCGCGTTCGGCATAAATCTCGCAGAAGGGAGTGCAGTCGCTGATATCGAAATCCCGCTTCAGTCGCCCGGTGGCTTCCCCGAGTTCGAACTGGCGAACATCGACGTTCCGCCGGAGGACGTCACGGGCGATGAAGCGATAGTCGAGATGGAGGTCGAGAACGTGGGCGACAGCGCAGGGATGTTCAAGTCCATCTTCGAGTTCAAGACGCCCGAGGAACCAGGCATACTTGCCGGCTATTCCGCAGATACGTGGTACATTGACTCTGATGGCCCCTACACGCAGCGGATTCCCGCTGGGGAAACCAGAACCATCGAACTGGTGACGGAACCGGACGCGGACAGGCGGTGGGACTACCGGACGACGCCATTCGGGGCAGAGTGGACGTTCGAGGCCGTGGAATAGGTGTAGATAGGGCTTTCTCCACGACCGAATCAGCGTGACTTCTCGCTAATCCGCCTCCCGAACGAGTCAACAGCGGTAGGTATTTTTCGGGCCCGAGCAACGGACCGACCATGCAAGCAGTCGTACTCGCGGCAGGCCAGGGGACGCGTATGCGGCCGTTGACAGACCACACACCGAAGCCGATGCTCCCGGTCGCGGACCGGCCGCTGGTGGCACACACCGCCGACACGGCAATCCAGGCGGGGGCCGACGAACTCATCTTCGTCGTCGGCTACGAGGCCGAGGCGGTCCGCTCGTACTTCGGCGACGAGTACAACGGCGTCCCGGTCAGCTTCGCCGTTCAGGAGGAGCAACTGGGGACCGCCGACGCTGTCGCCGCTGCGAGGGAGCACCTCGACGGTCCCTTCGCAGTCCTCAACGGCGACAACCTCTACGACGCTGCGAGTCTCAGCGGCCTCTTCGACGCCGCGCCGTCGGTCGCGGCCTACCGCGTCGACGATCCGACGAGCTACGGCGTGCTGTCGACCGAAGGTGACACAATCACCGGCATCGTCGAGAAGCCGGACGACCCGCCGACGGACCTGGCCAACGCCGGGGCGTACGTCTTCCCGGCGGAAGCGCGGGACTGGCTGGACGTGCCGCTCAGCGACCGCGGGGAGCGGGAAATCACAGACGTGCTCGCAAAAGTCATCAAGGAATCGACGGTCACCGCCGTCGAGGTCGACCGCTGGCTGGACGTGGGCCGTCCCTGGGAGTTACTGGAAGCCAACGAGTGGAAACTGGGGCAACTGGACCGACGACTCGACGGGGAGGTGCGGGGTGATGCCGACCTGCGCGGCGAAGTCGTCGTCGAGGAGGGCGCAGTTATCGAACCAGGCGTCGTCATCGAGGGGCCGGCGCTGGTCCGCTCGGGCGCACACGTCGGCCCGAACGCCTACGTCCGCGGGGCGACCCTTCTGGGGGAGGATACCCACGTCGGCCACGGCGTCGAACTCAAGAACACGGTGCTAATGGCGGGGTCGAACGTGCCCCACGTCTCCTATGTCGGTGACAGCGTCATCGGGCGCGAGGTCAACTTCGGCGCGGGAACGCAGGTAGCGAACCTCCGCCACGACGGCGACCCGGTCCGGATGACAGTGAAAGGCGACCGCGTCTCGACGGGGCGGCGGAAGTTCGGCGTCGTCGCAGGCGACGGCGCGAAGACGGCTATCAACACGAGCCTGAACGCCGGTGTCGTCCTCTCCTCGGGCGCGACGACAACCCCTGGCGAATCCGTCACGCGAGACCGATAGCGGGCATCTTCTATCGAGCGTCTGTTTGCGGTAACTACGTGTAGCTAGCCTTCTGTAACCGATTCGACATTCGTGTACGTTCGTGACGTTCAGTGCAAGTATGTGGGATTAAGTGGCGTGAAAGACACTCTCAACTAAGATGGTCGACCCGACATCAGATCACCACGAGAATATCGACGAGGACGAGGCACCGGAGTGTGCTACCTGCGGCGACGCTATCGCTAACGAAGTGACACACCGTGTCATCACATGGATAGAAGACGGCAGCGTCGAAACCGCCCACTTTTGCAACGAGGACTGCCGACTAGAGTGGCAGTAACACGTCTGTTCTAACTGTCTTCCGGACGGTGTACCGCTTTCCGGGTGCGCACCCGCGACTCCGGCCGTTCGGGTGCATCCCTTCGCTGGCAAACTCGCACGCTCTTTTCAGTCCACCTGCGCATCGATGTGGTGGACTGCGTCTGGTGAGAGGAGTCGCCCCGTGGGTAGTTCGACCCAGCCGTTTGCGAGGACGCGAACCGCTCCCTCGTGCAGGACTGTCTCTTGCTCGATATCGGCGTACACGATGGCGCTCTCGTACTCTTTGACGAACTGCTCCACGGCATCACCCCAGGCTGGTTCCGTCGAGACGACCATGTGATGGCTATCTCGCTCTCATGACAAAGCTTTGGCGAGACAGGTTGCCACTCGTCGCCCCTTCTTCCAAAACCGTTGACGGAATCAACTCCGACAAACCAATTGAGTGTTAACATCCTGCACATATTTGGGCTGGCCTAGTGAACACTGCGGTATGACATGACTGCGGGCAATCACTCTGACTGGCGGACGGCCGAGGAAGCGCACACTGATGACGTCATCGGCGACGACACGCTGGGGGAGATGTTTGCCGCAAGCGCGGCCCGGAACGCCGACACGACGGCCCAACTGTACAAGGGTGGTGTCTACGACCGGTCACTGACTGTCGACGTGATACCGGCGGCTCCCGACGGCGACTACGCCGAACTCAGCTACGAGCGGATGCATCACCTGGTCAAATACCTGGCCGCAGGGTTCCGTGACCTCGGTGTCGGCCCGGACGCCCGCGTCGGTATTCTGGCCAACACGCGGATGGAGTGGGCGCTGAGCGACTTTGCCGTTCTGTCTGCGGGCGGGGTGGTGACGACCGTGTACACGGATTCCTCGCCGAAACAGGTGCAGTATCTGCTGTCGGACCCAGAGGCGAGCGCCGTCGTCGTGGAGAACGCCGAGATGCTGGACCGTGTCCTGGCTATCGAGGAGGACCTGTCGCTTTCGTTCATCGTCGTCATGGACGACATCGACGTGGACCGCGAGGACGTGTACACACTCGAAACAGTGTACAGGCGCGGCGAGGAGACGTTCAGCGAGTCGGCGTACCAGTCCTGGCTGGACGACCGCGACCCCGACGATCTAGCGAGTCTCATCTACACCTCCGGGACGACGGGCCAGCCGAAAGGGGTCCAACTCACCCACCGCAACTTCCGAGCGAACGTCAATCAGGCCCGCAGGCGAATCGGGCCACGACCGGACAAGCCGCCGGACCTGCCGACCGTCACCGCCGAGACGCGTTCGATAGCGTTCCTCCCCCTGGCGCACGTCTTCGAGCGCCTCGCGGGCCATTTCTTCATGTACGCCTCCGGCGCGGCTGTGAGCTACGCCGAAAGCCCGGATACGCTGGCCGACGACCTCCAGACCGTCAAACCGATGACCGGGCTGAGCGTCCCCAGAGTTTACGAGCGTATTTTCGACAATATGCGAACGCAGGCCAGCGAGTCCCCGCTCAAAAAGCGGATTTTCGACTGGTCGATGGACGTGGCCCGCGACTACGCCCGGACTGACGACCCGGGACCGATACTCACTGCGAAACACTCGCTCGCTGATCGACTCGTCTACAGCACGGTCAAAGAACGGCTCGGTGGGAACATCGAGTTCATGGTCAGCGGCGGCGGGAGTCTCTCGAAAACGCTCTGTGAGACGTTCCTCGGGATGGGGCTGACGATACTCGAAGGGTACGGCCTCACTGAGACCTCACCGGTTCTGACGGTGAACCCGCCGGAAGACGTCCGTCCCGGAACCCTGGGTGCTCCGCTGACTGAGGTCGACGTTCACATCGATACCGACGTCGTCGACGCCAGCGAATTCGACGGCGTCACTGGCGACGTGGGCGAACTGCTCGTCGACGGCCCGAACGTCACGCAGGGGTACTGGAACGCGCCCGATGCGACAGCGCGGGCCTTCACCGAAATCGACGGCACCCAGTGGTTCCGCACCGGCGACATCGTCGAACGGACCGACGACGACTTCCTCATCTATCACGACCGCCTCAAGGAACTGCTCGTCCTCTCGACGGGGAAAAACGTCGCACCACAGCCCATCGAAGACCAGTTCGCGACGAACGACCGGGTCGATCAGGTCATGGTCGTCGGCGACGACCAGAAGTTCGTCGGCGCGATAATCGTCCCGAACTTCGAGGAACTCCGCCGGTGGGCCGACAGCGAGGGCGTCGACCTCCCCGACGACCCCGAGGAACTAGTCGAGGACGACCGCGTCCACGCGTGGGTCCAGACTGCCGTCGACGCGGTCAACGAGGAACTCGAACGCGTCGAGCGGATCAAGTCGTTCGCGCTCGTCTCCCGGGAGTGGACCGCCGAGAACGACTTGCTCACGCCGTCGATGAAAAAGAAGCGCCGCAACATCCGCAGCGCGTACCGCGAGAAACTCGCAGAGATATACGGCGAACAGCAGGTCGAGGCTGTCTGACTGGCAGTCGTCAGTAATGCTGTCGCCGCCTCAGTCGGTGACGACCACGTCGACGGCTCGTTCTCGCGGCCCGTCGCAGTCGACGAGCAGCACGGACTGCCACGTCCCCATATCGAGGCCCCCGTCGCGGACGGGAATCGTCTCGCTCGGCCCCACAAACATCGCCCGGACGTGTGCGTCCGCGTTGCCGTCCAGTTCGTCGTGGTCCCACCCGCTGTCCGGGACGAGGTCCCCGAGTGCGTCACTGAGGTCACCGAGCAGCCGCGGCTCGGCCTCGTTGACTGTGATGCCCGCGGTGGTGTGGCGGACGAACACTGTACAGGTCCCCTCGGCGTCTTCGGGAATCACGTCCCGGACTCGGTCGGTGATGTCGACTACCGAGAGCTGGTCGTCAGTCGCGACAGTGAACCGATTCGTTGGCATATCTGCGCCCACGAGCGGACGGAACTCAAGCGTACCGCTACGCTCAGCGTCACAGGTCGGAAAACCCGGCCTCGTTCAAACTCCGCCCTTCAGGCAAGCCACTCGTCCGGCTTGGTGTTGTAGTCGATGTCAGTTGCTGTGAGGTGTTCGACCTCGGACCAGTCGACATCGGTGACAGTCACTTCGTCGCCGTCGTAGCGGATGCGCTTGCCGACCTCTTCTGGTTCGGGTTCGCGGTCGCGGCGCTTGGCGACCTCCACGTCGTGGTCGTCGAACTCCTTGACGATGGTCAGCAGGTTCACCGGTCGGCCCCAGAGTTCGAAGGTGCGCTTGAGCACTTCCTTGGCCTGGCCGATGTCGAGCATGACGCCGTTGTACTGATGAGCGAGCAGCAGTTCGTTGCGGTTCTGGTAGTTGCCGTCCTCGACGACGACGGTGGGCTTCCCGAAGTTGGTGAACTGCAGCATGAGCTTCTTCTTGACGTCTTCGTGGTCCGTCGAGGTCACCCGGTAGTCACCCGAAGCGTGGGTGTACTCGTAGGTGAAGTAGTCGTTGTCGTCGACGAACTCCTGGGTGAGGAACTCATCGAGGAAGGTCACGTCGTTGTGGCTCTCGCGGATCTCCCGCATGCGCTCCCACCCGCGGGTGTAATCCACGTCGTCGAGTGCGTCTTCGACGCTGTCGTAGCGCGAATTGTCGAACATGTAGCGGGCGGTCCGCTCCAGTTCCTCCTGCCCAACCCGGGAGACGAAGCCGCGGTACTGGGGCTTGACCAGCGAGTAGTGGCGCTGGGCCAGCCCCTCGTAGGTCAGCACCTTCCAGGGGTACTGCTCCACGTCGAACTCGCCGTCGCGGGCCGCCGCCAGCCCGTCGCTATCGACCCGCGGGTCCTCGGGGTCGAGGTCGTCGAGGTGGTTCGGGACAGCAGTGAGCCACGCCGGCGGTTCGAGGTGGTCCTGTACCATCTTGTAATCGACACTCTCGTCGAAGTTCCGCCAGGTGATGCCCTCGACGCGGAGCAGGCGCTCGATGACCTCGCGGCGGTTCTCCGTGTTCTCGACGTACTCCCAGATCTCCAGGCCGAGGCTGTAAGGGTTCAGCCCGCCCGACCCGAGCACCTTCGACATGTGGTCGGAGTAGAGGATGAACTCGTCGTCGCCGGCGAACTGTTCGCCGGTCATCATCGTGGATTCCCAGTAGGAGTTGTGGTTGACGAACCCCGCGGCAGCGTACCGATGCGTCTCCTCAACGGAGATATCATACACATCTCCGGTGCCGGTTTCGACATCGACAATTTCGTCTGTCCACGATTCAGTTTCGAACCAGGCGAGTTCATCGAGGTACGTTGACAGTTCCGTCGCTTTTGCCTCGTATCCGAACCCGATTTCGTCGGCGAAGGTGTTTGCAGACGCACCGGTGAGATGGACGTGATAGCAGCCGTCCGACTGCTCCCGCCGTCGGCTCAGAACTCCGAAGTTCGTCAGTAGTAGCTGAACCCTTTTCGAGAGATCTTCGCTCTTTGTCGACAGGATCGCACCCTGCTCTCCGGCGTACCCATCGGCGTCGAATAGACCGCGAATGAATTCGGCGACCACCTGTTTCGGCGACCGCAGAATCTGGTCTGGGACCGTTTTTTCAGCAGCAGCGACACCAGTTGGGAGGTCGAATTCCTCAGTGAGCAAGTCACGGAGATTCTTCGAATACGCGTAGACTCGCCACCGTGACTCCTGCCGTTCGACCGTCGCTTCGATACCGAACAGTTCCGAGAGAAGCCCAGCGAACTCTTCCGCATGGGCCTGTTTACCGGATGTAAACCCGATATGGCGGGAATTCGACGGAACGTGTCCGTCTCCGATTAACAAACCGAGGAATCGCCCGAATAACTCATCAACGGTTTCAGGGATGCGGATCGACTCTCTGTTACTCAACCCAGCGTTACCGCCTTCTTCGTAGCCGTCGAGTGCGCGGTCGATAGCCTCAGCCTTTTCGGCGCTACCTGTACGCCGATACCGCATTACGGTCCAGACGGAGACACCCGCCTCATCAGCGACGTCATTCAGCGACGTGTATTCCGAACAGGTCCACTCGATTGGGACGTTCGTCTCGGGCCACGTCCCGTTCCCGCCAGTGACGGCGATTTCATCGCCAGTCTCCAGTTCATCAAGTCTGACCCAGTCTCCATCGGGCTGACGCACACGGTGATTGTTCGATCCGGTCAACTCGAACCCACGACGTGTCTCTATCGTCACGGTATCGTGGTCCGGGATAATGTTAGAGTCGTACACTTCGCGTGCTTGTTCACCATCGGAGACGGTGACATGGTCCGATACCACGTCCTCCATTGGAACTAACCCATCAGCCGTGAAAACCGGCGTCTCAGGGTCTACACAGGCCCAACCCTCGTTCATCACCTTCGTCATTTTCTGCGGCGCAAAGTAGTAGGCCTCCCGTCGGAGCAGTTCCAAGAGTTCCGTCTGCCAATCTTCCATCTCGGTCGCGCGTTCGGCGTCCCCGTCGTACTGCATGCCGTGTTTCCGGAGGAAGCCGAGCACGTCCTTCTCGGGTTCGGCGGGGAACGTGACGTTCTCGTCGTCGTCGCGCTGGGCGTCCAGCCACTCCTCGTCGAACACCTGCCGTTTGACCTCCTCGGAGAGTTCAAGATCATCCAGCTGCTCGGTCACGTCCGCCCCTTCAATGTCCTCGAACTCCTCGGGGACCGTCTCGACCGGGCTGTAGGGAATATGCTGGTCGATGTTGTCCTCCAGACAGAGGACGTGGTCGATGAACCGCTCGACCTCGGCCCGCTCAATGTCGGGGTCTTGCATGTACTCCTGGATGGTGTCGCCGTGGCGGGCGAGCATCCCGGCGGCGTCAGGGCCGCGGCGGCGGTCCTCGCCGGACGCATCGGTCGTCGTCCGGGAGGAGCCGTCGGTGAACATCCGGAACCACTCGTTGTTGGCGAAGAAGTCCGCGTGGGCTTCGACGTGGGTGATGACGGCCTTCTGGTCGGCCAGCGTGTTCGACTCTTGGAGGAACGCGTGGGCCGGGTCGTCGTTGTTGACGATCTCGAAGGCCTTGCCGCCGAGGAACTGGCCCTGTTTCTGCTGGCGGTCGTACTGCATCCCCCAGCGCCAGTGCGGGTAGCGCTGCTGGAACCCGCCGTAGGCGATGAGTTCGTTCATCTCGTCGTAGTCGACGATCCAGTAGTTCACCGGGTACGGTTTCAGCCCGAGCTTTCTGGCGAGATTGCCAGCCTCCTCGACGGGCTCGTCGAGGTCGTCGGCCACGCGCTGTTTCGCGAATCTGTCGTCGTTCATTGGTCCTCCGTACTGAGTATGTCGTAGATGGCGTCCACCACGTCCTCCGGCGAGGAGACGTACGCGACCGCGACGTTGTCGGCGTCGCGGAAGGAGCGTTCGACCTCCTCGGCGTGGGTGGCGTTGATGGCGTTGCCGCTCGGCTGGGTTTCCACGTACGCGTGGAGGTTCGCCGGGATCTGTTCCATCAGCGGGATTACTTTCTCCTCGGTGTCGTTCGAGGAGTTCTCGCTGTCGCCCGCCGCGAACACGTAGCGGTTCCACTCGCTCCAGGGGTACTCCTCTTCGAGCACTTCGGCGGCGAGTTCGTACGCACTGGAGATTCGGGTGCCCCCGCCCGAGCGGATGCCGAAGAACTCCTCGCGCTCGACCTCCCAGGCGTCGGCGTCGTGGGCGATGTAGACGAACTCGGCGTTGTCGTACTTGCCGGTGAGATACCAGTCAAGCGGCGTGAACGTCCGCTCGACCAGTTCCCGCTTCTTCTGGCGCATCGACCCGGAGACGTCCCGGATGTTCACGACGACGACGTTCTTCTCGCGCTCCTCGACGATTTCGGGGTAGCGGTAGCGCTCGTCCTCGCGACGGAACGGGATCTGGTCGACGCCCTCCCGGCGGATGCGCTGTGAGGTCTCAACTTTTTCGACGTTGTCCTCCATCTCCTCGATGGAGTCCCAGACGGCTTTCTCGTCGGCAGGCAGTTCCTCGTAGGCGTCGTCGATCCACGCCTTCGAGACGGGCATGTTCCCCTCGCGGGTCCACTCGTAGACGGTGGCCGGCCCCCAGCCGTCGACTTTGAGCGCCTCGCGGACGTAGTCCTCGTCGAAGTCCATCGCGAGCTTTCGCTTGAGTCCTTTCTTGAACAGCCGCTCGAAGTCCAGCGTCGAGGAGGGGCCGGTCCGGGTGATGTCCGTGAAGTCGCCTTCCTTTTCCTCGATGACTTTCTTGCCCTTCGGTTCGAGGTCGAGCCCCAGTTGTTCGTCGAGTTCTTCGGCGAACTCCTCGGGGTCCATCTCGTAATACTCGTGTTCGCCGCCCTCCTCGCCGGGTTCGCCGTCCGCGTCACCGTCGTCGCCGGGCTGGGGCTGTGGCTGGCCGACCGGGTCGCCCTCTTCGGCGCCTTCCCCCTGACCGACGCCACCCTGATCGCGCTGGTCGTACTCGAACTCAGGGAGGTCGACGATCTTGATCGGGATACGAACGGAGTCGCCCCGAGATTGGCCCAGATCGCCGTACTGGATGAACTCGGCGAGGTCCTGTCGGCGCTCCTCGCCCACGTCGCGGTACCGCTCGAGGTCGTCTTTCAGTCCCATCTGTAACTCACCTGGCTCATAACGTGACGGCTCGTCAGTTCGGCCGACGCCGGCGTGTAGTCGAACATCTCTACCATGTTATCCAGCGTCTTGTCCTTGAGGCGGGCCGTCTCGGTGCCGGACGGGGGGTTGTCCCATTGCCCGGGCTCGAAGTCCGCGTAGGTCCGCTGGATGTCGTCCCAGTCGTAGCTCCCGAGGACGGTGTTGATGACCGGAATCTCCTTGGGGTTGACGTCGCCGACGCGGAACTCCTCGTCGCGGCGCTGCCACGCGTGGCGGTTCAGGGCGGTGATGATTTTGTCGGTGCGGAACTGCTCGACGGCGTGGTCGGGCTCGTTGCCGTCGTAGTTCTTCTCGTCGAAGCGGCCCAGGTGTTCGATCTCGAACACCTTCATCTTCAGCGGGTCCGGGTCGACGAGTTCGCCCCGCTCGTTTTCGATCTGGTCGTCGGACTCCCAGGCGTAGACCTGTTCGATGTACTCTTCGACGGTCGCCTCGTCGACGCGCTTGTCCCGCATCATCGCGTCGAGCACGTCCTGTTCCTGCTGGCCGAAGATGTAGTTCTTGACAGTCACAACACGCTCCTCGTACTCGGTAGCCTCACCAGTGGAGAACACGGGGGCATCCACCAGTCCCTCGGCGACGGCGTTGAGCACGTCTCGGGGCATCAGAACGTGTTCGACCGGGAGGTCGGGATGGTGGCGGTCCTGTGGTTCGTGCAGCAGGTCGGCGATGATATCGCGGACGTAGGTGACCGGAATACCGTGGTCGCCGTCCTCGGCGGTGGTCTCCAGATCGTAGTCGTCGATGTCGACGCGCTCGTCGCCCTCCATCAGGTAGCCCCGGTCGAACAGCAGCGCTTTGTCGACGAGGTCCAGCCCGGTCGGGATTTCGGCGCTATCGAGCCGCGAGACGACGGCGTACAGCGCCGCGGACTCGATTGTGTGTGGGGCCAGCTCCTTGTCGGTCGCCGACTCGACTTCGTCCCGAACCGAGATGGTCAGTGGCTCCTGAATCCACGTCTCTAGTTCGTCCCAGGTCTCGGGGTCCCACACCTGCGTCTCGTTGGTCAGCTCCCGCCGCAGGAGCTGGGCTTCGAGAGAGAGGTTCGTCAGGTACGTGAACTCGTGTTTGTCCAACCGGCGTTTCAGCGCCTTCAGCGGGTCCTGGCCCTCCCGGTCGGCGTGTTTGTTGAGCTGGGCCTCTAGGTCCGGGTTCGAGATGATGATGAGCTGGGTGTCCACGTCCATCCCGATGCCTTTGTCGAGTTTGACGTGAGACTCGTCGGGCACGTTCAGCAGCTTCTGGAGCAGGTCAGCGTGCTGGGCGGCGTCCTCGACGACGGTCAGCAGGCCGTTGCCCTGGGAGAGGACGCCGTCGTAGCTAAACGCCTGTGGGTTCTTGCGCCCCCGCGAATCCAGTTCGCGGAGCATGCCGTGCATCCACGAGCCGACGAGCCGCTCCTTGGGCGTCCCCTCGTCCTCGGAGTGCAGGATGCCGATGCCGTGGCCCACGTCCACGACGAAGTTCTTCACCCGGAGGTGGGCGGGCTGGGTGACCGCCGAGAACAGGTCCGTCTCGCCCTGCCGGCGGTACTGTTCTTCGAGGAAGTCGTAGGCCTCCCGCGAGAACGGGTCGAGTTCGCCGTCGACGCGGATCGGGATGTGGTCGTCGAGGCGCTCGTTGACCTCGGCGAGCAGATCGGTGCGGACGTCGTCGGGGAACACCGTCAGCGGGTGGGCCTGGACGGGGCTCTCGTACCAGTCGTCCTCGTCCTCGACGGCCGCGTTCCCGTAGGTCATGCTGGTGGCGTTGCCGCCGGCCCCGGCGACGTTCCACTCGACGGTGTAGCGCCGCCCCTCGGGCGTCTTCGAGTACTCCCGCAGGCCGTTGATGAGACAGCGTTTGAGCTCGGACTTGCCGGTCGCCGTCGGTCCTTCGAGCCAGATGATCTTCTCGTCTTTCCCGCGGCCCGCCGCAATCGAGCGGAGGTCGTCGACGAACGCGTTCAGGACCTCGGTGTTACCGAGGATGGCGTGTTCCCCGTCGTTGTGCGGGTCGTCGAAGAAGCGGTAGCGCTCCTTCTCCTCGCCCTCCTCGATGACGATCCGTGTTCCGGCGTCCTCGATTGCATCGAGCAGGTACTTCGAAGCGTGGGCTGCGACCTGGGGCGTTTCGAGGACGGTGTCGACGTACTCCGCGAGGCTCATCGGGGCCTCGTAGGCGGCGTCGAGTGACTCGTCCGCGCGGTCGATGTACTCCTCGCCGGTCATTACTCTTCCATCTCGCTTTTGGCGACCTCCGCGCCGGCGAACTCGAGGACTTCCTTGGCGCCCTCCTCGGAGTAGCCCTGTTCGATGAGGGCGTCGATCCACTGGTTGCGCTCCTCGTCGTCCATCTCCGAGCTGGAGACCAGCGCGGAGAAGTTGATGTTGTGTTTCTTGTCTTCCCAGAGCTTGCGTTCGAGGGCACGGCGCAGGCGGTCGTTGTCCTGTGGGTTGAACGTATCACCCTCGCGGGCACGCCGGGACACCCAGTTGGACACTTCCTGCCGGAAGTCGTCCTTGCGGTCCTCGGGGAGGTTGAGCTTCTCCTCGACGGAGCGCAGGAACTGTTCGTCCGGCTCCTGTTCGCGGCCGGTGAGTTCGTCCTCGACGGTCGCGTCGTCGATGTAGGCCATGACGTGGTCCATGTACTTCTCGCCCTGGCGCTGGATCTCGTCCATGTCGTAGGCCAGCGCGTGGCGCACGTCCTCGATGGCCCGCTCCTTGTACTCCTCGCGGACGAGTTCGAGGAAGCGGTAGTACTTGCTGAACGATTCCTCGTCGATAGAGCCGTGGTTCTCGAGGTTGCCCTCGAGGTGGTTGAACGTCGTCAGCGGCGAGAGGAAGTCCCGGCTGCGGTGCATCGAATCCATGATGGCCTCGGCGATCTCGTCGCCGATGAACCGCGGGGAGACGCCGTCCATCCCCTCGCCGATGTCGGCCATTTTCTCGGCCTCCTCGCGGAGCTTCTTCACGTCGACGTCGTCGGCCTCGTCGATTTCACCGTTGTAGGCTTTCGCCTTCTGGACGAGGTCGATGGATTCGTTGTCCGGCTCCTCGATGCGGGTGAGGACGCCGAACAGGCCCGCCATCTCCAGGGTGTGTGGCTCGACCTGGATGTCCGGCAGGTCGGCGTTGCGTAGCATCTTCTGGTAGATGTTGGCTTCGGCCTCGTACTGGAGGACGTACGGGAAGTCGATGCGCTTGGTCCGGTCGTTGAACGCCTCCATCTTCTCGTCGCCCTTCTTGTCCCGGTACTCGGGCATGTTCGTCCGGCCGACGATGACCTGGTCGATGTCGATGCGGGGGTTGTTCTTGGGCTTGATTGTCTGTTCTTGACTGGCATGGAGGAAATCATAGAGGAACTCCCGCTGGAGCTTCAGCAGCTCCTCGCCAGAGAAGATTCCGCGGTTGGCGTTACAGAACGCCCCGGAGTAATCGAACGCCCGCGGGTCGCTCTCGCCGTAGATGGCGATCTTCGAGTAGTTGACGTCGCCGGTGAGCTCCGTCTCGTCCTGGTTCTTCTTGTCTTTGGGCTCGAACGTCTCGATACCGCGGCGCTGGTTCTCGTCCGCGACGAAGCGGATTATCTCGATATGGTTCTCCAAGACCGATTGGAGGTCGTCGTCGTACTCGGCCAGCAGCCGGTCCATGTAGAACTCCGAGGCGGGGTCAAGCGACTGCTCGTTCCGGATGGTGTAAGGCGCATCGAGTTCCGCGTTGATGTCCTTGATGACCTTGTCCCGCTGCTCCTGTGGGAGGAGCACGAGCGGGTCCTGGTTCATCGGCGACCGGACCACGTCGTCGGCAGGGTCCTGGTCGTGGATGACGTCACAGAGGTTCGTCCAGCGGAAGGTGTACATCCGCCCATCGTCCCGGCTGGTGTAGTCCTCGAAGTAGCGCCGGACCTGGCGGTCGAAGTCGGACTTGCCCGACCCGACCGGCCCCAGGAGGAGTTTGATGCGCTTCTCGGGGCCAAGGCCGCGAGCGCCGGATTTGACCTTGTTGACGAACTCGTGGATTGCCTCGTGGATGACCCGCCCGTAGAAGGTGTTCTCGCCGTCGTTGAGCGGGTCCTCGCTCGCCAGTTCGTACTCGACCACGCCGGCCTCCTCGTCGTAGGTCTTGCCGTAGTAGTCGAACATGTCCGCCACGCGCTGGTGGGCGTTGCGGGCGATCGTCGGTTCGTCGTACAACTGTTGTAGATACCAGTCGAACGTGTTCGTCTTCCGGAGGTCCGCCGGTATCGTGTCACGGTACTCCTTGCTCAGCGCTTCGAGTGTCTCTTTGTTCTTGCTCATGCTATCTCAGTAGTTCGTCGTGGCTGCAGGCGACCGCCGACTGTTGCGGGACGGTCCCGGGGCTGTGTGGCTACTCGTCGTCGGTGCTGTCCGCTGCAGATGTGACCGCGTACAGCCGCCGAATCACCCTTCGCTGCAGGGTGACGCGTGTGCCCTTCCATGGCTGACCTGCCGGGCGGAACACGGGGACTGCTCCGACCTGCTGTGGTAACGGGAGACAGTGTGGAACTGTTTCCGATACTATTTACCGTACGAACTCTGTTCGTATAAGAACTTTGCCCTCTTGTGGGTATACCGCCGATAAATTCCGACGCCGTGATAGGCCGAACACGGGGATGGTGGGCCATATGTATGTTAGCGTGCATCATTGGTTTCGAGTTGGATTTATATACTGTGTCGGTTGTCAACTGTTCTCTTCGGTGTGTCGGCCAGTGTTTAGCGCTGGATTGATGTGAATCTGTTGCTGGTTTGATTGGCGACTGAGAACGGCCCACACGATATTGTGGCTTGACGTATCGACGTTGCCGCCGTCAGCACGAGTGTCGGTATCCGGGCCCGGCGGATTTCGGGACGGACCAGCGGATTCTTGCCGGTCCACGCCAATTCGACGGTATGGACCTGTCGGCCCTTCCCGAAGACTGGACGGTGTGGAACGAGACCGACGACAAGCTCATCCTCGCGTACCGCCCGGACATCTTCGACTCTGAGCAGTTTCCAGCGCCGTGCCTGCCGACTATTTACCTCACGCGCGGGAAACGGACCCGCCGCCCCGGCGCTGACCGGACCGGAGAAAGCTGGTACGTCACCTTTTATCTTGAGCCCGAAGTCGAGCGCGACGCCGACTCCTACGAACGCCGCGACACTGCCGTTGAGGGCGCTGTCGCACTCGCTACTCGGTTCGCCGACGGCGAGCTGGACTACCGCTCGCTGTATCAGGTCCCCCGCGAGGCGTATCTGGACAAACTGGACGAGCTGACCGGGCGGTCATGACGCTTTACCGTGGCGACACTCTATAACCCAGTATGACTACTGTCACGCTCGTCGGGACGCGCCTCGCCGAGGCCGGCGAGGAGTTCGTCTACCGCGGCGAAGCCAGCGGCTGTGAGGGCTGTCCCTACCGCGACCAATGTCTCAATCTGACGACGGGGAACCGATACCGGATCACCAACGTCCGCCAGAGCGGGCAAACGCTAGACTGTGCCGTGCATGAAAACGGCGTTCGGGCCGTCGAGGTTGAGCCCGCACCGATTCAGGCCAACGTCCCCTCGAAGGGTGCGTACGCTGGGAGTAAGGCGTCGCTGCCGGGCCCCTGTCCGCACACCGAATGTCCCAGCCACCCCTACTGTGAGCCTGCTGGGGCTGAGTTTGATGAGGAATATCGGATATCCGAGATTGTTGGTGACCCGCCGCATGACTACTGTATGCTAGATCGTGATTTGACGCTGGTGGAGCTGGAAGCGCCCGGAGAATAGAGCAACTACCCCATCTTATGGCCCTTACTGCGTTTGGACGGCATCGCCGAGGCCGCGATCCTCTAATATATCAAGCGGGGAGAGCATATCGAACTGGACGACACCGGGGAGCCGACCGATCTGGACGCCGCCGGTAAAGGTACAGCGCGCCCGGACCTCGCCCGGTCGAAGGCGTTCTGCGTGGCGTCGTTGACTGTCGCACCTGAGCCGACCACCTGGATCGGTGCCATGTTTTCCTGCACGTCGACGTCGTGTTTCTCAGAGAGTTCGGTGAGAGATGCATGGACGAGAACCTTCGTTGTAGTCGGTCTATGCTTCGTATGGAGCAATTTGTTCGTTTGTGGATCGACAGCGGCGTACAGCCAATATCTCTCACCGTTGAGTTGGATCACAGTTTCGTCAACCGCAACGTGATCCGGTGTCTGTCCATATTTGGGCTGTAAATCTGCTTTGTAAACCCAATTATAGACAGTTGATCGAGCGCGTTGGACACCGAATACCTCAAGAACTGAGACAGTATTCGAAAGTGACAGTCCAGCCAATGCAATTGAATACTCAGCTTCATCAGCAGTCGCGGTGTCGCTTCTCCCTCCACAAAATCTAAGTCGATTTGGTCGAGACTACCACCGAGGCCGGCGTTTTTGGGCATAGACACTTCAAAACCGCCGTGCCTCACTCTTCAATCCTTATCTGAACACTACGGAAATATTTTTAGTAACATTTACTTTTCTAATTATTAATCGGATATATCTACTGATTGGGGTGGGAAACCTATCAGTTATCTCAAAAATCTCGCTCGCAGAAATACTGCCAATGTTGAGTGCGACTATACTGTACAAAATGAATCCGATTGGCGGAACAACAATGAGACTATATGGGTTTGGTAGTAGCCATGCTGTACCAAAAATCACTGGAGCAGATACGGCAATCGTAGTCGTGGTCTTGGCTAATCTAAGATCAGAGATTGGGTCGAATCCGATCTTTTGACACGCACTAAGATGTAAAAATAACATCGAACTATAACTGATACTTGTCGCAATTGCTGCTCCATTCATCCCATACCGTGGAATAAGTATAATATTCAATACTATATTTAGTCCTGCAGCCAAACCCGTAGCAGCGATTAATAACCGAAAATCGCCTTTCGCCTGACCAATTCCCATAATTGGACGCGTAATCGAAAATCCGAAAGTCCCTGGAAGAAGAATCAGTAAGGGAGTCACAGTGGGTGCGAATTCTGCGCCATAATATAGGGGAATAAAATCCCTTGCAAGCGCTGCCAACCCCATCATTAGCAACGCCGTCAGTAGTACATTGTAGCGTGTCAATTTAGATGACAGCTCCGATATTCTCTTACGCTGATCGTTGTTCCATAGATCCGCTACCGAGTGCAACAATAGTTTCTGTAATGACATTGGTGCGAACCATAGGAATTCGGCAATTACCAATGCCGCTCGATAATATCCAGTCTGATCCTCTGGAGCTAATGTTTCTACGAGCATAACATCTACATGATAAAGCGAATAGAGGAACAAAATGAGTATGAAGCTCATAAAATTAAATGATATAAGATCTTTACGTGGGATGTTACGTTGGAGCGTAAATATAGACTTAATCAAATCAATCCTTTTCGATAAACTAATTAAACCCATAAGAACTAAAATCATTGTTCCTGTGATGTGTCCAATGAGGACCCCGTTGACTCCATAATTAAAATGTACAAGTGCGATTGCAGCCACCCCAAATACCAGTTTATTCAGAACATTCAGTGACTCACTTATGTGCTCTAGACTAAGGCCCATCAAGCCACCTCTAACAACTGACCGCAACTGTCGAGCAAGCAGCAAGAGAATTGAAATATACAAATAAAATTCAAACTCCGGACCCAAGAGCCTGCTCACTACACCACTTGCTGCAAGTAATGCTAAGCCGACAGACACAATTATACCGATTCCAGATGCCAACTTAAGATAGAAGCCAAATACATTGGCTTCCCAGTCTGGTCTATCGTGGGTCTCAGCGATATACTTACGGGTGCCATCAAATATTCCAGCATTTGTGATAATTGTGGTGATTGATATAAATGATAATACAAATGCGTAGTCACCATAATGGCCCTGCCCTAGCATTCGGACCAATAATGGTGTAATTAATAACCCGAGTAAAAGTGAGGAAAATTTACCAGTTAAGATTGATATGAATCCTCGTAGCATTTTCAGCGATCAGTGTTAATTATATCACCGCAACTTTTGACAGTTTTATATCCTGGTCGGCCCAGTAAAGAACCCAAAAATTGTCCGATAAGGACCGCATCTACGTTTTCCTCGTAGTATATTGTCTTTGCGAAACTAAGTATGGCTTCGAAAGACCATACATCGTTGTATATATAATCAATGCCACGCCGCCTATATGCATTGGCAAGCGCGCGATCACGGAGATGCTTGTTATTTTCATAGAGGTGTTCAAAGTCGTTGATGATGCTAAGCAAAGCATCAGAATATTCTAGCCCTTCTGATAATTTGTTACCAAGGTCTTTTTTCACTACCAAGCACTCATCAACAAAGTCACATTCGCCGTGAGCTGATGCCCGTATTTTAAACGGCATATCAGTCGCAGCGGGGTATGAATTAAATGGGGAGAGTTCTCTCATTAGGGGGCCATCAAACAGTAGCGTTGAGGTGTGGGCTGGTTCAACATCAAATTGTAAGATTAAATCCAATATATCGCCCCTTGCATTCTTATCTGGACAAAGAAAATTATTTTTTTGATCTTTCAGTCCACAGTACACGACTGTAGCTGAAGTATTTGATTCCATTACCGACACCTGTTTTTCAATTTTTGTGGGGCGTAATATGTCATCATCATCAAAGAGCTGTATGTATTCTCCCTGCGTTGCGTCAATTCCAATAGATCGTGATTTATTAACCCCTATATTACCATCATTTGGTATGTAGGTTAAATCAAACTCTTCAACAACGGGAGCTGCATGCTTCTCTCCTGAATCATCTACGACGATAATTTCTATATTGTCGTACGATTGTGACTTGACGGATTCAATTGCCTCCCTGAGCCCATCATTGCGATAATATGTGGTAATAACGACTGAGACTAGTTTCTCATCCATTACAAGATGAATTTACCTTGATACAATTAGCTCTTATTATTCGACAATTATTTATCATTCATTCCTCCTAGGAAATCTTCCTCAGCCAGCAAGTTGGCGAGCTTAGTTTTCTTTAATCGAGCGCTTCATGGCCCCAATATGCTGTTTTATTCAGACTCTTCTACTGTGGGTAATGATCTCAAATAGAGTTTCACACCGCAAACCTCTATGTATGATCTTTATCATATACAACTTCAATACTATGTTAGGCATAACCTCGAAGAATAATAAAACATCGCTCTAGCACTGCTTGTTCGATTCAGCAGATTGTAAGTGATCCAACTGAAATTCTTGTACAATTTAATTTAATGAGGGGTGTCGTAGAAGATTTCACACCGTGATCACGGTCTTTTCTGGATTGTCTCCGGTTCGTAGTTGGTGATTACGACGACGAGGCGAAGGCACAGTGCAAGAAACACTTGCACTCGTGCGTGGACGCAGTCTCGGGTGAGCACACACTATAGGCCGCAGTCATTCAACGATTCGTTAGCTCGTTTGACTCCCGTGCGGCGGTTGTACGTTTGTCTAACGTCGATTGTTCGGCCGAGACGATCATGCAGCCGTATCTGTGGTAGTACTCTTCAGTCGTTGGTTCGTACACTTCGGCGCGTCTTGATCGGCGGGTATCGCACTCATATCTGCTGAATCGGTGCAGTAGGTCAAGTCGAGCAGGCCGCGGCGGGCGGCCTGCTCAATGAAGTGGTCCAAGACTTCGTCGACGACGTATCCAAGATCAGTGAGGAAGCGATCGACCGCGTTTCTTGACGGTGGTCGATCGAAGCCACGGCTCATCCAAACGGACGTGTTCCGAAACTCGCGTTCAACGGGACGAATGCCGTAATATCGTGGTAGTAGCAATGGAGAAACCACGCATCATCTCTGGTGGCTCATGCTCTCGTGTTCCCCTGTCTCCGCCAGGGTGAACACGTCTAACTCTTCGAAAACCAGAAGGAGAGATGCTCAAACAACGCTAGCGTCTCTGACCCCACGACATTGAAGAACGTCTCTACCGAAAAATCATCTAACAGGGCCGCTGAGCTCATTCCACCTCAGCGTTCACCCTGCTCTCTGGTGCGATAACCGTTCTATGACACCCTCTTAGCGACTCTACTACATTTGAGATGCTTTGGTCACCTTATGCTGCGACATTTCAGTTATGATGTTGTTTAACGTGTTAACATTTCACTTCTTACTTCATTACGGTTTTATATATCTGGTTGAGTTATATCCGAGTGTGAATGCCGAATTCTCCCCTAAAATTCTAATTCGTTCAGCTCGATCACTTCACCAACCTCCTGCCGGCGGTGCAGGCCGCTTGATGTGTAACATTGCGAGGTCATTGGGCAGCACGAACTGGGAGGTCAACATTCTTTGTCCACAACCTGAAGAGGAGGTCCCGACGACAGAGTTAGGTCAAAATTGTACTTACCATTCATTTCCCTACTCAAACCCAAAAACGGCATCCGAACGTCTATTCGGCTCGGTGAGGGGAATGAATAAATTCCGTTCACTTATACAGGCTGAAGATCCAGACATTATTCTGGATGACATTTCTCATATTCCCTACTATCCTGCACATTTCTTTTCAAAAAACTCAATAAATTCGATTTTTATGCACACGGCATTTTTTAACTCCGCTTGGGAATTTAACGGTCCTATAAAGGGTTCTGTCGTAAATATTATTGACCGGTTGTTACCGTATATGAACGACCCAGAACTGATCTGTGCTAGCAGGAGCACAAAGCAGAGAATGAAACAAAAAACTAGATACAACGATGGGTATATATTGAACCCTTGTATCAATATCTCCGAGTTCCAATATCAGTTTGACTCAAAATCAAAACGACTTCTATATTTGGGACGTCTCACACCTCGTAAAAATGTCTCTTGTCTTATAAATGCCTGGGCTCAAATCGAACCTAAATACAAGAATTATACACTATCTATCGCTGGAACTGGAAATCAAGAAGAATCTCTAAAGCAATTGGCTGAGGATCTAAATCTTGAGAATATTGAGTTTCATGGATATGTTGGCAAAGAGAAAAAACAAAGCCTTTACCGCGAGTCACTGTTATTTATTGTTCCTTCACTCATGGAAGGATATATGACGACAGGACTTGAGGCTTTAGCATCTGGTACGCCAGTTGTCGGGTCCGATACATATGGAATCCGAGACTATATCAACGTAGATTCAAATGGATTCTTATTTGAGACGAATAACGAACAGCAATTAGCAGAAATATTGGATAGCGCCCTATCTGACCCAAAAACACTACAGCCGCTAGCAGAGAATGGGAGGAGGCTGGCGGAAAAGCATTCATTTGAAAAGTTCAAAAAAAAGTCCAATAAGGTATTTGAAAATTTGTTACGGAAGAATTAAATATATCCCAAATCTTCTAACCTTTCTTGAGCATCCTCATCGATATTTTCGTTTGACGTCGTTTCTATTGCGTCAAATGAACTAATCCACGTATCAAGTGTGGAGCACATCTCATCAACCACGTCTGGTTTATATGCCGATAAATCGTCCTTTTCATCTTGATCTTTCACAATATCATATAGTTCCGTAGACCCATCTGACCCACGTATTAATTTATATTGCTTATTACGTATCGTTTTGAGCGATCTATCATACATATCCATACAGTTGTTCGGGTCACCAACCCGTTTCTCGATGGATTCGCGTGAAGGCTGGGGTGTAATATATTCCGCGATTACATGGTCTCTGTCTTGTTCAAAGATAGGTTTTCCTTGAGTCTGATTGCTAAACGAACTGCTCCCAATACCTATCTCTGAGAGTAAGGTTGGTGCTATATCTGTGAGCTGTACAAGATCGTCAATACTGCCTTGATCAGTGAACGAACCGCCATGTGCTACAAGTGGAACGTGTAGAAGAGAATCGTATAAACAGTATTGATGATCCATTAGGCCGTGGTCACCTATGTTTTCTCCATGATCTCCAAGAATCATAAGAACGGTATTATCCCATTCACCTATAGACTTTAAATGGCCGACTAGGGCACCTATCTTGGAGTCTACGTACGCAATCTCAGCGGCATACAGGCATTTAAGGATCTCAAACTCAGGCCCTGTAAGCGAAAGCTGGCCGGTTACATACTTCCAAGGGTTTTGTGGGACCTCTATTGCGTCCTCATAGCTGACATCATCTGGAAGGAACTGCTCTGCTAACTCACGTTTAGGTGCATATTCTAAATGAGGCTCAAGATAGTTTATGAACATAAAGAACGGCTCTTGTTTTGAATGTGAGTCAATCCACTCTGTAATCCATTCGGTAGTTTTCCGAGCTCCCTCATCATCTAGTTCACCAAAACGAAGCTTAGCATATAATGCGTTGAGAACGTTTTTAAATACATTTCCATTAAGCATCTCTCTCATAATAGCCTTCCACATATCTCGCCCGTTATTCATCAGGCCAGCCCTCCCTAAGTCTGTCTCAGATTGAATATATTGCCACCCCTTATAGAAATCATCAAATCCCCTCCCAAATCCAAAAGATTCGCTAATCCACGCGTTATTTGAAGCGCCAACTGTGGCATAACCCGCCTCCGAAAAAACCTCTGCGAGAGTCGTACTCTCATCTGGCAACTGTTTTGATCCGGCATGGGCCCCATGCTTCGACGGATACTGTCCCGTAAAGAGGGACCCATGAGAAGGTAATGTCCACGGAGCTGCACTAAACGCATTCGTGAATTTGGTTCCAGACTCTGCAAGAGAATTGATTTCTGGCGCGACTTCTACCCCATTTTTTTGCCCATGAACGAAATCATACCTCGCTGTATCCATTACAATCAGAATAACATTATTTGCTTGTTCCATCGTTGAGAGGTGCTTTGTGTCGGTGGGTAATATGTTTACCCAATACTACGAAACCAATCGAGATTTAATATAGAGTGGAATAAACGTTCATGACTTTTTTGGCCCGTCGTTTCCACGTCAGATTTTCAGCAACGTACCTACGTGCGTTTCGCGACAGTTGTTTTCGCAACTCATTATTTTTAAACAATATACTGATTTCGCGTTCAATTTCATCTGGCCTTCCGGGCTCAAGTAAAACGCCGGACTCGCCATCTGTAACGACTTCGGGAACACCTGCGATTTCCGTAACAACGGGAGGAACTCCCGATGCCATCGCTTCTAGCATCGTGAGTGGTAGTCCTTCGGAGTAAGAAGGCCGACAAAACACGCTAGCAATATCATACATCTCTGAGATGTCCTCGACGAAATTATAAACCGTCACCGACTCGGATATGCCCTCTGCTTGAATCATCTCGTGAACATTCTCTTCCATGGGCCCACTCCCCACGATGTGTATTGTTGCATCTGGATGTGTCTCAAGCAACCCTGGAAGTGCACTCAATAGGTCCTGAATGCCGTTGTTGCGAACAAGTCGCCCGATGTATAGTAGTGATTTTTTCTCAGTAGGAACCGGAGAGAACTCTTTTATATCGACTGCGTTCCGAATTACTTCTGTTCGATCCGCTCCGAGCGACTGGGTGATTAACTCGGCAGCAGCACTGACGCAGATCACTTGGTCGCTTTGAGAGACAATGAATCGACTAATAGTCTGTTCAAACACTCTCGCTGCCGCTCCTCCAACCCCCGAGATCATCCCGATATCTCCTAAATGAACCGTCGTCACTAGTTTGTAGTTTGCTCGCACTGAGTAGGCAGCGGCCAGTGCTGATGTATAAAAGAATCTGTTATGTGTGTGTACTATATCCGGCTGAAAGTCCCGAAGGACGTGTCCAAACTCACGCAATGCGGACACAGACAACATACTCTGTAAACCGACTTTATTGGTAAGATCAACTCCGGAAGACGTATAAAAAGAAATGTCAGGGATATCTGCCAAGTCGAATTCACCAGTCCCGTCATCAAGTGTGAATACACCAACACTGAATCCGTGATCAACTAGATGGAGTGCCAACTTTTGTACAACCTGTTCAACTCCGCCATCACTCGGTGGTAAATGGTCAGAACATAGCAAAACCCGATCCCCAGATCTCTGTTCCATACCAACCGGGTAGACGTTACAACTCAAAAGGGTATCTCTTTAAGATATAGAGAATATAGTGTCAGTCTATACCTCATATGGATCGTTTCACTCATTTCTTCTGTACACAGCCCCTGTCCATCTTTCCAAGCATATACCAATAGGACAATCGAATTGATAGATTCGCGTCATTTGGCGAAGGCCACAATTGTCTATAGCGGCCGAAGCGCGGTAATCCACGATTATAAGCACTACAAAGTCCCATTAGATAAATTATAATTGGTACCACAGGTATATCGGTAGCTCCTATCAAGGCTGGCCATTTGGCTAGCGCTCTTCACTCGTACAAGTTGGATACACAATTTCCCCATCAGCGGACCCACCATATCCATGAACCACCATTGTCGTACACTTGCCGGGCCCTATTATCACTTCTAAGCCTTGACATTTCCTCATCGGAGATGTATTTCACGTACTGGTGTCGGTTGGGGGGTTCAACAGCAACCCAGTCCTGGTTTCGCTCTGAGATGACGATGTACCCTCGTCCATCAAACAGACTTGAGACGGACTTATTCGTCGTATACCCGAGATCGTCCGGGAGCCCACTGTTGGGTCTTAGCTGGTGGAACGGACGCTCCGTCCAGGGAATATTTGAAGCACGCTGCGTTCCGATGGTGTACTCTGATGCGATCGCCGACACCCGAAGCGACCGTGTGTTGAGGTCGTAGTTTGCGTAGGTCATGTGATGGTTTACCCCTTCAAATTCGGCCTGGGTGGCGTGACGCCGCTCATCATAGACGTTGAAGACTGCAAGACTGCCTGCTGTGATGACGACCAACACAAGTGCGCTTGTTGCAACGGAGTTGAGTAACACGCCGCTGCGTAAGTTGTCGTTGTGTGTATGTAGCACTGCCATCCCGAGGCCAATCAGAAGAATTGCCCCGAAAAGTGTCAGTTGGTTCATGCGGTAAAATTCGGTAATTATTGCGCGGAACATCACGAATATTACACCGATAGTGCCGCCAGTGACATAGATGGCACAAGCCACCACTTCGCCGGACTTGATATCTCGGCCGTGAAACAGCGTGTATCCGAACCACAGTGCGATAACGCCTCCTGCTGCGAGATATAAAATAAGGGTTCCGAACTCACCAATGGCGTAGCGCCGGATGATTTGCCAAGTCGTGTAGCCTGAGGCTCCTGCCTCACCAGCCCTTGCTGCTGCACCCGGAGAGGCCGCCACGAGTGACAGAGCTGTCTGGCGAGCCAATCGACTAAATGTCGGCATCGCAAAATACCAAGCCACAAGAGGGATTGCGATCAAGAGTCCCCATGTCACACGATACTGGCGCTCGATCTCAACGGTGCGCCAATTATATGCTGTGACGGCGATGAGCCCACATCCGAGCACGACTCCCGCGAGGGCGGCCGACATCGGGTGGATAAACACAATACCGAATAATAATACAGCCGCACAGAGTGTCGCTGAGACTGTGTTTGACCCAGCCAATTGGCCTTTCCGCAGAGATTCGGCGACAAACAGCGTGATGGGCAACAGTGCGAACGCAATAAACCACGGCATCAGATGCTGCATATACTTTCCTAGCACGAGCGGAACCGCTGCAATGAATACGCACTGTCCGGCGGGCTTTCCGCCAAGGGCGCGTCCGAACACCGCACAGCCGGCGACGAAAACTCCTGTAACAAGGTACATCACGATCGGCTGGAGCGCCTCAACCGGTAACCCTGTGATGAGGGCGGTCTGTGCGACGATGAAATGCGTCCCGGGATACATATTCGATGCCGGACTCGCTCCGGTTGACATGATATACTCAGCGTATGAAAAATGCATCAGGGCGTCAGCCCGAGAGAACGACCAGAATTTGAACCCAGTTGCCTGTGGCAGGAAGTATAGCACGCCATATGTGGCTCCTATGATCAGAGCACCGCGAGCGAACAGTGGCCGCCGCTGGGCAAATGTTCCACGGACGAGAAGGCCAAGACCGCCAACAAGTGCCAACACTAGTCCAGCCCAAACCCAAATTGGGACGAAATCATAGAAACTCGGTGTATACCCTGCTGATTTTGTAGTGCCGACTGCCCCAATCGCAGCGGCACTAATCCCTACTGTGCTCGCTGCTGTTAATCCCCGATCCAGTTGGTACACATCCTCCTGTCAGTTATCAACCTAGTTAATATTTCTCATGCCGATTATTGAGACTGTTTACGTCTCTAATTCAGTTCTCAGCGGCTTCTCAGATTACACCGATAGCTGAATTTCTGTTGTGGGTGTTTTTCAGACACATTCTCTCGCCATTTGGGTAGCGAAAAATAACGGTATCGCTTTGGGATAAGTCAAGAGCAATTGAAATGGTCAGATTTACACTCTCATTCGTCCCTAAGTTTGTTATTGAATTGGCTCTTTCAATTATTTGTCCATCTATTGGGAAAGTGTTCTAGCAGACGGGGATATAATTTGGTGTCTGGATCTAATTCAGGCCGGGAAGCGGGAGAAACCAGGGTCACACAAGATATCTTGGACCAGGGGGAAATTATGAATGAAGTCAGGCCCGTCGCTCCATTCCATATGTTCCACACATTGACGGTTGGCGGCGCATCGAAGAGCCATGCACCGACTTGTGTTACGTCGGCCGCGAACGCATTGTGATCCCTGGTCCCGTCCTGTCGCCGGTACGGCTAACGACTAACCCAGCGCACCGTGACCGAAGCCGACCCACACACCTCGTAACGAGTGAAACATCGTCATGGGTCCCCGCCCGTCGCTGAGCCATCTATAGCCTGAATGACGACCTCTTGATCCCGAAGCAGTCGATGCTCAAGGTAGCTCCCTTCACCCTGTCCACCCCCCGTGTGATTCGATTCAGTCACCCCGAGAAACGATTGTTCTTTCAGCAGCCGGTACACGCGATCTTCGGAGAGCGGGTCTGCCCCAGCCTGCTCAGCGACTTTCACGTAGAGCGTGTAGATCTGATGGGTTCGGAAGGCCTCCTGCGCGGGGTTGTCGACGGTAAGTAGCGCCAGCGCTCGGAGGATGTATTTCACATGCGGCGTCGTCCCACGCACGAGTTTCTCGAAGCGGTTCACCTCCGCTCGTTGGACGGCGTCATCGACGTGCGAGACTGTGACTGTCTCCGTCCCCTGTTTCTCAGCGAGACGACCAGCTTCGTATAGCGTATCGATCGCTTTCCGTGCATCCCCGTGTTCTTTGGCTGAGAGGGCAGCGACCTTTGGGATCACATCGTGCTCCAACACGTCCGGTTCGAAGGCATCCGTCCGGTTGTCCAAGATTGCTCGTAACTGACCAGCATCGTAGGGGTCAAAGACGAGTTCGTTCTCCTGCAGACTTGAGTCGATGCGTTCGCTCAAGCGCTCGCGATATTCGATCTTGTTACTGATGCAGATGGCGCCGACGTGTGTCTCTGCTTTCCCGCTCTCGCGAGCCCGAGAGAGGCTGCGTAACAGTTCATCATCGTCTAACTTGTCGATTTCATCGAGAATGACGACCAGTGAGTTAATGTTGTACTCCTCAAGTAGGTCCCAGGTGATGTCACGGTAGTCGGTGGCTCCGATCCCGACACGCGGGACGTCGATATCTGCGTCGAGGCTCGCCACTAGTTTGCGTGCCATCTCCCGGCTTGCCTTTGCGTCGGTCTGATAATCGGAGCAGTCGACGTACGCCTGCTGAAACGAGATATCGTTTGCCTGTGCCTCGAAGTGAGCCTCACGAGACACACACCTCGCAACGAGTGACTTTCCGGTTCCGGTCTTGCCGTATATGATCGTACTCTCCGGTGGGCCGCCGACCGTTGCTGGACCGAGTGCTTGCCCGATAGCGCTGACTTCGTCGTCCCGCCCAACGACTCGCTCCAGATCGGGGACGTGGCCGACGCGTACCAGTTCCCTGTTAGCAAATATTCCGCCGGTTTTGAAGATATTATCATCTTCATCTGAGTCTGACATTATTTACTCTATCAAATCCGTCCCTGTATGATAAGTGTAGCGACCAAGCAACGAGTGAAGTTTAGTAAAAACCGTCTAAAACCATTTTAGTAGCTTTTCACATAAATTTATATATGTCTGTGTGGGGTGTCACACACCCTCTACCGAGTGTAATCGCCTACTGCCCACACTAGGCTACTTGAAGTCACGCGCGGGAAGGCATGCAGTCCACGATGGACTATATCTAGATCGGAGTCCCTTACCCTCATTTCACCACTGGCGCAGCGTCTACTTACAGTAAACGCCGAACGACTGGCCGAGAATACACAGCTTACGTTCGGTTCATGATCCGCTCATGACGAGTATCTCTCTGTCAACGACGATCAGCGGTCAGTACACTCGGTACTTGGTGCGTGCCTGCGAGATCCATTTGTGGACTATTATAAAACGCAGTCGGGTTGCATATTCGATGCAACCCGCAACTTCGCGGCTTTTGTCTCAGTCCGCTTTTCGTCCCGAAACCCGCTTACTTGCCGCTCATCAGAGACGCTGTGGAGATCCGATCTTTCACTCGGTGTGGGGTGTGTCTGAGACGAGAATCTATCGGACAGACAATGACAACCAGCCAGTACACTCGGTATCAGGTGTGTCCGGGACAAGCTTTCCGCCAGTCAGGCAGGACCAGCACACCTGTACCAACGGCAGATCAACCCCAAAGCACCACCCACGGCAGCAGCCGCGTAGTCCATATGAGAGCTCACGAGGGAAGCGATACGACAGTCCGGACACGAGCGATTCGAGCGCGGTACGACGTCATTCACCACCGGGCGGTGACAGGTGCACTCTTCCCTCGGTGGATGCAAGGTTACCTACACGAGCTCGCCATGCTGGGAATCACCAGTTGGGTTGAGTAGGATACAGACGACGTTGGAGGACGGTACTACGAGTACGCTCTTGCTGCGAATCCACTCCCTGTATCGAGACAATCAGCAAAACGGTAGGCCACATGGGTATCTTCAAGGAAGTACAACAGCGTCTTGATCGGAGTCACTGAGCTGTCCTCGATACGAGGTCGTCCAACTGCTACAAAAGACACTGGACATGTGGTAGCAGGAACAGGCTTCTGGTCGCCATGTGTCATACGGACCGTTATCGCTTTTCGAGCCAGTATGTGATTGCAACGTACTGCTCCGGTTGTCCCTATAGTAACAATTGAAACGATGTACACAGATCACACTGCCATCGTGCGATCAGGTGTACATTGATTTGCAATGGCTACTATAGCTGTTCATAACCCACGGCTGACTCGTACACGGAGACGCTTGACGCCTTATTGATTAGGTGTTAGTAAGTGGAAAGAGTAACACTAACCATGCACCAGCGGTGGTCAGACTTCGCACCAGAACTCGAATCCGGTGAATCGGACCGCGTCAACGACGTTATTGACGATATTAGCGATATGAGTCTCAGCGAGCGGAGCGAACTCTTCAACAGCTGCTTCGACGAGGTAGTCCAACTGTATGAGGCGGCCGACGATGGATACGTCCGGCAGTCAGTTGTCCGCGTCGCAGACCAGCTTGTACCTGGACTTCCGATCGTAGCGGCACTCGACAATGACGACCGATCTATCGCTATCGACGAAGCAACTTTCCAAGACCAGACAGATGCACTGTGTGGCTTTCTACTAGAGGCGCTCACGGACGACGATGGCCGTGTTAGACAAGCGGCCAAGCGTGGCTTGAAAGACGTGTTTCGAACCTACGACGCGCTTGACGATGAGGAGACACTGGAAGCGCTTGTCATCGAACTTGACGATATGGCAGGGGAAACGTCGGGGACGCAGGCGAAGCACCTCCGTGAAGCGAAAGAAGACGCCAAATTCTCGCTTCAGTCGGGCGTCGCGCGTCTCGTCGAGGGATTCGAAGAGGAGTTCGGCGGTTCGATTCAGAAGGACACGTAACTCCTCAGTTCAATTCCTGTGCCCAGAGACACACTTGACACCCAGTTAGACGCTCAGATGTCTACAAAGATAGCTGCTGAAGCATAGCCCTGCCTCACGAAGTTGAGAACTGAACTAACTCCGAATCGGGTGTGTGTCTCAACGGTCAATGGATATCCCTGGTGCTATCGAGCTAGTTCCAGCCATCAGATCGGGTATATTTGCTACCAGAACACTCCGGAAATCTGGTGTTCGAACCTGCGCTTGTTGACCATCACGACTGTACTGAGCAAGTCCCCCGACCTCAACCAGCCAGGGCTTTCTGTCTCTCTGCGGCCGTCGTTCGAAATCTAAACACATCCTCAGTACGGCGAGACGCGAACAGGCGTCCGAGCAAATTCACCGGCATTGCGCGTGACGACTGGTTCATCACGGCCAACAGCAATCCCCGCGATCATTGCCTCGACAGCACCAATCTGTTCCCCGGAGCGAGCAAGATCACGTTGAACGTCCACGGCACGACGCGCAGCTTCGCTATCGTATGGCACTAACGGACTGTCGTCGAGAATCTCATCGAACTGTTGGCCAGTCGTTGTCGTTGGGTCGATACCGATCCCGACGTCGGTATAGACTAGGGTTGGACAACAAGTAGTTCATCGGAGATCTCATCGAGTTTTGCAACTGCTCCGGCGTCCTCAGCGAGTAAATCAGTCAAAAAGCATACATCGAGAATCACTGTTCAATCTGGCTCTCATCGTTGATGCGTCTATCGACATCATCACGGAATGAGCGGGATTTCTCTTGAATCTGCGCTACTTCGTCATCTTCTGCCAACCCGACCAATCCATACAGTGGATGTTCCTCTTCGGTAAGGATACGATCAATAACGTCGCTAAAGCTCTCACCTTCGCCTTTCTTACGACGCAACCGCTCGTATGTTTCCTCTTTGAGACTGATTGTTTTACTCGGCATCTGTGTCTGACTTTCTGTGTATCTATTTATTTGGGCGACTGTGTACTGTCGTGGAGTTGGCTGAGGGACCTGATATCCTGCAACAAGGTTGTGATTGCAGTACTACGCTACGTCGAGTGTCCCGGGTTCAGATACCAATACAGAGGACATTCGAGACACTCGACGAGACGGCGACTGGGTAGGAGAGCGATAGAGTACCGCTTCCCACGAGGCCCGTATGAATCAATTGGAAAGCACTCGACACGGTGGGGAATCACTACAGCGGGCGCACTGGCTGTTCGTTAATAGAATGCCATGTGACACGCAGTCTTCCCTCCCACACAAGGTATTTCCTCCCACATCAACGTAGCACTACTACCGAGTCAGAGAATGGTCCTCCCAATCGAACATTTCATCATCGCCCTCCTTCCCGTCGCAGTATACGCCCTCCTCCGCGATCGACAGCTCCCAACGCTTCACTTACTGGCAGTGACGTTCTTCGGCAGCCAGTTCCCGGATCTCATCGACAAGCCACTGGCGTACGAACTCCAATTGATCCCCTCCGGGCGGGTATTTATGCACTCGCTTCCGTTCGCGATTCCGCTCTCGATTGCCGTCGTCGCATACGCGGTCCGAACGGATCGGACTAGACTTGGGGCGGCGTTTGCCTTCGCCCATCTCTCACATCTGGTGGCCGATAACCGACAGCTCCTTCGCCCGGACCCGTACGTGTCGTCGGACTTGCTCTGGCCGCTCCAGCCGCCCGTTGTGCGCCCGGCGGTCCCACAGTGGGTCGGCGAGGGTGCAGTAAATCTCCACCTCTGGACCGGGTTTTCGGTGCTCGTTCTCGCACTGGCGGCGTATATTCTAGTAATGGACCTGCAGACCCAACTTGACTTCAGATTGTTTTGAGGGGTATCACAAGTCGGATCCATGACGTTTTAGACCGACGGGCGAACGACGGTATTGTATGCGACGATTGGTCCTCGCCGTCTGCTTCGTTGCCCTCTTCGCTGGGTGTGGCACATTCGTGGGAGATAGTCCGCCGCCGAGCGACGAACGAGCCGTCGCGGCCGTCGAGGAGGCGAACAGCACTGTCGCCACCGTCAAAGCGTACCGATTCGGAATGGATATGCACGTAACTGCGTCGGATGGTGAGCAGTCACGGACCGTGAGAGTCGACGGTGAGGGTGCGGTGAACGTCTCGGAAAAACGGATGCAGGCGACGACACGGATGCAAGACCAGACGGTCGAGTCCTTCGTCGATGGGTACAAAGCGTACCAGGGCTGTCAGGAACCCTGGGACGGCTACGGCGTCGAGAACGTTTCGCGCTCCGAGCCGTGGGCAACCGCGACACCGCTCCATCGGCAAGTACTGCTCTTCGAACGCTCGAACGTCTACTGGCGGGGCAACGAGACGCTCGACGGCAACCGGACTGTCCTCGTCACGGCGTCCCCGAGCGCCGAGACCATCGAGTCACTGATGAATCGCCGACAGGCTGGCGACATGGCGCTCAACCGCGGCTCGCTTGAGAACGCGACGGCGCGACTCTGGCTCGACCCGGAAACAAACAGGCCAGTAAAATCGGAACTCCGACTACAAATCTCACAGCGAGGCGCGACCGCAACCGCGACAATTACGCTCAGGTACACTGACTTCGACGAACCGACCAAAATCTCGGTACCACCGGAGGTGTACGACGACCCCTACGAACTCGGCTGTCCCGGTGCCAGCTGACCCACTCGTCAGCAACAGAGAGAAACCGCTGAACGGTGGGCGAGAAACTCGCTCAGTCCGTCCAGTCCTCGTACAGCCCGCGGCCGACGACACCGAGGCCGACGAGCGTTATGAGGTTGAGGAGGAGGCCACCGACGACCGGAATTGCGAACGGGACGGCCAGTAACAGTCCGCCAGCGACGCCATCTGTTGCGCTCACGGTCCCGTCATCGCCGATAACCGAGTTCCCGACCCAGACGGCAGTAATGCCGGTACCGATGATACCCAGGATGCCGATGAGAAGCAGCCCGGGGATCGAGATCAGAGCGCCGATAACCGTCAGCGCGAGTATCACCAGCCCGATGGGGAGGAAAATGCCGACGAGAACTCCCCAGCCGATTGCGCCGCCGAGGTCGTCCTGAATCTCCCGCACGGCGTTAGTCGTATACTTCGGGCCGATAGCGGCGGCTGCAGCACCTAATACTGCAAGAATGACGAACCCGACACCGAATCGGAGAACGACTTCGAGCGCCGGGCTAAGACTCCCACCCGAGGCTGTAGGCTGTGCTGTTGCGACCCCGGAGAGTCCGAGTACGGCGAGTAGACTCCCGAGACTACTAACGGCTTGCTTGGAGGGCATAGTAGCGTCTTCTCGGTTTCATCTGCGGTTGTAAACCTCTTCTGTATGTTCGCGATCTGTCATCGCAGCTGGCGATACAACCGCTCCTGCTGTGTTTCGTCCGTCTGTCGGCTGTTTCCCCGGGTACTGACCGGCCGGTTCCGCGGCCAGTACTCGACCCCCGGTCTGAGTGCCAACAAGCCTGAAACGACGGATGGTCGCACCGTCGGCGCTACTCTGTGAGGTCGACGACGTCGGCGTCGGCGAGGTCCACCAACCGGTCCGGTTCGACCGCAAACACCGCGCTCGGCGTGCCGGCGGCAGCGTGAACAACGTCGTAGTGGGTCAGTGTCGGGTCGACCGTGGTCGGGAGGGCCGTATCGTGACAGATCGGGGGGACGCCGCCGATGCTCCAGCCGACGACGCTCCGAATGTCGCCCGGGTCGGCCATCGACGCGGTTTCTGCACCGTAGTGGTTCGCGACCGCGTCACGGTCAAGACGGTTCGCACCGCTCGTGATTGCGGCGACGAGGTCACCGTCGCGATTGCTGCCTGCAAGTGCGACGACGATGGTCGATGCGATGGCGGCCGTCTCGCAGCCGATGGCCTCGGCCGCCGCTGCGGCTGTTTCCGTTCCCGACTCGAATTCCGAGACATCGAGGTCAACCCCGTATCGGTCACGGGCCCGGTCCGCAAATTCCGAAGCGCGTTCGTGCATACCTCTTCTGTACACCTCTCTCTGTAAAAACGGGGACGAAGACGAACAGGACGATAGCTCAATCGTATCGGTCGAAACGTCGCCTGCCGTCCTAACGTAGCACGATTCCTCCCAGAATCAACCGCCCCACAAATACCTCTGCAAGAACGGTTCGTGCTGTTCCCGCATCTCTCATGCTGTGAGGACGAGCTACTCGATCCGGTGCTTTCGGGCGACTCGGACAAGATCGAGTACACCTCGTACGAAGTCGTCGCCCAGAATGATGACTAATCCGACGGTGAAGTCACGACCGGACCGGAACCCCGCGGCAAACCCGTCTCAGTCAAGCATCCCGATCTGATCCGCGGTAAAGCCGAACACGTCCTCGTAGCCGTAGGCTGAGAGCAACACCGGGTGGAAGGCCTCCTCCGCGACGACAGTTTCGTCGTCGGCTGCTGCCACAGGGTCACCCTCTGGCACCGGCTCGAAGTTCCGGACGAACACCTCGTACTGTTCTGCTGCTGCCTTCGGAATCGGCTCGCCAAGCTGGAACACTGGGAGTGACGTCTCCCGTTGTTGAGGTGACTCCGCGGTGACTCCAGTGGCAGCGAGGAACTCCCGGATGACCTGCTCCGCGTTCTCGGCGGCTTCCGCGGAGCCCTGATAGCCACATTCGACTTCGACGACTGAGTCTACCGTCGCGAACAATCGTCCCTCGTTTGCGCCTTTCGTCTGAACGACGGCGTCCACGGAGAGGGCGCTACAGAGTGCCTCCATTTCCGGTGTGAGGTCGTCGACGAGGGCGAACATTCCGTCGTAGGACTGTGTGGAGTGCAGCGAAAGCACGGTGCAATCGTGGAGTTCTGCGGCGAGAGCCGCGGCCAGCCGTGTCTCGTGGGACTCGCTGTCAGCGTCGCCTGGGAACGATCGGTTGAGGTCCGTATCGAGATATCGCTTGTTTGCGTCGAGGGCGGCCTCGTTCGCGATGATGAACTTGACCGGTCGCTCGACCTCCGGTGGGTCGGCAAGGACGGCTTCGATGCCGTCCCGACCGCACGGTTCGTCGCCGTGGATGCTTCCCACGACGGCCACCTCCGGAACCCCGTCTCCCAGTTGCTCGATTCGCATCTGTCCGTGCTAACGCTTCCAGCCTTTAGAATTATCCGGATTCGGTCAATGTTCGAGCGACTCAGCGAACTCGATGTCCTCCGGGCGACACGTCGGATACTCGCCGTCGAGACGGATCTGCCAGCCCTGGAGCGCTGACGGGTCCGACAGCGCATTCGTCACCGTCGTCCGCACATCTAGCAGGTCGACGCCGTAGTAGTCGTTGGGGACGCCACGGAAGTACTGCAGCGATGTGCGAAACAGCGATCGCATCCCGTCGTCGTCCTCGAAGTCGAAGTGCTTGTACGCGCCGGCGGCGACCTGCACCATCCCGTGGAGGAACTTGCTCTCCGTGTTCCCGCGGCCGTAGTTGTACCATTCGTCTTCGAAACAGTCGTGTGATTCGTGGAACTCCCCGGAGTTGTACAGACGGACGCCGTGGACGACGGCCCGCCTGAGCGTCTCGTGTTCCCATTGACCGTCGGTTCGCCAGCCCGAAGGGTTCCCGTCGGGGCCTCGACGGTCGGGTCGCGCGTGTGGTCGTCCATGCCTACGCTACTTGTTCACGGTGGGTCAAACCACCGGTTCTATCGGCGACAGTCGCCATTGGAACGCAATGCCCACCTGATCGCGCGGCGGCAGTGCGGCCAGTACGCAAACGCTTTCAATTACTGACATACTGTCCCACCGGCCTTGAGTCGCTTCCGTACGACATTTATACCGTACCGCCATGTGTACCGAATGCACTACGCGTGCGAGGGTAGCCAAGCCAGGAAACGGCGGCGGACTCAAGATCCGCTCCCGTAGGGGTCCAAGGGTTCAAATCCCTTCCCTCGCACTGTTGGACCGACGCGGTCCCTCGCAAACAGTGAGCGGCCCTCGTCACGGTCGCGAGTACGCCATCGACCCCGATGGTGTCTCGCTGTGAAGACGACGGCCGACCGGTGCCGGAAGACTCGCACGGAGCGATCTTCCCTCGCAATTCTCCGAACCGATCTGCTAGAGACGTGTCTCAGCGATGTGGCACCCTGTGACACCAGCCCGATGAAGCTGGCTCTCCCGTGAATTGCCCCAGATCAGTTCAGTAAGTACCGCTCTAAACGCGGACTACAGTTACTGAGGCATTATTTAGACTCTTTTAGCATCGGTTAGTTACCATCTTATTTGTGAATATATATCAAAAACTAATAAATACAGGAAAACAATCAATTATACCTCAGTTCATGTACTATCTCGGCCCAGAAAGCTTCTAAAGGCCTCAGAATAGTATCACTGCACAAGAAATATACCACAGTCTTCAGTAATGTTTCAGTAATGGTAAAAACACCAATAATAACGCCGGCTGTCATCTTCGTCATGGCAGTCGCGTTGGTACTCGCTGGTCCGTTATCAGTGACGACCACTGTTGGGGCAACCCCCGTCGCTGAGAGCCAGTCGCTCTCGGTGACCGAAAACGTCGACGTGTGGGACCGGTCCCCGCTCACGCTCCGAACGACGTCAGAAGGGCCGACCACGATAGTGGCACCGCGGACGTTCCTCAACGTCGAATCAGCTGCGACTGGCGACTTGCCGCTCAACAAGCGGACGATGACGATCCACGAGCGCAACGAGTCAATAAACATGTCCTTCGAACCCAGAATCGGTGCCGGAACGAGGGCACTCGCCGGCGACGAGGCGCAACTGCTGGCTGTCAAGTTGGATGAAGCACCGACTACGGCAGGGGCAAACGCCAGTAACATCTCCCGCGCTTCCCTCGAAGATGTCTTCGCAAATAACTCGGACACTACGTCGTCGGAGCTACTCGATGACGCGGAAGACGTCGGCACGATAGACGAGGATGGCGAACTGCAGGCGTCCTACACCCCCGAATCGGGCGGCGCATACGGCTTCGTTCTGGTGACTGTCGACGAGGGCGATGAAGGGCTATCGGTATCGGACGGTAACGTCTCCGTCAACGGGAACGTGACCGTCGTCGGTGTCGAACAGGCCGTGGTGCAGGACAACGTCTCGAACGTCGAGCGGACCCAGAACCCGGTCAACCCCGGCGACAACGTCACGCTGGCTGTCGACACTGAGATGGAAGACGAAAACGCCACCCACGCGGTCCTGCTGGTCCGACAGGGCGTACTCCAGCGGCAGTCGAGCACGGTGACTGTGTCGGGCGAACTGAACGAGAGCTTCTCGGCTGACCAGATCACCGTCGAGAATTCTTTCGATAACATCAGCGGTGTTGGGACGGTTGAGAGCAACACTGGACTGGGGAGTTTCACCCTCTCCGAGAACCAGTCGATACCTGCAATCGGGTTGCAGGGGCTGTTCGGAACGGTGGTTTCCGAGGCCGAATCGGACGCTAGCGGGGACGTTATCCATGCCTCTGCAACGATTGTCAGCGGTGACGCTGACGCCAACGTGACGGTCCAGACCCTGGATTCTTGGCCAAACGGTGCGTATCAGTACGTCCACGTCGCAGTCGGTAACGAAACCGGGACCCTCAACTCGGATACCGGCACGGTGGCAGTGAGTCCGGGCGGCGGCCCTGATAACGGTGGTGGCCCGGGCAACGGTGGCGGTCCCCCGGACAACGCTGGCGGACCGAGTGATGCTGGGGACGACGACGAAGAGGACGGAGAGTAACTGATCGGGCGGCCTTTACTGGTGGTGTCCACCGAACACAGCACCTCTTTGTGCGCCGACGTGTGCAGATTCTACTCGATGACACGGCCGACTGTTGGCCGATTGCTGTTAAACCCGGGTCCGCTGTCGAGCATTTACTATAAGGAATCCATCAACTCGGGAACCTGTCATGAATGCGAATAGGTAATTTACCGAGACACGACTCACGATTCGCGCTGTAAATCCCCGGACAGCAGGTACGTGTTTTGTAACCGTCATATGACACTGTGTAGCGTCGAATGTCACTGCATAAGAATTATACCGCACCCCTCCGAAAAAATTCAGTAATGTATAAAACAACAAACGGAAAACGCACTGTAATTTGTGCGATCACAGTGCTGCTGGTGTTAGCCGCCCCCCTGTCGGTAACGTCGGCGGCGGCAACGCCAGTCGATGAAGGGCAAACGACAGCGGTGACGGAAAACGTGGATGTCTGGGAACGGTCGCTGCTCCCGCTTCGGACGTCCTCCACCGGCCCAACGGCGATAGCAGCCCCGGAGACGTACATCAACATCGAGTCTGCCCAGACAGGTGACGTCCCTCTCAACAGGGAGGAGTACACGATTCACGAGACGGGCGAATCAGTAGACCTTCGGTTCGAATCAACGACTGGGGCTGGAACGACGGGACTTGCTGGTGACGAGGCGCAACTGCTCGCTGTCAGACTCTCTGAGAACCCATCTTCAGCAGGGTTTAGCGAAGGTAGCATCAGAACCGATCTGGCCAGTATCTTTACGAACGACTCCAACGCCAACTCGGTCGAACTGCTAGACGA
The DNA here is from genome assembly GCF_000827835.1 of Haloarcula sp. CBA1115. NCBI lineage: Archaea > Methanobacteriati > Methanobacteriota > Halobacteria > Halobacteriales > Haloarculaceae > Haloarcula > Haloarcula sp. CBA1115. The sequence goes on along the minus strand of NZ_CP010529.1, from coordinate 3,241,770 downwards.
CGGGGACGGTGTCGGTTCGATAGATGACAACGGTGCGCTCGAAACCTCGTACACGCCTGACTCGGGCGGTGCCTACGGCTTCGTCCTGGTCACTGTCGATGACGGACAGGGCATGTCCGTTTCGGACAACAATGTCTCGGTCGATGGGAACGTGACCGTCGTCGGCGTCGAACAGACGCTGGTTCAGGAAAGCCCGTCGACGGTCGATGCGACCTCCGACGATATCACCGCTGGCGATAACGTCTCGCTCGATATCGAGACCGAACTGGAGGACGACTCTGTCACGCACGCTGTGTTGCTACTCGACGAGGACGAACTCCAACAGCGGACGAGCACCGTCCGTGTGACCGGCGAAATCGATGAGAATTTCTCGGAAGACCAGGTCACGGTCGAGAACTCCTTCGACGGCGTCAACGGCGTCTCGTCGGCCGACGATGACGCTACCCTCACCGGTGAGGACTCGACGGCAGCAGGAGCGATGCCGTCAGCGGGACTGATCGGGCTGTTCGGGTTCGTTCTCTCCGAAGCATCGCCGGATTCGACCGGTGATGACGTGATGCACGCCTCGTCGACGACGGTCTCCGGTGCCTCCGATACCACCGTCGACGTCGAAACACTCGACTCCTGGCCAAACGGGACGTACACGTATGTTCACGTCGCTGTTGGCGAAGACTCAAACGATATCAACTCCGCGACCGGGACAGTCACGCTATCACAGTCGAATGAAACCGATTCCGGCGACGATGATGACGATAGCGACGACGGGAGTGATGGCAACAACGGCGGCGGCGACGACGGGAGTGATGGCAACAACGGTGACGGCGACAACGACAACAACGACAACGACGACAACAATAACGGGAGCGATGACAGCGATAGCGGAGATAGCGATGACGATAGTGGGAACGACGACTCCGATACCGAGGGGACTGAAGAAGACACTGAGGACGAAGCTACGACCGACACCGACGACACTGAGACAGTCGAGACTGAAGACGGAGAGGTGCCAACGGAAGCAGCCACGACCGCAGGTGGTGGGGCACAGCAACCTGATGAGACAGACACAACCGGAACGGAGGGCTCGGTCGAGACCACGAGTTCGAGCGGCCCCGGTTTCACCGTCCTCGTCGCGGTGCTAGCATTGCTAGGCGCTGGATTCTTGGCACGTCGGGACTGAGGGACTTCCACAGTTTACGCGGCATTTGTCTATTCTCTGACGAATCTCTTTCTCTGACGGATTTCTCTCCTGTTGTGTACTAGCCGGAGCTAGCTTTCCTGCATAACTGAGTTATCCCCTCCTAGCGGCTGCGGATACAATATTGCTGAAAGGGGTAATTTTATGTCATTTTACATATAACATTGCTATGTAAGGTACATACAATGGGGGACTACGCAAAGCCATCCCGTGCGGCGAAAATCAAGTGCATCAAGTGTAACTCACCGGTCGTGCTCACCGTCGACGAAGAGTATATCTGTGTCAGCTGCGGCGAAGCACCGATCGAATCGGCGACCCCAGTTTGAGACAGGCGTTTCAGCTTCACTCCGCGATCTCCAGAGGCGGGAACGGTAGCTTTGATATCTGACGGGTAGTTCGAAATCCGCCGCTTGAGACCCACTGCTTCAGTAGCAACGACCGTTGGCCGCGAACGCTTTACCGTTGTGGTATTTCGGCTGAGACCTGCTCGTATCTCCAGTACACCGTCACGAGGCTGTAGCTGATGGCCAGTCCGAAGACGATCACAGGGACGGCAAGCGAGAGTAGACTGTCGGGCGAATGCGCCGCAAACGACGGCGTTCTATCGGGGGTTGCCGACAACAGCGGCCAGAACAGGTTCGGAAAGAAGTAGTAGTCCGTCCCGAGCCGCACAATCGGATAGAAGTCGCCGGCGATGTGTGAGAGGTAGCCGGCGGAAAACACCACTGCGTGCCGTCCGTAGCTCTGGCGTGCAGCCAGCAGTACAAGGATGGTGAGGACGGGTAGCGAGACGACCAGCGAATGGGCAAGCATACGCCCGCTCGGAAGAATAGCGACCGTCCACGCGAGCGGCTTGTCGATTACGTCCGGGAGTTGCGTCGCAACAAGCAAGAGCAGTACCATCGGCCCAGACGGGAGTCGACGCCACCGAGCCACCATGTATGCCGTCAGCGGGACGGCTGCGAGGAGGAAGTGGCCTGCGGGGTACACGGTGAAACCAATGATCCAGGCAAGGAAAAGCTGTTTGCCGGGTTAGATCTCAAAAGAATGGGCAGTAAGTCGGTCCCTGTTTTACCTGGGGGAGCGCTGCTCGCTACGAGAACCTGGGTCAGCCGGTTACGTTCACCCAGAGGTGGACTTCCCGGTACGCAGTCGATTGGTCCACGGTCTCAGGTGGTGACCCGCGGTACAGCAGGTACTGGAGCCGAAGCCCCTCCCCAGTCATCTTGGGCGTCACTTCGTGCTGGCGGTGCCAGGTCTCGTTGTGGCCCAGGGTCGGCTGGAAGCGCCGAAGTTCCGACCGTTCCCGGACCTGGGTTTCGTTGCCGACGCGCTCGACGCGTTGTAACTCGGCGACTACGGTGTACTCTGTCCGTTCGTGTTCCTGATTCCCGATACCGACGATCAACGAGCGACCTTCGCCCTGCTGAAACTCCGTCGGATAGCCGTCAGCGACGAGTTCCCCGTCTTCGTCTTCGGTCAGCAGGTAGAACTCGCTGAACCGCTCGCCGTCCTTTGGTACCGTGACCGCGTAGCCGACGCTGGCGGCCGCAAGCAGGATGCTCAGGACCAACAGCACGTTCAGGACCGCGTCCGTCCGTGAGGCCGGCGAGAACAACTCCGCACGTCCGGCACTGAGCCACGCGCGATACGGGACATGAAACCGTTCGTCAGCGGGTACCGCCCAGCGTCGAACAGCCGCGACAGCGGTCAACACGAGCGTCAGCCCGCTGAGCGACACGAGAATCGGAAGCAGGCGGATACCCCACGGCGTGAAATTCAATACCAGGCCGACCAAGGGAACGAGGGCGATACTGAGTCCGAACGAGAGTGCGACCCGTTCGATACCGTCGATTCCGTCGGCTCGTGGATCCGAAACGGTCTCGTCGTCGGCCGTGGGGCCGCTCCCGGCCTCCGGAAACAGCGCTGCGATGAACGCATAGCCGGGAATGAAGAGGACAAACACGAGCCCGGCGACGATGCGGACCGGCGTGTCGGAGATGACCGGCAGCAGGGCAGCCAGATTCGTCAGAATCACCACGCCGATAACGCCTGCCAGATCGGCCGGGAGGTGGCGGAGTTGACGTGGCAAGAGTAGTTTCCACGTCTGGGTTTCAGCCATTGGCAATGAGTCATGTCGGCACGGTAAAAAAATAGCTGATTGCGTCCCTCTCTGCCACGGTACGTGACTGCGACCGACTCCGGTGAGTCAACCGAACGCATTTTATCAAACCAGCGGAATAACTCGGTGTGTTCCGGAGCCAGTCGTGGGCCGTGTTCGTCACCCTGACAATACTTGGACTTACAGCGGGTGCTGGTGGGGTGGCAGCGATGGGGACCGACGATGGGGGTCCGGCTCTGAACCGGCAGGTGGAGACGCCGACGGACGACAACGAGACGCAACAGGAAAACCCGGATTCGGTATCGGACGGCGAGTACAGCGACGAAACGGCCGCCTGGTTAGCTCGGACGATGGGGGGGCGGCTGGAAAACAGCAGTATTGCGCTGTCGAACGACCAGTACGACCAGGCTCGGTCGGTCCTCGGCGACGACTACGACAAGCGTCTGGAGCAGTACGTCGACGTTGCCGGTGACACGTCGTCGGATACGGACGACACCGCTGCAAGGGAGTTCGAGGCCGCGAGCGAGAACCAGCGGAATCTCACGAACGAGGTACAGCGGTACCGCCAGCAATATACGGCGTATCAGGCGGCACGCGAGCGCGGTAACGAACGCAAGGCCCGCATCACTGCGCGCGCGATGGAGCGAACGGCGTCGAACATCAGCGATAGGAGCCAAGAACTGAACCGGAACTTCGAACGGATAGAGAACACCACGTCCGTCGACCTCTCTCCGGGACAGACCGAGATCAATGAGACGACAGAGAACATTACGACGACGCAGGCGGTTATCCGCGAAGAGACACTCGTTGGGACGACGCTCACAGTTCAGGCGATAGACTCGACTGCATCGTTCAGCGATCCCGGAACGGTCTCCGGCCAGATACGGACTGAGAACGGCTCGGTCATCGCAGACGAGGTGGTCGAACTCAGGATCGGGAACCGGACACAAACTGTTCGAACTGATGCCAGCGGTGTGTTCGAATCCCAGTACCGGCCACGCTCAGCCAGACTCGGGTCGCAGTCCGTCCCGGTCAAGTACGTCCCGGATACCGACTCAGTGTACCTGTCCGACGACACCACGTTCACGATTGACGTGAAACAGGTGACGCCGAACGCGACGAGCGACATCGCACCGGGGACGGTAGGGTACGGCGACCGATTCGACGCCACGGCGTCCGTGACAGTCGAGTCGAGAGGTGTCGACGGAGTACCGGTCGAGTTCACCGTTGGTGATACTGTCGTTGCACGAACGACGACCGGACCGAACGGAACGGCGACAGCATCGACCCGAGCCCCAGCGTCGGTAAACGACGGTGAGCGTGTAGTTGTCGCTCGGGTTCCGTACGAAAACCGAGCGATTGCGGGCGTCCAGTCGGAGACCCCTGTTGTCGTCGTCGAGACTCAGACGACCCTCTCCGTGAGTGCGTCACGCACGGATGATGGGGCCCTTGCCAGGGGGCAACTCCAGACCGTTGCCGGGGACCCTGTCGCGGGTCGCCCGGTACGCCTGCAGGTCGGTGCTGGCGGCACCCAACTCGTCGAGACGAACCGGAACGGGTCGTTCCAGACCGTCCTCGAATATCCGCAGAACAACGAGACAGTTACCGTTACCGCTACGTACGACGAACCGAGTTCGAACCTCGGTAACGCGACCGCAACGACAACGCTGGCCGCAGGAGCCGGCGGCGGAAACCCACCGGTCGGCTCCGATTCGGACAGGGATCTGCTTATCGATACCCTGGTAGCGATACTGTTCGGCTCTGACGAGAACCCGGAAGTAGCCTTTGGGAACGGGATCATCGGATACAGCTGGCTGCCCGTCCTGGGCGGCGGGGTAGCGCTTGCAGTTGTCGTCGGGGCTTGGTTTATCGTGTCGCGGCGCCGCCAATCCCAGGATGTGAACGCGACTTCCTCAGTGGAGGCAACTGAGGTATCGATGAGTGGACCCGACCAGGCGACGACGCCATCGAACGCGACGAGTCCGACGTTTGCGGACCGCGTCGATACGTATCTGGATGGCGGGGACTACGACGCCGCAGCGATGGTAGCGTACACTGCAGTCCACGATGAGCTAGCGGTGAAAAACGGTATTGACGAGGGGGCGACACACTGGGAACTCCTCCAGCAGAGCCAGGAACACGGCGTTCCCGAGGAACGCATGGCGGATATCGAAACGGTGGTCGAAGCCTTCGAGACGGCGGCGTTCGCACCGACATCGGTTGATCCGTCACGCGCGGAGGCGGCCGTCGAACGCGCCCGCAAGATCAAGTCGAACGGGGACCAGTGACCGCCAATCGTCATGGACACTCCAGGTGTGTCTAGAGCCCGGCAGCAATCCCGGATTTTCGACAGGGCTAGCGGTAGACCGAGAGACTGTCAGGGCTCCCGAGTCGGCCGTCGAAATGCGGTAACTATCTTACACCCACCCGCTGTAGGACCCGCCAATGAGTGACGGCCGGAAGGGGCGATTGCTGCTCATCGTGGCTGTGCTGGCCGTGGCAGTCGCGGCCCGGTTGACGACGCTCCACTGGACGCCGCTGCCCTCAACGCTAGACGGATTCGGCTACGTCGCTCTGGCCAGGGACACGCTCGAAACGGGGACGTTTCCGCTCAGACGCTTCCGCGCTGACAACATCGTGTTTACCGCTGTTCTGACCGTCGTCGGCGCACTCACCGGCGAGCGGCCACTGTACATCGCACAGCTGGTCGTCGCGGTCACCGGTGCAGCGTCCTGCCTGACGGCGATGGCGCTGGTCAAACGACTCGCACAGTCGAGTCGGTGGCGTCACTCGCGGACGACGCTGGCGATGGGCGTGGTCGGGATGGGGCTCGCGGTGGAAGGCATCTATCTCCGGCGGACCGGACAAACGGACGAGGAAGCGCTGGCGTTTCTCTTGCTGCCGCTGTTTGCGATTGCCGTCCATCGGTTGCTCACGACGGAGCGATACAGGCGTCGATGGGGCGCAGTTGTGGTCGTCCTGTTCGCTGCCTTCCCGCTCCTGCATACGTTCAGCTCGCTCATCGCTGCGCTGGTACTGACGGGGGTGCTAGCCGCCCATCTCGCCAGGATTCCGTCGCGTCGTGACGCCGTCACTGCGCTCGTCGCCGTCGCGGGCTTCTGGGTGTACATGTGGGGGTACTACCGGATTGCAGAACGCTCGCTTCTGGAGGTCCCGTACGTCGACCGTGTCAGTGCGTATCCGGGGCTGTTCCTGGCCTGGGTCGTCGTTCTGGTGGCGACACTGGTCTGGTTCCAGCGGACGAGCGCTCGCCTGCAGCGGGTGACCATCGGCGGCGCGGTCGGTCTCTGGTTCCTGACGCTGGGTGCGAACGCGGTACAGACCGTGTTTCCCGGGACACAGACCACGCCGGCCGGCCTCTTGGTGCTCGTCGCGGCTTTCGCTGTCCCGGTTGTGTTTGCAGTCGTCGGCCTCCCACTTGCGAGCCGCGACCGCCGGCTGATCGGGCCAGTCGTGCTGGCGTTGCTGCTGGCGCCGATTGTCATCGTGTACTTCTCGCTGACCGCCTCGCTGACGCCGGAGTACTACGGGACCGCGCTCCGCGGCCAGACGTTCGTTCACTTGCCCGTGTTCGTCCTCGCCGGCATCGGCGTCGCGTCGGTCGCCTACCGGGGGTCGCCGGACGGCGGGCTTGGAACGCCGAAGACTCACAGCCACCGACTCGCAACAGTCCTGACGGTCGTCGTCGTGGTTGCCGCAGTTGCGACGATGCCTATCGCCTTCGTCAATCTCGACACGCTCGCGTTCCCGACCGGGGCGACCGAATCGCAGTTCGCGGCCGCGACGTTTACCGCGGACCACGTCGACGAGCAGTGGGCGTCCGACCACCCGTTCAGCCGTATCGTCGATCTGTACTATCCGAGCGCGTCCAACGGAACGTACCAGCCGACCGCCCGGTGGCTCGGTGGTGGGACGGAACCCAACTGCCCGACGCTGTCGCGGGCGTCGTGGGGGACGACAGGGGCGCACCTGTTCCCGGCAGCGAGCGAGAAGACCACGCCCGCGGCGCTGGCGGAGTGGCGCTACGAGAACGACGTGGTCTATGACACGCGCGGCCTCGACTCCGTGTACCTCGTTCGGCCCGGCGGGAACCGAACGAGTTGTTGACGAGTTCTGAACGGACCCGGTTCGACGGTCTCTCCCATCCTCACCTCTCCCGGGTATGTAACCGTGGCATACAATACGGGGCCGGCAGAAAGGCCGACAATGACTGACCCCGTCCTCGTCGGCTCGGAGTTGTGTGTCACACGACGGGGCACCAGGATTCTCGACGGCGTCTCACTCTCGGTCGGGTCCGATGCGGCGATGCTCGTTCAGGGCCCTAGCGGGGCCGGCAAGTCGACGCTGTTCAACGTCCTCGGATTGCTAGAATCACCGTCTAGCGGTCGACTGGAGATCGACGGTCGGGACGCGAGTACCCTGTCCGAACGCCAGCGCGCGAGCCTGCGGCGGACGACGCTCGGGTTCGTCTTTCAGGACTTCCAGCTCATCGGCGATCTGACCGCTCGCGAGAACGCGTCGCTCCCGCAGGAACACGCGGGCGACCGCGACCCAGACTGGCTGGACACGCTGTTCGACCGCCTCGGTATCGCCGGGCTCGAACACCAGTACCCTGCGACGCTGAGCGGGGGCGAGAAACAGCGCGTCGCCATCGCACGGGCGCTCGCGAACCGCCCCGAGGTGATCCTCGCCGACGAGCCGACCGGGCAGCTAGATCCGGACACGGCCGAGTCGGTGCTGAACCTTCTGTTCAGCATGAAGGAATCGACGGAAACCGCGCTCGTCGTCATCAGCCACGACCCCCAACTGGCCCAGCGGTTCGACGAGCGGCTGTTCATCCGCGGCGGCATGCTCGTCTCCGATGCCGCCTCGACGCCGGACGCGAGCCCGTCCACGGAGACGAACTAACGAACCGATGGGATACAGAAACGCCCTCCTGTTTCGCTGGTCCAGACGGGACCGGCTCACCGTCGTCGTCGTCGCCGTGACGGCCGCGTTTCTCATCGGTACGGTCTTGCTGTTGTTCACCGCAGTCACGTACTCGGAAACGTTCGCAGAGCCGCTCGCGAACTCCGGGACGGTCACCTACCACGACGCGGAAAACGGCCCGCCCGAAACCGGTGGGGACGTCACCGTGCTCCCGACAGCGACGGCGACCACAAGCGGGACTGATGTTCGGCTCGTTGGCATCCCGCCCGATACGCCCAGGGTGCTCATCGAGGGGTCGGCCCAGTGGCAGGAGGGACGATTACCGACGATTACCGACGGCGTTGACGGCCGGGGACCGGTCTCACAGCAGCGGACCCGGACGGTGAGCGGGTCGGACGGGACCGTCTCGCTTACCGTTGTCCCACAGGAGCGGGGGACGACGTTCCTCTCCAATCAGTGGTACGCGACGAACGCCTCGACCGCCCAGCAGGTCGGCGTCACCGGCTACTTCGTCATCGACCACAGTCCGAGCGGGACCGGGCTGGGAAGCCTCCCAAGCGAAGGGGCACCGCTGGTCAGCGCGCTCCTGTACGTCCTCGGCGGCTTAGAGCAGGTACTCTGGGCGTTGGGCATCGCGGCGGCCGCCGGTGGCTTGTTGGTCCTCATCGTCGTCTACAACGTCACGCGGATGAGCGTCCGTGACCGACTCGACGCGATACGGGTCATCCGCTCGACCGGCGCACCGGGGTGGCGCGTGGGACTCCTGTTTACACTTCGGGCCGGCCTCCTCGTGACGACCGGCGTGGTGCTGGGCTACGCCGTCGGACTGATCCTCATCAAGGCGCTGGTCAACGTCGCGATCTACGTCGGTCTCCCCATCGCACTCGACGTTACCGTCACGGGCCAGAGCGCGACCGTCGTCGGTGGCGTCGCCGGTGTGTTCGTTCTGATGGGCCTCGCTGCCGGCGCGCTCGCGGCCTACCCCGCGGCGACCCGCCCACCAGCCGCGCTCGGGAGCCGTCACGCCCGGTCCGGCCAGTCCGAGCAGTCGACGCTTGGGAGGATCCGAAACTGGGTCGCGCCGACGTTCCTGTCGTGGCGCTCGGTCGTGCCGACGGCGGCGACGCTGACCGTCTTCGGCATCACGTTCCTGCTGGTCGTCTCCCTGGCCGGTCTCGCGTCTCCGCTTGGGGGTGGGGGAGGGGGCTCCGGGACCATCACCGAAGCCGGTGCGCCCCATCCGCTGAACAGTCGCCTCGACGCTGAGTACGCCGCAGCCCTGCGGGCCGACGGGACGCCAGCCAGCCCGGAAATCATCTACGCCCAGGTGTCGGACGGCCAGCCGTACATGGCCCACGGAGCGGAGTACGACGCGTTCGCGAACGTCACCGGGGCCACGTTGGTCGACGGAAAGCGACCGCAACGGTACGACGAGGCCGTCATCGGGAGCGACCTCGCGCGGACGCTCGATGTCGAGGTCGGTGACGAACTGACTGTCAGTGGGAGCGTCAAGCCCGGGGTTCGACGGGTCACTATCGTCGGGCGGTACGACGCCCCCAGAACGCTCGATGACCTGCTCATTCTGCCGCTCGACTCCGCGGCCGACTTGGCGACCGGACCAGGGGAGGTCCACATGATCCGCGTGAAAGGGTCCGTTTCGGAGATTGACGGCGCCGACGGCGTCGCCGCCAACCGGTCCGGTGCTGTCGTGACGGGGTTATCGGGTCCGAAACGCGTCACGAAAGGTGACACAGTCAACCTCACTGTCGCCGTGCGAAACGTCGGTACCGAGCGGGCTGACCGGGAGGTCACAGTCCGATATCGGGGCGAGCAGCAAACCACGACGGTCGCCGTCCCGCCGGGACAGGAGCGGACCGAGTCCGTCTCCTTTACCGCGACAGAACTGGGGACTGCAAACGCCACTGCCGGGGAGTACACCCATTCCGTGACCGTCGTCTCGCCGAACGCTATCGAGATTCCGAGCCAGCTGCCGTCACAGGCCCCGCCCGGATCGGGTCTCTCAGTTCCTGTCGTCACCAAAACGGGGGACCGCGTTTCGAACGCCACCGTCACGGTGAACGGGCCGTCGCTCAGAACTGGATCGAGTGGTGTCGCCGTCGTTCCCCTGCCACGCGAGCCGGGGAACTACACGATAACAGCTCGTTCGGGCGACCAGACGGCGACACACGACATCCAGATCGTCCGTGGTACCGAGCGGGAACTGTACGGGGAGTTGTCGATATCGCCGTCTTCGGGCTCGGTCCTGACGACGCCAACCCTCAGGATCGGGCTCGCAAACCCCTGGCAGGAGCCGATCACCCGCAATGTCGGTGTCATCGGCCCCGGTGTTTCCCGGAACCGGACCGTCTACATGCCGCCCGGAAACGTCACACAGACGCGGTTCTCCCCGGACGGCGGACGAAGTCAGCCTGGAACCTACACCTACCGAGTGACGGCCAACGGGACCACCCTCACCACGGCGGAGTACGAGGTGACCGGGGATCGTCGGCTGGCGTCTGCCGTGGCAAGTAGCGGGTCGTACGCGTCCGGAACGCCCATCGAACGCTCCGTCGAGGGCGTGTTCGGGAACGTCCAGCTGATCCTCGGCGTCCTCGTCGTCCTCTCGGCGCTGAGCACCGTCGGAAGTACCACGGCGACGTTCGCCCAGGGAGTCCACGCGCGTCGGCAGGCCATCGGCATCCATCGCTCGACCGGCGCGACGCAGTGGCGGGTCCTGCGGACGATTCTGGCCGACATCGCTCGTATCGCGATCCCAGCGACGGCGCTCGCTCTCGGCCTCTCGGTCGTCGCGTTACAGTTGCTGGAGCGGGCTGGCTGGCTCGTCTTCTTCGGCTTCCGCCTCTCCGCGCGGACGCCGCCAGCTATCCTCGCAGCGATATTCCTCGGCGGCGTTTCGCTCGCCCTGTTCGGTGCCCTCGTCGCAACGGTGCCGTATCTGACGGCGTCACCGGTCTCGTTGCTCCCGAGCGGCGACCGAACGCGAACGCCCGACGAGGAGTCGGTCGACGAGAGACAGCCTAGCGACGACTGAACTGCTAGGTTAGCCGTTCCCCCATGGCTCAGTCAGCGGCCGTCGGTCGGAACTTTGACTGTCTGCCGAGGAGAACGCCGTACCATGGCGACCCGACAGCGCCAACAGTTCATTTACGGGCATCTCATGTGGGTGCTTGGTACCATCCTCGTGTTGACCCTCCTGGATGCGCTGACGTTGGAGCTGTTTTTCGTCGTCTCGCTGATCGGGTTTCTCGTGACTGTCGAACTGGTCGCACCGCAGGCCGTGTCGCCGCGCTGGCGACGGCGGCTCTGGTGGCTCATTGGGCTCGGACTGGTTGGCTTTGCCTACGTGGTCATCAAACGGATCCTCGAGATTCTACCGCCGGGGCTGGTCTGATGGCGCTGACACCGCTCTCCGAGGACTCCTGGCTACCGTCGCTCACTCTCCCGCAGCTCCTGCTGGCCGCTTACACCGTCCTCACGATCATCGCGCTCGTCTACGCCGCGAGTACGTCCTCAGCAGCGTTCGGTGCATACAACTCCCAGTGGGACGGGGCAGGTGAACTCCGAAGCGTCGCAGCTGACGCCGGTGCAAACGTGACTGTCGGAACGAACGTGAGTCAGTATCTGACGAGTGACACGGACACCACCGTTGCGGTCGTTCTCTCGCCGGCGGAGCCGTACTCGTCGAGCGAGCGGGCACGAATCGCGGAGTTCGTTCGAAGCGGTGGGACACTCGTCGTTGCCGAGGATTACCGCCCAGAAGGGAATGCCCTGCTCGCTGCCGTCGGTGCTGACGCGCGTTTTGACGGTCGCCCGGTGTACGACAACCGAAATTACTACCGCAACTCCTCGCTCCCGGAAGCGACGCCTGCCGGCGACTATCCGGAGACTGCCGGCGTCGATACTGTCGTCCTCAACTACGGGACGACTGTCAGAGCCGGAAACGCGACGACGCTCGTCAACACCTCCGAATACGCCTACCTCGACACCAACGGCAACGGCGAACTCGACGGCGAGGAGCAGTTAGCGTCCCGACCCGTCGTCACGAGCGAACCGGTCGGCGACGGCCGGGTTATCGCCGTCAGTGACCCGAGCATCTTCGTGAACGCGATGCTCGAACGCGGTGACAACCGACGGTTCGTCCGGAACCTCGTCGCCAGCCACGACGACGCACTGCTGGACTACTCACACGCCAGTAGCGTCCCGCCGGTGGCCGCTGCCGTCCTGGCCGTCCAGCGGTCAGACGCGCTGTTACTGCTCTGTGGCGTCGTGCTGGTCGGGGCGCTGCTCGCGTACGACCGCCGTCTCGACGAGCATCTCCGGGATCGCCTCCGGGAATACAGTGGCGGCGATCCGGACCCGAATCTCTCCAGGGACGGCGTTGAGAAGTATCTCAGAGCCAGTCATCCAGACTGGGAGACCGCACAGGTAGAGCGAGTAACGGAAGCCATTATTAAACAGCGGGCCGAACGTCAACGCAATGACTGATCCGTCGGTGCTGTACGACCGTCTCAAGGAGGAGACGGAGACAGTTCTTATCGGTAACGAGGAAGTTCTCCGACACATTACTGTCGCCATGCTTACACGCGGTCATGTGCTTCTGGAGGGGGTCCCCGGTGTCGCGAAAACGACGATCGCCACGCTCGTCGCCAACGCGACGGATCTCCAGCACTCCCGGGTCCAGATGACGCCCGACCTCCTCCCTGCGGATATCACCGGAACAACGGTGTATCACCAGCGAAACGGCGAGTTCGAGCTGCAGAAAGGCCCAGTGTTTACCAATCTGGTCATCGCCGACGAGATCAACCGCGCCCCGCCGAAAACACAGAGCGCACTCCTCGAAGCGATGCAGGAGGGACAGGTTTCCATTGAAGGGTCGACGCTCGAACTCCCGACGCCGTTTACCGTCGTTGCGACGATGAACCCTCTTGAGATGGAAGGGACGTTCAAACTCCCGGAGGCCCAGCGCGACCGGTTTCAGATGAAACTCGTCACCGAGATTCCCAACTCCGAGGAGGAGCGCGCGATCCTCGACCGATTCGACGCGAACCCGACGCTTGACGCGGACTCTATCTCGCAGGTTATCTCCCGGAGCGAACTTCTGGACGCCCGGTCAGTCATCCCCGAGACGCATATCGAAGACAGCATCAAGGAGTACATTCTCGCTATCGTCGGCGCGACACGGGACCACCGAAACGTCGTTCACGGGGCCTCACCGCGGGCGACAATCGCCCTGCAGAATACGGCCAAAGCAGTCGCTCGTCTGAACGGCCGGGAGTACGTCATTCCGGACGACGTCAAAGAGATGGCGCTCCCGGTGTTGCGGCATCGTCTCATTATGAACAGCGATGCCGAACTAAGCCAGATCAGCGCCGAAACGGTTATCGAAGAAATCCTTCAGTCGATTACGCCGCCCGGGTCCGACACCGACCACAGTACGGGTGTCGAGACAGCGGTCGGCGACGGCGGAACGAAACGGGAGTTCGAGTAGCGACTGGACCGCAGTTAGCTGTTTTCCGGGGCTGGTGTCGTCTCTCGTTCTCGGGTCGCCGCGCCATTGGACTGCGCCGATGGTTGTTCGAGTGCGTTCCACGAAACGGTCACGACACCGCTGAACCGGTCGTCATCGCGCGTATCGACAGTAACCGGTCGATCAAGTCCCGTGGCAAACCCCACCGCGAGCAAGGACACCACTGGGTGATCTAGCTGGTGAACGTCGCCGAACGCGGGATTGCTGATGGCAATAGTAGCAGTTCGGTTCCCGCCATCGATTTCGATTGTTGTGTCATCGACGAGTTCGAACTGCTCGGACAGGGCTGCGGTCAGTTGCGCCGCTATTGCATCGGGGTCGTTACCGAATTTGCCGGAGATCGTTTGCTCGAACTCGGTGTACAGACGGTCTCCGGTCGGGGGAAGCGATATGCCCTGTTCCGCCTCGGCACCGCTCGTAACGAACAGGTCTCCCAACTGGTCTGGATCGGGCACCGCGTACTCGACGTGTTGGGGGACGAACAGGCGCGCATTCGTCTCCGGACGGGATGCCGTTGGGACATACACCGTCTCGGTCTGGAGTTCCAGTTCGCTGACGAGGTGCTGTTCGACATCGGCCAACGTGTCGAACACCGTGTCACTGACCGACGCCGAGACGAACCGCTCGGGAGTGAGATAGAACGTGACGATGCCCGCAAACACACCGGTTCCTGCGAACGCGACGAAGATGGTCTGCAGGGTTGGAAAGAGGAGTGCCGCTATGAGGGATAGTCCACCGACCGCAAAGAAGCCCACTGCGGTCCGTCTGAACGTTGCCCGCTTCGCATGCGCGTAGGAGTCGCGCAACCGGCGGTTCTCCTCCCGTAACACTTCCAGCTCCGCTTCGAGTGTCTGGCGGTCGTGTACAATATCCGTCTGCCGGGTGCTGTCATCGGCTGATGCGTCCGGTTGCGTAGGCTCGGGTTGGCTCATAGGAAATCACGGTCCGAAGCTGCGTCTTCAGTCACGATGTCGAGTTCTATCAGCAGATAGCGATGGAAGAGATAGCCGACGATGGCAATTCCGATGACCGCGGTGGCCCCGACGCTGAGGGGGGCCAAGTCCCAGCGCCAGAGCGACAGCCAGGCGAGACTGCCGAGCAGCGGAACGACAAGTACGACGAGGCTGCCGGCGACTCGCCTGTCGGGTGTCTCGATAGGTACCGAAAGCAACGCAAGGAACAGGCCGCCTTCGACGATGACGAGCGGTAGCAGTGATGGTGTATCGACTGTGACGAGCGCTACCTGTCCGAGCACGACCGCGAGAACGGGTGTACCGGACAGGTAGAGACCGCCGAGGACAACACCGACGAAACCAAGCCATACCGGCCCGCCCCAGACGAGTCCGCCTGTAGCTACGACGATGCCCAGCAGGCCGAGCACGGTGGGTAGTGATCGGCGCGAGCGTGCCGTTTTCAGTGCGACGCTCAT
Organism: Haloarcula sp. CBA1115; assembly: GCF_000827835.1. Taxonomy (NCBI): domain Archaea; kingdom Methanobacteriati; phylum Methanobacteriota; class Halobacteria; order Halobacteriales; family Haloarculaceae; genus Haloarcula; species Haloarcula sp. CBA1115. Next base: position 3,226,526 of record NZ_CP010529.1, on the reverse strand, counting down.
GCGTACTCCCTCCGGTCTGTGTTCGCTGGGCTGCCGGACAGAATAGCCGAGATCTGGTCCGGGGACCCAACCTCGTAGGCCGTCACCGAGTCGACCTCGTTCAGTTCACGCCGGAACTGGTCGAAGGTTCGATACCGTTCGTATGCGGTATCGAGATCGGTGAGGAGGTCCGTATCGAAGGCTACTGATGGGGCGATAAACACGACGACCTCCGTTGCGTTGCGTCTCGCCAGTCCAACCGCGTTCCGTAGTTCACTCGGGTTGCTGTCGTCGGTACAGATGACCAGCAGGTTCGCGCTGCGTATCTCGTGTGGTGCCGCCTGGAGCCCGTTGTACAGCGGCTGGTTGGGAAGGTGTCGTTTTGATCCGGCGGCATCTTGATACGCGAGCAACGTCGTTTCCATCGGTGATTGTGTGTCCGCCGTCGGGTTCACCGTCCCTGTCATCCTGCCGGTGTGAGACGCTGTCGTGGTAGCTGTTGCCGGCGTCTCAGTTTCGGTGTCGAGGTCGTTGATCCGATGCCGGCACGACCTGTAGGCCTCGATTCTCGCCACAGGGATTCTCGATTCCGTCACGCCCGCGTCGTCAATAGTGAGATAGCCCAGGGGATCACGGATCGTTTCGGCACGTTGCTGGAACGCTGCGGCGACCGCTCTGAGGTGATCTAGCTTCGTTTCGCCAGGTGTCCCATCACCCAGAGTCTGCCGGTGATCGAGGACGAGCACCACGCTACGGTTACTCTCAGCCTCGTAGTTGCGGACGTGCGTCTCGTCTAGTCTGGCAGTCGCCTTCCAGTCGACGTATTTCAGTGCGTCACCCGGGACATATTTTCGAATCTCCTCAGCTGACAGGCCACCCGTCCGCCCCCGGGCATCGTGCTCGCCGACACCGCGTAGCAACTGTTTCCCGCTCTGGCCAACGTGAATCGGACCGACCGACGGCGACTCGACTGCTAGTTCGGGGCCGGGAGCCGTCGTGAACGACTGGGTAAACAGCCCGGTGCCGTCACTGACGGTTACTGTGGCTCCGGGAACGGTGTAGTTGCCAACAGTCTCCCAGGTGAGCGGAAGCGTCACCGACGAGGACTGCATCGACGTATCGAGATGGATATCCGGAGAGGAACCCGCTTCCATCCGCGCTGCGAGTGGAATCCTTGCCTCGACGGAGAGCGGCAGGTGATCGCCGGCGGCGGCAACTGATGCCTCGAGAGTGTACTTCGTTTTGGCGTCGGTCCGTATTCGGGACCGGTCGAGCGACTGGCTGACGGTGAGTTCGTCCTCGAGTCGTGAAACGCCACGGACGAACGCAAACTGCATTGCGAGCAGCCAGCCTGCGAGCCCGACGGCCCCGACGACTAACAGGGGCGCATCGAGCAGCCCACCACTCACGACGAGACTACCGATAGCAGTGATCGTGAGCCAGAACCGCCGGGTGACACGCATTAGCTTCGGTTACTGAACCGAGCCCATTGAAGATACCGACAGACACAGCCGAGTGCTGGGAGTTCGCATCTATCGTTAATATCGAAATTGATATTGATATTTGGGGGATTATATACTTAACCGTCACTCAAAAATCCTTAGTCATGGATGGTCTGAGTTCACTAGGGGTCGGAATTCGAGAACTCTGCTAAATGTAGCTATCGGAATCAGTATTAATATTAGCACTATGCTCACAGACATCTTAGTTGGCGCCCGCCGTCTCGCGAACAACTGGTTCTGTCGCCTGCCGACGGTTCGCGCCGGTGCCGTCGTCCTCGTGGCGCTGCTTCTCGCCGGTGTCGTGTTTCCAGTCGCCGGGACGTCGCCGCAGGTGAACACTGCTAGCGGTGGCGGGGCCGATACTCCGGACGTACAGCAGGCTCAGGCCGATTCGAACGCCACTGATACAGACGGAGACGGGCTGGCGGATTCGCTAGAGCGCTCCGTTTACGGCACTGATCCGACGGACCCGGACACGGACGGCGACGGTTATCCGGACGGCATGGAAGTCCGCTGTGAGCAGGCTCTTCCGGATGCAGACCCGCTCCGAACGGACATCTACGTCGAAGTCGACTCTACACAGTCAACGACGCTCAGCGACCCGGTCCGGACATCTATTGTCGAGACGTTTGAGAATGCACCCGTTTCGAACCCCGACGGCTCCACCGGGATCGATATCCATCTCGTCACAGACGATACGAACCTCTCGGCCAACGGGACGGTACACTCGAAATCCCGTGCTGGTGCCGGGAACGACATCTATGACTTCCGGGCCAACCACTCCGAGCACCGTGCTGACGGCTACTACTACGTCCTGCTAACTGACGACGTCGCCTACAACGGGGACGACTACTTCGTCGGTGCGGGCCGACCTGAAATCGCGGCGATGGAGCGGTTCGATTCACCGAAGATCACCGCCTCGCTGTTCATGCACGAATTCGGGCACGCGATGGGGCTCGACGCCCATCAGGACGGTATCGACGAGGAGCGGTACTCCCAGACAGAGTACGACAGCGTGATGAACTACAACGGGCTGTACAGACAACTTTCCTATTCCAACGGCACCGACAGTGTAGGCCGAAACGAGTGGCAGTTCGTTGCCGAGAACCGAACACAGCCCGACATCGACTGCGTCGAGAACGGAACGTGCCCTAGCAGGTGTACGCAGAACTGACCAATTCCGCTAAAGCGACTGTCAACGGTTAGCTGCTGTCTGCTAGCATACTCATGAAGAACGACCCGAACACTGTCTGTAGCCCCAGCACTACGACTGTCGAGGCCAGAAGGGTCGCTGTAGCTGACGGTAACGCCGCCTCGCCGGCGAGCAGCCACTGTCCGAACACGCTCCCGAGGTACAGAATCCCGACTGCAGCCGCGAGAATGCCGATGGACGCGCCGTGCTCCAACTGGAACCGCTCCCGTATCATGCCGACAAGCACACCCTCGGGCTTGTTTATCGGGTTCGCGGCGATGGAACTGAACAGCGCGAGCGTCCAGACCTGATACCCGACGATTGCCAGCAACGACCCGCCGACCATCGTCTGTATGCCGAAGTTGACGCCACCGATCGACAGCCGAGCGATTGATAGCGACATCAACACTGCCCCGACCGACACTAGCAACAGAGCCGGATACGAGAACAGGTAGTCCGGCGCGTTCACGAGCATGAAGCGGACGTGTCGCCAGCCGTCACTGAAACTATCGAGCGTCTCCTCGCCTTCCCGCTCGTGGTAGATAATCGGGACCTCCTCTATGGTGAGGTCGTTCGCACCGGCTTCCATGATCATTTCGCTGGCGAACTCCATCCCGGTCGTCTCTAGCTCTAGCGTTTCGAGCGCGTCCTTGGTGAACACACGGAAGCCGCTGTGTGCATCGCTTACACCGGCTCCATAGAACGTGTTCAGGAACCGCGTCAACAGCGGGTTTCCGACGTATTTGTGGAGTGGCGGCATCGACCCGTCCCGGATCTCGCCCTCCAGTCGGCTCCCCATACAGATGTCCGCGTCGCCGTTCTGGACCGGTTCGAGGAGCTGGGGAATCATCTCGAAATCGTACGTCGTGTCAGCATCACCCATCGCAATGTACTCTCCCCGTGCCTTGTCGAACGCGTAGCGATACGCATAGCCATAGCCCGGTTCATCAGGTGTCACGACTGTCGCACCCCGCTCGCGAGCTAACTCCGGAGTCGCGTCGGTCGAACTGTCGCTCACGATGATCTCGGTCGGCACACGTAACTCCGAGATCGCTGTCTTGATCCGATCAATACATTCGACGATCCCTTTCTCCTCGTTGAGGGTGGGCATCACGACGCTCAAAACCGGCGTGACTTCGCTCTCCGGCGTGACGAGAAACTCGTCTACAGCCTTCGTGATCCCCTGTTGACCCGCTTGATTTGCCTGATTTGCTTGTATCGTCATTCCCGTACCTCGGCTATCGCTGGTGCGTCTGGTAGCATACACTCTCCACTCCCCTGAGCGGCTTCCGATGAACACGGCTAGTAGGCCCCATTTTATCTGAGTTCAATGCCGAATTTCTGATATGTACCGCACGGCTTCCACACAGAGTGTCATGTCAAAGCAGCATATAATAAAGCTGTCGGGTGGGATAATCCATCATTAATAACAATAGTTGTCATGAGAATCCCTCTCCTCCCCTGATTGTACACGATCTCTTCGACCCATGACCACAGTGTGGCGTGCCATCTATCAATAAAGCACATTATTCACGCACTAATGTACGTTGTGAAGCAGATATCTATCAGACTAGTAGACTATGTCTCCCGCGGTTTCAGCGCCGGATATCTCAAGCAAGGTGATAAAACGAGAACCATCACTAGGAAGTCACGTCTGCGAATGTCGAACTACACCGGGAAACTACTACGAGAGGCACTGGGCAGTCGTTTCGGATAGTCTGTAATCGGGAAAATGCGTCAATTCGAGTAGCGCGTTCCGGGTACAGCCACCTGATTCCATGTACCGGTCGGTGGCTTTGGCGTCATGGTTGCTGAGCGTCTCACACTGGGCGACGAAGCCGACTCCGTATCTCGCCACTAACGGCGTGTATCCGCGGCAGTCGCTCCTCCGATGCACTGATGAGCGTTGCGACGCTCAGCCCAAGGACGTAGACGACTCCCAAAAGCATGATAACCGAGATGTCCTTGCTGAACCGAAGTGCCCCACGTATCGATGCCATATACGTACATACCTGGACTGAGTATAAGCCGTTGGGGTCTGATTATTAATATTTGTAATTGGGCGGCCGCTGTTGTCCAGAGCCGTAGATTTAAGCCGCCCTGTGTGCTAAACGATAACATGGCCACCGATCAGTCCGAGGGGGCGAGCCTGCATGTGCCACCGCTGGAGAATACAGCGTTTTTCTCCATTGAGGACGACGACGGCTACGTCCGTATTGAACAGTCACTGGGGAACCAGGTCCTGTACACGCCCAATGAGGCGCGGGACATCGCCGAAGCCATTCTCGACGCTGTTGACGAGGCTGTCGAAGAAGAGTAACCCATCGCCATCCGTCGGCCCTGTTTTGCTGGAAGGCGAGATGGTTTGAACAAGGGAGGTCCAGCGTCAGGTATGACAGATGCAAGCCACCGGGCGGCGGTCGCCGAGCGAGCGGCCCGCGCTGGCGGTGTCGTTGCTCGGGAGCAGTTCCGGGGCGACCTCAGTGTCGAGTCGAAGGCCAACAAAAACGATCTCGTCACGGAGACGGACCGTGACGCCCAGCGGCAAGTCGTCGCCACGATTCGAGCGGAGTTCTCCCGTGACCGGTTCCTCTGTGAGGAAGACCTCTCAACGTTAGCTGGCCCGGACGTTGACTCCGAGCCTGAAGCGGTCGATAGCATCCCAAATAGCGGCTCTGTGTGGGTCATCGACCCGATCGACGGGACGGCGAACTACGTCCGTGGAATGCGTCTGTGGGGGACGGTCGTCAGCGCAGTTGTCGACGGCGAGCCGGTCGCATCGGTGACCTATCTCCCCTCGTATGGCGACCTCTACGCGGCTGGCCCCGAAAGCGTGACACGAGACGGGACCGAACTGTCGGTAAGTGGTCGAACCGACCCGGAGACGTTCGCCGTGGCTCCTGTCGGCTGGTGGGATCGCGACGATAGGGACGAGTTCGGTCGGCTGTGTAGCGCTGTCGGCGACCGCTTCGGCGACATTCGGCGTCTGGGTTCGTTCCAGGCCACGCTGGCACACGTTGCCGACGGGGCGCTCGAAGGGCTCGTTTGCACGCGCCCGATGGCCCCCTGGGACACGCTCGCTGGCGTCCATATGGTCAGACGGGCTGGCGGCACGGTCACTGACCTCGATGGCGAGCCCTGGACCCACGACAGCGATTCCGTCGTCGCCTCCAACGGCGAGGCACACGAGGCCTTCGTGGTGGCCGGCAACGAGGCACTCGCTGAGGATTGAACACAGTTTCTCCATCAAATCCCGCCGCGTCTGGCTCGCGGAAGTCCGCTCCACGCACACGGGACCGGAACGCTAAAACCGCCTGCCACCGGTCACTCGGCCATGGAAACGTTCGAGCGAGCCGTCGATGAGTACGGGCCCGGCCAGCTCTGGGTGGGCTCTTTCGCTGCCGTCCTCCTCGTCGCGGTCGGAGCCGTTATGGCCGCTCCACAGGCCGTCTGGGATCGGTTCCTCTGGCAGTACTTCTGGGGGCCAGTGTACGCGGACGCCAAGGCGGCCAGCTGTGCCGAGATGACTGCATCCGGGCCACAACCGCTGTACGATGGCTGTAGGGCGGCTATTCAGGAGGGACGGCTCATCGCCGAGCCGGGATACACTATCGTCTCCGAGATCGGCTACATGTTGATTCTGGTGTATATGCTCGTCGGCGTCTACTTCCTCCTCGAGCGACTGGACATCGCCGAGGACCCGAAGCTCTACTTCGCGTTCGTGCCGTTCATGTTGCTCGGCGGCGCGTTGCGGACTGTCGAGGACGCGACCGACCGCGCGGTGGATGCCGGCGTCTCACCCATCGTCGAGTATCCGCTGAGTTCACTCATCATCAGTCCCGTTATTTACGGCACGGTGTTCCTACTGACGCTGCTCGTCCTCGTCGTCTGCGTGGACCTCGAACAGCGCGGCATCGTCGACAGCTACTACCGGACGACTGGCGCTGTTGGTAGCATTTTCGTCGCCGTGACGCTACTCTATCTTACGTTTGTCGCGCTCACACGCGAGTACGCGACGCTGTACCCGTCAGTCCTCATCACGACTGTCGCACTGGCATCGGCGCTGTCGTACGGTCTGTACCGCCTGTTCGAGTCCTATCGACCGGCGCTGAACGACGGAACCGGCTATATCGGCTTGCTGGTCATCTGGGGCCACGCCATCGACGGCGTCGCGAACGTCCTGCTGGCTGACTGGCTTGACGCGCTCAACGTCCCGCTGACGTACTACCCGAAACACCCGGCCAACGCATTCATCATTGAAGCCACCGAATCTCTCCAGTCAGCCGGTCTGACTGCTGCTATCGGCACGTCGTGGCCGTTCCTGATTGTCAAGCTCGCTGTCGCCTCGCTGGTCGTCTCGCTGTTCAACCAGGAGTTCATCGACGACAGCCCGCGGTACGCGCTGCTGTTGCTCATCGCCGTTACCGCGGTCGGCCTCGGGCCGGGCACGCGGGACATGCTGCGGGCGACGTTCGGCATCTGAATACGGACTGTCCGGTATCTGACTCTCGCTCGTCGGCTGTTGCTACGGGAACGGATGATGCTCCCTGTCGAGCCGCGGCTCGAAGCCCAGGTCAGCAGGCACGGCTTCGGCCCGCTCGCCGAAGAACGAATCACCGAAGAACAGCGGCTGTGCCGACGGACAGACGACACGGACGGCCTCGAACCCGAGCTGTTCGAGGTCGCGCGTCGTCAGCCGCGCTCCGTAGGGCGTGAGTCCCGCGTCAGCTGCCCGGTCACACAACGTCTCTAGCTCCGCCTCGCCGGAGAGGTCTGCGTCCGGGCCGAGCGAGTCCAGCGGGACCGCCGTCTCGGTGGCCGTCAGGTCGGCCCCCTCGCCGGGTGATTCGGCGTAGCGCCCGATTGCACCCTGTGCGTCCATGGCCGCCTCGGGACCCATGCTGTCGAGTTCCATCCAGTTCTGGAGCGCCTCTTCCAGCGCACCGACGGCGGCCGTACCCGGGTCCAGATCCGCATCGGTGCCGAGTGCGAAGCGAGGCCACTCGTCCTGTTCCAGTGCGACGGTGATGACCGGCACGTCCACGTCCTGTGTCAGTAACAGCGCCGTCACCTCGAGCCCCTCGGACGCCGCGCGACGCCGGAGCGTGTCGTACCGCTCGTGGTCGTCGACGGCAACTCGAAGCGGCTCGAACGTCGAGTACCACGACAGCATCGCGGCGTCGCGCTCGATGACCTCGTAGAGCCCGGTCAGCAGCGCCTCGGTGACGGTGTTTCCGAGCCCGAGCCCGGTCGTCGTTGCCGGTCTAACCACGTTCGATGGCGGCGGATAGTGGACGGTCTCGGCGGGAAGCGACCGCCGTTCGTCGGTCAGCAGATTTTCGGCCGGGACCCAGGGAAGCGCCGTCGAGTCGTCCCATTCGGCCTCGTCCCTGACGAACGCGTCGGGTGCGACGGCATCCGGAACATCGACGACCGTCCCGTGCCGCAGATTCCTTTCTCGGTAGACCCCGGCCGCGTACCGCTCGTAGTTCTCGCCCAGCGCTTTCATGAACGCCGTGTCCCAGTCGATGGCAACACCGGCGGCCTTGGCGGCGGCCGATACGTCGCTGAAACCGGCAGTCTCGGCGAGCGTCGACAGGTAGTACGGGGCGGGGAACGACTCGACTTCGCCGACCTCCGTGGCGATACCGACCCGGTCGTCGAGGCCCAGTTCCGCCCGCGAGAGCGCCTCGCTGTCCGGGGCCGTTCGGCGACCGTCGCCGAGGGTACGGCTCGGCGTCTCACTGCAGTCACAGCCCGGGACGGGGAGGAACCGGCGCTGCGTATGTGGGAGTTCCGTAACTGTCCCGAAGAGGGCAGTGTCGCCGTCGAGAAACTGGGTTACCAGTCGGCCCGCCAGCGCTCCCGTGAATCGTTGCGTGGCCGCCGCCGGGGCTTCTGTGATCTCCTCGGTCTCGTCGACCGTCGCCTCGACCCGAGTCCGCAGACAGTCGAAACAGCCCGTTTCGGGTCCGAAGCCGCTGATCGCGGCGTCAGTCACCGGGACGCCGCCGACGCCGCCCAGTTCGACGGCGACCCACGGGACGTCATCGCCTTTCGCTCGGTCGTTCCACGCCGCAAACGTCTCTGACCCGACAGTATCGACGACGACGGCGAGGTCGCCACTACTGTTCGCCGGTGTCGACGGCTGTGCTACTGTAACGTCGATATCAGCGAGAAACGCAGTGAGTGCGTCGACGGCCGGTCCACGCCCGACGACTTCGACAGTTTGCATGCCGAACCCCTCGCGGTGGAGCGGGAAAAACCTACGCGGCGAGGATCGACTGAGCCACGGAGGCCAGCTCGTCCGGCTCGGCGTCTTTGAGCCGGTCGTCACCGAGCATCAGGCGGAGCCGCGGTCGGCCCACGTCGATCGGGACCTTCTCCGTGTCGATGAGGTTCATGTCTTCGAGCTTCGTCTTCGTCCGCGAGAACGTCGCCTTGCTCGCCAGTCCGACGTCTTCGCCCCATTTGCTGATGTCGTACAGCAGTTCGCCGTTCCGTGCGGCCACGAGCAGGCTGATGGTGACCTCGTCGAGACCGTCGCCGTCGCCACGAGCCGTCGACAGAGAGCTGAGAACGTCGTTGAAGTCCGACGCGGTTTCCGGGCCGATGTCGGCTTCCAGCGTGCTCTGGACGCGGTTGAGCGGCGGCGTCCGGAGCGAGTACTCGTCGGCGTCTTCCCAGGTCGAGCCGTAGTAGTCGTAGGCGTTGTCGACGAACGCCGCGTCGTCGGTCCCGAGACCGCCGACCGTGTCGCTGATGGTGACGAGTGCGTACACCGTATCGACAGTTACCGCGACCGAGTGGTTCGGCACGTCGTCGAGCAGTCGCATCGTGAGCCGCTCCTCGTCGATGAGGTCGGCCGCGGTGCTCGCAACGAGGAAGTCGTCCATGACGTCTTTCAGTGCGCGCTCGTCGGCGAGCAGCCGAACTTCGGGAGCGCCCGAATCCGCGTCCAGTGTCGATACAAGCTCAGAGATGGTCCGCCGCGACGGGTTCACGACGTACACCGGCTCGTCAGTTGCCCCAAACACCGTGGTCAACATAGACCCAACGTCGTCTTGCAGGAGATTTTCAGTCATTGTCCCTTCCAAGTATATAGTGTATTATTATATTTAATTTTACCGGCCATACTGTGTTGATTTCGCCAACAATCCGACAACACCCACCGATGAGAGGCGATAAAATATTGGTCAACTGTCCTAAGCAGAAGCCGTTCGTCTCACGGACTGAACCATCTGTTCTGCTCGTCGTCGTCACGCGAATTCGCTCGAATCAGTGGTTACTGTCACTGTCTCCTACCCGCCGGAAGCCACGACTGGAGCACAGTATCAAATCTGTACCTGAGTGCGTACGGAGAGTGTCGCATCAATACGGCTCCTCGGGTGGCCGGTTCGAAAATAGATGACGGCCGTCTCGGCTTCCGTCACGGAGTCTGACAGCTTCGCGCTCGTCAGAAGTCCGTCCGGAGACGCGCAGCGAGGTCGTCGGACCAGTGAAACTCCCCGTCGAAGATGACGGGCAGTGAGGTCTGGCCCAGCGCGTCGGCCAACTCCGTAGCGCCGAGCGAGTGGCTCGTCTGTTCGCCGTTCAGCGCGGCGCTGTCGTCGAACGGCAGGCGGTAGCTCTCACCGGGCCGTTCCGGGGACACGACCGTACACTGGACGTCGAATCCCATTTCCCCTTTGGAGACCCAGACGACCGCGGGGTGTGCGGGATTGGGAACGATAGAGTAGGTGCCGTCGCCGACGACCGCGTAGTCCTTGCACATCATTATCCGCCGGCGAGCGAGTTCCAGCGCTCGCTGAATGCTGAATCCGTTACTGAGTAGGCGCGCGAAGGCGGTCCCGACCAGGGCGGCGTGTTTGTCCAGCACGTCGGTGAGTGTCACCGCACCGGCGACCGCGCCCTGTTTGACGAGGTCAAGCCCTTCGTCATAGGAGCCACAGGCGTTCAGGAAGAACGTCTGCGTTCGGGCTTCCGACAGCGACGACAGCGCCAGATTGCCGTCGGGACAGCGCAGTCCCTCCTCGTCGCAGTGGCCGATGAAGTGGACGAAATCGGCCGGCTGTTCGAACACGTCGGCCAGTTCGTTGACCGACAGCAGTTCGCTGACCTGGACGTCCATCGGCAGGTCCGCGGCCCGGTATATCTCTGTGACTTCCGTGTGTTCGCCGGCCATCTCCTCGTCGTTGAGGACGACCGCGACCCGTTGGCTGTCGGCATCCCGGTTCTGACTCCGGTAGCGGTTCACGTACGCCTCCGCCGGCGTTTTACAGGCGTCTATCGGGTTCCCCGGAGCGAGCCACGAGTGCAGTTGGCCCTCGCGTAGGTTCGGCTCGATGACCGGTGGGCGCTCGGCCGAACCGCGGCTCAGATACGAATCCGACAGCGTCCTGTCGAGAAGCTCATCCTGGTCGAGCCGGGAGCTGTCCGGCAGGTAGATGAGACTGAGTCGGTCGAGCAGGAACGGCAGGCATCGGACTCGTTCCGGTTCGGGTGAGACGTACGTCGAGAGTGGCCACTCCGGCAGAATCGAGTTCACGGCCTCGTCGGAGACATCGATGTACCGCTCGAGCCGTCCAGCCGGCGACAGCGACCGAACTGTGTCCGGGTCGAGCGAGAGCGCGGACGTGATACGAGCGCCACTCTCGGCTGGATCGACGCGTCTGACCAGACAGTCGAGGTAGAACACCTTCCGGAGCAGCGCCGCGACGCCGGCCTGTAGCGACGGCCACGCGTCGAAAGAGCGGTGTACCGACGTGCCGTCGGCCGTCAACAGTGCTGCATCCCGTGACTCGACTACCACTTCGGCCCCGAGATAGTACGCCAGCGGGGCGCTGACGAGCAGTTCCGCCTCGCACTCCGGAACACGGAGCGTGATGCCAGTCTCCGGACGGTTCTGCCGAACCGGTTCGGGAATACGGGTCGTCTCGCCGGTCGTGACTATCGGCGGATGGCCGCGGAGTTCCGGATGTGAGCGGGACGGCTGCATCGTATGATGGGCCCCACTCAGATGGGTAATCGCCGTTGCGAGTCCGGCAGGTGTCGCGGGGACCTGCAGATGCGGCCGCTCCGCGCTCGTCTCCCAGACGAACCCGACGGTAATACTCGTCGGCTCTTGGAAACCGAGGACAGAGGTAATGCCGGCCGAGTGGAGCGACGCCGGCCCGTCGAAGCGGACGTGGATCCGAATGTCGTCAACGACGCCCAACGGCGACCCTCGGTCGCTATCCGCAGCACGGGCCTCCATCGTCAGCAGGTACTCCCCCTCCTCTAGGGTCGTCGGTGAATCAACTGCTCCAGTATTCGTGTCAGTAGCGACTCGGGTTACCGTGGCATCCACCGCCGGCAGTGCTAACTCGGTGACGGACCCGCTGTAGCAGTCGTCGACACGATGTGGTAACTGTTCGCCGTCCGTAACTTCTCGATCGTGTAACTGGCGCACCAGTGCGCTCGGGTCGACCGTTTCTCCATCCCACTCCGGCGTGTTACTGCTGTTCCGGTCCACCCGCTCGCCTGCCACCCCCCAGGTGACCATGCATAGACATGTGGAACGTCATCTGATATATACGTACGGGTGTCAGGATGTCGTCTCCCCAACTGTACCCGCGGCACCGGACAATGTGTGATAACATAGCACATACGTGGCCCAAAGGGTAGATTATTGTCGTATCGGTCCTGACTCGGATACATGAGCTACGAAACCGTACGGGAAGCGGACCCGGCAGTCGCAGACGCCCTGGAGGGCGAACGAGGCCGGCAGAACGACACGCTGGCGATGATCGCCAGTGAGAACCACGTCAGCGAGGCTGTGATGGAGGCACAGAGCTCCGAACTGACGAACAAGTACGCCGAGGGCTACCCCGGTGAGCGCTACTACGGCGGCTGCGAGTACGCCGACGACGTCGAGGAACTGGCAATCGACCGCGCGAAGGAACTGTGGGGCGCGGACCACGTCAACGTCCAGCCACACTCCGGCTCCCAGGCCAACATGGGCGTCTACCTCGGCGTGCTCGAACCCGGCGACAAGATCCTCTCGCTGGACCTGACGCACGGCGGCCACCTCTCGCACGGCCACCCAGCGAACTTCGCCGGCCAGGTGTACGAGGTCGAACAGTACAAGGTCGACGAGGAAACCGGCTACATCGACTACGAGGGCCTCCACGACCACGCAGAGGAGTTCGAGCCGGACATCATCGTTTCGGGCTACTCCGCGTACCCCCGGGAAGTCGACTTCGAGCGGATTCAGGAAGCCGCCGACGCGGTCGACGCGTACCACCTCGCGGACATCGCCCACATCACCGGCCTCGTCGCCGCTGGCGTCCACGAGTCGCCGGTCGGCGTCGCCGACTTCGTCACCGGCTCGACGCACAAGACCATCCGCGCCGGCCGCGGTGGCATCATCATGTGCGACGAGGAGTACGCCGACGACATCGACAGCGCGGTGTTCCCCGGCTCCCAGGGCGGCCCGCTGATGCACAACGTCGCCGGCAAGGCCGTCGGCTTCGGCGAGGCGCTGGCCCCTGAGTTCGAGCAATACGCCCAGCAGACCGTCGACAACGCCGTCGCCCTCGGTGACCGACTCAAGGAACACGGCCTGGACCTGGTCTCCGGTGGCACGGACAACCACCTCGTGCTCATCGACCTCCGTCCGTCCCATCCGGATACGACTGGCAAGGAAGTCGAGGAAGCGCTCGAAGAGGCCGGCATCGTCCTCAACGCCAACACCGTCCCCGGCGAGACCCGCTCGGCGTTCAACCCCTCGGGCATCCGCGCCGGCACGCCCGCGCTCACCACCCGTGGTTTCGACGAGGACGCCTGCCGCGAGGTCGCCGATCTCATCTACAAGGTCGTCGACGCCCCCCACGACGACGATGTCGTGGCGGAAGTCAGCGACCGCGTGGACGAGATGACCGACGAGTACACGCTGTACGAGTAGCGACAGGCTAGCCCTGGAGCGCGGATTCTGCTGTCCGCCCACTGGCATCCTCCTTTTTGGCATCTCTCTCCGATACGACTGGTATGCCCCGCACAACCCGACGCCGGACGCTCTATGCACTGGGTGCCTCCCTGTCGGTGTTCGCTGGCTGTACGCAGTTCGAGAGCGAGTCAGGGGCGGAAACCGGGCAAAGCGACGGCGGCGCGAGCGAGCCGACAGTGACGGCCACGGCGGCGGAGACAGACGCCGCTACCCCCACAGGCCAGGAGTCGACTGCTGGACAGACCGAAACAGCCACAGAACTCGACCTGCGGGAGGCCAACGTCGTCGGGGTCGAACTCACGGACGAAGGCGACGACTACCGCTTCGACGTAACACTCTATCACGATGACGACGGCGAGGACGGCTACGCGAACTGGTGGCAGGTCGAAACGCTGGCGGGCGACCGACTCGGTCGCCGTGATCTCCGGCACGCTCACTCGACGGCTCCGTTCACCCGGTCGGAGACCATTACTGTTCCCGACGATACGACCTGTGTCGTAGTCCGGGCCACGACCAGACCCACGGCTACGGCGGCCAGGCGATGACGGTGGCTGTCCCGGGCGGCCCGACACGGGCCATCCGGCAGGGGGCCGAGCGGAAGTCGGTCGCCGAGTCGGACTGTCCCTGAGCGAGCGCGCGCCTGCCTGTCGCGGCCGGCCGAAATCCGGGACGTTCATACCGCCCCGCGCCGCCGTTGTACCCAATGACAGAGATTATCGACGGCGACGCCGTCGCACAGTCGATTCGGGATGACCTGGTCGCGTCCATCGACCACCTCGCCGACGCGGGCGAGCGCCCGTCGCTGGCGACGGTCCTGATGTCCGAGGACCCGGCCAGCGAGACCTACGTCTCGATGAAACAGAACGACTGCGAGGAGGTCGGTATCGAGGCAATCGACATCGACATCGACCCCGACGCGGACGCTGCCGAACTGTACGACACTATCGAGGACCTCAACGCCGACGACGACGTCAACGGCATCCTGGTCCAGATGCCGGTCCCCGACCACGTCGAGGACAGGTCGGTCCTGCGAGCCATCGACCCGATGAAAGACGTCGACGGCTTCCACCCGGAGAACGTTGGCCGACTCGTCGCCGGTGACGCCCGCTACAAGCCCTGCACACCCCACGGCATCCAGAAGCTCATCGAGAGCGTGGGTGTGGACACAGAAGGCAAGGACGCCGTCGTCGTCGGCCGGTCGGACATCGTCGGTAAGCCGATGGCGAACCTGCTCATCCAGAAGGCACCGGGCGGCAATGCGACGACGACGGTGTGTCACTCCCGCACCGAGAACCTCGCCGAGCGGACCCGCAACGCCGACATTCTCGTCGCTGCGGCCGGCGTCCCGGAGATGATCGACGGCGACATGATTGGGGAGGGCGCGACGGTCATCGACGTGGGCATCAACCGCGTCGACGCTGATACCGAGAAGGGGTACGAACTGGTCGGCGACGTGGAATACGAGAGCGCGAAGGAGGTCGCGGGCGCGATCACGCCGGTTCCCGGCGGCGTCGGCCCGATGACCCGCGCAATGCTCCTGTACAACACGGTGAAAGCGACGGGCCTGCAACACGACATCGACGTCGACCTGCCCTGAATGCCGTCGCTTGCGGCCTTCGAGAACCGTGACGTGCTCACCCGTCGGGTGACTCGCGAGACCGACACAGCGGGTGTAGAAGGGGTCCGCGCCCGTGCTGACCGGGGGCTCCACTGGGCGGTCGGCGCGCTCGTCACCGACCCGGCGGACCGGATACTGTTCGTCTACGAGGACGAGAGCTGGAAGCTTCCGGGCGGCGGCGTCGAAGCCGGCGAGACGCGCCAAGAGGCGGTGCGCCGCGAGGTACGCGAGGAGACGGGCGTCGAGAGTACCGTCGACGAACTGGCTGCCGTCACCGAGGTCACGGTGACCGATGGCGGCCGAGAGGCGACGTTCTTTTTCGGGACCTATCGCGCGACGGCTGACTCCACGGACCTCGCGTCGGACCCCGGACTCGACGGCGAGTCGATAGAGACCGTAGCGTGGCGGGATGCGGTTCCGGAAAACTGTCTGGACGAAACCCTCGTACGGCGGCTCCAGTGACCGCTTAGACCGTGTCGTTCTCGATTCCGGCAAGCCAGTTCTCGGCTCTGACGAATGCGCTCTCGTCGCCGGTAATGTACGACCCCAGGTCCCGCGCCGCGTGAACGAGACGGTTGGCGTCCGCGGGGTCGACATCGCCGTCCAGCGCCTCGATCCGCTTTCGATGGTCGCGAATCCGTCCGGAGAGCTGTCGTGCGGTCGGTTCCGAATTGGCGTCCAGATACGTCCGTACGTCGCGCTGATAGCTATCGACGGCGGCCGCCATCGCCAGGCCGTACGGCACTCGAAGCTCCGACGGGACCGACTCGACAGCCGGACGGTCGCCGTCGTCAGCACTGCCGAGAAGTTCGTAGAAGTACCGCTCCGCCGGGTCGCCGCTGCGCAACTCCCGGGAGAGGTGTGCACCGACGTGCTGGAGTTCGACCGCGGCGACGAACGTCGGGTTGAGCGAGCGAAGCTCGCCCGCGTCGATGAACCCCCGCTTGCGTGTGTACTCCCGACAGCGCTCGGCGGCCGCGTCAGCGAGCTCCCGGGTCGGGTCTGCGTCGATCCGGCTCCGGACCGGCGTCAGGTCGAGGGTGGCCGGTGCGTCCGTGTGTTCGGTGTGCTCGTCGATGCCGACGCTGTGGATGCTGCCACAGTCCGGACAGGCGATGCTCCCCGTCTCGTAGTACCGCCATCGCGTGCCACAGTCCTGGCACTCGCGCTCCCCGCGGACTTTCATACGTGATGCTGAGAGGCCAGCCCTCAAGATTGTTCCGTGAGGGCTGTCTACGCCAACGTATGCGCTCGGAAGACGAGATCCGCGAGCAGTACGAGTTCCTTGCTGAACAGCTAGACGACGAGGAGATGGATCACGAGCGGGTCCGTATGATGTTCACCCACTACAAGCGGGCACTTGGATGGGTGCTCGAGGAGGAACATATCTAGGTTAGTTACAGCTTACATTCGCTTCTAATTCGATAACTAACATCTGCTGGACGGGGCCGGTACTTTTAAGTTATTCTGCCCCATTCGACCAAGTGACGCTTCGCTTGGAGGGCCGAAGCGTCAGCGGGGACCAATTCAGGGCGGCAAGCGGTCGCGTTTTTCGCGACCGCTTTCCACTTACTTCGCTGCTAACGACCAGATACGAGCGATTGCTGTACATCCGAAAAGGAACCGCTGGACGATACGACGTACTCGATAGACCACTCTGTGTCTGTCGCGTTCTCGGGCCACTCCGGTTCGACTCCGATACTGAGTTACCGTCGCCCACTCCGGACTCGCGCGCTCGGCGTTCACCTCGAACTCCGCCTGTGATGGCGGCGCGACGTGGCCCCGACCCCTCCCTGCGCTGAGCGTGATCTCAGATCTATCTCCCGGAGAGTCGACCACCGTTCTGAGATATGCTGCGACGGCGCTGTGGTCGAGTCCTTGCTCGCTTTCGAGCAGGACTGTTTCTACCAACCTCTCAGTGCCCTCCAGTGACAAATAATACTGTCGCCATCAGTTTCCGAAGAATGATGATATACTGACTGTATTTACCATTTGAACAAAACGATGACTGAGGGCCTAAATACAGAAAATTCGACACTCTGGACTACCGAAACAACATCAAGTTCTCTGGGCCGATATATTTAACAGTATAGATACTAAATCATTACATAGGAAAACCGATGCACGACTTGACAGGATTCCAGCGTGACCTTCTCTACGTGATCGCTGGCAGGGAAGAGCCCCACGGCTTAGCTATCAAGGAGGAGCTCGAAGCGTACTACGAGAAGGAGATCCATCACGGTCGTCTGTACCCGAACCTCGACACTCTGGTCGACAAGGGACTGGTCGAGAAGGGCCAGCGCGACCGCCGGACCAACTTCTATACGCTTACGCGCCGCGGGCGTCGTGAGATCGACGCCCGCCGCGAATGGGAAGACCAGTACGTCGACCTGTAAGAGTGTCGCACCGCCCCTTGTGCTGAGGCCGTCGTATCGTCGGTAGCGGTGGGTCCGTCTTCAGTGACGGGAGCGGGTAACGCTACGATGACGGCATTCGTCGCTGGAGTCGTTCAGCGTCATGTGGTGTCGGGTTGGTTCACCATAGGTGACTCGTGGCACTCGATCACGAACCTGGCTCCGCCGCTCTCGCCCTCAGTGGCTGATATGTCCCACCCGTGGGCCTGCACGATGTCTTTAACGATAGCGAGGCCGAATCCTGTCCCCTCCGCGTTTGTGGTATATCCCTGTTCGAACACTGCGTCACGTTCTTCGCTGGGGATACCTGCCCCGGTGTCTTCAACGTAGAACCCGACCGCGTCGGGTAAGGACCCGGCTTTGACGGTCAGGTCAGCCGACTCGTTGTGCTCGACGCTGTTTCGGAACAGGTTTTCGAGCATATTCCGGAGCCGATTACGGTCGCCATCGATCTGGAGCGTTGTTTCGACGACGAGGGTCGCCCCGCCAGTCTCGACGCTCTGCCAGGCATCGTATGCGATCAGTTCGAGGTCTACCTCGTCGGTCTCAGTCACCGTTTCTCCTGAGCGAGCCAACGTGAGCGAGTCGTCGATGATCGACTCCATGCGCTCGAGTTGCTCCTGAATCGTCCCGATCGACGCGTCGTGGCTAGCGACATCGCTCTCAAGTAGGCTAAGTCGTCCACTTGCGACGTTCAGTGGGTTCCGGAGGTCGTGCGCAACGATGCTCGCAAACTGGTCGAGCCGTTCGTTCTGCCGTTCCAGTTTCCGCTTTCGCTGTAGTTGCTCGGTCACGTCTCGGGAATTGAGGACGATCCCCTCGACGAACGGGTCGGCGAGCAGATTTGTTGCGTGCGCTTCGATGAAACGCCAGTTACCCGCTGCGTCGCGGAATCGCACGACGTACGTGCCGGAGTAGCCGTAATCGTCGACGTATCTGGCCAGGTCCTCAACAACGCGCTGTCTGTCGTCGGGATGGATGTATTCGACGGCGTTCTCACCGACCAACTCGGGAGGTTCGTATCCGAGTATCTTCTTAACTGGCTGGCTGACGTACGTGAACTCCCCGTCTTCGTCCAGAACCGTCACCATGTCCGAAGACCGTTCGATGAGGCGCTGGAAGCGCTCTTCCGCGATACGGCGCTCAGTCACGTCACGGTAGATGAGCAGCTGTCCGATCACTGAGCCGGTTTGGTCGGTGAGCGTTGAACGGTTGATATCAAAGTAGTGTGGTCCGCCGTCAGCTTCGATGACGACATCGGCGTCGGCATTGCCGTCGTCGTCTGGTAGCGAGTCGTAGGACGGCATGACTTCCGACGCAGACCGGCCAATCGCCGTCCCTTCATCGTCGAGGAGGTCTGTGCCAGTCTCGTTTACGTCGACAAGCCGCCCGTCTTTATCAACGACGAAGACGGGATCAGACATCTCTTCAACGAGCGTGTGTCTCGCGACGGGCATCAGGTCGAGGAGGTCAAAGCGAAAGAGCGCGATAGCGAAGACAACCCCCGTAAACGTGAACGCGAACGCTGTCGGGTCAGCGGACCCCATCGGATCACTGCCGAAGACGAACACTAAACTCGCAATCAGCGGAATAATGCCGCCAAGCAACATCAACGTCGCCTGTGTTCGATACCGACCGCTTCGCTTGAGTCCGAAGAGCCCGACGATGACGTACGTCGTCCCTATCAGAATGTACTGGTACAGGAGATTGAACCAGAAGACGGGGCCGTTCACGCGCTCCGGACTCGCGAGCGGCGGTCCCTGCACGAACCCGTCGAGGGTCCACAGCAGGTTGTGTGACTGTGCAGTCACGACAAGCCCGAAAACGACGACTGGGGGAGCGAGCAGTAGCGCCCAGCGTCGGCGGGTCAGGAGTGATTCCCGGCCGCTGTATGTCAGCCCGAACCAGAACTGTGTTGGCCCGAGCCCGACCGCCCCGATGTATTTGATAACGAGACCGGTCCGGTACGTCGGCATTGTCGTGCTTGCCGACAGAACGCCGTTGCCGAGCGAATAAAGTGCGACAGAGATCATTATCGCGGCGAGCGGCACTGCCCCGCGTACACTCCGCCGACGAACGGCAATACCGGCAATTCCCAGGTTTATGCCGAACGCGATGAGGAGAACCCACGTCGGTATGCCTGGCGATAATCCCACACGTCAGCGTTGATTTAGGGTCGTTTTATAATTCCCCTCCAACTATCAAACTTGAATAAGTCTGTTCGACACCTCACATATTGTGTTAGAATCGGCCGTTTGTGCTGTATTTAACGGAAGATAAAAGACAGTAGCTCGGAACATCTGTTTCATTTATTGATATTTTGGCAAAGACTATCGGAAACAGATGGTAGTCTGTCTTGGCTATGGGCGGTGGTGAGTGGGGTACGCGATTCGACCCCGATCATTGTTGGGACGCACTGCCTATTTCGTGTCAGCGGGGCTCTCAACCCAGGGGCGGTTCCCGGCAGAGACGCTGTCCTGACGGATAGCTGGGTGAGGCAGTTGCCGTGTCGCGGATATCTTCGCCGTACAAGTAGCGAGGAAAGACTCTATAGCACCACTAACTGTTAACTAATCTCATGTATATGGGAGCTATGTCGGCCCTCTTGCAGCGATCCCTGGAGCCGATTCAGACGACCGTGTTTCGTATTCTGCTTGCGGGGCGCTCGGGATGTTTCGTTCGGTCGTCCTCGGTACGGTAACGGTGCCGGCGCTTGGGCTCTTCGTTTAAAACTGGTAGCGCCGGTCGTCCTTGTCCTGTTGCTGAGGGAAGTCGTTCCCGGTCATCTGGTCGAAGGTCATCCCCGAGAGGTACTCGTCGTACGTACAGTCGTAGCTCGACCGGAGGTGGAAATCCAGCGTCCCGCGGTCGACGGTCGACTGAAACAGCATATGGACCGCGCGCCTGACGAGTTCGTCCGGGTCGTCCGGGTCGAGTGCGACTGACAGCATCGCGAGTTCGTTGCGCGTCTCGCGGTCGATGGACAGTTCGAACTCGTCGTCGAAGTCGCCGTACGCCGCTTCGATATCCTCCTGTAGATCGTCGAGGCTCATACGAACGGGGACGGTGAGCGCGAGGAAACCCCTTACGACTCGTCTGGGACCGCTCCCTCGAAACACGGATGTCTACGATTATAACATATGATAAATTATATCATGGACTGAACATAACGGTTGGTAGCGGTCAACTACCGAAGGATTCAGATTAGATAATGACAGGTGGTGGGGACGAGACAGCAGCGTCCAGCCAGCCCGACGGGCTGCTAGAGCGGCTTCACGCAGTCCTCCCGGACGTGTACACGCGTAACTACGTGGCGAAGTTCGCTGTCGCGCTGGCGGTAATCGTCGTCGTACTCGCAGCCGTCGGCTTCGGCAGCTACCTGCAGATACAGGACCGGGTCGTCAGCGACGCGGTGACGGACCTCGAAACGTCGGCCACGCATCGCGCCGACAGTATCGGGCAGTGGCGGACGACCACCGAGACGGAGGCCATCGCTATCGCAGCCGCAGGGGTGTACGTCACTGGGACGCCCGCAGATATCAGACAGTACCTTACGACAGCAGCCACGGCAGAGTCGTCACAGATTCGTTCGCTTCACTACGTCTCCACCGTCGACAACTCTCAGATAGTCGTCGCGAGCACCGGAACGAACACAGAAGGCCGGCCACCGCGGGCGGTCGAACCCGCGTGGGAGTCCCCCGTGATGGCGACGATGAACGGCTCCACCGACACTGGCACAGTTATCCACTCGACAGCATACGCGGACGGTGACAACCACTCGATGGCGTTCGTGACTCCCGTCTCCGATGGCGATGGAGCACTAGTGCTGGTTGCCCGGGTCCCGGTCGAGCAGTTTCAGGACGGGCGCGACGGGTTCGAGACGCAACTGCTCACTGGGGACGGAGACCCGCTTATCGGGGGCCAGGGTGGTTCCGTGCCCATCAGTCAGGACGGTCTCCGGGCCGCAACAGCGGGCCGAACGACGACTATCGAAACGGGGTCCCATGTCGCGACGTACACGCCCGTCAACGGTACGTCGTGGGTGGTCACGACGAGTGCGACGCAAGAGACACTGTACGGAACGAGTCGGCTCGTCCGCTGGGGCTTCCTCGCTGTCATCGGGACGGCAGTCGCCGCGCTGGGCATCGCGGGATATCTTTTCGGACGGCATACGGTTCGGCCCCTGAGACAGCTCCGTAACCGGACGCAGGCCATGGAACAGGGTGACCTCGGCGTTGACATCTCGACAGCCCGGCAGGACGAGATCGGGAGGCTGTACGACGCCTTCGGAAATATGCGGGACACGCTCCGGAGTCAGATCCGCCAGGCCCAGGCGGCCCGCGAGGAGGCCGAGCGGTCGAGCCACGAACTCGAACGTCAGAACGAGCGGCTGGACGAGTTCGCGTCGACACTGAGCCACGATCTCCGAAACCCGCTTACGGTCGCCCGGGGCCACGTCGAACTGCTTGCGACGCGGCTGTCGGACCCGGAGACGGATTCGACCGACCTCCAGTCACACATCGAGAAACTCGAAGACGCACACGACCGTATCGAGTCCATAATCGACGACGTGTTGACGCTGACGAGAAAGGGCGCAAGCGTCGAGGAGACGGCCCCGGTTCCGCTGGAGGCCGTCGTCACCGATGCGTGGGACAACATCGACAACAAAAGCGCCAGCATCGAGGTCGCGGGCAGTCGAACCATCGACGCCGACCGGACGCGGCTCTTGCGAGCCCTCGAGAACCTGTTTCGCAACGCCCTCGACCACGTCGGCCCGAAGGTGACCGTCACGGTCGGGCTGACGGAACACGGCTTCTACGTTGCCGACGACGGGCCGGGGATTCCGAGCGAAGCGGTCGACAACATCTTCGAGTACGGTCACACGACGAGCGCGGACGGTACCGGGCTCGGCCTCTCTATCGTCAAGACCATCGCGGAGGCCCACGGTTGGCGGCTGTACATCGATACGACCTACCCCGACGGCGCGATGTTCGTGTTCGCGGACGTGTTCAGCGAGGACGAGCCGGACTGGTACGGGACCGAGTTCGAGTGGGGACGGTCCGAAGTCGACGACTGATACTGTTGGCTGTAACTACTGTAAGATATCCGCCATCTCAGGGCGGCGATTCTTTCCAGACGTACAGCCGACGGGATGGGCGGCAACGACCGCCACGCACAAATCGGGACAGGGCTAAACGGGGGTATGACCGACCAGTCGACAGCGACGGACCGTCATGGGGCCGTGCCCGCGGACCCGTCGGCTGTCCAGGACGCGCTCGTGGAGTGGTACGAGGCGGACCACCGCTCGTACCCGTGGCGGGAGACGACTGACCCCTACGAGATTCTCGTTTCCGAAGTGATGAGCCAGCAGACCCAACTGGACCGGGTCGTCGACGCCTGGGAGGACTTTCTGGACCGCTGGCCGACTGCGGCGGCCCTGGCCGAGGCCGACCGTTCGGATGTCGTGGGCTTCTGGACCAGTCACTCGCTGGGCTACAACAATCGTGCGAAGTACCTCCACGAGGCGGCCGGCCAAGTGGTCGACGACTACGACGGCGAGTGGCCCCGCGACCCGGACGGCCTCAGCGACCTGATGGGTGTCGGTCCCTACACCGCCAACGCCGTCGCCTCCTTCGCGTTCAACAACGGGAACGCCGTCGTCGATACGAACGTCAAGCGTGTCCTGTACCGCGTCTTCGACGTGCCGGACGACGATTCAGAGTTTGAAGCGGCCGCAAGCAAACTCATGCCCGGGGGCCAGTCGCGAGTCTGGAACAACGCCATCATGGAACTGGGCGGGGTTGCCTGCGAAAAGACGCCGGATTGTGACGGCGCGCAGTGCCCGTGGCGTGAGTGGTGTTCGGCCTACGAAACGGGCGATTTCACCGCGCCGGACGTCCCGACCCAGCCCGAGTTCGAGGGGAGCCGTCGACAGATGCGCGGCCGCGTCATCTCGGCGCTCAAGGAGTACGACGAGCTACAACTGGACCAGTTGGGGCCGCGTGTGCGCGTGGACTACGCGCCCGAGGGGGAGTACGGCCGCGAATGGCTCCGAGGGCTTCTGGAGGATTTGGCCGACGACGGGCTAGTCGATGTCGAGAACAGCGACGGCGAGGCGGTCGCGCGCCTCCAGCGCTGACCGCCAGTGGCATACACCCTTGAACCCGTGCGGTCAATACGTCCACAATGGCTGGCTTGCTGGGTTCGGTCGCTCTCATCGTCGTCGCAACCGCTGTCATCTGGAAAGGGAGCGCGTACTTCGAGCGGGCCGCAGAACGGCTGAGCAAGTACTACGGGTTACCGGTGGCGGTTCACGGCGCAATCGTCGTCGCCGTCGGGTCGAGCTTTCCCGAGATAAGTTCGGTCGTTATCAGCACCGTCGTCCACGACGAGTTCTCGCTGGGCGTCGGTGCAATCGTCGGGAGCGCGATATTCAATCTGCTCGTGATTCCGGCCCTCGCGGCGCTGTCGAGCGAAGAACTCCGGTCGACGCGTGACATCGTCCACAAAGACGCCCAGTTCTACGTCATCAGCGTCCTCATCCTGTTCATCGTGTTCGCGCTCGGGGCGACGTACGTTCCGGGCGGGACCAATCGGGCGGCTATCCTGACCCCGACGCTCGTCGCCGTTCCGCTCATGGCCTACGGTATCTACGTCTTCTTGCACCAGCAGGACGCCAGCGAGCACGTCGCAGACGAAACCCACAGCGTCCGTCCGGGACGGGAGTGGGGAATGCTGGGGGTCGGACTCGTCGTCATCACGGTCGGCGTCGAGGGGATGGTTCAGGGCGCGCTCGCCCTCGGTGTCATCTTCGACACGCCGACGTTCCTCTGGGGGTTGACCGTCATCGCCGCCGGGACGAGCCTCCCTGATGCCTTCGTCAGCGTCCGGGCCGCGAAAAACGACGACAGCGTCACGAGTCTGACGAACGTTCTGGGAAGCAATACGTTCAATCTGCTGGTGGCGATTCCCGTCGGCGTCCTCCTTGCAGGGCGGGCGACAATCGACTTTCTCGTGGCGATTCCGACGATGGGGTTTCTGGGGTTCGTGACGCTGGTGTTCATCGTGTTCATCCGGACGGACCTCGAACTCTCTGACCGCGAAGCGTACACGTTGCTTGGTCTGTACGTGGTGTTCGTCTGCTGGATGGCCCTCGAATCGGTCGGGCTCATCGAGACGGTCAGTGGTATCTGAGACGGATCGCGTTTGCTGACGCTACTCGTCGCCTTCTTCGGGCGACAGCTCGCGGGAATACACGGCCTCGTCGTAGGGATCGCCGCCGATAGTGAGTGTCCGAGTCTTGGTCCGCTCGAAGCCGAGGTTCTCGAAGAACTCCCGGCTCCGGTCGTTCGAGGCCAGGTCGAGCGCCCGGAACTGCTCAACGCCGTGTTCCAGAAAGATGTCTTCGAGCCGGTCGTACAGCGCCGTCCCGACACCCTCCCCGTGGTAGTCCGGGTGGACGTACAGCCGCAGCATCGTCCCCATCGTATGCATGGTGATGCCCTGGGTGAAGCCGATGATTTCGCCGTCCTGTTCGGCAACCAGTAACGTCGCCTCGATGTCGTCGAGGTCGTTGGCGGGGACGCCGCCGGCCCACCCGTGGAGCGCGCTGCCCAGCGGGTCGGCGTACCAGTCGGATATCGTCTCGTCGATGACGTCGGAGTCCAGCGAGTCGTAGGCGTCGTGCCACGCCGCCCGTGCGACCCGGCGGATGCCGTCGGCGTCGGCGTCGAAGGCTCGGCGGATGGTCGTCATGCGTGTCCCGACGACGGACAGACAGATTGTTCCGAGCGGGTGCCACAGTGGGTGGACTGACGCGATAGGCGGCGCAGTACCCGGGGATCTGCCAGATGCTGAATCGTGTCGCGTACCATAGATGCTGTGTCTATCGGTTCGTTTGGGCTATCATGGCTAATATCCTCTCCCCGGTGTGTGAACCATTCCCATAATCTATCATGGTTTATCATTAGGTTTATGTAGTTGACACCCATTGGTGGTCTTGTATGAGGACAGTCATCCTCGGTGTCATCGGCTCCGACGCGCACGTCGTTGGGATTACCATTCTGGAACGAGCGTTCGAAGCGGCAGGGTTCAACGTAGTCAACCTCGGTGTCCAGTCGTCCCAGTCGGAGTTCATCGACGCCGCGGATGAACACGACGCCGAAGCGATACTCGTTTCGTCGCTGTACGGCCACGCCGAGCAGGATTGTCAGGGGTTCCAGCAGCAGATCAACGAGGCGGGTCTGGACGTGACGACCTACATCGGCGGCAACCTCGCTGTCGGGCAGGACTCCTTCGAGGAGACGCGCGAGACGTTCAAAGCGCTCGGTTTCGACCGGGTCTTCGATTCGGAGACCGACCCTGAGGAGGCTATCGAGGCGTTGAAAGCCGACCTCGGCCACCGCTCCCGTGAGGAAGCGTCGTCCGAGAAGGTTCAGCTCGGCTCCTGAGCCACGGACTCCTTTTGCAGCCGTTAGCGTAGCGAACATGCGTAATCCGCCAGCCACTCATCGACTGCTGTCGTCGACCACGCACAGCCCGGGGTGCTTTACGACCAGGGTCCCTATGGAGTATAATGTCACACATGACAGCTGAGCTGAGTGACGGCACCGAAATCAAGAACATTCACGACGTGGTCGAGGGGTCGAACGGTGTCCATCTGAAGAAGGAGGTCGGCAGTGGCGGGCTCGAACGTGTCGCGTACATCCCGTATCCGAACCTCCTCTACGTCTACCACGACAACTGAGCGTCGGCCAGAGCGACCTTCATGGCCTGACAAACCGACAGCCGGAAAGGGACTAGCGCTGCGCCTCGTCTCCCCCATCGATATACCGGCCCCACTCCATAGACCCGACATGTCCGAACCACACATCGTCGGTGTCGTCGGCAGTCTCAGAGAGGAGAGCTACACCAGGGTCGGTATCGAGCGCGCGCTCGTCGCCGCCGAGGAGTTGGGGGCGACCACGGAACTGCTGGATCTTCAGGAATTCGACCTACCGGTGTTCGATGCCGACCATCGCGAGGTCGGCGACGCTGTCGAGTTCGCCGATAGAGTTCACGCGGCTGATTCAATTCTGCTGGGGACGCCGGTGTATCACGGGTCCTATTCCGGCGTGCTGAAGAACGCACTCGACTACTGTGGCTTCGACGAGTTCGAACACAAAACCGTGGGATTGCTAGCGGTCGCCGGCGGGGGCTTTCCCATCACCGCGCTCGAACACCTCCGCTCGGTCTGCCGGGCGCTGAACTGCTGGGTCATCCCGCATCAGGCCGCGGTTCCGAACGCACACAATCACATCGCTGACGGTCAGATAGTCGACGCCGATATCGAGGAACGCGTGACGTCGCTCGGTGAGGAAGCAGTCAAGTACGCGAACATCGAGCCGGACTCGGCGTGTTTCGAGAGTACGGAGAACGTCGGAGCGGACGATTAGCCGTGAGGACCGCTGTGCGTGTCCGAGCCGAAGGGGATCGCTGACGGATAGAAGGAAACGGTCAAACCGGCTCGCGCCCAAGTTTCAGGCGTGACTCAGTGGGTCGAGAATCCGACCGGTGGCCGGGACCGCGGGCCAGCCGCGCTGGTGCGTGCGTGGGTGGAAATACTCCGCCGTCCGCGGCGGTTCTTCCGGACCGGCGTCGCGCCGGGTGACCAGGCCCCGGGGCTGGTGTTTGCGGCGACAGTAGTCCTCTTCGAGGAGGTGAGCCGTTACGCCGTCGTCAAGCTGGCCCAGCGGGGACTGCTGTCTACGGGGCCGTTCGACTACCCCGCTATCGGTGGCTTCTCGCCCGGCGTCGCGGTACTGGCGCTGTTTGCTATTCTCGTGTTCGTCACGCCGGCGACGGTGCATCTGACGGCGGCGCTACAGACGCTGCTGTTGCTTCCCCTCGGACTGCTCCCCGTCGCGTCGGACCGCGGCGGCGTGAGCGAAACCGTCCAAGTGATGTGCTACGCGATGGCCCCCTGTCTGCTGGCGGGTCTGCCCAGCGCAGAAGTCCGGGTGCTCGTCACCGCCTGGGGCGCGGGCCTGTACCTGCTCGGCACTGCCGTCGTCCACAATATCCGGCTCCCCGTGGCCGCAATCGTCGGAGCCGTCCCCGCCGCAATTATTTTCGGCTACGGCTTCCGGGGCTTTCAGGCCGTCTCGGTGCTGGCCGCTGACTACGGGTTTTAGGGTCCGCCGGCGTGCGTTTCCACACGATGCTCAGTATCGACATCGACCAGTTCATGCTGGAACTCAAAGATGGAGCGTTCAAGAGCGTCGGCCCGTCGAACAAGGAAGCGACGATCAAGATGTACGATGTGGAGGGCGTCGACGTTCGCGAGTACGGCGACAAGCGCGTGAAAATTGCCTTCGAAGACGAACAGGGAAGCGAAATCGAGGTCGCTCTGTTCCCTGAACAGGCGAAAGCGGTCGCTTCAGGGCTCGAACTACTGGAAGAAGAGAGCGAGATGTTCGAATAGCGGCCCCGTTTGGTTCGTCCGGAATTCGACAACCGTTTTAGGCCCGACATGCTTGCACCGTGTAATGGGTTCGTGTATCATCTGCGGCAAATCTGTCGAAGGACGCATCTGTGACCTCCACGAGGAGGACGCCCTGTTCGAGTTCCGTGGCTCGCGTGCCGACCAGCTATCGGTCGACCGCTACTACCGCGGCAGTGTTGACGGCTTCGCCGAGTTCGGCGTGTTCGTCGACATCGGCGACAGCGTAACGGGGCTGCTCCACCGGAGCGAACTGGACCAGCGGCTCGATTCCCTCGACTGGGACTCGGGCGACACCGTCTACGTCCAGGTCAAGAACGTACGGGACAACGGCAACGTCGACCTCGGCTGGTCGATCCGCCAGTCCGAACGCGAGTTCCGCGGCGTCCTCGTCGACGACCCGGAAATCGGTCACTCCGTCCTGCTTGAGAACGAAGACGACGAAGACGAGACACAGTCCGACGATTCGGACGAGGAGGCGTCTCGACCCTCAACTGACGAGTCAGCGGGACAAAGCGACGACGAATCGGACGCGGACGAAGGCACCGAATCCGACGACAGCAGCGCCACGAACGCCGGCGCAGTCAGTCGGGCCAGCGATGACGACCGCGTCGAAGGCACTGCGGCCGTCGGCGGCAACGACAGCGGGTCGAACACCGCCGTCATGACCGAGTCCGACGAGGAAGCCGACGCAGAGAGCGACGAAAGCGAGGAGCAGACGGACGAGGCGACCACGGCCGAACCGGTCGCCGCGGCTATCGGCGATCTCGACGACCACGTCGGTGCGGACGTTCGACTGGAAGGCGAAGTCGTCGGCATCCGACAGACCTCCGGGCCGACGGTGTTCGAACTGCAGGACGAGACCGGCACTGTCGACTGCGCGGCCTTCGTCGAGGCAGGCGTCCGCGCCTACCCCGAGGTCGAAGAAGACGACTACGTCCGACTCTCGGGCGAAGTCCGCGAGCGTCGCGGTGAACTGCAGGTCGAGACCGAGGAGCTCGATGTCCTCGAAGCCGAGGAGCGCGAGGAAGTCGAACAGCGGCTCGCCGACGCCCTCGACGACGAGGCCCGACCTGACACGGCCGAACCGCTCGCCGATGATACGGCGGTTGCGGCCCTCTCCGATGATCTGGTCGAAGCGGCGACCCAGATCCGGAAGGCAGTGCTGACGGACCGTCCGGTCATCGTCCGCCACGCCAACACCGCGGACGGCTATCTCGCCGGCAGCGCGCTCGAACGCGCCGCACTCCCGCTGGTCACCGAGCAGCACCGCCGCGCCGACGCGAAGTACCACTACTTCGACCGGCGACCAATCGAGGGCGGCGTCTACGACATGGACGACGCGACGAAGGACACGACGACGATGCTCGACAACCGGGAGCGCCACGAGGAGAAACTCCCGCTGTTCGTCTTCGTCGCCGCCGGCGGCACGCGCGAGAGCCTTGACGGCTTCGACCTGCTGAACGTCTACGGCGCGCCGAGCGTCGTCATCGACGACATCGACGTCGACGGCGCGGTCGTCGACACGGTCGACGCCGTTGTCTCCCCCTCCGCTGACGCCGTTTCCGAGACCACCTCGACGGCGCTTGCGGCCAACGTCGCCGCACACGTCAACGAAGACGTTCGTGACGACCTGCAACACCTTCCGGCCGTGAGCTTCTGGGAGGACATCCCCGAGCCGTACGTCGAGGCCGCCAGCGAGGCCGGCTACGACGAGACCGCCGTGTCGGAACTCCGCGAAGCCGTCGCGCTCGAAGCCCACTACCAGTCCTACGAGGACAAGCGCGAACTCATCACCGACCTCGTGTTCGGCGACGACGAGGAGGACGTGGGCGGCCTGGCCGGCCACATCGCCGAGCAGTTCCGCGAGAAGGTCGACGAAGAGGTGTCCACCGCCCGGGCCAACCTCGACCACCGGACCGTCGGTGACGTGGACATCGCCGTGCTCGACACGGACGCCTTTACCCACCAGTACGAGTTCCCGCCGGAGTCGCTCCTGCTGGATGAACTCCACCGGGATGTCCGCGACGAGAGCGACGCCGTGCTCGGCATCTCGACGGACACGATGTACGTCCGTGCCAACGGCGACCTGGACCTGCACGAGCTAGTCAGCGAAGTCAGCGAGCGAGTTCCCGAAGGCGGCGTCGCGACGCGGAGCGTCCGCGAGGGGACCATCCGCTATCTGGCTGGCGAGCGCCCGGCCGTCCTCGACGCCACGCTCGACGTGCTGGCCGACGAACTGTAGCGCAGAGGACTTTTTCTATCCGCCGGCAGTCTGACCGGGCATGAGCGACGGCCCCGTCAACGAAGCCGACCTCGACTGGACCGACCACGACCACGGCGACCGGACGTTCAGGCGCAAGCAGCTTGGTGACGCCGCCGGGGGCGAACAACTCGGCGCGAGCCTCTATGCCGTCCCACCGGGGAAACGGCTCTGGGTGCGCCACTACCACGAAGGCAACGAGGAAGCGATATTTGTCCAGGCCGGGACCGGCACGCTCTGGCTCGGCCCCGACGCTGAGGAACACGCACTCAAGCCGGGCGATTTCGTCGCGCTTCCGGCCGGCGAGGAGAGTGCGCACGAAATCGAAGCCGGCGAGTCTGAACTCCGACTGCTGATGGTTTCGACGATGGAAGAACCGGATATCACCGTGTACCCCGACCGGGAGATGGTCGGGCTGTACGCCGGGTCACCCCCGGGCGGCGAGAAAGCGGACCGAACGCTGTCGACGTATCTCGACAGGAACGCGGAAAAAGAGTACTGGGAGGAGTGAGCCGCTATCGGCTGTCGACTTCGAACTCCGACAGCATCGTCTGGAGCCGTTCGGACTGCTCGGCGAGTGATTCGATGCTGGCACTGACCTGCGACATGGACGCGGCCTGTTCCTGCGCGGTCGCGGAGGCGGTCTCGGTCTCCGCGGCGGTCGCCTCGCTGATGTCCACGGCCTCCTCGACCATCGACACCGCTTCCTCGGTCGTGGCGGCCTGGTCGTCGGTCGTGTCGCTGATCTCCTGAATCCCGTCGTCGGTCGCCTCGGCGTTCTCGGCCACCTGCGTGAACGTGTCGACGACGTCTTCGACGGCTTCTGTACTCTCCTGCATATCCTGCTTTGCCCCCCGTGCCTCTGTGACCGTGGTTTCGGTCTGGGCCTGGGTCTCCGCGATGAGCTGTTCGATTTCGGTCGCCGATGCCTGGGTCTCCTCTGCCAGCTGTTTGACCTCGTCTGCGACGACGGCGAACCCATCGCCGCCCGACCCGTTTCCGGCCCGTGCGGCCTCGATGTTGGCATTCAGGGCCAGCATGTTCGTCTGCTCGGCGATGTCGCCGATGAGATCGACGATCTCACCGATCTCTGCCATCTTCTCGTCCAGTCGCTCCACGTTTTCGACGGTCGAATCGATGGCCGTCTGGACCTCTCGGGAGCCCGCTATCGCTTCCTGTGCGGTCTCCTCGCCGTCGTCCGCGATCTTGGCTGTCTCGCGGGACCGTTCCGCGACGGTTTCGGCCGAAGCGGCGACCTCCTCGACGGTGGCTGACAGGTCGGTCATCTCGCTTGAGACGGTTTCGAGCATCTCACGCTGGTCGACCGCCCCGCTGGCGATGCCCTGAATCGATTCGCTCATGTCTTCGCTGGCCCCCGTTGCCTCGTTGGCACCGGCCGTGGCCTGGTCGCTCGTCGACGCGACCTCCTGCGAGAACGTCTGTATTTCGGCCATCGCCGACTCCGTCTCCGTCATCATCTTGTTGAACGACTCGGCGATCTGTGCCATCGCGTCACTCTCGCTGTCGGGGTCAATCCGGACCGTGAGGTCTCCGTCGGCCGCCCGGGACATCGCCGCGCTGTAAGCGTCGGCCGTGGCTTCGAGGTGCTCGTTGAACTCTTCGACCTCTTGCTGTCGGGCCTCGGCCTCGGCTTTTGCCTCCTCGGCTTCGGCGATAGCCTGTTCCATCTCGGCTTTCTTCTCCTCCAGGTTTTCGACCTCTTGGGTCTTCTCTCTGGCCTGTTCGAGTTGTTGTTCCGCCGCTTCACGGGATCGCTCGGTCGACGACCAGTGCGCCATCAGCGCCGCGGCCAGCATCAGAACGAAGCCCGCGTGGATGAACGCCCACACCCACGGGTTGTTGATCGCCGCCGAGTGGTTGTACACCCGACTCGGGTCGATCATGCCGAAAATCCCGTGCTGGACGGAGACGTACCCGATGCCGAGGAAGAACGGCAGCCAGTCTTCGTAGACGGCAACCACAGCCATCACGATGAAAAAGTGGAAGTGAGCCTCGATGTACCCGCCGGAGAAGTGGACCAGGAACCCGGACGTCGTGACGAGTCCCATCGTCGCCAGCGCGGTTCGCGTTCGCCGACCGAACCAGGGCAACCTCGCTAACACGGCGAGGCCGACGACGACCCCGACCTCTGCGAGAACGTGGAGCGTGTCTATCTCGGGAAGCGTCGCGCCCGTGACGAGCGACTCAGTTCCCGAATACAGCCCGAGTGCCAGCAGGAACGGCACATGCGCAAGCAGCAGAATGAGGATATTACGGTGTCGGCCGCGCCATGTCTCGTCGGGGATCGTATCGCCACTCGGAATGTATGCAATGAACTCTTGGAACCGTTCCGTCGGCGTCAATTCCCGGGAGCGAGTTTGTGCAGACCCACTGGTCGTGTCTGGCATATATACACAGTCGAGGAGAGCAATGACTAAAAGACTCCCCTGGCAGTATCATTCGAAATAACGGGGTAGAGCGCCTGAGGCGGGGCTTCAACGACTCTGGAGTTGTTTTCAGACAGCTCATTCGCTGCCGACTGCGACCCGGGTCCCGCTACGTATCAGTCGCCGAGACGGACCTGGCTGCCTTCTTCGCACCGTAGTACGCCCACTCCGCGCTGTAACAGAACACACAGCCGCGGAAGGTCGGTCGGGGCTCCTGGTGTCGTCCGTTTCGCTTCTCATACCTCTCTTTGGTGTGACAGCACAATGAACCCCACGGCCACCCCCGTCGCTGACGATACCCGAGCGACACGCTTATTCGGCCGAGACGCCGATTTCGCACAACGCCGATGAGCACGGAGACGCCGGACCCAGACGAGACAGAGACCTTCCAGCAGGTGTGTGCGGAGCTGGTCGACCGGATTCTCGCAGGCGAGGTCGAGCGCGACGACGTCGAATCGGCCAAGATAGATGTCTGTCGAGAGTATTCCGCGCCGAAAGTGCCGAAAAACTCCGAACTGCTCGATTACGCGCCACAGGAGCACCGCGAGGTGCTGGAGGAGGTCCTCCAGCGCAAGCCCGTTCGGACTGCCTCGGGTGTCTCCCCTATCGCTATCATGACCTCACCCGAGCGGTGTCCTCACGGGAAGTGCCTGTACTGTCCGGGCGGCCCGGATTCGGAGTTCTCCTCCGCGCAGTCCTACACCGGCCACGAGCCCGCGGCCGCACGCGGCGAACAGAACGACTACGACCCCTACGGCCAGGTGACCCTCCGACTCAACCAACTGCGGGAGATCGGCCATCCTGTCGACAAGGCCGAACTCATCGTGATGGGCGGGACGATGACGGCCCGGAGCCACGACTACCAGGAGTGGTTCGTCAAGCGGGCCCTGGAGGCGATGAACGACTTCGACGTGGACGGAGAACCGACGCCCGCGGAGGACGTGAGCTTCGCCGAGGACGACTACGAGTTCCGGTATCTGGAAGATGTCATCGCGGAAAACGAGACCGCTGACGTCCGCAACGTCGCCACCACGTTCGAGACGAAGCCGGACTGGTGTGATCCGGAACAGATCGACCGGATGCTCGACCTCGGCGGGACGAAAGTCGAGGTCGGCGTCCAGACGACCTTCGAGCGGATCAACCGCGAGATGCACCGCGGCCACGGCGTGCAGGCCTCCATCGACGCGAACCGCCGCCTGCGCGATTCCGGGTTCAAGGTGGGCTTTCACATGATGCCAGGCCAGCCCGGGATGTCCAAGGAGATGTGTCTGGAGGACTTCCGGCGCATCTTCGACCAGACGGACTGGCGGCCCGACTACCTCAAGATATACCCGACGCTGATTGTCGAGGGAACCGTCACATACGACTGGTGGCGCAACGACGAGTTCGACCCGCTGGACAACGACGAGGCCGCTGAGTTAGTCGCCGAAATCAAGGACATGATTCCCCGCTACACCCGACTTCAGCGCGTCCAGCGGGACATCCCGGCTGACTTCATCGAAGGCGGGGTCTGGAAGTCGAACCTCCGGCAACTCGCCTGGAAGCGGATGGAAGAACACGACTGGACGTGTGACTGTATCCGCTGTCGGGAGGCCGGACACAGCGATGACGTCGCCGAGAACATCGAACTCGACGTGATGACCTACGAGGCCTGTGGCGGCACGGAACACTTCATCTCCTTCGAGGACTTCGAGAACGATGTCCTCGTCGGCTTCTGTCGGCTTCGGTTCCCCAACGACCCGGTGCGCCGGGAGCTACAGGACGCCGCAATCGTCCGCGAACTCCATGTCTACGGCAACGCCGTCGGCGTCGGGCAGGAAGGTGACGATGAGGACCACCAGCACAAAGGCTACGGAAAGAAACTGCTGGAGAAAGCGGAGGCACTGGCCCGGGACGCCGGCTTCCCGAAACTGGCCGTCATTTCCGGCATCGGTGTCCGGCAGTACTACCGGGAGAAACTGGGGTACAAGCAGGACGGCCCGTACGTGAGCAAGCGCCTCTGATAGCGTTCCGACCTGACTTTCCCATCGCTACCGTGTAACCGCACGGCTTGTGAGTGGCCCATAGCTACAGAACTGCGATGTTGTGTGTCCGCTCAGCGTGCGGTGCCGCCACCGCGCCACGGGTGCTGGGCGACGATTGAAAGGACAGACGTCATTTGAGGTACTATATGTATACCGACGTGACAGCTGTACTGCCGGAGTGGTGTGACTAGGCCATTACCTGTAATGTCTGGCTGCATCCCTTATTAGACTAGAACCGGCAGTAGCGGACGGTAGGCGCGATAATAGGACCTTACTTGGCGATTCGTTCCCGCTAACTAATTACCATACTGTCATCGGCCAACCCATGGGTAAGATTACGGGCCTGTGGCTATCAGCGATGATGCTACTGGCTGTGGTTGCGGTGTCGACGGCCCCGATGTTTGGGCCGGGCGTTGCGGCTGCGTCTAATCACGAGACAGGGACTATCAAGGTGACCGACGCCTCGACGACAAAGACCAACAGCTCCGGAACGCACGACGCGCCGTTCTCGGTCGTTCCCGACATGGAGTTTCAGGTAGAGTTCACGGCTACAAACACCGGAGACCGCGACAGCACGAAACAAGTAGCCGTCACGGTTGACGGCGAGCAAGTCGAGCAAGTCGACGTTGCACTCGACAGCGGCCAGCAGACGAACAAGACCGTTCCTGTCGCGCTCGACGACACCGGCGAGCACGACCTCGCCGTCGGCGGTGTCTCAGCCGGGACGGTGACCGTCGTCGAACCGCCGAATATCACGGTCACTGAGACGGCTGTCAACCGAACTACGGTCACGCGAGGTGAACACATCGAAGTAACTCACACGCTGGAAAACACTGGCGGGAAAACCGGCGCGCTGACCGTCACACCGACGCTGAAGAACACGGACACCGGAGAGTCTCAGATGGTCAACGAACTCGATGTCGAGGTCGGTGGCGGTGACACGGAAACAGCTTCGTGGACGCTGGACACCGGGACCCTCGACGAGCTGTCTGCCGGGGAATACGAACTGCAGGACGGTTCCGGCTCGAGCCCGACCATCACTATCGAGGAGTTGACGCTGTTCACGGTCGATTACTGGCAGCTAAGTGACGAATCGACAGTAACGGACGACCCAGTTGAGCTAACCGTCTGGATGGAAAACCCCAGAGACGGGGACGGGACGGCAACGGAGGATGTCGTTCTGCGGGCTGACGGCACTGAAATCGCCACCCGGACCGTCGAAATCGAGAACGGCGGTACGAAGACGCTGGAGTTCTCACCGACCTTCGACAGTGAAGGGACGTACGATCTGACAATAAACGGGGAGTCGGTCGGGTCTGTCGAAGTTGCGGACGAGGCCTCAATTCAGGTTCGGGACGCCGGGCTCATCGACACCCAGGTCAATACTGACACGG
This sequence comes from Haloarcula sp. CBA1115, assembly GCF_000827835.1. Classification (NCBI taxonomy): domain Archaea; kingdom Methanobacteriati; phylum Methanobacteriota; class Halobacteria; order Halobacteriales; family Haloarculaceae; genus Haloarcula; species Haloarcula sp. CBA1115. The sequence goes on along the minus strand of NZ_CP010529.1, from coordinate 3,190,226 downwards.
ACACGGGCGGCATCGGGACCCGTGAGCCGGAGCTGTGGGTTACGGTGGAGAACACCGGCGGACAGAGCGGAACAATTACACTGCCTATCGAAGTCGGCGGCACGCAGGTCGGCCAGAAGTCGATACCGGTCCCGACCGGAGAGACAGTCAACGAGACGGTCCGCTATCGACTCGAAGATATTGTTGACGAGGGCGACCACGAGGTCACGGTCGGCGGTGTCACCGCCGGCACCCTGACTGTCGGCCAGCCCGATATTCAGGTCACCGACGCGAAGTGGAACAGAACAACGGTCACCCGGGGCGACGCGGCAGAACTGACGGTGACGGCCAGAAACGATGGGACCGTGACCGCGAAGCAGGAGTTCTGGGTCGAAACGGAGAATGAAGCCGTCGACGCCGTCTCGTTCGATCTGGAACCCGATGCATCCGATACGGACACGTACGTGCACACGTTCGAGGAGCCCGGCACGTACCAGTTCACGGTCGGTAGCGAGACTCAGACCGTCACGGTGGAGCAGCCAGCGACGTTCGAAGTCTCCGAAAGGGCGCTGAACACGACGAGGGTGGGCGAGGGCGAGAGCGTCGCGGTGACCGCGACGGTTACGAACACTGGCGACCAGACCGGTACCTACGAGGTCCCGCTTACAGTCGCTGACGAGCGGGTGAACGCCACGGAACTGCAATTAGGCCCTGGAGAATCGACGACTGTCTCGTTCACGGAGTCGTTCACCGCCGTCGGCACGTACCCTATCGACCTCGACGGCGAGCGGGTCGGAACAGTTCGAGTCTCCGAGGCGGCGACGTTCGAAACCACTAGCGTCGACCTGAACCGAACGGACGTCGTCACCGGGGAGCCGATAGCTGTCACCGCGTCCGTCCGGAACGAAGGCGATCAGACCGGGACAGCCGATGTACGGCTGCAGGAGGACGGCAACACGATAGACACGCAGTCGGTGACACTCGACGGCGGCGAGGAAGCGACCGTCACGTTCGTCCAGTCGTTCAGCGATGCGGGGACGCGGGACATCGCCGTCGACAACCAGTTCGGAGCCAGCGTGACGGTCACGGAACCGGCGACGTTCGAGGTCAGCAACGCGGCGGTCAGTAGCGAGTCCGTGACTCAGGGCGGCTCTGTCGAGCTTAGCGCGACCCTCACGAACACCGGTGGCCAAGCGGGGACTGTCACCGGTGAATTCGCCGTCGCGGGCTCCATCGCGGAGAGCCGAGAAGTGACGCTGGAGGGCGGTGAAGCGACGGAAATCACGTATAACCACGTCTTCAACGACAGCGGGAACTACGTAGTCGACATCAACGGCCAGCGGGCTGGCACTGTCACGGTCAAGGAGCCGGCGGCATTCGACACGGCTGCCGTCGACCTGAACCGGACGAGCGCTCGGACAGGCGAACCGATTGAGGTGACTGCCACCGTTGTCAACAACGGCGACGAGACAGGGACCTCCCCGGTGCGCCTCCAGACCAACGACGACATCGTGGACACGAGGAACGTCACGCTCTCGGGCGGTCAACAGACCGAGGTCTCCTTCGTCTACGTCTTCGAGAGCGGCGGAGAGTACGACGTGGCGGTCAACGGTGACTCCGGCGGAAACATCTCAGTGACCCAACCCGCGACGTTCGAGGTTCGCGACGCCCGACTGAGTAATTCGTCCACCGAAACCGGCGAGTCAGTGGACGTGACAGCGACTGTCGCAAACGTCGGGACAGAGAGTGGGAACTACACCGCGGCGCTTACAGAGACCAACCAGACGCTCAAGTCCAGAACTATCGGCCCGATTGCCGGCGGTGAAACAGTAACTGTCTCCTTCAGTATCTCCTTCGACAACGAGGGCAACCGCTCGCTCGCTATTGGCAACGCCGCCACTGAAACGCTTGCTGTCGAAGCCGAAAGCAGTAGTGACGGCGGTGGCGGAGGCGGTGGCGGCGGCGGAGGCGGTGGCGGTGGCGGCTTCGATCTCGACGACGAGTCGGACGAGACCGACGACGGCGGCGGCGCAGAGGCGCCCGCGATCTCGCAGTCCCAGATCGACAACGGAGTCACTGTCCGAGTGACTGCCGACGCCGCGAACTCGACGGTCACCCAATCGCTGAACCGCTCCGGGCCGTCCGAGACCGCGCCGGCGTTCACCCTCTCTGCACTCTCGCTCGACGTGACCAACGACAGTGATGGGTTCAACGCGACGATGCTCGGCCCGCAGGCCACGCCGAACAACATGACCGAAGTTCAGGCAGACGGTGTGCGTGGGTACGTGACCGTCACTTCCGGCGCAAATGCGTCTGCCATCAGCCGGGTGAGGTACACCCTGCGGCTCAACGAATCGGCGCTGCCGACCAACGGATCGATGGACGCCGTCCGGGTGTTCCAGTACCACAACGGGTCCTGGAGTCAGCTACCCAGTAGCGCCAACGCGACGAATACGTCTATCCAGGCGTCATCGTCCAACCTCTCGACCATCGCTGTCGTCTCCCCGGTCGCTAATACGTCCACCCCGACGACGACAGCCAGCTCCTCGAATACGAATGCATCGACGCCGACGCCCGCAGAACTCACTGTTGCCGATGCATCCCTGATGGCTGACTGGGTCCGGGCCGGCTTCAACACATCAGCGCGAGCGACCGTCGAGAACCCGACCGACGAAACCGTCGAACAGACGCTGACGGTCACTGTCGACGGCGACCCGGTCGCTTCTCGGACCGTTCGACTCGACGCCGGCGAACAAACTACCGTGACGATGGAGTTCGAAGCTGTCGACGGCGCAGTCGCGGTCAACGGCGTCAGTGCCGGTGACCTCCGCGTTGGCTCGAACTCGGCCCCGAGTACGGGCGGGTCCGGGACTGCCGAGACTGGTGAAAGCGGCGGCGGTGCGGAGCCAGCCTCCGAGACGGTCTCGGCCTCCGGGCCCGGATTTACTGTCCAGTTAGTCACACTTGTGCTGGCGTTAATCGGCGGTCTCGTCCGAGTCCATCGTAGGGTGTAGAGGTCGTACGGACGGCGGATTTTCCGGCCACACTACCGGTTCTGTGTACGAAGGACGACCTTACCGAGGGTTTGGCTGCTGGGTAACTAATCCTTTACTCGCGTACCTCCCTGTATGAGCGAGGTCAAACAACTCTTTGCTGCTGTCACTATCGTTTTCGGCACCGCTGCGCTCGCGTCCGTATTCGCTGTCGGCAGCGTGGGTGCCTCCGGCGCCGGCCCCCAGAACGGTGTATCGGACGCCGCAGTGAGCACACCCGGAGCCGCCGTCGAATCTATTATCGAATCCGACTCTGAGAGACTGCTCGGGCAGGTAAACGAAACGGACGCACCGACCGACGGCGAGCAGACTGCGGAGGCCCAACAGACGCCGACGGAACAGCCACAGACAGACTCCGAAGAAACCGAAGACCCGACCGACCAGACGGAGGAACCTACGGAGAGCCCGGAGACACCGACTGAGAGCGAGGAAACGGAGGAATCGACCGAAAACGAAGAAACGGAGGAGCCGACGCAAACCGAGAACCCCACAGAAAGAGAACATACCGAGACACAGACCCAGACTGAAGAGCCGAATGACAGTGAGGAGACCGAGGAACCGACGGACGATGGAGAGACTGAGCAACCAACGGACAGTGAGGAGACCGAAGAACCAACGGACAGTGAGGAAACTGAAGAACCAACGGACAGTGAAGAGACCGAGGAACCCACTGACCGTGAGGAAACTGAAGAACCAACGGACAGTGAAGAGACCGAGGAACCCACTGACCGTGAGGAAACTGAAGAACCAACGGACAGTGAGGAGACCGAAGAACCAACGGACAGTGAGGAAACTGAAGAACCAACGGACAGTGAAGAGACCGAGGAACCAACGGACAGTGAGGAAACTGAAGAACCAACGGACAGTGAGGAGACCGAGGCACCGACGGACAGTGAAAGAACTGAGAACGGTACACAGGAGGAAACTGAGGCGGATAGCGATGTCGGCGCTGCCGACACTGACGACTCAGGTGGCAACTCCGACGACGATACCGACTCCAGTGGAGACGGTTCGAACGACTCAGGCAACTCCGACAATAGCGGCTCCGAGGACTCTGACGGCTCGGACAACGACGATGACTCCCAGTCTGACGGTGGAATCTATGACGAGATCACGGGGTTGGATGGCAATGAAAACGGGACGTCGACCGATGGGACGAACGCAACCGCGCGGAACGGAACAGCAGGCGGGGGCGCGCCTGCCGGCAACACGACCGGCGACGGAAACGAATCCGCTGGATTCGGGACCGAAGTGGGTACCGATGGGGAACCCACTCCCGAAGGTCAGGGGAACGCCGATTTGCAGATCAGGGAGGCCTCACTGTCGGCTGACTGGGTTCGGGCCGGGTTCAATACGACCGTGCGAACGACAGTAAAGAACGCCCGTCCGCGACCAGTCAACGAGACACTGACCGTGACGGTCGACGGCGAACCGGTGGCAACGAACGAAGTGGCGCTTGAGCCCGGTGAGGAGACGGTCGTCGAGACAGAGTTCGAGGCGGTCAACGGAACCGTTCGGGTCAACGGCGAGACGGCGGGCCCACTCACAGTCGAAAACCAATCCATTCCGGCCACTGACAGCGATGACAGGGCAACGACCGCGGCACAGGGCCCCGGGTTCTCACTCCGCCAAGTGGGCGTCGGTGTCGCGATACTCGCCGTGGTCGGCTGGACGCGTCGGGGTCTCCGACGCCAGCGGGACCGCTGAACCGGACCACTGGCGGGCGGTCCGAACTGGTTGTGTGGTGGATTTTTACTCACACCGTCCGACTGGCACGTATGGCTCGTAACCTCGCAGTCGTCGGTGCCGGTGGTGCCGGTGCGGCGGCAACGTACGCGCTCCACGACGCGGAAGTCGACGTAACAGTGTTCGAGAAGAGCCGCGGCGTCTGCGGGCGCGCCGCGACCCGGCGGCACGGCGACTGCACGTACGAGTACGGGGCGAACTATCTCAAGGCGGACGACGGGCGCGTGACGGAACTGGTCACGGAGGCGCTCTCGACCGAGGGACTCGTCGATATCGAGGAACCGGTGCACGCGTTCGACAGGACCGGGGAAATCGACGCTGGACGGGACGCTGACGAACACAAATGGACGTACGAGGCGGGCATTACACAGCTTGCAAAGCGACTGTTCGACGAGACCGACGCCGAAGTAGAGAACGGCGTCCGGGTCGAACGACTGGAGCGGCAGCGCGACGGCTGGCGGCTCGAGGACGACGACGGAGCGGACCTGGGGCACTTCGACGCCGCGCTGCTGACACCGCCGGCCCCCCAGACAGCAGATTTGCTGGGACAGTCGCGGTGGGATCACGACGACTGCCGGGCGCTTCGGCAGGAAATCGCTTCGGTCCCCTATCGAACGGTCATCGCGGGGGTGCTGCACTATCCCTTCGAAATCGACGTGCCGTGGTATGCCGCGGTCAACAGCGACAAGGACCACGACATCGGCTGGGTCGGCCGCGAGGAGTGCAAGGACGGCCACGTCCCCGACGGCGAGTCCCTGCTGCTGGTGCAGATGAACGAACCGTGGTCGATTGCGAACTACGACGAACACCCCGATACGCTCGTCGACGACATCGCGACGCGGACGGCTCGACTGCTGGACGACGACCGGCTTGCCGACCCCGACTGGACCGACCATCAGCACTGGCGCTACTCCCAGCCCGAGGGCAAGGTCGACCACGATCTGCTGGCGTGTGCCGCCGAGCACGACCTGTACTTCGCCGGCGACTGGGTGGCCGGCGAGGGGCGACTCCACGCGGCGTTACGGAACGGACTGGAGACGGGCGAGGCAATCGCCGACAGCGGGTAACGGAACGCCTTTGGGTGCCCGCCGACAGCCACCGACATGGACCACAAGCGGGAACTGACGAGCGTCGACCTCGCCGCCCTGGAGGGCGAACTCGCCGGCTACGAGGGCGCGAAGCTCGACAAGGCGTACCTCTACCCCGAGGACGACCTCGTCAGACTGAAGCTCCGGGACTTCGACCGCGGGCGCGTCGAGTTCCTCATCGAAGTCGGCGACGTCAAGCGCGCCCACGCTGCCGACCAGAGTCACGTCCCCGACGCACCGGGCCGCCCGCCGGACTTCGCGATGATGCTCCGGAACCGGCTGTCGGGCGCTGACCTCGTCCGCGTCGAGCAGTTCGAGTTCGACCGCATCATCGAACTGGAGTTCGACCGCGAGGACGCGTCGACGACTATCGTCGCGGAGCTGTTCGGCGACGGGAACGTCGCCGTGCTGGACGAATACGGCGAGGTCATCGACTGTCTTGAAACGGTCAGGCTCAAATCCCGAACCGTCGCACCCGGGACGCCCTACGAATTCCCGTCGGCGCGGTTCAACCCGATGACTGTCGATTACGACGGGTTTGTCGCTCGCATCAAGGAATCCGACGCTGACCTCGTGCGGACGCTGGCGACGCAACTGAACTTCGGCGGCCTCTACGGCGAGGAACTGTGTACCCGCGCCGGCATCGACTACAACGTCGCCGTCGACGACCTCGATGAGTCCGATTTCGAGCGGCTGTACGAACTCATCGACGAGATGGGGACGCGCCTGCGTGAGGGAGATGTCGACCCGCGGGTGTACTACGAAACGCTCGACGACGGTGACGGTGCAGGCAACGGGGAATCCGGCGATGACCCGGACCGCCGGCGCATCGACGTGACGCCGATTCCGCTGGCGGAGTACGAAGAACTCTACAGCGAATCTTTCACGGAGTTCAACCCCGCGCTGGACGACTACTTCTTCAATTTCCAGCGGGAGGAGGAAGTCGAGGGCGGCGAGACACAGCGCCCGGACTTCGAGGCCGAGATAGAGAAACAGCAGCGCATCATCCAGCAACAGGAGCAGGCTATCGAGGACTTCGAAGCCGACGCCGAGGTCGAACGGGAGAAGGCCGAGCTGCTGTACGCCAACTACGACCTCGTCGACGACGTGCTCTCGACGGTGCAGGCCGCCCGCCAGGACGACGTGTCCTGGGACGACATCGAGGCGAAGTTTGACGAGGGGGCCGACCGCGGCATCGCGGCCGCCGAAGCAGTTGTCTCGCTTGACGGGAGCGAGGGGACGGTGACCCTCGACATCGACGGGACGCGGGTCACAGTGGACGCCTTCACCGGCGTCGAGAAGAACGCCGACGAACTGTACAAGGAGGCCAAACGCATCGAGGAGAAGAAGGAGGGCGCGCTCGCTGCCATCGAGAACACCCGCGAGGACCTCGAAGCGGTCAAAGAGCGGCGCGAGGAGTGGGAGGCCGACGACGGCGAGGACGAAGCCGATAACGACGAGGCCGAGGACGAACCGACGGACTGGCTCTCGATGCAGTCCATTCCGACCCGGTCGACCGAGCGCTGGTACGAGCAGTTCCGCTGGTTCCACACCTCGGACGGCTTCCTCGTCATCGGCGGCCGCGACGCCGACGACAACGAAGAACTCGTCCAGAAGTATCTGGAGGGCGGTGACAAGTTCTTCCACGCGCAGGCCCACGGCGGCCCGGTCACGGTGCTCAAGGCCACCGGTCCCAGTGAGCCGTCCAAGGAGGTTGAGTTCCCGCAGTCGTCACTGGACCAGGCCGCCCAGTTCGCGGTCTCGTACTCCTCGGTCTGGAAAGACGGGAAGTTCGCCGGCGACGTGTACATGGTCGACCCCGACCAGGTGTCGAAAACGCCGGAAAGCGGCGAGTATCTGGAGAAGGGCGGCTTCGCCGTCCGCGGCGACCGGACGTACTTCGAGGGCACGCCGGCCGGCGTCGCCGTCGGTATCACCTGCGACGACGAGACGCGGGTCATCGGTGGCCCGCCGGCGGCTATCGAGGGACAGGCCGCGACGAGCATCACCGTTGAACCGGGCCAGTACGCCCAGAACGATATCGCCAAGCGCCTCTACCGCGAGTTCAAGGAGCGGTTCGCCGACGAGACGTTCGTCCGCAAGGTCGCCAGCCCGGACCAGATACAGGAGTTCCTGCCGCCCGGCGGCAGTCGGATGACCGAGGAGTGACGATGCCGGGGCAGAGAGAACACCGCGCCGGAGGTAGCTGGCTGCATGAGTGATCTCGGAAAAATCGACCGCGAACTGTTCGATACCGTCATCTACCCGGAACTGGGCGCGGACCGAGAGGACGTGACGCTGGGGCCGACCCACGGTATCGATTTCGGCGTCATCGACGTCGGCGGCGACGCCCTCGTCACGGCCACCGACCCATTGTCGGTCCTCCCCGATTTGGGGTTCGAGCGGGCCGGTCGGTTCGCGCTTGACGTGGTCCTGGCCGACGTTGCCGTTTCCGGTATCGCGCCGTCGCATCTCTCCGTAACGTTCACCCTCCCACCGGCGATGAGCGACGACGAACTGGCGGCGATGTGGCACGGCTTTGCCGGGCGGGCCGAGGAAGTCGGCGTGAGCGTCGTCACCGGCCACACCGCCCGCTACGCCGGCGTCGACTACTCCTGGGTCGGTGGTGCGACGGTGCTCGGCGTCGGGTCCCACGACGACATCGTCCGGCCGGACGGCGCTCGGGCGGGCGACAAACTGGTCGTCGGCACCGGCCCCGGGGCCGAAGTCACTGGCCTGTTCGCCAATCTCTTTCCGGAACAGATCGGACTGTCGCCCGACCGAACCGCCATCGCACAGGAGCGACTGGCCGACACCGCGCTCGTCGAGGACGCGATGGCCGCGACAAACGCCGGCAACGTGACGGCGATGCACGACGCGACAGAGGGCGGTATCACCGGTGCGTTCATCGAAATGGCCGACGGTGCGTCGGAACGATTCGACGTGGATAGCGAGGCGATGCCGGTCGCCGAAGGCGTCGGCGCGCTCTGTGACGCGCTCGACATCGACCCCTGGCACGTCAGTAGTTGCGGGACGCTTCTGGCTGCCGTCAACCCTGCAGACGCTGATAGCGTCGTCGACGCGCTCAGGGACCGCGGGACGCCAGCCGCCGTCGTCGGCGAAGTGACCAACGGTTCAGGGCTCTACGTCGACGGCACCCGACAATCGCACCCCGGGGCGGACCCGTCGTGGGAGGCCTTTGGACGCCTGCAGGCGGCTGCCGAGGGCGACACAGACCAGCGGTGAGACACGGAGACTCTCCCGACGCGAACTGACAGCACGTAACACCTACTGCTATATGTACTTGTAAGACGTATTATAATTCAATGTGACACATCGTCGTGACTGACGTGGCAGCGGCCACGCCAGCCAGGCTACTGTCACGGAGCGTCATCATGTTCAAAGAAGCCATATCGTATCCGCGGGACGGCGACAGCGCAGTGAAAACCATCGCTATCGGGGGTGCGTTGCTGTTCCTGAGTTTCCTCGTCGTTCCGCTGTTCTTCGTGTTCGGGTACGTCGTCCGGTCACTCCGGGCCGTGATGAACGGGGAGACGACGCCGCCGGAGTTCGACGAATGGGGCGACCTGGGCATAGACGGGCTGAAGGCGTTCGCTATCGGATTCGTTTACTCGCTGGTCCCGACGGTGATCACAGGGACAGCACTGTTTCTCACTGTTGCCACCTTCGGACCCAGCGAGACCGTCTTCAGTGGCGTAATCACGGGATTGCTCCTCACAGTCGCCGCGCTCGGAATGCTCGCGATTTCCCTGGCCGCAGTGTACATTGTTCCGGCCGCCGTCGTCGCCTCCGTTCGGACCGACAGCGTCGCCGCGGCGTTCTCGCCGAGTGACCTCCGCCCGCTCCTGTTCAGCCGCACCTACGCTACTGGCTGGGTCGTCGCGTTCGGTATCAGCCTCCTCGCCGGCGTCGTCGTCAGCGTCCTGAGCGCCACCGTCGTGGGTTCCGTCCTGACACCCTTCGTAGTGTTCTACGCTTACGTGGCCGGGGCCTACGCTATCGGGACCGCTGTCAGGGAGATGCCGGAAATCGCCTCTGAACCCGCGACGCCCGCTGCAGGCTCGGTCGCCTGATTAGTTCGGTCACGGTTTTCCTGTCCCAGCGCGTCGAATGGCAGAACACTTGTGTCCCTGAAGCGGACGCTTCAGTATGCAAATACAGAGTCAGGAGACCACCGCCGAAGGGGCAGAGCGCATCGAGGTGGTCCCCGAGACGCTGGACGACCTCTGGCATCTCTCGTACGTCATCGAGCCGGGGGACCTCGTCTCCGGCGACACGACCCGTCGCATCCAGCGCAACGACGACAACCTCCGGGACAAAGGCGGCGAGCGAGAGCCGATGTGGATTCAGATCGAGGTCACCGACGTGGAGTTCGCGAAGTTCGCCAACCGCCTCCGGGTCGGCGGCGAAATCGTCGACTGCTCTCGGGAGGACCAACTGGGTTTTCACCACACGCTCAACGTCGAGGAACACACCGAACTCACCATCGAAAAGCATCTCAAACCGGACCAGGCCGACCGCCTGGAGGAGGCCGTCGAAGCCACGGAGAACCCCGATGTGGCGATCGCGACCGTCGAAGAGGGTGAGGCCCACGTCCACACCGTCGCCCAGTACGGCACAGAGGAGCGGGCGACCATCACCTCGACGACTGGCAAGGGCGAGTATGCCCGCCCGCGCAAGGAACTGTTCGACGAACTGGCGTCAGTCCTCAAACGCCAGGACGTGGACGCCTACATCCTCGCGGGTCCCGGCTTCACCAAACAGGACGCGCTAGACCACTTTCAGGACGAGATTCCCGATATCGCCGAGCAGATTACCGTCGTAGACACGTCTGCTGTCAGCGACCGAGGCGTCCACGAAGTACTCAAACGCGGCGCTGTCGAGGACGTGCAACAGCAGACCCGCATCGCCGAGGAGGCGGATTACATCGACGAACTGATGGAGCGCATCGGGTCGGGTTCGGAGGTGGCCTACGGCCCGGAGGAAGTCGCCAAGGCGGCCGACTACGGCGCTATCGAGACGCTGCTCGTGCTCGACGAGCGGCTCCGACTGGAGCGGGCCGGCGAGGGCGACTGGGACATCGACGTCGACCAGATCATCGAGACGACAGAGCAGAAAGGCGGCGACGTGACCGTCTTCTCCGCGGAGTTCGCGCCCGGCCAGCAGCTCTCGAACCTCGGTGGCATCGCCGCGCTACTTCGGTACCGACTCGATTGAGACCGCGTACCCACGATACGTGTCTGCCGTCTTTCATTCCGCCGGTGAGTCTCCCGAAACCGTTTTTTGCCCCGCTCACTATTGCTACGTAGTTCCAATGTCTGCGAGGAGTGGGTGATATGTCGTTCGAAGAACAACAGGACTTTGCCAGACAGGTCGCCGACCTGAACAAGTACGGGCAGGCGCTCAATCGGTGTGAATCCGTCGACGAGGTCGTTTCCCTCACGCTCGAAGCGATGTCGCTGCTGTTCGAGTTCTCCTACTCTACGTTCGTCGAAGTTCGTGACGACGACCTCCGGGTCGTCCACAGCACGAACCCGAATCTCGTTCAGGGTGAGCCACCCAGTGACCTGGCTCGACGGGCGCAGGAGGCCGGCGAGACGCTCGTCGAACAGGGCGCTGACGCCGCTGTCACGGCCGACTCGGACGTGACGGGTGCGCTGGCTGTCCCGGCCCGGATGGGTGACGAGGTGACAGCGGTGTTGGTCACACGGTCACAAACCGTCGAGGAGTTCGGGGACGAGTACGTCAGACCGATGGAGATTCTCGCGACCCACGCCGCGACGGCCATCTCCAACATCCGTTCCCGTGAACGGCTAGAACGGGCACACCGGGACCTGGAACGGCGAAAGGAGATGATCGAGATGTACGACCGGCTTCTCCGCCACGACCTGGGTAACGACCTTCAGGTCATCGCTGGGTTCGCCGATGTCGTCGCGGGACAGGTCGACGGCCAGACCGAGGAGTACGCCGGCAAGATACAGCGCGCGGCCGAGAGCGCCGCCGACCTCATCCAGCGCGTCGGCGACCTCGTCTCGACGCTAGAATCGCAGGACAACCCGGAGCCACAGGACCTCGCGACGGTTCTCGGGGACACAGTCCGGGATGTCAGAGCCAACTACGGGTCACTGACTGTCGATTTCGAGCCGTCAGCGTTCGAGTATCAGGTGTACGGCGGCGACCTGCTCGACTCGGTGTTCACGAACATCATGTCCAACGCGGCGGTCCACAACGAGGGCGAGGTACACATGCGAGTGGCTCCGGCGGAAGCCACCCCTGACGAGGTCACTGTCTGTTTCGCCGACGATGGGGCGGGTGTCTCGCCAAACCTGCGCGAGAATATTTTCGAAATGGGTGTGAAGGGGCAGAAGAGTTCGGGGACCGGCTTCGGCCTCGGGTTCGTTCGGGCGCTGACCGAGTCCTACGGCGGCAGGGTCAGCGTGGCAGAAAGCGACGCCGGTGGAGCCGAGTTCCGCGTCACGCTCGAACGCGTTTAGGTCCTGTCGACGGTTATCGTCAGGCCGTCTTCGGCGAACTGCACGTCGCCGTCGTAGCTGTCCGCTATCGACTCCAGCATCTCCTCGTGTCGTCCCTCCGTGTGTGGATACAAGTGGGTGAGATACACACGCCCGACCTCGGCGTCGGCATCGCGGAGCGTCGCTCCGAGCGTCGTCGGCGTCGGGTGGTTCGACACGTCCACGTCATCCGGGAACGAGCAGTCGTGGACGAGCACTGCCGACCCTTCGGCGAACTCGACGAGGTCCGTGAACGCCTCTGAGTCTGCGCCAAGCGTTATCGCCGGTCCGTCATCGACTGAGAGTCGGTAGGCGAAACACTGCATCGAGTGGCGCGTCTCGCAGGTGTCGCCGCTGAACCCAGCCAGTTCGAACGGTCCGCCATCGAGGTCCCTGAGCGTCAGGTCCAGTCGGTCCTGCATGTAGTCGTGTGTTTCGAGGAGGTCCCGAACCAGGTCGGACGTGCCCGGCGGACCCGCTATCGTGAGCTCTGTTTCGCCGGCCAGCCAGCGGGCCTTCATCAGCACGTCGAGGTCGGAAACGTGGTCTAGATGGTGGTGGGTCAGTAACACGGTGTCGACGCCTTCGTAGCCCGCGTCTGTTCGGGCCAGCGAGTGCAACACGCCGCTGCCACAGTCGACGAGCAGCCGTTTTCCGTCGCGTTCCAGCAGATAGCCGGACTGCATTCGAGAGCCGGTGGGCATGGCGCTTCCGGTGCCGAGAAACGTGAGACGCATACCGGACGACAGCGAGCGAACGGACAAAGGCGTTGGCGTGTGGGGGCGGGGAGACTACCAGGGAGCGTCAGCGGAGTGAGGGCGGTGGCCGTCGGCGGGGACGGGGTCAGGGCGGCTCGGGGGCAGGTCACCCGTCGACGGCGCAGTTCATGCTTTGGACGGGGATAGCAAAAGCCCACCTGTGGCTCAAAACGCGTTTTAAGTGAACCCGAGCCGCGACAAAACCGCGAAACGGAGCGGGAGACACTTGTGCGAGCACGACGAGAAGCGAGTATGAAGAAATCACTCGACGAACACGCCGAGCGCTTCTCCGAACACGCCGACGCGTACGACGAGGACCAGGATTCGGCGGCGTATCGCGCCTGTGTCGACTTCGCTGTCGAGCACGCGGCCCCCGAAAGCGACGACGTAGTCCTCGACCTCGGCACGGGGACCGGAGCGATTGCGTTCGCACTCGCGCCCGACGCGGGCGAGGTTATCGGCCGCGACATCAGCGACGGGATGCTGGAGAAAGCACGGGAGAAAGCCGACGAGCGAGGCGTCGAGAACGTGAGCTTCGGCGATGGCCGTTTCCGCGCTCCGAACGTCGACGGCCCGGTGGACATCGTCACGTCGAACTTCGCGATGCATCACCTCGGCGATGACGAGAAGCGCGACGCCATCGACACCATCGCCGATCTGGGGCCGCGACGAATCGTCCTCGGAGACGTGATGCTGTTCGGCGACGACGACCCCGATGCGCCGTTTTACAGCCCCGAAGTCGACGACCCGGCGACGGTCGGTGTCCTGGCTGACGCCTTCACCGACGCCGGCTACGCGCTGACGGCCGTCGAGATGGTCACCGAGCAGGCTGGCGTGCTGGTCGCCGAACGGATCGATTCGGACTGAATCTACTGGACCGCTAAGCCGGCTCAGCGGTAGTTCTTGTACGCCCAGAACGAGACGTACAGCGTCAGGACCAGCAGCCCACCGAGGAAGAAGGCCACGCCGGGTTCGAGGTCGATGCCACCACTGGCCGCGGCGTCGGTCGTCAGTTTACGCGCTTCCTCGGTCATCGCTTCGACCGGGGTGTCGGCTTCTGGCACCGGAGTGCTTTCCGGGGCCGGCGTGGCTTCCGGCGTCTCCGTCGCCTCGGCTATCTGGAACCCGCTGTCGTCTGTCTCCGTCGGGGCTGACGTGGGTTCGGCCGTCGCGGCCGTTTCGTTCGCCGCCTCGAGACTCTCGGCGTCCCCGCCCTGGGCACCGTCACCGGTGGTTCCCGCGTCGCCGCCGGCCCCGGAACTCCCGAGCTGGATCGGGAACTGCCCGAGCAGGAGTTGCAGCATGACGCTAGCCGCGGTGAGAACCCCGATGACAGGCAGGACCCGGCGAACGAGCGACCGGAGCGACTGCTTGCGCTCCTGCGTCCCGACGAACAACACCAGCGGGTCCTCCGGGGGCTCGTACACCTTCATCTCTTGGCCTTTTTCCGAGTACTGGACCCCTGCGACGGTGATCAGCTCTTCGTCTTCCAGCTTTTCCAGGTGATAGGAGACCTTCTGTATCGACATATCGAGCCGGTCGGCCAGTTCAGAGGGTGTTCCCGGCTCGTCGTAGACGGTGTTGAGGATCTCTCTGGCCGTTTCCGAGGAGAGGGCATCGAGGACATCTGAGACGTCTTCGTCGACCCCGACGACCTGTAGCTCCCCGTCCTGTGAGGTGCTCGTGTCGGGACCGCGGGAGGGCAGCAACGACATATATTCCGTTCACTGCCGCCCAGCGTAATGAATCTCGTGGAACCTCACAGGGCCATTTGAGTCTCAGAGCTCGCTATCGATGGACAACGACACACCCGTCCGCGACAGCGGGACTCGATATACAGGACAGCGCGTTCTGATTGCCACTACAACAGCCCGGTCACGGACGCTACTGCGTCCGGCGAGAGTGAATCCCGGGGCGGCCGCACCGTCGCGTGGTCGATGATGCCGCGGTCGGCAAGCAACGCCTTCACGGTGGGCGCGAAACCGAACTCGGCACACGCTTCTGAGAGTGGTGAGAGGATCTTCCGCTGGACCGTTCTGGCTTCCGCCACGTCGCCGTTGGCGACGGCGGTTCCCGATCGTTCTAGCTCGCTGTGCAGCAGATGGGAGAGCGCGCTGACGCCGCCGTCGCCGCCCAGCACGAGCGACGGGACGAACAGGCCGTCGTGGCCCTGATAGACGGTGAACGCCTCCGGCGTCCGGTTGAGGACTGCGGTGACGTACGGGAGGTCGCCAGAGGAGTCCTTCAGTCCCGCCACGGCGTCTGACTGGGCGAGCGCGGCGACCGTCTCGACGGATAGCTCCTGTCCGACGGCCCCGGGGATGTTGTAGAGGTAGACCGGTAGCGGCGCGTCGGCCAGAACCGCGTCGAAGAACGCCTCGTTGCCCGCCCCGCTGGCCTGGCCGCCGTAGTACGACGGCACGACCAGTGTGCTGTCCGCGCCCTGCTCGGCGGCGAACGCCATCCGCTCGTGGACGGTCGCAACGTCGGTGGCGGCTGTCCCGACGATGACGCGGCAGTCCTCGGGCACTGTCTCTGTCGTGGTTCGGACGACGGTCCGGTACTCCCCGGGTGAGAGCGTCTCGAACTCGCCGGTCGTCCCGCAGGGGACGATGCCGTCGACGCCGGTCGTGGCGACGTGCCGGACCAGTGATTTCAGGCCATCCACATCGAGGTCGCCGTCGGCGTCGAACGGCGTCACCAGCGGCGTCAGTACGTCGAAGGATTCGGCCATGCCCCAGGCCAGACACGGTGGTCGCTTAGGCGTTTTCCCCGTCGATAGGGCGGAACCCACTTGCCGCGGCGGTCCTACTGGTCGGTAAGAGCCGACAATGGGAGGACGCGAGCGTCTCGCAGCGACGGACCCGACTTTCGACCCGGAGGCGGTCGACATCGACGACGCCGAGGTGCTTTCCCGCCTCGCGCCCGTCGTTCAGGAGTGGTGGGTCGAACAGTTCGGCGAGTTCGTCCCCGGCAACGGCGGCTTCTTCACCCCGCCACAGAAAGAGGCCATCCCACTCATCCACGAGCGCGAGAATGCACTGATCTGCGCGCCCACGGGGAGCGGCAAGACCCTCGCATCCTTTACCGGTATCATCAACGAACTGTTCGGGAAGGCCCGCGAAGACGAGCTTGAGAACTCCGTCTACTGCCTCTATGTCTCGCCGCTGAAGTCGCTGGCCAACGACATCCACCGCAACCTCGGACAGCCCCTCAACGGCATCACGGCCAAGCTTGAGGAGCGCGGCGAAGACGTGGAAATCCGACACGCCATCCGTCACGGCGACACCAGCGACAGCGAGCGCCAGGCGATGCTCGAAACGACGCCGCATATCCTCAATACGACGCCGGAGACGCTGGCCATCCTGCTGAACTCGCCGAAGTTCAAGAAGAAGCTCGAAACCATCGAGTACGTCATCGTCGACGAGATCCACAGCCTCGCCGAGAACAAGCGCGGGACCCACCTCTCCGTGTCGCTGGAGCGGCTAGAGGAGATGGTCGAGGAATCGCCCACGCGAATCGGCTGTTCGGCCACCGTCGAGCCGCTGGACACCGTCGCGGAGTTTCTGGTCGGCCGCGCAGAACCCGGCGGCGACCCTCGGGACTACGAGATTGTGGACACGCGCTTCGCCCGCGATTTCGACATGGAGCTGTCCTGTCCGGCCGACGACCTCATCAACACGCCGCGGGACATCGTCACCGAGCGGTTCTACACCCAGCTCCACGACCACGTCCAGTCCCACACCAACACGCTCGTGTTTACGAACACGCGCTCGGGGGCCGAACGGGTCCTGCACAACCTCCGCGAGAAGTTCGACGACTACGATGAGTCCAACTCCGGCTGCCACCACGGCTCGCTCTCGAAGGAGAAGCGCCGGGACATCGAGGAATCGCTGAAAGCCGGGACGCTGGACGTGGTGACGACCTCGACGAGCCTGGAACTGGGCATCGACATGCCTCATATCGACCTCGTCGTGCAGGTCGGCTCGCCAAAATCCGTGGCCGCGTTGCTCCAGCGTATCGGCCGCGCGGGCCACCAGTTGGGCGAAACAGTGGAGGGCCGCGTCATCGCGCTGGACCGCGACGAACTCGTGGAGTGTGCGGTGATGCTCGAAAAGGCCGAGCGGGGCTTCGTCGACCGCGTGTTCATCCCTGAGAACGCACAGGACGTGGCCACGCAGCACGTCTACGGCATGGCTATCAACGACGTCCGTCCCGAGGCGACGTTTAAGAACGTCCTCCGTCGGGCCTACCCGTACCGGGACTACGACGACGAGAACTGGGAGCAGCTGATGCGGTACATGACCGCCGACTACCCGGGGATGGAAGACAAGAACGTCTACGCCAAGATCTGGCGGGACACGAACGACGCGCCCGACGGGGAGCACCACTACGAGGAGTACGACGTGGGTGAGCACCTCATCGGCAAACGGGGTCGGCTCGCGCGGGTCATCTACATGACCAACATCGGGACGATTCCGGACTCCTTTACGTGTGACGTGCTCACCCGGAGCGACGACAGCTGGGTCGGCCAACTGGACGAGTCGTATCTGGACACGCTGGAGAAAGGCGACGTGTTCGTGCTGGGCGGTGACAACTTCGAGTACCGCTACCGCCGCGGGTCGAAGGTGTACGTCGACCGGACCGCCGCCCGCCCGACGGTCCCGTCGTGGTTCTCCGAGCGGCTCCCCCTCTCCTACGACCTCGGCCGCGAGATACTCGATTTCCAGGGCCAACTACTGGACCGGCTGGCCGATGGCGGGATGTCGGAGGTCCGCAACTGGCTCCGGGGGTTCCCCATCGACGAGAACAGCGTGCGGGCCATCGCGAGGATGTTCCGCGAGCAGGTAGCCTATGCCGGCTCGGACAGTGTGTCTACGACCGACCGGCTCGTCATCGAGGAGACACTGGACCACGACGAGTACGAGCGTCACTACCACGTCCACTCGAACTACGGCCGACGGTTCAACGACGGCTTCTCGCGGCTGCTGGCCTACCACATCGCCCAGGCGGCCAGCGCGAACGTGCAGGTCGCCGTCGCCGACAACGGCTTTACCCTCTCGATGCCGCTGAACCGCAAAGTCGATATCGCCCGAATCGTGGGCGACCTAGACCCGGACACGGCCCGCGAGGACCTTCGGGCTAGCCTCGACGGGACAGACCTGCTCCAGCGGTACTTCCGTATCAACGCCACACGGTCGCTGATGATACTCAAACGCTACAAGGGCTACGAGAAGTCCGCGAGCGAACAGCAGGTCTCCTCGGAGATGCTGCTCGGGTTCGCCGAGGACCTCGGGGACTTCGCCGTCGTCGAGGAGACCTACCGCGAGATTCTGGAGGACAAGCTCAACGTCGACGGTATCGAAACCGTCCTGCGTGCGATGCAGGACGGCGACGTGGGCGTGGTCCGGACTCGCGTTGACTCGCCGTCACCGCGCGCCTTCGGCCTCGCGACGCTGATGGCCAGCGACGTGGTCCTCGCCGAGGACGAGTCCGCCGTCTTACAGGAGTTCCACCAGCGGGTGCTGAGCGAGATTGAAGATGGAGACGCCGAAGACAGCGCCGTTGCGACCGACGACTGAGGCCGACCAGGTCAACGAGCGCGTGTAGGCCGGCGGAGTCTGTTGCGGTCGTCACCGCGCGACTCACGACGCCGTCTCGTTTTCGGCCATGGTGTCGTTCGTCACGTCGTCACCCATCGACTCGCCAGCCGTGGACTCCGTCATCGACTCGGTCATTGCGCCGGGTCCCATCGACTCCGTTTCGTTCACCTGCTCCATCGAGCCGCTCGCTTCGCCGCCCGTCATGGAGTCAGTCATCCCTTCATCCTCCATCGAACCAGTCGCCCCGTCGTTCATTGTATCCGTCCCCTCGTCTCCGGATCGCTCGTCGCCGCCGGCACAGCCAGCGAGCGGGAGCGTGACACTTGCAGCGGCGAGCGTCGTCAGAAACGTCCGTCGGCTTCGTGACATACGCTTTGTCCGGCGTCGGGGCTATACAAGGAGATTTTTCGAAGTCTCGGACGATTCCGCCCATAGTTTGGTCCGTGTGTGGACCGGAACTCTTCCAATTTCGCCCCTGAGCCAAACCGTTAATCCGCGGCCGGCCCCTCGATTCGGACATGGAGTCGCTTCACCCGCGAGTGAGACTGCTGTGGGTTCTGTCGACAGTTATCCAGGCGTCGGTGCTCGGCGTCATCGCGTATCTTGTCGACCGGTTCGCGGTTTCACTGCCACAGACGGTGGTCGTCGGCGGCTGGGTTGTGCTGGTGCTTCTGGGTGTTGCCCATGCCATCGCTGCCCACCGGATTTGGCGTTTTGACCTACAGGACGATGCGCTCTTTCTCCTTCGCGGTGTCGTCACCCGGACCGACACGTCGGTCCCGTACGTTCGTGTACAGCACGTCGACACCACGCGCGGCCCAGTAGAGCGAGCTATCGGGCTGGCGAGTGTCGTCGTCTACACTGCCGGGACCCGCGGCGCGGACATCACGATTCCAGGCCTGCGGCCCGAACGAGCCACTGAACTGCGCGAGCAGCTCCGTGACCTCGCAAACGAGAGCGAGGCCACGGACGCGGTATGAACCGGCTCCACCCGCGAAGTGCGGTCCTGCGAGTCACCCGAGCAGCGCTGCAAGGCGGCTTCTTCGGCTTTTTTGGCGGGTCACTGGGAACCGGAATGCTCGGACTGCCAGCGTTTGCGGTTCCGTTACTCGGCCTGCTCGGCGCGCTGACGTTTAGCGGCTACGCGCTGGCGCGCTATTTCCGTTTTCAGTACGAACTCGACGGCGACACGCTTACTGTCGAATCCGGCGTCTTCGCCAGGCAGTCCCGCCAGATTCCGCTGGGCCGCGTCCAGAACTTAGACGTCGAGCAGAACATCCTTAACCGCCTGCTCGGACTCGCAATCGTCCGCTTCGAGACGGCCGGTGGCAGCGCGACGGAGGCCACGCTGGACGCAGTCGACGAGGCCGAGGTCAAACGCCTGCGGAACTACGTGCGGACCCACGACCGGGACCAGGCCGCCGCGGCAGAGACAGCCACCGCCGACGCGGTGTCCGAAGCTGCGACACCTGGCCGGTCGGCCCACGCCGATCTGCCCGGCGTGACCGGCCCCAAACCGACACACGCTGGCGACACTCAGGCGAGGAATGACCTCGGGGAACCGGTTTCCGAATCGGACACGGCGGAACGCGACGAGCCGGACGGGTCGCTGCTGTTCGCGTTCGACCAGCGCGAACTCCTGACGTACGCGCTCGTCTCCGTTCGGCCGGCCGCGCCGGTCCTGACGCTGGCGTCACTCCCGCTTGGGATGGACGTCGTCTGGGCGGTTCTGCGGTTCAATGCGACCCTTGCTGGCGCATCGCTGAGCGGGCCGGTAGTTCGCTGGCTGACCGGCTCACCGGAAACCACGCGGCTCGCCGTCTTTGCCGTACTCTCCGTCGTCCAGTTCCTCCTACTCGCACTGGTCGTCAGCGTGGCGCTGACCGTCATCGAGTACTACGGCTTCCAGCTCACGCAGGCTGACGGCGACCTCCGGTACGAGCGGGGGCTGTTGCGCCGCTACAGCGGCAACATCCCGCTGGAGAAGGTCCAGACGGTCACCATCCGCGAGAACGTCCTGATGCGGCGGTTCGGCTACGCGACGCTGGCCGTCGAGACGGCCGGCTACAGCGGTGGCAACCAGCAGTCCAGTCAGGGCGTCGCCGTTCCACTCGCACCTCGCGAGGAGGTGTACGAACTGGCCCGTGACATAGAGCCGTTCGGTGACCTCGACTTCGACCGGTCGCCGAAGCGCGCCCGCAGACGGTATCTCGCGCGCTTTTCACTGGCCGCGGCCGGGCTCACTGCAGTCGCCTACGCCGTGGACTCGCTGGTGCTGGAGACGGGCTACTGGTGGGTCGCCGCCCTCCTCTTCCTCACAGTTGTGCCGGCAGCCCACCTTCGCTGGCGACACCGTGGGTACGACCTGGACGAGTCCGTGCTGGCGACCCGGAGCGGGTTCTGGCGGCGGACGACGCGAATCGTCCCGTACTACCGGCTTCAGACGGTGTTCGTCACGCGGTCCCCGTTCCAGCGCCGTCGCGACCTGGCGACTGTGGGGGCCGACACGGCGAGTTCGTCGAGCCTGCTCGGTGGTATCGCCCGGGTGTACGACATCGACGAGGACATCGCAAAAGAACTCAGAGACACGCTTCGGGAGCGCCTCACCGCACACGTCGCAGGGCTGCGGACGGGCGACAGGGCCAGCGACGCGGACACGTAGTCAGCCCCGCGCCCACTCGACCATTCGGCCGTACACCTCGTCGGTCGCCAGTGCGTCGCCGTCGCCGACGAGGACGAGCGCCTTCTTCGCTCGCGTGAGCGCGACGTTGATGCGCCGGTAATCCTCGAAGATGGGGCTGTCGAGCGTGCCCGTGGCGACGAAGGAGATGACGATAACCTCCTTGCTCGACCCCTGGAACCGGTCGACCGTGTCGACGGTCACGTCCGGCAGGCGCTTGGAAATCTCCGCGACCTGGGCGCGGTACGGCGCGATGACACCGATATCGTTGGCCGGAACTCCTGCGGATCGGTACGACGCGACGATTTCGGCGATGCGGTCGGCCTCAGCCGGGTTGGTGTTGCCGACCTGGCTTCCGTCGGGGGCGACGAACGCCACGCGGTCCTGAAGTATCTCTGGCAAGTCAGCCATTGAGACGCCGCCGAGGTCGTCGAGCCGCTGGGCGGCCACCTCGCCTGTCGCGGGCCGCAACTGCCCGTCGTAGAACTCCCGCGAAGCGAAGGCCTGAATGTGCTGGGCCATCCGGTACTGCCGGTCCAACATTACGCCGGCTTCCGGGTGGGCGTCGATGAGCCGCTCGAACAGCGAGGTCGACAGCGTCTCGTCCTCGGACTGGACCACTGGCGGGAGCTGCTGGTGGTCGCCGACGAGCACGAATCGGTCGGCGAGCGTCGTCGCCGCGAGCGTCCCCGGTTCGGTCAGCTGGCCGGCCTCGTCGACGACCGCGACGTCGAACTCCTGGGTCTGGAGCGTGCTCCCGCCGCAGGTGGCCGTCGTCGCCGCGACGACCTGCGCACTCTGGAGCCGACTCGCACACTCGCCGGGGTCGCCGCTGGTCTCCAGGCGGTACTTCTGCATGTCATCGCGGACGCCGCTCTCCGTGCCGACGCGGACGATGTCGGTGTAGCCCTGGTCCTCCAGTGCTTCCAGCAGATTGTCGACGGCGCGGTTGGTGAACGCCGAGAGCAGCACTCGGTCACCGCGAGCAACGAGGGCCCGCACCATCCGCGCCAGCGTGTATGTCTTGCCCGTCCCCGGCGGGCCGTGGACGAGCGCGAAGTCCTCGGCACCGACCGCTAGCTGGACGGCCTCGTTCTGGGCGTCGTTGTTGTCGATGAACGTCTCCGTGACCGGATTGAACTCCGGCTCGCGCCGCCCGAACAGCACGTCCTTCTGCTCGGGCGACTGGAGGAGCACGGCGTCGTGGAGCGCGTTCTGGAGTCGGTCGGTCGTCAGTTCGGAAGGGTATACGTCGAGTCGGCGGAGGTCAAGCGGCTCGTCGGCCGTGACGACGATTTCTTCGCCGAGACGTTCCACGCGGGCCAGTTCGGCGTTGCCGGTCACCGGGTCGCCGTCGCTGGCGAGCACGAGATTACCTTCGCGGATCTTCGAGACGGCCCCCGTCCCGGTTGCCCGGAGTTCCCAGCGGCCGCCGTCGAGTTCCCGGCGACCGGTCGGTTCCAGGCCGATGAGCGCCCGGTCGTTGTCGGCCCGCTCTTCGGGCGTCTGCTCCCAGAGCTTCGCGTACTCCCGGTGGACAGCACGGCGCTCGGCCTCGACTGCCGTGTAGAACTCCTCGAAGTACTCCAGTTCCTCCTCCGGGACCGCTCGGCCGACCGTGCCGGCCTTGGATTCCTGATCGAGACGGCCGGAGACGGCCATGCAGGTGTCCTGCTCGAAGCAGTACTCGCACTTCGCGTTTGCCTCGTAGCCCGTCGGCACGCCCGAGTCGTACTCCATCGCCGCAATCGCGTTGCGGGTCCGGACGACGTAGTTCAGCAGGCCGCTCCCGATGGAGAACTCCTTGGCCGGCGAGAGGTCGCCGCTCTCCTCGTTGCGGTCGACGGCGGCGTTTTTCGTGTAGAGAAGCGTGCCTGTGTCCGGCGCGGCGTCGACGGCGCTGCCCGCGCCGGCAGCGCGTTCGCCCAGCATCAGCGCGTACGCTGTCGCCTGAATCTTGTCCTGGAAGCGGGGCTCCCGCTTGGTGTTCTTGCCGGTCTTGAGTTCGACGGGCATCCCCCGCCGGACGGCGTCGGCCCGCCCTTTCATCCCGAACCGCTCGGAGATGAGCGTCATCTCGGAGCGCCACTCATCAGTTTCAGTAAGCGTCCCCTGCTGGAGCCACCCCTGGATGGCCGACGCGTGGTCGCGCACGTCCCCGGCCACCTCGTCGGCCTCCCGGCCGAGCAGTCCGATGTCGAGGCCGGCGGCGTCGACCTGTTCCTCGATAGCGGTATCGAGGTCCCGGCCCCGAAGTAAGTCGCCAAAGACCTCGTGGACGACGGTCCCTTTCACCAGCGGGTAGGCGTGCTCTGCGCCGTCGAGTTTCCGGAGGTAGTACATCCGCGGGCACTGCACCCACGCCCGGATGTCGGTCACGTCGACGAGGAAATCCGGCTGGACGACGAGGGTGGCGTCGCCGCCGACGGAGTACTGCTGCTCGCCCCGGTACTCCCGCTCGTCGGGGTTGTAGACGGCGATCTCCATCCCCGTCTCGATGACCGCGGCGTTCTCGGTCCACTTCCCCCAGAGCGTCACCGTCGTCGGCTCGCCGGCCCCGCGGTCCGGCCGGATAGTCACCTCACAGAGGTCGCTCTCGCCGTACTGGGTGTTCACCGTCTTCGGCTCCTCGATGTCGACGACGACGCCACGAACGCGGTCGACGCTCATCGTTTGGCCCTCCCCTGTTGCACGACCCAAGCGACGGGACGCCCCCTCAAAAGTCGTTCGCGCCGCGGCTCATTCAGTCGTCGTATCAGCATTCGAGTCACCATCGGCAGCGAACTCCTGCAGCGTCTCCAGCGACACGTCTTCGAGTACGTCCTCGCTCGTCGCGTCGAGGTTCACCGGCGGTGCGCACCCGGCCTCGTGGGCCTCTATCCAGCGCGGGACGCAGACACACCAGTTGTCACCGGGGTCGAGACCCGGAAAATTCAGCTCCGGCCGCGGCGTCACGAGGTCGTTGCCCTGGGCCTTGCTGTACTCTAGAAACTCGGCCGTCATCACGGCACAGATTTCGTGCCGACCCGGGTCGCGCTGGAGCGGGTAGCAGTAGCCGTCGCGCATGAATCCGGTCTCCGGGTCCATCGAGCAGGGGGCCAGCTCCCCGCCGAGGACGTTGCGTTCGCTTTCCATACCACGTCTGGCTGTTCCGTGGAGTAAAGCCGTTCGGCTACCCGCCTGCGCTCACTGTCCGTGTCCGCTGTCATCATCACTCCGGTCCCGACTGTCACCTGACGAGTCGGTGGGCTGACCGTCATCTCCGTCCAGTTGCGTAGCTTCGTTCTCAGCTGCTTCACCAGCACTCCGTTCGGGGCGCTGCCCGCGAGAATCGCCGTCTGGTGTCGCCTCCGATGGTGAGTCAGCGCGTTCGGACCCGCCTGTTGTCGTCTGTTTGGGCGTGTCGTCCGTATCCGGCGCATTCGGTGAGACTGCGGGCACGTCGACGGCGTCCAGAGCGGCCTGAATCACGTCGGCCTTCTCCGTCCCTTCGATAGTCGCCTCCGTCGTCAGGACCAGTCGGTGACTCATCGTCGCGTTCGCCAGCCGCTTCACGTCGTCCGGGGTGGAATACCGCCGACCGGCGATGACTGCGCTGGCTCGGACTGCCTCGAAGACACGCTGGACGCCCCGCGGCGAGACGCCGATTTCTGTCCGGTCGTCTTCGCGTGTCGCCCGCGCCAGATCGACGATGTAGCGACGAACCTTGGTGTCGACGCGGACGTCTTCCGCACACTCCTGCAGGGCGCGCACCGTCTCTGGGCCCATTACCGGCTCGACTGACGGCGCGATTGTTTGTCGGTTGGCCCGCCGGTCGAGCAGCCCCATTTCTCCCTCGACATCGGGATAGTTCATCGACGTCTTCACGCTGAAGCGGTCCCGCTGGGCCTCGGGAAGCTGGAAGGTCCCTTCCTGCTCGACGGGGTTCTGGGTCGCGATAACGACGAACGGCGTCGGGAGCGGATGCGTCGTCCCGTCGACACTGACCTGCCGCTCTTCCATTGATTCCAGCAGCGCAGATTGGGTCTTCGGCGGCGCGCGGTTGATCTCGTCCGCGAGCACGACGTTCGAGAACACCGGCCCCTGTGCGAACTCGAACTCCCGCTCGTGTTCGTTGTACACGTTCGACCCGGTCACGTCCGCCGGCAGCAGGTCCGGCGTGAACTGTACCCGGTTGAATTCGAGTCCAAGTGACTCCGCCAACACCCGCGCCAGAACTGTTTTCCCCGTTCCCGGCACGTCCTCAACCAGAACGTGGCCTCTGGCGATGACGCCAGCCAGTGTCTCGAACAGCACCCGGCGTTCGACGACGACAGCCTCCTCAACTCGCTCCACAATGTCGAGGCAGTGGTTTGACGCAGCCTCGACGCTCAAATCCCCCGTTAACCCGGCCATGCCCCATGCGTTACACTGGGGAAGTATCAATGTGTACCATTAGCCCTCGTTTGTCGAGCCACAGTGGCTACTGACACATTCTGGACGGGCCAGCAGCGAAGCAGTCCCTCAGCCACGAAGCGGGGCGAGCAGCAGTAACACACCGATCGCGGCGAGTGCCATTGTCTCCGGCGATCCGATGGCGGCACCGACGGCGTGACGCGCTGTATCGACGAGACCGACGGCGGCGATACCGAGAAGGCCGACGCCGACGGCGAACACGCTGTGATACAGCTCCAGCCGGCGCGTTTCCGGCCGATGCCCCAGTTCCGCTGTCAGCCCCAGGCCGAACGTGCCAACGTCCCAGACAACGAGGCCGCCGACGACGCCAGCAAACACCAGTAACGATGACAGGTCGGCCTGTGCCGCACCGGTGCTCGCACAGATGAGTCCCGAAGCGGTCAGTGCCGCGGGGCCGGCACGCGCCGGCAACAGGCCAAACGTGAGTCCCCCGATGACGAGAACGAGAAGCAGATACACCACCAGTGGGAGCAGGAGGGCACCGAAGAACACCGCCGGGAGCGAGGCGAACCCGAAGATACCGATTCGCAGGAGGAACGGGGCTAGCAACACGACGTAGCCAGCGGCCGCGATGGCGGCCCCGACAGTCCGCACCGAAGCGGCGTCGAACTCAGTCGTGAACTTTCGGATGACAATCGCACCGCTACCAGCAAGCAACGCGCCGGCTGTGACTGCCAGAAGCGGCGCGAGAACGACCCACGACGACAGCAGCCGGATACCGAGACTGAACGGGGGGGACGCCACAAGCTGGCCAAACGGCGTTACCAGAAGCGCCAGCGGGACGACTACACTGAGCGCTGCCGAACCGAGTGCGACCAGTTTGAGCGACTGGGTACCCCGTTTCAGTCTGTTCGCCATCGCGTCGCGGCGGCTCCGAGCTGTCAACTGCAAGAGCGGGAGCTGTGTCACAGCAAAATACAGGCAGCCCGACGCGGCGACGCCGAGTACACCGAGGCAGACCGTGGTGGCTATCGGCGACGCTCCACCGGCGACAGCGCTTACCACCTTCCAGCAAAGCCACGCGAGCGCGACGACGACCGTACCCACGACGAGGCCCACCACGGCGAACAGATACGAAACGACGCTGCTCACTGTCGCTGCCGCAACGGTCTCTCTGTCGAGCACGTCGGTCCAGGCGGTCGCGACGCCGACCATTGCGACGGCGACACCGAGCGCGAGGAGCGGGGCGACTGACACCTGCCCGACCGAGGCAACGACGCCAGTCGCTGCCGGCAGGAAACAGAGGTGGCCAATGACCGTCGGTCCCAGTCCGTCCCGGTCCAGTAGCGTCAACCCCGCCACGGCAATGCCGGCGAGGAGTGCGATACCGCTGAACAGTCGCGGGTCGCCGGACAGAACCCCTGTCGCCAGGGCGAACGCAGCGACGATAAGCGCGACGATAGTTAGGCTGGTCGCCCGCGGCCGCCCCTCGTCGCCGACGGCCGATGGTGTATCGAGTCGCGGCCCGCCGATCATTTACGCTCCGCCTCCCGGCTGCACACTGCCACGCGGCTGGTGCGCTGCAACGGAGAAGGCGTAATCGAGGATGAGCGGCAGCGGTGTCCCACGCCGCCAGTCGATTGTCCGGGCCCCAGACGCCTGACACCGCGCCAGACGGGTCCGACGGCGGACGTGCTCGTACTGTCCGCTGACGGTGCTCGCCGCGGTTACGTCCGTCGAGAGCATGGTTCGCTGGCAATCGAACGCCGCCCAGGACTCCATCGCGGCGACCGGCGCATCGTCGAGCAACGGCGACACGAGCACCAGCTGGCAGCGCGGTCCGGCGACCTCCATCACTTTCCGGAACTGCCGCTGTGTGTCGCCCTCGTCTTCTGGACCACCAGCCGGGTCGCTCTCGGCAGCATCAGCAGCGGCCCGTAGCCGTTCGACAGCCAGCGACCGCTGGTTGGGTCCGTCGCCCGGCTGGAGCCACGTCAGTCCCGCTGGACCGTCGCCGTCGATGCCGACGATTGCCAGCCCGACTTCGTGACCGGCATCCAGCAGCGAGGTCACTGCGTGCGTCGTCGCGTACGCGCCGAGTTCGACTGCCGTCGGGCGACCGGGGCCGGCGGTCACCCGCGCCGGCGAGCGGGCGTCGACGACGAACACGACCGTCGTCGACACCCACTGCTCGTAGTTGACCGTCGACAGCGCTCCCCGCTTCGCGTACCCGCGCCAGTCGATGCGGCCGGCCGGGTCCCCGCGCTGATACTCCCGCGTCGAGTGGAAGGTGAAGCCATCGCCGGGGTCGTCGGTTGTGAGTTGGCCCACGCGGTCGGTCCCCTGGTCGGACAGCGGCGGTGCCTGGGCGTCAAGCTGACACACCAGCCTGTCATCGCCCTCCGCCTGTTGTCTCGCAGTCGCGACCTCGCCGGCTCTCGTACCCCGGACGCGGAGCCGCGGCTCGCCGAAGTCGTGTTCGCCTCGGCGGGCGATGAGCATGTACTCGAGCGTGACTGATTCGCCGGCCGCAAGCGTCTCGCCGCCGCGTGGCGTCCCGTCCAGCACTGTGAGGTCAGTCGGAACGCCGTCGACGACCCGGATGTCCGACAGCGTCTGCTGGCCGCTGTTTGTCACCGTCAACTGGACTGCAACCGGGTGCCCCGGCGGCACTGGCGTCGGGTCGACAGCCCGTGACACGACGAGTGCTGCCGGGACAGCAGCAGTCGACAGGATTCCGTAGGCCAGATACGAGAGCGGGAGTGTGGCGGCCAGCAGGAGTGTCCCGCTCCCCTCCCAGATGCCCGCTCCGGCGAGTGTCAGTGCGGCGACGATTGCGCCGCGCCACCGCATGGCTCGTCGGCCCATCAGTCCTGCACCTCCGTCACATCGCCCCAGTCGGCCCCGTCGGTCGCTGTGGTATCCGTTCCGTCCTCGTCAACCGGCGTTGTCCCGCCAGCTTCAGACTCGGAGTCAGCCGGGCGGTCCGCGGCAGTTGCGCCCTCGGTGGCGGCTCCGTCGACGTGGGCACCGTCAGACGCGCCGTCTGCGCTGGTCCCGACGGCTTCCCGCTCGGGAATCGACCCGTCGACGGCCCGCTGGAGGCTCCCGTCAGCCGCCCGCTGCAGGTCGGCGACCGCTGGGGCGACGACTGGCACCGGACGCGGCGCCTGCTGGCCGACCACTGTCGGCAACGCGTCGTCGGCCGCGACGCTGACTGCCGTCATCGCCCGTGCGCACCGCTTCCGGACGGCTTTTTCGGGAAACAGCCAGGCCCACAGGCGCGTGCGAAACGGTCGGTCCGGTGGCGTGACGGATTCGTCCAGTACTGCGGCGGCAACCGGGTCGTCCGTCCAGGTCCCCGCGGCTAACTGTGCTTTCACCGAGTCGGGGTCGTGGCCGCCCTGGACCAGTGCCTCCGTGAGCGCCGCCCGAAGTGGTTCCCGAACGGGGCCGACGCTCTCGGCGACCGACCCGTCGTCGCGGGCCTGTGCAGCCGCCGCTTCGACGCGTTCCGCGAGTTCGGTTCCGGAGACAGCGTCGTCTGTCGGTGTCGTCTCCAGAAACCCCTCGGTGAACTTGTCGTCAGCAGTCCACGGCGACGGTGATACCGAGGGGTCGTCGGGCGTCCGGAAGAGCTTCCAGGAGGCCACGAGCACGCAGACGAAGAGGACGAGGACACCCGCCGCACTCGGCCCGGAATCCGCCGGCTCTGGCGTCCCTGTCAGCCCGAGGACCGCGCCGGCAGCCACGAGTAGCAGGCCACACAACACGGCGATTCCCAGCCCGACGCGACGGCGATTCACCCTTCGTCCTCCTGCTCGTCGCTCGCACCCACCAGCGCATCGTACGCGCTACGGGCCTGCTCGCGCCGGCTGTCGCTCGAATGGCCGCCGTATTCGACGTCCCGGAACGCCTCTGTCAGTGCTTCGACGGGTGCCCTCGGGAGGCCGCTGTCGATTGCGGCCCGGGACACCTCGCCGGGCGTCCGCGTCCGCCAGCGCCCGGGGACGACATGCTTGGCGAACGCACGCCAGAGGTCGCGAATCGATGGGAGAGCCGATTCGCCGCCGCCCGACGAGTCAGTGACCGACCCGCTCGGTCCGGAGCTAGATGCCGTAGTCGGGCGGTCCGTATCGCCGACCCGGCCAGCGATGTAGACACCGACCGCACCCAGTGCCACCCCGGCCCCAGCCACGACGGCACCGGCCGTGCCCCAGCGAACATAGCTCAGTATCACGACGACACACGAGAATCCGAGCGTTACAATCCTGCGCGGCGTGGTTTCAGCCCTGGCTACAGTGATGGCTCGATACCCGGCCGACCGGAGCCACCGCTGGAAGCGACGCCACAGCCCTGACAGCGTTAGCGGAAGCGATGAGAGCCACGTCGCCAGACGGGCGGCCAGTCGGCGGCCCATGTTCAGCGTGGCTTCGATACGGCCGACGAGCCAGAGTGCCGTTCGCCGGGTCCACTGAACGACGCGGGCGACGAAGCCAGCCGCCGTTTCACCGCCGTTCTTGGCCGCGTATGCGACCGCCTGTCCGCCCGAGAAAGCAGCCGTCCGATAGTGGTACAGCGCGGCGACGCCCACGACTGCGAGCGCGACGACCAGCCCGTCCCGTTCCCAGAGCACGCCGATGACAAACAGCGAATCGAAGATTGTCCAGAGAATACCGACGCCGCGTGCGACCTTGGGGGAGTACATCACTGCGGCGATAGCGACGGTCACGACGGTTGCCACCAGCAGTATCGAACTTACCACGATGGTCCCGGTGTACGCGCCCCAGAGCGTCGTTCTCGCTGTCTGTCTGTCTGTTGCCGCTGTGACGGGAAGCGAGGGGTTTGCTGGGAGCGAGACGGCAACAGCGCCGTTAGCGCCAGTCTTTCCCCGGCGCTGGTCGCCGAGCGTGACAGTCGCGTTCTCGACCGGGTCTCCGTTTATCGTAGCGTTGACAGCGGCCCTGTCACCTGGTACCGGGAGGGCCTTCGCAGGCACGACGCGGACGTGTAAGTTCAGCACGTCGACGCGCGCGGACCCCTCGAATTCGCCGCGGGACACCGTTACTGCGGCGGTATCGCTGTCGGGGACTGTCAGTTGATACCGGCCGGCGGTGTCAGTTCGACCGACGATGTCGCCGTTGCGGGTCACGGTCGCGTTTCGGACTGGCACGCCGTCGACCGTTGCGACGAGCGGGACGGTCGACCCGGGGTACGGCTCGCCGAGCAGTGTCACGTTGACGCTCCCGCCGACACGGTACTGACCGGTGTCGTTGCCGGCCGCGGTCTGCTGGCGTGGGGCCGTCGAATCGACCATCCCAGATGCGCCAGGAACCGTCCCAAATGCGCCAAGGGTACTTCGTGCGTCCCCGTCCCCGTTTGAGACCGAGGTAGTCCCGCCAAGCGACAACACATCTCCTTCCACGAGGAGGCTTGCTGTTTCAGTATCCGATTCCTCGTACGGTCGACGGTAGAACTGACAGGGCTCTGTTCCCGGCGATTCGACCGTTACGTTCAGCTCGCGCTGGTACGGAACCTGTGCGGTCACCTGGCCGTTCTGGTCAGTCCGGCCGGCGTATCGGTCGTTGAACCAGACACGGGTCGCGGCCGCCGGTTCGAGGTCCTGATACACCAGAACGGTGAGGGGATGCCCGGCTTTCGGCTCTGACTCGACGAGGACGCCACAGCCGTCCGCAGTGGGCGGGGCGGTATCGCCGGGAATCGGAATCGGCTCTGTTCCTCCCGTGACGCCGCCGCTCCCACCTCCGTCGCGACGGTGTTCCCGTGTGCCTGCAGGTGTCTGGGTGTCGGTGACGCTGCCGCCCCCGCCACCGTCGCGGCGTTGTTCCCGCGTATCGGCTGGCGTCTGCGTGACTGGCTCGGTGCCGTGACTCCCGTCACCGCCCCCGCTGCTGATCCCGCTCTCAGTGATCGGTGGCGGGGCCAGAAACGCGGCGACGATCAGCCCGACGAGGCAGAGACTTACCAGTGCCAGCTGCCGCCAGTCGACGCCGCCATGGCCGGTCTCGGATGCTGTACCCACTTGTCGCCCCTCGTAACTTACGCCCGTACCGCGACACCCAACGCTGTTATCATGGATATCTGCGTGAAAGATAATCAATCCCCGGTATGGTCGCCGACAGCAGCGACAGTCGTGTGGGCACGCTGGCCAGTCCGTATCCACGACCTCCCTGCTTCCGCCCGGCGACGGTCAGGACCGATGGGTTCATTCTGGCCCAGGCCGAACGGGAAACTGACAATGCGCGTTCGCGACTGGCAGGACATTCTCGAAGACGTGATGGAGAGCAATGCCAATCCGGGGGACTGGCGTGCCGTCGGGGGCGACCGCGCGAACGGTATCGGCGAGGACATCTACTTCGGTCACCCCGACGCCGGTGTCTACCAGCTCAAGACCTACGCGAAGAACCCCTTCGAGGTACAGGGCGTCGGGTCACAGGTGGCCCGCCGTATCGACGACGACATCGACCCGCTGTTTCCGAACGACGGGTCGGGCATCTTCGGCGTCCAGCAGGGACCGGAAGACGAGGACGACGCCAAGGAGAAGGCCAAGAACCTCGAAACGGTACTCGAAACCCACGCGGACGCACCCACGTCGCCGCAAGCGCTGCTTGAGGACATGATGGACGCGATGGACTCCCCGGCCTACGGCCCGATGGAGTTCGACCACCACGACCGGCCCGACCAGATGACCGAACTCACGGAGACGTTCGAGGAAGCGGAGGAACTACTCGACGCGGAGTTCGAGGACGTCATCGAGGAAGACGTAGCGCGGGGCTTCTACTGATGGCCGAACCGACGCGCGCCACCGGTTTCGGGGGCCGCTAATGGTCGGTCCCTCGATGACGGACGCCGACCGGAAACGCTTCCTCAGATACACGCAGGTCGGGTTCGCGCTTCTCATCGGCGTCTCGATGGGGCTGGTGACGTTGTACGGCGGTGCGGAACTGCTGGTTGTCGCCGGAATGTTTGTTGGCGGAACCGTCGTTGGCGGTGGCCTCGCGTGGTACATCATCCCGGAGAGCATCGCGGAAACGCCGTACGAGTCAGTCGACAGAGGTCCGAAACCCGGCGCAAAAATGAAGCAACGTCGGCAGGAAAACGACGGCTCCGGACGGCGGGCATCCGAGGACGACGGCCGACTCTCACAGAACCGCGACTAGAGGAAATCGTCCTGCATCGCGGGGTCCTGCTGTTCGGATGCCGTCTGGTCGAAAATCTCTTCGTCGAGTGTCTCGGTCTCTTCCGTCGTAGTGTTGTAGGCCGAAATCCCTCGCTTCAGGAGGTCTTCGACGGCCTGGTCGCGGTTGAGGAACTCGCCCTGTTCGACGAGTCGCTGGATGTCCGAGTCCACCTGGTCCGGAAGTGACACCTTGATCTTGCTCACACTTGCCGCCTATACTGTTCGGACATAAAAACCCACCCCTGGTTTTGGGAGGGGTGAAAAAGGCGCACGCGCAGATGCGCGGAACCGTCACACACTTGCCGGCGGCCGACACGAACCAGAGTGTGAACGCGAACGACCGAGCGATTACCGCGCTGGTCATGCTCGCACACGGGCTGGTCCACACCTACGAGATGGCGGTCCCGATATTCGTCGTCATCTGGCTCACCGAGTTTGACCTCATCAACCTCGGTATCGCCCAGTTCGACGTGACGACGGCCACCGTCGGCGTCATCGTGACGCTGGGCTACGGCCTGTTCGGGGCTGGTGCGCTCCCGGGCGGTATCGTCGTCGACCGTATCGGCTCCCGCCGACTCATCACCGGCTGTCTGCTGGGGATGGGCGGCTCGTACATCCTGCTGGGACTGGCTCCGAGCATGGTCGTCATCGCGCTGGCGCTCGTCCTCTGGGGACTCTCGGCCAGCGTCTACCACCCGGCCGGGCTCTCGCTCATCAGCAAAGGCGTCGAACAGCGCGGAACCGGGCTGGCCTACCACGGTGTCGCCGGGAACCTCGGTATCGGCCTCGGCCCACTCGTCGCCGCAATTCTCCTGCTGGTCGCCGAGTGGCGGACGGTCGCGCTCGTCCTCGGCGTTCCCGCGTTGCTCGCCGCCGTCTACGCCTCGCGGGCGAGTTTCGACGAGACGGCAGCCGTGACGACTGCAACCGACGGCGGGTCGAAGGCCAGCAGCGGTATCGACTCGCTCGGGGAGTTCCTCACGGAGAGCAAGCACCTGCTGACAGGGAGCTTCCTGCTCGTGTTCGTCGTCGTCATGTGCTCGGGGCTGTACTACCGCGGCGTCCTCACCTTCCTCCCGGAACTCCTGCGGGACCTGCCGGGCTTCGAGCCCATCCCGATAGAGACGTTGTTGCCTCCCAGCGTCCTGTCGGCGCTCGGTATCGAGGCCGGGACGGGCCAGACGCTCAAGCCACAGGACTACTTCTACGCCGGACTGTTGCTCATCGGCGTTTTCGGCCAGTACGCCGGCGGGAAACTGAGCGACCGAATTCCCGTCGAGTACGGTATCGCCGGCTCGTTTCTGGTGCTTGCCGTCCTTGCAGTGCTGTTCGTTCCGGTGTCGGCGATGGGCTTCGGTCCGTTAGCGGTGCTTGGTGCGCTGCTAGGGGTCACCCTCTTCGTCGTCCAGCCGATGTATCAGGCCGCAGTTGCGGAGTACACGCCCGCCGGCACGCGCGGACTCTCGTACGGCTACACGTATCTGGGCGTGTTCGGCGTCGGCGCGCTCGGCGGCGGGCTGGCCGGGTCGATTCTGGCCTTTGCGAACGCGACGGCGCTGTTCGGGACGCTCGCCGGAATTGCACTCGTCGCCGTTCTCGCGGGAACCGCCCTCGCGCGGCGTTCGTGACTGCCTGAGACCGGGGACAGGCCGTCGCATCGCTTGCTATTTCTGTCTGTACGATGTACCTGCCTCTCAGATGGACGCCGCAGTCATCGTCCCGGCCTACAACGAGGCGGAGTCGCTGGCCCGCTGCCTGGCTCCCTTCGAGTCACAGCCCGTCGAACTGGTCGTCGTGGTCGGCGGCGACGACGGTACGGAACAGGTGGCCCGTGACACGCCCTTCGTCGATACGGTCGTCCGGTGCGACGAGGGCGGGGCGGGAATCGCCCGAAACCACGGAGCAGCGGCCGCAAAAGCCCCGATACTGCTGTTTACCGACGCCGATACGGTCGTCCCCGAGGACTGGGTCCGCCTGCATCTCAGGCACTACACCGACGACGATGTGGTGGGGGTCGGCGGCCCCGCACGCCCGCTCGAAGACAGCCTCAAACACCGCGTGCTGTTCAAACTGCTGTCGGACTACTGGTATCGGGTGTCCTGGCCGCTGGGCTTCGTCCAGCAACCGGGCTTCAACTGTAGCTTCCGGGCCGACGCGTTCGAGGCCGCGGGCGGCTTCGACGAGGACATCCCGTTCATGGAGGACACGGAGCTCTCCTTGCGGATGAAAGAGTACGGCCGAATCGTCTACGACGCCGACTCCTGTGTCGCTACGTCGGCCCGCCGAGAGGCCGACGAGGGATATCTTTCGCTGTTCGCGAAGTACGTCCGCGGATACGCGAACCACTACATCCTCCGCCGGGAGTTCGATGCCGACTACTTCTGAGAAGGGTAGCCTTTTCAACGCACACCCCGGAGCAGTGACACGATGAGTAGCTGGCGGTCACTGTCCCGACGTGCTGTCGAACAGGTACGGTCGGATTTCCGGGACGACCCCTATCTCCGCTACGTGCTCCTGCTGTCGACTGTTATGGTCGGGTTCTGGTTCTGGCACCGCATCCCGAACTTCGCGACCCGTGACGAGTACAGTCGTCTCCTTGACGCGATGGTCGTCTACGGGTCGGTCCTCGAAGAACCGAGTTTCGAGGGGCTCAAGGCCGGCGTCGAGTGGGGCCGGGCCCCCTTCGGCGCGACGCTGTACCTCTATGCGCTGGCTATCCTCCCCGTCGTGCTCGTCGCCGCCATCACCGGCGACCTGGGCGCATTCACCACGATTGCCTTCCCTAGCTGGGAGTTCGGCCACTACGAAGTCTGGGCCGCCACGCCAGAGTGGATCTGGACCTGGAGCCTGGTCTTCATCCGGCTAACCAACGTCGTTGCTGCAATCTGTGCCGTCTACCTCACCTACCGCCTCGGCGTCGCACTCGAGGGCCGCAACGCCGGCCGGCTGTCGGCCGTCGTGCTCTCGCTGACCTTCGGCTTCCTCACCATCTCGAAGGAGGCCGGCGAAGATATGCCGGCGCTGGTGTTCGTCCTCCTCGCGCTGTACCTGCTGGTCAGGTACGTCCAGACGGACGACGGAACGCTGTTTCTGGCGGCGAGCGCCGCCGGCGGTGTCGCAATCGCGTTCAAACTGACGGCCGCGCCGGTCGTCCTCCTCATCGGTGTCGCCTTCCTGCTGCGTGCCCATGCCGCTGACGCGCCGCTGACGGAGACGCTGTACCGGCCGAAGCTCCTGCTGAGTGGCGCACTGCTCGGGTTCGCCATGATTGTCCTCGGGTTCCCAACCGCGCTCGTGGCGGGAGCCGAACCGTTCATCGAGCGGGTCTTCGGCGGCTCGACCTCGCGGATGAGCCATCCGACGGGCCCCGACGCCCCGATGTGGTGGTGGTTCCTCCGGGGCTACTTCAGCGCGCTGGGGCTACCGCTGTTTGCCGCGGCCGCAGCGAGCGTCGTGGCGACCGTCGCAACCATCCGTGACCGCGGCTCTGCCTTCCACGGCACCGTCCTCGTTCTGACGGGACTGGTGGCCTACATAGCGATGTTCTCCCAGTGGCACGACTTCCGCGTACACCACCTCCTGCCGACCTTCCCGCTCATCGCCTTACTCGTCGGGGGCCGACTGGTGCAGCTCCGCGAGCGCTCGACCAGTCTCGCTCGCCCGGTGTTGGCCGTTCTGCTGGTGACGACGGCGGTCTACGCCGGTATCGGGACGGCACAGTTCGCATCCATGCCCCGAGACGAGGCGACGGCCTGGCTCGAAGACAACAGCGACGAGGGCGACGTGGTGGAGACCTACCGCGTCCACATCCAGGACACCGCCGTCCCGCATTCGATGACTGCCCGACACGTCGCCGGTCAGGACTCGGAGGCGGAGGAGGCGATGGCCTGCCCGCGGTACATCCAGGTCGGGTATCGGGATCTGCTGTATCTCAAGGAGGACACCTACTACCGGAACGGCGACGCACAGGCGACCTACCTCCGGAATCTCCTGAACGAGGAGTACAACTACAGAATCGTCGCCGAGTTCGAGGAGCGGCCGCCGAACTTCGTTCCCCAGCGACCGACCCCCGGGTCGTTCACCGACCTGCTGCGGCTCGGTGTCGTCCCGCACACGGACCAGTTCGCCGACGAGCAAGAACTCGCGGCGAACCAGTACACCCTCATTCTGGAACGGGACGGCGAGTGCGACACGAGCCGGCATCCGCCGTTCTGAGCCGTTTTCTCGACTTCCCGCTCCGTTTTCCGCCGACTACTCCGTCGTCAATGACGTGACGTCGAGCCGAACGGAGGGATACCAGCCCGCGAGCGAGGGCAGGTAAATACTGAGGAACCGGTCGACGAAGATGATAGGGATGATGACCTCCGCTGGGATACCCAGCGCGACGAACACCGCCGTCGCCGTGGCCTCGGTGATGCCGATGCCGCCGGGCGTCAGCGGCAGAAGCGTCACGGTGTACGCGACCAAGAGATACAGCGGCAACGCGACCAGCGGTTCGAACGCGACGCCGAAACTCCCCAGCAGCAGGCCGACGCGGACACCGGGTGCGAGCACGAGGTCGACGGCCCAGCCGACCGCGTAGCGGAGCCACACTGCCGGCTCGCTCGCGAGCGACCGAAACGTCGTGGTCGAACTGTCGGTAAACTCCAGCAGGCCGTCGAGCCGCGACGCGAGCCCTCCGCCGACGCGTGGAATCCGGACCACGACCCCGGACAGCCAGCCGATGAGCCGGTCCAGATACGAGAGATTGAGGCCTCCAAACAGGATGGCGAGGCCGGCCGCGAAGTACAGGCTCGTCGCGAGCGCTAGCAGCAGAATAAGTTCGAGCCGGAGCAGTGGGATCGCCAGAACGAGCCCTGCAGTCGCCGCCACGCCGTAGTATAGCGCGAAGATACCGGTGTGAAGCGCTGACGCGGCCGCGGCGTCGCTGTAAGCCATCCCGGTCTGACTCCGGAGGACGAACGGCGCGGCCAGCCGTCCCGAGAGCCGCGAGGGGAGCAACTGATTGACGAAGTTCACGATGAGCGTCGTCCCGGCGGCGGTCCGGAACTGGACCGGTGCGAGCGGGGTGATTACCGCGTACCACGAGTAGACCCGGCCACAGATGCCGAGCGTGCTGACGGCGACGATAGCGAGCACCGTCTGAATCTTGACGCCGGCGAGCAGGTCGACAGCGCTGGCGATGTCGAACTGCGTGAGTAGCCATGCCAGCGCAACGACGGCGAGACCGTACTGGGCGACCGTGATCCCCAGATCACGAGCCCGGCTCGTCACGGCGTCTCGCCCCTGTGTAGCCGTGTCGCGACCGTTTCGCCATCCGCCAGCACCGCCTGTACGGTCGTGAACTCGAAGTCCTGCTGTAAGATCCGCTCGACGGCCCGTCGCATCCAGTCACCGGTCCTGACGTACACTCGCGTCGGCACCCCCTCTACGGCCGGCAGGTCCACCAGTTCCCACGGGTGGACGTACAGCATCGGCGTGATGCCCCGGCGGGCCAGTAGCCTCATGCCCAGAATCGTGTACCGCGGGCCGAAAAACCGGAGCCAGGTCCCGGTGAGGGGCAACTGCAGCCCCGGCATGACGCTCGCCGGGAACTCGGTGATACTGTCCGGCGCGTCCGGGTGCACCGCCGACGCCGGAACCGGTCTGTGGATGTCGTACTCGCCGCCGTACCACCCCGGAATCGACCGGCTTGAGACGACGCTAGAGTCGTACGTGTATCCGATGTCGGAAAGTAGATCGAAGTGGTCGTCGGTGATGTCGAATGCGGGCGCGCGGAACCCGGAGACCTGCTCGCCGGTGACCCGCTCCAGCACGTCCTTCGACTCGGCCAGTTCCGCCCGTCGTCCGTCGCTGTCGAGGTCCGAGAGCAACTGGTGGGTGTGCGTGTGCGACGCGACTTCCAGTCCCGCATCCGCAAGTGCCCGGACGGCGTCGGGGTGGGACTGGGCGACTGATGACACCACGAACGCGGTGGCAGTCGCGTCGTACTCCGCCAATATCTCCCTGAAAAACCGGCCGCCGTCGAGACCGACGCCGTCGCGGTCCGTCGTCCCCGACGCGCTCCGGTACGCCGGCGTCTGGGTGAACAGCTCGAAATCTATCGACAGCACCGCGCGGCTACTCATCCTGCTTGTCCTCGGTTTGTAGCTGGTGTTCCTCCAGTTCGCTCCGGAGGAGGCTCAGCTCCTCGTTCAGCCGCGACAGCCGGTCGTACATGTGCCCGATGCGGTTGAGCAGGTACGTCACCGCCACGAACAGCGTCAGGTTCGAGATGACGAGGATGGCCCGGGCTTTCCACTCCAGGCCCAGCAGCCGCGCCACGACCTCGAACACGTTTGGGACGATGGCGACGACGATGAGCCCCGCGCCGAGCAGCAGCGACATCACGAACAGCTCCAGCGATTCGCGTTCGCTTCTGACGATGATGTACCCGTTCGCGAGGAAGGCCAGGCCGACGACCAGCGACAGGAGGTTGACCAGTGAGTAGTCGAATCCAAAGACCATGATTATCGAAAGAGGAGGACGCGAAACACCGTGTCAGTCATGCGTAGCGGGTAGAGTACGAGCGTGTCGAGGCTGAACTGCGACTCGCCCTCGTCCCGGATCGGCATCTCTATCGATACTTCTTCGATCCGCTGGCCGCGCTGGGCCGCGTCGAGCGTCTGTTCGACCGCCCAGTGGTTGTCCGAGCGGTGGAGGATGTCCTGTAGCGCCGACACGCGGTAGACGCGGAAGCCGCTCGTCACATCGGTGATGTCGATGCCGCCGAGCTTCCGTACGACGGTCGTGAAGAAGGTGATTCCCAGCCGCCTGATGAGCGGGTAGTCGTCGATGCTCTCGTTCAGGTAGCGGCTGCCGATGACCATGTCCGCGTCCTCGGCGTGGGAAAGCAGGGTCGGAATCTTCGCCGGGTCGTGCTGGCCGTCGGCGTCGACCTGCACGACGAAGTCGTAGTCGTGGCGGATGGCGTACTGGTAGCCCGTCCTGACGGCTCCGCCGACGCCGGTGTTAAAGACGTGTGTGACGACGTGTGCGCCGTGCTCGCGAGCGATGGCCGCGGTGTCGTCCGACGACCCGTCGTCGACGACGACCACCTCGTCGACGTAGCGGCTCGTTCCGTCGATCACCGACCCGATGGTGGACGACTCGTTGTACGCGGGGATGACGGCGACTGTTCGCACTGGTGGAAACGCCGCTAGCAGCGAACTTAGAATTGTCGTTCTATGGAATGGTCCTATTCTGGTCTGTGAGCCCGCACTCGACCCGGCAGCATAGTTCATTCCCCGAGGGGGCTCGTAATCGACATAAGTCATGATGAATAGGGCAAGAATGAAAACACACCGCGCGGTACGTACTGGCATGAGTGTCGAGCAGGAGCAGACGGAACGGACCATCAGGTGTCTGGTGGCGAAAGTCGGACTCGACGGGCACGACCGGGGCGCACACGTCATCGCGCGGGCGCTCCGTGACGCTGGCTTTGAAGTGATTTACTCAGGGCTCCATCGAGCGCCCGACGAAGTCGTGCAGGCCGCTGTGCAGGAGGACGTAGATGTTGTCGGCATCTCCATTCTCTCGGGGGCGCACAACACGCTGGTCCCAAAGATTCTCGACGGGCTAAGAGAGTATGACGCGTTCGATGACCGGCTCATCCTCGTCGGCGGCATCGTCCCGGATGACGATCAGGAGGAACTCCGCGGCCAGGGCGTCGACGAGATATTCGGCCCGGGCGCGTCCATGGAGGAGATGATCGACTACATCCACGAGAACGCGCCCGAGCGATGAGCGACCTCGTCGCTGACCTGCTTGCGGGCAAGCACAGCGCCCTCGCCAGAGTCATCACACTGATAGA
Organism: Haloarcula sp. CBA1115; assembly: GCF_000827835.1. Lineage (NCBI taxonomy): Archaea > Methanobacteriati > Methanobacteriota > Halobacteria > Halobacteriales > Haloarculaceae > Haloarcula > Haloarcula sp. CBA1115. Next base: position 3,149,338 of record NZ_CP010529.1, on the reverse strand, counting down.
GAACCGTTCGTCGGGGTACCGAGAGATAATTTCCGACCTCCACCAGCACACCGGGACAGCCGACGTTATCGGCGTCACGGGCAGCCCCGGTGCGGGCAAGTCCACGCTGGTCGACAAGGTCGCAGCGACCTACCGCGAGCAGGGCCAGACCGTCGGCGTCATCGCTATCGACCCGTCCTCGCCGTTCTCCGGCGGCGCGGTGCTCGGCGACCGGATACGGATGGCCTCGAATGCCGGCGATATGGACATGTTCTTCCGGTCGATGTCCGCTCGTGGCTCCCTCGGTGGGCTGTCGACGGCGACGACCGACGCCGTGACCGCGCTGGACGCGTTCGGCAAGGACAAGATCATCGTCGAGACGGTCGGCGCAGGCCAGAACGAGGTCGACATCGTCCGCACCGCCGACACCGTTGCCGTGCTCGTCCCGCCGGGCAGCGGCGACGACGTGCAGATGCTCAAAGCCGGCATCCTCGAAATCGGGGACGTGTTCGTGGTCAACAAGGCCGACCTCGATGGGGCCGACCGGACGGTCCAGCAACTCCGGGAGATGCTGCAGGGGCGGAGCGGACGGCCGGACTCCGGCCATCACGGCCCGACCGAACTCGCCGGTGACCACGGCGACGCGTCCGACGACGACTCCGATGACGAGGACGACGGGTCGGAAACGTGGAACCCCCCCATCGTGGAGACAGTCGCCAATCGGGGCGAGGGCGTCGAAGATTTCCTAGATGCGCTGGCCAACCATGGGGACTACCTGGACCGAACCGGCCGCCGAGAGGGCCAGGCGCGGGAGCGCTTCGCCGCCGAGATTCGGACCCTGCTTCGGGAGGACGCCAACGAACTACTGGTCGACGAACTCGACCGCCGCGGCGGCATCGAGCAGTACGTCGATGCCGTTATCGAGCGAAACACCGACCCGTACACCGTCGTCGACGAGGTCCTCGCGCCGCTCCGTGCGTGTCTCGACGAGCGTCGCGACGGGGCCTGAGTACGAGGCTGGCACCCACCGGACTGAGAAAGCTCTCGGGCAATCGACACCTGATGCTCGTCCAGCATGTATAACACACTCCGGGCCCCAAGATATCAGTATGAGACTCCGCAAGGCGCTCGGGGCGGTCGTTGGTGCGGTCGGCGCGACAGCCGCTGCCAACCGCGTGCTGCAGTCGCGGGCCGGCGCGTTCGAACCGATGCTCGACGGGGAACAGGGGACGTACCGCTGGCGCGGATTCGATATCGCGTACACTGAAGCCGGCGACCCGTCGGACCCGGACCTCGTGTTGTGCCACGGCATCAACGCCGCTGCCAGCAATCACGAGTTCCACACGGTGTTCGACACGCTGGCCGAGGACTACCACGTCATCGCGCCGGATCTGCCGGGCTTCGGGCACACGGACCGGCCGCCGCTGCTGTACTCGGCGTCGCTGTACACGGCCTTCGTGCGCGATTTCATCGAGGACAACACCACCGATGCGACCGTCGTCGCGTCGTCACTGACCGGGGCCTACGCCGCCAGCGCGGCACAGGAAGTCGACGTCAAGGAACTCGTCCTCATCTGCCCGACGGACAGTTCGATGGGTAATCGTACCGTCTGGCTCCGCTCGCTGCTCCGCGCGCCGGTCATCGGCGAGGCCATCTACAACCTTACCGTCTCGAAACCCTCCATCCGGCACTTCCACGCCGACCACGGCTACTACGACATGGATAATCTCACCGAGGACGTCGTCGACTACGAGTGGCAGAGCGGCCACCAGCCCGGCGCGCGGTTCGCACCGGCGTCGTTCGTCTCCGGCTTCCTCGACCCGGAGGACGACCTCGGTGAAACGCTGGCCGGCCTCGACGTGCCCGTGACGCTGGTCTGGGGCGAGGACGCCGACATCACGCCGCTGTCGGAGGGTCGCGACCTGGCCGAACAGGCGGACGCGATGCTCGTCGTGTTCGGTGACTCGCTGCTCTTGCCCCACGTCGAACACCCCGGTGAGTTCGTCGACGTGGTCCGCGACAGAGTGACGTCGGTAACGGTCGAGAACTGAGTTCTAGCGCGGCCGGAACACGACGGCTCTGTCGCCGGTCGTCACGCGCTCGCCGACGTCGATACCGACCACGTCGCCGATGGCAACGTCGTCCGGGTCCACGTCACGGACGAGTCCCGTGACCGACACCGGTCCGAAGTCGGCGATGGCGGTGACGTAGGGCGCGTCGTCCTCGAACTGCGGCGTCGGGACGGTAATCGTCGTGTGGCTCGCGATTTCGCCGGATTCTGGCAGATCGACCGCCGAGAGTTCCTGGTCGTGACAGCGCGGGCACACCCGCCGGGGCGGCAGCCAGCCGTGGCCGTTCGAACATTCGAGGTAATAACCGTCGTCCGATTCGATGCTGTCGAGCCACTCGTCGTACTCGCCGTCTCGTGCGGATTCGGTCATTCTTGCACCTCCATGACGTGGACGGTCGTAGATGCGACTGTACCGCCCGCGTTGTGCGCGACGCCGATGGTGCTGTCCGGGACGGCGTCGGCCCGCGGGTGCGACCCATCGAGGAGCCAGGCAACGGTCGCCAACTGGGCGACACCGGTCGCGCCGACCGGGTGGCCCTTGGCTTTCAGCCCGCCCGAGAGATTTATCGGGCGGTCGCCGTCACGGGTCGTCTCGCCGTTGCGCGCCGCAGCGATTCCCTCGCCGCGCTCGTAGAAGCCCAGCGATTCGATTGCCAGCACTTCCGCGATGGTGAAACAGTCGTGGACCTCGGCGAAGTCGACGTCGTCTGGACCGACGCCGGCGTCCCCATAGGCCTCTTCGGCGGCCTTGTCGGCGGCGGGGGTCTGTGCCAGATGCGGGCGGTCCTGCAGTGCGAGATTGTCGCCGCCCTGTCCGGTGCCGGTGATGGCGACTGGGGCGTCCAGGTCGTGTTCCTCAGCGTAGGCCTCCGTCGTCAGGACGGCAGCCGCGGCCCCGTCAGTAATCGGACAGGAGTCATAGAGGCCCAGCGGGTCCGCAATCGTCGGGGCCTCCATCGCGTCCTCGACCGTGATTTCCTGCTGAATCTGGGCGTGCTCGTTGACCAGCGCGTGCTCGTGGTTCTTGACGGCGATGTGAGCGAGGTCCTCGTGGGAGCCGCCGTACTGGTCGAAGTACGACCGGGCCATCAGCGCGTACGCCCCGGGGAAGGTCATCCCGGCGCGGACCTCGTAGAGGTCGTCGGCGGCGATAGCGAGCGCGTCCGTCGCCGCCGCCGTCCCGATATTAGTCATCCGCTCTGCGCCGCCGACGACGACGACCTCCGCTTCGCCGTTCCGGATCGTCTTGACGGCTTCACGAACGGCCGTACCGGCTGATGCACAGGCCGCTTCGACGCGGGTCGCCGGAACGTCCAGGCCAATGGCCTCGGCCATAAGCGGGCCCTGATGGCCCTGGTGTTCCGCGAGCTCTCCCATGAAGTTGCCGTAATAGAGGGCTTCAGCGTCGTCCGGGTCGATTCCGGATTGCGATAGCGCTTCGAGTCCGGCCTCGGCGAACAGGTCTCGGCCGGTTCGCTCGGGGTGTTTCCCGAAATGTGTCACGCTAGCCCCGGCGATACGTGGGTCTGACATTATCTCCCAGTGTGCGCTGACGGCTTAAATGCCTACTGCTCGGATGCTTAATTAGCGCATATTCGGGGCCATAAACGCCTAAAAACGGGGTATGGGTTCTTAATCGAGGTTATCTCCCACGAAGGATCTATTGCCCAGAAAGGAACTATCCCCGCTTCAGTTCACGATCTCGGCGATACGCTGGGGTTCTCCCGACAGCGCGGGTTCCGGCTCGACCATCTGCAGCACTTCGTGATCGGTCACGTCGGGATACGACTTCTGGATGGCGTCCTCGATGAGGGCCTTTTCGAGGCGGAACTCCGTCCCCTCGTAGACGACATCTACGCCCTGTTCGTCGAACGACAGTACAGTCATGCCGCGGATTACGCACGGCACGAATAAAAGGATAGTCTCTCGCGCGGCCACACTGATTCAGGTGCTTCGACGGCCGCTCGACGTAACACGCGCTCCGGTCAGTCCGTCAGGATTGTTACGAGTCGCCGTCGCTGCCGACTCGGATGACCTGCAGCAGGGAGTACACCGGGACGCCGCGGATGTCGCCGACGCCGCGCTTGTCAGCCAGCACGACGCAGGCCACGGGGTTGCCGCCCTGTTCGTGGATCGCGTCGATGGTTTCGCCCATCGTCTTGCCGCTCGTGATAGTGTCGTCGACGACGTAGCAGTCGCGGTCCCGGATCTGCGCGAAGTTCCGGGAGAACGAACCGTCACTGGTCTCGCTCTCGTCGTCGTCCCACTGGTGTTTCGTCGGGGCGTACGTCCCGAGGTCGGTTTCCAGTTCCCGGGCAACAGTCGTCGCAAGCGGTGCGCCGGCCTTCTCGATGCCGATGGTGAGGTCCACGTCGTCGCCTTTCTTCGAGAGCAGGTCCGCCATCGCCGCCCCCGCGTGGTACAGCCGGTTGCTGTCCCGCCCGACGGCGGACCAGTCGACGTGGATATCGTGGGGACCGCCGTCGTCGCTCGTCTCCGGTTCCGTGCCGGTGCCGCTGCGTTCGACAAGCCAACTCGCCGTCTCGCGGGAGACGTTGAGCTCGTCAGCGATCTCGCCCTTAGAGAGGCCACGCTGTGCCAGGTCGGACGCGCTGTCGACGAGGTCGTCGATATTCTTCATACCACCATCTCCGTGTGCGAGGATTTAATAGGCAGTGTTCTTCACTTACCGAAAATTTATTTACAACATCAGTTGTATATTTCTAGCGGCTGGGTTTCACTCCCCCTGCCGTCCGGGACCAGGTGGGACCACCGTTGGGTCACCAATGTTCCCCACCACTCCGACCCGGCCGACGTCAACCGTCTCACGGAGCATGGTTGTCCGCGGGACCGCACGCACCAGCGGTACAGGCGGGACTCTCCCGCCGTTCCCGTCCATCGTCTCTCCGAACAGAACCCGGCTAGCGTCTCGAATCCCGGACCAGACACCGATTCGGCCGTTCCTGTACCTCGTTTCAGTTGTCGCTCACTTCAAAGGTGTAGAGGCGCTGCTCGCAGGTCGGACAGACGAGCGTCTCGTCGGGGTCCTGCCGTGGTCCCAGATGGCCGCCACAACACGACACCGACGACGACTCGACCAGTTCGGCGCCACAGACCGGACACCTGTCGAGAAACATCCGGAAGGCCTCCGCACCGGCGATTCTGAGCCGCTCGTCGTCGAGACGCTCGCCGAGGACCTCGTACGCCGCGAGCTCGGCGACGACGACCGGTCGAGGAAGGAGCTGCTTGTGGTCGGAGCCGAGTGCGACCCACTCCGCGTCGTCGGCGTACGGTTCTGTGTAGTCGACTCGCGGGAGCGATGCCTGCAGCGCCGTCGAAAGCGAATCGAGCGACTGGTCGGCCAGTTCGTCCATTCGCTCGTGCCACGCCGAGTCGATGGCCGTCGCGAGAAACAGCCGCTCCCCTTCGACTTCGATAATGCCGGCCGCCGATAGCTCCCGGAGGACGGTCTCGCCGTCCATCCCCACGTCGTCGGCCAGCGATTCGCTTTCCTGGCGAGTCACATCTTGTCGGGATGACTCTCTGTGCGATGGCTTTCCGTGGAACCACTCGTCCGGGACCGGTGACGCTGCCACCAGCCGCGGGGCAAATTCGGGCGTGTACGGAACCAGATACCCCCGAAGGTAGACCACCGCGACGCCGACAACGGCGACCAGCAGGCTCGCCCGCGGGCGGTTGCGTGCGCGAAGGAACATGACACCGATTCCAATGAGCCCCAGATTCAGGACAGTACACGGCCAGCATCTGTTCTCTCCGGTGTGCGACTCGTCGCTGAGCGTTCTGAGTGCGTCCATCGGATCTGTTTCCTTCGGTGCGGACTCCCGGCTCATGTTCGGACATCGGTATGCAGTCCCAAAATTCTTTAACAACAGCTGTGGTACAAAGTGGCATGAGTGATTCGCCGGTGACATACACCACGCTCGGGTCGACAGGGCTCGACGTGTCCCAACTCTGTCTCGGAACGATGAACTTCGGGAGCGCGGAGCCCTGGATGCTGAACGACGAGGCTGAGAGCCGCCGGATACTCGAACGGGCGCTCGATCTCGGTATCAACTTCTTCGATACTGCCAACGCCTACTCGAACGGGGAGAGCGAGCGGATTCTGGGCAGTGCAATCGACTCCGCTCGCCGCGGCGAACTGGTCATAGCCTCGAAGGTATACTTCGATATGCACGACGGCCCGAACGGGGGCGGGCTCTCGAAGAAACACATCATCGACCAGTGTCACGCCACCCTGGACCGCCTCGGCGTCGACTATCTCGACCTCTACCAGATCCACCGGTGGGACGACGACACGCCCATCGAGGAGACGCTGGACGCGCTGACGTATCTCGTCGACGAGGGGCTGGTCCGCTATATCGGCGCGAGCACGATGGCCAACTGGCGGTTCCAGAAGGCGCTGTACACGGCTGACATCGAGGGGTACGAGCGGTTCGTCTCGATGCAGCCGGAGTACAACGCCGTCGACCGCCACGAGGAGGCGAACCTCTTGCCGGTGTGTGAGATGGAAGGGGTCGGCGTCATCCCGTGGTCGCCGCTGGCCGGCGGCTTCCTGGCCGGGAAGTATGAACGCGACGACGACCTCTCCGAGGGCCGAGCAAGCACGGACGAGTACACAGCAAACCGGTTCAGCGACGAGAACTGGGCGGTCCTCGACGAGGTGCGGGCGATTGCCGACGCGAAGGGCGCGACACCGGCACAGGTCAGCCTGGCGTGGCTCTGCCATCAGGACGTCGTCGACGCGCCGATTATCGGCCCGCGGACGATGGACCACCTAGAGGAAAACGTCGAGGCGCTCGACATTGGCCTGACTGCTGAAGAGTGCGCCCGAATCGAGGCTCCGAAACAGCCACAGTGGCCGGTCGAGGGCAAGGACTGACCTGTGGACCTCGATAGATAACCATGCACGTTAACTGCGTACTCAGTTTCCCTGTACACACATGGACGACAGCGAACTAACCGATGTCCTCGAAGATGCCGGTCTCTCCCCGTATCAGGCGGAGGCCTACGTGGCGTTGCTGGGGTTGGGGACCGCATCGGCGACCGACATCGCTGACTCCTGTGACGTTCCGGACCCGCGGATCTACGACGTGCTCCGGGACCTGGAGACGAAGGGGTATATCGAGACGTTCCAGCAGGATAGCCTGACCGCCCGCGCCCGCAATCCGGACGTAGTGCTTGAGGACCTGCGGTCCCGGTCGAGCAAGTACCTCGACGCCGCAGAGACGATCGAGGAACGCTGGAACCAGCCCGAGATATCAGACCACGAGGTCAGTATCGTCAAGCGGTTCGAAACGGTCGTCAGCCGAGCCCGGGAGCTCATCGAAGCGGCCGAAAACCAGATTCAGGTCGGTGTGGACCCGGAGCAGTTCTACGCGGTTCGTGAGGAACTCATTGCCGCCCACGACCGCGGCGTGAACATCAAACTCAGCATCTGTACGGGTCCTGGCGAGGAAGTACCGCCGCTTTCCGACATCGAGGGGACCTGTACGGAGGCTCGGAACCGGGAGATCCCGGCCCCGTTTTTCGTGCTGGTCGACCGGACCTGGACGTGTTTTGCGCCTCACCACGACTCAGTCAACGAGTACGGCGTGCTCGTCAAGGACCGGACCCACACCTACGTCTTCCACTGGTTCTTCCTGACCTGTCTCTGGGAGATCTGGGACACACTGTACACCGAGCGGACGCCGGAAACCCCGACGACGTACGTCGACCTCCGCCACGCCGTCCGGGATATCGAACCGCTGCTGAACGAAGATGCGACTATCGAGGCCGTCATTGAGGGGTACGACACGGAAACGAAGGAGTCGGTCGAGCTGACAGGGCGCGTTACCGACATCGACTACACCGGGAGTAGCATCGGTCGGAAGGACCCCGTCCCACTGGCACAACTGGCCGGTCGAATCAGTGCGACGCTGGTCACCGACGACGGGACGTACGAGGTCGGTGGCTGGGGGGCCGTCATCGAGGAAATCGAAGCGACCGAGATTACAATTACGGACGTCACGTACGAGTGACACAGACGCCGTTTTTTCGGGATCAGTAAACTCTCCCTCAGTTTTCGCGTTTGAGCTCCTCTATGTGGCAAACAGCTGTTTGACCTATCCCTGCGTATATATACTGAAAGATTTATACGATGTCGAATAGTCAATAATATATCACGATTGCCAGGCTGAGGCCGACAATTAACAACACCTGTGGTTAATTATGGACAACCTTTAAGGTGTGTCCGGGATAGCTCAGAATAGATATGTCGGACAATGGCACAAGCGGCGAGCGGAACTCGACAGGCGTCTCCCGGCGACGGTTTGTCCGTGCCGCCGGAGCAGCAGGTGTTGTCGGTGGACTGGCAGGCTGTGCGGACTTCGTTGGTGGTGGCGATGGCGGCGACGGGAGTGACGGTGGCTCGACTGACGACGGTAGCAGCGGCGAGACGACGACGGTCCAGTGGGGCTTCGACCCGGTGGCCGTCCAGAACAACGGCGACGCAATCAAGCAGGCACTGCACGACAACGGCCTGTCGGACGACATCGAGATAGAGTTCGTTCCGCGCGACCAGGACACCGGTGCGGCCCGGTCGAACTACAACCGACTGCTCTCGGCCGGCGAGACGAACCCGGATATGTTCCTGATGGACAACGGCTGGACGAACATCTTCATCCAGCGGGGACAGCTCCAGAACCTCTCGCAGACGCTGCCGGAGGAACTCCTCTCGGACGTGTCAGACAACTACTTCTCGGCGTTTACGGACACGGCCCGGAATCCGAGCAACGGTGACCTGTTCGGTGTCCCGGTGTTCCCGGACTTCCCGACGATGCAGTACCGCAAGGACCTCGTCGAGGAAGCCGGCTACAGTCCCGAAAGCAACAACTGGGCGACCGAGCCGATGACGTGGGAGGAGTGGTCGAACATCGCCGCGGACACCTACGACAACGCCGACGTTGACTTCGGCTTTACGACCCAGTGGGATATCTACGAGGGAACCTCCTGCTGTACGTTCAACGAGGTCATGTCCTCGTGGGGCGGCGCGTACTTCGGCGGCCGCGACAACCTCTTTGGCCCAATCGGCGAGCGGCCGATCACGGTCAACAACACCGAAGTCATCAACTCCCTCAACATGATGCGGAAGTTCGTTCACGACGAGGAGTTCGACGGGCAGTTCGAGGGCTACGGCGGCGGCTTCACCCCGACCGAAATCCTCGGCTGGAAGGAGGAAGACGCTCGCGCGCCGTTCGTCAACGGCAACGCCGTCTTCCACCGGAACTGGCCCTACTCGCTGGCGCTCGGCGGCCGCAACCCGGAGGAGACCGAGGACCCGGCGCTCGGCGAGAACCTCGGCGCGATGCCGATTCCGTACGCCGTCTCCGAGAGCGATGCGGCACAGCCCGGTACGGGCGGTACCACGGCCGCCCTCGGTGGCTGGCACATGACGGTCAACCCCAACAGCGAGGACTTAGACGCCGTGACACAGGTCATTCGCGCCGCCATGGAGCCGGACTTCCAGCTCACGCTGCTGTCCGTCCAGGGGTGGCTGCCGCCGCGGCCTGAACTGTTCAACTCCAGCGAGGCCCAGAACGTGCCCGTCGTTGGCCGGTACATGGACACGCTGCAGGTCGCTGGTAACAACACGATGCCGCGCCCGGTGACGGCTGTCTGGAGCGACCAGTCTAGCAAGATCGCACAGCAAGCGAACCGCGCAGTCGGTCAGGAAGCCTCCTCGGCCGACGCGATGGCGACGCTAGAGTCCGCACTGCAAGAGACCGAGCAGTCCTGAAGCCACGGGCAACCGTTACAAAACCACCCCTGTGATTATTTACCATGACACATTCAAACGACGGACGGAGGTAACCGAATGAGTACAGAAACCGGCCGTGAATCCAGACGCTCGGGGGCACTCGTCAGCGTGATGCGCTGGATGGAGAACCTCAGCGACACGCAGTACGCGTATCTGCTGTTGGTGCCCGTGTTCGTCCTTCTGGGCATCGTCGCGCTGTACCCGCTGTTGCGCACCTTCGAGCTGTCGCTGTTCGCGCTCTCGGCGGACTTTTCGAGCACGACTTTCGTCGGCGCTGGGAACTACGTCGAGCTGTTTACCGGCGAGAAGAACCGGTACCTGCCGGGCGGAACGACGTTCCTTCCCGAAGGGTTTGGCACGAGTGCACTGCTGAACAGCGCACTGGTCGTCACGATAATCTTCGCCGTCGTGAGTGTACTGTTCGAGACGCTCATCGGCCTCGGACAGGCACTCATCCTCGACCAGGACTTCTACGGGCGGCGGTGGATTCGCGCGGCCATCATCATCCCGTGGGCTGTCCCTATCGTTATTCAGGGGATGATATTCTTCCTGATGTTCAATTCGAACGTCGGGTTCCTGACGCCACCGCTTGCCGACCTCGGGCTGCTCGCGCCGACGAACACGCTGAACGACACGGCAAGTGCGACGTTTATCATCATCGTCGCCGACATCTGGAAGACGTCGGCGTTCATGGCCCTGCTCATTCTGGCGGGGCTGCAGAGCATCGACCGGGGCCTGTACGACGTGGCGAAGGTCGCCGGCGCGACGAAGTGGCAGCAGTTCAAGCTCATCACGTTCCCGCTCATCCTGCCGACTATCGGCGTTGCCGTGCTGTTCCGGTCGGTGCAGGCGATGCGGGTGTACGGCATCATCGACACGGTGTCGAGCTGTACCGTCGTGCCGTCGCTGTCGTGTATGGTCGTCGCGACGTTCACCACCCGTGAGGGGACGTCCGCGGCCATCGCGTTCGTGACGGCCGCCATCATCGGGACGGTCGTAATGGGACTCATCGTCTGGCAAGGGGAGGACGCGATCTAACATGGCAACGCCAACCGACACCCAGGAGCAGTCGAGCGACGGACCGCTACAGCGCTGGACCCAGAGCGCCATCCAGGACCCGGAAAAAGTGTACCGGGCGCTGTTCTACGCGGCGATGGTGTTTTTCCTGGTGACGACGCTGTTCCCCTTCTACTGGCTCATCGTGCTGGCGGTGACCCCCGAAGGGAACCTGCTCTCGGGCAGTTTCCTCCCGACAGTAAACCTCTTTGGCGTCAGCGGGACGTTCCCGCTGCCGGTTCCGAAGGGCTTCAACCCGGGCGCGTTCGTCACGGTCTTCGAACAGGTGCCGTTCCACCTGTACATGCTGAACAGCTTCGCGCTGGCGGTCACGACGACGGTCATCGTCCTGTTCGTCGCCAGCCTCGCCGGCTACGTGTTCGGCCGACTTCGGTTCCCCGGCCGCGCACTGCTGATGCTCGGTATCCTGGCGATCAGCTACTTCCCGCCGGCCGCGTTCGTCATCCCGCTGTTCCAGGCCTTTGCCGGCAACGCCCCGATCACGATACCGTTCACGTCCATCCCGCTGTTTACCCCGCCACGGATGCTGAACACCCCGGGATCGATGGTGCTGCCGTTCAGCGCGCTGTTCATGCCGCTGTCTATCTTCATCCTGACGACGTTCTACGGCCAGATTCCCGACGGGCTGGAGGACGCCGCACGGGTCGAAGGAACGACGCGACTGGGCGCGCTGTTCCGGGTCATCATGCCGCTGTCTGCGCCGGGCGTGGCGACGGCGGCCGTGCTGACGTTCATCGCCGTCTACAACGAGTACTTCTTCAGCTCGATCATGGCGACCTCGCCGGAGGCGGCCAAGTGGTCGCCTATCGTCGGCGGGATTCTCAGCTACCAGACCCAGTACACCACGCAGTTCAACCTCATGGCGGCGGCGAGTATCGTCGGGGTCCTCCCCGTCGTCATTCTCGTGATTGTCGCACAGGAACGCATCGTCAGCGGACTGACCTCAGGCGCACTCAAGGAGTAACACAATGGCAAGAGTACGACTCGAACACGTAACGAAGCGCTACGACGACCAGGGTGACGTGGTCACCGCGGTCGACGACATGAACCTTGACATCGACCACGGCGAGTTCATCTGTTTCGTCGGCCCCTCGGGCTGCGGGAAGTCGACGACGATGGAGACCATCGCCGGGCTCACCATCCCGACCGAGGGCGAGATATATATCGGCGACCGCGAGGTGACGAACCTCCCGCCGAAGGACCGCGGCATCGCGATGGTGTTCCAGAACATCGCGCTGTTCCCGCACATGGACGTGTACGACAACATCTCCTTCGGGCTGCGGCTGCGGGACTACCCGCAAGACGAGATTGACCGCCGCGTCGAGCGGGCCGCGGACATCGTCCAGCTAGAGGGAATGCTCAACCGGATGCCCGAAGAGATGTCCGGTGGACAGCGTCAGCGCGTCGCCATCGCCCGCGCTATCGTGCGTGAGCCCGACGTGTTCCTGATGGATGAGCCGCTGGCGAACCTCGACGCGAAGCTCAAGGTCCATATGCGGACGGAGCTTCAGCGCCTGCACAAGGAACTGGACACGACGATCATCTACGTGACCCACGACCAGGAGGAGGCGATGACGCTATCCGACCGGATCGCTGTCCTCGATTCGGGGCAGCTCCAGCAGATCGACCCGCCGCTGACCTGTTACAACGAGCCGGACAACCTCTTTGTCGCCGGGTTCATCGGCTCGCCGTCGATGAACTTCGTCGAGGGGACAGTCACCGAGACCACACTTGAGACGCCGAACTTCTCCCTCGAATTCAATCCCTCGTCCATCGAAGGCGTCGGAGTCGGTGACGACGTGACACTCGGCATCCGCCCGGAGGACATCTACCCGGGCGAATTCAAGTCAGAGGTCCCCGACCCGTCGGGAATGATTACGGCGACGACCGACATTCTCGAACCGATGGGTGACGAGATATTCGCCTACCTGCTGCTGGGCGACGGCGAAACGTCGATGTCTCAGGAACTGGCGACGAACGACCAGTTGCTGATGAGCATCGATCCCGACTCGGACCTCGAAGAGGACGACGAGATCGGGGTCGTCATCGACCGACGGAACGTCCACCTGTTCGACTCGGCCACCGGCGACGCGATCGTCCACGACCTCATCCCGTACGAGGCCGAAGGCACTGCATCCAGTAGCGAAGTAGAATCAGACGACTGATATGAGCAGCCACCTCGCGATGCTGTACTGGAGCGGGATGCTCGTGCTGTTTTTCTTCTGGGCGTACGGTATCGTGTCGTTCATCCTAGACCTGAAGAACAAAATCGTCCCCGGCATCATCCAGTATCGGCGCGGTCGACGCCGTGAGAAGGCAAAGCAGGAACAGGAAGAGGAACGCGAAGAGCGTGAAAAGCAGTTGTATTAACCCGACACCGGGTGCAGACTTCGAGAGACATGACTGAGACCGTTCGGATAGGCATCATCGGACTGGGGAACATCGCGGCCATCCACTGTACCAACCTCCGACAGCTCGACCAGCCGGTCTCGATAGCGGCGGGCGTCGATGTCGATGCCGACGCGCGCCGCCGGTTCGCCGAGACGTACGACGCGGCGGTGTACGAGGAAGCCGCGGCGATGTTCGAGACGGTAGATGCCGTGCTGGTGACGACGCCGAACAAGTTTCACGAACAGTACGTCGTCGCAGCCCTTGAGGCAGGGCTAGACGTGCTCGTCGAGAAGCCGCTGGCCCACACGCTCGAAAGCGCCGAGCGGATCGCCGCGGCCGCCGACGCGGCCGACGGGTTCTGCATGGTCGGCTTCCACAACCGGTTCGCCGACCCGGTCCAGACGCTTGTGGGCTACCGCGATGCGGGCGATATTGGCGAGGTGTCTCACATCGAAGCGAACTACATCAGGCGTCGCGGCGTCCCCGGCCGGGGGTCGTGGTTCACGCGCAGCGACGTGGCTGGCGGCGGGTCGCTCATCGATATCGGCGCGCACGCTATCGACCTGGCGCTGCACGTCGCCGACCATCCCGAGGTCGTCGAGGTGTCGGGCGACACCCGCGCTCAGTTCGGCGTCGACGAGGAGTACGCGTACGTCGAGATGTGGGGCGAGGATCACGGTGCGGCCGAGTTCAGCGTCGACGATTCGGCGAGCGCCTTCATCCGCTGTGACGACGGGACAACGATCTCTCTGGAGGTCGCGTGGGCGACGAACCGGCCGGACAGCCAGGAGTACTACGTCCGCGGGACCGGGGCGGGCGCGAAACTCGACCTCGCGGACCAGTCGCTGACGCTGTTCGAAACCGCCGACACCGGCCGGATGCACCACCGGACGACCGACATCGAGACGCAACGGTCGGACCCACAGCACCGGGAACAGGCGCGGTTCGTCTCCGCAGTCAGAGACGGGACGCCGCCGTCGACGAACACCGTTGAACAGGCGCTTCGCGTCCAGCGTGTGATGGACGGAATCTACCGCTCCAGCGAGACTGGCACGGCCGTCAGTGTCGGTGAGGCAGAACCCTGAAGAAAGACTTAATCCCCAGTGTTCTCACTCTCTGCCTGGCATGAAAGTGATTGGTGTTACGCGGGACGACGACGGCCCACAGCTCTTAGAGCGGGAGCGACCGTCGCCTGACCCGGGCGAGGCACTCGTCCGGACGCTCCGCGTTGGTGTTGACGGCACAGACCACGAAGTCCTGAACGGGTCCCACGGCGGGTTCCCCGACGGGGCGGACCACATGGTTCTCGGACACGAGGCGGTCGGCGTCGTCGAAGAGCCCAATGGCACGGGGCTCGAGGCGGGGCAGGTCGTCGCGCCGACCGTCCGACGGAAACCGAACGGTGAGACGAACGACTACTTCCGCCGAGGTGAGCCTGATATGGCTCCGGACGGCGAGTACACGGAACGCGGCATCGTCGGTGACCACGGCTTCATGGCGGAGTACTTCACCTCGCCGGCGGATTTCCTCGTCCCGGTCCCCGAGTCAGTCGCGGAGCACGGCTTCCTCGTCGAGCCGCTCTCGATCACCGAGAAGGCCAACGAGCACGCCTACGCGACGCGGGAACCGTTCGACTGGCGACCGGAATCCGCCTGCGTGCTGGGCAACGGCTCGCTCGGCCTGCTGACGCTGTGGATGCTCGACCAGGAGTACGACCGGACCTACTGTGTCGGTCGGCGTGACCGACCCGACCCGACGGTCGACATCATCGACGAGATCGGCAGCACGTACGTCGATTCCCGCGAAACGCCGGTGGACGAACTCCCGGAGGCCTACGAGGCGATGGACTATATCTACGAGGCGACCGGGTTCGCCCCGCACGCGTTCCAGACGGTCAAGGCGCTCGACCAGAACGGAGTCGGCGTGTTGCTCGGCATCCCGGAGCCGTGGGAGTTCGAAGTCGACGGTGGTTCGCTACACAACGAGATCGTCCTGCACAACAAGTGTCTCATCGGCACGGTCAACTCACACGTCTCGCACTTCGAGGACGCCGTCGAGACCCTACAGGACCTTCCGGAGTGGCTGCTCGATGATCTGGTCACGACGGTTACCGACCCGGAACACGTCGAGGCGGCCTTCGAGGATGGGGACGACCAGATAAAGGCAGTCGTCGAGTTCGATTCGCTGTAACCCTCGGGCCGGACCGCGCCCGAGCTTTTTCACGGCAGTTTGGCCTGAACACCCCCCATTTAGACGGGGATATGTCGGTATATGTAAGATAGTAGATGTAAGATTGTGAGGTATTTACTCGCATTCGATTAATTTCTTTCTCCACTCAAACCCGAAGAATCGTGGGATATAGATGATTTATCGGGACCGACCCGAATGTCAAATGCTGATTTTCGCTATACAGAAGTATTAAGTGCGAATCTTCAATAAGGAATTATGAGGTATTGGTGCAACCATGGCTGATGACAATTCAAACAGACGGTTGACGCGGCGTAACGCTCTTCGGATTGCTGGTGCAGCAGGTGCGGCCTCGCTGGCTGGCTGCGGTGGGAGTGACGGCGGTGACGGCAGCAGCGGCGATGGCAGCAGCGGTGATGGTAGTGACGGCAGCAGTGGTGACGGCAGCAGCGACGGCGGCAGTACTGACAGCGGGACACAGTACAGCACACTTGAAGTCGCCCACTGGTGGGGCGAGGGCGACGGACTGGAAGCGATTCAGTCCGTAATGGATGCGTTCAAGGAGCAACACCCGGACGTCCCGTTCGACGAGAACCTCATCGCCGGCGGTGCGGGTGAGAACCTGCAGGCGAACATCCGGACACGGGTCCAGAACGGCAACCACCCGAGTACGTGGCAAGCCTGGCCCGGAAACAATCTGCTCCCCTTCACCGATGCGAACCTGCTGAAGGATATCGGCGACTCCGTGTGGTCAGAGAACAGCATGGAGGACGCCTACCTTCAGGGCGTCAAGGACGCGGCCCAGCCCGCTGGGAACTACGTGACGGTGCCGCTCAACATCCACCGGATCAACAACCTCTTCTACAACGTCGAGGTCGTCGAGGACGCCGGGGTCGATCCGGCCTCCCTCGAAACGCCGTCTGACCTCGTCGACGCGATGGCGACGGTCAACGATGCCGGCTACACCGGAATGGCACACCAGACCGGGTCGCCGTGGTCCAGCTTCCAGCTGTTCGCGACTGTCCTCCTCGGCGAAACGGACGCCGAGACCTACAGCGCTATCTTCGTCGACGGTGAGGTCGACGCCAACAGCGACGCGCTCGAGTCGGCAGTCGAGACGACGCAGTCCTATCTCGACTACATCCCGAGCGACGCTGGTTCGATTTCCTGGACCGAGGCCAACAATCAGGTCATCAACGGCGAAGCGGCGTTCCTCCACCAGGGTGACTGGGCGGCCGGAACGTACCTCACGAACGACCTGACGTACGGCGAGGAGTGGGACCATGTGACATTCCCGGGAACCGACGGCTACTATGCCCTCAACATGGACTCGTTCCCGTATCCGGTCAACAACCCGTCCCCGGAAGCGACCACGCTGTGGTGCCAGTTCGTCGGGACGACGGAGGCACAGGAGATCTTCAACCCGAAGAAGGGGTCGATTCCGCCGCGGACCGACGTCAACACCGACCCGTTCAACGACTTCTCCAAGGACCAGATAGAGGACTTCCAGAACAGCGAGGCCCAGCCGCCGTCCGTCGCGCACGGTCTGGCCGCACCGCCGGCAGTCAAGTCCTCGCTCGAATCCGCTATCTCATCGCTGAACTCCGGTGCTGCGCCCGCGGACGTCGTCTCCCAGATTTCCAGCGCCTACTAATAACCCAGCGACAGCACGCAGTTTTTTTGCCGTGTCGACTCGAACGATCGGAGTCACAGGAGTAGGCAGCCGCTGTGACGGGACAACCAACAGTAGCACAGAGTCACATGACTGGTTCTGAAACTGGCTGCTGAATAGAGTGCCGAAGTTCTTAGTACTCGACTCGCAAACGCTCCACTATGTCTAGTGACGACTTGGAAGCATCGCTCGAACAGGTAATTGCGCGGTTCAATCTCGGCGAGTACGAGATTTCAGCCTACCTGGCCGTGTTGCAACACGGTGAGCTGACAGCGTCGGAGATCTCGGAGAACACGGACATTCCACAGCCGCGGGTGTACGATACGGTCCGGAGCCTCAGCGACGTCGGGCTCGTCGAACTCAAGGAGTCCCGGCCGATGAAGGTCCTGGCTATCGATCCTCGGGAAGCCTTCGAGGGGATTCAAGACTCGCTTGATGACCTCGTCGACGACCTGTCTTCGCGCTACACGGCCCCCGCACGGGAGCCGGAAGCCGTCTCGCTCGTCAAATCCCGGCCGACGATACTCCGGTACCTCGAAGACATCATCGAGACGGCCGAGTACGAACTGACGCTGTCGCTGACCCCGGCCCTGCTAGAGCGGTTCGAAGACAGACTCGCGGCCCGGAAGCAGTCCGGCATCGCTATTGAAATTCTCATTTCACCGGGTGTGGACGCTCCCGACCCAGCGCGGTTCGATTACGAGTCCATCGCGACCACGGTGAAGGCCCGCCGCGGTATCACGACACCGGTCGTCGCCGTCGCCGATGGGAACTACTCGATGTACGCCACCCGCGAGAGCGTCCGCGGCGACACAGACAGATACGGCGTCATATTCAATCGGTCGGAACTCGGGTTTCTGGTGTCCGGGTTCCTCAACACGGTGCTGTGGACAACGGCCGAAACGATTGCCAGCGACGGGGACGGGCTGCCGTTCCCGCGCCGCTACGGGACGATCAGGCGCTGTATCTCTGACTTGATGACATTGGACGGGGAGTTCTACGCGACTATCGAGGGGCGGGACGTGGAAACGGGCGACCACCGGGTCGTCGAGGGCAAAGTGGACCAGGCGTCGTTCAGTTCGAACCGCGAGGTCGCGACGCTGGTCGTCGAGACGGCCGAGGGGCCGGTAGAAGTCGGTGGACAAGTCGCTGCGTTCGAGGATATGGAGGCGTACGAGATCCGGATCGGAACGGACGAACCGCCCGAGAACTGACACTGTCGGCTGTAGCTGTTTCTCACGGTGACCGCCTGACTACAGACGGTCGATACGGAACCGACGGACGGAGTCCGAAGTAAACAGATGCGGCTGGACGAGACGACAGCGGAGACAATGAGCACCGTGGGCGGGCAACCCACGGTGATTGCATGACCCTTCGGGCTGGCGAAGTATGTCAGAGGCACGATATCGCCGGGCCCGAACGTGGCAATTCCACAAGACCAACGTGCTCCATCGCGTTCAGCGGGGACGTGGTCGTACGTGGACAGCAACAGTGTCTGTATCACGAGCGGTAAAAAAGATGGACACATTGGCTGCAATAATATCCAATGCCCGGGAGAATAGTACAGCTTCCGGAGAGTATTCCATTACAAATGGAAACTGATATGTACGAAAAATATGAGCTACAGTATATGGGGACAGTATGGGCGTAGAATCAGTTATTCAGTACGTCCGAACGTCGTCCGTCCGGACGGACATCATCGGCTCGCTGTGTCCCGGAGCCAAGGCCACCAACGAACTGCTGTCAGCGGTCACTGCGAGCGAGTCCGCGATATACGATGCGCTCTCGAACCTCGAAGGCCGCGGTCTGGTCACCTCGATGGATGACGGCTGGCGACTCACCGGCACCGGCCGCCTCGTCGCGGATACGATTCACCGCCAGCAACGCCTCGAGGAACTCTTCGCCGTGGCCCCGCAGTACTGGGAGTCCCACGATACATCAGTTCTGCCACAGCCGTTCCGGTGTCGCCTCCCGGAACTCGACGAATACACCGTCATCCGTGGCACGCAGACCGATATCAACCGCCCGGTCCGCGAAGTCGTCACCCGCGTCGAGAGCGTCCAGAACTGCGACGTGGTCTCGCCCGTCTACCACCCAGAGTACGAGGAAGCGATGCCAGATAGCCCCGACTCGAGACTGGTGGTAAGCTGTGCTGTCATCGACGAGATACTCGGCAAGGAGTCCGTCTCGCTCGATATGAATCGATACGAGGAGACGACCGTTCGTGTCACGGAGGTCCCGTACGCACTTGCCGTCGCCGACGACTGGATGATCCTGACGCTCCCAGAACTCGACGGAGCCTGGCCGTCGGCGAAAATCGTCTCCGAAACGGACAGCGCTATTTCGTGGGCACGGGACCTGTTTGCGCACCTCTGGACGGATGCAACCCCGATAGAAACGTATCTCGCCGACCGCTGATTTTGGCAAACCTAAACATTCAAGAACCGTGGGTTCTGACGGATGAGCAATGGCTATTCAGGGTTCACGGAGCGACGAACCGGCCGGCTACACCTTCGACGACCTCGCGGTCGTTATGGGCACGTACAACGAGGAAGAAGCAATCGGCACCGTGCTCGATGACATCGCTGCAGTGACTGACGGGCGCGCCGAAGTCGTCTGTGTCGACGGGTCCAGCGACCGGACACCGGAGATCGCCCGCGAGCACGGCGCTACAGTCATCCAACAGGAACCGCAGGGGTACGGCGTGGCAGTCCGCGAAGCCGTGCTGACACCGGACCGGCCGGTCGTCGTCACGACGGACTGCGACGACACGTATCCGATGGAACGCCTGCCCGATTTCCTCGCGGAAATAAACGACGGGGCCGACGTCGTCAGCGGTGACCGACTGTACTACGGGGCCGAACAGATGCCGGCGATGAACAAACTGGGGAACGAACTGTTCGCGCTACTCGCGAGCGTGCTCATGGGCAAGCGCGTCCACGACACGACGACTGGAATGCGCGCGTACCGCCGCGAGGTCCTCCAGAAGATCGTCTGGACCGAGAACACCGGACTCTCGGCCGAACTGCTCATGCGGCCGCTGATGCGTGGCTACGACGTGTGTGAGCGCCCCATCGCGTACGACGAGCGGAAAGGCGAGACGAAGCTCGACCCGTTCTCCGGCGGGGCCGCCATCGCGAAATCTATCGTCCGCGTTGCGCTCGAAGAACGGTTCCGGTAACACCGCCGAAGCAGTCGACGACGGGACCCGGCTTATCGGTCGTTCGGTGGCTGCTGATAGCTACCCGTTCCACCGGGGTGGCCCTGTGGATTCTCGATGCCGACGAGCTTACCGCCGGTCGGCGAACTGTACAGCGCGAACAGGAGGTCGTTGACGAGGTAGTAGCGGACGCGGTGCCTCGGGTCGCCATGTGGGTCCGGATCAGAGGCCTTGACCCCCATTCCCCGAAGCGTATCTTCTTTCGTCGCAGCATCGACCGCCACGAAGTCGGTGCCTTCCCACTCTCGGGTGTACGTGTCCAGAGCCGAAACCGCTGCCGCCATGGCTTCGGCTCGTTCGGGGTCTGCCTCGACCCGTCCGGCGACGTAGCTGTCGACGAATCCAGCGACGCCCGTCACCTCGCTCGGATAGACGATAGCGGCGACGGCACGGTACGTCTCGCGTTCGTGGTCCCCGAAGCTCGATTCGGAACTGGCGGCGTCGGCCTCGGCTGACTCGTCAGCATCGTCGCTTGTCGACCTGTCCCAGGCGAGCGCCGCCGCGCCGCCGGCGACGGTGACACCCGCCGCGCCGAGTGCTTTCAGTGCGTCGCGTCTGGTGAGTTCGTAGTCAGTCATCGGTGAGTCTCACGTATTCTCGCTTGTCGTGGTCGCGTTCATGCTGATGCCATCGCGATGCGTGCCCGGGACGTAGGCCGCTTCGCCGCCGCAGCGGCGCTGGTCCCGACAGACTTCGAGCCGCGGCGTCAGCGCCCGGACGCTCTCGTCTGTCTGCTCGACCGGGAGTTCCGCGCGGTACTCGAACCCCGCGCCGGTGCCGTAGTCGACGAACATAATCAGCGTGACCGTCCCGTCTTCCGGCGTCGGGACGCTGACCTGGTCGTCGATTCCGTCGCCGGTGAGCCGCGTCCGATTCCGGTCGGTCGAGAGCTGCAGATCCAGCCGGTCCGTTCCGGTAACTGTCGCGTAGTCGTTCTCACCCTCGCTTGCGAGCCGGATCGAGACCAGCGCGGCCTGCTCCGGAACCGACGCCGACACGTCCGTTTGGACCGTCTCGCCCTCCGCGACCGACACCGGCTGGAGTCGCGGCTCGACGGGCAGCCCCAGATACGGGACCCACTCGCCGCGGAACACGTAGCGGTAGTAGTCCCGCTCGGGATAGGCGTCGAGCACCTCGAACTGGCGGTGTTGCATCGCGTAGACGGTGTCGCCGTCGAAGCCGGGGTCGTTGCGAACCGACTGGAACGGGTGGTTGAGCCAGTCGCCATAGGGCGTGGGAAGCAGGACGAGGCTATTGTCGAGGTCACGCTGCTCGAATGGTTCGTAGGCCTGCTCTAGCTGCTGGGTCACCGCGTAGTTGTCCGAGACCGGGTCGGCCGCCGCTGTGACGGCTGCGCCGCCGCCCAGCGCCGCACTACAGAGCGCTATCGTGAGCAGAACCGGACGGACGCGGTCGGCGCTGACTTGGTCGGTGACGAGTCGGCTCGTCCATCGAGCGACCGCAACGACCCCGACGGCACCGAAGGCCGTCAGCGGGACGAGCATGTCGACGTGGTAGAACGGCCCCAGGAAGGCGACCAGACCGTCGGTCGGGTCCGAGAGGTCCCCGAGCATGTTCACGGTGCCCCAGAAGTAGCCGTTGCCGAGCGGGACCGTCAGGAGGACGCCGGCCAGCGCCGCCTGTCGACCATCTATCCCGCGGCGCACGGCAGCCCCGAGTCCGACGGCTGCAGCGAGCGTTCCCAGCGGCCCGGCGACGACCCACTGGGTGACGAGCTTCCAGAGGAGTTCGGCGTTCGCGTCCAGCGACATCGCTGGCGTGAACTCGCGCGAGTAGCCCAGAATCTCTCGGTAGCCGAAGCCCGGGCCGTCCTGCGGGGCGAACACCTCGTAGGGGAACAACAGCGCGGAGCCGGTGACGACGCGGTTGTATGCAAGCGTCGCGGCAACGCCGGTGAGCCCGCCGATGGCAGTCAGCGACAGTCGCGTGAACCGCGCCGGGTCGCGCGTCCGGAGCGACCACAGCGCGTGGGCGATGAACGGCGTCGCAAACAACACCGCCGTGTACGGCCGTGCGAAAAAGGCGATGCCGATCGCGAGCCCAGCACACGCCGCCGTCTTCCGGCTCCCCGTCCGGTCGGCGTGGAGATACGCCGCGGCGAAGCCGAGGTTCCAGAGCGTCGTCGGCACGTACGAGAGGAACACCGACGCCTCGACGAGGAACAGCGGCGATCCGAGCATGAGGACGGTCGCTACCACGCCGGTTCGAGCGTCGAATGCCTCACGGACGGTGTGGTAGGTCAGCGCCAGCACGCCGGTCGAAATCAGGCCGAGCGCAATGCGGTAGCCGCCGAGTAGTTTCCCGACGGCGAACATCGCCGCCGGAACCGGCGCGTATTTCGGATACAGCCGCTCGCCGTCGGCGACGAAAAACCACGGCCGGAACGACTCCTCGACCGGGGGGTAAATGAACAGTTGCCCCTCCAGCAACATCGCGGCCTGCTGGAGGTAGACGCCCTCGTCATGGTTGGTGGTGTGGTGCGGAAAAACGACGTGGGCAAGCGTGAAAACGGTGATCCCGCCCAGCAGCGCCACCAGCCCCGCCTGTACCCCCGGCCGGCGCAGTCGATTCATTCCGTCGGGTACCAGGCCAGGTCGTGGTCCGCGACCAAGTCGACCTCGACGGGCTGGCCCGGTTCGAACGTCTCGACGTGGTTGTGCATGCAGTGGACGACGTCGCCGCTGTGGAGCTCGACCCGGTAGACGAACGAGGGGCCGTTGTACTGGCGATGGACGACGTAGCCGTCGGCTTTGGACTCGTTCGTCGGCATCGCCTGCAGGTCGTCGGGCCGGACGAGCACGTCCACCATTGCGCCGTTGTACGCCGCAACTGGCCCGTTCAGCAGGTCCACGTCGAACGAGCCCAGCCCTGTCTCGATTTGGTCGTTAGTCACCCGGGCCGAGAGGAAACTCGCCTGGCCGAGGAAGCTCGCGACGAAGCGGCTCTCGGGGTTCTCGAACACTTCAGCGGGGTCGCCGATCTGAGCGATGGTCCCGTCGTTCATGATGGCGACGCGGTCGCTGATCGACAGCGCCTCCTCCTGGTCGTGGGTCACGGAGATGGCGGTGACGCCGGCCCGCTTGAGGATCTTGCGGACCTCCTCGCGCATCTCGACGCGCAGGCGCACGTCCAGGTTCGAGAACGGCTCGTCGAGCAGGAGGACGTCAGGCTCCGGGGCCAGCGAGCGCGCGAGCGCGACGCGTTGCTGCTGGCCGCCGGAAAGCTGGCTCGGCATCTTGTCGTGATGGGCCGACAGGTCGACCAGTTCGAGCAGTTCGTCGACCCGCTCTCCGACAGCGTCTTCCTCCATCTCGGTCAGGCCGAACGCGATGTTCTCGGCGACGGTGAGATGCGGGAACAGGGCGTAGTCCTGGAAGACGATACCGACGTTGCGCTCCTCGGGCTTGCGGAACGAGGAGCCGTCGGCGATGACTTCGTCGGCGATTGATATCTGTCCGTCAGAGGGGCGTTCCAGCCCGGCAATCATCCGGAGCGTCGTCGTCTTCCCGCAGCCGGACGGTCCCAGCAGTGTCAGTAGTTCGCCGTCTTTCACGTCGAGCGAGAGGTTCTCAACGGCGACTTCGTGACCGTAGTCTTTGGAGACATCGTCCAGTTCCAGCACGGTCCGGTTCGGGTTTGCCACCGCTGCGTCCACGTCGTCGAAGTCCGATGTTTGCTGTGTGCGTGTTTGTCGAGACATTAGCTTGTGTCCTCCCGTCGAAGAATGACCAGCATGGAGAGTCCGGAAAGGCCAACGAGCACGAGGGCCGGGACCGCCGCCTGTCCGTAGTAGCCGGCACCCTGGACGAGCCAGATGTACGTGACGAAGGTTTCGAAGCCCGTCGGGCGTAACATCAGCGTTGCCGGCAATTCCTTCATGGTCGTCAGGAACACCAGCGCGGCCCCGGCGGCGATACCCGGCGCGACGAGCGGCAAGACGACCTTCCGGAACGCCGAGAGCGGGTGGTAGCCCAGCGACCGCGCCGCCTCGATGTACTGCGGATCGACTTGGAGAATCGAGGATTCGGTTGTCCCGACGGCCTGCGGGAGGAACCGAATCACGTAGGCGAACACCAGCAGGATGACGCTCTGGTACAGGAAGGGGACGTACCGGAGCCCAAGGTACACCAGCGCGAGGCCGAGAACGACACCGGGGACCGCGTAGCCGACGTACGTGGCCCGCTCGGGAAGTGACGAAATACCCGACGTGCCCCGCGCGGCGAGGTACGCAATCGGGAGCGCCGCCACGACGCAGATAGCGGCCGCGGCGGCGGCCAGACCGACCGAGTTCCAGGCATAGGACGCCTCGAACGCGAAGCCACCGCCGCTGTAGCCCGTGCCGGAACGGAGGAGCCACTGGAGCAGGATACCGATGGGAAGCACCAGACACAGGGACGCGATGGCACCGCAAAACAGCAGTGCCGGGGCCTTCCAGTACCCGAGCCTGATGAGACCGGGCCGGCGCGAACCGCTGCTGACGTAGGCACCGTCCCGGCCCGCGCTGAGCCGGGATTCGACGGCGAGGATGCCGAGCGCCATCACGAGCAACAGCATCGAGAGCACGGAGGCGTAGTCCAGTCGGCGCGCGCCGAACTCGTTGTAGATCATCCGCGTGAACACGTCGTACTGCATAATCGCCGGCGTTCCGAAGTCAGAAAGCGCGTACAGTGCCACCAGCAGCGCGCCGGCGGCGATGCCCGGTGCGATCTGTGGTAGCGTGACGCGGCGGAACGCCTCCCAGCGAGTGTGATTCAGCGTTCGGGCGGCCTCGACGACGGTCCCGTCGAACGACAGCAGCGACGCGCGCGTAGTCAGGAATACGTACGGGTAGGTAAACAGTGTCAGGACGAGTATCGCGCCGTGCAGGCCGTATATCGTCGGGATTTGCTCGATACCGAGCGGCGAGAGCAGGTCCGCGAGGACGCCACGGGGGCCAAAGGCAGAGACGAACGCGAAGGCCCCGATGTAGCTCGGAACGACCAGTGGCAACGCGGACGTGATCGTCCAGAACCGTTTGAACGGCAGATCGGTCTGGGCGGTGAGAATCGCCAGCGGGACGCCGATGAGAATCGATGCGACAGTGACACCAGTCACCAGCGCCAGCGTGTTCAGCGTCACCGAGACGGTCGTGTCGCTTGTCAGCAATTCGACCGCACGCGCGAACTCGATTTCACCTGCCCTGAGAAAGATCCAAACCAGCGGTGCCAGTAACAGCAGCGAGATCGCCAGCGAGACCACTGCGAGCAGCGTGTGCGGCGACGAGTCTCGTTCCGACGTCGTCGCCTGCTCCCGAAGCCGCTCGTACCGGTCTTTTGTGCCCATATTAGAGGACGCCAGCGTCCCGAAGTAAGTCCACGGTTCCGGCCACGTCGGCCAGTTCGGTCAGGTTGATGTCCGGTGGGTTCAGGTCGTCGATGCGCGGCAGGTCGCCGACCGGTGCGACGCCCGGAATCATCGGATACGCGAACGTCCGGGTGGCGAAGAACTCCTGGGCCTCCGCCGAGAGAACGTGCCGGACGAAGTTCGACGCCAGGTCCGCGTTGTCGGTTCCGTCGATGATTTCCAGCCCCGAGACGTTGACGAGCGCGCCGGCGTCGCCCTCGGTGAACGCGAGGCCGATGGGCGAGTCGTCGCGGGCGGACTGGACCCGAAGCGTGTAGTAGTGGTTGGCGAAGCCGGCGGTGAGTTCACCGTCGGCGCAGGCGTTGGAAACGCGGAACTCGTCGTCGTAGGTAGTGATACCGTGGTCCTGCATCGCCTGGAGCCACGACATCGTCTCGTCGTCGCCGCGGATGAGCCGCATCGCGGTGACAAAGGACTGGAACGCGCCGTAGCTCGGTGCCCAGCCCATGCTGTTTTCCAGCGCAGCCGTCTCGGGGAACTCCTGAACTGTCGATGGGATGTCGGATTCGGAGATCTGGTTCGTGTTGTACGGGATCGCCCGGGCGCGACCGGCGATGCCAACCCAGCGGCCCTCGCTGTCCTGGTAGGCTTCGGGGACCGTCGAAAGGGCCTCTTCGGGGAGACTCGCGGTCGCACCGGCGTTGGCCACGGCACCGAGCGAACCGGCGTCGATGGACATGAACACGTCGGCGGGACTCGCGCCGGCCTCGTTTTCCTCGATAATCGTGTTCGCGAGGTCGCTGGAGGCTTCGAGCCGGTGGTTCGCCGTGAAGTCCGGATACAGCTGTTCGAGCAGGTTGATGAGGTCGAGATACAGTCCACCCTCGCCACCGCCGAGATACAGCGTCAGTTCGCCGCTGAGGTCCGGCAACTCCTCGATGGAGGTGCCGCCGGGAGCGTCCCGCTGTTCCACCAGTGGGCCGGACCCACGGAAGTCCGAAAGGGAAATCTGCCCGACGCCGGTATCAGTTCCACCGTTGCTTCCACCCTCACCGCCATCGCCACCACCGAGAATGCCGGAACAGCCGGCAAGCGCTGTTGCGGCAGTCGCGCCGCCGAGAGCGAGGAAGCGCCGTCGAGACTGCGTCGCGTTACGTCCAGTCAGATCGTTAGAATCACTCATTGTTTGATTTAGGGTTGCCTAAACAACTTAGGCCTTTCTAGTCGTCGGCGGTCGCGGGGACCTGTTCCGTCGCGGCGGCGTCCAGTTCGTCGAGACATTCCAGCCAGTCGAGCATGAACTCCCCGCAGTAGTTAAGGAAGGCACCGTTTTCCCAGTCGCTGAAATCGCCGTCGGCCATCGCTGTCCCGATTGCGTCGAACACTTCGGCGTAGGAGTCGGCGTCCGCGCCGGCCTCGTCAACGATCTCCCAGACGTGCTCGTTGAGTTCGAGCCCGTGGACCTCGTTGGTCAGGTCCGAGAACGTCGAGCGGGGCGCTTTGTTGTGCTCACAGAGGGGGTCGCCGTTGTAGATCTGCTTGCCGAGCACGTCACAGGCCCGCTTGAGGAACACGCCCGACCAGATGTCGTCGAAGCGGCCCACGTCCCACTCGTTGTCGTCCATCGGGAGCTGGTAGAACGCCGGAATCACTTCCCGGCGGAACGCGAGGTTCATCGAGCAGACGGTGAGGTACTGGCCCTTGGCGGCGACGAAGTCCTCGCCGAAGTCCGCCTCGCTCGTCCGGGTCTGGGCCTGTCCCTGGAGGTCGCCGTCCATCAGGATACGAACGGCGTCGAGGTCCGGTACGTTCGTCCAGAGGCCTTGAGAGGCGACCACATCGTCGACCTGCGTCGCTTCCGTCGAAACTTCCTCGTCCATCGCGGCGTAGGGGTAGCCGCGCGGGTAGAGACCGTGCTCGTCCTCGTTCTGGTAGAGCACGTTGACCCACTGCTCGTCGGAGCTGACCGTCTCTATCTCGCCCTCGAAGGACAGGTTCGACATGTGGGTCCCGAAGAAGTCTGCGTCCTCGTGTGGCAGCGTGTCATCGTCGATAAACACACCGTACTCGTAGTCGTTGGCCCACATGTAGAGGAGGCCAAACGACGTCTGCGCGTGGCTCGCTTCGGGGATAAGGTGCGAATACTCGCTCGCGCCGTGGTTCTCAAACCAGGTTTCGCGAGCAGTCCCGTCGTAGACGGCCCCGTCGACGCCTTCTTCGTCGAGCATCTGTTCCATCGCGTCGGTGTCACAGAAGTCCTCGGTGATGAGCACGACGAACAGTCGGTCCAGGTCGAACCCGTGGTTCCGGGCGTTCTGGAAGTACGAACGCATGCATTCGTGGTTTCGAATCGTCGGCACCATCACGCAGATGTCGGCTGTCATGTACTGGCCCTACCTCTTTAGGCCATCCTAAAAGATTTGGCGTTCTCACTTTGCTGCCCTCGTAGATCTGTTTTCCAGACATCATGTATCCCGAAATCGGAACATCATTATATTCTAAATCTGACGTTTAATGTTGTATTAGGAGAACTATTATCTGGCTGTGCTTTGCCAGATTAGGTGATGAGCGTACGAAGCAACAGGGCTCCGATCAACCACAAATGAACCTGGATAATCAGACCTGTGTCGTCACCGGGTCCTCGCGCGGTATCGGCCGCGGAATCGCCAAAGACCTCGGTGCTCACGGGGCCAACGTCGTCGTAAATTACCGGTCCTCGGAAGCGGAAGCCCGTGCCGTCGTCGAGGATATCCGCGAAAGCGGTGGCAATGCTATCGCGGCGCAGGCCGACGTGGCGAAACTCGATGAAGTCCGGGCGATGCGTGAGAGGGTGGCCGACGAGTTCGGTCCCACGGACGTGCTCGTCAACAACGCTGGTATCACCATCGACAAGAAATTCGAGAACATGACCCGTGAAGACTGGGAGACGGTTATCGACGTCAACCTGGGCGGCGTGTTCAACGGGACGAAGGCGTTCTACGACGACATCCGCGACGCCGAGCACGGCCGACTGATAAATATCTCTAGCGTCGTCGGCCAGCAGGGAAACATCGGACAGGCCAACTACGCGACGACGAAGTCCGGACTGTTCGGCTTTACGCGGACCCTAGCGCTCGAACTAGCACACACGGGCTCGACCGCGAACTGCGTCGCGCCGGGCTTTGTCAAGACCGATATGTTAGAGGAGGTGCCCGAACGCGTTCAAGAGAAGATTTTGCGGGAGATTCCGCTCGACCGGTTCGCACGCGTCGAAGACATCGCCGGCATCGTCAGGTTCGTCGCGAGCGAAGAATCGAGTTATATGACTGGACAGGTACTTGGCGTCAACGGCGGGATGGAGTGGTAGCATGAGTCAGCAGGAAGAACCAGAAGACGAGACCGCGCCCGACGACGCGGTCGAGGAGTTGCGACAGAAACGAGCCGAGGCCGAGCTCGGCGGTGGCGAGGCCCGTATCGAATCCCAGCACGAGAAGGGCAAGATGACCGCCCGCGAGCGTATCGACTTTCTCGTCGACGACGGCACGTTCAACGAAGTCGATCCGTTCGTCGAGCACCGGTCGACGAACTTCGGCATGGAGGAGAAGCGCTTCGCCGGCGACGCGGTCGTCACCGGCTACGGCGAGGTCGACGGTCGGAAGGTGTTCCTGTTCGCCCACGACTTCACCGTCCTCGGCGGCTCGGTCGGCGAGGTCGTCGCCGACAAGATCTGTAAGGTGATGGACCGGGCCATCGAAAACGGCGTCCCGGTCATCGGCCTCAACGACTCCGGCGGCGCGCGCATTCAGGAAGGTGTCGACTCGCTGGTGGGTTTCGCCAAGATTTTCGAGCGTAACACCAAGGCTAGTGGGCTCATCCCGCAGATTTCAGCCATCATGGGGCCGTGTGCCGGTGGAGCCACCTACAGTCCGGCACTGACTGACTTTACCTTCATGGTGCAGGACACCAGCCACATGTTCATCACCGGGCCGGACGTCATCGAGACGGTGACCGGCGAACAGGTGTCGAAGGAGGAACTCGGCGGTGCGGGCTCTCACTCTACCAAGTCCGGCGTCGCTCACTTCTCGTACCCGTCAGAGGAGGAAGCGCTCGAAAACATCCGCCGCCTCCTGTCGTACCTGCCGGCGAACAACATGGAGGACCCGCCGCGGGTCAAGCCGTGGGACGACCCCGACCGGGAAATTCCCGGCGTGACTGATATCGTCCCGTCGGCCCCGCGCAAGCCCTACGACATGACGAAAGTCATCGACGCCATCGTCGACGAGGACTCCTTCTTCGAGGTTCACGGCAACTGGGCGCGCAACGTCGTCGTGGGCTTCTCGCGGATGGACGGCCAGTCGGTCGGCGTCGTCGCCAATCAGCCACGCGTGAGCGCGGGGACACTCGACATCGACGCGGCGGAGAAAGCGGCCCGTTTCGTCCGCTTCTGTGACTCGTTTAATATCCCCATCCTCACGCTCGTCGACGTGCCCGGGTTCATGCCCGGCACCGACCAGGAGCACAACGGCATCATCCGGCGGGGCGCGAAGCTAATCTACGCCTACGCAGAGGCGACGGTGCCCCTGCTGTCGGTCGTCGTGCGGAAGGCCTACGGCGGTGCGTACATCGTCATGTCCTCGAAGTTCCTCGGCAGCGACGTGAACTACGCCTGGCCGGGGTCGGAGATGGCGGTCCTCGGTCCACGGGGCGCGGTCAACATCCTCTACCGGAACGAGATCGCGGACGCCGGCGACCCGGATGCCAAGCGTCAGGAACTGATGGACGAGTTCCGCGACGAGTTTGCCAATCCGTACGGGCCGGCGAAACGGGGCTATCTTGACGACGTCATCGAACCGAAAGAGACGCGCAAGCGCCTCATTCAGGACCTCGACCTCCTGCAGCGCAAGCGCGAGGACACGCCGCCGAAAGACCACGGCAATATCCCGCTGTAATATGGCGACTCGCAACACACCGCAGTCGGACGCGGAGACGCCGCCGCTTACCGATATCGAGGGCCCCGAGGACCTGTCGCTGTCGATACCGGCGGACGCGTCACAGGCAGAAGCAGCGGCTATCGCCGCTGTGATCAGCGCTCACCTGACCGACCGCCGGCGCGCTGCTAAAGCGTCATCGCAGCGCTCGACCGTCGAGTACGTGGACGAGTGGACGCTGGCCGGACGGCTGGCGAGCGTGGGCAAGCGCCGCCCCCCGAACGACGTCAAGCGGGGCGAGGAGTGGAAGGCGGCGGCGCGAGCGCGATACTAAGAGTCCGTAAACTCCTGCAGCACTTCGAGGTCGCGGGTGGTCCGCATGAACTCCGACAGCGCCCGTTCGGCCCCGCAGTCGTCACAGACGAACTGTGTCTCCGGAGCCGGGAGGTCGGACACTTGCTCTTCCCAGGCAACTGAACACGCCGGACATTGTAGTTGGAGCCAGGCCTCCTGCATATTTCGTGTGTGGTTAGCACACACGGATATACTTTGTGTGGATTCTCACTGTCGGGGGCTATGGTGCTGTTTGTCGATTCATGGCGTTTTTGGGCTACCTAAATATGGGAAGATTTAAACCATTTAGGCAAGCCTAAAAAGATATGAACCGACGAGAGTACATCGTTGCGACCGGTGTCGGCCTGGCAGGTGCCGTCGCCGGCTGCTCGGGTCAGTCCGAGGCCGGGAGCGGTGGTGACGGCGCGACTGATGACGCGACGGATTCCGGTACGACGACCGCGACAGCGACCACGGAACCGACGGAGTCGGGCTACTCCGTCGCGATGGAACCGGTGGGCGAGGTCACGTTCGAGGCAGTTCCGGAGGGCTGGGTCGCGAACAACGGGAGCTGGGCCGACATGGGGATCGCGCTCGGCCTCGACGCACCAGAGGGCGTCTGGCTCCCCTCCCGATACCACACTCAGTACTACGACGAGATCCCGGGCGTCAGCGTCGACGGGAGTTCGATCCAGAAGCTGTGGGGGGACAGCGGTGTCGGGAAAGAGCAGTTCTACGAGATAGACGCCGACATCCACGTCATGGACCCGAACTTCTTGCAGAGCCGCGGGTCCTGGGAACAGTCGGATATCGACGAAATCGAAACCCAGGTCGGTCCCTTCTTCGGGAACAGCATCTTCTCGACCGGCTACGAGTGGCACGACTACACCTACTACACGCTGTACGAAGCTTTCGAGAAACTGTCCCAGGCGTTCCAGCGGACCGACCGGTTCGAGGCGTTCCGGACTCTCCACGAAGAATTCCAGACGAGCCTGGAAGACCTCGTGCCGGACTCGGAGTCCGAACGGCCCGAGGTAGCTATCGTATGGGCCGGCAGCGACGAGCCCACCAGCTTCTCACCGTACCTCATCGAGGCCGGGACCAGCTTCAAACAGTGGCGAGACCTCGGGGTACGCGATGCCTTCGCGAAGACCGATGTCAGGGACTTCCACGCAGACCGCAGCAAGGTCGACTTCGAGACCCTGCTCGACATCGATCCGGAGTACCTGCTCCTGCGCGGACAGGAGAACAAAACGCGCTCGGAGTTCGAGGACACGGTCGTCAGCTTCCTCAAATCGGACCAGAGCGGAAGCGAACTGACGGCGGTACAGAACGGGAACGTGTATCGCGGTGGCCCGCTGTACCAGGGGCCGATAACGAGCCTGGTCCTCACGGAACGGGCCGCGTCGCAGGTGTACGACGTGGACCGGAACCTGTTCGACCGTCAGCGTGTCGCCGATATCGTCGCCGGAGAGCTGTAGGGCACCATGGTCGGACGAACACTCGCGGACATCCGTGACAGGCTCTCGGAACTCAGCGTGGCTGTCGGGCCGTATCGCGTCGTCAGCGCCCGGACAGGAACGCCGCCGTTCCCGGTGTCGGGAATGCAGTTCCCGGACCGCGAGACGGCTGCCGAAGCGGCCAGCGTCGCGACCGCCTACCGGAGTGCCCTCCGCCGCTACGACCCCCGTGTCACCGTCCACGGCCTCATCGTCTGTGAAGCGCCGTGGGGGACTGACGCCGTCAGGACTGGCCCGTCGTCGCTCCCGGAGTACTGTCACACGGTCGCCGGGTCGCTGTTCGAGGTGCTGTCGGGCCGTCATCGCTCCGTCGAGCAGGCAGTCATCGACAGCTACCTCGAAGCGGCCGAGGAGACAGAGAACCGCGAGCGCCTCTGTCTGGCGATGCTCGAAAGTATGGCCACGGCGATCGCCGACAATCTCGACCCGGAAGTACAGGCGGACACCCTCCGCGAAGCCGCCGGCCAGTTACCGAGGAAGCCAAGCGGGCCTGAGCCGGTCCGGGACGCCGTCGCCGACCTCGAAACAGCGGGGCTGGTCGACGAGACAGCAATCGAACCCGCCGCGGTCGGTCCCGGCCGCTGTTCCAGATATATTACATTACAGAACTATCGCCCGACGCTGTCGGACCTCCGCTGCCCAGTGTTGCCGATTGCCGTCGAACTGCTGCGCCGGACGAGTATCACGCCACAGATGGCCGAAGCCGAGCGAACCCCGGACGGCTGGCGCCTGCTCGTCTCACTGGCCGGTGACCAACCCGCCGAAGGGCTGTCGGTCGTCACGACGACTGCCTGAACATTCCACTCGATCTATAGGTCGGACCGTAATACATACACGAGACCCCTGTGACGGCACAGGTATGGGAGTCGCAGTAATCGGCGCGTCAATGACGAAATTCGGGCAACGCGACGCCTGGATCCGCGAGTTGCTCTCGCAGGCGGGCGAGGAATGCCTCACGGACGCCGGCGTTGCGCCCGACGACGTAGAGCACCTGTACGTCTCGAACATGGCCAGTGGCGAGTTCGAAGGGCAGACGGGAATCATGAATCTGCTGGCCCACGACCTGGGAGTGCTTCCGGCCTACAGCGAACGGGTCGACCAGACCTCTTCATCGGGCGGAGCAGGCATCTACGAGGCCTGGCAGTCCGTCGCCAGCGGGGCCAGCGATATGACGCTGTTAGTCGGCGGGGAGAAAATGACTCACAAGACGACGGGCCAGGCGACCGACATCATCGCCTCGATTACCCACCCCGACGAGTACAAGCACGGCGTGACGCTCCCGTCCTTTGCCGGGATGACCGCCCGGCACTATCTGGAGCGGTTCGACGCCCCTCGGGAGTCGCTCGCCCGGGTCGCGGTCAAGAACCATCGAAACGGCGTGGACAACCCCAAGGCGCAGTTCCAGACGGAGATCACGATGGAGAAAGCGCTCGAGTCACCCATCATCGCGGACCCGCTGCGTCTGTATGACTTCTGTCCGATCACGGACGGCAGCGCCGCGCTCATGTTCACCACAGAGGAGCGCGCCAAAGAGATAACCGACGAGTACGCCCTCGTCTCCGGCATCGGTGGGGCGACCGACACCCACGTCGTCCACGAGCGCGACGACCCGACGGTCATGGGCGGGGTCGTCGAGTCGAGCAAGGAGGCCTACGAGATGGCCGGCCTCGGTCCCGAGGACCTCGATGTGGCGGAACTACACGACATGTTCACCATTCTGGAGTTCCTCCAGCTAGAGGGTATCGGCGTCGCCGAGCAAGGGACGGCCTGGGAGCTGGCGATGGACGGTGCCACTGCAAAGGACGGCGACCTGCCGATCAACACCTCCGGGGGGCTCAAGTCCAAGGGCCATCCGCTGGGGGCAAGCGGTGTCGCGCAGGGCGTCGAAATCTACGAACAGCTCGTCGGCGAGGCCGGGCCGCGACAGGTCGACGCCGACACCGCACTGGCGTGTAACGTCGGCGGCTTTGGCAACTGTGTCATCACCACCATCATGGAGGCCGCAGAATGACGCTGGAAGCAGGCATGTGCGCAAACGGTCACGTCTCGTTCCCCACCCATCCGCTGTGTCCGGAGTGTGGCG
Organism: Haloarcula sp. CBA1115; assembly: GCF_000827835.1. Classification (NCBI taxonomy): domain Archaea; kingdom Methanobacteriati; phylum Methanobacteriota; class Halobacteria; order Halobacteriales; family Haloarculaceae; genus Haloarcula; species Haloarcula sp. CBA1115. The sequence continues at coordinate 3,114,718 of NZ_CP010529.1, read as the reverse complement.
AACCACAGGACGCGACGTTCGACCTCGCGGACCGGACCGGCGAAGTGGTCACTTGGACCCACTCGACGGCGACGCCGCCGGGCGTCCGCGAGCCAAACACGCTGGCTATCGTTGAGTTCGACATAACGGACGTCTCCGATGCGAGCGACGAGTTCGTCCGCGCGCTCGGGCAGGTGACCACGGACGAGGTCGAAACAGGTGACACGGTCGAACCCGTCTACGTCGAGGAACTCCGCGACCCCGACGCGGGCATCAAAGTGCCCGAGAGTCAGGACTGGGACGGCTACCGCTGGGACCCGGTCTGATCAGCTCTCCTCACCCTGTCGGATAATACGACCGTCTGTCGTCGGCGAAATCGTCCCCTGTTCCTCGATAGTGTTGCTGACGTGGTCAGAGAGGAGTGCCCCCTCGTTCGACGAGACGAGGACAGTTGCGTCGCTGAGCATGCTGTACCCGTCGGCGCCGCCGAAGACGACGTAGAAGCCGCGAACAGAACGTGAGTGCGCTATACGGTCGAAATCGTTGTCGAATAGGTGTCGGGAAGGGCCCCCGTCTCAGCCAGCTCGGCGATACATTCTTCGACGGACTCAGTTCGGCCTCTGTCGGCGAAGGGGGCAACCTGTACGAGGTCACCGCTCTCGTAGACTGCGAGGCAGACGGCCGGCATGATGAGTTCGCGGCGCTTCTCGCCCGCCGTCGAACTGTAACAGAGCCGGGTGTCGAAAAACGGCGCGAGGCAGACACCAGCCTCGCGGGCCCACTCCGCAAACTCGTTGTACAGGTCCCGCTCAGGTCCGTTACCGGAGCCCTGCAGCGGCACGCGCTTCTCCCACTCGACTGTGTCGACGTCGTCGAGTACGCCACGGCACACCAGCTCCTGTAGCTCACGTTCGATAGCGGTACAGCGTTTCTGTGACAGCGCTGGGAGGTCAGACCGGACGAACAGGGTCGCCCGACGACCGCCCGGAGCAGTAGAGCTGGACATCGGTATTCGCACCTAGCTCTGTGACATAATAAATCATTATGTTTTCAGGGGTGAAAATCTCACACTACGCTGAAGTTCTTTACTCCTCGTCGCTCCCCTCTCCGTCTTCGGGACCGGTGTCGTCCCTGTCTGGACCTTCGATATCGTCCTTTATCGACCGTAGTTCGGCGTCTACGTCCACTGGGACGTCAGTAACCTGGTCGGAGTCGACCTCCTCGCTCACCCCTGGTTCATTGGCTAATCTATCCTGGATCTGGCCACGCAATTGTTGGGCTTCCTGAATAAGCTCGCGGGCCTCTTCATCTTCCGGTGTCCCTTCGACAGCCTGCTGGAGGTCGGTCAACGCACCGTCGAGGCGAGAGAGCGTGGCCCGACTCAGATCACTCGCACGCTGTCGCACCTCATCCGAGGCGGACCCGGTCGATGTCGGCCGCCCTTCGGCCATCCGGAGGGCTCGACGGAGTATCTTCAGCGCCTCGATGTTGGTCTTCAACACCAGAATGACCGCAGGAATGGTCACGTCGCTGGTGAACCGGAGGAGTTCGCTCGGTGTCGGCGGCCGCGGCAGGCCGCTGTCGGTCGTAGGCTCGACCTCCGTCTCTAGCTCCTGCAGCGTCGTAACGAGGTCCGTAATCAGGGCGGAAAGGTCGTCGTCCGAGGTCATACCTCTCTCTTGTCGCCTCGGGTACTAAAGGCCGCGCCGTGTGGCCGGCCGGTTTCGTGTCGTCTCTGCCCCCGGTGTGGGGGCTGGCAGCCACAGATGATTAGGCCAACCAAAATCCTTTTAGCTTTAGGGGTGCCTAACTCAGGTAATGCCATCACAGACGGACGATGTCGAGACCTCCGAGGACCGCCCGGACGTTGCAGCACTGGACAGCGGTGCTGACAGAACCGTGTTTACCGAAGACGGGAACCGAGACGGTTGGATTTCGACCGACGTCACCGTCGACCTTCGACGGTAGTCCGTTCGTCCGCGCCGCGTTTCTCTTTCCTCTGACTCCTGAGTTACTTTCTTCACAGGCGGGTCTCTCCACGATCTGAACTGGGTAGCGACGCTACCAGTAACAGAAAATTCGGCAGAAGGCGGTGGGCCGACGTTAGTCCAAGACGAGCGTGTCGTCTTCGAGGTAGTGCTCGATGTGGTGTGCGTCTTCCTCGGTCTGCACGATGATTTCCCGGAGGATCTGCGCCGTCGCGTGGTCACCGAGGTTCTCCGCGAGGTCGATGTGATCACGGAGCGACTCGATGATGTCGCCGTACATCTCGAGGTCGTTTTCGAGCGACGTCCGGATGTCGTACACGTCCTGCCCTTCCGGTTCTACCGACGCGTGCTCTTCCTGTGCCTTGCCGCCAGCGACGGGCGTGCCACCGAGGGCCTGAGCCCGCTCCGCGAGTTCGTCGGCTGCCTCTTCGGCGTTGCCGGCGGCGTCGCCGAGGAACAGGTGGAGGTCGCGGAACTCTGCACCCTCGACGTTCCAGTGGTGCTTCTTGACCTGATGGTACAGCGTGTACGTGTCCGCCAAGTCCTGATTCAGCGCGTTGATTACCTGCTCGGACTTCTCCTTGTCGAGGCGGAGTTCGTTCTCTTCGACTTCCCCGAACTCGCGTCGGACATGCTCTTGTGTTGCCATAGTCATCTTATTGTACAGGGGGAAGCCACTTAAAGATTGTTTTGTGAAAATATGTTTTCGGGAACCCAAAAAATATGTTCTAAGATAGAATGGCTGGTTACCTGAACAGAAATATTATCCGCTGATACCAACCCTCGCTCGAGTCAGCACTCTGCGCTTGAAACAAAAGGGATAGGACTACTCCGACAACGGCCGGGAAACGACGAGTGCAACGGCGTCCTCGTCGATACCGCTGCTGTCGACCGCTGTTTCACGGAGGACTTGCTCCTGATGGACCGCGACGACTGCGGCGAGGAGGTAGTCGTCCAGACCGAGATGTGCGCCGTACTCTTCCCAGACAGTTTCTCTGACCGACATAAAGAACGTCTCGGGCGTGCGGCGTAGCACTGCGTCGTCGAACCGCTTTCGCCACTCGTAAACGAGGTCCTCGACACCGGGATTGTCACGCATCGTTTGCTGGTGGTCAGCGAGCGCGGTTCGCAACTGTTCCTCGTCGACGCTGTTTGCTCTTGCGACTCCACGGACCACTTCGTCGTCGAACGGTGCTAAGAGCGCTGCGTCAGTCATCGGACGCCGCTACGGGGGTGACGAACAAAAACACCGTCACACCGAAATCGCGGTAATGAATCGTCTAGATTCCCGCTCGCTGGGAGTTCCCCACACCTATATTCGGGCCCCCCTGTAACCACCAGGTAGAGGCATGGGACGATTATCGACGTTGTTTGCGCCGGAACGTGTCGCAGTGGTCGGGGCGACCGATTCGGAGGGGTCCGTCGGTCACGCGGTCACCACGAACCTGCTCGATTCGTTTGCAGGGGAGGTCGTGGCCGTAAACCCGAACAAAGAGACAGTGCTTGGATTGCCGTGTTACGACAACCTCGCCGGCCTGGAAGACCCCGGGTCGGTCGACGTGGCTGTCGTCGTCGTGCCGCCGACGGTGGCGGTCGACGTTATCGAGAACGCCGGGGAAGCGGGTATCGAAAACGTGGTCGTCATCACCGCTGGCTTCGGTGAGACCGGCAGTGATGGGGCCGAACGCGAGCAGCGGCTCCGCGAGGCGGCCCGCAAATACGACCTGAATCTGGTCGGCCCGAACAGCCTCGGCGTAATGTCGACCCCTGTTGGGCTCAATGCCACCTTCGGCAATGAGATGGCCAGCGATGGCGACATCTCCTTTATGAGCCAGTCGGGCGCGTTCATCACCGCCGTGCTGGACTGGGCCGCCGAGCGCGATGTCGGCTTCAAAGACATCGTCTCACTCGGGAACAAAGCGGTGCTAGACGAGAGCGATTTCGTCGCCGAGTGGGGCGACGACCCCGATACCGACGTCATTCTGGGCTATCTGGAGGACATCAACGACGGGTCGTCGTTCGTACAGACAGCCCGTGAAGTGACACAGGACACGCCGATTGTCCTCGTCAAGTCAGGCCGCACGGACGCGGGTGCGAGCGCGGCGGCCTCCCACACCGGTGCGATGGCCGGGTCGGAGCGGGCCTACGAAGCGGGCCTCGACAAGGCCGGGACGCTCCGCGTCGAATCCGTGCAGGAACTGTTCGACTACGCGCAGATTCTCGCCGGACAGCCGCTTCCAGATGGGGACGAAATCGCTATCGTCACGAACGCCGGCGGTCCCGGCGTGATGACGACCGACGCCGTCGGCGACTCGGACCTGCAACTCGCGCAGTTCGGCGACGAGACGTTCTCCCGACTCCGCGAAGAGATGCCTGATGAGGCCAACATCTACAACCCGGTCGACATTATCGGCGATGCTCCCGCCGAGCGCTTCGAGACAGCCCTCGAAACAGTCCTTGCGGACGACAACGTTTCGATGGCCGTCGTCGTCGCCTGTCCGACCGCAGTGCTTTCCTTCGAGGAACTCTCGGAACGCGTCGTCGAACAGCAAGAGCGGTTCGAAAAACCCGTCGCGGCGACGCTGATGGGTGGGAAGTCCGTCGACGCCGGTGCGAACGTCCTGAGCGAAGCCGGCGTGCCGAACTACTTCGATCCGGCCCGCGCCGTCGGGAGTCTGGACGCTCTCAGACGCTATCGGGAGATCAGGACGACCGAGTACGAGGAGCCGACGACGTTCGACGTGGACCGCGAGCGGGCCCGCGAGATACTCGAATCCGGTGCCCGGCGCGGGTCGAACCGGCTCGGCGTGGAAGCGATGGAACTGCTCGACGCGTACGGGATTCCGACACCGCAGGGCGATGTCGTCTCCTCGCCCGTCGAAGCGGAGGCTATCGCCGAGGAAATCGGCGACGACGTGGTGATGAAAATCGTCAGCCCGGACATCCTGCACAAGTCAGACATCGGCGGTGTCGAGGTCGGTGTCCCCGTCGAAGACGTCCGGGACACCTACGAGGACCTCGTCGTCAGAGCGCGCAACTATCAGGAGGATGCGACAATTCTCGGCGTTCAGGTACAGGAGATGGTCGACCTCGACAACGGCGTCGAGACGATCCTCGGGATGAACCGCGACCCGCAGTTCGGGCCGCTGCTGTTGTTCGGCCTCGGCGGGATTTTCGTCGAGGTGCTCGAAGACAACACTGTCAGTGTCGCCCCCGTCAGCGAGACCGAGGCGAAAGGGATGCTCGACGACATCGACTCCGCACCGCTGTTGCGCGGTGCGAGAGGCCGCGACCCCGTCGACGAAGCGACGCTGGTCGAAACCATCCAGCGGCTCTCGCAGCTCGTCACTGACTTCCCCGCTATCGTCGAACTGGACATCAACCCCCTCGTCGCGACGCCCGACGGGGTGCAGGCGGTCGACCTGCGACTCACCCTCGACCAGGAGAAACTATGACCGACACGAACACGCTACTCGTCACGTCACTGGAGGAAGGTATCGGCAAGACGGCTATCACGCTCGCGCTAGCGACGCGTGCCCACGACGCGGGCTACGACGTCGGCTACATGAAGCCCAAGGGGACGCGCCTGCGGAGCGCGGTCGGCAAGACGCGGGACGAGGACCCGATGCTCGCCCGCGAACTGCTCGATCTGGAGACCGACCTCCACGACATGGAACCCATCGTCTACTCGCCGACGTTCATCCAGGAAGCCATCCGCGGGCGTGAGGACCCGGATGACCTCCGCAAGCGACTGCAAGAGGGCATCGAGACGTGTTCTGACGGGACCGACCTGCTCCTCGTCGAGGGGAGTAGCGACCTGACGACCGGCAGTATCGTCGACCTCACGGACATCGATATCGCGGAACTGCTCGACGCCCGCGTGCTGTTAGTCACCGGCTACGACACGCCCAGTGATACGGACGAGATTTTGTCCGCGGCCCGGGCGATCGGTGATCGACTCGACGGCGTCCTGTTCAACGGCGTCACCGACGCGACGGTGGACGAACTCGCCGACGACGTGGTTCCGTTCCTCGAAGGCGAGGGGATTCCAGTCCACGGCATTCTGCCGCGTGACCGCTCGCTCGCCGGCGTCACCGTTGCCGACCTCGCCCGGAACCTCGGCGCGGACATCCTCACTGGCGATGCCAACACCGACGTCCACGTCGAGCGGTTCAGCGTCGGCGCGATGAGCGGGAGCAGCGCACTCGAACGCTTCCGGCGGACGCGCGATGCCGTCGTCGTCACCGGCGGCGACCGCTCGGAGGTCCAGACCGCTGCTCTCGAAGCGTCCGGTATCAAGGCGCTACTCCTCACGGGTGGGTTCCAGCCCCCCAGTGCGGTCATCGGACAGGCGGCCGAGAAAAACGTCCCAGTGCTGTCAGTCCAATCGGACACGCGGACGACGATAGACAGGGTCGAGGAGGTGCTCCGGACCGGCCAGACACGCAACGAGGCAACAGTCGACCGTATGCAGTCGCTACTGGACGACGGTGTCGATATCGAGGCGCTGCTGTCAATCGATCTGTAGTACCGTCGTTTCGGCTGGGCGTTAGTCCGTTCCTAACGGAACATGGCCCCGCGCTAGGGCGAAACCTCCACATGAAACGTGCCTTACTATTTTAGTGGTTGGTAGTCAAGTATCAGATGGAGCCTTACCGGCTCCGTAGTGTCACACGACGGGGTTTTGCCCCCGTTCTATCCCCTTTGCTCGGCCACGTATGGACAGCTACTGGTCGATAGCTGGCCGTACCACCGACCGCGGGAGATCTGTGCTGATCCCCGAAATCACGCTGTCTGACGACTCGACGTCCAGCGGCGGAACGGGCCAGACGGAGCACCCGGTCATCCGTTCGATGACCGACGGATTCGTCCGCTCTGCGGTCGTCGCGCCTTCGTACTCGTTGAGAACGACACCGACGACCGGCACGCCTCTCTGACGGAGCGCCTGAACCGTCAGCGCCGTGTGATTGAGCGTTCCGAGCCCCGAACGGGCGACGACCAGCGCGGGAAGCCCGACATCCGAAACGAGGTCGATGACCTCCCGTCCGTCCGCGAGTGGGACGCGCAGGCCGCCGATACCCTCGACGACAGCCGTCTCGCTTCCTGCCACGACATCGGCGACCCCGTCCCGAATCGACTCGTAGGAAAGCGTGACGTCGTCGTTTGATTCCTTCGCAGCTACGTCCGGTGCCAGCGGTGGCGACAACCGCTTCAGACAGACCGCGGCCTCGGTCGTACCGCAGACGGACTGGACGAACGCCGCGTCGTCATCGGGCGGATGCCCGGTCTGGCAGGGTTTGACGGCGACTGCTTCGGTCCCCTGCTCCCGCAGCCAGCCCGTCAGCCCGGCGGTCACGACCGTCTTGCCGACGCCGGTGTCGGTGCCGACGACGAACACACCGTCCTCGGCGATGTGGCCGGTCCCGCGGTCAGGGCCCGAATCCTCGCTCGTATCGCTCATAGCACGCCCACCTCTTTGCCCGCGGTTCGGAAGGCGTCGAGACACTGCGCGATGTCGTCGGCGGTGTGTGTCGCCATCGGCGCGACCCGGATACGAGCGGTCCCTTCGGGTACCGTCGGCGGTCGGATCGCAGGGGCGACGATACCGTGGTCGCGCAGTCTATCGGCCAGTTCCAGCGCGTCCCCGCGGTCACCGACGACGACCGGGAGGATATGCGTCTCGCCGAGCACCTCGTAGCCCATCGTCTCCAGTCCGTCCCGGAGCGTGGCCACAGTGTCCCAGAGTTCCGCCGCGCGGTCGGTCTCGCGAGCGATTCGCAGCGCTTCGCGGGCCGCCGCGGCGTTCGGTGGGGATAGCCCCGTCGAGAAGACGAACGACCGCGCGGCGTTCAGCAGATACTCGATAAGCACCTCGTCGCCAGCGATATAGCCGCCCTGGCTCGCCAATGCCTTCGAGAGCGTACCCAACTGCACATCGACGCGGTCGCTCAGCCCCTCGCGCTGGACGACACCGCCGCCGGTGTCGCCGAACAGCCCGGTCGCGTGCGCCTCGTCGACCATCAGCCACGCGCCGTACTCGTCGACGGCGTCACAGATGGCCGATAGCGGCGCGATGTCTCCGTCCATCGAGAACACGGAGTCTGTGACGACGAGCCACTGTTCGTCTCCGCCGACATCGGCCGCTCGCGCGCCCATTTTCGCCCGCAAATCGTCGGGGTCGCAGTGGTCGTACACCACTGTTTCGCTGGCTCCGACGCGACAGCCGTCGATAATCGAGGCGTGGTTCAGCTCGTCTGAAAAGACAATGTCTGGTGACAGCGCGTCGATTGTTCCAATATTGGCCGCGTAGCCAGACGAGAACACCAGCGCTCGCTCGGTTCCTTTCGAGGCTGCGAGGTCGCGTTCCAGCGCCCGGTGGACCTGCGTGTCGCCGGTGACCAGCCGCGAAGCCCCCGCGCCGGTGCCGACGGTCCGTGCGCCCAGTTCCGCCGCTCGCTGGACCCGGCTGTCGTCGGCCAGTCCGAGGTAGTTGTTCGAGGCGAAGACGACGGCTTCGTCGCCGAACTCCGGTGGTTCGCCTTTCGGGTCGTCGGCAAAGCGGGTCCGAGCCGAGACGGACTCGGCGACTTCCAGATGCCGGCGGAGGTTCTGTGCGTCACGCTGTTCGAGTCGGTCGTTCAAGTCGAAGCCGTGAGTCATGAAAAGCAGAATCAGGCGGTCTCAGAAGCCGGGCATCAGATCGGCGGGGCCGAACACGCCGTAGTGCCCGGCGCGGTTGTTCCGGACGCCGGCTTTCAGGTAGCCAAGCGCCGGGCCGTTAACGTTGGCCTCCATGCTGGTCACGTCGTCCAGTTCGAAGGTGTTCGTCCCCGTCTCCCCGTCGAATGTCGTGCCAGTCACGCTGACCGTCGTGGTGGTCGGTTTCTCGTCGGAGCGAACGTCGAGGACGCCGCCGACGTGGACGTCCTCGGCGTCACAGATGCCGGCCCGCTCCAGCAGCACGTCGTCGGCGTGTTCCATGTCGTGGAACTCCAGCACGCCGTCGTGCTCGTCGATGAGTGCCTCGATTTCGGCTTCGCTCATCTCCCTGGCCGTCTCGATGTCGTAGCCGTCGAGATGGGCGATGTCTTCCCGGACCGTCCCCCGGTTGTCCTCGTAGCCGGACTTGAGGCCGACGCCCCACCAGATCTCGACCTCCTCGACTTCGACGAAGGACTGGGCGGCGAGTGCCGCCGCGCCGGTGAGGAAGCCGGGGGTCGCGCCGGCCCCGCAGACGAACGTGATGCCGGACTCTTTCAGCAGGTCCTCGCGGTCGTCGAGCATGCCGATGACTCGGGAGCGTTTGAGCACGTCGATCATGACGCCCTCGTAGTCGGCCTCGGCGAAGCGCTCAGCCACGCGCGGGATGAAGTCGTGTTCGAGGTTCGGGAGCGCCAACAGCACGGCGTCGATAGCGTCGCTCTCGGCGATGATGTCGTCGATAGGTGTCTCCGTGGGTTCGCCCTGTTCGCTGGCGACGATACCGGACTGATCGCCATGTTGTTTGACGCCGCCACCCTCGACTGCGGCCGCCCCGCCGTCCGAGGCGTAGTCGTCCGTGGGTGCCGCGGGGGTCGAGTCGGATGCGTGTTCCGCCGGCCCACTCGCGATATTGCCTTCCGTCGCCGCCAGCAGTTCGTCTACGTCGAGGCCATCGTGGTCGAGAGCCACGCCGTTGCGGTCACAGGCCGCGACCGCGGTGAGGCCGTCCTTGTGCTGTGAGACTTCGAGCGTCCGCCGTCCGATACCACCGGTTCCGAGCACTGCAAAGCGTATGTCGTCCATTGTCAGTCGTCGGATTTGAGTTCTGATTTCGTCTGTGCTGTCCCTGCCGCCGTCTCGGTTTCTGTCTCGTCAGCCGCGCGTTCTTTGACCGCCTCAGGGTCGAACTCGTTGGCCTCCGTGTTGGGTTCCAGTCCGGCCTCTTCCATGATTTCGAGGTCGTCGGCCGCCGTCTGTCCCTCGGTAGTGAGATAATCACCAGTGAGGATGCCGTCAGCACCGGCCTCCAGCGCGGCCACCTGTCCATCTGTGTCGAGATTGACCTCGCGTCCGCCGGTGAGGCGCACCCGGGACTCGGGGTGGAGCAGGCGGTACACCGCGATGGTCTTGACGACCTCCTCGGTCGTGATATCGGGCAGCCCCTGTTCGGCCATGGGGGTCCCAGCGACCGGATTCAGGATGTTGACCGGGAGCGAGGAGATGCCGATGTCCTGCAGGGCCATCGCCGCGTCGACTCTATCGGTCGGGGATTCGCCCATCCCCAGGATGACACCGGCACAGAGGTCCATCCCGGCGTCCTTGGCGACCCGGAGCGTCTCGACCCGCTTCTCGAACGTGTGGGTCTGGACGACCTCCGGGAAATACCGGGGAGAGGTCTCGATATTGTGATTGTAGTGGTTGAGTCCTTCATCAGCCAGAATCGCGGCCTCCTCCTCGGTCAGAATGCCGAGGCTCGCGTCGACCTCCACGTCCGTCTCGTCGCGGACGAGGCGGATGGCTTCGAGGACTTCCTCCCACTCCTCGGGGCGGTTCTCCTTCGAGACGCCCTTCTCGGCGACGACGATACCGAACCGCTGTGCGCCGTCGCGTTCGGCGCGCTTTGCGGCCTCCAGTATCTTCTCGGGGCCGAGAAAGCCGTAGTTGTCGATGCCGGTGTCGAAGTGGATTGACTGGGCACAGAAGCCACAGTCCTCCGCGCAGTTCCCGGCTTTGGCGTTTACGATCGAACACGCGTCGACGGTGTCGTCACCCAGTTGCGTGCGCACGTAGTCGGCCCCGGCCGCCAGGTCGTCGACCGACTGTGCGATGAGAGCCAGTCCGTCCCGTCGGTCGAGGCGTTCGCCGTCCAGCACGCGTGCGACAGCGTCGTCTACCGTTTGGTTGCCCGTCTCGTAAACCACATTCTCGCTGTCGGTTGACGGTCTGATAAAGATTCGGGTGGGTCCCGCAACCGACACACAGATCGCGGGGGTACCGTTTTACCGGACCCACTGCTACGCGTTCACATGGCTGGCTCGACGGAGACAGCAACTGAACACGCCACCGACGATGGCCACGAACACCGGAGTCGGTGGCCCCTAATAGCTGCAATCGGTGCTGCGTCGCTGTACCTGGGCGTCGGATTGGTGTTTGTCGGGCTCGACCTGGTCCCGTCCGTGGTCCCAGTTGTACTCGGCGGCGCTGGTGCGGTTGGCTTGCTGGCCGGACTCGCCGGATGGGCCAACGAGGCGTTCATCGCCGATTACGTCCGGAACCGCAGGGACAGCGATTCCGACCTGTACGCCACGACGATGATTCTGTTTCTCGTCTCAGACGTGGCGACGTTCTCGGCGGGCTTCGTCTACTACGCCTTCATCCGGACCGGGTCGTGGCCGCCAGCCCACCTCCCACCGTTGCTTGGCTCGCTGGTGGTCATCAATACGGTGCTACTGCTCGCCAGCAGCGTGACGCTCCACTACGGGCACGAGGCGCTCGAAGGCGGGAACCGGCGGCGGTTCCTGGGCCTGCTCGGGGTGACGCTCGCGCTCGGCGTCGTCTTCCTCGCCGGACAGGTGTACGAGTACTACGAGTTCGTCGCCGTCGATGGATTCAGCATCGGCTCCGGCGCGTTCGGAAGCGCGTTCTACGGCCTGACCGGCCTCCACGGCCTCCACGTCGCGCTCGGCGTGCTCCTGCTCGCTATCGCCTTCGCTCGTGCGCTCCGGGGCCATTACGCACCCGAACGCGACACCGCCATCCGGACCACGTCGCTGTACTGGCACTTCGTCGACCTCGTGTGGGTGTTCCTCGTCGTCGTGCTGTACGTCGGCGCTGCGCTCTGAGCGAACACCGAGCGAGGGACCGCTACTCTGACCGGCCGGCCCGCTGTTCCAACCGCACCAGCCGCCGGTACAGCGGCGGGGCCAGGACGCCGAGGAACCCGAGCGCGATGGCGAACACCCCCAGCGGGAACTGTAGCGGCGCGGCCGCAAAGCAGGTGTTCTCGGCGACGAGGGTCACGTAGTACTGCTCGCCCTCGTAGGTGACGAGAGCCCCGCGGCGGAAGGCGTCGGCGTTGGGCACGTCACCCACGACCTGCTCCTCACCGACCGGGTCGTCTACGGCGGTCAGGAACGCCGTCTGTTCGTCCGCGGAGAGGTCCTCGAAGGCCAACTGCGGGAGCCGCGGCCCCAGCTCGTCGCCGCCGAACCGCTCGGCCGTCTCCTCCGGCCCTTCCACGCCGATTGTCGGGTTCCCGCAGTTCTCCAGGTCCGGCTCGATAATCGCGTAGCCGCCGGGCACGGCTCCGGCGATACCGACCGCGATGAGCAAGACGCCGACGAAGGGCGCGAGATACTGAAAGACGAACGAATCAGCGCCGTCGCTCATCTGTCAGCCGCCCCCGTCGGTCCGGGTCCGAAGCGTCTCGTCCGACTTGAGGTACTGGAAGGTCACGGTTAGCCCGATGCCGTAGGCCCAGTGAGAGACGAGTACGAAGGTGAGGTACCCGACAAACGCGAGCCCGCTCTGCCCGGTGTAGAACGCGATAGCAAACCCGCTGGATATCAGCGTTGCGAACACCAGCCCGGTCTCGAACAGCAAGCGACCGGGGAGGTAGTCGGAGAACGCAAGGAACAGGAGCGGCCAGGTGACGGTCCCACCGACGAGGAAGAGCACGGCCCCGATAGCCGGGCTCGCGGGCAGCCCGACCAGTTCGGCGATTTCACTGAAGGAAACCGGGTCGAGGACGCCGATGAGTATCGCTGTGATGAGCCCACCGCTCATCAGGACTGTGCCGACAAACCCGCCAGCCGCGGCCATCCAGGCGTTTCGTGAGACGGTCTCGGCGACGGTACCGACGCCGCCGGCCAGTCCGGTCGGCTCGGCTTCAGGGGCGTAGGAGCGCCGTGTCGTCTCGGGCTCGGTCGGCTCCATATCGTACTTGTTCATCATGTGCTGTTCGAACCACTGCCACTCGCGGGTGAACTGGCTCGTCGCCTTCAGGCCCCACGGGTCCGTCGTCGACACGGGCGTCCCCCGCCAGTAAGAGACGAGCATGTTGTACAGCCACAGCAGGGCGCTCAGGCCGATGATGTAGCCGCCCACGGTCGCGATTTGCTGGGCGAACTGGTACTCCGGTGGGTAGATGGCCTGTCGTCGCGGCAGCCCAAGCCCGCCGATGACCAGCAACGTCATGAACGTCACGAACGAGCCGAAGACGATCAGCAGCGCCTGGAATCTCGCCATCCGCGTGTCGTACCACCGACCAGTGATGAGCGGGTACCAGTAGTAGCTCGCGGCGATCATCAGGAACGGGATGATGCCGACGACGATGAGATGGAAGTGGCCGACGACGTAGTAGGTGCCGTGATAGAGGATGTCGATCGGGATAACTGCGAGGAACACGCCGGTGACGCCACCGATGATGAACGTCCCTATCCCGCCAGCACAGAGGATAAACGGCGCAGTCAGGCGGATGTTCCCTTCCCACATCGTCGTGATCCAGTTGAACACCTTGATCGCGCTCGGAACGGCGATAGCGATGGAAACCGCCATGAACGACAGCTTGACCCGCGGGTCCGCGCTCGTCGTGAACATATGATGCGCCCAGACGCCGAAGGAGAGGACGCCCAGCCCCAGCGTCGAGTAGACGATGAACTGGTAGCCGAAGAGTTTCCGGCCGACGAACTTCGGCAAGATAAGGCTCATCAGCCCCGTCGCCGGGAGGAAGAGGATGTACACCTCCGGGTGGCCCCAGAACCAGAACAGGTGTTGCCAGAGGATAGCACCACCGCCTTCCGTCGCAAAGAACGTCGTCGCGAGGTTCCGGTCTAGCAGGAGCATCACGAGCGCGCTCCCCAGCAGCGGGAACGCGAACAGTGCAATCCCGCTCGTGACGAGCATGTTCCACGAGAAGATGTCGAGGTTCGCCCAGGTGACGCCCTCGCCACGTTCGTAGACGATTGTGGTGATGAAGTTGATAGCACCGACCGTCGTGGCGATGCCGCTCAGGTGCAACCCGAGCAACAGCAGGTCTATCTGCGGATTGGGCTGTTGCACGGACAGTGGTGCGTACAGTGTCCAGCCGATGCTCACTTCGCGCATCGTGAGGAAAAACCGGATAGCGTTCGCCGGGAGCACCAGATTCAGAACCTGGCCGAGGACCTGGATCATGAGTCCCATCCGGACCATAATGAGTGCCGGCGGCAGGAGCCAGAACCCGATAGCGTTGACCCGCGGGAACGCCATGTCGTCGGCTCCGATGAGGAGCGGCAGGACGTAGTTCCCGATGCCGAAGAACACGGGCAGGACGAAGAATATCAGCATCGTCAGCCCGTGCGTTGTAAACAGCGCGTTGTACGTCTCCGGCGTCCAGATGTCCGCCGGCGGCGTCAGCAGTTCCGTCCGGAGCATCATCGCGTCGACGCCACCCCACAGACCGGCGGCGGTGCCGAAAGCGATGTAGAGCAGACCGATGTCCCGGTGGTCCGTCGTCGTCAGCCAGCGGGACACTTCAGACTGGAGTCGACCGATTTCGAATTCGATCTCCTCTCGGGTCGTGTAGCCGCCGTCGCTCTCCGGTCGTGCTTTCTGCCGCTCCCGGAGCCACAGAAGAAGCACCGACAGCGCCAGCACGGCCAGGGCAGTTCCCTCAACGATAGCCCTGTTTAGCATCTGTGTGTAACGTGCCGTCCCGGAACGATTGCTCGTCTCGTCATGCTACACGTTACCAATAATTGACACGCCCACATTCATAAAACTACGCTGGGAACCCGACACCAGTACGGGTCACCGGTCAGCTGTCATCACCTTGGGCAAGTTATTTGACACGGCGATTGGTACAGTGTGACAATGCGTCTCCGACGACGCGTGATTCAGGCGGGCCTTGTCGTGGTCGGGCTCTCGCTACTTGCTGCCCCGGCCACAGCGCAGTCGGTCAACAGGGCGGCTATCGACGACCTCAACGAACAGCTCCTGTACGTCGCTCTGCCGTTGACGTTGTTCGTCGAACTCACGCTCGTGTACGTGATCTACCGGTTCCGGAACAACGACGACCCGCAACCGACGGTCGACGACCCGGCGCTAGAGGTGACCTGGACGGCCGCGACGGGCGCAATACTTGTCTTTGTCGGGATCTCGGCGTTCGTGGTGATGGCTAACCCCTACATCACGCCTGCAGCGGCCGAGGCATCCGCCGGCGGAGGCGACGCCTTCGCGGAGGATACGGAGATAGACGTGCTTGCCTACCAGTGGGGATGGGAGTTCTCCTACGCCGAAGCGAACGTCACGACGGAGGAACGGCTGGTCCTTCCAGCGGACAGGAACGTCACGTTCAGGCTGCGGACGACGGACGTGATCCACGCCATCTACATCCCGCAACTAGGCGTCAAACAGGACGTCTTCCCCAGCCGGACGATAACGGCCCGAACGCACGCGACCGAACCCGGCGAGTACCGGCTGTACTGCGCTGAGATGTGCGGGTCCGGCCACAGCAAGATGAACGCCACCGTCGTCGTCAAGAATCAGTCCGCCTACGACGCCTGGATGGAGAATCAGACGGCTTCGGCCGACTAGCGGACTGCTGAGTAGGCGTGAAAAGCGTCAGTATAGGTCGTCGAGTTCGCCCTCGGTGTGGCTGTGGGACTCAGCCGGGAACTCGCCGGATTCGACGGCGTCGATGTACTCGTCGACAGCGTCGGCGACTTCGCCGCGAACGTCGCCGAACTGCTCGGCGAAAGGCGGGCTGGACTCGGAGAGGCCGACCACATCGGTGAACACGAGCACTTGCCCGTCACAGTCGCCGCCGGCTCCGATGCCGATAGTCGGGATGTCGACGGCCTCGGTGACCTGGGCGGCGAGGTTGGCCGGGATGTGTTCGAGCACCAGCGCGAACGCGCCGGCGGCCTCGTGTTCCCGCGCGAGGTCGAGGATCTCCTCTGCCTCCTCGCGGCCGGTCGCCTGTCTGGTGTAGCCGGTCTGGTTCACGCTCTGGGGCGTGAGTCCGAGGTGGGCCATCGTCGGGATGCCCAGCTCCGTCAGCCGCTCGGTCAGTTCGACCGTATGTGGCCCTGATTCGAGCTTGACCGCGTTTGCGCCCTCTTCTTTCAGCATCCGCCCGCAGTTCTGGATGCTCTCACTCTCGTCCGCGCCGAAGGAGAGAAACGGCATATCGGCGACGACCAGCGCGTCGTCCGCACCGCGTGCGACCGCGCCGACCCGTGAGGCCATCTCGTCGAGCGTGACCGGGAGCGTGTCGTCGTGGCCGAGGACGGCGTTCCCCATGCTGTCGCCGACGAGAATGACGTCCACGCCGGTGTCGTCAACGATGCTCGCGGTCACGGCGTCGTACGCTGTCAGCATCGTGATCGGCTCCTCACCAGCCATCGCCTGCAGATCCCGGACAGTTGGCATATCCGAGCGGGGGCGCGCCTGCGCCTTACCTGTTCGGGTTGCGCAGTTCGCACAGGAAACCGCAAGGTGCTTGCCGCACCTAGCTGTACCACAGGTCGTGCCAACAGTCGAGAAGACGGACCCGGACGGCGTGGACTTCGGGTGGGTGATGCAGGTCACGTTCGTGACGACGATATTGGTCGGCTCGCCACTCGTTGTGCTCGCGTCGACCGCGGTCACGCTCCAGACCTGGACCGCGCGGGCGATGTTCGCGGTCCGCGTCGGCGCGCTCATCTGGTTCCTGACGGCCGTCTGCGTCTACCTCTACGCGCGATACCGGGCTTGATCGAACTCGCTCGCCCACTCGAATGCCATCCCGGCCCGCCGGGCGGCCGTCGCGTCGCTCTCTGAATCGCCGACGAACACGGCCGCGCCGGGGTCGACCCCGATTTCTTCGGCAATCGCCAGCAGACCCTCCGGGTCAGGTTTCGGTGACTCGACGGTGTCACGGCCGACGACCGGCCCAACGTGACTGTCGAGGCCATGGACATCCAGCGCGGCCCGACACGCCTCCTCGGCGTTGAGCGAGCACACGCCGACGGGGACGCTGTGTGGGAGGCCGTCGGCGAGGGTCAGTCGCTCCGACTCGTGCGCCCCGGTCCGCTCGTGGTCGGTGATCGCCGCCTCGACGGCGTCACGGTGGCCGGTCTCGGATGACAGCGTCAGCATCTCCCAGAGGTCGCGGTTCTCGGGGTCGACGTTTCGTTCCCGCAGGACCGTCGCGACGTCGCTGGTCACCGTAGCCCAGTCGACGGCCAGCCTGACGAGCGTCCCGTCGAGGTCGTAGATGACGGCGTCGTGTGTCACACCAAGCGATAGGGCCGACGCCCGCAAAACCGCTTCGCCCCGTCGAGCCTACTCCAGCAAGTCCTGTGCGATAATGTTCTGCTGGATTTCGCTGGTCCCCTCATAGATGGTCGTCACCTTCGCATCGCGGTAGAAGCGCTCGACGGGGTAGTCCGTCGTGTAGCCGTAGCCGCCGTGGATCTGAATCGCCTCGTTGGCTACGTCCACCGCCGTCTCGCTCGCGAAGTACTTCGCCATGCTCGCCGCCGCTCTCGCTCGCTCGCCGCGTTCCAGTTGCTTTGCGGCGTCCCACGTCAACAGCCGCGCCGCCTGCACGTTCGTCGCCATGTCCGCGAGCTTGTGCTGAATCGTCTGGAACTCGCTGATCGGCTGGTCGAACTGCTCGCGCTCCTGCGCGTAGTCGAGGGCCTCGTCGAGCGCGGACTGTGCGAGTCCGACGGCCTGCGCGGCGATGGCGACCCGACCGGTCGTCAGAATCGACAGCGCCGCGGCCAGTCCCTTGCCCTCCTCGGTCAGTTGGTAGCGCTCGGGCACGCGGACGCCGTCGAACTGGAGCGGAGTCGTGTCGCTCGCGCGGAGGCCGAGTTTGTCCTCTTTCTCGCCGACGGTGAGCCCGTCGGTGTCTTTCGGCACCAGAAACTGCGTTATCGAGTCCGGGTCGTCGGGGTCGGTCTTCGCGAAGACGATGACGACGCCCGACCGCTTGCCGTTGGTAATCCACTGCTTCTCGCCGTCGATGACGTACTCGTCGCCGTCGCGCCGGGCGGTGGTCGACATCTCCCGCGGATTCGACCCGGCCTGTGGCTCCGAGAGCGCGAACGCGCCGACCGGGCGGCCGTCGGCCATGTCGGGGAGCCAGTCGTCCTGCACTGCTTTGGAGCCGAACTGTGCGATACACGAGGTCGCGAGACAGTGGACCGACAGCGCCGTCGCGACCGCGAGCGACCCGTACGCGAGTTCCTCGTTGACCAGCGCGTACGTCGGCTTGTCGGCGTCGAAGCCGCCGTATTCGGCCGGTGTCGTCAGCCCAGTGATGTCGATATCCGCGAGCCCGTCCCAGCACTCTTCGGGAAAGGACTGCTCGCGGTCGGCATCGGCGGCTTTCGGACGGATGTCCTCGACCGCGAACTCTCGAACGGTGTCACGGATGGCTCGCTGTGCAGCGGAGAGATCCATACCGACCGTTACAGCGGAGTCACGAAAATATTCGGGGTCAGTTGGACTCGACGAGGTCGATGTCGAGGTACTGTTCGAGCGCCTTGATCGTCGACCCACCGACGTTCGCCTGCGTCGCGCGCCCCTGCTCGACAGCGAGGATGTCCGCTTCGTCAAGATCGAGCTCCTCGGCCAACTCACCTGTCTGGAGGCCCTCGCCCTGACGCGCCTCCGTCACGCGCTCGCCGTACTTGCTGACCAGATACGGGAGCTGGTCGTCGTCGTAATCAGCGCCGTCCTCCCAGTGGGAGGCATCGGCCTGCTGTGCGTCTTGCATCTTCGCCGCGTTCTGCGCGGCTTTGCGTTTCCGGTTCTGCTCGTCGCGCGAGCTGTCACTGCCCGTCGTTCGCTCGTTTTCCCCGTGGTCACGCGCACAGCTGTCACACACCTGGAGGGTCGCACCAGCGACGTTCGCGGTCTGGAGGTCGCCGCCGTCGCTACCGCAGAGCTCACAGCTCCCGCCGGCGCTATCGCCACTACTGCCGGTCGAGTATTTGGCCATGCCCCCCGTAGCGGTTTCGTGATATTTCAAACGTCCGGTTCGCGCGAGTGACACACCCTCCCGGGGCGGGTCCAAACGAAAGCGCTTTTATTATCCCACCGGGAACGATTGAATGCACTCAGCAAGAGCGCGCGTGGGTAGCCAAGCCAGGCCAACGGCGCAGCGTTGAGGGCGCTGTCCCGTAGGGGTCCGCCGGTTCGAATCCGGTCCCACGCATTTCTTTGAGCGCGAACAAATCGTGAGCGCTCTGCTAATCGAACAGAGCGGATTCGAACCCTGCAAGGAACGCACAGCGAACTGCTGTGAGCGAGCATTTCTTGCTCCGGTTCGAATCCGGTCCCACGCACTCTCAGAGTGCAGGTGCATTCCCTTGGGACTGCACCCACGCAAACTTACTTCGGACACAACGCTTCCAGAGCGTTCGCTGTCCCTTCTGTCGTCAAAAACAAACAGACACGACCCTGAGCGAGCCCACTCCTCGCTCACCGCATCTCGTCAAGCGCGACGGCGTGCTCGATGTCGACCGAAATCCAGTGGGTGGGGAGCTCATCGTCCTGATCGCTGAAGACGGTGAGCTCGGTCGGATTGTCCGCATCGTCGACCGCATACTCAAACCGAGTCGATCCCGCGGGGCGAGCAGACGGGTCACGGAGTGGGTCATACACCGACATCGTCAGTCCCTCGTTTGGAACGACGCGGACACTCCTCATAAGCGGCAGTTGTGATTCCTGCGGTGTGAGAATCAGTCGGTAGAGGCGGTGGATGCTATCGCTTGAGTTTGTAGTATGACTGCGCGGGACCGGATTCGAACCGCCTGAACGTCGCTCTCTTCGTTCGCTCGTTCCGTGGTTCGAATCCGCTGGCGATTCTGCTGCTCGCGGTTTGCTCGCAGCAAGAATGCGCGGGACCGGATTCGAACCGGCGGACCCCTACGGGATAGCGTCCTAAGCGCTACGCCTTTGGCCTGGCTCGGCAACCCGCGCGCACCAGTCGGTATCCGCGTTGGCATCAAGAACCCTTCGCTTGCGGGCGACGAAGGTTTAGGTAGGATGGGGAACAACGAACTCGTATGTACCGCGCCAGCGACCGAATCGAGCACGACGAGTGGCTCTCCGACATCGAAGCCGCGTCGGATAGGCTCGACCTCGGGACTGAGGCGCGGTCCCACGCGGTCGACCTGTTTCTCTCGACAGTTCCGGACGAAGACCGGTCGAAACAGGCGACAATGGCTGCCAGCGTGTACGTCGCCGCGCTGG
Organism: Haloarcula sp. CBA1115; assembly: GCF_000827835.1. Lineage (NCBI taxonomy): Archaea > Methanobacteriati > Methanobacteriota > Halobacteria > Halobacteriales > Haloarculaceae > Haloarcula > Haloarcula sp. CBA1115. Next base: position 3,094,538 of record NZ_CP010529.1, on the reverse strand, counting down.
TCGCTGGTGAGGAGCGGTCTCAGTCAGCCGTCGCAGAGGCGACGGACGTCTCCCGGTTGACGATTCAACAGCGCTGGAAGGACTTGCTGGAGACGGCCGGGCTGGAAGCGCCGGGCTGGTAGCTACGAAATGTTCTGACGGCCGGTGCGGTTCGGCGTGAGGTTCCCGTGTTCGTCGATTTCGCCCTCGACGATCCGGGTCGAAGAGATGATGTCGCCGTCCTCGGCGCGGACGTGCGGGACGACTTCGATTTCGAGCGGGTCGTGGCCCCGCTCCTCGCGGATCTCGTTGATGCGGCGGCCGCCGGTCTCCGTCTCGGGCGAGACGACGAGCGTGTCGAACTGCGGCTCCGTGGCGATACCGGTCGGCTCGGTGAGTTCCCGGACCGCCCATTCGCGGCCCTGGTCGGCGGCGAGCGTCGCGAGTTCGTCGGCGAGTGCAGATTTCCGTTCGCTGAACGGCCGAACGTGGCGCTGGTCGTGGCGCGTCTTCGGCGCGAGGTCGTCGCTGGTGAGGCCAACTGTCACGTCCCCGAGTTCGAATGCGCGTTCGAACAGCGCGCGGTGTCCGTCGTGAATCGGGTCGAACGTTCCCCCCAGCGCGACATTCATATCCCGGGCAACGGCGCGGGTAGGTTTAGTAATATCGACTCGCGAAACGGCTTGCAGGAACCCGTTTTGACTACACGTCGGCGTCGTCGTCGCCGCCCTCGGACCCGTTTCCTTCGTCGACAGTGTCCTCGCTGGCGTCGGCGTCGTTCGTGCCGTCGTTCGCATCCTCGACCGAAATCGTTACCGGCTCGTCGTCGGGTTCCAGCGTCGTCTCGCCGCCGATATGATCGTCGAGGTTGAACACCGTGTTCAGTTCCGACTGGATGTCACCGACGATGGTGTTGACGAGGTCGCTCGGCGGAATAGCGCTGTACTCGTAGGGGTTGTTGCCCGCGCCGTCGCTCTCACGCTTCTGGCGGGTCACGACTTCCTCCTCGGTGAGCGCCGCCAGAGCCTCGCGGACCGTGCTCGGATACAGACCGGTCCCCTCGGCTATCTCCTCGCTGGTGCTCTCGGGATGCTGTCTTAGGTGGACGTAGATCCGCGCCCGCGTCTCCGTGTCGAGCACCCACGCCAGCAGGTCGACGATCCCTTCGTCGAACTGCTCGACCGCGCGGTCCGCCTCCTGTTCGATTCGTTCACGGACATCGCCTGTGTCCTCGAGGTCGTCGTGATCGTTGTCGTCTGCAGACATGCGTTGTCTCTGTGAGGACAAAAGCTACAGCTGGATAAAAACCCTTGGCTCAGACTCTCCTGTCGCTCCGCAGTATCGAGCAGGCAAGTCCGGCCGCGGACGACAGCCCAGATCAGGACAGGCGAAGCGAGTCAGCGAGCGCCATGACCCCCTCCTCCGCACGAAGCCGGCGCTGTCGCTCGGCCCCGCTTTCGCGGTCGTACAGCTCCCACAGTCCGTCGATACCCAGCCGGTCGCTCTCCATCTCGACCAGTTCCTCGACCGAGCGTGTCGTCGAGATGTCACGCGATATCAGTTCTGCGGACTGGCCGTGGCGGATTGCACGCCACTTGTTCTCGTCGAGGAACTCCCGGCGGAGTCGCCGGCCGGACTCCCCGTCTTCGTAGCGCTCGGCGAGATCGACGACGAGTTCGCGGACGTACTCGACGAAGGCCAGCACCCGGTCCGGGTCGGCTTGCCCGTCCGGAGCACGTACCTCGACGGTGCCGTGGCCCGAATGCGGTCGCACGTCGAACCAGAGTTCGCCGCGGTCGTCGATACTACCAGTTTCGAGCATCCGCCGTTCGTAGGTCTCGAAGGCGTCGTAGTCGTCGAACGCTGTCGGCATCCCGGTGTTGGGCAGGCCCTCGAATATCTTCCCGCGGGCGGACTGCAGCCCGGTGTCGAAGCCGTTCCAGTACGGCGAGTTCGCCGACAGTGCAAGCATCAGCGGGAGATGCCAGCGGAGTTCGTTCGCCACCCAGACGGCCTTGTCGGCGTCGTCGACGCCGACGTGGACGTGCAGGCCTGCGGTCGTGTTGCGGTGCTGTGGGTACTGGATTCGGTCTAGCTGGGACTTGTACCGGGGCTTCTCGGCGTGTTCGAGTTCGCGCCACTTCGCCAGCGGGTGCAGTCCAGCAGCGGCGATACCGAACCCGTTCGCTTCGGCGTGGTCGACCAGCGCATCCCGGACTGACCGAAGATGCTCACCAGCGTCGGCCGGGTCGTCGATACGCGGCGTCTGCGTCTCGATAACGCACTTGAACAGTTCGTGGTCGAGCCGGCCGTCGAGAACCGCAGGCGGCTCCGTCTCGTAGACGAGTTCGTCCGTGCCAGACGTCGGGCGACCGAACTCGTCGACGACGTAGAACTCTTCCTCGATGCCGAGCGTCCCCATCCGGGTAAAATGCTCGGCAGATCCCGTCGCGTCCATTACTCAGAACATCGGAATCGACCCGGTAAAGCCTTCCGTCCCCGCCCGCTCAGCCCGCACAACTGGATTCCGTCTCGGACGATTATCGCGGGCAGTACCAATCCCAACTAGTCCTCTCGCGGCCGGGCAACGATACCGAGGTGGTCCTCGTGGAACGGGTCCAGACGCGCCGTCTCAAGCAGTTCGTACTCAGCGCTGAGTTCCGTACGCACACTGTCGAACACGGCGTCGGGGTCGGCGGTCACGTCTTCGCTTCTGGCCTTGATAGCCGCGAGGAGCCGCCCGTCGTCAGTCAAGAACTGTTTGTTGAGCGTCGCCACCCGAGCCTGCCCCCTGGTCGCCACGTCCTGCACGACGACGTCGACCGGTTCGACGACGTGGGCGTAGCTCTCAGGCTTGCGTGCGTCCTTGAGCAGCGGGAAGAGATTCCGCCGGCTCTCCGCGGCGTCCAGCAGTTCCCGCACGGGCCGGGGCGCGAACTCGACGGCGTAGGTCGGGCCGCCGAAATCGGCAACGTGACTCACGGTCGTCCCGGCCGCCGCACCGAGGTACAGGACGGTCTCACCGCCCTCCAGACCGGTGTCCATCCCCTGTTCGAGCATCGCGCCGAGCTTCGAGCGGTGCGGGTCCCACCGCCGCCAGTCGCCGTCGGTCCGCTCGCCGTACACCGGCTGACCCTGCGTGGCGAGGCTCGTCTCGCCGTCGAAGTCGTGGCGCTCGACGCCAGTCGGGAGCGTCATTCGTCGCCCTCCTCGGCCCGGGCCTGAATCCGCTCGATACGCCCGTCGAGTTCCGCCTGCAGGTCCGGCCGACGGTCGCCGCTGTAGTGGTCGACGCGAGCGGCGATTGAGAGCTTCCCGGCCAGCGCCCGCGCGGCAGACCCGCGGTCCGCACGACGGGTCCCGCGCACGTACTCGTGGGTGAAGATGACGCCGTGTTTCGGGGACGGCGCGTTCCCTTTGAGGTGTGCGAACAGCGCGTCTTCCGCGCCGAGGACCTGTACCGTCCCGCTCGGTTTCTTCGCCAGCGCTTCGAGGCCGCCGGCCAGTGAAATCAGGCGGGCCGCAAGCACCGGCCCGGCCAGCATCGAGAGGTTCGGCGCGACAGCGGGCGCGGTCCGCTCGATGTACGCTCGGAGCGAGTCCGCCTCGTCGGCCAGCTCGGCCGTCTGCTCGGCGAGCGCCCGGAGGGCAGTGTCTCCCTCGTCCTCGTCGTCTCGGTCGGCCAGCGAGCGAGCGTACTCGACGCCGCTCCCGCTATCACCGTGCCGGCTCCCGCCCCACTCGGCGACCCGTTCGGCGAGTTCGTTTGCCGTGCGCTCGCAGTCGGCCATCGCCCGGACCGCGTGGACGAGCTGCTGGTCGTCAGCGCCCTCTCGTTCGGCGACCGCCGCACTGGTGGCCGCCATCGTCACCTCGTGCAGGCGGTCGTAGTAGGCCGCTTCGTCGTCTGCGAACCCTGCCTCGACGGCCTGCTGTGGCCAGTCCTCCGGCGTGTCGGCTCGCCCGGCCTCTATCTGTTCGACAGCGGCCGCGTCGTCGTCCGGGTCCAGCCCGGCGAACCACCCGTTGCTCATAGCCGTGTGTGTACGCCCGACGCGAAAAAGTGACCCGGTTAGCGCCTGCGAAACGCGTCGGATCTCGCTTTCGATCCGGCCTCAACGCATCCCTGGCGGCGGACCACGGTCCCGCGGGTCGTCGTCACCGTCCTCTTCTTCGAGGTCGATACCGGCCTCCTTGCGTCGGCGAATCACTTCCTGCAACTGCCGATAGTAGTACAGCGTCCCCACGACGCCGATGACGATGGCGATGGCCGACAGGCCGCCGAACAGCCACAGGTCGCGGTCGAGGTAGTATCGGACGACGATCTGGTCAGAGGTCACCTCGTCCCAGCGGATGACCTGCTGGCCGTCGACGGTCTCCGACTCGTAGCCTCCCGGGCTGATTCGCGAGAGGAACGGAATCCCGGCCCCAGTGTTGGGCGGGAGCACGACCGTGTACGAGCCGTCCTCGACGAGCGTGGGGGAAGCGAAGCGCTTGCCGGTCCGAGCGACCGAGTAGCCCACCTTTCCGGAGACGTTCCCGGAGAGATTGACTGTCGTTCGCTGGCGACTCTCCGAAGCGCTCAGCGAGGAGTTTGCGGCGCTAACGACCGTCCCGTTCGCGTACCGGAACCGAAGCGCACTGATGGGAACGCTTCGCTCGCGCCCGAGGCCGTCGACGGTGTACACGTCAAATGAGGTCTCGTTCTCCACGGCGTAGACGGCGGTGTATCTCGATTCCTCGATGACGATTGTTCCGTCTGCCGAGGTATTCCAGTCGTAGCTCGCGTTCTCGTTCAGCCGCTCCGGGTCGACCTCTTCGGAGCCGAAGAAGCCGCTACACCCCGAAAGGGCGACCAGTGCGAGAACGGCGACCAACAGGAGATGGCGGCGTTTCATAGCTCGAAAGTCAGGGCACGATTGCCAGCAGCTCCGACGGCATGTACTGCCCGATGTCGGCGAGCAGCCCCGGCGGGTCGGTGTCCGGGTTGCAGATGATGCTCTGTTCTAACAGGCCGATGCGTTCGACAGTGACGATGTCCTGTGCGTGGCCGGCACGGTTAACTGTTGCACGCGCCTCGGAGCGCGTGACGCTGTTCGCGTTGATACGACCGTTGTCGCCACGGGTCCACTCGTAGAGTCGGTCCTGTTCGACCTCCGCGAGGCGTGCTGGGTCGCCGGCGACGAACCGGAGCGGAAGGTGCTGGACCAGTCCGAACCGCTTCCGGATCTGGCTGGGCGTCCCCTGCCCGAGACCGAGCTGATCGGCCGGAATTCGGACCGTCTGCCCGAAGCCGACATCGAGGACGAAGCCGTCCTCGTCCCAGCTATCGAGCGTTCCGACGTACGTCTCGCCGTCCTCGTGGTCGGCGACCATCTCGCCGAACTCCTCGCGCAGCAGGTTCTTCGCGACCGTCTCGTCGGGGCCGTCGACGGTCACTGACGGGAACTCGTCGTCCCGGAGGCCGATGTCGTACGCCACGTCGAGGTCACCGAGTTCGTTGCCGACCATCGAGCGCAGGCCGTCGAGCGTACGGTCCCGGGCGTCGCCGGCGACGTACACTTTTGTACCGAGGACGACCATCAGGCTTCCACGTCCACGTCAGCGTTCAGTTCGTCTCTGAGCTCCTCGATGCGGTTCTCCATCGCGGTGACGAGACGGGTGTTCTCCATCGTCTCGACCTGGTTGCCACATTCGGGGCACTCGAAGCCGAACTCCATCGCCTCGCCGAACTCGAAGCGGATGCCGCAGTGTTCACAGAGGTAGAACTCGTTTTCCCGCTCGTACTCGCGGCGCTCTTCGAGGCCGTCGAGCAGGCGGTGCATCTCCTCTTGCAGTTGTTCGGGGATCTTCTCGTACTGGAACGTCCAGAGGTACGTGAGCCACCCGGAGTCCTCGTCGCGGAGCCGACGATAGGTCGCGAGGTCGTTCTCGTAGAGGATAAACAGCGCTCTGCGCACGTCGTTCAGTTCGAGCCCGAGCTCCTCGGCCAGTTCCTCGTCGGTCACTTCGCCGTCCGGCGGCGCGGCGGCGACCGGCATCCCTTTCGGTCCGACCAGCTCGTGGAGGTACTTCTGTATGACGGGGTCCTCCAAGAGTTCCTCAAAAGCCATTACCCGCACATCCGGGAGTCATGTGGTTAAAACCATCGGGTCGTCCTCTCTCGAACGCTGACGCAGAGGCCGGGGCCATGATGCTGTCGGGGAGTTCCCGATGTGCCCGCAAACGGGCCACAACGACGGACAGCAGTCCCTTTGTAATACCACCAGCACTGGAACCCGTTGCGACGACCTCGACAACCCCGCTATTCGATTTTCTCGACCGAGGTCCGGCAGGAGGAACAGGTCTCTTTGTCGATAGCGACGAAGACGGAGTCACAGGAGGGGCACTCGTAGAGATTCGATTCAGGTCCGTCGGCCGCGTCCGTACCGCTATCCCCGGCAGAACTGGCCTTGACTCGTTTCTCCGTCACTGCTCCGGCCTGTGGTCCGCTGTCCGACTGCCGTTTCCCACCCGAGAGTACGTCCGATACGGATTTTTTGATTTTGTCTAGCATCGCGAGTTGTTACAATATACTAGTCACTTGTATTACTTTAATAGCTGTGATTTCCCAGACAGTGACAACTCTAGTCGGTTTTCCCCTGATGAACAGTCAGAGGTCGTCGAGCGGTCGCGGCGACGCCTGTTCGTATTCGATAACGTCGAACCCGTCGTGGAACTCCCGGGACAATTCCGTCCATTCCGCTCCCAGGTCCGGGAAGTAGCGGTCCCCCTCGTTTCGCTCGTGGATGCGGCTGAGAAAAATCCGGCCGGCAAACGGGAGAAACAGGTCGTACACCGCCTCGCCACCGATGACGTAGGTGACGGGTGGCGAGTCGCTCGGTTCGGCTGAGTCGTCGCCAGCGAACGCTTCGGTTGCGCCAGCGCGGGCGGCGGCATCGACGGCTATCTGCGGCGTCGTGGCGTACTCGACCGTCTCGGAGTCGGCGCTCCGGCTATCATCGGTCGTCAGAACGACAGTGTAGCAGTCAGTTAGCGGGTCCATCGAATCGAACGTCCGGCGGCCGAGGATGACCGGGTGACCCGCGATGCGGTCCTTGTACTGGCGCACGTCCTCGGGATAGTGCCAGGGGACGCCGCCGTCCAGGCCGATGACGTTGTTCTCGTCGGCTGCGACTACGAGGACTAGTTCGGTGTGGGGTGCTGTCATTTGTAACCAAGTGCCTCCAGCCGGTCGTCGAGCGCCCCGGCAAACTGTGTGTCGGACGCGTCCTCGAACTCGGTGTAGCCATCGAGTAGCGTCGCGATATCCACGTCGGCGTACCGGTCGCTGTCGAAGTGGTTCCGGACGACAGTGGCGTCGATATCGCGGTCCTCGACCGTGCCGCCACAGCCCTTGATGACGGATTCGTGGGCACTGTCGCCCCACGCCGCCCGCTTTCGGACCTCGTCGCCGGGCCGGTCGTGGTAGACCAGTCGGGCGTGCTTCGCAAAGGGTGCGGCGTCGCCACAGATCCGTTCGGCCTCCTCGCGCATCGCCGGGCCGATGGGGGCCTGGGACGCGACGACGGTCCCGTTCGGCGAGGCGAACGCCGGGCCGTCCGCGTTGCCGTCGCCGAGTGCCATCGCGCGGACGGCGTCGGGGAACCGGCTGAGCGTCGCCAGATCGGTAACGCGGTGTCCCTCCCGCTGGCCGGGGGCACGGACGACGAGTGGGACGTGATACATACTGTCGTGAGTCCCGATGCGGTGGCTGACGGCCGGCGGTTCCTCGAGGATTGCCGTTGGCTCGCCGAAGCCCTCGCCGTGGTCACCGGCGAAGACGACCAGCGTGTCGTCGAGGACGCCCTGTTCGTCCAGTCCGCGGATCAGTGTCTCGAAGATGGCGTCGGCCTGCCGGACCGCGCCGTCGTATATCTGTTCGAGAATGCTGGCAAAGCCGAGCGACAGGTTCCCCGAGAGGAACTCCCAGTGCCACTTGAAACCCATCGACTCCTGGAGTGCGCGGGAGCGCTCGTCGCTCCACTCGTCGTATTCGGCGAGTGGTTCGTACGGCCGGTGGGTGTCCATCAGGTTGATGCAGGCGGCCCACTCGCTCTCCCGGCTGTCGATCCACTCAAGCGTCCGGTCGGCGTACCAGAAGCCGTTGGGCCAGTCGCCCAGCGAGCCGTTCGTCTCGTAGGCCGAGTCGTACTGCTCGGGTGAGCCGATGGCCGTTTGAAACACCTCGTCGAGCCCCGATTCGTGGTCGGTCAGGAACGGATTGTCGGAGAACAACCCCGTGTCATAGCCCGCTCCCGCAAGCTCCTCGAAGATCGTGTGGCCGGCGTCGAGTCTAGCGGTGTGGTCGACGCCGTGTTCGTGGACCTCGTGGCCAGTGAACATACTGACGTGGCTGGGAACGGTCCAGTTGCTCGGGCTGCGAGCCTGTGTGTACACCGTCGCCTCCTCGGCGAAGGCGTCGAGGAAAGGCGTCGTCTCCCGGCGATAGCCCAGGACTGAGGTGTTCCGGGCGCGGAGACTGTCAGCGACGACGAGCAACACGTTATGACGCGACATCTGCACCACAGTTAGCGTCGAGCGATAAAAGGCCCGCGGCACAACTGCGTGGGTATCGCTACTCGTCGGGGTCGACGACTCGTTTGCCGGTTTCCTGCGGGACGACGACTCTCTCGGGGTTCTCCCACTCGCGGTCCAGTTCCCGGCCCTCGAAGAGGCGGTCGAGGAAGACGGCCAGGGAAGCGACCTCGGAGTGTGGCTGGTTGGTGACGCCGACGTTCCAGTCGGCGTGTTCGTACACTTCGAACGGGACCTTCTCTGCGCCAACGACGACCAGCAGCGGTTCCTCGGCGTGGGCCTCGCGGACATCACCCTCGATATCTTGCACCGGTTCGCCGTACATCGTCAGGTGGACCACGCGGCCCTCGAAATCACGGATGAGCCGCTTCGGTTTCTCTGTCGAGGCCACGTCGAAGGGGCCGCCAAAGCGGTCGGTGATGTCTATCACCGTGTCGGCCTGATTGCGAGCGGCGTTGGCCAGCACGACTTTGTCAGCCCCGAGCGCGCGTGCGGTGAGACCGACGTGGGTCGTCATCCGCTCGTCCCGGCCGGGCCGGTGGCCCAGTCGAAGCACCGTCACCTGCGGCGACTCTTTCATCCGTCGCTCCGTGCCGCTTCGATGGCTGATCGGACCGGCTCGTAGGCGATTTCGCTCCACTCGACCCGCTCGTCGTTGACGAACACGGTCGGCGTCCCCTGGACGCCACGGTCGATACCGGCATCGCGGTCGCCGGAGACTGTCGGGCGGTACAGTTTCCCCGTCGCGGCCGCTCGAACCGTTTCGCCGTCGACGTCCAGTCCCTCCGTCAGTTCGGCGTAGGTGTCCGGGCCCAGCTGGTTCTGGTTCGCGAACAGGCGCTTGGAATACGTGAAGAAGGCCGCCGCGCCGACGTTGTCCTGCACGGCGCGCGCGGCGCTTGCGGCCTGCCACGAGACTTCCTCGTCGACCGGAATCGGGAAGTCGTGGTGCTCGTAGCGGACGGTTCCGTCAGCGAGGTAGTCGTCGCGGAGTTGCGGGAAAACGGATTCCGAGTAGGTCGCACAATGTGGACAGGCGTAGTCCTCGTACACCGCAACGGTCACGTCGGCCCCGGGGTCGCCCGCAACCGGCGTTGAGAGCGGTTGGCCCGGGAGGGGCGTCGGCGTCTCCGTTGTCCCGGCTGATTCCGACTCCGAGCTACCGCCGGCACAGCCGGCCATCGCGCCGACAGTGCCGACGGTGGCCGCCAGCAGCCCGCGGCGAGTGAATCGAGTCATAGCCGACTCTCACAGGGGAAGCTATAAAACGACGTTGTCATCCGTTACTGGGGTACGGATTCCCCTGGAATCGGCCGCGACCACAACGTTTTTTCTCGCATGGGAAGCATCGCACCTATGGACGTATCAGAGAAGCGAATAGTCGTCACCGGCGGGGCGGGCTTTATCGGGTCGCATCTGGTCGAGCGCCTCGTTCCGGACAACGACGTAGTCGTCGTCGATAACGAAGCGAACGGGCAGTCCGAGTGGGTCCACGAGGGCGCGACCTACCTCGATGGTGACCTCACCGACCCCGACGCCGTCGCCGAGGCTATCACCAGCGATGTTGACCTCGTCGTCCATCTAGCGGCGTCGAAACTGGTCGACACGGACACGCCCCGCCGACAGTTCGAGGACAACAGCGACATCACGTACAACATCCTCGAACGGATGCAGGAGACCGGTGTCGAGAACCTCGTGTTTACGTCGTCGTCCACTGTATACGGCGAAGCGCCGCGGCCGACCCCGGAGGATTACGCGCCGCTCGAACCGATCAGCGTCTACGGCGCGACGAAACTCGCCGAGGAGTCGCTCGTCTCGACGTACGCCCACAGCCACGACATCCAGTCGTGGGTGTTCCGGTTTGCGAACATCGTCGGCCCGCGCCTGCGCGGCGCGGTCATTCCCGATTTCATCGAGAAGCTCACCGAAGACTCGTCGACGCTGACGATTCTCGGCGACGGCCGCCAGGAGAAGTCCTACATGCACATCTCCGAGTGCATCGACGCGATGCTGTTCGCCGTCGAACACGCCGACAAGGACCACAACGTGTTCAATCTCGGGACGCGGACCACCACGTCAGTCGACCGCATCGCCAGCATCGTCGCCGACGAGATGGGCATCGACCCCGAGTACGAGTACACCGGCGGTGACCGCGGCTGGACGGGTGACGTGCCCCGAATGCGCCTCTCCGTCGACAAGCTCTCGGCACTGGGCTGGGAGCCCGAACAGTCGAGCGACGACGCGGTGCGGCAGTCGACCCGCGAACTACTCGAAGAACTCTGAGCGCGGCGTCAGGCCGGGTACGTACCGTTCAGCTGCGCTTTTTCGACGACGTGGCCGCTGGCCGCGTCGTACACGTCGTCCTTGTCCGCTGCCGGGGAGAGGTCGAGCGTCGTGTCTAGCGCGTACAGCAGGAACCGGTACGTGTGCTCCCGGTCCGGCGGGCTCGGACCGCCCCAGCCGACCTCGCCGAAGTCGTTCTGTCCCTCTGTGGCCTCGTCGGGTGCCCATCCCTCTGGAATCCGGTCGATATCCGGCGGGATGTTCCAGATGAGCCAGTGGTCCCACACCTTCCCGGCCGGCTCCTCGGCGTCCGGGTCGTCGACGATGAGGAGGAGCGACGACGCGTTCGACGGGACGTTCTCGACCTCCAGCGGGGGGTTCGTGTTCGCCGCCGAGTAGCCGTGTTCCTCGGGGATGCGCTCGCCGTCGTCGAAGGCCGGACTACGGAGCTGTAGGTCTGCCATGTCGGGAGATATGACAGACAAACACAAAAACGTCGTCCCGGCAGCCATTTGCGGCTCCGCACCGAACCGCCGGACGTGCAGGTCGTGGGCTACCGCGCACGGGTCGACGAACACGCCGCGCTCCTGTTAGCCGAGGGCGGGAGCGTCACTACTGAGCGACTTGACCCGGGAACCGAACTCTCCTATACGCTCGGGGAGCGCCACTGCGCCGGCGCGGTGGACGGGGAGCAGCATTTTCGATGCGACAACGACCCCGCGCCGTACTGTCCAGAACACACGGACATCTGGCCGTGTGCCCGCTGTACCGGGGACTGCAACAAGCCGCTCGAAACGTGTGACGAGGAACACGCGGTGTATCTGGCGGCGTTTGCGCCGGACGTCGTCAAGGTCGGCGTCACCCGATCCTGGCGACTGGAGACGCGGCTCCGCGAGCAGGGGGCCGACAGGGCCGCCCACCTCCGGACCGTCGCCGACGGCCGAATCGCCCGGCAGGTCGAGGCCGACATCGCCGTCGAGTTGGGAGACCGGGTCAGAGTTCCCACGAAGATATCGGGATTCGACCAGTCCGTCGACACGGACTGGTGGGCGTCGCTCTGTGAGCGCTACGACCCGCTGGCGACCTACGACTTCGAGTACGACCTGTCCCTTTCGGACCGTCCGATGGCCGAAACCCTGGCGACGGGGACTGTCCGGGGGACGAAGGGGCGAGTCGCTGTGCTTGAGAACAACAGCAGCGTCTACGCCGTCGACCTCCGACAGCTCGTCGGCTACGAACTCACAGACGGCGGAACGGACCGCGACCTCCAGTCGAGTCTCGGTGCGTTCAGGTAACACGCGAGACTGGCGTCGCTGTAATCCGTACTTGTCCGTGCAGAAGACATTTAGTGGCGGCTGTTGCCCATCCTCGTGTGCGACGTGAAACCCTCCTGACCGGTGGCGTGGTCGTGGTCGTCCTGACCATGCTCATCGGTGCAACAGCGGTCCCCGGCGCGCTCTCCGAACCACAGGACGACGTTCGCGAGAGCTATCTCGACCTCCGCGAGACGACCATCGAACCGGCGTCGGTCGACGGCCAGACAGTGACGCTCTCTATCGACGCCCGGCTCTCGCACCGCGGCGGTCCCGCCGAGAACGTCACCGTCGAGACGCGGGCCATCGACGCGGACACCGGCCTCGTCGCGACGACGACGCGGCAGTCAGTCGGAGACATAGAAGGGGAACGAGAGGTATCGGTGCGGTCGAACATCACGGTCGAGCGGGCAGGCGGCTATCGTATCGACACAATCGTCTACGAGGACGGTGACCGCGTCGAGACCGGTCAGCAATCGGTCCAGAACGTCGACGCGCTCACGCCGGCGTACGCCCGGAGTAGCGTGACCTTCCAGCGGTTCGAGAACGCCGGCGTCCCGCTCGATTCCATCACCTACCGAATCGACGGCGTCTCGGACAACCGGACGACACTGAACGTCTCAGTGTACGTCACGAACGCCGGCAACGACCCGTCTGATGACCTTTCGCTCCGGCTCCGGGCGCGGCAGGCCGACTCGAACGTCATCGCCGACGAGTCGACCGTACGGGTCGGCCAGATTCGCCCCGGCCGAACAGAGATCGTCAGAACCCAGCTGACGGTGCCTGACGGCTACAACTACTGGCTCGACGGCATGCTGCTCTCCGACGGCGTCATCGTCGGGACCGAAAGTTCCCCGGCGAACCTGCATCCGACGGAGCGCCTCCAGGAGAACGAAACACGACAGGAAGTCGGCTTCCAGTCCAGCGACTTCGAACGGGACCGCCCCGAAGAACGAGAGATGGACGAACCACGGCAGACGATGGCTGAAGAAGGTCCCGGCTTCACGGCGCTGGCCGGCCTGATTGCGGTCCTCGCAAGCGCGCTCCTCATCGCACGGAGACAGACCAATGAGTGATACCTCCAACACCGACACAGTGGCACAGGATATCGACGCGGAGACCGGCGACACTGTCGACGAGCCAGACGGCGACTCTGGTCCGGCGATAGCTATCTACGCGCAGTGGGCGGTGTTCGCTATTCTCACGCTCGTGGCGCTCATCGCGACACTGCAGTTCTACTTCTCCGCGTCGTCGGCGATTGACACGTTCGTGACTGACAGGTATCGGCCACTGTTCAACGCGGCGTTCAACCTCGCCGTGGTGCTCGCCTGTGGGCTCGGCCTCTCGGTGCTGGTCCGACGGCTCGCCTGAGCCCGGCACCATCCATGTCAAGCGCCCGCAGTCGCCGTTTCACTGTTCCGAGGTCTCAGGCGAGTTGCAGCGCCATCGCTGATATGAGTTCGGCTAACTGTACCGGGGCGACGAACCCCCCGAAGACAGCGCGATTCTCCGGACCAGCGCCCCCGCTGACCAGCTGTCTACTCGGGCTATCTCTGGACGGCAACCCTTTTCAGCGGGCCAACCAAAACCGGGCGTATGGCAGACGATGAACCCGAAAACGCTGACGAATCGGCGGACGCGACCGAGGACGGCGGCGAGGAGAAGTCCTTCCGCGAGCGGGTCGAGGAGATCCGACAGCAGCGCGCCGAGGAGCGCGAAGAAGGCGAGGGTGACGGCGAAGAGATGAGCCGCGAGGAGCGCATGGAAGAGATGATGGGCGGTGGCGGCGGCCCCGGCGGCATGGGCGGGGGCAACCCCTTCGCGCAGATGATGGGCGGCATGATGGGCGGCGGCCCCGGCGGCCCGGTCCGGGCGGCCCCGGCGGCATGGGCGGCGGCCCGCCAGGGCAGCACGAGGAATCGGGCGGCAACGACAACGAGGAACTCGCCCGTGAGATGCGAAAGCTCCGGGACGAAGTCCACGACATGCGACGCTCGCTCGACCGCATCGCCGACGCGCTCGAAGACTAACGGAACACGACTTGCCGACGTTTTTGCGGACGAACGGGGCAGAGACATCTCCTCCAGATAGATCGCGTCTGCTCACCATCGAACAGTGGCGAGGCGACGACCGGCTCCCAGTGAGTGCCAGCAAAACCGCAAACGACTCCTCGACAGTCGCTACACCTCGTCAAACGAGACGCCGGTAACCTCGAAGCGTGCACCACCGTCCGCGCTATCGCGAACGTTGATTTCCCAGCCGTGGGCCTCCGCGACCTTCCGGGCGATACTGAGCCCGAACCCGGTCCCCTCCGTGCTCGTCGAGTAGCCGACTTCGAACACGGTGTCGCGGTCGGCTTCGGGGATGCCGGGGCCGTCATCCGCGACGTAGAACCCGTCGTCTACCGCCCCGACCGTCACGGTTACGTCCGCCCCGGCGTGCTCGACCGCGTTCCGAACGAGGTTCTCGAATAGCTGCTTCAGACGGCTCTCGTTTGCCAGGACGGTCCGGTCGATGTCGGTGACGAGCGTGGCATCGGCTGTCTCGACGTTCGTCCAGCAATCTTCCACGAGCGATGCGAGCGCGACCGGTTCGCGGTCGGTCACCGTCTCCCCGTCCTGTGCCAGCGTGAGCAGGTCCGTTATCAGCGTGTCCATCCGCTCGTGTGCCCGCTCGACAGCGGCCAGATGCTCGCTCTCGCACTCCTCGCGTGCTAGTTCCAGTCGTCCCTCGGCGACGGTCAGCGGATTCCGCAGGTCGTGGGAGACGACGCTGGTAAACGCTTCGAGCCGGTCGTTGTGCTGTTCGAGTTCCTGCTGGTGGTCGCGCAACTGTTCGGTCCCTTCGACCTGCTTGAGCGCGCTGGTGACGTGTCCGGCCAGGATCTCACCGAGGACGACGTCCCGCTGGTCGAACGCCGCGGCCGTCTCCGAACCGGCCAGCAGGATTCCGTGCTCGCCGAGCGGGAGATATAGCTCGCTCTTGATCGGCGTGTCCGGGTTGTAGATGTCGGGGTCGGCATGGACGCCATCGACGGCGAGCGCGTCGCCGGACTCGTAGACACGCCACGCGATGCTGCCTCCGGGCGTGAAGGTCGGCAAATCGTCTAGCAGGTCGTATATCGCGTCGGACGCGGCGACCGGTTCGAGGGTCCGGTCGCCCTCGTCGTAGAGGTGGATCGTGTTCGCTTCGAGCCCGAGCACAGTGCACGCCGTGTCGACGCCGATCTCGGCGACTTCCTCGCGTGTGTCTGCCTGAAGGAGGTTCTGTACAGACTCACTGAGAGCTCTGAGGCGGTGTTCGTGTTCCTTCCGTTCAGTAATGTCCTGCTGGAATCCGACGTAGTTGACGACTGTTCCGTCGTCGTCGCGGACCGGGGCGATAGTCACCTGATTCCAGAACATCGTTCCGTCCTTCCGGTAGTTCCGGAGTTCGACCGACACGGGTTCGTCTGCGTCGATGGCCGCTCGCATCGCGTCGACCGGCTCGGATTCGGTCTCCTCGCCCTGCAGGAACCGGCAGTTATGGCCGTACACCTCCGACTCCGTGTAGCCGGTCAGTTCCAGAAACTGCCTGTTGGCGTAGGTGATCGGGTTATCATCTTGTTCGGGGCTGGTAATCGTGATCCCGACCGGTGCCTCGTCCATGGCACGTTTGATCCGGGAAAGTTCCTCTTCGCCGTCTCGCTGGTCGGAGATATCCCGGACAGTACAGACCAGTTCACCGCGGTCGGTCCGCGCGAGTACGTGGTCTTCCGTGAACGTGCTCCCGTCGGCACGGAGCCCGGTCGTCGTCCCACTCCAGTACCCAGTTTCATCGACAGTCGGGACGATCTCGTCGTAGATTCGCGGGATGTCCTCCGCCTGATACAGTAGCTCCCAGTGCTCACCGACCATCTCGTCCGGTTCGTAGCCGTAGAGGTCGGCGTAGGCTTCGTTGACGAAAATGAACGTCCCGTCTTCGTCGAGAATGCTGATTCCTTCCTGTGCGGTCTCGATGGCGTCGAGTTGGCGGTTGCGCTCGCGTTTGACGCGCTGAGACTCCACAGCGTTCGTGATTCTGTTCGCGAGCACCGCGTACTGGTCGGTGCCGCTTTGTTTCTGTAGATAGTCGGTGACACCGGCCGAAATCGCATCGCTGGCGATCTCTTCGGAGCCTTTGCCGGTGTAGAGAATGAAGGGGAGCGAACCGTACTCCTCGCGGACGGTTTCGAGGAACTGGATCCCGTTCCGGTCAGGCATGTCGTAGTCGGAGACGACGCAGTCGATGTCGGTGTCGGTCAGGATTTCCAGTCCCGCCGCGACGCTCGTCGCGGCCTGCACGTCCAGCCGGTCGTCCTCGCGTTCGAGAAACGTCGCCGTCATGTCGGCGAATCCCGGCTCGTCGTCGACGTGGAGAATACGCATCGTCCCAGCGATATCAGTCATAACTTTGCCCAGTAGTCACACATTACAGGACGCCGAATTAAAAGACCGTCTCTGTACTCAGAAGGTGACATATCGACGCCGTTAATGGTCAGTCTGGACTATATCTCGTCCCGAAGAATATTACACCTTTCTGATGTTTTTCCGTCTGTTGGCTGTTTCTATCCCTGGCCGACCATCTCGTCCTCGTCTTCCCACTCCTGTTCGCGGAGTTCGTACTTCTGGACTTTCCCGGTCGCTGTCGTGGGTAGTTCCTCGACGAACTCGACGCGGCGGACGACTTTGTAGGTTGCCAGTTCCTCTCGGGTGAAGTTCCGGAGATCCTCGGCCGTCACGCCCGGGTTGTCGGGGTCACCGGAGTTCGGGACGACGAAGGCCTTCGGCGTCTCGCCCCACTCGTCGCTCGGCGCGGGGATGACCGCGACGTCGCTGACGGCGTCGTGTTCGTAAAGCGTGTCTTCCAGTTCGATGCTGGAGATGTTCTCGCCGCCGGAGATGATGATGTCCTTCTTGCGGTCGCGGATGGCGATCATGCCGTCCTCGTCGACTGTCGCCAGGTCGCCCATGTGGTAGTACCCTTCGACGCGGTCGGAGAAGGCCTCCTCCGTCTGTTCGGGCTTGTTCCAGTAGCGGTCCATCACCTGATTGCCGCGGACGACGACTTCCCCCAGCGTCTCGTCGTCGTGTGGCACGTCGTTGCCGTCCTCGTCGACGACCCGGACATCGGTCCCGAGGTAGCCGATGCCCTGGCGCTTCTTGACGCTGAAGCGGGCGTCGCTGCCGTCCTCGAAGAAGCGGCGAGCGTCCGAGGTCGTGACGAGCGGGCCGGTTTCGGTCGCGCCGTAGACGTGTTTCAGGTACCAGCCGAAGTCGTCCTCGACGGTTCGGATGACGGCCTCCGGCGGCGCGCTGCCGGCCGTCGCGATGCGCACGTCGTTGGCACCGGTCGTCTCGATCTCCCCGTCGTGGTCCTCGTAGCGGTCCGCAAGGATGTTCAGCACCGTCGGCGCGCCACAGAGATAGGACACGTCCTCAGTCCTGACGGCGTCGAAGATGCCTTCGGCATCAACACCGCGGGTGCAGACGTGTTTCGCGCCCATCCCGGTGACCGAGAAGATGTGCCCCCAGCCGTTGACGTGGAACATCGGGAGCGTCCAGAGGTAGACATCGTCGTCCGAGATTTCCTGATGGAGCGCAACGATGTAGGCGTGGAGTGTCTCGGTCCGGTGGGTCCGACAGACACCCTTCGGGTCGCCGGTGGTTCCCGAGGTGTAGTTGATGGTGATGAGGTCGTCCTCGTCCATCTCTGGCCGCTCGTAGTCGGTTCCCGCCTCCTCGATGATTTCGTCGAAGGACTCCCAGTCGCCGTCGACGGCATCCGTGTCGTTGGTGACGAAGATATCAGTGGGCACCTCGTCGCGAATCGGCTCGATTTTATCCGCGTACTCGTAGTCCGCGTAAACGGCGTCGACTTCGGCGTCCGAGAGGATATATTCGAAATCGTCCGGCACGAGCCGGTAGTTCAGCGGCGTGTGGACCGCGCCCAGCTGCATGGTTCCGTAGGCCGCTTCGAGCTGGTAGTGCGTGTTCGGGTCCAAGACGGCCACCCGGTCCCCCTTCTCGATGCCACGGGCAGCCATCGCCGCCGAGAACCCGTCGGCTCGTTCCCCGAACTCGTCGTACGTGAAGCGCTCACCGGTCGTGGCGACGATAGCCTCTTTGTCCCCGTAGTATTCCCGCGCACGGTCGAGAAAATCCGTGGTAAGCAGTGGCTTATGCATCTCAGGCTATCGTATGGTTAATCATGATAAAGTGGTTGTGATACTCCCCTGATTTTGCTGTCTCGGCACCGGTTATATTTAGGGTGCCTGTCGAACCACAGTCGCTTTGAGGATAGCGTCCCCAGTTTTGAGCAATGAGTACAGCGACGGCAGACGTTTCGAAGCGGCAGGCGTGGGTGATGGCCGCGCGGCCACAGACACTGCCTGCCGGGGCCGCGCCGGTCATCGTTGGGATGGGCCTGGCAGTCCACGCCGGTGTCTTCGCTCTGTTGCCGGCAGTCGCGGCGCTGGTGGGTGCGCTGCTTATCCAGATTGGAACGAACTTTGCGAACGACTACTACGACGCGGTAAAGGGGGCCGACACCGACGAGCGTGAGGGATTCACCCGTGTGACCGCTGGCGGCCTCATCGACGCCGAGGAGGTCAAACGGGCGATGATAGCGACCTACGGCCTCGCTGTCGTCATCGGCGTTTATCTCGTCGCCGTCGGCGGTCTCCCCATCGTCGTGGTTGGCCTCTCGGGCATCGCCGCCGGGGTTCTCTACACCGGCGGTCCGTTCCCCTACGGCTACCGCGGTCTCGGCGACCTGTTCGTGTTCGTTTACTTCGGTCTCGTCGCTGTGACCGGCACATATTACGTGCAGGCCGTGGCGAGCGCAAGCGGCGTCGGTACGTTCCCGATGACGCTCCCGCCGGGGTCGGTCACTGCTGCTGCCATCACGGCAAGCCTCCCAGCGGCCGGGCTGTCGACGGCGATTCTCGTCGTCAACAACATCCGAGACCGCGAGACGGACCGCGCCGCTGGCAAGAAGACGCTGGCCGTCTATCTGGGCTACGGGTGGAGCCGCGTCGAGTTCCTCCTGATGGTCGGGATGGCCTACGTCGTCCCGGTCGTGTTCGCCCTCAACAGCCGGTACGGTCTGCCCGCACTGGCCCCGCTGCTGACCCTCCCACTGGCGGCGACTATTTCGAAGACAGTCCTCACACAGACCGACGGCGAGGCACTGAATCCGACACTCGAACGGGTCGGGCAGACGCTCTTTGTCCACTCCGTCCTGTTCGCGCTGGGACTCGCCGTCCCACAGCTACTATGAAGGTCGACCCGTTCTCGCTCCCGCTGTCGAGTCCGCTCGCCACCGCCCGCGAGACCATCAGCCAGCGCTCGGGGTTCGTCGTCCGCTACGACCACCGCGGCGAAACGGGTGTCGGCGAAGCCACGCCGCTTCCGGGCTGGACGGAGTCGGTCGACGACTGCCAGCGCGGGCTCAACGACGCTGCCACGGTTGCAATTGACGGCGGCCACACCGACATTCTCCTGTCGCTGGACGCCGCGTCCGTCCCCGCCGCCCGACACGGCTTTGCGACCGCGCTACTGGACGCCGACGCCAGAGCCGACGGCGTGCCGCTGTACCAGTGGTTCGAGCCCGACAGGCGATGCGACCGGGTCCCGGTCAACGCGACGGTCGGCGACGGGTCACCGGCCGAGACAGCCGACGCCGTCGAGCAGGCGGTCGAGGCCGGCTACGACTGCTGTAAGCTCAAAGTGGGAAAGCACACCGTTGATGAAGATGTCGCGCGCGTTCAGGCCGTCCGTGAGCGCGTGGGCGACGACGTGACGCTTCGCGCCGACGCCAACGGCGCGTGGTCCCGCAAGGAGGCCGCTAACGCCTTCGACCGGCTCGCACCGCTGGACGTGGCCTACGTTGAACAGCCACTCCCGGCCGATGACCTCACGGGACACGCCGGGCTTCGAGGCAACGGGGTCGGCGTTGCGCTCGACGAGTCCCTCGTCGACCGCCGGGTCGACAGCGTGCTCGACGCCGCCGCGGCCGACGTGCTGATACTGAAGCCGATGGTGCTGGGCGGCCCCGGCAACGCCCACACGCTGGCACTCCGGGCACGCGAACAGGGTGTCGAGCCGGTCGTCACGACGACCATCGACGCCGTCGTTGCCCGCCTCGCGGCGCTGCACGTCGCCGCCGCGATTCCCGACGTGGTCGCGTGCGGTCTGGCGACCGGCGACCGACTGGCGGCCGACCTCGCGACGGACCCGACGACAGTAACGGATGGTGCGATGTCGGTCCCCCAGTCGACCGGTCTGGGAATCGATCCGACAGAGGTGGGGACCGATGCGTGACCCCCTCAATTGGCCGACACAGGACCTCGTAACGCACCGCGCCGACACGACACCCGACCGAACGGCGATGGTCGCGGCAGACTCTGGAAACAAGGTCACCTACCGGGAACTCGACGCCGCTGTCGATTCGGTGGCTGCCGAACTCGACCAGCGGATCGACGCTGCGGACGCCACCGTTGCGACGCTCCTGCCAACCCAGCCGGCGGTCGGAACGCTCCTCTTTGCGGCGATGCGACTGGGGGCGACACTCGCGCCGCTGAACGTCGAACTCGACGCGGCGACGCTCCAAAGCCAGCTCTCGACAGTTGACGCGGACCTGCTGGTCTGTGGAGACAGCACCGCGTCGCTGGCGGCCGACATCGACGGCTGTCCCACCGTTTCGGTCCACAGGGAACTGTCAGCGGCTGCCGTCGCCGACGAGACAGCAGCGGCGGGTTCGGCTGATGAAACAGCCACCGACGTGACCCCGGCAGCCCTCTCCCGGGCGGACACCCAGCTGGTCATCTTCACCTCGGGGACGACCAGCGAGCCGAAAGGCGTCCGACTGACCGTCGGCAACCTCGTCGCTAGCGCCGTCGCGTCGTCGTACCGCCTCGGCGTGCTTCCGGATGACCGCTGGCTGGTCTGCTTACCGACCTACCACATGGGCGGACTGGCTCCGTTCATCCGGAGCGCGCTATACGGCACTGCGGCCGTCGTCCAGCGGTCGTTCGACGCCGACGCGACACAGCAGGTGCTCGCGGAACACGGGGTGACGGGCGTCTCGCTGGTGCCGACGATGCTCTCGCGGCTGCTGGACGCTGGCTGGGAACCGCCGTCTTCGCTCCGCTTCGTCCTGCT
This sequence comes from Haloarcula sp. CBA1115, assembly GCF_000827835.1. Lineage (NCBI taxonomy): Archaea > Methanobacteriati > Methanobacteriota > Halobacteria > Halobacteriales > Haloarculaceae > Haloarcula > Haloarcula sp. CBA1115. The sequence goes on along the minus strand of NZ_CP010529.1, from coordinate 3,073,204 downwards.
CGGTGGCGGGCCGGCCAGCGAGAGCCTCATCGAGCGATGTCGGGAGCGGGGCGTTCCTGTCTGTCCGACCTACGGGATGACCGAGACGGCGTCCCAGATAGCGACAGCACGGCCCGAAACAGCATTCGAGCGGTCCGGCACCGTCGGCCAGCCGCTCGTTTTCACTGACGTAACGGTCGTCGCGGACGGCGAACCCTGCGACTCCGGCGAGCGAGGAGAAATCGTCGTCGACGGTCCCACGGTGACATCGGGCTACCTGAACGGCGACGGCGGCGCGTTCGGCGACCACGGCTTCCGGACCGGCGACATCGGTTACCGGGACGCGGACGGCCACCTCTGGGTCGAGGGCCGCGTCGACGACCAGATCGTGACCGGCGGGGAGAACGTCGACGCGAGCACGGTCGCCGCGGCGATTCGTGACCATTCAGCAGTTGCCGAAGCTGCCGTCGTGGGGCTCTCCGACGAGGAATGGGGCCAGCGCGTCGCCGCGCTGGTCGTCGGGGACATCTCGCCCGCGGCGGTTCGCGACCACTGCGCCGAGCGACTCGCGCCGTACGAAGTCCCGAAGACGGTTCAGATCGCTGACGCGCTCCCGCGGACGGCCTCGGGGACTGTCGACCGGTCTGCGGTTCGGTCGCGGCTTTATGAAGATGGCGAATCTGGCGACTCAACCCAGTAGTTCGGGACGCCGAGCCAAGCGGTTTTCTACGTCCGCAGTGTATGCAGTCCTGTGTGTACAATCGTCCTCGCGTGGCAGGTCTTTGACGACACGCCGGTCGCGGTCGCGGCGAACCGCGACGAGCGGCTTGAAAGGCCGTCGCAGCCGCCACAGCAGCGTCACTGGGGCAGTCGCGTCGTCGCGCCGGCCGACGAAGAGGCCGACGGGACGTGGATCGGCTACAACGAGCAGGGGCTGCTGGCGGCGGTGACCAATCGCTGGGTCGACGCCGATCTAGCTGGCGACCGCTCGCGCGGACTCCTCGTCCGGGACGCGCTGAGCCACGAGAGCGCTGAGTCCGCTGCCCGCGCCGTCGAACAGGCGACCAGGGACGCCGAGTACGACGGTTTCAACCTCCTGCTGGCCGACGAGAACGCCGCCGTCCTGCTGGAATGGGACGGCCAACTCGCGGTCCGGAACTTCCAGCCCGGCGTTCACGTCGTCGTCAACGTCGGCGCGGACGGCGACTACCGGATTCCGGCCCACCGTCCCGACGCCGGCGAGGAGCAGGCGAACAACGCGACGCGGCTGCGCGAGGCGCTGGTTCCGGAGCCCGGTGAATCCGCCGACGAGTGGATGGACCGCGCGGGCGACACCATCAGCGACCACGAGTACGGCGTCTGCGTCCACGGCAACGGGTTCGGCACGCGGTCGTCGTCGCTCATCACGCTGGGTGCCGACAGGGAGTACCGGTACGCAGATGGGCCACCGTGCCGGACGCCCTACCGCCCGGTCGAAGGTCAGATTTAAGCGGCCGACTCACGGTGTACACAATACATGAGTTCAGCAGCGTCGGAGGCGGACCTTTCTGACGGCGAGCGGGCCGGGCTCGAACTGATTCGGGAGTCCGGTGGCATCCACCAGAGCGACTTCTGGAAGGAACTCGACGTCTCCTCGCGGAAGGGGAGTCGCATCGTCGAGTCCCTGTTCGAGAAGGACCTCATCCAGCGCGAGGAGACGGTGTACGAGGGGCACAACACGTACTACCTGACGCCCGCGGCCCGCGACCTCGACTTCTCGCTTCTGATGGCCGGTGACCAGCTCTCGCCGTTCATCGGCGACGAAGAGGTGGACCCCCACGACGACACCTTCTCGCAGTGGGTCATGACCCTCGCCTACGAGGACTGACCGTCGCTGGCGGTATCGTCCCGCAACTGCCCACGCCCGTTAGTAGTGCCACGGCACGTCGTCGAAGTCCGGGTCGCGGCCCTCGTTGAACGCGTCCCGTCCTTCCTGGGCCTCGTCGGTCATGTACGCCAACCGCGTCGCCTCGCCGGCGAACACCTGCTGGCCGACCATCCCGTCGGAGTCGAGATTGAACGCGTATTTCAGCATCCGCATCGCCGTCGGTGACTTCTCGTTCATCCGCTTGGCCCACTCGATGGCGGTGTCTTCCAGGTCCTCGTGGGGCACCACGTCGTTGACCATTCCCATGTCAGCGGCTTCGTCGGCATCGTAGGTCTTGCCGAGGAAGAACACTTCCCGGGCCTTCTTTTGGCCGACTTGCCGAGCGAGATACGCCGAGCCGAAGCCGCCGTCGAAGCTCCCCACGTCGGGGTCCGTCTGGAGGAACTTCGCGTGCTCCTCGCTGGCGAGCGTGAGGTCACAGACGACGTGCAGCGAGTGGCCGCCGCCGACGGCCCACCCCGGGACGACGGCGACGACGGGCTTTGGGATGTGGCGGATCTGACGCTGGACTTCGAGAATGTGGAGGCGGCCGACGTTCTCTGGCGCGTCGTCTGCCACGCCGTCGCTCTCATCTGTTTCTTCGGACCCGCTGTACTCGTAGCCACTTTCACCCCGAATGCTCTGGTCCCCGCCGGAACAGAACGCCCAGCCGCCGTCCTTCTCTGAGGGGCCGTTCCCGGTCAGGAGGACACAGCCCACGTCAGTCTGGCGCTTGGCGTGATCCAGTGCCGTCGCGAGTTCGTCGACCGTCTCCGGGCGGAAGGCGTTGCGCTTCCCCGGTCGGTCGAAGGCGATACGCACCGCGCCCGTGTCGGTCGAGCGGTGATAGGTGATGTCGGCGAAGTCGAACCGGTCGATGGCCGTCCACCGCTCCGGGTCGAATATTTCAGAGACCATACCGTGGCTCGGGACGGCCCTCGCAAAAAGATTCCTCGTACGTGCTACCACAGCGGAGGAAACCCTTTGGTGTCGCGCACCTGAACCGACTAGCGATGCCCTCCACATCGAACAAGAAAGCAATGGTGGGGATACTCGCGGGCCTCTCCATCGTTGTTGTCCTGTACAGTCTCATCATCGTCCAGCAGATTCTGCTCGGACTGATCGTGGCTGTGGTCCCCTGGCTCCTGTATCTGGTCGTACGGTTCATTCTCACGCTTGAACGGATCGCGACGGCGTTGGAACGACTTGCGACAGCGCGCGCCCGTGAGTCGGAGTCGGCTGGGTCTGGATCCGCTGGAGACTACCAGCGACCGTCCGAGTCGTACGAACGCGGTACGGAGACCGAAGGGGCGTCGAGAACGAGTGATTGAGTGCGGTAGCTGGCAGCGAACGTCGGTCGCGCGCTTACAGGTGTTACGCCCGGCATGACGGAGACGTTCTACGAGGTACTGGGCGTTTCAACCGACGCCTCGACGGCGGCTATCGAAGCGGCGTACCGGGAGCGGCTGAAGGAAACCCATCCCGACGTGAGCGACGCGGCCGACGCCGGCGAGGCGACACAGCGACTCATCGAAGCCCGGGACGTGCTCACCGACGAGGACGAGCGGGCGCGATACGACCGGGTGGGTCACGACGCCTACGTCGCGGGCGAGAGCGATATAGCGGACGGCGGCGGCAGTGACGCGGCCGAAGCGGCACGGCGCGCGGGCTACGACGGGTCTGCGTCGGCCGGCGACCGGGCCGAAGCGAGCACTGACCGCAGTACATCTCGGACGAGCGCCCGGGAGCGGGCACGCCGCGAACGGGCCGCCAGGGACCGCGTCGCAGAGGACAGACACGAGCGCTCGACGGACGACACTGATGCGTCGTCGAGCGACGACAAATCGAGCGAAACGACCAGCGAGACGGCGACAGCGTCTGAGTCAGATTCGGGCTGGCAATCCGGAACCACCGCGACCAGTGGCTTCAGCGACAACGCCGGCGGCGGTGCCACCTGGAGTTCGTCGTCCGCGTACTCTGTCCGCCAGACCGACACTCCCTCCCGCGGATCGCTTTTGGAGAAGCCAACCGGCCGGGGGCTGACACTGTTTGCCATTACCTTTGCGCTCTATCCGGTAATGCTGTTCAGCGCGCTGCTCCCGGCGTTCCCGCTGTGGGTCAATCTGACAATCGGGGTCTGCACCCTCTTCATGATCGGCTATCTCCAGTCCGAGCCCACTATCGCGATCATGGTATTCGGGAGCTGGAGCCTGACGACGACGGTGCTGCTGGTCACGCTGAACATCAGCGCGTTCTCGCTCATCGGGGCGCTCGCGCTGTCTGGGACGTGGCTCCCGTTCGGACTGTCGCTGTTGACGGCGTCCGTGTTGCGGCTCTGAAAATCAGTCGCCAGCGAGGGTTTCGGCGACCCGTTCGGCAAGCCGGGCTCTGACCGCGTGGCTGTCGCCCGCGTCGAACTGGACCTCGATGACTTGTGTTCCATCGGCCCGGACCGACTCGGCGAACCGCTCGTGGAACTGCCGGCGGTCGGCCACCCGCTCGAACTCCAGCGAGTAGAGCGCCTCCGTCGGCTCGAAATCGAGCCCGTGTGGCGTTCGGAACTGGTCCTCGAAGGTGGGGTGGTCATCGATTGGGAGCATGTGGAAGATGCCGCCGCCGTCGTTGTTGAGCAAGACGACCGTCGCGTCCACCGCACAGCGACCGAGCGCGAGGAGGCCGTTCATGTCGTGGTAGTACGCCAGGTCGCCGGTGACGAGCACGAGCGGGTCCGCCGTCGCGCTCCCGGCCCCGAGCGCCGTCGAGGTGATGCCGTCGATACCGCTTGCCCCCCGGTTGCCCAGTACGGTCAGGTCGGCGTCATGTGGCCGGCCGAAGCGATCCATGTCCCGTATCGGCATACTGTTGGAGACAAACAGCGTGGCCGGGTCCGGGGCCAGCGCGGCCACGTCAGAGAGGACGCCGCCTTCCCAGTAGGTTTCCGCGGCGGTTTCGCTCACGGCGTCCCAGTGGGTCTGTTCCGCCCTGGCGAACTGTTCGCGCCACGACGCCGCAACGCTACCCAGCGACCCTGCCGCGAGCGCATCCGCGGTGGCGTCGGGGTCGGCAACGAGCAGGTCCGTGGCGGTGAACTCGGCCTCCGACCAGCCGCCGGCCGGGTCAACGAGGAACTGCTGGCAGTCGGCGTCCCGGAGGTAGTGACGCAGCGGCTTCGAGGTCGGCGACGCACCGAACCGGACGACGACATCGGGGTCGCTCCACTCGTCGACGCCGTCGCTTCCGAGATAGCCGTCGTAGCCGCCACACACCGGCACGTCGAGGCGGTCGACGTGCGGGCCGAACCGCAGGTCCGACAGCGGATCCGCCAGAACGGGGAAGCCCGTGGCTGTTGCCAGCCGTTCAAGCGACTCTGCGCTGAGTCCCTGGTCGGCCGGCCCAGCGACGATGAGGCCCCGCTCGGCGGACCGAAGCGTGTCCTGTACCCGGCGCACCGTCCGCTCGTCCGGCGCAGCGACGCCCTGGCTCGTCGTGACGAACGGGCCGTCGCGGCCAACCTCGGCCGCGTCGTCGCCGCCCGCCCAGCCAGCGGGAACGCCCGCCGGGTCGTCATCTGGCATCGGCGTCGGCTCCAGCGGCTTCCGGAACCGACAGTTCAGGTGGACCGGTCCCGGGTCGGCTCCGGTACTCTTCGCGAGTGCGCGGGCCGCCGTGGTCCGTAGCATCCGCACCTTCCGTGGCTCGGCCTCGGGTTCGGGCATGTCCCGATACCAGCGGACGGCGTCGCCGTACAGTTTCTCCTGGTCGACGGTCTGGTTTGCTCCGCTGTCGATGAGTTCCGGCGGTCGGTCCGCCGTCAGCAAGAGTAGTGGAACGCCTGACTGGTTCGCTTCGATGACCGCCGGGTGGTAGTTCGCCGCGGCAGTGCCGGAGGTACAGACCAGCGGCGTCGGCTCACCCGTCCGGCGGGCGCGACCCAGCGCGAAGAAGGCCGCCGAGCGCTCGTCGAGGTGGGAGAACACTTCGATGTCGGGGTGCTCGGCGAATGCCACCGTCAGCGGCGTCGAGCGACTGCCGGGCGAGAGACACACCGCGTCGACGCCACCCGCGGCGAGTTCGGAAACGAGCGTCTCCGCCCACAGCGTGTTGACGTTCGGGGCGGTCATTCTAGTTCGTCGAGTATCGGCCGGTATTTGAGCTGGACCTCGTCCCACTCGCGGTCGGGGTCGCTGTCCGCGACGATGCCCGCGCCTGCAAAGAGCGTCGCCTCGCGCTCCGTGGCGACAGCCGAGCGGATGCCGACGGCAAAGGTCCCGTTGCCGGCGGCGTCGACCCAGCCTATCGGCGCGGCGTACCAGCCGCGGTCGAACGCCTCCGTCTCGCGGATAGTCCGCAGCGCCGCGTCCGGCGGCAGTCCGCCCACGGCCGGCGTCGGGTGAAGTGCCTCGACCAGCGAGAGGACGTGCTCGTCGTCGTCGAGTTCGGCCGTTATCGACGTGCGGAGGTGCTGGACCGTGGCGAGCCGGCGGACGGTCCGGTCACCGATGCGGACCGTCGAGGCGAACGGTTTCAGCTGGTCCCGTATCGCGTCGGCGACGAGCTTCTGTTCGTGACGGTCCTTCTCGCTGTCGAGGAGTTCGGCGGCGAGCCACTCGTCCTCGGCGGGCGTGTCGCCCCGCCCCGTCGAGCCAGCGAGGGCCTCCGTGCGGACGGTTCGCCCGCGGACCGACACCAGCCGCTCCGGCGTAGCCCCGAAGAAGGTGCCGCCGGAGTCGGGCGACAACATGAACCGGTAGCAGTCCGGGTACGTCTTCGACAACCGGGCCATCACGTCCGGGACCGATAGCTCCGCGTCCAGTGTGGCGCTGAGACTCTGGGCGAGCACGACCTTCTGGAGCTCGCCCCGGTCGATACTCTCTGTGGCGGCCGCCACCTGCTCGCGCCAGCCGTCCTGTGTTGGCGTGCGCTTCCGGTGTGAGATTCCCGGCGGTGTACCCGGATTGCGCTCGGAGTCTGCGACCAGTCGGTCGCGCCATTCCTCCAGTAGCGCCTCCGCTTCGGTCGCGGCCTCAGGTCCTGTCGCGACCGTTGTGAGCCAGGCATCGTCGTCCCTTCTGGTTACCTGTATTTCGGGGAGGAAAAACGCCGCACTGGGGAACCCATCCCAGGGAGAGTCCTCTCCTTCATGCGTTCCGTTGTGGAAAGCGAACCCGCCGAACGCTCGCGGTCGAGCGACGCTCGGGAGGTCGTCGGGAACTGAGCAGTCAGCGAACAGCGCTTCGACCGCTGTCCGCACGTCGTCGAACCGCGACTGCCCGTCGGCAGTCACAGTCGCCGCGCTCCCGCGGGCCGCGATTGACTCTGTACCGGCCGCCCAGAAGAACCGGGGGCGAGCGTCCGTTTCCAGTACCGCCCGCACCGGTGCATCGTCGAGGCGACACCCGCGTGCGACGACCGTTGTCTCACCAACCGTCGTCTCGTCACCACGCAGTGGTTCCATCAGCAATGCCTTAGGATTGCGCACCTTTGAGCCTAACTATACGCTCGATTCTGCGTAGTCGGAATCAATCAGAGAGACACGGTGGAACTGTCGATTTCACGCCGTTCTGGCCCGCCACGTACTCTGCCGGCTATTGGTTCAGATTCGCGGAAATTAATCTCTGAGTTTACGAATTTCCTCTCACGGTTCTACAATTGTAATTCTGCAATCTGCGAACACACCCCCGTCAGGTTTAAATAGGGCATAGTCGAAGCCCCCTATGTTGCGATGCCTAAGGTAGAGATCAATATCCCGGAACACCTGGAGATGCAGATCGCGCAGCTCGTCGAGAAAGGCGAGTTCCTCAACCGCGAGGAAGCCATCGAGGACCTCCTGTCGACCGGGCTCAAGGCGTACAAAACCTCCGGACCACAGGACGAAGACGAGGAGCCAGGGTTCGAAGAAGACGGCATGATGGGCCACGACGACGAGTACGTCTTCTGAAAATACGGGCGTGAGCGTCTGGTATCCCTTCTCAAGCAATTCTTATGGACGTGCCACCGCATACTGTAGCTATGCACAAAGACGAGCTTCTCGAGCTACACGAGCAGATGGTGACGATCATGGAGTACTTCCGCGACGACATGGACTCGGTCGATCCGGACCTGTTCGACGCGTATCAGGAACTCGACGTGCGGCCATCGGACGTACACAAGTCAAAAAGCGAGCACAAACACGCCGTGTTCGTGCTCGGGAACTCCCTGGCGACGGCGATGAGCGAAGACGAGTTCTCGGACGCGGGCCGGGTCAGCAAGCGAATGAAGGAACTGGCCGAGGACGCCGAGCGGAAACTGTAAGCACGACGCTATCGAGTCGCAGTCTCTCTCGTCTTTATCTCGATCTGTCTTCCCTTGGTTACGATCGCTCTCCCCCTTGGTTACGACCGCTCCCCGTCGAGTTCGGTGAACAGCTCCGGGTCCGTCTTGAATTTCAGGACGTTGTGGACGACTGAGTTCCGGATGTTCTGAATCACGTCGCCGTGGTCCTTGTAGAAGTCGTGTATCCAGCGGGATTCGGCCGTCCGACTCGGGAACATCATCACTGACTTCCACTGATATTCGCCGTCGGAGAGGAAGTAAAACAGCGTGTGTCGGTCGTTGCGGATGGCGACCATCGCGTCGTGCCAGGAGTCGGCGAAATGCTCGGGGTTGAACTTGAACTCGAACAGCGCGAAATTGAACAGTTCCTCGTTCGGGACGATTGTCTCCCGGAAGACGCCCGCGTCACGCATCTCCCGGATCGATTCGCTGACCGTCACATGGGACACGTCGATGCCGTACTCGGACTCCAGCAAGTCCGCAAGCTCGCGGGACGACCGCTGTGGGTCCGCCGAGAGTTCGCGCAGAATGTACATGTCCCGCTCGCTGAACTCCCAGTCCGGGGGGTCGTCGGTCATGCTACAGTCGCCCTCCACTTGTGGGTGAAAGAGCGGGTAGTCGTGGTTCCGGTCGATGCTCGGTCCGGTGTGAGATGGATCGTAGCTGGCATCTGTCTTTCCGGTGGTGGCCGGGTGGACCAGTCCTGACGCTGGTCACAGCAATCAGTTTACTGACCCGTGAACTCCGGGTCACGTTTCTCGACGAACGCGGTTGCGCCCTCCTCGTGGTCGTCGGTCGTGAAAGCGACGCCCTGTGCGGTGGCTTCGTTTTCGAGTGCCTGTTCCAGCGAACTGTCCAGACTCCGGTTGACCAGCCGCTTGGCGTGGCCGAGCGCGACCGTCGGTCCAGCGGCGATGTCCGTGACGAGTTCCGAAAACTCCGATTCGAACGTCTCCGCGTCGAACACCCGGGTAAACAGCCCGAGTTTTCCGGCCGCCTCGGCGTCCAGCAGTTCGCCGGTAAACAGCAGTTCCTTGGCCTTGTTCGGGCCGACGATTCGCGGAAGGAAATAGGAGACGCCGGAGTCACTCGCCAGTCCGACCTGGCGGAAGCCGAAGCCGATCTGGCCGGCAGTGCTCGCGACCTGTATATCACAGGCCAGCGCGAGACCGGCACCGGCACCGAAGGCGGGGCCGTCGATTTTTGCGACGACCGGGAGGGGGCAGCTGTGGACGGTCCGGATCGCTTCGTGGAGCGACGAGACCACCAGTTCGACTTGTGCGGCCGGTGGTCGGTCGTGCTTCACTCCCTGTAGCATTGCATTGATGTCCCCGCCGGCACAGAACGCCGGTCCCGCGCCCTCCAGTACGACACACCGGGCGTCGCTGTCGGTCACCGATTCGAACTGGGCAGTGAGTGCTTCGGCCAACTCCGCCGACAGAGCGTTTCGCGACTCCGGCTGGTTCAGCGTCACTGTGGCAATCCCGTCGTCGACAGACAGCGTCACTGTCGCATCTTCCATGTGGTGGCTCTCGACCGGCGGAAAGATAACAGTGGTGTCCGTCAGCGCCTGCCAGACCAACATCGTTGGGCAGTACCTTTTGCCCGGGCTAGTCCGTGTACTAGGTATGCGCCTGCACTGGCATCGCCGTGACCTCCGGGCGACGGACAACGCCGGCCTCGCCGCGGCGGCCCCGTCCGACCCCGTTGTCCCGGTGTTCGTCTTCGACAGGGCCGTTCTTGACCACGCCGGCCCGCCCCGGGTCGCGTTCATGTTGGACGCGCTCGACAGTTTGCGCGAGTGGTACCGCGACCGCGGCAGTGACCTCGTCGTTGCCGAGGGCGACCCCACATCCGTCTTGCCAGAACTGGCAGCCCAGCACGGCGCAGAGAAGGTCACTTGGGGCAAGGACTACTCCGGGCTCGCACGGGAACGCGACGCGGCTGTCCGGCAAGCGCTCGACGACGCCGACGTGGCCCGCGAGGCCGTCCAGAACGCTGTGTTGCACGAACCGGGCGAGATTACGACGAACGACGGCGACCCCTACAGCGTCTTCACCTACTTCGGCCGGAAGTGGCACGACCGAGAGAAAGCGACTCCCTACGAACCCCCGCCAGCCGACGAACTGGCTGATGTCGACGGCGACGCGCTCCCGACACTGGCCGACCTCGGCTTCGATGAGCCAGAGGCGGACGTGCCTGCGGCGGGGACCGACGAAGCGCGGGCCCTGCTCAATGACTTTCTCGCGGAGAACGTCTACGAGTACGAGGAGCGCCGGGACTTCCCGGCCGACGAGTGCACCTCGCGGCTCTCGGCTCACCTGAAATTCGGGACCATCGGCATCCGCGAAGTGTACGACCGCACCGAGGACGCCAAAGAGGGGACTGGCGGTGACCGACGGGAGTCAGTCCGGGAGTTCCAGTCCCAGCTAGCCTGGCGGGAGTTCTACACGCAGGTGCTGTTTGCCCATCCCCACGTCGTCAGTTCGAACTACAAGTCCTACGAGAACCCAATCGAGTGGGAGAACGACGAGGAACTGTTGCAAGCCTGGAAGGACGGCGAGACGGGCTATCCCATCGTCGATGCCGGGATGCGACAGCTCCGGGAAGAGGCGTACATGCACAACCGCGTCCGGATGATCGTCGCCTCCTTCCTCACCAAGGACCTGCTCATCGACTGGCGGCACGGATACGACTGGTTCCGGGAGAAGCTGGTCGACCACGACACGGCCAACGACAACGGCGGCTGGCAGTGGGCGGCCTCGACGGGGACCGACGCCCAGCCCTACTTCCGCATCTTCAATCCGATGACACAGGGCGAAGACTACGACCCGGACGCCGAGTACATCAAGGAGTACGTCCCGGAACTGCGGGATGCCGCGCCAGAAGTTATCCACGACTGGAACGACTGCTCGCTCACGCAGCGGCGCAATGCCGCGCCGGAGTATCCGGACCCGGTTGTCAAGCACAGCGACCGTCGCGAGCAGGCGCTGGCGATGTTCGAGCGGGCCAGGGGTGACGACTAGGATGGGAACATTCTGCTGTGCTGGACTCTTCTGAACACTTACACCAGCGCCGGAGCCGAGATGTGGCAGTGCAACAACGGACAGTTACGGTCCCGTCCCGCTGTCCTTGTAGAGTGATACCAAATGCCTCCTAAACGTTTAACAGGCAGCCGCGCGACACGTATTGATGGAGGCGTTTTCATATGCCCGAACATTCCAATCCCGAACTGCCACCGCTCCCGTACGACTACGACGCGCTGGAGCCACACATCTCCGAGCAGGTGCTCACCTGGCACCACGACACCCACCATCAGGGGTACGTAAACGGCCTCGAATCGGCCGAGGAGACGCTCGCCGAGAACCGCGAATCCGGTGACTTCGGTTCGAGCGCGGCCGCGATGGGCAACGTCACCCACAACGGCTGTGGACACTATCTCCACACGCTGTTCTGGGAGAACATGGATCCCAACGGCGGCGGCGAGCCGGAAGGCGAACTCCTCGACCGCATCGAGGAGGACTTCGGGTCCTACGAAGGCTGGAAGGGCGAGTTCGAAGCCGCCGCATCAGCCGCCGGCGGCTGGGCGCTGCTCGTGTACGACCCCGTTGCCAAGCAACTGCGCAACGTGCCGGTCGACAAACACGACCAGGGCGCGCTCTGGGGCTCCCATCCAATCCTCGCGCTCGACGTCTGGGAGCACTCCTACTACTACGACTACGGCCCCGCTCGCGGCGACTTCATCGACGCCTTCTTCGAGGTTGTCGACTGGGACAAGGCCGCTGAAGAGTACGACAAGGTCGTCGGCCGCGTCGAATAAGGGGCGACACTCGACGTTTTTTCGCGGATGTGTTGAGAGTCCGAGTGACGTCTGTGCCGATAGCGGTTTCTCCGGCGTTAATATCTAACGCCGCCGACAAAAAATATCGGCGTGACTGGAGCAGACTACGGAACAGCAAGGTTACGGGAGGATATAGTTTTATAAGATGTGAATCAGTGGTAAGTGGTATGAGTCGCGATACCAATCGGCGAGCGTTCATGAAGCGCACTGGGGCGATAGGCACCGTGGGTCTGCTTGGTGGGTTGGCAGGCTGTTCAACCGAACAGACTGACGGTGGCGGCGGCGACGGCGGTGATGGTGGGATGACCGGTACCGGGACCGACTCGGGTGGCGACAGCGGCCCTGAATCGCCGGACGTGCTGATGGTCGTCGGCTATCCACAGAGCGGTGTGCAACTGTTCAAGGACTTCTACGCCGACTACGGCGACGACGCTGCTGACATCCTCGTCACCGACGGACTGCAGGACGGCGAGCTACCGAGTAACGTCGGCGACGATATGTCGAACGTCCGCGGCACGGCCCCGTCGGCGGCCGGTCCCGGAGTCGATACGTTCACGGAGCAGTTCACCTCCGAGTTCGACTACGACGAGGCCGGCGTGTTCACATCACAGGCCTACGATGCGACAGCGGTCCAGATTCTCGCCAACCTGCTGGCCGGGGAAAACGACGGACAGGCCGTCCGAGATCATATGCGTGTCGTCGCCAATCCGGGCGGCGACACGTACGGCCCCTCCGAACTGCCAGCGGCCGTCGAAGCGGCCGCCGCGGGCGAGAACATTCAGTACGAGGGGGCTTCGAGCGCGGTCGACTTCGACGAAAACGGGGACATGGCCTCGGCGCAGTACCAGGTCTTCGGCTTTCAGGACGGTGGGGGCGTCGATACGCTCAACACCGTCGACTTCGACGCGGGCGACGACATCCCGCAGCCGGAACCGAACGGCTCCGGGAGCGACTCCGGACGGACGATCAAGTTCGGTGTGTTGATGCCCGAAACCGGCGACCTCGGGCCGCTCGGCAGGCCAATCCGCGACGGGGCGCTACTCCCGGCCCTGCAACTCGAAGGCGAAGTCGACTTCGAGTTCGATTACCAGGTCGGTGACACCCAGACGCAGGCGCAGGCGGGCATCGACGCGGCCAACTCTCTCGTCAGCGCAGGCTATCCGTCGATAACCGGGGCGGCCAGCTCCGAAACGTCGATTCAGGTCGCCAGAAACGTGCTCATCGATAGCGGCGTCGTCGGCTGTTCGCCAGCGTCCACGTCACCGACGATTACCGACCTCGAAGACAACGACTACATGTTCCGCACCCCGCCCAGCGACGCGCTGCAGGGACAGGTCCTGGCACAAGTCGGCGTGGACGAACTCGGTGCCGAGACCGCATCGACGCTGTACGTGAACAACAGCTACGGCCAGGCACTGCAGGAGGCGTTCGCCGGCGCGTTCGAAGCAGAAGGCGGGACCATCGTCAACCAGGTCGGCTTCGAGCAACAGCAGTCCTCCTACACGTCCGAAATCAACAGCGCGATGAACCAGTAACGGGGCCGCAACCGCTGTCCTGTTTTATCCGCCGAGGAAGTCCTGTCGCACCTGCTCGTCGTTGAGAAGAACCGTCCCCTCGTCCTCGTAGCGGTTCTGGCCCTGGACGAGGACGTAGCCCCGGTCACACCGCCGGAGCGCTTCCTTGGCGTTTTGCTCGACCATCAGAATCGCCGTCCCGTCGTCGTTAATGCGGTCGATACGGTCGAACATATCGTCGACGAGGTCCGGGGCCAGCCCGGCGGAAGGCTCGTCGAGCAACAGCAGGTCAGGGTCGAGCATCAGCGCCCGCCCCATGGCGAGCATCTGCTGTTGGCCGCCCGACAGCGTCCCAGCCGACTGGTCGGACCGCTCCCGGAGGATGGGGAACCGCTCGTACACGTCCTCGATGCGGTCTTCTGGGACTTCATCGAGGATGTACGCGCCCATTTCGAGGTTCTCGCGCACGCTCAGCGAGCCGAACACGTTGCCGGTCTGGGGGACGTAGCTGATCCCCTCGTAAATGATTTCGTCGGGATTGCGCCGGCTGATGTCGGTCCCGTCGAAGATGACGTCCCCGCCCATGTACGTCGTCAGGCCGAAGACAGATTTCATCACCGTCGACTTGCCGGCTCCGTTCGGGCCGACAATGACGACGTACTCGCCGTCCGCAACGTCCATGTGGACGTCGCTGAGGACCTGCAGGTCGCCGTAGCCTGCATCGAGGTTCCGGATGGCGAGGAGTCGCTCGGCTGGGTCAGGGAGCGTGACAGCCTCGGACTCCGTCGCGCGCTGGCTCATACGTCACCTCCCAGATACGCCTCCAGTACCCGCTCGTCCGACGTGATAGTCTCGGCGTCCCCTTCGGCGAGGACGCTCCCCTGGTGCATGACGATGATGTGTTCGCAGTTGTTCATGATGACGTCCATGTCGTGTTCGACGAGCAGGAAGGTCAGCCCCTGCTCCCGGCGGAGTTCGTGAATCCGCTCCAGTAGTTTCTCCTCCAGCGTCGGGTTGACGCCGGCCAGCGGCTCGTCCAGCAGAATCATCTCGGGGTCGGTCATCAGGACCCGCGCCATCTCCAGCAGTTTCCGCTGACCACCGGAGAGATTGCCGGCGTTCTCGTGGGCGAGGTGGTCGATCTCGAAGAACTCCAGCGTCTCCCACGCGCGGTCCCGGACGGCCGCCTCGTCCTTGATTACGTCCCCGCGAAGCCCCGGCGTCACCGACCGGACGACTGATTCCCCGACCTGTCCGCCCGGTGCGAGCATCACGTTCTCCAGAACGGTCATGTCCGACAGCTCACGGGCGATCTGGAACGTCCGGACCAGTCCCTGGTTTGCGAGTGTGTACGGCGGGAGCCCGGTAATGTTCTGGCCGTCGAAGGTGACCCGGCCACCAGTTGGCTCGTGAATGCCGGTGATACAGTTGAACGTCGTCGACTTGCCGGCCCCGTTCGGCCCGATGAGGCCGGTGAGCGACCCCTCTGCCACGGAGAACGTCGCCCCGTCGACCGCGACGACGCCGCCGAACTCCTTGCGGAGGCCGTTGACTACGAGCAGGGGAGAGTCAATAGCGTCGCTCGTGACGGCCGTTTCCCGTTGCTCTGCGACGTCGGGCTCACTCATCGGCCTCACCTCCGGACCCGGACTGCGGTCTGTCCAGACTCACGCTCGTTGCGGGTTCGTTCCGGTGGCCGAGCAGCCCATCTGGCTGGTTCTGGATGATGTATATCAGGACGACGCCGATGAGCACGAACCGGAGCGTGCTGACGTTGCTAATGGTGTATGCGAGGAGGGGGAGCGGGTCAAGTGACGCGAACCCGGCGACCGCGTCGACGATGTTGCCGGGTGCGCGAGTGCCGCCCAGCGAGACGTTCTCCCCCAGCCGCGCCGGCAGATAGAACAGCAGTCCGGAGAACGTCGCCGCCCCGACGATACTGCCGGTGTTGGACCCGGAGCCGCCGATGATGAGGGCCGCGAACACGTAGAACGTGATCGTCGGTCTGAACTGCTGGGGGCTGACGTAGCCCGCCTGTCCGCGGAACAGGACGCCGGCCAGCCCCATCAGCGCGCAGCCGATCATGAACGTCTTGATTTTGAACTGGCGGGTATCCTTGCCGAGTGACTGAGTCACGGTTTCGTCCTCGCGGATCGCCTTCAGCACGCGACCGAACGGCGAGTTCGTGATGCGGGCGAGCACCCAGTAGCTCCCGGCCACGACCAGCAGGAGGAGTATTCCGTACGTGAGATTCGCCAGGTTCGGCCCGGAGACGCCGACGCCCTCCGCGGCGGTTACGATCGGCTGCCCGACGCCGTTGATGAGCGTCGCCGCCACGTCGTTCGCGGACTTGAACGAGATGCCGGTCGCGCCGCCGGTGCCGACCGGCACCCCGAACAGTGAGAACTCGGCGAGGCCGCTCCAGTTGACGACAAGTCGGATTATCTCCGAGAACGCGACTGTCACGATAGCGAGGTAGTCCGCTTTCAGTCTGAGCGCCGGGAGCGCCGCAAGACCGCCGACGATAGCGGCCATAACCATACCGCCGATGAGGCCGACCCACAGCGGGAGGCCGAGCCCAGGGACCGCCCCGGCGGCCGGGTCAGTTGGCGCAGTGAGAATCGCCGTGGTGTACGCGCCGACGGCCATGAACCCCGCAATGCCGATGTTGAACAGGCCAGTGTACCCCCACTGGAGATTCAGTGCCAGCGCGAGGATTGCGTAGCCGCCGATGAGTACGGTCACGCTGCCGATGAAGCCGGCGGCGAGGTTCGCCCAGTTCGCCCCGCCGACAGCGATTGCCAGCACGAGCATAACGGCCCAGATACTGGCGATGAAGCCGACGACCAGCCCCACGTCCGGGAGCGCGTCCAGACGGTCTCGAACAGTGTCAACAGTACTCATGCTGTCGACACCCCCCCGAAGATGCCGGACGGGCGCAACAACAGGACGACGATGAGCACCAGGAACGCGGAGGCCCGCGTCAGCCCGGACGGCAGCCAGATCAGGGCCAGGCTATCGACCAGCCCGATGAGGATCCCACCGGCCATCGCCCCGTATATCGAGCCGATACCGCCGACGATGACAGCGGCGAAGATGAGCAGGAGCAGAATCCAGCCGAAGTTGAACGATATCGTGCCGCTTTCCAGCACGAGCAGGTAGCCACCGATGCCCGCCAGACCGCCACCGAGAATCCAGGTGAGCCGGATCACGCGCTCGGTCGGAATCCCGGTCACGCGTGCGAGGTCCTCGTTGTCGGCCATCGCCCGCATCGCCTTGCCGAGCTTCGTCCGTTGGAGCAGCAGGTGGACGCCAAGCATCAACAGGAGCGACACCACCAGCAGGGTGATTTCGTTGTCGGTGACCGAGATCATCGAGAACACCGTCACTCGGAGCCCGCCGCTTGCGACCCCGCTGGTCTGCGTGCCAAAGACGAACGCGATGAGGTATCGCAATGCGAGTGCGACACCGATTGACGCGATCAGCAAGGAGATGTTGTCCGTATCGCGCATGGGGCGATAGGTGAGTCGGTCGATGAGTAACACGATACCGATCGACCCGACGCCGGCGACGACGAGACCGAGAAGCACCGGAACGAACGTCGAAACGGTGCTCAACTGCCGTCCAGAGTTGAGCATGAACAGTTCTGCGATCGGGGCTCCGGTCCCGAGACCGGCGGTGATGTACGCGGCGACCCACCCCAGGAATGCCCCCACCGTCACTGTGTCCCCGTGTGCGAAGTTGGCGAAGTCGAGGATACTGTACGTCATCGACAGGCCGATTCCGGCGAGGCCGACCGCCAGTCCGACGAGCAGTCCGTCCACCACCATCGAGAGCAACGAGCCCACGGTGAGGGACCCCCCCAGTAACCTGGTCCCGAGGAAGAACACGGTTGTCCCAGCGAGCTTTGCAACTAAATCCAGCAAGAGGAAGCCACTTACGGCGGCCACCACCGCTGCCCCCGGCCGGTCACCCATCACCACGCGGCCGTCTCTTGCGAACTCAGCAATTCCCATAGGTTACCCTTCGTTGGACCCTCCTGTCTAAATAACCCACCGGAAATTCGTGCGAAATAACCGTGTAGAAGCCAAGACACCGCTGTCAAAACAGGAATCGCCCCCTCCCATGGTCGCGTGTCGAGCGAGAGACTAGTGATACCACGGTACAGACTGGCGAATAGCGCCACTTCGAACCCAGTGCGGATCATGAATTCGAGCGCCCGCAGAGTGCGCGCCACCAGTTTCGGTCACCACCGCTTCGAGTCGTACCCGTACCGAGAAATCACCGGACACCGGCCGGATACTGGCTGAGAACGGTGCTATTCACAGCGCTTTTATGCGGTCCATCGATGATATACGACAGATGGTACGCCTGGTCGTCGCCAGTCTCGTGCTGGTTCTCCTGCTGGGGAGCGGTGCCGCGCCGCTGGCGATGTCACAGCCGGCCGACGAGAGCGTCGGCGTCCAGACGCCCGACAGGTTCGACCGGACGACGTTCCAGGTCACGCTGTATCAGAACGGGTCAGCCGAGTGGGCAATCGTCCACAGGACTCCACTGGTAAACGATTCTGAGCAGGAGTTTGAGGAGTTCGCCGAGGCGTTCGAGCAGACGGAGCAACCGCTGTACCAGAATTTCGTCGAGCAGTCGACGCTGCTGACACAGTACGGGACGAACGTGACTGGCCGGAACATGAGTGCGACCAACTACGACCGGTCGGCATCGGTCGACCCGCTCCAGAACACCGGCACGGTTCGGATGTCGTTCCGCTGGCATAACTTCGCTGTCGTCGAGGGCGACTCCATCGTGGTCAGCGACGTGTTCGACGGCGGGTTCTACATCGGGTCGAGCCAGTCGTTCGTCTTCGAGCGCGGCCCCGAACTGGCATTCGTCAATGTCAAGCCGGAACCTGACTCACAGAGTACCCCGGACTCGCTCAAAAACAGCGAGAGCGTTACGTGGAACGGCGAGCAGTCGTTCAACGACCGCCGGCCCTACGTGGAACTGCAACCGCGCGAAACCGGCCAGAGCGCTGGTACTGAGCAGCGCACCACGGCTGGCGGTGATACACCTTCCGAGGCCGCCGGTGGGCCGTCGTGGATGCTCCCGGCCGCCATCGTCGGTCTCATTGTCGTTGCTGGCGGTGTGGCCGCGTGGCGGTCCGGCGCACTGGGACAGGTCCTGGGAACCGACGACGACGAACCGCCCGCTGCGTCACCGTCGGCCGCTACGGACACGGAGCAGTCGTCGACGGCTCCGCCGGGCGATGCGGCGGCCACCGACACACCAGACGAACCGGCCGTCCCCGACGAGGAACTGCTCACCGACAGCGACCGCGTCCGCAAACTGCTTGAGGAAAACGGCGGCCGAATGAAGCAGGTCGACATCGTCGACAGTACCGACTGGTCGAAGTCGAAGGTCAGCATGCTCCTCTCGGACATGGAGGACGACGGCGACATCTCGAAGCTCAGAGTCGGCCGCGAGAACATCATCAGCCTCGCCGGTCAGGAGCCCGACGCCGCTGGCTCACCGTTCGACGACGAGTGAGACCGCCGGCTGTACGTCTGTACAGAACTCTCCCACTGTGAATACCGTGCCATAGTTACAGCCAACAGTATGAGGAACCAACACAGGGCGGGGCCGAAACGCAATGATTATACGTATCTCCTCGCTACGAATTTGTGTACGCTCCGTTGGTGTAGTCCGGCCAATCATATCACCCTCTCACGGTGATGACTAGGGTTCAAATCCCTGACGGAGCATTTCTCTCCGATTCGACGGATACACAGTCACCACGTTCTGTGACCGACAGTATTTGTGTCTCCCAGTCCAACCGGGCGGTATGCGCGTCGCGGTAGTCACCGTCGGAGACGAACTGCTCAGTGGCGAGACGGTCAACACGAACGCCGCGTGGCTGGGACAACAGCTCGCGCAGCGTGGCGTCACTGTCGGCCGGACGACGGTCGTCCCCGACGAGATATCGGATATCGCCCGCGTGGTCAACGAGTACCATGCGGAGTTCGACGCCGTCATCGTCACCGGCGGCCTTGGACCGACACACGACGACAAAACCATCGAGGCCGTCGCCGCGGCGTTCGGCCGGGACGTCGTCGAGAGCGAGGACGCCATCGCGTGGCTGGAGGAACACGGCGGCTACACGCGCGAGGATCTGACCGACGGAACCGGCGAGGTGCCGGAGGGGTCCCGCGTGCTGCCCAACCACGAGGGCGTCGCGCCCGGCTGTGTCGTCGAGAGCTGTTACGTCTTACCGGGCGTGCCGGCCGAGATGAAGCGGATGTTCGAGGAGATTGCGGGTGAGTTCGCCGGCGAGCAGCGGTACGTTCGCACCGTCGACGCCGATGAGCCCGAGAGCGCGCTGCTGGATCGACTGGCGGAGGTACAGGAGCAGTTCCCGGTCAAGGTCGGAAGCTATCCCGGCGACCACGTAACCGTCCGGTTCGAGGGAACAGAGGAGGAGCTAGTCGAGGACGCGGCCGCGTGGTTCGGCGAACGCGTCGAGTCACCGACGGCGGAGTGACTACCGGTAGAGGTGGTTCAGCCAGAGAAACGTCAGGAGCAGGCCACCGAGCGTGATGACCGCGCCGGACGCGTTGATGATCCCTGTCTGAACGCCGCTCTGGAGTAGGACTGACATAGCTGTGCGTTCTTCGTGGGGTGGCTTGAAAGGCACGCTCCCGGGCCCCTTTTGCCGCGGGGTCGCCAAGAGGAAGCGAATGCGACGAATCGGTGTCGTGGTCAACCCCATCGCCGGGATGGGCGGCCGCGTCGGCCTCAAGGGCACTGACGGGAAAGTCGCGGAGGCGCGCCGCCGCGGCGCGGAGCAACGCGCACCGGATCGCGCACGGACTGCGCTGGAGTCACTCGCCGATGTGGGGACGGACGTGAAACTGCTTACCTACGGCGACCCGATGGGGGAGGGTATCGCTCGTGTGGCGGGGTTCGACCCGACGGTGGTCGGCTCCCCGGCGACTCCCGACGAGACGACCAACGAGGACACCCGAGCTGCGGTCCGGGCGTTCGCCGAGGCGGATGTGGACGCGATCCTGTTCGTCGGCGGCGACGGCACAGCCGTCGACGTGGCGACGACCCTCGACGACCTGGACGCCGACATCCCGATTCTGGGCGTCCCGGCGGGCGTCAAGGTGTACTCCTCCGTGTTCGGCGTGTCGCCGCGCGCGGCCGGGCGCATTGTGGCCCGCTTCTCCGAGACGGAGCGTGCGGAGGTCAACGATATCGACGAGGACGCCTTCAGAGGCGGGGAAGTGGTCACTGAACTCCGGGCTGTCGCGACGGTCCCCGTTGCCGACCAGCGCCAGTCGGCCAAGCAGTTGGGCGGCGGCAGCGTCGAGTCACTCGCCGAGAGCGTCGCCGACGCCGTCGAGGGGGGCGTCACGTACGTCCTTGGTCCGGGGAGCACTGTCGGCGCTATCAAGGAACACCTGGGATTCGACGGGACGACGCTCGGCGTGGACGTGTGGCGCGACGGAGAGGTGCTTGCCCGTGACGCCGCCGAGTCAGACATTCTCGACGCCCTCGGCGACCGAAACGTCATCGTGGTTTCGCCCATCGGTGGGCAGGGGTTCGTGTTCGGCCGGGGGAATCAGCAACTGTCACCGGCGGTCATCAGGCAGTGTGACCTCGAAGTCGTCGCCTCGCGGCGGAAACTGGACGGTATCGGGACGCTCCGGGTCGACACCGGTGACTCGGACCTCGACGAGGAACTGCGCGGCTGGCTGCGGGTCCGTATCGGCCGTCACGAGCGTCGACTCGTCGAAGTCGTCTAATCTGTATGGGCCTCCCCAGCCGAGAGACGTAAGCCATGATATATCGGCTCCGGTATTTTATCATGTATAGTCAAGATTAAGGTATCTCACGCCCCACAAAGGACATATGGAAACTCGGAAAGTCCAGCGATTGGGGCCGTCGACGCTCGCGATGACGTTGCCGGCGGAGTGGGCCAGTGCGCACGACGTCGAAAAGGGCGACGAGGTGTCGCTACGGATGGGCGGCAAAGGCACGCTGACAGTCATGCCCGAGTCCGTCCAGACCGAGGAATCAGAGGCTATCATCCACGCAGAGAACCTCGATGCCGCGTCTGTCGAGCGGGCCATCGTCGCCCAGTACGTGCTCGGACGGCGCGTCATCCACGTCGAAGCCCCGGAAGGCGAGACGCTGGAATCCTCTCACATTAACGCCGTCTACAACGCCGAAACCCAACTGATGGGCCTCGGCGTCATCGAGGAGACGCCGGACAGAATCGCGATTCGCTGCTCCGTCGACCCGGAGGACTTCACGCTCAACAACCTCCTCGAACGGCTGGAATCCACCGGCTCGACGATGCGAAACGAGGCGGTAAAGTCCCTCGCCCACGGCAACCCCGACCTCGCACAGCGAGCACTTAACCGCGAGCGACAGGCCAACAAGATATTCGTCCTCCTGCTACGACTCATCTTCACGGCTTACCAGAACCCCAACCTCGCGCGGGCTATCGGCCTCAACGATGGCTTCCCGCTCATCGGCTACCGTTCGATTGCGAAGAACCTCGAACTGACGGCGGACAACGCCGAGGACATCGCCGAGATCGCGCTAGAGACCGACGATCACTCGCTCAACGTCGACAGCTCCACGATGCGCCGCATCCGCGAGTTCACCGACCAGGTCAACGACATCACCGAACTTGCGGTCCAGGCAGCTGTCGACCGCAACTACGACACCGCGATTCAGGTCCGAGAGCTGTACAAGGACATCGGCGACAAGGAACACGAAATCCTCGACGACCTGCCGGAGATGGACAACGAGGCGCTACTGGAAGTGCGCGAAGTGCTCGTCAGCCTCCAGCAGACGGCCGAGTTCGCGGTCCGGAGCGCAGAGATCGCAACGAACCTCGCGCTCAACGAGGAGTCCGAGCACACGACAATCGAGTGAGGCGGCTCCCGCTGCCCGCAGTTGCGGTTCGCAGCGACAGTCCTGTTTTCCGACTCTACCACGTAATTTGGCAGTTTCACTACCACGATCGGTTGCTGTGAAAAACACCTGCACCTTTCATCGGACATCGTGAACGGTCCAGTATGAAGCGGCCTGTCGACCCATCGACACCCATTCATATCGCCGTCAAAGAGACCATCGCGGCACTTGAGGACTGCCACCCTACACAACTTGGGAGCCTTGAGATGGTCGTTGACGGTGAGCGACTGGACGCGGTGCTGGATGCCCCGTCAGAGGAGTTACCGATGCTGTTCCAGTACTGTGGCTATACGGTATCAGTCGATGACACGGGGACGCTCTGTGTCGAGAACTGAGGGATAGTAAACTGGCAGCGCTGGCTACCCGAGCAGGCCGCCGTCGTCGGTTTCGGTCTCAGTCGCTGTCTCCGTCGGCGTCGCGGTTTCCGATTCTGTCTCCGTCTCGGTTGGCGTTGCGGTTTCCGTCTCAGACTCGTCGCCACCCAGTAGCCCGTCATCCGTCTCGGTCTCCGTCGGTGTCGGCGTCGGGGTTTCAGTTTCCTCGTCGCCGTCCGGTGACTCGTCGGCCGACCCGTTGTCGGGCTCAGCGCTCGTTCCGTTGCCGGTCGGGTACTGTGCTTTGTTGCCGAAGATATCCGTCTGGATCTCCTGTTGGTAATCGATAGCGTCCAGATCGACCCGGAACTGCTCCCCGCCGCCCTCCAGCACGAGGTAGAAATCGATGTAGAGGTCCGTCCGCTGGTTTCGCTGGAGGTGGGTCACCCACCAGCGGTCGAGGTTCCCGTTCTGGATAGCGGTGTTCGCTTCGAGTGTCGTCTCCTGGCCGGGGCTGAGGACGTAGCCACGGTCAGTCTCGCCCTCGCCGACGGTCACGTCGTTCATCCGGATGGTGTAACCGACTTTGGTGATCGTGTAGGGGTACGGCTTGGGGTTGTACACGTCGAACGCGAGGTTCAGCGGCGTCTCGGACTGGGTGAGGTTCTCCTGGTCCCACGCGCCGCGGGTCTCGTTGATGTAGATGACGGGGTCCGAGACAAGCGGCTGGTCCGCCTCGACGGGGCGCGTCTCGGTGGAGTTGAACTGGCTGAGGAGGTCCGTCTCGATGGTCCGCTCCTGGCTGAACGACACTGACCGGCCCCCGAGCGTTGAGGAGGTGACGGTAGCGTCGATACCGACCGTCGTCGTCTCGCCGTTGTCGATGTGGGTGACCCACCACGGCGGGATACGGTCGTTTTGCATCTCGGTGCTGAACGCGAGCGTCGAGTTGCCGGTCCCGAGGCCGATGCCCTGCCTGTCGCCCTGTGCCATCTCCACGCCGTTCATCGAGATGGTGTAATTGAGTCCGACACCGCCCAGCTGGACACCGACTGGGTTGGGGTTGGTCACGGTCAGGTTCGTCGCCACAGCGGTCGTCTGGTTCGAGACGTCCGCGAAGTGGTTGTCCACGGACGCGACGCTGGGTGTGCCCAGAACGCCGAGCGCGACGCTGCCCCCTGCGACAGCGGCGACCGCGACGACCAGTACACCAACTATTTTCAACCATCCCATAGTTGTACACCCATCTTCGACGGGCCGGTATATGTCCTGTGGCCCCAGCCCGAATGAACTAAGTGGGCAACACCGAAAGCGTCGTACATGAGTTCCAAGGCGTCCAAAAGCGACATGGGGACGGGCCTGGCCCTGCTGTTCGGACTCGTCTCGGTCGGCGCGGCCGTAGTCACAGCAACCAACAGCTACAACTACGCGATTCTGCACGCACAGGAGCTTGAGACCGGCAATCTGCTCGTGACGTCCGGCGGCGCGTTCGGGCTCGCAATGCTGGCCGCGGCTGTGGCTATCGTGGCGATTCACGCCTACGACGCCTGATACTGGTATCAGCCGCAAGACTGTGAAGGGAACCGTTAAAAACGCAGAGACCGTATCTCTTGTATGGCCGATTACAGCGAGGAAGACCGACGCATTCTCGAATATCTCCGGGACAGCGTCTCGCGTGGAGAGAGCTACTTCCGCGCGAAGAACATCGCTGAGCAGCTCGGCCTCTCCTCGAAGCAAGTGGGAGCGCGGCTGCCACGCTTAGCTGAAGAGGCCGACGAAGTCGAAATCGAGAAGTGGGGCCGAGCGCGGTCGACGACGTGGCGCGTCACACCGACGGGATAGCCGCTGCCGGGTTTTACGCACTGTGACAATCGGTGGATTCATCGGCCAGTAGTCCCGAGTACCTTCCATGACTGTCCGGGCCGAGCGAACGATGACTGTGCCGGCCACACCGGAGCGTGTCTGGGAATTCATCACCGACCCGGATAAACGGGCCCGGCCGATCAGCGTCGTCACAGACTGGGAAGTCATCGACGACACACACGCGAACTGGTCGATAGAACTCCCGATTCCAGTGGTCAGCCAGACGATGACGGTGAAAACCGAGGACGTCGAACAGCGCCGCCCGGAGTACGCCCGCTTCATCGGTCGCTCGAAAGTGATGACCGTCCAGGGCGAACACGAACTCGAAGAGACGGCCGACGGCGGCACGAAACTGACCAACCGGTTCATCGTCGACGGCAAGCTCCCGGGCGTCGAGCGGTTCTTCAAGCGGAACCTCGACGACGAGATGCAGAACCTCGAACAGGCGCTGCGGGACGACCTCGAAGTCGAAGCATGAGACTCACGCTTGCCCAGATAGACGTGTCGTCGGACGCGGTGGCAGAGAACGTCGGCCGCGCAACCACCGCCATCAAGGACGCGGCCGCGGACGGCGCGGACCTCGTCGTGCTCCCGGAACTGTTCAACGTCGGCTACTTCGCGTTCGACCGCTACGCCCGCGAAGCAGAGGGGCTGGAGGGCGAGACACTCACCCGAATCCGCGGCGTCGCCGCGGACAACGACGTGGCGGTGCTCGCCGGAAGTATCGTCGAGGACCTCGAAGCCAGCGCCGATAGCGGCTTCGACACGCCGGCTCCGGAGGGGATGGCGAACACCGCCGTGTTCTTCGACCGCGACGGGGAACGACAGGCGGTGTACCGCAAACATCACCTGTTCGGCTACGACTCGGCGGAGTCCCAACTGCTCGAAGCCGGCCGGAGGATTCCGACCGTCGACTTCGAGGGGTTCACCGTCGGCATTACCACCTGCTACGACCTCCGGTTCCCGGAGCTGTATCGCCATCTCGTCGACGAGGGGGTGACGCTGACGCTCGTCCCGAGCGCGTGGCCCTATCCGCGCGTGGAGCACTGGAAGCTGTTCGGCCGCGCCCGCGCCGTCGAAAACCAGCTGTACGTCGCCGCAGCGAACGGTGTCGGCCAGTTCGAGGACGCGGAACTGCTGGGTCGGTCAACGGTGTACGACCCGTGGGGAACGACGCTCGCCAGCGCCGACGACCACCCGGCGCTGGTGACTGCCACTCTCGACCCTGCTCGCGTCGACCAGGTCCGCGAGGAGTTCCCGGCGCTTGCGGACCGCCGGACGGACTGGCCGTAACTGCAGTCGCTGTTTTACAAAAAGCGGTTTTTGAGCGTTCGCCGTCGTTATGCCGCTCTCAGGACGAGTACGACCCGTATGGCTTCGCGAATCAGGGTCCTCGCTGTCGTCGGTCTCCTCCTCCTTGCCGGTTGTACCGGTATGGGTGGGAGCGGCGATGCGGGCGAGGCACAGGGCGGCGGTGACGGCGCACAGATGTCCAGCGGCGACGGCGGGTCGAGCCAACCCGTCGAAGCGGACTCCGAGGCGAACGCCGCGGATAGCGGGAATATTCAGGCCGGCGACGCGGCGGCTGACCGGGCCATCATCCGCAACGGTCGGATGGTGGTCGAAGTGGAGAACTACTCCACGACAGCCGACGCAATCGCTGCTCGGGCGCGCACGTCCGGCGGGTACGTGAGCGACTCCAACCGCGAACTCCACCGCAGCGACGGCGAGGCGTGGTACACCGGGTACATCGTGGTCAGAGTGCCAAGCGAGGAGTACGAACCGACGCAGTCGATGGTGAGCGAGCAGGGGACGGTGCGCTCCGAGGAAACGACCACGAAAGACGTGACCGACAAACTGGTCGACCTCGAAGCGCGGCTGACCAACCTCCGGGAGCGCCGCGACCGACTGCGGACCTTCTACGAGCAGGCAAACAGCACGGCGGAACTGCTCCGCATCGAAGAGGAACTGTCGTCGGTTCAGAGTGACATCGAACGCCTCGAAGCACAGAAGCGCTCGCTCGAACAGCGGGTCGCCTACTCGACGCTGCGCGTCGAGATTCACGAGCCAGCGCCGGAACCGTCGGCCCAGCAGGTGCCGTACCACGAGCGGTCGCTTGTCGCTGCGTTCCTCTCGTCAGTGACCGACGTGTACGTGTTCACTCGTGGGCTGCTGGTGACCGCCGCGAGTCTCGCTCCGTGGCTCGTCGTCCTCGCCGTCCCAGTCGTCGGTGGCCGACGGCTCCTTCGCGGTCGGTCGGTCCCGCTGCTGGGCCGACGTGGCGCGTCGGAACCCGCCACAGAAGACAGTGCCGGTGGAGGCGAAAGCGACGCCCCACAGCAGGAATCCACTGAGGAATCGGACATGGAGTCGCCAGACAAGGACGCGTAGCCGGAACCGAACACCGGGCCTTTTTTGCGTGTGCACTCGCTACGAGTAGCTGCCGGCAAGGCGCTTTTCACGTCGATGCCGGCGCTAACGCCCGTCTCGCTGCTCGGCCACTCGGCGTCGCTCGTCCGCCAAGGCTGTCCGGACAGCCTTTTCACTCCTCTCCCGGAGTCGACCCTTTCGCCTCTCCTCGTCTTTCGGATACTACCGACGAAGCGCTCCCGCTCAGCGGATAGTCCGACCAAGATTCCCAGCGAGCCACGCGAGCTACCGCGTCCGTTCCCGCTCCAGCGCTTCACCGAAGTGTTCTGGCGTGATCTCCACTTCGTCGGCGTTCTCGGTGGCCTCTTCCGGCCCGTAGGCGGACGCCACCTCACGGATGGCCAGCATCGACGCTTCGCGGACGACGGCCTCCAGTTCTGCACCCGAGAAGCCGTCGGTCTCCTCGGCGAGGTCCCTCATATCGGTGTCATCAGCGAGCGGCTTTCCGTCGGTGTGGACGGCGAGAATCTCCTCGCGGGCTTCACGGTCGGGGTTCGGGACCTCGACGTGCTGTTCGAGGCGACCCGGTCGCAGGAGCGCATCGTCGATCATGTCCCGGCGGTTAGTCGCAGCCAGTACGACCAGATTGGGGTTCTCGGTGATGCCGTCGAGTTCAGCGAGTAGCTGGGAGACGACGCGCTCGGTGACTTCGTTGCCCTGACCGCGGTGGCTGGCGATGGCGTCGATCTCGTCGAGGAAGATGATGCTCGGCGCGGTCTGGCGGGCGCGCTCGAACAGTTCCCGGACCGCCTCCTCGCTCTCGCCGACGTAGCGGTCCATGATTTCGGGGCCGGCGACGTGGATGAAGTTCACGTCGCTCTCGCCAGCGACGGCCCGAGCCAGCAGCGTCTTGCCTGTCCCCGGCGGGCCGTACAGCAGGATGCCGCTCGGCGGGTCGGTGTTGGTCGCGGTGAACAGCTCAGTGTACGACAGCGGCCACTCGATGGCCTCCGTCAGCGTCTGCTTGACCTCGGACAGCCCGCCCACGTCGTCGAAGGTCGCCGTCGGCGACTCGGCGACGTACTCCCGCATCGCGCTGGGGTCGACGGTGGCGAGCGCGGTCTCGAAGTCGTCCTGGTGGACGTCGCCGTCGTCGCGGTCGGCCCGGAGCGCGGCCATTGCGGCCTCGGTGGTCAGCGACGCGAGGTCCGCCCCGACGAAGCCGTGGGTCTGTGCGGCGATGCGGTCGAGGTCCACGTCGTCGTGCAGCGGCATATCCCGCGTGTGGACGTCCATAATCTCGCGGCGGCCGTGTTCGCCAGGGACGCCGACCTCGATTTCGCGGTCGAAGCGGCCACCGCGGCGCAGCGCCGGGTCGATGGCGTCGACGCGGTTCGTCGCCCCGATGACGACGACCCGGCCCCGGTCTTCGAGGCCGTCCATCAGCGTGAGCAACTGGGCGACGACCCGGTTCTCCATGTCGGCGTCCTCGTCGCGGGAGCCGGCGATGGAGTCGATTTCGTCGACGAAGAGGATAGCCGGTGCGTTCGCTTCCGCTTTCTCGAAGGCCTCGCGTAGGCGTTCCTCGCTCTCGCCCTTGTACTTGGAGACGATTTCGGGGCCGGAGATGGTGTCGAAGTAGGCGTCGACCTCGTTTGCCACCGCTCGCGCGATAAGGGTCTTCCCCGTCCCGGGCGGGCCGTGGAGCAACACGCCGCTGGGCGGGTCGATACCCAGACGGCGGAACTCCTCGGGCTCCGAGAGGGGCATCTCTATCATTTCACGGATACGATCCAGTTCCTCGTCGAGGCCGCCGATGTCCTCGTAGCTCACCCCCGATTCCGTCTCGGCGGTCGGTGTGTTCGCCGTTGTTGCCTCACCGGACGACGACTGGCCCGCATCGCTGCCACCGTCGAGGCCCGGCAGCACAGTCACTGCCGTCGTGCCGGTGACGCGAACCGGCCCCGAGGGAGAGGTCTTGCGAACGAGGAACGTGCCCAGCCCTTCGATGTGGGTCCGCTCGTCGGCCTGGATTATCTGGTCGACCAGCCGCTTCCTGACCAGGCTCTCGTAGTCCTCGCTGCCCGGTATCGGTTCGACCGACTGGACGGCGATCTCAGTGGCCTCGGAGACCGACCCGCTGGTCACTGTAACCGTGTCGCCGATGTTGACCCCGGCGTTCGCTCTGGTGTCTGAATCGATGCGGACGAAGGAGCCGTCGTCGTCCGCGGGCCAGACCTTCACGACGGTTCTGTCGTCGCCTTCGATGATGACGGGCGACCCGCTCAACACCCCGAGTTCGGTCCGTGCGGACTCCGGTAGTCGTGCGATACCGCGCCCGGCGTCGCGCTTGTTCGCACCCTCGACGGTGAGTTCGACACCGGCGTCAGTGGACCCGCTCATGCCGCCTTCTTGCAATCCGACTCCCTTGAGGGTTCCCGTTGTGTTGCGGGAAAATAATATACGGTCGGCCGTCGGAATTTCAGGTATGGTTGTCCAAACCGAGCGAGACGAGGTCACTTGGTACAAGTGCGAGACCTGTGGCCTGATGTTCGACGACCAGAGCGACGCGCGCCAGCACGAGGAGAACTGTGACGACGAAGACCCGTCCTACATCCAGTAGCGGCCCTCGCCCTCGCAGTCACGCCACCCGCACCACAGGCATCACGCCTCGACGATCTCGAAGCTCCGCTCGCCGAGTTCGTCCTCCTCGAAGACGAACACGCGGCCGTTCGTTACGTCGTAGTCCACGTCTACTTCCGTCCGCATCTGATTGTCTCGGACCGTAACACCCGGGAACAGTTCGTCCTCCTCGCCGTCGTCGAGGATGACCCGTCCGACGCCTGTCTCTTCGAGAATATCGTCGTGGGTCCGGAGGTCGTTGACGTACACGAGGATGCCCGACGTCTCCGTCTCGTCGGTAATCAGGACGTGTGTGTCTTTTCCCGGCGCAGTCTGGATACTCCCTTCGACCGCCGTTGGGACGCCGTGATAGAACGCCTGGCGGCCGTCGAGGTACTCCACGACGACGCCGTCCTCGGTCAACTCGACCGAGACGGTGTCCGGTGCGATGTCCGACCGGTTGCTCATACCGGCCCTTCCGGCGGCGCGCTCAAAAGTGACGCGTTGTCCGTTTCAGCCGACCGGTCGGTTCCCAACCCCTTGGACGGGGTGCGAAAGGGACTAGTGACTCGCCTGTCTCCGTCTCACCATGACGAAGACCCTCGTCGTCGGACTCGACGGAGCGAGCTGGGAACTGCTCGACCCGTGGATCGAGGCCGGCGAGCTCCCGAATCTGGCCGCGCTGCGGGACACCGGCACCTGGGCGGGGACGCAGAGCTGTCTGCCGCCGGTGACGTTCCCGAACTGGAAGTGCTACTCCTCGGGCAAAGACCCGGGCGGGTTCGGCGTCTTCTGGTTCGAGAACGTCGACCTCGCCGCGGGCGAGATCAACGTGATGAACGGCGGCGACTACGACACCGCCGAGCTGTGGGACTACCTCAACGACGAGGGGCAGTCGGCCGGTGTCGTCAACATGCCGACGATGTACCCGCCGCGGGACATCGACGACCTCGTCGTCGCCGGGGGTCCGGACGCCGTCGAGGGCGAATACCGGTCGATCAGCTCCGGCTACACCTCGCCGCCGGAACTGGCCGACGAACTCGAATCACGGTTCGATTACAGCGTCCACCCGGACCCGCTGCTGTCCTCGAACGACGAGCGCGGCGCGGAAGTCGAGGCCATTCTGGACCTGCTAGAGAAGCGCTTCGAGGTGGCGACGACGCTCATGGACGAGCGGGACCTCGATTTCGTCCACGTCACGCTGTTCTATCTCAACGTCCTGCATCACTTCTTCTGGGACGACGAGCCGAGCTTGCGTGCGTGGAAGATAGTCGACGAGTGGGTCGGCCGACTCGACGACCGCGAGGACCTGAACCTCGTCCTGATGTCCGACCACGGCTGTGACGCGACCCAGACGGAGTTCTACATCAACGAGTGGCTGGCCGAGAACGGCTACCAAGTTCGGGACACAAGCGTCGACGCGCTTCTCACGCAAATTGGGCTCGACCGCGAGAACCTGCTCGCGGTCGCAAAGCGGGCTGGACTGGTCGACACACTTGCCCGCGTCGTCCCCGAGTCCATCCAGCAACTCGTCCCGCAACGCGACGGCGTCAAACGGGACCGAAAGCTCGAAGCCATCGACCTGGAACAGACGAAGGTCGTCGCCAGCGGGCAGGGGCCGGTGTACATCAACCCCCGGTTCGACGTAGAATCGGTCCGTGAGTCGCTCATGGCCGACCTCCGCGAGGTAGAAGACGAGCACGGCCCGCTGTTCACGGACGTCTACAGAGGCGAGGACGTGTACAACGGCCCCTACGTCGACGCCGGCCCGGAGGTCGTCGTCGACCAGCGCCCGGGCGTCCACGTCAACGACGGCATCGGCGGCGGGACCGTCCAGAGCGGCCCCGACCGCTGGGCGGCCGAGAACACGCCCTACGGCATCTTCGCCGCCAGCGGGCCGGACTTCGAGCCGCAGGGCGAACTCGACAGAATCAGCATTCTCGACATCGCGCCGACGGTGCTGGCCGCCCACGGCTGTGCGGTGCCGACGGACATGCGCGGCGAGGTCCTCCCGGTGTTCCCCCAGGACCCCGCTGTCGGCGAGCGTGCCCCACTCAGTATCGAGGACGCCCTCGGAAGCGACGACGGCGACGCCGTCGAAGACCGGCTGAAACAACTGGGATACATGGAGTAGGTCCGTCTGTGAGTTCGACCGGCGTTCAAATGAGTGAACCCAATGGGATAAGTAGCCGCTCCCGATACACACCGGTATGGTTAGCATCGATCTGAACAACAGCCAGCGAACAATGCTTACGACGCTGGTAAACAGGTATCAACAGACCGGTGAGGCAGTTACCGGCGAGACAATCGCGGAGGAGATCGACCGGAACCCCGGAACGGTACGGAACCAGATGCAGAGTCTGACCTCGCTGGGACTCGTCGAAGGCATTCCCGGCCCGACGGGCGGGTACAAGCCGACGTCCGAGGCCTTCGACGCAATCGACCGCCAACAGATAGACGAGGCCGAGAGCGTCGTCGTTGCCCACGACTACGAGCGCGTCGACGTCACCGTCGAGGAAATCAACTTCACGAACGTCCACGACCCGGAGAAGTGCCGTGCCCGGTTCCACCTCCAGAGCTCGGTGCAGGACTTCAGCGAGGGACAGGCCGTCATTCTCGGGCCGACGCCAATCTCGAAGCTCGTCGTCGCCGGGACGGTTGTCGCCGTCGACGAATCGAACAGCGAAATCCTCCTCGACGTCGCGAAGATCGAAGCGCCTGTGGAAGAACCGGAGAAATAAGCGGTCCGTGCGGCCACGCAGTGTGCTGTAGCGCTTTCAGGGGTCGACGCGGTCGATCCACAGCGTCGGCGTCTCTATCTCGTCTTCGGTGGGGAGGGTGTCCGGCGAGTCCCAGACGCGCCCGGCCGCAGCGACGCCGCGGGCGTCGGCGACCGTGTCGAAGAACGCCTTCCCGCGTTCGTACTGCTGGCGCTTCATCCCGAGGCCGAGCAGCCGGCGCATGAGCGACGCGATGGGGCCACGCCCCTGCCGGCGCTCGTCGACTTTCCGGCGCAGGTCGTCGTACTCGTCGTCGAAGGCGCGGTCCATCAGCAGTTCCGCGTACCCCTCGACGGCGGTCATCGTGGTGTCGAGTTCGCCCAGCGTCGTCCGGTCGATGTTGCCGTCGGTGAGGTTGTCGATGGCGTCCTCCATCGCCGTTTCGAGGTGGTCGGACAGCCACGGGGCCGCGCCGAACTCCGCCGCGTGGGTGACCTCGTGGAACGCGATCCAGCGGCGGAAGCGGTCCCGCTCGACGTTCAACTGGTCGGCGACCCGATGGATGTTGGGGCGCACGAAGTACAGCGCGTGGGCGTCGTTGTCCGCGAGCAGGACGGGGTCGTACTGACCCAGGACGTTGTTCCCCAGAAACGAGAGCGCAACGGCCATCGACCCGGTGTTGACCACGCGGGCGATGCCGGGGATGTACTCGGCCTGCTGTTCAATCGGCTCCATCACGCGGCTGAACGTGGCGACGTTGGCGTCAATCCAGTGGTGGCGGTTCTGGATCTCGACGGTTTCGGGCAGGTCGAAGGCGAGTTCGCCGACCTCCCGGACGCGATCTCTGGCGTCCCGAACGTCGGTGGCGTAGCCGTCGCGTTCGGGCGTCTCGACGGTGAGGTCGCCCGTGTCCGTCGCGCCCTTCGCGGCGTCGGCGACGGCACTCCAGTCGATGGGGCCGTCACCGGTCGCACCGGCGACAGCCTGAACGCTGTGGTATATTCCCATACGTCTGAAATGTGGCCGGAGAAAATAGGCCTTCTCCCTGTGAAAACGACCACCGGCGTTCGGTTCGTGGCCTTGCTGTGGAGTGGGACGCTGTCCCTTACAGCGGGAGCAAGGCGAAAGCCCACCCCTTCAGGGGTGTGGATGAAGCCGACAACCCGGCAGCTTCGCCTGTAGCCTCACTCAGCCGGAGTTTTATAACCGGTGACACCGTATGCATGACCACACCGAGGCGGATCAGCCGCCCAGATAAACGGATAATATCGGGATTCGGGCCACGCTACGTCCAAAAGAATCCCTTTCGGGCCGCTGGCTGTGGATTCCGACACACGGTAACTCTGAATCCCCATACCGGGGATAGGAGTAACGGCGGCTTGGCCCCGCCAGGAGTCCGGTCATGCCGACCTGGCTACAAACCTGAAACTCCCAACCTAGCGGTGCGGTGCCGCGGGAATCCCGCGCCTTCAGGCGTGGGAGGAGGTCAAAGGGCTTCGTCGCTGTCGTCGCCGTCTGACCCACCGAGGTACAGACGCAGGACGACCGCGACGAGCGCGACGGCACCGAATACCGCGAGCGCGAAGCGACCGACGTTACGGCCACCGTCAGCCTCAACGTCCGTCTCGTCGCTCTGCTCGTCCGTCCGGGACCGCGACCACCGTGATTTGCGCTCCGATTCGTCGTCATCGTCGGTGGAACTGAACGGGGCGTTGGCAGTGAACTCAGCGCCGTCGAGATGCAGTTCGAGGAGAGTGAATTCGGCCATACTGACAGTTCGACGCCGCGACTCTTAGCCGTGGCGGTCCCAGAGCCACGGTGGGACGGTCCCAGACCGCGTGCCGTCCGCTGTTTTCATGACCACGGGGTGATTATCCCGCGTATGGACACACGACGACGCGAGTTTCTGGAATCGCTTCTGACGACGCCCGGCCCGTCGGGGTACGAGGCCGACAGCCAGCGGGTGTGGCTCGACTACGTCAGCGAGTTCGCCGACGAGGTCCGAACGGACGACTACGGCAACGCCGTCGCGAAGGTCGAAGGTGGCGACACGACCGTCGCGCTCGCGGGCCACGGCGACGAAATCGGCTTCATCGTCCGGGACCTCACCGACGACGGCTTCGTCAAACTGGGCCGCATCGGCGGCTCGGACAAGACCGTCTCGCGCGGGCAACACGTCACCATTCACACAGCCGACGGGCCGGTATCGGGCGTCGTGGGACAGACTGCGATTCACCTCCGGGACCCGGACGACGACTCCGTGCCGGAGATCGCCGAACAGCACGTCGATGTGGGGGCCGAGGACGGCGACGAGGTGGAATCACTCGTCGACCGCGGCGACCCGGTGACGTTCGTCCAGACGCTGAGCGAACTGGAGAACGGCCGCCTCGCGGCCCGGGGGATGGACAACCGTATCGGCATCTGGGCGGCCGCTGAAGGGCTTCGGCGCGCGGCGGAGGCCGATGCAGAGGCGACAGTGTACGCCGTCTCCACGGTGCAGGAGGAAGTCGGCGTGCAGGGCGCGAAGATGGTCGGGTTCGACCTCGCGCCGGACGTCGCCATCGCTGCTGACGTGACACACGCGACGGACTCGCCGGGTTCGCCGGGCAAAGCCGACACCGGCGTCGAACTCGGTGCGGGACCGGTCGTCGCTCGCGGGAGCGCGAACCATCCGGTCGCCGTCGACGCTCTCCGAGAGACCGGCAAAGAGGAGGACATCGACATTCAGTTGCAGGCGACGGGCAGCAGGACCGGAACCGACGCGGACGCCTTCTACACTTCTCGGGGTGGGATTCCGTCGGTCAACGTCGGACTTCCGAACCGCTACATGCACACACCGGTCGAGGTCATCGACCCCGACGACCTCGACGCGCTCGCGGACCTGCTGGCCGGCTTCGCCGTCCGAGCGGCCGACCGAGCGCCCTTTAGCGTCGACGTGTAGGGAAGCGGACCGGCCTCGCGCGTGCCACCATACAAACGGTACGTTTAAGCGCCCGTCACTATCCAAACCGTACATGAGTGGACGACCGCTGGATGTACTCGAAGCGTCCCTCGGTGAGACAGTCACCGTACAGCTGAAAGGTGGCGAACTCTTTGAAGGAGAACTCACCGGCTACGATCAACACATGAACCTCGTCGTCGAGGATGAAGACACAACGATTATACGCGGCGATAACGTCGTCTCAATTACTCCATGACTGGCGCAGGAACTCCGAGTCAGGGCAAGAAAAACACCACGACGCACACGAAGTGTCGACGGTGTGGCGAAAAGTCGTATCACACGAAAAAGAAGGTCTGCTCGTCGTGCGGTTTCGGCAAGTCGGCCAAGCGGCGTGACTACGAGTGGCAGTCGAAAGCGGGCGAATAACACACTCAACACAAATGCACGAGAAGTGCGGCGTTGTTGGCATCTCTTTGGAGGACCGTGACGCCGCCCGACCGCTTTACTACTCCTTGTACGCGCTCCAGCACCGCGGTCAGGAATCAGCCGGTATCGTCACCCACGACGGGTTCCAGCAGTACAGCCACGTCGAGATGGGCCTCGTCGGTGACGCCTTCGACCCCGGTGACCTGGAATCGCTCAACGGCGCGAACGGTATCGGCCACGTCCGATACCCGACCGCCGGGAGCGTCAACGCCTGCTGTGCCCAGCCGTTCTCCGTCTCGTTCAAGTCGGGGTCGCTGGGGCTGTCCCACAACGGGAACCTCGTCAACGCCGACGAGATCGGCGACGAACTGGCCGACCTCGGCCACGCCTTCACTTCAGACGGCGACACCGAGGTCATCGCCCACGACCTCGCGCGTAATCTCTTAGAGGAGGACCTGGTTCGGGCTGTCAAGCGAACGATGAACCGTATCCACGGGTCGTACTCGCTGACGATTATGCACGACGAGACGGTGCTCGGCGTGCGCGACCCGCAGGGGAACCGGCCGCTGTGTATCGGCGAACTCGAGGACGGCTACGTCCTCGCCTCCGAATCAGCCGCCATCGATACGCTCGACGGCGAACTCATCCGGGACGTCAAGCCCGGCGAACTCGTCGTCTTGCACGCCGACGGCACCGGCTACGACACCTACCAGCTCGTCGAGCCCGAGAACACGGCCCACTGCTTCTTCGAGCACGTCTACTTCGCGCGACCGGACTCGACCATCGACGAGAACCTCGTCTACGAGGTCCGGCGCGAACTGGGCCGGAAACTCTGGGAGGAGTCCGGCGTCGAATCCGATGTCGTGCTCCCGGTTCCTGACTCCGGGCGCGCGTTTGCCTCGGGCTACGCAGAGGCCGCACAGGACGACGGCTCGGACATCGAGTTCGCAGAGGGGCTGATGAAAAACCGGTACGTCGGCCGGACGTTCATCATGCCGACTCAGGACGAGCGCGAACGGGCCGTCCGGTTGAAACTCAACCCCATCAAATCGACCATCGAGGGGAAAAGCGTCACCATCATCGACGACTCTATCGTCCGCGGGACCACCTCGACGCAACTGATTCAGTTGCTGAAAGACGCCGGTGCCGAGGAGGTCCACGTCCGCATCGGCGCGCCGCCCATCGTCGCCCCGTGCTACATGGGCATCGACATGGCCTCCCGCGATGAACTCATCGCCGGGAACCAGTCCGTCGAGGAAATCCGTGAGGAAATCGAGGCGGACTCGCTGTCGTATCTCTCTATCGATGCCATCGCGGAAACGCTGGACAAGAGCCGGTCTGACCTCTGTCTCGGCTGTGTCACCGGCGAATACCCCTACGACATTGATGGCGAGGCGACGGACCGCGACGTGGCCCGCCCGGACATCGGCACGCAGTCGCGCCCAGCTGACGACTAAGGCGGCTGTGAGCGGCCACAAGGGCATCACGTTTTTACTGCCTCCGGGTGAGCGTCCAGCCATGCCTGGTCCCGCGTTTCTCGAAACCGAGCGGACAGCCCTCCGGTCACCAGACCGCGACGACCTCGACTGGATACGGCAGGTGTTCCACCACGAACAGGTCTGGGGGCTGGGGACGTACGCGAAACCCTCAACGGCCGACCAACTGGAGACGTTCTATGAGGAGACACTTTCCAATGAGGACTCGGTTCATCTGCTGGTCTGTGTCGACCCGGCCGGGAGTCCCGGACGGGTCGAGGACCGAACCGAACCGGTCGGGCTCGTCGCCATGACTGACCACGACCCGGAGCGGGGCACAGCCGAACTGGGCTACTGGCTTGACCCGGACGCCTGGGGCGAGGGGTACGCCACTGAGGCGGCGGGCAGACTGGTCCGGTACGGCTTCGACCAGCGGGCGCTCCGGAAGTGGTCGGCAAAGATTGTGGGCGGGAACGACCGCTCCGTCGCGGTGGTCGAACGGCTTGGATTCACGAAGGAAGGGACACACCGCGAAGAGTGGTATCTCGACGGCGCGTGGCGTGACATGTTGTGGTTTGGGTTGCTCCGAACGGAGAGCGACTGATAGTGAGTATTGCGACTGGTTGCCGCTCCGACCGCACGCTGTCGTGCGGTCGATGTGGTACTGACTCGCAATAATCACTATGACGTTACCAGACCAGATACAGCATCGCGTAGACGGCGATCCCCATCGAGAAGGAGATCAGCCACAGCCCCGCGGCCAGCTTTCCGGCCCGCGGGTGGTTCGTCGACGGCAGTTCCGAGACGGGGTACGTGTAGGCCAGCAGCAGGACGTAGTACACCGCCGGGATGGCGATGATGGCAAGCAGGATGTGGATAGCGAGGAAGGGGAGATAGAAGTACGTCTCGACGACTGCCGGGCCGGTGAAGTCCGTCGGCCCTTCAAGCGTTATCCGGTAGAGGTACAGGACGAGAAACAGAGCGAACAGGCCGAACGAGGAGAGCATCAGCTTCCGGTGTCGGGCGACATCGCCGCGGCGGATCGCTCGGATACCGCCGACGATTGTTCCGATAGCGAGGGCGCTGACCACGGCGTTGGCGTGGGGGATCGCCCCGAGTACGCTCGCGGGCGCAGCCGGGAGAGCGGACTGTGGAATCGCCCCGAGAACGGCCCCGAACACGAGCGCGAGCGACACGACCGTCAACAGGCCAGTGAGTGCTGGCACGCGATACCGAGCCTGAAGATCCATACCACAACTCCGGACTGGACGCAAAATACGGTTTCGAGTCACGTACGGCGAGGCGGGGTCGCTACGTGGTTTTCGCTGCCGGCCGCTCGACGTCGGTTACGTCCAGTCGGACCCGTCCCGTCGAGTCGTTGGAGAGGGCGGTTTCCCACCCGTGACCGCGTGCGATTTCCCGGATCACGGCGAGGTGGAGCCCGACCCCTTCGTCACTGGAGGCGTAGTAGAGTTCAAACGGTTTCTCGTTTCCCGTCTCCAACGGGGTGCCGTCGTGTTCGAGGGCGAACCCGTCGACCGTGTCCGTGATCGTTATCTTCTCGGTATTGCCCTGCTCCGTCGCGAACCGGAAGAAGTTCTCCGCGAGCTGACACAGTCGGCCACTATCGGCCAGTATCGTCTCGGTACAGTCGATTTCGATGGTCGACCCGTCGGTGTCGACCGTCGTCCAGGCGTTCGCCATCACGTCTGAGAGTGTTACCGGCTCGACGGTGTACTGTCGGCCACCCTGACGGGCGATTTCCATGAGGTCGTCGATGAGAAACGACATGCGGGTGTGGCTGCGCTGGATGGCGTCGAACTCCTCGGCGGCGTGTTCCGCGGCTAGCAGTTCGACTCGTCCCATCGCCGCCTGAAGCGGGTTCCGGAGCTCGTGTGAGATTATCTGTGCGAGCTCTCGGAGTCGCTCTTTTTGTCGTTCCAGTTCCGTCGTCCGCTGCTGGAGCGCGTCTTTCGTCTGGCTCGCGTCGATAGCCAGCGCGATGTTGTGGCCGACTTCCCGGAACGTGTCCTGTTCTTCCGTGTCGAAGATATCGACGCGGTCGGCGTACACTCCGAGGACGCCGTACGATGTCCCATCGTACACCAGTGGGACAGCGAGAACTCGGGCGCAGTCCGTTTCCAGTGCGTCTGTGTCATTTGCGAACGTTGCTGGGTCGATATCCGCAACGACCAGTCGGTCCTCCGACTCGGCGCGGCACAACGGCTCCGGCACGGTGATGGAGACGCGGTCCCGCTGTGAACCCAGCGCTCGAACGACCGGCCTGTCGTGCTGACAGGTCACCGTACAGGCTTCGCTGTATCTGGCTGTGCCCGCCAGAACCGCCGAGACGTCGCGTTCGATATCCACCCGCGACTGTGAGCGGACGAGCGCTTGATTGACCAGCCGGACGGCCTCGTTGAGCTGTTTTCGCTTGTTCGCCCGTTGACGGGCCGGGCTGGAAGCGACGGCGGCGTCGACCCGCGCCAGAAGCCGCTGGTGAGCGTCGCTCACTGTGCTCGGAACGTAGCCGAACACGTCGCGGCTGTAGGCCTCGCGGGCGATGTCGCCGTTTGTCACCTCGGCAAAGAGGACGACCGGGAGTTCGGGGTGATTTCGTTGCAGTCGATCAATAAGGGTCAACCCACCGAGATACTGTGTCCCGTCCGGGTTCTCCACTTCGCAGTTCGTGACGACACAGTCCGTGTCGTAGTCGCCGAGCGCACACTCCAGATCGCGAACACCGTCGAATTCGTGGACGGTGAGATCACTGTCCCGGAGCATCGAAATCGCGGCCCTGTCCTGGCTCGGACTACGGACAAACAGGACGGTGGGCTGTGACTTCATCACCCTTCCGAGGAGACACACGCATAAAGAAGTTACACCACGAAATACTCCATTGTTGACACCTCTACCATCTCAGCGACGCTATTGCCCATTTCAGGGGACGATTTATACACACGGCACCGTATCCTTTGATGATGGCACAACCGGGGCTGGAAATCCATCGGACCCAGTCGGCAGTCATCGATGCGATACAATCTCTTATCGACAGTGCCGAGGAGAGCCTCACGGTTGCGGTCCCGAAATCGTCCCTCCCGGAGTTTGTCCCGCAACTCAGCGCCGCTATCGAGCGGGATGTGCTGGTACTGTTACTGGTCCACGGCGATGCGACGGCACCGACGCCCGCATACGAGGATATCGCAACGGCGGTCAGGACAATCGAGAGCGGTATTACCCCACTGCTCGTGACCGCAGATATCCAGCGCGGACTCACTGGGCATTCCGGACTGCTGACCGACTCGATAGCAGAATATCAGGCGACCGAGTTCGACAACGAAAACCTCGCTCACGACGAATTCGCGATGTTCCTCGGCACCCACTGGCTGATGGGGACGGAACACTACATCGCTAGCGTGTGTGCGTTCCCGCGAACGTTCTCCGCGTTCCAGTTCGCGGTACTCATGGCGGCGCTGGCGTTGCGCGCGGGGACGGCGATCACTGCTCGCGCTCGGGTCATCTCGACTGCGGACCGGACGGAGACGACGATATCGGGACCGGTGATAAACGTCCGGCAGAGCGTCGTCTATCCCGCATCGAGCACGAACCCGGCCGAACGGTCACTCACTATCGAGACCGATGCCGGACCGGTCACTGTCGGCGGGGCCGGTGCGACGAAGGAAGCCTACGAGTGTCGCGAGATCACGCTGGACAGGGCTGACGACGAATAACGCAGCGAGAAAATCGCCTGTAAGACGTAACAATCAGCGTCGGTGTGTCGACCGTCGCTATCGAGTGCCGACCGTCGCTACTGGAAGGTGCGACTGGCCGTGCTCTCGTCAGTGACGCCGGGTTCGGCCCGGTCGAAGCGCTGCTCGATTTCGTCGTAGCGCTCGCGGGTCTCCTCGGTGACGCTGGGGCCGACTTCGGAGAGCGCGTGCTCGAAGTGGTCCATCGTCACGCGGACGTTGCTGACACTGTCGCCGATGTCCTCGGGGTCCACGCTGTTGATGAACTCCCGGGTCGCGGCCATCGACGCCTCGCGGGCGACCGCTTCGATGTCCGCGCCGACGTAGCCGTCCGTGCGGCTGGCCAGGTCGTCGAGGTCGACGCCGTCGGCCAGCGGCTTGTCGCGGGTGTGGACTTGGAAGATGGCGCGGCGCGCTTCCTCGTCCGGGACGGGCACATGGACGTGCCTGTCGAGTCGGCCGGGGCGCAGGAGCGCGTCGTCGATGAGGTCCGGCCGGTTCGTGGTCGCGACGACCACGACGTTCTCCATGTCCTCGATCCCGTCCAGTTCCGTCAGGAGCTGGGAGACGACGCGTTCGCCGACGCCGGAGTCGGTCGTGCCGCCGCCACGTTCGCCGGCGATGGAGTCGATCTCGTCGAAGAACACCACGGTCGGGGCGTTCTCGCGGGCCTTGCTGAACACTTCGCGGACGCCCTTCTCGGACTCACCCACGAACTTGTTCAGGAGTTCCGGCCCCTTCACGGAGATGAAGTTGGACTGGGCCTCGTTGGCGACGGCCTTCGCCAAGAGCGTCTTCCCGGTGCCGGGCGGGCCGTACATCAGTACGCCCTTCGCGGCTTCGAGGTCCATCGACTCGAACACGTCTTCGTACTCCAGAGGCCACTGAATGGTCTCCCGGAGCCGTTCCTTGGTGTCTTCGAGTCCACCGACGGAGTCCCAGGTGACGT
Organism: Haloarcula sp. CBA1115; assembly: GCF_000827835.1. Lineage (NCBI taxonomy): Archaea > Methanobacteriati > Methanobacteriota > Halobacteria > Halobacteriales > Haloarculaceae > Haloarcula > Haloarcula sp. CBA1115. The sequence goes on along the minus strand of NZ_CP010529.1, from coordinate 3,031,241 downwards.
CCGGGACTTCGACGAACACTTCCCGGAGCGCGGAGGGCTCGATGCCCTTCATCGCCTCGCGGAAGTCTTTGTCGCTGATCTCCAGGCGTTCGAGCACCTCGGCGTCGATCTCGTCGGATTCGAGGTCGAGTTCGGGGCGGATGCGCCGGAGGGCGTTCATCGCGCTCTCTTTCGTGAGGGTCGCGAGGTCAGCGCCGACGAAGCCGTGGGTGTTCTCGGCGTAGTTCTCGATGTTGATCTCCTCGGAGAGGGGCATCCCGCGGGTGTGGACCTGCAGGATCTCCTTGCGGCCCTTCTTGTCCGGGACGCCGATTTCGATCTCGCGGTCGAAGCGGCCGCCACGGCGCAAGGCGGGGTCGATATCGTCGACGCGGTTGGTCGCGCCGATGACGATGACCTGTCCGCGCTCTTCGAGCCCGTCCATCAGGCTGAGCAGCTGGGCGACGACGCGGCGCTCCACGTCGCCCTGGGTCTCGCCACGCTTCGGGGCGATGGAGTCGATCTCGTCGATGAAGACGATAGCGGGGGCGTTCTCCTCGGCCTCTTCGAAGACCTCACGGAGTTGCTCCTCGCTCTCGCCGTAGTACTTCGACATGATCTCCGGCCCGGAGATAGTGGTGAAGTACGCGTCGATCTCGTTGGCGACGGCCTTGGCCATCAGCGTCTTGCCCGTGCCGGGCGGGCCGTGCAGGAGGACGCCCTTCGGCGGCTCGATGCCGAGCTGCTGGAACAGTTCGGGGTGGCGCATCGGCAGCTCGATCATCTCGCGGACCTGTTCGAGTTCGCGGTCGAGCCCGCCGATGTCCTCGTAGGTCACGTCGGGAGTGTCGCTCGCTTCAGGTGCGCCCTCGCCGCTGTGGACCTGCTCGGCGGGCATCTCGCTGACCTGGATGTCCGTGGAGTCGGTCACGACGACCGTGCCGGAGGGCTCGGTCTCGGCGATCTTCAGCGGGATCTTCTGGCCGGACATCGAGGAGAGCGGTCCGAGGCCGAAGCTCACCGGAACCGTCTGGCCCTGCGTGACGGCCTGGCCGCTGAGGTTGTTGCGGATCATCGGACCGACGTTGCCCCGGACCCGAAGGTTCTGGGGCAGCGCGACGGTGACCGAGGTCGCGGGGTTGACGTCGGCCTTCTCGATGTTGACGGGGTCGTCGATACCGACGTTGGCCTCCTGGCGGAGCTGCCCGTCGATGCGGACGATGCCCTTCCCCTCGTCCTCGGGGTAGCCGGGCCAGACCCGGGCGACAGCGCGACTGTCCTGCTTCCCCTCGAGAACGATGTAGTCGCCGTTCTCGAGTTCGAGTTCGTCCATCGCGGCGCGGTCAATCGCCGCGAGGCCACGGCCAGCGTCTTTCTGTTTGAGTGGTTTAACAGTAAGTCTCATCAGTTATCTCCCTCGCCGTCTGACAGTTCGATAGTGAGAACCCCGTGGTTGATAAACGCTCGTGCGTCGCCAGCGGGGATCTCCTGTTCGTACTGGTGGCCGTCTGCGACGACGATGACGGTCCCGTCGACCACATCGACACTCGCATCGGCGGCAGGTCCCACGTCCGCCGCGAACACGACGCTGTCGTCGTACTCGAATCGGCGGAGGGGCGTCTCGTCGAACAACTGCTGTTCTGAAGTCATGCTAACTCAAAGTAAGCGTGACAAGTATATAAATCCATCGCCGAAATACGCTGTACGGCGGAAAAATGAGTGTAGTTGCTTGAATGCGGTTCACACCTCAGCTGAGCGCGCCAACCTTTTATCCACACCGCTTCCGAACGGTGTCGCATGGAACGGGTCAATCACGACGGGCGAGTCACGGCGTACAGACAGACACAGCCTGCGGCATCGGGGCCGACGGCGCTGTATGTCCACGGCAGCGGGGCGACACACCGCGTGTGGGGTCGTCAGTACGCGCCATCCGGACCGGCTCACCCCGCCGTCGCACTGGACCTGTCAGGGCACGGAGATTCGGACGATATCGACACCGACGCCGGGACCACGACACTCGACGCCTACGCGGACGACGTGGTCGCTGTGGGGCGGGAGACAGACGCGGAGGTGCTGGTCGGGAACTCGCTGGGCGGGGCCGTCGCCCAGTGGGTCGCACTGGAGCGGGACTGGACGCCCGAGGCGATAGTGTTGCTGGGGACCGGCCCCGAACTCCCGGTGTTCGAAGGATTACAGGAGTGGCTCGCGGACGACTGGGACCGCGCCGTCGAGTTCCTGCACGAACGGGACCGCCTGTTCCACGACACCGACTACGAGGCCGTGTCGCGCTCCCACGAGCAGATGGCGGCGGTCGGGCAGGCGGTGACCCGCCGCGACTTCATGACGTGTCACGGTTTCGACGTGCGCGAGCGACTGGGCGAGATTGACGTGCCCCTGCTGGCCGTCTGTGGCGAACACGACAAACTGACCCCGCGTGCGTATCACGAGACACTGGCCCGCGAGGTCCAAGACGGAGCGGTGTCGTTTATTCCCGACGCTGCACACCTCGCGATGGTCGAACAGGCCGAGACGTTCAACGACGTCCTAGAGGAGTTCATCGATGACACGGTCTGAGCGGGCCTGAGCGGCTGGAGAGGGGTTACTCTCCGGAGTAGACCCACGGCCCGAGCGCGAAAAACAGCAGCGCGATGGCGAGCATCGCCCGCGGCCCAGCCCGGAAGAACGCCGCTGGTGCGACGACGGCGACGGCCTGCACGACACCCATCGGGATGGCGTGTTTCGGCCCTGGCTTGGGGTAGTCGAAGGGCGCAATCATCGCAAGCGAGAGGCCGAGCGCGCCGACGCTCAGCACGAGCGGGTTCGTGACGCCGCTCAGATACGCCGTCGCGATGATGATACTCCCGAGCGTGTTCGGCATACCCGGCCGCTCGTCGGGAGAATCGAAGTACGTCGAGTAGAACGCGGTCCGGACGATAGAGCACACGACGTACGCGGAGGCGAGCAGGGCGAGGCCGATGAACACGGCCGGGTGGGCGGACTCGATGCCGCCGTAGGCGTCTGTCAACAGCACGTACAGAAAGAGGCTCGGTGTCGCGCCGAAGGAGACCACGTCAGTCACAGAGTCGAGCAGCGGGCCGACCGCCGAACTGTCGCCGTTCCGGGCGACGATCCCGTCGATAGCGTCGGCGATAACAGCCAGCAGAATGAGCCGAGCGGCCAGATGCGGGTCGGTGAAGGCGATGGCTCCGGCGACGAACCCGACGACGGCGTTGAACAACGTCACCGTGTCGGCGACACTGAGTCGTCGGCGTACCTCGAAGCCCATGGTTCCCCGGTTGGCCACGGCGTATATGAAGGACTCGAAAACGAACGCTACGCAGTGCCGACCGGCCGCGTTACTCCTCCGGGAGGTCGTGGCCGATAACGAGGCGAGCGGTGGTGGCGAGCGTCCCAACGACGAGGACGACCAGTTCCCAGCCGCTTCGGGCGATGGGGAACACGCGGTCGACGTTTTCTGGTTCCGGTTGTCCCGGATTCGGGTCGATGCCGGTACTCATCTGTACCTCGCTGGAGTTGCCCATCGACTGCGTGGTCGACCCGCCGCTCCCGCCCGTGCCGGTGCCACCGGAAGCCTGAGAGGACGGCTCGGGCAGTTCGACGAACGTCTGGACGATGCCGCGCTGGCTCGACAGCTCCAGATGGCCGCTGAGCTGATAGAACTGGTCGTACAGCGGCCAGAAGAGGTTCGCACCGCCCGTAATCATGTCAAGCAGGACGTGGCCCACCGCATACACCACGACACAGAACCAACTGACTCGAACACCGTAGGCCCCCCATCGGCCCCTGATATACGAGTCGTCGCGCACGTACAGGTCAACTGCGATGAGGAGCGCCAGCACCGCGGGGATGACGAGGTTCGTCGTCGCAGCCCGGTGGCCGGCCTGCCAGTAGAGGCCCACGAACGCGTCTACATCGGGAAACGTGACAACAAGTATCGACAGGAGCAACGACCGCTTGTCGAATGCAGCACCCAGCAGCGTTGCGGCGAGTAACCCAACGAAGGCGTAGTGAACCACCAGCGAAGGCATATAGATATCAACACCACCACAGAAATGAGCGTTGTGGTGGGCGCTATCAGAATGAGAAACTACCCCACTTGATTAATATACCCATAGTAAATACGTTGTTAGTGGGGAATCGGTGGGGTGGTGCGGCACCCACTATCACTTCTGTAAACAGTATCGACACACCGAGTCAAAACAGCGAAAACGAGAACCGCTCAGTCTGCCGTGATTTCCTGCTGTGCCGTGGCCGTCTGATTCTTCATTGGGGCGACGAGCCTGTAGAGCCCGTACAGAGCCAGGACCAGGAGGCCGGCCAGGACCAGTCCGGTCCGGAGCGTCGGATCGATCATCGGAGTCGCGATTATCTCGCCCGCGTCGTTCGTCAGCGGTGCCGCGCTGTAGGGCTTACCCGCCAGTATCTCCACGATGCCGAGGACGACGACGCCCAGCAGCATCAGTCCGCCGCTGAGTGCCATCGCCGCTTTGTCGATGACGGTGGTGTGTTGTTGCATTGGTGGTCACCTCCTTAGCCGAGCAGGTACCTCAGTTTCGGGTGTCGTTTGACCAGTTTGGTCTTCTCGATGATCGCGTCGAGGCCGTAGTAGCGACCGGTAGCCAGCACGATCATCGTCATGAACAGCAGCATGCCCATGAAGTCGCTGTTGACCAGCCCGTGGCCGAACTCCGCGTTGCCGATCCAAAACAGGGCCATGAAGAAGACCCCGAAGACGGAGGCGAGCCTGACTAGCGCGCCGACCATCAGTCCCAGCCCGATGAGCGTCTCGCCCAGCGGGACCATTGCCTGAATGAGCCAGCCAAGGTATTCGCCCATCAGCACGGGGAGCGGACCGAGTGCCGTGCCAGTCATCTGCTTGAGATACGTCGGCCCGTAGCTGTAGGCCAGCCCGTTCTCGATGAGCTTCGTTACGCCTGCGTGGAAGAACCACCAGCCGGTTACGACACGCAGGAACGCCAGCCAGTACGCGGTCCAGGCCCCGCCGAGCTCGAGCTCGAAGTCGTCTGCCAGGGGGTTCGCCGCTTGATAGGACATCTGTGTCACCTCACATATGGAGTTCCGCGCCGCAATGATATATAAGGGAGCGGGCGTTCCCACCGAGTGAAAACACATCTCAGCGCCTGAGAAGGGATGTATCAGCCGTTTAGCGTTTCGACAGCTGTTCGGTTGCGTTTTTATTTCCTCCGACGGGGAGACACCCACTCACGGGCCACCGTGAGGTTCAAACCATCCATGCAACTACGGTAGGACACCAATGGTACTCGAACTGACGGGCGAACACACCACAGCGCGGGTGATGGTTGACGACGAATCGCTCGTCGAGGCTGGGTGTCGGGAGCAGATAGAGACGCTCATCGACCATCCTGCGTTCACCGAACCGGTGCGGATCATGCCGGACACGCACTGGGGGGCCGGCGCACCCATCGGCTTCACGATGCCGCTTGGCGACCGCGTCGTCCCGAACATCGTCGGCGTCGACGTCGGCTGTGGGATGGCCGCGACGAACCTCGGGCCGGAGCTCCCGCTGGAAGACGAAGAGCGCGAGCGCCGCGTCCGCGAGGCGGTCCCGATGGGGCGGTCGGTTCACGACTACGACGACGCGGTCCATTTCGTCGAGGAGTTCCCGTTCGAGCGGGCCAACCGCATCTTCGAGCAGTTCGACGCGGCCTACGCCGAGCGGTTCGGCGAGCACATCGACCCTGTAGAGTTCGATTTCGACGGCTACGACGAGGAGTACTTCGAGTCGCTGTGTGACCGCGTGCTGGCCGACCAGCGCCAGGGAATGGGGTACATAATCAAGAGTGCGGGGACGCTGGGCGGCGGGAACCACTTCGTCGAGTTCGGCCGGGCACACGAGTCGGGCGACTACTGGCTGGTCATCCACAGCGGGTCCCGGTATCTGGGTAAGTCTGTCGCCGAGTACTGGCAGTCGACGGCGACGGACCGTCGGACCATCGGCGAGATCCGCGAGCAGATCCCCGACGAGTACGTCGAGTATCTCAAGTTCGACCCCGATACAGTCGAATCGCGGGACCTCTACGCCTGGGTCACCGGCGGCATGGGCGAGTCCTACATCCGGAAGGACCGCCTCCGGCGCGAACTCGACGGCAAGGAAATCGAGGACGCCTTCGACGCGCTGGGACAGGTCCAGGACGCCATCCACAGCAGCGACGACGAGGACCGCAACACGGACTTAGACTGGCTCGAAGGCCGCGAGGCTCACGGCTACCTCGTCGACATGCTGTTCGCCCAGCAGTACGCCCGCTGGAACCGCGAACTGATGAGTGACGCCGTCTGCGACGCGCTGGGGATCGACCCCGTCGACCGCTTCCAGTCGATTCACAACTATATCGATTTCAGGGACCTGACCATCCGAAAGGGGGCGACCCCGGCCCGCGAGGGACAGCGGCTGCTGGTCCCGTTCAACATGGCCGACGGGTCGATTATCGCACGCGGGAGGGGCAACGACGAGTACCACCAGACAGCGCCGCACGGCGCGGGTCGCGTGATGAGTCGCCGACAGGCCCACAGCGAGGTCGACATGGACGAGTTCGCCGCAGCGATGGACGGTATCTACTCGGAGTCCGTCATCAAAGGCGTCCGGGACGAAGCGCCGATGGCGTACAAGAACGCCGACGCGATACTCTCGGCTATCCAGCCCACTGCCGAGGTCGTCGAGTACGTCGACGCCGTCCATAATCTGAAGGCGACTGAGTGAGCGGACCTGTTAGTTCGGCAGAAAGTGATTTGCACGCGAAGGCCTTGTGTCCTGTATGACCATTCTCGTGGCTATCGCCAACGATTCGGTCTCTCCGGCGGTCATTGATACGGCAGTTCGACTCGCTGACGGGCTCGACGAGGAACTGTACGTCGTCCACCTCGTCGACGAGGACACCGCCGACGGCACGGCCATGCAACTCCGGGACGAGATGCGCGAGCGGTTCCGCGACGCCACCGTCGTGGCGACGGTCGCCATCGAACACGTCGGTCGGTCCGCGATGCGTTCGGGCACGCGGATCGGCAACGAACTACTGGAACTCGCAGCCGACGTGGATGTTCGGCACATCGTCATGGGCCACGAGCCGAAGGGGCTGGCCGGCAGACTCCGGGAAGGCGACGCCGCAGTCGCTGTCATCGACGCCGCCGACGTGCCCGTTACTATCGTCCCCGAACGCCCGTCCGACGTGTAAGCGTCGCTCTGAGTATCACAGACCCAGTTCCCGGCCGAGTACCATTCGCTGAATCTCGCTTGTCCCCTCGCCGATTTCCATGAGCTTCGCGTCCCGGTAGAACCGCTGTGGCGCGAAATCAGTCGTGTAGCCGTACCCGCCAAGCACCTGGACGGCGTCCTCGGCGACCTCACGACAGATTTCGCTGGCGTCGAGCTTTGCCAGCGAGGAGAGCCGCGTCACGTCCTCGCCTTGGTCGTACATCGTCGCCGCCTTGTGGGTCAGCAGGCGGGCGCGCTCGATTTTGCGGTCCATCTCGACGATCTTGTCCCGGACGGCGTCGAACTTCGAGATGGGGCGGTCGAACTGCTCGCGTTCGGTGGCGTAGGACTTCGCGGCCTCGAAGGCCCCCTGTGCGAGCCCCGTCGAGAGCGCAGCAATAGAGATGCGGCCGCCGTTGAGCGTCTTCAGCGTCTGCTCCCAGCCGTCGCCTTCGTCGCCGAGCAGTCGGTCCGCGGGAATCCGACAGTCGTCGAACTGGAGTTCGCAGGTCGGTGAAGCGTTCAGCCCCATTTTGTCCCACTCGGTCGTCACCTCCCAGCCGTCGTCATCGGGACCGACGATGAACGTCGAGATGCCGTCGTAGCCGGACTCAGGATCGGTGACGGCTTTGACTAGCACCGACCCGGCGACGGAGGCGTTCGTGATGAACTGCTTGGTGCCGTTGATGACGTACTCGTCGCCGTCCCGCTCGGCCGTCGTGTCCATGTCGCTGGCGTCGCTCCCGCTGCCCGGTTCAGTCAGCGCCCAGCCGCCGAGGTGTTCGCCGGAAGCGAGCGGTGTGAGCCAGCGCTCTTTCTGTGCATCTGTGCCAAACAACTCTATGGGCTTGCTTCCGAGCGAGGTATGGGCCACGTACGAGAGCCCGATGCTCCCGGAAACGCGCCCGAGTTCCTCGGCGACGAGCGCGTACATCAACGTATCGCCGCCCAGACCACCCCACTCCTCGCTGATCGGCACACCCATGACATCAAGCTCGCCCAGTTCCTCGAATATTTCCGCCGGAAACCGGTGCTCGTCCTCTATCTCCTGGGCTATCGGCTGAATCTCGTTCTCGCAGAACTCGCGGACCGAATCCCGTATCATCCGGTGTTCGCCGGGAACGTCGAACTCCATACCGAATCTATGTCCTGTGTTATTAAATAGCACACGGAGGCAGACACAAGCCATTTGCCCGTCCACGGCTTTTCTCAGGTGGAATGGCGTTCCGGCGACTCCTCCGCGGGACGGTCCCCTGGGAGCAACTCGAAGGCGTGGTGCGAGCGGTAATGGAGCGGTACGACGAGCCCGCGGCCCATGTGGCGTTTCTGGAGGCGGACAACTGGCTCTCGACTCCGCTGGTCGTCAATGATCAGTGGTTCGTGAAAGTCATCACGGGGCAGAACTCGCTGGTTCATACACTGTTGACCGCCGGCCGAAACATCGGCGCGTTCTCGTCAGGGACCGAGGGTTTTTTCGAGCATTTCGGGACGCCCTACGAGATGGCAGAACACGAACTGGCGGCGACCCGGCGGATGCGGGAGATCGGCGTCAACGCCCCCGAGCCGATAGAGGCCTTCGAATACGACGGGATGGGGGTACTCGTGCTGGAGTACATCCCAGACTTCGAACCGCTGGACGACCTCCCGGCCGAGACCGTCGAGCGACACAGCCCGACGGTGTTTGACTTTCTTCACCGGATGCACGAGGACGGCCTGGCTCACGGCGATTTCCGGTGTGAGAACGTGCTCGTGGCCCACGACGACCTGTACTTCATCGACGCCACGAGCGTGCGCGAGGAAGCGATCAGCGACGCTCGCGCCTACGACCTTGCCTGTGCGCTGGGCGCGTTGGAGCCGCTCATCGGTGCGCCGCCGGCTGTCTCCGCCGCCGCACGCCACTACGATACGTCCGAGTTGCTGGCCGCGGAGGAGTTCCTCGACTTCGTCAACATCCGCCCGGACCACGACTTCGCCGCCGCAGAAATCCGTGGAGCCGTGGAAAAACGCGCATAGACTGGCTCGGAACAGTGTCAGTCCGCCGGCGTTGCCCCGACCGCCCGGCTTCTTGCGACAACGCCGATACCGACGAGCACGACGGCCCCGCCGGCGACGGTCGACGGCCCGGGTATCTCCGCGAGTAACAGCAGCGCCAGCAGCGCGCTCCCGACTGGCTCACCCAACAGCGAGACGCTAACCATACTGGATTCGACGTGTGCCAGTGCCCAGTTGAGGACGGTGTGGCCGAACACGCCGGGACCGATGGCCATCGCCAGGAACAGGGCCCATTCCTGCGGCGGGTAGCCGGTCACGGGGTGGCCCGACGCGACGACGAAGCCGAGGAGGCATATCGCGGCGACGCCGTAGACCACGGTCACGTAGGGGATGAGGGGGAACCGCTGGCGGAGCGAACGCCCGGCGAGCACGTACCCGGCGGCCATGACACCGCCGACGAGGGCCAGCGCGTTGCCGTACAGCGGACGCGGGCCGATGGCTCCGCCGCCGAGCAGTTCGCCGACGGACATCACGACGATGCCACCGATAGCGACGAGGATGCCCGCCGTCGTGCCGCGCGTGACGCGCTCGTCCAGCAGCGCCCACGCCCCGACGGCGACGAACAGCGGCTGGCACTGGACCAGCGTGACTGACGCCGCGACGCTCGTCCACGCCAGACTCTCGAACCACGCGGCGAAGTGAACCGCGAGCGCGACGCCAGTCGCCGCAGCCGCCAGTACATCCCGCCGGGAGAGCCGTCCGAACGCCGACCGATGCCGGCCCAGCGCCAGCGGGGCCAGCAGCGCGGTCGTCAGCAGGACGCGATAAAAGGCCGCGACCGACGCCGCTGCCGCGCTCCAGCGGACGAGAATTGCGCTCGTACTGACTGCGAGCACGGCGACAGCCAGCGCGATTCGCGGGTCGACTCGCGGCTCCGTCACGTCCGTTTCGCTCCGTTGTGGCGCGGAGACACCACGACTTCATCAGTTACCGCGACGGCGCGTCTACTCATCCTCTGGCAGTATCCGACACGGGGATAAAGAAACACCGGAGACCATAGTCGGGACCGTGCCGTCCGCGGACCCGAATACGCTAGCCTTCGAGCAGTTCCTTCGTCTGCTGATGGCGATACCGAAACATCGGCTCCATCCCCAGACAGCCGAAGGGGCCGAGCGCCTGGCCCAGCGGTCCGCCAGGCAGTTCGAACTCGACGTGGTCGTGGACGAGCGTCTCCCTGTCGCTCAGCGCTTTGAACGTATGCGTGTGTTCCCAGTGGGGGAACGGCCCTTCCTCCATCACGTCGCGGAACATCGCTTCGTCCTCGCCCTCCTCCCGCGCAACGATATTCGAGACCCAGCGCTGGCGCGGCGGCACGCCGAACGGCTTGATTGAGGATTCGACAACCGACCCGGCGGTCAGTTCCTCGGGATTCGGCTCGCCATCCGGTCCCCGCTCCGCCTCGATGCGGATGTTCATCCAGTCGGGAGTCAGCGCGACCAGCCCATCGCCCGTCGCGTGGAACTTCCAGACTTCTGACAGCGGGGCTTCGACGCGAACCTGCCGCTCGTAAACGTTCATACACGCAGTAGGGGAAGCGCCGGCAAAACACCCGCGATAGCCACGACCGATGCCGGGACGGAGTCAGGGCCAGATACCGCCTTCCTCTGCGGCAGCGACGACGCGCTGGATGGCGACGACGTACATCGCCGTCCGGAAGTTCGGCGCGCCGGTCTCCTCGTAGGTCTCGACGAGGTCGTCAAACGCGTTCGTAATGATGGTCTCCAGTTCGTCGTTGACCCGCTCTTCGGACCAGTAGAACCGCTGGCGGTTCTGGACCCATTCGAAGTACGACACCGTGACGCCGCCGGCGTTGGCGAGGATATCAGGGAACACGGCCACGTCGCGCTCCGTGAATACGTCGTCCGCGTTCGGTGTCAGCGGGCCGTTTGCCGCCTCCACGACGATGTCGGCCTGTACGTCGCGTGCGAGGTCGCCGTCGATGGCGTTTTCGAGCGCCGCCGGAACGAGCAGATCCACGTCCATCGTCAACAGCTCCTCGTTCGTCAGCTCTTCCGTCGCGCCCTCGTAGCCGGCTAGCGACCCGGTCTCGCTTTTGAACGCCTTCGCGTCGCGTGCGTCGAGTCCGTCGGAGTTGTAGACGGCACCGGAGGAGTCGGACACTGCGACAATGTTCGCGCCCAAGTCCTCGATGAGCTTCGCCGCGACGGAGCCGGCGTTCCCGTAGCCCTGCACGGCCACGGTTGCGTCCTCGATGTCCTTGCCGAGATAGTCGAACGCTTCGCGTGCGGTGAGCATCACGGAACGACCCGTCGCCTCGACGCGGCCCGCACTGCCGCCCGACTCCGGGGCCTTGCCGGTGATGACGCCGGGCTCGGTGGTGTTCTCCAGCGTCTCGTATGTGTCTTTGATCCAGTTCATCTCGCGCTGTCCGGTGTTGACATCGGGCGCGGGGATGTCCCGGTCCTCGCCGATGATCGGGCGAAGTTCCTTCGCGAACGACCGCGTTATCCGCTCTATCTCGTCGGCCGAGTACTGGCGCGGGTCGATCTCGATACCGCCTTTCCCGCCGCCGTAGGGGATGTTAACGGCGGCGCACTTGTACACCATCCAGCCTGACAGCGCCTTGACCTCGTCGCGTGTGACCTGCGGGTGATAGCGGATTCCGCCCTTGTACGGCCCTCGGTCGCCGTTGAACTGTGAGCGATAGGCTCGAAACACCTCGACGGAGCCGTCGTCCATCTCCACGGAGAGGTTCGTCTCCAGCACTCGCTCGGGGTGTTTCAGCCGTTCGAGCACGTCGGTCGAATATTCGAGATAGTCCGACGCGTCGTCGATCTGCTCCTGTAAACTCTCAAACGGGTTTACCTCTGGAGACATACGCGGAATGTCTCAGACTGTGGGCAAAAGAGTACCGCCGTCCATGGGATTCTCTAGACGAGCGATACCCACAACGGCACTAGTCGGCCACATGGATTGCTGGCGATTGAGCACGGTCGTCCATGGCGATACGATCCGTGCGGAAACGGCGGTCCTGTACAAGCGACTGACCGGCGACGAAGTCGTGGTATCGCTACGATGCAGGTCGACGCCTACAGCCAGGACGACACGCTCGTCTGTACGTTCGAGCGGACGGCCTTTGTCCACCGTGCAGACGACTGAAATCGGAGGACGGAAACCCCGAGACGGCTACAGGCTAATCAAGAGGACCGCGTTTATCACGACGGCCGCCACCCACGGGAGCGCTAGCCCGAGCGGCACGACGACGCCGCGCTGCTCGTTCAGCAGCTGGCGGGTCAGCCCTGCAAGCCCGAGAACGCCGACTTTCGTCGCTCCGAGAACGGCGATCCCGAACGTCTCTATCGCGGCCCGCATCACGGGGTTTCCCTCGTGGAGGCCGTGCTGGAGGCCGACGTGTGTCAGCCACACGTCGACGATGAGCGTCACGGCGACTACCAGCCATAGCTCTCGCTCGACGGCCGCTAGTTCGTCAAGCAGGGCGCTACACCACCTGTCGATGATCCCTATCGGGACCGTTCGGTCCGTTGTGAACACGTCACCCTCCGCAACCACGCCCCCACGTGGTCTGTTATCCTGTTTTCACCCAGTGTATTAAATACACAGTGTTTACTACTGAAACGGAAGGGGTAGGGGCTGTCTACTCCCGAGAAACACGGGTGTATGGGCCGCCACGAATACAGTCAGAGAATCGTCCCGTGTTTCTTCTCTGGTCGGTCCTTTTCGACGTCCTCGTATAGGTCAAACCGGGCAACGGTTTCGTCTCGGAGGTCACCCGGCGGAACGATCTCGTCGATGACGACTTCGCTCGCCATCCGGTGGACGTCGATGCCTTCGCGGTACGCCTCGCGTAGCTCCTGCTCGCGCTCGGCCCGCTCTTCCGGGTCGTCGATTGCGTCCAGTTTGTTCGCGTACACCGCGTTTATCGCGGCTTCGGGACCCATAATCGCGATTTCGCTGCCCGGGAGCGCGAGGGTCGCTTCGGGGTCGTAGGCGGGACCTGACATGGCGTAGATGCCCGCGCCGTAGGCCTTCCGGACGACGACGCACTGCTTCGGAACGGTGGCCTGCGAGGTAGCGTAGATCATCCGCTTCCCGGCTTCCAGTATGCCCTCCTTTTCGACCGAGGAGCCTGCCATGAACCCCGGCGTGTCACAGAGGTACAGCAGTGGGATGTTGTAGGCGTCACAGGTCCAGACGAAGCCGGCCGCTTTGCGGGCCGAATCAGGGAATATTGCGCCGGCCCGCTGGCTCGGCTGGTTGGCGACGATACCGACGGGCCGGCCGTCGACTCTGGCGAATCCAGTCAGAATTTCGGCCCCGTACTCCGACTGCAGTTCGAAGAAGGAGTCGGCGTCGACGATGTGTTCGATAACTCGGTGCATATCGTAGCCTTTGTTCGGTTCTGCGGGGATGACCGAGTCGAGGCCCGCAGGGTCAACTGCCGGCGCGGTCCCGTCGGTCCGTGGCGGTTTCTCGTCAGCGTTATCGGGCAGATACGTGATGAGTTGCGCCACGAGCTCGCGGGCGTGGTCCTCGTCGTCGGCGACCAGATCCGCGCTGCCGGAGTGACGGGCGTGCAGGTCCGGCCCGCCGAGCGTTTCGAGGTCGATGTCCTCGCCAGTGACCATCTCGACCATTCGGGGGGATGCGATTGCCAGTGCGCTCATGCCACGGACCATGACGGTGAAGTCGGCGAACACCGGTGTGTAGGCCGCGCCAGCGATACACGGGCCGTATAGGACGCATATCTGTGGAACCGCGCCAGATAGCAGCGAGTGGTTGTAGTAGAACTTCCCGATCCCTTCGCGGTTGGCGAAGAAGCCTCGTTGCTGGTCGATACGGCCGCCCGAGGAATCGACCAGATACAGTAACGGCTGTCCGCTCTTCAGCCCGCGCTCTTGCAGTCGGAGGAACTTCTCGACGCCGTGGCGAGCGATTGATCCCGCCTTGACGGTGAAGTCGTTGGCGGCGACATGTACCTGTCTGCCCTCGAAGGTCCCCGCGCCGGTGATGAGTCCGTCAGCCGGCAGCCGGTCGTCCTCGTCGTCCACGTCGGGACTGCTGGGATGCCACGAGTCGAAGTTCGCGAACCGGCCGTCCTCGAAGTCCAAGCCATCGTCGCCGAACCAGAGTTCGAGTCGGTCGCGGACGAACAGCTTCCCCTGCTCGGTGAGGCGGTCGCGGTACTTCTGCGGCCCGCCACGTTCGATGTCGGCGATCTCTTCACGGAGGCGTTTCTCTCGTTCCGTCGGTGCAGCGTCCGCCGAATCGCCGTCCACGGCTGTATCTTCGGCCCCATCTTCATCGGTCACCTCGCGGACTAGCGTGGGGGTTTCCTCGTCGCCGACGTACACTTCCACAGTTCGGCCGGTGTGTTCGGCGACAGCGGCCGCGATGGCCGACGCCTCGTCGCGCGTGGCCTCGGCCGTGATATGCACTTTCATACCACACCCAACGGACCCGGGGATCACAGTAGTTACCCCGCGTGCGATTATCACCTCTCGTAATGGTGGCGCACCATTGATATCGGGTGCCGGACTACTCATGTACCATGAGTGCCACCGGCCACCCCCGAGAGACGCCGCCGTCGGCCAGGCGTCGTCGCCGGTGGCTCCTGCTTCTCGCGGTATTCCTTTTGTTCCCGCTGCTCATTGCAGTCGCTTCTGGCACGGTCGCGGCCGAAGACACCGAGTCGCCGGAGTGGGGCAATGCGACGCGGGGCAACGCGACGACTATCGAGGTGTCCCTGTACGACGACGGTGGGTCGGTGGACACGAGTACGATTCAGGCAGCGGATTTCGAGCTAACCGCGGGTCGAGTGGAGAACGTCTCGGTCGCATCGATCAACGCCTCCGGCGAAAACAGGACCGGGGTGCGCGTCTCCCTGCTGCTAGAGAGAAAAGTCGACACAGACAACGTCACTGTCAGCCTCCGTGACACCGCCAGTGTCACCGACGAAGCGGGGAACGAACTTCCCCACGAGTCGGTCACCGTCACCGGGATGGACGCCGTCGTGCCGAAGTACCAGTCGTTCGAGGTACGCCGCGTCAATAGCTCCACCGCCCGCATCTCTGTTGGGATTCACGAACCGATACAGCAGCTTCGAATCTCCGTCGGCGGCCCATCGCTAGACACACTCAATATCTCGGGATTCACCGAACGCACCGGTAACACGATCACGTACACACGAAAGTACACGTTCCCGGAGGAGGGTGAGTACTCGCTGCTGCTGATGTCGGTGACCGACGAGAACGGTAACGAGAACTCCTTTGGCCGACAGCGGACGTTCCTCTATGACGATTCCGCACCGAACGTCACCGTTGCCGGGCCGGAGAACGCGACGGTCGGCGAGTCGGTGACTTTCTCCGCGGCGGGGACGACAGACGATCAGGGCGTCGAGTCGGTCCGGTGGCAGGTGGGGAGCGATACGATCCTGACCGGCGAGAACATCACCGTGGCCTTCGCCTCGCCCGGCAGTCACGAAGTCACAGTGACCGCCGCCGATCCGCTCGGGAACACGGAAATTGTGACCAGAGTCGTGTCTGTGACGGGCAATGGAACCGCCGGGAACGTGACTGTGCGGCAGCCGAACGCGACCGTGGCGAACGTCTCGGTGAACGGATCCGGCCAGACACAGCAGATTCGGCCCTCGGAGGGGCCACTCGTCACCAGTGAGAACGGAACGCTGGAGCGGCTTGCCGCGTCGTTCCCGCGTAACGAATCCGCCACACTCACCGTCCGCTCCCGCCAGCCCACGCCAGCGTTTACGACTGCCACCGGGCACACCGGCGTCAGCCGGTTCGATATCGACCACGGCTCCGTTCCGGCCGAGGACGCGACGTTCACGTTTACTGTTGACCGTGACGCGCTGGCGGCGGTCGACGCGGAACCCGATGCTGTGACGCTGTTCCGGAAAGACGACGGGTGGACGCCGTTAGCGACCGACATCGCCGGCCGGAGCGAGTCACACATCGTCTACCGGGCTGACTCTTCGGGCTTCTCGACGTTCGTCGTCGGAGTCGAACAGACAGCAGCGACAGACATGGATGCGGAGGCGGCGACAACCGACTCGGAAACGTCGACGGCCGAACCCGAGACGACCGAGACACAGACAGAAGAACCCGGACAGCCGGATATCGTGGTCACGAACGCCACGGCAGTTCCATCGGAACTCGGCCCCGGCGAGCGAACCGTCATCGCCGTCGAGCTTGAAAACCGGGGAACTGCGAGCGGGGACCACAACGTGATCGTCGCGCTCAACACCTCGATACTGACGACGCGGACGGTCACGGTCCCTGCCGGTGAGACACGAACGACGGAGTTTGCTCGCTCGGTACCCGCAAACAAGACTGGTGAGCTAATGGTCGACGGGCAACGCATCGGGAACGTGACAGGCGGCAGCGGTGGCCTGCCGATTCCCGCGTTGCCGTCCATCGGGATTCCGAACCCGCTCTCGCTGTGGCCCGACGGCATCGTCGGCACCGTTCTTGGCGGGCTCCTGGGCGTCGCTGTCGGGCTGTACGGCGTTCTCAAAGCGCTGGCGATATATCTCGGTTACTGAAACAATATCCGAGCCGTCAGTCGATAGTCGCTTCGAGCCGGTCGATCAGGTCGTCGTTCCCGAGATACAGCGGCGTCCGCTCGTGTAGCTTGTCGGGCTCGATTTCGAGCAGCGACTGGTCGCCGTCGGAGGACCGACCGCCGGCCGACTCAAGGATGTAGGCCATCGGCTGTCCCTCGAACTGGACCCGGAGCTTTCCTTCGGGGCGTGACTCCAGTGCGGGGTACGAGAAGATACCGCCGTATGTGAGCACCTGATTGATGTCCGCGACCATCGCTCCGCCGTATCGGAGTTTCAGTTCGTGACGGACGTCCTCGGCGTAGGATTCGAACTCGTCTGTCCAGGAGTCGACCCCGCCGCCGAACCCGAACACTGTGGGGTCCTCCGGAACCGTCACGTCGTCGTCGACGACCCGCTTGTCGCCGTCTTCGAGGATGTACTCGTGGACGCTGCCGTCCCGGGCGACGACCATCGAGGTGATGGGGCCGTAGATGACGAACCCGGCGGCGAGTAGATTGGTGCCGACCGTCGGCGGCTGTTCGCTGTAGACGCCGAAAATCGTCCCCATCCCGCTGTTGGGTTCGAGGTTGCTCGACCCGTCGAGCGGGTCCATGGCGACGTGGAGGCGACCGTCTGTCGTTTTCACGTCCGCGCGTTCCTCGCTGGCGTAGGAGGCGACACCGTCGATGTCAAGCACCCGCTCCTCGAACAGTTCGTCGGCGCGCAGATCAGCCGCGAGCTGGTCGTCGCCGGTGGGGTTGACCGAGTTGCTCTGGCCACGGTGGTCGGCGATGGCGCGGCGGACGTCCGGTGTCGTCGCGGCGATGGTCTCGATGACTGCCGTGACTGTCTGCTCGGCTTCGGTGGTCGAAATGTCGAGTGACTTACTCATTTGTCAGATTAGGGGCAGGGACTGGCCATCCGGTGACCAGTCGAATTTTTCTCCGAGCCTGCTGCCCGCAGGGTCTCTCATCACCAGTAGGTTCCCCGGCACACCATAAGTATCTTTTTGCTGACATTTACTACATTTCGAGTGAATATTCAGCCGCGGGGCAGTGCTTGCCGGTAAGCCTGTGACAGGTTGACTCGGTCGGATTGGGGCCGCCATGCCGATCCGATACCGTCGGCAGACTTACACGACCGCCGGACGAAGGCGCGGGTATGCATCTCGAAACAGTCGACACCGTCGGCGTCGTCGGAGCCGGAACGATGGGTAACGGTATCGCACAGGTCACAGCGACGGCCGGCTACGACGTCGTCATGCGCGATGTAACAGACGAACTGGTTGCCGCCGGGTTCGAGGAGATCCAGTCGAGCTTCGAGACGCTCGTTGCGCGCGACACAGTGACAGAACAGGAAGCAGAAGCGGCAACAGCCCGCATCACCGGAACCACAGAGATGGAGGACCTCGCGGATGCCGACCTCGTCGTCGAGGCCGTAACAGAAAACATGGACATCAAGCAGTCCGTGTTCGAGGAGCTCGACGCCGTCTGCGGGCCGGACACGGTGCTAGCCAGCAACACGAGCACGCTCTCGATTACGACCATCGCTAGCGTCACCGAACGGCCAGAACAGGTCCTCGGACTGCACTTCATGAACCCTGTACCGATCATGAAAGGCGTCGAACTCGTCGTCGGTGAGAAAACGAGCGACGAGACGGTGACGCTGGGCCGCGAGTTCGCACACGACATCGGCAAGGAGACCTGGGAGGCCGACGACAAGCCCGGGTTCGTCGTGAACCGGGTGCTGATGCCCTGGATAAACGAGGGCATCCGGGCGTACGACGAGGGCGTCGCGGATAAGGCCGACATCGACCGCGGGCTAACTCTCGGAACGAACGTCCCCATGGGGCCGCTCGAACTGGCCGACCACATCGGCCTCGACGTGGTCCTCGATGCCTCCGAAACGCTGTATGAGGAACTGGGCGACCGCTACAAGCCCGCATACCTGCTCAAACGCAAAGTCACGGCCGGCGACCTCGGCAAAAAGTCCGGGCGGGGCTTCTACGACTACGACTGATAGATCTGCGGTGGCGAGCACAGATAGTAGCGAGCCGAGTACCATACCCGGCAACGGGCCGCGCGTTGGCCAACAGTAAAGACCCAACCCGCGTTAGAATCTGTCATGGACTTTAGCCCCACACAGGAACAACGCCAGATACAGGAAATGGTCTCGGAGTTCGTCGACGACGAGGTCAAGCCGCGGGCGGCGGAGATCGACGAAACCGACGAGTTCCCGTGGGACCTCGTCGACGAGATGGCTGATCTGGGCCTGATGGGAATGCCGATTCCGGAGGAGTACGGCGGGGCCGAACTGGACTACCACAGCTACGCGATGGCCCTCGAAGAGATTTCGCGGGGAAGCGGCGGGCTCGGCACAATCGTCGCCGCCCACATCTCGCTGGCCTGCAACATGATCTACGAGTTCGGCAACGAGGCTCAGAAAGAGACCTACCTCACGCCGCTGGCCGAAGGCGAGGAGATCGGCGCGTTCGCCCTCTCCGAAGCAGGCGCGGGCAGTGACGTGCCGGCGATGGATACCACTGCCGAACCGGTCGACGGCGGCGACGCCTATCTGGTCAACGGCGGGAAGCTCTGGATCTCCAACGGCTCCGTCGCCGACACTGTCGTCCTGTTCGCGAAGACCGACCCCGAGGCCGGCAACAAGGGTATCTCCTCGTTCATCGTCCGCCCCGAGGAGGACGACGGCTTCATCGTCGAAGGGACCGAGCACAAACTCGGCGACAAGGGCTGTCCGACCGCCGAACTGCGGTTCGACGATATGCGCATCCCCGCCGACCGTATGCTCGGCGAGGAAGGCCGCGGGTTCGTCCACGCGCTCAAGACGCTCAACGGCGGCCGCATCACTATCGCTGCCCGCGGCGTCGGCATCGCCCAGGCCGCACTGGACGAGGCGCTGCAGTACGCGCAGGACCGCGAGCAGTTCGACCAGCCCATCAGCGACTTCCAGGCCATCCAGCACAAGCTCGCCGACATGGACACGAAAACGCAGGCCGCCCGCCTGCTGATGCATCAGGCGGCCGACAAGAAGATGGCCGGCGAGTCGTTCGTCAAAGAGGCCGCCCAGGCCAAACTGTACGCCTCAGAGGTGTCCCGTGAAGTGGCGAACGAGGGCATTCAGGTCCACGGCGGCTACGGCTACACGAAGGACTTCCCGGCCGAGCGGTTCTACCGCGACGCGAAACTCAACGAGATTTACGAGGGCACCAGCGAGGTCCTCCGCAATACCATTGCCAGCGAGCTTCTCGATTAGGGAATCGAGAGGAGCGCTTCGACGACCACCGCACGCGTGAAGTAAAACGGCTTTCCGTCCGCACGGTAGCGGTTCGCACTGATTGTTCCGAGCGTGAGGAGTACCGCCACGCCGACGGTCCCGGCGAGCATCCCGACAATTTCCGACGGCTGAACAGCTGTGCGTGCGAAGACGTACGTTGCGACGCTGGCGAGCGCCGCGAACGGGAGGGCGTCCAAGCCTGCCAGGAGGAGCGAGCGGGACAGGGACATACCTGTGTTCTGTGGGAGCGGTCACAAAAAGGGTACCCCATCAACGGCGGCGCAACGAAATCCAGCAGAGGCTGGCAAGCAGCGCCGTCAACCGTCCTCACCAAGCGCTTCGCGCATCCACTCGAACTGGTCTCGAAGCCGCCGCTCACCGGCGTCGGTCAGTGAGTACTTGTCAGCGATGCCGTCCTCGCGGTGGGTAACGAACCCGGCCGATTCCAGCGCGTCGAGCGCGCCGTAGAAGCTCTTCGGTTCGATTCGCGTGTCGTAGCGGCGTTCGAGCCGCGTCTTCAGCCGCTGGCCGGAGAGTTCGCCGTCCTCGGCGGCGGCCAGCAGGACGCACATATCGCGCCGACGGCCGCTCTGAAGCCACTTCGCCATATGTGTCTCGTCACAGCCGTCCGGTTTCGCGTTTGCGGTTCCGAGCGGACCGCCAGGTTCGCATACCCCCGCTCCCTAGAGCCGCCGATGACCGACTCCGAACTCCCCGTCGAGGCGTCAGCGGACGGTATCACGGCCACCTATCGAGAGACCGACGAGGAACGGCTGCTGACATTCGAGAGCGACGGCGGGAGCGCCGCGGTCGCACAGAACATCGAGGGGTACGCGATGCTGAAGGTCCGACCGACCGCGGACGGCGACGAACTGGAGCGATACTACGGCTTCGACATGGCGCTCGACCACGCGGCGGAACTGCTGGGCGTATCCCCGAATGTGCTTCCGGTCCCAGAGCCGGCTGCCGACATGGGGATGTAGCCACCCGGCTCGCCCGCCACAGCGACTACTTGTTTGACTCGTGACTCGGTCGGGAGTGGGGCGACACTGTGCCAGCTACTCGAAGCGGACTGGTACGTAGGTGAGGACGAATCAGTGCGTGAACGACTGCAATCAGAGCTATTCAGTACCCATCCCGACAAAATAGCACTATTTCTGATACGTCTAATTCATTAGCAGTACGTATCGAACCGAGGCAATATGACCGCTCTAAAAACATCATACGAATATTATAAACTTGCTTTAATAATCACTGCTACCCCTCACTCGCATGGTCGATTTCACTCGACGGCAGGTGCTTTCACAGTCGGTGGCTGCTGCACTTGGGGCCAGCGTCATCGGCGTGGCAAGTGGGGAAGAGGTCGAAGAGACAGACACACCGGGCGCTCCGAGCGTCGCCGGGAGTCTCAAACGCTTCTCGACGACGGCGTTCGGCGCGGAAGTGACCGGCCCGTTCGTCTTCGAAGACGGGTCACTACTGTACAGTCTCCAGCACCCGGAAGGGGAGAACCCCGAACCGTTTGGACGGGCTGCGGTGGGCTATTTCAGCGGCTTCCAGTTCGAGTTCGACGGGAGTAACGACGATTTCCCGGAGGTGGGGGTTCCGGACACCGAGGAGAAACAACGTCAGGTCCGGTCCGCAGCCGGCGACTACGAAATCCTCGTGCAGGGACGCGAACCCATCAACGGTGGGGCGGAACGGCTCGGTGTAGTCCAGACGCCCGACGGGACGGATATCACCCAGGAGAACTTCGCTGGCACCCAGTACGGCGGTGCGGCGACGAACCCCGACTGTAATCAGTTCGTCCCGACCAACGACGAGGGGACCGAGGGATACCTGTTCACGAACTGGGAGAACAGCCCCGGATGCGTCTCGCGGGTCCCGCTTAGCCAGGACGAAAACGGCGAGTGGAGTGCGGACTCCGGGAACGCAATGAACTTGACCAACACCGACTCCCTCCGTGAACACGGCGGGACGCGGATCAACTGCTACGGGGACCTCAGTCCGTGGGAGACGATGATTTCCGCCGAGGAGAACTACGCACACCCCCGCGTCAGTCTGACGGCGACGGTGAGCGACATCGTCGAGGCGGGGTCGGGCGAGGGACTCATCGGCGGATGTCAGTTCTGGAACCGGCCGAACCCGAGCGAGATATCGGGCGCGATCGAGTCCTACGCCGAGAGCGGCGACCTCGACGAGAACTTCGGCCCGCAGGGCTACTGGGCGCTGACCGGCGTCGAGTTCCTCGCGTACTACCTCGGCGCGGAGCGCGATGACCAGGGCGACGGCGAGAACCTCGCAACGACGCTGCTCGACGACGTGTATCCGAACCCGTACCGGTACGGGTACTTCGTCGACTTCCGCGAACCGACCGCCGACGAACCCGAAGCGGTCAAGTACTACGTGATGGGGCGGGCCTCGTGGGAGGCACCCGACATCGAAGGCGACCAGCGGACCGTCTACGGCTGTTCCGACGGCGACAGCAAGGGCATCTACAAGTTCGTTGCCGACGAGCCGATTCCGGAGTACGACGACCCAATGGACGTCGCCGGGACGCTGTACGCACCGAAGATCACGAACGACGCGGCCAACGCCGCCGAAGCCGGGGAGCGGAACTCCCCTGCACAGACCCCGCTCGAAATCGAGTGGATAGAACTCGGCCACGCCACGAACGGCGAGGTCGAGTCCTGGGTCGCCGAGTACGACGACGTGACCCAGGCCGACTACCTCAGCGCACACGCTGACTGGGAAGACGGCGACGAGGTGACCGAAGCGGCCATCAAGGAAGCCGATCTCTCCGTCATCGAGAACGGGAATCAGAACTACATCACGAACGAGGACATCGTCGAGTGGGCCGAGCAGTACGAGGCCAACGGTCCCGACGGCGTCGACGAGGACCTCCGGCGCGTCCCGTTCTTGGAGACCCGCGCGGCCGCCAAGGAAATCGGCGCGTCAATCGAGTTCAACAAGGCCGAGGGCGTCGACAGCGTCGACGACTCCCAGCCCGGCGATTTCATCTACTTCGGCATTTCGGAGTTCAACGACGCGCTCGCGGACGACGAGGGCGACATCCAGATGGACCGCGTCGACGGCGGCGTCGTCTACCGCGGGGTGCTGGAATCGGACTACAACGTCTCGACGCTCGAACCGGTCATCACCGGCCCCGACTTCACCGACTCGCCGGAAGACGCAAACGACGCGCTCCGGAACATCGACAACGTCTACACGATGCGCGACGGCCGCGTCATCTGCTGTGAAGACGGCTTCGGCGGCCCCGCACGCTCGTATCCGAACGACGGCCTCTATGTCTACCAGCCCAACGTCGTCGTCAGCGCCAACTCCGCCGCGGTCGGCAGCGGGTCGACGGGTAGCGTCCCGCTGACCGCCTCGTCGCTCCCCGCTGGCTTCTCCGGCGCTCGGCTCACCGTCAGCGTCTCGAACCCCGAAATCGCGTCTATCACCGGTGTCTCCTTCCCCGACGCGCTCGGACTCACCGAGAGTTCCATCAGCGACGACGGCTCGTCGGCGACAATCCGGGTTGCCGACGTCAACACGAACGTCCAGTCCGGTGCGATGGACGTGCCACTCGCAACGCTCGACGTCCGCGCCAACGGCGGTGGCACGACCGACCTGACCGTCTCCATCGAGCAGATGGACGACGAGAACGGCAACGCCATCGAGGCAGAGGTCCGAAACGGCATCGTCGTGGGCGGCCCGAAGACGGTCGTCGGCGACGCCGCGCCGACCGATCCCGACGGCGACGGCCACTTCGAGGACCTCAACGGTAATGGCCGTCTCGACTACGAGGACGTGCAGGTGCTGTTCTCGAACATGGACTCCGACAGCATCCAGTTGAACACCGGAGCGTACGACTTCAACGAGAACGGCAAGATCGATTTCGCGGACGTGACAGCGCTCTACGAAGAGGTCAACTGACTGCCGCGACCGAGCCATCCTCCCATCTTTCGATACAGCAACACAATGACCGACGACACCACCTGTTCGATACGCGGTCGCGTCCGAACCGCCAGTCGCCCCCTCGCGCTCGTCGCGCTCGTCCTCCTCGCGGGGACGGTCCCCGCGCTCGCCACAGGGCAGAGCACGCCGACAATCAGCATCGAGGCCGGCTCCGTCGCCGCCGGCGAGACAACGACCGTTCCAGTGGTCCTGACGAGCGCGCCGGACGGACTGGCCGGCTACCAGCTCGAACTCGCCGTCGACGACCCCGCTGTCGCCCGGTTCGAGAACGCGAGCTACCCCGACCGGTTCGGACTCACGACCGACCCCGTCGTCAGTTCAGACGGCGGGACGGTCACGCTCGAAGCGGCGGACCTCGACGGACAGATCGAGCCCGGAGCCAGCGACGTGGTACTCGCGACGGTCTCGCTTACTGGCGTCGACGGCGGTGAGACGCAGGTGACCGTCGCATCGAACCAGGTCGACGCCGACGGCGGCGGCGCAGTCGAGCCAGCGACCGAACCGGCGGCGCTCGCAGTGTCACCGGGCGCGACGACGGAGACAGTGGCCGCCGTGACCGAAGCATCGTCACCCGCCAGCGAGTCCACAGCCGAGTCAGCCGGCGCCGCGAGCGCTGCAGGTGCCACAGAGGACGACTCCGCGGGCGGCGGCGACCAGTCGACGACCGGAGCGAACGGTCCACTCCCGATAGCGCTGGCCATTGCCGCACTCGCCGCGGTGGCGGCGCTCGCAGCCAGAACGAGCCGATGACCGTAGACCAGTCCAACCTATCATGCCACAACCAGACACCACCGCTGCACCGACGGATAGCTCGACCTACCGCGAGTACATCCTCGACGTACGTATCGTCGAGCGAACGACAGGCGACGGCGACACGCGCTACCGATTCGAGGCCCCGGACCACCAGGGGATCGAGTTCGCCGACCCCGAGATGGCGACGCTGTACGCCGACGTGTACTTCGACGTGAACGGCTTCCAGGAGGCCGGGACCGGCGACCGCGGCGTGCCGCCGACAGTCATACAGGCTGGCCGTGATACGCTCGTGGCGTACTTCCTCACGCAGGACGGCGTCGACGTTCACTGGGCCGCGTCGTTCTACGGCGAGAAACCGGAGAAAATCGAACGGTACGTCTCACGCGTCCGCAAGCGGTCGAAGAAAATCCGCGAAGGGGCGAAAGAACGGGGCCACGCCTGACACGCCGTGTGGCTACTCCCGACCGAACAGCCGCTCTCGGAGGGACCGCGACGACGGGCGCTCGGTCAGCAGGACCGGCGTATCGAGCGTCTCGATGACGTCGAACACTAGCGAGCCGCGAACGATGCGTGATAGCAGGCCTCGTTCCGTCGCGCCGACGATGACGAGGCTGTAGTCGCGGCCGATCCGTTCGATGGTCCTCTCGATGTCACCGGTTTCAATGCGTATCTCGGCGTCGGTCAAGTCGTGTTCCGCCGCCCACTCGCGCAGGAACGTGCGACCGCTCTCTTCTGCACCGGGGTCGACGACGTGGAGCAGGTCGACGGCTACGTCGACAGTTTCCTGGAGCGCTTTGGCGACCTCCGCGGAAAGGTCCGACGAGAGACCGCCAGCGGTCGGAACCAGGACGTCACTGAGGTCGAGGTCCTGCCCGTCCAGCACGAGGAAGTCACACGGCAAGTCGTGGGCCAGTTCGTCCAGCGTGCCTTCGGCGCGACCGCCGGCGAACTGGGTGCCGCCGTAGCCCATCACGACGGTGTCGGCGTTGTTCGTCCGGGCCGCGTCGAACACCTCCCCGATGCCGCGGTGTGAGAGGATCGTCTTCGTCTCTATCGGCACGTCGAAGGCCTCCGCGTCGGCCTTGGCGGCGTCCAGAAGGCTTTCCGAGGTAGCGTCTATCTGGTTCCGGTTCGCGGCGGCGGTTTCGAGCGCGGTCTGGTCCGGCACCGTCGCGATGTGGGTCGCGAGCACCCGTCCGCCTTCGTGTTTCGCCAGCGCACCTGCGAGGGTGATGAGCGCGCTCTCGGTGCGGGGATTCGCAAGTGCCACCATGATCGTCGGTCCCCCGGTTCCGTTCGGTGCGACCGCGTCGGCGGCGTTCACCACCTGGTCCGGGAGCTGCTCCTCGCGGTTGCTGATGTAGTCGGAGAGCACACCCTGCTGTGTGGTTTTGCCGCGCGCGTAGACGAAATACCATGCGACCGCGACAAGGACGAATCCGGCCGACAGCGCAATCTCGATACTGTCCATGAACGCGACGAGGCCGAGCGAGAGTACCGCACCGAGTATCGGCGTGATGGGGTACAGCGGCACGGTGAAATCCGGGTCGTACTCCGGCACGTCGGCCTCGCGGAAGACGATGAGTCCCACGTTCATCAGGGCGTAGACGATGAGGTGGAGGACGCTGGCCGCCTTCGCCAGCACCTCGATGTCCCGTCCGAGGAACGCGATAAAGACGATGATGAGCCCGCCGGTGACCAGAATCGAGCGATAGGGCGTGGCGTAGTTGGGATGGATCTCGTTGAGCCAGTTCGTGACGATCTTGTCCCGGCCCATTGCGAAGTTGATCCGGGCCGAGGCGAGAATCGACGCGTTCGCGGAGGACGCTGTCGCCAGCAGTGCGCCGACGGTCATAATCGCCGCGGCACCGGCGGCCACGCCGCCTATCGGTCCGATAGATGCCGGGAACGCGACCTCCGCGGCCTGTGCGACCGGGGCATCCTGACTGAGGTCCGGCCACGGAACGACGCCGAGCATCATCGACACGAGGATGGCGTAGATGACGGTCACGATGCCGACGCTTCCGATGATAGCAATCGGCAGGTTCCGACCCGGGTTTTTGAGTTCCTCAGCGACGGTCGCAATCTTTGCGTACCCCAGGAAAGAGACGAATACGAGCGCCGTCGCCGGGAGAATCGCGCCGGTCCCGAACGGGGCGAGCCCGTCCTCGCCGGCGAGGGTCGCGTAGTCGAATGAAAAGAAGCCCGCAATGGCAAAGACGGTGAGAATAGAGAGCAGGATAAAGACAATCACCGTCTGGATGCCACCGGTTTCCTTTGCGCCGATGTAGTTGACGGCGACGAATATCGCCCCAGCGATGAGCGCCCCTATCTGAATGGGATTGAGAAAGGCGATTTCAGGGAGTGGGACGAAGACGGCGAGATACTGGCCGAACCCGATACAGTAGAACGCCGAGGCGAAGGCCAAGCCCATCCAGTCACCCATTCCGGCTATCGAGCCAAACAGTGGCCCGAGTGACTTGTTGATGTAGTAGTACCCGCCGCCCGCCTTCGGCATCGCCGTGCCGAGTTCCGAGACCGATAGCGCGTTCACCATCGCAATCAGTCCACCAACGACGAACGAGACGACGACGATGGGACCGGCCGCGTTCGCGGCCACGCCGGGCAGGACGAAGATACCGGCACCGATCATCGTCCCGATGCCGATGGTCATCGCCGACACCAGCCCGAGGTCTTTCGCCAGTTCTTCGTCGCTCATTCCTTCGAGTCCGCCTGTGGAAGTGCAATCACCGGTACCTCCGCGTTCGTCACAAGCTTCAACGAGAGATCACCGGAGAGGAACTGCATGAGGCGACCACCACCGCGGGACCGGTATGCGATGGCGCTCGCCTCGACTTCCTCGGCGACATCGAAGATAGCCTCGACGACGTCCCGAGCGTACGCGGTGCGGTCGTCGGCGTCAGGGAACACCGTCCTGACGGCCGCATACGACTCTGCCGCCAGCTCTTCTGACTGCTCGACTGGCGTCTTGTCCGGAACACCCTCGCCTTTTTCGACGACGTGTAACGCCGTCACCTGCTCCGGCTCGTACGGTTCGAGCGCAGTCGCCGTCGTAAGCCCGTCGTCCTCGTTGGCAACCGGTAGCAAGACATGTGCAAGAATGTCCGTGGTTGTCTCGTTGGTGCTACTGTTCATACACAGACGGAGTAGATAGGTCGGTAAGAATGTGTCTACTTATATCGTATATTCGAACCTTATTTAAATATAGATATTCGAATTCGGAAAACCAATCGTCGTCAACGGAACACTCGGATCGGTACCTGTCAGTATATAGCGAGTTCCGTGGCGGAAGGGAAAACCCTACAGCAGCGCTGTTCCCGAGTATCTCCGTCAGAAGCAGCGCTGTTGGAACGTGGGGCTTTTTCATATCGGGAGTGTGAGCGTCAGTTAATGGTCGGTGATCAGTGATGTCGGTTCGCGTCGACTGGCGACAGAGTGTCGCCCTGACCGGCACAGTAATCAAGTATCTCGCCGTCGCAATGCTGGTCCCGCTCGGGATCAGTTTTCTGTACGGAGAAGATACCGTCGTCTTCCTGATTTCTATCGCGATCGCCATCACGCTCGGCATAGCGCTGGAGCAAGCCAGCGACAGTCACGAACTCGGGCCACGCGAGGCGCTGCTGTTCGTCGGCCTCTCCTGGGGTGCTGTCGCGGTTATCGGCGCGATCCCCTACGTTATCGCCGGGTACGGGACCGAATCAGCGCTCGGTGAACCCGTGAACGCGCTGTTCGAGTCGATGTCCGGCTTCACGACGACCGGGGCGACTGTCACCAACGAAATCTCGTTTGCCCGCCACTCGCATGCGCTGTTGATGTGGCGACAGCTCACCCAGTGGCTCGGCGGGATGGGTATCATCGTTCTGATGGTCGCCATTCTTCCGGAAGCGGCCGTCAACGGGGCGCAGTTGATCGAATCCGAAGCGCCCGGCCCCGAACTCCAGAAGCTGACGCCGAAGATAGCCGAAACCGCACGGCTCCTCTGGCTGTTCTATCTGGGCTTTACCGTTCTGTATATCCTCATTCTGCTCGGCCTCCATTACACGGGCTACGCACCGAACATGGATGCGTATAATGCCGTCGCACACGGGTTCACGACGCTGCCCACCGGCGGGTTCTCCCCCCAGGCCGAGAGCATCGCCTACTTCTCACCGGCCGTCCAGTGGGTCGTCATCCCGTTCATGCTCATCGCCGGGATGAACTTCGCGCTGTTTTACCTCCTGTTACAGGACGAGTACGCCGCCTTCCTTCAGGACCGCGAACTCCAGGCGTACCTCGGTGCGAACGCCGGCGTGGCCGTCATCCTCTGGGGACTGCTCTTTACCGGGTCCGCGCCGCCGCTCGAACTCGGCGGTGTGACACAGGGAGCACTGGAGAACTCGCTCCGGCAAGCCACATTCCAGGTCGCCTCGCTGCTGAACTCGACCGGGTACGCGACCAGTAACTTCGCCGAATGGGGTAACACCGCAAAGGGAGTCCTGTTGTTCGCGATGTTCATCGGTGGCTCCGCAGGGTCGACCGGTGGCGGTGTCAAGATAGTCCGATGGCTGGTCGTGCTCAAGAGCATCCGACGCCAACTGTTCACGACAGCTCATCCCAGCGCTGTCAAACCAGTTCGGCTCGGCGGGCAGGTCATCGACGAGGACGTCATCAACGCGATATACGGGTTCACGCTGTTGTACCTGCTCACGTTCGGTGTCGCGACAGTGTTTCTCCTCCTCGATGCGGGCCGTGTCGGGCTCGACCTGACTGTCTTCGAAGCCATCAGCGCAAGCCTGGCGACCATCGGGAACATCGGTCCCGGGTTCGGGTTTCTGGGGCCGTTCGGGACCTACGAACTCTTCCCGGAGACCAGCAAACTGCTGATGATATTCCTGATGTGGATCGGTCGACTGGAGATCATCCCGGTGTTCGTGATATTCACCGGCGCGTTCTGGAACGAGTGAGTCCGGGAGACTCGTTCCGTCGGCAGTTCTAGCTGGCAGTTCAGTTATGTACCTACCCGACGGAGACTTCGGTATGACCAGTCCTGCAGACGAACCGACACCACCTGAGGGGGTTCCGGACCGGGTGGCGACGGACCTACCGGAGTTGACGCCTGAAGAACTCCGCAACACGATCATCTACGCGCAGGAACTGCTGCAGTTCCACGACGAGACGGCGTCGCCGATAGAACCGGGTCCCAACGAAGACATCATCCGGGCAACCGAACGCGACGGCTACACTGAGGTGGTAAAGCTGGCTTCCTGTGCTCAGGGCTGTGACGACTGTCCCCACGGTCCGTATCTCTACCACGTCAAACAGGAATCCCGGCCCGAGGGTGGAACGAAGGCACGCTGGATGTTCCTCGGCGAGGTCTATCCCGACGACGGAGAGTAAGGGGCCGCCCGCTCAACTACGGTTCCAGCCCGTACAGTCCAGCGCGGATGAACACGAGTATCGGGATGATTTCCAGCCGGCCGACCCACATATTCAGCACGAACATCCCCTCTGCAAGCGGGGGCATCGACGGGCCGGTGATGCCCGAGGAGAGGCCGACGTTCCCCTGCGCGCTGGCGACTTCAAACAGGGCATCGGCGTAGCCGAACTCCGGTCCCGCGACGTTGGTGAGGACGACGCTGCTGGTCACCAGAATGATGAGCCACAGCAGCGTCACGATGGCCGCTTCGCTGAACTCCCGTTCCATCGACTCGCGGTCAAGCGTCCGGTCCCCGATGCGGGCCGTAATCACCGCGTTCGTCGGGAGGAACACCCGCGAGAACTGCCAGATGATGCCGCGAGCGATGGTGTAGCCACGGATGATCTTGATGCCGCCGACGGTGGACCCGGCAGCGCCGCCGAGCACCATCGCGCCGACCACGAGCACTTTCCCGCCAGCGAGCCAGCGGCCGATCGGGGCCGACTGGAAGCCGGTACAGCTGAGGGCGCTGACCCACTGGAACGTCGAGTCCCGGACCGCATCGAGCTGTGCGGCGTCGAGCATCGGCACCGAAAACGGCAGGAACGACTGGGTGGCAAACGCCTCAGTCGTCGCGGGCACGGACCATACGTTCTGTGCCGAGAGCGCGACGACGCCGAGCGCGAGCAGGATGAACAGCCAGCGAGTCTGTAAGTCCGACACCAGTTCGCGAATCTGCCTGTCGTGCAAGACGACGTAGTGGACCGGGAACGCGACCGCACCGAGAATCATGATCGGCAACAGAACGGTTTCGACGAGCGGCGAGTTGTACGTCGCAATCGAGTTGTCCGTGACCGAGAACCCGCCAGTCGTGAGCCCGGTCATGGCGTGGTTGAGCGCCTGCCAGGCGACCTCCCACAGGGGGAGCGACTCGGCGTACTCGCTATCGCTGGCGAGGATGGCACCGAACAGGAGCGCGAACGAGAGCACCGTGTAGCCGACGACGAGTTTCCAGACCGTTCGGACGGTGGAGACGACGCTCGGGTGGATCTTCTCCTCGCGGGCCTCGCTCTGGTAGAGCGCGTAACTGCCGCTGCCGGGCCGCGAGAGGATGGAGACGGTCAGGACGATGACGCCGACGCCGCCGACGTACTGGATGAACGACCGCCACCACTGAACTGCGCGGGGGAGCGAGGGCTCGTGAATCGCCATCGTCAGGCCGCTCCCGGTCCATCCGCTCATGCTCTCGAAGAAGGCGTGAAGCGGGTTCCGGAAGTACGCCAGACTGGAGAGCGTCGTCGTCCCGCCGACCCTGATCGGCTCCCACGTACTCGTGTCCGCTCCGACTGGAACGAACGTATCCATGACGGCGGGGGGCGTGAACCACGCGGTCAACAGGAACGGCAGCGAGCCGAACGTGGCGACCAGCAGCCACCCGCCGGCGGCGATGACCATGCCGTGTTTCATCTGGGGGGCCGGCGCGTCGGTGAACCCACGGTTCGCGAGACCGCCGACGGCGGCGGTCACCCCGGCCGCGGTGAAGAACCCGAGAGCGGCGTGAAACTCCTGAAAGCCGAGCGCAATGGCGGCCGTAATCGTCATCAGCCCGGCCTCCATCAGCAGGAGCGAGCCGATATCACGGGCGATTGTTTTCAGGTCCGTCGGGAGTAGCCCGCCGTTCCGTCGCGACATGTCAGTTGTGGTCCTCGGAGTGACCGAAGATGTCGGTTACCTCCGGTGTCGCCCCCTCGCCCGAGTAGACCGTTAGCAAGTCGTCGGCCTCGATACGTGTATTGCCGCGGGGTGTTATCGGGTCGCCCTCGCCGTTGCGCTCGATGGCCACGATGAGCGTCTGGCCGCCGATGAGGCCTTCCGTATTGGCCTCCTGCAACGTCTTACCCGCAATCGGTGCGCCGGGTGTGACAGTGATCTCGAACACTTCCGCCTGGTCGCCGATGCGCATGAAGTCGACGATAGACGGCCGTTTGACGGCCCGATAGAGGTACTCGGCGATGAGCCGCTGTGGGTTCTGCATCGTGTTGACGCCGATCTGGCGGAACACGTTCATGTGCTCGGGGTTGTGGACGACCGAGACGATGTCCGGCACTTCCAGTTCCTGTGCCAGCAGACAGACCATGATGTTCGTCGCGTCCTGATCGGTCGTCGATATGAGCGCATCGGCACGGTCCGCACCGGCGTCCTCTAGCGTGTCTTTCGACGTCGCATCGTCGTTGATAACGAGACAGTCGTACTGTCTCGACGCACGTTCCGCTCGCTCCTCGTCCCTTTCGATGGCAACGACCTCGTTGCCGCCTGCTGTCGCGATTTCAAGCAACGGCGACCCGATATCACCGGCGCCGACGATGACGATATACATTTTTGCCAGTGTACTGAACCGATGGTTGAAAGACTACCGTTATCAATCACAAGCAGGACATTGCGGGTAGTTCGGTCTGTCAGTGCCTTCTCCTCCCAAACCACTATACTGTCCCCGATTGAACTGCTCGGTATGGCAAACATCACCGAGCAGTTCGACCATCCGGCCTGGCTGACAGCCGCCGGAACACTCGCCGGCTACGGCCTCGTCCTCCTGTTCATGTTCCTGTTACTGTTCGTCGTTCCGTACTTCCTGTTCCCGGCCTGAGACGGGACGGTGTGAACCGCCTCGGGGTCAAGCCCCGAGGCTTCCCGTGGTTTAGTCGGACACTCCCATCCGACCATCGGCCTGATAGCCTCGGGCGGTCGGTTGGGTCACGGTCGGGGCGTCCACGGCCCCCGATGCCCGCCGTCGCACCTTCCGAACAACGGGAAGGCTGTTGAGAGCAGGCACATTCCAATCGAGTTTCTTCACGCCTTTCACGGCGATGTTGGCGCTTGCACCACGGTCGCTGTGGTCTTGATGCCCACAGTCCCGACAATTGAACCGTTTCTTGTTACGGTTCGCACGTTCCGTGTGTCCGCACATCGGACACCGTTGGCTCGTGTACTCGGGGTTAATCCACGCAGTCGGAATCCCCTTGAACGACGCCTTGTACGACGTATAGAACTGGAGGGCGCGGAACGGAAGGTGGTGCAAGCGTCGGTTCATCCGCGTGCCGTAGTCGATACTGTCGCGCATCTCTTTGAGGTCTTCAAAGACGATGCACGGCTTCTCGAACTGACGACTCCACTCCACGATGTGTCGAGACACCTTGTGGAGTCGGTCACGGACGAACCGTTCCTCACGCCCTTCCAGCGTGTCGTGGATGCTGTCTTTCCCCGCGTTCTGGACGCGCTTCCGCATCGTGAAGTAGCGGTGGCGCTCAAACTTGATTTCGGGTAAGTCAATAACCAACGAGTCCTCAATGCCATCCTCGGAGAGAGCGGTGAGAGCCACGTTGTCTTCGTTCACGTCCACACCGACGACCGTCCGCGAGTCCTGCTTGTCTCGAACGGTCTGTTCGGTGTTGGTGACGTTGACGTGCAACTCAGCGTTGTCGTTGTGGAACAGGGCTTCCGCCGTCCCAATCTTCCACTCATCGCTTTCGAGTGCGGTCTGGAGAATGTCGAGGTTGGCGTCACTCCCTTTGAGGACGCCCGTGACGTGCTTGTACGGCTTCGCGCTGATGCGGAACGCCACGTCGCCGTCGTCGGTGAGCGACAGGTTGTACCCCTCCTCGTAGTTCGCTCGGAGGGGGTACGCGCCGTCCTTGGTGTGACTGGGTTTGCCGAAGTCGTCGTACTCGTAGTAGTTCTCCATCGCGCCGAGTGCTTTGGCGACGACGCGCTGTGTCGTGTTTTTCACGAGGTTGGCGTCGTCGGCTACACGGTCGGGAATCGCGTCCCAGTCGACGCCTTGCTTGGCGAGACGGATGGTTTCGTTGTACACCGACCGCGCTTCGAGGGTGGCGTCGTACAGCAGGCTCTCGTTGTCACTCTGGATGTCGAGTTGGAAGTCCAGCGTCTTGACGAGAGCCTGTGAGTCGGTCATTCTTGCTCGTTGGGTTGGACGTGACGGTAGTGGAGGAGGAGCGTGCGGAGTACGCTGTCGAAACTCGTGTGGCCCTCCTCGTCCTTGAGTTCGTCAAGGTCGTCGTACACGGTGTCGGATACCTTGAGTTGTTTCGTCACGTCTACCCCTTATTCTTCCACAGTTAAAAGTTTACTTGTGGTGGTCTGTGAGTCACTTCAAAGAATACTTTCGATTGGTCGTTGTATTGGTATGTATGGGCGAGAAGCGGTCGAACCACACGGTGTACAACATTAACTACCACTTCGTGTGGTGTCCGAAGTACCGCCACACCATTCTCGAACCAATCGAGGATTCGCTGGAAGCGAGTTTCCGTGCCATGTGCGACGAGTACGGCTACGAGATACTGTCGCTCCACATCTCACCCGACCACGTACACCTGTTCCTGTCAGCCCACCCGAAGCATGCGCCGAGCGAGATTGTGCGAACGGTCAAGAGCATCACGGCGCGGGAGATGTGGGAACAGCACGAGTCGTACTTGAAGGAGTATCTGTGGGGAGGTGGGTTCTGGGAGGAATCGTACTACGTGGGGACGGCGGGTGATGTTTCGACCGACACGATTGAGCAGTATATCGAGCGAACGGAACACGTTTAACGGGGCTTACGGCCTTCACCCTCGGGGTCAAGCCCCGAGGCACTCGGCCTGCTCCGGCAGTAGATTGGTTCCGGGTAGCCCCCGGCGTCGGAACAGACCGGGACATCGCGCAAACAATCCGTATGCGTCGAAGCCGTCCCACCGGCCGCTACTCGTACCTCGAATCGATGAGAAATCCGAGTGAGATGAGTCCACAGACCATCGACAGGAACCCGGTCATAGCGAGGCCAAACGGCGGTTCGTCGCCGGGATAGGTTACGAGTCCGCCGAAGGAGCCGATACTGATGCCCCACAGGCCGACCGTTAGCACGAGGTCCGCATACGTGTTCCAAGCGTCTTCGAGCGCGGGTTCGACGCGAGCGAGCCACCACCCGGTCGCGTCCTCCTGAGATGACGACCCGCGACCCAGAACCTGGCGAACTGCGGGCCGGCCGCCAGCGACGGCGAGTACAGCAGTAGCGAGTACCGCAATTCCCGCCAGCACTGACACTGAGGCCGCCCGGACCTGCAACAACAGAAACAGGCTGACGTAGCCCAGAACCGCGATGCCTGCGGTGAGTCCCCGGAGTGCGTTCCCGATGCTCATTTCCCGTTGCTGGTTCCCTTCGAACTGATCGGTATAGTGTTGTCCGTCTTACTGCGACGCTACTGCTTCGTACTGCGGTCAACGTGCCGCTACAGGGGTATCGCAGTTAGTAAATAGGTCCGCGAGGGAGTACACGTCGATGGAAGGGAAGGCAGCAGCGCCCGCAGCAGGGACGGTCCTCAACGCGCTCGCGACCGGCCGCGGTGCGGCGTTTGCTATCGACGAGTACACGACAGCGACCGTCACGCTCTCGACTGAGACCGACGGTGTCACTGGCGAGGTGGATGGTGCTCCGGACGCCGACACGCGGCTCATCGAACGGTGTGTCGAGTACGTTATCGACGCCCACGGCGGCCCACAGAACGTGGGCGTCCCGGCGGTCTCCGGCGGGACTGTCCGCACAGAGAGCGAGGTTCCGATGGCGTCGGGGCTCAAAAGCTCCAGTGCGGCCGCAAACGCGACCGTCATGGCGACGCTCGACGCACTCGACGCGACTGAGCGGATGAGCCGCGAGGACATGGCCCGCCTCGGCGTCATGGCCGCCCGCGACGTGGGCGTCACCGTCACCGGGGCCTTCGACGACGCGTCGGCGTCGATGCTCGGCGGTGTCACCGTCACCGACAACGAGGACGACGCGCTCCTTGCCCGCGAGGAAATCGACTGGGACGTGCTCGTCTGGACGCCGCCGGAACAGTCGTTCAGTGCTGACGCGGATGTCGAGCGATGCCGCCAGATCGCACCGATGGCCCGCCTCGTCGAGGACCTCGCACTCGACGGCGACTATCAGCGGGCCATGACGGTCAACGGCCTCGCGTTCTCGGCCGCGCTGGACTTCGAGACGGACCCGGTACTCGACGCGCTCCAGCACGTCGAAGGCGTCTCGCTGTCGGGGACGGGGCCGTCGTTCACTGCCGTTGGCGAGCGGGCCGCACTCGAAGCCGTACAGGACGCCTGGGACGAGCGACCCGGAGCGACCTGGCTGACGACGACACAGACCAAGGGAACACACACAGTATGAGCACGAACCCGAACCCAGAGGACATGTCGCTGGACGAACTGCGCGACGAAATCCGGACTATCGACCAGGAGATCGTCGAGAAGATCGCACAGCGAACCTACGTGGCCGACACCATCGCACAGGTCAAAGACGAGAAGGGGCTGCCGACGACCGACGAGCAACAGGAGCAAGCCGTCATGGACCGCGCCGGCGACAACGCGGAGCAGTTCGACGTTGACGAGAACCTCGTGAAAGCGATTTTCCGACTCCTGATCGAACTGAACAAGGTCGAACAAAGAGAGAGTCGATAGCGGGACTAGTACTCCCAGAGGCGGGTAATCCGCGAGTCGATAGCGGGATGGGCCGCTCGGAGTGCGTCGACATCGGTTTCACCGTCGACGTTGATGACGTGGACTTCGCCCCGTCGGCCGCCGTACACGTCCTGAAAGTCGTAGACAACGCCGAACACGTCCACAGCGTCGGGAACGTCGTCGCTGCTGCGGAGGAACTCGACTTGCCTGTCGACGTTGTACTCGACGAGTCGGTTGACAGCCGCCGCCCGCTCGATGTCTTCGGGAAGGTGTTCCAGCGCGGGCTCGAGATGCGGTTTGAGAACGCCGAGGCAGTGCTCGATACCGGCCGGCTCATCGAGGCCGTCCGTCAGGTCGTCGTAGGTCGCCGTCACCGCTCCACAGCCGGTGTGGCCGACGACGATGGCGGTTTCGGTCATCGTGTGCTCGATGGGGTACAACACGTCACCCGAGACCGCCTCGCCGGACGCGGTCCGCTGGATGACTCGGTTTCCGATATTGCTACAGGTGAAGAGATGCCCCGGCTCGCTGTTGCCCCACATATGGTCCTGGAGCACCCGCGAATCGGAGCAACAGACCGTGACAGCGTCGGGCGTTTGCGAGTTCTGGACCTGGTCGAACCGGTCCCGGAACTCCGCCGCGTGGTCGGCGTTTCCGGCAAGTAAATCGCGTAATAACTGGCTCATGCGTGGGCAGATAGCCGCCATGAAGTAAACTCATTGGACTGGGGCAGTGTTGCCCTCCCAAACCTGACGCCGACTCGGAGCCGTGTTCGGAACGCTCTGGCTGCGTCGAGAGGGTGAAAACCGAGACTGAAGGGGCTTAGACGTACGACTACGGCGAAAACAAACGAACAGACGGATCTGGAAGAGTAACAGTATGGGATCGGAGATTATTCACCTGACTGCGAGACTCACTTCGTTCGTCTCGCGTGGCTCAAATCCACCTCTCAACAGTTCTGCCGCTCGCGTTATAGCTCGCGGCAGGAAATGGGGTCGGAGGGATTTGAACCCCCGATCGGCTGATATCTCCGTCCTGCGCCTCGGAACTCCAGAGGGTCATCGTCGCGAACCGGTGATCAGCCGGCCGCTCAGTATATCAGCCCTCGAAGTGTCGTCCCAGGCGCGTGGCCTCTGGAGTCAGCCGCCTTCCCGGACTAGGCCACGACCCCGCACTCCGGCGTAAGCCGACTCGCATTAAAGGGATTTCGATTGGCAGACGGCGCTCAGTCGCGGTCGGTGTCGGACCAGTCGCACTCTTGGCACTTGTATCCAGTAACAAACTCCAGCGCAGAGGGCATATACCCCACTGAAATGACGTTCTCACCACATTCCGGGCAGTCGTCGTCGGCGTCTTCGATGGGTTCTGCGTCCATGACGTCCTCGCCTTCGATGAGTTCGGCCAGGCTCTCGGGAGTCTGCATCCGGCCCTGGACCACGCGATTGTCGCTCATACCGGACGACCGGGCCTGAGAGGCCTAAAAGTTCTCCCTCGTCACAGCCACGGGGCGCGTTCCTGATCCGGTTCGTACTCGACCGCGGCCCCTTCGTCGGTCTGTTCGTCGGCTGCGACGCCCTGGGACGCGCCGCCGTCGGCGAAGGCGGCGGTGAGGTCCACAGCGTCGGGGCGGTATTCCGTGTGGCGCGTGCGGGCGTTCTCCGGATCGAACGACAGCAGCGCCGTGACGGCGAGCACGGCCAGCGCGACTGGTGCGTCGGTCGGCATCACGCCGAGGACGGAGAGGGCGAGCACGCCGAGCGCGACAGCGCTGCCGAAGCGGAACCGGTCTATGTCGACGGCGTTGCGGAGCCACGGACTCGCCAGCGCGACGGCGAGGGCGAAGCCGATACCGACGCCAGTGGTAGCGGCCGCCCGGAGCAAGACGCCGGGTTCGATGGCGGTGACCAGCGTCGCGCCGGCGGGGTCGAGGCTGGCCAGCAGGCCGAGCACGACGATGACGGCTGGACGCGGCAGGTACTCGCCGATCCGGGCGCTTGCGGTCTGTGCGGCGATGGCGAGGATGACGAGGCCGGCGAATCGTTCGAGGGTGCCCAGTTTGACAACCCCCGCAATCGTCGGTGCGAGCGCTGCTTCGATGAGCGCAATCGGCATCAATACGGCTCCGATGATGAGTACCGCGCGGGCCTGCTGGCGGGGACCGCCTTCGAGCTCGGCCAGCACGACGGCGACGGTGGCCGACCCGCCGAAGACCAGCAAGCCTACTTCGAGGACGCCCATCCAGGTCGAGAGTGCCCCCGCGAGGACGAGCACCGGGAAGATGCCGTCGACGAGCGGCAGACCCATGACTGTCGCTAGAAGCCGGCCACCGCGGCCGACCTGCTGCTCGATGTCGAGTGCAATCGGGTGTCTGGAGATACTCATGTCGTGTTACGGTCGAGCGTAACCCAACTCCCGTCGGGAGGTTCTCACTCGGTCCTGACAAACACGACAGAACTGCCAGAACTTGGTACCGAACCACGCGAACGCTGTGTTGCCCGACGCTGTAGGCGTCATCTGGCGGGCAGTACCGTTCCGTGCGGGTTCGGTGAGTCGCATGTTTTTAATTATCCTTCATTCCCACATAACCGTTGCGTGAGAACTGCGCACATACGCCACCGATTCTCCGAAATACCTCGATGTTTGTGGACGAATGTCTCACCTTCGAGAGCAGGGAATGACAAGTGCGGCATCACGGGCGTATTTCTGGAACGGGCTTCCCGAGACAAGTGTGGCATCGAACCCCACGTAGCGCCGAGTCTCGCAACGTTTTTGCCGGGCCGTCGTGGACGATTTACATGGCGAACGATTCCGAGCCTTTCTCAGAGAAGCTCCGAGTGCCGGAGGCGCTGACGTTCGACGACGTACTCCTCAGACCCAAGGAGTCCCGGGTCGAACCAGACGAGGCAGACACGACGACGCGGGTCTCGAAATCCGTCGAGCTGACCGTTCCCGTCCTCTCCGCGGCGATGGACACCGTCACCGAGAGCGACATGGCGATCGCGATGGCGCGACAGGGTGGTATCGGCGTCCTCCACCGCAACATGAACGCCGACGAGATGGCGACCGAGATCGAGCGAGTCAAACGCGCCGACGAGCTCATCATCCGCGACGTCGTGACGGCCAGCCCGAACCAGACCGTCAGTGAGGTCGACGAGATGATGGAACACGAGGGTGTCTCCGGCGCGCCGGTCGTCGACGACGACAACGGCGCAGTGCTGGGCATCATCTCCGGGACGGACATCCGGCCGTATCTGGAGGTCGGCGAGGACGACGCCGTCACGGACGCGATGACCGACGAAGTCGTCACCGCCCCCGAGGACGTGACGCCCCGTGAGGCGCTGGAACTGATGTACGACCACAAGATCGAGCGCGTCCCCATCGTCGACGACGAGAACCGGCTCGTCGGGCTGGTCACGATGCAGGGCATCCTCCAGCGCCGCGAGTACGACCAGGCCGCCCGCGCGGACGACGGCTCGCTCCGCTGTGGTGCCGCCGTCGGTCCCTTCGAGATGGACCGCGCGCAGGTCGCAGACGAGGCCGGCGTCGACATCCTGTTCATCGACTGCGCGCACGCCCACAACGCGAACGTCATCGAGAGCGCCCGCGAGATCAAGGCCGAAGTAGACGCCGACGTGGTCGTCGGGAACATCGGCACCCGGGAAGCCGCCGAGGCCGTCGTCGACTTCGCCGACGGCGTCAAGGTCGGTATCGGTCCCGGTTCCATCTGTACGACCCGCGTGGTCACCGGTGCGGGAATGCCCCAGATCACCGCCGTCGCGCAGGTCGCTGACGTGGCGAGCCAGCACGACGTGCCGGTCATCGCCGACGGTGGCATCCGCTACTCCGGGGACGCCATCAAGGCCATCGCCGCGGGTGCGGACGCGGTGATGCTTGGCTCGTACTTCGCCGGGACCGACGAGGCTCCGGGCCGCGTCATCACGATGAACGGCAAGAAGTACAAGCAGTACCGCGGGATGGGCAGCGTCGGCGCGATGAACGAGGGTGGCGGCGAGCGCTACCTCAAGGACGACGAGGAGGGCGAGGAGTTCGTCCCCGAGGGCGTCGAAGCCGCGACGCCGTACAAGGGTTCGCTGGCCTCCGAACTCCACCAGCTCGTCGGCGGGATGCAGTCCGGGATGGGCTACGTCGGGGCCGAGACGATTCCCGAGTTCAAGCAACGCGCCGAGTTCGTGCGGGTCTCCGCGGCCGGACAGCAGGAGAGCCACCCGCACGACGTGATGATTACGGACGAAGCGCCCAACTACAGCCCCGACAGCTAACGCTGACAACCGAAGGGGATGTAAAAAGCCGCAGCTGATTATACCGCGGTTTCGCAGGCCGGACTACACGCTTCTTTCCGTGCTGCATTCGCGTCGGGGTACGCTTTGAACGACTCACCACAGCTCGAACACTCGAACGTGTCGAAGTCGGACATAGCGGACGGCCGTACTCGCGCCGCGGAAAAAATTATTGCGGATACGTCGATTAGTCGTAGTAGTCTTCGTCCAGTGGCAGATCCGTCCCGGACGACGTGACTTTGTCGACGGTCGTTTCCAGGCAGAGTGTCTCGCTGCATTCGGGGCAGATGACGGCCACGTCGACCTGTAGAGAGTCATCGGAGTCGTAGATTCCCAGAACCTCTGCGTCAGAGGCGTACAGATACTCCGCCGACAGTTCGTGCTCGTGGTCGCGAGCGTAGTCGTACGTCATGCATGCCCGCTACACCCGGGTCTGTGTTGATGGTTTCGGCGATTCCCAGTAACAGCACATACAGGGGACCCGCTCGAAGTTGCGGTCATGAGCGACTACGCTGTCGAGGTTGGGACCTGGGACCAGTTCGAAGACGCGGCAACAGCCGTCCGAACAGCGGTGTTCGTCGAGGAACAGGGCGTCTCCGAGGACGAAGAACTCGACGGGAACGACTCGGACGCCGTCCAGTTTCTGGCCCGTGACGGCGAGTATCCTGTCGGCACCGCCCGGCTCCGGTTCCCCGAGTCCACGGTCGGCAAGGTCGAACGGGTCGCGGTCCGCAAGCCCTATCGGGGCGACGGCGTCGGCGCAGCGCTGATGCGAGCCGTCGAAGACGCCGCTCGCGACGACGGCGCGACTACGCTCACACTCCACGCACAGACCCACGTCGAGTCGTTTTACGGGCAACTCGGCTACGAAACGGTTAGCGACGAATTCGAGGAAGCCGGCATCCCACACGTCGAGATGCGAAAGCGATTGGACGGCTGAGCTAACCATACGTGGCCCTGCAGGCGCAGTACGTCGTGAGGGCTGAGGACGGTCTGCGGACGACCAGTCGTAGCTGTCCCTCGACCACAGTTATCTCAGCACAAACATGTTTCCCTGCTTCCACCCTTTTCGGGATATGGCGCGACGAGCCGAGTGGGTGGCAACTGCGAAGACAGTCGCCAGCATCGCGTACGAGAGCGACATCAGGTACATCGCGACGTCGCTGGCGTACTACGCGTTCATCTCGCTCATGCCGGTGCTGTTGCTCGTTTTCATCGTCTTCGGCCGGCAACTGGCCGGCGTGGTTTCAGTCACGGGCGCGCAGTTTCTCACCCCTGACACACAGCAACTGCTGTACGAGGGATTGACGGCGGCGACGGGCCGGACAGCGGCGACTGTCCTCTCCGTGGTCGTGCTGGCGTGGAGCGGTGCCAACGTCGCCGTCGGCGTCCTGACCGTCGTCGAGCGTATCGAGGCGGTGACAGAGCAGCCACTCGCGCGGCAGGTGTGTGACGCCGCAACTGTCCTCGGGACGCTTACGGCCGCCGTTCTGGTGATACTTGTCCAGAGCGTGTTTTTGGCTCTCTTTGCTACCGGCCCGCTGAGCGTACTCGTCGGGTTCGCCGTCCTGTTCGTCGCGCTGACCGTTACGCTGCTGCCCCTGTATTTCGTCCCGTCACGCGTCGCGAGTTCGCCACAAGATGCCCTCCCCGGCGCGATGACGACCGCAATGGGCTGGACCGCTCTCCACGCGGCAATCCAGTTCTTTGCCGCCAACGCCGGACAGTACGCCATCTACGGCGTTCTCAGCGGGCTCATCCTCATCCTCACGAGCACGTACGTGGCCGCGATTGTCCTGATGGTCGGCGTCGTCGTCAACGCAGTGCTCGCAACCGACACTGACGACCTGTACGACGTGAGTGGCTGAGTCTGTAAACGTCGCCCCCTTTCCGCCGCTCGTTCCATCGTTCACTCCGCCCGGTAGCTGCTTCGCTCTCACAGAGAGGGCGTCGCAAAAACGGGCCGGAATGGATTTGAACCACGGTCGGACGTGCTCGCTTCGCTGTGCACGCCCTCCTTACTTCAAATCCTTCTGGAGTTTTCACTTCTCACCGTCGTTCGCAGGAAAACGGGCCGGAAGGGATTTGAACTACCTGCACTTCGCTCGTTGACACTCACTCGTGCCGTCATTCAAACCCATTCCTATCGAATTCGCGCCGCTCACGGTTTCGTTCGCGGCGCAAGAATACGGGCCGGAAGGGATTTGAACCACCGGAACTTCGCTCCCACAGGTCGCTCGCTCCATCGTTCAAAACCGCTTCGTAGCCGCTTTGCTCCTCACGAAGTGTTCGTCGCAAAAGCGGGCCGGAAGGGATTTGAACCCTCGACCGACGGCTTAAGAGGCCGTCGCTCTGCCAGACTGAGCTACCGGCCCAGTGCACTCATTGCTCTGGACGGCCCGGTAAAATAGGTTTTCATTCGGACGCCTCGTGTCGGTCGGTCTCACGTTTCTTGTACACACCAGTCAGCTAGCGGTGCTGAACTGAGAGACCAATCGCACAGGGTCCGACTATGCCCACACTAGACGCCCTTTGACGCCCTCTCGAACCGATCTTTCGGGGAGCCGTTCCCAGTTGTTGGAGAAATAGCTGGCATTAAAGAGGCTTGACGCCAAGCGATACAGACACTAATGAGTACAGCCAGCGGCATCACGATGGCCTCTATGTCGACCTACGCCATCCTCGGGTGTGGGAGTGTTGGCCACGCCGTGGCGGAAGAACTCGTCGAGGAGGGGAAAGACGTACTCATCCTCGACGCGGACGAGGGGCGAGTCGAGGCGCTCCGCGATCAGGACCTCAACGCACAGCAGGCAGACATCTGCGAGACTGACGTCGCCCAGACGGTCGCCGACCGCGACGTGGTGCTCATCATGTCCCCGGACGTGAACGCCAACGCCGAAGCAGTCCGGAACATCCGGGAGTCCGGCGGCGAGCAGTTCATCGTCGCCCGCGCCGA
Source organism: Haloarcula sp. CBA1115 (assembly GCF_000827835.1). Lineage (NCBI taxonomy): Archaea > Methanobacteriati > Methanobacteriota > Halobacteria > Halobacteriales > Haloarculaceae > Haloarcula > Haloarcula sp. CBA1115. The sequence goes on along the minus strand of NZ_CP010529.1, from coordinate 2,987,222 downwards.
CGACCCGGTGTCGGCCGACGACCTCACTGAGCTCGGTGCGGACGTGGTCATCAACCCCTCGGCGGTCATCGCCGATTCGGCGCTTCGAGCGCTGGAAACCGGGGAACTGGAGTACAAGGCCTCACAGCTCGGGGACGTCATCGACGGGACCGAGGAACGCATGGCGATACTTATCCACCGGTCGCCGGACCCGGACTCCATCGCTTCAGCGGCCGCGTTGCGGGCCATCGCTGCGAGCCGCGACGTCGAGGCCGACATCATCTACGAGGGCGAGATTGGCCACCAGGAGAACCGCGCGTTCGTCAATCTCCTCGGTATCGAACTGACATCGAACGAGGACGTCGACCTCGACGAATACGACACGTTCGCGCTGGTGGACGTTGCCAAGGGCGGCGAACCGGCCATCGACTCGGTCGACATCGTCGTCGACCACTACGAGCACGAACACGAACTAGAACACGACGCCGCCTTCTCCGATATCCGGCCGAACATCTCGGCCACGTCGACGATTCTCACGAAATACATTCAGGAACTGGACCTCAATCTCGACCAGAGCGTCGCCACAGCGCTGCTGTACGGCATCCGCGCCGAGACGCTGGATTTCAAACGGGACACGACGCCGGCGGACCTGACCGCCGCGGCGTACCTGTATCCGTTCGCCGACCACGACACGCTCGAACAGGTCGAATCGCCGTCGATGAGTCCGGAGACGCTCGACGTGCTCGCGGAAGCGATCCGGAACCGCGAGGTTCAGGGGAGCCATCTCGTCTCCAACGCCGGATTCATTCGGGACCGCGACGCGCTGGCGCAGGCGGCCCAGCACCTCCTCAATCTGGAGGGCATCACGACCACAGCCGTGTTTGCCATCGCCGACGACACCATCTACCTCGCCGCGCGCTCGAAGGATATCCGGATGAACATCGGCAAAGTGCTGTCGGACGCGTTCGGCGGGATGGGCGAGACGGCGGGTCACTCCACGGACGCCAGCGTCGAGATACCGCTCGGCATCTTCACCGGTTTAGATACGAGCGACGACAACAGAGACACCCTGCTAGAACTCACTGAAGAAGCAGTCAAGCGGAAACTGTTCGAAGCGATGGGTGTCGACAGCAGTAGCGAGAGTTCGAACGGAAACTAGGCGGGGACTTCCTCTTCCTCGTCGCCGGCCTCGGGCTGGCGGAGCCGTTCGACGATATCGCTGACGATGACGACATCGCCGACAGCCTGGACCCACCGGTACGGAATGATGACGCCCCGGGCTGTGTTCACTTCTTCGTCGAACAGTTCCGTGTTGAGCTGGGTGAGTGCCAGCCCCGTCACTTCCTTGCGGTCGAGTTCCAGCCGAAGGTCTTCGACTTCGCCGACGAACACGCCGTTTTTCGAATACACCTCGCGACCCACGAGGGCTGTAATCTCCTGTGGTAGATTCTCCATTCCCATACGACGGTGGTTGGTCGGACGGCTTATAAAGCTTCTTTGCGACTGAAACGTCTCCAGCTCGGGGGAGCAAATGCTACGAGATGCCCCCGGACAACGACTGCTGGCCGCACTCTGATGCCGCTGCCAGCGTCCCTACACAGGGAGCAGTCGCCTGTCTATAGTAACAATTGAAACGAATTACACACTGATCGCACTGCCGTCGTGCGAGCAGGTGTGCACTGATTTTCAATGGCTACTATAGGTCGCGGGACTTTTGTCCCGCTTCCCCGTTCGCTCGGTATGCTCAGCCCTGGCGATCCGGCCCCGGACTTCGACCTGCAGGGGACCGCTGGCGGAGGTGTTGGTACCTATCGGCTGTCGGCCGCAACGAACCGCGCGCCGGCGGTCGTCGCCTTCGCTCCCGGCGACGCCTCCGATTCGCGGACCCTCCTCACCGAGTTAGCCGAGACAGACTGGGCAGGCGTCTCGGACGCTGTAGCAGTCTTTGGCGTTCTCCCGGCGGGTATCGACGACTGCCAGTCACTCGCGGCGGCGCTGTCGCTTCCCTACCCCCTGCTGGCCGACACCCACGGCGTCGCTGCGCAGTTCGGCGTCCGAAAACAGGACGGGAGCATGCAGCGAGCGGCGTTCGTCGTTGACAAGCGATGTCGCGTTCGGGCGGCGACAGCATTCGATGATTTGGACGGGACTGTACCGGACCTCGACACGGTTCTGCGTGGCCTCGCCGAGTTGTAGCTACTCACCGCGGTCCAGTTCGCCCTCTAGCAGTCCATAGAGATACACGTCCTCGTAGCGGCCGTCGCGGAACCAGTGGTCCCGCATCGTCCCCTCCCGCTTGAACCCCGCCTTTTCGAGCACGCGTTGGGACCCCTCGTTGCCGGCGAAGACCTTCGCGTACACCCGGTGGAACCGCCGCTCCTGAAAGGCGTACTCGGTGAGCGTCCGGACGGCGTCGGTCGCGTAGCCGTTGCCCCACGCGTCCGGCGTGAGCCAGTAGCCGACCTCGGCCATACCCATTCGGTCCGTGACGTCGTTCAGCCCGATGATACCGACCGCCTCGCCGTCAGCACAGACGAGCAGGTGGACGTCATCGGACTCGCCGCTGGCCACGGATTCGACCCACTCGCGTTCAGCCCGTTCGGAGATCGGCTCCGTGGCCGAGAGGCCGTGTCTGACATCCGGGTCGTTGATGGTCTCTTGCAGGAACGACACGTCTTCGTCTTCGACCGTTCGGAGCGTGATTGTCTCGCCCCGGAGGAATGTTGGTCCGGGCATACACAAGCCGACGAAGGGATGGTGAAAGAAGCTTCGGTAGGTGTGTGAGATATTTTCAAGGACACCACTCGTCAGCGAGCAGGCCATACTCCAGCAGGTCGACGTACTCGCCGTCGACGAAGGCGTGGTCGCGGCGTCGACCCTCCTGCTGGAACCCGACTTTTTCCAGCACACGCGCGGAAGCCGGGTTGGTGGCATAGCAGTCCGCTCCGAGTTTGTTCAATCGCAGTTCCTGAAACGCGTACTGTGCGAGGCAGTCGACAGCGTCAGTCGCGTAGCCGTTGCCCCAGCGGTCCGGACACATCGAGTACCCGAGCACACCAAACCCCCACGGGTGGTAGTCTTCGTGAAGCGAACACGTCCCCACCGGCTCGTCGTCTACACAGACGACGAAGTGCGTGTCGGCATCGCGGCTGTCGAGGTCTTCGGCGGCTGGCTCGGAGAGTGGCTCGGTGAACCCGATGTTTTGCCGGACCTGCGGCTCGTTTAATAGTCGCTGTAGCAGGTCGCTGTCGGTTGCTTGCTGTGGGTGGAGTGTCACCTGCTCGCCGTGGATGAACACTGGTCCTGGCACGCACAAGAGTGCTCACAGTTGACACAAGGGTGTTGCCGTGGTATGTGTAATGGTACCATTTGTAGTCCAGACAGCGAAGAACGACACGCCAAAGGGAACCCAGCACTGCTCTGCGGTATGGGAACGCCGCTGGAGTCACGCGAAGAACAGGCAACAGAGGTCGTCGACCGACTGCACGAGGAATACCCCGATTCGACTATCTCACTGAACTACAGCAGCCGTCTGGAACTGCTGATTGCCGTCGTCCTCTCCGCGCAGTGTACCGACGAGCGAGTCAACGAGGTCACGGCGGACCTGTTCGAGAAGTACCAGAGCGCCGAGGACTACGCCGAAGCCCCCGAGGAGCAACTGGCCGAGGACATCTACGGTATCACGTTCCACAACAACAAGGGCGGCTACCTCCAGGGCATCGGTGAGATTCTGGCCGAGGAACACGACGGCGAGGTGCCTGACACGATGTCGGCGCTGACCGACCTCCCGGGCGTGGGCCGGAAGACGGCGAACGTCGTCCTCCAGCACGGCCACGACATTGTCGAAGGCATCGTCGTCGATACGCACGTCCAGCGCCTGTCGCGGCGACTGGGCCTTACCGAAGAAGAGCGTCCGGAAGCCATCGAACAGGACCTGCTCGACGTGGTGCCCAGCGACGAGTGGCAACAGTTCACGCACCTTCTTATCGACCACGGGCGAGCGGTGTGTGGCGCGCGCTCCGCGGAGTGCGGAGCGTGCGTGCTCGCGGACATCTGTCCCTCCGAGAAAGGAGACAGCGACGTCGACCTCGCTAGCGGCGAGGCGTGGTAGCCCCGCGCGAGGGCTTCAGCTGTCGTCCTCTCCGAGGCGCGCCGTGAGAACAGGCACATCGGACGTTCTGACGACTTTTTCGGCGACGCTACCGAGGAGATATCGCTCGACTCCTGTTCGACCGTGGGTCCCCATAACGATGAGGTCGATGTCGTTCTCGTCGACGTAGTCGAGGATCGCGCTGTGCGGTGGGCCGTGTTCGACGGCGGTGACGGTGTCGACTCCGTCGACCTCGTCTGCCGCCGCGTCGACGATGGCCTGTGACCGCTCCCGCAGCGACGATTCGATGTTGTGTTCTTCGTTGACCATCCCCGACTCCGACTCGTCGTGCTCCTCCGCAGTCATGCCGGTCGTTGCCCCTTCCGGGCCTGCGGCAGTCATCCCGATATGCGGCGACGACGTATCGAGGACGGTCATGATGTGTAACGTCGCGTTGTGCGTTTCGGCGAGAGTGCGTGCGTGTGCCAGCGCGGCTTCTGCTCCGGAACTACCGTCCGTCGGAAAGAGGATGTGTTCGTACATTGGAACCACAGCTAGCGATGGACATGCAATGCTAATGAAACATCTAGTCCGTTCGCAGATTCCGAGAATCAGATCCGCTATCGACGGCGCTCACGCCACGTAGCGGAGGGCGTACCGAGCGATACCGACCAGATACGCCAGCAGCCAGAAGATGACGTATCCGAACACGCCGATACGGAGCCGCGAGCGCCAGTGGCTGAACGTCTCGTCCCCGATTTCGTCCAGTAACAGGTCTTCGTCGTACTCGTTGTAGAGGTCGTGTTCCCGCTTTGCGCGGAAGATGCGAACGATTCCGGTTCCGCCGAAGGCAAGCAGCGCGTAGGCCTGCAGGCCGAGCATCGCGTGGACGGCGGACAAGCCACCGAGCTGGTCCGGCAGGCGTGGAATCATCCAGAACACCATCGGGACTGTGGTCAACACCAGCCCCGTCGTGACGAACTTCAGATGGTGCACGAGCACGTCCCAGGTGACCGGCTCCGTCTCGATGATGTAATACGCGCCGTACAGGAAACAGGGGAGGCTGAGGCTCACCGACAGTAACACGACTGTGGCCACGAGGCCGTCCGACACCATAGGCCGACCTAGGGACAGTGCTCGCTAAAGACTGCCGGATGCAGAAGGTCAGAACTTGTAAGCCGTCGCGGTCCGTACACCCGGGCAATGGCCGACCCGGACTCGACGTCTCCCACGGAGGACGAGCGCGGGAACACCCCTGCGGACGCGGTAGCTGCCGAAACCGAGCCCGGCGAACACGGGGCCAAGGATGACGGCGGCGAGACGGCCGACGACGGAGAGTCGGGCGAGGAACTCGACACGGAGGCACTCCGGAAGCAGGTCGAAGAGAAGTACGACTTCGACAACTTCGGCCCGGCGGACATGGCCGAGATGACTGCTGAGGAATGGGACGTTGCCTTCGACGAGGACTCCTGGATCACCGGCGACGACCTGCTCGACCGGGTCACGCGGGACCTGCGGAACCGCGTTGCAAACCGCGACGTGTTCGCCCGCATCGAACGCCATCGGGACCCGCCGCGAGTTCTCGCGTACTCCGACGAAGGCTACGCGGTTGTCTATCCGGACGGCAGCCTCGAAGGCGAGGGGACTGTCATGCGTGACGTGAAGCCCACGGTCGCGCTGTGTTCCATGGATTCCTACGACGTGCCAGAGAACGTCCCCGACAGGCCCCTTCCCGAACCGGAGTCAGTTCCCGAGGGTGGCGGCGAACTCGGTAACTGGATGTTACAGGCGATTGCCGGGGCGCAGCTCCTGGCCGGGATTGCCCTGCTCGGGGGCGCAGTGCTCGCGACCGCTGGCGTCATCGGCAACAGGGGAACCAGCATTGCGCTCCTGGTCGTGGCTGGCGCTGCCTTCATCGGTGTGTCGCTCGTCCTCTTTTTCACCGTCGCAAACGCGAGGCTCTCGGACACGTTCCGCGCCGAAGAGTACCGGGACAGACTCCGGGCTATCGGACTCGAGGACGGCGAACGACCGGAGTTCGTTCCGGAGCTCGACCCACAGAATTCGGGGTCTGAAGACGGGGCGACCGAGACTGACGAAGCCGGGTAATGACGGTTCCTGCGGGTGGTATTCGGTGGGTTTATACAAACTCAGTCCTGATTCCAGAGTGTATATGAACAGACGGGAGTTCGTCCGGACAGCAGGGGGGGCCGCCGGTGCTGCGGCGACCCTCAGTGCCACCGGCGCAGCCGCCGCACAGGAGGAAGGCGGTGACGGTGCGAAAACCGTCCCGGACTACGGCGGTTTCCTGGATTCGGTCGGGAACTTCGACGGGTCGACCGTCGACGCGACCGGGCAGGACACAGTAACTGTCGAGGTCGGCGTGCAGGCCAACGGCGGCGCGTACGGGTTCGGCCCGCCAGCCGTCCATGTGGACAACGGCGCGACCGTCCAGTTCGAATGGACGGGCAACGGCGGCGGCCACAACGTCGTCTCGGACGGCGACGGACCGCTGGACTCCGGCAGCACAGCCTCCAGTGCCGGCGTCAACTACGAGCACACCTTCGAGGAGGACGGCATCTACCCGTACCTCTGTGTCCCCCACGAGGGACTCAACATGAAGGGCGCTATCGTCGTCGGCGAGGAGTACCCGACGCAGACAATCGGTGGCGGCGGCCCGGTCGAAGTCGACCCGCACTACGCCGGCGTCCCGATTCAGCCACACTACGTCGGGTTCGGCGCTGGCCTCGCAGTCATCATCCCGCTGATATTCACGTTCTTCCAGCTGAAGTACGGCGAGTCGCCCCACACTAGCGGAGGGAACAACTAATGGCGTCCGAAGGCTCCACGTACGGTGATATCCACCGGTACGAACCGCCGCGCGAGAGCACAGCAGCGGCTGTCGGTATCGTACTTCTGACGGTGATTCAGGTCGGCCTCGTCGGCCTCTTCACCTACGGCATGATCGCCGGATGGGCGTCCGGCATCGGCACGGTGTTGACGGTCCGTCTCATCGAGGCCAACATGTTCATGGGCGGCGTGTTGACGGCGATCTTCATCGATCTGGCGTTCATCATGCTGCTGTACCGAAAGGAGTTCCTCCCCGACGTGATGATCGTCAAGAAGCGCCGTCGCAAGTGGGAAGACCTCTACATCCGTCAGGAAGACGTCGACGGCACGACGATGGCGGACGGCGACAAGCTTGCAGAGACATTCAAACGCGCAGTGTACCCATACTACAAGAAATAATATGCCACTTGATGAAGACAAATATCCGGCTGAAACAGGCCGTCGTCGCTTCGTAAAGGGCGTCGTCGGGAGTGCGGCACTCTCCAGCGTCGGCGTCGGTGGCGCCGCAGCCGTCGACGCGACGACGGATGCCGCCGGCGAAGGTGGCGGAACGACGCCGTTCGTCGCCGTCGAGAACACTGACGGACCGGCTCCGCGAGGAATGCCGATCATCCCCATCGAGATCAACGGCGGCGAAATCAGCGGTATCTGGCCGGAATACGACGAGAACGCCGGTGCGGCGGTCGCATCCGACTTCGGCGGGAGCGGTATCGACTACTCCTCGCAGTGGTTCCAGTACTGTGGTATCCAGAGTACTGCGGCTATCTACCCGCAATCCGAACGGAACAACACGTTCCTCAACAGTACTGGATCCTTCTCCTGGCAAGGGGAGTACGAGTCCGGCAAGCCGATGACGGTCGACATGTTCGACGACTACCAGGAGTGGGGCAACGGCATCGGCGACCCTGGCGTCGGGAAGCCCGCAAGCGTCGTCTGGCGGACCAACAGCGAGGGCAAGAACGGCGCCCCAGTGCAGATAATCCGGTCAGTCGAAGTCGAGAAGATGGCCAACGGCGAGGGCGAGTACGCGAACCTTCCCGGAAACGTCCAGTCGTTCGTCTCCGAGGCGACCGACCAGGGCTTCATCGCTTGGCTGAACAAATGTACACACTTCTGCTGTGTGCCCGGGTTCAAGACACAGGAGGGAAGCGCTAACTTCGCCGCAGCCAACGACATCTACTGTCAGTGCCACCAGTCCGTGTACGACCCGTTCAGTCCTGTGCAATCGACGTTCGTGGCGCTGCCACGCCCACCAAAAACGGAGTAATCAATGAGTCTCGAACGCAAAGACGAACACGACCACAAAGGCTGGATGGAATCGCGCGAGCTGACGCCGGTGGAATCGGTGTACTTGACCGTGCTCATCTGGCTCGACAGGCGACTGCGCGTCGTTGACTACCTAGAGATCCTCGAAGATCTCTACTACAAGGTCAACATGCAGATGCCAAAGAGCCACACGGAACAGTACAATCTCGACAACAAGTTCTGGTACTGGTACCCACTGTACGCACTCGGATCGTTCTCGACAGTTGCGTACGTCGTCGCCGCGATATCCGGCGCGCTGCTGGGCTTCTACTACGCACCGGCCGCCGCAGCTGCCGACGGGTCGCCGACGGTCGCGTACGATTCAGTGATGCTCATCATGGGCCAGCTCAACCTCGGCTACTTCCTGCGCTCGGTCCACCGCTGGGCCGCACAGATCATGGTCGCCGCCGTGTTCCTCCACATGCTCCGCGTGTACTTCACCGGAGCGTACAAGGAGCCGCGGGAGCTGAACTGGCTCATCGGCATCGTCCTGATTTCGCTGACGCTGGTGTTCGGGTACACCGGCTACCTGCTGCCGTGGAGCCAGCTCTCGTTCTGGGCCGGCCAGATCGGCGTCGAGATGTCCCTCTCCATCCCGCTTATCGGTGAGTGGGTCGCACAGCTGATGTTCGGCGGGTTCACGCTCTCGCAGGCTACGCTACAGCGCATGTACATCCTGCACGTGTTCTTCCTGCCGTTCATCACGACTGCTATCATCGCGGTCCACATCGGCATCGTCTGGATGCAGGGGATCGCTGAGCCACACTAATACTATGAGCGACAACGACACAGACGACGTTCGCACGGACGGTTCCGGCACCGGTATCGTCTCGCCGGACGACGAGACTCCCGCATGGTCCGAGCGAAAGGAGCGGACCCAGGGGCTCTCCCGGCTGACCTACGAGTACTTCGAGCGGGCGCGCCGCGAGGACCAGGACCTTCGCCAGCAGTCGGACTACGTCGAGCGTGACGTGCTCGCGTTCCCGGCCTGGCCCCACGAGATGATGCGCAACATCGCGCTGACGTCGTTCTTCGTGGGCATGATCCTGTTCGTCTCGGCGACGTTACCGCCAGAGATGCCGAACCCCGCTAACTCCGCTGTGACGCCGGCAATTATCCTGCCGGACTGGTATCTCTACTGGTCCTTTGGCCTGCTCAAGCTCGGCCCGCTGAACCCCGAGCTGAGCATCCTCGGCGGCTCGAAGCTCATGGCTGACCGAACCTACGGTGTGCTGGCAAACGTCGTGGTCGTCGGCTTCGTTGCCATCGTCCCCTTCCTGAACAAGGGGTCCGCGCGCCGTCCCGTCGAGCAGCCGTTCTGGGCTGCGGTCGGGATGTCCGGCGTCATCTTCAGCCTGACCATCGCCGCGCTGTCCATCAAGAACCTCGTCCCGATGGACTCGCACCTGCTGTTCGACCTGACGTTCCTCGTCCCTATCGTCAGCGCGACCATCACCTACGCGGTGCTCAAGACGATGCGCGAGGGCTACATGTTCGACCTCAACCGTCGGTACTACCGGCTGCGGCCGCCGAAGTAATCTGACCGGTCGATTTCTCCGTCGGTTTTTACATTCTCTGCTTACTACTACCGCGAGCGTTGCGACTGCATCTCGCCGCAGTAAAGTGGCTCCCGCCCGTACTAGCGACGATGACAGAGGACCAGTCAGCGGGGGCTGAGGACGGTTCGGAGCGGCGGGACGTTGTGGTGCCGCTGCGCGTGTACAAGGCCGTGACGGTGTTTTCGACGCTGTTTGCGGTCGTCAGCGTCGTCGCCGGATTCATCCTCGTCGACGTGGCGACACAGCGGGCCTCGGCGCCCGCCTCGGAGATCGACGTTCCGGTCGGCATCGCTGGGATCGCGTGCATCCTCGCTGGCACAGTCATCTATGCGTTCTCGACGCGCTTCCGTACCGAGGAAATGGGAAAGTCTAAAGACGACGCTACCTAACGTTCGGATAATGGCTGACGAGTTCATGAAGGGGTTCGCGTGCCTCATGGTCGGCGGACTGGGCTGGATGACCATCAAGGGCTGGTACAACACGCCGAGTTTCGAGGGGGCACAGCTCACCGGCGAACTTACTATCGAGGAACCGACCACGTTCGATCAGATCGCCCTGTTCATGGGCGACGCGTTCTTCTGGTTCGCGGTGCTGGGCGCGCTGACCTTCTGGGTCGTGCTTCCGCTGATCAGTGAATTCCAGGCGTATCTCAACGAGCGGTCGGCGTAACAGTACGCAGTAGCTGTTCTCTGAAGGCGAAATAGACGCCGCTCTCAGTTCGCAGTATGGTCGACTGGCGCACCGTCTTCGTCACGCACCTGGATCCCGCGTGAGCGAAGCGCCGCGGCGAATTTTGTTGGTGACACCCCGCTGTACGTCGCCGCCTCTTCGAGCGTGAGCGTTTCCCCGCGATACAGTGTCAGTGCCGTTGTGAGGGACCTGTGTGACATCTTCGTCTACACCGATACAAATACAGTGCGAGTATTAAACTATTTCGCCTACTTCTAAGCCAATCAGCCAGACTATCCGGAGAAAAGTGAATATATGAGGCCAATAAAGGAAAGAATGTGTACAAAAGTAAGATATTGAACCCAGTATTGCTTGCCGACCACACACGTAGGGCTATCAGTACGCGCGACTAGCGGATTATAGGCACTCGAAGACGACAGAACGAGAAACCGTGTTTAGATGATGGCGCTCCAGGGACCCTTGATGACCCAGAACAGGCTCTGGTAGCCCGCGTACATGAACACTACGAGGGCAGCGACGATGGCCCCTTTCGGCCGTTCCAGCGGAATGTCACGGCGCGCCTCGACTTTCCGGGATTCGAACTCGAAGAAGTCAGTGATGACTGCGCCGAGGACGAGTACCGACAAGACCATCCCGCCGTGATGGTGGAGCGTCATGTAGAAAAACGACAGCACGACCAGTGCAATGTTGGTGAACGTGTGTGCCGGGTGGCGGCTGACCGCGTCCGCGCCATCGTTTTCGTACTGTTTGACGTGGCTTCTGTGGGCGAGCTGCCGGGTCAGGAAGTTGACGATTACCACTCCGAAGATGACGTATTCGATGAGGAGCGCGCCGCCGACCGTGGGGCTCCCCAGAATGGTATCCAGTGGCCCAAAGAACGTTACGGATGGCTGCATATGCAAAGCTCTGTCCACCGTCCATTAGTGTCTTTCCAATCTCACTCGAACCTGGACTGGCTCTCGTCGACGACGGCGGTCCGAACGGGGGAGCCGAGCGAGATCGTGATACTCTCCTGATAGCCCACGGGCTGCGATACGCGGTCATCGACGAGTAACTCGACGGTCGCCTCGTCGCGTTCCACCGAAGCACTGAGTCCGGCGACAGGCAACACCCAGTGATCCGGGTCGGTCGCAAACGGTGCGATCGGTGCCACCACTGCCTGGTCCGACGGCGCCAGAATCGGGCCGCCGACGCGGTGGGCGTAGCCCGGTGAGCCAGCGGCCGTTGCGATTACGACGCCGTCGGCCCGGAACTGCCCGATGCGGTCGGCCGTCGACGCGATAGTGAACTCGGAGATGCGGGCCGCGTCGGCGGTAACGAGAGTCACGTCCCAGAACGCCTGTTCGACCGTTCCGTCAGGCATCGCCACGCGGAGGACCGGATGCGTCTCAACCCGGGCGTCAGCAAGCCCTGACACAGCGGCGACGGCGTCGTCTCGCGGTACTGATCGGACGCCGCGACCAGCCGCGACCGGCAACACGAGCGGGTCACCGTCGACCCGCGCCGCTGCAGCGACGGCGTCCTCACCGACTGCCACGACCCGGTCGGTCTTCGGAACAGTGCCGTCACTACCCCGTTCAACAGCCACGCCAGCGTCTCGAAGTTCGTCTGCTATGGCGTCGTCACCGACCACACCAACGGGGGTTCCCATCATCTGAAACTCCGGGCCGGCGGAAAAAAACCTGCCGCACTCCGCGCGGTCACTTCAAATATCGAGGCGACGGCGCGCGTATTCGACGAGAATCGGCATATCCGAAAGGTGGGTCAGCTTCGCAATCGCCCGACGGTCACCGCCGTTGATCTGCCTGAGGGTGTCCTGTCCGGTGCTCCGGAGGTCGTCCATCAGCTGATCGTACCGCTCGTTAGGAGCGAGATACAGCAGCTCCGTCATCATCAGGCGGGCGTTGTGTTTCGGGGCTACCTCGCTGTGCCAGAGCTGATCGTAGACAGAGAGGTTCTCCGCGGAGGTGTCGGGTTCGTCGGGCTTGAGCGCCGAATCGGCTGTCGCGGCGGCGGCGCGGGCCGACTTCATCCCCTTGTGGATGCCCTCGCCCCACAGCGGGTCGACGGTCGGGACGGTGTCGCCGATAGCCATGAAGTTGTCCGTGCTCATCGAATCCGGGGGCTGGATGTGGGCCGACCCGCGGTGGGCTTGCGTACCCTCGATCTTTTCGGCGTCGTCGAATCTGGGGTCCGAGTCGAGCCAGTACTCCAGATAGTCGTCGATGCCCATCCCGTCTTTCGCGTACTTCTGGTGAGAGCCGTTCTGGATGTAACAGAGGCCGACCTTCGCTGTGTCTTCACCGGTGTGGAAAATCCAGGAGTAGCCGCCCGGGGCGAGGTCGTGATCCAGGCGGAGCATCATCGCGTCCCGGAGGTCGGCGTAGTCGTCGTGGTTGACTTCGACGCCCTCGAACTCGTACTCGACACCGATAGCCTGATGATCCCGCTTGAGGTTACACACGTCGAGTTTCTTCGCCAGTGGCGCGGCAGGGCCGGTGGCGTCGATGACGATGTCGGCGTACACCTCCTCGTCGCCGTCGTACCGGACGCCGACGATCTCCCCGTTCTCCATGATCGGTGCTGAGACACGGGCGTCGAAGCGGTAGGTCGCACCCTTGCTCCGACCCTCCGAGACGAGCCACTGTTTGAACTCCGCGAACTCCAGGACCGCTCCGGTCTGATTGCGGACGTAGTGGTCGTTGGGGGATTCGAGCACGACGTCGTCCGTGTAGTTCATCACCACGTCATCGGGAATCGCAAAGCCCGTCATCGCCGACATGAACGTCCCGGCGGTGGACTTGTTGCTCTGACGCGGGAACTCGTCTTCGGACTCGGTTTCGAGAACGAGCACCTCGTAGTTTCGCTCCGCTAGATCACGGGCACACTGCGCTCCAGCGGGCCCGGCTCCGGCTATCACCACGTCAAAGCGCTCGCGCATGGTTGTGGGTATTCCCTGTCGGTAATCAGTCTTTCCGAATACACCGAGGGCGGTCTCGAAAGGGTAAAGACGGCCCCACTACCATGACGGGAACACCCGGGGCGACATACAATGTTCAAGACAGGCGCGGGCGTGCTCGCGGACAGGCGGCGGCTTCCCACGGCCGTACGGGCGGTACTGGGATACTACGCGGACACCGGCGTGTTCGACGCCGGCAGCCTCTCGCTGAAATCCGAGATCGACGACCGCACCGAGGCGATGGTCGACGACGTGACCGACCGCATCGAGGACGCCCTCGAAGACGAGTTCGGCCGTCCGGTCGAGTTCTCCTATGACACGAAGCTCATCCTGCCCGCGCAGCTGACGCTCGGCTACGTCTACCGCAACGCCCGTCAGCAGGCACCCGGCGACCCCGTTATCGACGCTATCGCCGACGGCGTGCCGACTGTCGACGAGACGGCACTGGAAAAGGGGCCGGCACAGGACCTCGCGCCCCGCGAGATGGTCGTCCGCGCCGAGCAGATGACCCGCCTCTCCATCGAGGCGCTCATCGACGGCGACATGCGCGACGCCATCAACGACGACGAGTTCGAAGATTTCGAGGTTGACTTTGACGCGAGTGAAGCCGACCGCCGCCGCGTCGCCGAGGTCGCCCAATCCGCGCTACAGTCCCACCTCGACGGCCTGTTGGAGGATATGCCACCTGTCGTCGAGAACGCCTACCAGTGGGCCGTCGACTACAGCGAGGCCCATCAGGACCGCGACGGCTACTTCCGGGAGCTGATGACCGCGGCCGAGGACGGTGACGAGGACTCTCTGACCGATATCCGCGAGGAGTACAAGTTCGCCGAGTACGACGAGGAGCCGGCGACACTCACCGAGACCGAAAAGGAACTCCCCTACAGCAAGACCCAGTACGCCCGCGTCGGCGTCCTCTACGACGGGATGCTGGACCTCTACCGACTCGCCGGCCTCGATATCGACGACGAGTTCGCGAAGGCCATCGTCCTCGCCATCATCGGTGCGCAGGTGTGGCTCGACGACGTCGACGACTACGAGGACGACCGCGCGGAGGGGCAACTGACGCCAGTCACCGCCGAGTACCTGCTCGCGCCCGACGACGAAGCCGCCTATCGGCGCGTCGTCGACGTGACCGAACAGTATCTCGACCTCGCGAAGTCGTACGCGACGGCCGCCGACTCGCCGCTGACCGGCGTCGCTGTCGAGTACATCTACCGCTCCGGCGACCCGGACGTCCTACCCGGCAAGCCCGAGTAGGCGCACGAACGACAGCGACTCGACCCAAGCGCCAGAGTTTATATCCCGCCGCCCGCACCGGAATTTGAATGCTTCACTCGTGGGTGGGCAGGGTCGTCGCTATCTGTGGACTGTTGGCCGTGCTGTTCGCGCTCATGGTCGGATTCGGTGCGGCCACGCCCGCTCCGGCGCTGGGTGACTACCCAGCCGAGGACGCACTGGCCGAGGACTACGACAGCCACGTCGGCGAGTACGTTCAGGTGACCGGCACGGTCAGTGGGACCAGCCCCGTCGAAATCGCCGTCGAGTACGAGTACGCTACTGGCGGCGAGCGCCACAGCGGGACGCTCACAGTCACGGTCCGGAACGTCGACAGAGCCGTCGCCGAAGGCGAATCGCTGCAGGTGTACGGGACGCTCGGCCCGGATTGGACCATCACCGCGGAGAACAGCGTGAGTGTGCCCGCGACAAACTACGTTGCGATGTACCTCGTTTCTGCCCTCGCCGGCCTGTGGACCCTCGGGCGACTGATCTGTGGCTGGCGGCTTGACTGGCAAACGGGGGCACTGTGCCGGCGTGAAGAGCCGCTCAGGCCGATACGAGCGCTCCTTACGATGATGCGGGAGGTGCGTGCCTGATGCCGGATCTGCTCTCGCACGCTTTCATCGCGTTCACCATCTGCACCCTCCTGTCACTGCGGTACGACTGGCTCTCTGGAGAGTACGTCACCGTGGGGATGGCCGGCGCGTTCATCCCGGACATGGCGAAGATCAAGCTTCTCGTGGATGCTGCAACCGTCGAGGCAACACTGGATATCCCGTTCGACTGGCTGGGCGTCCATACGCTCGGCGGCGCTCTCGTCGCCGTCCTCGTTGGCGTGGTCGTCGTGAACCGCTCCGACCGACGGCGCGTGTTCGGTCTGCTGTCGCTTGGAGCCACCAGCCATCTGTTTGCCGATGCGCTCCTGTTGAAAGCCTCTGGGCGGTCCTACGAAGTGCTGTGGCCACTGACGCAGTACCACCCGCCGACGCCGGGGCTGTATCTGAGTACGGATATCTGGCTCACCGGCGTCACTGGGTCCGTTGCAGTGGCGGCCTATCTCTTTGTGCAGTACAGAGCGTAGCGCCACTTCCCTCGACCCTCCCTCAGCGTTTCCCCAGCGCTGTCTCGAACACGCGCTGGGCTCGCTCGTAGGCGGCGTTCCGGTCGACGATTGGATGTGGGTACTCCGGTGCCAGTTCCTCGCGTTCGCCGTTCGAGAGCGTCGGCCAGTCGACGATCATGTTCGCCGGAACGTCGCGAAGCTCTGGCACATACTCCGTGACGTAGTCCGCCCCGCTGTCGTACTTGCTCATCTGTGCGACCGGGTCGAAGATACGTACGTCCACGGAGTCGGTCCCGGTCGATGCTGTCCACTGCCAGTTCGCGGCGTTGCTGGCGGGATCGTGGTCAACGAGCTTCCGGCGGAAATGACGGGCCCCCTCGCGCCAGTCCACGAGGAGATGCTTCGTGAGGAAGGAAGCGACGTTCTGACGCGGTCGGTTGTGGATGTACCCCTCCCGTTCGAGCTGGCGCATCCCCGCGTCGACGAGCGGATACCCCGTCTCGCCGCGCTTCCAGGCCTCGAAGTCATCCGCGTCGTTTTCCCATTCGATGGGGTTCGGGAACGCCTTGTAGTTCTCCGACAGCAATGTGGGGTTGTAGTACAGTAGATGGTAGTTCTGCTCGCGCCAGGAGAGTTCGTAGCGGTACTTCTGGATGTTCCGCTGGGCGTCGCCGGTGGCTTCGGCGTGGCGGTCGGACGCGTCGCGCCACATCTCGCGGATGCCGATCATCCCCGCTGCGAGATACGGCGACATACGCGAGACGGCGCTGGTGGGCCGCTCAACGGCGGCCCGCATGTCGTCGCGGGTGTCGTTGTAGGTCTCGATACCGCCGGTGAGGAAGTCGTCGTACCGCTGCCGTGCGCCCTCGTAGCCGGGCGTCGGCAGGTCGATATCCGTATCGATGGTCGGGGCCGTCGTCGGGTCCGACACATCGACGAGCGAGTCCGAGTCCGGACTCCCGACCGGCGGTAGCTTGTGGTGGGCCTGCCAGTCGTCGTAGAAGCGACTGTGGTTCTCGTACTCGCGGTCAAGTCCGGCCGGGTCGACCAGCACGAGGTCGGTCAGCGATTTCGTCGAGAGCGCGTCGTCGACGCGGCGTTGGCGGTTGCGTCGCGCGGGACGGTAATGCTCGTTGTAGTACACGCGGTCAGCGTTGTACTTTTCGACGACGTCCGAAAGCACATCGACGGCGGCCCCCTTCCTGACGAGCAAGTCCCCACCGTGGTCCCGATAGGCCTGTTTCAGCGCTCGCACACCGGCCAGCAGGAACGCCCGCTGGCGCTTCCCGACGCTTGCCAGCAGGTCTGTGTCGATAACGTACACCGGTAACACTTCGTCGTCTGCGGCGGCGGCAGTCAACCCCCGGTTGTCCGGTATCCGGAGGTCACGCTGGTGCCAGAAGACGTGCATACCTTTCATTGGGGATACCTGCATATGGGTCCGAACCCGATTCTATTGTGTGTGGGAATCAAGGCCACAGCACAGTCTGTGGTCGGGATACTGAGACCGCTACGCGGGCTTGTGAACGAGGTAGCAGTACTGCGTGAAACTAAAAAAGGTCTCCCCGTGAGCCGCCTGTTCTCGGAGGTCATCGGCCCAGGCCTGTGCCTCTCTCGGCCCGATTGCCTCGTGGTCGGCCGCGTAGTCCTCGATGAACGTCATGAGGTGGGCCGCGAAGGTGTCGTCGAGGCTGGTGTTGACGATGGTGTTCGGTTCGACCCGGTCAATCGTCAGTCCGGCCCCGCGAAGATGCGGGGCAAGGTGGGAACCCAGCCGCGGGTGCGGGCAGTGGTCGTCGAAGGCATCGAGAACGCGCGCCATTCGTTCGGGATTGGGGCTGCGCCACACCAGCGAGGAAAAGTCGGCGTCACAGACGACAGCTGTCCCGCCGGGCCGCAGAACTCGGGCCAGTTCCGAAACAGCCGAAGCAACTGTTTCGAGGTACTCGAACACCTGCACCGCAACGGCCGCGTCAGCCGATTCGTCGGCCACTGGGAGGTCATCGGCGTTTCCCTGTGCTAGGGTCACCTGCGGTAGCGGGGCACAGCGCGCTCGGGAGAGTTCGAGCATCGCCTTGCTCCGGTCGATACCGTGAACGTGTCCCGCATTGCCGACCGCCCAGCCGATCTCCGCCGGCTCAAAGCCCGGCCCACAGCCGATAGAGAGAACCTTGTCGCCTGGTTCGGGCGCGAACAGGTCCCGTACTCGCTCCCGTCGCGCCACGGCCGCCGGCGTGCTGTATATCGCTTCCTCTTGCCGGGCTTCCGCCTCGTCGTAGTCGAGTGTGCCGCCCATTTCCGTACACTGCCCATTCAGCTGTCATAAATAAAACCATTCGGTAGCGTTGCACTCGACTCAACTCGGCCCTGGGATTTACTACTGAGAAACCGTCACTGTTACCGGTTCAAATAGAACCACCAGCATACGGCGGCCGCAGGCCGCCGTTTCACGACTTCGCGGCGCGCCGCGAAGTCGCCTTTTTAGCGTAGATTTTTGGGCGGGGGTTGAGCGCTCGCCAGTGGCGAGCGCGAACCCCCCGTCGAAAAAGGTACTAGTAGAACTCGCGGACGAGATCCATCGCACCTTCAGGCGCGCCGTCGGGGATCTCGGCCATCGAGCCCTCGACGCCCTCGCGTTCCTCGAAGGGAACGGAGTCTTCGTCCTGATACAGGACGCCCATGTACTCCTTTTCGCTTTCGAGGATCTTGTCCTTGGCCTGGTCGCGGTCGGACGGGTCGTGGTCGGTCTCGTCGAGGTCGACGATGGCGTCGCGGAAGTAGTCGTAGGTGTCCACATCGTTGAACGTCACACACGGCGAGTAGACGTTGACGAAGCCGAAGCCGTCGTGTTCGACGGCCTGCTTGACGATCTCGGCGTGGCGCTGGGCGTTCGAGGAGAACGACTGCGCGATGAACGTGGCACCGGAGGCCAGCGCCAGCGCCTTCGGGTTGACCGGCGGCTGGTTCGGCCCGTCGGGCGAGGTCGAGGTCTCGAAGTCCTCGCGGCTCGTCGGCGAGGCCTGCCCCTTGGTCAGCCCGTAGATGCGGTTGTCCATCACGACGTAGCTCATGTCGACGTTCCGGCGGACGGCGTGGATGAAGTGGCCGGCACCGATAGAGTACCCGTCACCGTCGCCGCCCGAGACCATCACTTCGAGGTCCGGGTTGGCCATCTTCACGCCGATGCCCACCGGCAGGGCGCGGCCGTGGACGCCGTGAAGGGCGTAGCTGTGCATATACGTCCCGATCTTACCGGAACAGCCGATACCGGCGACGATGAAGGTGTTGTCGGGGTCGTTGCCCGTCTCTGCCAGTGCCTTCATCATGCCGTTCATCGTCCCGAAGTCACCGCAGCCGGGACACCAGGTCGGTTGCTTGTCGGATTTGAAGTCTGTGAAGCGAACGTCGGAACTCATTGTGTTGCCTCCGGGGGTGTGTCAAGCGTTTGCTTGATCTCGGTTGCCAGTTCGTCTGCTTTGAACCGGACGCCGTTGTACTTGTTGATGCGCTGGACCCGTTCGAGGACATCGTGTTCGATGACGTCCGCGAACTGGCCAGTGGCGTTACACTCGACGACGATGACGTCGTCTGCGGCTTCGATCTCCTCGGAGAGGTCCGGCCGTGGGAAGATATACGGCACCGAGAGGAACCGCACGTCGTAGCCGTCCTCCTCCAGCAGTGTCAGCCCCTCGCGCAGGGCTCCTTCGTTGGAGCCCCAGGAGATGACGAGCGTATCGGCGTCGGAGTCGCCGAACTCGCGGTAGTCGAAGTCCTCCTGCTCGCGGGCGGTCTCGACTTTCCGCTGGCGCTTGTCGACCTGCTCGATACGCACGTCCGTGTCTTCGGTCCGCCGGCCGAGTTCGTCGTGTTCGAGGCCGGTCGTCATGTGCGCGCCGTCGGTCGTCCCGGGGAACGCACGCGGTGAGACCCCGTCTGCGGCCGCGAAGTGGGCCTGGAAGCGCCCCTTCTCGTCCAGCCAGGCGTCGATCTCGTTCTCGTCGACGACCTTCCCGCGGTCGATTTCGACTTCGTCCATGTCGAAGGTGTCGGGGGAGAACGTCTGTTCCGTCACGGCCATCGCGAGGTCCGAGACGAGGAACACCGGCGTCTGGTACTTCTCGGCGAGGTTGAACGCCTCGACGGTCTTCCAGAAGCACTCCGAGACGGTCGTCGGCGCGACGACGAAGCGCGGAATCTCGCCGTGGCCGCCGTACAGCGTCATGTTGAGGTCGCCCTGTTCCTGCTTGGTCGGCATCCCGGTCGAAGGACCGGAACGCATCACGTCACAGATGACCAGCGGCGTCTCGCTGGTGGCGACAAGCCCGAACGTCTCGGTCATCAAGTCGATACCCGGACCGGACGTAGCGGTCATGGCTCGGGCACCGGCGCGGGCCGCACCGAGGGCCATGTTGATGGCGGAGAGTTCGTCCTCGGCCTGGACGACCTTGCCGCCGAACTGGTCGACGCGGCCGGTCATGTACTCCATCACGTCCGTCGCCGGTGTGATGGGGTAGCCGGCGTAGAAGCGACAGCCGGCGGCGATAGCGCCCATGCCGATGGCCTCGTCGCCGTTGAGGAGCACGTAGTCCTCGTCGGTGGTCTCCATGTCGTAGTCGAACTCGCCGTACTCCTCCTGGACGTAGTGCTGTCCCTTCCGGGCGGCTTCCTTGTTGTTCTCGACGATGGCCTCGCCCTTGTCGCCGAAGCGCTTTTCGAGGCTTTCGTCGAGGTTCTCGATGGGGAAGCCGGTGACCTCACACGCCGCACCGAGGGCGACGACGTTGAGCATGATGGCCCCACCCGCGTCCTCGGCGAGTCGTTTCAGCGGTACTTCGAGCGCCGTCGCGTCGCCGGGCACTTCCACGTCCTGCATCGTCGAGCGCTCGCCGTCGTAGATGATGACGGAGTCCTCGTGGAGCTCGTCCTCGTTCTCGTGGATCGTGCGCTCGGTGAGTGCGATCAGGATGTCCAGGCGGTCGACGACACTCTCAACCCGGTCGACTGACGTCCGTACCTTGTAGGCAGTGTACCCGCCGCGGATGCGGGAGGCGAAGTCCTTTGAGGTGAAGACGTGTCGACCAGCCCGGGAGAGTGCCTGCGCGAAAATCTTCCCGGTGGAGTCGATTCCATCGCCGGCTTCGCCGCCGATGGCCCAGTTCAGGTCCTCTGGCATTATATCCCTCGGGTAGCCAGCGTGGCAGGAAAAGCCTTCCGTAACCGCCCGCGCGCGCACTACTCGGTTTCGAGTGAATTCCGCCGTAGTTTCGAGGGAATACCGGCATAATCCCCCGTATGTGGGAAAACACCGGCAACATATGCTGGCTAACGTGAAACTCCGCGACCGTAACCCCCTTGCCCAGTCACGGCAACTCTCAGGTATGGATGAACGAGTCCTCGACGTGGTTGCCGTCCGAGATGTCGGACCGGACACCGTGGCGATCGACTTCGAGACACCGGAGGCCTTCGACGCACAGCCGGGGCAGTTCGTCAAGCTGACGCTGGGCGTCGACGGGGAGGACATCTCGCGGTTCTACACAATCTCCTCGCCGACAGTCGACGAGGCGTTCGAGATTACCGTCGGCATCGACCCCGACGGCGAGCTAGCCCCCCAACTCGGCGCGCTTGAAGCGGGCGACGGTGTCCGCATCGCCGGGCCGTTCGGGTCGGACTACTACGAAGGCGAGAGTCGCGCTGTCGTCCTCGCCGGTGGGCCCGGCGTCGGTCCAGCCGTGGGTATCGCCGAGCGCGCACTGGACGACGGCAACGAGGCTGCAGTCGTGTATCAGGACGATGCGCCGGTCCACGAGGACCGACTGGACGCGCTCGCCGAGGCCGGGGCGCTCGTCTCGGTCATCGACAGCGAGGAATCCCTGACTGAGCCAGTCGCCGACGCCATCGAAGACGGCGGCCAGGTGTTCATTTACGGCTTCGCGGACTTCCTCGACGCCGCCACGGAAGCGCTCGAAGCTGCCGGCGTCAGCACTGACGACGCGAAAGTCGAGAACTTCGGATAGGCGGTCGAGTGCCGTCCGAGCGTCGTCTCGCCGGCTGGCTATAATTCCACGATACACCGCTGGGAGCGGTGTTAGCTTTCCTCGCCGACGTCCGACGCTCGAACGGTCATCACCGGAACCGGCGAGGTTCGGACCAGTTTTTCGGCAACGCTGCCCAGCAGGTAGCGGTCGACACCCGTGCGACCGTGGGTCCCGATGACGACGAGGTCGGCATCAGTCTCCTCGATGGCGTCGAGGATGGCCCGATACGGGACACCGTGCGTGATAGCTGTCTCGACAGTCTCGACTCCCATCCCGGAGAGTCGATCGGACGCATCTCCGACAGCATCCGTCGCGACAGACTCCAGTTCGTCGACGATAACGCTCGACCCGACATCGATGCCGAGTGATCGCGTATCCACGACCGAGACGAGATGGACAGTGGCATCGGTCGCGCTTGCGAGCGCGCCCGTCGGTTCGATAGCTGCCTCCGCGCCGCTACTGCCATCAGTCGGGAGCAGAATGTCGTCGAACGAGACGGTCCCCGGCTCCGCGTCGGCTTTGACCGAGAGGACTGGTACGTCGGCGAGGCGGACGACCTTCTCGGTAACGCTGCCGAGGAGGAAGCGCCGGACACCGGTGCGGCCGTGAGTCCCCATGACGATGAGGTCGATCTCGTTCTCGTCGCCGTAGTCGAGAACCGCGTCGTGGACGACTCCCTCGCGGACCGCGGTGGTGACGGACAGGCCCTCGGTGTCGACGTGGTCGGCTTGGGACTCGATGAACGCTTCTGCTGGGGAGTCGCCGTCGTAGTCCCAGTCGTCCGTAGGCCCGTGTTCGTCGACGACCGAGAGAACGTGGACGGCTGCATCGTGAGTGCTGGCGAGCGTCGCGGCGACCTCGAACGCGCGCTCGGAACCGGGGCTTCCGTCGGTCGGAACGAGGATTCTGTCGAACATTGGGTGTCGCTATTCACCGCCGTCGGTGATAAAGTATCGTGGCTGGTACAGGAACGTGGGAGAGCGTCACTGCGACGCAGTGAGTCCGGAACAAAGCCTATAACAATCGGATGCCAACTTCTCCCATGCGCGAGGCAAGTCGGACGACGCGCCAGCGCATCGCTGACCAACTACGCGACGAAGCGATGGCCGCCGGGACAATCGCGAACGAGTTCGAAATACAGACCAGCGACGCGCTCACGCACGTAGAGCATATTTCGAAATCCCTGGAATCGACCGACGAACAGCTCCTCGTCGCGCCGCCGGAGTGCGAGGAGTGCGGCTTCACGGACTTCGACGACCTGACAAACCGACCAAGCCGGTGTCCGGAGTGTAAATGCGAAGCGGTCTCAGAGCCGGCGTACCGGATCAGCTAACCGGTACGGAGTCCCGGAGAAGCCGATTCCAGCCGCTCAGTTCCCGGAGAAGCCGATGCGACCGCGCGAGGAGAGGTCGTGGTCGCCGGACGGCCCCTGGTTTTCGAACTCGTAGCGCTCGTCGGTCAGGTAGACGACGTCGTCCTCGGTGGTAATCGAAACTTCCTCCAGAACCGCTCCTTCGCAAGGGCCGTAGTTACACAGCCCCGAATCGGATTCGAACGTCGCCCCGTGTTTCTCACACACCAGTTCCCCATTCCGAACAGTCGCCCCACTGCCTTTGTCGAGTCGGACGTCTGTCCAGTGTGGACAGTAGTTCTCGAACGCGACGACCGCGTCGGACAACTCGACGATAATCGCCTCCTTCGTGTCGAAGCCGTCGCGAACAGTGAACAGAAAGGTTCCGTCAGCGGGCACCTCGTCCAGCGCGACGATACGGCTGTCCTCGTCCATACTACGCATCCGTACGGACGTAACCCGTTTCAAACCGCCGATCCCGGCGAGTAACCGCGTGAAGCGCCACGGGCTATTCAGACGGAAACGGCACCGTGCAGTAAGAAGCGAGGCCAGAGCGCGGCCAAAGCTCTCGTGAAGTGAGCGGCCAGCGGTCACTGGCCAGGCTGTCGAGTCAGTGTCAACTGTTATCGGGGGACGCTGCGAACGCGACGCTATGGGAGATGTCGTCATTTACGGCTCGTACGGCTACACCGGCAACATCATCGCACAGGCGGCCATCGACCGGGGATTAGAGCCCGTACTGACCGGCCGGAACCGGGACGAACTCTCGACGCAGGCGATCAAACTCGGCTGTGAGTCCGAAGTCGTCGGGCTGGATGAACCCAAAGTGCTCGACGTGCTGCTCGACGACGCCGACGCCGTCGTCCACTGCGCCGGCCCGTTCAGCCGGACGTGGGAGCCGATGGTCGAGGCCTGCCTGCGAACCGGGACGCACTACCTGGACATCACCGGGGAGCTCGACGTGTTTGAGGCCATCCACGAGCGGGACAGCGAAGCACGGGAGGCCGGGATCATGCTCCTGCCTGGTGTCGGTTTCGACGTGGTCCCGACGGACTGCCTCGCTGCACACCTCGCCGACCGGCTGCCCGACGCCGACACGCTGGCGCTGGCGTTTCACGCGGAGATGGGCGTCTCGAAGGGAACCGCGAAGACGATGGTCGAACACATCGACGCAGGCGGGGCGGTGCGCCGCGACGGCCGCATAGAGCGAGTGACCGTCGGGAGCGAATCGCGCGAGATAGACTTCGGCTGGGGACACGATGGGATGAACACCGTCTCGATCCCGTGGGGCGACGTGTCGACGGCGTACCACACCACCGGCATACCGAACGTGACCGTGTACATGTCGATGCCGCCGTCGGCGGCCCGACAGCAGCGATTTGCGGGGCTGTTCGCGCCCGTACTCGGTCTCCCGCCGGTGAAAGCCACGCTCAAGTGGTTTATCGAGCAGACGACCGAGGGACCCGACGCTGAAGAGCGCGCAAGTGTGCCCAGTTTCGTCTGGGGCGAAGCCAGAACTGACGACGGCGACCGCGTCGAGTCCCGACTGCGAGGGCCACACACCTACGACCTCACGGCGGCGACGGCGGTCGAAATCACCCAGCGGGTCATCGACGGCGACGCGCCCGCCGGGTTCCAGACGCCCGCCGGCGCGTACGGTCCCGACCTCATTCTCGCTGTCGACGGTGTCGAGCGCGAAGACGTGGTGTGAACGGACTACTTCGAGGTTGGTGAGAAAGTCGGGTATATATCACAAATAAAATAGGAGCGTCGAAGTGTGTCTTCCGGGAGCCGGAAACGCGGTAGAGATAGTGGTTCAGTCCCCGTATCATCGCTATATTACTGTTCAGGTGTGATTGACTTCCGATATGTAACAAATCATATATGCCAACTATTTATTGTGATGTAGAATCTCATCATCTTTTGCGGAAAAGCATGGTAGATAACATGAGACATACCTCGGAGAGCAAATGAATCGACCCCGAATTACCGGCAGTAAGCAGGCGTCTCGGCGAACCGTTCTGAAAGGAATCGGAGTGCTCGGTGCCGCAGTATTCGGCACCGCCGCCTCAGTCGGCAGTAGCGCGGCTGTCGGCGATAGCGCGGTGTACCAGTACTACCACACAGACTGGACAGAGATCACAGCGACGCTGGAAACAGTCGCACAACAGGGCTACGACGCGATTCAGGTCCCACCGGCCCAGCGGAGCCGCCTCGACCGGAGCCATCAGAACGGCGTCACCGACCCACCGCTTGGCTATCAGCCCGTCGACCTGACGGATTTCAACAGCGTGTTCGGCACAGAGGACGAGTACGAGGCGATGGTGCAGGAGGCCCACAATCAGGACCTCGACGTCGTCGCCGACGCGGTCATCAACCACATGGCCGCAAACGACGACTTCCGGGACGCGCCGGGCATTACGTTCGCGGACCTCCCCCGGTTCAGCGAACGCGACTTCCACCCGAAAGACGACATTAACTACGACAACCCGGAATCGGTCGAGGACGACTGGCTCGTCGGGCTGAAGGACCTGAAACAGGAGTCCGCGTACGTCCGCGGCGAGTTGCAGGCCTACGTCCAGAAGTACGCGGACCTCGGCGTCGACGGTATTCGCTGGGACGCCGCCAAACACGTCCCCGAGTCGTTTTTCGCCGACTACGCGAACCAGTGGGCCGACGACCTCGATCTCTGGACAGTGGGTGAGGTGCTCGACGGCGATATCGGCGTCTGCCAAGGGTACGCCGACACGGGGATGTCCGTCACCGACTACCCGCTCTATTACACGATGAAAGAGGAGGCGTTCCACAGCGACGGCAACATGCAGGCGCTCGACGGCGCCGGCATGGTGAATCAGTCGCCGTTCCAGGCGTTTACGTTCGTTTCAAACCACGACAGCGGGCCGCCGGACTACGAGAAACTCGCGTACGCCTACATCCTCACGTACGAGGGGTATCCACGCGTGTACAGCAACCGTATCAGCGTCGACGACGACGATATCCGGAACCTCCTCTGGATCCGGAACAACCTCGCGAGCGGCGGCTCACAGACCCGCCACGTCGACCAGGACCTGTACGTCTACGAGCGAGAAGGGAACCTCCTCGTCGGCCTGAACCGTGCGAGCGGCCAGCGGAGCAAGTGGGTCCCCACGAGCTGGACGAACCAGACACTCAACGATTACAGCGGCAACGCGGGCAATATCTCGACCAACGGCGATAGTTGGGTCCAGATCACCGTTCCCGCGACAAGTTGGGTCTGCTACGCACCCGAGTAGACCGCGGACGCGGACACCAGTAAGCTGGCACGCCAGCGACCCGCGCTGGCTCGCTTTCCACTACCTTCAGCGCGATCAGTAGTACCGCTCCTCGATTCGCTCGTCGAACAGCCGCTGAAGGAGCTTCGTCATCGGCCCGCTCCCCACGGAGATACCGTCGACGGTCGAAACGGGGCGGATCTCCCACGTCGAGTTGGTGAGAAACGCCTCGTCGGCGTCACGCAGGGCATCGAGCGAATAGTGACCGGTCTCGACAGGGAAATCCTCGCCGCGAGCGATGTCCATTACCACGTCGCGGGTGACCCCCGGCAGTAGGTCCAGATCCGTACTCGGCGTCCGGAGGCCGTTGTCCGTGACGAAAAAGAGGTTGCTCGTCGCCCCTTCTGCAAGGTTCCCGTCCGTGTCCCGGATGAGACACTCGTCGGCTGGTTCGCCGCCAGCGGCGGCCTTTCGGAGTTCGAGCCGGCCGAGAATCCCGTTGAGGTAGTTGTGGGTCTTCGCGTCCGCCGGGACGGCCTCGCTCGGAATCCGCCGGGTCCGGACCGTCTGGACCGACGCCGGCTCGTCCCAGACGCACTCGCCGTTGAGCCCGCCCCTCGGGAGCCCCTTGCAGATGACGACGACCGTCGGGTCGACATCGCTCCCCGGCGTGAGCTTCCCGGGCTGGACGCCCCGCGTGACCGACAGCCGGACGTACGCCTCGTCGAGGTCGTTGGCCGCGAGCGTCTCGTCGACGCGCTCCCGGAGGTCACCAGGCACGGCGTCGGCAAACCCCAGCGTCTCGGCCGTCCGCTGGAGGCGCTCGCGGTGGGCGTCCCACCGGAACGGCTCGCCGCCGTAGGCCCGGAGCGTTTCGAACGCCGCGTCGCCGTACATGAACCCGCGGTCGCGCACTGACACCGTCGCCTCGTCTTCGGGGACGAGGTCGCCGTCTACGTGGTATTGCATAGCAGGCAGAAGTTCTCGATCATGGTCTTGCCGTGGTCGGTCAGAATGCTTTCGGGATGGAACTGGACGCCGATGTGCGGGCGGTCGCTGTGGCGGACGCCCATGACGACCTGGGACTCGTCCGTGCCGTCGGCGGTGGCAGGTTCGGACGAGTCTGGCGTCTCTGTGGCTCCGTCGGCATCGTCGTGGCCAACAGTGTACGCCGTCTCAGTCAGCACGTCGGGAAGGTCCTCGCGGTCGACCGCGAGCGAGTGGTACCGACCCACCTCGACGGGGTCCGGCAGGTCTTCGAACACGCCTGTTCCGTCGTGGGTAACCGACGACGATTTGCCGTGGACGACCGCCTCGGCGTGGCCGACTGGCGCGCCGTTGGCCGCACACAGCGCCTGATGACCGAGACAGACGCCCAGCGTCGGGTAGTCCAGCTCCTCGAAGATCGGCATCGAGACGCCCGCCTCTTCGGGCGTCCCTGGCCCCGGCGAGACGACGATGCCGTCGGGGTCCAGTTCGCGGATACCCTCGATGTCGATGGCGTCGTTGCGCCGGACGATGACGTCGTCCTCAGTCCCGCCGAGTCGGAGGACCACCTCGCCGACGTACTGGACGAGGTTGTACGCGAACGAGTCGTAGTTGTCGACGACCAGCACGGTCGGAGCCAGCGAGTCCGCCGTCGGGCCACCCGCGGCGTTGGTGTCGCTATCGTCGCTGCCGTCGCTACCACGGGAGCCGCTCATTGCTGGTCCTCCATCGCCAGGTCGACGCGTCTCCCCAGCGCTTCGTCGACGGCGTTGACCAGCGCACAGCCCTTGTCAAGCGTCTCCTGATACTCGCTGTCCGGGTCCGAATCGTGAACGATGCCCGCGCCGACGCGGAGGTGGTACTCCTCGGCGTACCGGACCAGGGTCCTGATGACGATGTTCAGCGTCGCCCGGCCGTCGAAGCCGAACAGGCCGATAGAGCCGGTGTACGGCCCCCGTCGCGTGGCCTCAACCTCGTCGATGATCTCCATCGTCCGGGGTTTCGGTGCGCCGGTGATGGTGCCGCCGGGGAACACCGCGGCGATGGCTTCCTGCAGGGACGCGCCGTCACGGAGTCGGCCCTCGACGACCGAGACGAGGTGCATCACCTCTGAGTAGCGGTCGACGCGGCGGTAGTCAGACACTTCCACGCTCCCGAATTTGCTCACTTTCCCCAGGTCGTTGCGCTCCAGATCGACGAGCATCGCGTGTTCGGCCCGCTCCTTCCCGTCGTCGAGCAGGTCCGCTTCCAGTCGGTCGTCAGCGTCGGGCGTCTCGCCCCGCGGGCGGGTGCCAGCGATGGGTTCGGTCTCGATACGGTCGCCGTCGCGGTGCAAGAGGAGTTCCGGGCTGGCGCTGACGAGGTCAACGCCAGGGAACTCAAGCAGGGCAGAGTACGGTGCGGGGTTCACAGTTCGAAGCGCGTCGAACGCCTCGACGGGATGGACTGCGGCGGGTGCGCGGAGACGCTGTGAGACGTTCGCCTGAAACGTGTCGCCGTCGCGGATGTACTGCTTGACCGTTTGGACTCGGTCAGCAAATGACTCGCGCGTGCAGTCACTCTCGAAGGTTGCTTCATCGGTCTCGACCGGCGGATCCTCGACACTGGGGTCGCCCTGTGCCGCTGCCCGCGCCAAGTCCAGCGCGTGCTGCTTGCCGAACTCGTAGGCCAGTTCGGGCGTCTCAAAGTCGTCGACCCGCGGGCAGGCTGTCACGCGCAGCGTCACCGACTCACCGCGGGGTTCCTCCCAAGCGGCGAAGCGGTCGTAGCGGGCCACCTGCAGGTTTGGGAGCGCGCGGTCGGCATCGGCGCTGTCGGGCAGTGACTCCAGTTCCCGCGCCACGTCGTAGGAGAGCCATCCAACGGCTCCGCAGGGATACGGTACGTCGCAGTCACCACGGACCAGCCGCTCGCCGTCGAGAAACTCAGTCAGTGCGGCGAGGGTCCCGCCAGCTCGGGGGTCGACCTCGCGGAAGTCCGCCGGAGCGGTCCCGAAGTAACCCCACCCCGACTGGCCGCCGGTCGTCGCCAGATACACGCCGCCAGTTTCGTCGCGCGCCCGACGATAGGCGAGAAACGGGTCATCGACGTCCACTCGAACCTCGACAGGGACGCGCGCCGCTGGATGCGCGTCGGCCGCAAGGTCGGTGAACGTGGTCCGGTCGGTTTCGACCGATTGCATTACCGAACGAAAACAGTGCGGCGACTAATTCCCTTGCGGTTCGGCGCAAAAAGACGGAACGTCAACGGTTTCAGAAGTCTTCGGCCCGCTCGATCCAGCCCGAAACGCGGCTCTCTGAGAGGTCGGTGTCTGCGGCGATGTCCGCTGCATCCGCAGCGGCCAGTTCGCCCACCGTCTCGATACCGATATCGGCGAGTCGGTCGGCGTAGGCGGGACCGATACCCTTTATTTCCGTGACTGGGGCAGTACTTTCCTCGTCCTCAGTCTCGGCATCAGCCTCGGCCGGTTCTTCGTCAGCGGTGGCCTCCGAGTCGCTGGCTTCGTCGTCGACCACTGGTTCTTGCTCGGACCCTGCTGGAGAAGCATCGGTCGCAGATGTCGATTCGTCGTCGGTCGCAGTCGGTGACGCCGCAGTCTCCGACTCGGCCGTCTGAGCAGATGTTGCACTCCCATCCCCTGATTCAGTCCCGGCCCCGTCCGCGGTATCGGATGTGTGGGTCTCGGTAGTCGTCGCGGTGTTCGTCCCCTTCACAGCGTCTTCGTCTTCAGTAGAAGGCTCTCGCTCGACGGTCACGTCCACGTCGCGATTGGTTCCCGACGTGGATGACCCAGTCCCGTCAAGCCCGAGGGCAGATTTCAATTTCTGAAGCAGACCCATACATGAACGTATTTATCCCCAACACAAATCTCTTGCTGGTGACCGCTCCGTTACAAGTGTTCGCGCAATCGGCCGTTCATCCTGTCTACAGGTGCGTCCTCGCCAGTCCAGCGTTCAAACGCTTCAACCCCCTGATACAGGAGCATCCACGCGCCGTCAACTGTCGTCGCGCCAGCGGCTGCCGCGTCCTGTAGCAGACGAGTCTCTATCGGCGTGTACACCGCATCGAGCACCGCGAGGTCGCCGTGCAGCGCGTCAGCGGGGACCGGCGTCTCGTCTTCCTCCATGCCGACGCTGGTGCAGTTGACGAGGATGTCGGCGTCTGCGAGCAGGTCAGCGAGCGAATCGAGGCCGTGGCCCGTCGCGTCCGGGACGTCCTCGGCCAGCGCGTGCGCCTTAGATTCGGTTCGGTTTGCTATCCGCACCGACAGCCCCTCGTCGGCGAGGCCGAACGCGACTGCGCGTCCCGCGCCGCCGGCCCCGACGACGACAGCAGTGCCGGACAGCGAGACGTCGTGGTGTGCCAGTGCTCGGACCGCGCCGACGGCGTCCGTGTTGTAGCCTGTCGGCGTCTCACCCGCGAAATCAATGGTGTTGACCGCGCCGATGCGCTCGGCGAGCGGCGCGGGGTCGACGGCGTTGAGTACGTCCTGCTTGAACGGGATGGTAACGTTGAGGCCGTCGATTCCGAGCGTCTCCGCCGCTTCGACGGCTTCGGCACCGGCGTCAGCCGACGGTTCGAACGTGACGTAGCGCGCGTCAAGTCCCAGTGCCTCGTAGCCCGCCTCGTGCATCGGCGGCGACAGCGAGTGCCCGACCGGGTTCCCGATGAGTCCGTAAACGTCCATACCAACGCCAGCGCGCCCCGGTCGTATGAACGCCACGCTCTGTGGGAAGCACGGTCTGCAGCCGACACTTTCGCAAGCTTTTCAGCCAGACCCAGCCACACTTCCGACAGTGAGTCGTTTTCGCCATCCACTGATGCAAGTCGCAGTCGCGCTGGCCCTGACTGTCGGCTGGATTTACCTATTTATCTCCGGCATTGAGGTCGGGAACGTGACCACCGTCGCGGTCAGTGGGCTCGCCGTCCTCGGGGCGTCGTTCCTCTTGGCCTGGGGCGCTGAAACCGCCGAGAAAGACGTACCGAGGGCGTTCGCTATCGCCGTCCTCGCCATTCTCGCCGTGGCTCCCGAGTACGCCGTTGACGCGCTGTACGCCTGGAACGCCGGGGCTGGTGGGGCGACGACGGAGGCCTGTCGCCAGTTCACGGCGGCAGAAATCGAGTCCGCAAGCGGGGGGCTCGCTCGCGCCTGTCACGACGCGAA
The DNA here is from genome assembly GCF_000827835.1 of Haloarcula sp. CBA1115. Lineage (NCBI taxonomy): Archaea > Methanobacteriati > Methanobacteriota > Halobacteria > Halobacteriales > Haloarculaceae > Haloarcula > Haloarcula sp. CBA1115. The sequence goes on along the minus strand of NZ_CP010529.1, from coordinate 2,955,657 downwards.
CCTCGCGATTGCGAACATGACCGGCGCGAACCGCATCCTCATCGGTATCGGCTGGGCGGGTATCGCCGTGTTCACCGTCTGGCGCGCCGCAAAGACACGGGACCCCGCAGTCACGAAACGCGACGGCTTCCTGAAAGACGCCGTCCAGCTGGACACCGACATCGCAACCGAGATCTCCTTCCTCTTTCTGGCGACGCTGTGGGCGTTTCTTGTCCCTCTCGGCGGCGGTATCGGTATCTTCGATACGCTGTTTCTGGTCGGCCTCTACGTCGCGTACATCGGCCTCGTGCTCAAGTCCGATATCGAACACAGCGAGCACACCGTCGGCGTCCCAAAGTACTTCCAGGAGTGGTCGCTGCCGTGGCGGCCACTCGTCGTCTTGGCGTTGTTTGGCTACTCCGGCGCAATGATTTTCACCGCGGTTGAGCCGTTCGCCCACGGTCTCGAAGAGATCGGTGTCGCGAACGGGATTCCCGAGTTCTTCATGATCCAGTGGGTCGCCCCGCTGGCCAGTGAGTCACCTGAGCTCATTGTCGTCGCCGTGCTGGTCAACAAGGCCCGCTCGACGGCGGGGTTCAACGCCCTCATTTCCTCGAAACTCAATCAGTGGACGCTGCTCATCGGGACCATCGCAGTGGTGTACTCCATCGCACTCGGCGGGTACGGCGTCCTGCCGTTCGACGCCAGACAGGGCGCGGAGATCTGGATTACAGCGGCCCAGTCCTTCTTTGCGCTCGCCATTCTGGTCAACTTCGAGATCAGTATCCGGGAAGCAATCGGGCTGTTCGCGCTGTTCATCTCGCAGGTGGTTCTGGAGTTCGCCATCATCAGGGACCTTCTCGCTCTGCCGATATCGAGTCACGACCTTCTGCTGGCGTATACAGGGCTGTACGTCCTCCTCGGGGTCGGACTGTTCGTCCAGCGCCGCGAAGCGCTGAAACACCTGCTTGGGCTGGCCGGTGACGCCGTCCGGTCCGCGGTGGGTCGTGAACCGGTCCATCTGGAGAACGCCGATTGATGCTCGGAATCGTTGTCTCACACGCCGACGCGGCATCGATGCACATCGGAGAGCACCTGCGCTCATTGCGGGACTGGGAAACGAGCGTCGACGAAACGCGGCCCGACGACGAAGGCGGCGGTACGGTGTACCAGATTGACAGCGTGGAACTCCGCGAGTTCGAGGCGTTACATCTGGACATCGAAAACGTCGCGGCAGCGTTCGACGACCCGGACCTGCTGGTGTTCGCCTCAAAACACGCCGGCGAGACGGACGAGCTCCTGACAGCCCACCACACCGGAAACTTCGGTGTCGCGGAGTACGGCGGCGAAGACGGGCAGTTCGCCCGCGCCTGTCCCGGGGCTCACAAGGCCGTGGTGTCGGCACTCCAGCGCCACGCTCCGCCGGACTACGAAGTCGGGATGGAGTGTACGCACCACGGCCCGACAGCAGTCGGTGTCCCGTCGATGTTTGTCGAGGTCGGCAGTGCGGAGCCACAGTGGGAGGACCCCGACGCCGCCGAAGCCGCCGCCAGGGCGATACTGGACCTCGCCGACGAGCCGGCCGACAAGCCGCGGGAAAACGGGACGCGCCGCCACCTCCTCGGCGTCGGCGGCGGCCACTACGCCCCGCGGTTCGAGCGGGTCGTCCGCGAGACGGACTGGGCGGTCGGCCACATCGCCGCCAACTGGTCGTTGGACGCGCTGGCGGAGTGGGCCGACAGCGACGCGGAGCGCGACACAGTGCTCGACCGCGCCTTCCGGGCCAGCGCGGCCGACTACGCTCTCATGGAGGGCGACCGGCCGGACCTCACGGCCGCCATCGAGTCGCTGGGCTACCGCGTCGTCAGTGAGACGTTCGTTCGGGAGACGACCGGTGTCGACCTGGGCCTCGTCGAGACGCTGGAAGACGCTGTCCGGCCGGTCGACGATGGTCTCAGGTTCGGAGAGCTTGCGTCCGGGTACGACGGGGAATGGACCGTAATCGACCTCCCGAACGAGCTTATTTCCGACGTGCGCGGCGTCGATAGCGAGGCACTGCGTGAGACTATCGAACGCCAGTCCATCGCGTACGCGACCGAGCAAAACGGGACTGTCCTCACCGGACCGATTGTCTGTCCGGCGGCGACAGAAATAGAAGCGGTCGTCGAACCGCTGGTCGAAATCCTCGAACGGCGCTTCGACAGCGTCGACTGGACCGCGGACGAACTGGTCGCCCGGGAGACGGCGTTCGACCCGGACCTCGCACGAACGGCCGGTATCCCCGAAGGGCCCAAGTTCGGGAAACTCGCCTCGGGCCAATCCGTCGAAATCGACGGCGAAGAGATTGACCCGGAGCGGTTCCAGCGCGAGCGTATACGTCGATATACGCTGTGAACACTGGCGCGTCAGCCGGTAAAACTATGACTCAACACGTCAGACGTGCGTCAGACGTAGGGGGAAAACTAATAACTGTTCGTCTGCAAGGGGGTTTTAAATTATGGATTCGATAATTGACGACGCTATCGACGAGGCAGAACAAGACGGGGAGGACGCGGCTGGCGGAACTGTCGACGAAACGACATCGACGCCGTCTCAAGACATGTCCACGTCCGGGACGATGTCCGACGAGGAACTGGCAAGCGTCGTCAAGGACCTGGAAACGAAGATCACGGTCGTCGGCTGTGGCGGTGCTGGCGGGAACACGGTCACCCGGATGATGGAGGAGGGCATCCACGGGGCCAAACTCGTCGCCGCAAACACCGACGCACAGCACCTCGCCGACGAGGTGGCCGCCGACACCAAGATTCTCATCGGCCGCAAGCGCACCGGCGGCCGCGGCGCGGGTTCGGTCCCGAAAATCGGCGAGGAGGCCGCCCAGGAGGACATCGAGGACATCCAGCAGTCTATCGACGGCTCAGACATGGTGTTCGTCACCGCAGGTCTCGGCGGCGGCACCGGCACCGGCGCGGCCCCGGTCGTCGCACAGGCCGCGCAGGAAGCCGGCGCACTCACCATTTCTATCGTCACGATTCCGTTTACCGCGGAGGGTGAACGCCGCCGTGCCAACGCCGACGCTGGCCTCGAACGACTCCGTTCGGTCTCCGATACGGTCATCGTCGTGCCGAACGACCGCCTGCTGGACTATGCGCCGTCGATGCCGCTGCAGGACGCGTTCAAGATTTGCGACCGTGTGCTGATGCGCTCGGTCAAGGGCATGACCGAACTGATCACCAAGCCCGGCCTCGTCAACGTGGACTTCGCCGACGTTCGGACCATCATGGAGAACGGCGGTGTCGCGATGATCGGCCTCGGCGAATCCGACTCCGAGAACAAGGCACAGGACTCCATCCGCTCGGCGCTCCGCTCGCCGCTACTTGACGTGGAGTTCGACGGTGCGAACTCCGCGCTCGTCAACGTCGTCGGCGGCCCCGACATGAGCATCGAGGAAGCCGAGGGCGTCGTCGAGGAGATCTACGACCGCATCGACCCCGACGCTCGCATCATCTGGGGCGCGTCGGTCAACAACGAGTTCGAGGGCAAGATGGAGACGATGATCGTCGTCACCGGCGTCGAGAGCCCGCAGATATACGGCCAGAGCGAGGCCGAACAGGAGAAGGCCGCCCAGCAACTCGGTGAAGACATCGACTACGTCGACTGAACTGCCTCGTTGTCTCAGTTTTCTGACTCTCCCTAGCTGCCAGTAAATGAATTTATCTCCACACGTTTGCTATCATAAATGATACTCTCGCCGAAAAGCGTTTATCCGGAAATTCTAACTCTCTTCGCATGTACTCAGATTCGAGGCGTAATGTTCTCAAAAAGTGTCTGGCCGTTGGGAGCTTGGGACTCTCATCCGGTTGTCTCGGTTCTCTGAGCGGAGGCAGTGACACTGTTCAGTTTGGTGCACTCCTCCCACTCAGTGGTGCGCTCGCCCCACTCGGACAACACGGCAAGCGCATGGTCGAGCAGGCAGCAAGCGACGTCAACGCCGCCGGTGGTATCGGCGGTAACGACGTCGAAGTGACCATTCTTGATACCGAGGCGAACGCCGAAACCGCGGTAGAGCAGTACGGATCACTCGTCGACCGTGGTGTCATCGGCTTCGTCGGCGGCCTCGTCAGTGATGCGTCGCTCGCTCTCGCTCCGGAAGCAGCCAGCGACGAAATCATGGAGGTCAGCCCCGCCAGTACTGCCCCGCAGCTATCGACTGCCGGCCGGGCCAACGGCCGGAAATACTTCGGCCGAACAGTGCCGAGCGACGGGACGCAAGCGGTGGTAATGGCGAAGGCCGTCGACGACCCGCTGTACATCGATGCGGACTCCGTCGCGTTACTGAGCATCGACAACTCCTTCGGTGCCGGACTGGCGGACGCACAGCGTGAGGCACTGAACGCCGATATCGTCGCCGATATCCGATATGACCCGTCGTCGGAATCGTTCGACGACACGCTCGCAGACGTGTTCCAGAACGACCCTGATGCCGTCAGCTTCACCAGCGTCTCCGGCCAGGAGCGCGGTATCCTTGATGCGTACAACCAGTCGGAGTACGACGTTCCATGGGTGCTGTCTGCGGGGATGTTCGGCGGTGACCTCCCGTCGTACTACGACGGGTTCTACAGCGCGTCGCTGTCCTCTGCGCGAACGCAGGCGTACTTCGAACTGGTCCGCCGGCTCCCGGATATCGATGATCCCCGAGCGTACTCGGTCAACGCGTACGACGCGCTGTTTTTGATGGCGTGTGCCGCCGAACAGGCCGGCGAAAGCAGCGGTCCGGCAATCGCCGAGACCATTCAGTCAGTCTCCGGCGGGTCTGGACACACTGTCTCTGTCGGCGACTTCGGTCGTGTTCGGTCACTCACTGAAGCAGGCCGGGCAGTGAATTACCAGGGTGCGTCCGGCAGCGTCGACCTGACGGCTGACCTCGAACCGCTGAGTTCGTACCTGATCGAGCGGGTCACTAACGGGTCAGTCGAGTCGCTGGAGCTATTGCAACCACAGTTCTTCAAATCGGGAGGGTCCCGATGAGTTCGCTCCCGAGCCGGCTGGTTCAGGCAACGGAGCGTGCGCTCCCTGACGTCATTCGGCGTCGGTACGCGGCGAAGTTCGGCGTCCTGTTGCTCGGCGTGGTCGTCTTGCTCGCACTCGGTGGGGCAGCCATCAACCTCGAAACGGGGGCGCTAGTTGAGTCACAGACAGAGGATCAAATCCGCGGTGTCGCGGAGTCCCAATCGAGTTCCGTCTCAACTTGGGTCTCGAACAAGCAGTCGACAGCGTCGTTTCTCGCGGCGTCTATCGGTGATCGGTCCGAGTCCACCTCTGACAGAGAACACCAGCGGTGGCTCGAACAGAAGCTCATTGGGTTACCGGGAGACGTCCGGGCGCTTCATTACGTCGACGCCGCTGACGGTACAGTCACCGCCAGCACCGACGACGAACTGAACGGCGTCGCACTGAGCAACGTCGACGATCCGTGGACCGACGCGAGTGGTGCAGTCGTCTCGTCGGGTCCGACGGGCACGTCCGAAGCGTACAAGAGCAGTAACGAATCGGTTATTGCGTTCGTCCAGCCTGTCTCCGGCAGCGACGAATACGTCGTGCTGACGGCGTCGCTCGAAGCGCGCTCCCACGAGTTCACGTCACCGTTTGCGACCGGCGACGTGAAGGTCGTCGGGTCGAACGGACAGATCATTCTCGACAACCGGAAGAGTTCTATTCTCGAAGAGTACGCAGCGACCGGGGACGCGACCGACACGAGCGTCGAAGCAGCACTGAACGGCGAAACCGGCTACAAGTCCGTCTCCGCCAGAACGGGCATGGAAGACGGCCAGTACGTGATGGCGTACACGCCGGTCACCGGCACTGAGTGGGCGTTGCTGTATCACGTCCCGCAGGACCGCGCGTTCGCCCTGCAGTCGGCTGTCTCCGAGAACATCGCGCTCCTGCTGGCGCTTGCCGTGGGGGCACTGTTCGTCGTCGGCGTGACAATCGGGCGCGGAACCGCGAACGCGCTCTCCCGCGTGGCCGAAAGCGCCGAGGACATCGCCGCCGGTGAGATCAACAGCACCCTCCCCGAGACCACGCGCGTCGACGAGATGGGGCAACTGTACGACTCATTCGCGTCGATGCAGACGTACCTGACGACCGCTGCGAACCAGGCCGACGCGCTCGCTGACAAGCGGTTCGACGACCCGGCGCTCGACGAGAGCATCCCCGGTGAGTTCGGCGCGGCGCTGGAGGAGATGGGCGAGGACATCCAGACGTTGATTACCGACGTCGAAGCCGCCAGAGACGAGGCGGAGGCGGCGAAGGAAGACGCCGAGGCGATGGCGTCCGCCCTCGAAGCGAAGGCGGCCGAGTTCAGCGACGTGATGGACAAGTCGGCGGCCGGGGACCTCACCCAGCGGATGGCCACCGACAGCGACTACGACGCGATGGTCGACATCGCAGAGAGCTTCAACGAGATGATCACGGAGCTCGAACGGACGGTCAACCGCATCGAAGGGTTCGCCGGAACCGTCGACAGTTCGACGGAAACGATCTCCGCGAGCGCACAGGAAGTGCGGTCGGCTAGCGAGTCGGTGAGCGAGTCGGTGCAACAGATCGCCGAAGGCGCTGACGAGCAAAACCGGAACATCCAGCAGGTGAGCGACGAGATGACCGACCTGTCGGCGACTGTCGAGGAAATCACCTCGTCGACCGACGAAGTCGCGTCGAAGTCCCAGCAGGCCGTCAACGACGGCGAGTCCGGCCGCGAATACGCCGAGCAGGCCGCCGCCGAAATCGAGGCGCTCGAACGGAAGTCCACCGAAGCTATCGAACAGGTGGAGTCCCTCGCAGAGGAGATGGAGCGCATTGGCGAAGTCACGACGCTCATCGACGAAATCGCGGAGCAGACGAACATGCTCGCGCTCAACGCGAACATCGAAGCCGCTCGGGCCGGTGAGGCGGGCGAAGGGTTCGCCGTCGTGGCCCGCGAGATCAAGACGCTCGCCGAGGAAACCCAGGAAGCGACGACCGATATCGAGTCGATGATCGACGACATTCGGTCCCGGACCGACACCACTGTCGAGGACATGCAGGAGATGGGTGAGAGCGTCGACACCGGGAAGAAAACGGTCGAAAACGCGACCGACTCGCTGACCAGTATCGTCCAGCAGGTCAACGAGGCAAACGACGGCGTCCAGGCTATCAGCGACGCGACCGACGAGCAGGCGGCTTCGATGGAAGAGGTCGTCTCGATGGCCGAGGAAGTCGGCTCGATCAGCGAGGAGACGTCCGCCGAGGCCGAGAACGTCGCCGCGTCCGCCGAGGAACAGACGGCGTCGATCACGGAGGTCACCGAGAAGATACAGTCGCTCTCCAGTCAGGCGACAGACCTCAAGGAGCTCATCGACCAGTTCGAAACCGGCGATGCCGGTGACGGCAGTGAACTGGGAGCACACGGATCGGACGGGACTGCGTTGACCGACGACTAACCGACGAGTTCGGAACGCCCGTTTCGGCCATCGCTTCGCTCTGTCGACTACTTTTTTCGACGGTGTACCCAAAGCGCTCTGTGAGAGGTGCGGACTCGTCGCCGCGCACCACAATATAGAAAAGCCACCAGTGGGTACGACCCGCTATGGACGTTCCATACGATCTCACCTCCTACATCCGCGTACTCAAACTGGCGAGTACGCCGTCGTGGGAGGAGTTCTCCCAGATCGCGAAAATCGCCGGCGCGGGCATCGCGCTGGTCGGACTGCTCGGGTTCATCATCTTCGCCGTGATGACCTTCATCCCTGGCAGCAAGCCGGTGTAAACCGATGGGAATCTACGCAGTCAAAACCACGGCCAGTCAGGAACGCACCGTCGCGGACATGATCATCTCCCGCGAGGAAGACGAGATCCACGCCGCGCTCGCACCGGACTCGCTCACGAGCTACGTCATGGTCGAAGCGGACGATCACAACGTCTTCGACCGGATCCTCGACGAGATACCCCACGCCAACGGCGTCGTGCAGGGGGAGTCCTCGATGGCGGAAGTCGAGCACTTCCTCTCGCCGAAACCGGACGTGGAAGGCATCGCGGAGGGCGACATCGTCGAACTCATCGCCGGCCCGTTCAAGGGCGAGAAGGCGCAGGTCCAGCGCATCGACGAAGGCAAGGATCAGGTCACCGTCGAACTGTACGAGGCAACGGTCCCGATTCCGGTCACTGTGCGTGGCGACCAGATTCGCGTTCTCGACTCCGAAGAGCGGTAGGCACATATCCACCGGCGGAGCCGGTGGTTCACTGGCCCGAACGACGTGAGGGCCCGCTTTTTCGCCCACGTTTTTCGAGGAGTGGTGCGCGAACACAGTGAGCGTACCCGACGAAGAAAAAGGTGGAGCAGTAGGAAGCGACGGTCCCGATTCCGGTCACCGTGCGTGGCGACCAGATTCGCGTTCTCGACTCCGAAGAGCGCTGAGCGAGGCGGTTCTCGCTTAATTCGAACAGGGTGCAAAGCGGCCCGTCGGAGGGCGGGAACGGTAGTTCCTCGATCAGCTAGCAGTCGACACGGGGCTGGTCAGCCGACGTTTCAAAACCCGTAGTCGCTACGCTTCGCCGCCTTCTAGTCGGTCGATGACCTCGCTCATGTTGGCGGCGGCCTCGACGGACTCCTTGATCTGTTCGCGGCGGCGGACCTCGGCGGCAGAGGCGTCGTAGGCGCGGACGTACTCCGCGCGGGAGTGTTCGTCGAAGGCGTGCTTGATAGCGAAGTAGCCGTCGGGGACGACGGCACCGCAGACCTTGCACTCGATGCGGTCGTGTTCGACCGACTGGTGGATGATAAGCTCCTCGACGCGGTCGAACTGTCTGTCGTCCCCTTCGATGTCGCACTCCCAGCGTGGCATTTGCTCAGTGGCATGCGACGCGGGGTTAAAAACGTTGGCTGCCACCTGTCATCGGTCTGTCCCGAAGGCTGCCGAAACGGAAACCCCTAATGGCAGTACGGAGTTAGCGTTCACCGTGCAACCCGAGGGGTACGCCGTTGATCTCCACGTGAAAGTGCTCGACGACGGGGTCGTCGAGCGCGCGAAGGCACGTGGCCTCGACGCGCTGGTGTACGCGCCGCATTTCACGCGGCTACCGGAGATACGGCGGCAAGCAGAGGCGTTTTCCGACGAAGAGCTGACTGTGTTTCCAGCCAGAGAGATATTTACTGGCACCTGGCAACAGCGCAGGCATGTGCTGGCGATTGGCCTCGAAGAGCCGATCCCGGATTTCATCACCTTCGACGGCGCGATGCGAGAGTTGGACCGTCAGGGCGCAGCCGTGCTCGTCCCCCACCCCGGGTTTCTCAACGTGAGCCTCGGACTGGACGACATCGAAGCGTACGACGACGTTATCGACGCGCTGGAAGTGTACAACCCCAAGCAACTGTCCCACCACCGAGACCGCGCGCAGTCGTTCACGTCGGAGACCGGCCACGAGCCGTTCGTCTCGTCGTATGCCCACGTTCGTGGTACCGTCGGCGAGGCCTACGTGAACTTCGCCGAGGCGTTCGACGACGTGGCGGCGCTCAGTGCAGCGCTGAAAGACGACGTGGAGCGGTCGCTGTTCCATCGTGACGGCCTCTCACACGACATCCGCCGGGCAGTCGAGTGGGCGCACCTGGGGCTGGAAAACACCTGGGGCAAGTTCGACCGGCTGATGCTACAGGGCACCGAGCCAACTCATCCGGACCACGTCGCGTACAGCGGTCGGTTCGACGATGTGAAAGTGTACTAAACCAGAAACGCGCTGTTCTCGACGACGAAGGTACGGACCGACGGCGGCAGGTACTGTGGGAGCACATGTATCAACAGCCCGACCGCGGCCAGTTCGAAGATGGTAATCGCGACGGTGACAACCTCCGCATACTCACTGGAAGTCGTCACACCCGTCGGTGACCCGTACTCTTTGTCCGAGATGGGGTAAAACAGCGCGATGCCCCGGCGGGAACCGAAGTAGTCCAGCACGTAGTGGGTGAGGACGCCGAGCCACACCCACTGGAGATTGCCGCCGTGATACAGCGGATGGGCCAAGAATATGATGAGGACGGGGAGATTGTGCAGGGTCTTGCGGTGCTTGCCGAAGGCGGTGTCGACATCGGGAAACAGTGCGCCCAAGACGATGGGAAGGAACACTTCCGCGATTGTTGCGAAGGTCGTCACGTCGCCCGAGGGGTCAAGAACGTATCCCAGTCCGATGCTCAAGAGGACGGCGTTCAGGACGTGCCCACGTTTGTTCATCTACCTGACCGTCCGTGTCCCAACTGAAAGAGCTTACTACTCCTGTAAGGTGGTTTCCAGGTCCCGGAGCGCCTGTGTCGCGATGGCCGCCTTGACCTCGCGACGGGTGCCATCGAACTCGTAGCGGGACACTGTCACGCCGGACTCGTTGGTCCCCCACGGGGCGGCCTCGGCGACGGCGATGTACACCGTCCCGACGGGCGTTTCCGACGAGCCGCCGCTCGGCCCGGCCACGCCAGTCGTGGCGACGCCCCAGTCTGTCCTGGCGGTATCACGAGCGCCCTGAGCCATTTCGACAGCGACCGGTTCTGAGACTGCGCCGTGGGCGTCCAGCGATTCCCGCGAGACGGCGAGCAGCTCTCGCTTGGCCTCGTAGGAGTAGGTAACCAGCGAGCGGTCGAAGTAGTCGCTCGAACCGGGTATGTCCGTTATTTTCGACCCGACAAGGCCGCCGGTACAGGACTCCGCGGTAGCGACTGTGGCATCAGCTTCTCGGAGACGCTTGCCGACGCGCTTCTCGACTGGGTCCGCTGTATCGTCTGTCATTAGCGGTAGTTGTCGCGATGGGCGAATAAGCGTTCAGGGCGGGCCGGAATACTTTCAGTTCGGAGACACAACTGCGTGTATGAGCTATCAGACGACGCTTGGCTGGTCACTTGTTACCTCGGGTCTCGTGACGCTATTCCTCTGGGTCCTGCCGGGGTCGGACCTCCTGTGGGGGATGCTGTTGCTGGTCCTCGGCGGACTGACGCTGTACATCCGCCAGTAGACAGAAAAGCAAACGGGGCCGGCAGCCCGAGACCGGGTATGGACTACACGGAACCCCAGTTCTTCCGGGTCATGCAGTATGCGGCCCGGGCCGACCGGGACGTGGTGGACATGGTGTCGGGCAACCCCGACTGGGACCCGCCCGAGGGGCTTCGGGACGGGCTCAGAGACTACGCCGAGGCTCCGGCCGACGACTACCAGTATCCGCCCAGCGTCGGGCTGACGCCGCTCCGCGATGAAATCGCCGCTCGGCGTGGGGTGGACCGGAACCGAGTCCTCATCACGAACGGCGCGGGTGAGGCAAACCACCTCGCGATGACCGGCGGACTCCACCACTTCGACGGAAACGAGATTCTCCTGACGGACCCGGTCTACCCCTACTACGCCGGCCGGGCAAACTTCGTCGGCGCGGACATCTCCTTCGTCCCAGTCGACGAGCGCAACCGACTGGACCCCGCGGACGTTCGGGCGGCCGCAAGCGAGGAGACGGCGGTCATCGTCGTCAATTCGCCGAACAACCCTACCGGCGCGGTGTACGACGCCGACGCGATGGCCGAGTTCGCAGCCATCGCCGAGGAGTACGACGCGCTGCTGCTCAGCGACGAGGTGTACGACCACTTTGACTACGCGGGCCGGTTCAGTTCGGCGCTGCACGCCGACTCCGACCACGTCGTCGCCACCAACTCCCTCTCGAAAACGATGGCGATCACCGGCTTCCGGGTCGGCTATGCAATCTTCCCGCCGGAGGACGGCCCGACCGGCGCACTTCTGGAACGCGCTCGCACCCAGCACATGCTCACGAACGTTACCGGGAGCCGGCCGGCGCAGTACGCCGTCCTGCGGGCGCTGAAGACCACGAGTCCCGACTACTACGCCGCGTGCCGACGGCGACTCGAAGACCGCGTCGACGATTTTTGCGCTGCGCTGGCGGAAGTCGGGGCCGAGTACAACCGCCCCGATGGCGGCTTCTACGTGATGGCGCGGTTCCCCGGCTTCCCGGGCTCCTTCGAGAACGTGTACGAACTTATCGACGAGGCCGGCGTCGCCGGGATGCCCGGCGAGGCCTTCGGCGAGTCTCGGCGTGACTGGATACGATTCGCACTCGTGACGCCTCGGGTGGACGAGGCAGCCCAACGGCTGGCGAACTATTTCGAGTAAAAAGCGACTGCCGGCTTAGCCGAAGATCAGTTCGACGTCTTTCGCCCGCGCCAGCAGGTCGTCGTCGTAGTACTCCTCGGTCTGGGCGGGATGGGTTTCGTCGATAGCCCGGACGGTTTTGACGGTGTTGGCGAAGTTCTTGTAGGTCGCTTCGTCGACCATCTGGCCGTCGACGACGACTGCGCCGGTCCCCTCGCGCTTGGCCTCGTTGAACGACTCGATCTTGTGGAGGTCTCGCTCCAGTTCCTCCACCGTCGGCATGTGGATGCGATTCGCCTGCTCGGTCTGCTTGGGGTGCAGCGACCACGAGCCGTCGATGCCGATGGTCGCCTCGTGTTCCACCTGGTCGGCGTACCCCTCGGCGTTGTAGTAGGTAACGCCGGCGCGCTCGTGGAACAACTGGTCGAAGGGGCCGCCGATGGCGACGATGTCAGCGGCGCTCGTCTCGTTCGAGAGAGCTTCGAGCAGGCCGTCCCAGCGGGGCCGTTCGCCGTTGAGCGCGCGGCCGCCGAGTTCCGCTGTGTAGTCCACCGGCCCGAACACGAGCCCGGAGAGCCGGGAGTCTGTGGCGTACTGGCAGATCTCGCGAAGGTCCGAGCGACCGGGAGCGGTCTCCAGAATGATCGCCATCTCCAGCGTCCCCTCGGGAAGCCCGGCATCGCGCTCCGCGTCGGCGACGACGCCCGCGGCGTCGCGCACGTCGTCGAGGCGGCCGACCTTCGGGAAGACGAAGCCGTCCAGTTCCTCGCCGACCTCGGCCGCGAGGCGGGTCACCTGCTCGATGCCGCGCTCGCGGGCGTCGGCGTCGTCGTAGGCCCACTCGACCCGCGGGAGAATGTCCCCGGCGAAGTCGTCGGCGTGGTCCGGGACGTGCTCGACGATGTTGTCGACGGCCTCGTCTTTCATCGACGGGGCGGTGCCGTCCTCAATGTCGGGAACGAGCCAGTCGGGGGCCTGAAATCCCTCGCTGGTGAGTCCCGAGACGAGGAACTTCGCGCTGTTGTCGTTCGGTATCGCGGCCGGTGCGGTCTGGAAGGTTCGGCAGAGTCGTGTCATTGGTGTCGCTGAATGTGTGCGGTTCGCCGGCCCGAGTAGACCGGGGTCTGCTCCTGATTGAACGCGACGTGTTCGAACGTGACCGCGCCGGCTCGTTCCGGCCCGGCGTCTGGGTCGCAGTCGAGGACGCGGGTGAAGCCGTAGACGGTGTCGCCCAGCGTGACGAAATCGTGGAACCGCTCGTCAGCAAACCGCTGTTCGCGGTAAGTCGCCTCGTCCGAGCGGGCGTGGGCCAGCGCAATCGAGCGGGTCACGTCGCCGTAGGCGACGATGTCGCCCGACGGCGAGTCGGCCATCTCGTCGCGGTTGTGGTGCTGGCGAGCGGTGTTGAGCGTCGAAAGCGGCAGGCCGGCGACCAGCTGGTCGTCCATCGTCCGCCCGCGTTCGTGGCGGTAGGCGACGGCGGCGTTCTCCTCGCGGGCGGTGTCGAGTGCCGCTTGGAAATCCCCGAAACGTTCGCCGTCGGGCGAGAGGAGAGTGTCAGGCATTGCCGGTCCGCCCTCGTCCTGTTCGCCGACAGCGCCGCCGTCGGTCGCCGCAGGCTCGCGGCGCGGAATCATATTCGTTCGCCGGTAGGAGACCAGCGTCTCGCCAGTCTCGCGGTCCCGACCCTCCGTCTCCCAGGTGACGATGCCGTACTTCGGCCGGGAGGAGGACGTTCGGGTGTCGACGACGGTCGAGGTGACCGACAGCGGCGTCCCGGCCGTCGCGGGCTGGTGGAACTCCACGTCGTCTCGGCCGAGGAAGTAGCCGCCCTTCTCCGAGAGGTCCTCGACGGTGATGCCCATCACGCACGCCAGCAGGTAGTCCGGGTGAACCGGGCGCTCCTCGAAGCCGCGCTCGCGGGCGGTGTCTGCCCGCCAGTACGCCGGGTCGTGATTGAGTGTCTGGCCCATCCACTGCTCGCTGCCGTGGTGGGAGAGTCGGAGACCGGGGTCGTGAGCGAGTTCGTCGCCCTCCGCGAAGAACTCGAAGAAGTGGCCCTTCTCCCTGGTATCGGCCCGGTCAAGCAGCGAGTCGAACGTCTCGCCGTCCGAGAGGTCCAGCGCGTCGGGGTCAGACCAGTCAGTCATCGGCTGGCACCTCCCGGGCGGCGTCTCGCCTGGCAAGCGCCCGCCGCATTTCGTTCGTGACGACCATGAACCCCTCGTCGAAGCCCATTCCGGGTTTCGCCAGCACTTGGGCGGCATCGGTCGCCAGTGCGACGTGGGCACAGGCCCGCGCGGAAGTCACGGTCTCGTTGCACGTCCCGCCGACGTAGGCCCGGGTGTCCGTGCCATCGCAGTACAGCACCGCTTCGGCCGAGCGCTGGATGCCGCCGAGGTCCGGCGTCTTAATCTGGACCAAGTCGGCCGCTTCCGCGTCGACGAACGCCTGCACGTCCTCGAAGGTGTTGCACCACTCGTCGGCGACGATGTCCACATCGACGCCGGCGTCGGCCAGTCCCTCGCGGAGTTCGGCCATCGCGGTTATCTGTGCCTGCCGGCCGCCAGCGTCCATTGGCCCCTCGACCTGAAGGGGGTACGGTGCGGCAGCCTCCCGCAGCGTTTCGAAGTAGTCGGTAACTTCGGTCCGGTCGTACGGCGGCCCGAACACCTTCCCGAGGATGCCGTACACGTCGACGTGGAAGCGCGGCGAGTACGGCTCCGGCCCGAGCGCCGTGGCCCGGTCCGAGAGCCAGGCGAGGTAGTCGCGCAGCCCCTCGCCGTTCTCGCCGACCTTCTCGACGCTGTTGAACAGGCCATGGGGCAGGACCGGAACGCCCTTGATGAGCATCTTCTCGGCGTTGATACGGCGCTCGTCGCCCGATTGCCCGAACACCGGGACCGGCGAGGTCGCCGGCTCGGTGTCGTAGGTGTCTGCGAGCACGTCCGTCGGCGTCACTCCCCGCGCTTGCGCGGCGGCGTTCAACAGCGCCTGCGAAACGCCGTACCGAACCGCAGTGTGGAGCTGGTCGCCGCCCGACCGCTGTGCGTCCATCTCCTCAAGCATCGTCGCGTTGGCCCCGAACTGCGTCGCGTCCTGTCCGCGGAGCGCGTCGGCGACCGGGCCCTCGACGACGGGGCGGTACTTCTCGGCCCTGAACAGCGGGTCGCGCCCGCCGGCCCCGGAGTACTGGACTGCGGCGCAGTCGCCTGTCGCAATGGAGCCGTCGGCGAGTTCGATTTCCACGATGAGCGCCTCGCCGGCCTCGCGGATGCGGTCGAACCCTTCTGTAACCGGCTGGCCGTCGTAGGCGAACCCGCTCTGGGTCGCCCCGTCCTTGATGGCCCGCTGGTCGTCGAAGAAGAACCCGGAGAGGCCCGGAACCGTTCGAACGTCCTCAATCCGCATCGCTGGCACCCCCTGCGGGGCTGTTGTCGCCGGTCGGACGGCCGATGAGCTTCCCGTCGCTGATGGCGTCCACGTCGTCGGCGACCATCCGGAACGACTGGTCGCGGCCTTCGGTCTCGGCCCGCTCGCCGAGCCGCGCGGCGTGGATCTCCTTGATGTCGTCCGGGAGCGCGAGGTCCGCGAACTCGAAGATGCGGACCCGGCCGTCATCGTCTCGGGCCGGCAGCACCGCGCCCTTGGCGGCGTCGCTGGGCGCAAAGGGAACATCCAGCGCGCCGCTGTCGAAGGCGTTGATGACCCCCTGTGCAACGTCGCCGTCGCCGGCCTCGTAGATAGCGTCCATCAGCGCCCGTGTCTCCCGTTCGATGAGCGCCTGTTCCTCGTCGATACCCCCGAGGTCGATATCCTGTTCGATCATCATATCGATAAGCTGTCTCGTCGTCCGCAACCCGGCCGCGTTGGCCTCCTTCGTCGGCACGCCCTGGAACTCCTGGGCGGACTTCGTGATGACTTTGTCCGGCTGGGCGACGGCTGCCGTCGCGCCGCCGAGACTGATGACGCCGTTAGCGCGGGCCTCGTCCGGCGGGAAGCCGCCCATCCACTCGTGGAAGACGGTCGTGACGGTCACCTCGTCGCGGAGGTACTCGTTACCGAGCTTCCGCAGGGCGCGCAGCGCCGCCACGTCCTGCACGAGGTTTCCGACCTGCCCGTAGCCCAGCGTGAGCGACCGGACGCCCTGTGTCGCAGCAAGCTCGCCTTCGACGAGCATCACCGCGATGGCGATGCTCGGTGGGACGAGCGTGCCCGTCAGCGGGCCGAACGGTTCGCGGTTGATTGTCACGCCACGCTCGGTGTAGGCCCCACAGAGCCGGTCGACGAACTGCCAGTGCTCGATAGTCGTCGCGAGGTCGTGCCGCTTCGTGTACGGAATGTTGTATGAAATCGGCCCGCCCTCGAAGCTCTGGAAGCCGCCGGCAAGCGTGACCATCGCCAGTAGCCGGGCGTCAGGCGTGCCGTGCCGGACCTCGACCGGTGCGTCGAGCGCCCGGATGAGCCGCCGGCAGTCTTCGACGCCGTGGTTCACCGCGGGGAAGCCGTTCAGTTCGTTCTCGTCGCTGCCGCGGGAGGCGGCCAGTCCCTCCTCGGCCTTCTCGTACTCGTTGTCGCGCGTGTACGAGTCGATGGTCGTCGGCAGGAGGTCCGCACCGCCCTCGTCCTGTAGATACCGCAGCAGGTCGATCTGTTCTTCGAGGCAAGGGACGCCCGCTCGCGGCTGGAGGAGCGGCTGGTCGGCGGACTCCAGCACTTGGGCGAACTGCTTCGAGGCCGGCAGCGACTCGTGGAAGGCGATGGCCTCCTCGAAGTCGACTTCCCGGCCCGTGTGCCAGTTGTCCCTGAGTTCGTTTGCGATGCGCTGTAGCTGGTCGTCGCTGAGTCGCTCGTCAGTTGGCATAGTCACCCGTCAACCCTGATCTGCTCCGCCTCTGTTGTGGATAGCTGCAAGTCTTCGCGGAGCATCTCGATTGCCTCCTCCGGGTCCGTCTCCGCGTCGAAGACGCGGTCGAAACCCATCTGTCGGAAGGTCGCCTGCGTCTCCTCGAAGTCGGACTGTCCGACAGCGAGATTCCCGCCGACGTAGGTGAGCACGTCGAGCCCGGCGTCGTCGAGCTCGTCGTGAAGCCCCTCACAGTCCTGACGGGCGTGCCCGTACAGGGAGGATACCAGTACTGCCTCGGCGTCGTGAGATTTCGCGGCGGAGACGAACTCGTCCTGTGACGTCTGGACGCCGAGGTTGATGACCTCGAAGCCAGCGGCCGAGAGCGCCTGCTCTAGAATCGTGATGCCGACGACGTGCGCGTCGGAGCCAATCACGCCGAGGATAACGGTCCGGGGCATGTACTACCCCGTCATCGGCGGGTAGTGATAAACCTAATGGTCTTTCATGATAATATGGCCTTAAGGAATTTATAACGGACATTCAAGAAGGTTTATGCGGCCGCCCCGTCGTGGTTTTCCCATGGGTGCGCTTGACGACTTGCGTGTGCTCGACCTGACACAGGTCCTCGCCGGACCGTACTGTACGATGTTGCTCGCAGACATGGGCGCGGACGTGGTAAAGGTCGAACGCCCCGGCGGCGACCTCATCAGGTCGAACCCGCCGTTCGTGAGCGACGGTGACGAAGAAGCCTACGGCGGCTACTTCCAGAGCGTCAACCGCGGGAAACGCTCGCTCGAACTCGATCTGGGGACCGATGAAGATCGCGAGGCGTTCCTTTCGCTCGTTGAGCGCGCAGACGTGGTGGTCGAGAACTTCAAGGCTGGCACGATGGAGAAGTTCGACTGCGGCTACGAGACGCTGCGGGAACACAACCCGGACCTCATCTACTCCTCCATCCGGGGCTTTGGCGACCCGCGGACGGGCGAAACCCACCGGCAGGGCCAGCCCTCGTTCGACCTCATCGCGCAGGCGCTGGGCGGGGTCATGGAAATCACGGGGCAGTCGGACGGCCCGCCGACGAAGGTCGGCCCCGGCGTCGGCGACCTCTTCACTGCCGTGCTGAACGCCGTCGGTATCCTCGCGGCCGTGCATCACCGCGAACGCACTGGCGAGGGGCAGTACGTCGATACGGCGATGTACGACTCGATGGTGTCGCTGTGTGAGCGAACGGTGTACCAGTACTCCTGTGACGGCGAGTCGCCGACCCGGCAGGGGAACTCTCACCCGACGCTGTTCCCGTACGACTCCTTCGAGGCCGCCGACGGCCACGTCGTCATCGCGGCGTTTGCCGACGGCCACTGGGAGACGCTGTGCGAGGCGATGGAGCGTCCAGACCTCGCCGCGGACTACCCCGACGCCGGCAGTCGGATCGCGAACCGCGAGTCCCTGCGCCGCGAAATCGCCGACTGGACAGCCACCATCGATTCGGAGACGCTCCTCAACCTGCTTGAAGGGCGCGTGCCGGCCGCGCCGGTCCAGAACACCGCCGACATCTTCGACGACCCCCACATCCACGACCGGGAGATGCTCACCGATGTCGACCAGCCCGGCGCCGACGAACAGATAACCATCGCCGGCAGTCCGATAAAGATGACCGAAACCATGCCCTCGCCCGGTGGTCGCGCGCCGCTGCTAGACGAGCACAGGGCGGAACTGCTTGACGAGGCCGGGGTCGGTACGGGCACCAATCGCGTCGAAAGCGACGACTGATCGCCAACTGCCGGCAATTTTCACCACATCAGGGCAGGACCATTATCTATCATGAGCCGTAGAATAGGCTATGGTCGAAGTTCCAGATGCACTCAGTACATTGTTCAGTGCGCGAGTAGAGACTGACGGGGACCGATATATTGTCGAGATTCCGAAAAGCGAAGTGTCCCACGGCGCGATTTCGCCGGGCGAGACTTACCGCGTCGGTCTGCTATCACAGGTCGATGCCGGTTCGTCGGCGCCAGCCCAGCCACAGACGCCCACACAGGATACCGACCCGGAGCGAGCCGACACCGGCGTCCCGCAACCACCGGTCGACGAGGGCGAGATCCGAAACGTCACCATCGAATCGCTGGGCGACCAGGGCGACGGCATCGCCAAGGTCGAGCGGGGCTACGTCGTCATCGTCCCCGACGGCGAACCGGGCGACTCGCCGACCGTCGAGATCGAGACCGTACAGGAGAACGTGGCGTTTGCGAGCGTCGTCGACAACGACGGACGGACCGTATAGCGGAACAGTTCCGTTTTCAGCGGCCCAGTGACCGCCGGGCTGGCAGTCCTTACAGGGCCGGAACAAACAGTCACAGCGGGTCGCTCGGCCGACGTGCCCCTACTTGAATGGAATCTGTCGGACGCGGTAGAGGTCGAAGAACGACTAGTAATCACAGCATCACAAACGTTTATATGATTTAAATCCGGTATTTAAAACACTATATGGTCGACCCAAAAGAGAGCATTGACATCGAAAATGTCGTTGCTTCGACCGGTATCGGACAAGAACTCGACCTCGAGAGCGTCGCGATGGACCTGGAGGGGGCCGACTACGACCCCGAGCAGTTCCCGGGCCTCGTCTATCGGACACAGGACCCCAAATCCGCCGCGCTCATCTTCCGGTCGGGCAAGATCGTCTGCACGGGTGCGAAATCCACGGACGACGTCCACCAGAGCCTGCGTATCGTCTTCGACAAACTCCGCGACCTGAACATCCAGGTCGACGACGACCCCGAAATCGTCGTCCAGAACATTGTCAGTTCCGCGGACCTCGGGAGTTCGCTCAACCTCAACGCCATCGCAATCGGCCTCGGCCTCGAGAACATCGAGTACGAGCCGGAGCAGTTCCCGGGCCTCGTCTACCGACTGGACGAGCCCGACGTGGTCGCGCTGCTGTTCGGTTCGGGGAAGCTCGTCGTCACCGGCGGGAAGCGAAAGGAGGACGCGGAGGAAGCCGTCGACACTATCGTCGAGCGACTCAGCGATCTCGGCCTGCTGGACTAACGGCTCGGTGCTAGTGACTGGGCGGCGGTCAGTCACTGCCCGTTTTTCCGTTCATTGCGGTCTCGACACTGTTCACACAGAGCGGGAGCGACGGCGATGGACTCGAACCCCGCGGTTCAAATACCGGGACGACTAATCCCGGCCCAATGGCAGACCCCGCCTCGACGGGTACGGAGTCCTGGCGCACGTACTTCGGCTTCGACGAGCCATACGAGAACCAGGCTGACGCCGTCGAACGAGCCATCGAGGCGGGCAAGGCGCGCGGCTTTCTCGCGATGGAGGGGCCCTGCGGGACCGGCAAGACGATGGCCGCGCTCACCGCCGGCGCGACGCTGGTCCGCGATACGGATTTGTACGAACGGATGGTCGTCGTCACCCCGGTCAAACAGCAGCTCCAGCAGTTCGTCGACGACCTTCGGACGCTCAACGCTGGAATAGAGGAGCCCTTCGACGGTATCTCGCTGGTCGGCAAGCGCGACCTCTGCCCGTACGGTCGTGAAGGGCAGTTCCCCGACGACGTGAGCACGCACGACCGCTGTGAGGACCTCAGGGAGGCGACGGCGCGGCTGGTCGAGGACGGCGGGCGCTCGGACGGCGCAGCCGTCGCGGACGCCGCAATCGCCGGTGAGGCCGACGACGACCAGTGGTGGGACCCGCGGAAGGGCCAGGACCTCGCCGCGGTCGCGCGTCCCGACGCCGCCGACCAGGCGACGCTGGGCGACAACACGCTCTCGACAGCGGGTGCGAACTCGCCGTACCGACAGGCCCAGCCGACCGCCCCGGAGTCGATGGCCGACGGATCGGACCCGCCGCTGTACTGTCCGTTCGAAGCCGATTGGTACGCCCGCAACAAGGGGTCGCCTGTCGATTTCTCGGCCGGCGAGGAACACGTCGTAACGATGGACGACTACCTCCCGGCGGCGACGGAGCGCGGGACTTGCCCGCACCGGGTCATGAGCGTCATGCTTTCTGAGGCCGACGTGATCGTCGGGAACTACAACCACCTGTTCGACCCGGGCTCTCGACCCCTGCTGTCGGACGTGCTCGACGACCAGACGCTCGTCATCGTCGACGAGGCCCACCGGCTCGAAGAGCGCGTGCGGGACCTCCTGTCGGACCGTCTGGGCCGCCAGACGCTCGTCCAGGCGCGCAACGACTGCACGACGCTCATCCAGCGCGCCCAGCAGAGCGCCGACCACAAGGCGCAGGTCCGCGAGGTACTGTCGGCCCGCGAGGTCCCGCTGGACGCAGTCGACCAGGCCCGGAAGTTCTACGATGACCTCGTGCGGTGGCTCGACGACCGCGTCGAGGCGTTTCTCGACGCCGAACACGAGGGGTGGCGTGCGGACCCGTCGACCCTGCCGGAGCACGACCGCGAAATCCCGCTGCGGGACCCCGACACGGTCGAGCAGGACGAACTGACCGAGTGGGCCGAGCGCAAGGGCTACGACGGGTCGCTCTGGCGCTCGCTGTCCCAGGTCGGGGCCGCCGTCGAGGACGCGATCGACCAGCTCGGGCTGACCCGCCAGCCGGTCTGTGCCGCCGTCGGCGTGCTGGCCGGGCAGTGGTGGGAGCGCGACCACGCGACGTTCCTCCGGGAGATCGAACTGGAGCACTCGCCCAATCACGGGCAGAGCCTCGACGCCGACTACCAGGCCGTGTACACGCCGGGCCTGCTGTGTTACAACTGCATGCCCGCGACGGCCCTGCGGAACGTCTTCGACGACCTCGGGGGCGGTATCCTGATGAGCGCGACGCTGGAGCCGCTGGACGTGTTCACCCGCGTTTCCGGGCTGGACTCGATGGCCGAGACGGGGTCGACGGCCCCCGACGAGGATTCCGGCGACGGACGACCGGTCCGCACGACCACGTACGATCTGCCGTTCCCGTCCGAGAACCGGGCGTCGTATCTCGTCGATGCGACGCCGTTTACCGCGCGCAACCGCGGCGACCCCGAGACGATGCGGCCGCTCGGTGACAGCTGGAACCCGACGCGTGATGAGTACGCCCAGGCGCTGCGCGCGCTGGGTCGCTCACCCGGAAATGTGATGATAGCGATGCCGAACTATCGGGAAGCGCGCTGGGCCGGCGCATACCTGCAAGAAGCCGTCGAGAAGTCGGTCCTCGTGGACGAGTCATCGAGCAACGAGGAGACCGAACGGCTGAAACGCGAGTTCTTCAGCGGCGACGGGAAAGTCATGGTCACGTCGACGCGCGGGACGCTGACGGAGGGTGTCGACTACGACGGCGAGAAGCTATCGACCTGTGCCGTCGTGGGCATCCCGCTGGTGAATATCGGGTCGCCCCGCGTCCGGGGTGTCCAGCGAGCATACGGCGACGCCTTCGGCGAGGACAACGCCTTCGAGTACGCCCTGACAGTGCCGGCCGTGCGGCGCGCGCGCCAGGCCATCGGTCGCGTCATCCGCGGTGTCGACGAGGTCGGCGTGCGGGCGCTAGTCGGCCGCCGATACACGCCGGACGCGCGCCATTCGGTGTATCAGTACCTGCCCGCTGGCGAGCGCGAGGAGTTCACCCGGATGACACCCGATTTCCTCGCGAGCCAACTGGGTTCGTTCTGGGCCGACCACCAGTAGTGCCGCCTGTTGATTAACCGGAAGATTTCGTTGTCAGCGGAAAGCATTTACATCGTGGAACGAGTGTACCTATAGATGCCCGAGTGTCAGAACTGCGGCGAGTTCGTAACCGAGCAGTACGTACGGGTTTTTACACCAGAAGCCGTCGAAGGCCATGGCCCCCGGGTCTGTCCGAACTGCGAGGACAAACTCCGGGACGGCGCGGACGTCCGTGAAGCACGTTCCTCGAGGCAGTAGGATAACTCCTTTTCGGGAAGTACTCAAGGCCGGACGAGCGTAGCTTCTGGCATGAGCGAACTCGACGTCGAGGCAGTCGACGACATCGACGCACCCGCGGGAATCGACGCGGCGGAGTACGTCCTCTACGGCGGGAAAGGCGGGGTCGGCAAGACGACGTGTGCCGCGGCCACCGCGCTGGCCTCCGCGCGCGACGACACGGCGACGCTCGTCGTCTCTACGGACCCCGCCCACTCCTTGTCGGACACGCTGGAGGCAGATATCCCGGCAACACCGACGCGCATCCGCGAGGACATCCCGCTGTACGCCGCAGAAATCGATCCGGAGGCCGCCGTCGGTGAAGGGCCGCTCGGCGTCGAAGAGGACGCACTCGGCGGCGTGGGCGAACTGCTCGGCGGCGACGGCATGTTCGGCGGTGGCGCAGGCGGCGCAGCAGGCGCAGGCCAGGGCGAGGACCCCCTCGGCGGCGAGGAGGGACTCCTCGGCGGGTCGATGCCCGGGGCCGACGAAGCCGCGGCCCTTCGCCTCCTGCTGGATTACGTCGACGACGACCGCTTCGACCGCGTCGTCATCGACACCGCCCCGACCGGTCACACGCTCCGACTGCTGGAACTCCCCGAGACGATGGATTCGATGGTTGGGAAGATTCTGCAACTCCGCGAGCGATTTTCGGGGATGATGGACAACCTCACCGGCATGTTCGGCGACGATCAGGACGTCGACGCCGAGGCCGGCATCGAGGACCTGCAGGAGCTTTCGGACCGAATAGAGCACCTCCGGGGGATTCTACAGGACCCGCAAAAGACGGATTTCCGCATCGTGATGGTGCCCGAAGAACTCTCAGTCGTCGAGTCCGAGCGACTGCTCGCCCAGCTCGGCGAGTTCAACATTCCCGTCAGCACCGTCGTCGTCAACCGGGTGATGCAGGACCCGAGCGAAGTGCTCGGCGAGGACGTAGACATCGCCGGCCCGAACCACGCCGACTGCGAGTTCTGTGCCCGGCGCTGGCAGGTCCAGCAGGACGCGCTGGCCCGGTCACAGGACATGTTCCGCGGCCACGATGTGCGCCGCGTCCCGCTGTTCGCCGAGGAAGTGCGCGGCGAGCGGTTGCTGTCGGTTGTGGCGGCCTGTCTGGACTGAGACGGATTGGTGTATCGGGCGGCAGTCGTTGCTTAACTCGTCAGTTTCCGGATGACGCCAAAGGCCGCGTCGCGCCACCGCGCCGGCAGGTAATCGAGCATGAGAAGCAGTTGT
The DNA here is from genome assembly GCF_000827835.1 of Haloarcula sp. CBA1115. Taxonomy (NCBI): domain Archaea; kingdom Methanobacteriati; phylum Methanobacteriota; class Halobacteria; order Halobacteriales; family Haloarculaceae; genus Haloarcula; species Haloarcula sp. CBA1115. Next base: position 2,931,538 of record NZ_CP010529.1, on the reverse strand, counting down.
GCGCCCTGACCGACGGGATACCGCGGCTCGGGGTCGCTGGCGCTGGCGGCGTCACGGATAGTCAGCGCGACCGTGCCGGGCGTGACCGACAGCGCGTCCTGGATGCCGACGAGGTTCGAATCCTCGTGGGCCTGGTACAGCCAGTCGTACGCGCCGGACTTGTCGAGCTCGTCGAGTTCTTCCTCGGCGCGGTCGTCGAAGTTGGTCTCCACCGGTCCGGGTTCGACGAGCACCACGTCGATGCCGAACTCCTCGACCTCCATCCGGAGCGCGTCGCTGAGCCCCTCCAGGGCGAACTTCGAAGCGGCGTAGCCACCCTGATTCGGGAACGCGATACGGCCTGCGACGCTGGAGACGTTGACGATGGTCCCGTTCTCCCGGGCACGCATATGCGGGAGCGCTTCGCGGATGAGTCGGTGCGGGCCGTAGAGGTTCACGTCGAACTGTTCGTGGAGCGCCGCCGTCGACACGTCCTCGACCGCGCCGAACTGCGGGTAGCCGGCGTTGTTCACCAGGCAGTCGAGCCGTCCCTCGGCCTCGATGAGCGCCTCGACGACCCGCTCGCATTCGCGCGGGTTCGTCACGTCGAGTTCGGCAGTCTCACAGCCGTCTTCGCCGAGGTCTTCGATGTCCGATTCCTCGCGGGCGGTCGCCCAGACAGTCCAGTCGTCGGCCAGGAACGCCTCGGCACTCGCCCGCCCGATACCCGAGGACGCACCCGTAATCAGCACCGTCTTCGCCATGTGTTGGCCGGGAGAACACACCCCGGGAAGTTATACTGTCGGTTATTCGGACGGATTATTCACGGCTGCCTTTGCCTCGTCGGCGTAGCTGTCGGCCACCCGGGTCGGCTCGGGGAGCTTGTAGCCGTCGGCGGTGGCTTCGACGATGTCCGCCGCCGTACTTGCGCTGACGCGATGGCCGGGGCTGACGATAAGTGGATTGATATACCGGTTCGGCGAGTCGTACTGCCGCGTCTGGAGTGCGTGGCCGATGACCGTCCCGTCGGGACAGGTCTCGACGCTGTCGTCGGCTGCAATCGGAATCCGCGTCCCTTCCGGGTACGTCTCGTCGAGGGACTGCTCCGGCGCGCCACAGAGGAGGCTCTTGGCGACACCGACGGTCGGTACGTCCAGTGTGATGCCGATGTGTGTCGCCAGGCCGGCCTCCCGAAAGTGGATTCGACCGCTGCCGTCGACGAGTACCACGTCCGGGTCGGCCTCCAACTCCGCGAACGCGGCCAGGATTGCGCCGCCTTCGCGGAACGACAGCAGGCCGGGAATGTATGGAATCTCGGTTCGCTCGACGGCGCTGACCCGCTCGATGACCTCGCCGTTCCGTAGTACGACGATAGCCGAGACGGCTCTGTCGTCGACGAACGCCTGGTCGACGCCGGCGACGAGCGGCGGGTTCGTTGTGTCGTCGGTGCTGGCGCTCAGCGTCGTCTGGTCGTCGTCCGGTGCATCCCCAGCGGACGCGATGGCCGCTGGCGAGACATCCAGGTCGTCCTCGAACCGCGCGACCTCGGCAATGTCGCGTTGCAGCGCCTCCATCTCCGCCTGAGATAGCGACGGGTCGGGGATGAAATCGGGGCGAACTGGGTCCATCGTCACGGACGACGCCGGCCCGGACCGCCGGGACCGCCCGGGCCACCGGGGCCGCCTGGGCCGCCGCCACCGCCGAACTGAATCTGGCCGGGCATCCGGGTCTGCCCCTTGATTTTCTGGCCGTACCAGAGGCCGATGACGAGGCCGATGAGGTGGGCGAGGTGGGCGACGTTCCCGCCGAGCAGGCCGGCCCCCATCGGATTGAGCGACCCGAAGATGCTCAACAGGAAGTAGAAGCCGGTGATCGCCCAGATCGGGACCGGGATCAAGAAGTACAGGTACACGCGGAGATCAGGCTTCAGGACGGTCAGGAACGCCATGATAGCTAGCGCCGCACCGCTGGCTCCGAGGACGCCGGCGGACGTTCCCTGCACGGTCTGAATTGCGATCTGTCCGAGGCCAGCCAGCGCGCCGGACACGAGGAAGAAAATCGCGAACTTCTTCGACCCGATCTGCTGCTCGACGAGTCGGCCGAAGAAGTAGATGATAATCCCGTTCCCGAAAATGTGGTAGAATCCAAATGGGGCGTGTGAGAACACCGACGTGACCCAGGTCCAGACGTACTCTGGATTGTTCGGATGGAGGACGAACAGCGTCTGGAAGGCTTCGCGACCGAGGGAAAGGATGACGACGTGTTCGAGGATGAACACGATACCCATGATCGCCAGGAACAGGTACGTGACGTTCCCCCGGAAGTACGCCAGCGGCCCGCCGGGTCCGGTGTCGATACCGAGCCGGTCGGCGACGCCGCCGCCCCCGGAGGTCTGGCCAGTGTTTACACTCTCGTCGAACCCGCTGTCGAACACGCCGCCCGGATCGCTCCAGTTATCCAGTCCGGGGCAATCGTGGGCCTCGGGCAGTCTGTGTTCCGCACAGTAGGTCCCGCCACAGTGCCCACACTGGTACGGCATGTTCTCCTGCTTTCCACAGGCATCGCACTCCGACATTGTCCTACGGTAGGAGTGGGCGGTGGAAAGGGATTGTGCTTATACTGTCGGCTGTCAGTCTGTGACGGGTTTCGCGACGCAGCGGCTTATTCGCCGATGTCAGGGTTGCTTTCAGCGTCCCGGAGCACGCCGATCCACGCCGGTTCGCCGTCGTACTCGATTGACCCGCCGGACACCTCGATGGTGCGCGTTTCGCCGTCGGCCTGTTGCCCCGCAAATTCCGAATGGAACGTATCAAGCTCGTTTGACTCTGCCGTTCGGAGTGCGCCGGGGAATCGGCTTTCGTCGCCCTCTGGAGTGAGTATAGTCGGTGATTCGTCGATGAGTTCACTCTGGTCGTAGCCGAAAATGTCGGCCAGCTTCTGGTTCACGTAGACGAACGTCCCGTCCTGAATGATACAGACGCCCGCGAGCTCCTGTTCGACGAGCCGTTGATACCACGAGAGGGCGTTCCAGAACCGCTGTTCGGTGCGGTGTTGCTCGACAGCATTTTCGATTCGGTTGGCGAGGACGTCGTACGTATCTGACCGGCCTCCCTTCTGCATGTAGTCCGTCACGCCCGACGCGATGGCCTCGCTCGCGATCTCCTCGCTCCCTTTGCCGGTGAACAGAATGAACGGGATGTCCGGGTACTGCTCGCGGATGAGTTCCAGAAACTCCAGCCCGTCGGTGTTTGGCATGTCGTAGTCGCTGACGATACAGTCGACCTGCTCGGTCCGGAGGAAATCGAGCGCGGCGACGGCGCTGGTCTTCGTCACGACGTCGAAGTCGTCGTTGATGCGTTCGAGATACATCTCGACCAGTTCACCGACCTGTGGGTCGTCGTCGACGTGCAACACAGTACACTGCTGGGACTGCTCGACCTTCGCCAGCGGAATCGGTACCTCTGTCTGCATTTCGTCGTGTTGATCCGCTGATTCGGTCCGGAGAAGCGGTGTGTGACGCGTCGTCGCGCGGCGACTTCCGCTGATGGCCTCGCTGGAGAGTTCCACTATCTTGTCTCCGAGCCGCCACTCCTCCTCAGAGGTCATCTTTTCTCCCGGTGCTGTCGATAGTACAGAAGTCGAACGCAATCAGCCATTCAGTCAGGCCGGTAGTGATTGTTGTATACCCCGACCCCCCTACGTCTGGTCCCCGAAGCGAGCCAGCAGGACGTATATATTTCAAATAATAGTCAGGCGAATTCCATCTAGGCATCAATACCTAATCCTGGCCAGTAGTTACATACCAGTCTACTAAACGCTACTGATGGGGTGTATCGCTGTGGGCCTTCTTCTGAACGTTTCACCCGTTCGTGTTATTTAATCGCTATACGGTCGATACAACCGCTGTCTGTGTTGGTTTCTGGATTTATCTTTTAATTCTATACTTAATACAATATGTAATATGTAGGTACTCTTCAGATAAATTTAATTATTCTCCGACCTACATCAAAATCGTATCATGTCCGATACTACCATGCGCAAATACCTCGCAGAGCACCCGAAAATGGCCGGCGCACTGTTCACCCTCCTGATGCTACTGTCACAGGCGGGGACTGCAGCAGCTAATAATAGTGCATACCCTGGTCCATAAAGGTAGAGCAAGTTATTCCAATCGAGCGGCCCCTTCGTGTTAACGGAATTATTGGTTGGCGCAAATACTCAATGTATAGAGCTCAGATCTATCGAATCACTCCAATACAGATTCCCACTATTTCTAACCGGTATTTGTTGCATCTGCAGAAACTCTTCTAGCTCCTGACTGGAAAGATTGAATGTACCTATTCTACCCGGTACTAAGTAATGCTTCTCAGAACTCGTAATGTGTGGAAAAATAATGGCCCCTAACGCTTTATCATCTGTAGAATAAACCTTCATCTCTACGCTATAGCCGGTTTCACTGGTTTGAACCTCTAGCAGGTTCGGCATCCCGCCATTTGTTTGTGCAACTGTCACACCGCCGTCGCCGACAACGATGTACTGCCCGCCAAGAACACTCTCACCGCGTGCGATAGTAAGCGCTGCTCGGAGGGGGAAGCCAGAATCCAATAGTCGAGCAACCGCTTGACCGATGCGAACCGCGCCGTCGTTCAGCACTTCGTTAAGCGTGACGATGCCAGCGATTGCACCCTTTTCGACGAGCGCTAACCCCTGGTTGTAGGAGTTGCAGGCGTTCAGCAGGAACGTATCGACCCCTACAGAGTCGACCGCCGTCACGTCCAGTTTGCCATCGCTGCAGACGAAGCCGTCGTGTTCGGTGTGGCCGATGTAGTGGAAGAACTCCGCGTCGGTCGTGAGAACGGTCCTGAGCTCCGCCGTCGTCAGGTCGTCGTGGACCGTGACATCGAACGGCAAGTCGTCGCGGGTGCCGTACACGTCGTCGACGACCTGCCGTTCCTCGTCCATGCGAGCGTCGTTCTGGACGACGCGAATCGTGATGTCCTCGGCGTTCGTGTCGCGGTCGAGTCGGTGTTCGAACGCCGCTTTGGTCAGCTTGCTCGCACCGATCGGGATGCTGTCCCCGATCCAGGCCTGTTCCAATGAGTCCTCGGCCTGCGGTTCGACGTAGTCCGCCTCAGATGGAGCGGTCGCAGCGTCGGAACTCGCGGCGCGGGTGATGACGTCGTCCCGGGTGAATTCGGCCTCGACCTCCGCCGGAACGCTCGCCTGATTCAGCCGCTGTTGCTGATGCGTTCGGACGATAGCCAGGTCGTCGACGACGTACGGGAGCTGTTCCGCGTTCGCCGGCACCGGGTCGATGTGCGTCGTCAACCGCCACTTCGGGATATGGTCCTCGATAACGTCGTACGGGACCTGCAGATAGGTAGCGACCTGCTCCGCCAGCGGCTGCTGATACAGCGACTGGAAGTTGAGGTCGACGTACGGTTCGATGGCCGCTCGCTCGTGTAAGTCGATCTGGTGGAATCCCTCGGTGCGCGTGACACAATCGAGGAAGAAGAGGCGTTTGAGCGTGCGTCCGACCTCGGATTCGAAACCCCGTGCGGTATCGAGCGAGTACGTGAATCCTGTGTCGGTTGTGAGCCGCGGCTCGGACGCGGGGACGAGCGAAGCCCCGAGGTAGTACGACAGCGGTGCGGCGACGAAGATCGAAGCGAGGTCAGGCGGCAGTTCGAGCGTGACACCAGTGTCCGGCCTGTCGATATCCGACGGGATGTCCAGACTGTCTCCGACCTCAAGCGCCGGTGGATGGCCGCGAAGCGTCGGGTAGGAGCGCTCGGGGTCGTAGGCCTTGAGCGCCGACCCGAAGGTCTCGACCGCGGCCATCACGTCGGTCGGTTGCTCGGTCGTCGTGACCGTGGCCGCCGGCCGGTCGTGCTGGGAGCGAGCGCCGATGAGCAGGTCTGTCGGGGCGTCGAACTCGATACGGGTCCGGTCCGAGTCGACGGTGACCTCTACCGCGGTGTCCTCGACCCGCATATACGTCTTGATCTGCGTCAGCGGGTCCAGCACGTAGTCATCCGGCGGCAGCGTCTCAGACTCGAACTGGGCAACCTCGGCGGCTATCGCGCCGGCATCGTCACGGACGTACACCATGACCACTGTCGGCAGTTCGATAGCGCGCGTTCGGATCCGGACAGCGTCCCCGACCGGGTACTGAAACACGTCGGTCGCTGCCTCCCGGAGCGCGACGGGGGTCGGCGTGTGTATCCGGTAGCGCTGGCGCTCGATCTGATCAATAACCGCAAGTCCAGGGCGGTCGTCAAGCGGTTCGAACGTTAGAGTCATGTAATAAGCGAGGGGGACGGTATTACTCTCGTACAATGAGAACGACAGAAACCATGAAAAAGATATCGCCGACTTCGTTTTCTATCGGTCGGGGCCGCCCACGAGAGTCGCCTGAAACAGGGCGCTGACCGGGCTCAGGCGGATGGTGCGAAACAGGCACCGCTGTGGAAACCCTGGTAGCCGATGGGCGAAGCGGGTAAGGGCACCCCGGTCTAACACTCAGGTAGTGAAAGAGTTCGAGCGCAAACAGTTGCTGGAGCGCATCGAACGCGACAGCGCGACCGTCGGTGCGGATATCCCCGATGAGATCACCGTGCAGGGCGAGGAGATCGAACTCCAGTCGTTCGTCTTCGAAATCAAGCGTCGGGAGACGATTCCGCGGGGCGAGCGCGAACGCGTCGAGCAGGCGAAAAAGAACCTGCGGCGCGAGCGCCTCCAGCGCAAGCAGCGGATCGAGGACAACGAAGTGAGCTACGAGCGCGGCGAAGAGCTTGCCACGGCCATCATCGGTATCGACCGGGCGCTCAACGCGCTCGAACAGCTCGGTGCGGCCAACATCGAACAGGAAGCGCAGACCCAGGAGACGGCCGACAGGAAGCGCTGGATGAAGTTCCTCCAGAAAGCACTGGGTCACGAGGACGCGGACTCCGGCACGGGTCGTGCCGGGCGGAGCTACTAATATGAGCCGGAACGACGAAATCGCGACACTGCTCGAAGAGTTTGCCGACCTGCTGGACGCGAAAGGGGTGGAGTACAAGCCCCGAGCCTACCGCCGGGCGGCCGAGAACATCAGGGACTTCCCCGGGGCTATTGAGGGCCTCGCCGCGGAGGGGGAAGACAGCGTCGGCGAAATCGACGCCGTCGGCGATGCAATCTCCTCGAAGGTCGTTGAATACGTCAACACTGGCGAAATCGAGGAGCTAACCGAACTCCGCGAGGAACTCCCCGTCGAGATGGATGCTCTCACGGCGGTCGAGGGCGTGGGACCGAAATCCGTCGGCTCGCTGTACGAGGCGCTTGGCATCACCACCCTCGACGAACTGGAGTCGGCTGCCGAAGCCGGCAGGATACAGGAAGTCTCGGGCTTCGGGGCGAAAACGGAGCAGAACATCCTCGACAACATCGACTTCGCCCGCGAGGCCCACGAGCGGTCGCTGCTCGGCGAGGCGCGGCCGTACGGCGACCGGATTCGAGAGTACATGACCGGCGGCGACGCCGTCGAGGAGTGCGCGCTCGGTGGATCGATTCGTCGCTGGCGACCGACCATCGGCGACGTGGACGTGCTCGTCGGGAGCACCGATCCCGAGGCCGTCGTCGAGCGGTTCGCCGACTGGGAGGGACTCGACCGGGTCATCGAGTCCGGCGAGACGAAAGCGAGCGCCTACGCGGACGACGTTCGGGTCGACCTGCGGATCGTCGACCCATCGGAGTTCGGCGCGGCGCTGCAGTATTTCACCGGCAGCAAGGACCACAACGTGGCGGTCCGCAACCGCGCTATCGAGCGGGATCTGAAGGTCAACGAGTACGGGGTCTTCGATGTCGAGGGCGTTGAGGATGACGACCAGCGGGCCGGTGAACTAGTGGCCAGCGAAACCGAGGACGCAGTGTACGACGCGCTGGGCATGGAGTGGGTGCCGCCGGAACTCCGCGAGAACCGCGGCGAGGTCGAAGCCGCCGCCAACGGGTCGCTCCCGGACCTCCTCGCCGAGGGCGAGGTCCGCGGCGATATCCACACCCACACGAACTGGTCGGACGGCAGCAACACGATTGCGGAGATGGTCGAAGGGGCCGCCGCGTTCGGTCACGACTACCTCGCGGTCACGGACCACGCGACGGGGCCGGGGATGGTCGGCGGCGTCGGCGTCCCGGACGAGAAACTCCGCGAGCAGATAGTAGAGGTCGAGTCGGTCGCGGCGGACGCCGACATCGACGTGTTCACCGGCGTCGAGGCCAACATCGCCGCGGACGGCAGCGTCTCGGTCGCCGACGACTTGCTGGCGGACCTGGACGTGGTCGTCGCCTCGCCACACGCCGCGCTGGACGGGGACGGCACGGACCGCCTCGTCGCCGCAGCGGAACACCCCGACGTGAACGTCATTGGCCATCCGACAGGCCGGTATCTCAACCGTCGTGAGGGGCTGGACGTCGACATCAAGCGCCTCGCGGAAGTCGCCGCTGCCAGCGACACAGCGCTGGAGATAAACGCCAACCCCGCCCGGTTGGACCTCGGCGGCGGCGCGGTCAAGCAGGCCCTCGAAGCCGGGGCGACAATCGCCATCAACACGGACGCACACAGCCCACGCGATCTCGAACTCCTGCGCTACGGCGTCCACACGGCGCGGCGGGGCTGGGTCGAGACGGACGACGTGCTGAACACCCGCGACGCCGAGGACCTCCGCGAGTTCCTCGATGCCTGAGAATTCCCCAAGCGACCGGCTCGTGCTCGATGCGATGCTCGGCAAGCTCGCCACCTATCTGCGGATGTGTGGCTACGACACGGCGTACGCGCTGGACCGGGACGCCGAGGCTGATGACGACCTCCTCGCTATAGCGGAACGTGAGGACCGGCTGGTGATTACTCGGGACAGCGACCTCGCCGCCCGCGCACCCGAGAGCGTGCTCCTCACCGAGCGGGCAGTCGAGGACCAGTTGCGGGAACTCGCCGATGCCGGCTTTCATCTTTCACTCGCTCCGGAGCCGGCCCACTGTGGCGTCTGCAACGGGCCGGTCGAACAGGTCGATCCGGTGGCACCGACGCCGGAGTACGCACCGAACGCGGACGACGAGACGGTCTGGCGCTGTACCGACTGCGGGCAGCACTTCTGGAAAGGGAGCCACTGGGCGTCAGTTCAGGCGACGCTGGACGGCCTGTAGAACGTAGAAAGTCAGCGGGCGTCGCTACAGTTCTTCAGCCGCGGCGACGGCCTCCTCGGTCGTCCCCTCGACGACCACGCCGGTCGTGACATCGTCCTCGGTCCAGTAGACGACAGCACTGTCGTCGCGCTCGATTGCGGTCGCGTTCTGCCCGTTCACCTGCACTGCCGTCCCGTTCTCCACGTCGTCAAGATAGCTCGACGCGCCGGTAGCGGTCAGAACTGTCACGTTCTCCCCGTCAGCGTCGTACTGCTGGGCCACAGCCGTACTCTCGGGCCGGCTGATGTACCGTGCCTCTTCGAACGTCCCGTTCTCGTACTTCGGCAGGTCCAGGTCCGTCGCGGACTGGGCCGCGTCGTAGGAGTCGTACCTCTCGACGGTCGTAACGGCGACCCGGTCAGCCGGTGGAGCGAACTGGCTGTCGTCGATGCTGACGTTGAAGTTCGTCTCCTCAACGGTGAGTTCCGTCCGGTTCGTCCCGTCGTCGGTGGTCAGCTTGTGGACCCGGTAGTCCTCGGTATCGACCCATAGCGTCGTGTTCGGCGCGTCGATGCTCTCGTTCGTCGGTTCGAGGTCCAGGACGTACGTCGACTCGCCGTCGACTTCGGCGGTCCCGCGGAGCGTCGCAGTGACGTTCTCCTCGGGAACCGGGTCCGTAGTGTCGTTCATCGCCGCGGCTTCCTCGGGCAGTTCGCGGCCGTAGGACTGGTTCTCGCCGACCGCCCAGACGACGGTTCCGTTCGTCCCCATCTCGTAGGACCGGTTCTCACTCGTGACGGCGGCCCACGTCTTGTTCGGCTCAGCGGCAGCGTACTCCACCGTCGAAGTCTTCGATTCCGAGTCGTTCGTGACGGTCACTGTCGCGGTCCCGGTAATTGTCTCGGCCGCATCGTAGCGCTGCTCGGTTCGGTCGAGCACGTCGTCGCCGGACGGCTGCCCCATTTCGCTGAGGCCGGACACGCCGGCGACCGCCCCAGCAGCCAGTAGTCCAATGGTGACGAACACCGCGACGATAGCCAGTCTCCGTCCGGTATCGGCTGTCATTGCCCGGCCTTAGGACTGGAGTGGTAAGTGGGTTCCTCTTGTCAGAAAACGGACTGTATCCGGCGGAATCTGCACCCGGCGAACCCCTCATTGCTGTCCAGTCCGTACGCCGGGCTGTGAGCGAGTCAGCGAACACGACTGTCCGCGTCGACGGCGTCAGCAAGCAGTACGACCTCGGCGGGACGGTGACGGCGCTGGACGACGTGAGCCTGGACCTGTCGGCGGGGTCGTACACGGCGGTGATGGGTCCAAGCGGTTCCGGCAAGAGCACGCTCCTGAACCTCATCGGCGGGCTGGACACGCCGTCGTCGGGGCAGGTCGTGGTCAACGGACAGGACGTTTCGTCGGCTAGCGAGGCCGAACGGGCTGACATCCGCGGCACCGAGGTGGGCTTTGTCTTCCAGACGTTCAACCTCATGCCGCGACTGTCCGCGGTGGAGAACGTCGCCTTGCCGCTCGTCTTCGACGGCTGGGACCGCGACCGTCGCCGCGAACGGGCAGTGTCGCTCCTCTCGGAGGTGGGGCTCGCCGACCGTACCGACCACGTCCCCTCGGAACTCAGCGGCGGCCAGCGCCAGCGGGTCGCAATCGCCCGCGCACTATCGACCGACCCGGCGCTGATACTCGCCGACGAGCCCACCGGTAACGTCGACACGGACACCGGCGCGCAGATACTCGACCTGTTCGACGACCTCCACGCGGCGGGCAACACGTTCCTGCTGGTGACCCACGAGCGCCACGTCGCCGAGCGGGCCGAGCGCATCGTCCACGTCGAGGACGGCCACATCCAGTCCGTCGAGGACGTTTCCGGAGGCGAGCACTGATGGACACCGGCGAGAGCGTTCGCATCACGCTCCGGTCAATCAGGGCGCACAAGCTCCGGTCGGCGCTGACTGTCGTCGGCGTCGTCATCGGCATCGCGTCGGTCATCACCTTCGCCACGTTCGGGGCCAGCGTCGAGGCCGAGATCGTCGGTGACATCGAGACGTCAAACGCGGGCAACATCTACGTGTTCGGAACGCCGGCGGAGGACGACGATTTCGACCGGACGCTCCAGCCGGTGTTCACGGAGTACGACATTCAGCAGTTAGAAGGAATCCAGGGCGTACAGGCGGTGCTCCCGCGCGGGATCGTCCAGACACAATCGATACAGCACGGGAATCGGACGCTCGCCAGACAGCAGGTCACGGCGACGCGACCGGCCAGCATCACCGACGGTGTCCTCGTCGAGGGCCGTTCCTTCGAGGCTGACGAAGAAGCAGTCGTCGTCAACGAGCGCATGGCCGGGTCGTTCTCCGAGAACCTCACGACCGGCGAACGGCTCACGATGACGATGCCCGACGGTAGTGAGCGGACTGTCACCGTCGTCGGCGTCGTCAACGGGACCCGCGGCGAGGTCCCGGTCAGCGAGTTCGCTCGTCAGCCACGGGTGTACGTCCCCATCGACCCGTTCTACGACTCCGTCGTCGAGAGTCCTTCGGCGGGCGTGCGACAGCGTGCGTATCCGCAGGTGACCCTCGTCGTCGATCCTCGGGCGATCCCGGAAACGCAGTCGGCGATTCAGACGTACCTCTCCGGTAATTCTGACGCGCGGTCGCTGTCGGCCGACGACACGGAACTGGTCGCTCGCTCGGGCAACGACTTCGTCGAGGAGATCAGTGACGTCATCGAGCGCATCACGCGCTTCGTCACCGGCATCGCCGTCATCGCACTGGTCGTCGGCGCTATCGGCATCGCCAACGTGATGCTCGTCAGCGTCACCGAACGGACCCGCGAAATCGGCATCATGAAAGCCGTCGGGGCGCGCAACCGCGACGTGATGCAGGTGTTCCTCGTCGAGGCCGCACTGCTCGGGACTATCGGCTCGCTTCTCGGCGTCCCGCTCGGCCTGGTCGTCGGCTACGGTGCGACCCGGTACGCCGAGGTCGCGTTCTCGCTCGCGCCGCTGTGGATGGCGCTTGCAGTCGGCGTGGGCGTGCTGGTCGGCGTCGTCGCCGGCCTCTACCCGGCGTGGCGAGCGGCGCGGGTCGACCCCATCGACGCGCTCAGACACGAGTGAGCGGGATTCAGAACACCGAAATACGTGGTCATCGTACCGTCGGGCGATGACCCTCTCGGAGGAGGCCCGCGAACGGCTTGCCGACATCGTCGAACTCCAGCCGACGAAAAACGGCGAGCTACAGGAGCGCTGGGACATGGACAGCGGGAGCGAGGTCCACCAGTACCTCGAATCCGAACTCAAGGAGTACTACTACCGCAACGACAACAGCCTCATCTGTGCGACGCCGGAGGCGACGACGCTCATCGACGGGGAGGACTCCGAACGGATACAGACGGTGACAGTCACCCCGCTCCAGCAGGCTATCGTCGACGTGATTGCCGGCCCCGACGAGGAGAGCCAGAGCGTCGTCGCCGTGTTACACGCCCTCCGTGAGGTCGGTGAGGACCGCGACACCGACGATGTTCGCTCCGCGCTCCGCAGCCTCGCAGACAAAGGTATCGTGGAGACGGTCGAGAAGACGGTGCCGACGTTCAGGCTCGCCGTTCCCCGGGACGAACTCGACATCGAGCTATCCGAAGAATAAGTCCGGGTCGCGGTGTCGGTCCGCTACTCCGACAGCCCCGGCCGCTGGCGGCGGCGTCGCCGCGCTAACACCCGTTTTATTGCTTTGCCCGGCCCGCCGTCGAGCGGCCAGTCCTTCGACCGCCACGCCGGCGGTTCCGGCTCGTAAGACGGACACTGCCCCCGACACTCCGCCGCCGTCGGGAGACACCCTTTCGCGGCGCAGTGTGGATAGACGCCAGTTTCGTCGGCGCTGAGTTGGAAGTGCCTGCAGTCGGGGCGCATCGTGTCCGCGTACGCGCGCCAGCCGCGATCGTATGCCCGTTCGGCGATGGCGAGCCGCCGCTCTTGCTTCCAATCAGGACTCGCGTACTCGAACCGCGCCGCGCTGGTGTCGTCGTCCGGTCGGTCCAGAATGCGCGTTCCGGGGTCGGTCACTGACAGCGACCGCGGTTGCCAGACCGCCTCGGCTGTGCCGGATTCGGGATCGACAGTCAGCACGCCGGCGGCCGCGGGCAGGTCCGCCAGCAGGACCGGTTCCACGCGCTCGTCGGTCGTCGCCGTCGCGACCCACACCTCGTCGGCCAGCGACAGCGCGATGTCCCGCTCCAGTTGTGGGACGAGATTCCTGGCGGCGCTGGCCGTCAGGTCGGGCTTGTTCTCGATGGCGACGACCCGACGGAGCCAGTCGGGATAGGGTCGCACCCGACGGATTTCGATGCGGTTGCCCCGCTTTCGGGTCTCGATGGCGTCCCGGTCGGCCGCCTCGTGAATCGACTCCCGGACGTACCGCCACGGATAGCCCGGGTCAGGCAGCGCGTCGCGGTAGTACGTCCAGTCGGCCGGCGCGTTCTGCAGGACGTGCAGGAGGTCCGAGTCGAACGCGTCTCCGCCGAACGTCGCTCGCTCGCGGAGTCCGTCGGGGTCACACTCCAGTACAATCGTGTCCCAGCGTCGGTGTTTCGTCCCGAACTGTCTGGCGATCAGCACCGCCGCATCGTCGGACGGCGACCACGCTCGCTCGGCCCATTGACAGACGGCCAGTTCGAAGGCGAACTCGGAGTCTGAATCGGCTCCACCACTCGATGTCACGTATCTCGAAAAAATAGCCGGCCGCGTAAGAACTGCTGGGTTAGGCTGACGTGGTCGGACCTGTTACCTGCTGTGCGCTCTTGTTCGTCTGGCTTGCGAATGCCGTTCCGAACATACGGAAGACGGCGACCTGCCCGTAGTAGGTGACGAACGGAACGAGAACGAGTCCGATGACAGTAAACGCCAGAATATTGCTGATGAGGTTCGTAATAATGCCAACGACAATCGGCATCAGGACTGCGATGAAGTAGTCACTCGTAAGGACGACATTTTTCAGCAGCGAGAAGTCGAACGCTGCTCCAAGGCTGCCTTCGACCGCCATATTGGCGAGTGCTGCCGGGACAATATAGTAAATGAGAAACATTACCGGAATCAGAAGGAGCAGTGTCATGAGCCCGAAGCCGGCGATGATTCCGCCGCCAGAGTTCCCAGCAGCACCACCCAATCCGAGGAGGACGCTCCCGATACCGAAGATGACAGCTATGGGAACGATAGAGTACACGAGACCGACGATACTGAACTTGACTCCGTCGATGATGAGTTCACCCCAGTCGTCCCAGGCAGGTGGTTCGGATTCGCCCTCGACGGTCGTTCCGATCACACGAAGCAAGTAGCCGTTGAACGCGAACACTGGGATCAGGAGGAAAAAGAACACCAGCAGTACGCCGCCGATCAACATCTGTGCTATCCAACTGTCGCCTTGCATTGGGTACGATAGTCCGTCTTCTAACATTTTAGACGCCTCTTTGAAAACTGTAATCTTATCCTATTTAAAAATACTGTTAGTATTGGGGGAAATACTGTTTATAAAATAAATCCCCATTCGTAATTATCTCAACGGCAGATGATATCGCGGAAATAAAGGTTAGGCTACATATGGGGTGGGCAGTCGTGCATTTTACTATCGAATGTAATTCTGTATTTTAATTTATATGGTAGTTTAGGGGATCTGTGTTCATGGGCTGGTTATCCGGTGAGGTCACTTGAGCCGGTCAGCAAGCGACGACGGAGCGGTAGCTATCCAGAGCGCCGCGTCGGTGCTGGATGAATCCGGCCGAGTGTCGCCGCTCTCTCTACTCCTCGTCGTCCGCTCGTTCGTCGAGGAACTCGTCTGCCTGTTCGAGTATCTCGCGGGGGCCGTCCTGCGTGACTGTGTTGATGGCCTGCTCGTAGTCGCGCCACTGCAGGTCGCGGTGTTCTGTGGACAGTTCGGCTGACGCTTCGAACGATTTCGCGACGAACAGGTGGACCGTCTTGTGGATGGTGTTGCCGTTCGCCTCGAACACGTAGTCGTAGTCTTCGCGGAACCCGTCTAAAAGCCGGAAATCACCGATGCCGGCCTCCTCTTTCACTTCGCGTATGGCGGTCTGCTGGAGCTCTTCCTCGCCCTCGACGCCGCCCTTGGGGAACTCCCAATCGCCGGGTCGGCTCTTGAGCAGGAGGTACTCCCGCCGGCCACGCGTATCGCGAAAGAGGATGGCTCCCGCGCTCGTGGCCTCTATCATTATCGGATTTTATGACACCGCTACTTAAGAGAATATCGGAGACACAACGGAAACAGATGGCCTTTTGTCACTCGCGGCTGAGTGTTCGTCTACAGATGCCCTTCGTCACGACGCTGACTTTCACCAGTGGGGACCGACACCGCCTCGAGGACATTGTCACAGAGATCAAAGAGAGCGCCGAACAGAAGGGGGTCGAACTGAAAGGCCCGCATCCGAAGCAGCCACAGGAGCTGCGGGTTCCTCAGTCGAAGTCACTGGGGCCAAGCGGCGGCCGCTTCGAGTCCTGGACTCACACCGTCTACACCCGAACGATAGAGATCGTCGGGTACGAGGAGTTCGCTCGGAACGTTACTCAGCGAACCTTCCCGAACGCCATCCACGTCGAGGCCGGCGTCGAACAGCGGACGCAGGTCGGCAGCGGGTCGTAGCCCCGGAGTGACTGTCGTCCGCTCCTGTGGATTCGTATAAGTAGCTGTGCCCCGTTTCGCCGGCATGAACGAGTCTCAACAGGAACGGCTCAGGTCCGTTCGGCGCGACTTACACAGCTATCCCGAACCCGCGTGGCGGGAGTTCTACACCACCAGTCGCATCGTCGACGAACTCGAACGGATCGGCGTCGACCAGTTGCATCTCGGTCAGGATGTCGTGGACGGCGACGCGCGGATGGCAGTCCCGGACGCTGATGAACTCGAAGACTGGCAGGCGAAGGCCCGAGAGGCCGGGGCTCGTGAGGACGTGCTGGAGGCCGCCACTGGGGGATTCACCGGTGCCCTCGCTGTGCTCGAACAGGGCGATGGGCCGACCGTCGCGCTCCGGGTCGACATCGACGCGCTTCCGATAACGGAGTCAGACAGCGTGGCACATGCCCCGGTGACGGAGGAGTTCCGCTCAGCCAACGAGGGGTACATGCACGCCTGCGGGCACGACGCCCACGCGACGATTGGCCTTGGCGTGCTGGAGGCAGTGAAAGAGAGTGATTTCAAGGGGACGTTCAAAGTCGTCTTCCAGCCGGCCGAAGAGGTTATCGGCGGCGGGAAGGCCGTCGCCGAGAGTGGACATCTGGATGACGTGGACCACTTGCTGGCGATACATATCGGTCTCGATCATCCGACCGGTGAGATCGTCGCCGGCGTCGGCGGCTTCCTCGCAGTTCGGCAGTTCGAGGCGACGTTCACCGGCGAGACGGCGCACGCTGGAGGGCATCCCGCACAGGGACGGGACGCCGTACAAGCGTTGGCGACTGCCGTCCAGAACCTTCACGCGATTCGACGGCACGGCGACGGCGCGACCCGGGTCAACGCCGGGGTCGTCGAGGGTGGCACAGCCACGAACATCGTCCCCGAGGAAGCGACGCTGGAAGGAGAAGTCCGGGGTGAGACGACCTCGCTCAAGGAATACATGAGCGAACGGGCGGACACCGTCATGTCGTCCGCGGCCGAGATGCACGACTGCGAAGTCGCTGTCGAGACGACCGCAGAAGCGCCGAGTGCGGTGAGCGACGACGCGCTTGCGGGTGTAGTGTACGACGCAGCAGAATCAGTTCCCGGCGTCACAAGCCGCCTTCGGACCGACGACCTCGGTGGGAGCGAGGACGCGACCTATCTGATGGACCGCGTCCAGGGCCGCAGCGGGACGGCGACGTTCGTCGGTATCGGGACCGACCACCCCGGCGGCCACCACACGCCCACGTTCGACGTCGACGAGAATTCACTGGCAATCGGTATCGATGTCGTCAGTAAAGCGATTAGCCAACTGAGTGAGTGAATACGCTACGGCGCTTCCCAGCTGGCGAGTTGGATCGATTTGCCGCTATCCGGCGACTTCCAGTTCAGCGTGACCGTCGCATCCGAGAGATCAGCGGCCTTCGAAAACGTTACCTTCGACCCGGCTGTGATTTCCGAACCGGCCGCCGGTGCGCCGCCGAGACTCGGGAAATCGTGCTGTCCGTTGGCGGTTGAAGCCCCGCTAACGGTGATGTACAGATTCCCGGCCTGAATAGAGTCGCCGCTCCGGTGCTCGATTGTCAGGCTGTCGGGACTACCCGCGTCGTAATCGAACGTAAACGCCGCCTGTGGCGCGCTTTGGCCGAGACTCCCAGAACCGAAATCGAGGAAGAACGTCGCTGCTGTCGCCGCCAACAGCACTGTTATTGCAACCATTAGAATGACACCAACAACTGGCGAGACTGCACTATCGTCGGATTGGAATCTGCGTGCTAGCATGATTGACCCCCACTCGGGCGACGGTCGACACGCTGTCTCCGTCTCGGTGACCCCCCGGTCGACCGACCCCAGTGTGACTTCATTTTGATATCATGTTGTTAAATAATAAAACTTGTTGTTCAGAACTATAGTTCATGATTTCAGCAACTACTATCCGAATAGCTGTTCGAAACGCCGTCGCTGCTGCTGGCAACCCCGCGCCAGAATATCAGAATCAAACGGAAAACGCAACGAGCCGCGGAATCAGTACTTGGGCTCTGCGCCAGTGACTTCGTAGATATCGTCCATAATCGAATCACGCTCGCGCTGCCAGGCCTCGAAGCCGCTGCGGTCGCTGGGGTAGGATTGGTAATGGTCCAGCAGCCGGTCGGCAGCCTTTTTCGTCTGGTAGAGGTCCCGGATGGTCCCGAGGTGGCCAATGCTCTTGACTGCCATCTTGATTTTGAGTCCGAGCCCGATGCTGGTCGAGCCGCCGTACAGCGCCTCGGCGAGCTTCTCGCCGGGTAACGCGGCCAGCAGCGCCATCAGGTCGTCGACGTCGTAGGCGGTGGTGAAGATGTTGTACACGTCAAGCGCCGCGTACCGGGCGCCGAAGTGCTCCATCACGCGCTCGTTGTACTCCCAGAGCGCGGCTTCGTCGTCCGTCCGGCCGGATTCGATAGCCTCGATTGCCTGTTCGGCGGCGTAGGTCCCGGCGTAGGCCGCACCGGCGATACCGCCGCCGGTGGTTGGATTGACGTGTCCAGCGGCATCCCCGACGGCCATGAATCCGGGCGCGACGGCGGAGTCGTATGGCCGGCGCGTCGGCAGCGCAGCGCCGAGTTTATCCTGTACCTCCGCGCCCTTGAACTCGCTTCGGCCCTGCAGGTCGCGCTTGAGGTCGTCGACCAGTTCCATCGGCTCCTCGTTCATCTGGAAACCGAGGCCGGCGTTGATCTCCGTGTCCGTACGCGGGAAGTACCAGAGGTAGCCGGCGGAGCGCTCGGTCGGCTTGAACACGAGCGCGTCGTCCCACTCGACCGGCTCGTCAACCTCGATAATCTCCCGGTAGGCAGAGCAAAACTGCGAGTACTGGACGTTCGTGTCGAAGGTCGCGTCTTCGAGGTCGGTCTTGTCCTGCAGAATCGAGAGCGCGCCGGCCCCGTCGATGACCATGTCACCCTCGTATGTGACGGGGTCGCCTTTCCGCATGGCTTTCACGCCTGTCACGCGGCCGCTGTCGTCCTGCAACACGTCCTGAACGACCGTGTCGTAGTGGAACTCCACACCGCTGTCGTTTGCACCCTCGATGAGACAGCGACCGTACTCCCAGCGGTCGATGACGGCGAGTTCGCCCGGCACGGGAATTTCGAGAACGGTGTCCTCCTGTGGAATCTCGAACCGGCCGTGGTCGACATCGGTGTTGGTAAACGCCGGTTCGAGCTGTGACTTCGGAATCGCTTCAGGGAAGTCGCTGGCTCCCTTGAGCGCGTCCCCGCAGGCGATGTGGCCGGCCTCGGTCTCGTCCTTTCGCTCTACGACGACGACGTCGTAGCCCGCGTCCGCAATGGTCGCTGCGGCGTAACAGCCGGATGTCCCGGCCCCGACGACGACAACGTCCACGGAAACGGTCCGTGCAGTCGCCGACGCTCCGCCGGCGTTGCCGTCCTGGTGTGTGGTCATGCACTCCCGTCCTGCCCGGAGAGAGAAAATTATTCCGACTATCGGTTTTACGCACTGCTATAACTGTTTCTGCGATGCACAGCCGACTACGGGTGCGTCATGCGGCATTGACGGACAGCGGTCCGTTTCACTCCGGGACAGCGGTGATAAAGAGTTTTGCTGGGGGGTGTCAAAGGGCCGAGCATGACCGAGTACACGGTGACGTTCGTGGGGACGGGCGAGGAAATCACCGTCTCCGAGAAGGAGACGATTCTCTCGCGGTGTATCGAGGAGGGTATCGCCCAGGAGTACTCCTGCCGCGTGGGGATGTGCCTGGCCTGCTCGGCGAAGATTGTCGAGGGGTCGGTTACCCAGCCTGCCGCCCGCGGACTGACCGACCGGGAACGGGAGGACTACGCACTGACTTGCATGGCGCGGCCGCAGTCGGACCTGAAACTCGACCGCGGGAAGTACCCGCCCAGTATTGAAGCGGATGTCGACCTGGAGGACGGCGATCCCACGCCTGCGGACGACTAGTAGGCACTGAATACCACTACCATATAGCCTGCTAGAAGGTCTGTAAATACCTTTAACATACGCCTGATATATTGCCTGATATAGAGCGGTGAAACCGCGAATGAAGGACAGGTCATATAAGCAAGTGGCCCCTATAGAGTAGTGACTACAGCGTCAGCGGACGGCCTTCGACGACTGATACACGCTTCCCCAACCATGACCAGCCGCGTATACAGACTTCACTCGACACTTGAACTGCCACTGGAAGACGCCTACGATTTCTTCGAGGATCCGGACCTTCCCCCCGAAATCGCTGACATCGACATCACCCGTCGAAACAATACGCTAATCGTCAGCGCTGTCGCCAAAGACGACTCCATGAGTAAGTACACCCCGACGGCCCAGCTCAAGGCCAGCGTCACGGAGAATCGGGTGTACGAGGAGGACCCCGACGAGATGGGACCGCCCGGGGCCGCGAGTACCGGAAGCTCGGGCGGTGGCCCTCAGTGGGGCGCACTCGAAGAGGAAGAGGAAGAAATCGAGTCCGAACTCGTCGAGTACGCCTGTTTCAAGGGCGACCGCGAGACCGTGCTCCAGAACACCGCGCTTCAGTACGCGATGTTCGAGGTTCTGTGTGAGGTCGCGAAAGTCGCTGAGAAAGGAACGTTGACGGCGATTGCGGCGGTCGACGAGGAACTCGAAGCCGTCCGCATCGTCGATGGGGAAGAGCGGCCCGCCGCGATCAACGTTGCAGAGGAACCCCGCGACGGCGAGGAAGAAGAGGGCGTCAACTGGCGCGACAACGAGTTCATCTCGTAACGCGCGTAGTCCGGTCACGGATTCAATTTTGCTGAGCCGTAGCTCAACACAGAATAGCGGACGGTCCGAACCGCTACGCTGGCGTGATGCCCGAGAGATCGGCGTCCGTGAACCGTGACGCGATTTCGATTGTGAGGTTCGCTTCGATGTAGGCCGCAATCACGATTAGCACGGCGGCCGTCGCAAGCAGCCAGCCGGCTTCCCGGAGATCCTGTCCGGTGACCAGTTCGTCCGTGCGGCCGCGGATGTACTGTATCGTACGCCATCCGAACCGCAGACCGACGGCGGCGACGATGAGCAGTGCGGGGATCTCGATGAGGCCGTGTGGAACGATGAGTGCGGCGACGACGACGGGCGAGACCTGCTTGAGTGCGATACCGACGACGACCCCGATGAGCAGGCCGTTCAAGACGAGCGACAGGACCGTCATCGAACCGAGCGAGATAGCGCCGAGTGCCATCACGAGCAACGCCCCGAGGTTGTTAACGGTCAGAGAGACTGTCGTGAGCTCAGCCGGCATGAAGGGATTCTCGCCGGTCGTTCCGGGGTTCTGAAGCCACTCGGCGGGTACCTGACTGCCGAGTCCGTACCCGAGGAGTCCACTGACTATCAGGATCAGCGCGGCTACAGGGACATAGCGCAACAGCCAGCGGTGAAAGAGGCGAGCCGGGAGGGTTGGGCGGTCGTCCATACCACGCCTTTCGCGCCGGCAGCAAAAAACCCGAGTGACCTGAACGGGCGCGGCCGCCGTTTTATTTGCCACCGCCTCACACACCTGTCGGCCATCCAAAAAGTACTTGGCACTCGTAATTATATCTCATTACACTATGTCCGAATCAGCAGAGTTCCCGGACTATCTGGACGTTGATTACACTGACGGGGAAGGCGAAGACCCCGAAGAGTACCCGACTGTCAACCACAAGATCGAGAAGGCAATCGAGGTCACGAAGACCGGCCTCGAAGAGTACGAGAACCCTGTCGTGATGTGGACCGGCGGCAAGGACTCGACGCTGACGCTGTACTTCGTCAAGGAAGTCGCCGAGCGCTTCGACCTCGAAGTACCCCCGGTCGTCTTCATCGACCACTATCAGCACTTCGACGAACTCATCGACTTCGTCGAACACTGGGCCGACGAGTGGGACCTCGACGTCATCTGGGCGCGCAACGAGGACGTGGGCAACTACGTCGACGAAAACGGCCTCGAACCGGGTGACGACATCCCCGTCGACGAACTCTCTGAGCACAACCAGCACCACATTCGGAACATCCTCGAATACGAGGAGGACACGTTCCCGTTCCTGCTCGACACCTACGTCGGCAACCACCTCCTGAAGACGGTGGCGCTCAACGACACTATCGAGGAGCACGACGTCGACGGCATCCTGTCGGGCATCCGCTGGGACGAGCAGGAGTCCCGCGCCGACGAGACGTTCTTCTCGCCGCGTCACGACCCGGACATCTACCCACCGCACGACCGCATCCAGTCGATTCTCCAGTTCGCGGAAGCCGATGTGTGGGAGGCCTTCTGGAACTTCGTCGTCCCGGACACCGTCGAGGGCTACCCGGACGACGGCTACGTCCCGCAGGGACAGGACGACCTGCCTGAGGGCATCGAGAAGGAAGACGTGCCGGTCTCGCCGAAGTACTTCGCCGGATTCCGTTCGCTCGGGAGCGAGGTCAGCACCGACAAGTCCGCCGAAGAGCCCGCTTGGCTGCAGGACATGGCGAACACGACCGAGCGCGCCGGCCGCGCCCAGGACAAGGAAGACCTGATGGAGCGCCTGCGCGACCTCGGCTACATGTAAACGGCCACGGAACGACGCCGGTTCCGTATCGCTGTTTCTCTTGCTGTCTCAGTAGCGACGTTCGCCACGACAAACAGTAAATACACGGCCGAATCCGCCTGTCGACCGAGACGAGTGGTCGCCGGTAGCTGACCCCCGGAGCACAGAAGCCCCTATCAGCACTGAATATTGTCACTCTAACACTTCGACAGGAGTCGATGTATTCCGCGCCGGCAGCAATCCCGAACCCGGTGTGGTCGAACGCACAGAGTGGACACGGCTGCCGTTATGTGCGCGGCAACGGCTACAGGCGGCGACCAATACCCGTTTTAGACCCTTGTTCATCCTTTCTGAACGATGCAATTATCCGTCCCACAAGCCGGTTGATTGCAGTCTAAGCCTCGCTACGTCCCGTAACGCGGCCGAAAAAATGTTATAGACGATTGTCGAGAAAAGGTTTAGGTACTGTCGAACATTACGAGTAGGTGAATGAGTTCAGACCAGTATAACTGTCCAAACTGCGGGGCGGAACTGAGTTACCAGACGACGAAGCACAACGGCTGTTCGGACTGCGGTTTCGTTCCGCCGCATAGCGCTGAGTAAGGCGGTTTGGCCCGAGTTAGCGGCTGCGACGTTCTGTGGTAGATAGTTGTGGAATCCTACGATTAGCGTCACGTATTCGGGTCGACATCTATTTTTCTCGGCTCGCTGTATCCGTTGTCTGTGACGGACCGCACAGACCGGGGCGTTCTCGCGGGCGTTATCTTCGCCGTTTTACTGGCGCAGGTCTTGCTGTATCCGGGTATCGACAGGCTCGTCCGGTCGCTGGGTGCGACGACGGACCTGAACGCGAGCATGTGGTTCCTGGCCGCTGAGTTCGGGTCTTTCGTCGTCTTCGCTGGCGTATGGGGCGTGCTCAGCGACGCCACCGGACGGCGCACGCCGTTCATCATCGGCGGGGCGGGCGCCGGCGCAGTGCTGTA
Organism: Haloarcula sp. CBA1115; assembly: GCF_000827835.1. Classification (NCBI taxonomy): domain Archaea; kingdom Methanobacteriati; phylum Methanobacteriota; class Halobacteria; order Halobacteriales; family Haloarculaceae; genus Haloarcula; species Haloarcula sp. CBA1115. The sequence continues at coordinate 2,908,213 of NZ_CP010529.1, read as the reverse complement.
CGCCCTCATCGCGTGGCTCCCCGGCGCTGTCTCGCTCCCGTTTGCCGGCGTACTGGTCCTGCGAGCGCTTCAGGGCGGAGCCACCATCGCGGCGTTCTCGCTGGCGATGACGATGCTGATGGATCTCGGCGGCGGCCACGGCAAGAACATGGGGGCGGCAGGCATCGCTATCGGCAGTGGAACGGCGCTCGGTGCGCCACTGGGCGGCCAACTGTACGAAATCCAGACCACGCTCCCGCTGTACGTGGCGAGCGCGTTGTCGCTCGTCGTCGCAGTGGCCGCCCTGCTCGTGACCGACCGCGCACCGTCGGACGGGCGGTCGGGCCTGGCTGCGACCGTGTCCGGGCTCAAACAGCGACCGACCCTCGGCGTGCCGTACGCCTTCGGGTTCATCGACCGGCTCACCGCGGGATTTTTCGCGCTTGTCGGAACCCTGTACTTCAGGGAGACGTTCCAACTGGGACCCGGCGAAACCGGCGTCATGCTGGCGCTGTTTTTCGCGCCGTTCGCCCTCCTGCAGTACCCCTTCGGCGTGCTCTCGGACCGCATCGGTCGAACCGCACCCATCGTCGCCGGATCGGTACTGTACGGGCTCACCGTTATCGGCGTCGGGCAAGCGCCGACGGTGACCATCGCCGGTGCGGGGATGGTACTGACCGGTGTCATCGGCGCACTGATGGCTCCGGCGACAATGGCGCTCGTTTCGGACCTCGCCGGCGAGACGGAGCGCGGGACCGCTATGGCCGGGTTCAACATCTTCGGTAGCGTCGGCTTCCTCGCCGGCATCCTCATCGGCGGTACCGTCGCGGGAGCCTTCGGCTACGCAGTCGCGTTCTTTGTCGCCGGCGGGACAGAAGTCGTCCTCGCGGTGCTCGCGCTCCCTGGATTACTCCGGCTGGAGAAGCCGGCCGAGGACGCCGTCGGGGGCTGACTACGACGCCTCGCGGACCTCGTCCAGTGCGTCCGGGTTCTCGATGCTGGACATGTCGCCCAGGTCCTCGCCGCGGTAGACGCCGGCGATTGCCCGGCGGATTATTTTCCCGCTCTGGGTCTTGGGGAACTCATCGACGAACAGTACTTCTCGGGGCCGGAACGGCTTGCCGAGTTCCTCGCCGACGGCGGCGCGGATGTCGTCCCGGAGGTCGTCGTCGGGTTCGTAGCCGGGTTCCAGCACGGCGTAGAGGACGACGGCAGTGCCGGTGGTGTCGTCCGGCGCACCGACGGCGGCGGCCTGATTGACGGCGTCGTGTTCCATCGCCGCACCCTCGACCTCCGCCGGCCCGACCTTCCGCCCGGCGACGTTGAGCACGTCGTCCGATCGGCCGTGGAGGAACCAGAGGCCGTCCTCGTCTTTCTGCGCCCAGTCGCCGTGGTCCCAGACGTCGTCCCAGGTCGACCAGTACTCATGCAGGTAGCGGTCGTCGCCCGACCAGAGCGACCGGGTCATCGACGGGCAAGAGTCCCTGGCGACCAGATAGCCGCGCTCGTGGGTGTCGGCTATCGATTCGCCATCGGAATCAACGATGTCGATATCCATCCCCAGTCCCGGACCGCCGAGTGTGCAGGGTTTGAGCGATTGAATCGGCATCGGCATGAGGAAACAGCCCATTATCTCGGTCCCGCCGGAGATGTTGATGATTGGACAGTCCTCGTTCCCGACGTTTTCGTGGAACCACTGCCAGCTCTCGGGGTCCCAGGGTTCGCCGGTCGATCCCAGCAGCCGAAGGCTGGAGAGATCGTGGCCCTCCAGCCACTCGTCTCCCTTCTTTCGGAGCGCCCGAATCGCGGTCGGCGAGACACCGAAGGTGGTGATGTCGTGGCGGTCGATCATTTCCCAGAAGCGGTCCGGTTCGGGGTGGTCCGGCGCACCCTCGTACATGAAGACGGTGCCGCCGAAGGCGTGGTTCCCGAGCAGCGTCCAGGGCCCCATCATCCAGCCGATGTCGCTTACCCAGAAGAAACGGTCGCTTGGCTTGTGGTCGAAGCCGAAGTAGATCTCCTTGGCCGCCTGCATGAGTGCGCCGGCGTGCGTGTGGACGATGCCCTTCGGTTTCCCGGTCGTCCCGGAGGAGTACAGCAGCATCGACTCCTGGTTGCTCGGGAGTTCCTTCGCCGCGTACTCGTCGTTGGCGGTCTCTATCGCTTCGTCCCACCACTCGTCGCGGCGGGTCCAGCGGATGGTCTCGTCGGGGTCGTCCGCGATACCGAGGCGGTCATAGACGACAGTGTGTTCGACCGGTGTCGTCACGAGTTCCTCGCCGGCCTGCTTGATGGCCTCGTCGGCGCTTTCCTTGAGGTGGACACCGGAGCCCCGGCGATAGAAGCCGTCACCAGTGAACAGGACGGAGCACTCGGCATCGGCGATGCGGGTCGCCGTCGCGTCGACGCCGAACCCGGAGAAGATCGGCACGGCGATCGCGCCGACCTTGAGACAGCCGTACAGTATCGACGCCACCTCGGGGACCATCGGCATGTACAGGCCGACAGTGTCGCCGGTGCCGACGCCGACGGATTCCAGGTAGTTCGCCACCTTGCTGGCCTGCCGGTTCAGTTCGTGGTACGTGACCTCCCGAACGTCGCCGGGTTCACCCTCCCAGATGAGCGCGACTGTGTTTCGAGTCGGGCTGTCCCGCGCAGCGTGGCGGTCTAGAACGTTGTGGGCGGCGTTGATGGTCCCGCCGGGGTACCAGTCGGTGAACTGTGGTCCCTCACTATCGTCTCGGACTTCGTCGTACGCGTCGAAGAACTCGATGTCGAGGTACTCCGGGAGCAGGTCCCAGAACCACTCGACGCCGGATTCTGGTTCCTCTGGCAGGTCCGTGGTCGTTCGCTCGATGAGTTCGTCGTAGTTGTCGATGTCGTATTCCTGCATGAACTCCCAGACGTTCGTCGACTCGACGAACGCGTGGCTCGGTTCGTGGACGATGGAGTCTACGTGGTCTTGTTCACTCATAGCGTCAGTATTCCGTAGTGTTTGGCCGTCTGGTATAAACTCGTACCGCCGCTGCCCCGTGCGTCCGTTGGTCGGTCGGGGTAGCCCGACTCCGCGTCGCTTGTGTGTGGCGCAGGGACAGTGCATGTCCACACACCACTGTCTCACTCGTAGGTCGTTGTCATGCCGCCGTCGAACAGCAGGTCCCCGCCGTTGAGATGGTCGGCGTGTGTCGAGAGCCCGAACACGAAGAGGTTCGCCACGTCAATGGGGTCCATCATCTCTTTGACCCGCGCCTGGCCCAGCATCACGTCGTCGATGACCTCGTCGACGCTGATGCCACGTTGCTCGGCGGTGTCGGGAATCTGGTCGACCACCAGCGGCGTCTTGACGTAGCCGGTACTGATAGAGAACCCACGGAGCCCGTCACCGCCTTCCGCGGCGATAGACTGTGTCAGTCCCCGCAGGCCGAACTTCGAGACGTTGTAGGCCACCTTATCCGAGGTAACGTAATGGCCGTGGACCGATGCCATGTTCCCGATGGCACCTACGCCGTCGTCGGTCCCGCGGATGTGAGGGATGACGCGCTTCGACAGCGCGAGCGGCGCGCGAAGCATTACGTCGTGCATCTGGTCGTACGTCTCCATCGGGAAGTCCTCGATGGCGTCGATGTGCTGGAGGCCGGCGATGTTCGCGAGATACCGTATGGTGCCGTGGGAGGCCGCGGTCTCGACGATGGACTCGATATCCGCGTCGTTCGCGAGGTCGCCGGCCACGGTCTCGACGGCCCCATCAAGGTCGAGGTCCGCCGCCGTGTCCGCGACCTCAGCGAGACCGTCTTCGTCGATATCCGTGGCGACGGCAGTCACCCCGTTGGCGGCCATCGCCAGCGCTGTCGCCCGGCCGATGCCCGATCCGCCGCCGGTCACCAGACAGACAGTGTCGCTCGTGTAGTGGTCGTCGTCGACGAACAGTATCGAGGACTCGTCGATGGGCTCGACTTCGAGCCGTTCGTGAGAGGTGCTGGATGCCATTCAGTCACACGTTCTCTAGACATGTCCGAATAGGGGCGGGTTGACATGTATACCCGACTGACCGTGTGGTGCTGTCACAGCCCGGCGCGAGAACGCTGCTCCGCTGTCTCACCGACGACGTGGTTTACGTGTAAACCTCCCGTTATTCGGGGGTTACGTCGGAAGAATCAGTCATCCCTGTGAGCGTGGCACACACCGCGTGACCAGACATCCCGGACTCATCCGGGGCGTATTGGGACACACCTATGGAACAAACGACAACGGACCATGACACTGGTGGCATCGGCAGGCGAAAACTGCTCTCCGCCGTCGGCGGCTCGGCCGTCGCCGCAGCACTCGCTGGCTGCTCGACGCTGCTGAGCGACGGTGAAACAGCGGATCAGGGCGAGCAGTCCGGCGGTGAGATTTCCGACGAACCGATACAGGCCGGGTTGTTGACGTTCACACGTGGCGCACCGGGCGTACTCGGTATCCAGGCCCAGCGCGGGGCCGAACTCGCCGTCCAGCGCATCAACGAAGCCGGCGGTGTCGGTGGACAACGCGAAATCGAACTGGACGTCGTCAACGAGGGGTCGAACCCGCTCGACAGCTACAACCAGTTCATCGAGGAGGGAAAAGAGGTCACGTTCGGCCCGATTTCCAGCGGCACGCACAGCCAGATCGCCCCCGAAGTCGAGAAAAACGAGATCATCAACGTCAGCACCGACGGGACGGTGACGACGCTCTACGAGGAGACCGTCCCTGACCCGACCTACTCCTTCCGTTTCCAGAACTACGACATCATGGAGGTGGTGACGATGGCCCGCGAGGCCGTCGAGCGCATCGGTGCGGACAACATCTCGACCGTCGCCGGGGTCAACCCCGGCTACTCCTTCGGCGAGGACGAGATGCGGGTGTTCACGCAGGCAATCCAGAAACTCACGGACGCCGAAATCGTCTACGAGGGGTTCCCGGAACTCGGAGCCAGCGACATGTCGAACCACATCACCTCGATCAACAACGAGGAGCCGGACGTGACCTTCTCCAGCCTGTGGGGCGGCGACGTGACGACATTCGTGCGACAAGCGAACGCCAACGACATGTTCGAGAACACGACGGTGTTCGGCACGACGCTGTACAGCGCGGCCGGCGACGTACCGGGCGACGCGCTGGCCGGGGCGGATATCTACTCCGGGTCGCGCAACTACTACTGGGGGAAGCCGGCGCTGGGCAACTGGCAGCCCGGCCGGGAGCTGTTCGACGCCGCGACACAGCAAGAGGGCGTGACGGTCCCGACGGCTCACTACATGAGCGGCTACGGCGCGGTCACCGCGTGGGCGACGGCCGTTGAGAAGGCCATCGACCTGCTGGGCACCTACCCGAGCCAGGAGCAAATCGCGCAGGTTCTGGAGGGTCACGGCTTCTTCACACCGGCCGGCTACCACAACATGGCCGAGGACCACCAGGGCGCGTCGAACTCCTTCGCCGGCCAGATGGTGTACGACGACGACCTCGGCGCGGCCAGGCTCGACGACGTGAACACCTACGCGGCGACCGAGACCGCGCCGCCGCCGGGCGTCACCGGCAGCGACTGGCTGGACAGCTGGAGCGCCTGATACCGAGCCATGGCCGTAACACCCACAGCCGCGCTCGTCCAGACGCTCAACGGCATCCAGTTCGGGTTCATTCTGTTCATGATAGCCTCGGGCCTGACCGTCATCCTGGGCATCCTGGACGTCCTGAACCTGGCCCACGGAGAGTTGTTCTCCATCGGCGCGTACACCGCCATCGGTGTGTTCGGGTTTATTATCGGTGTCGTCGGCCCACCGGGTGGCGACGTCGTCGGTACCGCCGTGTTCGTTCTCGCGGTTCTCGCAGCCGTTCTGGTGACAGCAGCCATCCTCCTCCCCGTCGGGACCCTCTTCGAGGCGGTGTTCCTCCGGCAGATCTACGACCGCGACCAGGTGTACCAGCTGGTGCTGACCTTCGCCCTCTTGCTCATCCTCCTCGACGTGAAGAAGTTCATCTGGGGGGACAGTTCGATACGGACCGACGCCGTGTACAGCGCCATCAACACGATTCCGACGAGCGAACTCGTCGGGCTGAACTACCCGACTTACAACGTGTTCGTCATCCTCGTCGGCTCGGTCGTCGTCGTGGGCCTGTTCTGGTTCTTCGAGCGCACAAAGACGGGGCGCATCATCCGCGCGACGGCCATCGACCGCGAGATGGCCACCGCCATCGGCGTCAGCACCGACCGCGTGTTCACGCTGGTGTTCGCGCTCGGAGCCTTCCTCGCCGGTTTCGCCGGTGCAATGGCGGTCCCGCCCACGTCGGCGACCCTGGAGATGGGCACCAACCCGCTGGTGCTCTCGTTCGTCGTCATCGTCATCGGCGGCCTCGGCAGCCTCCGGGGGGCATTCGTCGGCGCGCTCCTGGTCGGTGTCATCCGGAGCTGGATGATTACGCTGTACCCGCCGGGCGAGATCGCCGCCCCGTTCGCTATCATGGCGCTAATCCTGCTAGTCAAGCCCGAAGGGCTGTTCGGGACGTGGGGTGAGACGGCGTGATGCCGGAGCGCGTCGACCGCGACGGGACGCCGGCGTACCGCTTCCTCGGGGTCGAAGTGACTCGCCGGGAGGCGGCCTTCCTCGCCCTCGGGGTGGTGTTCCTGTTCATCATTCCCGACGTCGCGAGCCTCTCGGACAGCCTCCAGCTCAGCGTCATCCACCAGGGCCTGCTGTTTGGCTTCGCGGCGGTCGGGCTGAACCTCCTGCTTCGCCACACGAAGCTCACGTCGTTCGGCCACGCGGCCTTCTTCGGCACCGGCGCGTACGCGACCGCAGTGCTGGCCCGCTACGCCGGCGTCCAGAGCGTCGGCCTGCTGTTGCTCGGGGCCATCGCCGCCGCGACGGTGATGGCGGCCATCATCGGAGTGCTATCCCTGCGACACACCGGGCTGTACTTCGCCCTCCTGACGCTGGCCTTCGGCCAGCTCCTGTACGCCATCGCGCTCGGCCAGAGCGCGCTCGGCGGGAGCGACGGGCTCCCGATCCGGCCGGGGCCGGCGAACCAGCCGCTCCTGTTCGGGACCGCGTTTAGCCCCGACGTGTACCAGATCTTGACGTATTACCTGACAGTGGTCGTCATCCTCATCGGCCTGTTCGTGATGTACCGCATCACGCAGTCGCCGTTCCGAAACGCCCTCGACGCCATCGGGCAGGAACGGACCCGGGCGCGGTTCATCGGCCTGCCGGTCCGCCGCTACGTCTGGGCCGCGTTCGTCATCTCGGGCATCTACGGCGGCGTCGCGGGCGGGCTGTACGCCGTCGTCCGCCAGTACGTTCGCCCGGAGGGGACGCTGTTTTTCCTCCGGTCGGGCGACATCCTGTTCATGGCGATACTGGGCGGGTTCCGGACGCTGGTCGGCCCGCTCATCGGCGGTGTCGTCCTCGTCTTCCTGCAGGACGTGGGGCAAGACGTGACCCAGTACTACGAGTTCCTGACCGGTGTGGTGCTCCTGATCCTGGTGTACGGCTTCCCGCGGGGAATCGTCGGCTCGCTCCGGTCCGGCGGCATCGTCAACACGCGGCTCAATGAACTGCGTCGAGAGCCCTCCGTCCTGTCATCGTGGGGCCGGACCGCCGTGCAATCGATAGAGCAGAAGGTGGCCGAGTCGCTGACCAGCCTGCGAATAATCCTCTTCGGAGTCGACTGATATGCTCGAAGCACGCAATCTGCGGAAGTCCTTCGGTGAACTGGTCGCAACTGACGACATCACGCTTGAGTTCGGGAAAGAGGACGGCGAACTCGTCTTCATCGTCGGCCCGAACGGGGCCGGGAAGACGACGTTCATCAACCTGCTGACCGGCTTTCTCTCGCCGGACGAGGGCTCCATCGTCCTCGACGGCGACGACATCACCGGCATGTCGGCAAACGGGCGCGTCGACGCCGGCATCGCCCGGAGCTTCCAGGTCGTCAAGGTGTTCGAGGAGATGACGGTCCGGGAGAACCTCCGGACGGTGGTGCTGACCGAACAGGGCAAGACCTGGAGCCTTTTCTCGATGGCCGACGGTCACGAGGAGGTCGAAAAACAGGTCGATGAACTGCTTGCGAAGTTCCGGCTCGAAGACGCGGCCGATACCATTGCCGAGGAACTGCCCCACGGCGACCGGAAGCTACTGGACGTAGCGATGTCGTTCGGTCTCGACCCGGACTACCTCCTGCTCGACGAGCCGACCTCCGGGGTGTCGACCCGCGAGAAGGAGTACGTCATCGAGACCATCGTCGAGGTCGGCCGAGCCGAGGGCGTCACGACGGTCACCATCGAGCACGACATGGACATCGTCACCGAGTACGCCGACCGCGTCGTCGCCCTCCATCAGGGGACCGTCCACGGGGTCGGTCCGCCGACGATGCTCGAAACGGACGACGAACTCCGACGGCTCCTCCTGGGGGTGGGTGACGATGAGTAGCGACGCCCTGCTGTCCGTCCGCGGTCTCAACGCCGCCGTCGAGGGGTTTCAGGTGACCGAGGACGTCGACCTCGACGTAAACGCCGGCGAGGCGGTCGGCCTCGTCGGCCGGAACGGGGCCGGCAAGACGAGTACCTTCCGGGGCATCATGGGCCTGACGCCAGTCTGGAGCGGCTCGGTCCGGTTCCGCGGCGAGGAGCTGACCGACATCCGATCGGAGCTGATTCCCAAGCGGGGCATCGGCTACCAGCCCGAGGACCGGAAGCTGTTCACCGGGATGACTGTCGACGAAAACTTCCGGCTCCCCATCTGGACCAGTGGGAAGGCCCGCGGTATCGACGACGAGGACGCGGTCATCGAGAGCGTCTACGACGTGCTGACCGAACTCGACGACCGCCGGGACGCGAAGGTCCAGAACCTCAGTGGCGGCCAGGCAAAGATGGTCGCTATTGGCCGGGCGCTAGCGCTTCAGCCCGACCTGCTCATCCTCGACGAACCGCTAGAGGGGCTAGCCCCGGTCGTCGTCGAGAGCCTCAAACGCTACATCCGGGAGATTAACGACCGCGACATCGCGGTGCTCATCGCGGAGTCCAACGTCACGCACGTCCCCGATGTCGTCGACCGCCTGTACGTCATCGAACGGGGCGACATCGTCGCCAGCGGCGACCCGGAGGAGTTGGCGGCCGACGAAGACATCCAGAAATTGATGCAGGGGAGCGGTACGGAGTAGCGGAAAACCGGAGCGCCGGATCGGTGGCCTACTCGGTCACGTCGTTCATCGCCGTCGTGACGCGGTCGAGGATTTTCCGCTGGCTGCGGCGCAGATTCTTCGAAATAGCCATCTTAGAGACATCGAACTCCTCGGCGAGCGACGACAGGGTGGCGTCCCGCGGCGTGTCGAAGTAGCCGCCCTCGACGGCTTTCTCCAGCGTGTCCCGCTCCACATCCGACAGCTCCCGGCAGCCATCGACCAGCCGCTTTGCCGAGTCGATGTTCTGCAGCAGGTCGTAGTAGTCTTCGAGGTCGACCGATTCGCGGGACCGGATGGTGTAGTCGTTGTCCCGCTCCAGTTCAGACAGGGTGCCCTCCGCGACGCGTTCGGTATCGAAGCCGACGTGCCAGATTTCCGACCCGTTCCGGATGCGGAACGGCCCGGTAATGTAGCCGCTGTGGTCGCGGATGACGCTCATCGCGTTCGTCTCGTCGATTCGTGAGCGGATGAGCGCCAGGTCGCCCTTCCGGCGGAGAAGCTGATAGGACTCCATGTGGTCGTGCGTCTCCAGTGCGTTCAGCCCGCGATCCAGTTCCTCCCGGTCCGCGCCGTTGACCATGATCCGCGTCTCCAACTCCCGCTCGACAGGGTGGAAATCCCACTGCTTGGCCAGAAACGACACTTCGTAGTCCCGTGTTGTGTCGATATACGGACAGTCGTACTGGACCATGTCCATCTCGAGCGAGATCATGGGTAATCAATCATGTTGAACTCTCTTAGTGATTGCCTATCCGCCACGTAACCCGACCGTGCCAGTCACGCCGCAAACCCTTTTGACTGCGGCAGTTAACTTTCGAGTATGTACGTCCGGGATGCGAAAAACCGAGAGGAAGTCTGGTTGCTCGACCGTATCGAGGAGATGGGGCTGGACGAGACGGCTTTCAGATCCCGGGACTACGTCGTCGCTATCGACGAGGAGAGCCACGAGAAGGCGGGGTTCGGCCGTATCCGTATTCACAAGAGCGACGAGGAGTCCGTCTGTGAACTGACGAGTATCGGCGTGCTGCCGGAGTGGCGCAACCAGGGGGTCGGCGCACACGTCATCGAGCGCCTGGTCGAGTACGCCGGCGACGAGGGGTTCGACACAGTCTACTCGCTGACGAACGCCTCGGAGTATCTCTCCCAGTTCGGCTTCGAGCGCATCGAACCGGCGCAACTCCCCGACCGGCTCCGGGACCGGCTCGCGACCAAACAGGAGAACATCCAGCCCGACGCGGTGCCGCTCCGGGTGGCCATCGACCGCTTCGAAGTACCGGGGCACCTCCGCAAACGGTTCAAGCAGGCCAGTGCCGGCGAGTCCGAGGAACCCGAGCCGGAGGAGGGACCCGAGGACTTCGGCATCGATCCCGACGAAGCGACCTACAAGTACGACACGGGCGACTGATTATCCGACGACGGACGGATTATCTGACGTCGACGACTTCGATATCGAACACGAGCGTCTTGCCGGACAGTTCGTGGTTGAAATCCACCTCGACAGCGTCGTCTCGGACCGCAGTCACGTCCCCGTGGAGGCCGTTCTCGGCCTCGACGTGGAGCCCGACCTCCGGCTCTTTTCCGACCATACCCTCGAACGTCTCGGGGTCGTACTCGCGGACGCGGTCGGCCTGGAACTCCCCGTAGGCTTTCGCCGGAGGCACCGTGACAGTGGCCTCCTCACCCGCAGTCATTCCGACGATGGCCTCGTCGATCCCTTCGATGATATCCCCTGCACCGACGGTGAAGGAAAGCGGTGCGTACTCGCTCGCCTCGACGCCCTGTGCCTCGATGAGTCCGTGCTCTCTGGCGACTTCGGGACGTGACGTATCGAAGACGCTCCCGTCCTCGAAGCGGCCGACGTACTCGATGGTGACGCCGTCTCCCGGTTCGATTGGCATACGTCCTCGATAGATACCGACGATATAAACCCACCTCGGAACAGCGCGCTGCCGTATCGTGACGGGATGCATTATAAACCGTGAAGGATTTAAGAACCCTTAAGCCTCCGCCGTCCGACAATCCGTCCATGTTTGACCCCGACGAGCTGGAAGAGATACGGGAGTCGAAGGCTCAGTGGGAGGAAGACGACGTCCAGCCCACCGTCGACCGCTTTGGCGAACGCAAGGAGACGTTCACCACGGACACCGAGGGACACGAAGTAGACCGTCTGTACACCCCTGAAGACATCTCCGATCTCGACTACGAAGAGGATCTGGGCTTCCCCGGCCAGGAACCGTACACCCGCGGCGTGTATCCGACCGGCTATCGAGGCCGACTCTGGACGATGCGCCAGTACGCCGGGATGGGAACTGCGACGGAGACCAACGAGCGGTTCAACTACCTACTCGACCAGGGCCAGACTGGGCTCTCGATGGCGTTCGACCTCCCGACGCAGATGGGTTACGACTCCGACCACGCGATGGCTGCCGGCGAAGTCGGCAAAACCGGCGTCGCCATCGACTCGCTGGACGACATGGAGACCGTGTTCGACGGCATCCCGTTGGACGAGGTGTCGACCAGCATGACCATCAACGCCCCCGCGTCGGTGCTGCTGGCGATGTACATCGCCGTCGGCGACAAGCAGGGCGTCGACCGCGAGGAACTCCGCGGGACCATCCAGAACGACGTTCTCAAGGAGTACATCGCCCGGAACACGTTCATCTACCCGCCGGAGCCGTCGATGCGGCTCATCACCGACATCTTCGAGTTCTGCGCCGCCGAGACGCCGAAGTTCAACACCATCTCCATCTCGGGGTATCACATCCGCGAGGCCGGCTCGACGGCTGCTCAGGAAATCGCGTTCACGCTGGGGGACGGCATCGAGTACGTCGAGGCAGCCATCGAGGCCGGCCTCGATGTCGACGAGTTCGCCCCGCAACTGTCGTTCTTTTTCGCCTCCTACAACAACATCTTCGAGGAGGTGGCGAAGTTCCGGGCCGCGCGTCGCCTCTGGGCGAAAATCATGGACGAGCGCTTCGACGCCCAGAACCCCAAGTCCAAGCAACTGAAGTTCCACACTCAGACCGCCGGCTCGACGCTGACCGCCCAGCAGATCGAGAACAACGTCGTACGCGTGTCCTACCAGGCACTCGCGGCGGTCCTCGGCGGGACCCAGAGCCTCCACACCAACGGCAAGGACGAGGCCATCGGCCTGCCGACCGAGCAGTCTGTCAGGACTGCGCTGCGGACCCAGCAAATACTCGCCCACGAATCCGGCGCGGCCGACACAATCGACCCGTTAGCCGGCAGCTACTACGTCGAGTCGCTGACCGACGAACTCGAAGCCGAGGCCCGCGACCTCATCGAGGAGGTCGACGACCGCGGCGGGATGCGCCGCTCCATCGAGGAGCAGTGGGTCCAGCGCCAGATCCAGGACGTGGCCTTCGAGCGCCAGCGCGAACAGGAGGCCGGCGAGCGCATCATCGTCGGCGTCAACGAGTATCAGGTCGAAGAAGAGGGCGAACAGGACATCGAGGAAGTCGACGAGGCCGTCGAACAGGCCCAGCAAGACAACGTGGCCACCGTCCGGGAGGAGCGCGACGAGGAGGCCGTCGAGGCGAAACTCGACGCGCTCCGGGGGGCCGCCGAGGGCGACGAGAACGTCATGCCCTACATCATCGACGCCGTGAAGGTGTACGCCACGACCGGCGAGGTGTGTGACGTGCTCCGGGACGTGTTCGGCGAGTACCAGCCCGGTTCGTCGATGTAAGGTCGGTCGAAACGCGGGACCGTCCTGTTTTCGAGCCATCTGTGCTCCAGAATTATAAGCTACCCCGGTGTACGGCCGTCCATGCGATTCGACCACGCCGGTATCGCAACTGACGACGCCGCTCCGCTCGTGGAACTGTTCGCCGAGGCTTTCGAAACACCGGTCGTCCACGAGGAGACGTTCGACGGCCTGCAGGTGACGTTTCTGGAGATGGGCAACGGGTACTTCGAACTGTTGGAACCGCTGCCGGACGCCGACGGCGCGATTCCCAGATATCTCGACAGCAACGGCCCGGGTATCCATCACGTCGCCCTGGAGACAGACGACATCGCTGCCGCGCTAGAGACAGTCAGTGACTGCGGCATCGACCTCATAGACGAGAAGCCGCGGCCCGGCGCGTGGGGACACGACGTGGCCTTTCTCCATCCGAAGACGACCGGCGGGGTGCTCGTGGAGTTAGTCGAACACTAATCGGCTTCTCGTCCCGGGCCCGGATTCACTCGTCGTCGAGCAACGCTGCAAACCGTTCTTCGGCACCGGGCGTGAGCCGCTCGGGCGGCTCCGCGAACCACGCCGCTCCAACGAGTTCCGACTCGTCCACATCGAGGCTTCCCTTCTTGTACTCCGCTTCGAGGTAGATGTCTAGCGTGTGTACCGATCCCTGTGCGTCGGTATCCGGATAGTACTTCGAGTGAACGACCTCTGCGACGCCGGTGACCGTACAGCGGATGCCGGTCTGTTCGTTGACGCGGCGGACGGCGGTCCCCTGTACCGATTCGTATTCGTCGCCTTTGCCGCCGCCCGGCAGCGCCCACATATCAGCGCCGCGGCCCAGCACCAGCAGAACGCGGTTGCGGGTGTCGCCGGCCGCCTGATCGGGTATCTGGTCGCTTAGCTCCGGGAACTCGGAGCCGTCCCGAGTGACGAACACGACGCTGTTTCCGGAGTAGCCGGTCCCGCGTGTCGCAGCGAACACGTTAGCGTATTCGTCGGGCGACAGCTCGAAGGCCTCCTCGGTGACCGGAACCTCGTCGTAGGCCGCTTCCAGGCTCGCAATGCGCTTGTCGACGTTCGTCTGGTTGATTTTCTCTGTGAGGTTCGCGTCGCCGGCCTCCGCGTCGGCCGGGGTGTCGTCGCCAGTCATACGAGGTGATACTGCGGGCCACCGATAAGTGCCGCGGTCCAGCCGATGAAAAAGAACTTGTATTCTGGTTGTCTGCTTCCGGACATGAAAGCGATTGTCCTCGCAGGCGGGTACGCCACCCGGCTCTGGCCTGTCACCAAGAACCGGCCCAAAATGCTGCTTCCAGTCGGTGAGACGACTGTCATCGACCGGATTCTGGGCGAACTGGAGAAGGACGATCGCATCTCGGACGTGTTCGTCAGTACGAATCAGCGCTTTGCCGACGACTTCCGGGACCACATCGCCGCGAGTAGTTTCGAGAAGCCGTCCCTGACCGTCGAGGAAACCGCCGAAGAGGACGAGAAGTTCGGCGTCGTCGGCGCGCTCGCCCAACTGGTCGACCGGGAGGGGCTCGGCGACGAGGACCTGCTGGTCATCGCTGGCGACAACCTCATCAGCTTCGACATCGCCGATTTCGTCGATTACTTCGAGCAGTACGACGACCCCACGCTGGCCGCCTACGACGTCGGCTCGCGGGAGAAGGCGAGTTCCTACGGCCTCATCGAACTGGACGGCGAGGAAGTCATGGACTTTCAAGAGAAGCCCGACGACCCCAACAGCACGCTCGTCTCGATTGCCTGCTACGCGTTCCCGGCCGATGCGATTCGCTTCAACGAGTATCTCGAAGATGGAAACAACCCCGACGAACCCGGCTGGTTCATCCAGTGGCTCGTCGACGACGGTCCGGTCCGGGCGTTCACCTTCGACGACGCCTGGTACGACATCGGGACGCCCGAAAGCTATCTGGAGGCCGTCGCGTGGGAACTCGACGGCGACAACGTCGTCGCAGAGGACGCCACCATCGAGAACACCACGCTCGGCGAGAACGTCCACGTCCTCTCGGGGGCAGAAATCGTCAACTCCAGCCTCGACGGCACCATCGTGTTCCCGGACACGACCATCCTCGATTCGGACATCCGCGAGTCGATTATCGACCGGGATACGCAGGTCGAGAGTCTGGACCTCGCCGGAGCGCTCATCGGCGCACACACACAGTTGACGAACGGCGACTGACTCCGCCTAGCCGTCTTGATTCTCCCGATTACGCCAGCCACGCGTCTTCGATCTGTAGCGTCCCGCGACTGCCGTCCCACTCCGTCTCGTACTCCAGTTCGATCCGGCGGTCCATGTGTGGCCCGTCGGTGACGAGCGTCTCGAACTCGCCGCCTTCGCCGAGAATATGGACGCCGTACTCGTCGTTGAGCGCCTCCAGTTCGTCGAGCGCGTCGGCATCGAGCGTGCGACCCAGCCAGGACTCATCGAGCCCGTAGGCGGCCACGCGGATGATCCGTATCTCGAAGCCGGCGTCGAGCATCGCGTCGGCGAGGTCGCGTGGGTTCTCTTGCCACAGCGGCGCGAACACGTTGGCTTCGAGGCGGTCGGCCATCGATTCGATGCGGGTCGTCTGGTACTCGCTCTCGACTGCGCCAGCGGTGACGCCGGTGATGCCGCCGTCCAGTTCGGCGTCGAGTTCGCGTAGCGCGGCCTCCAGCGGTTCGAGTTCGGCGTCGCCCTGGTCGCCGGAGTCGAGCACGTCGTCGGCCTCGAAGTCATCGGGCTCGATTTCCACCAGTGGGATACCGATGCTCTCGGCGGCCAGGCGGGCCAGTCGAGTCGCCGGAACGTGGTACATGTAGGAGTCGCCCTCCGGGTGGACCGTCACCAGATGTTCGACAGGGTGGCCCCGTTCCAGTGCCCGGTACAACGCCCACGAGGAGTCTTTGCCGCCGGAGAACAGCGAAACCCACGCGCCGTCTGTCATAGCCGCCGGTAGCCGGCGGCGGCGTAAATCGCTGTCTATTCCACCAGTTCGTCCTCGATATCGGTGTGGCTGACGTAGGTCGCCACCCGGACGCCGACGATGCTGATGAGGATACCTGCGAGGATGAACAGCCCGAGGCGGGTCCCCGCCTCCAGTATGAACCCCTGGACCTGAACGATGCCGAGGTTCGTCTCCGGCACCTGAAACGGCTCGAACACGCCACCGCGTTCGAGGAAGTACGCAGAAAAGCCGCGAACGACCAGCCCGACCGCGACCGCACCGAAGGGGAGGTTCACGTACGCGCTCCGGACCCCTTCCTGCTGGATGAGTTCGTCCAGCAGGCGACCGAGCGAAGCGGCCAGCGCCGCGCCGGTCAGCCACGGCACGGACGCGAAGGCAAAGCGGTTCGCAAGCAGGAAGGGGCTGATATCGCCGACCGCCGAGACGCCCAGCACGCCGGCGAAGATGCCGACGAGCGAGAGGCCGGCGGCGACGACGTAGGTCACGAGCGACACCTGTCCCGAGTACAGGGCTTCCCGGGTCTGGCTGGGAAGTCGGGAGAGGTATGCGTCGATACCCAGTCCCTTGTAGATGAGGAACACGCCGACGGCGGCCGCGATAGCGCCGACGGCGATGGTCGGGCTGGTGACGACGAGCAACAGCGGGAACGCGAGCATGATGATCCCGACGGGGACCAGCACCGTCTTGCGCAGTTCCTCGTCGGCCAGGAACTGCTTGAGCAGGTAGTACGTGGATTCGATGTCGCGGGCCTGACGAACGACGACCCGGTCGACGGCGTCGACCTGGACGCGACTCTCGATGATGGGAACCAGCCGCTCGTCGTCGGCACTGTCGACGACGACGACCGCGGAGTCCGGGTCGTGCTTGGCGACCAGGTCGTCGATCTGGCTGGCGATCTCCCGGTCCGAGCCGACACTGTCGCTCCCGCCGCCGACGACGGCAAGCACCGGCGAGGACCCCTCGGCTTCGAGTTCGTCCGCGACCGCGAGCCCTTCCAGCAAACAGTTGACCCGGCTGTCTTCCGGGTCTACGACGCCCGTCTGCGTGATGAGTGACTCGACGGCGTCGCGGCCGACGACGGGACACGCCGCTGCGGCCGGACTGTCCCTGTCGATACACACCACCAGCGTAGTCACACTACGGCGAAGGCGGTCCCCGAATAAAAAACCTCCCGAGCTATCGCCGGAAGGAGAGGCCCTCGATATCGCCGTCGGCGACGCCGGCGATACCCGCGCCGAGGGCGAAGGCGACCTGCTGTGCGCCTCCGCGGAGTTTGCCGGTCAGGCCGCGCTCGGGTTCGTACTCCTTGATTGTCACAGCCTCGCCCAGCCGTTGCTCCAGGCTCGCCTCGACGTCATCACGCGTGCCGAGCCGGTCGACGAGCCCACGTTCTTCCGCCTCGTCGCCGAGGAAGATGCGCGCTTCGGTATCTTTGAGCGTCTCAGCGTCCATCTCGCGGCCCTCGGCAACGGTGTCGATGAACTGATCGTAGTAGTCGTCGACGATACCCTGGAGGTACTCGCGCTCGTCCTCGGTCATCTCCTTCAACGGCACGCCGGCGTCCTTGTACTCGCCGGCGGTGAACTGCTCGTAGGAGAGGCCCAGGCGGTCTGCCAGTTCCTTGGCGTTGACCCGCGAGCCGACGACGCCGATCGAGCCGACGATAGAGCCCTCGCGCGCCCAGAGCTCGTCACAGCCGGCGGCGATGTCGTAGCCGCCGCTGGCACAGACGTCCGTGGCGTAGGCGATGGTCGGGCCGTCGAACTCCTCGGCGGCGATGCGGATGTCCTCGCTGGGGACGATTTCGCCGCCCGGCGTGTTCAGTTTCAGGAGCAGCGCCTCTGAGCCCCGGTCCGCGTCGGCACGGTCTATCTGTTCGACGATGTCGTCGGCCGACGCGCCCACCGGTGGACTGGTGATGCCGCCACCGCCGTCACGGCTGATCGGCCCTTCGACGGCGACCTCCGCGACGTTGTGTGCCGGGAGGAGGGAACCGGCGATGTTGCTGCCGATACGGGCGGTGGCGACGGCGACAGCGACGACCAGCAGGACGCCGAGCAACTGGGCGAGGTTGTCGGGCGTTCTGACGAACAGCACCCAGCCCAGGACCGTGCCGATACCGACCACAATTACGACCAGTAACCCACGAACGATGTCGTCTGTGCCCGCCATTACTGATACATCCCGAGCGGCTGTGCGCTCGTGCTCTCCTCCTGATTTTCCTGAAGCTGCTGTGCGAGTTGCGCCTTGGCTCGACCGATTTCCTCGGCCTGCTCGACCAGTGCCTCGGTATCGACCTCGAAGTCGGCCAGCGGGCTTATCGCCGTCTGCAGGAGCGCCCGCGCCGCTTCCGGGTCAGGAAAGCGCTGATCGGCCTCGACGATGAGCCCGATGCTCGTCAGCCCGACCCGCTGTGATTCGTGGACCAGCGCCCCGGTCGGCCCGGTGATCGCGCCGTTCTCCGAGGGCGAGTCCACGTTCGCCTCCTCCAGCATCGCCGCCCCGTCGCCGGTTGAGACGCCGTACACGTCCGGTACACCGTCTTTCTCGGCAGGACGGCCGCTGAGGTAGATCGGCGTCGCGTCGTTGGCCTCGAACCAGCTGACCATACAGCCGGCGAACTCCTTCGCGCCGGACGGGGAGATCGGTGCATCGCTCTGGAGGACGAGCAGGTCACGGCCCTCATCCGCGTACAGTCGGACCGGCGGGCGAACGTCCGGATCGTCCGTCCCGTACACGGCGATTTCTGGCAGTCCCTCGCAGTGGGCTGACGCGTAGTACTCCATATCGTAGACGTCGACGAGATGGTCGGCGGCTATCTTGCCGACGAGTCCGACGCCCGGGAGCCCCTCGACCAGTGTCGGGGAATCGAGCGAAATGTCGTCGCGGTGGACCTGTATGTGTGCCATGTCTGTGGTATCGGCCGCCGGCGGCTTGAAAGCCATGGGCCAGTGCCGTTCGAAACCCACAAACCGACCGCCAGCGAACGCCGGACAATGGAACCACTCGACCGCTACCGACCCATCATCGACGACTTCGAGGCGTTCATCGACGCATGTGAACGCCCGCTACCGTCGGCTGTCAGGGTCAACACCATCAAAGCCTCCGTCGAGAGGGTCCGAACGGCGCTTGCGGACGCGGACATCGCCTACGAACCCGTCGACTGGCACGACGGCCTGTTCGTCCTGCCCGAGGACTCCCCCGGCGCGAACTGGCCGTACTTCCACGGCTGGATTCACGGGCAGGAGGAAGTGTCCGTGATTCCGGCGACCGTACTGGACCCCCAGCCTGGCGAGCGAGTCTGGGATGCCTGTGCGGCACCGGGGAGCAAGACGACTCAGCTCGCCGCGCTGATGGAGGACACCGGCGAAGTCGTCGCAACCGACAACAACCTCGGACGGATTTCGGCGCTACGGACCAACACTGAGCGGCTGGGCGCGACCACGGTCGCTGTCACCCACGAGGACGGGCGCAACCACTCGCTCAAGCCCTTCGGCGGCGAGGGATACGACCGGGCACTCGTCGACGTCCCCTGTTCCTGTGAAGGGACCATTCGAAAGAACCCCGATACGCTGGAAGATTGGACGCTCTCGCACGTCGAAGGCATCTCCGGCGTCCAGAAAGGAATCCTCAAGCGAGCCGTCGAAGTGACCGAACCCGGCGGAACCGTCGTTTACTCCACCTGCACATTTGCCCCGGAGGAAAACGAGGCCGTACTGGACTTCGTTCTCGGCGAGACGGCCTGCGAAATTGTGGACTACGACCTCCCGCTCGACCACGCCCCCGGCATCACCGAGTGGCAGGACGAGACATTCGACCCCAGCGTCGCCGACGCCAAGCGCATCTACCCGCATCACAACGACACGGGCGGGTTCTTCTGTGCGAAACTGGAGGTACCCGCGGAATGAGCGACCAGAGCACGGAGTTCACACGGCTCCCAGAGACAGACGAAGAGCGAGAAGGCCCCGAGCGGGCGACCCGCGAGGAAGTCCTCGACTTCTGGACCGAGCGGTTCGGCGTCCCGCCGGAGACTTTCGAGGGATACACGTTCTGGGAACGCGGCGCTGGCAAACTGTGGCTGTATCAGGGGAGTCCGCCATCGCCTGTCGACATCGAGGGCCTTGGAATGACGTTCCTGCGGACGCGCCAGGAACACTGGAAGCCGACGCTGGAGGCCGTCCAGCGATTCGGCGAGCACGCCAGCCAGAACGTCATTCACCTCGACGAGGACACTGCCCGAGCGTTCGTCGCGGGCGAGGATCAGGAACTCGACTGGGACGGCGACTGGGGGTATCTCGTCGTTACCCACGACCTCGCCGGCGAGGCCGAACCGGTCGGCGTCGGCCTGTACGTGTACGGCGAACTCAGGTCCCAGGTGCCGAAGGGTCGTCGGCGAGAGGTCTGAACCGGGCGGTACAACCGGGCAGGTGAGAGCGGCTCAACCGCTGGAAGACTTCGCGGCCGGCGTTCCCTGCATCGCGTACAACTCCGCGTACGTGCCGTCGTCGTCAAGCAGTTCGGCGTGGCTGCCCCGTTCTGTGACCTGCCCGTCCTCGACGGTGTAGATTCGGTCGGCGTTAGAGACGGTCGAGAGCCGATGGGCGATTGCGATCACGGTCTGGTCCCCGTCGAGCGTCTCGACGGTTCGATGGATTTGCCGTTCCAGGTTCGAGTCGAGGTCGCTGGTGGCTTCATCGAGTACGAGTATCTCTGCGTCCGTCAGCAGCGCGCGGGCCAGTGCGACGCGCTGGCGTTGCCCGCCGGAGAGTTTCACGCCGTCGTCGCCCAGCACCGTGTCGAGCCCCTGCGGAAGGTCATCGAGAAATTCGAGGACGAGGGCCTTCTCGGCGACCTCGTACAGCGTCTCGTCGGAGATATCCCTGCCGACGGTGAGGTTGTACCGCAAGGAGTCGTTGAAGATATGCGGGTCCTGTCGGACCATCGCAACAGCGTCACGCCATTCGTCGAGGGCATAGGTCGAAATCGGCGTCCCGTTCGCCAGAACGTCACCGCTATCCGGCGCATAGAGCCGAGTGAGCAGCGAGACGACTGTCGATTTGCCACCACCGGACTCACCGACGATACCGACGAACTCGCCTCGCTCGACAGCCATCGAGAAGTCCGCGAGCACTGGCTCGTCCTCGTAGGCGAACGAGACGTTCTCGAACGCGACTTCCTCGATGCAGTCCGGGACTGGCTGCCCGCCAGTGGGCTCCTGCTGGGTTTCGAGGCGGTCGATGAACTGGTGGGTGCGAACCAGATGTGGGAGCTCTCCCTCGACGGCGTAGATGGTAGAATTGAGCGAACTCAGTCGGGGCGCGAGTCGGAGCATCGCGAACAGGAACACGCCGAGTTCCGCGATAGACAGCGCCCGAAAACTGATTGCGACGTAGACGAGCCCAAACAGGAGCAGCGAGACCGAGAGCCGATAGAAGCTACCGATTGCGACCTCGTTCCGGCGAACGGCGATGCTGGTCGAGGTGTATCGGTCGAGCGTGGCCCGGAACTCGGCAAGCAGTCCGTCGCGCATACCGAACAGCTTCACGTCACGGATACCCTGTGTCCCCGCCTGTGTTGTCTCCTGCAGCCGTTCGTTTGCCGTCGCCACACGGTCGCCGACGGCGTACCCGGGCTCGATGCCGTATCTGATGATCGCCGTGACACCGCCGAGAGCGACAGCTGCACCGACTGCCAGCACCGGAGCGATAGCGAGTGCGATCCCGATATACACTAGACAGAGGATTGCCTGCTGGAAGAACTGGATAATCCGGCCGATGACACGGCCAGCGTACCGGGTCTGTGTCAGAATCGTGTTCATGATGTCGTCGGAGCCCTTGTCGTCGTAGTAGGCGACCGACGCGCCCATCGCCAGTTCATAGGCCCTGTTCTTGAGATCGCGTTCGTACGTCTGTGTAAGCTTCGCCGCGAGCCACTTCACCGCAAACGATGCCGTGAACCGGACGACCATCACGCACGCGAGACCGAGTAACAGGGATTCGAGCGTGAGCGGCAGTCCGGCGGCGGCGTACGCGGACAGGAACTGGCCGGTGACGCCGTCCGCCTGCAGTGGGAGGCCTTGCCCGCCCTGTGCAGCGTCGAGTATGGGAAACAGGAACGAGAGGCCAACGCCCTCCAGCAGCATCACGAAGAGGCTGGCGGCGACGATACTCCCCGTCAGCGCCGGACGATACAGTGCCACACGGCGCAGCGATGCGTATTTTTCACTGACGGAGGGAGTATCAGTCATTGTTCCGGATGCGAGTGCTATGTAACATAGTTACCGACTCACTACGGTTGGGCAGTACGGGAGCGAAGGGAGCGTCTACCACCTGTCTGGGTTGTGACGGCGACGAAAAGAGGCCATAACAAATAGTGCGAGTATCCCTGGAGTCCTCATATGGTCGCGATAGATTCTGGATCGACTGTCGTCGCAACTGATAACTGTGTGACCACGACTATCGACGGCGAGATCGTGCTGCTCAACAACGAGACGGGGCGGTACCAGGGCCTGTCGGGCGTCGGCCCGGACATCTGGGACCGAATCCAGGAACCGACGGAACCAGCGGCTATCGTTTCAACGCTAGTCGAGGAGTACGATGTCGACAGAGACCGAGTGGCAACTGACGTGGAACGATTCCTGGAAACGCTTGCCGCGGAGCAACTCGTCAAGATCGATGCGAGCCCGACTCCGTGAGTTCAGGGCGTTGCCACGGGCGCAGAAGCTATTGCTCTGTGAAGCTGTGGTACTGATCGTTGCGAGCAAGGTATTGCTTGCAGTCGCTGGGCTGGAGGACGCAGAGCGATATTTCGGTATAGTCTCTCAGTACCTCCCGTGTCATCGTCAGTCCGGGTCACCAGAGTCAGTGCGGTGGGCGGTTCTGACAGCGGGATCACGTCTTCCGGGTACCTACGATTGTCTTGACCGAGCGCTCACTGGTAGCACACTGCTGGTAGCCAACAACCTGCCGCATCGTCTCCGCTTCGGCGTGGACACCCAGTCCGAGACGTTCGAGGCTCACGCTTGGATCGAGTCTAACGGGGCTGTCCTTATCGGGGATGTCGACGACTTCGGGCGCTTCCGCACACTCACGGAACGCGAAGTACGTGGCTAACGGATAGTAAACACGCTATTCTGTGTGAATTCAACGGTAATGGATACTATAACAAATACACCTACATCTGAAACCAGAGGCGGGGGTAACCCATGAAGGAATACGAAACGCCGTCGGTCGAAACGTATGGAACTGTCGAAGAAAAGACGAACTGGTGGGACCACGACGACGGATACGGGAAGTGGAGTTAAAGTCCGCAGTCGGTTCACGTATCTAACTGATCCCTCCTTTATTGATCCTCGACACTGGCACCGGTCAATGGCTACGTCGTGACGGTTTCGTGGCTGTGTGTCGGAAGTAGAGAGCGCATTCTTATCCACCACAGCAGTCAAGCGATCTGGTATGAACCAGGGGTGTCGTAGATGGGGTGTGTTTCAGCACGGACGGAATCGATGGACAACTACGCAGGGAGGGACCTAGCAGGATGGCAACAGTAAGCACAGCCACGTACGAAGCTTTTGGACTGACAGTCCGCTCGGCATTCGACATACCGGAGCTTCCGCCCGCTGAGACAGAGCCCGACGGGCGGGCCGACGTCACCATCACTGAAGAACGGCTCCCTCGCCCACTGTCGGCTGACTCCGAATCGACCTTTCACGCGGTAGACGAGCGCGAATACTACCTTCTATACGACGCCGCAACGGTCAGAATTCTCGACGGGACGTCCATCGCTGTAGACCCGGCCTCGGACGTGCCAAGCGAAGTCCTCCGCCACGTACTGGTCGGCCCGGCGTTGAACCACCTGCTGGACCAGCGGGGCTACTTCGTACTGCACGCCAGTACTGTCAGCATCGACGGGCGTGCAGTGGCGTTCGTCGGGGAGTCCGGGGTCGGAAAAACGACGACTGCGATGGCCTGTTTGCTTGACGGGCACCGTGTCCTGAGCGACGACGTGGCTGCGATAACGCTGGATAATGCGGGACCAGTCGTTCGGAGCGGCTACCCATCGATGAAACTCGACCCGGAGGCAGTTGCGGCGTTTGACCCCCCGGTCGAGCCGCCGGAACAGGTCCACAGCGGGCGCCCGCGACACTTCTACGGGCTCAGACACGACCAGCCCGCGACTCCGGTGCCGCTAGAACGCATCTATCTGCTCGAAGACGGTGAATCTATCGGGGTGGACTCAGTCAGGCCGGACGAACAGGTCATGGCGCTCGTCGATAACACGTACACGCTGGGCGCGCTGGATGCCGACGGCCAGGCCGTGGCCAATTTCAGTGCTTGCGGGGAGATCGTCGATATGACAGATATAAAACGGCTCCGCCGACCGTTCGATCTCGATATACTCCCGGAGGTCGTAGACCGGATTCAGTCTGATCTCGAGAGTAAGCCATGCTAACGGAGGCTGAACCCGAACTCCAATTGGTAGTCGACTGTGTTCGTACCGCAATCGTCACCGACGCTTCCCCCGAGCTTCCCGCGCTGGATGACACGCCAGACTGGGACCGCGTCGTTGAACTCGCTCAGTATCACGGCGTCGTGCAACTCCTCTATCAGGGGCTGGAACCGATGGCACGCGAGAGCAGTGCTGCGTTCACCGTGCCAGAGTCCGTGTTGACACGACTTAACAGCACAGTACAGGGAAAGCGGATGCGGAATCTCGCGTTCACGACCGAGCTACAGGAGATAATCGAGAGTTTTGAGACACGCGGTGTACGCGCGGTACCGTTCAAGGGACCGGTGCTTTCGGCCGCCACCTACGACGACGCAACGGTGCGGGAGTACAACGATCTGGATCTGCTCGTCCATCCTGAAGATATCACTGTCGCCGCGGATATTCTGGAAGAGCGAGGCTACGAGTGGCGCGGGGGCACGCCGCGATTGGACGACGCCGCGCTGTTGGGCGGTCCCGTGACGAAGGCAATCGTTCACGAGTACGAGATGCGAGGTCCGGAGTTCGACGTGGAA
The DNA here is from genome assembly GCF_000827835.1 of Haloarcula sp. CBA1115. Taxonomy (NCBI): domain Archaea; kingdom Methanobacteriati; phylum Methanobacteriota; class Halobacteria; order Halobacteriales; family Haloarculaceae; genus Haloarcula; species Haloarcula sp. CBA1115. Next base: position 2,883,347 of record NZ_CP010529.1, on the reverse strand, counting down.
CTCCGCTGGCGCGTGGGCGACGCCGAGCGACCGTTCACCACACCGTTCGGTGAACTCTGGGACCGCCGCGACACAGTCGCGGTCGGCGGCCAACCGCTTCCGGCGCTTGCACAGCCAGACCGGCTACTCGTGTTAGCGTTCCACGGAACCAAGCACCGCTGGTATCTCCTGAAGTGGCTCTGTGATTTCGTTGCGGCGCTGGAGTCGACGGAAGCCGACTGGTCACACGTCCTCGCTCGGGCGCGGGAAACTGGCGTCCAGCGGAACCTACTGCTCGGGGCCGCGCTCGCACGTACTGTCTTCGGGTATGCCCTCCCAACGCCGATACTGGATCGCCTTCGCACGGACGACCGCGTCACCGAGTTAACCGAGGCCGTCGTCGAATCGCTGGCCGCTGGGACGCCACAGGCACCCACGCAGTTCGAGGCCGCTCAGTTTCACCTGGCTGCCAGCGATTCGGCAACTGCGCTGGTGCCGCTCCTGCTGTTGCATTCGTCGCTTCACCCGACTTACTCGGAGTACCAGTTTTGCCCGCTCCCCGGTCCGCTGCATCCGCTGTACTACGTCATCTGGCCGCTCCGACTCCTCCTCGAAGTGCCACAGTGGCAGCGACAGCGGTCCGAAGAGCCACTTGACGAAGCGACCTGAACAGCCGAGTCGCTCGCTTCGTTCCGGCGACGATTCGCTGTATCTGGGGGCTGATTCTCAGCGGTATCCCACAGGCGGCTCACTCCCGTGGCTGGATTGTCCCCTCACCCAGCCCTTCCCAGGCAACGCGGTAGCCAAGGCGTGCGAGGGCGGCGCTGTCATCCTCGATACCGTAGTCTGCCAGTCTGTCGCTCGCCGCCTCGTACGCCATTCCGGGCTCGATCTCCTCGGCCAGGTCGTCTAACACGGCAGGGGAAACGAGCGTGCGCCCGACGCGCTCGTGGGCCGGATAGGCCACGTCTTCCAGCGCATCCTCGCTGACGCCGTACTCCGCGGCGAGGTCAGCGAGCGAGGTAACGTCGGCATCCGGCCGGAGTTCATCGGGTATCTCCGCGGCGCTCTCGCGCACCAGCCGCTCCTCGTAGGGTCGCAGGGCATCCCGCACGTCTTTCACGCTGACCGTCCCGGCGTACGGAATCGCTCGGTTATCCGTCGCTTCGATTTCGTCCCCGACACCGAGCGATTCGTCGACGGCGACCAGCATCTCCACGTCCGCCAGCGCGTCGAGGCGGGCGAGCTTCTTCTCGACGTACTCCGGCGTCCAGAAACCCATAATTTCGAAGAAAATCCGGAAGGGAGCGTCACTGGCGGCCCCGTCAGCCCCGTCCGAGCCCCCGCCACTGCGCCCGGTGTCCCGAACGCCGGTATCAGCGCCGGGTCGCCACTCGAAGGCGAAATCCGGGATGATGACGTGTTCCCCTGCCGCTAGAGGCTCCGGTTCCCGGATCAGGTCCCAGTCGAGGTCCAGCGCGGCGAACCGCCCGGCGAAGTCGGCTTCGACACCGCTGTCGTAGCTGACCTCAGTTACGGGCTCGACGCCGGGAACGGAGACATCCGCATCTGAAAGGGTGAGTTCCCGCTCGGTACCCCGGTCATCGATGGTCGCCGTCAATTCCCACTCGCTCGCGGCCGCGACTGTCCGAAGGAGACGAGCGAAGCGGGTGCCGTACCGGCGTGTATTCGAGAACAGCGCGTCCGGGCCCGTGACCACGACCTCCCGACCGCTTTCTGTCCGCCGGATCTCGTACATCAGCCGGAGGCGTTTGACCGCCGAGACGAGCGTGTTCGGGTCTGACGAGCGGACCCGAACCTCGGTCGCGTCGAACAGCGCCGTTTGCGCCAGCGAGAGGTTGTACTGGGTCCGCAGTTCGGCCGGCCCCCAGCGCGAGTCGACATCGGTGAGAATCTGTCGTGAGTCGCGGTCGGCGTACAGTGTGTCGGCCAGCGTCTCGGCATCCGTGCCGAAGTGGTCGGCCGCCTCGGAGAGTGCCTGCTGGCGCTCGGCCTCGGTCACGACGCCGACGTCCGCAGCGGCTTCGAACACCCGACGGCGGGCGCGGACAGGGTCGACCAGAGCTTGCGTCTCGAAGGCAGCCTCCCGTTCGACGAGTTTCGCCAGCCCGCGGACGAGTTTGAAATCGTCGGCCTCTCGCTCTACGTCCGCGAGCGCCGTCTCCAGCGTCTCACGGGATTCGCCGACGTGGCCCTGGTAGATACCGAGCACGCGGGCCGCCAGTCGCTCCACATCGGCATCGGCGAACTGCAGGTGATAGCCGCCGCCCGCCCGAGACACCCGCAGGAGGTCTTTCGTCAGCACACGCGTGTCTCCGCGACGGAACGACAAAAACACGGGGAGTCAGGGCAATCTCTCAACATACTTAGGGGCACCTCGATGCTGCGACGCCCGCTATCTGCGTCGCCTGGCGACGCGCTCTTCGGCGGTCTCCTCAGTCACGAGTTCGTACAGCAGCGCCCGCCCGCTGTCGGCTTTTGGCCGCAGAATCCGGCCGAGTCGCTGGGTGAACTCCCGCTCTGACCCGCTCCCCGAGAGGACGACGGCGACGTTGGCGTCGGGCACGTCCACACCCTCGTCGAGGACGTTCGCCGTCACGACCCGGGAGTAGGTCCCGTCGCGGAACCGCTCTAAGATCTCCCGACGCTCGCTCGCACCGGTCTCGTGTGTTATCGCTGGAATAAGGAACCGCTCGGAGAGGCGGTACACGAGGTCAGTGTGGGCGGTGAAGACGATGATGCGGTCCTCACGGTGGCGGTCCAGAATCGTCGCCAGCCGGTCGACCTTCCGCTGGGCGTTCATCATCACTTCGCGGGCGCGCTGTTTCGCCAGCAGCGCCTCCCGGGCCGCCGGGTCGTTGCCGGACCGCTTCACGAGTTCCTGATAGTCGCTGCCGGACCGGAGTTGGATGTTGGACTGCTTCAGGTAGTCGGTGAACGTCCTCTGAGACTCCTCGTAGCGGTCCCGCTCGTCCGGCGTGAGCGCGACTTCGATTCGTTTGATATCGTAGTCCGCGAGGTGCTCGCCCGCCAGGTCGTCAACGCTGACTCGCTGGACGAGCGGCCCGACGAGGTCCTCGATAACCTCGTGGGCTCCGTCCGGGCGCTCGAACGTCGCCGTCAGCCCGAGCCGTGCCGGCGCGGCGAGCAGCCGAGCGATGTCCCGGTACCCCTCCCCGCCGAGGTGGTGGACCTCGTCGAAGACCACGAGTCCGAATCGGTCCCCGAGTTCGTCGGCCCGCAGGTACGCCGAGTCGTACGTCGACACCGTGATGTCCTCGACGCGCTGTTCGCCCCCGCCCATGCGGCCGACCGGCTGGTCGAACTCCCGCTGTAGCTCGCGCTGCCACTGCTCCAGCAGGTCGATAGTCGGGACCACGACCAGCGTCGGCGTCCCCAGCGCGACCATCGCCGCGATGCCGATGACGGTTTTGCCGCTCCCCGTCGGGAGTTCCAGACAGCCTCTATCGCCGGTCGTTCGCCAAGCGTCCAGCGCTGCCTGCTGGTACGCTCTGAGGTCGTACGTCGTCGAGAGCGACAGCGACGGGAGCGAACTGACGTGGTCCTCGTATGCCAGCCCGCGCTCGTCGAGTGCGTTCACGAGTTCGGCGTACCGGTAGGCCGGCGCTCGATCTGTCTGCGAGCGCTCGTCGTACTCGACGCCGGGCAGGTCCGACGACGGGTCCCCCGTCACGCGGATGGTCCCCGACTCGTACGTCAACTCCAGCACACTCCGGGGTTCGCCGGTCCGGCCGATAACGCTTTCGTGGGCCACATCGCCGGGGGCACCACCGGGTAAAATAACAATACAGTTTACGTCCGTTCGCACCCACTATTCTTAGTATGGACGACGCACGAGCAGCAGTAATTGCCCTCTTGCTGTCGGCAGTGCTGACCCTCGCCGTGGTACCGGCAAGCGTAGCAGGAACACAGACGGCACAGGAGACACTAACCGTCGACAAAGACGGGAGTGCCGACTACCGGTCGATACAGGCCGCCGTGGACGCCGCCGATAGCGGTGACACCGTCGAGGTCCGGCCGGGCACCTACTACGAAGAAGTCCGAATCAACGAGAACATCTCCCTCGTCGCACCCGACCGGGCGATACTGGACGGCTCGCGGTTCGTCAACGGTACCGGCGTTACGGTGGCCGGCCCAGCCGAACCGACCGTCACCGGATTTACCGTGCGGAACTACCGCTTCGGTGTCATGGCCAACGGGACCAATGGCGACTGGACGGTCAGTAATACGACCGTTATCGCTGCCGACGTCGGCGTCTACGCGCCGAATTCGTCCGGGAACTGGACTATCGAGGACGCCGCCGTCGCCAGCACGACCTACAGCGGCGTGTTCGCCCGCGGGACCAGCGGCGACTGGACGATTCGCGACACTCGCTTCGTCGCTGTCGGCGGCGACGGTGCCGACGTCCGCAGGTCTTCCGGCGACTGGACGGTCGCAGCAGTCGTCGTTGACCGGTCCGGCGCGGACGGCGTCGACGCCTCCGGGACAACTGGTGACTGGTCGGTCCAGAACACGGAGGTCCGCCGGAGCGATACCGGCGTCAAAGCTATCGACAGCGGTGGAGACTGGTCGGTGACCGACCTGACGGTCCGGCGGAGCGACACCGGCCTCGTGACCGCCTTCTCGGGCGGTGCGTGGACGCTCGAAAATGCCACCCTCGAAACCCGGGATATCGGGGTATTCACCGCTCGAACGACCGGCGCGTGGGCCATCCAGAATACGACCATCGAAAGCAGACAACAGGGCATTCACGCCGTCAAGACCAACGCGTCGTGGACTGTCTCTGGGTCGACCATCTCCGTGACCGCCGAGCAGAATGCCATCGGTGTCGACGCCCGGGCCGCGAGCGATGGCTGGTCGCTCAATGACGTTACCATCGACAGTCCCGGTATCGAAGTCGCCGAATGAAGGGCCCGTGCCGACACTGGCTTCCCCGTCACGGGCTGCCACTCTCGTCACTAAAGCGAAGCCCTTAATTAAAACACCCCCCTCTCCCAGAGTGCGGGACCGTGGGGTAGCGGTATCCTCGGCGGATGGGGTCCGTCGGACCTGAGTTCGAATCTCGGCGGTCCCACTACATTTCTACCCGGATGGAAATTACGAGCAGTATAGCGCTTCGCTAACCAAATTCCTATTCGTTCCGCGACGAATAGAACACCCTCGTTTAAGTAGGGGGTGGGCAGCATGAGTTCGCACACCTCCAGTGGGGAAGAAAGCCACCTCATCTGCGAGTTCTGCGGCTTCCCCATCACCGAGGAGGGGCAGGACTGCCTCGCTCTTACCGAGGGGGTGTGTCGGCCATGACGCTCGAGGTTACGCTGGAAACTCCGTGTCTAGCGAACGGACACTGGCAGCGGCTCCCGGCCGACTCGACACGCGTCGCCGAATTCGACCTTTGTGGGCAGTGTTTCCCTGACGGCTGGGACACAGTTTCCGAGAAAGACGTCGGGACGTTCCTGTTTACAGCGAAAAACGGGTCGAAGCTCCACCGAAGCATCGACACCGGCGACGACGCTGACACCAGCCAATTCGGGAATCACGACTATCCCGACGAGACGCTCGCCGCCAAACTCGCTGGCGGTGCGTCGCTCGATCACGAGTTCGAGTGGGACAAGCAGGGAGGTGACGCGTAAATGGTCTCCCACGACGACGAGTGTGACTCCTGCGGCTCCGTCGGTCGAACCTGTCGAATGCGGTGGCCCGATGGCGAGACCCGCGAGATGTGCGGCCCCTGCGAACGGCGCTGGACCTACATCTGGCGGTGGTTCTGTGAATCTCAGCCCCGACAGGCCAATCGCGTTCGCGCGAAAGCAAATCGCGAGAGACGTGCCCATCCTGACGGCGGCGAGGCGGTGCCCGACAGTGGGGATACAGTCCGCACGGAATCTGACTGCCCCGGAGGAGACGGTGCGTAATGCCGTCAGAAAACCAAGCGGGAGACCGCCGCAAGCGACTGCGCTGTCCCAAGCTCGTAGAGGATATCGGCGAGGATCCGGCCCGGTGGCTGGATCAGGACCTGCTGTCGCACCCGGATCGCCGCAAACTGGTCTTCTCGCTCATCGACGGCATCGACAGTATCGAGCGGATCCGTGCTTGGCGAGGCACTGAGCGAAAACTCGCAAGCGACCGTGTTGCCGAGAAAGCGCGAAACCCGCTCGAAAAACCGCGGGCGAAGATCATGCAGCGTCTGGAACAGCGCGAAGAGTGGCTCGAACTCCACGGCGAGCGACCAGATCGGCTGCCCTGTGGCCCACGTCGGCCGTGTGACTGCTGCGATGGGGAGTCTGCGGTCACGCCCGAGGACTTGCGGGAACGCGATGAGGCGGCTGCCCAGCGACTCGTTGAGAGCTACCAAGCCGGCGGCGTCGATACGAGTGAGACGAGTCCGGAAACGGAGGCGTCGACGCTCGGGGCGTTCGCGACCGACGGGGGCGAAGCACAGTGACGCACGTCGAGCCACACATCCACGAGGCCGACGCGTGGCTGTACTACGGCCCGGTCGCCGCCGGCAACAGCAAAGCCGACGATTACGACGGTCTCGACCCATACTGGGCGCTCGCCAACTTGCTTATCAACGAGTGCGACGGCTACGCTGAGGTCTCCGAGGTCGTCATCGACGGCGAAGTGTGCGACCTCCGGCTGAACTACTCGGCTTCTGGTATCGCACCACGGCCGACCGATCCCGTCGACAGTGACACGCTGTACGAGTTCGACATCCACGTCGACGGGGAGGGCGAGCGCAAGTGCAATTTCAACGTCTCACCGCGCTTCCCGGAGATGCGGAAACCGGACGGTGAAGTGCTGACGTTCCCGTTCCACCACAGTTCAGCTGAATCCGGTGTGAGTGTTCACGCCCAGCCATCGAACATCGACCTCGACGAACTCCCGAGCCTGTTGGCGCGGGCGATCTTCGAGCTGGCCGACGACGCTGGCGTTGGTCTCTACCACGGGTACTTCGACGCGCCCTTCGACGGTCATATCACAGCTGTCGAGCGGTATATTCGCCTCACGCGCTCGATGAACGAGAAGCTCATCGGGACTGGTGGCGTCCTCGACCGGCTGACGATGCTGCTGTCCGACGCGGATGGCACCGTCGGCGAGTACAAGTGGGACAACGAAGAGGAACGCGGCCATCACCACGCACTCAGACACGGGTCTGTCAGCGCCCGCGAACTGGTTCCGAACCACCGTCTTGGCGGGCAAATCAAGAGCTATCTGCCAGAGAATCCCGAGAACTTCAGTCCCGACGATCCACTGTATCATCCAAAGCTCGGCGTGAAGTTCGTCTCGGGGCGGACGTCGACGGGTTCGGTCTCGTGGACAGACCGCCACGACGTGCTTCAGGAACTCGATGAACGTCTACTGTCGCTACTTTCGTGGGCAGACGTGCCGACCGAGGCTGGCGGAACCACGTTCGTCGTCGACGATCACTTCGAGGCAGCCTCCGCAGACTCTCCGGTCCCGATCCACGAGGACCCGCTGCCCCGCCTGGAGGCACAGCAAGAACATATCCTGATGTCCGTCCTGCGCGACATGACGCCGTCAGATAAGGACCTGACTGAGACGCTTGCCACCGACGGTGGGATGCCCGCCCAGGACCTTGCCGACGCCACGGACACGTCGCTGTCGACTGTCTATCGAATGTTGCAGCGATTAGAGGGAGTCGTCACCAGTGACAACGGGCACGTTCGGTTCGTCTCCGAGAAGCTCCGGCAGGAGGTTCGTGGCCTTGTCGAATCGGTCGAGCACGCGATAGACTCTGCCGCCGACCGGGCGGCGCGCATCGTCGACATCGATGTGCGACAGTCGGCATCGAGCGCGTTCGACCGATGGCTCGCCAAGTACGGAGCTGAGTTCGAAGCCCCCGATCACGACGGACAGCGCCCCGTCGTTCGCATCGATACAGTGCTGTCCGAGCTGCGGTCAACGGATAAGCCGCTCGTCGGAGAGGTCATCACCGAAATGATGCGTGCGTGGCGGAAGGACAGTCGAGACCCAGAGACCCTGCTGGACGCAACTGTCGAGGTCAGCATCGACGGCTCGCGACGGGAGCGCCCGGTTCGGACCCTCCGGTAACGTCCGACAGCTGAGAGGCATCACTGTTCTACGGTGTGTTCTTTTATAAGTAATCTCGCGTTTGACCACGGACCACGGTCTTGCTTCGAGTCGCTTCTTGTCTAGTGTTGCGTCTCTCAGCAGTTCGTTGCTGGTCTCGTTCCCGCCCGGCGGGCAAACCCCCTTAGCGGGTGTGGCTAAGGCCACGCCCCTGCGGGGCGCAAAAATACACACCGCACCGTTCCGCTATCGGTTGTGTAGAAGATATATTCCAACGTTTGTTTTATCGCCTCTTGAGATCACTAACAGCAGATCATTCCAAATCTTTACAACCCTGTGAAGAAGATATCTTCCACATGACCAAGTGGACCAACCGAGACAAGATATGGAACACTGCGCTCAAGAAAACCGATGAAATTCGTCCCGAAGCCTTCGCTCTCGCAATCGGTGTCAGTGAGAGAACAGCAAGGGACTGTCTCGAAACGATGCACGAGTCAGGAGTATTAGCGAAACAAGGCGGTAAGGGTAGAGAGCCCGCTGTCTACACCTCACTCGTAGATCATCCGGAAGAATAGCAGGTCTCAGACCATTTTTCGACGGTCCGCTTCACAACTTCTACCGCGCACTGAAACACCGGTTGAAGCGAGCGAAACAGTGGTAGTTGCCTGCACATCTAAGTGAGTGGTCAAGAGAGTTTCATACATGCCCCACGAGTCCACCGCTGAATTAGAAGACTACGCCCACAGTACTGTGGATGAGGCTCTACGGACAATAGCTATATTGTACGAAGATGGCTGTGAAGTAGTCTATATCCGGGATAATCTCAAAGGCAAGTACTCAAAAGAAGAGTACTACGCAGTTGCCGATACGTTTCGAGAGATTCCAGAACTAACAGAGTCAAAAACTGAAGACGCGCCTCTGGGCAGCAAGCAGTCACTTGTCCACTACCACGAGGAAGCTTACGTCTTCCAATTCCCGCACGAACAGTGTCACAGCATCCTATTGAGTGTGGATCCAACTGTCGGATCACGTCTCAAATCGTTCATTACCGGCTGTCAGGAACGACTGTAAGCCTGTAGATAGAGAACAGCGGAAGCCGTGGTGTCCTCAGTTCTACCTGTCAACCCGAGCTAACGTTTCAGCGCGTTCCTGGCCGACATCGTCGATTACTTTGAGATTCTCAACATCGGCAGCAACAAACTCTCCAACGGTGTTGAACTCACGAGCCACCCTGCAAGAGATTTCGTCCCCAATCCCATGCTCGTCGTCAGCGAGGTCTCGAATCGTGCGCGCCCGATCGTCGACAAGAACTTCAAGTTGCTCCTCGAGGTCGTCCTCGTCGATTTCGTCGTTCAGGTACAGCTGATGAACCTCGTCGACGGCGGTCGGCTCCGGGTCATCGCCTGTCACCCAACCAGTGACGCGGTCGATCACATCTTCGACCTGCGAAACGAGTACTGCGACGGCCCACAATCCCGCTACAATGAGCCAGAGACCGTCGATCATCGGCGTCTCACCCGAACTTCTAAGATTCGTCCGCTACTACGATTTAGTATGATCCTTGGCCTCGAGATGACGACTGAGCTCATGGCATCTCTGATAGGGATTTTCTTAGTTTTCATTTTTTATGGGGTGTTGATAGCACGAGAGATGCACGACGGGCGTAGTTTCTCGGATATTTTGAACAGAGGGTTGTTTGCCGACCGGTACGAGGATTCCTTCCGTAACTCCTAGTCGTCTGTGAACGGGTTTGTGAGGTCGCTTATCCGGGTAGTCGCGACTGTGATAAGCATCGCAATCCCAGCTACTGGAAACCCGGAAAGGTACGATATCGGCCCGATTCCTGACGGCCCGCGTGTGAGCAAGGTGATGAGTGTCGTCACCATCGACCCGACGAGTATCATCCGTAGGGCGCCGCCGATACTGAACCACCAGACGTATTCTGGGACTGTATCGACAGCATCGGACCGCCAAGCGACCAGCAAGACGAGTCCACCGGCGACGAATGCGCCGTAGACACGAAGGGCGCCGAAATCGGCATTCGAAACGGTCACCAGCACTGTCCCAGCTGTCCCGATAGCGATGAGACCGATGCCGTCGATCCGAGCCAAGAAGTTCCAGATGTTTCGCTCAGTAAAGTGCTGGATCAGGATGAGAATCAAAACCAGCAGTGCGGTGAGGATACCACCCGCTGTAATGAATCCGTCATCAACGCCAGTCGCGTCAGTCGCGCCCTGTACGACCGTGGAAAAGAGCGAGTTCAGTGCTTGTATCATGCAATGAGTCTCCCGTCAGGAGTTTCATCAATCGTCTCGGCTGTCAGCATCTCCTCAACAAGCTGTTCGGCCTCGTCGTGATCTACGTCGTCGGCCTCCTCGACGACAGCGTCAACCACGTCGCCTCGGTCCGCGCCGTAGCCAGCGCCGTCGAATTTGAGTTCCTCGACGACCTCGGTCACGACGGCGGTCGGCGCATCCGAGGTAACGACAAGCTGGCCGTCGTCGTCGGTTTCGACTTCCACGTCCGGGCCCGGATCGAGGCCCAGTTCGCGGAACGACCGGCTTTTCAGCCGCGTGGCTCGCTCGGCGTCGACCATCTCGATGGTTTCGGAGTGACGGGCCTTCGCCGACGCTTCGGCCAGCCTGATGAGGTCCAGTAGCGACCGCGGTGTGACCGGGATCGTGCGTCCCTCCTCGTCTTCCCGAGCGACCAGTCGCGTCTTCACGGCTACGTACCACTCGCGTAGCGCGTCTTTCACCGCGTCGCTCGCGAACGTGGGCGTGAGTTCGCGACAAGACTGCAGGTACGCCCGCAGCGCGTCCATCGGAAGCTCGCCGTCAACGTCCTCAAGGAGCTCATCGGGAACCTCGTCGCCCCGCTCTTGTCTCGTGGCAACATCTCGCCCGTCGATGATGTGGCCAGCCAGGTCGTCGATTTCATCGCGGTCGGTCCGCTCCCGGAGCACCCACATCAGGTCGAACCGGTCCAGCAGCGGGGAGATGATATCCGTTTGTTGAATCGGGCTTTCGTCGGTTCGGAAGTGGCCGTCCTCTGGGTTGGCCGCCGTTAGGATAGCCGTCTCGGCGTTCAACACCGCACGTTCGCCGGCTTTTTCGATGGTCACCTTGCCCGATTCCATCGCCTCCAGGAGCGCGTTCTGTTCGGCACTTCCGGCGCTGTCGAGTTCGTCGATGAATACGGCGCCGCCGGAACACTTCGGGATCGCGCCGGCAGTCACGGTCAGATCGCGGTCGTCGAACCCATCTTTCGTCATCGCGGCGGTCAGGCCAGCGGCCGACGTGCCCTCGTTGCCCGATGTCTTCTGGGCACGCGGGCTCAGCGCTGTCAGCGCCTCGCCGAAGTCCGTTTTCCCTGTTCCAGGGTCGCCCAGGTGCAACTGATGGATCAAGCCACGATGATTCGTCCCTTCAGCGTCCGGCGAATTGCCACGTACCAACTGGAGAATGAGACTCTCTTTGATGTGCTCATCGCCGTAGTGCGTCGGCGCAATCGATGCGACCAGCGTTGAGATTGGATCATGGATATCGGCGAGTTCGTCGATAACGTCACGGTGAGCGTCACGGTCGATCTGCTGTCGGGCCGATTCCTCGACGATGACCTCCTCGACATCGAGGATCTTCTCACCGACCGTCGAGCCGTCAGGATGGACGGCCTTGTACTCCGCGACGAGTGTCACGACTTCGCCGGACTCGACTCCGCGTCGCGCCAGTTGTTCGGTGAGATGAGCGTCAATCGTCTCCGTGCCCTCCTCAACGCGCTCGGGAACGGGCTGGAGTCGGAGTGCCTGGTAATCGACGTAAAGACACTGTTCGTTGACCAATCTGAACGGACCGCGTTTCTCACAGCCTTCGCAGACCGTTGGCTGGCGAATCGCACCGAAGCCCTGCGGAATGCGATGTAGGGTTCCACAACGGTGGCACTCGAAGGTCGCCTCCTCAAGTTTTGGATCTACCGAGGACCGCTGTCGGATCTGGCCGCGAACGGCGATTGTCTGGCTGACGGTGCGTGCGTAGTGTTCGCCGACATGGTAGACATCGACGTCGTCGACAATCGGGAGCGAGTCAGCGTCGACGCTCATTTCATCATCTCCTTGAGACTCTCCACGATCACGTCGACGCCAGCACTGAGGATGTCAATGGTCGCCTGGATGTCGAAGCCGGGAATGATGCCTGTCCAGAACAGCAGTCCGAACAGCCCTGCCGAAAAGAGGACCGAAACGAGCGCGTGCCGAGCTGCCGTCCGCCCGACCGTCGCGACGAGTGTAGCGATCCCTTTCAGTTTGAAGCCCCACCACAGCCAGAGTCCGGTCGTCATCAACGTCCCAACGCCCACGCCGAGCCCAGTCAGTCCGAAGTTCTCAAGTCCGAACTGCAACAGGCTGCGAAGCAAATCGAGCGGCGTAATCAGCACTACTGGACACCTCCGACTCGTCGAAAACTCTCAGATTTTCGAGTGTTGCTCGCGACCAGCCAGCGACGCACGTTCGCGTCGCATAATGCGCCTGCCCACACGGGGGGGTACTCATGTCTTGTCTGGAATTCCGCGCGCGCGAAAAATCTCGCCGCTCGCCGCGAAATCGGTGCGGGGAACGGTTTCCGGTAGTCCGGCCCCCTGGGTTCGTCTTCGAAAACTGAGAGATTACAGCCGAGACTCTGTGGCGCCGAGGAAGATCGTCGACGACTGGACTCTGGGGTCGGGCCGATCATGCCGACGCACCCCCCGGGACTGCAGCTCGTTCTGAGTTCGTCTCGGAGAGATACACTTTCAGGTCGCCGTGGATTGGCTTCGAAATCTCCGGCCATGTGATCGGCGGCCAAGTGAACGCTTGTTCGTTGTAGAGGACAGCCTCGCCGATGTCAAGATCGGAAGTTAGGTCTTCCTCCATCTGGACAGTCTCAAATCCTTTCGGCGCGGAGCCGCCGTGAGGGTTCGCGGTACCGTTCATCGCGACACGCCAGCGAATCCGGTCCGTCCAGAGGTTGTGGAGGTGTTTGTCCTTGTGGCCGAAAAACAGGCCGATGATCCCGTTCTTCCGGAAGTCCTCGACGGCCGTCCCAGCGAGTTGGACTTTCTGGAGTGTGGCATACTTGTCCTTCGAGACGCCCTCCCGAGCGAGCGACGCGACCTCGTCGCAAATCCAAGTCGTCCAGTCGAAGGGTCCGCGTTCGACGAGTGATAGCGCCCAGCCGAACCACCAGTGGTCGACCGGGTCGCCCTCCTGGAACTCGACGCCGTCGATGACCTTGTCAGATTCCTCGTAGACCCACTGACACCCTCGCATCTTCGGGTCTGGGTAGACGACGTGAAACACACCGTCCTGCAAAACGTTCAGGTTCAGGTCCATGATATCGCTGTAGTACGTGACCTTCCGAACGACGTCCTCGAGCGGGACCTCTTTGCCCATCGAGTTCCGGTTCCCTCCCTTCGGGACGACACGCGCGGTCACCTCGTACCCCTTGGGGAGGCACACATGTGCGACCGGCGCGTAGGGGAGCCACTCCGACCGCGAACCCGTCGCAGCTCGCCAGACCACACGGGAGTTGTTGACTTCCATGTCAATCTGGGCGGCCCGGAGTGCAAGCGTCGTCTTCCCCGAGTTCGGCGGGCCTGTCGCGAACCACTCGACACCGCCACTGGGCTGGTTCCGGCCGCCGTCCCATGTGTGGTCCCAGAAGGCCGGAACGAGACCATCCTCGTCGAACTGGTCGGGATTAAACTTCGGCATACCATGGAGCCGGCGAAGGTGGCGGCCATCCGAATGCCGGCGGCTGTCATCGGTCCACTGTTCGCTTCCGTAGTGCGGTTCTTCGAATCCCAGATCCTGTGGATCGTGCATCTCAGACATGGTTACATCGTCCTCGCTGGTTCGTGCTCGCCGTTCTCGTCCTCGCGGTGTTCGTCAGCCTCGCCAGCCCAGCGTTCGACAGCGCGGTTGTACGCCGGCAGGAGGTAGGTCGCTGCCCACAGTTCGCGTTCGCGGGCGAACTTCTCCCCGTCCCGGAGTAACACACGCTGGGCGCTGGCCCGGTCATGGATTTTCCAGTCGAAGTCCGGTTCAACACGATACAGCTCACCGAGCGTGCCCCGGTCCAACCGAGACAGCCACTCGTCGACGGCGGTCATGTCCTCGAAGCCGTCCAGCAGCGAGACCAGCAAGTCACTCTGTTTTCGGTAAAGTTCATCCAGCGCTGGCCGCATGGCGAAGAACTCCGTCTTATCGGGATTCTCGACACGTTCGGACTGGTTGGTGTACTGCTGGGCGTCGGTCCGAAGCGTCCGGTAGGCGGCCCGGAACGCCGGTCGGACGTATTTGGCCGCAAGGTAACGGCGCTCTCGCTCGGCTGTCGCGAGCCCGACTGGGTCTTCCCGCCACTGCTGGCGGTTCTCCGACGTGATGACTACCGACAGCGGCACAGGCCGGGAACAGACGTTCACAAACCAGCCGTCCGGAACCCGACCCAGCGCCCAGAACTGCATCTGATGGAGTGACAGCACCAGCTCTCGACGAGAGTCATAGCCTTCGACGGTCCAGCGCTGGAGCCAGTCGTGTTGGTCCTGATTGAGGCTGTCCAGCGCTGGCGTGAACGAAATCTCGGAGGTCGCGACATCAGCAGAGTCGTCCTCCTGAACTTCCTGGAGAACCTTATCGAGCGATGTCCGGATGGAATGGCTCGACATCAGTCGTCACCTCCCGCAGCGGCAGACGGTCGCTCGTCGCGGTCCAGTGCTGGGTCCTCATCGGACAAGACCGAGTCGAACGGTTTGCCCTCCCGGTTGTGTGCCTCGTCAATGAGGCCCTCATCGCGAAGGTCCTGCAGCCACTTTTCGACGTCGTACTGCTTGTTCTCACTCTCGATGAGTTTCTCCAGGACCGCGTCGATCGTCCCGAACCGGCGGACGTTCAAGTCTACGTACCAGGCCGTGGTCCACGCTTTCCGCGCCTGTCCCGGAGCGACCCACGACTGGGCCTTCCCTTCGATGGGCTCGGCGAACAGGAGCCCGAACGGCAGGCACGCCAGAAGGCCCCACTGCCACGCGCCGACGAAATCCAGCGATGCGTACGCTGAGATGGCTGGAATCACGAGCATCCCGGCGGCCTGGAAGTACTGTTCTTTCCCAATCGACTCGGGCAGCGCTCGCAGCTTTCCCGGGTCCAGTTCGTCCTCGAGGAGAGTGCCTTCGTCGTTGCGGGGTGGCTGGTAGGTCCGCCACGGCCATGTGAAAATAACACGCGAAGGCAGGTGTTCGACCAGCCCCGGTGCGTCCTGGTCGACGATGACGACCTTGTCGTAGTCGCCGACACAGTCCCACTCAGCTTCTTTGTTGTTGATGTTCAGCCGAGCGTAACAGCCTTTGTAACGGGCCCACATCGACAGCAGGCCCTCCGAGTACAGCACCGGCGCGCCGTCCTCGTCGAACACGACATCGTAGCCCTCGATCTCGATATCACCAGAATCGAGAATCTCGCTCTTGTCGTCGAGTGGGCTGGTAGCGGTCTCCGGGTCCATCCGAATGAAGCCCCAGTTCTCGATAGCGTCGTCGTGGTCCTCGAGCTGCATCACCGCCACGACATAGGCGATGAACACGCTGAACACAATCGGGAAGTGGGCAGTCAGCGACGCCAGCGCGTAGTAGCCCACGAAGTACGCACCCACGGCGAATATGAAGCCGATGGCGATCCACGCCATCGCGCCTCGGCCGGTCCCAGCGAGAGCCTTCCGGCGGAACTTCGGGACATACGTATAGCTGAGCAGCGACAGCACGATCGTCGGTAGAACCACCCACAGCAGGATGTACTCGTTCAGGTCGCCGCGAGTGTTGATATCGGGTGCAGCCTTCGCCGTCGCGATGGATTTGTGCTTGAACGTCCAGCGGAGTGTGTCACCGCTGGGCAGGTCCATCAGCATCGTCACCCGCTCAGCGTCGTCATAATGGCCACGTAGGGGGATGTCGTTGTGCCGTCGCATCCCCGACTGGAAAGTTACTTCCTGCTCGCCAACCGCCGTGACGTTCGCGTAGCGCTCGGTGATGACCGTCCCGTTGGAGGTCTCCGTTTTGCGCGTGTCCGGATGCCAGTAGATCTTCGTGAGCGAGAAGGTACGATTCTGGCCGTCGAACGGGAAGCTTCCATACAGCCGCACCTGATTCCGGTGAACCGTCGTCGTGGGCGTCAGGAACTCCTGTGACGAGCGCTGGCCGTATGTTCCGGTACCACGCGGCGGATACCGGACCATCCAGAAGGCAGTCATCTCACCGGCCGTCCGGAGTGAGGGATAGCGCTCGTCGGTGACTGTGCCCTGGGTCTGGAGTTCCTGCAGCGTCCACTCTTGGTCCGTCGATGACTGTGCGTCAGCACTCACAGACAGCGGGACCGACAGCGCGCTGATGATAAGCAGTACGACAAGCAAGCCGTGTTGAGTTTTCCGTCCGAACATCAGTTGTTCCCTCCGCGAAGTCGATTCGAGCCGTCACGAACCCTACTCGCGCCGTTCGAAACGATCTGGATGGGCCGTGGTCCCTGCCCCTTGATATAGGTCTTATAGAGGTAGTATGCCGTCAGTAAGAGCCCGATTAGGCCTGCCAGTGGGACGAGCGGCTGTAGGCCGCTGCCGAGTGACTGCGTGATGACGTGCCCGCTGGCCCAGTCGATGATATAAACCACGACCAAGACGGCCGCAGCCGCCGGGAGTGTGCCTTCTGGGACTGCCGACGGGAGCGTAATGAACTCGAACCGCCGGACCAGCACAGCCAGTGCCAACAGGAGTACGACGCCGACGATGAGCGGAATTGGAATCCCTTCCTCGGGAGCCGTGATCGGTCCCATCGTCGGCCCGTTGAAGGGACCGCTCGTCGAATCGGTCGCCGAAGACGTCGTGTTCTCTTCCTGGAACTGCAGGGTCTCGTCGCTGTCGTCGTCGGACAGCGTCAGCGGCGAATTCGCCGTCCCAGAGTCCCGAACGACGCCCTGGGACGTACTGTAGAGGATGTACTTCTGGTCGTCTTTCGCGTCGACGAAAGTGAACTCCACCTCGTCGCCGTAGGTACTGCCCGCCCCGATCTCAAGCGACGGTTCGTTCGTATCTGGGGCGTCGGTGACCGATATCTGGACGTCGCCGTTGGTCGGCGTCGCGGTCACGGGCACTGTCGCAAGCTGGAACTCGTAGCCAGCATCGGACGGCGGCAGGTAGAGCCGTTGCGTGCCGTTGGCCTCGACTGTCGCGTACTCCCCGCTCTCGTCGGCCCACGGTTCGTCGTAGGCGTAGTGAATCCGCTCAGCACCGTCTGGCAGCCGCATGTACGAGTCGCCGTTCCAGTCGGTCAGTTTGACACGGGAGTCCAACGTCGATCCCCGGACGCTCGGGTCAACAACCTGTATCGAGCCGTTGTTGACCCGTGCCATCGACCCGTCCGCTCGGACAGTAACCGTGTCGCCTGCACTGACCGAGCCAAGTTCTACGTTGAGCGTCGTGTCGTTGAGCTCGTAGTCTGCCGGAGCTACCTCTGACCACGTCCCGCCGTTGGTTCGGACTTCGAGATTACGGACCTCGTAGACGTTGCGCTCGAAGGGGATCGTCAGCGATGCCGCTGAGCGGTCGCCGGCGAAGGACTTCGAGACGTTGTAGCGAGAGGTCAACTGTTCCGCAGTGTAGGTGACCGTCTGCTTGTCCTGGACCTCGTGGCGATAGGTCAGCTGGACCTGTGTTGCCGGCGCATCCGCCGACTGCTGAGCCAGCCCGAGCGTGACGTTGTTCGTCCCTTCACGAACCCACGCAGAGTCAGTCGTCAGCGACGTGGTTTCACCATC
The DNA here is from genome assembly GCF_000827835.1 of Haloarcula sp. CBA1115. NCBI lineage: Archaea > Methanobacteriati > Methanobacteriota > Halobacteria > Halobacteriales > Haloarculaceae > Haloarcula > Haloarcula sp. CBA1115. The sequence goes on along the minus strand of NZ_CP010529.1, from coordinate 2,865,445 downwards.
GCCCAAACGGCCTGCATAGCTCGTCTCGTTGCCGTTGACGTAGAGACTGACGTCCTCTGTCTCGGTCCGTTCTGTATACGTCACCTGGGCGGTCGTAGCCGATCCTCCGACAGTCGATATCTTCACATCACTCGTTTGCCGGTCGATGCTGGGGAGTTCGGCCGTCGCCGTCTCGCCAGGTGCGAGCATACCCGAGTAGCCCGCTTCAGTGACGCCATCTCCGTCGACATCGACTGCAGGGTCTTCCGTGTGGTAGGTCCCGTCAGCGGAGATTGTATAGTCGACAGTCCCGGCCGTCAGCGAGGTCTCGACAGTCGAGTCGCCGTTCGACAGTGTCTCGGCCGAGACAGACATCGACTGTCCCGAAGTCAGGATACCCGAGTAACTCGCGTCGGTCGCCCCGTCGCCGTCGAGATCGAGGCCTGGGTCCTCGGTCGCTGTTCGCTCGGTCATATCAATATCGACGTCGACCTTATGACCCGTCGAGACGCTGGCCGTGTGCGAGCCGGTCGGGAGGTCCGAAACGCTCGCGGTGTGGGTCTCTCCCGATTTCAGAACCCCCGTATAACTCGCGTCCGTCGAGCCGTCGCCGTCGACGTCAATCGACGGGTCCTCGGTGGCTGTGCGCTCAGTCCACGACAGGGTCCAGTCCGGTTGTGGGCCGTTCGTCGTTTCGGTGCTGATACTGTTCGTTCCCGGTGATAGGCCGTCGACGCTCTTGCTCGATGGTGTCTCGCCGGACGTATACACGCCTGACCACGACGCCTCAGCGGACCCGTCGCCGTCAACGTCGACGCTCGGGTCCTCCGTGCCAGTGTGGGCGGTGTAATCGAGCGTGTAGTCGAAACTCCCGGACCCGCTAGCGGATATGGTATCGGCCCGATTGACGCTGAACGATTTTGTTTCCGAGTTGCCACCACCGACGGAGAACGATTTTGAAGCCCCGGTATCGGCCGCTTCAACCGTCACATCTGCGCCCGTTCTATAGGTGGCGGTGGCGGTCGAATCGCTGGGGCTATCGTCCGCGTGGCCGTAGACTTTACCGTCTGCGGCGTCGGTACCGTCGCTCCTCCCCACTGTGATAGTCGTACTCGCTAGGCTCGTTTGGACAATTTCGACGGTGACTTCGGACGCCCCATTCGGGTCCCATGCATCGATGTCAACTTCCTCATTGGAAGTCGTAAATTGCACGTCGCTGGCGACTAACGTCCCCTCTTTTTGTGTTGTGTCAACTCCTTCGCGGACGAGATATATGTCGGCCTTGCCGGACCCGTCGCCAGCGGCGTCATTCGGTAATTTGAGTGACGTAATGGGTTCGCTGGGCGTTGGTTCCAGCGAAAACTCGGATTGGAGTTTTGCATTGTCATCTAAGATGGCGTATTGGTAATTGTCTACACCTTGGCTAACGCTCTGGCCAGCAGTAACGGTCAGTTGCTCGTTTGTCGGGTCCAGATTGCCGTTAAGATTGAGTGACTCTGAATTGCCGGGCGAGAGAGAGCCGGAGGCCGACGCGCTGGAAGTGCTTTCGCGTCCCGTGACCGAAACACCCTCGTCAACCGCGTCAATGTTGCCGCCGACGCTGACCGACCCGCTACCCGTGCCGCTCGCGGAGGTGGATGTGGATGACAAACCGCCGGTAAACGTAACTTCCGCACCCGTCGCCGGGATATTTCCGCCCACATTATACGAGAGTGTATCGCCACTAGCGAGGCTCGACCCCGAGACGGTTCGCGCCGTCGTCTGTTCGTTTCCAACGAACTCGACTGATTCACTCGACGGATCGACGTTACCAGGAACCGAGACAGACTTCGTCGACCCGCTACTCGACGACGTCGCCGACGCCGACCACTCTGTTTTTTTCTCGGTCCCTTCAAAGACAATTTCTGGTTCGTTGTTCGTTGATGGGCCGGTCGGTGGGAGATTCCCCGCGACAGACAACGAGAGCGTGTCACCATCAGTCAGCGACGATGCACTCTCCGTGTCCGTTTCCGTATTCGTGATGCCAGTCACATCGGCAGTGAAGTCATTGACCGCGTCCTTGTCGCCCACGCCGTAGGCGGATATGAATCCATCTGTCGCCGGCGAAGCCGTGATCTGGACTTCACCGGAGAACGTGATGCCGTTCTCGCTGAACTCAGGTACTTCAAAGACGAGATATCCGTTTTCGTAGGCAACTTCTCGTGTCCAAGTCGACCCGCTGGAGTGGACACCTCGGACCTGTTTCGGCGTGTACCCCAGCTGCTCATGCACGGCCCCAGCTGGCAGCGCGACCTCACGACCAGCGTGGTGCTGGTCGTCACCAAGGATGAGCGCGAGGTCGCCCGCGCCGATGAGATTCGCGTTCAAACCAACAAGGTCCTCAGCCCGATCGGGTGTCGTCACCGTCACCGACATCGAGGACGCATTCGACCCGGCATAGGTCGCTCCGCGTAGCGATTCCGCCGGGATGGCCGGCGTCTGTCCGTCGGGCACGTCCACATCGATATTCCCATCCGGAACCGCGGACATACCGGAGGGACCACTGTCCGCCGCCACAGCACCGATGCTCCCGGCTGGAATCCCAGCCAGCACCACCAGCGCAACCGCCAGAGTCGTGAGTAGTTTTGAGGTCATGTACTGAAAGGAATGGAATGCCCGACAGGCGCGTTAGGCCCTCCGTGTGCTGGCTCCGCTCGTACCGTACCGAGCGACAATCGTCACGACCAGGACGGCGATGACGATGGCTCCGAGCTGCCACGGTTGCAGTGGGACATAGCCCTTGATCTGGAGATAGGCCAGCACGCCGAGGAGAATTTCACCGGTCAGTGCCGGTGCGGCCTTGATGAGCGGAGCAAGTTCGCCGCCCGCCATCGCTAGCTCCCGGCCGATCGTCACCATGATCGACGTGACGACCACCGCCAGCGAACCAAAGCCGCCTGTGATTCCACCGGTGGTCACGCGGGCCCGCTCGCCAACGCGTTCGACCAGTTCCGTGTTGTCATCGGCCTCCTCGTACTCTTCGAAGGCCCAGAGGGCCAGCGCCCCCACGGCGAGCAGGCCGATGATCGTAGCGACGAACGACCCGGTAAGGAGTCCCATCAGCACGTCCAGTGCCACGACTACTCACCTCCCTTCGGCGTCTGTTCTCGGTTCGTCAGTTGTGCGGTGTCTTGAGTTGTCATGTTCCTTAGTTTGATTTCTGAATTTCTTTGTAGAAACTGTGCAGCACCTTCACGACGACCAGTTTCACCACGAACAGGCCGCCGATGACCAGCGCAGTGTTCTGAGCGATCCCGGTCGGTATGAACGGGACACGCGGTGCAATCGAGAACGCCGTCACTGAGAACGCCGTGAACAGCGTCCCGAGTTGTGCCCAGAGCGTCCCGACCAGTGCGACCACCAGCGGGAGTTTGATGATGATGCCAACCAGCGCAGAGACGCCGGTTGCCTTCGCGAGCGGATGGCGAGACACTGTCTTGAGGAACTCTCGGACACCCATCAGCCGTCACCTCGTGCGAACTCGATGAGACGATACGCCCATTCCTGGACGAACGTCAGCACTGCATCCAGGACCGACCCAGCTACTGGGATCGCACCCAGGAGGTCCGTGACTGCTGGTCCGAACGCAACGATGGCCAGCACGATCGCGACAAACGTCGCCGTCCAGAGAAGCAACAACACGAGCGGCGCTGCGGGCCCGAACGCGACAGCGATGGAGACGAGGAACGACTGCCAACCCTCTGCCATCAGCGTCAGTCCGTCACCGAACATGGACACAGTCTCGGACAAGGACCCGCCAGCAGCGCTAATAGCATTCTCGACGATTCCGTAGCCGCTCTCAATGACACCCACAATCTGGAACACGAGCGCCGCGACTGCGCCGATCACGTACTCAGTGATCCGGCGACTAATGAGCTTGTCCAGTTCGCTCGAGTCGAGTACCCTGTCTACGGCCTTGTCGACTAACGACTGTTCGCTCATAGTCGTGACCGCGCCTCCGCAAGCACGAGTGCCATCAGCACGACGAACGCGAGCGCGCCGATGAACGCGAAGATTCCGAGGCCATCGATGAATTGTTCGGTCTGCTGGAATGCCGCATCGACAGCCACGCCGGGACTCTGGACCAGCAACCCGACGGCTTTCTCCATTACCGTCGCATACTCGCTGGCCGGGCCGATGATCCAGGACTGAAAGAACGTCCCAATGAGATCGGCGGCCGACGAGAAATACGCTGTCGAGATGGCCCCCAGAGACGCCATCAGGACACTTCTCCAGTCAACCGAGGTCCCACCGTCGGTCGTCAACGGATTCGTGGAGCCGTCGAGCAACCTCGCAGCGCGGCCGCTGTCACCACTCACTCGGCCTCACCTCCGCGTCTCGACGCCGACGGCCCCCGAACCATCACTCCTCGCCCTCCTCTGCTCCGACGAAGGGGAGCCATTCTGGCGCGTCGATGCCACCGGCCCCGGGGAAGATGTTCGACGTCGACTCTTCGCTGCGGGCCCGAGCAATGATGAGCGCGCCGAGGACCACCGAACCGATTGCGACAGCGAACGTCAACGGGCCAAACTGGGCCCAGATACCACTGCCAAGCGATGATGCAGACTCTGCTGCACCGGATTGGATGATGTTCGCGCCGCCACCAAGGAACGAATCGATGAGGCCGCCGATCCCTTCGCCGAGCGCGAGCCCGGTGTTGATCGGGATATCGAAGAACGCCCCGATTGCGTCCGCTAACGACGCGAAGAACGCAATCACCGGCAGCAGTAGCGTCTTCGGGAGGATATTCGTCCAGTTACCGTTGGACACGTTCGCAATCTCCCTGAGCCGATCTGTCCACTTCCCCATCAGCGCTCACCTCCTGGCGGGGGTGTGGCGTCCGTCATCGGAATCACGCCCCTCGCGATGGCCCAATGAACGGAACGAGGCCTTTGACGTACGCCCAGAGACTGCCCAGCGTGGCCAGCGCGCCACCAACAAGCGGGATGCTACCGAGGCCGCCACCGCTACCGCCGGGACCCATCACGGCGGCCCCAGCGGTCGCGAAGGCATTCTTGGTGTTCTTGAACTCGTTCTCCTGCAACTGGAGATTGAGAACGACGTAGTTCGTCTGGCCCGGCTGGAGCGTGTCGTCGACGGTGACGTTTGCGCCCTGCGAGCTGAACGAGGACGTGATGTCCGTCCAGGAGCTGATGTTCTTCGGCGCTGTGTCACCTACCCCTTCGGCGTAGCTGACCTCGATGTACCGGTCGGCGAGGAACGCCTGCGTCTGGGTCGTTTTGACGTCCGCGTACGACAGTTCGTACGCTGATGGGAGGCCGGTGGGCATGTAGATCGTCGCCGTCCCGTAGTACCCGGGCCGCTGGTTGGTCTGGTTGAATTCGGTCACGATTTCGTCAGCATCGCGGTCGCTCCGGTTGCTGGCGAAGTCAATCGTGAGGTCGTGGATGGTTCCTTTCTGGAACGTCTGCCCCATCGAATCCAGCGAGGTGATCGACACAGCGCCCGGCGACGAGATCTCCAAGATGTCCGACTCCTCGAGCTCGCTGTCGCCGTCCGTGTCTTCCAGCTGGGTTCCGAGGTCCCAGGTTGACATCTTCTGGACGTTCACCGCCGCGACGGAGACATCCGCGTCAGCATCGGCGATGACGATTTCCGTCTTCTCGATGTTGTCGAAGGTCCCGTCACCGGCTGCAACGAGTTCCATATCGCCAAGCTGGCGCTGGAACACGTAGCCCTCGCCCTGCGCGCTTCCGATGAGGTCCTCGCCGGAGCTCCGGGAGGCGTTCACCTCGGCGACGTAGTAGTCACCGTTTTCGTCGACGACTCGCACGTCGACGGTGGCGGCGGTGTCAAGCTGGTTGACGTCCATCGCGACCTGCAGATATCGCTTCTTCTCGTCACTCGTGACCGAGAAGTTCGAATAGGTCGCCGTGGCCGTATCGCCCGCCCCCATCGAGCCACCCGTTGCGATGTTCACCGCGTCGACGCCGGGTGCGGTCTCAACGTCGCTCGCGGAGAGGGCCGTGTTCGTCGTGTCGCTGACCGTGGTCGACCACTCGCTCGCGTCGAGCGCACTCGCCGAGTTGTCGGATTCGGCGCTCTTCCGTGGGAAGACGCCGTAGTCAGCAACCTCGATGTCCGTCGCGACGAACGAGTACGGGTTGTCGACCGACTCGTTCACATGCGAAGGATGGGCGACGAGCTCGCCGTTGTTGTTCTCGTACTGGATAGGATCCCAGCTGACGTTATACGACTGGATCGTGACCTCGCCAGAGGTAGTTGTGTCCGCTACGGGCGTTCCGCTCTGCTGGGCCGCCACCGTGCCGGTCCCGGCGACTGCCGAGACGACCAGTAAGACGACCAGAAACAGCGAGCGGGCTGCTGTGAATGGTTTGTTAGTCATTTGAATTGTGTGCCCGTCGTCGGGTGGGCGATCCCCTGGTTGTCGGCATGTACGTCTGAAAAGTCGAACAACTCCGCATCACGCAGTTCGCGGATGTACTCCCGGAACGCATCGGACATCCGGATGTCCGGTAGGTCAGACATCGTCACCCCACGCGAGCATGAATCCTGATAGGAGGATACTCAGCGAGAGGAGACCAGCGAGGGCCGTCATCGCCGGCGAAGTCGACACCGATTGCCTCGCGGTAGCCAGCACGAAGAAAAACCCAAAACCGAGGTTGATCCCGGCGACAGCCGCTCCAGCAAACGAGTTGATGAGTCGGTCTGCAGCCGTATGCAGGGACTCGTCAACACTGCCCCAACCATCGCGAACGCGTCTGATGGTCTCAGTCACGGCTGGCCCTCCCGAAGGCGCTCGAGCTCGGTAAGCAGGACATCGTCGCGGACGGAACCGCTACCCTCCTGGTCGACGACTTCGATGAGCTGGTCGACTCGGTCGGCGCCACCATCAGTTGCCGCGAGACGGGCGGCCGGTGTCGACTCCGTGTCGGTTCGGGATGGGATCTGCATCCGACGTCGGTCAGCATCGGCCGAAGCGCAGTCACCAGAGCAGTAGTGAAAAGTCGCCGTCCGGCGCTGGAGCACCACCGAGAGCGGTCCCAGTCGGCCCCGCCGCGGGTCCGAACTGCAGTAGGCTTCGATGTGCTCTTCGTGGCCGTCGTGACTGGAGTGAGCGACCACTCGGTCGCCGCAGTGGTCGCACAAGGCGTCCATCTCCGGTGTGGCGCTTTCGTAGGCTACCGCCCCGCCGAGCAGGACGGCTCCAGTGCCGACCAGGAGTCCCTCGACGACCCCGCCGCCGACGGTCACTGCAGTCATGAGCGTCCAGGCGGCGTAGGCCAGGCCGCCGACAGTGAGGCTGACGCCTAGCCAACCCAGCACGGAGAGGTCTGACCTGCGGGCAGTGTCGACTTCGATGAGGCTCACGCGCCACCTCCGGCCAGTTCCGCGGTTGGGAGTTCGCGACTCGCACCGGCGGCTTCGTGCCGGGCTCGCTCGCGGCGGCGCTCGTCGACGTTGTGCCAGTCGATTCGATACGGTCGATGCGCGGTCTCGGCCGCGCTATCCGGCGAACTTCGGCCGCCGGCCCGTTTATTTGTCATGGGTAGGGGTACTCCCCCGCGGCTGGGCCGCGGGTTGGCCGGCGATGTCCCCATCAGGGGTTATATGCAGCGCTGAAATACAGAAAAGAGGGACTGTTGTTACATGATATCCCCAGAGAAGCTACGTTTAATAACCAGTATACAACTCTTCAATTATGCAGAAATTACAGAACCGGGGCGGGTCTGGACTGGTGACACTGCCAAAGACCTTTCTCGAACGAGACGGGTTAGTCGACGACGCCGGCGAACCCGACGATGCACATCTGACTGTTGACCGACTGGGTGAGCGAGCCTACGTTGTACGAGTGTGTGACGGTGACGTACCTGAACTCACCGAGTGTGAAGCCATCCAACGTATTGCTGCCGAACGGATGCTCGACGAAGACGTGTTCGGACAGCAACAAGGCGAGTAAGTACCTTCTGAACGAACGCAGTAAAAGTGCCGGCCAGTGCCGGCACCGATGGGGTGGGGGTGGGGTTACAGACACCAGATGGATTCAAGATATGATGCCTGTGCCCGACGTAGCTTCAAAACAGCCATCAATCTTCTGGTCTCTGCAACCGCCAGGGCAGAAGTTACCTATCGCCCGAATTGTAGCGATTTACTCCATTTCATAGTCCAATTTCCTCAAACGCATCGTCGATAACGTCTTCACTCGGAGCGTTCAGGTACGGTTCGATAGCGGCGAAGGAGTCCCAGCCGCCGACAGCCATCACGACACGCGGGTTCACCTGCTCGTCGACTAGGAGCCGCTGGGCGAAGCGACGGCGGAGATCGTGCGTGCTCACCTTTTCGAAGTCGTCGTCACCAGTGGCGTCGGCAGCTCGGGCAGCGGTGCGCCGGACGACCGCGCGGACGCCGGGTTGCTTCAGGTCGATGAACGAGTCCTTCGGAGCGATGTTGTGCTCGTTCTGGTAGCGCTGGAGGTCCCGCTCGACGCTGTCGGGGAGATAGGCGTCACGGGGCTTCCCGCCGTTGCCGCTGGTGTCCTTGCCGGCGCGAACCCGGAGGCGGTACTGTCCGCTGTCGGTCGCCTTCACGTCAACAGGGCGGACCTGTGGAATCTCGAAAGCGCGGAGACCGACGAACGCGCCCAGTTGGATGATAAGGTCGTCGCGCTGGCTGTTCGTGGCGCGGCGAAGGTCCTCGATTTCGCTGTCGGTGAGCCAGACCTTGTGTTCGTTCCCGTCGGTAGCTTCGATTCGCATTACGATTACTTCAGTTTCCGTTAGGATAGTGGTTGCGGACGGCGTGATCAGTGCGTAGACACAGCGTGTTTCGAGTGGAAATCGGACTATCTGTTACGACTTGTTTAATAAGTCGCAATTCCGGTTTGGGTTTCTGCCCCGTCGCGACAGCGGAGCGAACGACCAGCGCCATCATTGCCATGCTGTTTCAATCCCGCATTGGGTTTCTGCCCCGTCGCGACGAGGCCCCTGCGTTATCCGACACAGTGAGGCCAGAGAGTTTCAATCCCGCATTGGGTTTCTGCCCCGTCGCGACCGGCCGCACAGTCGTTTCCCTCCGACCCGAGGGTGATGTTTCAATCCCGCATTGGGTTTCTGCCCCGTCGCGACGTTCGACGAGTTCGATTTCCCACTCGCGGAGATGGTTTCAATCCCGCATTGGGTTTCTGCCCCGTCGCGACGCTCTGGCGGCTACAAACCGCATCTAACGGAGTCTGTTTCAATCCCGCATTGGGTTTCTGCCCCGTCGCGACCACATAGCTACCGAACGCCAGCGTCGCGATACGACGCGTTTCAATCCCGCATTGGGTTTCTGCCCCGTCGCGACCACATAGCTACCGAACGCCAGCGTCGCGATACGACGCGTTTCAATCCCGCATTGGGTTTCTGCCCCGTCGCGACAGAGCAACGGACGGCGGCTTAAACCGCCGTATATGGTTTCAATCCCGCATTGGGTTTCTGCCCCGTCGCGACGACTGTTACCCAGTTTCGGTGATACAGCCACTTAGCGTTTCAATCCCGCATTGGGTTTCTGCCCCGTCGCGACCTGCTCGAAAAGCTCCGCGAGTCGGACGGCCCGTTTCAATCCCGCATTGGGTTTCTGCCCCGTCGCGACTGTTGGCTACCTCGGTGGTAGCTATCTTGAAGATAATGTTTCAATCCCGCATTGGGTTTCTGCCCCGTCGCGACCTTCTTTGGCCCACGGGGCAAGCAGGACATCCTGTTTCAATCCCGCATTGGGTTTCTGCCCCGTCGCGACTTGAGACGTGGCCGCAGGAGAACCGCCCCGGGCCTGTTTCAATCCCGCATTGGGTTTCTGCCCCGTCGCGACGTCATCGCGGCGGTTGGCGAGTTGTTCGCAAAACCGGTTTCAATCCCGCATTGGGTTTCTGCCCCGTCGCGACCACGAGCGCCGCCGAGAACACTGTGACGGCTAGCAGTTTCAATCCCGCATTGGGTTTCTGCCCCGTCGCGACATAGCGACGACCAGCGTGGCGGCCCCATCACGCGTGTGTTTCAATCCCGCATTGGGTTTCTGCCCCGTCGCGACCGCTGCGACGAGTGTGGCACCGAGTTCGATACCGACGGTTTCAATCCCGCATTGGGTTTCTGCCCCGTCGCGACGCACCTCCTCAAGTTCGTTCTCACTCATCGCCATGTTTCAATCCCGCATTGGGTTTCTGCCCCGTCGCGACCGGGACATATGGCGCGTATCCGCTCGCTCCAACGAGTTTCAATCCCGCATTGGGTTTCTGCCCGTCGCGACGGACCGCGCTCCGTAGTCTGATAGGCTCACGCCTGCTGTTTCAATCCCGCATTGGGTTTCTGCCCCGTCGCGACCAAACTCATACCCTTTGTGGTCGGCCAACAGGACGTTTCAATCCCGCATTGGGTTTCTGCCCCGTCGCGACACCTGCTCGACCTGGTTGATCGCGTCGGAGAACGGTTTCAATCCCGCATTGGGTTTCTGCCCCGTCGCGACTCGATTGCGCCGCCGGTACGGTCGGTGTTACTCGCCATGTTTCAATCCCGCATTGGGTTTCTGCCCCGTCGCGACATCTATTGCGATGAGCCAGCGCACTATGATAAGTTTCAATCCCGCATTGGGTTTCTGCCCCGTCGCGACAACACCGTCGCGCGGCTTGACACTCGCGAAGACGCGTTTCAATCCCGCATTGGGTTTCTGCCCCGTCGCGACCCGAACCGGAGGGTGACGGGAGATGATTTGGTCGGTTTCAATCCCGCATTGGGTTTCTGCCCCGTCGCGACCGGTTGCCGTTGGAGTCCTCCGCGCCGCGAACGATGTTTCAATCCCGCATTGGGTTTCTGCCCCGTCGCGACCCGCGCCGGGTTCGAGAACGTCGCTCGCGAAGTTGCGGTTTCAATCCCGCATTGGGTTTCTGCCCCGTCGCGACCCGTGAGACGGCGGAGAGAGTCACATGAACAACAGTTTCAATCCCGCATTGGGTTTCTGCCCCGTCGCGACCAGACTGTCGTTTTTGACGGCTTCGAGGACGGGTTTCAATCCCGCATTGGGTTTCTGCCCCGTCGCGACCGCGCTGGCTATCGTTATGGTAATCAACGTCGTGATGTTTCAATCCCGCATTGGGTTTCTGCCCCGTCGCGACTCCTGCTGCTCGAGATCGGGCATGGGGTTCGGATAGTTTCAATCCCGCATTGGGTTTCTGCCCCGTCGCGACGTCTGGAACGTCGTTGCAGCCCAGCCGACTACGGAGTTTCAATCCCGCATTGGGTTTCTGCCCCGTCGCGACGCACGCGCGAATCCCACCGTCGCGCCATCAAGACCGGTTTCAATCCCGCATTGGGTTTCTGCCCCGTCGCGACCGCTCAGTACAGAGAAGCTCTATACCGTTACGGGCGAGTTTCAATCCCGCATTGGGTTTCTGCCCCGTCGCGACATCAGACATCGCCTGGACTGACGTGACGTGGAACCCGTTTCAATCCCGCATTGGGTTTCTGCCCCGTCGCGACAGGGGGTAATATATCTTTCATAGGCCCTATAGATTGCGCTTGGTGAGTCATTCAAGAACTGTTCTTCGTGGACCCCTGCTGTACACAGAATTAAAAAAGGTCCACGAAGACTACCCTTAGATCACGTTCGATTGGTCATCGGGCGGGCCGGAACCGAGGTCAGTGATATCATCAAGACACGACTCGCATAAACGATACACTCGGATCCGATCACCGTCGCTCTCGTTGATTTGATTCGAAAGTTCGTCCTCTAACTCGACCCGTTCCGCCTTCGAAACATCAACCTCAAAGACGCTGTACTGCCGCCACGCGCCATACCGTTCGAGCGTCTGGTACACTCGGCGCCGGTTCGCGTCGTCACTAACATCATAGGTAATTGCGAGTCTCACCGACTGACCTCCAACGGGTGGTATGCATCAAGCTCCCCAGTGATCGCTTTTCGAAGGAGAATCGATTGCTGGTGGATCGCTTTTCGTCGGCTCACCTCGTACTCAAAATACGGGTGAGTCAGTGTCTCCTCCATGTACGCGTCGAACTTCGAGAGGTATGTCTGGAAGGCTTCGTCACGAAGGTGATTGTCGTCTCGGAAGTCGTCGTGGCTGAACGTTCCACGGTTCACCACACGCGTAACGAACGAGTCACAGAACAGCGGCCGAAACTCCTCCTGAAGGTCAAGCGCCAGTGATGGTCGTCCATGGCGGTCAGCATGCAGGACTCCAAGGAACGGGTCAAGGTTGTAGCTCCGGAGCCCAGTGAGCACCTCGTTTTTCATCATCACATAGGTCAGCGATAACAGTGAGTTGATGTGATCTTCTGGTGGACGCTTGCTCCGCGTCTCGAATGTCCACCCCTCTACTAATGTCTCGTCGAGCCGGTCAAAATACCGTTCGGCGGCCTCACCTTCGGTTCCGCGGAGATCATCTTTAGACTCTGCTTGGGTGGCACGCTCACCTAAGTCTCGTAAAACGTCCGTGCCAGCGACGCTCTTCCGTGAGAGTAGTGTGCGTGCATTCCGTATTTTCGCCCGGATCATCGCTTTTGCAACCTCAAGTTCCATCTGATCGTCCAACGCGTACTGGGCACGTCGAACCTCAGCAATCGTGTTCCGCTCGGGAACGAAACTCCCCCGGTAGTTCCCGTTCTGGGTAAAGTAGTTGAGGACAATGCCATGTTCGTTCGCCTCGGCGACGAAGGGTGTAGAGAAGTTTACGCCACCGAAGACGTTGATGGTCTCTACTTTGGCAGTTGGAAAGGTTCCTAGTTCACCTTCACCACCATCGACATCGTGAACGACAATTTGACCACCGTCTGTTCGGACCTGTGTTCCCTGTGTGGTGACGTACACGACCGAATCCAGAAACATCCCGTCGCTGGCTTTCATAACTTGTCCCTCCACTCTTCGCTCGGCATTCGTTCGGGTTCAAGAAGGAGCGTTTCTCTGGGCATGCAATATGAGCGGGTCGAGCAACCATCGCATTTCTGAGGATTCTCCGTGATTGGCGGCACCTCATTCGTGTCAAGTGACCGCATGGCGTCTAATTGTTCTTGCACTTCGTCCCGGAGCTCGTCTGTAATCCTGATATGCATCCGCTGATCCGTTTCGTAAAGATAAATCGCGCCTTCACGAACTGGCTCGTCAAGATACGATTCGAGAAGCAAACAGTAGCCAGCAAGCTGGAGTTTGTCACTTTTGTAATACTCACCGCTTTCGGCACGCTTCCGTTCAATCGGGATCAGGTCCTCATTCAGTTCGAGTACGTCAATCTTCCCTTTCAGTCCAAGTTCCTCGTCTTCCAAGTAGAGTTCATTCAACCATCCACCACGAGTTGCTTGAGCCTCGTGCATCGACTTTCCCTCCGTTCGTTCGTAGTTGCGCCCCTGTGTATCGAAATAATGAAGATACCAGTACCGGCGTGGACAGTAGCTGAACTGGTTAAGATCAGATACGTTGATCATCTCCGGGGTCATAGCTGCCGACGCTCCAAGTTGACCGATGGCGGTCCTCCGCCATCCGTATCGACGTAAACAACATGTTGACCGTGTCGGACCTCAATCGGTTGGACAACCTCTGGTAGGTCAACCACGTTGTAAAACTGATTCATTAGTCCGTAATCAATGTCCGCGCTCTTGAGGTCGGCCGCAGAGATTTCTGGTCGAATCCATCCTTCGAACATCTCACGTACCTCGCGGTAAGAACCACTGTAGTCGAGCGGTCGGTTCTCGTACCCCGGAAATCGAGCCGAGATCGCAGCCAAACCGTCGCTGTCACGCCGAGATACAATTATCGTTTCGCTGTCTTCGATTTCTTGAATGTCGTAGTAGCGAAGCGTGGTAAGGAGATCGTACGTCGTGAGTGCGAGTCGATCACCTCTGGGATACCGGACGACCACCGGGAGTGACCGACCTCGAAGACTTCGGAATACCTCGAAGCAGTGTTCAGTGAATCTGAGCAGTTTGTGTGTCACACTATTGTTTGTGACAGGATGTCCAAACTCTCCCACACCGTCGAGGGTGTCCGAAACACCCCGTATGAACGCAATCCACTTATCGTACTCTGTGACAGACTCGAAGTCTTCACCGAGTTCCTCACCGAACCATTCAGTGCTTTCCATTCGTGTATGGATTGCATATGCGGCTCGTAGTCCCATGAGCGCCCGCAGCGTCGCGTGATCCTGTGCGGTGCTTCGACCATCACTGAGTCCCTCATAGACCGTTTCAACGAATTCAGGATAGCTCATCCGCTCTGGCCACGCCATCTCCCCCAACCCGAACACATGGATTGTTGCCTCACTTTCTCGGCCTGCTCGGCCAAAACGTTGGAGAAACGAGCTCGGAGTCGCTGGCGCCTCCATAAAGAGCATCTTGATGTCGTAATCAAGTCCGACTTCGCCCTTACTCGTCGTATTCAGGACGAAGAACGTCTCCGACTCAAGCTGTGCGTCAGGATCATTCGTGTCGAATCCGTTATCCTTCGCGGTATGCTCGAAAACGTCCTTGAATTCCTCTTTTAAGTACGTGTGGAAGTCGTTGCTCGCAGCGACACTATTGAATACGAGCGCGACCTGCGGTTTCTCCGTATCGTCTGTCTCTTCAATGAGTTCTCGGATTTGTGTTGCGACGGCCTCACGATCCTCGTTGATTGATCTTTCATTATGCCGCTCAACAACGACATCTTGTCGGAACTGATCGCCGCTTTCGTCGTACTCGACTGAAAGATCGTGGACTGGAACAGAGAGTTCCTCTGCGACAAATGAGACGAATGATTCGTTTGGCGTAGCCGACGCTAACAAGATGTCCATCGTCGGTCGCCGATCGAGAAAAATCTGAATCTGAAGCAGAAGTCCACTTGCAGCGAGATCCCCGTAGAAGTGAAACTCATCGTAGATGACTGCATCAAATCGATCAAAGAAGGACATCGGTTTCGTCGAACCGCGGTACATGTCCTGAAGGATCGCTTGGAGGATATCTGGATTCGTAACAACGACATCGTGCCCTGCAAAGCGGTCGGCAAATTGGAGTAGATTCTCTACCCGTTCATCACCATGACCCGACAGTGTATCGGCATTGAGTCGAGCGATATCAACTTCCTCTCTTTCGAATCTCGTCGCTTGCTGGCTGAGCAGCGCATTCGTTGGGTAGACAACGAGTGTGAGTTCGTTCTCGTCGATCACCTCGTGGAACGTCGCGGTTTTCCCCGCCCCTGTTGGTGCTCGGAGTACACCTACTGGTTTTGAATTCGAATCCCGGGCCCATTCTGCCGTCCGATTCTGGAAGGCTCGTGCGTGCTTGAATCCACGTTGTTTGAATCCCTCAGTCGGTGGCTCAGTAGCGAGCGAAGCACCTTCGACAATCACGTCACCACCTCTGGGAGCACGACCGGAAGAATCTGCTCGCGGACGAATTCCGGATCTGCCCCCACAAAGTGTTGAAGACGAGGGTCGTTCCCTCGACGGAAAGATTCACTGCGTTCAAGCAACTCGCTCAGTTGTTCACTGGGGAGTTCGTACACCTCTTCTAACAAGTACTTGTTGAGGACCAGCTGGTTGAGATCGATCTTTCGTGCCCGGAACTCACCAGTCTGTTTAATCCCCATCCGGAAGGATGGACGCTCGGGAAGTGGGGTGGCGCTCCAGAGTGTAAATTCAAACGTCGAACCCGCCGCAAGTCCCTGATAGTTGCGAATTGTTTGCCATGCAGCACCTGACCGCTCGAGGATTTCTGGAACAGACTTTTTCCCCGTCACTCGTTCTGCAACATCTGGATCATTCGTCGTGAAGTGCCGTTCAGAGCGATAGTCCGTGCTTCGAAACGTTCGCTCACCGGCATCAACTGTGACTGGCCGCATGTCGGTGACGAATATGGGCAGTTCACGGAGATGATCGTACGAGGGCTCAGTTGCCTCCTCTCCAGTGAGTGCATACCGCTTCTCCAGCCCAAAGTAGCGGTATCCGAGCGCGTGCATGAGCGCAGTTGCCGAAAGCATCGGCTCTGTCCTGATTGAACGCCCCTCAGCGCTTGAATAGAACAATGGGGCATACAAGCGAGCTTCGTAGGTCTGTTCAATCATCTTCTCCGAAGATATCCATGGCAGAGTCCATGAGGTTGCGGAATTCGGTAGTAAGAACCTCGTCAGCGTCTTCTGCTTCCCGGCTAGCAACTGCTCGGAGTCGGTCGTACCAGTCTGGGAATGGTTCTGCCCTCTGGAGATCACCGTAGACCTCCCAGTCAGAGCGGCGCACGTCGTCGACGTACGTGCCTATGCTTTCAATCAGATCGTTATCCTCGCCGTGATACTCCATTAGCAGCTCCCCAGTCGAGAGCGAGGTGTCATGATCGCCGAGAACAACACCAAGTACCGAGTTTCGAACGTTCCGCCCGGTACGAGTCTCTCGGGCTCCGTATCGCCCGGTGTTGAGGAGATTATGGAGAGTATACAGCAGCATTGGGCCGGTCGCTGCTTCTAGCGTGATGAAGTGTACCAGTGAATTCCCCGGCTGAACCTTCACGTAATCGAAAAGGGCCTCGGACTGATCACCCTCTTCGTTGCGCATCGTTCCGGACTCATACACAGCGTTCCTGGTTTCCTTGTTCATCAGATCGTACTCCTCGGTCGTATACGTATAGCCCTCTATGACTCTGGATTTAATTGCGAAATCTTGGTCGCCAGTCCCGGCAAGCCCATATGTGAGTGTGCCAATATTTATGGATTCGACCAAGTCGGCTGGCTCGTTATACGTGTATTCTTCGTCGACAAAATCGTCGTCGAGACTTCGGAGCAGATCAAGCCCAGTCAATCGTTCTTTGCTCGTGAACTTTTCTCCGTTAACCTGCGCATGGAGCTGGTTGCCGAATTGCTGTGTCTCGGCCCGATCGGTACTTGAGTTTCGGAACAGAGTCGGTTCGGTAATTTCCCGCTCGACGATGAGCGTGACGCTCGGCTTCTGCGTGCGGTAGATTTCGAACGAGTCAACAAGGCCGGTGGTAGGGTACGTAAGTGACATTGGTTTTGTCGATGTTTGGTGTTAGTTCGCGGGCGCTTCCTCAGTATCCGACTCGGTTTCAGTGTCCTCGTATAGCACCTGCTCGTAGGCGTACAGATACGAGTTGACGAGTGAATTCTCCCAATCTGAGAGTTTCTTTAGCGTGTACAGGTCATTCTCAACGAGATACGACTTGACGGCAGTGACAAATGCTTCGGCCTGTTCAGGCGTAGCATAGCCGGCATAATCCTCACGATCGGCTGCAGTGTATACCTGCGCTTCGACGTACTCAAGTAGGTCTTCTTCCTCCATCTGCTGATTTTTCCCGCTGAGGAACGCATCGATGGCTGCGCGGAAGATTTTTGTTTTCTTGTACTTGCTGTCGAACTGTTTGCCGAACAGGTCAATCCCTCTTCGGGCAACGGTTTTCATATTCATGAATTGGTCTGTGTGGTATGCTTCGAGGTATGATTTCAGATCTTGCAGTCGAGTTGCATTGTCGTGGTTCCGAACCACGAAGTCGGTCAGCGAGTGGAACGTGTCTCGGTCAAGTTGAAGATAGGGATTGGTCATTCCCGACTCATATCCGACTGTCGCGATGAGTTTGTGCAACGCGAGCGAGCGACGCAAGTGGGAGTCACGTTCATCCTCATCTCGATTAATGAACGATGGTAGCGGACCGAACCGTGCTGCTTCGTCAAGTCCAAGCAGTTCCTGCTCGCGAATCGCATCCTCGTCGATGAATGCTTTGGTCGTCCCTTCAAATCGAGTGAATGGCCTCCCGAGAACGACCTTCATGCCGACCTCTTGTGCTCGTTGCATGAGCTGACGAACGACAACCATCCGATGGTTCTTTTGGCTCATTGCAGGATGGCTACCGAACTTGAAAGGTTGGATGTAGTACTGTGGAGCAACCAGACTCTTCTGTACGGTAGTATCTCCCAGATCCAGCGTCTCACCCTGTTCGAACCCAATCTCACCGCTTCGGAGACGAATGTCTCCGAGGAAATCATCAAAGTAGTAATACGCGACGCCGATGTTGGCATTCAGGCTGACGCCTGCTCGGTCACATCGGTCGGACAGAAGCGCGTACTCAAGATTGCACACTTCACAGATTGATTTGTACTTCTCGTGGGGTGGCACACGTCTAGAGAACTCTTGCGTGCGGTATACGGCCGAGAGACCTTTTTGATATTTTGCCCCGGCTGGTGAACCACAAAGAAAGCACATGTCCTCTTTTGACGGAAGAGAGTTCGATTCAGACACTCCGAAGAATCGGTCAACTACCGTCCCGATCGCATCACTGGCTGGCTCGAGATCATCGTGCAGGTCTGGACGGACCTCGGTTGCAAGGTCATCTAAGAAGCCTCGATCCTCTTCGAAGTGTCGAATGAGGTGAGCAATGAAGTGGATCTTTACTTTCTGGGGACCTTGATTCTCGTAGATCTCGTCATAGATGTCCTGGATATCGGGATCAGAGAACTCTGACCGTCCATCGATGTAGATTGCCTTTGCGAGAATTCCAAAGTACTGGTCAAATGACTCCGGAATGCGCTCAAAGCCCTCAACACCTGCTGTACCGGCATGCAACAACTCGCGAAATTCCCCAGCAATCAGTTCTTCCTTTTGCTCGGGATCGAGAGCGAACTCAGCAAGAATATCGTAATCGAAAGAGTTCCAGTTCAATTTACACGAAAATGAATACCGATCAATGAGCCCCTTCCCAAGGTGTTGGCGGACACGATCTCGAAGTTCGCTACTGTCAATCGAATCACCGAGATATAACACCCGGTCAGGTGTGCTGCCAATAATGACCCCACACTCTTCACCATCGTCCTCGCCAGCGATGACCCCCTTTGTGTGTCCGATCAGTTCATCGTTGAGAACCGGCTGTTCAATGGCGGAGAGTTCAATGAGATGAATCTCGTCATCCCCGACTTTCTTTGCGAGGGTTTCGTATCCCCCTACAATTCCGTCACGGAGAATTACCGAAGCAACTTGATCGCCGAGACGACAGTATCTATCAAGTCCGACAAACTTCGAGTCGTGCCCGCGGGTTTCTCGGCTATCCTCGGTCAGTTCAGTACGCTGAACCAAATACAGCAGGTCATCACGATAGCCGTCTCCCAAGAATTCCTCGATACCAAAGTCATCGCCGCGCTCGAAATACGTCTCGAATGCTTCGCGGGAATTTCCGTCTGTCTCGATACCGTATGCCTCCTGTACATACTTGTTCGTGTCATGGAGTACAAGCGCGGCTGCAAGGACTTCGAGTTCCTCCTCCAATTCTGTGATATCCCGACCACCATCGACAGCCGTGTAGACAAAAGCGTTCACGCCGATTGTCATCGCGTTAAGCAGATGAGCAGCAAGTGAGGTGGTTTCGTCCGGTTCCGTCTTCGCATCGTACTCACCCGCCGCATCAAGTACGTTCCCTACGAGTGGCTTGCCTAGGAGGTACTCATGAGCGTATTGTGCCGCGCTGGCGGGTGTATCCATTCCACTCATTCCTGTATTTCAACCTCCACAGCTCCACACCCACGCGCAACACAGCTCCCGACGCCTGCATACTCGCCGAACTGAGCAAGCGCTGTAACCGCTGTGCGGACTGCCTCACTTGCATCCTTGAATTTGTACGTACAGGTGCCCGTGAATCCCTGGGCAAGAATCGGTGACCCATCTTCACCTCTGTTCACCAGCACGCTCCCGGTATCGTACGTGTATGCGTCAGGTTTCTCGATGAGGTTTGATTCGAAGTCCTTGCGTGTCATCCCAAGCTCACAACGGTCAACCGCATTTTCGGGGAGTGTCTTGTTCCAGCGACGAAGCAACGACCGGAACACTGTGCCTCGGTGGGGGAACATCGTCGTGATCTCATCCGCCTCTTCGATGCAGGTCAGTGTGCGAAACTGTATTTTGATCTCAAACGTCTCTGAGAGGTCATCGACAGTTACTGCTGCCGTCTCCAGTAGCTCTTCGTGGGTGGTGTTACTGCTCGCAAAGTCACGAACCCGTAATTGTCCTTCTGAGAGTTCGAGCGAGTCCCCACCGAAAACGAATGCATCTGCCAGCGCTTCAAAGACACTCTGGTCTGCAGGGTCGGTCACACCGAGTGAGAGCTGATACTTTTCGGACGGATCGACCCGCTTGTGGAATTTGCGGTCAGTGCCTCGAAACGTGCCCAGCAGACCGCTGTTATGGAGACTTCCCATATGGGTGTCATGTATATGCTCGCTCACGTCCGAAGCGACGTCATCAAGCGCCCCAAGCAGTGCCCCGTAAACTTGGTAGCCATCAGCACTCGGGACCACGAACGCCTCGGTCGGTTCAAGCGTCAGTTCGACCTGTCTCATCGCCCCCTCCGACTGGATTCCTGTGGTCTGTCTACTCGCACACCTCCCCTATCTATTGCATTGTAACTTTAAATTTATCCAAGATATGATATGTGTGCAAATGTCTGCGATTATATGAGGACGTTTGCAGATTCATGCGACAGAACCGTTTAGGCGCAGGCGACTGTCGTGTGCATATGAGAACCTACGTCTCTACAATCGGTTATTACGACACACGGGTGGTACGGCCGGTGTTAGACCACGGATTAAACGCTGGGGACACAGTCGTGCTGCTCCGGCCGTACAATGACGATTCAGACGGGGATAGCGCGGTAGCAGATGTCAAGCAAATCTTCTCTGAACTTGGGCCAGATGTGGATGTCGTTGTTGAGCAGATCACATATGACGACTTTTCGACTTCGGTCACGGAATGTGTCGATGTACTCGCTGCAGCTGAAGGGGAGACGATTGCAAACTTTGGCGGGGGTCCGCGGGAGATTTTCTTAGCGTTCACGATTGCTGCATTGGTCACCACAGACCAGATCGACACGGTATTACAGTTCACTGATATCGATGGAGAGGTGCGACAGCTCCGACTACCGGAATTGATGACATCGCCGCCCTCGAAAACCCACACGACGCTGCAAACCGTCGCAACAGCAGGCCAGGAGACGACACTTCCAGAGATCGCAGAACAGAGTGGACAGTCTCGAAGTACTGTCGGTCGGCATCTTGATGCGCTTGAATCGGCCGGTGCTGTCAAAACAGAAAAGCGAGGGAAGACAAGACATGTTCAATTGACGCTGGGAGGGCAACTTCGGTTTGCTCGACTTGATTGATTCGTCGACCTTTTTGAAGGTCGTGTACGGCGGGGGTCCACGATCAGTTGGGTCTTTCTCACCGATTATGCGAAAGTTATAGACTCTCTGGTTCCAAAATCACCCCCTGTCGCGACGTGGTAGAAACCCAGTGCGGGATTGAAACTATATGATGCCACAGGAGTCGCAGCGGTAGCCATGTCGCGACGTGGTAGAAACCCAGTGCGGGATTGAAACACGCCTGATGCAAACCGAACGCCACACCGACGGCGGTCGCGACGTGGTAGAAACCCAGTGCGGGATTGAAACCGGTCGGCGAGCGTGTCCTCGCCAGCCTGGCCGAGCGTCGCGACGTGGTAGAAACCCAGTGCGGGATTGAAACGGAGTTCGTGAACGGGACTGATAACTCAACATCCAGTCGCGACGTGGTAGAAACCCAGTGCGGGATTGAAACAGACACCCATGGATACACGGCCCGCCAGAAATCCTGTCGCGACGTGGTAGAAACCCAGTGCGGGATTGAAACACGTCGATGTCGACGCTCCCGACCGATGTCGAGACGTCGCGACGTGGTAGAAACCCAGTGCGGGATTGAAACGGTACACCCTGCCGGTCCACAGTACCAACAACTGGGTCGCGACGTGGTAGAAACCCAGTGCGGGATTGAAACTCGGCGGCCGTCTGCTTCGAAGCAGATTCACCCATGTCGCGACGTGGTAGAAACCCAGTGCGGGATTGAAACTGCATGACGGACGCAGCCGTTGTACTGCCAACGTACGTCGCGACGTGGTAGAAACCCAGTGCGGGATTGAAACTTCGCGCCGTCGGTCAGCTACGTCGCTGGCGAGGGCTAGTCGCGACGTGGTAGAAACCCAGTGCGGGATTGAAACGCGTTGTATCAGACGACACCGCCGACGCGAACGCCGAGTCGCGACGTGGTAGAAACCCAGTGCGGGATTGAAACAACTCTACCTCACTCACCGTCGCCACCTCCCGAGGTCGCGACGTGGTAGAAACCCAGTGCGGGATTGAAACACGGCGATGGAGCGTGACGGGTCGGACCCGCGAGCCGTCGCGACGTGGTAGAAACCCAGTGCGGGATTGAAACCGTGGGGATGAGTGACGATACCGCCGAATCCGCCCTGTCGCGACGTGGTAGAAACCCAGTGCGGGATTGAAACATATCGGAACTGGAGCACTGCAGCAAACCGCCAAGGTCGCGACGTGGTAGAAACCCAGTGCGGGATTGAAACATGACGGTCGGCCGCTCGTCTAAGTCCTCGGCAAGCTGTCGCGACGTGGTAGAAACCCAGTGCGGGATTGAAACTGCGCCATGAGGTTTTGTCCGGACTGCGGGGCACGGTCGCGACGTGGTAGAAACCCAGTGCGGGATTGAAACGACACGACCGTCTTCGCCGCGCCGAAGGCCGCCGGTCGCGACGTGGTAGAAACCCAGTGCGGGATTGAAACAGGTTGCCGGATGACGACGTGTCGACGATGAGTTCGGTCGCGACGTGGTAGAAACCCAGTGCGGGATTGAAACCTGGTGGCGGCGTCGCCACTGGCTGGCATCGCGGCGTCGCGACGTGGTAGAAACCCAGTGCGGGATTGAAACAGTAGCGGTGGCTGACGATTCGGCAGTAGATCGGGTCGCGACGTGGTAGAAACCCAGTGCGGGATTGAAACCAAGCAAGCGAAACTATGCGTTAGGTGAGTTTAATTGTCGCGACGTGGTAGAAACCCAGTGCGGGATTGAAACACGGCGTGACCTATGTTGTCGGTTCAAGCGTTGAATGTCGCGACGTGGTAGAAACCCAGTGCGGGATTGAAACGCTCATCCTGGAGGATATACGATCATGAACCTACAAGTCGCGACGTGGTAGAAACCCAGTGCGGGATTGAAACAACTCGATGATGATGTCCCGCTCGCTTGCCCACTCGTCGCGACGTGGTAGAAACCCAGTGCGGGATTGAAACTAGACGGCTGTCGAGGGGTCAAGACTGACCGGGAGGTCGCGACGTGGTAGAAACCCAGTGCGGGATTGAAACGCTGGGGATTCAGCTCAATCGCAGAGCCGTGTTTTATCATTTGTACTTTTGAAAACGTAGAAACAGGCCTCCAATTTTCACTTTCACTCTGGATGGCTCGCCCTTTTTATTGAACCTCAGTATTCCTCTAACAAGCGATGATCACTGACGCCAGAGCACTCCGGCCCGAGTACGTCCCAAGAGATCTCCACCATCGCGACGGACAGATAGACCATCTCTCTTCGGTTCTTGCACCATCACCTCTAAACCGTACCGAGGATATCTGTCTATTCGGACCCAGCGGCGTCGGAAAGACCACGATTGCGAAGTTCGTTCTCGGCCAGCTTGAAAGGGAGATGCTGGATCTTCGGTGGGGATACGTGAACTGTATGCGCGACAATAGCGCAAGCGCAGTACTGCACGAGTTCGCCCGCGAGGTCGGTATCGGTTCCGACCTCCGGAGAGAGGGAACCCCACGCTCGGTCGTGATCGACCGGCTTCGCAATCGTGACGAGCAGTTCATTGCCGTCCTCGACGAGGTCACCGTTCTCGATGAAGAGATTTTGCTCGCTCTCTACGAGGTACCGAATGTTTCGTTGATCTGTATCACAATTAAGGAGGACCAGTGGATGACATCGCTGGGACAGGCTGCCGCTTCTCGGATGCATAGCGCTGCGACCGTTCGCTTGGACAAGTACAGCCATGCCGAGCTTGTGGATATCCTCGATGCTCGTGTGACCCACGGCCTGGTGTCTTCGCGCGTTGATGACAACGCTGTTGAGTATATCGCGGACATTGCGGCTGGGAACGCTCGTGACGGTATCGCCCTATTGCGACGGGCCGCCGCCCACGTCGAGGAAAACGAGATGCGTGAAATGACGACAGAGGTCGTTGACGCGATCTCCGACGATGCACAGCGTGAGGTCACACAGCGGAAGATTCGTACGCTCGGCACACATCAACGACTCTTATTCCGGATCGTTCGGCAGGCTGGCGAAATTGATGTTGGGACCTTGCACGCTCGCTATGAGGAACAGATCGATTCTCCGAAAGCTCGGACGACCCGGCGGCGATATCTGCGGAGTCTGAAACAGTACGAACTCATCGCCGACGAAGGAAACGGACGTGGGAAGTCGTACCGATCGCTGGTCTGACTTCCGGTCATTTTCCAATCGCAAGACGGCGGCGCTTCCAACTTTTTCCGGTCATTTTCCAGCCATCGGCTATTTTTGCACGTTACACGGGTCTCAGATGGATTCATATCTTGTGTACGTGGCTGAAAACTATTTCCGGTCACTGCCGCCCCAGTCCTTTTACATACCACATCGTCGCCACGAGTATGCAGCGTACACAAGCACCTGACCGGGTCGAGAGCGAGACCATCGACGGCAAAGACACGAAACTCTACATCTACTACAGCGACCCCGAGTACAACGGTCGGATCGAAGTCAAGCGCGACGAATCGTGGGAGTTTGGCGTCGATGGCGAAGCCGTCGCCACGCTACTCTCGACCAGCGTGGTGGCAGACGATCTGCTCAGTGACCCCGAGCTTCCCGAGTGGTTGATCGAGTCGCTGCTGGGGTTAGGCGTCGAGGAGATTGAGGGGGAGGCATGAACCATATTTCACAGGCAAATCCCGATGCGAACCTTCCCGATCTGGAACGGGGCCTGACGCTGCTGGAGACACCGGACCCCCGGTCGACAGCGCTTCACCAGCTGGCCCTCGATACCGTCCAGCAGGCCGACGGTGTTGCCTACTGGGTGGATGCCCGGAACACCAGCTCGTCGTATACGCTCCACGAGATGGCTCCCCACCGTCGGCTCCTGCGGCGGATTCGCCTTGCGCGGGGCTTTACGGCCTACCAGCACTTCCAGATAGTCCGACGCGTCATCAAGCAAGCCTCCGCGCGGACCGGCTGCATCATCCTGCCGAATCTGGCGTCGCTGTACCGTGACGAGGACGTACCGGCCCACGAGGCCGAACCGATGCTTACCGCGGTCCTCAATGCACTCGCTGAGGTGGCAGCGGTGTACAAGATTCGGGTTCTCGTGACTGATGCGGCCGACGATGCTCTCACCGAGATGGTAGTGGAGCGAGTCGAGACTGCCTACGAGTGTGAGCGGACGCCGATGGGCTACCGCTTCGTCGGAGACGACTACGAGACGACCGTCTACTTGGCGGATGGATACTGGCAGACAACGATTCCCTACTGGGTCGATCTGCTCGGTGTCGCGGAAGAACAGGCCGACACCGCTGGAATCGGTCCGATTACGCCGGCCACGATGGGAGGGGCCTGATGGGGCGAACCAATCCGACCTATCGGGATTTCCTCGGGCAGTTCGAGGACCGCTGCCAGCCGTTTCGGCGGGCGCTCCGACGGGAGTATCAGCCTGCCTTCGACGCGGTGTTTGAGCAGGCGAACCACCACGCCGACGCCGCCGGCTACCTCAACAGTACCGACCCCGAGTTCGCTGTGCTCCTGTCGGTGTTGGTCGCCCAGCAGCGGGAACTACAGACGCTCCGTGAGGAGGTCCAGAACTGACCCATGCCACTCCTCACCTGCGAGTTTCGAGCTGAGGGGGTTCGAGAGTGGCACGTCACCAGCGACGGCGTCGAGCGTCGGCTCAACACTGACTACGAGCCCGCGCTGCTGGTGGCGGGCGATAACCTGGATGCGCTTCGGGATCGGCTTCAAACAGACCCGAAGGTCACCAACACTTGCTACGAGGAATGGTTCACTTCCTTAGGTTCGGAGGCGAAGTCGACTGTCCTTCGTGTCGGTCTTGAGTGGGCGACAGAGGTTCGAACGCTGGCCCACGAGATCCGACGGCTGTACGAAATTGAGCAGTTCCATCCCGGAGCGTTCCGATTGTTCAATGTTGACCTCGCGCCGCAGTTCCGGTACTGCGTCGAGACGGGCACTTCCCCGGTTCCGGAGCGCGACCTCCGCGTTCTGAACCTCAGTATCCCGGAGACTGCGCTCCGTGATCAGGACGTGACGGCGCTGACCGTCGACGGGTCGCGGCTTGGGGACAGCCCGGCAGCAGTTCTTGGGGCGCTGGACGAGCGAGTGCGGACTGTGGACCCCGACGTGTTGTGCTGTTCAACGGCCCGCATCGTTCCGTTCTGTCACGATCAGGCCAGCGAGCACGGTCTCGATGACTTCCGGCTGGGTCGGGCAGACGGCTACGAGAAGCTCGCCGGGGCCAGCACCTACGAGAGTTACGGGCAGGTCGGGCACTCGCCGGCTCGCTATCGCGTGCCGGGCCGGGCCGTCGTCGACGAGACTAACTCGTTTCTGTTGGACGAGTCTGGCATCCCAGGACTGCTCGACCTCGTCGAGCGGTCCTGGCGGCCGCTTCAGGAGACCGCCTGGGGGTCGATTGGGACGATACTGACGGCGATTCAGGTCCGCAAAGCGCTCCAGCGGGATGTGCTGATTCCGTGGAACAAGTGGGAACCGGAGCAGTTCAAAACGGTCGCGACGATTCACGAAGCCGACCGTGGCGGGTTCACCTTCGCGCCGGATGTGGGGATGCACGAGGATGTCGTCCAAATTGATTTCGGGTCGCTGTACCCGAACATCATGTGCGAGTACAACATCAGCCCGGAGACGGTCTGCTGTGACTGTCACGACACCGAGGACGTGCCGGGTATCGGGTATAGCATCTGTGACCAGGACGGGTTCATTCCTGACGTTCTCCGGCCGATTATCGATGACCGGGCCGCGATTAAATCGGAGATCGCGTCGACGAGTGATTCGGAGCGGCGGGAAGCTCTCCAGGCGCGGTCGGATGCGCTGAAGTGGATTCTGGTTAGTTGCTTCGGCTATCAGGGTTATCGGAACGCCAAATTCGGCCGCATCGAGTGCCACGAGGCAATCAACGCCTACGCTCGGGAGATTCTGCTGGACGCGAAAGAGACGCTCGAAGCCGGCGGCTGGCGAGTCGTTCACGGCATCGTCGACAGTCTCTGGGTCCAGCCCGTCGACGGGGAAGCCCAGACACAGATTCCGGAACTGTGTGAGCGCATCTCCGAGCGCGAATCTATCCCGCTGGAACTGGAGGACCGGTACGACTGGATTTGCTTCGTTCCGCTCAGTGATTCCGAGGCAGGGGCGCTCACGAAGTACTTCGGCCGCGTGGCGGGTGCGGAGGAACTCGTCACGAAAGGCATCGAGGCGGTCCAGCGGAGTACCCCGTCGTTCGTCGAGGCGCTCCAGCGTGACCTCATCTGGACGCTCGACCGTGAGCAGGCGCCGGAGGCCGTTTGTGAGCGGCTGTATCGTGGTATCCAGACGCTGGAAGCGGGCAATGTCGACCCGCAGGACTTGTTGATTCGAAAGCGCGTCTCCAAGGCGGTCGAAGACTACGACCAGCGAACACAGACCGTCGCGGCGCTCCAGCGGGCGAAGGAACAGGGGCTCCCGCGCCACCCCGGACAGGACGTGGAGTACGTGGTCGTCGACGACGACCGGCGTTCGAAGGAGCGGGTGCAGTTAGCCCACGAGTCCCTCAGCGAGTACGATACAGAGTTCTACCGGACGCTGGCGCTTCGGGCCGGTGAGAGCGTGCTTCGACCGCTGGGCTGGGACCAGACTGATTATCGCCGCTATCTCCGTGGCACGACGACGCTTTCGTTGGAGGGGTTTCAGTGAGCGGCATGAGGCTGCAAAGCGACGCAGAGTCGCTACGCGTTGCGGTCGATACCCATCTCTCGGAGTTCCTCGTTCGTGGGTTCGCGACCGATCTGACCCTTGTGGAGCGCGACCGCTTCGTCGAGCATCTCCAGGGCGTGTTCGCGGGTGTCGCCCTGCGTGGTGACGCCAGTGTCGATGTGGGCGATGACCCAGCCGTCACCCTCGGGCCACATCCGGATTTCGTCCTCGTGGACATCTCCGTCGCGCGTCGAACTGGCCATACCTCTATTTGCCGTATCAGTGGGATAAGCGTTCGGCCAGCACGAGAGGAATGGGGATTGGGAGAACGGGAATCGGCCGCCGTCGGATGTGAGGGTGGCGATAACGGCCGATTACCCGCTCGGCAAGCAGAATGCTTTGTAGATAAAGCCTGTTTATTATTCCTAATCAGATTCGCTGGGACTCCCGGAATCACCACGAAGGTAAGAATCTCCTTTCTCGGTTATCCGATAATATCCTCGTTTAACCCTGTCAACGTACTCTTCTTCAACCAACACCGAGAGACGTCGGTTCACTTCGTCTCGGGATTTGTCGATATTTATCGCTATCACAGCAGGAGACAGTATCAATTCACTCTCCGAGAGGATCTCCAGGATGCGGTCATCGATAGGCAACTGCATCCACCCCGGCGGGTTCCGTTTTTGAGCCACTTTTTAGACGGTACAGAACACACCAACTTATCAGATTCCAATAATGGAAACGTGTGCTTAAGCACATGGATTCATGAGAACATTTATGTCCTAGTCTCATTAATCCATGTGGTAGAAGCCGATGCGGCGCTCACGGTGGTGGTCTGTTCCTCGGAAAACGGGGAGCGGCCCCCTGCTGGAGACAGAGAGGCCGCGTCGGTTGGCCAACCAACCGTGATGAACGCAACACACGGGGGCGACAAAAGCCTCCCGCACGATTCGAAGCGTTACGAACAGACTACCAAGTGGAAAGCAAATGTTACCTGTCCGTTCTGTGGCACTCCCGTCGATGGGCTCGCCGCAGACGACCGGACGACCATTGATCCCTGCGGCCACAGCGCGGCCGCGCTGACGACTGAGAGAGTTATGGAGCAAGCATGAGTGAAACCGACAGCGACGAGCAAACCGACAGCATCGGACTGCGCGACATCGAGGACATCGGTGTCGCCGACGGCGAGTCTTGGGCCGAGGCCGCGGCGCGACTCCGCAAGCGTGACGACGACCGCTGGCACTACTGTATCTGTGGCGCACGGTACCGTTCACGCGGTCCGGCGCTGCTGTGCTGTAGCGAGCGGTTCACCGATGAGGAGTTGATAGCTGACGGTGGTACGCCGACGGCCACAGAGACCAAACACTACGCCGACGGCTCGTTTGTCACCTGCCCCGACTGCGGTGGTGACCTGAAATACCAGAACCAAGAGGTCGTCATCTGTCTCGACTGTGACGCCGAGTTCAGCCACATCTACCACACCAACGGGACGAACGAACTGTTCCGAGCGCCTGACATGGAGCGGGTCACAACGGTCTACGACCCGGCCGACGACCAACGTGAGTCGGGAGGTGCATCGGCGTGACGGCCATCGATTGGCCCCCGGGATTCGACAGAACGCCTGAGCGCCGTCGTGAACCAAATCGGAACTTCGAGGCGTCCCTCGCACAGACGACCGAGGATCTCGCGACAGAGATGGACCGCCTCGACCCGTCTGAGTGGCGCGCGTCTATCGGGAGTTCACATACGAAGACGGACACGCTGCCACGGGCCAACGCCAGTCCCGATGATCCGGGGTTCGTCCTCCGCTGGACGAAGGACGGGCAACAGTTCGCTGTCGCGTGTGACCGCTATTCGCGGCTTCGAGACAACGTTCGCGAGGTCTACTTGTGGGTTCATGAGACCCGGATGCGGGGGAACCGCGCAGTCGTAACTGGTGAGAGCGAGTTCGCCGCGGCCCGACTCCCGGCCGGTGACGGTGAGACTGAGACGATTGCCGCGTCGCCACCGGCACACGAGGTCCTCGATGTCGCTCCGGACGCCCCTGACGGTGTCGTGGAAGCGGCGTTCCGTGAGAAGACGAAGGAGTTTCACCCGGATCACGGGGGGAGCTACGAGGAATTCAGACGACTCCAGAATGCGAAGGAGGCGATGGTCGATGACGCGTAATGCCACCCACGATAGGGGCTGTTGCAAAGCGTAGCGACTCGGCGGTTTCGGTCGGTTGGACTCACTGGTGGCGTTCCGGTTCGATTCCGGAAGGGTCCCTCGACAGCGAGCGCGTGTCAGATTGGTACCCTGGTCGCGCTCGCTGTCACCTTAGAGACCCATGCAAGAACACATAGAGCGCACAGTTGGTTGTTTCGGCCGTCGAGTAGCTGGAGGTGTCGGGGCGTGAGCGAAGACGAACCGGACGCCGACGAGCTGCTGGACGAACTACGAGAGATGGTCGACTCCAGCGCCGATCTCGACTCCGTCGAACCGCGCGAGGCATTCGACCTGTGGATGCAACAGCAGGAGATGGCCGACTCGACGGCCCAATCGTATCGCTATCGTGTCCAGCCGTTCTTGGAGTACTGTGACGAGGTTGGTATCGACGACCTGAGCGAGCTAACGACACGCGATATAAAAGAGTTCGAAGCCCGTCGCTGGGATTCGGACCTGCAGCGGAACACGCTGAACAACCAGTTCGGGACGCTCCGTCTGTGGTTCGATTACTGCCGGGACCTGAACGCGGTGTCGGAAGACGTGCTTCGGGCGTGGGAGGTTCCAGACCTCTCCAAGGAGGACCGGGTAAACACAGCGAAGCTCATCACCGACCGGGCTCAGGGAATTATCGACGAACTGGACCAGTTCAGATACGCTTCGCGGGAGCATGTTCTGATGCTCTTGCTGTGGCGGACGACCGCTCGAATCGGCACGCTCCGGTCGCTGGACCTGTGTGATGTATATCTCGATGATGAGGACGAGCAACGCCTTCGTACAGAACTCGAAAGAGAGGGTTTCGCTCCTCATGTCGTCGAGAGCATCCTCGACGAGGCGTCGCTACCTTTCCTGTATCCCCGGCATCGCCCAGAGTCTGAAACGCCGCTGAAGAACAAGGCCGGTGGTGAGCGTGTGATCAATATCGCCGATTGGGTGGCTGATGTTCTCCGCGCGTATCTCCGTGTCAACCGTTCAGATGTCGTGGATGAGTACGACCGTGAGCCGTTGTTCAGCTCGAAGAAGGGTTCGGGCAGATTGTCGAAGTCCGCGATGCGGAATTGGGTGTATGTCCTGACCCAGCCGTGTGAGTTTGGCGGTCCGTGCCCTCATGACCGAGACCCGGAGGAGTGTGAGGCTCGCGAACATGGTCAGGGGTCGAAGTGTCCGAGCTCGCGGAGCCCACATAAGATTCGCACCGGTGCGATTACCCATCATCGTGATCAGGGCTGGCCGACTCCAGATCTCGCTCAGAAGGCGAATACGAGTGAGGAGTTGATTGAGGGCGTCTACGACCAGCCGGAACAGCTTATTCGCGGTGCCTCACGGCGCGAACATCTGGATAAGCTCGACGATTCAGATATTAGTTAAGAATGATGATAGGTAAGGCAAGTGTAAAGGGTAGAAATACATGGAAATCGCCCGACAGCGCGGCATTGTGCTCGGCGGTCCCACTTCAAAATTCTGCGTAAGGAATACAACTGGACAGCAGCGGTTTCATACGGGCCGCGAGGGTTGCGCTGCCACAGTGGTTGACGGAAGCGTCAAGCAGACACCCAAGGCGGAAGCAGAGGAAGGCTGACAGCCAAATTGTGATTTGTGCGGCCCTGCCAGAACGAGACCGATTTCCTCTACACTTTTGTAATGCCGATAGCAAGCGAGGGGTATGGGAAAGGCAAACGACGTAGACTACGCTGACCTGCACGACCCGAACGCAGAGTACACCATGCGGGAGCTCTCTGCGGAGACAATGGGCGTCACCGCCAAGCGCGGTGGCGGCCGTGACGTGGAGATCACAGACGTTCAGACGACGATGGTCGACGGGAACTTCCCGTGGACGCTCGTCCGGATCTACACCGACGCAGGCATCGTCGGTACGGGCGAGGCATACTGGGGCGCGGGCGTCCCGGAACTCATCGAGCGGATGAAGCCGTTCGTCGTCGGCGAGAACCCGCTGGACATCGACCGCCTCTATGAGCACCTCATCCAGAAGATGAGCGGCGAGGGGAGCGTCGAGGGCGTCACCGTGACGGCCATCGCTGGCATCGAGGTCGCACTGCACGACCTCGCGGGCAAGATCCTCGAAGTGCCGGCCTACCAGCTCCTGGGCGGCAAGTACCGCGACGAGATGCGCGTGTACTGCGACTGCCATACCGAGGAAGAGGCTGACGCCGACGCCTGCGCCGAGGAGGCGCGCCGCGTCGTCGACGAACTGGGCTACGACGCGTTGAAGTTCGATCTCGACGTGCCGAGCGGCCTCGAAAAGGACCGCGCGAACCGCCACCTCCGCCCGGGCGAAATCCGCCACAAGGCCGAGATCGTCGAGAAGGTCACCGAGGAGGTCAAAGACGAGGCCGACGTGGCCTTCGACTGTCACTGGACGTTCTCGGGCAGCTCCGGGAAGCGCCTCGCCGACGCCATCGAGGAGTACGACGTCTGGTGGCTCGAAGACCCCGTTCCGCCGGAGAATCTCGAAGTGCAGGAGGAAGTCACCAAGTCCACGACCACGCCGATTACCGTGGGCGAGAACCGCTACCGCGTCACCGAGGAGCGGCGGCTCATCGAGAACCAGGCCGTCGACATGATCGCGCCGGACATGCCGAAGGTCGGCGGGATGCGCGAGACGCGCAAGGTCGCCGATGTGGCGAACCAGTACTACATCCCGGTCGCGATGCACAACGTCTCCTCGCCGATTGCGACGATGGCGAGCGCCCACGTCGGGGCGTCTGTCCCGAACTCTCTCGCCGTCGAGTACCACTCCTACGAACTCGGCTGGTGGGAGGACCTAGTCGAGGAGACCGTCATCGAGGACGGCTACATCGAGATTCCGGAAGAGCCGGGTCTCGGTCTGACGCTCGATCTCGACGCCGTCGAAGAGCACGTCGTCGAGGGCGACACCGTCTTCGACGAAGCGTAAGTTCAGCCCCCCATCTGTTGGTGTTGACTGGGACGGCACCGGGTGACGTGGTGGTCACCCGATATCACGGCGGCACAGTTACGCCGCATCGAATTCGACGCCGGTGATCTCGAAGCGAGCACCGCCGGCGTCGCTTTCTGCGACCGTTATCGACCAGCCGTGGGTGTCGACGATCTCATCGACGATTCGGAGGCCGAACCCGGGACCCGAAGCCAGCGAGTACCCGCCCTCGAACACGTCCTCGCGCTCGTCGGCCGGAATCCCGACGCCGTCGTCCGCGACGTAGAAGCCGTCGTTCAGTTCGCCGACAGTTATCGTCAGGTCGGTGGCCGCTCCCTGCGACTGTGATATCGAGGTTGTCGCACGCTGCTCGCCGGTGTCTCCCTGTTTCTCGGTGTGTGGCGTTTGTCCATGTTCCACACTGTTGCGGATGAGGTTCTCGAACAGTTGCCGGAGCCGGCTGGGGGCCGCGCGGACCACGGCAGCGGTCCGTAGCTCCAGTGTCGCGTCGCCGGTCTCGACGGTTTGCCAGCACTGCTCGACGACGGTCTGGAGCGGCACTGACTCGCTGTCGAGCGCGGCCTCGCCGTTCCGGGCCAGCGACAGGAGGTCCTCGATGAGTTGGCCGATACGGTCGTGGGCTCGCTCGACTGCATCGAGATGCTCGCTGTCGTGTTCCATCTGTGCGAGTTCTAGCTGGCCCCGGGCGACGTCAAGCGGGTTCCGGAGGTCGTGACTGACGACGCTGACGAACTCGTCGAGGCGCTCGTTTTGTTGTTCGAGAGCCTGTTGACGGCTGTCGAGGGTAGAGATCTCCCGTCCGATACCGGCCACGCCGAGCGTCGAGCCGTCAGCAGCCGTTATCCGGCCGCCAGTGAATTCGTACGGGACTGTCGTTCCGTCGGCGGTCAGCAGGTCGGCTTTGAACGACGCCTCACCGGTCTCGAACGCCGTCTCAATACCTTGACGAACCGTCTCGCGGTCGGACGGGGCGAAGAGGGCTGTCAGAGCCATCGACTCGAGGTCAGCGTCTTCGTGCTCGGTGGCTGCCGCCAGTGCATCATTCCAGCGAACCAGATCGCCGTTCTCGTCGAGTTCATAGAACAGATCCGGCACTGCATCGACCGGCGCGTCGGGGCTATCCAGTTCCGTGACGCGTTCGGACTCGCGTCGCTTCCGCTCGGTGATGTCGCACGAGGCCCCGACGATTCTGGTGACTGTGCCGTCGTCGACGATCGGTTGCGCCTCGGCCCGCACCCAGCGCTGTTCGCCATCTGGTTTGGTAATACGGAATTCGAGGTCGACGGATTCGCCGGCGGACACGCGTTGCATCGCCTGCATGACTCTCTCCTGGTCCGTGTGGTGAATCGCTGTCATGAACTCTGCGGGGTCAGCCTGCAGGGACTCCACGGAGCGGCCGTAGAGCGTTTCGTATGCCGAATTGACGAACTGTAGCTCGGTCCAGTCCCCGGAGAACACCCACAGCAGTTCGTTCGACTGTTCCGCCAGTTCTGTGAGTTGCCGTCTGGTCCGGCTAGCGGTTTCTGTCGACTGGTGGTGTTCGACGAGCAACCGAATCCGATTGGCGAGGAGATCGCCACGCCCGAGAGCCGTGTCTCTGCTGAAAACGTCGGTGACTCCGTTCGAGACCGCGTCACTGGCGACGGATTCCGACTCGGTCAGCAGCAGTACCGGGACATTGCTATCCCGCTCGCGGACTATCTCAGCGAATTCACGGCCGGACCGGTCCGGGAGGTCGTCCGCGGTAACGATACCATCGATAGCGTTGTCT
This sequence comes from Haloarcula sp. CBA1115, assembly GCF_000827835.1. Taxonomy (NCBI): domain Archaea; kingdom Methanobacteriati; phylum Methanobacteriota; class Halobacteria; order Halobacteriales; family Haloarculaceae; genus Haloarcula; species Haloarcula sp. CBA1115. Next base: position 2,830,711 of record NZ_CP010529.1, on the reverse strand, counting down.
TCGAGACGTTCGAGCGCACTGTCAGCCCGGTCAGTCGTAGTCAGGGTAAGCGAGTCCGGGTCTCGTCCATCCGGGAACTCGACAGTCTCGTCGAGTAGCGGGGTGTCGTCCACCTGCAACACATGTATCGAATCCGTCGTCGCATATGTGTCAGCCATCTTGTGTAAGTGGAACTGCATCACCCCTCTTGAAGATACGCCTGCATTGACGGATTACGCCCCGAACCGGTCCAAGATTGCACCCCGGTCGATCTTGTCCGGACCGCTGGTCGGCATCGCCTCGACGAACGCAATCTCACGGGGGTGTTTGTACCGGGCTAGTCGGTCGTCGAGGAACGTCCGGAGGCCGTCGAGTGTCAGCGACCGGTCGCTGGCCCCGCCTGTCGTGCTATCGGTCGCAGGTTCGATGACGGCCTTGCCGACCTGGCCCCACCTGTCGTCGGGCACCGGAATCACGACGACTTCACCGACCGACGGATGGTCGGCGATAGCGTCCTCGACCTCCGCGGGATAGACGTTCTCGCCGCCGCTGACGAACATATGCTTGGTTCGACCCTCGATGTAGTAGTAGCCGTCCGCGTCGGCGCGGGCGAGGTCGCCAGTCGACACCCAGCCGTCGCCGAACGTCTCGGCGGTGGCCTCGGGGTTGTCGAGGTAGCCCGTCGCGGCGTGGGGCGAGCGCAACTGGAGTTCGCCGACGGTGCCGGGGTCGACCGTCTTTCGCGCGTCGGAGGGACCATCGCCGTTGTCACCGTCGTCGGGTTCGACGACTCTGGCGTCGACGTGCATCGCCGGCTTGCCGACGGAATCGGCCTTCTTTCGGGGCCAGCCCTCCGGCATCGCGAAGTTGTTCGGGCCGCACTCGGTGAGGCCGTAGCCCTGTGAGAGGTCGACACCGCGGTCCCACCACGCCTCCATCACGCTCTTGCGGCAGGGGCCGCCGCCGGACTTGGCGAAGCGCAGCGTCGAGAGGTCCGTCTCCGTCCAGCGGTCGTGGTCCGTCATCATTCGCAGCACTGCGGGGACGGCGACGAGGACGGTCCCACCCTCAGTATCGATGGTCTCCAGCACGTCGCCGGGGTCGAACTCGCGGGCGATGACGACCGTTCCGCCCAGATGCCACAGCGGGACGGTGAGGACGTTCCAGCCCCCGGTGTGGAACATCGGGAACACCATCGGCGTCACGTCGTCGGCCCGCAGCCCCCAGGCCGTGATCGTGTTCAGGGAGTTCCAGACGATGCCGCGATGCGTGATTTCCGTCTCCTTGGGCGTCCCCGTCGACCCGCCGGTGTGGAGGAGGAGGTGGGTGTCGCCGGGGGCGGGAGTCGCCGTCTCGACGGGCGCGTCATCCTGGGGGAGGGCCGAAGCGTAGAGCGTGCTGTCGAGCGTGGAATCCGAGGACGCGCCGTCGGTGGTTTCGAGCTGGATGATTTCGGGCGCAGTCGCGTCGGCTGTCTCCAGAGCGGTCGAGACAGTCTCTGCGAAGGGGGACTCGACGACGAGGATTTCAGGGTCCACGCGGTCAAGGAGTTCGGCGAGTTCAGGGGGCGCGAGCCGATGGGACAGCGGGGCGAGTCGGCTCCCGGTCTTGCCCGTGGCGAAGAACAGGTCGACGACGGCGGGGCGGTTCCGCGAGACGACGGCGACGGTGCCGGCTGCCGCCGTGGCGTCCGTCGCAGTGCGGGCGGCGTCGGCGTCCGCACCGACCCCGTACTGCCGGAGCAGGCGAGCGGTCCGGTTCGCTCGCCGGTCCAGTTCGGCGTAGGTGAACCGCTCGCCGGTGGTCGCATCCACCAATCCCTCGCGGTCCGGCGTGAGCGCGGCCCGGCGCTCGCTCCAGGCACCGACCCACTCCTGTGGCGTCCCCTCAGACATCGTCGATGAACTCCCGTATCTGTGTGTTGACGCGGTCGTACTCCTCAATGAACAACAGGTGCGGACCGCCGTGGACGGTGATGAAGTCGGCGTTGGGTAAGCCCCGAGCCAGCAGTTCCCCGTTCTCGTAGGGGACGACCTTGTCAACGGTCCCGTGGATGACCAGGCACGGCTCCGTAATCTGCTGGAGGCGGTCCGACACATCGTGAGTCTGCACAGCCGCGCCTTGCCATTCGAGGGCCTGGTCGCTGGCGTCGCTGTCGATGCGCCAGTCGATGATGCGCTCGATGAGGTCTTCGTGGGTGCCCATGAACCGATCCGAAAGCGCGGGCTGCATTTTGTACCGCCGGAGTTCGCGCTTGTCGAGGTCCTCGGGTACGTTGAACATCCGCTGTTGGGTCTCCTCGGGGACCGCCTTGGCTTCCGGCCCGCCTGGCGAGGTACACATGAGCGTCAGCGACTGCGCCCGATCGTACTCCAGTGCGTACTGCTGGGCGATCATCCCGCCCATACTGGCCCCGACGACGTGGGCCTGCTCGACGCCGGCGTCGTCGAGTACGGCCTCAAAGTCGCCGGCCATCTGGCTCATCGTGTACGGCCCCTCGGGTTCGTCCGAATCGCCGGTGCCGCGGTTGTCCCATACGAGGGTCTGGTACCCGTCGACGAGTGCCTCCTGTTGCCACAGCCACATCCAGCGGCCGTAGCCGATACCTTCGACGAAGACCACAGTCTCGGCGTCTGGCGGCCCCTCGCGCTCGTAGGCGAGCGAGACGCCGTCGTTAGTCGCGTATTGCATACTGGCTGGTTCTGGTTGGATATCCTTCGAGTGGTCCGGTTCCGCGGTCATTGCTCTGCTGGCTCCCCCTTCGGGTTGTCACACTGCGTGTCGTCTTGTTGTCGATACGCCTCCGTGGGCCGACCAGATGGATAGCGGCCGCCCCACGCCCAAGTCGTCGTACGGTCTGGCGGTTCGACGGTCGTTTTCACTGGTTTCGTCATTCCGAATCACCCCGGAGTTTCGCCGGCAGCGCCTCGGCGAACGTTCCGCCGATGCGTGCTCGCAGCGTCCCGAGCAGTCCGTCGGGGACGTAGAGCACGAACAGCACGAACACGATACCGACGTAGAGACTCGCGTGGCCGTTCAACAGCAGGTCGATGAGGCCGCCGATAGTCGTCTCGCCGACCAGCGTCGCGTCCAGCGTTTCCTGGCCCAGCAGCGCGCGGAGGTACGGCAACAGACCGCCGCCCTGCCCGGCCTTCGAGAGGAACTCCCGAACCGTCTCGTCGAACAGGTGCCCGTACAGCGAGCCGGCAAGCGTCCCGAAGCCACCGATGATGCTCGCGAGCAGGGCGTCACCGGTCACCAGGAAGTAAAAGGAGTTCTCCGGGCTGGCCGACCGCTTGAAGCCGGCGAACAGTCCGCCGGCGACGGCGGCGAAGAAGCCGCTGATGGCGAAGGCTCCGAGCTTGTAGAGGTAGGTGTTGTAGCCGATGGCGATAGCGCGCTCCTCGTTTTCCCGGATGGCAATCAGCACCCGCCCGAACGGGGAGTGGATTATTCGCTGCATGGCGAAGTAGCATGCGAGGACGACGAGGCCGATCATGTAGTAGGACACTTCCGTCCCGGACAGCGTCGACCCAAGCAGGGCCACCTCGTCGCCGGTGAGTACGCCGATTGACAGGGATAGCTGGTCAATGCCGGGAACCCCAATCTGGAAGCCTTCGGCGTGGCTCGGCCCGACCGCGGGGCCGTCCCGGGGGTTGGTCGCCACGTAGTCCCAGCCGCGGACGAACACGTAGAACACCTGCGCGAAGCCGAGCGTAATCATCGCGAAGTAGACACCAGAGAGGCGGAACGAGACGAGGCCGACGAGCATCGCCAGCACGACGGCGATGAGACCGCCGACCAGCAGGGACAGCATGAACGGCGTCCCGGGGCCAAGCAACGGCAGCTTCCCGTTAGCAATGAGGATGACGGTGTACGCGCCGGTGCCGTAGAACACCGCGTGGCCAAACGAGAGGTAGCCGGTGTAGCCGCTGATGAAGTCAAAGGAGATAGCAAAGAGGCCGAAATAGAGGACGCCGACCATCGTCTCTACGGTCGGCAGGAGCATCTGCGTCTCGGCACCGACAGGCGAGTTCAACAGCGTGTGATACACCGGCGGGTACAGCGCCAGCAGGGCGATAACGAGGATGTGAGCGGTGTGGTCCCGCAGGTACTCGCGGGGCCAGCCCGTCTCAACAGTCGTGGGGGTCGGTGGCTCGGACGCCGCCTCGGCGTCGGCCTCGGTTTCAGCGCTAATGGCCCCCCACCTCCTCGACGCCGAACAGGCCCTGCGGGCGGACGATGAGCGTCACCACGAGGACCAGAAACAGGACGAGTTCCGGCAGGCCCGTGAACTCGATGACGTTCTGGAACCACCAGGTCGTCACCGCGTCGGCCATCCCGACGACCAGCGCGGCGACGACGGTGCCCCGGAACGTCCCGAGGCCGCCGACGATGACGACGATGAACGCCGGCAGCAGCGTCTCGGCCGCCAGCGGGACGCTCGCGCCCCACGTCGGGTCCCACATCAGCAGCGTTCCGGCCGCGCCGGCCAGCCCGATACCCAGCGCGAACACGACGGTGAACACCTGCCGAACGTCGATGCCAAGCGCCGATGCCATCTCCGTGTCCTCGCTCCCGGCCCGGATGTACAGGCCATAGCGGGTCTTTGTGAGGAACGCCCAGATGCCGACCACCGTGATAGTTCCAAGGAGTATCTGGAACAGCGACATCCAGCCGACGCTGACGGGACCGAGGGCGACCGGTTCGCGGAGGAACTGCGGCTTGGTCGCCAGCGCGGCCTGCCAGTCCGACAGCGGCTGGAGGTCGTAGATGCCCAGCACGATGCGGACGACTTCCTCGATGACCAGCGTCAGGCCGAACGTCAGCAGGATCTGGTATATTGGCGGCCGGTCGTACAGCGGCCGGATGATGGTCGTCTCGATTGCGCCGCCAAGCACCGTCAGCAGCGCGAACACGACGACGATGGCGACGAAGAACAGGCCGAGGCGGGTAAGCGGCGCTGTCCCGCCGGTGACCGTCACGACCATCAGGAGGCCGCCCAGGTACGCCCCGACCATCGTCAGCGACCCGTGGGCGAAGTTCAACACGCCCATAAGGCCGAAAATCAGCGTCAGACCGCTGGCAATCATCACGTACAGCGCTGACTTGGCGAGCCCGTTGACGATGACACCGCCGAGTTCGCCGAGCGTCAGGAACTCCACGAGCGCTTCGAGTATCATGCCGACAGATACCTCCTGAACCGCTCGTCGTCGGCCGTCACCGCCGCCGTGTCGCCGTCGTCGACGACGCGGCCCTTGTCGAGGATGTAGAACCGGTCGGCCAAGTCGAGCGCCAGCGGGAGGTTCTGCTCGACCAGCAGCATCGTCACATCCTCGCTTGCTTTCGACAGCGCCTCGGCCACGTCGGCGACGATTTGGGGGGCTAACCCCTCACTCGGTTCGTCGACCAGCAGCAGGTCGTTGTCGCCGACCAGCCCGCGGGCGATGGCGAGCATCTGCTGTTGGCCGCCCGACAGCGTGCCGGCGTCCTGCCCCCGCCGCTCTTCGAGGATGGGGAACGAGTCGAAGGCCAGGCGGAGGCCGTCGCTCACGTCGTCCGGGTCCGGTATCGCCGCCCGAAGGTTCTCCTCGACACTGAGTTGGCTGAACATCCGACGGTCCTCCGGAATCCATCCCAGTCCGCGCTCGGCGACCTCGTGTGTCTCCAGCCCGACCAGCGACTCGTCGCGGAAGGTGATCGACCCCTCGCGTGGCGGTGTCAGTTGCAGAATCGTCCGCAGCGTGGTCGTCTTACCGACGCCGTTGCGGCCGGCCAGCGCGACCACCTCTCCCTCCTCGACGGAGAGGTCGACGCCTTCGAGAATGTGGCTGTCGCCGTAGTACGTGTGGACGCCGCTCAGTTCGAGCAGGCTCACGCCGTCCCCTCCTCCGAGTCCGTTCCGGACCCGGTCGCTGTCGTGTCATCGTCCAAGCTGCCCGGTTCGTAGCCGCCGAGATACGCCGACTGGACGTCGGGGTTAGCCCGTACCTCTGCTGGCAGTCCGTCGGCGATGACCGCACCCTGATGGAGCACGACGACGCGGTCGGAGACGCCCATCACGATGTCCATGTTGTGCTCGACCAGCAGGACTGGGTAGTCCTCTGCCACCGCCTCGATGAGGTCCCGGATTTCGTCAACACTCTCCGAGGAGACGCCGGCGTTTGGCTCGTCCAGCAGGAGCACTGCGGGGTCGCCGGCCAGCGCGATGGCGACTTCGAGTTTGCGCTTTGCGCCGTGGCTCAGCGTGCTCGCGAGGTCCCCGGCCCGGTGGGAGAGCCCCACCCGGTCCAGAATCTCGTGGGCGCGCTCGGTGAACTCGTCGTAGTGGTCGACGTTGCGCCAGAAGGTCGTGGCGTCGTCGCTGTGAGCCTGTTCAGCGACTCGAACGTTCTCCAAGACCGTGCTGTTGGGGAAGACATTCGTCACCTGATAGGAGCGGTGGATACCCTTGCTGGCCGTCTCGTGGGGCGACGCGTCGGTGATGTCTTCCCACTGTCCGTCACGCCGGAGTTCGACCGTCCCCTCGGTGGGCGAGAGGCTCCCGGTCAGCAGATTGAAGAACGTCGTCTTGCCGGCCCCGTTCGGGCCAATGAGCGAGCACAGTTCCGCGTCGAGTTCGAAGTCGACGCTGTCGACAGCAGTGAGTCCCCCGAACTCTCTGGTCAGTCCCTGTGTTCTGAGCATACCTACAGTGAACAGTCCATCTGGTCGCTGTCCTGCGGGATGGTCGTCTCGTCGGCACTGATTCGGGCCAGCGGTTCGCCGGGCATGATGGCGGCGCCCCAGTTATCGGCCCACTCGTCGGTCGTCGGAATCGGGTTCGCGACGGTCATCGCCGACTGTGCCTGATTGTTGTACTCCTGGAAGGTGTAGCCGTTCTCGCCTTTCGGCGTGTCGATGACGGTCATCCCCTTCAGGGCGTCGGCGATATCCTCGCCCTCGGTCGACCCGCTCTCCTGAACCGCCTGGTGGATCGCCGATGCGCCGGTGAAGGTCCCCGCCGAGAACAGGTCCGGGACGACGCCGTAGGCGTTGGTGTAGCTCTCGACGAACGCGTCGTTGATCGGGTTGTCGTACTGGTTCCAGTGGTAGCGAGTCGTGAACGGCCCGAGCTGTGAGTCCCTGATCTTTTCCTCGGTCAGGGGTTCGCCGAGCACGCTCTGCATCGTCCCGCCGACGACGCTGTTGGTGATTCTGGTGGCGAACCCGCCGAACACCCGATAGGAGTAGTCGCCCGAGAGGAATGCGTTGAACATCGCCGGGAGTGTCGCGACGGTGAACCCGCCGACGACGCCTTCGGCCCCGGCCTCCTCGGCGTTGTCAAGCAGCCCATCCCACTCGGCGTAGCCCTGTTCGACGAAGCGTTCGCCGACGATATCGACGCCTTCGGCCTCCAGCACGTCTCGGTAGTTGTTGACGACCGCGCGGCCGAAACTGTAGTCCGCGCCGAACAGGTAGACGGTCGAAACGTCCGTCTCTCTGGCGACGTACTTCCCGCCCGAGCGGGCGTCCATCGCGGTGTTCTCGCTCGCTCGGTAGACGAGGTCGCTACAGGTCTCGGAGTTGGACGTGATGTCGGCCGACGCCGCCGGACCGAGCATGATGGGGACCTGCGCCTGATTGACGACCGTCGTGACGACCCGGCTGGCGACCGCCGAGGACGCACAGCCGGCGAGCATGTCCACGCTCTCGTTCTCGACGAGGTTCGTCGCCGCCGTCTGAGCCGTGTCCGCCGAGAACTCCGTGTCCCGTATTAGCAGGCGGTACTCCGTGTCACCAGCGGTAATGGTTACCTCGCCGCTGCCGGCGTCTGTCGGCGGATCGGTCTCACCCTTGTACGCCAGCCCGGAGAGGAAGCCCCACAGCGACTGGTCGCCGTAGTATTTCAGGTCGCCGGCGCGGGGCTGAAGCACGCCGATGCTGACCGTCTGCGTCGAGTCACCGCCGCCCGATTCGCCGTTCGTGCCACTGTCCGTCGTGCCGCCGTCCGAACCGTCCTGTTCAGTCATGGATGAGTCGTCACTGACACAGCCGCTGAGCCCGACAACGCCGGCACCGAGCGCGCCGAGAACGCGCCTCCGTGTAGCCGTGTTCTGCATAACAGATTATCGTAGACTCGCCGACTACATAGTGTGCTGAGTTAACATGTTAACGCGGCGAGACAGACCGCAATTCTCGTCCGTACCGGGACTGTCACAAAACTGGTCGTAAACGGTCTGTATCGTTCTTTCCTTGGCGAATTATGCGCTCACACCGATTTGACTATCTGCTACGTAACTGCTTCAGTAACTGTCAATCGATATATTTCAGCGGTCACCCACGTTAGTAACGCCGGAATGATAGAGAGGACCAGTCCAAGGGCCACAGCGAACTGTGTGTCCGACGAAATCGAGTAGATTTCTGCGACAAAGGTCCATCAGAGAACTGTTTATCAACCCGACCAGAGTTCGGACGAAAATACGCCGCTATTCGCTGTCCCAGTCGCACTGCGGGTAGTTAGAGAATTTCGTGGTCAGTGTATCGATGCAGGATACCGAGGATGACCACCCACGGCAAGGTCATTCCGACGGTGATTGAAATCAGAAACCCAATCTGACGGTTCACACCGAGGAAGTCAAACAGTTCCATTCCTCCCGCAAACCCCGCGAAAATGAACGGGCCGAGGAATACGACAACTGGTATTAGGATAACTCCAGCAAGCAACCGCCTTGCGAGTCGACGGTACGGTGCGAGTATGATTCGGAAGAGCAACCCGAATACCGTTTTGAAAAGCATCCCAAGAGCCGGTATGGCTCTTCTAGACGATGATTCGTCTTCTTCAGCAGTCATGATTATGTTGTCTTTGCTTTTGTATAAAAATATCTTTGGTCGAAATATTTGTTTGACCGGTCCCCTCCTTTGCACTCGTATTGCGTCCGGCCGTGGGAATATGATTTAAGCAGGTCACAATCTCGGAATCATGCATGGAAGTAACCCTTACTCTATCCGTCTGGGTGGAATCAGCGGTCACCACCCAGCAGCACAGATATGCGGACAGTTCAGGATTCGTTTGACCGGCATTTGCTGATTCATATCTCAGCCCACGCAATCGGTGTTGTCTTGTATCGATGTCGCTCTCACGAGTGTCAGTTATGCAGTAAAACAACGCTAAGGCCTACAGTGGGAGCTAGGTACGGCCGTTGTGACAGTTGCACCCAGCTGTCATTCTGAACAGAGTAGCGAACAGGCCGGGGGAGACAGCGGAATCAGTCCTCGATGTCGTCCAGCGCCTCAACGACGCGCTGGATCATCTTCCGCTCGCCGCGTCGGAGATTCTTCGAGACGGCGGGTTTGGACACGCCGAAGTCCTCGGCAAGCGACCCCAACGTCGCGTCCCGGGGCGACTCGAAGTAGCCCTCGGAGACGGCGGTTTCCAGCGTCTCGCGTTCGGTGTCTGAGAGGTCCCGGCAGCCGTCGACGAGCGTCATCGCCGCGCCGGCGTTCTGCACGAGGTCCTGGAGCTGTGGGAGCGTCGTCGACGTGCGTTCGACCACGTCGTACTCGTTGTCGCGGTCAAGTTCCGAGAGCGTCGTATCGGCGTCCCGGCCGCGGTCGAATCCGACGTGCCAGGTTTCGCTGCCCGCCTCAATGTGGAACGGGCCGGTGATGTAGCCGCCGTTGTCCCGGATGGTCTGCATCGCCGCCGTTTCCTCGATAGTCGTCCGGATGTGGGCGGCGTTGTCCTCGCGGCGCAACAGCGCACAGTCGTTCATGTTCTCGTGGGCCTGCAGACTGTCCAGCCCCGTATCGAGTATCCCCGCGTCCTCGGCTTCGACAACCATCCGCGTCTCCAACTCCCGCGCACGCTGGTCGAAGTCCCAGTGTACCGCTGCAAAGGCGACGTCGTGGTCTGCCGTCGTGTCGATGAAGGGACAGTCGTACTGCTCCATGTCCAGGGCGATATCTATCATTGGCAGTCCACTGTATCCTGTGTGATTCGTGTGATACGGTAAAGAACCCCACGATTAATAATAGCTATTTCCCGAAACCGGGTTCTTCACGAACGTCTATCCCTGATACACCGTTTCAATAGTGTTTTAGGGCTCGGTTCTGGAGGAAGTGGTATGACTTTGCACGCCAGAGAGATAAACCAGGACGTACGGGAGTTGGGTGCGCTCCTGGGCGAAGTGCTGGAAGCACAAACCTCGACCGAGGCGTTCGAAACGGTGGAAACCATTCGAACGTCGTGTATCGACTACCGGCGCGGTGACGCCGAGACGCGGGACGAAGTCCACCGGGCACTGAACCGACTGAACCCGGAGACCCAGGATATCGTCGCACGCGCGTTTACGACCTATTTCGAACTTATCAATCTCGCCGAGGAGCGCGAACGGGTCCGCGAAATCCGAGAGGGGAGCGAGGAGGGTGTACTGGCCGACAGCGTCGAGGAAGCCGTCCGGGACCTGGCCGAACGCGGCGCAGACCCGGAGGAGTTCGAGCAGGTGCTCGAAGACGTTCTCATCCAGCCGACGTTCACGGCTCACCCCACCGAAGCCCGCCGGAAGACGGTGAAGGCGAAGCTCCGGTCGGTCGCCCGTGACATCGAACGACTCGACGAGCGGCGGCTCACGGACCGCGAGCAGAAACGCATCGAGCGCAACCTCGACGCTGAAGTGACGAGTCTCTGGCAGACCCCGCAGGTCCGAGACCGCCGCCCGGAGGTCACCGACGAAGCGCTGAACGTCCAGTGGTACCTCGAAAACGTCCTGTTCGACGTTATCGACGAGGTGTACGACGAACTCGAACACACCCTCGAAGACGTGTACGACGAGGACATCGATATCGACACACTCTACGAGTTCCGCTCGTGGGCCGGCTCCGACCGCGACGGCAACCCGTTCGTCACCACTGAGGTGACCGAGGAGACGCTGGAGCGCCAGCGTGACACCGTGCTGCCGCTGTACCGCAACAAGCTCAAGGAACTCTCCGGGGTGCTGAGTCAGGACGCCTCGAACATCGCGACCGACGCGCTGTTCAACGAGCGACTGGACCGTCACAAGTCCAGGCTCCCCGGAATTGCCACAGAGGCCGAGGAACGGTATCCGGACGAGCCCTACCGCCAGAAGCTCCGGCTGATGCGCGAGTCCGTCATCCGGGTCAGCGACGTTCGCCAGGGCGGCTACGAGAACGACGAGGAACTGCTGACCGACCTCCGCGTCATCGCCGACAGTCTCCGTGAGAACGACGCCGAGGTCATCGCCGAGGCCCACGTCGACCCGCTGATCCGCAAGGTCGAGACGTTCGGCTTCAACCTCGCCAGCCTCGACCTGCGCGACCACCGGAAGATGCACACCGATGCCATCGCCGAATCCGTCGAGCGCGAGGGCATCGACTACGCCGGCATGGACGAAGACGAGCGCGTCGAGTTCCTGACCGAGGCTATCCTCCAGGACAACCCCGTCATCGACATGGAAGACACCGAGGGGCTCTCGGAGGACGCCACCCGCGTCCTCGACCGCTTCCGCGCGGCCGCCGACTGGCAAAACGAGTTCGGAATCGACGCTATCGACACCTACGCCATCTCCTGGTGTGAGGAGCCAAGCCACGCCCTTGAGGTCCTGTTTCTCGCCGACCAGGTCGACATCGTCGACCTGCCCGGCTACTGCGGGTTCGACGTGGTGCCGCTGCTGGAATCGGAGTACGCCCTCTCCGGAGCCCGCCGCATCATGGGCACGCTGTTCGAGAACGAGGCCTACTCCCAGGCTCTTGAGGCCCGGGACAACATCCAGGAGATCATGCTGGGCTACTCCGACTCGAACAAGGAGAACGGCTTCCTCGCCGCCAACTGGTCGCTGTACAACAACCAGAAACGACTGGCGGACATCACCGATGACTACGACGTGGAGATGCGCCTGTTCCACGGCCGCGGCGGCTCCATCTCCCGCGGCGGCGGCCCGATGAACGACGCCATGCTGGCCCTGCCGAACGAGACAGTGACCGGTCAGATAAAGTTCACCGAGCAGGGCGAGGCCATCGCCGAGAAGTACGCCAACCACGACATCGCCGAGCGCAACCTCGAACAGATGCTCAACGCCCAGATCCGGGCGCGGAAAAACGCAATCGAGGAGCCCGTCGAAGAGATTCCCGACGAGTGGGAGGAGGCGATGGAGACAGCGTCCGACGCCGCCCGCAACGAGTACCAGGACCTGCTCGAAACGGACGGCTTCGTCGAGTTCTTCGAGCAGGCGACGCCGATCACCGTCATCGAGAACCTCAACATGGGCTCGCGGCCGGCCTCCCGAAGCGAGGACCGCAGTGTCGAGGATCTCCGGGCCATCCCGTGGGTGTTCTCCTGGACGCAGGCCCGATGTATCATCCCCGGCTGGTACTCTATCGCGACCGGACTGGACGCCTACCTCGAAAACGGCGGCGACATGGAAACGCTACAGGAGATGTACGAGAACTGGCCGTTCTTCCGGACGAAGCTCGACAACGCGTCGCTGGCGCTCGCCCGTACTGACCTCGAAATCGCCGAGGAGTACGCCGACCTGGCCGACCCCGAACTCCGCGAGCGCATCTACCCGCGTATCGTCGAGGAGTACGAGGACACCGTCGAGAAGGTGCTCGAAATCACCGGGCAGGACGGCCTGCTCTCGCGTGAGTGGCTGCAGGAGAACCTCGAGCGCCGGAACCCCTACGTCGACCCGCTGAACCTGTTGCAGGTCCGCCTGCTCAAACAGTCCCACCGAACCGATACCGAGCGCCGGACGCTGCGGCTGACCGTCCAAGGTATCGCGGCCGGGATGAAAAACACCGGGTGAGGCACTGATCGACACTGGGTGCGGCATCGTGCGAACGACTTACTACAAAAGTAGTACCCATCGAAGGATTTAGGCGTCTTCCCCCGGAGTAGCCGGTATGGCACTCGAAACTGTTCTTCTTGCAGTTGGACCAAACGACGCCGACCGAATCGACGAACTCGCCGACGCCGTGCTCGATATCGCGAGCCCGGCCGGCGCGACAGTCATCGTCGCACACGTATTCACCGACGACCAGTACGACGGCGTCGTCGACAGGCTCGAATTCGAATCGACCGGCGAAGCCGACCCCGACGAGGTCGCCGACCGCCACACAACCGTCCGGGAACTCGTCTCGCGGTTCGACGACGCCGGGCTGTCGACACAGGTGCGCGGTGCCGTGGGCAACCACGGCGAGCAGATCGTCAGCCTCGCCGAGGCCACGCAGTCGGACCTCGTCGTCGTCGGCGGCCGCAAGCGCTCGCCGACCGGGAAGGCCGTCTTCGGTTCCACCGCACAGGAAGTCATGCTGAACGCGCCGTGTCCGGTCACGTTCGTCCGCGGCGAGGACTAAGACCGCAGAAACTGAGTTTTTTCAGTTACTCCACCAGCGCGGCTTCGAGCAGTTCGAGCGGATGCCGGATCTCGTAGCCGCTGCCGTGTTCCATCTGCATCGCGCAGGTCGGACACTCGGTCATACCGGTTTCGCCCTCGGCGTGGTCCATGTGCTCGAACATCTCCTCGCCGATCTCCATGGACTTCTCGTACTTCTCTTCCTTCCAGCCGTAGGTCCCCGAGATGCCGGAACAGGAGTCGCCCACGTCCTCGACTTCGACGCCGTCGAGATCGCGGAACAGTTCGACGGCCTGGCGGTCCAGCCCCTGATTCCGTGAGTGACATGGAGCGTGGTAGGCGAACTCCTCAGCCAGCTCGCCGTCCACGTCCGCCGCCTGCACTTCGCCTTTGAGGTCCTCGTGGATGCGGAGGTACTCGACGGCTTCGAACGTGTTCTCCGCCACTTTGTCGATGCCATCGATGTCGAACAGTTCGGGGTACTCCTGTCGGAGCGCCATCGAACACGAGGTACAGGAGGCAATGGCGTGGTATCCCTCGTCGACGAGTTCGGACATCGACGAGACGTTCGTCTCGGCGTGGCGGCGGGCGTCGTCGAGCATCCCGTTTGCGAACATCGGCGTCCCCGAACACTTCTGCTCGGGTGCGACGACCTCGTAGCCGAACTCCTCGAACACCCGGACCGTCGCCTTGCCGACTTCCGGCGTGTTGTAGTTGGAGTAGCAGCCGTGGAAGTACGCCACTTTCTTCTCGGCGTCCTCGGGGAGTCCGCGTCGCTTGCGGGCGGCTCTCGCGTTCTCCCGTGATTGGGCCTGACCGCCGCGGTCGGCCCACCAATCGCGGAAGGTCTGTTTCGCGAAGGCGGGGAAGTCACGCTCGCTGGTGATACCCATCGTCTTTTCCATGACCCAGCGGGCCGGCCCGAAGTTCATCGCGAAGTTTGCGAGTCGGGGGACCTTGCTCGCCAGGAACGCGGAGGTGCGGTAGTTCGCGAGGATGCGGTTGCGGATGTACTCGACGGAGAGTTTGTCCATCTGCTCGCTGACGTACTCCCCGCGGGCGGTGTTGTGCATCTGGCTGAGCGGGACGCCCGACGGGCAGGCGTTGTCACAGCGCATGCAGTTCGAGCAGTCCATCACCGAGTCGTCGATCTCGTGATCGTCGTCGGACTGCTTGAGCCGCCACTGCTCGGGGCCCTGGAACTTCGGGCCGGGGAAGTCGTCGTCGACCTCGGCGACGGGACAGTTCGTGTCGCAGGTCGAGCATTTGTAACAGGAGTCCGCGCCTGGCCGGAGGTCGAAGTCGTCGCTGTCGGGGAAGACGTCGACTGGTTCGAACTCCTCGCCTGTGTTCGGTGCTACCGGGTCAAACTCTGTCTCTGGTGGGGATTCAGCGTCACTCATCGTGCCTCCTGTGCGGCGCGCTGGCCCGCCGCGTAGCCTGTGGCAATCGAGACGCCGCTGCCGGATTTCTCGGCGGCGAAGTCGTAGCCGCCAAGCACCGAGCCGGCGGCGCGCAGGTTCTCGAACTCGCTTTGCTCGCTCGCATCGAGTGGTCGAAGGTCGTCGTCGGTCGCTACGCCGTACCGAGCGAACTCGTGGTCGCCGAACAGTTCGCCCTCGAACCAGTCGTACCGGTCCGCGGCGTGGGGAACGTGGCAGTCGAACACCGGTTCGTACACCCCGTCGCGGTCGGACTCGACGCCCTTGCCGACGAAGCCGCCGGTCGCGAGGACGTACTGGTCGGCGCTGTTGGGTATCTTCGCGCCGTTCTTCTCGATAAACACCTTCTCGATGCGGTCCTCGCCCTCGAAGTCGACGACAGGGTTGCCAGTCTCGATGCTGGCTCCGGCTTCGTCCAGCGCAGAGAACAGCGCGTCCTCCAGTCGGAGGCCGGGTAGCGACGGCGGCCCCATCGGGACCTCGAACACGTCGACGCCGAGGTGGTCGCCCAGTGCATCACGGATCGCACCGGGGTTGTCGTCGCCGAGAATCGCCGGGAAGCCGACCCGCTCTTCGTCCTCCAGCAACGGGTTCACGCGCTGGGCAAGCGCCTCGCGGGCTGGGACCATTCGCCCGCGGACAGCGACCTCGCTGTTAGTATCGAGCAGTTTTGCGTACCGCGTGACCTTCGCGTCCGCGCGCAGGTCGCCCGGGAACCGGATGGTCTCGCCGCGGACATCGAATGGCACGCCCGTTGCGTCGAGATGGGCGGCGACGTGCGGGGCGTCGAAGTCGACCATTTCCTCGATGCCGACTAGCAGCGTGTCCCGGGTATCGCTGGCGAGGCCGGCGCTGGCCCCGGCCGGGTAGCGGGCGGTCGGTTTGATACTCCCGCCGTGGGTCGGGAGCAGCGCGTTCGTGTCCGTGTGTTCGCCCTCGTAAGTCGGGACAGCGTCGTCAAACAGCGACAGTGCGTCCCTGACTGTCTGGACGCCGACTTTCCGGTACGGATGCTCCGCCGGCAGGGTCGGAATCGCCTCGTACGGGTCAGTCAGCGGGCCGTCGCCGTCCGGTGTGTATCCGAGTACGTCGACAAGGCCCGACGCCTGCCGGAGCGTGCTCTGTTTGTAGGAGACCAGTCGCACGTCGGCTCCCTCACGAGCGGCCGCCAGCGCGCTGGTCAGCCCGCCGAGGCCGCCGCCGATGACGAGTACCTCCGACTCAATAGCCATTTGTCCCTCCGTCGGCGGCTACGTCCGCGCTGTCGACGCTGCCGCCTGTCTGTCCGCGGCCCGAATCGAACGCCGAGAAATCGACCGGGTCGCCGTCAGCCGGGTCCTGGTCGCGGTTCTGCGTGGTGGCGTGCAGTGCGTAGTTCAGTGCCGCCTGGGAGAGCTGTTCGCCCCAGAGAGCGTGTCGCTGGCCCTTCCAGCGCTCCTGTAGCAGTTCGTCCCAGGCTTCGCGGACGACCGGCTCGTCGTACTCCGAGTGGAGTTCGCTCGCCATCCGGTGCGAGCAGAAGCCACCCTGACAGTTCCCCATCGACGCGCGGGTACGGATACGGACGGCGTTGAGGTCCGGGCCGGACCCCTCGATGGCGTCCTGAATCTCGGCCCGGGTGACGCCCTCGCACTCACAGACCGTCGGGTTCGGCCCATCGGTCTTGAGCACCTCGTCGGCCCGGGAGCCGAGCCGTTCGACGCTCCGGCGACCGATTGGCGAGCGGAGCCCGAACTCGTCCATGTAGTCCCGCAGCACCGAGAAGTCCTCACTGCCGGGCAGGGGCACGTCGGCGGTCCGGCAGTCGGCGTCGATGCCGAACTTCCCACAGACGTGGTCGGCGATCTGCTCGCCCATCATCCGGTAGGTAGTGAACTTCCCGCCGACGATGCTGGTCATGCCGGGCAGGTCGTCGCGCTCGTCGTGATCGAGCAGGAAGAAGTCACGCGTGATGTCCGTCGGGTCGTCGCTGCCGACGTCCGGCGGTTCGTACAGCGGGCGAACGCCCCAGAACGAGCGGATGGTTCGCGCCTCGTCGAGCATCGGAATCAGCTCCGAGAGGGTGTCGATCATCATGTCGACTTCCCACTGCTCCTCGGGGTAGTCCTCGGGGTCCTCGACTTCCTCGTCGGTCGTGCCCAGAATCGCAGTGGTCTCGTGGGGCACGACGATATCGGCGTCGCCCTTGGGCCGACAGCGGTTGATGACGGTGTCGACCTGGCGGATGTTCATGATGGTCATGACGCCCTTGGAGGGGCGGACTTCGATATCGAGTCCGGCCATGTCGCCGATGCGACCGGCCCATGCTCCCGTCGCGTTCACGACGTAATCGGCGCGGATCTGTTCGGTTCCGCCCTCCGTGCCGTGGACGCGTTTTCCGGGGCCGGAGTCGTGTTCGACCTCGATGCCGACAACCTCGCCGCTCTCGACGAGGAGGTCGGTCACTTTGGAGTGTGTCTCGATGCGTGCGCCGTGTTCCTGTGCGCTCGCGGCGTTCGCGACGACTAGCCGGAACGGGTCGATGGCCCCGTCGGGAACGCTGATTGCCTTGTCGATGTCTTTCGCCAGGTGGGGTTCCATCGCCCGAGCCTCCTCGCCGGAGACGACTTCCGCGGGAATCCCGCACTCCTCACAGCCGCTCAGTTTCTTCTGGAAGTACTCTTCGGAGTCCTCCGGCCGCTTGACGAAGAGGCCGCCAGTCATTTCGACGCAGTGACTGGCGATGTCTCGGAGGACGCGGTTCTCCTCGATACACTCGGTCGCACTGGCCTGGTCCGAAACGGCGTATCGCCCGCCGCTGTGGAGCAGCCCGTGCATCCGACCCGTGGTCCCGTGGGTCAGGTTTCCCTGTTCTACCAGGGTCACGTCGAGCCCGCGCATCGCGAGGTCCCGCGCGATGCCCGCCCCAGTCGAGCCGCCACCGATGACGGCGATGTGTGGTGTCGGTCCCATCTATCTTTCCGTGGGTTTGGAGCGCATACACTTCACTTTACCGTTGCTGGTGCTTGGGCAGTAAATTTTCTATGTAATCATGAGGAATCCCGGTGACACCCACTGTTAATCGGAAACGCACACCACATTATTTTTTACTGATTGGTCAAGGCAGTGGTTGAACATATTCTCTCAAATTCGAGAGATAACTCCACATTTTCAATTACTGACGTACTACAGACGACGTTGCAGGATAGAAACCGCGCTCACGGATTAATTATCACTCCTACCGTTTCGACAGTAACTATTATATATTTTGATAGTGGACTATTCCCGAGAACGTGTTGGCCGTTCGGCCAACGGGAGCGACAATGAGTAAATGGAACCCACTTGATTCAGAAGACGAGCCGCCCGACGGGGAACGCACCGACGGCGGCGTCACAGAGGGGCGGGACGGAAACGAGTCGGAGACTGAACCGCCGTCAGCAGAAGCCCTCCAGAAGGACACAGAGACCGGAAACGGTCCTGAACAGGCGGAGCTGGAAGCACGATGTGAGCAACTGGCGGCGGAACTCGAACAAGAGCGGGCGGAACGTGAAGCGCTCGAAACCGCTGTCGACCGTCTCACTTCTGTTGCCAGGGCGAACGCCGACGGCGACCTCACTGCGAAACCGGGGCAGCCACCAGCTGAGGCAGCTGAGCCGCTGTACGACGCATACAGTGAACTGCTCCGGGAATGGACCGACACCGTCGACCGGATGGCGTCGTTCAGCGAGCAGGTGACCGCCGCAACGGAACAGGTCGACACCCGTCTCGGGTCGGTCAAGTCCGCCAGCCGGGACGTGAGTGGCGCTGTCGGAGAGATTTCGACCGGGTCGGACGAGCAACGCGACGAGATACAGTCGATCTCCGACGAGATGCGGAACCTCTCGGCGACGATCGAGGAGATAGCGAGCGCCGCAAACGAGGTCGCGGACACGTCAGGCGAAGCCAGCGTTCGAGGCGAATCCGCACTGGAGTCGGCGTCCTCGGCGATGACGACGCTCGACCGGTTGACCGACAACGCCGAAGCGACCGTCGACAAGGTCGAGCAACTGAACGACCTGCTGTCGGACATCGAGGAGATTGTGGGTTTCATCACGGACGTCGCGGACCAGACCAACATGCTGGCGCTGAACGCCAACATCGAAGCGGCCCGAGCAGGCGAATCCGGCGACGGGTTCGCCGTCGTCGCAGAGGAGGTCAAATCGCTCGCGACCGAGACGAAGGAGGCGACCGACGAGATCGCAGCCTCCATTCAGGAGGTCCACGAACAGGCCGACACGACGGTTTCGGAGATGTACGATACGCGGGAGAGTGTCGAAGACACCCGCTCGTCAGTCGCCAGCGCGCTCGATGAACTGGATTCTGTCGTCTCGATGGTCGAGGAGGTCGATTCGAGCGTCCAGGAGATCGACGATGCGACGGATACGCAGGCCGACTCCACGCAAGAAGTCGTGTCGATGGTCGACGACGTCGAGGACATCAGCGCCCGGACGGCCGAAGAGGCGGCTATCGCCGCCGACGCCGCAGCGGACCAGACGACGGAACTCGCAGAGGTCTCGACGCGGGTGTCGACGCTCACCGAGCGGGCCGAATCACTGGACGCGTCGCTGGATTCCTTCGAACTTGCGACCGGTTCGGCGGCGGCGAACACGGACGGAACCGTCGTCGAGTTCTGGCACGCGATGGGCGGCGAGAAAGCGCTACTGCTTGAAGAACTCGTCCGCGAGTTCGAATCACAGACCGAGGGTATCAGTCTCACACTGCGGTCGAAAGGGAGCTACCGCGGGACCCTCGATGCAACGCTGAACGCCGCCGAAAACGGCGATCCGCCCGCGATCGCACAGATCTTCGAGATCGGCACTACGCGTGCGCGCGACAGTGGACACTTTACGCCAGTCGAGGATCTCCTCCCCGCAACCCACATCGACTCGCTGCTCGACCCGGTGACGAACTACTACCGCTTCGACGGGACGCTCCACTCGCTCCCGTTCAACGCGTCGAACCCGGTGATGGCGTACAACCGCGACGCGTTCAGGGCGGCGGGGCTCGATCCCGATTCACCGCCGGAAACCCTCGCTGACGTACGAAGCGCGGCCGAGCAGCTCGTCGACGGGAGAGGCGTGGATACAGGTATCACGTTCGCGAACTACTCGTGGTTCGTCGAACAGTGGTTTGCCGAGGCTGACCAGCTCCTCGTGGACCAGAACAACGGGCGGTCCGGGTCGCCAACGGAGAGCCATCTCGACGGGGAGTTCGCCCACGACTTATTCGAGTGGTGGAAAGGCCTCGAAGCGGACGGACTGTACCACGACCCCGGCATCGAAGCCAGAGGCGCGGCTCGGACCCACTTCGCCGAGGAGAACGCCGCGATGCTGATCGGCTCGACATCGTCGCTGAACAGCATCGAAAGCAGCGCCGATTTCGATGTCGGAACCGGCCGATTCCCAGTCCTCGACGACCGTACCGGCGTACTCGTCGGCGGCGCATCCCTCTGGGTCGGCGATGCAGTCTCCGAAGCCGTGCACGACGCTGTCGGCGAGTTCCTCACATGGCTCACCGAACCGGCCCAGCAGCGTCGGTGGCATCAGGAAACCGGGTACTTCCCAGTGCACGCCGATGCGATTCCGCAGCTCCGGTCGGCGGACTGGTTCGAACAGAACCCACACTACAGAACGGCGTTCGACCAGCTCGTCGACACACGCGACACCACGGCGACACGGGGCGCACAGATCGGTCCGTTCGATACGGTGCGAACGATCATCGAAGACGCGGTCGACAGTATGGACGGGCCCGACTCAGTCCCGTCCGCGCTCGACCGACTCGACACACAGGTCACGAAACAGCTTGAGCGGTACGATTCCGACCGGTAGCGCCGTCCCGTCCTTTCTTTACTAGCCAAACATCACCATTAGTAATCTTTATAATGGTTCACTATGTTGTTTACTGGCAAGGTGGTAGCTTTCATAAATAAGCTACCTCCACCACGGAGAACACAACAATGGCAGACACATACGTTGGCGCGATCGACCAGGGAACGACTGGCACTCGCTTCATGGTATTCGACCATAGCGGCCAGGTCGTTGCGAACGCCTACGAGAAGCACGAACAGATCTATCCGGAGCCCGGCTGGGTCGAGCACGACCCCGTCGAAATCTGGGAAAACACGCAGGAAGTCGTGACCAAGGGGCTTGCGGATGCAGGTGTCGGTGCCGAACAGCTGGAAGCGCTCGGCATCACGAACCAGCGTGAGACGACGATCGTCTGGGACAAGGAGACCGGCAAACCGGTCCACAACGCGCTGGTCTGGCAGGACCGCCGAACCACCGACCGCGTCGAGGAGATCCAAGAAGAGGACAAAGTCGAGTGGATCCGGGGGAAGACCGGGCTGGAATGTGACGCCTACTTCTCGGCGACCAAGACCGAGTGGATCCTCGACAACGCGGAGCCGCTCAAGATGCAGAGCTCGCGCGGTGCTGACCTCCACGAACGGGCTGAAGACGGTGAACTCCTGATGGGGACCATCGACGCGTGGCTCATCTACAAGCTCACCGGCAACCACATCACGGACGTCTCGAACGCATCGCGGACGATGCTGTACAACATCCACGACATGGAGTGGGACGACGAACTCCTCGACGAATTCGGCGTTCCGAAGTCCATGGTTCCGGAGGTCCGTCCGTCCTCCGACGAGAGCCTGTACGGGCACACCGACGCGGACGGCTTCCTCGAAGAGGAAGTCCCCGTTGCGGGCGCGCTGGGCGACCAGCAGGCCGCAATGTTCGGCCAGACCTGCTTCGATAAGGGTGATGCGAAGAACACCTACGGCACCGGCGCGTTCTATCTGATGAACACCGGTTCCGAAGCGGTCGCCTCCGACAACGGCCTGCTGACGACCGTCGGCTTCCAGATGTCCGGTGAGCCCGTCCAGTACGCGCTGGAAGGCTCCATCTTCATCGCCGGCGCGGCAATCGAATGGCTCGAAGACGTCGACCTCATCAACAACGCCGCCCAGACGGCGGAACTGGCCCGCTCGGTCGAATCGACCGACGGTGTCTACATGGTGCCGGCCTTCACGGGTCTCGGCGCTCCGCACTGGGACGGCCGCGCCCGCGGGACGATTGTCGGTATGACTCGCGGAACGCGAAAGGAGCACATCGTGCGTGCAACCCTGGAATCCATCGCATACCAGACCCGCGACCTCGCGGAGGCGATGGAGGAAGACTCCGGTGTCGAGATGACGACGCTGCGAGTCGACGGCGGTGCAGTCAAGAACAACTTCCTCTGTCAACTCCAGTCGGACATCATCCAGACCGATATCGCTCGCCCGCAGGTCGACGAGACCACCGCACTGGGGTCGGCCTATGCGGCCGGTCTCGCCGTCGGATACTGGGACACCGTCGACGAACTCCGGGACAACTGGCAGGTCGACGAGGAGTTCTCGCCGGAAATGGACGCCGAGGATGCAGACAAGATGTACGACCGCTGGGACGACGCCGTCGACCGTTCCCGCGACTGGGCACAGGAGGAATAACAGATGGCAATCGCATTCGGACTCACGGCAGTCGATATGCTCGTCCTCGCCATCGCGGCGTTCGCGGGCGGCGCGTTCGGGGCATCTATCGGTGCACTCCCGGCGTTCTGTTTCACCGGCTTCATGGTGCTTATCGGAGAAGCCGGCAACGTCGTCTCAGAGTCGTTCGTCGGCGGTTCTCCTGACGTCATCGCGGGTGGCGCCGGTGGGTACGGAGCCGGCATCGTCGGCCCGCTGGCCTTCGGTCCCGTGTTCGGGCCACACGTCGCCTTCGCTGGTGGTGTGGCAGCAGCCGCTTACGCCGCGAAGTACGACGGAATGTACGAGCCGGACGACGGTGACTACCACCCGGCGAAGGACATCGCCTACGCCCTCGGTACCCGACCGGACGTCCTCGCCGTCGGTGGTGTGTTCGGCATCCTGGGGATGGCAATCCGGCAGACGTCCGGCGGACTCGGGATTCCAATCGACCCGCCTGCAGCAGGCGTTATCCTGACGGCTGTTATCGCCCGTCTGGTCTTCGGCTACCCGGTTATCGGCCGTGCCCGCGGAAGT
Source organism: Haloarcula sp. CBA1115 (assembly GCF_000827835.1). Classification (NCBI taxonomy): domain Archaea; kingdom Methanobacteriati; phylum Methanobacteriota; class Halobacteria; order Halobacteriales; family Haloarculaceae; genus Haloarcula; species Haloarcula sp. CBA1115. The sequence continues at coordinate 2,807,876 of NZ_CP010529.1, read as the reverse complement.
GGCCTGCTCGATATGTCGCCGTTCGAGAGCGGAAAAATGCGGTCGAGCAACAGTGAAGAAGTCGCAACGGATGGCGGAGCCATGGCTGCCGAGCGACCGGCTGTCGAGCCGTGGCTGCCACACCAGTACAAGTGGACACACGTCGCAATGCTCGGGCTCATCACCGGCATCCTCGGTGCGTACATCTTCGCGAAGACTGGAAGTCTCTTCCTCCCGTTCGGTATCTCAGCAGCGAGTCTGCTGTTCCTGAACCTCGGCGTGGAGAAATTCCCGGTCACACACCACATGACGCTCCCAGCAACGTTCGTCGCTAGTATGGCGATGACGGATGGAGCGAGCGTCCTAGTCGCGCTCGGACTGGGCGCATTCTTCGGTATCCTGGGTGCGCTGTTCGGTGAGGTCTACCAGCGCATCTTCTATGCGCACTCGGATACGCACTTTGACCCGCCAGCCGCCTCGATCATCACGACGACCCTCATCCTGGGCATTCTGGCACTGGCTGGAGTGTTCACGACGTCCGCAGCGATCCCCCTGCCGTAAGAACTCATACGGCTTTTTATTTACAGGTCCAATCGAATATACACACGATCTAATTTCCAAGCATGGACATCGAAGCGAGAATCAAGCGTCGACAACGCCGGAACGGTGAGCCACGGCTCATTCAGGATTACGAGTCGATCTCACCGGTCGTCCACATAGAGGAGCCGGCTGACCGCGGTCCGGTGCTCGAGCGCCTACTTGACCACCTCGATCCGGTGTTCGATGGGCAGCTTCCGCCGAACGCGTACGTGTACGGCCCCCGTGGTTCAGGGAAGTCCGCAGTTATCACGGCGCTGTTCGCCAATTTAGAACAGCTCCCGACGGAGCAACAGGCGATTATCCACACGACGACCCGTGCACAGCCACCGACCTCGCCGTCGTTCGTCTACGTGAACGCCCGAGAGACCGCAAGCGAGTTCGCGTTCTACCATGCAGTGCTGGACTCGCTCGTGGACGAATCGGTGCCGGAACACGGGATCGGGACGGAGACGCTCAAATCCCGACTCCACGAACTGGTACGAGAGCAACGCACGGGCATCGTCATTGCAGTCGACCACATCAGCGAACCGGAGAGCATCCAGGCCCCGGCCCTCGTTGACCTGTTTGCTGGCTTACCGAGCAACGTCAGCTGGCTCGCTATCGGTCGCGACGACCCGTCGACAACGGAACTGACGCGGTACACCGCCGAGTCGATCAGTATCGACCGCTATCAGCGGCAGATGCTCGTCGACGTGTTGATGACCAGAACCTCGAACGGGCTGGCTCAGCAGGGACTCGATCACGGTCTGGCGAGGCATATCGCCGATTGGGCGGACGGAAACGCCCACGATGCCCTTGCCGCACTGTTTATCGCTGCGGAGTTGGCCGAGGAACGGGGCCAGGACCGCATCACACAGGCCAACGTCGACGCGGCCATCGCGGAGGTGCCCGACCCCTGCATTTCGTTGGGCGTCGTCCTCTCCCTGCCGACGAACCGACAGGCCGTTCTCAGGGAACTCATCGACCTGGAGGAGAGCGAACGCTCCTCGGTAACGGCAACGACGGAGGCGATTGCGTCGGCACAATCAGTCGACCTCTCGCCCGGGACGGTCAAACGGTTCCTCTACGAAATGGCCGAATCCGGTGTCGTCGACCGTGTCGAGGCGACGACCACCAACGGACAGGGCCGCCCGCCGAGCCGTGTCGAACCGCGGTTCCCCCCGACGGCCTTCCGGCGGCTGTACGACCTGCAACAGTAGGCCGACGTTTCGCGGTCAGGTCGACGCTTTTCAAACGCGCTGTGACGGGTCACCTGTGCCGCCAGTCAGCGCGGACGCCAGTGCGCCACGGACTACGACGTCGTCACCGAACTGCGTCAACTGGATATCCGGAATGTTCGACATCACCATGTCGTCGAGCCGGTCTCGGATCGGGTCTAGCACCTGCTCGGGGTTGTTGAGCGCAACGGCCCCACCGACGTAGACGACGAGGGGCGCGTACGCGTGGACGATGTTCGCGACGCCGATCGCGTTCCAGTGACAGATCTGGTCGAGGACGTGGGACGCGAACTCGTCTTCGCCGGCATATTCGAAGATATCCGCCGCGGAAAACTCCTCAGTCTCGATCGGGAGCGCCGTCTCGACGGGGTCCTCCCGGTGCAGTTGTGTGGCGTACCGCGGGATGTTCTCGCCCGAACAGTACGCTTCCCAGTGGCCGTCGTGCCCACAGCCACAGGTCATGAACCCATGTGGGTCGATCGTCAAGTGGCCGACTTCTCCAGCGTTGCCGTCCCAGCCTGAGAGGATATTCCCGTCGACAGCGACCCCGGCACCGACCCCGGAGGAGATTGTGAGATACACCATGTCATCGGGGCTCCGGTCCGAGTAGAACCGCTCACCGATGACGCCGGCGTTGGCGTCGTTGTGCAGCGACACCCGCTCGCTGCCGATGAGATTTTCCACCGGCCCGGTCAGCGGAATCCGGTCGATGGTGTCGGGGAGGTTCGCGGGGTTTTCGACGACCCCTTCGGCCAGATCCATCGGACCGAAGGACCCGATACCGGCGGCAACCACGTCTGTGGGGGCGATATCGGCGGCGTCACAGGCCTGTCGGATCGCGTCGAGGACCGCCTCCGTGACCGCGATACCTGCCGGTCCACGCGGTGTCTCAGTTTTGTGTGACGAGAGTATCGAACCCGTCTCGTCACCGATAACAGCCCGAATATGTGTCGCTCCGAGGTCGACCCCTGCGTAAGCGCCCATGCTGGTCGAAGGGTTGCCCCACCGATACTTAACTACACAGATTCTACCGCGGTCAGTAGTCTCGCTCCCTGCCCGAGATGTCCTCTCGGCCAACGGCCTCCTCGTAGACGACGCCGCGCTCGGAGTCTAGCGTGACGGTCGATCCGTCGGAGACAGCATCGGGCAAGTCCGCGTTCGAGATCATCGGAATCGAAAGCTCGCGGGCGACGATGGCCGCGTAGCTCGTGACGCCCTCGTGGGCGTCGATGATGCCCCCGATACGGCTGGTGTCGCCGACGAATTCGCCGTCGAACCCTTCGGGCACTGCCAGAATAGCCCCGTCGGGGACCTTCGAGAGGTCGCCCGGTGACTCCTGGGGCGGTGCCGTCGAAATCCGGTGAACCGGACCGGTAACCAGACCGTCGACGATGGACCGACCGCTAGCGACTGTTTCGGCCGCGACGTGGACTTTCAGCATGTTCGCCGTGTTCATCCCCTCCAGTTCAGTCATCATCCCGGAGAGAACGACGACCGTGTCACCGCTGTCCGCGGCTTCGGTGTCGAGAGCCGCCTGCACTGCCGTCTGGATGACGGCATCAGCGCCTTCGGTGGTGTACTCGGTCGTTACGGGTGTGATACCCCACGAGAGCGCGAGCTTCCGGCGGACGCGCTCGCTCGGCGTCGACGCGACGATGGGGATCGAGGGCCGGTACTTGGCCGATTTCAAAGCGGTGTAGCCGGACTCGGACGCGGCGACAATCGCCGACGCCCCGATGTCGCGAGCGAGGAACCGACCGGAGCGCGCGAGCGCGTCTGTCCGGGTGTCACCGGCGTTTGGCACGCGCTGTTCCCGGGACTCGGCGTACTCCTCGCTGCTCTCGACATCGCGGATAATCCGGTCCATCGTCTCGACGACGCGAGCCGGGTGGTCACCGATCGCCGTCTCGCCCGAGAGCATCACTGCATCGGTGCCGTCAAGCACTGCGTTTGCTACGTCTGAGGCCTCCGCGCGGGTCGGCCGCCGGGAGTGGACCATCGAGTCGAGCATCTCGGTGGCCGTGATGACCGGGACGCCGGCCTCGTGACACCGACGGATGATACGCTTTTGAATGATCGGCACGTCTTCGAGCGGGCACTCGACGCCGAGGTCACCGCGGGCAACCATCACGCCGTAGGCCTCGTCGATGATCGAGTCGAGGTTCTCGACGGCCCCGGCCCGTTCGATCTTGGCGATGATCGGGATGTCGACGCCGCGCTCTTCGAGCGCCTGGCTGATCTCGTAGATGTCCTCGCCGTCACGGACGAACGACGCGGCCACGAAATCCGGCTCCTTCTCGGCGGCCACGTCGAGTTCTCGCTCGTCGTTTGCCGTAATCGTCGGCAGGTCGAGTTCGACGCCGGGAACGTTGACACCCTTGCGGGCGGCCAGTTCACCGCCGTTCTCGACGGTCGCAAACACCGTGTCGTCCTCGACACGTTCGACAGTCGTCTCGATGCGTCCGTCGTCAAGCAACACCCGGTCGCCCGGCTCGACCGCCGTGATCGACTGCGAGAGGCCGACCTCCTCGGGCGTCGCGTCGTCGCCGACGACGTAGCGGATGGTGGACCCCTCCGTGAGCTGAATCGGCTCGTCGATCTCCGCGGTCCGGACTTCCGGCCCAGGCATATCGAGCATGGCCGCGACCGGTTCCTCGACCGCCTCGTCTACCTCGCGGATGCGATCGATCATTTCACGGCGGTGTTCCGGCGAACCGTGGCTCGCGTTCAGTCTGGCAACAGACATCCCGGCCTTTGCAAGTGACGCGATGTCGTCGACCGAGTCCGACGCAGGGCCGAGGGTACAGACAATCTTTGCGCTACGCATTGTGACCTCCGTCTCTGGGGAGCCACAGTTTACAGCGTTCATAGTTAATCATACCCTGCCGTTCCCCGCGAAGGGATAAGAACCTTGCTGGACGGCGTAGCTACCGGGAAATCGCTTCCGTGTCGCCACTGAGAATCGAACGGATCTCGTCGGGTGACACGACGGCAATGTCACCCGGAATCGTCCGTTTGAGTGCGGCTGTCGCAGCACCCCAGGCGAGCCCGTCCGCGACGCTGCCACCGGAGAGATACTGCGAGAGGAAGCCGCCGACGAAGGAGTCGCCGGTCCCGACCGGATGGGCGTCGGTCGACTCGAACGTCGGTTGCTCCGTTACAGCCCCGTCGGCAAGCGCGAGCGCCCCGTCGCTGCCACGGGTGATTACTGTTGCTTCGAACCCGTACTCGGCGGCGAGGTCCCGGGCAATCGTTTCCGCATCACCGGTCCGGTCCAACACGACGTTCGCGTCGCGTTCGGCGACGACGAGTACGTCGACAGACGGGAATAGCCCGGTCAGGACCGAGCGGGCTTCCGCCGGCGTCCAGAGCTTCGAGCGGTAGTTCAGATCGAGGCTCGTGGTCGTGCCCGCGTCCTGTGCGAGCGAGAGGAGGTCAGCAGTGGTCGATTCGAGCGTCTCTGAGAGCGCCGGTGTGATACCCGAGGTGTGGAATCCCGCGGCGTCCGCGATGGTCTCCGTCGGAAGCTCCCCCGGTGTGGCGGTCGTGACACTGGCGCTCTGGCGATCGTAGATAACATCGTTGCCCCGCGGTGGACTACCCTGCTCCAGATAGTAGGTTCCCTGTCGGGCGCTGTCCGAGTCGTCCCAGGCGACATCGACCGATACGCCATGGTGTTTGAGTTCTCCCGTGACTCGGCGACCAACCGGTGAGTCGGGGAGCTTTGAGGCCCACAATGCATCGAGCCCAAGCCGTTGAGCAGCGACCGCGACGTTTGACTCCGCACCAGCCGCCCTGACGGTGTACTGGTCTGCAGTCTCCAGTCGCTCGTCGTCAGGTGGCGACAACCGCAACATCGTCTCACCGAACGTAACTAACTCCGTCATATCCGACGTTGCTCACTGGCTGGGTATAAATCCCGGAGAACCCGTCGTCTAACGGACCTGTTAATTACACCTTACTGGGGTGGAGGGCATTAGCTCGTATTTTTCGTCATGGGTTATGGACAGTATAAGTTTTCTCCAAAAGTTTATGTGCTATACTAATTTAGACACGCCAGTATGGATTCAGGGAGAGATGGTGGTGGGCCGTCCGTCTTTAGGCGGAACCTACTCCGTTCGATTGGTGCGGCCGGACTGGCCGGACTTGCAGGCTGTGGTGGCAGCGAGGGAGTGACAGATGGGGACGGGACGCCGACCCCAACGCCAGTTGGAAACTTTCCGGTGTCCGGGGATTCGGTGACGTTCGGTTTCAACGTCGCTTCCTCGGGGGCATACTCAACGGCCGGCAAGCAGGAGCTCCGAGGTTTCAAACTCGCGGTCAAGCACATTAACAACGGTGGTGGGTGGGTAACGAGCGAGCAGTACGAGTCACCGCTAGACGGTGACGGACTTCTCGATAAGGATGTCGAATTCGCTGTCGAAGACACGGGTGGTAATTCGGAGACCGCCCGGAGCAACGCACAGCGGCTTGTTGATAGCGAGGAGGTGATTATGCTTGCTGGCGGAACGTCCAGCAATTCCGGCCTGGCCAATCAGGAGGTCGCCGCACAGAACCAGGTCGTGTACATGGCGACGATGGCCAACGCGAACTCGCTGACGGGTATCGACTGCAACCGGTACTCCTTCCGCGAGATGTACAACAACCACATGGCGGCCAAAGCGCTGGCTCCGGCCCTCAGTAACGAGTTCGGAGACGACGTCAATTACGTCAAGATCTCCCAGGACAATGAGTGGGGACAGACGCTCCGGGATGAGATGGATACAGCCCTCGGGAATCTCGGCTGGGCACCTGTTTGGGACACAACTGCACAGGTCGGGACGACCGACTACTCTCAGTACGCAGAAGACATCAAGTCGGTCGATTTCGACGTGATAGTGCTCGGACTGGGGGGCCTCGACGCAGTAAACGCACTCAGAGCGTTCCGGGAGGAGTTCCCGGAGTCGAATATCGTCCTTCCGATAGCCTCGAAAGATATTGCCCGGACCGCAGGCGATGCGATAGAGGGTGTTATCGGGACGGTCGCCTGGAGTCCGGAGATCAACTCGCCGCTGTCTGATACCTTCCGAGAATCGTTCCGTGAGGAGTACGGCAGTTCGACGGGGACCTCGAAATCGGCGTCCCCATCAGGAGCAGCCCACATCGCATACACGCAAACGCTACAATACGCCAGTGCAGCCGAGCGGGTGGGAACGTTCAATCCGATCGATGTCATCGGAGCGCTCGAAGGACACGAGTACGACGCCGGTCTCGGACCGCAGACGCTCCGAGCCTGTGACCACCAGGCGATGCGCCAGGTGCCAGTCGTGAAAGGAAAGCCAGAGGTTCAGCAGTCCTACGGCACCTACTACGGCCTGATTGGGGAACCAGCGGATGTACAGTACGCATGCGACAGCGGTCCAGCGGCTAACTGCTCGCTTGGAGGGAACTAGCTATGAGTTCAGGAGACACACAGATACCAGACAGTTCAGAAAACGATTCGAACGCCTCCGGTGGGATTCTTGCAACAGTCGTCCCGGATTTCATCCGGCGAAACTTCGCACTCAAATTCGGTATCGTCCTCTTCGTGATGGCGCTGTCGGTTGGGCTCATCGGCCTTGCCGCGACAGAGCAAGTCAAGGACTACACGGAACAACAGGTTCTGAGCGACTACGAAAACGCCGCCGCACAGGAGGCTGATATCCTGTCACAGTGGGTTGATCGAAACCGGTTATCGACCCAGTTCGTCTCTTCCGACGACGTTTGGGCCAGTAGTGATACCGAAGACATCAATATCGAACTCAACAATCGGAAAGCCGCCTTGTCCGCAGATGCTGCCGACATCCATCTGGTCGAACGGAATGCCGGCCAATCCCAGGTTGTCGCCAGCACATCTAACTCACAGGTGCTAACTAACTCGGCGCTCGAATCGACGAGCAGGGCCTGGCTTACCGGTGCGAACTTCGAAACGGCAAGCGATGTCGCCGTCTCCGACGTGTACCAGACGAACTCCGGCCCGGTCGTCGGCTTCGCCAGTCCTGTCGATGCCTCACAGAACCGGTATATCCTCATCGAGTACTCGCTCGACGAAATCGCGAACTCGCTTCAGGGGAACAACAGGGCCGAAGGCGGATTCACGCAGGTCGTCAACGGGTCGGCGGTCGTCATGATCGACGAACCCAGAGACGGGAGCCGCGGCCTCGGCGAAAACATGCTGCAGTCGTATAGCTCGAACAGCCCTGCCACGGAACCGATCGACGCGGCAGATGACCTCCGCTCGTCGGAGCAACAGTCCGGCGTCACCGCTGACATGCCGGCGACTGACGTACTCAACGAGCGCTACACTGTCGGCTATGCACCGATTCAGGGCACTGACTGGGTCGTTCTCGTACACGCACCCAACTCCGCGGTCTTTGGCTTCGTCCAGAACGTCCAGCAGTACGGACTTATCGGCACGGCACTGATGGTGTTGCTCATCGCGGGCGTCGGTGCGATACTCGGGTACAACACGGCAACGTCCATCGACCGCCTGACCCGAAAGACGGACCAGATGCGACAGGGGAACCTCGACGTCGAGATCGCCACCAGTCGTATCGACAATATCGGCCGCCTGTACAGCGGGTTCGCTGATATGCGCGACGCGCTCAAACAACAGATCAACGAGGCCGAGCGTGCACAGAAAGAGGCAGAGGTTTCCCGCGCGGAAGCCCTTGAAGTCAACAAATACCTCCAGAAGAAGGCCGAAGAATTCTCCGACGTGATGGAGGAGACGGCCGCTGGAAACCTCACCGAGCGGATGGCAACCGACGGCGAGAACGAGTCGATGGACCGGATCGCCAGCGAGTTCAACGGCATGGTCGACGAACTCGAAAAGACGATCGGTCAGCTCAACAGCTTCGCCGACGAAGTCGCGGAATCCGGAGACGTCGTTCTGTCGAGTGCGGAGTCCGTCCGTGACGCGTCCGAGCAGGTGGCCGAATCCACACAGAAAATCTCCGACGACGCCTACGACCAGAAGGACCGCCTCGCGACCATCTCAGAGGACCTCGATACCCTCGTGGACACGCTCGAAGAACTGGAAGCGGACAATCCGGACATCGACCTTGGTGACTCGCTCGAGCGGTTCCGGACGGTGGCGACGACGCTACAGTCGGCAGCCGAGACAAGTGACCAGATGATGGCCGAAACCCAGACCGTGGCCGGCGCAGCCGAAGAGCAGGCCGCAGAGCTCAACGAAGTGTCTTCGCGTGCCGAACAGCTCAAACGCTACGCGAAGCCACTCGGTGACATCCTGAACCGCTTCGAGACCGAAGCCGAGCACGAGTTCGTCTTCTCGGGCGGTCCGTCACAGAGTCTGGGCGAAGAGGAAGAAGAGTAATCCGGTTCACCGAAACCGATTTTCGCGCTGGCGACGTACTTCTTTCAATGAGCGACGACGCAGGAGAAATCTCGCAGGCGGAACTCGCCGAGTACTGTCGAACCCAGGCTGCGATTCTTGCTGGCCATCTGGACCAGCGCAGTGCGGAGCTCTCCGATTTGCTCGAAGAAATCGAACAGGACACCGCCGACGCTCGTGCGACATTGTCTGAAAGTTCAGGCCGACCGGAACCCGATGCGGAAGCCGCTGTCGAAAACATCGAGGCCAAGCAGAAGCGAGCACAGGCGAAACAGGACGAAATCGACGAATACCGGACGCTCGCAGAGGGCTATACGGATCTCGCCGAGCAACTCACTGAGGGGTCCGGTGATCTTGAAACCGTTCTTGAATTCGAAATCGATACCGATGCCCCGACATATTTCGACGCCGAGACAACGATTCTGGGAGTGGCGACTGGAGAAGACAAGTAGTAGTCTATTTTACAGGAAGCTCTGCACCACAGACAGGCTGCTCTACAGCGCCGGGGCTGGTGGCAACTGCGGTTCGGCAACGACCCAGCGCTGGTACAACATTCGACATCACTGAGGTGGGGCAACAACTACCCCCACCGCGTTCACCGTGCTAAACCGTTTTAGCGCCAGCGGTCAATCAGTCGACACTGCTGACTCCATCTTAGCGGATTTAGCTGTCGCAGCCTCGGGGCTTCCTTGTCCGAGTTCCACAGCAGCCAGTACAAGAAAGCCACCGATGAATATCGTGTTTTTCAGAATGTACGCCGCGAACGCGTCAAACAGCCACGGAACTGTCCCTAGTAGAAACGGTTCCTGGAAGTACGCGGATCGGGCAATCACGAGCGTCGCGAGGGTGACAAACTGGTGGCCAAGGAACAGGAAAAATATGGCCCGAATTTTCTGGAGGAGGAACAACAGCCCGATCGTCAGCTCATACACTCCAATGAACACCATCACTGCGGTCAGAGAGATCCCTAGTTCCGGAAGACCAAGGATAGTGACCACCGCATGGACCTCACCACGGACTGGTGTCGATAGCCCGCTAAACAGTGCCTGGACCTTCAGAAACCCATAATATGAAAAAACGAAGGCATACGTGAGGAATGCTATGCGTGTCCCGTACGGCACTAGTATGCCCTCGACGACGCGGTCAATCACTTCATTGTACTTCTGTACCATGAACCGAAGTGGTGACAGTCCACCACCGGTTTGACTTTGTACCTCACCCATACTCCGTTTCCCATCCAAGTCCCCACTATATATAATCTTATGCTGACATTTGGGCGCAAAGTGCCACAGAACGAACCAAATTCATCAGTAGCTTCTGAAATGCGGTGGCCGAGAGATAAAGAGAGTTCCCGCTATTCAGAAGTGTAGTTGTTGGATCGGCTGATTCCATGTGAGACTGAGTAGGTTGAACCACCTACGTCCGACGAGACGAACCAAATTGACGACCGTCGCTCCGGCGCTTCGAACACGGACGACGAGCAATAGGATTACCCTTGACTGTGGAACCAGTGGCGAGCCGCCGCTGTTTCCTCAAAGAGATCGCGGTTGATCGAGTCGTCAGCCATATCGACGACTTCTCGACGGATATCTGTGAAACGACGCTCTCGGGCATAACCAGCGAGGTGTTCGAGACCGGGACATGCCCGCTAAATTCACGTCGTTTCGACCACCAACCCCCATTCGATATAGCTGCATACAGTTTATGTGTTCGGAACAGACCGTGTGATGGTGAGTCCGAGGACAGTAGATGGACTACAGACAGTAATCTCAGCCACTTAGCTCCACAGACTTCCGACACGCACTGGTGAGGAAACGAGATCACGAATTGAACGTCCGCTCGACGAGGTATTTGACCAGATAGAACCCACCAATAAGGGTAACAGCCATGACTACGAGTACAATCGCAATCATGAACAAAAGGACAAGTGCGTCGTTAGCCATCGGACCCACCCGCCTGAGAAAGTGCGTATCGTCGAACGCGCATGTCGCTAGCTTCAGCCTGGACACGCTAATGAAGTAGGGTTTCAGTCCGACATTCTCTGGCACTCGCGGTTTATATTGGGTCCACTTTCGATATACCTGGGTGATCCATGTGGAAAAGGGATAGCAAGGCTCGAGTAGGTCACGTATCTGGTTGCTGACAGCGTCCTATACCTTGCACTGAACAGAGCGTTCAGGGACGGTGGTGGAAAGCGGGACATTCCGCTCAGTCGGGAGCGGAAATATCGAATATGGCTGACCGTAACCGAAGTCACCGGTACGCAGCGGTCGCTTCTGAGGAAGGCCATTCTGCATTTGGCTACGGAACCGTCGACAGGGTATTTTAATGGCGATCTGTGTTTCCCAACCGAGTCACGACGGAACAGAACCAAATCGTGTTCTCGTGGCGAGAGGGCGCTTTTCGGCCACTGCAGCGAACCAGTGGTGTGTAGGGTCACGATAGCGAGGGTCGCCAAGACTGGCACTGTAGCAGCGACGGGTGCGCGCTTTAGCAGCTTGTGGAGTACACTTTGGGGCCTTGAGTCCGAGAGAGAACAGTCCCGGCATACTTAGGCAACGACGGCTTCCCCCAATAAAGTCGTAATATGGCGATTACGGCGGGACATAGACGGCCTCTCCATTTGGCAACAGCGCCAACAGGCGCGTCACCAGAACTGACGCGCGTGTCATCCGGGAAAGTCGCGGCTGTCGGTATGCAGCGTGAGAGAGCAAGGGGACGGTATGCAGGAAGGGTCTGCGACACCTGAGCGGTTGCGACAGACTGTCCGGTCCACTGGTTTGAGTATTGGTGAGTAGCTGAACCAGGCCGGAATAGTCTCGGACCCACTCGAAGTGGTCTCTCACTAGATCAGAACGACACTGCCTCGTATTGACAATCCGTGACTGTGCTACCATACGTCTTTATCCTGCTGTGTTGAATAGCGTCTCCTGAGCCACGGTGAGGCGGCACCGATTTTGAGATTACCGGCATCAGCCCCTGACAAGTCAATTCAAATTTCCACTGTCCCGACCAGCACCGCTATTCAACACAGCAGTCTACTCTGCTCTGTTGAATAGCGGCATCTGAGCTACACTGAGACGACCCCGGTCTTGAGACCACTAGCGTCAGCTACTAACAAGCCGACTCAAATTCCGACCACCTCAACCAACACCGCTATTCAACAGAGCACTTTATCCGGGTAATGGAATGGACCGATCAGATGAGGGACAGAAATCTACGCCCATTTTGTATTTGTGTATCTGACCTTATCTACTGCTAAAATGACAGACTACTATCAGTATCGGCGCATAACTCCCGCAAATAGGGTACCACGCACCCAAATAAGTGTGTTTATCCCTGAGTATGGGACTACATTGAAGTCCCCGGCGTCCCAGGGTAAAATGTGTCCAGTGACAGTGAACGAACGACGGTTCGGACGTACATTCCGGCCTACCAGAAAGAACAGTGGCAGGCCCACGCCGAGGAACTGGATATGAGTCAAAGCGAGTTCGTCCGGACGATGGTACAGGCGGGCCGAAGCGGGTTCGAGCCAGTAGCATCCGAAACAACCGAGTCGGACGCCGCTGAGAGCGAGAGCGAGGAACCCCGTTCTCCGGACGCTACCCCTGGGGGTGACGGGCTGGAAGACCGGGTCCGAGAGATTCTGGCTGACGGAGACTACTACGAGTGGGACGACCTGCTCGCCGAACTGACCGACGATATCGAGGAACGCCTCGAAGAGACGCTGCAGGAACTGCAGTCCAACAACGAAGTGCAGTACAGCGGGCGACACGGAGGGTACGTTCGGGACGAATGAGCACGGATACGACCACGCCGGACGCCGAGTCGGACCCGGTCGGGTATTTCCTCGATGACATCACGTACCACGGAAAGAGCGACCGAACTCGTGCCTCCTACGAGCGCGTCCTTCGGGACTTCGAGTCCTATCTGGCAGACGGCCACCAGCCCATTCCCGTCCAGGAGGCCTCTCACCGGGACTGCATGGCATATGTTCACAGCCTCCGCGGTAACGTCGAAGAAAGTACAGTCGCGACGTACGCCTCCTATCTACACCGGTTTTTCGCGTACATGACACAGGTAGGAGTCTTCGAATCGAACCCGATGACGCTGGTCATGGAAGAGATGGACGAGTCCATCAATACCGACCCGACCCGCCGCGAAATCGACCTCCAGTCGATGCGGACGTTCGTCGACAGCGTCCCACATCCGCTAGAGCGGGCTATCGTAGTGACGTTGCTGAAAACGGGTATGCGGGCCGGCGAACTGTGTAACCTCGATATCCATGACCTCAACCTCGAAACCCCCGGCCCCAGACCGGAGATCCCGGTCCGAGCGGGGCTCGACGGGCGTCCGGACTCGTTGTTCGTCGCGGCAGACACGGCTCGTGGCGAGGCCAGTAACGGGGAAGAGCGGACAGCGTCCAACAAGCGGAAACGGGAGACGACGATCCCTGTCGACGCCGAACTGGCATCAGTGCTGCGGCACTGGCTCGCAATTCGGCCGGACACACAGTCCCCAGCAGCGCCGCTGTTTGTGTCTACAAGCGACAGCTGGGGGGAGCGACTCACGCCGAATATGGTACACCACATCGTCGAATCCCACGCGCGCGAGTTCGGTTGGTACTCGGACGGTGGGGGAGCCGAAGAGAACGTTACGCCGCACTACTTCCGGCACTTCTTCACGACACACCTTCGGGATCGGACCGGTGATCGCGGCGTCGTCAAATACCTCAGAGGCGACGTGGCACAGGACGTCATCGATACCTACACCCACGAATGGGGAACTCGGGTCAGGGATGTGTACGAGGCCGAAATTTACTCGCTACTGTGATTTTATTGTTGTCTATTCAACACTATTGCCGCACTCCGGGTGGTGGCTGCTGAACTAATAAATCATATAGCGCTATATAGAACTGGGCGGATTCTGCTTCTCAGCTGTGTTGTCTCAATGGACGATTTCGATAGCCGCATACGAGACAGGAGGTGCGGCCGGATTACACTGCGGGGCCTCCCAGCAGGTAGCTCGACCGAGCAGCGCTCTGGCACGCGCTTGTTGGGGGACTCCCGACCGGACTACAAGAGATCATACCGGCTCGAAATGGAACGTCCTACTGGTGGCTGCAGATGCCGGGATCACGCACGTCTCAGACGTAGACCCTTCCGGATGCAGGTCCCTGGGAGGGCTACTCGGGGTCCAGAAGTTTCGACTCCGCAGTTCGGAGATGTTCGAGGAGCGTGGTCTTCGAAATATCCATCTGGTCGGCGAGTTCGCGGACCGAAATCCCACGCGGCCACTGATAGTAGCCGGCCTCGCGGGCCGCTTCGAACGCGCGCCGCTGGGCCGGCGTTAGCGAGTCGGTTCGGAGCCCACCCACCGACCGCTCGGAGTCGCTGTCAGGCGTGACGATGGACTCGACCGACACGTCAGCGTCGGCGTCGGCTTCGACGGCATCGAGTGCGGACTGTATTTCGGGCCGCTCTCCGGTGAAGCTCACTTGCCACCGTTCGCGCCCGTCTTCGATACGAACGGGCGCGCTGTGGACGAATCCGTGTTCGAGGAGTGTTGGGCAGACTAACTCTTCTGGGTCGTACTCTAGCAGGAACTGTCTGACGACGGTTCCCGGTGCATCGCGCTTGTGTCCGATGCGTGCCTGAAGTTCCTGTATCTCTCCGGCGTGAGGTGACGCACGGACTGCGTCGAGGCAGTCCTCGACAGCCGACTTCGTGGCTCCGTACGCCGTAAACACGCCATTGACCGATGCCGCTGGCGACTGGGCGGTCTGTTGCACCGTGTGTGCCAGGATGCCGCCATCAGTGCAGTCGGTCGCTTCGATAGCCCAGCAGTTCGGATGCCACAGGTCGAGTGTTAGCCGTGCTCCGGCGCTATCGGTTTGGCTCATGGGATGTGCTGAGATATTTGATCGGTGACCCTAAGAGAGTAATCATTGTCTGGTGTGTCCGACACCGGCGGTTGCAGTGTGCGATTCGACGCGGTCCATCAGTGCTGATGCCGACACGACCAGGGCCAGGTACAGTATCGCCACCAGCACGAAGAGTTCCGTGTACTGGTACGTTTCGTTAGCGATTGTACTCGTCCTGCCGTACAGTTCCTGCACAGTGATGAAACTCGCCAGCGAGGAGTACTTGATGAGGTACACGAGTTCGTTCGTCCAGCTGGGAAGCGCGAGTCGGAGGCCCTGTGGAACGACGACGTACCGTATCCCTTCGAGCTTCGAGAGCCCGATGGCGCGTGCAGCGGTCAACTGCCCGCCGTCGACGGACTCCAGTGACGCGCGCAGATACTCGGACTGGTAGGCGGCGCTGTTCAGCGTGAAACTGATGACGGCCACCCAGAACGCCTGTGCCGGGACGAACCCGACACCGACTCCCGGCACGCCTCTGAGAACCTGCGTCAGTGAGGTCGCGAAGTAGAGGACGAACAACTGGGCGAGCAGCGGCGTCCCGCGGATGAGTTCCGTGTACGACAGCGCGAACCACCGGGCCCACCGCCCTCCGTACACACGGACGACGCTGAGCGGGAGCGCCAGCGTGAACCCGAGACAGACGCTGAAGACCGTCAGTAGCACCGTCGTCCAGACGCCGTGGGCCAGTGCCGGCAGATACGCCGTCGCGTCGGCGGCAAACCGGAGCGCGTCGGCGAACCACACGAGCGGCGCTCCGGCAACACCAAGTGACGCGGCGAGCGAGGCGACAGTGTCCGCTGTCGTCAGAAACGGGGCCGCCGGAACGAACGGCGTGCCGCGGTCAAGCCCGAATACCCCCGCGAGAACGAAATCAGTGGTCCAGCGGGCGAGAACCCAGACCCAGAACAGTGCCAGGCCGACTGTGAGGGGGCGGACGGTGAAGACCGTCTCCACGCGGTCACGGAGCCCCGGATTCGGCGACGTTGTCGATTCGGCCGTGCTCATGCCGTCTCCTCGTGTGCGTGCAATCTGCTCAGGAACTGTTCGGTTCTGTCCGCTGTCGGGTTCTGGAACAGTTGCTCCGGTGGGCCGTGTTCGACGATTTCACCGTCGTCGAGGAACACGATGTCCGACGCGGCCGACCGCGCGAAGTCCATCTCGTGACTGACCACGAGCATCGTGATGCCCTCCGCTGCGAGGTCGCGCATCACCTCGACGACCTCGCCGACGAGTTCCGGGTCGAGCGCGCTGGTCGGTTCGTCGAACAGTAACAGTTCCGGGTCCATCGCGAGTGCGCGCGCGATACCGACGCGCTGTTTCTGTCCGCCGGAGAGTTCAGCGGGGTAGGAGTCGGCCTGCTCCAGCAATCCGACCTGTTCGAGATGGGTCCGGCCGGCTTCCTCGGCGTCAGCAGCGTCCATGCCGAGTACTTTTTTCGGGCCGAGCGTGACGTTTTCGAGCGCCGTCAGGTGCGCAAAGAGGTTGAAATCCTGGAACACCATGCCGACCTCCTTTCGGAGTTCGTTGACGTCAGTGTCGGCTCCGGTCACGTCCTGCCCGTCGAGGGCGATCCGGCCACTGTTGATCTCCGTCAGTCGGTTCACACATCGGAGCAGCGTGGACTTGCCCGAGCCGCTGGGGCCGATGAGGACCGTCACGTCGCCCTGGTCCATCTCGAGGCCCACGCCCTCCAGTACCTCTTCGTTCCCGTAGGACTTGTGCAAGTCGTCGATTGAAAGTAGTGGCTGTGTCATGTCGTTCCCTCCGGTACGGCGTAGTAGTCACTGAGCTTGTCGAGCGACCGATTCGTCGCGAACGTCAGCACGAAGTAGACGAGGCTGACGGCGAGGAATATTTCGAGTGCCGCCGTCGACTGCCCGCCTTCGTAGAGGTTCTGGCCCGTCGTCAGGAGTTCGCCAATACCGATGACGATAGCGATGCTCGTGTCCTTGAGGACGATGGTGAACTCGTTCTGGAACCCCGGCACACTCCTGCGGAGCGCTTGCGGGACGACGACGTGCCGAATCGCTTCGAACCGGGACATCGCGACGGCGCGTGCCGCTTCCAGCTGTCCGTCGTCGACGCTCTGGAGCGCACCGCGGAAGATCTGTGACTGGTAGGCGGCGCTCCGGAGACCGAGCGCGATGGTCGCCGTGACGAACGCGCTACTGGAGATAGAGAGGCCGAAGTACAGAATCATAATGATGACCAGCAGCGGGGTGCCACGGAGGACGACCCCGACCTGTTCGACCAACCGCCGGGCCCTGTCCGAGCCGTACACCTCTATCGCACCGGCCGGGAACCCGACGACGAATCCCAGGAGAATACTGGAGACGGTGAGCGCGATGGTGACAGCTGTCCCGCCGAGCAACAGGCCCCAGTTGTTGGCGACGAACAGCCAGTCAGCGGTCTGGAGTAGGATTGCTGCCATGGCCTCACTTCTGTCCGAACCACTTCTCGGTCAGGTCCCGGTACGTCCCGTCGTCCTCGACGGTAGTCAGCCCGCTGTTGAGCGCACCCGCGAGTTCGTCGTTACCGGACTGAATCCCGAAGCCGAACTGCTCGCCGGTCTCGTGGACGAACGCGGATTCGATGGGGCGGTCTGCCACGAAAGAGTTCGCGACGGGGACGTCGATGATGATGACGTCGACGTTTTCGTTCAGCAGGTCCTCGATGGCGAGCACGTAGTTGCCGTACGCGTTGTAGCTCGACTCTTGAATCGTCCCCGCTTCGATGAGCTGGTCCTTGATGACGGATTCACCCGTCGTCCCCTTCTGTGCCCCGACTGACGCCCCGGAGAGGTCGTCCAGCGACGACGGCGAGAACGACCCGCTCTCCCGGACGACGATGGCCTGATTCGAACTGTAGTACGGGTCGGAGAAGTCGATCGCTTCGTCGCGGTCGTCGTTGATCGTCATGCCTGCCGCGACGACGTCGACGTTCCCGTTGTTCAGCGCCGGAATGAGTGATTTGAACTCCAGTTCCTCCCACCCGCTCAGTTCGCACTCCGACGCCGCGATAACGGCTTCCAGCAACTCGACGTCGAAGCCGACGAGTTCGCCGTCCTGCTTCATCTCGAACGGCGGAAAGCCCGGCGCTGTTCCCGCGGTGAGCGTCTGTGAGTCCCCGCTGCCCGATTGACAGCCAGCGACCGACAGGGTCGCGACAGTGCCACCGATTGCCTGCAGATACCTCCGTCTGTCTACGCGTGCCTCTCGTGGCATAGTCCCACAGTCGAATCAATCATATTTTAACATTTCGGTTACCGCAGAAGTCGCGAGGGTCAGGCCGACGCGACAGGGTCTGCAACCTCGGTAAACACCGAATCGAGGATGTCGAGACAGAGTTCCAGTTCGCGCTCGGTGACGTCGAGTGGCGGGAGGAGCCGGAGGGATTTCTGGCCACAGCCGAGCGTGAGGAGGCCGTGTTGGAGCGCGGTTTCCATCACGGCGTCGCGGCGGTCGGCCGTATCGAACTCCAGAGCGATCATCAAGCCGAGACCGCGAACGTCCTCGACCAGCTGACGGTCCGCCGAAACCTCGCGGAGCCGATCCATGAAGTACGTCCCCTTCTCGGCGGCGTTGTCCAGCAGGTCGTGGTCCTCGATAGCGGCGAGTGTCAGTGCGCCGCGCATGGAGCCGAGGATGTCTCCGGCCCCCCACGTCGAGGAGAGTCGCGACGTTTCGGACGGGAAGATGTCCGAGCGGGAGATGGTCGCGCCGACCCGGAGCGCTTTCGCGCTCGTGATGACGTCCGGTTCGATGTCGTAGTGGTCGACAGCCCACATCTCGCCCGTGCGGCCGGCTCCCGACTGGATTTCGTCGGCGATGATCGGGATGTCGTGTTCCCGGCAGAGGTCGTCGACGGCCGAGAGGAACTCGGGGCTCGGGACGCGATAGCCGCCTTCGCCCTGTATCGGCTCCAAGATGAGGAATGCGACTTCCTCGGGCGGGATGTGGCCGGTGTCTGCGTCGAGTTTCGAACGGAGGCGCTCGACCCCGGCCTCGGAGTACTCCACGTCGTGAATCCCGCTGAGTTCGGGGAACTTCCGGCGGTAGACGGACTTCGAACGGTTCAGCGAGAGCGCTCCCAGGGTCCGACCGTGGAACGCGCCGTCGAAGGTAATGCCGTACTTCGGCGTCTCGCAGTTGTCGTAGCAGATCTTCATCGCGTTCTCGACGGCCTCTGCGCCGGAGTTCGAGAGGAAGACGGTGTCGAAGTCGTAGTGGCTGGTAATGTCGGTCAGCCTGTCCATCAGGTGGGCGGGACCCGGCAGCGACGTTTCGTCGGGCGAGCCGCCGGTGCTAACGTAGAAGTCCTGGCCGGCTATTTTCAGCGGGTCGACCATGTCGAACTCGTCGGCTCGGTCGAGCACTTTCGGGTTGTTGTAGCCGAGCGGCGACGCGGCGACGTGGCAGGTGAAATCGAGCAGGACGTTGCCGTCCGCATCGGTACAGAACGGACCGATTGCGTCTTCAGTGATGTCCCAGACGAAATCGTACACGTACGTGCTCGGCGCGGCGGTTTCGTGGTGGTACTCGACCCACTCGCTGCTCTGTGGGCCGGGAAGGCTATCGACACGCGGCTCCGCAGTATTGCGGTCCATGTTATCACAATCGCCATCATTGGTAATAAATCACTGTGTTCCGGTCCCGCGTGCCGGCCACACAACTGGGTGCGTGCCGCAGTTCGAAGATGTAACAATTGAAACAATTTACACACTGATCGCACTGCCGTCATGCGATCAGGTGTGCCTTGATTTTCAATGGCTACGATACGCTACAGGATCCGCTTGCCGAACGCGCTGGCGGCGAGTTCGGCCGCTCGTTCGCCCGTCGTGTTGCGCTGGTCGAGGATAGGGTTGACCTCGACGACGTCGAGCGAGCGCAGCACCGATTCGGCGGCGTTGCGGTCGGCGACCCGTTCCATCGCCGTATGTGCCTCCCGGTAGGTGACGCCGCCCGGGACTGGCGTCCCGACCCCCGGCGCGTCGTCCGGGTCGAGCCAGTCGAGGTCGAGGCTGACGTGGATGTCGTCGACGCCGTCGGTCGCGATGTCGAGCGCCTCGTCGGTGACCGGTCCGATACCGCGCCTGTCGATATCTTCCATGGTAAAGACGGAGATGTCGCTCTCACGGAGGACCGCTCGTTCGTCAGCGTCGAGGCTCCGCGCTCCGACGATGGCGGTGTTCTCCTCGGCGACGTTCGGGGCGGTCGCCCACGGCATCTCTGCGAAGTCGCCGTAGCCATGGGCGGCCGCAAGCGGCATACCGTGGACGTTCCCGCTAGGCGACGTAGTCGGGGTGTTGTAATCGCCGTGGGCGTCGAACCAGATGACGCCAAGTTCGTCCGTCTGGGCCGCGCCACGCATCGTGCCCATCGCGATAGAGTGGTCGCCGCCTAACACCAGCGGCACGCTCCCGTCGGCTATTTCCGTCGCCACCCGGTCGGCGAGGGTGTCGGTCATTTCGGCGATCGCATCGAGGTACTTCGCGCCGTCGTCGGTGGTCGCCGACTGCGACTGTAGCGTCGGCAGTGCGAGGTCCCCAGCGTCAGTGTATTCGACGCCGGCCGTATCGAGGGCGGTACTGAGGCCGCCGTAGCGAATCGCCGACGGCCCCATGTCGACGCCACGCCGGTCGGCACCGAGCGCGAAGGGGACACCGAGCACCGCGACAGGTGACACGGAACGACTGTGGTCTCGCGAGTGGGTAGACTGAAGGGACATCCGTTGCTACGGCCATAGCCCGCGGGCGTTCATAGCCTCACCGATTCGTGAGAGCGCGACGATGTAGGCAGCCGTTCGCCATGTGACGTCACGGTCCTCGACTTCGGTCCGGAGAGCCTCCCAGGCATCGAGCATCTCGGCTTCGAGTTCTTCGTTGACCTCCTCGCGGGACCAGCTCCGGCGATTGATGTGCTGGAGCCATTCGAAATAGCTCACAGTGACGCCACCGGCGTTGGCGAGGATGTCCGGGATGACTGGGATGTCGCGCTCTTTGAACACAGCGTCGGCTGCTGTCGTTGTCGGGCCGTTCGCCCCTTCGACGACGATGCTCGCCTGCACGTCTGCAGCGTTTTCCTTGGTCAGGACGTTCCCGACTGCCGCGGGAATGAGGACGTCAACATCGAGTTCCAGCAGCTCGGCGTTAGATATCTGCCGTGGTGCGTCGACGTCCCCTAGCTGGCCGTGTTCGTCGCCGTCAGCCGAAATCGATTCGATATCGAGGCCGGATTCGTCGTAGATGCCGCCGTCGACGTCGCTGACAGCGACGACGGATGCGCCCCAAGAGTCGAGGAGGCGTGCGGCGTTCGCGCCGACAGCACCGAAGCCCTGTACGGCGACAGTGGCACCCTCGACGGTTCCGTCGTAGTAGTCGAGCGCTTCGCGGGCGACGATGGCGACGCTCCGGCCGGGTGCTTCCTCGCGGCCGTGTGTCCCGCCGACCGCTGTCGGTTTGCCGGTCACGATGCCGGGGACCGTCTCGCCTTCCTGCATCGAATACGCGTCCATGAACCAGGCGACGGTCTGTTCGTCGGTCCCCATATCGGGTGCTGGGATGTCTTTCGTCGGCCCGACGACTTCGCGGAGCTCCTCGGCGAACCGACGGGTCAGTTGTTCGGTCTCCTGTGCGTCGAGCGTCGACGGATCGACGACGATGCCGCCTTTCGCGCCGCCGAAGGGGAGGTCCATCACCGCACACTTCCACGTCATCAACATCGCCAGCGCCGTACACTCCTCGGCGGAGACGCTCGGATGGTATCGCATGCCGCCTTTGTACGGCCCTCTGACCTCGAAGTGCTGGACGCGATAGCCGTTGAACACCTCGACGCTCCCGTCGGTTCGGCGGATCGGGACAGACACTTCGACGGTTTTCGATGGGTGACGGAGCTGCTCAAGCAGCCCCTCGGAGAGATCGAGGTGTTCGGCCGCCCGCTCCAGTTGGCGGCGGGCTGTCGCGATTGGCGATTCATCGTCGTCTGGTGCTTGTTCTGATGGCTCCTTCTGTGTGCTCATGATTGGTTGGTGGATTCGGCTCTTGGTTCCGGTGCGTACGCCCGTTCGCTTCGGGACCAATGGGGCGAGTACGCTGCGTCGTTCAGCACGCTGCTTCCGTCCTGACTGTCAACATCCGACGGCTGGAGTGAGACAGTGTATCGGCACCAATACCGGTATTGTTAATAAATATTTGGGACTGTCTGCGGGACAGATAGTTTGAACATAGCAAAACCAAGCAGACATCTTCATTCGTCGCTTATAGAGTATTATGGGCCAGATTAGTGGCGTATTTGCGGAATATCCGATAAATATAGCTTTGATATGCTCAACATAGGCGAGGCCACACTGGTCAGATGAAGCCACGCCGGATAGCAGAATATCGACGCAGACGTGCTATACCATGGCCTAGTACTGAACAGAGAATCGCCCAGTGTTTTGACTATCTCAAAAATAGACTTGGCACGGCAGTGTCGGAGCACTGTACTGGGAGAGACCACCCACGACAGGTATAACTCCCGCGGCGACCCGCCGGAAACAGCCTGTAGGCATGGCTATCGGGCCTGATACGCTACCTCGACCACTTACTAACGATGGTACGACTGTTATTGTGGCTCATTTGCCGGGTGAATCGCTCCGTTCGACGGTCACAGTAGCACAGCCGAGATTTGAGCTATCCAAATGTCGGAGACCGGACGCCGTCGTCGTTTCGTGGTCGTCGCCGACAGATGGAGACGAGTGTCCGACACCGTCGTTACGTGCCCCGGTCAAACGAGGTCATTTCGAGATTGACTTCGATGAGGTTCGCGGCCTCCATCACCATCTCTGGGATTTCGGTGTCGAAACGGGTCCCTTTCAGACGGCTGGTCGGTGCAGTCACACTGACCGCGCCGACGACGGTCCCGTCGTTGTCCAGAATCGGCGCACCGACCGCCCGAAGGCCCCGAATCTCTTCCTCGTCGTTCGTCGCGTACCCTCGCTCCCGGATGGTCTCTAGCTCGTCGCAGAGCGTCTCTCGGTCCGTAATCGTGTGCTGTGTCTGTCGCGAGAGCCCTTCACGGTCGATTATTTCCTCGACGCGTTCGGACGGGAGACACGAGAGGATCGCCTTCCCCGAAGCACTGTCGTGGAGGTGCTGTGGGGCCTCCCGCAACTGGAGGTGGTAGTCCATCCCGACGGCGTGTTCCCCTCGCCGCTCGTAGATGGCGACTTCGCGCCCGTCGTTTTCGACGACCAGGTGGACGTACTCGCCGGACCTGTCCGCCAGTTTGTCCACTTCCTCCTGTCCAGCGGTGTAGAGTTCCGTCTCGTTGCGGACGTGTTCGCCCATCGTGACGAACCGAAAACCGAGCTGGTACGTGTCGTCGTCCTTCGTGAGAAAGCCACAGTCGGTCAGCGTCGCAAGATACGTGTGAAGCGTTCCCTGGGAGAGCTCGATTCGCTCGTTCAGTTCCTGCAACGTCGCGCTGTTTGACTCCTGAACGGCTTCGATGATCTCGCAGGCGTTCTCCACGGACTGTATCCGCCGGCCCGTGTTTTGTGTGTCGGCGTCGTCGGTCATTACCCCAGTAGAGTTGCCGTCATTATTTAAAAACCCGGATGTGAGCGATGAGCGACCGGAACACCCGCTTGGACGCTACCGACCGACAGGGAGTAATGCCACGCACAGTATGACCGTCCGACTCATTGCGGACAGAATCGGTAACAGCCGAGCTGTGAGTGTGTCTGTGCTGTGAGCCGTAGGGCGCTGTCTTATCGAGGCGTTCAGATTGACGGTCAATTTGCACCTACTAACGAGTTATTTATCCTTAAGCTATCAATTTCAATATCGTATATCGCACTTCTAGATTGAAAGTTCGGGATCTTCTCTAATATAGTCTGTTTTTCTATCCAGAAATGATGAATACACATATAATTACCTCTGATGGAATCTGCTGCTGTTCTACAGTACCGTAATCGCTGCTAGATCGAAACCGCACGATGGGTCCCGGAGACGGTGGTGCTAGCCGACAAGGATATATAAATAGTCGTCCAGAACACGGGGGTGTTGTCCGGTAACTAAAACACTTATTGTTGTTACTGAACGAGACACTAGTATGTCAACGACGCCTGCGCAGGACGGCACGCAGTGGTTCCTGCATACATGGCGAGACCACATTCTCGAGCCGATCGAGACGGCTCTCTCCGTGCTTGACGTGGAGGAAACGGAGCTCGCGGCCGAGCAAGGTGGTCTCGAAGACTTCCTCCAGCGCCTGCGTGCCGTCGACCCCGCCGACCAGCCCTCCTCCCCCGTCGGTGCGCGAGGTCGACAGTCCGCATCAGACCCCGTCGAAGCGCTACGGGACGCCTACGCCGACACGGTGCTGGCTGTCGACCACTACGAGTCAGTGTACGACGAATCGCTGGTCGAGAACGTCGCTATCGAGTTTGGGCCGGACTACGCAGCGCTGTTTCACCCCGAGACGAACGTCGGGTTCTCGCCGCCGCTCAAACGCTCGCTGGTGGCAGCGACCGAGCAAGCAATCGACGAACGGACCTCGCTGGACCGCGCTGTCAAAATCGAACAGGAGTCGATGCTGGAGTACCGCAGCAGTCTGCAGGAGATCATCGAGACGCTCGACAGCACAGTCGTGCCCGAGTGGTATCGCGAGACGTTCCAGAGTGACGTTACTGCGCTTCTACAGGAGCGCCAGGACCAGCTCCACTCAAGCGTCTACCGGTTCGAGACACACGAGTTCTGTACGTACATGTACGAAGAGCAACTCTGGACGTATCCGGTGTTGACCAGTCTCGCGCGGTTACAGGAATCTGTGGACAGCTGAACGGGCGGCTCTCTGGCAGACAGGTGTAGGCGTCACTGAAGCGCGGTGAACTGGACGCCGGCACACCCTCCCAACTTGAGGAGTACTGAGACGAGTACACAGTCGTTGTATTCCGCGGCAACCGTCACGAGAGGACACCATTCACTATCTCCGGGCGAACATATTCGCCCCGCTTCCTGCGAGATGAGAGTGCGGTTCCCTATATATACAGGTTGGTCTTCGAGTTGCAGCCGTGAGCTACCATGGAAACGCGTAGAACATTCGTTCGCGGTCTGGGTCTCGCGGCTGGAGTCGCGTTAGCTGGCTGTTCATCGGGCGGCGGCTCCGACAGTAGCGGTGACGGCGACTCAGGTAGCGGCGGTGACGGATCAGACGGCGGCGAGACCGAGTCTAGTGACGGCGGGAGCGGGTCCGAATGGACCGAGACGAGCACCGTCGAAATGACGGACGAACTGGCATACGAGCCGAAGAAAATCCAGGTCGAGGCAGGCACGACGGTCACGTTCGAGAACGTCGGCAGCATCGGCCACACGGTGACGGCCTACGAGGACGAGATCCCCGACGGCGCGGACTACTTCGCGTCCGGCGGGTTCGACTCCCTGCAGGCCGCGAAAGACGGCTACAGTAACGGGCAGGAAGGCAACATTCCGAAAGGCGAGAGCTACGAGGTTACGCTGGAGACGACGGGGACCTACGAGTACTACTGCATCCCCCACGAGATGAACGGGATGGTCGGCACAATCAAGGTGGTCTGATATGAGCAAAAACGAAACCCCACGCGATCCGAACGAAGTCCTCGAAGAGTACGAAGAAACCCTCGACTCGGTACTAGCGGAGGTCGAGTCCCCCGACGAATCGACTGCGGACGACAACCTCTCGCTGGGACTGCCCGGCCTCTCGCTCGGTCGCCGAGACTTCATGAAGGCCGGCGTCGCCGCCGGTGCGATGGGGTCCGTCGCTGGCTGTTCAGCGCTGACCGGCGGTGGCGATGGCAGTGCCGGCAGCCAGTCGACACCCTCGGGCAGCGGCGCGAGCCACACGGTCGAACCGGGCGAACACGACGAATACTACGGCTTCTGGTCCGGCGGCCACTCCGGCGAACTGCGGGTCATCGGCATCCCGTCGATGCGGGAGCTCACCCGCATTCCGGTGTTCAACACCGACTGTGCGTCGGGCTATGGGTTCACTGACGGGACTCAGGAAATGCTGGAAGAGGGCGGCGGGTATAGCTGGGGTGACAATCACCACCCGAACCTCTCGGAGACGGACGGTGACTACGACGGCGAATACCTGTACGTCAACGACAAGGCCAACGGCCGCATCGCCCGCGTGAACCTCACGTATTTCGAGACGGACGCCATCACGGACGTCCCGAACATGCAGGCCATCCACGGCTGTTGTGTCCTCTCGCCGGACACGAAGTATGTGCTGGGCAACGGCGAGTTCCGCGTGCCGCTGCCCAACGACGGGACCGACGCGAAGAACCCGGACAACTACACGTCGCTGTTCGTCGCCGTCGACCCCGAGTCGATGGAGACCCAGTGGCAGGTCAAAGTCGACGGGAACCTCGACATCGTCGACACCGGCAAAGAGGGTCGGTGGGCCATCTCCTCGGCGTACAACAGCGAGGAGGCCACCGACATCCAGGGCATGACGAAAGACGACCGGGACAACGTCAAGGCGTTCGACATTCCGGCCATCGAGCAGGCCGTCGAGAACGGCAACTACGAGGAGGTCAACGGCATCCCCGTCGTCGACGGCACGCAGGGGAGTTCGCTCAACCAGGGCGACCGCCCCATCGTGAAGTACATTCCGACGCCGAAAAGCCCCCACTGTGTCGAGGTCGGCCCGAACGGCGACTACGCCTTCGTCGCGGGGAAGCTCTCGCCGACGGTGACGATGATCGACCTGAACGCGCTGGCCGATTCCTCCGACCCCGAAGATGTCGTCGCCGGGCGACCACGCGTCGGACTCGGCCCGCTACACACTACCTTCGACGGCAACGGACACGCCTACACGTCGCTGTTCATCGACTCACAGGCCGTCAAGTGGGACATCGAGGCGGCCGTCGAGGCCGAAGAAGGGTCCGAGGACCCCATCATCGAGAAGCAGGACGTCCACTACAACCCCGGGCACATTCAGGCCCTCGAGGCGATGACGACCGACCCCGACGGGGAGTGGCTCGTCAGCCTCAACAAACTCTCCAAGGACCGGTTCCTCCCGGTCGGCCCGATTATGCCCGACAACGACCAGCTCATCCACATCGGCCAGGGCGAGGAGGAGATGGAACTGGTCGCGGACCACCCAGCCTACCCCGAGCCACACGACTGCGTGTTCGCCCACAAGGACAAGATAGACGCCAAGAAGGTCTACGACAAGGACGACTACGAGGAGACCTACATCTCCGAGGAGGACTCCGGCGTCGAGCGCACGGGCGAGAACAGCGTCCACGTCAAAATGACGACCAAGCGCTCGGAGTTCGGCCTGCCGGACTTCACGGTTCAGGAGGGCGACGAGGTGAAACTGTCCACGACCAACATCGAGGGCGTACAGGACATCATCCACGGCGTAGCCATCCCCGAGCACGACATCAATTACGCCGTTGCGCCACAGGACACCCGGGAGGTCACGTTCACGGCTGATGACCCCGGGGTGTACTGGATCTACTGCACGTACTTCTGTAGCGCCCTGCACCTTGAGATGCGCAGCCGGATGATCGTCGAACCGGCGGAGGGGTAGCGACACAACCCATTTCGGAGGTGTTCAGCCATGCAACGACCCACCATCGACGACTTCCGCGAGATTCGACGGGGCCTCCCCGTGGGAGCGGCGCTGCTGTTCGTCGCGGCGCTCGCGTTCCCGATGTGGCACATCAGCGTCGACGCGGTCCAGTATCCGAGCACGACGCTGCACGTCTCCCTGTACGCCTACCCCCACCTGACTGGGGATTTCATCGAGATGGCGCGGCTGAACCACTACGTCGGGTTCTACTTCCCCGACCCGGTGTTAGTCGAGCCCAACTTCCCCGTCGAGGAGAACGCCATCGACGTGCCCGAGTGGGCGCTGGGACCGGTCGCGTTCATCGGCGTGTCACTGTTGTCGGTGTTCGTCGCAATCGCACCGACCACCGAGAAGCTCAAGCGCGGCCTGAAATACCAGTTCGGCGGCACCGTGCTGGTGTTCACCGTGATGCTGGCCGATATCCAGTACCGGCTCTGGCAGGCCGGCCACACGCTCGACCCGGGCGCGCCGGTGATGGGCGTCGACGGCTTCACGCCGCCGCTGTGGGGCCAGTATCAGGTCGCCAACATCACGAGCGTCTCCCGGTTCGGCCTCGGCGCGTACATGGCCGCAGCTGCCGTTGGACTGCTCGCGGTTTCGTACTACTACCGCGACCAGGCGGCGACGTTCAGCGAACTCCCGGCCCGATTCCGTAGCGGGCTCACCGGGCTTCCCGACGCCGTTCGGGACCGCCTCGGCCGTGACGGCGACACCGACGACGAGGATGACGCCCCGCACCGCCCCACGACCACCGCGGTCAAATCTGACCAACCAGAAACCCACTCATGAGCCCACTGTCCCACGATTTCGAGCGCGTGTTCGCCGTCGCTACCGCGGTCCTGCTCGTGCTGTCGGTCGTGGCTGTCGGGATGGCCAGCGCCGGCCCGACCGGCAGCGACGACCTCGCCTTCAACCCCGACGTGCCCGAGACCGACTCGTTCACCGCCCCGTCGGCCGACGGCACCGCAACGGTCGACGGCGAGACCTACGACAGCGCACAGGCGGCAGTCGACGCGGCGGACCCCGGCGACACCGTCACGCTTGACGGTCGCTTCGACGAGACTCTCGTCATAACGACGCGGAACGTCACGCTGTCCGGGAACGGTCCCGGGTCAGCGCTGCTGCACGGCGACGGCGAGGGCGACGTGCTCGCCGTCGAAGCGCAGGGCGTCACCGTGGCGGACCTCTGGGTCCGCAACAGCGGCTACAGCGCCGCGACGAACGACGCCGCGATATTCGTCAACGGAAGCGACGTCACCGTCCGCGACAGCCGCGTGACCGACATGACCTTCGGCATCTGGCTCGACGGCGTCGACGACGCCAAGATCCGCAACAACACCATCGTCGGCCGCGAGGAGATAACGCAGTTGACCAAACGCGGCAACGGCGTCCAGATCTGGAAGACCGAGGACAGCGTCATCCGGAACAACGACATCACCACCGTCCGGGACGGACTGTACTTCAACTGGGCCAAAGACGTCAACGCCAGCGAGAACACGATGTGGGACCTCCGCTATGGAGTCCACTACATGTACTCGGACGACTCGCACCTGCGGGACAACACCGCCTTCAACAACGACGTCGGGTACGCGCTGATGGTGTCGAAACACCTCGTCATCGAGGACAACGTCGCGGTCAACAACAGCGGGCAGTCCGGCCACGGCATCCTCGTCAAGAGCATCGACGACACGGACATCCGCGGCAACCACCTCGTCGACAACGAGAACGGGCTGTTCGTCTACAACTCCGTCAGCAATCGCATCGTCGGCAACCTCGTCGTCGGCAACGATATCGGTGTCCACATCGCCGCGGGGAGCACCGACGGAACCGTGACCGAGAACAGTTTCATCCGCAACAACCGGCCGGTGCTCGCGGTGATGAGCGACCAGGTCCACTGGAACGAGAGCGTCGGGAACTACTGGTCCCGGGCGAACCCGACCGATGTTGACGACGACGGCGTCGGCGACACCCGCTACCAGCCGGCCGGGACCGTCCAGCAAGTGACTGCCGAAAAGCCCGCCGCGCGGGTGTTCGCCAGTAGCCCGGCCTTCGACGCCGTTCGGCTGGCCGAGTCGTCCGTGCCCGTCGTCCAGTCGCCCGGTGTCGTCGACGCCCGCCCGCTCACCGAACCACCCCACGAGAACTGGAGGAGCTACTATGAATGTGATTGATGTCGACGACGTATCGAAAGCGTACGGCGACGTGCAGGCGCTCGACGGACTGAGTCTGTCTGTCGAACAGGGGGCCACCCTCGGCGTGTTCGGCACGAACGGGGCCGGCAAGACGACGCTGTTCAAACTGCTCGTCGGGCTGAACCGACCGGACGCTGGCAGCGTCTCCGTCGCCGGCGCGGACCCGACCGACGGGACCACCGTCCGCGAGCGAGTGCGCTACCTGCCGGAGCACGCCGGTTTCCCGCCGAGCCTGACCGGCCGCGAGATACTCAGCTTCCACGCCCGGATGCGCTCGGTGCCCCGGGAAGACCGGGCACACCACGTCGAGCGCATCCTGCACACCGTCGGACTCGCGGACGCCGCGGACCGCCGCGTCGGCGGCTACTCCAACGGGATGAACCGTCGGCTCGGCCTCGGCACGGCACTCGTCGGCGAGCCGGCCGTGCTGATACTCGACGAACCGACCGCGGGGCTCGACCCCGACGGCATCCGGGCGTTCCACGAGGTCGTGGAATCCCTGGCGGCCGAGACGGACGTGACTATCGTCTTCTCCTCGCACGCGCTCGGGGAGATTCAGCGGCTCTGCTCGGAGGCGGTCATCATCGCCGACGGACAGGTGGCGACGGCGGGACCGGTCGAGGAGCTTCGCCGCGCCGCCGCCGACGAGGTGACGGTGTCGCTGTCGCTCGCGTCCGAGGCGGCTGCGAGCGACGCGGCGACCGACCTCGGGGACCACGAGGCAGTGTCCAGCGTCAGCCGCTCCGGCGCGGCGGTGACGGCACGGACTACGCCGACCGACGCCTACGACCTGCTGACCGCCGTCGGTGAGGGGTACGACATCGACCGCTTCGAGGTCCGCGAACCCGGCCTTGAGGCCGCGTTCCACGAGGCCGTCGGGGCGGACGACAGCGATGACACCGGCTCCGACAGCACGGCGGCGGCTGCGGAGGCGGCGACCGAGGACTCCGGAGGTGAGCCGGCATGAGCGAGGGCGACTCCTCGACAGATCCGACCCCGGACGGCGGCGTCGTTTCGGTCGACGCTCCGGCTACCCGGTTACACGACGGCGGAACCGAGGGAAGTACGGCCACGGACGCTGCCGACGAATCGGCGCTTGCTCGGTTTGCCGACAGCAGCCTGCTCACCATCGCTCGCCGGGAGTACCGGCTGGCCGTGCGGAGCCGGTGGGCGCTCGGCGTGGCGCTGCTGTTCGGTCTCTTCACCACCGCGGTTGTCCAGTTCGGCGCGAGTTCGGTCGGCCCGGGTCGCTTCGACGCGGTGATCGCGACTATCGCCGAACTCGGCGTCTACCTCGTTCCGCTGACCGCGCTGGCGGTCGGCTACGACGCCATCGTCGGGGCGGACGAGCGCGGGTCGCTCGAACTCATGCTCGCGCTCCCGGTGACGGAAGGCCGTGTCGTCGTCGGGACTGCCATCGGCCGGGCGGCGGTGCTGTCCGGCGCGATGTTGCTGGGCTTCGTCCCCGGCGCGCTGCTGACCGTCCGCTATATCGGTCTCGCCAGCGTCGGGCAGTACGCCGCCGTCGCCCTCGCTGCGGTCCTGACCGCCTGTGCGATGCTGGGCGTTGCGGTGCTGGTCTCGACGGTCTCGCGGACGAAAACCCACGCGCTCGGTGCGACGCTGGCCATCTGGCTGTGGGTCGCGCTGTTGCACGATCTGGTCGCACTGGGGGCGGTTGCGGGGTTCGACCTCGGCTCCGGCGCTATCGCCGCGGCGATACTGCTCAACCCCGTGGACTGCTTCCGCGTGCTCGCGCTCTCACAGGTGGACGTGGTCGCCGGTGGCTTCGGCAGCGTGCTGGCCCAGGCCGGGCTGACCGTGCCGATGGTCGCCGCGGCGCTCGTGGCGTGGGTCATCGTGCCCATCGGCGTCGCTGCGAAACTCATCCAGCGACGGCGTCTCTGAAAACGGTTTTAGACCGACTGCAGCGCTGTTTCTTCGGGCTCCTCGAACAGACCGGCGACCTGCTTCGTGGTCTCGGTGCGCTCGTGGGCGTTTTCCAGAAGCACGGTCTCGCTGGGGAACAACTGCTCGCCGAGTTCGAGGCCGTGGTCGCGCGCGGTCGACCCCGTGACGGTGAGGTAGACGCCGAGGCCGGTCGCCGCGATGTCTTCCTCTTCTTCGCCGCCCTCCGTCGGATAAGTAAAGGAAATGCCATCGAGCGCGCTGGTTCCGAGAACGGCTTCGACGAGCCGCTCGTAGCGCGGTGAGATGCAGAGTTCGCCCTCGTAGTTGGTGACGAAGGCCCGGTCGAGGGGGCCGTCCTGTGTGTCTATGACATCCGGCGTCGCCAGCAGGGTGTGGTACACCGTATCGCCCAGCCCGGTCACGACCCGTACGTCCGTATCCAGCGGGTCGATGCGGTCGTTGATTTCGTCGATGGCGGTCAGCGGTTCGTCCCGAAGCTGGACGACCTCTTCGAGGACGAGGTCGGCACTGTCGAACCCGAGCGCGAACTCGTGGGTCCGGAGCGCCCGGAACGGCTCCTCGCGACCGACCAGCTGGACGTCACCGTGTTCGGTCGGGACAGTGACGCTGTCGAAGACGATCCGCCGTGGCATCCCGTCGCGGTCGTCGCGGAGCAGCGTGTATTCTGGCTCGTATGGCTCATCGAGCGAGGAGTAGTCGCTGATGCGATGGTACACGTCGGCGACCGCGTCCTGGTTACCCTTGGTGACGGCTTTCTCGTAGCGAAGCGTCGAGATGATATCGTCGGCCAGGTCGGCGGTCCCCGTGCGCCCGGCGAGTCGCTCCAGCACTGCTTCGAGGGGCCGGCCCTTGCGCGGCACGGCCACTCTCGTCGTCGTCATTATGCAGGCACAGACGGGGGACCGGTAAAACGAGTTCGGTTATTCGCCGCCGCCGATAACCGACGACAGCTGTTCGCGCCACTGTTTGAGCTCTTCGATCTCCGATTCGGTTTCGTTGATCCGGTCGGCGAGTTCGCCGTCGTCGATCTCCTCGCGGACAGCTTCGATATCGTCTTCGAGGGCGTCAAGCTGCCCTTCGACGCTCTCGACATCCCCGGAGAGGTCGTCGACCTGATCGGAGGCGGACGTGGCTGCATCCGTCGCCGACTGGACCTCGTCCTCGAAATCCTCTAGAGTCGCTTCGAAGGAATCGAGGCGCTCGCCGAACTCCTGAATCATGTCCTCGCCGGTACCGTTCTCTTCGAGGAACTCCTCGAGAGCGTCGGTGTACGCACGGAGGTCCGCGACATCGCTCTGGATGCGCTGGATCCGGGCGTCGTTGACGCCGCCGGCGTCGCTGTCGTCCTCGGAGACGGCGTCGAGCGCACGCTTGAGGAGCTTCACGTCTTCGGGGGAGACGTTCTGATCGCGGATTTCCTGTGCCATCGTCGCGACGACAGCGCCGGATTGGACCTCGGAATCTGCCGGTGCGGCGTTGCTCTCTTCCGGGGCTTCGACGCTTGAGTCCGGGTTGTTCGGGTCCGAGAGGTCCAGCGTCTCGATGTCCTCGTCGTCATCGTCTTCCAGACCGGGAACGCTGTCGGCGTCACCGGCGATGACGTCCCGAACAGCCTCGTCGCCCCCACCGACGAGGTCTTCCTCGTCCTCGTCCAGAGGCGGGTTCACACTCTCGATTTCGGGTTCCGTCAGGAACTTCTCGACGTCGTCGGTGCCCGTCGCACGGATACCGTAGACGGTCGTGTAGTCAGCTTCGGGTTCGAGTTCCTTCTCGAAGGCGATCCGGTTTTCGTTGATGTCCCAGTACTCGCTGCCGTACTCGGGGTGAAAGCCCAGATCCTCGACTGCTACGTCTTCTGGAACGGTGTCGACTAGCCTGACCGTCACCGGAACAGACCGCCGTGAAGTGAGATTGAACGCTATCGCGGGTACGGGGAACTCGTCCGCCTCGAACCGCTTGGTCACTGTCACGCCATCTGCGGTGACAGTAACTTCGTCGTAGGCTTGCGAATTGCTCATGGTCTGTATGGTCTCAGCAATAGTATTAAAGGTACGTACCTGACCAACATTTACACCTTTTTTTTCTATACGATACTGATTAATATAATATAGAGACGTAACCTCAGTAACACGAACAGGACGTGAGCCAGCAAAGACGGACAGACCGTCCGTGCGACACTGGCAGACCGTTGTCAATCGAGATCGTACCGGTCGCCGATTTCAACGATTGAAAGCGTCGAGGGATGCGCGAAGCTGTTGGCGTGGTTGTGCAGGACGGTCGGCTCCGTCGTCATCCCCTTCCACATGTCCCAGTGGGTCGGGACGAGGGTGTCCAGTTGGAGTTCGTTCGCGGCTTCGATAATCATGTTCTCGTCGTTGTACCACTGCGTTCGTGTGGGTTCGCCGGTCTCCTTGTCGTCGATCATCCCGACGGTCCCGAACGCGAGGACGCCGACGTCGATGTCGTAGCGCTCGCCGACAGTTTCGAACTCGCCGGGACGGGCGTCGCCGCCGTGGAAGAACGTGCCGGACTCGTGTTCGAACACGTACGACACCGGATGCTCGGCGTCGGGGTCGTTGGCCGGTTCGACGTGGACCGTCAGATCGCCGATTTCGAGCGTATCCCCCTCCGTGACTTCGTGGAGCTGGTCGTCGGTGACGCTGTAGTTCTCCAGCCACGCTTCCTCCCGGATGACATCGTGACCGCTGTCGGTCGTGTAATAGTCCGCGCCCGTCCCGGCGAGAATCGGCGCTTGTGACGGCCCGTGAACGTGGTCGGTATGCTCGTGGGTGCCCAGAACCGCGTCGCACTCGGTGATGTCCTCGGGGTTGAACGGCACCGGGACCATCCGCACGGTCCGCGGGGGGTCGCCCGTGCCGAGATACGGGTCGATGAAGACGGTCGTTCCGCCGCTCGATTTCACGATGAAGCCGTTACAGCCCAGATACCAGATCGCCAGCCCGTCAGGCGTCGCCGACTCCACCGCACGCGGGAGCCAGTCGTCCCAATCAGATTCGACTGTCATGTGCAGAGATGCCACGCCCGGTCGCTAAGATGTTTCGAAGACGCCGGGTGTCTCCCGCTGTCTGAGAACGGAACCCTCGGTTTATTTCCCAGTTGGGAGAAATACGACCTGTATGTACGATCACATCCTCCTCGCCTCGGATGGGACAGAAGCCTCGACCAACGCCGAGTCCCACGCGATTGCCCTCGCAGCGGAACACGGCGCGGCCCTCCACGCGCTGTATGTCGTCGACGAAGACGTGTACACTGCCTACAGCGGCGACGAGTACGTCGACGAATCGGAGGGGCCGGAACACGGCCTCGAAGAGACGGGCCAGGAGACGCTGGCCCGGATACAGGATGACGCGGAGGCGTCCGGCGTCGACGTAACAACAACCCTGAAACACGGACGGCCTGCCGAATCCATCATCGCAACCGCCGACGAGGCGGACGTCGACCTGCTCGTCCTCGGGACGAAGCGGCGGCCGGCGGAGTACCGAAGTCTCCTCGGCAGCATCACCGACAAGGTGCTTCGGCTGACCGAGCGACCGGCGGTCGTGGTGAAAACCGAAGTCGAGGAGTGACAGCACAGCACGGCCAGCGGGGCCGTGTCACTGACTGGCCATAACTGTCGGTGGAACAGTGCGGCTGACGGATGGTAGCTGTCGGCGTCATCTGCGTTCTTGACCGGTAGCTGCGGAGTCAGCGAAAAACGCGACCGCGAGAAGTACCGCTGTTCAGTCTTCGCAGCAACCGCCGGCTTTCTGGCCGAAGTCGACGGCCAGTTCCTCGGAGACGATCTCGTTGAGTTCCTGCAGGCGCAGTTCGAGTTCGTTCTGGGCCTCCAGATAGTCGCTCATCACCGGGATGTCGTGGAGTTCCTCCTGCTTCTGCTGGACCTTCCGGAGGTCCTCCTGAGAGGCGTTGCCGGTCTGGCGGGCGAGCATGAACTCCTCGCGGATCTGCTCGAACTCCTTGATGGCCGCCTGCGCCTCGTCGTGGTTCTCGACGGCGTCTTTCGTCTCCTTGAATCGCTGGTACACCGGTAGCTCGGCGATTGCCTCGCCGAACTCTGTAGCGAGCGCCTCGACGTGGTCACCGTCGATATCAGCGGCGGTATCGGTCTCGATGCTCATCACCGATTGGTATGGACTCGGGCGGTATAGGCCTGCCGAAACCGGGTTGTTTCAGGCGGGATAGCTGCCCAGTGCTGGTACGACAGGCTGCGTCTGTTACCCCGTGGGACTCTGTTCCAGTCGTGAATTCCCGCCTCTCCTCGGTGTCAATATGACGCCACTCAGTTATCAGCAGTTGTAATCGGCCAGAAATCATTTACCCGGTTCATTGCTGTTTACAATAATGGCTAAACAAGCTACAGCGGGGGAACTGCTGCCGGAGTCTATGGATAACAGCGAGGAGTTCTGGCTCCACGCGTTCGAGTCGCTTGTCGAGGAGCTACCGGAAGGGGCGTTCGTCGTCGACGCGGATGGCGATATCACACACTGGAACGAGACGGTTGAAAACCTGCTCGGGCTCCCGGCGAGCAAGGCGGTCGGGATGAACGCCTACGACGTGTTTGGCACGGAAGGCCAAGACGAGACGCTCGCCCAGGAGGTCATCAGAACCGGGGAGCCAGTCCGGGAAGACGAGTTCCGCTCGGCAGAACGACCCGACGGGACGATGGCACACGCGCGGGCAGTGGCGATCCCGCTCATGGGCCCCGGCGGGGACGCTATCGGTGCGCTAGAGCTACTGATCGATTTCAGCGATATCGTCGAACAGCGCGAAGCGCTCCAGAACCTCCAGTCCCAGATGGCGACGGACGTCGAGTCGGCGGTCGGCGAAATCAGCGACTCCGCCGCGGCCGTTACCGAGCAGTCCGACGAGATCAAAGACATGGCCGGCGAGCAGTCCGACAACCTCGACGAGGTCCAGTCCGAGGTCTCCGGGTTCAGCGCCACAGTCGAGGAAATCGCCTCCAGCGCCGAGGAAGTGAGCAGTCAGAGCGGCGAGGCCAGGGAGCTCGCCGAGGAGTCCGTCGAGACAGCCGAAGAAACCATCGAACGCGTCGAGGACGCGACTGAGTCCGCCGAACAGGTCGCGTCGGACTCGACGGAACTCCGCGGCCACATCGAGGAGATCGACGAGTTCGTCGAGGTCATCAACGACATCGCGGACCAGACGAACATGCTGGCGCTGAACGCCAACATCGAGGCCGCGCGGAGCAACAGCGACAGCGACGGGTTCGCGGTCGTCGCCGACGAGATCAAGGAACTGGCCGACGAGTCCAAACAGCACGCCGACGAGGTCGAGCGCATCGTCGGCGAGGTCCGCGAGATGGCCGACAACACCGCCGAAAACGTCGAAGAAACGACCGATGCGGTTCAGCAAGCCCTCACCGATCTGGAGACGGTGCTAGACAACCAGCAGGCCATCCTCGACGCGACCTCGGAGACGGAACAGGGTATCAGCGAGGTCGCGGAGGCGACGGACGACCAGGCCGCAAGCGCCGAAGAAATCGCCAGCATGATCGACGAGATCGCCCAGCGTGCCGCCGAGGTTTCCGAGTCTATCGACGAACTGGCTGACGCCAACGGGACGCAACACCAGATGGCTCGTGACTTAGAGGAGAACGTCGAGCGGGTCGAGCGACAGCTTGCCGAGATTATGGAGTAACTGTCGCTCGCCGAAACACGGGGGTTATGCCGCTCGAACCGATACAGGGTTGCAATGAGTCAAGAGCGGACTGACGGCGACCTCCGGAACACCGGACTGTCGCTCAAACACGACCGCGAGTGGGATTACGAGCTCGACCGAATCGTCGAAGCCGTCGAGGAGCGAGACGCCGAGAAGGTGGGACTGCAGTTCCCCGAGGGGCTGAAGCGCCGCGGCCCGGCCGTCGCCGATGACCTCCGCGAGAACCTCCCCGACGACGTGACGGTGCTGCTCTCGGGCCAGCCCTGTTACGGGGCCTGCGACCTCGACACGTACATGATGCGCCGGACGGACGTGTTCGTCCACTTCGGCCACTCGCCGATGAAGGAATCGGACAAGATCATCTACGTACCGCTGTTCTCGAACGTCGACGTCTTCCCCATCATGGAGCAGGCCCGCGAGGAACAGCTCGCGGACCCCGAAGAGGACCCCGACGTGGGGCTGGTAACGACGGCCCAGCATATGAACAAGTTCGACGAGATGCGCGAGTGGCTTGAGGAGCGCGGTTACACAGTCCACACGCGCCGGGGCGACGAGCGGCTCACCCACGAGGGCCAGGTGCTGGGCTGTAACTACGCCAGCGCCGACGTAGACGCCGACCAGATGCTGTACGTGGGTGGCGGGAAGTTCCACCCCCTCGGACTGGCGATGGAACACCCCGAGAAACACGTCGTCATCGCCGACCCGGTGAACAACGTCGTCACCGTCGCCGACACGGAGAAGTTCATGAAGCAACGCTACGGCGCGGTCCACCGCGCGATGGACGCCGAGTCCTGGGGCGTCATCTTCTGTACCAAGATCGGTCAGGGCCGCTGGGACAAGGCCCAGGAGATCGTCGACAACAACGAGAACGCCTACCTCATAACCATGGACGAGGTGACGCCGGACCGGCTGACGAACTTCGGGATGGACGCCTACGTCAACACCGGCTGTCCGCGCATCACCACCGACGACGGCCCGCAGTTCAAGAAGCCGATGCTCACGCCCGGCGAGTACGAGATCGCTATCGGCGAGAAACCGCTCGAATCCCTGGAGTTCGACACCTTTCACGGTACCTGGTAGCGCCAGTTTTCACCGCTGATAACAAGGGGCGTACTGTCTTGTAGCGCGGGCGCTGATACGGTCCATGGCTTCTACAGAGGACGCTGTTATCTATCAGGACGTTTTTGAGGCGAGTCCGGACCCGATTATGATCCACGACGCCGACACCGGAACCGTCGTCCGGGCCAACCAGGCCGCGGGCGCGCTCCTGGGGTGTACTCCGGACGACATCGTCGGGATGCACGTCGGCGAGTTCAGTCCGCCGGGGTTCTCCACGGCGGACGCAAACGACCTGATAGCCGAGGCAGCCACGTCAGGTTCGGCGCAGGTCGAGTGGGCAACGGAGGGACCCGACAGCACGGACCAACTGGTCGAGGTAACGCTCAAGCGAGCTGCTCTCGGCGACGAGACCCGTGTTGTGGCGTTCATTCACGATGTGACCAGCATCCGCGAGCGGGAACGAAAACACGCAGAACAGAGCGAACAGCTCCACACCCTGATGGGGAATCTCCCTGTCGTGGTGTTTACGCTAGACCCGGACGGCGTGTTCACGTATTCAGCCGGGAAGGGGCTGGAAGGGCTCGGAATGGAACCCGGCGACCTCGAAGGGACATCGGTGTTCGAGACGTACAGTGAGTATCCGGACATCATCACCGCCGTCGAGAAGGCCCTCGACGG
This sequence comes from Haloarcula sp. CBA1115, assembly GCF_000827835.1. Taxonomy (NCBI): domain Archaea; kingdom Methanobacteriati; phylum Methanobacteriota; class Halobacteria; order Halobacteriales; family Haloarculaceae; genus Haloarcula; species Haloarcula sp. CBA1115. Next base: position 2,768,619 of record NZ_CP010529.1, on the reverse strand, counting down.
GGAGGAAGTCCGCGTGACACAGGAAGTCGACAACCTCGTCTTCGAGACGTGGTATCGACCGGTGTTCGACGACAGCGGACAACTCAAACAGGTCGTCAGTGTAGCTAGAGATATCACCGCCCTCAAACGCCGCGAGGAGCGCGTCGAGGCGCTCAGCGACGCGACGAACGAATTGCTGTACAGCCGCACAGAGACTGCGGCCGCGGACACAGTCACACAGATTGCACAGCGTATCGTCGACCAGCCGCTCGCCGCGATATGGTCCCACGACAGCGGCGACGACACGCTCTATCCAATCGGCGCGACGGCAAAGGCGACCGACTTCGCCGGCGTGGAAACGGCGGCGGATCTCCCGCCGATGGGGCCAGACAGCGACGAGAACCGTATTTTCCACACCAGCGAGCCGACCGTTATCGAGGATTATCAAAAACTGTCGAACCCGTCAGCGCCGGCGATGCCGATGCGGACGCTCCTGTGTCTCCCGCTCGATGACCAGGGGATGCTGTGTATCGGGTCCGAGACCGTGGCGTCGTTCGACGGCGACGAGCGGTTCCTGCTTGAGATTCTCGCGAGTACGGCGGCTGCCGCGCTGGAGCGAATCGAACGCGAGACGCGGCTCAAATCGAAACAGGCCGAACTAGAGCGCTCGAACGAGGCGCTCCAGCAGTTCGCCTACATCGCGTCCCACGACCTGCAGGAACCGCTCCGGATGGTGTCGAGCTACGTCGACCTGTTGGACAGCGAATACGGCGACGACCTCGACGAGGAGGCCGCCGAGTACATGGCCTTCGCCGTCGACGGTGCCCACCGGATGCAGGAGATGGTCGACGCCCTGCTCCGGTACTCCCGCGTCGAGACGAAGGCGGGTGACTTCGAGGAGACGGACCCGGAAGCGGTCCTCGACCGGACGCTGGACGCCTTACAGATGCGAATAGAGGAGGTGGACGCTACCATCACGGCAGAGTCACTGCCACGCGTCGACGCCGACTCGAACCAGGTCGGCCAAGTGTTCCAGAATCTGCTGGAAAACGCCATCGAGTACGCGACGGAGGCCGGCATCGAACCCCGTATCGAGGTCAGCGCCGAAGAAGACGACGGCATGGTGACGTTCACCGTCTCGGACAACGGGCCGGGGATTCCGGCGGCGGACCGTGAGGAGGTGTTCGACATCTTCCACCGCGCCGGTGCCCACGACACGGAGGGCACCGGCATCGGGCTGGCCGTCTGCCAGCGAATCGTCCTGCGCCACGACGGCCGCATCTGGGTCGAACCGTCCGACGACGGCGCGATATTCAAATTTACGCTGCCCGCGGTGACGGAGGTGAATGGCGATGACTGACTCCAGCGAGGGGCGGCCGGTGGAGATTCTGCTGGCGGAGGACAATCCCGGCGATGTCAAACTGACCGAGAAAGCCCTGGAGAAGGGGAAGGTGCTGAACAACCTTCACGTCGTCAACGACGGCGTCGAGGCGCTTGCGTTCCTCCGGCAGGAAGGTGAGTACGACGACGCACCGCGGCCGGACCTGCTGTTGCTCGATCTCAATATGCCCCGCAAAGGAGGGCAGGAAGTCCTCGAAGAGATGAAAGGCGACGAGTCGCTCCGGCGGATTCCGGTCGTCGTGCTGACCAGTTCCGAGGCGGAAGAGGACATCATCGAATCGTACGATCTCCACGCGAACGCCTACCTGACGAAACCGGTCGACTTCGACGGCTTCGTCGACATCGTGAGCAGCATTGAAGATTTCTTCCTTACGGTCGTCAAGCGGCCGCCGAAATAACGATGGCTGAGACGGTGCATCTCGACGTGCTCCTCGTCGAGGATAACCCGGGCGATGCCCGCCTCGTCGAGCATCACCTGAACTCGCCGGCGGTGGCGCACTTCGTCGACGACGTGACGATTTCCCACGTCGAATCGCTTGCGCCGGTCGCCGAGCATTCGGAGGCGGCCTACGACGTGGTACTGCTGGACCTCGGACTCCCCGAGTCAACAGGGCTTGCGACCCTTGACCGGGCAACCGAGATCGTGGAGGGAGTGCCGATCATCGTCCTCACCGGGATGCAGGACCGGGAGGTGGCTATCGAAGCGATCAACCGGGGCGCACAGGACTACCTGCCGAAAGAGGACTTGGACGGCGACCGACTCGTGAGAGCGCTCCGGTACGCAGTCGTCAGGAGCCGCCAGCAGCGTGCCATTCAGCGACAGACCGACCAGATGGACTTCTTCAACAGCATCCTGCAACACGACATCCTCAACGGGATGAACGTCATCCGGGCGCGTGGCGAGCTCCTTGAAGACACGCTCGACAGCGAGGAACGCGAGTACGCGTCGACCATCGTCCAGTGGAGCGACGACCTCATCGAACTCACCGAGAAGGTCCGGGCGGTGCTGGAGACGGTCACTGAGGAGGGCGGGCGGGACCACGAACACCGGGAGCTACAGACTGTCCTCGACGATGCGGCGGACCGCGCCCGGTCAGTCAGCGACGACTGTACCGTTACTATCGAGCCACAGGTGGTCACTGTCGTCGCTGACGAGTTGCTCGATGACGTGTTCGGGAACCTCTTTCTGAACGCGGTCGAACACGCCGGACCAGACGTGACCATCGACGTGACGACAACGGTCAAGGAAGGCGTCGTGACCGTCTGTTTAGCGGACGACGGGGACGGGATTTCGAACAGCGAGGCCCGCCGCATCTTCGAACGTGGCGAGAAAGGGTCTGAGTCCGGCGGTACTGGCTTCGGCCTCTACTTCGTGGCCACGATGGTCCGGAGCTACGGCGGCGATGTCTGGGTCGAGGACAGCGACCTCGGTGGCGCAGCGTTTTACGTCGAACTCCCGCACGCGACTCTGTAGGGGTGGCTGCTTGTCACACCGTCATCGCTCGGGTGCATTTCAGCTCCTGAGAAACGGGTCCGAATCTTCAACTCCCGGGAGACCGAGTCACCTGCTATGGATGATCCGCTGGACTGTCCCGAGGGTAGCGACTCGGAGGAGCGAGATCGCTATCTGGCAGCTATGCAGGACCTCACTGCAGCGATGGCGGCCAGCGGGACCTCGTTTCGGGAGCGTGTCGAGCCAGTCTTGGACGTCGGTCGAGAACACCTGGGGTTTCCGAACGGGCATATCGCGGTCGTCTCCGGCGACGAACACACAATTGTCGCCAGTAGCGGCCTGTCTTCGACGATTACGCCGGGGGACGAGACACCACTTTCCGAGACGTACTGCAGACACACCCTCGACGAATCCGGGATACACATCGTCACCAACGCGAGCGAGTCAATGTCGACTGACCCCGCCTACGAGCGGTTCGGACTGGAGGCGTACGTCGGCACGACGCTTCGGGCGGACGGGGCGGAGTACGGAACGCTGTGTTTCGTCAACGACAACGAGGCGATTTCGGAGTTCTCGGACTGGCAACAGACGCTGTTCGAGCATCTCACGCAGTGGGTCGAAGCGGAGATCGAACGCGAGCTAGCTGTCGACACACGCGAGCAGAGCCAGCAGCTGTTGGAAGCGACGTTCAACTCACCGGAGACGTTCATCGGTATCCTCGACGCTGACGGAAACCTCCTCAGGGCGAACGAAACAGCGCTCGGGTTCGTCGATGCTGATGACGAAGCCATATTCGGGGAACCGTTCTGGGACACGCCTTGGTGGAACCACAATGAGGCAGTGGCGTACCGTTGCCAGGATGCTGTCGAGCGGGCGATGGACGGTGAGATGGTCAGGTTCGAGGCCGAGCATATCGGCGCAGACGGCCAGCGGATCTCGACCGCTGTCGTGGCCCGACCAGTAGCGGTCGACGGTACCGTGCAGAAAATAATCGTCGAGGGGACAGACATCACGGATCTCAAGCGCCGCGAAGAGCAGATGGAGTTTTTCAACAGCATCCTCAGACACGATATCCTCAACGGGATGACCGTCATCGAAGCGCGTGCGGAAACGCTTGCAGACGCACTCGGCGGGACACAGGCGACGTACGCCGAAACGATTCTGGACTGGAGTCGGGATATCGTCGACCTCACACAGAAGGTCCGGAGCGTGCTGAGCACGATGTCTGACGACGGCCTGACCGAGGCAGAGACGATCGCACTGGGGCCGGTCGTCGAAGGGGCCACGAGAAAAGCGGCCTCGATGGACGAGGACTGCACACTCAAAACAGACATCCCTGACGGCATCGAGGTCGTGGCTGACGACCTCCTCGACGATGTTGTCGGGAACATCTTGACGAACGCCGTCGAACACGGCGGTTCAGGCACCACAATCGAGGTGACGACGGAACGCGTCGACTCGATGGTCCACCTTCGCATCGCGGACGACGGCCCCGGGATACCGCCCGAACAGCGCGAGGCGATCTTCGAGAAAGGGGAGCGTGGAACCGAGTCGACGGGGACCGGGTTCGGACTCTACTTCGTGTCGGTGATGGTCGACAGCTACGGCGGCGACATCTGGGTGGAAGAAAGCGACCTCGGCGGCAGCGAATTCGTCGTCGCACTTCCATCGGAATAACTGCTGGGCATTTCCAAACGTTTTTGAATGAATCGGGCGTATCTCCAGTAATGCCGACAAAGAGTGCGCTCGCCCAGCAACTCGCCGTTGTCGCCGGGTTCGACAACCCACGGGCCAGTCTCGAACAGTACCGGACACCGCCGGACCTGGCAGCGCATCTGGTCCATACTGCGGACCTCCAGGACGATATCCAGGGACAGACGGTCGTCGACCTCGGCTGTGGCACCGGGATGCTGGCGCTGGGTGCAGCGCTGCGGTCGCCGGCGCGGGTGGTCGGGCTAGATATCGACCCTGCACCGCTGTCGACGGCGCGCGAAAACGAGCGGAAGGTCGGGTCGACGACGCCAGTGTCGTGGGTTCGAGCGGATGCCACTACAGCCCCGCTGTGTCCGCCTACCGAGGAAACCACCGTCGTGATGAACCCACCCTTCGGCGCGCAGTCGGACAACGAACATGCCGACCGTCGGTTCCTCGAAACCGCCGCAGTCGTCGCGGGCGTCTCCTACTCGATTCACAACGAGGGGAGCCAGTCGTTCGTCGAGTCCTTCGCCGCCGACAACGGCGGCGAGGTGACCCACGCCTTCGAGACGGAGTTCGACCTACCGCGACAGTTCGAGTTCCACGAATCGGACCGGCAGGCGATCACCGCGGAAGTGTACCGCATCGACTGGACCTAGCTCCGCGCCGCTTGCTGGCGACGCTCCGCGATCTTGACGCGAGTGCCGTCGGTCCGTGCGTACAGCCGCGAGCGGTTCCGCTCGAAGGTCAGCCCGCCGATTCGCGCCCGCGTCATGTTCGCCGGGAGCGGTGCCTGCCCGACCGTTTCGTTCCCCCGTGTTACGCTCACGTCGAACCCGTTCTGCTGGGCAGCCACTGTCACGTTCCGCCCGTCCAGTATCACGTCCGCCGTCGACGGCTCCGAGGTGTAGGCCGTCCGGGGCTGGCCGCCCTCACGCCTGAGTTGGACCCGATAGACGCTGTCGTTGCCGAGCACCGACCAGTCCGTCCGGTTCGCGTAGACCGACTCGCGCCAGGTCGCCCCGCCGACCGTGACTCGCTCCTTGCCGTTGACCGCGAGCCGGCCCGGCTGGACGGCGGCGATCCAGACCTCACGCTCCGCGCTGGCAACGATGACACCGCTGGCGTTGACGCTCGCCCCCTCCCGCTGCGTTGGGACCCAGATGCTCTCGAAGTACGCGTTCGGGACGTTCTCGTCGTAGGTCACCACGTAGTCTCCGACCTCGATGCCGTCTTCGGGGAGCTGGTCGTCCTCCAGGTCGACGATGTTCGTCGGGACGGCGGCAAGACTCAGTGCGCCGAGGACGACGAGCAGGACCACCACTGCGAGTGAGGCCGGGCGACGATCGAATCCAGGACGGAATTCGCGGTCGGAGCCGACGGTCGACGCGGCGACGACGAGCGCCAGAACGAACACCAGTGCCGTCCCGGCCCAGCGGAACAGCCGAAACCGGCCGCCGCCAAGCGGTATGTACACCGCCCAAAGTCCCTGCGCGACGGCGAACACGAGCGTCGCAAAGAACACCCGCAGCGTGTCGGGGCGTTCGTCCCGGTTCCACAGTAGCGCGAGGGCCACGATGACGCCAGCCAGAATGCCGATGGCGTGGCCCTGGATGGCGATGTTGGACCACCACGGCGTCACGAACCGGGTCTGGCCCGAGGCCGTCGACACCGGGTAGCGAAGCGCCGAATACAGGAGGTCGAGTACGCGGTTCCCGAGAAACGCGCCGAGAAACAGCGTCGGCCGCGTCACGAGTGCGAACCCGGCTATGGCAAACACCACGCCGGAAAAGCCCACAATCGGCCCGATAGCGAACACCGCGGAGAACACGCCCACGACGAACATGGCGACGGGAACGGCCAGAATCCGGGCGAGCGGGTTCGTCCGCAGCGACGTGAAGGTCTGGACGCCACGCTTGCGGGGGTAGTGGCCCCAGACGTACTCCGCGACTGTCCCGTACACCAGCGTGCCCATGAGGTTCCCCGTGATGTGCCCCTGACTGCCGTGGGTGAACGCCCCGGTGAGCATCCCGAACGGGTAGAAGTACGACCACGTCCGGAACGGCGTGACAAGCGGGTTCCGCGGGTGCCACCACGCACCCTGCAGGAACAGATACACCGCCAGGACGCCGGCCATCGTCAGCAGCGTCCCCCACGGAACGCCGAGGAGGAGTCGCGCCCGTATGCCGTCGCCAGGTCGCGCGGCCGACAGGCGGCGGACGGCGACGAGGACCGCGAGCACCACGGTGAGGACGACCGCTTCCTGCCACGGGAGCCACGCGGGCATGGCCGGCGTCGGCAGCGACTGTATCATTCACGCACAGTTCAGGTACGGGACGGCTTATGGATGGCGGCAGGTGTCACTCTCCAACAGTGACAAACAGGGAACGGGTCGGTGTCAGGCAACCTGAGCCAGTGAACGCGTCACCTCAAAACAGGGACATACCGACGCTGTACGGCCACGACGTGCCGGCCACTGCAAGCAGGGACAGCGCGCCGCCGGCGAGGGCGACGTTCTTGAGGAACTGCGTCATCTCGTCCTGTACTTGGTCGTCCGGAACCGCCCAGAAGTTGTGCATCATGACGGCGGAGGCGACGAGGAACGTCGCCAGCGCCCCGGCTGCGATGACGGGGTACGCACCGAGGATAACGAGGATACCGCTGACGAGGAGCAGTCCGCCGCTCCCGTAGACCGACGCCACCGGTGCCGGGAGCCCCTTTGCCTCCGCGTAGGGGGCCATCTGTCCGGCGTTCTGGAAGTGGTTCAGACCCATGAACGCAAGCACCCCGCCGAACAGGAGTCGGCCCAGCAGGAACAGTTCGCCCGCACCGGCGGACTCGAACGCCATCAGGCGCTCACCACCGGTACAGGAGTGGTTTCGCTACGAGACTGTCGAACCGCGATTGGTAGTTTCATTACGTTACTTGGTTCGTATGCGAACCTATTTGTACGTTCCCGGACAAGGGAGATACCAGGTAGCACCGATGTCATCTGAAGTATTCACCACCGCGGACGAGGAGGAAGAGAGCGGGCCGTGTGCCGTCATCGAGTCGCTGGAACAGATCGGGTCGCGCTGGCGGCTGGTCGTGCTCCACGAACTCCAGAACGGTGAACAGCGGTTCAACGAACTCAAGCGCGCCACCGACGCCAGCTCCCGAACCCTCTCGCGGGTCCTCGACGACCTCCAGGAGATGGACTTCGTCGACCGGCGGCTCGAAGAGGACGCCCCCGTCGCGACGTACTACCAGCTCACGCCCAAGGGCGAATCCCTCTGTCCAGTGTTCGACGAAATCGAGGACTGGGCCGAGGAGTGGCTGGCCGGTTGCCAGAGCTGATCCGACAACGCAGACTTTTCTATCCCCCGGCCCCATCGCTTTACCAATGGGAGTACGGCCACCAGCCGATAACAGCGACGAGCCAGACGTCATCGAGTTCGGTATCGCGGCACTCGACGCCCGCCTGTCGGACGTGGACATCGAGTATCCCGCGACGGCGAGGGAGGTCCGGGACGCCGCCGGCCACATCGCGGTCCCGTTCGACGCGTCGGGCCACTCGATGACCGTCGCCGAGGCGCTCGAGGAGACGACCGCCACGGAGTTCGACAACGAGCAGGAGCTACTCAACGACCTTCATCCGATATTCGAACGGAAACGGGAAGCCACCAGAAACAGTATTCTCTCCCAGCTACGCGCGCTGGTCCCGTTCTGAGCTACTCGTCGGAACTGTGGGAGGACACCGCCGGCTCTGTCTCTATGTCGCTGTCTCCGGTGTCTTCCGCGTCGCCCTTCTTGCCGTGCTCTGCGTCGCCGACCCGCTGGTCGTCGAACACATCCACCGGCCGACTACGGCTCTCGTGTGTGAGCTGGACTGCGATGTCCTCTAACCGGCGCGTCTGCTCGCGATTCACCGCCACGAGCATATCCGATAAGACGCCGAACATGAGGAGCTGAATCCCCAGTAGAATGGCGAACGAGCCGACAACGGCGATCACCTCGTGTGAGATACTGTTGACGACCCAGTCGTAGGCCACGTACGCTCCAAGTAGGAACCCGACCACGGTGCTCCCGAGGCCCACGCTTCCGAAGTAAAACAGCGGATTGTTCGTCTTCGCCATCTGGTACAGCGTCAGTATAATCGTTGCGCCGTCCCGGAACGGACGGAGGTTCGTGTCGGACTCGTCTGGTCGGGGCTGATAGGTGATCGGCACCACCGCCGTCGAGACGTTATGTTTGACACACTCGACGGCCATCTCCGTCTCGATACCGAAGCCAGACGCCGTCAGCGAACTCCGCTGGAACGACTGACGCGTGAACGCTCGATACCCCGAGAGGATGTCGGTGAGGTCCCGTCCGTGAATCGTTTCGAAGGCCCTGTTGATGATGCGGTTGCCGATCTGGTTCAGCTTCGTCATCGCGCCGGGTTGCATATCCGCGAACCGGTTCCCGATGACGTGGGCAGCCTGACCCGACAACAGCGGCTTGAGGAGCCTGTCCGCCTCGTCGGGCCGATAGGTCGCGTCCCCATCGGCCATCAGGACGTACGGCTGCTCGATGTGGCGCGTCACCGCCTCCCTGACGGCCTGCCCCTTCCCCGAGCCGGACTGTTCGACGACCCGCGCGCCGGCCGATTCGGCGATGTCCTGTGTCCCGTCGGTTGACCCACCGTCGATGACGAGGACGTCGTCGAAGCCCTGCTCGCGGAACCCGGACACGACCGACTCGATAGTCTCAGCCTCGTTGAATGTCGGCAACAGTATACAGACGTCGTCTCGGTCGGCCATTGATTCAACGTCATCCACGCGAAGGCAAATAAATGCGGGTCTGGCCGCGTGCGGATTCTGTTTTAAGTTCCCGCAGTCATCGGCAAGCAAGCGGCGACAGTCGGAAGCAACTGATAACAGCCGTGTCAGTCGTCGCGTTGCTCGCTCATGTGCTCCCAGACCTCCGCGCAGCCACAGCCGTCTTCGATGTCTGCCAGGTGATCGTCTTCTTCGGTCTGGGATGTCGCAGTCATGTTACTCACTCTGCGAGTAACTACTCACAGCCACCCACTAATAGGTTCCGGCGATGGGCGACGCGTTTTACATCCCCTGCCACACATGAGCGTGTATGAGCGACCCTGCGGACGTGTTCGACCTGGTCGGGCTGACCGAATACGAGGCGACGGCGCTGGAACAGTTGCTCTCGCTCGGCCGGACGACGGCCCGAATCTCGCTGAAGCGAGCGGCATCCCGAAGGCCCGCGTCTACGGCGTGCTGGAGGCGCTGTCCGACCGCGGCTTCATCAAGGTGATTCCCGGTCGTCCCAAGGAATACCAGCCGAAATCGCCCGGCGAAATCCTCGACCGGGCGGTCGAGAACCACAGACAGTCATACGAATCGTTCGCCGCCGACATCGACTCCTACCGCGATGCGTTCCTCGCCGAGTACGAACCGCGGTTCGACCGCGCCAGCGAGGACATCTCGCCGACGGCCGAACTGTTCCACGTCGTCGACGTGGGTGAACCGAGCGAACGCGAGACCAGACGGCTATACGACGACGCCGCCGAGACGCTTCGGGTTATCACCAATAGCTTCGCCTACCTCGACAACGTCGAGCGTGCACTGGCCAAGACACTCGACCGTGGGGTCGAAGTCAGCGTTCTCTTCCTGCATCCCGACGAACTCCCACCGGAGAAGGCAGCCATCCAGGCTGACATCGTCGAGCGGCTGACGGCGGAGTTCCCCGCTGTCGACCTGCGGTTCAGCACGGAGAAACTCCCCTGGCGCGGCACGCTCGTCGACCCGAGCATGGACTACGACAGCGGCGAGGCGATTCTACTGGTCGAGGAGCCGGACGTTCCCAACCACATGCGCCAGGCCGCGATTACGGACAACGGGTCGTTCGTCGCCGGGATGAAGCGGTACTTCGATCTGATCTGGGAGTACGAGAGCGTCGAAACGGCCCATCAGACGTAGCCGAGGTCTTCCAGCCGCTGGTACGTCCCGTCGTCGAGGTCGTCGAAGTCCTCGCCCGTCGTCTTGACGTCGAGTTCCTCTATCGATTCGAATGCGCTGTCGACGTGTTCCGCACCGCCGTCGGACACTTTGTACGACGTCTGGGCGTCGCGGCTGACGACGGTGGCGGCGCGGTCGCGGTTAGTACAGTACTTGACAACTCCCTCACTGTCGTCTTTGAACACCGCTCGCGACGTGGCGGTCCACGGCGACAGGTCCCCGACGTACGCACCGGCGCGTTCCTGCAGCGGCTCGTCGAGGCCGACCGCAGTAGCGAGGACCGGTCCGTCGGGACAGAAGCCGGCAGTCTGTTGATCGTCGGCCCGAAGCCGGTTCACGACCCGCGGAAATTCGACCAGCGACGCGGGACGGTCGACCCGATGAGACTCGGTCTGGCCCGGATAGCGCACGATGAGCGGGACGTGGAGTACGCTGTCGTGAATCGCGACGCCGTGTTCGGCGACCCGGACACCCGGCCGAACGTCGCTCTGTTCGCCGAAGCCCTCGCCGTGATCGCTCGTGATGACGAGAAGCGTGTCATCAAGCTCACCACGCCGTTCGAGCGACGAAACGAGCCGTTCGAGTTCCGCGTCCATCTGGCGAATCCCCCCGTCGTACAGCGACTCGACCGCCTTCTTCTGCCACCACGGGCGGTGTCCGCCGTTGAAGTCCCACTTCTGGTCCTCGAAGGAAGCCTGCAACGACGACGCCTCCGAGCCCCCCCACTGGTCGTAGTCCGGCATCGGTTCGTACGGAATGTGGGCGTCCATCAGGTTGAGACACGCCGCCCACGGCCCGTCCTGTCGGTCGCTCCAGTCCAGCAGCGAATCCACGTAGACGTCCGCCGGCGTCGATGCTCTGACGCTATCCGGGAGGAACCGCTTGTAATCGGACTGGAGTTTCGTCGCCACACCGTTTGCCAGCGACCGGAGCGGCGCGTCGTCTGTCAGCGCGAGTCTGACGAACTCCGCGTACTGTCCCCGTCCCTCGTTCGAGACAAACTCGTGGGGGTTGACTGCGCCCGGGAACGGGACGTTCCGCGCCCCGACGATCTCGTCAAACCCGTCCCGGAGTCCGACATCGACGGCCGTCAGCCAGTCATTTTCGGTGAACACGCCGGTGCTGTACCCGTCTTCTCGCAGCTGTGCGAAGACTGACGCCGACGGGTCGAGCCGATGCCCCGCCGAGACGATACCGTGTTCTTCGACGTGCAACCCGGAGAAAATGCTCGCGTGGCTCGTGACGCTCCGCGCACCAGGCGCTCGGGCCTGCTCGTACAGCGTCGCCCGCTCTGTGGCGAACGAGTCCAGAAACGGCGTCGTCTCGTTGACGTGGCCGTAGGCGCTGAGGTTCTGTGCACGGACGCTGTCGAGGATGACCAGCAAGATGTTTGGATCGCCCGACATGGCTACATATACCCGAGATCTTCGAGGTGCTCTTTGACTTCCTCCCCCGACCGGTCGCCGTCGTCCGACGCCGTCACCTGCGGTGTCGACGTGTGGTCTGTTTCGTCGAGTTCGGCTTCGATAGCCGCCCGGACGTCGACGACACTCTCGATTGCGTCGACCATGGCTGCGTCGGTCCCCGCAACCATCGCCTCATCGGTGTGGACGCCGTCCTGCAGACCGTGGTCGCTGACGAGCAGTAGCTCGTCGTTGTCACCGAGGTCGTCTCGAACCTCGCCGACGAACTCGTCGAGTTCTTCATAGGCGCGGTCCTGTAGAGACGGTTGTTCGTACGCAACGTGGCCGATGAGGTCGAGCCCGCTCGTGTATGCAAACACCAGTTCGTGTCGCCCACCTCTGAGCGCCCGACGTGCGCGAGCGAGGCGAACCATCGACATTTCGAGGCACTGCTCGTAGAACAGCGCCGGGTCTGTCGACGAGTGGCCGCCTTTCGCTTCGAGGTCGCGCTCGAAGAGGTCGCCGAGGTTCCGCCGGAGGCTGTGTTCGCGGTCCTCCGTGTCCGGGTCGATGACGTAGTTGGGGATGCCGATTGGAGCCGCCTCCCGGCCGTCGAACACTGTCGACAGGCCGTTCTCCTCGTAGTAGGTCGCCGGGATCCGGAACGCGTCCTGTTCGGTGTTGTTCAGTAGCCACGCGCCGAGACGCGTCTGCAGCCCCGACGGGAGAAGGTAGTCCGCGGCAGCACTCCCGAACCGGAGGACGGGGTTCTCCCAGGCAACGCCGTCGTCAAGCGTGATGCCGTGTTCCGGGGGCCTGAGCCCGGTAATGATCGTCGGCCAGAGTTCGTGCGTGCTGGGGCCGCCCTCGACGCTCCTGATCGTCTCGATAGCGTGGTGGTCAGCGAGCGTCAAATTCGGATGTGCCGTCGAGTCTACTAGTTCCGGGTCGAGTGCATCGATACCCAGCACTACGAGGACCATATCTACCCTGAACGTCTCAGTCGACGGCTTAAGACCTTTCGATGCACGCGATAGACGGCGGTACGACCTTAGCCAGACAGCGAACGGTACAGGTCGAGGTACTCCTCCGCGATTTTCCGCCAGTCGTACTTCTCCTCGACGCGGTCTCGTGCCTGTCTGGATATCTGTTTCGTGAGTTCGTAATCGGAGAGCAAGGTGGTGACGGCGTCTGCGATTGGTTCCGGTTCCTCTGTCGGAACGACAAAGCCCTCCTCCCCGTCGCGGACCATTTCGTTTGCTCCAGAAACATTGGTAACGACCACTGGACAGCCGGTCGACATGGCTTCCAGACGGACCATGGAAAAGCCCTCTGACCGAGAAGGGTGGACGAAGGCACGTGCTCGGGATAAGTGTTCTCGGACAATAGACTGGTCAACATACCCGTGGAACGTGACGTTTTCGTCTAGATCGAGATGCTTGACCTGAGCGACCAATTCGTCTTCTTGCGGCCCGTCACCAAAGACGTGGAGCTGGACTTCGGGATATTCCTGCTGGATTTGATCAAGTGCTTCGATCAAGATATCATAGCCTTTCCGTTCCCGAAGGCTACCGATGGCCACGAGTTCATGTGAGTCGTCCGGTTCACTGTACTCGAAGACGTCCGGATCAACGCCCAGCGGGATCGTCCGGAGCTTCGATTCGTCAACGAGGTCAGCATACATCTCGTAGGCTTCTTGATCGACAACCACAATTCGGTCTGCGGCGTCAAGCGTTCGCTTGAACAAATCCATCCGAGGTGGATCAAGGATTACATCGCGAGTCGCGTCAACAATTGTGTGAAGTGGATCGGTAAATGGCCTCGGAAGGTTTCTCCCTACCCAAGAAGAAAGCATCCGATTGAATTCCTCAGCCATGATGGCATGCCCTGTTTGGCACGGTCCAACGACGACAGGAACATTGTCATGAAGCTCTGAAACGAGGATTGGATTGAACCACCTGTAGCTGAGATTCATGTGGTGATATATATCAACAGATCCCTCCCGAAGTTCTCTTAAAAGTCTATAATACAAATAACTATAGAACGAGATCCTGTTAGAGCCCCCAAGCGGATACACAGTAACGTTTTCCGGTCTAAGAGTATCAGAAACTGATCTCGTGTATATATCGACAGTAAAATTATCGTCGTACAGGTTATTCAGGAGATTGTAACTCTTCCCGTATTCGTTGTTATGAATGTCTGTTTTGGTCGGTCCGATGAGAACTCGCGGCATACTGATGGTGGGAGATGGGGGAATTAACAGTTATTCTTGTCGTCTCTCTACTAGCCAGATAGCCATGGAGTGTATTCAGATATGATTATCACTTATAACCTAAGGCTTCAAGTTGCGATTCACGGGCAGGCTTTTGATCATCTCCGCCGCTATCAGAGACATTATACTCAGGGGTATATTCCTCAGTATCTATCCCGTCTAGTGTAATCCACGGGACCTCTCTTACAGCACTGACCGGAACTCCTTTCGGGTGGCCATATACCCCGCATTCACCTTTTGCATTGCCGTGGTCAGCGGTTAGAGCGATGGAGCCATCAATAGACGTTGAGAGGATACTAACTTCTTCCAGTATCCACTCTAGGTTGTCAATATATGCAGTCCAGAAGTCATCGTGCGAAACGGTGCCATCACAGAGGCGCCACCAGACTTTGCTACCGAACTTCTTTGTGCCCTTGAATTCACGAAACCACTCTGGTCGCGACCGGAAGGGTGCATGTGGTTGCATGTAATGAACAATCATTCTATCAACGCCCTTCTCGTCGCGTTTTCTCCAAGTGTTAATCGCGTGATCAGTCAGTTTCCGAGGCGAAACCGTCCGAATATCATACTCCGTACTGGCGATCCCAAAATGAGTGAACTCTGAAAACTCATCGTATTGTATCTGGTCCGTATATGGATTGCCTGTGATATATGCGGTTTCTTGGATCTCTGCTGAATGTCTTTCATTAAACGTTTTTTTGATCCATTCAGAGCTGGTACCGCCGACTGACCAGCGCGTCTCGAGTTTGCTATCAGCAAAAAGAGATTGATAAGAAGTTCCCTGTATGATTTCTTCCATGGCATCAGCCCTGCATCCGTCCAAGATGACCAATATATCCCAGTCTTCGTCCCAAACCACCTGCCCTTCCTGTTGCTTTGGAGCGAATCTCCCGAGCAAGCCGGCCCATAACTTTCTGAGTGCTATCTCGAGATTCTTTGGAGAAGGATCTGATTGTAGGCGGTCCACTGTATCAAAAAACCAATCAGAGAAGCTCATCTGTACTGTGTTGATTTGGTGGTCGAATGAATGTTTTGAAATGGCACCCTGTCCAGGCCTGGATAATTAAATACGGTACAATTGGAGAGTCGAGTTGAGTGACAACATCTAGCATCGCTAAGAACCCTCGTTGTTTTAATAAGGACAGAATAATAAACATATGGAAGAAATCCACAGATATCGATGGATATCGACCGGTCAAGTGTTGTTATATACGCCAGTAATATCGTACTGAGTCTAATTGGTTTTGTTGGAACCGCATATTTTGCTCAAACTCTCGGAGGAACGGTTCTTGGAATCTTTTTCACCTTTGATGCGGTCACGAGCGTGCTGATGACCGGAGCGCGGCTTGGAGTCGATACAGGGATAGAGAAGCGAATCAGCGAAACGACAACTCAACAGCGTGGGTCGTACTTGACTGCAGGATACCTCATAACACTCGCTCCAATTGTAATTATGTCTCTCGGATTGTTCGTACTTGAAGGCTATGTAGACGAATACATTGGTGTGGCGGCCGTACCCTTACTGATTGTATTTATTATTTCCAGTACCGGGAGATGGCTTACCGGAGCAGCCCTTCGTGGTGAAGGGCGAGTGGCGCTTAGCTCTCTTATCGAACTCTTTGGTGAAGTAATTCGTATAGTAACAAGTATCGCGCTAATCATAGCCGGGTTGAAGATATTTGCTCTGTTATATGGTGTCTTGATTGGAGTTGTCGTGAAGTTTGTCATATTTTACTTCGCCTTATCAAGTACGCTATCTATCCCAACTTGGGAAACTGTCAGAGACCTCTGGAGTTTCTCGAAGTATACATCATTCAATAGTGTGAGTTCCCTAGCATACAACTGGGCAGACACGCTCGTGTTGGCATACTTCGCGTCAAAGACCGCTGTTGCCGTATACGAGGCTTCTTGGAAGGTCAGTGTAGTCGCAGTAATGGCTAGCCAAGCCCTAAGCCAGGCAGTGTTTCCATCTATCAGCGAGTGGGCGTCACGCAATGAGTACAGTCGCATTGAAACGGCCCTAAGCGAAGGCTTCACATATGGTCTCCTGCTTGTCATCCCCGCCGTAGTCGGTGTAGCGATACTCGCCGATCCATTCATGCAACTCGTCTATGACTTCGACACGGGTGGGTTAATCCTCATCCTCCTGATGGCGGAGAAGTTGTTGCAGGCCCCGAGAATCCTGATCCAGCGGACGCTCACGGGGATCGGCCACCCGAATCTCGTATTCCGGACGGCAGCGCTGACCCTCGTTGCAAACGTTGTACTCAATCTGTTACTGGTCCCGGAACTCGGATCGTTCGGTGCAGCGGCGGCAACAATAACGACAGTCAGCATCGCGCTCGTCATTCAGATCGCGTATCTCCGGCGGTTCATCACTGTGACAGCAAACTGGCGGGCGCTCGGAAGGCAGACGGTCACAGCGTTAATGATGGGCGCAGTGGTGTACGCGGCGTCAACCATCTTCCCGCCATCGACGCTTTTGAAGCTTGGTGGCTTAGTCGCACTCGGCGTCGTCGCGTACGGTCTCGGCATGGCAACGGACCGCGAAATCAGAGAGCGCGTGTTACAGATGGTGTAGCGCCTACCGATTGCACGCCACAAGTATCGACCTGTACCGCTCGCAGGCCGCCTCAAAGCTGTACTCGGTATCGATTCGATCGCGTCCGTTCTCGCTGATGCTGTCGAGGTCGTCTCGGTCCAGAATATCGAGTATTGTCTGTCGAAGCGCCGCCGGCTCCCGTGAATCGAGCAGGAAGCCGGTTTCGCCCTCGCGGACAACGTCTGGAACGCCCGAAACCGGCGAGGCCAGTACCGGCGTTCCGCAGGCCAGCGCCTCCAGAATTGTCGTCGGTAGTCCCTCCGTCGGCTGTGACGGCAACACGAGCAGCGAGAGATCGTTGAGTTGATCGGGTACGTCGTCGTGATCAACCCAGCCGGTGAGTTCGACTGCGCCACGTTCGATTTCAGACGCGAGTTCGGTTTCCAGCCACTCACGGAGGTCACCGTCGCCGATGAACCGGAACGTCACGTCACCAGGTAGTTCCGCGGCGACAGAAGCGAGTTCCCGGATGCCCTTCTCTTCGTCGAGCCGTCCGAGGAACCCAACGACGCGGTCGCGGTCGGCGTAGGGCTGCTGGACGCGAAATTCGTCCGTCCGGACGTAGCGCGCCCCCATCGGATACACGGTCGGGGATTCCGGATGCAGGTCCAGTTGGCGGGCCATCTCGGGCGTGTACGTGATGACCCCGTGAGCCGCGGCGAAGCCGGCTCGTTCGAGTGCACGGACGGCACCGGCGAGCCCGGCAGCCACCGGGTCCGGCAACTGCTGTTCCCAGTTCAGCCGGAGCGTCAGCGGCACGTCGCCGCGGGGTTCGACGAGAACCGTTTTACCGAGCAACCGAGCCGCGATAATGGGAAGCAGGTACGACGTTGCGCCGAAAAAAAGGACTACGTCTTCGTCACGGTCAGCAATAACGCGACACATCCGGAGTTGGTTCAGCAGGAACCGGACGGCGGCGGTGACGACGGAGTCGCCCGCGCCTTTTCGCGTGAGCTCAACGAGTTCGTGCCGGTCGCGAATCTCGGAATCAGCCGGCAGGTCAGCCGTCACGAGCGCGACTGATGTCACAGCCGACAGGATGTCGAGTAGGCTTCGTGTGGCGTTCTCGCCAGCAGCGGCGAGGGGATGGGTCACGACGCAGACGCTCTGGAGCGATTCGTCAGTCATAGATGCCACTTTCGCCCAGTGTCACGGGTGATTCGCTGGCTACCCTGTAGTGTCCGTGGGTGGAGAGAACGGGTCCCGGGGAGTGATCTGGACATATAGTTGTCATTAACAGGTCGGTTCATCGTCTATCCGCTTCATCACGAGGATAGTCGGATTTCCGTCCTCGGGGAACGACGAAAGTCCGGCGCTGTCTCTGAACTTTCGCTCCGCGCTGAGTTCGGTGTTCACCGGCGGACCGAACGTCCGGACGATTTCGTAGTCTTCCTCGGCAAACAGCGCCGACATGCGTTCAGTCACATCCGGGAACACGGACGGATCCTTGAAAAAGCGGAAGTAGTGGTAACTGGAGAGCACGACGTACTCGGGCGCGTTACAGTCCAGACGTTCAAGCCCTGGCTGCCAGTTTTCTCGGGGGAAGGTGGAGTGGATTTCATATCGGTTCACAGTTGTCTCGTCTGGAAATTCTGGGAGATACACTTGCTGCGAGTACACGTCAACAGTGTCGGAGCTATCTAGGTTGGCGTGTGTCCACGCCGTGGCCTCCTGACGTGATTCGTTAATATCTGCGACACCAACGGTCGTGTGTACGCCAGAAAAGACAATGACAAGCGTTAGAAGTCCGATCCCGGCTAGACGGACCGGATGGGAGAACTGACTCAACTCCGAGCCAGCGATACCAGCGAGGACCGCGAGAATCGGGAAGAGCGGCATTACCCGAGGGAACTGTGTCATATTCCCTTGCGTGATGACGATGAAGTACGGGATGGCATAGACGAGCAACAGCCAAACCGCACTGTCGAGGGTACCCCGCAAGAGGAAGGCGATGACAAGCAGTACGGACAGTATAGAAAACAGGAATAGCATGATTCCCTGCCCTTCGGCGAGGTGTGCGAGCTGGATGAGCCACCCCGGGTCCGACCAATTGTACGCAACAGAATCGCTCGTACTTCGGTAGATATATCGAGATATCTCGTCGGCCCATGAACCCGGATGGACGAATATCGATGGCGTTGTAGTGACGTAGCTGAGTATAGTTAGCGTCGGGTACCTCCAAACCGCTTTGACGAACTCACCAACGGTCCTCGACCCGTCCCAGTGGCGTTCGATGATGACGATAGCGATCGGAAGAACGAGGAGCCCGGCCGTTGCTTTCGTTGACGCTGCCAGGCCAGCGACCAGTGCGGCAGCCAACAGCGTTCTGGTCTCTCTCGAATGAAACGCACGAACCGTTAGCAGGAACCCGAGCATGAGGAAGAACGTCATCGGGACGTCCTCAGTTGCGTAGTGGGCGGTGAGGACATACCCGACAGAAGTCGTGAGAAAAACGGACGCAAGGATTCCGGCACGGCGGTCCAGTAGTTCTCTACCGAGGTAATAGAGGACGACAACAGTCCCAACACCGAACAGGACAGATACTAGCCGACCGGCGAACAGCACGTCGTAGAAGGCTGTGAGAAGATCAGGCGACACACCCCAGCTCGGCGAGCTGCCGACGCTAGCTGCGCCCGACATGATGTCGCCGAACTGTCCGGTCACGAGCCAGTACAGCGTCACCGGGACAAAAGAGAGCGCCAGAAGGTAGAGGTGAAGGTTCCCACCCTTCCGGAAGTTATCGATGAAGGGGTTCTGCTCGTATCCCATCCTGAGAGCGAGTTCGATAGCGCCGGTTTCGTCCGGAAACGTCAGATGCGGCCGCAGTCGCCAGGTACCGAAGAACATCAACAGGAACGCAGCGAGCGCAATGATCGGGACAACCGGCTCACGTCGGACCGACTTACTGATTCTGTTCCACAGATTAGAGGGCATTTCTTCTTGATTACCCACTGACTGTAATAGTCTGTGCGATTTTACGAGAGTACCCTCTGCACATGGTTATCATAACTTGTTCTTCGTGCTGAGATTACTGAGTCTTCTCCAGCCCCAGAAGACAATTACTAACAACTACCGATACAACGACTCTATATGATTTCTATCGTGGGCAGTACTGTGAATGACAACTGTTAATAAACCTGCTTGAAGAATCACAGTCACGGCATCACATAATGGCGACGACAGAGGACGTACGGGGTAACGCAAGTGAATTCACAGGTGAAGACCATGACAAGGTTCGAACCTCCGTTGTACTGCCAGCGTACAATGAAGTGGATAATGTCGAGCCACTAATCGAGGAAATCCAGTCAGTATTCCAGGACGAACCGGCATTTTCGCCATATAACATCGTTATCGTTGATGATGGTAGTACCGATGGTACTAGGAGCGTTATCCGTGACTTGGCAGAACACAATGAGAACGTTCTCGGATTATTACTGTCCCGCAACTTTGGACAAAGTGCAGCCTTGAACGCGGGTATCAAACAAGCAACTGGCGAATTTATCGTAACTCTTGATGCTGATCGACAGAACGACCCACAAGACATTCCGGACCTCCTCAATATGTTGATAAGTGGGGACAGCGAATCCGATAGCTATGATTGCGTCAGTGGCTGGCGGCGAGACCGGAACGACCCGTTGACAAAGACGATACCATCCGCGATACAGACACGGATGGCACGCTGGACTGGGCCAGATATCCACGATTTCGGTTGTACTCTGAAGGCATATCGGTCAGATGCTCTTAACGAAATAGAGTTGTATGGAGAGGGTCACCGGTATATTCCGGCAAAATTGTACAACCGGGGCTACAGAATTACAGAAATCCCAGTTAACCATCGCCCCCGGACGGAGGGCAGTTCAAAATACGGCACGAAACGACTCATAAGGGGCTTTGTTGACCTCTTGTTTCAGGTATTCTGGAACCGGTACTCAACCCGACCGGTTCACTTCCTCGGTGGGTTCGGATTGGTTTCGTTTGGGATAGGGATGCTAATCGGGATTCATGCAGTGTTCTCGAAGTACGTATTGGGTGTCCCGCTACTGCCAAATCTTCCCCGACTTGTACTAACGGTTGCACTCGTTCTATTTGGCCTTATTTTGATTATGTTCGGATTTCTGGCGGAGATGATTACAAAGTTACACTACATTGAGAGAGACCCCTACCGTGTGGAAGTAGTTATCGGCGGTGGCGCGGAAAACAAGTGACCTATAGCTGACACCCTGTATTAGTATGTCAAGAAGAAACACAGACATCCGTAGCATCCTCTCGGCTTTGCTTCGCGTTTCTATCAGTGTAATACTACTCTGGTATGTGATCAGTAGAGTCGGATTCGACACACTCATTGAACATCTCCAAACGCTTGAGCCAGTCACACTAATTATCGCTGTTGGACTAAGTGTTCTTGGTGTCGGCCTCAGCGCTTGGAAGTGGCGAGTTCTGCTTTCTGTGAAAGGTATAAAATTAACGCTCCTCACCGCTTGGGTTTATTACTACATCGGCCAGTTCTTCAATGCGTTCCTCCCATCAATTATCGGTGGAGACACTGCACGGATGTACTACCTCTATGCGGATACAAACGACGGATCCGCATCAGTTTCTTCTGTCGTGATTGAGCGGATTGCTGGCCTCTACTCGATCTTGTGTATCGTTTTGGTTGCGGTCGCATTTGGCTACGAACTAGTTCCGACTCGGATCGCAGATATGGTACTCCTCGGCTGTGCGGTCGGGATAATTACGATACCACTATTGCTATTTACTGACCTGTTACGTCCAGTCCTAGAAACAACGATTTTTGACATACAAGTGCTCGACATCGGGAACCGGGCTGAAAGATTGTACACTGCAGTGTACGAGTATCGTCAAGCCAAACGAGCAGTGGTCATTGCACTTTTACTTTCGGTCGTGTTCCGAGTCTTACTGATCGCCAGCAACTACGTCGTCGCCTTGGGGCTTGGGATTGAGATACCACTCGTGTACTTTTTTGTATTTATTCCACTAGTGGAACTCTTCCTCTTTTTGCCGATATCAATCCAAGGCTTTGGGGTGCGTGAGAGCGCGTATCTATATCTGTTCACTTCGGTGGGAGTCGGAGACGGTGTCGCGTTGACGTTCGGAGTCGTAATGCAGCTTATTCTCCGAGTAATAAACAATATTATCGGTGGCGCCGTATATGCCGTTCATACTCTCCGTTCCTGAAACTTCGAAACCTGATTCAAAAAGGGATATAATGCCCGACTGTCAATCCCAAGTAAATGAACGATATCGTGCTGATTACAGCTGATTCGGTCCGGTATGACTACATCGAAGAGATGGAGTTTCTTTCGGGATTCCCAACACAATCGGGAACGACAGTCGGCCATTACACCAGGCCGAGTCTAGCAGGCCTCCTGTCTAGTCAGTACCAGGCAACGATGAAGTCGGCTGTAGCTGGACCAACAATACCCGAAGTCATGTCGAACGCCGGGTACACGACAATCGGTCTAGCTCCGAGCCCACAACTTGACGAAGTGTTCAATTTCAATCAGGGGTTCGATAAGTACGAGAATTTCGTTGATGCAGGCAATCGCGGCAGCAACCGACGGGAGATTCTCGGGCAGTTTGATCTTCTTCGAAAAGTCTACCATCGCTTCTTTCCGCCACATGCGAAAATGTCCGATCTTCCGACTGATAAAGCGGTTGTCGAGCAAGCAATAGAGCAGTTCAACGAAGCTACTGGGCCTCGGTTCATGTGGGTGCATTTAATGGGTAGCCATCGGCCATATGGCCGTGGTGATGACGCCATTTCGAGGTCACTCGATAGGAAAGCCTTGTTTTCACCGTCCTCGCTCAAGGATTCCGAACACCAAGAGATTACATCGGCCTATAAAAATGCCCTCTCAAGAGTCGATACCGTCATTGAAGATCTTTTGATGGATCTCGATGGTGATCCGACGTTCATATTCACCTCAGATCACGGCGATGAATTCGGGGAAGAGGGGTACTACTATCATCAACCACAGCGCAGGCGAACAGCCGATAAGCTGGTCACCGTTCCCATTGTCAGCAACGATATTTCGCTTACTGGAGATCGGTGTAGTCTCCTCGACATTGGGCCGATGATCGCTACTCAAGCCGGCATAGATCCGCCCGAGGAGTGGAACGGTATCGATATTCGATCAGAATCCAGGTCGTATACGCTGACAATTGCGCCCTGGCACAATACGGCTTCACTCCGACTCGCAACCAACGACTACACCGTTACCAGCACCGATGGACGTGTATCGATGACGGAAGCAGGTACTGATACCCATGTCAAAAGGAACGAACAGGCAGAAGAGGTCCAAGAGCGACTTCAGGACCTTGGATACGTTGAGTAACGTCGTACTGTAGACCGGTCAGTGCTATCTCCAGACGTACATTCCGTAAAGGTATCCCACGCCGACACTGCTGGTGAGAAGAAACAGGAAGACCAGCTGCAGGACTGCGCCGAGCGACGGAGATTCGACGAGTCCACGGAGACGTAACGGGAGGAACCGAAACAGGAGGTCGCTGAGGAAATCGGACTCCTCGCCGGTCGATTCCGGTACAAACACCTCCATGCCGCGCTTCGAGTACCCCTGCCAGAACGCGCGGTCGACGAGCCACCCGGGGTCGGTTCGGTAGTCGAATATCTTGTGCGCGACGAGCGCGTCCGGGGTGTAGTACACTCCCTCGTCGTATTCCGTTCGCAAGCGCGCACAGAGTTCCGTCTCCCCGCCCTGGAGGTTCTTCTCGCCCTGGCGGCCGCCGATATCGTCGTCGAAGCCGCCCAGTTCAAGGAACACGTCCCGGTCGAAGGAGATGTTCGAGCCGAAGGTGTTGCGGACGACGCCGGGTTCGTCGGGGTCGCCATTCGGGCCAAAGCCACGGTGGGTGACGCCGATGAGCCAGTAGAACTCCTCGGGGAGAAAGCTCGGTTTGCCGGCGACCCACGCCGGCGTCATTCGGCCGCCGACCGCGAGGGCGTCGTGTCGTTCGTAGGCATCGACTAGCGCCGCGACCCACTCTTCATCGGCGATTGCGTCGTCGTCGATGAACGCGACTACGTCACCGGTGGCGACTCCGGCCCCGTTGTTCCGGCTCTCTAGCAGTCCGACGTTTGCATCGTTGCAGTGAGTCATGACAGCGTCCCGGTCGCCGTAGTCAGAGTCGTACTGTTCGTACACTTCTTGGTTACCATCCGAGACCAGTACGAGTTCCACGTCGTCGTAGGTCTGGGCTAAGACACTCTCGGCCGCCGCCCGGCAGTCGTCGTACCGCTCCATCGTGTGCGTACAGAGCACGACCGAGACTCGCATGGTCGGTGGTGTGCCACCGGTGCTGTTAGGCGTTTCCATCCTGCGCTCGCACAGAGGTCAAAAGGCTTATGCGCGCCTTGGCAGTTTTTCCGTGCAATGAGTCAATCACGGGGCTATCTTGACGACAACCCCGAACTCGAGTCCGCCCTGGAGTGGGCCGAGCGCTGGTACCACGTTCCGGTCCTCCTGGTACTGCTCGGGTTCATGCTGTGGAATCGTGTCCGGAGTTGGCAGAACTTTATCGTTGACGGCGAGGTGCTCTTCAGCGGGAACGACGCCTGGTACCACTACCGTTCGACGCAGTACGTGGTCCAGAACTGGCCCTCGACGATGCCGTTCGACCCCTGGACGAATTTCCCATACGGAACCAGTAACGGGCAGTTCGGGACGCTGTTCGACCAGATCATCGCGACAGTGGCCCTGATTATCGGTCTGGGTTCACCCAGCGACCAGACGGTCGCGATGACGGTCCTGTTCGCGCCAGCCGTGTTCGGAACACTCGTTGCGATTCCGACGTACCTCATCGGACGGCGACTCGGCGGCCGCCTCGGCGGTGTAACTGCAGTTACTGTGATGGCATTCTCGACGGGGTGGCTCCTGCAACGGAGCCTCGTCGGTTTCTCCGACCACCACGTCGCTGAAGCGCTCTTTCAGGTACTCGGTGTCCTCGGAGTCATGGTGGCTGTCAGCGTCGCCGCGCGGGACAAGCCGATCTACGAGCAGTTCCTTGAGCGAGATATCGATGCATTGCGGGACACCATCAGTTGGTCCATGCTGGCCGGTGTGGCGATTGCCCTGTATCTCTGGGTTTGGCCGCCGGGTGTACTCCTTCTCGGGATTCTCGGTGTCTTCTTCCTGCTCCGGTTGTGTCTGGAGTATGTTCACGACAGCAGCCCGGAACACACGGCCATCGCGGGCGCAATCACGATGATAACTACCGCTGTAGTGAGCGCGTCTCGAATCACCGTCCTTGAAATCACAGCGACCTCTCAGTCGCTGCTACAGCCGGGACTGGCACTGGCCGTTGGCCTCGGCTGCGTGTTCATGGCATGGCTGGCCCGATTCATGGAGCAGCGCGAGTACGGCCGGTACGTGTACCCTGCGACCGTGTTCGGGATTCTCGCTATCGGGGCTGTCCTGATGGCCGTCTTGACCCCTACTCTGTGGGAATTCTTTACGCGAAACGTAATGCGGGTCATCGGATTCTCCATCAGCGAAACGGCCAGCACCGTCGGCGAAGCGGCCCCACTGCGGGACGCCGGCGTTCTGTTTAACGCACACGGCTTCGCTGTCATCGTTGCGGCGATCGGTGGCCTGTTTTTGCTCGGAAAGCAGCTCCTCTCCGACGACGCCCCCGCCGAAGAGCTACTCGTCGTCGTCTGGGCGCTGTTCATTCTGCTTGCTACGTTCACCCAGCAGCGGTTCGCGTACTATATCGCTGCGCCAATCGCAGTGCTGTCAGGGATGGTCGTCGGTCGGTTTATACTCTGGTTCGATTTCAGTGCCGACGACGGGATCGAATACTATCAGGTCATAACAATTCTCGCGGTACTCCTCGTCATCGTCGTCCCGCTGTTCGCCTTCGGTACGACGTCGCCGGTCGAGGCTGGCGAGACCGGCCCCGGCCCAAGTATCCAGGGCTGGGACGAGAGCCTGCAGTGGATGGAAGGGAACACGCCTGCGGAGGGCGCGTACGGCTCCGGTGGCGACGCGACGCTCGATTACTACGGTACGTACGAGCAACAAGAGGACTTCGACTATCAGGAAGGGCAGTACGGCGTCCTGTCGTGGTGGGACTACGGGCACTGGATTACTACCAGGGCCGAGCGCGTCCCGAATGCGAACCCCTTCCAGCAGGGAACGGACACGGCTGCCCCGTTCCTAGTTGCACAGAACGAAACGCGGGCGAACGATGTCCTCGACAGCACAGACGAGGATGACGCGAAGACGCGGTACGTGGCCGTCGACTGGCGGATGGTCGAGACGAACGGGAACGACCCCTACCGTGGCAAGTTTTTCGCTCCATCGGCATTCGTCGACGGGGTGCAGGCCAGTGACTTCTACAGTCGAATGTACGTCCAGTCTCGGGGCGGCGGTGTCCAGCAGGTGACGTTCCAGCAGCAGGCCTACTACGAGACGATGGTCACTCGGCTGTACCGGTTCCACGGCAGTGCCGCGGAGCCGCAACCGATTGTCATCGACTGGGAGAACAAGGAGACTCGCCAAGGAGGCCAGTACCGTGGTGCGCCGACCAACGAAGAGGAACCGGAGGGCCAGCGGCAGGGACAGATCGTTCGCCAGTTCCAGAGCATGGAGGAAGCCCGTCAGTACGTCGAACAGGACACGACCTCACAACTCGGTGGGTACGGTGGCGCTCCACCCGAGCGGGTTCCGGCGATGGAGCACTACCGCCTGGTTGGGTCCAGTGAGACCGAGGCGTTCCCAGACACTTCGCAGTACCGGCACTCGGCCTGGACGAAGATATTCGAGCGCGTCCCCGGTGCGACGGTCGAAGGGACTGGACCGGCGAACACGACAGTGCGGACCGCCGTGGAGATGCGTAACCCGGCCACGAACAAGACGTTCGTCTACCGCCAGCGGACCCAGACCGACCAGAACGGGAACTTCGAGATGACCGTTCCCTACTCGACTACCGGATACGACGACTGGGGGACCGACGAGGGCTACACGAACGTGAGCGTCCGTGCCGAGACTCAGTACCAGTTCACAGCAATCGGGACCAACGACGGGAACCGGACCGGCTTTACCGGCACGACCGAGGTGACCGAAGGACAGGTCATCGGCGAGGACGACTCCGCCGCAACCGTCGAACTGGAGCCGATAACGATTCAGCAGGGCGACGAGACCAGCGGTGAATCGCGCACCCCGATGACCGAGGACGCGGCTGAAGCGGGCGCATAACGGAGTCCCAGCGGTCAGTCACCGTCAGGCCGACTGTTCGGTCCAACTGAGAATTTTTACAGGATTTCGTCGACGGGCCGCGTTCTAGCAGTGGTCCATGCTCGCGAAAAAACCGACAGCAGCGGTACCGCGCTCACTCGGCTAGCGGATTGAACGTGCCGTTGATGTCCCACTCGTGGAGGCAGTGCGGGTCGCCGGACTGCTTGGTGTCGTCGTCGGTGACGATGCGCCAACTGTGTTGTTCTGGGTCCCACTCGTCGACCCGCCCACACCGCTCACACTCGCGTTTGCGTGGGGTGACGATTTCAGCCATATCTGGTGCAAGCGCGTGGGTCGTTATCAGGCTGCCGGTCCCTGACCGGGCTGTCCGAAGCGATTCGCAACCGACGCCGTGGGTGTGCTGTACCGACACTGACTCCCGGGTAGTGCAAACGATACGACGCTCAAAAGTCCGGGAGGTCGTCCGCACCGACTTCCTCCGCTTCCCAGTCGATGTACTCGTCGGCCAGCACCTCACAGACGACCTGTCCGAACTCGGTCAGTCCGGCGTTGATACCTGAGACAGTGCCCCAGGAGTCGATGTCCGGGTGAATCTCCCGTTCACGCCAGTCTTCGGGCAAGCCCGGGGCATGGTAGCCGACACGGCCCGCGAAGGAGTCCCAGAAGAAATCGAACTCCTCGATGAGGCCTAGATCCGTGACGATGGCCCACTGGTCGGCATCGAGCGACGCGTCCGCGGCCCACTCCTCGAAGGCCTCCGCCCACGCGCCGTCGTCGAGGGCCGCGGCGAGCTCCTCGCGCCGGTATTCGTCGCCCTGTACTTCGGCGTCGTCGTACTCGTCGGCAGCGACGCCGGTGGACAGTTCCGGCCGTTCCGGCGTCTCGACATCCAGTGTCATAGTCGTGGTTGGCAGCGGAGCGGAATAAAGGTCGTACTGTTGGCTGTCTCTCTGACGGTCGTCGTCACTCCGAGGTGGCAATATCCATTGCGTGAGTACAGCAGACAGTATCAGCGGTTCGCTTCCCCGTCGAGGGCGCGCTGTCGCAGTCGTTCCCCGCGGTCAGTCTCGGCCGTCACGTCGGGAACGGGAACCGGGTTCCTGTCCTCGTCGACTGCGACGTACACCGAGTACGACTCTGCCGTCGACTCAGTCTCACCAGTTCTGAGGTTCTCTCGGGCAACTTGGAGCCGGACTTTGACACTCGTTTCGCCAGTGTCGTAGACAAACGCTTCAATGAGGGCCGTGTCACCGACAGGTATCGGCTGTTTGAAGTTTACTTGGTCCATCCGCGCGGTGACACAGGTCTCGCCGGCAAAGCGCATCGCCGACATCGCCCCGAGCTCGTCCATCCATTTCAGTACGTTCCCTCCGTGAGTCGAACCCAGGTGGTTCGAGTGGTTGGGCTGGACCATCCAGCGGTTCTCGATATAGGTTTCCAGTACCGTCGGCATGGCGCGAGGTTGGCCAGCACCTGGGTTGAGTCTGTCGGACGGGCGTCGAAAACGTGGCTATGCCGAAACGTACTGCGCTTCCCACTCTTTCCGGGCGTCGAGTTCGCGCTGGCCGCGCTTGGTCAGCGTGTAAAAGTTCGTTCGGCGGTCGCGTTCGCCCTTCTCGATAAGCGCCTTTTCGACGAGCGTGTCAAGGTTCGGATACAGTCGGCCGTGGTTGACTTCGCTCTCGTAGTAGTTTTCGAGTTCTTCCTTGATCGCTAACCCGTGGGGCTCGTCAAGGCCTGCAATGACGTACAGCAGGTCCCGCTGGAATCCAGTCAGGTCATACATCGTATATCGGATACAGTTTGACCCTGTACATATCAGTCTTTTGAATCGGCAAATCTATTGCGTATTTACAAACCCCGACACCGTCCAGTAGTTACCACGGCATCTGTGGCTGTATTAACACGAGAGTCGGTAATAGCTTCGCCGCGTAACGGGAACATACAATGCCGCAAACATGATTTCGACCGCCGTTTCTCGGCAGTCACCCGGACCCGACAAGGGTAAAGGAAACGAATGTGTAACGCGGGTGATGACCGAACACGCGGAGTCGGCGGCAGACGAGTTCCCGGACCCGTCAGGAGCGGGACGCGTCGATGTCGTCGGAACCGCCCACGTCTCCGAGCACAGCGTCGCGGAAGTGGAATCAGCGATCGAAGAATCCGAGCCCGATATCGTCGCCGTCGAACTCGACGAGGGCCGGTATCGCCAGATCAAGGGCGAAACGCCTGACGACCTCGATGCGAGCGATCTTCTTCGCGGGAACACCGTTTTTCAGTTCCTCGCGTACTGGATGCTGTCGTACATCCAGACCAGACTGGGCGACCGGTTCGACATCGAGCCGGGTGCGGACATGAAGGCGGGTATCGACACCGCCGAACGGCTCGGTCTGGGCGTCGCACTCGTCGACCGAGACATTCAGACGACCGTCCAGCGGTTCTGGGCGCGGCTGACGGCCGTCGAGAAACTCAAGCTCGTCGGCAGCCTCGCAGCCGAGATGGGGCCGCCGTTGACCGTCGGGCTGACCATCGGTGCCGTCTTCGGCGGGCTGTTTGCGGTCGTCGCCGGGGCCTTCGGTGGCCCGTTCATCGTTCCGAGCGGTGCCCTTTCGGTTTTGCCGGGTGGTCTTGGCGGGACGGCCGAGGGCCTGCTCGACACGTTGTTGCTCATCTGTGTCGTCGCGGCCGGCATCGGGATTCCCATCGCCGCCCTGTTGGTCCGGTTCCGCGGTGAGGCCGACGTCGAGGAGTTCGACATGGAGAAACTGACCGACACTGATGTCGTCAGCGCGATGATGGAGGAGTTCCGTCAGTTCTCCCCCGGCGGCGCGGAGGCGCTCATCGACGAACGCGACGCGTTCATCGCCCATCGGCTCATCGCCCTCCGTGAGGCCGGTTATCACGTCCTCGCCGTTGTCGGAGCCGGCCACCGCGAGGGGATTCAGGGCTATCTCGACGACCCGGAGACGCTCCCACCGATGGAGTCGCTCACTGGAACCGAAGGCGGTCGTCGCTTTTCACTGTACAAGCTCGTCGGCTACGGCTTCGGCGTCGTCTTCCTCGTCTTCTTCGGCCTGCTCATCCTCGGTGGCGCGAGCCAGGCGGTGCTGCTAGAGCTGTTCGTCGCGCTGGTCGCCGTCAACGCCGTACTGGCCGGCGGACTGGCGAAGGTGGCCGGCGCACACTGGTCGAGTGCGGCCGCCGCCGGCGCGTTCGGCTGGCTGACGAGCCTGTTTCCGCTGCTTGCCGCCGGCTGGTTCGCGGGCTACGTCGAACTGCGGTACATCTCCGTCAACATCAGCGATATCGCGACGCTCAACGAGATACTCAACGACCAGGAGTCGCCGGTCATGGACCTCGTCAGCCGGATGCGCGGCGTGCCGCTGTTCCGGCTGATCCTCGTCGTCGCGCTGACGAACGTCGGCAGCGCAATCGCCTCATACGTCGTCTTCCCAGTGTTGATCCCGTACATCTCGTCGGACATCGGCGGGATGCAGGGCGTCTCGCGCCTGCTCTGGCAGGGCGTCAATGAAGGAACGCAGATACTTCTGGGGGTCCTCTGATGGTGGGTCGACGACAGCGAACCGCTGGAGGCCGGACCGTCGGCGGCCTCAGTTTCAGCCAGCGCGAACTCCGGGACCTCCTCGTCGCCTGGCTCGCGCTCGGACTGGCGTTTACGTTCTTCCTCGAACGAGAGTTCCGCCGCATCGTCTTCGGCCAGTTCGGCGGGCTGTCGACGGCCGAAATCGCCAGCACGTTCGCCGTCAGCCTGCTGACCGTCGGCGTCGGCTTCCTGTTGCACGAACTGGCCCACAAGGTCGTCGCCGTCCGCTTCGGTCAGATCGCCGCGTTCAAGGCCGACTACCGGATGCTCGGGTTCGCAGTCCTGGGCGGCCTCGTCGGCTTCCTGTTCGCCGCGCCGGGCGCGGTCGTTCATCGTGGCCGTCTCACGGCGAAGCAACACGGCCTCATCGCCGTCGCCGGACCGGTAACGAACCTCGCGCTCGCCGTCGTGTTCCTCGTGCCGTTCGTCGCGGCGCTCCTGTCGAGTACGGGCGGCTTCCTCTGGGAGGTCGCGCGGATGGGCCTGCAGATCAATCTCCTGCTCGCCGGCTTCAACATGCTGCCGTTCGGTCCGCTCGACGGCCGAACGGTCCGGGAATGGAGCACACCGGTGTTTCTCGCCGTGACGGTTCCGTCGATTCTGCTCGGAGTCGGCGCGCTGTTCGTTCTCTGAGCGGGCGCAACGCTCCGCCGGAACGACGCTCTTTTGCCCGCGCCACGCACGCTCTCGGGTATGACCGACGGTGAACCCGAGACCGACGACACGGACGAGGAAGACGCGGATGGGCTGACCTACGCGGAGACGGGCGTGGATATCGACGCCAGCGAGGCGGCAACGAAGGCGCTCATCGGCGCGGCCGGCGAGTTCGAGGGTGACTACGCGGGGCTGGTCGACATCGGCGACCAGTACCTCGCGCTCGCGACGGACGGGGTCGGCACCAAGCTCCTCGTCGCCGAGGCCGTCGACGACTACTCGACTATCGGCATCGACTGCATCGCGATGAACGCTAACGACCTCATCGCGACCGGCGTCGAGCCGGTGGCGTTCGTCGACTACCTCGCAGTCGAGACGCCGGACGAGGAGACGAGCGAGGACATCGGCGCGGGGCTCCGGACGGGGCCGAGCGGGCCGGCGTGGCGCTCGTGGGCGGCGAAACTGCCGTGATGCCGGACGTCATCAAGGGGCTGGACATCGCCGGCACCTGCGCCGGACTGGCACCGAAAGACGCCGTCTTCCCTGGCGAGGCCGAGCCCGGCGACGCCATCGTCGGCTGGCCCTCCTCCGGCATCCACTCCAACGGCCTCACGCTCGCACGCGAGGCGGTCACGCAGGACCACGAGTACACCGACCCGTTCCCACCGAGCCCCGACAGAACCATCGCCGAGGAACTGTTGACGCCGACACGGATTTACAGTGAGGTACTGGAGCCGCTCCGAGCCAACGAGACGCACGCGGCCGCCCACGTCACTGGCGGCGGCTGGACGAACCTCACGCGGATGGGGAGTCACCGGTACGAGATCACGGACCCCTTCGAGGCCCAGCCCGTCTTCGAGTTCGTTCAGGCGGAAGGCAAGGTAACCGACGAAGAGATGCACCGGACGTTCAATATGGGTACTGGGTTCGTCGCCGCAGTCCCCGAAGCTGACGCCGACGAGATCGTCGAGAAAAGCGAGGACGCTCGCGTGATTGGGACGGTAGCTGACGGAGACGAGGCGGTCGCGATTCACGGGCTCGAACTCACCGACTGAGCGGTTCGAAGAGCTGACAGAAACCGATCAGGCGGACAAGATGTCTTTGCCGGCGGTCTCCTCCGCGATCCGTATCTGGAGTGCCTGCCGGATGTGGTATCTGGCCGCTTCGCTTTCAGCGTTCTCGAGGGCCTTTTCGAGTTCGGCATACAGTGGGTCGCTGGGATTGGGCATGTCGATACGTCTCTCATTGGTGAGAATAGACATATACCCCTGACACCGTTTTCGGTTTTAAGCCCCTCCTACGGGCATTACGGAGTCACTATCGCGGTTCGCGCATCTGAGAATCGGAGTTAGCTGACCGTACGCGCGATGTCCGCTTCGGTTATGACACCGATAGTTTCCCCGCCCTCGACGACCATCACGGCGGCATTGTGGTTCAGGTAAGCATCGACTTCGTCGATGGGTGCGTCGGGCTCGACGGTCGCGATAGATTCGTTCATCACTTCAGCCACCGGAAGGTCGCCGACGTTCTCTTCGGGTCGCTGGCGGATGTCGGAGTTCCCGATGAGTCCCTGCGGTGCCCCGTCACGGATGACGGGGACTTGCGAGTACCCTTTCTCGTCCATCAGGTCCTTCGTCTGGTGGACGGAATCGTCGGGTGCGACGCCAACAACGGGAGAGTTCATCAGGTCGCGGGCCTTGATGATACCGCCTTCGGCCTCTTCGAGGGCGGTCACAATCCGCCGGAGTGTCGACAGCCGCGGGTCCACGTCGCCACCTTCGATACGAGCGATAAGGGGCTGAGAGACGTCAGCCCGTTCCGCCAGTTCGCTCTGAGTTAGCCCGAGTTCGTTGCGGCGCTCCCGCAGATCCTGTGGCGTCGGTAAGTCCATATCCGCTAATTACCAGAGGTAATATAAAAAGCCCACGGCTACTGCGGCGGGCGAATCATGTGGAGCGCGATTATGCTTCGGCTTCGGCTTCGTCCTCGTCGGCTTCGGTCTCAAACACCTCAACGACTTTCAGCGGGACGTCCCGAAGTGCGCCACCGATTTCGCTTTTGGCGATCCGCTGTGCGTGTTCGGGGGATTCGGCGTTGAACACGTCCATTTCGAGCACCAGTCCGACAAGCGCCGTGTCGGCCGCGATAAACGCCGAGTCGAACGGTTCGCCACAGGCCGGGCAGCCGGTCGCGCCGACCTCGACCTCGACGTAGTCCATCTCGGCCTCGTTGAGCCGCTTCCCCGCTTCACTCACTGCGACACCGATAGCGTCGTCGATATCGTCTACGTCACGAACCAGCCAGGCTGCTTCCATCGCCACGAGGTAGTTCATACACTAGCTCTCGTGGCCCGACTATTCGATAGTTTTGATTCGCTTCTGTTGCGCACGTCACCATTACTATCTCTATAACTTATGTGAACCAGCCCTCTGACTCACGTTCCCATTATGTCTGATCGGGGAGTCGTTCGGGTAGTCGTCCGTTTTCTCAGGCATTTCAGCAAACCGCAAGACAGCGGGCCAGTAGTTCTTCACAATCGATAGTCCGTAACTGAAATCCGGCGACAAGACTTATATACCAGACTCACTCTGGAACGACCGAGGAAGATGGTAGCTCGACTGTACACCGCAACGCTGTTCGCACTGTATCAACTCACCCTGCTGCTGGGCATCATGCTGCTGCCGGTGGCGATGCTCACGGAGCAGTTCGGTCTCCGACTGCCGATGGACCGGGCCGTGTCGGGACTCAACGAGGCCTACGACCAGGCGAGCGCGTAACGCGGGCAGCCGATAGCCGCCTGGCCGGACGGTGGCGGTCAGGCCCCACTAGGAA
Source organism: Haloarcula sp. CBA1115 (assembly GCF_000827835.1). Taxonomy (NCBI): domain Archaea; kingdom Methanobacteriati; phylum Methanobacteriota; class Halobacteria; order Halobacteriales; family Haloarculaceae; genus Haloarcula; species Haloarcula sp. CBA1115. The sequence continues at coordinate 2,734,490 of NZ_CP010529.1, read as the reverse complement.
AAGAGGTTTTATCAGCGCCCGACTAGTATCGCACAGTAATGCGAGATATGACTCCGGGGCCGGAGCTTTCTGGACCCCAGGCTGCTGACGAGTTCCAGAGCGACCCGTACGCGCCCGAAGTCGGCGAGCTCCCCGAACAGTCCGCACAGGATTCGGAGAAGGTGAACAAGACCGGGACGACCACCATCGGCATCAGCACGTCCGAGGGCGTCGTCATCGCGACTGACATGCGCGCCTCGCTCGGTGGTCGCTTCGTCTCGAACAAGAACGTCCAGAAGGTCGAGCAGATTCACCCCACGGCGGCGCTGACCCTCGTCGGGAGCGTCGGCGGCGCACAGTCGTTCATCCGGACGCTTCGCGCCGAGGTCAACCTCTACGAAGCACGACGCGGCGAGGACATCAGCATGAAGGCCCTCTCGACGCTGGCCGGCAACTTCGCCCGGGGCGGCCCCTTCTTCGCCATCAACCCTATCCTCGGTGGCGTCGACGACGACGGCCACCACGTCTACTCCATCGACCCGGCCGGCGGCGTCATGAAGGACGACTACACTGTCACCGGCTCCGGGCTCACCGTCGCGTACGGGACCCTCGAAGACCGCTACGAGGAAGACATGACCAACGAAGAGGCCAAGGAAGTCGCTGCCGCCTCGATTAACGCCGCCGCCGAGCGTGACACCGGGTCCGGCAACGGCATCTTCCTGGCTGATGTCACGAGCGAGGGTGTCGACATCAACGGCTACGACTTCGACGAACTGCTGTAGCGACAAGCGTTACACGGGCTGTTTCCCGGATATCGGACCCGTTTTTTATGCCGAGACTGGCTTCCGTAAGAGCGCGCTCGAACCCCTGGTACGGGCAACTGTGGCCCGAGGTACCGCCGTCTGAAAAGAGCGTGTGCATATCTCGAATCAAGCGACCTTGATTCGACAGGCATACGTAACATGCCTGAATTGTGTTCTCCAATGATGTCTTCCGATATCGTCGTTCAGATGGCGTCTCGTTTCGGATTCCGGAAACCTCTCGATTACGCTTACGGCAGCTATCGGTCTCTCTCTTACCGCCTCGCCGGGGACACGTACGCGGTCACGGTCGGTGATGTCAGCACAGAGTTTCTGATACCAACCTACAACGAGTTTACTGACCTCTGGAAAATAGACGAACGGCCGGTACTCGCCGATCTACTGGGGGAACTCCGGCCCGACGACGTGTTCTACGATATCGGGGCCAATATCGGCCTGTACGCCTGTCTGGCATCGCAGGTGACCGACAACCCGGTCATCGCGTTCGAACCACATCCCGACAACGCCGAGCGTTTGCGACAGAACATGCAGCACAACCGCGCCGATATCTCCCTGTTCGAACACGCGCTGGTTGATGAAGACGGTAAGGCCGAACTCTCCATTACGCTCGAAAAAGTCGGTTCAGCCGGGCACTCGCTGGTGACGACAGCCAAAGAGCACGGGACAATCACAATTAGCAAGCGACACGGCGACGAGTTCATCGCCGACAACCAACTGCCGGCACCAACTGCCATCAAAGTCGACGTCGAAGGGACGGAGGGCGCTGTGCTCAATGGTCTCTCGGCGACACTCAACCAGCCGTCGTGTCGCCTCGTCTACTGTGAGGTCCACGAAGACCGGCTTCAGGCCAGCGGCCACTCCGTGGCTGGTATCCGGAGCCAGCTGGAGGGACATGGCTTTGCTGTGACTGAACGGGTCGTCCGCGACGGCAAGGGCGACACATTCCTCATCGGGAAGAAGTGAGGTCCGAACGAGAGAATTATACGGTCGGCTTCCGCATCGCCGGTATGGAACTGTTCGGGACCGCGGGCATCCGCGGTGATGTCGTATCGAAGGTGACGCCGGACCTTGCACTGCGAGTTGGACAGGCGACTGGGCAGGACGGCGAGACGTTCGTGCTGGGGTACGACGGTCGTGTGACCTCGCCAGCGCTCGCTGATGCGATGGCCGCGGGACTGCAAAGCGCCGGCGCGCGAGTCGTCAGAGTCGGCCGCGTGCCGACGCCGGCACTGGCGTATGCCTCACAGGGCCGCCACGGCGTGATGATTACCGCAAGCCACAACCCACCGACCGACAACGGCATCAAGCTGTTTGCAGACGGCACCGAGTACGGCGACGACGACGAGACGCGCATCGAAGGGCGAATCGAGGACGGCTCGACACCGACAGCCTGGCGCGACTGGGGCGACACGGAGTCGGTCGACTACCTCGACGAGTATCGAGGCGCTGTCGCCGACTACGCCGAGTCGCTCGGTGGCGACCCGTCGGGGCTGACAGTCGCCGTTGACTGCGGGAACGGCATGGCCAGCGTGGCGACGCCGCAGGTCCTCCGAGAACTGGGTGCCGACGTGCTGGCGACGGAGGCGAACGTCGACGGAACCTTCCCCGGCCGTGAGAGCAAGCCGACGCCGGAGACACTGGCCGATTTCCGCGAGTTCGTCGCCGAATCCGACGCCGACTTCGGGTTCGGCCACGACGGCGACGCTGACCGTATCGTCGTCGTTGATGCCGACGGCGATGTCATCCACGAGGATACGATACTCGCGATGCTCGCCGAACACTACACGCGTACTGCGGACGTTTCGGACCCGGTGGTCGTGACGACGCCCAACGCCTCCGGACGTATCGACGAGCGTGTCGAGGCCGCCGGCGGCCGCGTCGAGCGCATCCACCTCGGTTCGCTCCACGTCGGCATCGCCGACGTTCGTGCGAATGCGACCGACGAAACCGAAGTCGTCTTCGCCGCCGAACCCTGGAAGCACATTCACACCGCCTTCGGCGGCTGGATCGACGGCGTCGCCAGCGCGGCCGTGCTGACGCGCCTGTTCGCCGAGGAGAGCGTCGCCGACAGGCGGGCCGTCATCTCCGAGCGGCCCTACGAGAAGGTCAGCGTCGAGTGCCCCGACGACGCCAAGGCCGAGACGATGGCCCGACTCGAATCTAGCCTCCCCGAGACGTTCCCCGAGACCGACGTCTCCACGGAGTACGGCGTCCGACTCTCCTTCGACGACGGGTCGTGGACGCTTGTTCGACCAAGCGGCACTGAGCCGTACGTTCGGGTGTACGCAGAGAGCGACGACATCGACGCGCTGGTCGCGGAAACCACACAGGCGGTCCGTGACGCTGTTGGCGCTGTCAGTGCAGCCGACGCCTGAACCCGAAGCAGGCACGCCCGCCCGCTTCCGAGACCGATAGAATTTCTACACGGCCCTTCGACGCCCAGTGCATGGAGGACCTCCTCGACGCAGCGAGAGACGCCATCGACGAGGCGTACGCACCGTACTCTGAGTACACCGTCGGTGCGGCGCTCGAAACGAGTGATGGAAGCGTCTACACCGGTTGTAACATCGAAAACGCCAACTACAGCAACAGCTTGCACGCCGAGGAAGTGGCCATCGGTGCGGCTGTCAGCGACGGGCACCGGTCGTTCGAACGCGTCGCTGTCACCTCTGGCAAGCGAGACGGCGTCACTCCCTGTGGGATGTGCCGCCAGACGTTTAGCGAGTTCTGTGACGAGTCGTTCGAAATCATCACTGACGGCGACGAGCCGACGGTGTACGAGCTCGGGGAGCTTCTGCCGACGACAATCACCAGCGACCATCTCGACAAATGACAAGCGATAGTGAAGACCCGAACGACGACGTACAGTACCATCTGGAAGTAGGCGAGGACGACGTGGCCGACAGCGTTCTGCTGCCGGGGAACCCGGAGCGTGTCGAAAAGGTCGTCGACTACTGGGACGACCACGACATCGTGGCCGAACACCGCGAGTACCGCACAGCAACGGGCACTCACGACGGCACGCCAATCTCCGTGACCTCGACCGGTATCGGCGGTCCGTCGGCCGCTATCGCACTCGAAGAACTGGCCCGCGTCGGCGCTGACTCCTTTATTCGGGTCGGCTCCTGTGGCGCAATCCAGGAGGAAGCCAGCATCGGCGACCTCGTCATCACAACCGGCGCAGTACGACAGGAGGGGACCAGCAAGGAGTACGTCCGCGAGGACTATCCCGCCAGCGCCGACCATCGGATCGTTTCGGCGCTCGTCGCCGCCGCCGAGGAACTCGGCTACGACTACCACCTCGGCGTCACCTGCTCGACGGATAGTTTCTACGCCGGGCAGTCACGCCCGGGGTTCGAGGACTTCGAGGCCAGCGGCAGCGACGAACGCATCGCGGCGCTTCAGGAAGCCGGCGTCCTCAACTTCGAAATGGAGGCCGCAACGATTCTCACGCTCGCGAACCTGTACGGCCTGCGGGCCGGCGCTGTCTGTACGGTGTACGCCAACCGCGTCACCGGCGAGTTCCGAACCGAAGGCGAGCGCAAGGCAGCGAAATGCGCCAGCCTCGCCGTCTCCTATCTCGCCGAGATGGACGCGGCCGTCGAGGAGGCCGACGCCGACGGGTGGCACGCCGGCCTCTCTATCGAACGCTAGGGTTCTCTACACCCGCTAGCCGGGAGCGAGCGGTGGTGCAGGAGCAGTGCGGTGAGGTGACATAGCATACCGCGCGCCACCGGCGAATGGTTTCACGTCTCGCGACCAGCGGGAGCGAGACGGTCGTTTTTAGCGTAGGTTTTTGCGAGGAGTGGTGCCCGCAGCGCGCTCGAAGAGCGCGTGAGGACACCCGACGAAGTAAAAAGGTACTACATGTCGGGCCAGGCCTTGACGGCCCGACCGACGCCAGTAACGTCCTTGATCCAGCGGGCGGCAATCGCCTTTTTCAGCAGTTTCGCGGGCATCCCGCCGAAGGTTTCGATGGGCATGTTCACCACGTCGTGGGCGACGGCTTTCTCGCCGACCGACACAACCGTCCCCTTGTCCTTGTGGGTCCAGGTCTTCAGCGGCTGGCCGCGAGCGGCGCGAGCGAGGTTCTCGCCGGCGACTTCCGCGGCTTGCCAGGCGGCCTGCGCGGTCGGCGGGGCGGGCTGGTCGCCCGGCTGGTCAATCAGCGCCGAGTCGCCGATAGCGAAGACGTGCTCGTCGTCGGTCTGGAAGTTCCCTTCCGCGTGGACGCGGTGGTTGCGCTCGTCTTTGTCCAGGTCGACATCTTGCATACAATCGCGGCCGGTGATGCCGCCAGTCCAGACCAAAACGTCGTAGTCCAGTTCGTCTTCGTCGCCGATGTACACCGTCTCCTCGTCGACCTCGCCGATGAACTCCCCGCAGTTGATGTTCACGTCGGCGGCCTCCAGGCGCTTGCGCAGGGCACCCTGAAGCTCGGGGTCGCTGTTTGGCAGGACCTGGTCGAGCCCTTCGACGAGGTTGATGTCGATGGGCGCGTTGTGTTCGTCGCGGAACTCGGCGACTTCGCCGGCGGTCTGGATGCCCGAAAGGCCAGCGCCGCCGATGACGACCTGTGCGGGGTCGTTGGTGGAGGCGTCACGAGCGGCCTGCTGGATGTTGTCGTGGATGTCGAGCGCATCGTCGAGGCTCTTGAGCGTCAGCGCGTGCTCTTCGAGGCCCTCGATGCCGAAGAAGGCCGTCTGGGAGCCCAGCCCAACGAGCAAGTAGTCGTACTCGACGGTGTCGGAGTCGGCGAGGGCCACTTCTTGGGCGTCGGTGTCGATGCCGACGACCTCGTCCTGAATAAATGACGTCGACGGCTGCTTGATTTCGTGGACAGGGATGGCGATGTTCTCCTGCACGCTCGGGTCCCGGATGCAGCGGTGGGACTCGTGCAAGACCAGGTGGTAATCCGTCTCAGAAATCCAGGTCACATCGACGTCCGTCACACCGTCTAGCTCGTCCTCTAAACTCTTTATTGCCCCCGCACCAGCGTACCCCGCACCGAGTACGACCACGTTCTCTGTCATACCGGAGACTCCGCAACCGACTGATACAAACCCTTTGAAATCCCTTTCAGCGGGGGCATGATTTTCCAGCGAGACTCGTGGCAAGTACGGTATGTCGCGGCCCCGGTGACCGCAGGAAAACAATTCAAAAGACCAGTGACACGTACTAGTGTTCCGGCTCGCCCGCCGGTGCCCGCATATCGTCGATAGCGAGGATGAGTTTGTTGTTGGTGTCGTCTTTCCCTTCGAGGGTCCCGATAATCTGAAGCTTCGACAGCGGTGTCGGTCCGACCGTCACCGAGTCGCCCTCGTGGAATTCGGACATCGTACCCTGAAGCTGAATCTCCGCGCGGCACTCCTCGGGGTGGTGGACGCTAGTCAGGTCGATTTCCTCGACGTTCGAGTGTTCGACGAGCTCGCCGTTGTGGCGTAGCGGGACCTCCGCGGCCTGGTCCATGTCCTGAATCTGGAGTGCGTCGTAGGCGTTGGCGGTAGGCTTGTACCCACCTTTGGGACCGGGGACGCCCTCGACCAACTGCAGGGCTTTGAGACTCTGCATCTGGTTGCGAATCGTGCCCGGGTTCCGGTCGACTTTCTCGGCGATGTCTTCACCTTTGACAGCGCTTTCACTTTCCCGATAGAGATTTACCAGTTCCTGCAGAATGTTCTTTTGACTGGGTGTCAGTTCGATAGATGACATAATCTGTTGTTCGGTACAGCCGTCCTTAAATGCGACGGTAAACCGTCTGGAACCGTCCCAGAATCGCGGAAAACGTTAGTACTTTATTCCAGCGCTGACCTGACACAGATATGGAAAATCAGCGCGTTCTGGTGACTGGCGGTGGGGGGTTTATCGGGGCAAACCTCGCAAACAAACTGGCCGAGAACAACGATGTCGTCGCCCTGGATGACGGCTATCTTGGCACGCCTGAGAACGTATCAGAAGACGTAGAGTACGTCGAGCAGAGCGTGCTTGCGGACGACCTGCCGACCGACGTGGACGTGGTATTCCACCTCGCGGCCCTATCGTCCTACGCGATGCACGAGGACAATCCGACCCACGGCGCTCGCGTGAACGTCGAGGGGTTCGTCAACACAGTCGAGCAGGCCCGGGACGACGGCTGTGATACCATCGTCTACGCCTCGACGTCCTCCATCTACGGCAGCCGGACCGAACCCTCGCCGGAGGACATGGACGTGACGGTCAACACCGGCTACGAGGCCTCGAAGATGGCCCGGGAGACGTACGCGGAGTACTTCCAGAACCACTACGACCTCACGCTGGCCGGGATGCGCTTCTTTTCGGTGTATCAGGGCTACGGCGGCGCGGAGGAACACAAAGGCGAGTACGCCAACGTTATCGCACAGTTCGCCGACGACCTGGCCGGCGGCGACGCACCGAAGCTGTACGGCGACGGCGAGCAGACCCGCGATTTCACCCACGTCGACGACATCGTCCGCGGGCTCGTCCTGGCCGCCGAACACGAACTGAACGGGGTGTACAACCTCGGGACCGGCGAGGCCTACGACTTCAACACCGTCGTCGAGATGCTGAACGACGAACTCGGAACGGATATCGAACCGGAGTACGTCGAGAACCCGATTCCCGAGGACGTGTACGTCCACGACACCTGCGCTGACTTCTCGCGGATGCACGACGCGACAGGCTGGGAACCGGAGATCAGCTTCGAAGAAGGCATCGAACTGGTCTGTGCGCCCTACACGTAAGTTATCGGAGAACAGGCAAACACTGATATTTAGTCCTGGCCCGTCGAAGCACGAGTATGGAAACACAGGTTCGCGTCCTCGGCGTTCCGATGGACCTCGGCGCCGACCGGCGCGGCGTCGACATGGGGCCGTCAGCGATACGGTACGGCGGCCTCGCCGACCAGTTGGCGAGTGCCGGCATCGACTGCATCGACGGCGGTGACATCGCTGTGCCGCGACCGGAGGAATCCGACCCGGACGCGGGCGGTCTCCCGTCCGGTCGAGCCAAGTTCTTCAGAGAGACGAAAGAAGTGTGCGAAGACGTGGCAACGGCCGTCGACGCCACGCTCATGGACGGCCAGTTCCCGCTCGTGCTGGGCGGCGACCACTCTATCGGTATCGGGACCATTGCCGGCGCGGCCCGTGATGGTGAGGAACTGGGTGTCATCTGGTTTGACGCACATGGCGATTTCAACACGCCGGAGACCACGCCAAGCGGGAACATCCACGGGATGTCGCTGGCGGCTGTCCTCGGCGACGGGGCATTTGCCGACCACGACTGGGCCCACACCCCTGCGGTGCGCGAGGAGAATGTTGTTCTCGTCGGCTTACGGGATGTCGATGACGGAGAGCGCCGCCGTTTGTACGAGAGTGACGTGACCGCGTTCACGATGTCGGATATCGACACCCGCGGCGCACCGGAGGTCGTCGCGGAGGCACTAGAAATCGCGACTGACGGGACGGACGGGATACACGTCTCGCTCGACCTCGACTGGCTCGACCCGACAGAAGCCCCCGGCGTCGGCACGCCGGTTCGCGGCGGTGTCTCCTACCGTGAGGCCCACATCGCGATGGAGTACGTCGCCGAGTACCACGACCAACTGCGCTCGATGGAAATGGTCGAGGTGAACCCGATTCTCGACGAACACAACCGCACCGCCGAACTGGGCTGTGAACTCGTCGCCAGCGCCTTCGGCAAGCGCGTGCTGTAGCTATCCGAACCCCTCGTACTGCATTTCGGACTCGGGAATCCCGACGCTTCGCGCGGCCCGGACCAGCGTCGATACCATCGCACTGATACCGCACGCGTACAGTTCGACGTTCAACGGATCGATGCGGGCGTCGACGCCGGACTGGGGCGCTGCTCCCGAACGGCGTCGAACCGCGCCGGCAGGTCCGCACCCTCCAGCGCGTCGTTTGCGACGTAGTTGACGAACACCGACTGGACGTAGTCGGTCGCGCCGTCCCAGTCGGTCAGCAGCGGTTCGCGCGTAAGCGTCGGAACGAAATGGAAGTGGTCGTACTCGGCGTCGAGTCGCCGAAAGTGTTCACGGTGGGGCAGGTCGTCCTCCCAGCCACAGCCCAGAAACAGCCAGATGTCGCGGGGCTCGCCGTCGACCACGTCCCGCCCCTGCTCGAACGTGTAGTCGATCATGCTCTTGAACGGCGCGACGCCGGTCCCGGTGGCCAGAAAGACCATATCCCGGCTCGATGGCGGGTCCAGTACCATGTCGCCGTTCGGCCCGCGAACGACGACATCCTCGCCGACGTCGACGTGTTCGAACAGCCCACTGGTCAGTTTCCCGCCGGGGACCAGTCGGATGCAGAACTCCAGTTCGTCCTCGCTGGGCGAGTTCGCAAGCGAGTACGCCCGCGGCGTGCCGTGAAGCCTGAGCGTCACGTACTGGCCGGGCGCGAAATCGAGGTCCACGTCGGGTTTAACACGCAGTCGCAGCAGGGAGGGGTAGGGGCGGTCAAAGCGCTCGGCAAGCGTCTCGATTCGTGCGAGCCGCCGTTTCGACGCCCCGGCATCGCGCAAACGGTCGAACAACGCCGACCACCGGATTGTCGAGCCGTTTCGGGCGGCCGCCAACCACGACCGGTCTCCAACAGGTGCGATTTGCTCCCGGACCGCGGACAACACCTCGTTGTTGCGGTTACGGTCCATCGGTTCGACGAGCGTCACCTGCGCGTCCTCGGTCACCAGCGGCAACTGCGCCGCCCGGTCGTGCTGTGAGAAATGCCGCGGCAAGTCCATAAACGGGGTACGACACCGACACGGGTATGTCTGGCCCACCACCTTTTTCATCGTCGCCGTTCCTCGCTCGCTTTGCTCGCTGCGGGGACGGCTCCTCGAAAAACGTGGGCGAAAAAGGCGCGAATCGCGAAGCGATTCGCGTGAAACTCGGCGCAAGCGCCGAGTATGCTACTATTGGCTTGACGCCGCGCCGTCCGTCTCTTCGCCGCTTTCCGCCGGCACGACCGTCACACTTGCCACACGGTCGTCGTCTTCGAGACCCATAATCGTCACACCCTTGGTGTTCCGACCGACCTGGGACACGTCGCCGGCGCGGATACGCATAATCTGGCCCTGTTCGGACATGATGACCAGATGGTCCTCGTCAGTGACGGCCTTGGCGGTCGACACCCGGCCGTTGCGGTCGTCGGTCTTGATGTCGATGAGGCCCTTGCCGTAGCGGGATTGGGTCCGATACTCGTCGAGTTTGGTGCGCTTGCCGAAGCCGTGTTCCGTGACAGTCAACAGCGAGCGGCGGTCGTCGCCGTCGGTGGCGACCATCGCCGCGACCCTGTCGTCGCCCTGCAGTTTGATGCCGTTGACGCCGCGTGCGGACCGACCCATCTCGCTGACCTCGCTCTCGCTGAAGCGGATAGTCATCCCCGCCTCCGTGGCGATGACGAGGTCGCCGGTGCCGTCGGTGACGTCCACGTCGATGAGTTCGTCGCCGTCTTCGAGCTTGGCGGCGATGATTCCGGTCGAAAGGATGTTCTCGAACTCCGAACAGCAGGTCCGCTTGACGTAGCCGTTCCGGGTCACCATCGTGATACACTCGTCCTCGCCGAACTCGTCGGTCGAGACGACGGCGGTCAGTTCCTCGCCGTCGTCGAGGTCGATGAGGTTGATGGCGGACTTGCCCCGTGCGGTTCGGGACATTTCCGGGATCTCGTAGGTCTTGAGCCGGTAGACCTGTCCCTGATTGGTGAAACAGAGCAGGTAGTCGTGGCTGTTGGCCCGGAACACCTTCGAGACGCGGTCGTTCTCCTTGGGGTCGGCCCCGATGATCCCCTTGCCGCCGCGGTTCTGGGGATCGAAGTTCTCGACCGGCATCCGCTTGATGTAGTCGTCCTCGGTGATGACGACGACGCAGTCTTCCTCGGGGATGAGGTCCTCGTGGGTGACCTGGCCCTCGTCCTCGATGATGCTCGTCCGGCGGTCGTCGCCGTACTCGTCTTTGACTTCCTGCAGTTCGTCTGCGATGACGCTGTCGAGCTTCTCGCGGCTGTTGAGGACAGATTCGAGGTAGTCGATAGTGTTCTGTACGTCCTCGTACTCCTCCTCGATTTCCGTCGCTTCCATCGAGGTGAGCGAGCCGAGTTGCATCCGCACGATGTGAGCGGCCTGCTCCTCGGAGAACTCGAAGGACTTCTGTAGCCCGGTGCGGGCTGCGTCGCGGTCCTCGCTGTTTTGGATGAGTTCGACCACGTCCTCGACGTTTTCCAGCGCTTTTAGCCGGCCTTCGAGGATGTGTGCGCGGTCCTCGGCTTCGGCGAGGTCGTACTCGGAGCGCCGGCGGACGACCTCGCGGCGGTGGTCGATGTAGTGCTGCAGGGTCTCTTTCAGCGAGAGGACTTTCGGTTGGCCGTCGACCAGCGCGAGGTTGATGACGCCGAAGGTGGATTCGAGATGGTGGTCGAGCAGGCGGTTCTCGACCACGTCGATGTTCGCCCCGCGCTTGAGTTCGACGACGATGCGGACGCCGTTGCGGTCGGACTCGTCACGGAGGTCGGCGATGCCCTCGATTTTCCCCTCGTTCACGTCGTCGGCGATGCGCTCGACGACGCGGGCCTTGTTCTCCTGGTAGGGGAGTTCGCTGATGACGATGCGACCCTCCTCGGGGTCGACCTCATACTCGGCGCGAACCCGCAAGCGGCCGCGGCCGGTCGCGTACGCCGAGTAGATGGCGTCGCGGCCGACGATGTTGCCGCCGGTCGGGAAGTCCGGCCCCTTGATGTGCTCCATCAGGTCCTCGACCGTACAGTCGGGGTTTTCCAGCAGTTGGACCGTCGCGTCGACCAGTTCGCCGAGGTTGTGCGGCGGGATGTTTGTCGACATCCCGACGGCAATCCCCGAGGACCCGTTCAACAGGAGGTTCGGGACTTTCGACGGCAGCACGTCGGGTTCCTGCAGGCGGTCGTCGTAGTTACTGGAGAAATCGACGGTGTCCTTCTCGATATCTTCGAGCAGTTCCTCGGCGATGGGGTCCATCCGGGCCTCCGTGTACCGCATGGCGGCCGCGGGGTCGCCGTCCATCGAGCCGAAGTTCCCCTGGCCGTCTATCAGCGGATACCGCATGGAGAAGTCCTGTGCCATCCGGACGAGCGTGTCGTAAATGGCTGAGCCGCCGTGCGGGTGGTAGTCACCCATCGTGTCGCCGACAATTGAGGAGGACTTCCGGTGGGCAGTGTTCGAGGAGACACCCATCTCGTGCATCGCGTAGAGGATGCGCCGATGGACGGGTTTGAGACCGTCTCGAACGTCCGGGAGCGCCCGACCCGCGATGACCGACATCGCGTAGTCGATGTAGGACTGCTCCATCTCGTCCTCGATGCGGACGTGCTTGATCTGCTCTGCCGGGGCGTTCGCGTCGTCAGCGTCGGAGCTCATATGTCGACCCACTCCGCTTCAGGCGAGTTCTCCTTGATGAATTCCTTGCGCGGTTCGACGGCGTCGCCCATCAGGATGTTGAACATCTTGTCGGCGGCCGCGGCGTCCTCGATAGTTATCTGTTTGAGAATCCGGTTGTCGGGGTTCATCGTCGTCTCCCAGAGCTGTTCGGGGTTCATCTCACCGAGTCCCTTGAACCGCTGGACGTGGGTGGGGTTGCCGTCACACTTCTCTTCGATTATCTTGTCGCGTTCTGCATCCGTCATTGCATCGTACGTGTTTCCGCGGTAGCGAATGCGGTACAGCGGCGGCTGGGAGGCGTAGACGTAGCCGGCTTCCAGCAGCGGCTTCATGTGCCGGTAGAACAGCGTCAACAGGAGCGTCCGGATGTGTGCCCCGTCGACGTCCGCGTCCGTCATCAGAATGATCTTCTCGTAACGCAGGTCGTCGATATCGAACTCGTCGCCGATACCGGTCCCGAGCGCGGTGATGAGGTTCCGTATCTCGTTGTTCTCCAAGATCCGGTCTAGCCGGTGTTTCTCGACGTTCAGAATCTTCCCCTTGATGGGGAGGATGGCCTGGAAATCCGGGTTGCGGCCCTGTTTGGCGCTGCCGCCCGCGGAGTCACCCTCGGCGATGAACAGTTCGGCTTCCTCGGGGTCCCGGGTCTGGCAGTCGGCCAGCTTTCCGGGCAGTGCGGTCGAGTCGAGCGCCGACTTCCGGCGGGTGAGTTCCTCTGCCTTCTGTGCGGCCTTCCGTGCTTTCGCGGCTTCGACGGCCTTTCCGACGATGGCCTCGGCCGTGTCGGGGTTCTCCTCGAAGAAGGTAGCAAGCCCGTCGTGCATCGCCGATTCGACGATACCCCGGACCTCGCTGTTGCCGAGTTTCGTCTTGGTCTGGCCCTCGAACTGGGGGTCGGGATGTTTGACAGAAATGACGGCCGTCAGCCCTTCGCGGATGTCGTCGCCTTTGAGCGTATCGTCTAGGTCTTTCAGCAGATTATTGTCGGTCGCGTAGTCGTTGACGACCCGTGTGAGCGATGTTTTGAACCCTGTGAGGTGTGTCCCGCCCTCGCGCGTGTTGATATTGTTGGCGAAGGCGTGAATAGAGCCCTGCAGGTCGTCGGTCCCCTGCATGGCAATCTCGACCTGAACCGGCCCCTCAGCGATTTCCTCCTCGTCCTCGAAGTAGATGATGTCGCGGTGGAGCGGGTCCTTTGTCTCGTTCAGATACTCGACGAACTCGCGGATGCCACCGTCGTAGGCAAACGTCTCCGTTTCGCCGTCGCGCTCGTCGATGATAGAGATGGCGACACCGGAGTTGAGGAAGGCGAGTTCCCGCAGTCGGGACGACAGCGTCGAGAACTTGAACTCGCCGGTCTCGAAGATCTCGTCATCCGGCCAGAACCGGACCGTCGTGCCCGTCTCCTCGTCGGGTTCGAGGTCGCGGACCTTCTTGAGGTCGTACTCCGGTTTGCCGTGGTCGAAGCGCTGCTTCCAGAGCGCGCCGTCGCGCCTGACCTCGACTTCGAGCCACTTCGAGAGTGCGTTGACCACGCTCACCCCGACCCCGTGGAGGCCACCGGAGACCTGGTAGGACTTGTTGTCGAACTTCCCACCGGCGTGGAGAATCGTCATCACGACCTCCACGGCCGGGCGGCCGTGCTCTTCGTGGGTATCGACGGGGATGCCCCGTCCATCGTCGCTGACAGAGACGGAGCCGTCGTCGTGAATCGTTACGTCGATGTTGTCACAGTAGCCGGCGAGCGCCTCGTCGATCGCGTTGTCGACCACCTCGTAGACGAGATGATGGAGGCCGCGAGCGTCCGTCGACCCGATATACATCGCGGGTCGCTTCTGGACGGCTTCCAGCCCTTCGAGGGTCTGGATCGACTTTGCGCCGTACTCATCAGACTCTCCTGACATAGGAACTTACCCGTCCTAATAGAGGGGGACGTATAAAGCTCCCGCACGCGCGCGGGACTGCGATTTTAAAGGGAGGGTTTACTTTCACTCCGGTGGCGATTACCTTTTAACCCCGACGCGGGTACGTACCGCACGACAATGACCTCGTATCAGTCGCAACTCGGCGAGGGCGAGGGGATCGCCGAGGAGTTGGCCGAATCCCAGCGGGCCATCTCCATCGCCGAGTTCTTCGAGAAGAACAAGCACATGCTGGGCTTCGACTCGGAGGCCCGAGCGCTCGTCACGGCCGTCAAAGAGGCCGTCGACAACGCGCTCGACGCCTGCGAGGAGGCCGGTATTCTCCCCGATATCTACGTCGAGATTCAGGAGTCCGGCGACTACTACAAGCTGGTCGTCGAGGACAACGGCCCCGGTATCACGAAGGAACAGGCACCGAAAATCTTCGGGAAGCTCCTCTATGGCTCCCGTTTCCACGCCAGGGAGCAGAATCGCGGACAGCAGGGGATCGGGATCTCTGCGGCCGTGCTCTACTCACAGCTTACCTCCGGCAAGCCGGCGAAAATCACGTCCCGGCCGAAGGGCCAAGACGAGGCCCAGTACTTCGAACTCATCGTCGACACGGACACCAACGAACCCGAAATCAGCGTCGACGAGACGACGACCTGGGAGCGACCTCACGGCACGCGCATCGAACTGGAGATGGAGGCCAATATGCGGGCCCGCTCGACACTGCGGGACTACATTCAGGACACGGCCGTCGTCAACCCCCACGCCCGTATCGAGTTCGACGAGCCGGGGCTGGACGAATCGCTGAAGTTCGAACGCGCCGAGCGCGCCGAACTCCCCGACGAGACCGAGGAGATACGCCCGCACCCACACGGCGTCGAACTGGGGACGCTCCTGAAGATGCTCGAAGCCACGGACTCCTACTCCGTGTCGGGGTTCATGCAGGAGGAGTTCACCCGCGTCGGCGGGAAGACGGCCGACAGCGTCATCGCGAACTTCAACGACCGCCACTACGGCCGCGGCATGGCCTGGCAGCCGCCGAAAGTCGGGGAGGACGCAGACATCGAGGCCGCCGTCGAGGACGCCGTGGCGAACAAGGGCGCTGAAACCACGGCGACGTTCGCCGCCGCCGTCTCCGACGCCATCCACGACCGCGACCGGGTCGCGTACCACGAGGTCGAAGCCATCGTCGACGACGCGGCCGAAGACGCCGAAGCGGACGGCGACACGACGTTCGGCGCGACAGTTCGAGAAAACGCCGTCGACGCGGCCTGGAACGCCGTCAGCGACAACTTGTCGAGTGACCTCTACGCCCTCGTCGACGACGTGACGACGAAACGCAAGGACGACGCCGCCATCGAGGGGCTGGCGAGCCGACTGGCCGACAAGTTCGACGACGACGGCCGCCACCGGCTGACCCGCGATGAACTCCGGGGCTACATCGACCGCGCGGCCGACATGACCGAGGAACAGGACGACGCAACCTTCGGTGAGACGGCCCGCGAAAACGTCCTCGAAGCGCTCTGGACGGCCGCCGAGGGCGTTCCGGAAGAGCCGCCGAAGGTCTCAGATATCGCCGACGACCGCGATACGGCGAGTCAGTTGCTGTCGGCGATGCGCGAGACGGACATCATCGCGCCGCCGACGGACTGTCTCTCCCCCATCAGCGCGGAACTCGTCGAGGAAGGACTCCGGAAAGAGTTCGACGCGGACTTCTACGCCGCATCGACGCGGGACGCGTCGGTCCACGGCGGCGACCCGTTCATCGTCGAGGCCGGCATCGCCTACGGCGGTGAACTGGAAGCCGAAGGGACCGTCGACGTGATGCGATTCGCCAACCGCGTGCCGCTGGTGTACCAGCGCGGGGCCTGTGCGACCACAGATGTCGTGAAATCCATCCGGTGGCGCAACTACAACCTCGACCAGCCCGGCGGCTCGGGCATCCCGAAGGGGCCGGCCGTCATCATGGTCCACGTCGCCTCGACGAACGTGCCCTTCACCAGCGAGTCCAAGGACGCCATCGCCAACGTCCCCGAGATGGAAGACGAAATCGAACTCGCCATCCGGGAGGCTGCTCGCGAACTCAAGAGCTACCTGAACAAGCGTCGGTCGATGCAACAGCGCCGCGAGAAGCAGGACAAGCTGGCGACTATCCTGCCCGAGATGGCCGAAAAGCTCACCGAAGTCACGGACAACGACGAGCTACACATTGATGACTCGCTGGCCCGCATCATGAACAACGTCCTCGTCGAGCGCGAGGTCGAGGACGACACGGTCCGGGTCCGTATCGAGAACAACGACGACACGAACGCGGACGTGGAACTGACCGACATCGTCACCGCCGAACCGCAGGTCACCAACGGCGCGACGGTCGTCGAGATGGACGGCGAGTGGTTCGTCAAGTGGTCCCCGACCGTCGGGGCCGGTGAAACCGCCGTCCTCGAATACAGCGTGACCGGCGAGGCCGAGTTCACCGTCTCGGTCGACGGCATCGAAGAGGAGAAACTCACGGTGAACGCCTGATATGAGCACCGATTCAGACACCACACCTGACACCGAGGAAGCGCGCGAGCAACTCATCGACCTCGCGGCGGACTTCTACGACCAGTTCGCCGACGGCGAGGTGCCGACGATGACCATCCCCACCCGGACCAAATCGAACATCGTCTTCGACGAGGACGAGCAGGTCTGGGTGTACGGCGACCGGAACTCCACGCGGTCGGCCAAGACGATCTCCGGGGCCGAAAAGATCCTGAAGGCCGTCTACACCATCGACTTCCTCTCCCAGCAACTGGAGGAGGACCGCTCCTCGACCCTGCGTGAACTGTACTACCTCTCGGAGTCCTGGGACCTCGACGAGGCCCAGTTCAACACGCAGGACGAGTCGAACAACCTCATCGAGGACCTCGAAATCGTCTCCGACGTCAAACGCGAGGACTTCCACATGCGCCCGGAGGAGTCCGGTGCGAAGGTGATGGGGCCGCTGCTCCTCCGCGAGCAGACCAACCGCGGCGACCGCGAGATCCACTGTCAGGACGACGTGGGACAGGGCGGCTACCAGATCCCGAACAACCCCGACACCATCGAGTTCCTCGACAACGACGCGAAGTTCGTCCTCTGCGTGGAGACCGGCGGCATGCGCGACCGACTCGTCGAGAACGGCTTCGACGACGAGTACGACGCGCTGGTCGTCCACCTCGGCGGTCAGCCCGCGCGGGCGACCCGGCGGCTCATCAAGCGCCTCCACGACGAACTCGACCTTCCGGTCACGGTGTTCACTGACGGTGACCCGTGGTCGTACCGTATTTTCGGGTCGGTCTCCTACGGCTCCATCAAGAGTGCGCACCTCTCGGAGTACCTGGCGACCCCCGAGGCCCAGTTCATCGGCATCCGCCCGGAGGACATCGTCGAGTACGAACTGCCGACGGACCCGCTGTCGGACTCCGACGTCAACGCCCTGGAGAGTGAACTTGAGGACCCGCGTTTCCAGACTGACTTCTGGGAGGAACAGATAGAACTCCAGCTCGACATCAACAAGAAGGCCGAACAGCAGGCGCTCGCTTCTCGGGGGCTTGACTTCGTGACTGAGACGTACCTGCCCGAGCGGCTGGACGAGATGGGGCTGCTTTAGACGGCATCAGCGGGGCGTTTTCTCGGCTATTCCAGCGCGTACACGGTATCGGCAGCGGCGACATAGGCCCCATTTTCGTCGACGGACAGATCGGTCAGATTGCTCCCGACATCGAACGCCCACCGTTTCGTTCCGGCCGTCGTATCGACCGCGAACTTGAATCGATTCCGCGGGTCGCCGTCCGTCCACGAGTCCACGTACAGGGTGTCGGAAACGACCGCTGCCGGCACCACCCCTTCAACGTCTACGTTGGGCTCCCACGTCCATCTCTGTTCGCCGTCGCTACTGTCGTAGCCACGTATCTTGTCACCACCTGCATAGAGGACGTCGTTCTGAACCGGGGCCTGTTGGACAGAGCCCGACTGCTTCGCTCGCCACTGTTGCTCGCCGGTCGTCGGGTCGAGCGCGGCGACGTGTGTACCACCGACGTAGAGCGTCCCATCATGGAGCGTCGTCGATGCGACGGACCCTTCGTCATGTCTCCAGACGGTCTCGCCGGTGTCAGCGGCGACGCCGATTACCGTTCCGTGGGTCTCGTCCACGTCGGCGGCATAACAGAGCATGTCGTCGGTGGCGACCATCGTCCGAGAGTAGTAGTCGGCAACGTCAGTAGCCCACCGTTTCTCACCGGTCTCAGCGTCGTACGCGTAGAACCGGCCGTACGACGCCACGTATATCGCCCCGTTGCGCACCGCTCCCTCGTACTGGTCCCCGATTTCCCCGGACCATTGCACCGACCCGTCGGCAACAGCGAGCGCGTAGAGCGTCCGTCCCTGCTTCGACGGGGCATCGGTGTTGGTCCCGACGTACACTATCTCCTCGGTCGCGCCGAGCAACTCCAGCCACCACTCCCCGGGCGAGAACGTCCACTGCTTTGCACCGCTTTCGGCGTCGAGTGCCACGACGATGTGGTCCTCGTACAGCCCCTCTTTCCCGCTTACGACGAATACGGTGTTCCCGACGCGTCTCGGCTGCGCGCGGATGGGGTCGCTCGCATCGTACATCCACTGTTGGCTCCCGTCAGCAGTTGCGAGTGATTTGACCGTTCCCGACTCAGTCCCGACGGACAGACCGTTTCCCGTACTAATTGGCGGGGCAGTGATCGGTGAACCGAGTGATTGCTGCCAGGCGACGAACGGTTCCGTTTCCCCGCTCCGCTTGTGGGCGGCCGTCCCAGCCCCTGATTCCGGTGTCGTCTCAGTTCCAATCGGTGAAGTCTCTATGTACCCGTTCGAACCGAGACAGCCACCGGACGCCAGTCCGAGGGTCGCCACACAGCCACGAAGGTATCGCCGACGGGAGGAGGGCATTGGGATTCCATCTCCTGTCACTCGGTAAATGTTTTCTGTCGAGTGGAAAACGGGAACAGTCGTGGTGAGGCCGGTGCGCAATTAGTGTACTACCCGGAACGACTGACCGGCAAAACGAATCCGCGTTTGCTCGGTCGAGAATCCATCAGTCGTGATCGACTGACCGGTCTTGTGGCGGTAGTTTCAGCAGAGAGCGGACATGTCGCCGGAACCAGTTCCGTATGTTCGCACCGACCGGGGTGAACACCAGCGTCGCGGCGAGACAGATAGACACGAGTTGGACAGCAATCGTAACCCACGGTGTAAAGGTCGGAACGAAGACCGTAACGACCCCGACAGCCAAGACCAGATAGATACTCAGTTCCGCGACAAAATAGCCGAAACTGGCCCTGAGTGAGGGCTGAAAGCCGGCGGTCCAGAACGACACGACGACTATCGTTCCGAACAGCAGGCCGACCCCCATCGTCGACAGGGGCAGTTCGGCCTGAATCGCAGCGGCCACCGCGGTACCGAGGGACCACAGCGATGGCCCGACAAGGAGCCAGACGAGCAGTAGGTGACCGAACGAGGGCGTTCGTTCGGCTGGGGAACGTGTTTCCCCTGTTCGGTCACTGGCGCGTTCCATGTCGGTGGTGTTCTGCTGAATCCTTCAATATTGTTTTGACTGACAGATAGGCCGTCTGCTGTCTCGGGTCGCCGAAGACGGGTTCGCCAGTCAGTTCTCGTCCAGCACGACCGGAACGCCGCGTTTTGCGACATCCTCGGCGAACGCACCCGAGTCGGCTTCGAGCGACTCGAACGTGTTGTAGTGCATCGGGAGCACGAGATCCGGGTCCATCGCCTCGGCCAGATCGGCGGCCTCGTGGCGGTTCATGGTGTAGTTCTTGGCGATAGAGGGGACGAACAGCGAGACGTCGAGTTCGGCGTGGCCGTCCAGCACGTCGGTGTCGCCGGGCCAGAACACGCGGGTGTCGTCCAGCGCAACGAGGAAGCCACAGCCGATACCTTTCGGGTGAATCGGGCTGCCGTCGTCTTTCACGTTCCGGCCGTCCTCGTGGTTGTACGCCGGCATCGTCCAGATAGGTACGTCGTCGACCAGCACGTCGGCTTCCATCGACACTTTGCGGACCTCGTAGTCGAGGTCGGCGAGGCGGTCGAGGTCGCGGTCGGTCGCGTGGACGTTGATACCCTCGAACGCGACAACGGTGGCGTCCTCAGCGGCGACGCGGCGGATGCCGTCGGGGTCGTAGTGGTGGATATGTGTCACGCAGACGATGTCCCCGTCTTTCGGAGCGTAGTCTTGCGTCGGCGGATGGCCGATACCGGGCGTGTCAGGCTCCCACTCGCCGGTGAGCACGCCGTACCGGCCGGGGTCGAAGTAGACGACCGTGTCATCGCCTTCCAGCCGCAGCGTCGCGTAGCCGAGCCACTCCGCGGTGATGCCGTCGTGTCTGACTGTCATGTACGGTCGTTCTCGGAGACGGCCATTACGCGTGTCGGTCCGTCCCAGTCCGACGGCGCTACTGTGACGCCGCCAGCCGCTCAACGCGCTCCAGCGGGTCGGCGTCGTCCGGGGTCTTGTCCTCACGAACCGAGAGAAACCGGGGGAACCGGAGCGCGTAGCCCGAGGCGTAGGACTGGGAGGCCTGGATCTCCTCGTAGCCGACCTCGAAGACAATCGCCGGGTCAAGGGTTACGTCGCGGCCGTCCTCTCGCCGGATGTGCGGTTCGAAGCGCTCCGTCAGGTCGTCCAGTTCCTCGTCGGTAATGCCCGTCGCCACGTTGCCGACGGTAGCGTAGCCGTCGTCGGTTCGGACAGAAAGCTCGAACGAGCCAAGCACGTTCGCCCGGCGGCCTTCGCCCCATTCCGCGCCGGTGACGACACAGTCGAGCGTCTCCACGTCAGGTTTGCGCTTGCGCCAGTGCTTGCCCCGCTTGCCGGGCGAGTAGGCTGCGGTCGGGTCTTTCAGCATGATTCCCTCCTGCCCAGCGGCGAGGGCCTCAGCCTCCAGATTTTCAATTTCCTCGGCGTCGTCGGACAGCCACATCCGCGAGACAACGTCACTCCCGGCAGGCAAGAGTGATTCGAGGCGGTCATGGCGCGTCTTCAGCGAGGCATCGAGCAGGTCCTCGCCGTCGGCGTGCAGGCAGTCGAAGGCGTGCAGGCGGACGGCCACGTCCTCGCGGGCCGCGGCAACGTCGTGTTTCCGGCGGAAGCGCCGCAGCACCTCCTGAAACGGGAGCGGGTCGCCGTCGGCGTCGACTGCGACCACCTCGCCGTCGAGAATTGCCGGTGCGTCGAGTGTCGACTCGACAGTGTCGACGACCTCGGGAAGCGGGTCCGTGACTTCCTCCATGTTCCGGGAGAACAGCCGGGCGTCCTCGCCGTCGAAGTGGACCTGCACGCGAGCGCCGTCGTACTTCCACTCGACCGCGGCGCGGTCCCAGTCTTCGAGCGCGCCAGCGACCGTGCCCGCCTGTGCCAGCATCGCCTGAACGGGGCGACCGATTTCGAGGGTGACGGTCGCCAGTCCGGACTCCCCTTCGTCGCGGGCCACTTCGGCAACCATACCGTAGTCGTTCGACACCTGCACGGCCCGTTCGACGGCCTCGACCGGCACGTCGAAAGCGGCCGCGGCGGCGTCCCGGACCGTCCCCTCGCCGACGCCGATACGCATCTCTGAGAGGACGAGGCGGGCGAGGTAGCCGGCTTCCGTCGACGAACACCGCGAGAACAGGCCAAAGAGGATATCGACTTTCGTCCCTTGGCTCCCACTGCCGTCGACAGCCGCCAGGTTCCGTAGCTCGTCGTCGAGTTCTGTGACGGTCAGTGCGTCGCTCCCGCTCCCGCCTGCTCCGAATGCGGCGAGTCCCTGCTGGCCGCCGAGGTCGTAGCTGGCCGCAACAGCCCCTATTTCGCCCATGTCAGCGAGGCGCTGCTCTACGTCGTCAGCGCCGACGTTCTGGCCGGCCGCCCGGGCAATCGCCTCGTAGCAGAGCCGCGGGCCGATGTCGAGCGTGCGGGACTCGTAGGCCGGAAACACCCGGCCCTGAACGAAGCGAGCGAGCGTCGGGAGGTCCGACCCTGCGTCAGTGAACAGGTCGGTTACCGCCTCGGTTATCGCGGTATCGGCGCTCTCGGCTTCGATTGCTTCGGCCCGGTCGGCGAAGGCGGCGAACTCCATCAGCGCACCCTACCCGATTCGGCACCGTAAATCCAGCGTCACTCGACCGTATACTCGACCGTGACGTTCTCCCCAGCCGTCGAGGACGCGTATGGCCGGTCCGGTGCCCCCGAATTGTCGCCGAATGGGTAGTCGAGTTGCTGGTTCCCGTTGGTGTCCTGATGGGCGACGAGCACGAGCGACTGGCCGGTCGACGGCGGTCTGTCGAGGGTGATCTGCACGTCACTGTGGCTTCCGGCAGGGAGGTACTCGGAGGTCCCGAGCACTCTGCCGTCCTCCTCGAACTGGCGGACGACGATGAATCCACCCTCCGACAGCGACGCCGATTCGACCGTTATCTGGTCGCCGGAAACGGCGGGGCTGGTGACCGTCATCGAGGCGACAGGCGAGGACAGCAGGATGAACGCGACGTACGCGACACCCAGCAGAATTGCGGCGTGTTTCGCGCCGTCCTTGAGCGTGCCCTCGCCGAGTTGGCCGCCGATGAAGCCGGTGAGGACGGCCTGAATCAGCGCGGTGTGGAAGAACACGAGCGTGTACGCGGCCTTGTCGACGCGGCCGAAGCGGGCGAACTGGTCGACGTTGACGCCCAGTCGGTTCGACTCCCCGGCCGGCGTCGGCACGCTGGACGGCAAGCTCGGGACGAGCACCTCCTGCACGGCGACGATGATGACCAGAAACACCAGGAAGGCGACGTAGATGACGACGAGGTAGGTGAGCATCTGCTGGCGTCGCCGCCGTTTCAGTCGGAGGTCCGCCCGTGACTGGGTGGCCGCGATGCGGAACACCGGGCCGAGCTGGCCCGAGGCGTGCATCGCGTGGGTCAACAGCGTCACGATCCGCGTGACGGCCGTGGTCTGGACCCGGCGGCCGAACCGGACGAGCGCGTCGTCGACGTTCGCGCCCATCCTGATGTCGGCCCAGATGCGGTGCATCTCCTGGGTGAGCACGCCGATGTCACTGCCGCGGACCCGGCGGAGACTCTCCACGACGGTCATCCCGGCCTCGTTCAGGCTCGCCAGCCGTTCGAGCAGGTCCGGCGTCGCGTCCTCGATTCGGGATAGCCGCTGCGTGTAGATGAACCGCACCAGCGCGAACGGCCCCAGAATCAGCAGGACTGACTGGATGACGAGGTCGTCGAGGAGACGGATGTTGACCGTCGATGCCTGGAACGCAGGTGGGGCACGGACGAGCAACAGCACTACCGCGACGGGCACGGTGAGATAGAGGACGTACACCGGGTTCCAGACCAGCGACTGAATCGGGGAGCTGAGCAGTTCCCGCACCGACTTGACGCGGTCATAGAACCGGAGTCTGAGCCAGTTCGCCTCGTCGGCCGGGACGACGCCGCCATCAGGCAGGCCGAGAGGGCCAGACCCCAGACTGGGTTTCCCCAGCGTCGCCGTCTCGTACTTGTCCAGAATAGTCGTCGTCCCGCCGTTCCCGATGCCCAGCGACTGGAGCTTGCTATCGAGATATACCATGAACCCGACGTTAGCCAGCGGGATGACGAGATATGCCATCATCTGTAACAGCCAGAGCGTGTCCGTCGTCGTCAGGCCGAACACGAGGAGAATCGTCATCAAGAAGAGCACGGCGGCGACGAACACGGTGACGTACGCCTCGGCGACCGTTGCCAGCCGTTCGAGCAAGTCCTCCTGACGCTCGGCGGCCTCTTCCTGGTGGCGCTCGTACTGCTCGCGGAGGAACGGGGCCAGCGACTGGCCGCTCTGGAGGACGCTGGAGAGGTTCTCGGTGAACGTCTTGAACTGCTCGCTGGGCGTCCGCCGGGAGACGTGTTTGAGCGCCGTTATCATGTCCCGGCCGAACAGGTCCATCTCCCTGACGGCGACGCCGACTTCCTTCGCCGTATCGCCGTAGATCTCCTGATTGCGGGCCAGCACACGCATCACGTCCGGGAAGGACATCCCACCGCGGGACAGCGCGTACATGAAGGCGATGGTGCGGGCCATCCCCTCGTCGATGTTCCGGCTCCGCACGTCCGCCTGATTCTTGAGCCGCTCCCAGCGGTAGAGGTACGTGAGTCCTGCCGTCGCCGCGCCCGAGAGCACGCCGCCGCCGATGAGGATGTAGAGAGTCCCTGTCGGCGTCAGCACGAGTTCGAACGTTC
The DNA here is from genome assembly GCF_000827835.1 of Haloarcula sp. CBA1115. Taxonomy (NCBI): domain Archaea; kingdom Methanobacteriati; phylum Methanobacteriota; class Halobacteria; order Halobacteriales; family Haloarculaceae; genus Haloarcula; species Haloarcula sp. CBA1115. The sequence continues at coordinate 2,710,099 of NZ_CP010529.1, read as the reverse complement.
GCAGGCCGAAGGCGTTCACCATCGTCGAGGGGAGCCCCTGTGCAAGGTTCACTAGCGCCGGTAGCACAAGCAGAAAGCCGCCGATGGCGTACGCGCCGGTGATAGCGCCGGCGACAGCCCCCACACAGGCGTACACCAGCGTTCTGGCGGCGTACCCGCGATAGGTCTCGTCGATGTAGGCGGCTTCGAGCTGTCGTTCGCGTTTGGGCGATTCGCCCACGTACCGGCCGAAGAGCCGTCGGGACAGCCGCGTGACGTTGCGGTCGAAGCGCTCGTTGACAGTGCTGTAGCCGATAAGCCCGAGAATCCCGACGACGACGGCGAGCGGAGCCAGACCGAGCGGGTTCAGCGCCATGTCAGGCTATCGCATCGTCGATGTTCGCCATGACCTGTTCCTTGTCCGCGTAGTACTTGTTGACCATCGCCGTGAACTTCCGGTAGTCGGTGATGCCCTCGGACTGGAGGTAGCGGAGGAACCGCTGGCGGTTGCGGAGCTCGGTCAACAGCTCCGACTGCGTCCAGCCGCGCTCGTCGCGGATTTCGTCCAGTAGCTCGCTGTTGTTCTCGGAGAAACGGTCCTCGGTGGCCCGCCAGTTGTACGTCGTCGAGTAGTCCAGTTCGCCGGTTCGCTGGTCGATGCCCTCGATTTCGGCGAGCGTTTTGGCACGGCGGACGCGCTCGTCACCCGAGCGGGCCAGCACCTGCACACAGAGGATATCGAGGCTCTGAACCATCGGCCGCGGGACGTTGATTGGCTCGTTCTCCAGCCGGTTAATGACGGTCTGGACCGAGTCCGCGTGCATCGTCGAGAACGTCGTGTGCCCGGTGTTCATCGCCTGGAACAGCGTGATAGCTTCCTCACCACGAACCTCGCCGACGATGATGTACTCGGGGCGGTGCCGGAGCGCGGACCGCAGCAGGTCGTACATCGTGATGTCCGAATCGTCCAGTCGCTCGCGGGTGACTGAGGAGAGCCAGTTGTCGTGATACAGGGATAGCTCGCGGGTGTCCTCAATTGAGAGTACCTTCGACCGGGGCGGGAGGAACATCGCCAGCGCGTTCATCGACGTGGTCTTGCCGGCCGCCGTTCCGCCGGCGAAGATGAGCGACTTGTTGGACTCGATAGCCAGCCAGAGGTAAGCCAGCATCTCGACGGAGAACGTGCCGTACTCCAGCAGTTCGATAGGCGTGAACGGCTCGTCGGCGTACTTCCGGATCGTGAACGCGGAGCCGCGTGGGGTCACTTCCTCGCCGAGCGCCAGTTCGATACGGGAGCCGTCCGGGAGCGTCGTCGAGACGACGGGGTCAGAGACGGAGACGTGCCGACCGGAGCGCTGGGCCAGCTGGATGACGAAGTCGTTCAGTTCGTCGGCGTCGTAGGTGATGTTCGTCTCGATGTCCGTGTAGCCGTCGTGGTAGACGAAGATGGGGAGGTTCGCCCCGTCACAGGAGATGTCCTCGATGTCCGGGTCGTGCATCAGAGGGTCGATGTGACCGTAGCCCTGGAAGGAGCGATGCAGGTAGTAAAACAGGCGGTAGAACGTCTCGGGTTCGATGACGACGCCGTACTCCTCAAGCCTGGCTTCGAGTTCTTCGGCGAGGACGCGCTCCGGGTCGGCGTCGACATCGTCGCGGTAGATAAGCGGGATGCGAATGTCCTCGAACAGACGGTCGAGCAGTTCTCGCTCGATGTCGGTCAGCGACGGCTCGACGACCTGATACAGGTGCTCGTCGCGGTCCGGGTCGTGGTTGATAGAGGCGAAGGCGAAGGGGGCGTTCAGCCAGTAGCGTTCGACCTCGTTATAGCCGTTCAGACCGTCGAATTCGACCAGCGTCCCGTGGCGGCTGGGGTCGTAGTTTGCCGTCGGAACCGCTGACCCGCTCAACACCGTCGCGGTCCGCGAGAGCCACGACTGGATGTGGCCGAGCGGGTCCGAAACGAAGGCACCGGGTTCGGGAGATTCTGGGTTCGACATCGGTGGTTCAGTGGGGAGCACACGGTGCTCCGCGGAATATACCTCTGCTATCGTATCCACCTACTTAAATTCGCTCGCCAAATTATCAGGAGTATAATCGCCAGCGGTCGGACGAACGGGACCGGACTGGCTGTCACGCGCGGTCGACAGTCAGCAGCAAATAGGCGAACACGAGGGCGACGAGCGCCCCGATGGGGACGGTGATACCGGGGAACGACGTGATGAACAGCCCGCTGGCCGCGAGCGTGAGGACGCCAACAAGCCCAAGCAGCCCGCCGAACAGTCGCACTGGGTCCATAGGGAGAACCGCTTCAACGCGGTCCTCAGCGGCGTAGTAATAGAGGCTGAGGCCGAGCGGGAACAGGAAGCCGACCAGGGCCGCGACCCCGAGTGTCCCGGCGAGCGCAAGCGGCTCCGACTCCTGGAACGCGGCGACCTGCCACGCCCAGAGAAACGGCCGCTCTCCGGGGAGCGTCGCTCCGAAGATGAACTGGAACCGGAACGGAAGAAAGCGAAGCCCGACGACAGTTACCCCCTCAATCTCGAACAGCGACACCGACCACGGGGCCAGTCCCACGAGCCACGTCGCAAGCACCGCGAACTCGCCGGCGTACTCTGATTTCACCCAGGCCATGCTACTGTCAGAGGGTGGGCCGGTCCGGTAAAAGCTACCGATACCGACAGTCGGTGCGCCGTTACGTTCATTTGGCCGGGCCACGTACCTGTAAACACCGGAATGAGGCGTGATTACTTCACCGTCGACATCCAGGCTTCGGCCACCGACAACGACGACCCGACGATCGCGATTGTATACGATGGGCCGACAGGAGAGCTCCGCGAGCGCCTCAGTAAAGTAGACGGCGGCACACTCGATGGCGAGGAGATCGACGTGACCTTCCGCCGCCAGCCCGAAAGCGACGGGGTGCTTTCGCTGACGAACCGCCTCACCGGTGAGTACATTTTCGAGGCGACAGCACCGACGGCGGACATCGACGCGCTCGTTTCCGCGGCGGACGCTCAAGAAGACCCACAGTTTACAGTCCATCTCACCGACGGCGAAGACGAGTCACGGACCTACGAACTGCGGACGCTGCTCGTCTACGACCCCGACGGGAGCCTCCTGCGCGGGCAGAGCCTGATTCCCGGCGGCGTCGAGCTGTAGACCGCCTCCGCGCTGTTACACCCGCTCGACAAGCGTCGGAAGGACCTGCGTGACATCCGCACGAAGTACGTGCGCCGCACTCGCGTCACGCGGCGTTTCCTCGTAGTTTATCACGATCAGCGTGCTCCCCGCTTCCGCCGCGATTTTCGGAAGCAGTGACGCGGGCTGTACCGACAGGGACGACCCTACAGCCAGGAACACGTCGCTGTCCCGGGCGAGGCGCTGGCCTTCGTGCATCGCCACGTCGGGCATGGGTTCGCCGAACAGCACGACGTCCGGGCGGTAGACGCCGCCGCAGTCACAGCGCGGCGGTAAGTCGCTGCTTTCGGCGGCCTGTTCGAATACCGCCTCGGCCTCCCGACGGTGGCCGCAGTCGTCACAGACCACGCGCCGATGGGTTCCGTGCAGTTCGACGACCCGGTCCGTCCCGGCGGCGTCGTGCAGCCCGTCGATGTTCTGCGTGAGCACGGCGTCGAGGTGGCCGTCCGCTTCAAGCGCCGCCAGCGCCTCGTGGGCGGCGTTGGGCTCGGGGTCTATGTCGCCGTAGATGACCTCCCGCAGCGATATTCGGTCCGCCCAGAAGCCCGCCGGGTCGGCGTCGAGGCGACGGCGGTGGAAGTCCGCCGGGTCGTGGCGCTCCCAGATACCGTCGTCGCCGCGAAAGGAGGGGATGCCCGACGCTGTCGAGACGCCCGCGCCGGTGAGGGCGACGCCAGTTTCGGCGGTGCGAAGCGCCTCGGCCACAGCATCCAGCGTCTCGTCGTCGACGTCGTCGGTCCCGTGCCTGTCGTCGGCCATACGCTCGCTTCGCAGTGTGGCGCTGTGGGTCTATCGGATTGGATTCGATGTTGGGACGGCCGGAACGCTCCTTGGCATCCCGAGTCGCTTCAGAACCAGCCGTATCGCGCTACAGCGCGCTCCCGAACCACTATCCTCACCCACAGTAAACTGGGACGGATTCCGCGTGGTCGCCGGAAGAGAAACGGACGGATTTAAATCGCCACCGCTCGGCTTTCTGCATGACATGCGCTTGCACGAATACCAGGCGAAGCAAGTCTTCGCTGACGCGGGCATCCCGACGCCCGCCTCGCAGCTGGCCGAGACAGTGGACGAGGCCGTCGACGCGGCCGAGGAAATCGGATATCCGGTCGCCATCAAAGCACAGGTACACGTCGGCGGCCGCGGCAAGGCCGGCGGCATCAAGCTCGTCGAGTCCAAGGAGGAGGCTCGCGAAGCTGCCGAGGACATCATCGGGATGGACCTCAAGGGCTACCACGTCTCGAAGGTGCTCGTCGAGGAAGCCGTCGACTTCGTCAACGAGCTGTACGTCGGCGTGACGATGGACCGCGGCGAGGGCCGCCCCGTCGCAATGGTGTCCACTAAAGGTGGCGTCAACATCGAGGAGGTCGCCGAGGAGGACCCCGACGCCATCGCCCGGGAGCACATCGACCCCGCCTTCGGCATGCACCCGTTCCAGGCCCGGAAGGTCGTCTACGAGGCCGGTGTCGACCGCGAGGTCGCAAACGACGTGGCGAGCGTCCTCACGACGCTGTACCAGCTCTGGGACGACCGCGACGGCGCCGACACGGAGATCAACCCGCTGATGATCACGGCCGACGACGAGGTCATCGCGGCCGACGCTGTCATGAACATCGACGGCGACGCGCTGTTCCGCCAGCCCGAAATCGCGGAGATGGGCGAGGAAGCGGCGGAGGGCGACGAACTCGAACAGAAGGCCGACGAGTACGGCTTCGACTACGTCCGACTGGACGGCAACGTCGGCATCATCGGCAACGGCGCGGGCCTCGTGATGACGACACTGGACCTCGTGGACTACTACGGCGGCGAACCCGCCAACTTCCTCGACGTGGGCGGCGGCGCGAAGGCCGACCGGATCGCCAACGCGCTCGACATGGTGTTCTCCGACGAGAACGTCGACTCGGTCGTGTTCAACATCTTCGGCGGCATCACCCGCGGCGACGAAGTCGCCAACGGCATCAACCAGGCGCTGGAGCAGTTCGACGAGATTCCGAAGCCGGTCACCGTCCGGCTCGCGGGGACCAACGCCGAGGAGGGGATGGAGATTCTGAACGAGGACCTGGTCACGGTCGAGCACACGCTGGAGGACGCCGTCCAGCGTGCGGTCGAGTACGCAAAGGAGGTGGAAGCATGAGTGTGCTAGTCGACGAAGACACACGCGTCGTTGTACAGGGAATCACCGGCGGAGAAGGGAAGTTCCACACCGAACAGATGCTTGAGTACGGGACGAACGTCGTCGCCGGCGCAGTGCCCGGCCGCGGCGGCCAAGAAGTCGCCGGCGTCCCGGTGTTCGACACCGTGCAGGGCGCGGCCCGCGAGGAAGACGCCAACGCCGCCGTCGTGTTCGTGCCGCCGGCCTTCGCCGGTGACGCCTGCTTCGAGGCACTCGATGCAGACGGCATCGACCTCGTCGTCGCCATCACCGAGGGTATCCCGACCCAGGACATGGCCCGGGTCTACCGCAAACTGCAGGAGACCGACACGCATCTCGTCGGTCCGAACTGCCCCGGCGTCATCACGCCCGGCGTCGCCAAGCTCGGCATCCTCCCGGGGAACATCTTCTCAGAGGGGAACGTCGGTCTCGTCTCCCGCTCGGGGACGCTGACCTACCAGGTCGTCGACAACCTCACCAACCGCGGCATCGGCCAGTCGACGGCCATCGGTATCGGCGGCGACCCCATTATCGGGACGGACTTCATCGGCGCGCTCGAACAGTTCGAGGCCGACCCCGACACCCACGCCGTCGTGATGTGCGGCGAAATCGGCGGTGAAGACGAGGAGGAGGCCGCGCGCTTCATTGGCGAGCACATGGACACGCCGGTCGCCGGCTTCATCGCCGGTCGGACCGCACCGCCCGGAAAGCGCATGGGCCACGCCGGCGCTATCGTCTCCGGCTCCGGTACCGGGACCGCGCAGTCGAAGATTACCGCGCTCGAGGACAACGGCGTCCCTGTCGGTGACACGCCGGAGGAAGTCGCCGACCACGTCGAAGACCTGCTGTAGGGCACCGTCGGTTTCTTGTCGTCCGTTTTCGTAGTGTCAGGTGATGACGCCTGCTCGTGGGACCGTCTATCTCGTGGTCGGTACCGAAGCGACAGACCTAGCTGCGGCACTCTCCGAGGCGCTGACAACGGACGGGGCAACAGCCGAGGCAGTCCGAGACACGAGCGTCGTACGGGACCGGCTGAGTGACGGGGATGTCAGAGGTGTCGTCGTCAGTGACGACGGCGACCACGACGGGATAGCGGTGTTCGAGGAACTGCGAGCGGCCGGGGCCGAGATTCCGATTGTCCTCGTCGCGAGCGACCCCGAACCGGACCGGGTCACCGAGGCGCTCCGGGCCGGCGTCACCGATTACGTGACCGCGGAGACGCCGGCATCCCTGTTGGCCGCGAAACTCGAAGCGTACGCGACCCGGTGGCCGACCGACTGGCGGGTCGGTGCCGTACAGTGGGACGACATATCGAGCGGCGTCTCTCACGACGCGAAGAACCCGCTGAACGTCGTTATGGGCCGATTAGAGCTACTCGACATCGGTGAGCCCCACGAAGACGCATTGAATCGGTCCGTTCGCCGAGTCGAGACACTGCTCACCGATCTCTCGCGCATCGGGAGCACCGCGTGTCCCGTCTCGGAAACGGACTCGCTCTCGCTTTCTGACGTAGCCACTGAGGTCTGGGCCGCAGAGAGCTACGAAAATGCGACGCTGGAAGTGGTGACTGACACGTCTGTCGACGCCGAAAACGACCGACTGCAGTTGCTCCTCCGCGAACTGTTCGACAACGCGGTCACACACAGCGAGGGACCCGTAACCGTCACCATCGGTGCAACCGAGTCCGGGTTCTACGTGGCCGACGACGGCCCGGGGATTCCCGAAGCGGACCGCGACGAAGTGTTCGACCAGGGCTTCGGGACGACGCGGGAGGGGGAGGGATACGGACTGTTCCTCGTCGAAACTGCGGCGCGCGCCCACGGCTGGACAGTATCGGTCGGGAGCAGCGAATCCGGCGGCACGCGGATCGACGTGACGACAGCCTAGCGGTTATCTCACCCACAATCGCTGTCGGTATCTGGAAGACGGCGGCTGGGCTGGTCCCGAACTGGCTGTGGCCGAGATGTGTCGATAGCTATTCGGCCCTGTCGACCATTACTGTCCAAGATGTGAGATGTATGTGGTGCCGAAAACCGACGGACGGCGGCCGACCTGAACCTTCCGTCAACGGAAAGAAGCGGCCGTGAACGTTCCGGTATCGCTATAAGGGATGAATCTGTAGTTTCGAATATGCCTCATATTTGTCGGAACTGCAAGCGGACCTTCGGCACAGAACTCGAACTCGAACTCCACCGCGACACATGTTCGGACGGGCAGCTCTACTGCGACGAATGTGGCGACCGGTTTACCGAGCGAGCGGCGACGGAAGACGGCTGGCACTATCGATGTCCGAATGACGACTGTGACGGCACCGGGATCGACGACGACATCCACAAAGTATCGGACGCACGCGTAACCAAACAGTAGCTGGCAGGAAAACAGGCCGAGCCGACAGTAACACCGACGATAATGCTGGGAAATACGCCGCACACCTGTTCCGTTGGCCAGCAGATGTAAATGCACGTCTAACAAATCGATGCGGAAGTGACAGACCCAGATCGCCGCTCAGATCGCCTGCCAGCCCTTATTCAGGGAGTCGGGTGGCTGCTCCTCCTCGGAGGCGTCGCTAACTATTTTTATTTCTCTGATTCCGGCTTATCAGCGCTTGTTACTGCTGATTTCGTGGTCAGTATGCTGGCAATCGTTCCGTTTGCAGCGGCGATCATCGTCGGCGGGTTCTGGCTCAGCAACTCGGAGATCGAGCCGGACCACTACCGGCGTATCGGGGTCTGGTTCGCTGGGGGGCTGGTTTCTTTTCTGCTGTTGAATGTGGCGATGATTCTAACCTGGCCAACGGGGTCGCTAAGTGAAGACATCGGCTGGGCGCTGTTTGCGGCTATCGTCGGCGGCTTCGGTGGCCTCATGATGGGAATCTTCGAAGCGCGCGCGATATCCCGAGCCGTCGAGGCCGAGCGACAGCGACTCCATCGGGAGGCCATCGAGCAGCGCAACGAACGCCTCGACGAGTTCGCGGCCGTCGTGGCACACGACCTCCGGAACCCGCTCAACGTCGCATCTGGTCAGCTGGAACTCGAACGAATGGACCGCGACTCGGAACAGCTGGAGACGGCTGCGACAGCGATGGACCGAATGGAAACGCTCATCGACCGGACGCTGACGCTGGCTCGAAGCGGACACGTCATCAGCGATACGGAGGCCGTTGATCTGGCAGAACTGCTCGATAGCTGCTGGGAGGCCGTGCCGACGATGGACGCGACGCTCGAAAACGAAGTGACAGCCGTCATCGACGCCGACCCGGATCGGCTCCGTCACCTGTTCGAGAACCTGTTTCGGAACAGTGTGGAACACGGGTCCACGAGCGCTCAAGCGAAGTCCGACGACGCCATCGAACGTGGCAGTGCTGACCTGACGATTCGTGTCGGCGAGATATCTGGTGGGTTTTACGTCGCCGATGACGGCTCCGGAATCCCGCCCGAAAAGCGTGATGCGGTGCTCGACGACGGCTACACCACCACGGACGGCGAAGGCGGGCTGGGGCTGGCAATCGTCCAGCGCATCGTCGAAGCCCACGGCTGGGACATCGACGTGACCGAAAGCGACGGGGGCGGGACACGCTTCGAAATTACGGACATCACGAGAACGGATAGCTCCGAGAAAGACACCTACACGCGCTCGAAGACGCCGATACAGCCCTGACGGGTCGACGCGGTCGCTGCCTACGCCTCGCGTCGCCGTGCGATAGCAGCGACGTGCTGGCACGCTCGGGCACACACCGGAGCGTAGCCAGTCGCCAGCGGCGGAATCTCGAACCCAACGACGGAGCCGGCAGCCCGTTCCTCGGCGAAGTGACCTGTTGCGGGGAGCCGAGCGACGTTCCACGTCCAGCGATACGGCGCACACGCCGTCACTTCAAACGGGAGCCACACCACGCCAGCAGCGCGAACGCGGCCGGTCGTCCCGTCATCGATGTATCGGGTGTCTGTCTCGACGGCTGTGACCGACGGCCCCCAGTCTGACCAGCAGTCGGTGTCGGTCAGGACATCCCACACGGTGTCGACCGACGCATCGACGTCGTGGCGGACGATCAGCCGTCGCCCGTCCGGTGTTTGCTCGAGTGAAACGCGGCTGCCGCCGAGTTCGAGTGCCATTATCAGAAGCAATAGACCGGAGCCAAGGTATAGGTTAGTTCACTCACAACCAATCGGCAGATGATTGACGCCCGGGACATTCGGAAGGAGTACGGCGGTTTCGTCGCTGTACAGGGCAGTTCGTTTTCGGTCGACCGCGGCGAGGTGTTCGGTATCATCGGGCCGAACGGGGCCGGCAAGACGACGACGCTGAAGATGCTCGCAGGCCTGCTGGAGCCGACAAGCGGCTCCGCCGAGATAGCGGGGCTCGACACAGAGACCGCGGAGATGCGCCAGCAACTGGGCTTTCTACCCGAGGAATCGCCGCTGTACGAGGAGATGACGCCGATATCCTATCTGAAGTTCTTCGCGGACCTCTACGACGTGGACCCGGACGTGGCCGAGGAGCGGATGCACGACACGCTGGACGAACTCGAACTCGAACACCGCGACCGGAAACTCGGCGACATGTCCAAAGGTATGAAACGGAAAGTCGCCATCGCCCGCTCGCTCATCAACGACCCCGACGTGCTCATCTACGACGAGCCGGCGTCGGGACTGGACCCGCTGACGACGAACTACGTCATCGAGTTCACGGAGCAGTTGGCGAAGGAAGGCAAGACCATCGTTTTCTCTGCACACAACCTCTTTCACGTCGAATCTATCTGTGACCGGGTCGTCATCATGAACGAGGGCGAAATCGTCGCCCGCGGCGACCTCGAACAGCTTCAGGCCGAGTACGGCCACACGCGGTATCACGTCTACACCACCGTCGACGTGCCCGGCGCAGCCAAGGAAAACGGCACCTACGAGCGCGTCGTCGAAAGCATGGAGGCAGTTGAGACGACACGCAGGCAGGCCGAGAACCGGGGCGGCGACGTGGTCGACATACGGACGGAGGAGTCCAGCCTGGAGGAGGTGTTCCTCAACGTCGCCGAGGCCGGGACCCGCGGCACGCGGTACGTCGAGGAGGACGCGGAGTAGATGCAACCCGACAAGCTCCTGCGCGTCGCGAAGTGGGAGGTGACGAAAAACGCCGGCGGCGTCGACAAGCGGACCATCGTCGTAATGGCGCTGTCCCTCGTTGCGATGGGCGCGGTCGCCGCGATAGCCGTCAGCGGCGGCACTGGTGCGGGCATGGACGACGGCATCTACCGGATCGGCGTCGAGGAGAACAGTCCCTACTACGGCGTCGCGGCAGATGACCGGACGTTCGACATCCGTGAGCCGGACCCCGCTGCCATCGAGCGACGCCAGCAAGAACTCCTGTATCGGGGGACCCAGCTCCAGAGCGTTCCACGGACGGCGAAAGAACGGGCAGCGCTGGCCGAACTCCGCGACAGTACGGCGCAGTACAACGACCAGACACTCGCTCGGGACGACAACCAGACCGCCGCGTTCCCCGTTTCTGTGACGCTTGTCTACGAGCAACAGTCGGGGAGCAGCCAGCTCGACCCCCGAGGCGGCGACAGCAGTGACGGGTCGGGTTCCTCGGACGGCAGTGGGACAAGTACCGGCGGCAGCGGTGACGGGTCGGACACGAGCGGTACTGGCGGGTCAGCCACAACCGGCGGCGGGGACGGCGGAACCGCCGGCGGCAGCGGTGCGAACCTCGGCGCTATCGGCGCGCGGTTGACCGGCGACGTGCAGGGTGGCACCCCCTCGGACATCTCGCCGCCGTTCCCCTTCGAGTCGCTCGTGCTCGCCTTCCTCTACATCGTCCCGATGAACTTCGTTATCCAGGCCTACGGCTCGTCGATGCTCTCCGAACGGCTGAACCGCCGCGGCGAACTCCTGCTGGTGACGCCCGCCTCGCGGGGGGACATTATCGGCGGGAAGACGCTCCCGTACTTCGTGGGTGCTGTCGGCGTAGCGGCGCTCATCACCGCGGCGCTGCGGTTCGGGAACATCGCGCCGGCGGGGAGCTACGTCGCGGTGCTGGCGGTGGTCCCGCTCGTCGTTCTGTTCCTCTCGGCGACGTTCTGCGGGGCGATGTTCGCCCGCTCGTTCAAGGAACTCACCTTCGTGACGGTGACCATTACGGTGACGCTGACCTCCTACGCGTTCGTTCCGGCCATCTTCACCGACGTGACGCCGATTGCGCTCATCTCGCCGCTGACGCTGGTCGTGCTCGACCTGACTGGCCAGTCCGTCGGGCTCTCGTCGTTCGTGTTCTCGGTGACGCCGCCGCTACTGACCGGACTAGTGCTGTTCGGTCTGGGAGCCGGGCTGTACCGGGAAGAGGATATGTTCACCCAGCGTCCGATTCCGCTGAAGGTGCTCGATGCGCTGGCCGGTGGTATCAACTCCCGCCGGAGCGCGCTAAAGATGAGTATCGTCCTGTTGCCGCTGGTCATCGTCGCCGAACTGGCAGCCATCGCGTTCCTGTTCGTCCTCGATTCGGTGTCGCTGAACGTCTTCGGGACGAACCAGTCGCTCGGCATCGTGCTCGTGCTCGGCGTCATCGTCATCGTCGAAGAACTGGCAAAGAGCCTGCACGTCTACGCCGGCTACGAGCACGCCCGTTACGAGCGGACGCTTCGGTCGGCGCTCGGCATCGGTGCGCTCTCAGGACTCGGATTCTTCATCGGGGAGAAAGGGCTGCTCATCGCCAGACTCTCTGACCTCGAAAGCCTTCCCATCGGGGAAGCCGCCCTGCAGGGCGCGACGTTGCCTGCTGGCCTGCCGCTGTGGGTTGCGGGGCTGCTGTTCCTGCTCCCACTGGCGCTGCACACGCTGACGGCGGCCATATCCTCGGTGGGCGCGAGCCGCGGTCGCCGGGCCTATCTCGGTGGGCTAACCGTGGCTATCGTCATTCATTTCGCCTACAACTTCGCGGTGGTGAGCACCCTTGTCTGACGACCGCCCTCTCTGGCGTGACCCGCGGGTCGTCGTCGCCCGGCGGGACATCCGGTCGCTGTCCCGCGAGAAGACAATTGTCCTGGCGCTGCTCATTCAGCTGTTCGTCGCGGGGTTCTCCTCGTTCCTCGTCGTCGGCCTCACGTCGCTGTACGACCCCAGCTCGGTCGCGGCCGGTGAGGTGGAGATGGCCGTCACCGGTGACGCCCGCAAGGAACTTGAGGCCGCGGCCGCTGAACAAGATGGGACCAGCGTCACCGCCTTCGAGAACGAGGACGCCGCACAGCGGGCGTTCAATCAGCGACGGGTAGACGCGATACTGCGCGGCGACTACGTCCCGTCGACGCGCGGACCAGGGGAGCAGATAGCGGTCACTGCTGTCGTGCCGGAGGGGAGCATCCGGTCGACGCTCATCGTCGTCGAAGTGCGCCGGGTCCTCAGCGGGCTGGAGCGCCAGGAGCGACTGGAGCGGACGCCCTATCTCGACCAGCCGCCCGTGCCACTCCCTGATACTGTCAGCGCGAGCCAGTACTTCGGGTTCACCTACACGATCCTGATTCCGCTGCTGTTGTTCCTCCCGCCGTTCATCAGCGGATCGGTTGCCGTCGACACTGTCACCGAAGAGATCGAGCGCGGCACGATGGAACTGCTCCGCGTGGCCCCAGTGTCATTACTTGACATCATCGACGGGAAGGCCCTGGGAATGGTGTTACTTGCCCCTGCACAGGTGCTACTGTGGCTCGCATTACTGTCGACGAACGGCATCGCCGTCTCGAACCCGGCGGCGATTCTGCTGTTCATCACCGCAGTCACCGTCGTCGTCGTGACGCTCGGTGTCGTGCTGGGCATCACGCTCCAGAACCGTCGCCCGGCGCAGTTGCTGTTCTCCGTGCTCACTCTCGTGCTGTTCGGCGGGGCCGTGCTCCTCCCGGAACACCCGGCGACCACGGTGGCGAAGCTTGCGGTCGACAGCCCGACCTTGCTGACCTACGGCCACGTCGGTGGCGCAGTGCTGGTGGCGGTCGCTGGCTACGCTGCCGCAAGGGTGTACATCGGCCGCATCGCCGCGGAAGCGCTGTAGAACGGAGGGAAGAAGTGCAGGCGTTACCCGTGGCCGTGTGGCTCCGCCGCCTCGTCGCGGATGACCATCACCTTCACTCGGCGGACGGCGTCGAAGTCCCGTAGCCGATAGGTGAGGTCCCGGACCCGCTCGGCCGGGCCGCGACAGAACAGCGATTCGAGACACCACTCGCCCTGATGGGTGTGACTGGTGTTGAGAATCACGTCCTGAAACGTGTGCTGGACGGCGTGGAGGTCCCGAATCACGTCGGCGTGGCGGTAGTCGAACCCGACCAGCGCTACCACGTCGCCGTCCATCGCCGCGAGCCGTGAGTGTCGCTCGACGTACTCCTCCATAGCCTCTCGCACCGCCCGCGAGCGGTTTTCCAGGTCCTGTTCGCGCCAGACGCGGTCGAACTCCGCGAGAAGGCCTTCGGGGATGTTGACGCTCGTTCGCATACCCGGATTGCCGTCGCCGGCCACAAAGGTCCCCGTATTACGCAGCCCCCGATTCCGTAGTAACAACCCTTAGGCAGGGCCGTAGCGTCGGTGTGGTACATCGATGGCATACAGCGAGGCACTCGGCCTGTTTCTCGGGGCAATCGCTCTCGGCGCGGTTCACGGGCTCGAACCGGGCCACGGCTGGCCGGTCGCCGCGTCCTACGCCCTCGACCAGTCCAACGCGTGGCTGTCCGGCTTCGCGGCGAGCCTCCTGCTGGGCGTCGGCCACCTCGTCAGCAGCATCGCGATGGTGTTCGCGTTCTTCTACGCCAAGGCCTACTTCGACCTCACGCAGGCCAACGAGCCGCTGGAACTGGCCGCTGGCGTCCACATCGGCGGGCCGGTGAGCATCGTGGCCGGCTGTCTGCTCATCGTGCTTGGCATCCGTGAGTATCGGTACGGCCACGACCACGGGCATGGCGACGCGGCGGAGACTCACGACCACCAGGCGGCATCGGGCCACGACCACGAGCATGGCGAAGTAAATGCCAACTCCCATACTGATTCCAATTCGCAGGACCATCAGCATCAGCACCACGGGCACTCCCACGGCAGTAACCACTCGCACGGAGACGACAGCGGCGGCCTATGGTCGCGGGTGTTCGGCAGACTCCCGCTCGTCGGCGGCCACTCCCACGCGCACAATGGTCTGGACGATGCCGCCGACCGGGGGCTGTTCGGCATCGCCTGGTTCGCCTTCCTGCTGGGGTTCGCCCACGAGGAGGAGTTCGAGATTATCGCCCTCTGTGCCGGCTCGCCGTACTGTCTGGAGCTGATGAGCGCCTACGCGGCCACGGTCATCGTCGCGCTCGTCGGCCTGACGATGGCGCTCATCGCTGGCTACCAGCAGCACGAGGCGGCCGTCGAGCGGTACACGCCGTACCTCCCGTTGGTCTCCGCCGTCGTGCTCGTCACGATGGGTCTCGGGTTCGTGGCTGGCATGCTCTGACGGACGGTTTCTCACCGCAGTCCGGCCGCTCGCCCCATCCTTTTTGCTCGGAGCGCCCGGGGTGGGGAACATGGAGTACACGACACTCGGGTCGACTGGTATGGAGGTCAGCCGGCTCTGTCTGGGCTGTATGAGCTTCGGAACCTCGGAGTGGCGCGACTGGGTGCTCGATGAGGACGAGAGCCGCGAGGTCATCGAGCGGGCCATCGACCTCGGCATCAACTTCTTCGATTCGGCCAACATGTACTCGATGGGCGAGTCCGAGCGGGTCCTCGGGACCGTCCTCGACGACTACGACCGCGACGGGCAGGTCGTGGCGACGAAGGGGTACTTCCAGATGGACGAGGACGACCCCAACTCCGGCGGGCTCTCGCGGAAAGCCATCGAGCAGGAACTGTCGAACTCGCTTTCCCGGCTGGGGATGGACACCCTCGACCTCTACCAGATCCACCGCTGGGACTACGACACGCCCATCGAGCAGACGCTCCGGGCGCTGGACGACGCGGTCCGGCGGGGCCAGGCGCGCTACGTCGGTGCGTCGTCGATGTGGGCCCACCAGTTCGCTGACGCGCTCCGGACGAGCGAGCGCGAGAGGCTGGAGCGGTTCGAGACGATGCAGAACCACTACAACTTGCTGTATCGGGAGGAGGAACGCGAGATGCTCCCGCTGTGTGAGAAAGAGAACGTCGGCGTGATGCCGTGGAGCCCGCTGGCCCGGGGCTATCTCACCCGCCCGCACGAGCAGGTCGAGGAGACGGTCCGGGGCGAGACGGACGACTACGCTCGCGAACACCCCTACTACGAGGGCAATGGCCGCAAGGTCAACGAGCGCGTGCAGGAACTGGCCGACGAGTACGACGCCTCGATGGCACAGATCGCGCTGGCCTGGGTGCTCGACAAGGAGTGGGTCGACGCACCGATTATCGGAACAAGTAGCCTCGAACACCTCGAAGAAGCGGTTGCAGCGCTCGAAATCGACCTCTCAGAGAGCGACGTGGAGTGGCTGGAAACCCCTTACGAGCCAGTTCGGGTGTCAGGCCACGAATAATACTGTCGGCTGTCCGCCCGTGGGAGTTTCGCCGCCCGGAGCGAGTGTCCTGAAACGGGTACAGACAGCGGTTTATCCCGGCGAAATTGTTAAGACACAGTAAAATCAAACCTAGCATGAGGAAAGGTAACAATGACCAACGCCCGGGGGCCGAGCAGCGAGACACTCGAGGAGACGGCGGGCGGTGACGCCTGCGTTTGCTCGATAGGCAATGCAGCCGAACACTACATGACCGGGATACTGGGGCTCGTCGCGACGCTCATCGTCGGCATACAGGCCTATCCGTGGCTACAGTCTGTCGCCGATACCACGTCGTATCTCGGGCCGACGTGGCTGGTGTTTAGCTTCGCCGCGATATGGCTCGTCTGCTGGATCGTACTGGAAGTCGCCTGGGAGTGGCGTGCCGGGCGCGTCCACCTGTTGTGACAGACAGTCAGTTGCGAACGTCAGCCGCGACTCGTTGCATCCCTTCGAAGTCGTCGTCGGAGTAGGCGATGAGCCGCACGTCTGTCAGGGATTCGGGCTCGTACTCGTCGATGACGGCGCAGATAATTCGGATACCTTCCTCGAAGTCGAACCCGGCGATACCACAGCCGAGCGCCGGGAGAACGAGCGACTCACAGTTCAGTGCGTCCGCTTCCGCCAGTACGTTCCGGGTCGCCGTGCGGATGCTCTCGGCGGTTGACTGGCCGCCCGGCGGCATCGCGGCGGCGTGAATGACGTACTCGGCGTCGAGGTCGTAAGCGTCGGTCGTGGCGACACCGCCGAGGTCGACTGGTCCCTTCGCGACGGCCTCGTCATTCAGCCCCGACCCGGCCGCGTGCTTGAGCGCCCCCGCGACGCCGGAGCCCATCTGCAGGCTCGTGTTCGCCGCGTTGACCAGTGCGTCCGCCGACTGTGCAGCGATGTCGCCCTGGATCACCTCGAACTCCATGCACGATGCTGGGGGCGGAGCGGTCAAAGTTCTAGCGCCGATGCGGCCGGACGCACTCATTGCTATCTGTCACCGCGTCCCACGACAGGCAGAAACCTGTTTGGCCTTTACTACCAGATATGGACCTGCTGACGATGACGTGGCGGGACGTGGGGTTCATGCACTGGCCAGTCGAGCCCGATATCGTCCAGACGACGCTGCCGGACGGGCTCGCTGTCGACACGTACGACGGGCAGGCGTGGCTCAGTGTGGTCCCGTTCCAGATGGCGGACATCAGGCCGCGAGGCAGTCCGATCGGGCGGTCCTTCGGCGAGCTAAATCTCCGGACCTACGTGGTCGCCGACGGAACGCCGGGGGTGTACTTCTACAACCTCGACGCCGACGACCGCCTCAGCGTCACGCTGGCCCGGCGGCTGTTCCAGTTGTCCTACTACCGGGCATCGATGCAGGTCCGGCCCGACGGCGACAGCGTCGAGTTCCGGAGCCGTCGGACCAGTTCGCGCGCACCGCCGGCGGATTTCCACGCCACCTACGAGCCGACTGAGCCGCCGTCGACACCCGAACCGGGCTCGGTGGAGTCGTTCCTCGTGGAACGGTACCGCTTCTACGCCGCGAGCGACGACGGCACGGTGTACTACGCCGACATCGACCACGAGCCGTGGCCGCTCCAAGCGGGGCGAGCCGACATTCGGACGAACGGCCTGTTCGCCGCGTCGGGGTTCGACAGGCCCGACGGCGAGCCGCTCGTCCACTACTGCGCCGAGATTCCGGTGACTGCGGGGCGACTCCACCGGCTCGACGGGGTCTCCCAGTACACTGATTAGCGTGTCGGCCCCAGTGAGGGTGTGGTCGCCCTCCGTCCGCTGCAGGTCACGCTCGACGACGTTTGCTTCTGTCACTGGCCGGTCCCCGAGACAGCGGTGCAGGCGACAGTCCCCGACTGGCTCACCGTCAAGACGGCTGACGGCGACGCCTGGGTGTCGGCCGTTGGGGCAACTGTCGACCGCGTCGAGACGTTCGGTATCGAGGTCGCCGGGCCGTCGGAGTTGCTCACGGTTCGGACCTACGTCCGCGGACCGACCGGTCAGCGCGGGGTCTGCGTGCTGGCGCTGTTCGGTGACGACAGGCGGACAACGACGGCGGTTTCGGAGCTGTTTCGCATCACAGTCGGTGACGCTACCCCGCGAACGCTCTCAACGGCCGACCGTCGCCGGGTCCTCGACGCCGGGGAGCGGCGACTGTTCGAGTGCCGGTACACGGCTGGCGGTGAGCCGGTGGCGATTCCACCGGACTCACTGGCCTCGTTCCTCGTCGACCGACAACGGTACTTCACAACCGGGCGCTTCGGGACGCATCTCGTTGGGAGCGTCGGCCACGACCCGTGGCGACTCGACCGCGTTGACGCCACTGTGACCGGGTCAGTACTCCCACTGGTTGACATATCTGATCGTGAGGCAGAGCCGTTAGTCCATCACAGTCCTGGGCTTCGGGTTTCGATTGCCCCACCGGTACCGCCCTAGCCGGGACCAGCGGGCAACCTAGCTCCCTTGAAATATAAGTACGGACAGACCGTTGGGGGAACAAGGACCCTGCCGCCCATATGACATCTGAAAGTAATATACGAACGCTTGTTGTTGACGACAGCGATTTTTTCGCGGAGATGACCGCTGATACGCTCACGCAACAACACGGCATCGAGTCCGTTGCTGCAAACAGCGCTACGGAAGCGCTGGAGCGACTCGACGGGGGTGGGTTCGACTGCGTCGTCAGTGACTACGAAATGCCGGAAATGGACGGGCTGGAGCTTCTCGAAGAGATCAGGGAGACAAACCCCTCTATCCCGTTCATTCTGCTGACTGGGCGGGGAGACGAAGAGACGGCGAGTGCGGCGATTGCGGCGGGCGTCGCCGACTACCTCCTGAAACTCGAAGTCGTCGAAGACAAACAGTACGGTCGGCTTGCAAACCGGATCGAGAACGTCGTTTCACAGGAGCGAACCCGCAAGAAGTTCGAATCGCTCGTATCTGATTCGCCGGATGGTATCGTCCACCTGACGACTGACGGGACCCTCCTCTCAGTGAATCCCTCGATGGCACGCAGACTGGGTGCTGACCCCGATGCGCTCATCGGACAGCAACTGAGCGAAGTGATGGACAGCGAAGCGGCCAGCCAGCGTCTCGAAGCCGGGAAAAGCGCGGTCGAGAACGGTACTGCGACACGGTCCGAGGACGCCGTCGGGGGGCGGCATTACCACAACCAGTATATCCCCGTCGACAGTCACCGCAAAGCCGATACCTTCCAGTTGGTCTCACGCGACATCACTGAACGCGTCGAACGCCAGCGCGAACTGGAGCGCCAGAACGAGCGGTTAGAGGAGTTCGCCAGCGTCGTCAGTCACGACCTCCGGAACCCGCTGAACGTCGCGCAGGGCGCGGTCGATTTGCTCGGGGAGCCTGCCGACAGCGAAGAGGCCGAACTGATCGCCAAGATCGACCGGTCGCTGGACCGGATGGGCTGTATCATCGAGGACGTACTCACACTGGCACGGCAAGGCCAGACTGTCAGTGATCCGAAGGAGACGGAGCTATCCACGCTGGCGTCGACTGCGTGGACCTGGATCGAGGCGGAACAGGCCTCCATGTCGGTCGAGTCGAGCACGGAACTCGCCGCCGACAGCGGGCGCGTGCAGGACCTGCTGGCGAACCTGTTTCGAAACGCCATCGAACACAACGATGGTGACGTCGAAATCGAGGTCGGACTGCTGGAATCCAACGACGGGTTCTACATCGCGGACAACGGCGAGGGTGTCGAGGACGACGCAGACGACGTGTTCGAGATGGGCTACTCATCGACGGAGGACGGAACCGGGTTCGGCCTGGCTATCGTCGAACAGGTCGCCGAGGCCCACGGCTGGGAAGTGTCACTGACTGATAGCGACAGCGGCGGGGCGCGCTTCGAAGTGACAGACGTCGAACTGCACGACTGAGACGGATTTTTCACCGCCGGGTCCCGAGTGGTGGTAATGACAGTCGAGGGGGTCATCGTCGACCTGGACGGAACGGTGTACCACGGAGAAACGTTGTTGCCGGGCGCGGCGTCGGCAATCGACGTGCTCAGGGAGCGAGGCCTGGGAATCTGCTTTTTTTCGAACAATCCGATCCACGACGGGAGCGAGTACGTCGAGCGCTTGCGTGGGATGGGCGTCGATGCCCGCGAGGGTGAGGCCTGTTCCTCCGGCGTCGTCACCCGCGAGTACCTCAACGGGTCCCACGCGGAGGACAACGTGTTCGTCATCGGGAGCGACCAACTCCGCGGTCTGGTCGAAGGGACGAACGCACGCTTAGTCGAGGACCCCGCCGAGACCGACGTGTTACTGGCCTCCTGGACGGACGGCTTCCACTACCACGATATGGTCGACGCGCTCCGGGCCGTCGACGACGACACCGTCTTCCTCGGGACCGACCCGGACCGGACGTTCCCCGGCGAGGACGGCGACCCGGTCCCCGGCTCCGGGGCGATAATCAACGCCGTCGCCGGAGTCATCGAACGGGATCCGGACCGGATACTCGGGAAGCCGTCAGAGATTGCTGTTCAGGCGGCGCTAGAACGGCTGGACTGTGCGCCGGCGGATTGTCTCATCGTCGGTGACCGGCTGGAGACGGACATCGCGATGGGCGAGCGGAACGGGATGACGACTGTGCTCGTCCGGACCGGCGTATCCAACGAGCGGTCGCTGGAACGGAGCGCCGTGACGCCCGACTACGTCATCGATTCACTGGCGGATATCGAGCAGGTGCTTACATCGCTCGACAGGTGACACGAAACTGGTAATTCACCTGCGACTTTATTTCGACTGCGACCGTAGCTTTGACTGGTGTTTCCAATGGGCAAAGACATCCTCATGATCGTCGGTGACTTCGTCGAAGACTACGAAATAATGGTGCCGTTCCAGGCGCTGCAGATGGTCGGCCACGAGGTCGACGCGGTGTGTCCCGACAAAGAGGCCGAAGAGACGGTCAAGACAGCGATACACGACTTCCGTGGCGACCAGACCTACATGGAGTCCCGCGGTCACGACTTCGTCCTGAACGCGACGATGGCCGACGTGACGCCCAGCGACTACGACGCACTCGTCGTCCCCGGCGGTCGCGCACCCGAGTATCTCCGGACCTACGACGAGGTGCTGGACGCGGTCCGGCACTTCTTCGAGGAGGACAAACCCGTCGCGGCGTTGTGTCATGGTCCGCAGATTCTCGCCGCTGCCGACGTACTGGACGGCTACGAGATGACGGCGTACCCGGCCTGTCGTGCCGAGTGCGAGGCCGCCGGCTGTTCGTGGGTCGACGAGGTAGTCACCGACGGCAACCTCGTCACCGGACAGGCCTGGCCTGACCATCCCGAGTGGCTCGCGCAGTTCATGGACCTGCTCGGCGACGAAGTGTCCCACGGTGACCCGATCCCGGCCGACGATTGAGCGCATTCGTTGGCTGAGCCATGCAGGATTGAGGAATTCATAACAAACAAATAACCCGGGCGTTTCCCTCCGTTGAGGCGGGTGGGAACTGGCATAGTGCACCATTACGTTCGCCCGCCTCGTTTTCAACGCTTATACGAAGTGACAGATTGGAGTAGCTATTGCGACCACCAGCAGATAGCCGAGTACGTGTCACAGTGGCACCAGATTTGTTATCCTGGGGAGAGAACGGTAGCGTGTAATGCCCTCCAACACGCGTTCCACTGACGACCGCGGCTGTCCGAAGTGCGGCCACACCGGCACTGACGTGGGTAGCATCTCGACCACTGGCGGCGGCCTCTCGAAGATGTTCGACATCCAGACGAACCAGTTCCAAGTCGTCACATGTACGAACTGCGGCTACTCGGAGTTGTACCGTGACACCGGATCCGCGGGCAGTGATCTGGCGGATATCTTCCTCGGCTGACGATGCCCGCCGTAACCGGACTGTTCCTCGTGGTCGCGTCGCTCGCGGTGGTCGCACCGCTGGTCCTATACGCGCTGGTCCGAAGCGAGCACGATCAGCGCAACGAGATGGATCGCGAGACGGCCGAACGACTGGCCCGGCGCGATACGGACGACGACAGTCGGGTCCGGTGACCAACACGGGACCGTCGCGTCGATTGCAGGGTTGAGTCGTTCGCGTACTTCCCCACACTGATTCAGCGGCGTGAGTGCCTAGTACCGTTGTAACTCCCGAATAAACTCCAAACAATGGGAAAGTGTACCGATGTCGAACCTTTTATCATAATACTCCCACAACATCCGACCATGGTTGACAAAGAAGACCTCCGCTCACAGTTCGTTGACGCGTTCCAGGAAGCAGACTACCCCATCTCCAGTCCGATGGACCTCGTTCCGGCACTCCCGGGCGGCCCGTCGACGAAGTTCGAGTCCGGCGACTTCTCAATGACAGCGATGGAACTGAACACGAAGCTCAACGGGGAGTTCCCATACGACAACGTCGACGCGTTCGTCGACGACGTCATGACTTCGCTCGAAGATCAGGACCTCATCTGAGCGGGCCACACCGGCTCCGGCCGCTTCACCGGTCTCGTGCGATAACTTGCGAGATTCCCGGACAAACGAGTGGTAGCCGTACCCGCCAGACCCTTGAGCTTTATCAGGGCAACGCCCCTAGTCGGTATATGGTCGGTTTGCCGGGGATCGAGACGCTCGTTCGGACGTTCGGACCGTTTCTCATCCCCGCAACGCTGTTCGTTCTGGGTGCCATCGGCTATCTGTTCCTGTGGCTCCTGACACGGAACCGACGAGAAACGTACGCTGCTGACGACTGACGGCGGTCGGTCGAATGTGTCCGGTGCGCACAAAGTTGTTGGAATCGCCAATCTTTTGAGTTAGATTTGTCTAATTTGGTGTATGTTGAGTGCCAAGATGGAGGATTATCTGAAGGCCATCTATCGCCTCGAGCGGGACGGCGACCCGCCGATTGCTCCGTCTACTATCGCCGAGATGCTGGACGTTACGGCACCGACGGTCACCAGTATGGTCGAGAAACTGGCCGACCGCGGGCTGGTCGAACGCGAGAAGTACAAGGGCGTGCGGACGACGCCGGAAGGCGAAACGGTGGCGCTGGAGATTATCCGCCACCACCGCCTGCTCGAGACGTTTCTCACCGAGCAGCTGGGCTACGACTGGGCCGAAGTCCACGAGGAAGCGGAGGTGCTCGAACACCACATCAGTGAGGAGTTTGAGCGCCGGGTCGCGGCGGTCCTCGACGAGCCGGAGTTCGACCCCCACGGAGACCCGATTCCCAGCGACTCGCTGGACCCCATCGACGACGAGTCCGCGACGGCGCTGTCGGAACACAGTGAAGGGGGACGACTCGAAGTCGCACGGGTCCGGGACCGTGATCCCAGCGAACTCACGTATCTCTCCGACGCCGGCATCACGCCGGGAACCGTGTTGACCGTCGAGGAGGTCGCCCCCATCGGGATGGTGACGGTCCAGCTAGAGAGCGGGTCGTCAGTGTCGCTCCCGGACCACATCGCCGATGCGATTCAGGTCCGCGCACCGGATACGCAGGGCGAAGACGGAGTGAGCCAGGCGTGAGCGACGCGACGTGGCTGACAGTGGTCGCGATAGCGGCCGGTGCGCAGTTGGCGGTCCTCCCCGGCGAGAAGGTCCAGTTCATCATCGCCGGCCTGTCGACGCGGTTCAACCCGTTCCTCGTCGTCAGCGCGGCGGGGACGGCCTTCGCCGGCTGGACGGCACTGGAGATCTGGTTCGGTTCCGCAATCACGTCGCTATTGCCCGGCATCGTCCTCGAAAGCCTCACCGCGGGGATGTTCCTGCTATTCGCGATACTACTGCTCCGCAGTGCCCCGGCGGCCGGCGCGGAGCAACAGGAACCCGCGTCCGGCTTCACTACTGACGGCGGCCAGTTAGACGTTCGCGTTCCCGTCGTCGACTGGCAAGTGCCGAACAGACTCGGCGGCTTCCTGCCCATCTTCGCGATGATGGCCTTCGGCGAGTTCGGCGACAAGACCCAGCTCATTACGATCACGCTCGCCGCCCAGTACAGCGCCCACCCCAGCGCCATCTGGGCCGGTGAGATGCTCGCCATCATTCCGGTGAGCCTCGCCAACGCGCTGTTCTTCCACCGTTTCGCCCACCGTTTCAACCTGCGGAAAGCTCACTTTGTCGGCGCAGGGCTCTTCCTGTTTTTCGCCGCAGACTTCGCCCTGAGCGTGACGATGGGGTTCTCGCTGTGGGAAACGATGGTTTCGTCCATCGCGGCGCAGATGGGTGTCTGAGACGACCGGGCCGGCTGAGTTGGGCCGAGAGAAGACTTTTGCAAGACGGCTGAACAATACCGTGTGATGCCCTCTAGACGCACCGTCCTCACAGCAGGGACACTCTTCGCACTCTCGGGCTGTTCCGCGCTCAGTCCTGCGAGCGCTCGACTTGCCGGCGTGCAGCTAACGAACACCGGTTCGACGACACAGGAGTTCGAATTCACGGTCACGGTCGACCGCGAGACAGTGTACGAGGAGACACATACCGTCGCGGCTGACGAAGACGGCGCAACCGTGGAACTGGACGATGCGCTTCCGGACAGACAGGGCACGATAACGATAGCGACGACCATCGCCGGGACCGATATCTCGGAGGAGACGACGTTCGACGACGACAACTGTTACGACGTCATTGTCGAATACACCGGTGACAACGTAGTCCACTGGCAGAGCGGGAGCAGCGACTGTGATGCATTCCAGTGACTCGCCCATAGGTCAGCGTTTAGTCGCCAGCCATGGCTCTCAGTTACAACGGTCGACCCCAGTAAAAGGCGTCGTTCAGTCGTGACTGATGCTGTCGAGTTCCCGCGTTTCATCGGGAGCGCCCGTCTGTCGGACTTTCCCGGCAAGGACCGAGAGGACGTAGATCCCCACGGCGACGAGAACGATGACGCCGCCGGCTGTCGCACCGGCGTAGTACGAGATACCGATACCGAGCAGGACGGCCAGTTCGGCCAGTACAATCGAGACCAGCAGTGATTCCGAGAAGCTCCGGGACACCTGTGTCGCGCCGGCGACCGGGACGACCAGCATGGCCGCGACGAGGATGACGCCCATTATCTGCATCGCGCCGACGACGACGAGCGCCGTCAGCATCACCATAATCCGGTTGTACCAGGCGACCGGGAGCCCGGCGACGGCGGCGGCGGTCTCGTCGAACGTGACGTACAGCAACTGATTGCGGGTGAGCGCGACCGTCCCGACGATGACGCTGAACAGCCCGAGCATGATGACCGCGTTCTCGGCGGACACCGTCGAGAGGTTGCCAAAGAGGTACTGATTGATACCGACAGCCAGTCCGCCAGCGTTGAGGCTGATGAGGACCGTCCCCAGCGCGAATCCCGTTGAGAGGACGATAGCCATCGAAACGTCGTTGTAGGCGTCGGTCGCTTCGGAGATGAGTTCGATGAGCAGCGCTGCGATGACGGCCACGACGACGGCGGTCAGATACGGCGAGACGCCCAGCTCGAAGACGCCGTTGAGAAACAGCCCGACGGCGACGCCGGCGAAGGCCGTGTGGGCGAGTGCGTCCCCGATGAGCGCGAGTTGGCGGTGGACGAGGAAGGTCCCGATGAGCGGCGCGATAACGCCGACGCACAGCCCGACGAGTATCGCCCGGTACATGAATGTGTACTCAGGGTTGATGAGTTCCAGTCCGGTCAGATGGTAGAGCTGTGTCAGGAGCCAGTACCACAGTTCGAGGATCGGGACGAACGCCTCGTAGACGCCGCCGGCGGCCAGCGCGAGCGTCATCCGTTGCCTCCAGTCAGCGACTGTGCACCCGTCCCGAAGGCTCTGGCCAGCGCCGCGCTGTCGGTGAATTCCGCCGACGGACCGTCGAAGTAGATTTCACCGTTCAGGCAGATGACGCGCTCCGCGTGTTCGGTGACGGCCTGCAGGTCGTGTTCGATGAGCAGGACGGTGATGCCGTCGTCGTGGAGCGATTCGAGCAGTCCGTAGAAGGCGTCGACCGATTCGGTGTCCACGCCGACGGTCGGTTCGTCCAGCACGAGCAGGTCGGCCTCACCAGCGAGTGCCCGGGCGATGAACGCCCGCTGGCGCTGCCCGCCGGAGAGCTGGGTGATTCGCCGGTCGGCGAACGCCGACATCCCGACTGTGTCGATGGCTCTGTGGACGATACGCCAATCGGCCGCGGAGAGACGGCCGAACCCGACGTGTGGGAACCGGCCCATCTTCACCACTTCGCGGACCGTTATCGGCATTTCCCGGCTCGTCCCAGCACGCTGTGCGACGTAGCCGACTCTGGCGCCGTCGTCGAACGCCGTTGCGTCGACGCCGAACAGCTCTGCAGTCCCGGCATCGGGCTCCAGCAGGCCGAGCAGCAACTGCATGAGCGTCGACTTGCCGGAGCCGTTCGGGCCGACCACGGCGACGTACTCCCCGGCGTCGATACTGACACTGATGTCTTCGACGACGGGCGTGGACGTGTACCCGAACGACACGTCCGCGAGTTCGACGACAGATGGCTGGCTCTCGCTCGATTCGGTCGGCGCTTCGTCGGCATCGTCTCTGTGTTGTGAACGCATTGTCGGTTTCATTCGAAGTTCCGCCAGGTCTCGCTCCAGCCGTCGGGACCAGCGTCTTCAGGTTCCTTGTTACCCAGAACGACCTCGAACGTCGGCATATTTATCCGATAGGCGATTTCCTCGTATCCCCAGTCGTTTTCGACCCACTCCTTGCGGACGCCAGCATACGGTGTCACCGGGTAGTAGGCTTTGACCGGTGTCTCGGCGATGAGCTGTTTTGCGGGCTTGCGCGTCTCGAAGACGCCGGCCCCGATGTACCGGATGTCGTTGTCCTCGATGACCGATTTCGCCTCGGTGATGTCCGAGGGCTTCACGTCACCGCTGGCCGCGAGGTTGACCACGAGCGGGCGCATCTTGACGCCGTAGCGCGAGCCGATGTACTGGAAGGCGTTGTGTGCCGCGAGCTGGACCACGTTCCTCTCGGCGCGGTCGAAAATCTCGGCGTAATCCGCGTCGATGCGGTCGAGGACCTCAGAGTTGTACGTCTCGGCGTTGTCCCGGAGCGTGTCTTCGGCGTCCGGGGCGAGCGCGACCAGCCCCTCGGTGATGTTGTCGACCGACTGTTTCGCGCGCCGCGGGTCGAGCCAGAAATGGGGGTCTCTGGCTCTATTCTGTCCGACGCCCTCTTCGTCGCGGTCGAGACTCGCCGCGAGCGATTCGAGTTCGATTCCCTCGCGGACGTTGATGAGTTCGGTATCGACGTTGTCGTCTTTGAGTGTCTGAATCGCGCGGTCCGCCCACGGCTGGAAGTCCGGGCCGACGTGGATGAACGCGTCCGCGTCGATGATATCTCGCGTGATGCCGGCGTCCGGTTCCCAGCCGTGGCCGTGCAGTCCGGTCGGAATGAGGTTCTCGACCGTTATCGGCGTCCCGCGTGCGATCTTACGGGCAAAGTCGTAGAAACTGAAGAAAGACGCCACCGCGACCGGTCCGTCCGCGCCACTGGTGCTGTCGCTGCTGTTCGATGCCGCTTCCGTCCCGCCACCGGTCAGACAGCCGGCAAAGCCGGACGCGAGGCTCCCCGCGCCGGCACTGAGTACCTGCCTGCGGGTGACGCTATACGGCTGGTCGCCACAGGGTTGGTTAGTTGCCATGTGTGGGTTGCTGTCGGAGAAGGATATAATAGTTTCTATCTAACTATAGAATTAGACGAATCTAATCGAGTGCACTGCTCCTGTCTGAAACGCGATCTTTGGCACAGGAACAAGCGGACACAACGCATAAACCGACGCTCCAAGTTGGTCCGATATGCCCGGACTCGACGATACTGACCACGAAATCCTCCGGTTGCTGCTCGAAGACGCGAGGCGACCATACAGCGACATCGCCGAACGAGTTGACCTCTCGGCCCCTGCAGTCTCCGACCGCGTCGACCGGCTCGTCGAAATGGGACTGATACAGGGGTTTACCGTCGATGTCGACCGCTCACTGTTACAGGCCGGCGTGCCGGTCCTGATCGAAGTAGACGCGAAGCCGGGTCGGGCCGCCGACATCGCTGCGGCGGTCAGCGACGCTGACACCGTCGAGCGTGTCTATCGGACCGCCGGCGGCCGGGTGGTGCTGGCGGCAACCGTCTCCCAGTCTGACGCAAGCGAACTCCTCGCCGAACACGTCGACCTCGGGGACGTGGACCGCTACGAGGTGCGGATGATCGCAGACAGCGAGTGGACCGTCGGACTGGGTACGGCAGAGTTCGCGCCCGACTGCGCGGAGTGTGGCAACTCCGTCGACGAGGAAGGCGAACAGCGCACGCTCGACGGGGAGCGGTACTACTTCTGCTGTGGGTCCTGTGCGGAACGGTTCGTCGACCAGTACGAGTCGCTGAAAGACAGGGTCTGAGCTGCGAGTGGTACTTCAGGATAGTATCTAAGCGGCTGTTTGAGTTTACTTCTGAATCTATTAGTCGAATCTGGCCTTCGGATCGAAGGCACAAACCGCATGAACATGAGGGGCGTATAGGAAGACAAGATGAGTGACCGAACCACCCGGCTCGAACTGACGGGAATGAGCTGTGCCAACTGCGCGGGCACGATTGAGGAGTCGGTGGGCGAGTTGGACGGGATTGCGTCCGTCGACGCGAACTACGCCACCGACGAGGGGAGCGTCGAGTACGACCCCGATGTGGTATCGCTAGCTGATATTGTCGCCGCCGTCCAGGACGCCGGCTACGGCGTCGCGACGGAGACGGTGACCGTCGGTATCACCGATATGTCGTGTGCGAACTGCGCGGACACCAACGAAGAGGCGCTGAAAGCGACTGCGGGCGTCATCGAAGCCAGCGTGAACTACGCCACCGACGAAGGTCAGGTCACCTACAACCCGGCCGACGTGTCGCGTTCGGACCTCTACGACGCCATCGAGTCCGCCGGCTACACGCCTGTCAGAGAGGGTAGCGGGAGTGAAAACGGCGGTGACGGCTCCGGCGGTGAGCAGTCCAGCGCTGACCGCCGCGCCGCCGCACGTAACGAGGAGACGCGAAGACAGCTCCGGCTCACGCTGTTCGGAGCGGTGCTGTCGGCCCCACTCCTGCTGTTCATGGCGGACCACCTGTTCTCGCTCGGCCTCGTCGACGAGACGGTTCTGGGGGTGCCACAGGGATGGGTTGCGTTCGCGCTCGCGACGCCGGTCCAGATTCTGCTGGGCAAGCCCTTCTACGAGAACTCCTACAAGGCGCTGGTCAACAACGGCCGGGCGAACATGGACGTGCTCATCGCCCTGGGTTCCTCGACGGCGTACGTCTACTCAGTGGCCGCGCTGGCGGACCTCATCGCGAGCACGGGGCTGTACTTCGACACGGCCGCGCTGATTCTCGTGTTCATCACGCTCGGGAACTACCTCGAAGCCCGCTCGAAGAGCCAGGCCGGGGCCGCCATCCAACAACTGCTCGAGATGGAGGCCGACACGGCGACGGTCGTCCGCGAGGACGGCAGCGAGGAAGAGATTCCCATCGACGAGGTGGGGGTCGGCGACCGGCTGAAAGTCCGCCCCGGGGAGAAGATTCCGACAGACGGCGTCGTGGTAGACGGCGACTCAGCGGTCGACGAGTCGATGGTGACCGGCGAGTCCGTTCCGGTCGAGAAAGGCGAGGGCGACGAGGT
Organism: Haloarcula sp. CBA1115; assembly: GCF_000827835.1. NCBI lineage: Archaea > Methanobacteriati > Methanobacteriota > Halobacteria > Halobacteriales > Haloarculaceae > Haloarcula > Haloarcula sp. CBA1115. The sequence continues at coordinate 2,680,635 of NZ_CP010529.1, read as the reverse complement.
CATCGGCTCGACAGTGAACCAGAACGGCGTCCTCGAAGTCGAGGCGACGAAGGTCGGCTCGGAGACCGCCATCCAGCAGATCGCCGAGCGGGTCCGGCAGGCCCAGTCCCGCCAGCCCGACATCCAGAACGTCGCCGACCGCATCTCGGCGTACTTCGTCCCGGCAGTCATCGCCAACGCCGTCCTCTGGGCGGTGCTGTGGGCGGTCGCGCCGGAGACGCTGGCCGCCGTCGTCGACGCGCTCCCGCTGTGGGGACTGGCCGCGGGTGGCCCGGCCGGCGTCGGCGTGAGCGAGTTCGCCGTCGTCGTGTTCGCCTCCGCCGTGCTCATCGCCTGCCCCTGCGCGCTGGGGCTGGCGACGCCCGCTGCGACGATGGTCGGGACGGCAATCGGCGCACGCAACGGCGTTCTGTTCAAGGGCGGGGACGTGCTCGAACGCGTCCACGAGGTCGACACCGTCGTCTTCGACAAGACGGGGACGCTGACGAAAGGTGAGATGGAACTCACAGATGTCGAGGTCGTCGGTCCCGCTGCGGACGGCGGGGCGCTCAAGCCCGAGCGCGAACGGAGCGAGGAGTTCGTGCTCGAAGTCGCCGCAAGCGCCGAACACGCCAGCGAGCACCCGCTGGCCGAGGCCATCGTCGAGGGCGCACGGGAGCGCGGTGTCGAGGTCGAAGACCCCGACACGTTCGAGAACGTCCCCGGCCAGGGCGTGAAAGCGACGACGCGCCACGGTCGCGTCCTCGTCGGCAACCGGAAACTGCTGTCCGAGGCCGGCGTCGACACCGCCCCGGCAGAGGAGCGGATGGACGCGCTCGAACGCGAGGGTAAGACGGCGATGCTGGTCGCGCTGGCCGAAGATGCAGGCGGTGACGACACCGAGGGCGACAAGGACCCGGACTACCGGCTCCTGGGCATCGTCGCCGACGCCGACACAGTCAAAGAGTCCGCGAAGGCCGCCGTAAGCGGTTTGCGAGAGCGCGGACTTGGCGTCTGGCTCATCACCGGCGACAACGGGCGGACCGCGCGCGCCGTCGCCGAAGAAGTCGGTATCGACCCCGATAACGTGATGGCCGACGTGTTGCCCGAGGACAAGGCCGACGCCGTCGATGACCTCCAGAGCGACGGCGATCAGGCGATGATGGTCGGCGACGGCGTCAACGACGCGCCCGCGCTGGCGGCCGCGAGCGTCGGCTGTGCCATTGGTTCGGGGACCGACGTGGCAATCGAGGCCGGCGACGTGACGCTGCTCCGGGACGACCCCGCCGACGTGGTGAAGGCCATCCGGGTCTCTGAGGCCACGCTCGGGAAGATCAAGCAGAACCTCTTCTGGGCGCTCGGGTACAACACCGTGATGATTCCGCTTGCCTCGCTGGGACTGCTCCAGCCGGTGCTGGCCGCTGCCGCGATGGCCGCCTCGTCCGTGTCGGTGCTCGCAAACAGTCTCGCGTTCCGCCGGTACACGCCGGATTCGGAGTATCGCCTGCTCGGCTTCCTCCGTCGCTGAGCGGGACCCGTCTCCAGCAGACTCATCTGTCGCCGGGCCTCATCTACGAACAGTGACTGCTGAGGAGCGTGTCGCCGACGAACCGACGGGAGGGACAGTGTCACAGCCGGGCGGTGTCGGCGTCAGGCTCCGGGCGCTCTGGCGGGCGCTCGTCATCGTCTGGCAGTTCGTCCCGCTGCTTTGGCAGTGGGGGCGGGACCGCAAGCGGTTCCTCCTGTTCGGTCGGTCCCGGTCAGTGACCCCCGAGACACGGATGCGGCGCGCTCGTTACCTGAAAAACACATTCGTCGACCTCGGACCGGCGTTCATCAAGCTCGGGCAGATGCTGTCGACCCGGCCTGACGCCCTGCCGCGGGCGTACGTGGACGTGCTCTCGGAGCTACAGGATAACGTTCCACCGGACGCGTGGGCCACCATCGAGCCTGTCATCGAACGGGAACTGGGCGACGACATCGACGCGCTGTTCGAAGAGTTCGACACGACAGCCATTTCGGGAGCCTCGCTGGGCCAGGTGTACGAGGCACAGATCGGCGGCCAGCGGGTCGCCGTGAAAGTGCTTCGACCCAACATCAGAACGCGCGTCGAATCCGACCTGCGCGTGCTGTCGACGCTGCTGCCCGTGCTCACCTACGGCGCGGACCCGGGCCAGGCATTTACGCTGGAAAATCTCACCGAAGAGTTCGCAACGACGGTCCGCCGGGAGATGGACTACGGCCACGAGGCGCGAATGCTCCGTGAAATCGGCGACAACTTCGCAAACGACGACGACATCGCCATCCCGGACGTCGTCGGGAGCCACTCGACGGACCGCGTGCTGACGATGACGTACCTCGACGGCGTGAAAATCGACGACGTAGAGCGTCTGGACGAACTCGGCATCGACAGGCCGGCACTCGTCCGGCGGCTCGAAGAGGTGTACATCCAGATGATCGTCGAGGACGGCCTCTTCCACGCTGACCCCCATCCCGGCAATCTGGCAGTCCAGCCCGACGGGACGCTCGTCTTCTACGATTTCGGGATGACCGGCTACCTCGGTCCCCGGACACAGGACCAACTGCTGGATTTCTACGTCGGGCTGGCGACCGACGACGTGGACCGCGTGATGGACGCCTTCGTCGAGATGGGCGCGCTGGACCCGATGGCCGACCGCGAGGTGATGCGAGAGGCGTTCGACATCGTGATCGAGCAGTTCCGCGGCGAGGACATCAGCGAGTACCGAATCGAACAGTTAGTCGGCCAGTTCGAGACGCAACTGTACGAGTTCCCGATGCGCCTGCCACAGGACCTGGCGCTGGTGGTCCGGGTAACGACGGTCCTCGAAGGCGTCTGTCGGACGCTCGACCCCGAGTTCGACTTCATCGAGATCATCTCCGAGTACGTCATGGAGCAGGGCGCTGGGGACGATCTCCGGGAGCGGATCAAGACGGAAATCCAGGAGACGGTGACGGACTCGACCCGGTCGGCGGTGCGGACAGCGCCGAAGATGGAGAACGCACTCGATAGGGTCGAGCGCGAAGAACTGCTCGTCAAGACCGTCCTCGAAGACTCCGACGGACTGAGCCGGGTGCTCGCCAAGCGGCTCCTGCTCGGTATCGTCGCCAGCGCCGGCGTGCCGGTGAGTGCCTACCTCTACACCGTGAACGGGCTCCAGCCCGCCGGACTCGCGCTGGGCGGGAGCGCCGCGGTGCTTGGGATTCTCGCGTGGTCGTTCCGCCGACGCCGCGGATCGGCGCTGTCGTCGCCGCAGTTCACTCGTCACGAGATGCAACAGCGGCAGGCGGCCGATGCGGTGGAGGGAGAAGAGTAGCCGAGCGGCGCTCGCGGGGCACGGTCGCGCTCAGAGGTCGCCAGCGGCCGCCATTTCCCGAATCTCTGCGGCTCGCTCGCGTATCTCTGTGAGTTCCTCGTCGCTCTTGTTGTCGACGTGGCTGTACATCAGCCCCATTCGATGGTTGGACCGGAGTGTATCTTCGTTTCGGTCCAGGAAGTCCCAGTACAGCGCGTTGAACGGACAGGCACCCTCGCCGGTCGTCTTCGTCTTGTAGTACGGACAGCCCGAGCAGTAGTCGCTCATCTTGTCCACGTAGTTCGCCGACGAGGCGTAGGGTTTGGTGGCGAACACGCCCGCGCCGTATAGCCCCATCTCGACGACGTTCGGCGTCGTCACCCAGTGGAAGGCGTCGACGTAGCCGGCGTGGAACCAGCGGTTCAGTTGCGCCGGCTCGACGCCGTAAATGAGACCGAAGTTCGCGAGAATCATCAGCCGCTCGATGTGGTGTGAGTAGCCCCGCTTCCGGACGCCGTCGACCACGTCGGAGAGACATGCCATGTCGGTGTCGCCGTCCCAGTAGAAGTCCGGCAGGGCCTCGCTCGCGCCGAGCTGGTTCGCCGCGGCGAGGTCCGGCATCTCCCGGCGGTAGACGTGCCGGAGGAACTCGCGCCACCCGAGCACCTGCCGGACGAACCCCTCCACGCTGTGCAGCGGCGCGTCGCCGTCCTCGTAGGCAGCGATAGCGCGTTCAATGACCTCGTCAGGGCCGAGGAGTCCCAGATTGAGCGACGTGGAGAGCAGACTGTGGCTCATCGCCCACTCGTCCTCCAGCATCGCGTCCTGGTACGGCCCGAACTCCGGTAGTCGGCTCGTAACGAAGTGGTCCAGGGCGCGGACGGCCTGCCGCCGAGTGACGGGCCAACGGAACGGGTCGGGATCGGCCCAGTCACCGCCGTAGGGCTGCTCGTCGTAGCTCCCCTCGAACGTTTCCTCGACCCACTCGATGACGTCCCGGGTCACGTCGTCCGGCTCGAACAGCGGTGGCTCCGCCGGGGTCCACTCATCGGGTGGCGTCTCCCGGTTCTGGTCGTCGTAGTTCCACTCGCCGCCGACCGGGTCGCCGTCGGCCATCAGATAGTCCGTTTCTCGGCGCATGAACCGGTAGAAGTCCTCGTGGCGGTAGCGTCCGTCCCCAACCCACCCGTCGAACTGCGAAGGGGGGCAGAGGAAGCGTTCGTCGGGGACGAACTCGACCGCTCCGCCAGCGTCGGCAACCAGTGATTCGAGTCGCGCCTGCGCGGACTCGGTCTGTGGTCGGTGAGTTACGAGCGCGTCGTCCGGATTGGCCTCGAAATGTGCCGCCAGTCCGTCCTCGAAGGTCTCCGTCTGGCGGTACTGGACCGTCCGACCGGCGTCCCGGAGGTCGTCGCGAAAATGCCGCATTGCGCTGAACAGCAGAATCAGCTTGTGTGGGTGGTACGGCAGTTTGCGGGCGAACGACTGCGCCTCTATCAGGAGCACCGGCTCGTCGGGTCGGTTGTCGACGGGGCCGGACCGGCGGAGGAGGTGGTCGCCCCGGAGCCAGACGGTCATTTGTGAACGGACACTCCCATTGGCTGTACTGTGGGCCCGAGTCCGCATCAATCCCCGTCCGAACTGTGTTGGTATCGCCACACCGCAGGGCGGTACAAACCTCAATTATTGTTCCCGTCCAAACGACAGAAACGACTTCCTTATAAGTGCAGAGTCATAACTCTAGTTGCATGACAGACGACCTCGACAGGCGGACGTTCATCCGCACGACGGCAGCCGTATCAGGCGCTGGACTCCTTGCTGGCTGTGGCGGATCCGGCGGCGATGGTGGCAGCGGCGAAACGGAAGCCACCGAAGCAGAGGAGATGGCTACCACTGAAGCCGAGGAGATGGACACCGAGAGCAGCGGTGGGATGGAGACCGTCGAAGCATCGAGCGAAGTGGCGGACTACGTCGGTGAGTCGTCCAACTTCGACGGCAACACGGTCGTGATGACTGACCAGAACGAGGTCTCCGTTGCAGTCGGCGCCGAGGGGAACGGCGGCGCGTTCGCCTTCGATCCGCCCGCGATCAAAGTCTCGACCGGAACGACGGTCGTCTGGGAGTGGACCGGTGAAGGGCCGGCCACAACGTCAAGTCCGAAGGCGACGGCCCGCTCGACTCGGGCTCGGCTGTCTCAGAGGAAGGAACCACCTACGAGTACACGTTCGAGGAAACCGGCACCTACCTCTACAACTGTGTCCCGCACAAGGCGCTCGGGATGGTCGGCGCAGTCGTCGTCGAATAACCCATAGTTAGCGGCCAGTTTTTATCGCTTTACTAGCGCGGAGCGACTGGTGACGTACAGCGAGTACGCGATGACCGCGAAGCCGACCGCGGTGAGCGCGTTCTCGAAGATCAGTGCAGCGTTGGTACTCAGGCCGAACAGTTGGTCTGCGACGCCGGCGATGAGCGACCCAACGGTGATAGTCGCGAATCCGACGGCGAGATACGTGAGTCCGGTCGCCCTCGTTTTCAGTGCCGCGCGGGTTGCGAAGTAGGTGATGAGCCCGCCAAGCAACACTGTCACAGTCTTGAATCCGATGACGATGAGTGGGATATCTCCGTTCATAGTTCCTCGCTGACGCGCGACCACAGGAGTGCGAGCCGTTCGCTCGGCCGCTCCTCGGCCGGCAGAACGTCGATCTCGAACGCGCCGTCGGCATCGACGCCAACGAACACGCCGCCACAGTCCCGGACGTACGCCGTCGCGTGATGGCCGTCGGGGCGCACCTCCGTCTCCTCGGCGACCAGTTCGGCCTCGCTCAGCTGTTCGAGCTTCCGGTAGGTGCTTGTCTGGGGCAGATCACAGACCGAGGCGACCTCCTTGGCTGGCAGCGGCTCGTCGAGCACCCTGAGTATGTCGCGACAGTCAGGGTCGGCGAGGGCGTCGAACAGCGCCTGTGTCTCGCTCGCGTCGTTGTGTGCCACGGAGGGACCCTCTCAGGTGGACGGTCGGGGGTGGTTCTGCGGGCGGTTCGATTTCGATATGACGGGGCAGCGACGTGAAACCTGTGGGATACTGCGACTCCGGAGTCCTGCGATACTCCGGTAGCAGCTCCCACCCAGTGTCGGGAATATAAAGCACCCTCAGATAAAGGGCGACCGTTTGTTTCCAGAATCTGGAAAGGGCACACCCCATTTTCTATCATCCAATAACAACAACTAGCTTGCTATGCAACGACCCTCCACTCGCAGACAGTTTCTCGCAGGCACAGGATTGGCAGCCCTCGCCGTTACCGCCGGGTGCGTGTCCTCGGGGAGTAGCTCTGAGCCAGCGGCGGAAACCGGCACCGAGACCGCGACTGCAACCGAAACCGCTACAGCGACCGAAACTGCAACGCCTGAATCGACACCCGAGTCCCTCGACGACTGGCTCGACGACGCCAACAGCTACGACGGCGAGATCCGCAGATACGGACCGCAGTCCCGACCAACAATTATGCTTGGCGAGGAGACAGACGGTGGACTGGCGTTCAGCCCACCAGCCATCGAAGTTCCACCAATGACGAACGTTCGGTGGGACTGGACGGGACACGGCGGCCAGCAGAACGTCGTCGCGCTCGACGGCACCTTCGACAGCGGTCGGACGAACGCCCAGTCCGGGACGATGTATCACTACTTCTTCGAGGAGCCCGGCGAGTACCGCTACGTCTCCGAACCCCATCGCGACGATGGCATGAAAGGTGCGATTATTGTGAAAGAGCCACCGTCTTCAGGCAATGCAACTGTCGACGAGTGGCTCGCAGCCGCGAGTAACTTCGACGGCACCATTGCCGACCGCACCGACACAGACACTGCAACTGTTACGGCCGGTGTGGAAGGGAACGGTGGGGAGTTCGCGTTCGGCCCGCCTGCACTGAAGATCTCGACCGAGACGACCGTCCGCTGGGAGTGGACCGGCGAGGGAGGGCCACACAACATCGTCTCAAAAGGCGATGGCCCGCTCAACTCGGAACTCGTCGCCGAGGAAGGAAACACCTACGAGCACACCTTCGCGGAAACCGGGACCTACCTGTACTCCTGTAAACCGCATAAGGGCCTGGGGATGAGAGGCGCAGTCGTCGTGGAATAACTACCGAACTAGTGTGGCAGCCGCCTACGGAATCTTGACGCTGTGTTTGAGCGTGCCGATACCTTCGATTTCGACTTCGACTTCGTCGCCGTCCTCCATCGGTCCGACGCCTTCGGGCGTCCCCGTGGCGATGACGTCGCCGGGCTCTAGGGTCATGTACGACGTTATCTCCGCGATCAGTTCCGGGATTGAGAAGATGAGGTGCTCGCGGGAGGAGGACTGCTTCGTCTCGCCGTTCAGTCGGAGTTCAATGCTGGCGTCCTCCGGGACGTGTTCCGGCGTGGCCACAAGCGGGCCGATGGGACAGGCGTTGTCGAAGGCCTTCCCGCGGACCCAGTTCTGTTCCTGTCGCTGGTCGTCGCGGTTCGAGATATCGTTGACGCAGGTGTAGCCCGCGACGACGTCCATCGCGCCCGATTCACTGACGTTCCGGCACTGCTCGCCGATGACGACGCCGAGTTCGGCCTCGTAGTCGATGCGCTCTTTCCCCGAGGGCATCGTGAGGTGCTTGCCGTGGGACGCGACGGCGTTCGGGGCTTTGAGGAACAGCATCGGCCTGTCCGGGAGGTCCGAGTCCATCTCCTCGGCGTGGTCGGCGTAGTTGCGCCCGATACAGACGACTTTCGTCGGCTCACAGGGCGGGAGGATGTCTACCTCGTCGGGGTCGTAGGACTCGTCGCCAAAGGCGATACGGCCGTACGGTCCGGCGGCGGCGGTGACGACGGGGTCGCCGTCCTCGACGGTCCAGCGGCCTCCCCGGACGTTCCCCGCGGTATCACGGAATCGAACGCGCTTCATGTCACCGTTCTCTCAGGGCCGACAGATAAGCGTTTAGGAGGGGGAAACCGGACCACAGCGGGCTGTTCGACGGCTGTCTACCCGGCCATCGTCACCTGCGGAGTCGCGGTGAGTGGGAGTGTGACCGAACGGCTTTTGAGACGGGACGGGCTACGCTGGGCCGATGAACGTCCTCGTCGTTGGCGCCGGCGCGATGGGCCAGTGGTTCGCGCGCACGGTCCGGACCCACGCCGACGCGTCCGTCGCCTTCACCGACCTCGACCAGTCGGCCGCCGAAGCCGCTGCCGACGCGGTCGGCGGGCGCGCTGTCGCCAGCGACGCGGCCGAGACTTTCGACGTCGTCTGTATCGCGGTGCCGATGCCCGTCGCCGAGACGGCCATTCACGAGTTCGCGCCGCTGGCTACGGGTGCAATCGTCGATGTGACTGGGAGCATGGCCGGCCCCGTCGCAGCGATGCAGGACGCGATGCCTGACGGCCAGCGACTGAGTCTCCACCCGCTGTTCGCCCCCGAGAACGCGCCCGGCAACGTCGCCGTCGTCAACGACGCGTCAGGTCCCGATGCTGCTGCCGTCGTCGACGCACTCGCCGAGGCCGGCAACAACTGCTTCGAGACGACAGCGACGGAACACGACGAAGCCATGGAAACAGTCCAGGCCAGTGCCCACGCGGCCGTGCTCGCGTTCGCGATGGCCGCCGCCGACGTGCCCGACCGGTTTCAGACGCCGATTTCGGCTGGCCTGTTCGACCTCGTCGAGCAGGTCACCGGCGGCGACCCGCGGGTGTACGCCGACATCCAGGACGCCTTCGACGGCGCGGACGCGGTCGCCGACGCCGCCCGACAGATCGCCGATGCCGACGCGGACACCTTCGAACGGCTCTACGAGCAACTTTCATGAACCAGGAAACACGCCAGCAGATACGCGAAAACGCCCAGTACCTCCGCAACGTCCGACCGCTGGACCCCGAGGAGCTACACGAGTACGTCGAGGGCCAGCCCCACCCCGCCGTCGTCAAGCAGGTGCTTCGGGAGGAGGCGTTCGATTTGGGCATCGTCGAACAGGACGACGGGACCTTCGCTCCGGCACCTGAGGGTCGTCTTTCGGTAGATTTCGACGGTGTCGAGCGGTTCCCCGACCGCTACGAACAGCAGGTCATCGACCTGTTGACAGAGTGGGGCGGACTGGAGTGGCACAGCGGCGACAGCGGTGACGAACTCCGTGAGCGCATCCGCGACATCAAGGAGCGGTATCTCCAGGGCCAGGCCGTCGAGTACGACGAACTGACGGCGCTTGGCTACGCCGTCTATCACTTGCCCGACTACTACGCTGTGGCCAAGTACGTCCTTGCGGACCTCGCCGCCGACGGCCTGCTCCCGTCACAGCTCCGAGTTCTGGATGTCGGGGCCGGTGTCGGCGGCCCGGCGCTCGCCCTGCGCGACCTGCTTCCGGACGACGCGCTGCTCGACTACCACGCGGTCGAACCGAGCGCCGCCGCGGACGTGCTGGAGAGCCTACTGGAAGACAGCGGTCAGAACGTCCGCTGGGAGATTCACCGGGCGGTCGCCGAGGAGTTCGATCCGTCGTCGCCGGTTCCCGGCGACGACAGCGGTGGGGCTGGTGGCGATGACAGCGGCGGCGATAGCGATGGCGGCGACAACAACGCCGAGGGCTACGACCTCATCATCTTCGGCAACGTCCTCAGCGAACTCGACGACGCGGCGGCGACCCTCTACCGGTACGTCGAGGCGCTTGCCGACGACGGAACGTTGCTGGCGCTGGCCCCGGCTGACCGGAACACGGCCATACAGCTCCGCCAGGTCGAGCGCGAGGTGGCCGACGGCGGCCCGGCGACGGTGTACGGGCCGACGGTGCGGCTCTGGCCCCACCAGTCCCCCGACAGCGAATCGTGGTCGTTCGACCGCAAGCCCGACATCGAAGTGCCGACGATGCAACAGCGCCTCGACGACCCGGCGGGCGGAACGGGCGAGTTCGTCAATACGGACGTGCAGTTCGCCTACAGCGTCCTCCGGACCGACGGCAAGCGAAAGCACGACGTGACGCCGGACCGGGGCATCCACGCGCCGATGGCCGACGCCGAGAACTACGTCACCGACCGGGTGAACTTCCTCGGCGTCAAGCTCAGCCACGACCTCGCCGAACGGGAGGGGGCCAACCCGCTGTACCTGCTGGGCGACGGGAGCCAGCAGGTCGACCACTTCGCCGTGCTCACGGAGGCGTCGATACTGAACGAGGACCTCCGGAAAGCCGACTACGGCGACCTGCTGTCCTTCGAGAACGCGCTGGTGCTCTGGAACGACGACGAGGAGGCCTACAACGTCGTCGTCGACGGCGAGACGGTCGTCGACCGTGCCCGCTAGCGGTGGGCTTTTCTCGCAGACGGCCCGACAGAGCGTATGGACGAGCCGACGATTCTGCTGACGAACGACGACGGCATCGAGAGCGCCGGCCTCCGGGCGGTGTACGACGGTCTCTCGACAGTCGGCGACGTGACTGCGGTCGCCCCGGCGGAGGACCAGAGCGCGGTCGGCCGAGCTATTTCCCACGAAGTGACCGTCCACGAGCACGAGCTCGGCTACGCCGTCGAGGGAACGCCCTCGGACTGCGTCGTGGCGGGGCTCGAAGCGCTCGTCACCGACACCGACCTCGTGGTCGCGGGCTGTAACCGCGGGGCGAACCTCGGGGCGTACGTCCTCGGCCGCTCGGGGACCGTCAGCGCCGCCGTCGAAGCCACCTTCTTCGACGTGCCGGCGATGGCCGTCTCGATGTACATTCCGGTCCGCGAGGACGCTGCTTTCGCGGACATCGAGGCCAACGGCGACAGCTACGGCGAGGCCGCCAGGGCGACGACCTACCTCGCCGACCACGCCGTCGACGCCGGCGTGTTCGAGCAGTGTGACTACCTGAACATCAACGCCCCCGTTGCCGAGTGGGGCGACGCACAGATGACGGTCACGCGACCCTCGCACGAGTACGAGATGGACGCCGTCCAGGAAGGCGACGCCGTGACGCTCCACGACCGCATCTGGGAGCACATGGCTGAGGGCGACATTCCCGACCCCGAGGGGACCGACCGCCGTGCCGTCGTCGACGGGAAGGTCAGTGTCTCGCCGCTGACCGCGCCACACACCACGGAGCACCACGAAGCCCTCGACGCCATCGCAGAGACGTACGAGCCGGGCGACGGCGGCGAGGCGGCCGACTGACCGGAAATGCGGTTCCGCAACGCCATCCTCTTCGTCGCGCTCGCCGTCGCCTGGGGCAGCGCCTTCACTGCTATCAAAGCCGGGCTGGAGTACTTCCCGCCGGTCCTGTTTGCGGCGTTCCGGTACGACCTCGCCGGGCTGTTGATGCTCGGCTACGCGGTGTACGCTACCGACCAGTGGCTCCCGAAGAGTCGGACCGACTGGATCGTTGTGGGTATCGGCGGCTCACTCCTGATCGCCGCGTACCACATCTTCCTGTTCGTCGGCGAGCAGGGTACCACCAGCGCCGCCGCCGCTATCGTCGTCAGCCTCTCGCCGATTCTCACGACTGGGTTCGCCCGCGCGTTCCTCCCGGACGAACGGCTCACGGCGCTGGGTATCGTCGGCCTGCTCATCGGGTTCGTCGGTGTCGGTGTTCTCAGCAACCCCGACCCGGGGAACCTCCTCGACCCGCGAACCGTGTCGCTGTTCCTGGTGTTCCTCGCGACCACGTCGTTCGCCCTCGGGAGCGTGCTGACCCGGCGGTTCGACGACGATTTAGAGATCGAGACGATGGAGGCGTGGTCGATGCTCCTCGGTGCGGTGCTTATGCACGGCGTCAGCCTCGGGGCCTCCGAGTCGATAGCTGACGTCCAGTGGACTGCTGAAGCCGTGCTGGCCCTGCTGTATCTGGTCATCGTCGCCAGCGCGCTTGGCTTCCTCATCTACTTCGACCTGCTGGAGCGACTCGGGCCCATCGAGATCAACCTCGTCTCCTACGCCGCGCCAGTCGTCGCCGCCGCCACTGGGCTGCTGTTCCTCGGTGAGACACCGACAGTCTACACGGGTGTCGGATTCGCCTGTATCCTCGTCGGGTTCGCGCTGTTGAAACGGGATGCGCTGCGAAACGAGGTCGCCCGGTTCAGCGGGACGCCGAACCGAGGCGATTGAGTCAGTCGCCGTGGTCTGGCGCCGCTGACACGTCCCGGAGGAACGCGACGATATCGTCCCCCTCAGCATCGAGTCCCCCGCCCTGTGCCACCGTCGGCCGCCCGCCGCCACCGCCACCGAACTCCGACGTCACTCGGTCGACCACCGCGCCGGCATCGACGCCGCCTGTCGTCGCGACACCCAGATACTGGCCGTCGGCGTCCACTAGCGCGGCCACGTCGACCTCATCACCGACGGCTTGCTCCGCTCGGTCGGCCAGTCCGTTCGCGTCGAGACCCGTGACTGTGCCGACGAGCCACTTCTGCCCGTCCGCTTCGATAGCGTCCTGGCGCAGGTCAGCGAGACGAGAATCGACGAGACGCTCTCGAAGGGCCGACACCGTGTCCCGGAGGTCGTCGCGCTCTGACTGGAGGCTATCGACAGCATCCGGGAGTTCGGCAACGTTCGTATCCAGCGACTGGGCGGCAGCCATCGCCCGCTCGTGTTCGGTCGCCCGCTGACGGATTGCTCGCGGCCCGACGGCGAACTCGACACGAGTCAGCCCCTCGCCGGGATTGGATCGACCGAGCACCGTCACCGGTCCGATCTCTCGCGTGTTCCCGACGTGTGTCCCACCGCAGGCCGCCACGTCCCAGTCTTCGATGGTGACGACCCGGACTGTCTCGCCCTCGATTCCCTCTTCGGTCTTCGTATTGAACGCGATATCGTCGCGGTCCAGTGCCTCGTCACGCGGGATTTCTTCCCAGGTCACGTCGTAGGACTCCCAGACGGCGCGGTTAGTCAGCCGTTCGAGTTCGGTGAGCGTTTCGTCGTCGATTTCGGTCGTCGTTTCGAAATCTACCCGCACCTTTCCGGTGATAGCCGGCTCAAAGTCGTCGTCACCGGCGTCTTCCGGGACCGTCGCGCTGATGTCGAAGCCGCCGTAGCCGAGGTCCGACAGCAGCCGGCGACCAGCGCCGTAGAGGACGTGGCTGGCCGTGTGGGCACGCATACAGTACGTCCGAAACGCCGTGTCGATCTGGCCTTCGACCGTCTCGCCCGGGTCGAACGCCGGCGGCTCGGCCAGTTCGTGGACGATATCGCCGTTCCGGTGCTGGACGTCGACGACTTCAACGCCACCGAGAGTTCCCCGATCCGCCGGCTGGCCGCCGCCTTCGGCGTAGAAGTACGTCTCCGTTAGCACGACAGCGGTCGTATCGATACGTTCGACAGTCGACGTGAACGTCGTCACAGTGGGCTCGGCTGCGGCTGTTCCCGTCATCGGGCGTGGCTACGTCGGCGCGAACAAAAACATCTGGGCGTGCCCCGGACGGACGAGTGTCCGGGACCATCCGGTCGACAGTAGCGCGGTTTTCGTGCGTGCCGGGGTAGTGTGGCCCAATCACTGCTCTGGCTGTTCGCAGTCGTGCTGTTCCCGACGCTTCTGTACGCAGCCGGTAAGCGGGACCGGCGTGAGCTAACCTGCGCGTAACTGGGGGAGTGGACAGGCTGAACGGTGGGACAGCGGCGTCTGACGCTCGGCAGACGGGCCATCAGGATCGGCGTCACGTCCTGCGGTTTTCACTTTCACCGTGAATTACCCGATTATATAGGGCCTGGCTCCCTGTCTGGCAATATGATCGAGCGATTACGCCGGGTCGTGGGGACTCGACAGCGGTCACATCTGGAGTGTCGACGCTGTGGAACCACCATCGAAACGGATAGCTCGACCTGCCCGGCCTGTGGCTCCGGCAACATCGCGCAGTACGATCTATAGGGTTGCGTCCCAGCTAGTCCGTCGTAGCTTCCGCACTCACAGCCCTTGACTGGGCCTGTTGTTCCTGTACGTCGAATTGAGCGACGAGCGAGAGCAGTCGCTCTGCACTGTCTGACAGCGAGTCGGCACTGGTCGCGATCTCCTGAATCGTCGCGGTCTGTTCCTCCGTAGCCGCGGACACTTCCTGTGCCTGCTCGGCTGTCCGGTCGCTGATCGATGTCACCTCGTCCAGCATCGTGACGACCTTCTGTCCGGAATCAGCCTGTTGATCGGTGGCTTGGCTGATCGACTGGATTGAACTGTTCGCCTCCTCGACTTCGGTGACGATTCGGTTCAGTGCGGTAGCTGTCTCGTCAATCGTCTCCCGAGTTTCCTCGACCTCCGACTGCGTGTCGTAGATGTCGTTGGCGACACTCTCTGTCGAGTCCTCGATTCTCTCAATGAGCGTCTCGACTTCCTGGGTCGCGTCAGCAGTCTCGCCGGCCAGCGATTTGATTTCGGATGCGACAACGGCAAATCCTTCACCCGCTTCGCCGGCGCGCGCGGCCTCAATTGACGCATTGAGCGCGAGCATGTTCGTCTGTTCCGCGATATCGTTTATTAGGTTCACAACCTCCTCGATTCGCTCGACAGCGTTTTCGAGGTCTGTTACTTCTGAGACGGTTTCATCAGTCCGGGTTTCAAGCGTGGCCATCTTCTCGACGGCTGTCGCGGCCGCTTCTTCGCCCTCCTGCCCCAGTTCTGCGGCCTGCTGCGACTGGGTGGCGACTTCCTCCGACGAAGAGGCTATCTCCTCGATCGTCGCGGATAGGTCGCTCATCTCGCTGCTCGCTTCGTTGAGTTTCTCGTTCTGTGTTTCCGTTCCGGCGGAAATCTCCTCAGTGCTCTCAGCGACCTCCGAACTGGCGGACCGAATATCCGAAGCGCCGCCTGTGACTTCTGTGCTTTCCGTGTCAACCTGCCGTGCGAACGATTGGATCTCGGCGATGACGGTCTGGAGTTCGTCCATCATCGCGTTGAACCCCGTCCCGATGCGCGACATCGCATCGTTCCGACTGTCCGCGTCGACCCGGACCGTGAGGTCGCCGGCCGCCGCCCGTTCCATCGCCTGACCGTATGATTCGGCGGTCGCTTCCAGATCTGCGGTCAAATCCTCAAGTTCCGCCTCGCGCTCCTCAATTTCTGCGCGCGCTTCTTCCGATTCACGCTGTGCCTCTTTGGCTTGCTTGCGTTGCTTCGTCGCCTTCTCTTTCGCCTGCTCCGCTTCCTGTCGCTTCGTCTCGGCCTCGTCGACCAGCTCCTGCATCTCTGTGACCAGCGAGAGGGTGGCCGTGCCCCCGATGGCGAAGACGGCAACAGTCGATGTCATAAGCGGGCCTGTGGCCAGGTTGAACACTTCCTCGTAGATCCCGGCCTTCTCGAACATGAGGCTGACCGTCCAGACGGCACCAAGCGTCGATGCAAAGCTGAACGTCAGCCAGAAGGCCGACTCGGCCTCAGTGTCTCGATAATTGAGCCATCCGAGCGCTGTCGCAGCGAGAAAGCCGAGCGCGCCCAAACCGTCGAATAGAGGTGCAATCCCGACCATTGTTATCCCTTAGTCTTGATCCGGTTTTCCCGACGGAGATAGGCGGCCAGAGAGAAAGTAAGACCGGCCACACCGATACCGACGCCGTGCTCAACGAAGTTTAGCACATCGCCGAGAACAACCGCTTCGAGGTTCGTTGCGACCATGCCAACCACAAGAAGAACGTACCCAACAGTGAACCACCGGGTCTCCTCGCGATACTGTGAGAGAACGGGTATTAAGCCGATTACTGCGACGAGCAGACCAACAACCTCCAGTGTTCCGAATGGGCCAATGCCAACCATGGCTGGAACAAGTTTTCACGTTTAAAAAAGGTTCTCGGCCCTGGCATCAGAATCGATAATAATACCAGTTTTAACATTATATACCAATATTTACCCGTCGATAGTTACGACAACCACAGTACTCCTGCGCGTGCAGAAAACACGTCACTGCTGTGCTGTGTAAAGCGAATATGAAAGCGTTACAACGAGAGAGATGCTGAATCAAAAAGAAGGGCTGTCCTCGGGTTACTGTTCGACGCCTATCCAAGTATCGGACGTTATTTTCGCCGCAGAGTTGTCCGGATGTGTCATAGTGAGTTGGTCTCCAGATTCGACTGCGATGAGGTCGACAGTGTTGGTTTCCGTGTGATTTCGGGTCGGATACGTAAACGGTCGTGACCGCGTCGGAAGGTCGCTGATCGACGGACACTCCGGCGGCGTAACGACGTCGTCAGCGAACCCATCGGTGTGAATCGTCGACTGTGGCTTGTCTCGACCACGTCTATCAAGCCACTCAGAACATTTCTCCCCAAACGAAATGGTCTCAATGGCTGAGCGCACGCGGTACCTGACCCGGTCCAAAAGCGAGGGTGGCGGCACGTCGCCGTCGTCCGTCCTGGCCCGGGCACCCCGTGGCTCATCCATGGGTGTGAGACTCATAGACATAGCTAGGGAAGCACGGTACAAAACCGTTGTGTCGATCCGGTTTAGAGTTCGATTCGCTCGACGATCTGATTGCCGTCCTCCCGGGTGTTGAGCGCGACGATACGGACGTGTTCTTCCAAGCCAGAGTCCCTGAGTTTGGCTTTCAGAAGATTATCGACTTGGTAGACGCCGGCCGCGTTGTTCATCGAAATTTCGACGAGGACGGGATAGTCGTCGCCTGGGCTCAGCGTAACCGTCTCGATGGCCTGGCTGGAGACGGTATCGATACCGCGGCCGCCGTGCTTGTACGGAATGCGCGACCGACCGCGCTCCATGTCCAGCGCGTCGGCGACGCGAACGACGCCGGCTTCCAGCGTCAGCGGGTTTTCCTCGGTGTGATGGCAGAGAATGGCATGGAGAACCTCACCCTTTACCTGAACCGCCTGACGGATGCCGTAGAACTCCGGGAGGATGTCATCGAGGATGTCAGCCGCCAGCGGGATCGAATAGTACGGGTGTGAATCGCGGTGGACGACGTGCCCGATGTCGTGGAGCGTCGTCGCAAGTGCGATGATGACAGCCTCGTCAGCCTCGTCGAGGCCGTGGTCGGCCGCACCGTTGAACTCGACGCCGCCCTGCTTGAGGAGGTCATACAGGCACAGTGCTCGGTTCCGAACGATACCGATGTGTTTCGCGCCGTGGTCGTTGTACTGTTTGCGCGCGACGGGATTGATGTTCTGAGCTTCGAGATACGCCTGGATCTCCTCGTCAGTCGTAATAGTGTCGAGAACTGCGTTCAGTCGCCCGTCCGGGAACGCGTGGTCCGCCTCGGGGTCGTAAATCCGGCCGCTGGCATTGTCTCTATCAACGCTCATACCACATCCCAAACGACCCACAGCGAAAAATCCCCCACCGGCGCGATCAGGTGGCGGCGTCGATAACTTCGTCGTAGTCCGGTTCGACGCCAGGGTCGTCGCTGACCCAGGCGTACGTGACTTCCCGGTCTTCGTCGATAACGAAGACGGCCCGCTTGGCGACGTTCGGAACGCCCAGCGCCTCGAAGTCCATCGAAATGTCGTAGGCGTCGACGATTTCGCGCCCGGAGTCGCTGACGAGGTCGAACTCGAGTCCCAGTTCGTCACGGAACGCGTTCTGTGAGAACGGCGTATCGATGCTGACACCGTACAGCGTCGCCCCCGCCTCGGTGAGTTCGTCGAGTCGGTCCTGGAACGAGTTCATCTCGTGACTGCAAACGCTGGTGAACGCGCCCGGGAAGAACGCGAGCACGACCGGCCCATCGTCAACTGCCTCGGATAGCGTTATCTCATCAACGTCGCCATTGGCAATCGGTGCCGTGAAATCGGGTGCAGCGTCTCCGACTGATACCATACTGGCGACCTGGGTCGTGGCAGATAAAACCCTTTCCGACGCGGACGAGTCCCGAATCAGAACTGCGCGAACTTCGCGGTGACCTCGTCGATCCACTCCGGCAGTTCGCGGTCCGCGAGTGTCCCGTCGGCGTCACGGGTCGTGACGACATCTGCGATTTCGCCCTCGCGCGTGATATCGAGTCGCCACACCCCATCAGCCTCGATATCGACCCGAACGACGTCCTCTCCGACCGGTTTGATCGGTCGAATCGTTACCTCTTCCCCGCTCCTGACTTCCATCGTGTGACTATCGGCCGGCATCTGGTCTCTCTGAGCGCCCGACGGTAGTTATATCCCCGGGCGGAGAGTGCACCTGCCCGGCGCTGTGGCTGGTGATACTGTCGGCTGTAACTATTTCAAGATATTCCTCACCCCGGGCGAAATCTTCACAGACTTACAGCCGACAGTATGAGCAGTGGCTTAACCAGAATATAATAAATTGACAGGACCGTGTAGCCGGTACTGCGGGTGCGAACCCGCACGCAGGCAAATCCGACGCCGGACATGGCTACGGAAATCGTGTCACCTGAACAGCCCCAGCTATCGACTCAGTCCCGTGGACATGCTGCGGTGTATCTGTCGACGTGCCAACCCAAGCCAGCGACACCGGGAAGTCAGAGACCGAGTGCCTCGTGTTGCCACTTCCGAGCCACACCCATTCCCCACTCCTCCTGTGTCGGGCCTCGCCGTCGGTTCCCGGCGAGGCCGTTTCGACAGACTAAGCCGCCACGGCTCGGTGATGACTAACGGTCTGTCTGCTGGCCACGCCAGACAGTACTGGAGAGTCGGCCTCGACGGCAGTGACTCGCCTGCCAGGCCGTCCTGAGCAAAAAGGTTATAATAGCAACCACGTAACCTTCGGATACAATGTTAGGGACATCCGGAGTACTGTTCCCGGGGATGCCCGGGACGACGGAGATGATGGTCATCCTCCTCATCGCCGTCCTGCTGTTCGGCGCGAACAAGATTCCGAAACTAGCGCGGTCGACCGGCGAAGCCATGGGCGAGTTCCAGAAGGGGCGCGAAGAAGTCGAGCAGGAACTCGAAGAGATGCGTGAGGGCGGCGCTGCAGAAGGGGCCGATGCATCCACCGTGGACTCGGCCGAGTCGACCGAGACGGCGACGGAAACCGAGACGTAATCTCGACCACTTCTCCGTTTTCAGCGGTCTGTAGTGATAACGAAAGGATTTTTCACCGCTCAATCGACCACCCGATAGGGCGTGTGGCCTAGTGGACCAGGGCGAGGGGTTCCTAACCCCTAGAACGCGGGTTCGAATCCCGCCACGCCCGTTTTCCGGCGAGCGACAGCGAGCCGTGAAAACGGCCCGGAGATTCGAACCCTACGAGACGAGCGGAGCGAGTCTCGGTCCGGTTCGAATCCCGCCACGCCCGCTTCGTGGTTTCTCGCGTCCGCTCGAAACACACTCGCGGCCGTGGCGACCCTCGCGAAACCTTCGGTTTCGCTCAGTCCCGCCACGCCCGTCGTGCGACGAACGGATGTGAGGAGTCGACGGGCCCGGAGTTCGAACCCTGCAAGTCGCAACGGCGAGCGAAGCGAGACGACCGTCTTGCTCCGGTTCGAATCCCGCGAGACCCGCTGCAGCGGGTCTCGCGTAGTTCGCAAATGCTTCGCGTTTGCTCAGTCCCGCCACGCCCGTGCAGGGAACCGACGAGCGAAGCGAGTCTGTGACTGAACCGGCATGGCGGGATTCTAATCAGGGAGGTCGCGCGCAGTGGAGCGAATACGTCTGACCGTGACGTCGCGCAAAGAGGATGCGATACAATTGGGATACGTCGCAGTTGCTGTGCAGACTCTCCACAGCACCTGAGATGCCAACGTATAAGTTTAGGCTTGCCTAACTCCTGCTGAAATGGACCGGGAGCCGTCCGAGCGGGCGGATGTCTGTGTCGTCGGGGCCGGGCCGGCAGGGGCACTCGTCGCGAGCCAACTCGCCAGCGACGGTCGCGACGTGGTCGTGCTGGAGGCCGGGCCGCGGTTCGACAGGTCGAAGCGCGAGCAGCAGATGGAACAGGCAATCCGGCCCGGCGGCCACGGCTCAGTCTGGGGGATGGGCGGCGACCGCGACGCGTTCAGTGCGAGCGGCGAGCGGTACTACCCGCTGAATATCTCGCGAGTGAAAGGGGTCGGCGGGTCGACGCTGCACTGGCAGGGGATGGTGATGCGGTTGCATCCCTCGGATTTCGACGGGAGCCACGACACCGACGACCCGGCGTGGCCGATCAGCTACGACGACCTGCGGCCGTACTACGCCGATGCCGAGCGGGCGCTGGGGGTCGCCGGTGACGCGGACAACCCCTTCGCACCACCGCGGGACGGTGCGTACCCGTTGCCCGGCTTTCCGCCGTCGTACAGCGACTCGCTGTTCGCTGAGGCCTGCGAGCGGTTGGGCATCACGATGCACTCCGTGCCCAACGCCCGGAACTCCGAACCATACGACGGCCGGGGGCCGTGTGTCGGCTACGGGACCTGTCAGCCGGTCTGTCCCTCCGGCGCGAAATACGACGCCAGCGTCCACATCGAGGACGCCGAGGCCGAGGGGGCACGCGTCATCGACCGCGCGCCGGTCCAGCGCCTCGTTACTGACACCGACGGACGCGTCGAAGCAGCCGTCTACGCGACACCGGACGGGACCGAACACCGACAGACGGCCCGCGAGTTCGTCATCGCGGCGGGCGGCGTCGAGACGCCGCGACTCCTCCTGCTATCGGAGAGCGACGGCCACCCGGACGGACTGGCGAACAGTTCGGGACTGGTCGGCCACTACTTCATGGACCACCTGTTTGCCGGCGCTGGCGGCACCCTCGACCGGGAGACACGCCAGAACCACGTCGGCTTTCTCACGAGCGAGTGCCACCAGTTCTACGACGACCCCGGGCAGGCAGTCGAGCGCGTCGCGGATGGCGAGACGGTGGTCAGGGCCACCGACGAGGCGCTGTCACCCCTCAAACTGGAGTTTCTGAACTACGCCGGTCCGTCGCCGGTCGAACTCGCGCTCTCCGGCGAGGAGTGGGGCGATACGCTGCTGTCGAGCCTCCGCGAGAGCTACGGCAACAGCATCGCGATGGGCGGGCTGGTCGGCCAGCCGCCGCGGAAGGAAAACCGGGTGACGCTGGACACGTCGACGACAGACGATCACGGCAATCCGGTTCCAGATATCCAGTGGTCGTGGGGTGAGCGACTGGAACGGTCGCTCAGTCGTGCGAACGAGATTCAACGCGCCGTGCTGTCGGAGCTGGGCGTCGACATCTCGTGGACGGTCGGGCCGGCGGACACCGGGCCGGCGTACCACCACATGGGCACGACGCGGATGGGGACCGAGCCCGAAAAGAGCGTCGTCAACCCACAGTTGCAGACCCACGACGTGGCGAATCTCTCAATCGCGTCCTCGTCGGTGTTCGTCACCGCCGGGTCGATGAACCCGACGCTGACTATCGCCGCGCTGGCGCTGAAGTGTGCTGACCACGTTTCCGAACGGCTTTAATCGGCGAAGTCCGTGAACACAGCCTTGCTTCGCCGAGTGACCGACCGGAGCCCGGGTACACCGTGGGCGATCCACACGGCGACAGCCAGGCCGAACAGCCCGAACTGGAACAGGACGTACGGCTCGACGGAGAGCGAGGCGAACTGCTCGACGAAGGAGGTGTCGTTGGCGTACGGCGGCGGTGGCCGGAGCGGCCAGACCAGAAAGCGAAGCCACTGTAGCTGTGTCAGGTCACCGCCGAGCAGCCCCGCTACCGCTGTCGGACTCATGTCGGTCAGCGTGTGTGCGAACGCACCGACCGTGAAGGCCTTTGAGAGGTCCGTTCTGCGATAGCGGACAGCGAGTCGGTGCAAGACCACAGCGATGATGAGGAGGGTAAACACCGAATGGGCGAGCGACCGCCCTGACGGCAGGACACCGAACGTCCATGCGAGGGGCTTGTCGATCAGGTCCGGGAACTGCGACCCCACTGCCAGCGCGGTCAGCGTCGCCGCCGTCTGGCGACGGGTCGGGTCAAGGCGAGTGTCGACGACGTAAACGAGGTAGGCGACGGCGAGATGTCCCCACGGCCACATTGGGTACTGGTACGCCGGATGGTGATTTGTATCTGCTGATACAGGTCTGTCTGCACAGCGATCGGCAACCGATATGCCGGCCGTTCAGTACAGGCCGAGAATCGCGCCGGCGTCGAGCAGGAGGAGAATCGACACAACGGACGCTCCCAGCAGGAACGGGCGTGCGTTCCGGGCCGGTTCGCGCACCTTCTGCTGATTGAAGCCGTCACTGAGCTTCGAGGCCCCGACTTCGACGAGGCCGGCCAGGATGAACCACAGGACGATCATCGTGATGACGAGGTGGCCGCGCCCGGTCCCCGTCAGCGACTCGGCGGTGTAGCGGGTCGCTGCCAGATGCCCGCCCGTCAGAAACAGGAGCAGTGCGCTCGCCCGTGACACCGTCTTGAGCTTCCCGGTAATCGCCAACAGCGGTCCCGGCGAGGAGTCGCCGTTCAGCGCCGTCGGGAGGACGGCGTAAGTCATGAACAACACGGTGCCAGCCCACAGCGCGGCGAATATCAGGTGAACCCCGAAGACAGCCGCGTTTACGACACTCATATGCGGCGGTTGGACGCGACCCTCTTCAACGTCGTGGGTTCGGTGTGGTTACTCCGAGGAATCGAAGGCATCGAGCGCGTCCGCGTCACCGGACATATCGAGTTCTTTGACCGCGTCGGTGTCGGCCGAGATATGCGTCTCGCGGTCCGTGTCGTAGTCCAGTTGGTCGATGAGGTGGACGAACGAACCGGGGTCGGGGATGAGGAAGATGCGGAGCGAGAACGCCACGTCGCTCTCCTTGATGTCGACGAGCGAGTCGAGCACGATGGTCAGCGAGTCCCGCCGGACGTGCGAGAGGGCCTTGTCGGCGATCTCGGTCGCGTCGTCCTGTACGACCGTCGGCGTCCCCATATTGATGGTCGCGTTCAGCGTGTTCGCGATGCCGTCGATGAAGCCCGAGGTGAGGATGTTACACATCTCCTGGAGCGCGGACTCGTGGAGCTGTGTGAACCCGTCGTCGACGCTGGAACCGGTCATCAGCTCCGCGATTTCGGCGGCCGTCTCGGTCTCGAACGTCATCAGGAAGACGCCGTAGGGCGGCTCTGTCAGCCGGACGCGAGCGCTGTAGATGGTCCCGCCGCCCATTTCGGTGGCGATGTCCTCCGGCTGGACGAACGAGAGGCTCTTGATCTCGACGGCGGCGTCGACGCCGGCCAGTGTCGCCAGCGAGTCGGCGACCTGCTCAGCCCCGTCCTGAATGAGTCTGGTGATGAGCGTGAGTTTCCGAATATCGATGAGAAGCGGCATTGCACGCTATCAGGGCCTATGGTGTGTTACCGTTTTCGGTGGGGCGGCGTCCCGGGGCTGCACGGTGGATCACCGTAACGCTCATTACCACTGACTGACAGGGCTTCGGTGGGGAGCGTGCTATTCCGTGCCTTACCCGTCCTCGACGGGTTTCACACGGGAGCCCACCAGCGTATTTCTACGGGTCTGGCTGGGGAGCCACGGCCACGCCCGATGTGAGCACGCTTAAGCCGCCCCGTCCGTTTTGCACAGCCATGGAACCACGGGACCTCTCCGCTCACACTGTCTATCGGGCAGGTCGCGGTATCGAGGAGGTCGCCCGGGAACTCGGTCTCGACCCGGGCGACATGGTGAAGCTAGCGTCGAACGAGAACATGTACGGGCCAAGTCCGGACGCCGTCGAAGCGATTCGCGGGTCGGCCGAGCGGATGCACTCCTATCCGAAGGCTTCCCACGCCGACCTCGTCGACGAACTGGCGGCCATGTGGGACGTGACGCCCGAACAGGTGTGGCTGAGCAACGGCGGCGACGGCGCGCTGGACTGCCTCGCCCGAGCCATGCTCGACCCCGGGCAGGACGTGCTCGTCCCGTCGCCGGGCTTCGCGTACTACGCGATGAGCGCCCGCTATCACCACGGCGAGGTCAACGAGTACACGCTCTCGAAGGCCGACGACTTCGCCCAGACCGCCGACACCGTCCTGAAAGATTACGACGGCGAGCGAATCGTCTACCTCACCAGTCCGCACAACCCGACTGGCGCGGAGTTTTCGACCGACGCGGTCCGGACGATTGCCGAGGAGACCGACGAACAGACCCTCGTCGTCGTGGACGAGGCCTACGGGGAGTTCTCCGACCGGCCGAGCAAGCGGCCGTTACTCGACGACCGTGACGACGTCGCGCTCCTGCGTACGTTCTCGAAGGCCTACGGGCTCGCGGGCGTTCGCCTCGGCTACGCGGTGGTCCCCGAGGAATGGGCCGACGCCTACGCACGTATCAACACGCCGTTTTCGGCCAGCGAACTCGCCTGTCGCGCCGGGCTGGCGGCGCTTGACGACGACGACCACGTCGAGCGCTCCGTCGACACCGCCGCGTGGGCTCGGGAGTACCTCTCCGAGGAACTCGACTCGCCGACCTGGGACAGCGCCGGGAACTTCATTCTCGCGGAGGTCGGCGACGCGTCGGCCGTCGCGGACGCCGCCCAGGAGCGGGGCGTCATCATCCGCGATTGCTCCTCGTTCGGGCTGCCCGAGTGTATCCGCATCACCTGCGGGACACGCGAAGACACGGAGCGCGCCGTCTCGGTACTGAACGAAGTCATCGAGGTGGTCGAGGCGTGAGAGTCGCTGTCACCGGGACGCCGGGCACGGGCAAGACCACGGCGACGGAGCGCCTCGACACTGACCTCGACGTTCTACACCTCAACGACGTCATCAAAGAGGAGGGGTTCTCGACGGGCATCGACGAGGACCGCGGGAGCCTCGTCGCGGACCTGGACAAATTGTCCGAGTGGCTCGACGGCCGCGACGACGTGCTGTTCGAATCCCACCTCGCGCATCATTTCGCCGCCGACCGGGTGATTGTGCTGCGATCCCACCCTGAAACCATCGTCGAGCGGCTTCGTGAGCGCGGCGACGACGATTCGAAGGCCTACGAGAACGCGGAGTCGGAAGCGCTCGATGTCATTCTCGGGGAAGCCGTCGAAGAGCACGGCATGGAATCGGTGTGCGAAATCGAGACGACGGACCGGGACCCCGACGCGGTGGCGAGCGAAATCCGGGCCGTCGTGGACGGCGAGCGCGAGCCCAGTGCGGGCACCGTCTCCTACATCGACTGGCTATGACGCTCGATAAGTTCCGCCCGCTGGCCGACCGCGCGCTCGGCCCGTTCGTCAGCGCCGCCAAGGTCGCTGGGCTCTCCCCGAACGGCGTCAGCGTCATCGCGTTCCTGCTGGCCCTCGGAGCGGGCGGGGTGTACGCCGTCGCGGCGCGGGAACCCCTGCTGTATCTCGGTGGAGCTGTCCTCGTCTTCCTGAACGGCTGGCTCGACCTCGTGGACGGCGCGCTTGCACGGGAGCTGAACGTCGCGTCCTCGGGCGGTGACCTGCTGGATCACGTCCTCGACCGCTACGCCGACATCGGTATTATCGTCGGCCTCGCCGCCGGCGTGAACCAGTGGGAACTGGGCATCGCCGCCGTCACCGGCGTTCTGATGACCTCCTACCTCGGGACGCAGGCACAGGCGGTCGGCCTCGACCGCGTGTACGGCGGCCTGCTCGGCCGCGCCGACCGGCTTGCGCTCGTCGGCGTTGTCACGGGCGTCGCGGCGTTCGTCCCGACCACGCTGACCGGTCTGACGCTGGTCGGCTGGCTGCTGGTCGTGTTCGCCGTCGTCGGCCACGTCACCGCCGCCCAGCGGTTCTATCACGCGATGCGGGCGCTCGACTGAACATCGGCTCAGCAATTGACGGACCGGCATCCCGCTGAGAACGACCAGTGCACTATTTATACTGATCAGCGTGGCGAATCCCCCGACACACCATGAACGGGGATGAAGCCGAAACTCCATGTCACAAACCATTAAATAAACATGTCGACAATCAAGGATAGCGATGGAACACAGTTACCGCTACCGTGCCTATCCGACAGAAGGGGTAGCGGACGAACTGGAACATCAGGTAGATATTCATCGCCAACTATACAACCACGTCCGATGGGACTACACGAACAGCCCCGTGGATGCTAAGCCGAGTGAGTTCGACCAGAACAACAAACTCCCTGAGTGGAAGCAAAAATGGCCAGTGTTCGCGGAAACGTATTCGAAAGCCGCGCAAGCTACCGTTGCCCGCTTCCACCGAAACCTCTCGAACCTTCGTAAACAAAAAGAGAACGGGCACACCGTTGGTCGTCTCAAACGGCAAGCACCTACCGATTACCGGAGCGTGACGTACAACCAGTCTGGTTTCGACCTCGATGAAAAGAGGGGCCAAGACGGGTTTGCGTACGTTCGCTTCAGCAAAGTCGGATGGGTCAAAATACGGTACTCCCGTCCAATCCCTGCTGATTCCTCAATAAAGGAAGCCACGTTCAAGAAAGAGACTACCGGTGAGTGGTTCGTTTCCTTTGGGTTGGAAATCGACGACGCTAACTTGCCCGAGAAGCCCGATGTGGACTCACTCAACCCGAGCAACAGCGTGGGTATTGACCTCGGCATCTTGAACTACATCCATACCAGCGACGGGAAGACCGTGGATTGGCTCGACCTCGAAGGCGAATACGAACGACTCCGACGTGCGCACCGCAAACTCTCGCGGAAAGAACATGGGTCGAACAACTACGAGAATCAGCGAGTCGAAGTGGCGAAGGCCAAACGCGACATCCACCGGAAAGTACTGGACTACCAGCACAAAATAACGACGTGGCTCGTCAAGGAGTACGATGCCGTGTTTGTGGAGGACTTGAACGTTCAGAGTATGCTTCGAGCGGATGGAAACGGTCGGAACAAGCAGGATGCGGCGTGGCGACAGTTTATCACTTTGCTTGAATACAAGGGCGATGTGTACGGTACGCACGTTGTGCAGGTCGAAGCGGCAGGGACGACAAAAGAATGTGCGGTGTGTGGTGTGGAGTCATCGAAGTCCATCTGGGTCCGGGAACACTCCTGTCCATCATGTGGGTTTGAGACAGATAGGGATGCGAATGCAGCGATGAACGTCTTGCAAAGGGGGTTTTCTGAACTAGGGCTGGGATGGCCCGAATCAACGCCTGTGGAGACTGTGACCGCTACGGACACCGCTGATCTTCAGCGAATGTCTGCAAGTCACGTCATCGAAACAGGAAGCCTGTCTACGTGAGAACAGGATTCCCCGCGCCAGCGTGCGCAGGGCAACATTCAAACCGCGCCCCGTCCAAGCCGTCGGTATGGTTCAGTGCGAGATGTGCGGAACGGAGGTTTCGTCTCCGAACCGCGTCAAAATCGAGGGAGCCGAACTCGACGTCTGTGACGAGTGTACCGACTTCGGCACGGAGGTCAAGACGGAGGAGACGTCGTCCACGTCGACGAAGTACTCGACGTCGTCCTCCTCGTCATCGTCGTCGAGTTCGTCCTCCTCGTCGAGTTCCTCGGGTGGTGGCGGGTCCGGTGGCCGCCGTCGAGATATGTTCGACGAGATGGACGAGATCGCACAGGATTACCACGACCGGATCCGCAAGGGCCGGGAGTCCCAGGGACTCAGCCAGGAGGAACTCGCCAAGCAACTCAACGAGAAGGCGAGCCTGATCCGGAAGCTCGAACAGGGTAACTCCCTGCCCAGCGACGACGTCCAGAAGAAACTCGAAAGCGCGCTCGAGATCTCCCTGAGCGCTGGCGGTAGCGCCGACGAGACCGAGTGGTCCGGCGGCAGCAGCGACGGCGAGTACACGCTCGGCGACGTCGTGAAGCGGAAGGACTAGGTTACAACTGGAGGTCGTCTTTCTCTACGTCGAGTTCGTCCGCGAGCGACTCGACGTTCGACGAGATACGCTCGATCTCGTCCTGAAGTTCCTGATACCGGTCGCTGTCCTGCAGTTCCCGGTCGGTCTTCTCGACGCGGAGGACGTTGCGCTTGAGCTTTTTCGACGTGAGTGTCCGGAGTCTGTCGTTGTACTCCCGGATCTTGTACAGTCGGTCGACAACCTCTTGGAGGTCGTCGCGAGTAACGGGTTTGACGAGGTAGTCGTCGACGCGCATCTCGATGATGTCGAAGTCGGGGTCGATAGCGGTGACCATCGCGACGCGGCATCGAAGGCCTTTTTCCTCGATCTGTGCGAGCACTTCGTTGCCGGAGACGACCGGCATCCGGCGGTCGAGCAGCACCACGTCGATGTCGGGCGACAGCAGTTCCAGTCCTTCCTCGCCGCTGTAGGCCGTCTGAACGTGATACTGGTCGGATAAATAATCGGTGTACAGATCGGCCAGATGCTGCTCGTCTTCAACTATCAGAACGGTCGGTGTGTCGTCATCCCCTGCTGTCACGGCTTGTCTCGTTTCTTGTCTCGGCCGAAGCGTAATAATTGTCATCCCCGAGCGGTGGACCGAGATGGAACGACGGCGCAGTAGTAGGCACGCCAAACGGCGGCTTCGCAACCTATTTCCCGACAGCAGCCGGTGCGTTTCGTATGTTCGTCCTTGTCAATCTGAAGGCGTACCCGTGTGACCCAGTCGAAGTAGCGACCGCCGCTGCGGACGTCAGCGACGATTCCGGCGTTCGCGTCGCCGTCGCGCCACAGGCCGCACAGATCGGCGCTGTCGCGGAAACCGGCGTCGAGACGTGGGCCCAGCACGTCAGCGCCGTCGAGCACGGCAGTCACACCGGCAGTACACTCGCCGAGGCCGCCGCGGACGCCGGGGCCGTCGGGACCCTCCTGAACCACTCCGAGAACCGACTCAAGCTCGCGGACATCGACGGTGCGCTCGACGCCGCCGACCGCGCGGACCTCGAAACCATCGTCTGTGCGAACAACCCCGCACAGATCGGCGCGGCCGCCGCGCTCGACCCCGACGGCGTCGCCGTCGAGCCGCCGGAACTCATCGGCACCGGCACGCCCGTCAGCAAGGCCGATCCGGACATCGTGACCGGCGCAGTCGACGCCGCCGCCCGCGTCAACGGCGACGTGGACGTGCTCTGTGGGGCCGGCATCTCGACTGGTGAGGACCTCGTCTCAGCGAGCGATCTCGGCGCGAGCGGCGTCCTGCTAGCGAGCGGCGTCGCGAAGGCCGACGACCCGCGTGCGGCGCTCGAAGACCTCGTCGAACCGCTACTGTAAAATCGCCGTTATCGCGGTACTACCTTTTCAGTCGCCGTTGCCGTCCAGAAACGCCGATTCGAGTCGGGAGACGACCGACTCTACCTCATCGTCGTCGAGTCGGCGGTCGCTCTCTTCTCGAACCAGCGCCGCAATCCGGGAATCGTACTTCCCGCGGCCGACGTGTTCGACCAGTTCGCGGAGTCGGAGTTCCCTGTTTCGCGCGTAGGCCGCCGTCCGGTCGCCGGAGCCGCCAGCCGAGAAGTGGGCGTTCAGCGGCGTTCCAGGGCCCTGCTCGCGGTAGTACGCGAGCATTCGGCGGGTCTTTCGGTCTAACTCCTCGATGTCGGCTCGCAAGTCGCCGTAGACGGCGGGCCCCTCGGAGTCGGATGTGGACTCGTCTTCAGCGGACCCAGTTGCCCCGCTCGACTGCTCGGCTTCGACGGCCTCAGCGATGGCCGCTCTCAGGTCCTCGTCATCAGCCTCAGTAGCGCCGTCCGATTCGGTGTGGTCGTTCGCTGGCACGGCCACCGCACCGGTGTCCGCGCTGGCCCCGTTCGTCGCCGCAGCAGCGTTGTCGGCGTGACCGTTCGACACCGGTTCGGCGTCCGCAGTGCTGGCATTCGTCGCTGAGTCATCGCTGGTGCTGCCGTTCATCGCTGCTCCGGCGTCCGCACTGCTACCGTTCGTCTCCGCACCGTCACTGGCGCTGCCGCCGTTCATCGCGGCCCCGTCCTCGGCAAAGGCACTGAACGCGTCGCCGAACCCGCCGCCGGACGTGGCGTCGGCCGTCTCGTCCGGTTCCGGAGACTGCTCGTCGGGACTGTCAGTGTCCGCCTCACTGTTGGTGTCTGCGTCGCCGTCCGACGTGGGTTGCTCGGCGAACCGTTCGCGCTGGCGGCGCATCTCCTCCTGTGCCGTCCGGCCGGGGTTGTAGTCGTCGGCCTGGTTCAGCATCGCCTCGGTGAACTGCTCGGCCATCCGCGAGAGGTCCCGGGCGTCCTGCAGTTCCGCTTCCAGTTCGGCGATGCGGGAATTCTTCTTGTCCAGTTCCTCGCGGAGTTCCTTGATGCGGTTCTCCGTCGCCTGCTGTTCCTCGCTGATGGTCTCCAGTTCGGAGACGAGGTCGTCGCTGACGGACTTGAGTTCCGGGCGCTCGAAGTCGTCGAGGCCGGGCGTCGCGCCGGCGTCGAACGTCTGTTTGCGGTGGAACTGGACCCGGCTGACCTGCTCGGCCCAGTCGTTCATCATGAACGCTTCCCCGTCGTCCAGGTCTTCGACGGCGTCGGCGTACTTGTTGTCGAGGATACGCCCGACCACTTTCGTGTCGTTGTTCCAGGTCAGGCGGTGCCAGACGAGCCAGTCACACTGGGTGATGTAGTCTTTCTTCACGTCGGCCGGGCGCTGGCTGATGCCGACGATTCCCAGTCCGTGTTTCCGGCCACGCTTCCCGATCTTGATGAGCATCTTCCCGACCTCGCCCATCGACCCCTTTTCTGGCATCCACTCGTGGCACTCCTCGACGAGCATCAAGAACGGCTGTTTCTGCTTTTTCGCCTTCGCGAACAGTTGCTTGGCGACCTCGGTCAGTAGCGTCTCTGCCTCCTCCTCGTCGAGGAACGACGAGATATCCAGAATGATAGGGACGTTCTGTTCCAGCGCCAGCGAGGCGATCTTGCCGGCGTGGTCTTCCGTGACCTGAATGTCGCACTCCTCGTCACCGCCGACGTGAAGGATCTCGTACTCCTCTTTCAGGCCGTAGTACTCGCCGTCGATATCGACGATGAGCAGACCGAACCCGTTGTCCAGCAGCTTCTCGGCGATGACACTCGCCGTGTTGGATTTCCCTGACCCGCTCTTGCCGGTGATGAATCCCCGGCCGGTCAGCAGTTCCACTACCGGGAGATTGACGGTCTCGCCTGGCTCCCCGGTCCCACCCGGCCCTGCGCTCGTCGTCGCGACAGTTATCTGTTCGGTCTCTGCCATGCGTTTCTGTCACGAATGAGACGCGCAGGCCCCATAACTCTCCGTCAGACGCCCATCAGCTGTGGAACAGGTCTGGACGCAGCAAGCAGTTCGAAGCCAGTCCGAGGTTTCGCTCGCTCGGGCTTCAAATTCTCGTGTGCTACCGACGGGGCTTCGGTTACCGACGCCGCTATGACTTCGTTTCGGGCGTCCGACTGGGGTCCCACTCGTCGTAATGGACCAGTTCCGTTCTGTCGATGCGATTACGCCAGCCTTCCCGTTGCAGTACCGGTTCAGCAGGGAAGCCGTCTTCGGGGTAGCCGACACAGAGGTAGGCCACAGGCTGAACGTGGTGTGGAATGTTCAGCACCGCACGGAGTTCGTGGGGATACAGAAACGAGACCCAGCCGACACCGATGCCCTCGGCACGGGCAGCGAGCCAGAGGTTCTGTACGGCGAGACACGTCGAATAGACGTCCATTCGCCGCATCGTGTTCCGGCCGAGAACGTGTGGCGCAGCGCGAGTGGGGTCACAGGTAACACAGATATTCACCGGGGCATCGGTTATCCCCTCCAGTTTCAACTGGCCGAAATCCGATTTGCGCGGCTCCTCGTAGCCTTCGCGTGCGGCGGCTATCGCCCGTTCGGCAATCGCTGCGACCGCTGATTTCGTCTGCTCGTCCTCGATCACGACGAAATCCCACGGTTGCGAGAACCCGACGCTGGGCGCGTTGTGTGCAGCATCAAGGACCCGTGTCAGTACGTCCTCGGGAACGGAGTCCGCGGCAAATCGTCTAATGTCCCGTCGCGAGTAGATGGACTTGTAGACCGCCTCGCGGTCGCGTGGTCCGAACTCGACCATATCTTCCCTGACAAACGACAGTTGTAAACCGGTTGTGCTGACCGACAGTGTCCCGGGTACGACGGGATGCGAACGCGAAACGGACCGTGAGCGGTGCCAGTCAGCCCGAGACGGGGTAACGGCTATTGTGGTGGGACACCTTGACACACTCGTTCGGCTGGGGCTGTCCATGGACAGGTACGAGACGTTCGTCGAGGACGGAACGGTGTACGTCGGGAGTGACGACGGTCCACTCGAAGTGGCACCGCTCGAAGACATCGTCGCGGCTGCCGGCGGCCCGGCCTGGACGATCACCTACTCCGAGGCAGAGAAAGAGCGCTACGCCGGGATGGACACCAGCGACGAAGGACTGGTGGTCGACGTAGTCGATATGTTACACGCGATGACCCACAGCCAGCGGTTCGTCGACACGCTGGCCGCGCATCCGACAGCAGTCCCAGCAGACGACACTATTTCTCCGCGAGCCGGTCTGTTCGTCGGGAAACTGCTGGAGAATCTGGAACACGGTGTCGCCTAACTAGAAATCCGCGAGCGTGGTCTGGCCGGGCGGGAGTGAAATGTGAGTGTCAGCGGGGCCTCCATCTTCGTCCATCGTATCTCCGGCAGCCTCGCTCTCACCGAACGTTCCGAGACCGACCTGTCCTTCCTCGTCCTGTTCTTTAGCCGTCTCCGAGCTGTTGTCGGCGACGGAGCTATCGGTCGTCTCCTCGGTTCCGGAGCCACCGCCGAACCCGTCCAGATTGGCCTGCTCGCCGGCCGAGAAATCAAGGTTCGAGACGCGGACACCGACCTTCCGAACCGGGTCGTCGTCGAACTCGCCGAGCAGGTCGAGCGCGACGCGCCTGACAAGGTCGGGCTCCTCGACCGGGCCGGGGAGCGACCGGGCACGCGTGTTCACGTCGAACGGCGGCGTCACGACCTTGATGCCGATGGTCTGGTAGCGCGCGCCCTTTCGCTGTGCACGGTCGGCGACAGCGTCGGCGAGGGTGCGAACCTGCCGACACTTGGCCTCCATCTCGGCCGTCGCTTCGGTGAACGCGGACTCCCGCGAGAGGCTCTTGGGGTCGCCTTTCGGTGTCACCGACCGCTCGTCCTCGCCGCGGGCGTAGCGGCGTATCTCGCGGCCGCGCTCGCCGAAGCGCTCGGCAAGCAGTTCCGGGTCAGCGGCCGCCAGATCGCCCGCGGTTTCGATATCGAGCGAGGCGAGTTCCCTGGCGGTGACCGGGCCGACGCCGTGGACGTCCTCGACGGGGAGGTCATCGAAGAACTCTCGGACAGCCCCGGGTTCGACGACGATTAGGCCGTCCGGCTTGTCGCGGTCGCTGGCCACCTTCGCGGCGCTCATCGTCGGCGCGACGCCGACGCTCGCCGCCACGCCCACCTCCGATTCGATGGTGTCTTTCAGGTCTTGTGCCCACGACTCGACGGTCTCCCAGGAGACCTGTTCGGTCACATCCAGATACGCCTCGTCGATGCTCACCTCGCGGACGACGGCCGCTTCTGCATGGAGGATGTCCCGGACATCCGCGGCGACGGACTCGTAGAAGTCCATCTCGACCGGGCGGTAGAACCCAGCATCCTCGACATCGAGGGCCGGGTCGTCGACAGCGTCGACCTTCCGTGGGAGCCGTTCCAGCGCCTCAGAGATCGCCATCGCCGACTCGACACCGTACGCCCGGGCCTCGTAGCTCGCTGTCGCGACGGCCCCGTGGGTCGCGCCGTTCTCGTAGCCCATCCCCACGACGAGCGGCTCGCCTCTGAGTGCCGGCTCCCGCCGCTGTTCGCAGGCGGCGTAGAAACAGTCCATGTCGACGTGCGCGACTATTTGCTCGGGTCCGCTGGTTCCAGGGAGCCGCGCGGCGTCCATATCCGACGCTACACGTACTGGCAGAAAACCCCACCGGCCCTCGCCGGCCCTATCAGGTCAACGTTTGGACTACTGTATCGAAACCACCTCGAAAAACGGGAGCAGGGAAAGTGGTGGGGGTGGGGGTGAGGTGTCAGCTGCTCCGTCTGCCGTTAGTTTCAAAGCGATACGTGGCCGGTGGAGTGGCCAGTCTCCACCGGCGATGATCGTCCGCCGATGCCAATCCCGGATGGTACGACGGTCGTTCCCGCCGGGAGCGTAGGAAGCTCCATGTTAACAAAAGTCATGATAATACTTCAATGTTGGCCGAAGTTATGTCTGCCTCACACTTTGAGGTCCCCCGGCCGCGCCCCGCTCGAAACGCTTTCAGTCCTCTCCCCACGACTGCGACGTAATGACCGAACTGACGGACTCGCTGCCGGACAGACCGCTCTCGACGAGCGAGATCTCGGCCCTCGAAGCCCAGCACGACGACTACGGGTTCGCGCCAGTCGGGTTCTTCCCCGACCTCGACGTGGTGGCCGCGTTCGTCGTCATCATCGACGGCGACCGCGGCTACAGCCTCGGCTACGACCGCGACGGCGACGGCTGGGTCGTCGTCGAATCCTTCGAAGACGGCGAGGACTTCGCCGGCGTCACCGACCGCCTGCAGGAATGGATGGGCGACGACTGGCAAGAGTTCGAGCAGGCTGCGGTCGAACCGGAGTGACGGCGTCAGTTGGCTTCAAAGGCGGCTGAGAGACCTCGGCGACGTTCAAAACGCCTGATAACGCCTCGGCTGGCCGTTTTTGTTGCTGTAGAATGCGGCGACCGGGATTTGAACTCGACTGCAAATCCTCGCTGTCGGTCGGATTTCCGTAGTTCAAATCACTCTGTACAGCATTTGCTGCTCGCGGCTGGACTCGCAGCAAAATGCGGCGACCGGGATTTGAACCCGATGGCGAGACTCGTTGCACTCGTCTCGCGTGATTCAAATCCCTCCGTACAGCATCCGCTCGTCACGTCCGTTCCTCGCAGGATGCGGCGACCGGGATTTGAACCCGGGCCATGAGCTTGGAAGGCTCAGGTCCTACCACTAGACCACCGCCGCGCATCGCTTCGCGTCTTCGCGGCGTGCCTCGCGATTCCGCTGGAATCGCTCGCCACCGTCGCGCTCTCACTGCGTTCGCGCGCGGCGTCGTTCGCAAATCCGAGGGATTTGCTCACCACCGCCGCTCACTCGTGCGGGCACAGACCAGATGGACTGTGTTTCGCCCGAGTGCGAACGTACACATCCATAGATGGAAGGCAATTAAGTGCGTTTCCCTTCTGGCTCGACGACCCCGTAACAGTTGCCGCTTGACAGCTCCATCGAGACGAGCCGGAGGTCGCTGTCGGCGACATCGCGCTCGAACTCGGCCGGCGCGTAGATGTGGTAGAACCGCGGGACCGTCTCGCCGCCGGGGAGCGTCCAGTCGACGGTCGTGTCAAAGCCCTCGTCCGCGTCGGGGTCGGCGTCGAAGCGGTCGTGGGCCGTGCTCCACGCGCTGACGAGCGCCCGAGCGCCCGGCGCGAGGACGCGGGCCAGTTCGTCCAGACTGGCGCGGCGGGCGGCCTGCGACGGGAGGTGATGCAGCGTCGCGACGTACACCGCGAGGTCAACGGACCCGGCTGTGAGCGGGAGCCGGGTCGCATCGCCCTGCAGCAGCGCAACGCTGTCGCCGACGCGGTCGGTCGCCGCCCGCAGGAGCGCGCGGCTGGCGTCGAGGCCGACGACGCGGTCAGCGACCCCAGCGAGCAGTTCCGCGTGGCGGCCGTTGCCACAGCCGACATCGAGCGCCGTCCCGACACTGCCGCACTCGTCGACGAACGATTCGACCTCCGGCCAGGCGTACTCGCG
The DNA here is from genome assembly GCF_000827835.1 of Haloarcula sp. CBA1115. NCBI lineage: Archaea > Methanobacteriati > Methanobacteriota > Halobacteria > Halobacteriales > Haloarculaceae > Haloarcula > Haloarcula sp. CBA1115. The sequence continues at coordinate 2,644,859 of NZ_CP010529.1, read as the reverse complement.
GGTCTTCGAGAAGTGGTCGCCGATGTCCTCGTAGGTCCGGCGGACGGCGGCCCGCGAGCGCGCCGGTTCGTCACTGTCGGCGCTTGGGTCGGCGGGTGGCATCGGTCGACCGCGTTACTCCGCGCCGTACTTTTCGGGGTAGGCCTCGGCGAGTAGCTCGTCCTCGTCGGCCAGTCGCTCCCGGACCGGGTCGATAACGTCCGAGATCGCGCTTGCGGCGGACGGCTTCAGGTCGGCAGGGTGGAGTTCGCCGCTGACGAAGTCTGCCTCGACCTCGTCGTAGCTCTCGTAGGTGAGGTCCCCGCCGTACTCCTCGGGGCGCTCGACGACGAAGGACTCACCGCGAACGTCCAGAATCGGGAAGACGAGGTGGTTGAGGTACTCCAGCACGCCGTTCTCCTCGACCTCGCCAGCCGGGCAGTACGCCTGCCCGATTTTCTCGTCGACCTCGTCCGGGCTGTCGGTGAGGTTGACCTTCGACGCCTCATCAGAGGCACTCATCTTGCCGCCCGAAAGGCCCGACAACAGCGGGGCGAACAGACAGATCGGCGACTCGCCGCCGTGGTCGGGCAGAATCTCGCGCGAGAGCATGTAGATGCCGCGCTGGTCGACACCGCCGTAAGCGATGTCAGCATCGAGTGCCTTCACGTCCAGCGTCTGCATCAGCGGGTAGATAAGTCCGCCGAGGTTCGGGCTGTCGGACTCGCGGACGACCTCGCTGGCGGCGCGCTGGGTCCGCGAGATAGTCGTTTCGGCGGCCATCCGGTACATCTCCAGCGTGTACTCCTCGTCGAGCTGGAAGTCGGTCCCGCGGACGAAGGTCACGTCTTCGGGGTCCGCGCCGGCTGCTTCAATCATGCCCTCGATGGCCGTCTCGTAGTAGGCCGAGCGGGCGTCAAGTAGGTCGAACGGCGATTTGTTGTCGTCAAGATGGGCGTGCAGGTCCGCGATGAGGACCGTCACGTCGACGCCGGCCCGCAGGAAGTCCGCGAGCTTTCGCATCGTCGTGAAGTGGCCGATGTGCATCTCGCCGGTCGGCGCGTAGCCGATGTACGCCGACGGGTCGCTCTCCTCGAACAGCGTTCGCAGTTCGTCCTCGGTGACGACCTCTGTGGTGTGTTGCGTCACCAGATCGAGTCGCTCGGCGGTATCCATACCGATGTGTGGCCGGTCCGGCGATTAAAACGTTCCTGTCCGGTGTGACGGGCTGTCGAGGTGGGCCGTACTGTTTTACGACAGCGGGGCACAATCGGGGGTAGATGTCGCTCCTGTTCGACCACGTCATCGGGTCCTTCGACCTCGACGACGCCACGCTGTGTGTCCCCGATGACGACGCCCTCGACGACCGCGGCGATGTCATCCCCGCACGGCCCGTCGCCGAGTTCGCGAGCCACCACGACGGACTCGCCCACCCCGAGGAGGACTGGGTGTGCATCCCGCTGCACGAACCGGGTTCGGCGCGGCTCACCGGCGAGTTCGTCGCCTTCACCGACCACTCCCTTCACGGCGGAATATTCGTTTTCGAGCGCGACGGCGAACGTGACTTCGTCGACGCGGACGACTTCGGGGCCACGGGACTCGCCGACCGGATCCGCTTCTGGCACTCCGACTACGTCCCGGAGACGTACCCGCCCTCCTACGACTCACCGATAGACGACAGCGAACCGCCGCGGAATCCAATCCCGCAGGGGGAGCTGATTGACGGTTTGCGTACACACGTCGAGCACGAGCGTGCAGCGACCCGCCAACAGAACCGCGAACAGGCCGAACGGCGTTCACCTGACGAGGTGTACGAGGCTGGTGGCGATGCGGTTCCAGAACTCCGAGCACTGGGTCGAGACGACGGGAATTACCAGTTCCGCGTCGACCCGCCCGCTGACGTCGCCGCCAGACAGGACGGCGACTGGGCCTTCGTCGTGGAATCCGTCTTCGGCATCCACCAGGGAAACGAGGTGCTAGTCCACGACGTGGACGGGTCCCGAGCGGACGGGCCGTTTCCGGTCGCGGCGACGGTCGAGCGCATCCGCGGCCGGTCGGTCTGGCTCACCGTGAACTGGGCCGAAGTCGACGGTGCACCGACGCTCGAAAGCGCGCTCACCGACGGTGACGCCACCTACGGGCTCACAGCATTGCTCAACCCCGTTCCGTTCGACCGCGAACGGGAGGCGATTGACTCGCTGGCCGACCACCGCTTCCGGGACGTGCTCGCCGGCGACCGGCCGATAACTTTCTCGAACGGGGCGGCCGCCCGGAGCGAGCAGTTCGACGCGGAACTGAATCAGGAGCAGCAACTGGCCGTCGAGCACGCGCTCCTTGCCGACGACCTGTTCTGTATTCACGGCCCGCCGGGGACCGGAAAGACGCGGACGCTGGTCGAAATCGTCCGACGGGCCGCACAGGCTGGTGAGGACGTGCTAGTGTGTGCCGACTCGAACCAGGCCGTCGACAACCTCGTGGCGGGGTCGTCGACGGACGACACGGCGGACCCGCAGTCGCTGCACGCGTACGGCCAGCACGGCGACGGCGACTACACCCTCGACCGCGTGAACGCGGGCCAGTCGTCGAACGGCGTCGTCCGGCGGGCCTACGGCGACGTACCCGGGCGGGCCGACGTGGTAGCGGTGACGAACAACAGCGCCGCCACGCTCTCCCGGGAGTTCGATCTGGTCGTGCTCGACGAGGCGACGCAGTCGACCTGTGCGGCGTCGTGTATCCCGCTGGTCCGGGCCGACCGCGCCGTGCTCGCCGGCGACCACCGACAGCTCCCGCCCTACAGCGCGAGCGACGAACCTCCGGCGTCGAGCTACGGCCACTCGCTGTTCGAGCATCTCTACGCTGACGGCGGCGTCTACGATGGTGTCGGCCTCCAGCTCCAGACCCAGTACCGGATGCACCGGGACATCGCGTACTTCCCGAACCGGCGGTTCTACGACCGAACGCTGCGGAACGGGCGGGCCGTCGACCCGCTTCCCGACCGGCCAGCGATAGAGGGGTACAACGTCGGCGGGCGGGTCGAGACCGTCGGGCACTCCAAGTCCAATCCCACCGAAGCCCGCCTCGTCGCGCATCTCGTTGAGGACCTGCTGTCGGACGTGCCGGCCAACGAAATCGGCGTCATCACACCGTACAGCGCACAAGTGTCTCGCATTCGTGAAACACTCACGGAGCGTACTGACGATGCGGACAGCGTCACCGTCGACACCATCGACTCGTTTCAGGGCGGCGAACGGACGGCCATCGTGCTGTCGCTCGTCCGGAGCAACGCCGACGGAAATGTCGGCTTCCTCGGGCGGCCGGTCGACGGGCCGCGGCGGCTGAACGTCGCGCTCACGCGAGCGAAGCGCTACTGCGCCGTCGTCGCCGACTGGCACACACTCCGTTACGACGCCGACGGGAAGTGTACGGACCTCTACAGCGACTTCTACCAGTTCGTCTCGAACACCGACCGCCTGAACGACGTGGACCCTGAATTCATTCCGGTGTAGCCGGCCAGCGACCGCCCGACTGCGATGGGTCCAAATACGTCCGACACAACTGTCTCACATGTACACGGGGAAAACGGAGAAGGCCTGCTGTCTGTGCGGGAATCCCGACACGAAGACCCGTCTGGACCTGCCGCCGCGGGCGGTCCCACTGCTCAAGCACGCCGACCCCATCGCCTGGCAGGACATCGTCGGCGAGGTGTCCATCTACTTCTGTGACTCCGATTGGGAGACGGTACGTGACCTCGTGTTAGAGACCGGGATGAGCCCGCTGTCCCGGTGTAACGCCGCTCGCGCTTCCTTCGACCTCCGGGAAGACTTCGAAGCGCTGCTGAACGACATCCGGGACGAGCCGGACCACACGGAGATCGAATCGGAGATGCGCGCCGAAGCCGAGGAGACGCTGGCGAACCGCGACGACCCCTACGTCGAAGAGCGGGACCTCGTGGAGGCTCGCGTCATCGAGTGGGTCTTCGAGGACACCGAGGGTGAGTAATCCTACGAAGGCAGCGGTATCGCTCCGTATCCAAACTGTTTTGACCACCCACAGCCGTGTGTCAAGCGATGACTGTACGCGTAGGTGTGCTCGGTGCGACTGGCGCAGTCGGGCAGCGACTGATCCAACTGCTCGACCCCCACTCCGAGTTCGAGATTGCAGCACTGACGGCCAGCGACGCAAGCGTTGGCGAGACATACAAGGACGCCGCCAAGTGGCGCGTCGACTCCCCGATTCCCGAGGACGTGGCCGGGTTAGAGGTCCGCGCCACCGACCCGGATTCGGTACCCGACGACGTCGACCTCATCTTCTCCTCGCTCCCGTCGAGCGTCGGCGCGGAGGTCGAACCGGAGTTCTGCGAGGCCGGCTACACTGTCTCCTCGAACTCCTCGAACGGCCGGATGGACGAGGACGTGCCGCTCATCATCCCCGAGGTCAACGCCGACCACGTCGACCTCCTCGAAGTCCAGCGCGACGAACGTGGCTGGGACGGCGCGCTCCTGAAGAACCCGAACTGCTCGACGATTACGATGGTCCCGCCGCTGGCCACCCTCGACCGAGAGTTCGACCTGACCGACGTACGTGTCTCGACGCTTCAGGCCGTCTCCGGCGCGGGCTACTCCGGCGTCTCGTCGATGGAGATCATCGACAACGCCATCCCGCACATCGGCGGCGAAGAGCAGAAGATGGAGACCGAATCGCGCAAGCTCCTGGGTTCGTTCGACGGCGCGGAGGTCCACCGCAACGAGATGGACGTGGCCGCCTCCTGTAACCGCATCCCGACGCTCGACGGCCACCTCGAAAACGTCTGGGCCGACACCGCGGAGGACATCTCCACGGCCGACGCCGAGGCCGCGATGGAGTCGGCTACCGGTATCGACCTGCCGTCCTCGCCGGAGAAACTCATCACGGTGTTCGAGGAACCGGACCGCCCACAGCCCCGCCTTGACCGCAACGTTGAGGACGGCATGGGCGTCGCAGTCGGTGGGTTCCGCGAGACGACCGACGGCGTCCAGTTCAACTGCCTCGCGCACAACACGATGCGCGGTGCTGCCGGTGCGAGCGTGCTGAACGGCGAACTGCTGAACAAGCGCGGCTATCTGTAAGGGCTATCGCGTTCGGTTCAGCGATAGCCCTCACAGCGCAATCTGGTTCCTGAGTCCGTCCCACTCGCCGGTTCGCTCTGCCCGCTGGACGTTCTCGGCGACGATATCGGCCAGCCGCTCGTAGTAGCTCGGCGTGTGGCCGGCGTTATGTGGCGTGATGAGGACGTTCTCGAAGTCCCACAGCGGATGGCCGCTGGGCAGCGGTTCGGGGTCGGTCACGTCCAGTGCCGCGCCGCCGATGTGGTTGCGCTGGAGCGCAGTAACCAGCGCATCGGTGTCGACGACCGGGCCGCGGGCGACGTTGGTGAGCACCGCGCTGGGAGGCATCGTCTCGAACACCTCCTCGTCGATGAGGTGGCGCGTCTCGTCGGTGAGTGGGCAGGCGAGTCCGATGTACTCCGTGTCAGTGACCGCCTCGTGAATCTCGTCGAAGCCGTACACCTCGTCGGTCGGGCCGCCCTTTTCCGGCGAGTAGCGGACGCCGACGGTCTCCACGTCGAACCCCTGCACACGGTCGACGATGGCCTCGCCGATTTCTCCCAGCCCGACGACACAGACCCGGCTACCGGCGAAGTCGTCGGTGTGAAACGACTGCCAGACGTGGTCGCGCTGGTGGCGGCGGGCGGTGAAAAAGCCCCTAGCGAAGGCGAGCCACGACCCGACGACGTTCTCAGCGACGTTCGGACCGTGGACGCCGGAGGCCGTGGTAAGCGCGATGTCGCGGTCGGCCAGTTCCGAGAGCGGGAGGTGGTCGTATCCAGCGTATGTCCCTGCAAACAGCTTCAGCGAGTCGGCAGTATCGACCAGGTCCGGCGAGACATCGTTGCCGGTCAGAACCGTTGCGTTCGCAATCAGGTCGCGCTCGGCTTCGGGCGTCTCCGCGATGGCGATGTCCCACTCCGGCAGTCGCTCCCGGAGCGCTGCCGCGTACTGGTCGACCGGCATTCCGTGAACGTCGTATCGGGTCACGACGATGTCGGCCATTGAACCCCTCCTGTGACGTGCGGAGTCATACCGGCTGTTCCACGCGGGGGCCTCAAAACGGTGCCGGCAGTCTGTTGACCGCGCGCCGGAGATATTGTTAGAATTTTAGTATTTAGAGAACGGGGGAATTACCAGTCTAGATTAGTAAAATTTGTACTAATAGTATACCGATATCTTAGCATATTTGTAGGATGACCAACGTAGAACTTCGAAGGAATGGGGAGACCGACGAGCGTTGCGGTGATCGATGACGATACGGACTATAGACAGCTCTACAAACTTTGGCTTCCGGAAGAATACGAGGTTATAGAGGCCGGTGACGGCCGTACAGGGTTACAGCGAATTGACGACTCAATCGATGCGGTACTGCTGGACCGGCAGATGCCGAAACTGAGCGGCGAAACGGTCGCCGAAAAGCTCCGACAGCGGTCAGTTACCCCTGCGGTCGTAATGATCAGTAGCGTCAAGCCGGACGTGGATATTCTGGACATTCCCGTCGATTCGTATCTCAGAAAGCCTGCCGACCGGGATACCCTGGTGTCGGTACTCTCGGCAGTTCAGCGCCGGTGCGAATACGAGACGGAGCGTCGGGAACTCCTGGGACTTGCCGACCGACGAGACACAGTCGCTGACGCTGTCCGAGCGACAGCGCTCGCGGAGAGCGACGCGTACAAGCGGGCCGTCGAACGGCTGGAACAACACGACGTGTCACTCGCCGACGCAGCGTCCGAACCGTAGCGCGCAGTGCATTCCAGTTCAGACACAGAGGGTCGTCAGACCGCGGATTCGATGCAAGACAATAGGTTTTAGCGGGCGCGGGACACCGTAGCGGGTATGGAACACGTAGACGTCGCCATTGTGGGTGGTGGCCCGGCCGGGTCGTCGGCGGCCGAGGCTGCAGCCGACCACGGGGCCGACGCCGTCCTTCTCGAAAAGGGGGTCCCCAGAGCCGACCGCGAGGGGGCGGGGCCGGACTCGACGGACGCCGCCGGGCTGCTCGATTACTGGTTCGACATCATGGACATTCCACGGTCGGAGTTCCCCGAGGATGTTGTGCTGAGCGAACTCGACGGGGCGAAGTTCTATGGCCCCTCAACGGAGATGACGCTCACAGAGACCGGTATCAGTTCCAGCGCCGACGGCTTCGGCATCACGTTCCACCGGGCGCGGTTCGACGACTGGCTCCGCGAACGGGCGACGGAAGCGGGCGCGGACTACCGCGTCGGCGTCAGCGTCACCGGCGTCGAGACCGACCTGAGGAGTTCGCCGCGACACACCGTCCGGCTGGCCAACGGCGAAGACATCGCCGCCGAGTACGTGATTCTCGCCGACGGCCCACAGCGGACTATCACCGGCGGCACGCTCGACCAGTTCCTCCCGGCCGGACAGACGATGGCCGACATCATGCCCTCGAACAAGGCGAACCACATCGCCTATCAGGAGCACCGACGGATGCCCGAGGAACTGTTCACGCCGGAGTTCATCGAGTTCTGGTGGGGCATCATGCCCGGCCACACGGCGTATCCGTGGATTTTCCCGAACGACGCCCCCGTCGCCCGCATCGGCCTCACGATGCCCATCGGGTTGGACATCGACGCCTACGACCGCAGCGAGTGGGACCTGCTCAGAGAGAGCGACGAGAGCATCCCGCAGGGCCGGCAGTACATCGAGCGACTGCTCGAACAGGAGTTCCAGGCGTACGATCTCGAGGACTTCCCGCTCGTCGAGGACCGCGGGAAATCGAAAGGGACGGAGACGTACCCCATCTCCTCGACCCGACCGATAGAGTCCCCGGTGGGTGCCGGCATCGCCGTGGCCGGCGGGGCAATGGGGACCACCTCGGCGTTCCACGAGGGCGGCGATCACGTCGCCGTTCGCACCGGGAAGATAGCCGGTCGCCTCGCCGCGAACGACCGCCTCGAACGGTACAACGACGCCTGGCACGACGCCATCGGCGACGAAATCCTCCGGAACGTTACCTTCGCGGACATGGTCCGGGACTGGCGGCCCGGCGACTGGGACCGGGCCTTTACCACCGCCAACGACCTGATGGACGCCCGTGGCATCAAGGCCGACGCGGCGCTCCGTGGCGGCCTCAACGGCATTAAGATGGTCCTCGGGTACAAGTGGGGGAAGTTCTCCTACCGCAACGGCAAGTACGTCCAACTGCGCGAGGACGACTACGCCGTCTGAACGTCACCCTTAGGTGTGCGACCGGCGAACTGCTAGTGCGTGCCTTCAATCCCCGACAGAGACCCGTCACCGGGACGATGACGACCCGGAGAACCCGGGCACGCGACATGACCGCGGTTCATACCGCACTTGGTCGTCTATCGACGACCCGCCAGACGGTTGCACCGTCTGGGCGTTCGGTGATTACGCCATAATCACCCGCGCTCGCGGCTGACGCCGCTCGCGCAATCGGTCGCCGTATCCGGCGACCCGCCCGGCACGAGGGTTTGCCGGCTGACGTGGCACACCGCCGAGGATGATGCCGGACGTTAGTGTTCCGGGCGTACATTTCGAGTCTACTAGTGGCAACATTTGGCATAATACGGACGGACACACAGTGGCTCTGGTGTGTCATTGAGATGGATTCCTCCGTGATGACACCCTGTTAGCCGGATCTTCGGGAATCGTTGATAGTGGTATTCCCAACAGTAGGGCTGTCGAGTTGAGTCACATCTCTCAGATTTTCACAGTCTCGATAATGCGGCTGAGTGGCCACTATTGCCCGAGATTTGAAAATTTGCTCGGGGTGCGTTGTCTGTTTCCGCAGCCGATGTCTGTATGATAAAGATATTTGCAGTAACATTTAAATATAGATTGGTTGACAGCATAGTTGTAGCTTAGATAATGTTCAGAAACAATCAGGATGGTTCGATTTCCGAGCGGCGTAGCTTCTTGAAAATGGTCGGTGCCGCTGGCCTTGCAGGCCTCGCTGGTTGTAGTGGAGACGGCGGTAGCGGCGCTGGTGGTGACGGGGATAGTGGCGGCGACGGCAGTGGTGGAGACAGCGGTGGCAGCGACGGCAGTGGTGGAGACAGCGGCGGCAGCGACGGCAGTGGCGGCAGTACAAATTGGACAATTGGAACGTCAGGGCCGGAGACGGCGACTCACGCGTCGGGGGTAGCGATGGCACAGCTGCTCTCGGAAAAGTCCGACGACATCAGCATGAGCGCCCAGACGACCGGCGGGACCGCCGCAAACCCTCGGTTGATCGCTCAGGGAGACATCGATATCGCCCAGAGTACCGACTGGGCAGTCGCGCGCTCAAACAGCGGCGGAGACCCGTACGGGGAACCGGTCGGGAAGACGATGACGCAGGTGTTACCGTTCATGACTCTGGAGTACTACCTCGTCAGGCGGACTGACGATGCACTCGAAGGCATCGAGTCGGTGTCGGACATTCCCCAGGACGGGTCGGTCTCGATGGCGTTCGGTCAGCGCGGCGGGACGAACTACTTCGCGGGCCTTGACGGGTTCCGACTGTCCGGGATCGACAACGTCGAGGACAAGTACGACCTCCAGTCGATGAGCTGGGGAGACCAGGGGGCACAGTTCGCTGACGGCCGTCTCGATATGATGATGGTCTACGGAGTCAGCCGTGAAGTACTGACCGGGTGGGCGCAGGAGGCCGGCGCACAGGCCGACGTCGCGGTCGTCAACTGGGAGTTCGACGAGTCAGATTTAGCCAACTCCGATCTGCCCTACACGTACATCGAAACGCCGGCCGGCCTCTGGGACAGGCAGGACATTCGAATGGACTCCATTCCGGCAGTTGGCGTCGGCTATGAAACTATCTTCCCGGCCGAGGTATCTGAGGAGTTGGGCTATGAGTTCGTCCGTACCGTCATGGAGGACATCGACGCGGTCCGTGAGGCGAGTTCAGTGCTCTCTCGCGCCGGTCCGGACTTCGCGCAGGAATTCTTACTCCCCTCGCCGAACGCACCCGTCCATCCCGGCGCTGAGAAGTATTACAAGGAGCAGGACCTCTGGAAGGACGGACTGACCACACTTGAGGAGTATGAGGGGTAACGCGAGCGACCCGTCTCTCGTCCGCCCACCCCATCAACGCCAGCCATGACGGGGGAACACACAACCGGGAGCTGGGTCGACCCGTCCCGGGTACGCATGGCCAAGTACGGGTTCCTGATAGCCTTGGGAGTCGCCTCGACGGTCTATCACCTCTGGTTCACCCAGCTGTTCCCGTTCGAACAGGACCAACACAAGATCGCCCACCTCGGATTCATGCTCGTCGGGGCGGCTGTCCTCGCGTATACCCCCGAACCCGAGACGCGCCGGGAGCGGTTCGGAAACTACGCGACGCTATTTGAGGCCGCTCTCTCGGCCGTCGTCGCCGTCTACCTCTTTACGGCCTTCAACCGCATCGTCTACGAGCAACTCGGGATATACACCGACCTCGACTTGTTCATGGGGCTGTTGATCATCCTGCTGTTGTTGGATGTTTGCAGGCGGGTTTACGGTCCGATGCTGTCGCTGGTCGGCGTAGCTGGCCTTGTCTATGCGCTGTATGGCCCGTATTTCCCGGGTATTTTGAACCACAATGGAGTTCAGGCCGAACGACTGGTGCAGGGTCTGACAGTTGAGTTCGGCAGCGGCGTCTTCGGCGTCATTGTCGAGGTTTCGGGGACGTTTATTATTATCTTCATGATCCTCGCGGGGCTGTTGGAAGCGTACGGCGCGCTGGAGTATTTCGTCCAGGTCGGAACGCTGATCGGCAAACGGGTCCGGTCCGGATTGGCGCAGATGACGACGGTCGCAAGCATGGGTATGGGGTCGGTCAACGGCAGCGCGGCCGCCAACGCGGCGACGACGGGCGCGTTTACCATCCCATTGCTCAAGCGCCACGGGCTCGACAGAGATACCGCAGCGGCCTACGAGGCGGTGGCCTCCAGCGGCGGCCAGATTATGCCACCGATCATGGGTGCAGCGGCATTCATAATGGCCGAGATCACCGGGACGAGCTACCTGAAGATTATCGTCGTCGGATTCCTGCCGGCACTCCTATTCTACGGAACGGTCGCTATCGGTGTTCATCTGACAACCGTCAAAGAAGGGCTCACGAGCGAGATTGACGAGGAAGAACTGACCGACGTAGAGACGGTCGACAGGGATCGGAAAAACGCACTCGATAGGATCTTCGGCCGAACGACAACCGCTGTTTCCTTCGGTCAGATATCGGTTCGTAACCTGCTCGTCGAGGGGCTCGCGCTGTGGGTTCCGCTGGCCGTTCTCCTGTACGCACTGGTCGTTCTCCTGTACGATCCGCTGTACGCAGGGTTCCTCTCGATAATGTCCGCGTTCCCGGCCGCGTTCGTCCAGGGGATCTTTTTTCGCGATGGCTACGGGGTTCGCGACTTTTTCGTGGACACTATGGATGGCCTGGGTCGCGGAATGGAAAACGCGGCCCCGATTGCGGTATCGCTGGGCGTGATGAACATCTTCGTCGGTGTATTGAACCTCACCGGATTCACGCAGGTGTTCGCCTCCAGCCTCGTTGAACTCTCGGGAGGCGTGCTCGCGCTGTTGCTCATGTTCGCGATGATCGCGGCGCTTCTCTTTGGTCTCGGGATGCCGACCGTCGCGGCCTACATCACGGCCGTGCTGCTGATCGCACCGGCACTGACCGAGGCCGGTGTCGACCTGCTCGCCGCGCACTTCTTCGTGTTCTACTTCGCGATTCTCTCGGCGCTGACGCCGCCGGTTGCCATCGCCTGCCTCGTCACAGCCAGGGTCGCAGGCGGGAATTTCTGGCGGACTGCCGGAAAGTCGCTCGTGCTCGGGGCGCCGCTGTTTGTTCTTCCGTACATCTTCGTCGTCAACGATAGCCTGTTGTTCTGGTCGGTTCCGGCGACACCGATTACGTTCGTCGTCGTGGGAATCGGTCTCGTCGCCGCCGTGGCAGCCATTGTCAACTACTTCTCTGGCCAACTCAGGATTCCGAGTCGCGCCGGGCTACTGGTGGCTGCGGGAGCAGCGATGTTCGCTCCGCTGGCGCCGATGACCGCTGCCGTACAGACCGTCGCAACACTCACCATCTTCGCGTTGCTGTACATGGAGGTGAGATACGATTCCGGATCCGAAACCGGACAGTCCGAACAGGCCTCAGTCGACGACTGACCTGCCCGCCATAGGTCAGGTCTTAGGTCAGCCCGAGACGCTGACCGACACGGTATCGTTCCCAGATTCTAGGGTTTTAGCGGCCACTGGATCTGTCCGTCGCGTCGGCTCAGTTCGTATTTGAGCCAGCGGGCGAGCAGTTCGACGAAGGCCTGTTCGTCCTGTCTGAACGGCTCCGACCGGGGGTCACGAGCAACGAAACAGACCGTCCCGAACAGCTCGCCGTCGACTTCGATTTTCGCACCGAGGTAACAGCCGATACCGTACCGCCGGTATGCAGGGTCGTCATCCAGATCTAGTCGCTCGGCGTTGTAGATAGAGAGTAGACCGTCGGATTCGACGGTTCGTCGGCAGTAGGTCTCGGAGAGTGACGTGATGTCGCCGGGGGTAGTGAGAGACGGGTCGCCGCTAATGGCGATTATTTCATGTGTTCCCGCCTCAGGGTCGATTGTGACGAGATGGCTCTGGTCGACGGCAAGATACTCGACACCGAGTTCCAGTACGTCGACTAACCGCTGTTCGAACCGGCGATCCAAATCGTTCGTGACCTCGTAGAGTTTCTCTCGGTAGCGTTCGGCCGTCGCCTGTAGCCGCTCCCGTTCGATCTCCTCCGTGATGTCCTTGACCACTTTCGCAAAGCCACGGGAGTCGCCGTTTTCCCGGAGTTCAGTGATGGCCACATCTGCCCAGAACGTGCTCCCGTCCTTCCGAACGCGGAGCCCGCGGTCGGTGGCCTTGCCGCATTCCCCGGCTTCTCGCAGCAGTTGGTCGGGAATGCCGTCGGCCACCTGTTTCTCTGTGTGAAACGTCGAGAAGTGCTCGCCGAGGATATCAGATTCCTCGTACTGCATGAGCTGTTTCGCACCGGCGTTCCACGACTGGATGAGGCCGTCGGGGTCGAGCAGAAACATCGCGTAATTCTCGACCGCATCGACGAGTAGCCGGAACCGCTCGCGCTCGTGTCGCAGTTGTTTGTCGAGTTCTTCGCGGTCAGTCCGGTCACGGACTACGCAGACGGAGCCGTCATTTGCGATACTCGCGACGGTGTGCTCGCCGATGAACTGTGTCCCGTCGGCGCGTTCGAGCAGTGTCTCACCCGTCCACGTCCCGTTCTCGTTGACAGCCGGAAGTATTTCATCATCGACCGTTTTGAGGCTCTCTGCCGAGTGGATTTTCTGCCAGTGTTCGCCCAGAAGCTCGTCGCGCTCGTAGCCGAACGTGGCTGCGTAGGCGTCGTTCAAATAGGTGAACCGACCCTCGTCGTCCAGTGTGCTGATGCCGTCCCAGGCCGCGTTCATTGCGCGGTGACCACGCGTGACTTGCAGTTCGTCTCTGCGGGCTTCGACCGCGTTTTGCACCCTGTTCGCTAGCACCGTGTACTGGGACGTTCCCGGTTCCTTCTGGATATAGTCCGTGACACCTGCGGAGATTGCCTCGGCCGCGATCTCTTCGCTGCCCTTCCCAGTGTAGAGGATGAACGGAAGCTTCGGTGCGTCCTCGCGAATCCGTTCGAGGAACTCCAGCCCGTTCATGCCAGGCATATCGTAGTCGCTGATAATACAGTCATACGTGTCCTGCGGGCGGTCCGTGATGACCTCGTCGACCCGCATCGCGGTGTCGACGCTGAATGAATCCATGGCCCGCTCGAGATATGCCGCAGTTAGATCGGCAAAGTCCGGTTCGTCATCGATATGTAAGACGCGCACTGAACCAACCATCTGTTTGAATGTTGTACAAAAACGCTAATAAGACGTTTGTCATTTCAAAGTAATATCTCCGATTCAGGTTCTGCTACTGGGTAAAAAGTCGAGAGCGTGATAAAGTGTTAGTTCGGATATAACGCCACTGTAAGCCCCGTTTGAACTGTTTTAGGTTTCACACGATCATGAAAAAGACCAACTCCCTTGCGTGTGCAAGCCAGGCAACCAATCACATGATTTACAAACGTACTATAGTACGGGCCTGCTGGGGCAGGGGCCGGTCAGAACCCGCTGTTACTGAGGACACCCGCGGCGGACGAGAGTTCACCACTGAACTTCACGGTGACGTAGAGGCCAGTAAACAGCGTGGCGTTGTACGCGCCGTGGATGAGTGACGGAACGACGATGTTGTCTGTGTACTCGTAGGTTGCACCGAGGATGAGCGACGGAATGAGGAGGGCACACACCCCGACAAGTTTGCCCGTGACCGACCCGCCACTGAGGGCGGGGTAATGAATGCCGGCGAAGATGACGCTCGCGATGGTGACGCCCGAAATCGGGCCGAAGTAGTCCCGAATGCGGCCCTGAACGACCCCGCGGAACAGCAGTTCCTCGCCCGGACCGATGAGGAGGAACGAGGCGGGAATCAACAGGAGGAGGACATCGGGGTTCTCCATGCCGATCTCCGCGGCCTGATTGGTTGCCGTTTCGATTCCGAACATCGAGACGAGCGTCGTGATGATGACGGCTACTACCACGAGTCCGACCATCGCGCTGGCGTAGCCCAGCACGACGATGGCGGCCTCGCGGAAACTCGGCACAGAAACACCGATATCGAACTCGTCGCTGTCCGCAGAGTAAGAGAACACCTCGCGGAGCTTCGTTCTGATCACCGGTCTGAGCTTGATGTACGTGTACGCGATGACCGGGCAGCCGATTCCCTGGACCGTTATCAGCCCGAGAACCAGCGTCTGTACTTGCGTTATCTGTACTCCTGCACCGAGTGACAGCGAAAATGCGATGGTGAGAAGCAGGATCGATCCGAATCCCAGGCCAATCACCCCCAGTGAGAGCGCAGAGAAGAGCGTAAACCCGTACTGGAAGGCCTGCAGAATCGGACTGTCGCGGGTCGCGGTTGCCATACACTGCTTTGGTCGTGGCGATGTGTAAACAATTCGTTTGGTGTTGGTCGTGACTGCCGGCAGAGACGCCTCAGTCGATCCGCTCCCCGGCCGTCACCGCGGTGTCGAGCCAGTTCGACTCCGGCGGGAGCGGACAGGAGAAGGTGTCGCTATAGGCACAGAACGGCGAGTACGCGAGGTTGAAATCCAGCGTAATCTCGTCGCCGTCGCTCAGGTCGCGGTCGGGTTCCAGTTCCATGTATCGGCCGCCGTCGTAGCTCTGCTGTCCGGTGGTCTTGTCCCGGAACGGAACAAAGAGCGTCCGGGACTCGTCGGCGGCCTGCCGGAACGCGTGGAGTTCGCGGGACTCGCCGTCGAGGTCGAACGACAGCGTCGCGACGTGGAGATAGCGCACCGTTCGGTCGTCGCTCGTCTCCAGATCGACTGACTCCGGCGTCTCGTGGACCGTAACCGTCGCCTCGACCCGATAGCCGTGGTCCGGGTCGAAGTAGCTGAGACCGTCGAAGTCGTCGCGGTCCTCCGGCGGAATCGGGGATTGGCGGTGCTCCGCGAAGAACCGGTCTTTTTCGTCCCGGTTCGCTTGCAACTGTGTCTCCCAGTCTTCGGTGTCTTCGTCCATACAGAGACGGTAGTGACCACGCAGTTTCAGTCCGGCGACTCGGCGACAGACGAGCGATATCGCAGCGTGAGGGAGTGGGTACCTTATTATACGCCTAGTCCAACTGGATAAATACACAGGGGTGTGTATGGAAGCGACGTTCTACGGTATTCTGGGGGTGGACCCAGATGCCACCGAGGAGACGATAGTCCGCGCCTACCGGGAACAGACGAAAGCGCATCACCCGGACGTGAGTGACGACCCCGCCGCGGGAGAACGGTTCAAGCGACTCACGCAGGCGAAGAACGTGCTCACGGACGAGGCCGAGCGAGCGCGATACGACCGGCTCGGTCACGACGCATACGTCAACAGGCACGTCGACAGCGGCGCGGACGGCGGAACAGCCACAGGCGGTGTCAGTGACATCGCACAGCAGTACGTCGACCAGCGGGTCGACACAGGGACGACGGGCGGGGCAACGGCGAAAGCGACACAGCGGCCCACCCAGACTCGTGGCGGAAGCACGGGCTACGGGACTGCCACAGAGTACTACAAGCCCGGCCAGCGAGTCCGGCCGACACAGCCGTCGGGAGTCGAGACGCTGCTCGATTCACTGCGACGTATCGGTCCGTGGCTATTCGTCCATCTGGCCCTGCTGGTCTGTACGATCATTGCCGCCGTGCTGCTCGCAGTCGGTGGCCTCACCGGGGACCTCTCGCCGGTTGTCGCCAGCGTCATGGCCGTCTCGATGGTGACGATATCGCTGGTCGTCTCAGCGACCCACATGCTCACACACATTTCAGGCTGACCGACGAGGTGTGGTTCGAGCGAGTGCAGTTGCGGCTAGCTGCGAGGCGAGCGACTTGCAGAACAGCCACACTCACGCTAGCGGTCGGAACCAGACAGCAGTGACGAGGACGGCCAACAGGAGATACGACCCGCGAATCAGCAGCATCGTCGCGGTTTCGGGGTCGCCTCGTTGGGCGATAGCCGCAACCGTCCCGAAGACGAGCGCAGCCGCCGCGGCGCTTGGCGGAACCCCGGGCAATGCCACGGACAGCCCGACAATTCCAAGGAGGCCCGCGCCGAACAGGCCGAACGCGAGCCGCCGGGCGCGTTGGTGGCCCAGGACAACGGCGACGGTCCGTTTCTGTATCGACCGGTCGTAGTCGTAGTCCTGCTCGTCGTCGATAATCTTGATGCCGGTCAACAGCAGGAGGAACACGGCCGCGAGACCGAGTGCTCGCGGTGTCAGCGTCGTCACCTGAGCGTAGTAGCCGCCTAGCAACGCCAGCGCGATGCCCGTCGGGTAGCCCATCGTCGCGCCGACGGGGTTCATGTCCAACTGCGGCGCGTGGGTGTACCCGATGACCCAGGTCGGAAGCGTCAACAGCGCCGCGCCGGGACCGACCAGCAGCCAGATGGCCGCCGTACAGAGCGCGAAGCCGAGGGCTGCGCCGATCAGCGCCATGCGACAGCCCGAACCAGTGAGCGGGTGGTCGTCGTCCTCGCCGCGGACGTGGAAATCGACGTAACCGTCCTTGACGTGAGCCGTGTAGACGGCGAAGAACATCGCACCCGCGTGGAGCGCGGCCACCGGCGGCCAGAACCCACCGGAGAGCAACCCACCGAACAGCGAGGTCGCGAGTGGTGGCAGCATAAACACCGGATGGACCTGCGAAGCAAGGGCACTCACGGCCGCGAACGGACCGGTTTCGTGTCGGGCGACTGCCATACAACCACAAGGCACGGCTGTGGGAAAAATCCCCAGCCGGGTTGTTTCGGTACTACCGCCAGTTCGACCGGTCCAGCACGAACCCCGAGATGTGCGAGGCCAATTCTCTGGCAGCCTGTTCGGTATCCGCGTGGAGTTCGCCGGACACCGGGCCGGCCTCGCCACCGACGCCCTCCGTCTCCGATATCGGGTCCGTGGTCGTCGGGTACGGTCGGCGGGACCGGACCCGGTCCCGAAGCGCCTGAACGGTGGCGTCCGAGAGCTCATACGACAGGTGTTGGAGATCGTATCGGACGATGAACCCCCGGGTCGCGTCCCGGACAGCGAGGACTGGTTGTCCCCGGTCCCGGCACCGCTCCCAGATCTCGCGCTGGTGTTCCCGCGTGGCGTACACCGGCACGTTCGACGGAGCGAGGTGTTCCATTGCTCATTTGTAGGGACTGGAGGTGTATTATCTTTCGGCAGTGCCCGACTAGCCGGTCTACCCGCGGTAGCCCGGTGCCACGCTGGTGAGTCACTGCGTTTCGCGTCCGCAGGCAGAAATGCCACGCAGGAAATGTTTAGGGGGAGGGCTGTGTCCACAGGAGTGCTATGGCAGATATCGAAGTCGAGAGTACGTGCGAGGAAGGATACACAGTAGAAAGCGTCATCAACGGCGAATGGGAGCTTATCGTCGACGCGCTGAGCGAGAACGGTCCGTCGCCGAACGAGGTTCTGGCCGCCGACTACGCCTCCTGTTACATCCCGGCGCTACGCGTCGCCGCAGACAAGTACGGCCACGAGGACATCGGCAGCGTCGACGTCGAAGTCGCGGCGGGTCTCGACGAGGACGACGACCTGGAGTACATCGACTTCCACGTCGAGGTCGAGGAGTCACTTGCCGACGAAGAGCAGGACATCGTGGAACTCGCTGAGGACATCTGCCACGTCCATTCGGCGCTGCAGGACGAACTCCACGCCGAAATTACCATCGAGTCCGGCGTCTGAGCAGGCAGGAACAGGGGGTGGCGTTTATTTTTCGCTGATAGTAGGCTTGTCGTCGTCACTCCGGGAACAGCAGTATGACTGAGGACGTGTTGTGATAGCCAGTGTAATCTTCGTCGGCCGAGCAGACTTCGCCGTAGGTCTCGAAGCCGGCGAAGGGCGCGTCGATAGCGCTGTGAATCGTGTCGACAGCGTCGTCGAAGTCGTCGCCGAGTATCATCGCACGGCAGGCACAGTCGTAGACGAACCCACCCGCGACGCTTCCGCCGCGGAGTTCATTGACAGCGTTGTTGGCGGCGTTCCGGACCGCATACACCTGGTCGGATTTATTGCTATGTGTCACCACCACTTCCGTTCCTTCGGAGACAGTGACAGCGAAGTCCAGCGGCCCCTCGGTGTCGGTTGTATGGCCCGGCCATCGGATGTTGTATCCCGTCGTCGAGATGAGTTTACTCTCGATGAAGGTCTTGATTCGGGAAGCGAGTCCGTCCGCGTCAGATTCTGGCTCCGACTCGATACCGAGCTCGTAGCGACCGAGCAACATGACAAGGTCTTCCGACCCTGCTTCCAACTCGTCGACATCGATATCGTACGTCTCCATCGCATCCTCCCGAATCGCGTCTCGCCAGGCCTCGAACGCAGGCCTGCCGTCGAGTTCGTACACGGTGCTTCCCTCTGCTCGGGTTACCGTCATCGCCTCGGAGATCGGTTCGTGGCCGTGGTTGACTGTCACCGGGAGCGGGTCCTCTGAGGCAATGAGCGCGAGGACGACGGCGTCCGTCTCCACGCGGTCGTTCCGGAAGACGTGGGTCTGCTGTAACTGGAGGTCGTCGCCCGCAGACCCCCCGACGACAGGCGTCTCCTCGTCGTCGAGGTACTGCTCGGTGAGTCGGGTGACTTTGTTTCCGATTCCGGCCATGCCGTCGTGAAGGTTGATGAGCGTCCGATGCGGGTACCCATCGACAGCAGGGTCCTCGCTCGCGGGGAGGTCGTGAACGGCTTCGAACAGACAGCGCTCGGGATCAGCGCTGAGTTCGGTCGAGAGGCTGGAGAAGAACTGTATCGAGTCCGACGAAACGACGCCGACTGTGACAGTTCCGTTCCCCGAACCGGCTTCAGTGAACTCTCCAGAGGACGAACAGCCCACGATTTCGGTATCTGAACCGACAACACTCCGAGCGCCCCACAGCACCGCCTCGTAATCGTATGTCGGGGAGCAGAAAATCTGACAGAAGTCCGGTTCGCTGGCCGAGATGGCGTCCATGGCTTCCCGTATGGCGTCCATAGCTGCGGCATCGCCAGAGTCCCCCGTCGCCTGCCCTGTCCCAAACTCAGTAGTCATTGAGATGCAAGTATATCGTGAGCTAACTTAACATATTGGAACCGTTTTGAGGACAATAAGACGTGGCAGTGGGTCGGCCGGAGACGTAACAGTCTGCCCAGAAACGGTGCTTTTTACCGTAGAACACCGCACGGAGCGGGAAACGCTCATACCGCCGGCCCGCAAACACCAGTCCATGAGCGATTCAAACTGGACCGACCGCATCGCCGGCGAACGGATGGCGGTCGACCAGCGGTTCAACGAACAGGTCAAAGCGTCGTCGTTCTCCAGCCAGCAGTGGGGGCTCGTGATGACTGCAGTCGAGTTCGAGATCGAGAACCCGGGCGACCCTGACGCCGCTCGAATCGTCGCCGATACCTCGAAGCTCTCTAGCGTCATGCCCGAGATGGAGCGGGTCGCCAACCAGGGGCCGATGGGCGGACCGGGCGGTGACCAGTCCGGGAGCTCGGGCGGCCTCCTCTCGGGAGTCAAGGACGCACTTGGACTGGGTGGGTCCGGCGGCGGCAACAAACAACAGGAGGAAGAAGCGGCACGCCTCGCACAGGCGTACGCTGAGCAGTTGCAGGAGAAACTGGAGTCGAACGGGCGCTGGAAGTCCGTCTGCGAGCAGGCCCAGGGTTAGTACTCGTCGCCGCCGTGGAACAGCGTTAGCTCCTCGGCCTCGTAGATGTTGATGAGTTCCGTCACGATGTCGTCGTACGATTCGTCCTCGACGCGGAGGTCGTCGAGGCGGTCCACTGTCTCGGCGTCCAGTTCCACGGATGGCATACCCGAACCTTTCACTGGAACACACTTAATTCCCGCCCTCGCTCAAAAACGAACGCGAACAGTAGTAACAAATCAGAACCGAAAACTGTTAATGGTCGTTCTCGGTAGAAACACGACACATGCGACCACTGGGTGACTCACCGCTCGTACGGAACGACAAGACGCTCGTGCTGGCCCACGACCACGGGCTGGAACACGGTCCCAAGCAGTTCAGCGGCGTCGAGGAGCGCCTCGACCCGCGTGAGGTGTTCGAGATGGCGACCCACGACGCCGTGACGGCGCTGGCCGTCGGCAAGGGCCTCGCCGAGACGTACTACCCGAGCTACGAGGACGACGTGAACCTGCTGGCGAAGCTCAACGGCGGGTCGGACCTCTGGATGGGCGACCCGTACTCGCCACAGAACTGGTCGGTCGACTACGCCGCCGAGCTCGGTGCCGACGCCATCGGGTACACCGTCTATCCGGGCGTCAACCGCGAGACCGACATGTTCGAGGACTTCCGCCCGGTGCAGGAGAACGCCCGCGACCACGACCTGCCGATTGCGATGTGGTCGTACCCGCGCGGACAGGCCATCAAGGAGCACCGCAGTCCGTCGACCATCGCCTACGCGGCCCGCATCGGCCTCGAACTCGGCGCGGACTTCACGAAGGTCAAGTATCCGCGTGACAAGGAGGCGATGGCCCACGCCGTCCGCTCGGCGGCCGACAACCGCGTCCTGCTCTCCGGTGGCTCGAAGACCTCCGACCGGGACTTCCTCGAACTCGTCGAGGACTGTATGGACGTCGGCGTCGCCGGCCTCGCCGTCGGCCGCAACGTCTGGCAGCGCGACGACCCCTACGACATCCTGGACAAGCTCGAAGGCGTCATCTTCGAGGACGCGACAGCTGACGACGTCCTGTAGGCCATGGACGAGGAGACGCGCCGAGCCGTCGCCGCGGCAGACGAAGCGTTGCCCGATAGCGACGCGCTTCCCGACGCTATCGACGCCGGTCGGGTCGTCTTCGGCTTCGACGGCTACCTCGACCGCGTCCGGGAGGTCGTCGCGGACCGCATCGACCCAGAGAGCCACGAGCGCCTCGCCACGCTGGAGGGCTTTGGCGACCGCATCGACCGCTCCGTCGCCGCCGACAGCTCGCTCTCCTTCGAGTGGCTCCAGCAGGGGAGCCGGACCGGCGGCCACACCAGCCACCTCGCGCGGGCCTTCGGCGGCTGGTCGTTCGACCCCGTGATGGTCGGGATGTACGGCGACCCGGTCCACGACGCCTTCGAGGCGGAGTTCGGCGAGTACGACCTCCACTCAATCGGCGAGCCCGGCGTCACCGACGCCGTCGAGTTCGACGACGGGAAGCTCATGCTCACCGAGATCGGCGACACGATGTCGCTGGACTGGGCCGAACTTGACGCGGCCTTCGGCCACGACCGACTGGCCAAGAAGCTCGACGGCGCGAGCCTGTTAGGGACTGGCTACTGGTCCGAGACGCCGGACTTGCCGACTGTCTTCGACGGCCTCCGTGACCTGTGGGGCGATATCGACGACCCGCCCGAAACAGTGCTTGTCGACCCCGGCGACGTGCGAAAGCTCGACGCCGACCGGCTGCGCGCCGGCCGGGAGGCCATCGGGCGGCTGGACGAGGTGACTGATGTGGTGATCTCCTCGAACCGTGCCGAAACGGGTGTCCTCGCGGACGCCTACGCCGGCGACGCCGAGCGGTCGTTCGCCGACGACGCCGAGGCAGTGTTCGAGGCGCTGGAACCGACCTGGTTCGTCGGCCACGGCGTCGAGCGGTCGGTCGCCGTCTCCGGGGACGGTACCGATAGCGTCGCCGTCCCGGCCGTCCCGGACCCGAAACTGACGACCAGTTCCGGCGACCACTTCAACGCCGGGCTGGGGCTCGCGCTCATCGCCGGCCTCCCGCCGGCGGCCGCCGTCGTCGTCGGCAACGCCGTCGCCGGCTACTTCGTCCGGACCGCGGACCAGCCGTCGCTGGCCGACGTGCGCGCATTCGTCGACGACTACCTCGAGAAGTTCTGAATTGCTGTCCCCGCTTTCTACGAATCTTTTGTGCCCGCTACAGCCGTCGGACCGTCACGCCATCCCGGAGCGAGTCGATATCGCCCAGGTCGGGAACGGCCGTGCCGGCCTGCTGGACCACCTGCGAGGAGACGGCCACGCCGGTCCGGAGCGCCGTCTCGTCGTCCGCGCCGGCTTCCCAGGCGCTCAGGACGCCCGAAAGGAGCGCGTCGCCGGCCCCGACGGTGTCGACGACGTCGATGTCCAGCGCTTCGGCGTACAGGTTGCCCGCGTCGCCGACGAGGACAGCGCCGTCCGCGCCGAGAGAGGCCAGCACGCGGTCGAAGCCCCGCTCCCGGAACTTCTCCGCCGCGTCCGCACACCCCTCGACCGTGGAGACATCGGCCCCGGTTGCATCGCCGAGCTCGTCGCGGTTCGGCTTACAGAGTCCGTACTGGGCGTCGAGTTCCCGGAGGACGTCGCCACCGGTGTCGACGATTGTCTCCCAGTCGCCGCCGGTCGCGATGCGGTCGATAGCGTCGGGGGACAGCCCCGGCGGCAGGCTCCCACCGACGAGCACGCGGTCGGGGGACTGCGCTCGCACCCGTTCGAGCAGCGAGTCGACGACCGACTCGCCGACGGTCGGCCCGGCCTGGTTCAGTTTGTACTCCTCCGCGGCCGCGATAGCGGTGGTGTTGAGACGCGTCGTTCCGTCCACGTCGACGAAGGCCGTCTCGACGCCGTCGCCCTGCAGGGTCTCTCTGATGAACGACCCGGTGAACCCGCCCAGCAGTCCCGTCGCGACGCAGGGGCGGTCCATGGCCGTGAGCAACTGCGCGGCGTTGATGCCCTTCCCGCCCGCGTCGAACTGCGCCTCGTCGGCCCGCATCACACGGTCGGGAGCCATCTGCTCGTCGAACTGAATCGTCTGGTCGACGGCGGGGTTGTAGGTGACGGTGACGATCATGTGCTGACCTCCTCGACGGTCACGTCGGCGTCCGCGAGTGCCGTGGCGAGCGCCCCTGACGGGCTGGCGTCAGTGACCAGCAGGTCGACCTGGTCCAGATCGGCGAAGCTGACGAAGCTCCGGTCGCCGAACTTCGACGCGTCGGCGACCAGCACGACCCGGCGGGCGCGCTCGACCATGATTTCCTTGACGGCCGCCTCGTCTTCATTTGGCGTCGACAGCCCGGCGGCGCTGTCGAGGGCGTTCGTCCCCAGAAACAACAGGTCGAAGTTCATTCGCCCGATGGCTCGCTCGGCCATCGGGCCGACGAGCGCCCGGGTCCGCGGTCGGAGACTTCCACCGGTGAGTTTCGCATCGACGTCTCGCTCGGCCACCTCGGTGGCGAGTTCCGGCATATTCGTCGCCGCGACGTAGTCGGTGTCCGGAATCGCACGAGCGACTTCCATCGTCGTCGAGCCCGCATCGAAACAGACCACATGGCCCTCACGGACTTCCTGTGCGGCTCGCTCGCCGATGGCCTGTTTCTCCGCGTAGTGGTCAACCTCGCGCTGGCCGTACGGTCGTTCGGTCCCGGCGGAGGACGCCGGTACTGCGCCGCCGTGGGACCGCTTGATGCGGCCTTGCGACTCCAGGTCCCGGAGGTCACGGCGGATCGTCGCCTTCGAAAACTCGAGTTCCGCGGCCAGTTCCGACACTGAACAGCCGTCTCGCTCTGTCACCAACTGGACGATAGTGCGCTTTCGCTCGGCCGGGAGCATTCTCTCTGCTGTGATTGTTTCGCTTCGGTTTTACCTCTTTCTATCGGACCGTGCTTGTTTCTGCCCGGATAGAACGCGAGAAAACTGCCTACAGCTCGTCGATTACCGCGGCGGTCACGTCCTCAGTGGATGCGTCGCCGCCCAGATCCGGCGTTCGGGGACCCGAGTCGAGCACGGACTCGACGGCCGACCGGACAGCATCGCCCTGCTCGTCGTATCCGAGGTGGTCGAGCAACATCGCGGCGGAGAGAATCATCGCCGAGGGGTTTGCGATACCCTCGCCGGCGATGTCCGGCGCGGAGCCGTGGACCGGCTCGAACAGCGCGTTCTCCTCGCCGATGTTGGCCGACGGCAGCAGACCGAGGCCGCCGACGAGGCCAGCGGCGAGGTCCGACAGCATGTCGCCGGCGAGGTTCGGACAGATGACGACGCCGTAGTCCTGCGGGTTCATCACGAGGTGCATCGCGAGCGCGTCCATCAGCGCGGTGTCGTAGGACGCGTCCCGGTCCTCGCCGACCGCCGAGGCCGTATCGAGGAACAGGCCGTCCGTGGTGCGCATGACGTTGGCTTTGTGGGCAATCGTCACGTCGTCGTACCCGTTCCCCTTCGCGTAGCTGAAGCCGTACTCGGCGATTTTCTCGGAAGCGTCCTCGGTGATGACCCGGGTGCAGGTGGTGACGCCCTCGGAGATTTCGCTCTCGATGCCCTTGTAGACGCCCTCGGTGTTCTCCCGGATGAACACGATATCGGTGTCGGGCTGGACGGCGTCGAGCCCCGGATACGAGCGGGCCGGGCGGACGTTGGCAAAGGAGCCGACGACCTGCCGGAGGGGCAAGATGACGTCGGCCGCCGTCTCGCCGGCCGCGCCGAACAGCGTCGCGTCGGCGTCGGCCGCCAGATCGCGCGTTTCTTCGGGCAGCGCCTCGCCGGTTTCTGCCTTCACTGCGTCGCCGGCCGCACCTTCGACGAAGTCGAAGTCGACGGCGTCGATGGCCTCAAGCACTTCGACCGCGGCGGGTGTGACCTCCTGTCCGATCCCGTCGCCGGGAATAACGGCTATCTCGTGTGTCATAGCAGGAGGCACGTAGTCGGCCGGTGAAAGTGGTTCGGTTCGCCGTCTCACACGTAGCGCTCGGGCGGTGGCAGCGTCCGTCGAGCGGGAGTTTCCGGAGCGGATCCGAAGCGGTTGACTCCGGGGTCCGCCATACTCGTGGAACGCGTCAGCGGTGGACCGTCTCGACCCGGCGAGCCGGACGATGGCTCGGGGCCGAGACAGGGATGGCAGCGCGGTGGCACGGCTCCCCAGCGAGCGCATCGAACTGCTGGAGGGCCGAAGCGACGGGAACAGCGCGTCGCCAGGGACCGTGCGCACCCGAGTATTGTGGTGGTTAATATGTATTTACTACCACAACACTATGGAAACTACTGATACCGTAGATACTACAGATACAAAGTATACTATCGATACTATCGGTCCAGCAGGGACCACTACTGTCGAAACAACGATACCAAGCGCCGGTCACGGCAGAGGGTGGCTTAGCTCAGAGTTTGTGTCGGAAGGCGTGGAGGACGTTCTCGCCAGTCTCGGTCAGTTCCACCTGTTTCGTCCGGCCGACATCGTTGACTTCGATGTAGCCGTCCTCGACCAGTGGGTCGACGATGTTGGCGTTCAGCAACGCGAATTTCGCCTTCTCGTTTGCCGGGTCCGCGTCGTCGATGAACGAAAGCCCGGCGTCCTCGGCGAACCCGATGAGGTCTGATTTCTTGGCGGTGTAGGTGTTCGTGTTCGTCCGCTTGAGATAGTCCAGTACTGCGACCTGATCGCGGGAGATGGCTTCGATGGGGTACGACGGGAGGACCTCCGCGCGCTCCATGCCACGAGTGAGTGGCTCCGCTGAAATCGGCGGGACGTGTTCCTCGGGATGGACGTAGTAGGCCGTCGCCGCCGTCGCCATACACGCGATAGCGCTTCCGATAGCCGCCACTTTCGGCCCGCTGGAGACGTTGACGCGCACGATATCTTCCGGATGGTCGGCGGTCAGCGTCGTCACGACCGCCAGCACGTCGTAGAGGTCGTGTAGATCCGCGCAGTGCAGGTCGACACTGACGCCGTTGGCGTCCAGTTCTTCGACGAGTGCCTGCTGGTACGGCGTCAGCCGTGACGGCTCCGTCGTCGCTGTGAGGAGGTACACGTCGTCAGCGTTGTGCTGGTGAATCGGTTCGGCGATCCGGTCGCGTTCGTGCCCCAGCGGCGCGATGTGTATCTCCCGAATCTGGTCCATGCAGGAAGAACGCGCCCCGCACAGCTATTGGTCTTGCCATCTCCGGGACAGACCTCTCCTGTGGCACGACCGTCGGATTACCGACCTGGCCGTGAACGGAAAATGATCGCGCTGCGCTCACGGCACTGCCGTTCGCGCATACCGAGGTCGCGGGGCGACCTCGCGTTAATCGTCCGCTTCGATATCTGACCGCGTCTGGTCGAGGTACGGCAACTGCGAGGCCGTCTCCTCGATAGCGTTCCGGTTGGCCTTCATCAGCGCCGTCGTGTCCCAGTTGCCCTCGACGAGGGCTTCGCGCTGGGCGCGGTCGACGCTGACGTTGATCTCGTTGTCGCCGTAGGTGACTGTCTCCGCCCGCACGTCGACTTCGATCTTGCCGTCGGGGTTGTCATCAACCCATTGCTGGAGCGCGTTGATCGTCTCGTGGTCGGCAGTGACCGTCGGGATGCCAAGCGCCAGACAGTTCCCGGCGAAAATCTCGGCGAAGCCCTCACCGATGATCGCGTCGATGCCCCAGCGCATCAGGGCCTGGGGCGCGTGTTCGCGCGAGGAGCCACAGCCGAAGTTGTTGTTGACGACCATCACGTTCGAGTCCTGGAACCGCTCCTCGTTGAACGGGTGGTCCTTCTCGTTGTCCTCGTCGTCGAACCGCAGGTCGAAGAAGGCGAACTCGCCCAGCCCGTCGAAGGTGACGACCTTCATGAACCGCGCCGGGATGATCTGGTCCGTGTCGATGTCGTTCCCGCGAATCGGGATGCCAGACCCCTCGACGTAGTCGACCGACGGGATGTCTTCAGTGGGGTCGCTCATGCCAGAGCCACCTCCTCTAGGTCGCGCACGTCAGACACTTCGCCGGTGATGGCCGCAGCGGCCACCATCCGTGGGTTCATCAGGACGGTCCGGCCGTCCTTGCTGCCCTGTCGGCCGACGAAGTTCCGGTTGGAGGAGGAGGCACAGGCCTCGTCGCCCTCCAGTTGGTCCTCGTTCATGCCCAGACACATCGAACAGCCGGCGTTTCGCCACTCGAAGCCGGCTTCCTCGAAGATGTCCTTCAGGCCTTCTTCCTCGGCGGCGCGCTGGACGCGCTGGCTGCCGGGGACGACGAACGCTCGCACGTCGTCGGCGACCT
This sequence comes from Haloarcula sp. CBA1115, assembly GCF_000827835.1. Taxonomy (NCBI): domain Archaea; kingdom Methanobacteriati; phylum Methanobacteriota; class Halobacteria; order Halobacteriales; family Haloarculaceae; genus Haloarcula; species Haloarcula sp. CBA1115. The sequence goes on along the minus strand of NZ_CP010529.1, from coordinate 2,617,230 downwards.
CGCGGCCCTTGACGATGCGGGCCGCCCGTCGCAGGTCAGGCAGCCGAGCGTTGGTACAGGAGCCAAGGAAGGCAACGTCGATGTCGTAGCCCTCCATCGTCTCGCCGGGCTCGACGCGCATGTGTTCCTGAGCGCGACGGGCGGTGTCGACCTTGTCGTCGGCCAGCGACTCGGGTTCCGGGATCGGATCGTCGATACCGATGCCCTGACCGGGCGTGGTTCCCCATGTGACGACGGGGTCCAGTTCGCTCGCGTCGATCTCGACGACGTCGTCGTATTCGGCGTCGTCGTCCGAGCGGATAGACTCCCAGTACGGCTTGAGTTCCTCGAACTTCTCGGGGTGCTCCTGGAAGTAGTCCGTGCCTTCGAGCCACTCGTAGGTGGTCTCGTCGGGGTTGACGTAGCCCGCGCGAGCGCCGCCCTCGATGGACATGTTACAGATGGACATCCGGCCTTCCATGTCGAGGTTCTCGATGGTCTCGCCGGCGTACTCGTAGACGTAGCCGACGCCGCCCTCGGTCCCGAGCCGACGGATGATCTCGAGGATGATGTCCTTGGCCTCGACGCCCTCGTCGAGTTCGCCGGTGACCTCGATCTTGCGGACCTTCTGTTTCTCCATCGCGATGGTCTGGGTCGCCAGCACGTCCCGAATCTGGCTGGTCCCGATACCGAACGCGAGCGCGCCGAAGGCCCCGTGGGTGGAGGTGTGGCTGTCGCCACAGACGATGGTCTTGCCGGGCTGGGTGATACCCTGCTCCGGGCCGATGACGTGGACGATACCCTGGTCGCCCGTCGTTGGGTCAGAGAACTGGATACCGGCGTCCCGGACGTTCTCTTCGAGTTCGGCCATCATCGTCTCGGCCGCGTCGTCGCTGTAGGGCCGGTCCTGATTGGCGGTCGGCACGATGTGGTCGACCGTCGCGTGAGTCAGGTCCGGGCGCGCGACCTCAAGCCCGCGCTCTTTGAGCATCCCGAAGGCCTGCGGGCTGGTGACCTCGTGGATGAGGTGCAGGCCGACGAACAGCTGGTCCTGGCCGTTCGGCAGGGTCGTGACCTTGTGCTGGTCCCATACCTTGTCGTACAGCGTTCCCTGGCTCATACTGTCTCGTCCCGTCCTTCCGTTCCGCGCTCGTACGCCCGGGTGACACCCTCGTCGGGTGCTTCGTGGTCGATGTCTTCCATCGTCTCGTCAGTCTCCTCCTCCGCGTCGCGTTCGCCGCCGTCGGCGGCCACGACCGGGCCGCGGCGAAACACCGCGCCGAAGGTCCCGTTCGTCTCGGGGTGGGTGTGCTCGATGCTGCCCATCGTCGTACGCGATTCGCTCTGTTCGCCGTCCATCGTATCCGTGTGTTCCTTAGTCATCTGCTGGGGCTTCTGTCTTCTCTGCGTCGGCGTCCTCTCCCCACGCGAACAGGTCGCGCAGGTTCTCGCCGACGGCTTCGATCTGGTGGTTCTGTTCTGCGTCGCGGTACTGCTTGTAGGCGGGCCGGTTGGCCTGGTTCTCGTTGATCCACTCGCGAGCGAACTCGCCGTTCTGGATCTCTTCGAGGATTTTCTCCATCCCTTCGCGGTCGATGACCTCTTCACCGCGGGTGAGACCGCCGTACTCGGCGGTATCGGAGACGGAGTTCCACATGCCCATGTGGCCGCCCTCGTACATGAGGTCGACAATGAGCTTCAGCTCGTTCAGACACTCGAAGTAGGCCATCTCCGGCGCGTAGCCGGCGTCGACCAGCGTCTCGAAGCCGGCCTTGACCATCTCGGTGACGCCGCCACAGAGGACAGCCTGCTCGCCGAAGAGGTCCGTCTCGACCTCTTCCTGGAAGGAGGTCTCGATGACGCCAGCGCGGGTACAGCCGATGCCCTTCGCGTAGGCCAGCGACTCTTGCTTGGCGTTGCCGGTCGCGTCCTGATAGACCGCGATGAGACCGGGCGTCCCCTCGCCGCGCTCGTAGGTCCGGCGCACGAGGTGGCCGGGCGACTTCGGCGCGACCATCGTCACGTCGACATCCTCCGGCGGTTCGATCTGGCCGTAGTGGATGTTGAAGCCGTGTGCGAACTGGAGCGTGTCTCCGGCGTCCAGTTCGTCCTCGATGGCCTCGTAGACGGCCGGCTGAATCGTGTCCGGGACGAGCATCACGACGCGGTCCGCCTCGCCGGCGGCCACGTCGGGCGTCTCGACGCGGAGACCCGCGTCCTCGGCGTCCGCCCAAGACGACGAGTCCTCGCGGAGGCCGACAATTACGTCGACGCCGGACTCGTGGAGGTTCAGCGCGTGGGCATGGCCCTGTGAGCCGTAGCCCAGCACGGCTACGGTCTCATTGTCGATAGTCGATACGTCAGCGTCCTCGTCGTAGTAGACTGTTGTGGTAAGTTCGTCAGACATCTTTCTCTAGTGTTTTCGGGCCGCGTTCCAGTGCGGCGGCCCCGGTTCGCACGATCTCCTGCACATCGAACTGCTTGAACGCCTCGATGGCGGCGTCGATCTTCTGCTTGCTGCCCGTGATCTCGACGGTGACCGAGTCGGTCGACGCGTCGACGGCCTGGCCGTCGTACATGTCGGCAACGGCGTTGACGTCGTCTGGCTTCTCGCCGCTGACTTTCACCAGTGCGAGCTCCCGACGGACGGCCTCGCCTTCGAGTTCCCTGACCGAGACGACGGGCACGAGCTTCCGCAGTTGCTTTTTCGCCTGGTCGATTCCCGGTTCCGGTTCCTCGATGAGAATCGTCATCCGGGCTGTGTCGTCGTCGACCGTTGGCCCGACGGTCAGGCTTTCGATGTTGAACTGCCGTCGGCTGAACAGCGCTGACACTTCCGACAGCACGCCCGGTCGGTGCTTGACCAGCGCGGACAGCACCGCCTGGCGCGGTTCGTGGGTCACTTCGGCCTCGGGATCGACGCGGATTCCCTGCGTGTTGCGTCGGCCCTTCGGGCGCATCCGTTCGTCCGGCGCGGGGCCTGGCATTCCTCCAGTCATTGTTAGATCATGTCCAGCTGGTCTTCGTTGAGCGCGAACAGGCCGTTGTCACCGCCGCTGGGGACCATCGGGAAGACGTTCTCCCCGGGGTCGATGTGGGCGTCGATGACGCTCGGGCCGTCGTAGTCGCGTGCTTCCTGTATCGTTTCCTCGACGTTCTCGTAGGATTCGAGCGTGAACCCGCGCGCGCCGAAGGCCTCGGCGAGCTTGTCGAACTGCGGGATCCACGGGTACTCCGAGGCCATCCGGCGGCCCTCGTAGAAGCCGTCCTGCCACTGGCGGACCATCCCGACCGCCTCGTTGTTCAGGACGACGTAGGTGATATCGAGTTGCTCCCGAACGGCGACCGATAGGCCCTGAACGGTCATCAGGAACGAGCCGTCGCCGTCGAAGCAGACGACCTCCTGGTCCGGCGCGGCGAGTTTGGCACCGATGGCGGCTGGCACGCCGTACCCCATCGTCCCGAGACCGTGGGACGACACCCACGTCCGGGGCTCGGTGTACTCCCAGAACTGGGAGGCCCACATCTGGTGCTGGCCGACGCCGGTACAGACAATAGTGTCGTCCGGCGTCATCTCCGAGAACTGCTCGACGACGTACTGTGGCTTCAGCGGCTCGTCGTCGGGCGTGTCGTAGTCCATCGGGTACTCCTCTTTCCAGGTCTGGCACTGGTCGCGCCACTTGTCGGCGTCCGGCGCACGCGGCATCGCGTCGAACAGCTGCCGGAGCACGTTCCGGGCGTCTCCGATGAGTGGGTAGTCAGCGTAGACGTTCTTGCTGATTTCGGCCGGGTCGATGTCGACGTGGATGACCTCCGCGTCGGGGGCGAAGGAGTCGACGCCGCCGGTCAGGCGGTCGTCGAAGCGCGTCCCGATGGCCAGCATGCAGTCGGTGTTGCTAATCGCCATGTTGGCGTAGCCGGTGCCGTGCATCCCGGCCCACTCAAGCGAGAGTTCGTGGTCCTCGGGGAAGCTCCCGATGCCGGGCATCGTCGTGATAACCGGGATCTCGTACTCCTTGGCGAACTCCCGGAGCGCGCTCGACGCGTTCGCCTTGATGACGCCGCCGCCCGAGAGGATGACCGGACGGTCGGCCTCGGCCAGCGCCTCGACGGCCTCCTGGACGTCCTCGTCGTCGGCTTCCTCGGGCACCTCGTAGGTCTCCGGCGTCTCCGGCCTGCCGGGTTCGACCTCGGTTTCGCCCTGGGTCACGTCCTTCGGGAGGTCGACCAGCGTCGGCCCCTGCCGGCCGGCGTCGGCGAGCGCGAACGCTTCGCTGACGTCGTCGCCGACGGTGTCGGAGTCGGCGGCGAAGTAGCTCTCCTTCGTGATCGGCTGGGTGATGCCGACCGTGTCCGTCTCCTGGAAGGCGTCGTTGCCGACGAACTCCGTCGGGACCTGGCCGGTTAGTGCGATGACGGGGTCCGAGTCCATGTTGGCGTCGGCGATGCCGGTCACGAGGTTCGTCGCACCGGGGCCGGAGGTGGCGAAACAGACGCCGGGGTCGCCGGTGACGATTCCGTACGCGTCCGCCGCGTGTGAGGCCCCCTGTTCGTGGGCCATCGTGACGTGGTTGATGTCGGAGTCGTACAGCGCGTCGTAGACGGGCATGATCGCGCCGCCCTGGACGCCGAAGACGTAGTCTGTCCCGGCGTTTTCAAGCGCACGGATGACCGATTGCGCGCCCGTCGTGACCGGCTCCTGTTCTGTTTCTGACTCCGTTTCTTCCGCTTCCTTGGGGACGGATGCACGTTCGCTCATCGTGTCATCCCTCCGTCTGTTCGTGTTCGGGGTCGATACCGCGGTGATGTGTATGCTGCGTGCATGACTGGTGACTCTGTGGTGTTCAGGCGAATCGATTCGGCCGGGGGTGAAAATGTGAAATGAGGGGCTATAGTGCCCCTACAATACGCACGCCGAGAATAGCGGTCGCGGTGCTGGCGGGTGGTCGAACCTGACGCCCAGCAGCCGCGGTCATCACATCCAAATGCAGTTCGTCCCGAATAATAAACGTTCTGTGATAGCTGTTGGCGGACAGCCGCTCGGAACCGGATACTCACCGGTAGCTGCTCACTCGTAGTGACGGCCGGAAGCGAGGTCATCGGCCTACGCCCGGACCTCCTCGCTTTCCTCGGTCACGCCGATCTCCTCGGCGAACCGTTCGAGCACCGACATGGTGACCTGTTCCTCCGCGCCGTACTCCTTGACGCGGCGGGTCACTTCTCTGACCTCCGCCTCGGTCGGGTCGTAGCCCGCGTCGACGAGCCGTTCCCGGACCGAGTGGGCCCCGGTGTGCTTGCCGAGCACGAGTTCGCGCGTGGCCCCGACCATCTCGGGGGTCATGACGCCCGGCTCGAACGTGTCGGAGTTCTCGATGACACCGGCGGCGTGGATACCGCTCTCGTGGGAGAAGGCGTTGCGCCCGACGACGGGCTTGTTCGCCGGCACCCCGATGTCAGACTTCTCCTCGACGATCCGCGACAGCTCTGTGATGCGGGTGGTGTCGATTCCGGTGTCGACATCGTACAGCGACTCCAGCGCCATCACGACCTCTTCGTAGGCCGCGTTGCCGGCACGTTCGCCGATCCCGTTGACCGACACCTGCGCCTGGCTGGCTCCGGCCTCAAAGCCGGAGATGGCGTTGGCCGACGCCAGTCCGAAGTCGTCGTGCGTGTGCACGTCGATGTAGGCATCGGTGCAGTCGTCGACGATTTCGATGAGGTCGTAGAACCGCCGCGGCGTGGCGACCCCACACGTGTCCGGAATGTTGATCCAGTCCGCCCCCGCCGCGGACGTGGCCTCGATGACTTCGACGAGGAAGTCCTCGTCAGTCCGAGTCGCGTCCATCGGCGAGAACATGCATTCGACGCCCGCATCTTTGATCATCTCGACACAGTCGACGGCAGTGTCGAGTGCCTCCTGACGGGTCGCGTGCATGGAATCTTGCAACTGTACGTCCGACGTCGAGACGAAGGTGTGGACCATGTCCACACCGGAATCCAGAGCCGCCTCGATGTCTTTCTCGACCACACGCGCCAGTCCGCAGGTCGTCACTCGCGTGGACTCGGCGATGTCGCGTACTGCCTCGAACTCCGCGTCGGAGTTGACGGGGAACCCGGCTTCGATGACGTGGGTGCCCATCTCGTCGAGCAGCGCAGCTATCTCGCGTTTGTCCTCGTAGTTGAACGACGTGCGTGGTGACTGCTCACCATCGCGCAGCGTGGTGTCGAAAATCCGTGCGTCTGTTATCTCAGACGTGGAATCCAGTGTGCCCTGGAAGAACTCGATCCGCCGGAGATTCCGACGTGCCCTCGTTGTTGGACATAAGCACCCGTAACTGGATGCTTCCACTATTTATACTTGTCCATAGGGCGGTGATATGTGCACACGACACACGGTCACGACCGCCGCCGGTGCGACTGCCGCGCGTCAGACGGTTTGGGGAGGATTTTTGCTCCGTCCGCGCATGGATGTGGCTATGAGCGATTTCGAGGGGCTGGACCTGCAGGCCGTGGAGGACCAGATGGACGAGGACCGTGACGGGGCCGGCAGCAACCGCGTCGTGCTGGGCGTCCTCGACGGGTCGGAACCGCCCGAGCAGTGGATCAACACCATCGAAAACGGGTCGGTCCTGGTTCTCAACGTCGAAGGCGACCTGAACGAACTCGCCGCCGGGTTCGCCCGGCCGGTCCGGGAGGCCGGCGGCGAACTGATGCACTTCCGCGGCTTTCTGGTTGTGACGCCGCCGGGCGTCAGTATCGACTCCGAGCGGCTGGATTGAGCCGCAGAACGCGCTGTGGCCTCTGGACAGCCCTATTCTGGGCGATACGGTTCTATGGGAAATAGCGGGAGGAACGGTTTTCCTGACGCCGCAATATCTGGCCAGGCCGCTCACGGAGGGAGAAATCGCTGCAGCAGTCCATGCCACACGCGGATACCCCGGTCCCACGCTTGCCAGTAGGTGTCGAAGAACCGGGGCGAACCCCTGTCAGTGTGGCTCGGTCGGGTCGTGATCTGGGCGTGGCAGTCCGGACAGCGGTAGTGCGTGCCGCCGTGGTGCTCGACCACCATCCAGTCGCCGTCGTACCTGCTCCGGTGCCCACAGTCCGGACAGAACAGCGTCGCCTTCGCAGGGGCTTCCTGTTCGGCCCGGGAGTCAGTCGGGGACATCCTCGGGTGAAACGTGGCCGCCGACACGAAAAGAACCTGCCTATGAGGTGTCTATACAGCTACTAATACGGGGGTAGTCATTATATTCGCTTCCGGCGGATTCACCCCCGGTACCACTGGCCCGCTACGCCGACACCGGCGGTTGTCTACGCCGACACCAGCGTCAGGTAGTGGCCGTCCCGGTCCCTGATTCGGACGCCGTCCTCGACCGAGGTGACCGAAAGCGCGTCGTCAGCGACTTCCCTGGCCGTCGATTTCGGGTCTTCGGCGACGACACCGAAGTCGACGTGAACGCCGCCGCGGGCGTCAGCGATGCCGAGCCGCGGTGACCACAGTTCCAGGTCGAGGTCGCCGGTCGAGAGCCGAACGCGGCCTTCGTCGCGGCCGTCGTCGACCATGTCGAACCCCAGCGAGGTGTAGAACGCCACGGCCGAGGACAGGTCCTCGACTTCGAGGACGAGTTCGAACAGGCCGGTGACGCCATCGCCGTCGACCGCCCGCTCGCCGAGTTCCACGCAGTTGCCCTGTGGGTCGTAGAAGTACAGCGAGCGCGCGTCCCCGAAGGTGTGTTCGACCAGGTCGAAGCGCTCGTCCAGCCGGCCGTACCAGTCGTCGTACTCCCGCTCGGGAATGGTCAGTGCGTAGTGGGTGTGGAGCCCGCCGCGCGGAACCGTCCCCGGCGCGCGGAGCCTGAGTTCGGTGTCGCCGGCCGCGAGCACGGCCTCGTCTGGGCTCTCTGAGAGTACGTCGAGTTCCAGAAAGGCCTCGTAGAACGCCGTTGCACGGTCCGGATACTTCACCTCCAGTGTGAGCCAGGCGGGCGAGGAGAGCATATCGGCACTTCGGTCGCCACCGACAAAGCCGCTGTGGACGACGTTTCGGAGGCGAAACAACCCCAGCACGCGAGTTTCCCGTTCTCGACCATTTATTCACGTCAGGCCCGTACTGAGGCGTATGCCAACCAACACGCAGGACGAAACGGCGGCGTGGCTGGAGACGAACCGCTGGGAGCGCGGCGTGAGCTACATTCCGTATCCCGACGAAATGATGGTCCGGGCGAGTCACGTCCTCAAGACGGATGCCGGCGTGTTCGTCGTCGACCCGATAGACGTCGACGGTATCGACGACCTGTTCGCCGAGTTCGGCGACGTGGCCGGCGTCGTCATCCTGTTAGACCGGCACAAACGCGACAGCGCCGCCGTTGCGAACCGACACGACGTGTCGGTGTACATCCCCGAGTGGATGTCGGGTGTCGAGGAAGACATCGACGCGCCGGTCGAACGCATGCACCGACAACTGCCGGGCACGGACTACGGCGTCCACAAGATTATCAAGAACACGTTCTGGCAAGAGGCCGCGCTGTATGGCGACGAGGACGATACGCTGGTCGTCCCCGAGGCAGTCGGGGCGGCGGACTACTTCCTCGCCGGTGACGAGCGACTCGGTGTCCACCCAATGTTGCGCCTGTTCCCCCCGAAGAAACTCTCCCGGCTGGACCCCGAGCGGGTCCTGGTCGGTCACGGAGAGGGTGTGATGGAAGGTGCCGCCGAGGACATCGCGTACGCGCTCCGCGGGTCGCGAGGCCGGACGCCGGGCCTGTACGCGAAGAACCTCAAGTCGCTCGTGCTCGGCTAAACCGACGGAAGCGACGCTGTTTTACCCGGCCCGTGCGAAGGTGTGGCGTGGTCTACGTCACACGCGGACTCGTCGAGACGCTGTTACGGCTCGCCAGCGAGGCCGAACCTGACGACGTGACGATTTCGCTGGCCGTCACGCCGGCCGGAGAACTCCCGGATGCTGACTTACCGGACGAGACACCGGTGTTCACTGACTTCTATCTCCCCTCAGCCGGGGTCTCGGTGAAGGCGGTGTTCGGCGTCGACCTTGGAACGCCGGCCGGCCAGACACAGGGCCGATTCGTTTCCCACCCCGACGGGTACATGGGCGTCAGCAAGACCGACGACCTGCACGAGGTGATCTTCGTCGGCATCCCGCCGTGGGATATCGACGCCTTCGGAGCCTTCGACAGATCCGGGCAGGAACAGGAGGTCACGGTTCTCGACGTCGAGCCTCCGGAAAAGTATCCGCAGTAGCGTTCCGTCTCCGGAGCGGTTACTCCAAGTAGCCCAGGTCCCGCAACTGGTCGGTGATATCCTGGAACTGCGCTTCGGTCAGTTCGCCTTCCCGCTGGTGCTGGACGACGATACTCCGGAGCAGGAACCGAACGAGATCAGAGGTGCTGGAGAAACTCGTCCCCTCGATGGTCTCTTCGACGCGCTCCGCGAGGTCCTTCGGAATCGATACTGTGGTGTAATCGGACATATCGGCACGGAAGCGTGCCGGCGGGATATGCGTTGTGTCCCAGCTTACCGCGGGTCCGTGGCCTCAGTGTCGAACTGGCCCATCGTGGCGTGATTGGTCGGCGAGAACATCTTCGGCGCGCGGCGGGACTTGCTCTCCGCGTCGTCGAAGGGCAGCGTGGTTGTCGGGTACGAGTCGTCGTTTCGGGGGGTCGTGATTCGTGTTGTCATCCTGGGGGTCGTGTCGGCCGGCGTCTGTGGTTTGTGGGCAGTGCAGTGTGAGGGTCGCGTGAGGGGCGTACATCGGATACAAGCATTGAGTATCACCACCTTTTGCCCCATCCATAATAAATGTTCATGATGGAGCCGCGGAATATAATGTGTCATGGTAACGAACATCTTGATAGAAGATAACGCAGTCACCAACGGAGGCCAGGATAAAACTGCTTCCCAGACTGGAGACGCTAACGTGGCCTGTCTGTCCTGTGGCGGCCAGATGGAACGGCGCTGAAACGACCGGCTCAGACGACGAACTGAATCTCGTACTCAGTCAGGTTCTCGTAGCCATCGGCAGTGACGACGGCGATATCTTCGATTCTGACCCCGCCGACATCGGGGTCATAGAGGCCGGGCTCGATAGTGACGATGTGTCCCGGTTCGAGTTCGCCGCCATTCGGTGCCAGCCGTGGAAGCTCGTGGACGTCCAGCCCGACGCCGTGGCCCGTGCTGTGGATGAACCCTGTCTCCGTTCGGTCGTCGTCACGCAACGTCGGCTCGCCGGCGTCCTCGTACACGTCACAGACAGCGTCGTGTACGTCTTTGCCGGTCGCACCGGGTTCCAGCGCATCGAACGCCGCTTCCATCGCCCGCTCGGTGAGGTCGTACCACTCCCGCACCGTCTCGCTTGGCTCGCCTTTGACGAACGTCCGCGTCATGTCGGCGTGGTACTTCGTCGCCTTGTCCTTCGGGAAGATGTCGATGATAACCGGCTCGTGGGCGACGAGCGGCCCGCTCCCAGAGTCGTGAGGGTCCGCAGCGTCCGCCCCGCAGGCGACGATAGTCTCGTCCAGTGAACAGCCGTGCCGGAGCAGCGTCACCTCGATCTCCTCTTTCACCCGCTCGCTCGTCAGCGTCTCGCCGTCAATTTCGAGCGTGTCGTCCTCGGCAATCTCTGACGCCTCAAGCAGCGATTCGGCCGCCTGCATCGCCGCCTCGTTGGCCCGCTGTGCCGTCCGGACGTAGTCGACTTCGGTCTCGGTCTTCGTCGCGCGGATCTCCGTGACGATGCCGTCGGTGTCGGCCGTCACGTCGACACCACGTTCGCGCAGGCCGTCCGCAGTCCGGAGCGGGAACCGCGGGGGTACGGCCACGCTGTCCACATCGTAGGACGCGAGGAAATCCGCGAGGACGTGCGAGACTGCCTCCTCGGGACCGTACTCCTCGACCTTCTTCTGGTGGTCGAAGTCCACGTACCGTTCGACGGTCTCGGCTCGCGATTCACGCTTGGCGCGACCGAACTCCAGACTCCGCGGGAAGAGGAGATGTGTGTCGCCGTCGTACAGCGTGATGAACGGGTCCGGCGCGTCGAAGCCAGAGAGGTAGTACTGGTCTGACACCTCGGAATCCGCATCGAGGAGGTAGCCGTCGACGCCGGCGTCATCGAGATATGCGTCCAGTGCTGCGAGGTCAGGTTCCATACGTGTCAGTCTGGCCCCCATCCCCATATACGTCTCCCACTGAGCCGCTCGGCGGCCCGACATATGGCCACGAATGGCATACCGATGCAGTTTGGCCGCTCATTTATTGACGGTCCAGCCCCTCAATACTAGTAATGAGTGACTTGTCCGGTGAAGACGTAACTGTCGTCGGTGGCGGCATCGGTGGCCTCTCCGCCGCGTGCTATCTGGCGGACGCAGGCGCGGACGTCTCGCTACTGGAGAAAAACGAGCAACTCGGGGGCCGCGCCTCCCGGCTGGAGGTGGACGGGTTCCGGTTCGACATGGGTCCGTCGTGGTATCTGATGCCCGACGTGTTCGAGCGGTTCTTCGCGTACTTCGGGAAAGAGCCACGCGATTACTACGACCTCCAGCGGCTCGACCCGCACTACCGCATCTTCTTCAAGGACGGCGACCGGATCGACGTGACCGGCGACAACGCCGAGATGGCCCGGAAGTTCGAGGAGTACGAACCCGGCGCGGGCGAGGCGTTCGAAGACTACCTCGCGACGAGCGAACGTCACTACGAGACGGCGATGAACAAGTTCGTCTACGAGGACCGCTCGGAGCTGCGCGACTGGATTGACCTCGATGTGATGACTGCCGCTCCGGTCGGGCTCCAGCTTATCGGCTCGATGCAGGGCCACGTCGAGGACTACTTCGAGCACCCGAAGCTCCAGCAGATCATGCAGTACACGCTGGTCTTCCTCGGTGGCTCTCCGCGGACGACGCCAGCGCTGTACAACATGATGAGCCACGTCGATTTCAACCTCGGCGTGTACTACCCCGACGGCGGCGTCGGCGCGGTCGTCGACGGCCTCGTCGAACTCGGCGAGGAACTCGGCGTCACCTACGAGACCGACGCCGAAGTCGACGAGATTTCCCGGCGGAAGGATGGATTCCTCGTGGAGACAGTCCACGGCGACACGACCCACCCCGACGAAGTGGTCGTCAACGCCGACTACGGCCACGCCGAACGGGAACTCCTGCCCGACCACGAGCGCCAGTACGACGACGAGTACTGGGACGACAAGACGTACGCACCGTCTGCCTTCCTCATGTACATGGGTGTCGAGGGCGACGTGGAGCCCCTGAAGCACCACACGCTCGTCCTGCCGACGGACTGGGACCCCCACTTCGACGACATCTTCGACGAGCCCGCGTGGCCCGATGACCCGGCGTACTACCTCTGTGTGCCCTCGAAAACCGACGACACCGTCGCCCCAGACGGACACTCGAACCTGTTCGTTCTGGTCCCAATCGCGCCGGGCCTGCACGACGGCGACGAGATCCGCGAGGAGTACCGCGAGAAGGTGCTTGCCGACATCGCTGACAACACCGGCGTCGACCTGCGCGACCGCATCGTCTACGAGAAGCAGTTCGCCGTCTCCGACTTCGGCGAGCGGTACAACGCCACGGAGGGCACAGCTCTCGGGCTGGCACACACACTCCGCCAGACCGCCCTGCTGCGACCCAACAACCGCTCGTCGGCCGTCGACGGCCTCTACTTCACGGGGTCGTTCACGACGCCCGGCATCGGCGTGCCGATGTGTCTCATCAGCGGCGAACACACCGCAGAGGCGCTCATCGAGGATATCGCCTGAGTAATGCCCGAACTCCCGACCGACCGCATTACCGCCGTCATTCCGCCGAAGGAGACGCTTGTGGGCTACCTGTTGCGGCTCTCCCGGCCGCGGTTCTGGCTGTACCTCGGCGGCCCGGTCATCGTCGGCGTCAGCTACGCGGCCGACGGCCCGGGAGAACTGTTCTCGCCGCTGGCTGTCGCCCTGTTTCTGTACTTCACTATCCCCGCGAACGTGTTTCTCTACGGGGTCAACGACATCTTCGACGCCGACATCGACGAACACAATCCCAAGAAGGACGAGGGCCGAGAGGTCAGCTACCGCGGTGACAGCGCCGTCACAGCCATCGTCGTCGCAAGCGGCGCGCTCGCGTTACTGTTCGTCCTCGGGCTTCCGATGCTCGGGGTCGTGGCCCTGCTCGCCTGGGTTGCGCTCTCTGTCGAGTACTCAGCCCCGCCGTTGCGGTTCAAGACGACGCCGTTCCTTGATTCCATCTCGAACGGGCTGTACATCCTGCCGGGCGTCATCGGCTACGCCGCTATCGAAGGAGCGGCCCCGCCAGCGACGGCGGTCGCCGGCGCGTGGCTCTGGGCGATGGGGATGCACACCTTCTCGGCGATTCCGGACATCGAACCCGACCGCGAGGCCGGTATCCAGACGACGGCGACGTTCCTCGGGGAGTCAAACACCTACTACTACTGCGTGATGTGCTGGCTCACGGCCGCGTTCGTATTCACCTACACGCACTGGGTATTCGGCCTGCTACTGCTCGTCTACCCCGGCCTCGTCTTCGGGATTCTCGGCATCGGCGTCGACATCGACGAGGCGTACTGGTGGTATCCTGCGATCAACACCGTCGTCGGCATGGTGTTCACACTCATCGCGCTGTGGGTGATGCTGTATGGGTAGCGGCGAGGACCGGACCATAGCGGGCTGGACGCTCCCCGAGACAAGGACCGACGCGACCGCGCAGTTCGACCAGTTCGTCACCGAGAACCGCTTTACCATCGCCGTCGTTTTCCCGCTCGTCGGCGCTGTCACCCTGCTTGCCAGCGCCGAGGGACTGTTGCCCGACCCGCTCGCGTTCAACCCCTACTTCGTCCTGTTCGGAACGTTCGTGATGCGGTTGCCTCTCGTGGCCGGTGTCTTTCCGCTCGTGGACCGCCGGGCCGGGCTGGCGCTGGTCGCGCTGACGCTCTACTCCTACGGCATCGAACTCGTCGGTGTCCGGACCGGCTGGCCCTACGGCGAGTTCACGTACGGCGTCGACCTTGGCCCGATGCTGCTGGGCGAGGTGCCGTTCGGGCTCCCGGTCTTCTTCTTCCCGCTGGTCCTGAACGCCTACCTGCTCGTCCTGCTGTTGCTCGGCAACAGGGCGGCGTCAACCGCGGTTCGGCTGCTGGCGACGCTGGCGACGGTCATGCTCGTCGACCTCGTGCTCGATCCTGGCGCCGTGGCAATCGGTTTCTGGACCTACGAGATGCCCCAGTTCTACGGCGTCCCGTGGCAGAACTACACCGGCTGGCTCCTCTCTGGATCGGTCGCCGTCCTGCTGTTCGACCTCGGGTTCGACCGCGCAGGGCTCCGACAGCGGCTCCGGGACTGCCCGTTCATGCTCGATGACCTGGTGAGCTTCGTCCTGCTGTGGGGCGGTATCAACCTCTTTTATGCGAACTGGGTGCCTGTCGGCCTGGCCGCGCTGCTGGGGGCCGGCCTGCTGTGGACGGACCGCTTCGACTTCGACCTCTCGGAGACGCGGCTCGGTCGGGCCGTCTGGCGGTAACCTCCGGGCTCGCTGTCGCTCTCCCGACCACGACAGTGAGACAGGCCAAGCGTTTAAGCGACCGCGTAGGTAGGTGGACGTATGGAGCGAATCCCGTTCGGAATCCGGCAGCTCGACTCCATCATCAACGGTGGAGCGCCCGCCGGGAGCGTCGTCCTGCTGTCCGGCGAGGCCGGCGCTGGCTCCCGGGAGTTCATGCATACGAGCGCACTCATCAACGGGCTCGAACAGGTGGACGGGGAGTTGCACGACCTCTACTACGGCGACCGCTCGGCCGACGCTGTTGCCCCGGACGAAGTCCACTACATCTCCTTTACAACAAGCGAGTCGCAACTGGTCAGCGAGATGCGGCTGGCGATGGACGACGACGTGGTCGACAAGGGAAGCCAGGCGGTCGAGTTTCACGACCTCTCGGAGCGGTACTTCCACATCAGTCCGGTGCCGCGAGAGTGGTACGCCAGGGAGACCGCGTCAATCACCGACCTCCGGGCGCGCCACGAGCGGGATGACCTGCTCGGCACGCTCGGGATGGTATTGAACGACGTGGCGGCGAACAATCTCGTCGTCATCGACTCGCTGTCTGACCTCGTTAGCGCGACGGACGAGGAAGTCAGCTGGTCGGACGTCAGCTCGCTCGTCCAGGGAATCCAGAAGGCAGCCCACCAGTGGGGGGGCCTTATCCTCTTGCACGTCAATCCGGAGACGATATCGTCGACCCGACACGGGCAGCTCGTCGACGCATCCCACGGCACGATGGAGTTCGCGTGGGAGTCCGGCGGTTCCACCCGGGCCCGGACCCTCGTCGTCCAGCAGTTCCGCGGCGTTCTCTCGCAGATAGAGGACGAGGACATCGTGCAGTTCGAGACCGAACTGGGCGATGCCGGCTTCGATATCAGCGACGTGCGCAAGATTCGGTAGCGATAGTCGGCAGCAGAGATGCCCGTAACTGTCGGAAAAAGACAACGAGCCGCGTGCTGACGGTTCGCTCCCGCTCTCGGTATCTGAAATCGGCGACAAACCCTTATCAGTCTTGTTCGTCAAGGGTGTCGTAATGTCCTCCGAGTCGACTGATGACGGAGGAGTGTACGTCGAGCTATCTGCAGATCTAGACGAGTGGCTGACCGAGCAGGCCGAGACGCTCGGCGTGCCTCGCGACGCCGTCATGGAGCAACTGCTGGCCGCATATATGACAGCGGCCGACTCGGACGATGGGATGGACGACCTCATTCAGCCATCGGCGGACGAGTTGGATGCCGTCGTCGCCGCGACCGTGGACGAGAAGCTGAACGGCTCAGTCGAAGCGGCGACCGAGAGCGCTGTCAGTTCACAGCTCCCCGACATCGTCGACACGGTGGAACGCCAACTCACCGAGCGGTTCGACGCGCTCGAAGCGGACTTTCAGACGAAAATCGAAGACGTTCGCGAGCGCGTCGTGCAGGTCAAACGGGAGGCCGACGCGAAAGCGCCGGCCGACCACGGCCACGAGGAGTTCGACCGTATCGATGCACTCACACAAGAGATCGAAGATATCGAGGCGGAACTCGCCGCGCTTCGGGGCGACGTGACCGAGTCGCTCGAAACAGAGAACGAGCGAGTCGCTGACATCGACAGCCGACTCGACGATGTCGAAGACAAACTCACCCGCGTCGCCTGGGTCGTCAGCGACCTCCGCGACGACCAGGGCGGCCGGGACCAGAATCAGAAAGCGGTCGACCGGCTGAAACGCGCCGCGGCCCAGGAGAACATCTCGACGGCACGCTGTTCGAACTGTGACGAGCAGGTCGAGATCGGGCTGTTGACCGAACCCCAGTGTCCACACTGCAACACGACGGTGTCGGACGTCCGGCCCGAGGGCGGCATTATCCGCTCGAAGGCGCGGCTGGTGGCCGCAGCACAGCTTGAACCGGGCGAGACCAATGAGTGACGACGAGCAAGACCCCTTCGAGGAGCTTGACCCGGGCGACGACCGCGAGGGCGACCCGTTCGAGCGTCTCGGTTCGGAGCCTGACGACGCGGACGGCTCGACAGACGCACGCCAGCCACCCGACGACGGGTGGCCGGGCAGCGAATCGAGCGACGAACCGGCCGACGGTGCGTCCGAGGCGGAACCCGATGCAACCGATGCTGACGACCTGCTCTCGGCCGTCGACACGGAAGAGTTCCGTTCGGATTCGGCAACTGAATCAGACAATCCCCTTTCCGGGTCATCACCCGACCCGGACGACCCCTTTTCGGAAATGGACAGCCGCGGCGACGACCCCTTTGGAAGCGGTGAGAGCGTATTCGAGCGGGTCGACGTCGATCACATCGACGCGGACAAGGTGTGGGCGGAAATCGCTGCGGACGACGATAGCGAGACCACGCCGGAGAGCCGGTATGCGGAGGTGTCGAAACACCGCTACTGCGAGCAGTGTGAACACTTCTCCGCACCGCCGAACGCACACTGCACGAACGAGGGGACCGAGATCATGGAGTTCCTCGACATGGAGACGGTCCGGCTGCTGGACTGTCCGGTCGTCGCCGAGCAACACGAGATCGAGGACGAGCAGTAACGGCTTTTTGCCTCGATATCCGACGAGCGTGTATGCAGTTTTGCGACGACTGTGGCTCGATGATGCACGGCGACGGTGACGAGATGGTCTGTCAGTCCTGTGGCGCGCGGGTCGCGAAAGACGAGGACCGCGCGGCCGAGTTCGTCAGCACGGACGAACAGAGCGGCGACGAACTGATAGAGACCGAGGAGGGTTCGAACTTCGAGGGCAAGCCGACGGCTGACGACGTGACCTGTGAGGAATGCGGACACGGGAAAGCGTGGTACACGATCAAACAGACCGGGTCAGCCGACGAACCGCCGACGCGCTTTTTCAAGTGCCAAGAGTGTGGCCACCGATGGCGTGAGTACAACTAGAGCAACGAATCCAGAATCCGGAGCTCTTCCTCCTCGGATATCTTCTCGGAGTCCATACACGCGTGGACGACCTTGTGGACGAGTTCGGGGTCCTGAAACGGCTGTGGCGAGCCGCCGCCGTCGGTGACGGTTTCGACCTGGCCTTCGAGTTCGGCCAGTTGCTCGGAGAGGTCCTCGACGGTCGACTGGAACGTAGTCAGCGTGGTGTTCACTTCGCCGGCCGCTGTCTCGACTTCCGTTGGCAAGCGGTCGCCGTCGTCGGACGCAGTATCAGGGCCTGACGCTTGATTGTCGGCTCCGTCGGGGTTGTCTGTTGACTCCGGCGATTGGGTATCGGGTGTCTGGGTTTCTGCCTCGTCCGAGATCGTCGCTGATTCGGCTTCTCCGTCGCTGAACACGGCGTTTGCGAACGCTTCTCGGTTCGCCCAGTCGAACCCGTCGATCCCGTTGACGCGGTTGCTCACCGTCGAGGCAGTGACGCCGAGCTTCTCCGCGAGGTCCCGCTGGGACGCGGTGGGGTGTTTCTGGATTGCTCGGATCGTCTCACGTTCTGTCGACGAGAGGTCCGCAGGGGCTGGATATGACTGTGACTCCGTCGACGGTTCACTCTCTGACTGGGCGGCCGTTTCCGTCTCGTCGGCCTCAGCCGGGTCGCCGTGTTCCTCAAGAACTCGCTCGACCAGTTCCGCTGTTGCACTCGGTACTTCGGCCGCAAGCTCTGCGATGGATGCCTCGGGGTTCTCAGCCGCTACATCGAGTATTTGCTTGTGACGCATCGATTTAGGGGCCGTTCGGCCATTCGTTGATTTGCTCATTGATATCACCACGTAGGGATGGTACCGCCACCCGATCCCCCAACCTGATACACATTTGACTGAAACCAATGGAATTGTCAAAAGCTTTTGGTTAGTCACAAACATTAATTAAGATGTTATTTAATCTGACATCGCCTGCCTCATCAGCGACACAGACTACCCAGATCGAGGAGACAGGTCTATTCCGGGCCGAACTGGAATCAGTCGGTCAAAACTGAACCCGTACCTTCTGAAAGCATTTATCCGGGGCAGGGCAACGCAGAGCCATGTACCGCCGTCGCGTTCTGGCACTCTGCGGACTGGCTATCACCGGTGCAGGATGTCAGGGTGAAACCGAGGACACCGGGACAGTGACGCCGATGCCGTCACCAAGCGGTAGCGAAACCGACATTGGGTCGCCGCCCAGTGTGACCGTCACGGACGCCGTGGTGGCGCCAGGCGTCGTGATTCCTCGCACTGACTCTATCAGCGTTGAACCGACAGGCGGCCAGTTTCTCGTGCTCACGACGACCATCGAGGGCTCGGGAGTGGACCGGGGCGCGTTCTCGCTCAGATTCGATGGGTCGACGTACAGCCCCGAGACGTTCAGGAACGGTCTGTATCGCGACGGCGAGTGGGGCCGACAGTTCACCGAGGCCGGTGGGCCGCTGGTCTTCGACCTGCCCGAAACCGGCTCAGCTAGCGACGCCCGACTGTCTTGGCCCGGCGGGGAGTGGACGATGCCGAAGACAGTTCAGAACAGACTCGAAGCACCGTTGCCGTCGTTCGACGTTACTCTCGACGGACCGGAGCGTGTCACTGAGCCAGCCATGCCGACGCTTGAGATAACAGTCACGAACACGGGCGACACCGCAGGTCGGTACGTCCTCGCACTCAACCGAACCGGCCCACGCGTCGCCTACGCGCCTGTCGGCCGGTTTGATAGGGTACTGGAGCCAGGAGAAACAGCGGGTATCACGCACGACGCTAAGACACCGTACGTCGACGATACGGAGCCGCGTGAAGTCACGTATCATCTGCGGGCCCCGGACGATAACAACGACGCGACACACCGGATCAAGCCGGTCGACGAGGAAACCGCGACCGAGTCGTAGCGACTCATCGGTTCGAAAGCCGTCTTTCCGTCGCAGAAAGTCACCGGACAGCCGTGTGTTGGCGCAGGAGCGCCGCCTCAGACCCCTTCGAGGTCGGACCGGTACTCGTTGATCTGGTCGTCGGCGTCGTCGATGGCTTCGGTCACGTCTTCCGCGTCGCCACTGCTGAGGTCGTTGAGCGCCGACTGGATGCGGGCGAGTCGGCCGTGGTCCGGGCCGCGTTCGTCGGTCGCGAGGGAGTCGAGCTGGGCAGCGAGTTCGGCGAGGCGCTCGCTCGCCTCGTCGCTGTCAGTGTCTTCGGCCGCTGATTCGAGCAGTTCACTCGCGGACGCGAGTTCGTCGCGTGTCATACGTGGGGATTTACAGATGGGGACTAAAACGGTTCGGCTTACGGAAGTGGGTTTATTTAAATAGATCAGTGGGCATCGAGCAACCGGGCATGACTGGCCGGTTCGCTGCCATCGCGATAGCGATGACCTGTGGTCGACAGGACAGGAAACGTTTACCCCGCACCCGCCCGCAAACGCGCCATGGCGAATTTCCTCTTTTGTTCGTTGGACGCGGCGCTCATCGGTGACATCGCCTGGCAGGTCAGCCGGGAGGGACACGACGTCCGGTACTACATCGAAGCCGACAGCGATCAGGAGATCGCCGACGGGTTCGTACCGAAGACCGACGACTGGCGGGGCGACCTCGGCTGGGCCGATGTCGTCGTCTTCGACGACATCTGGGTCGGCGGCGACATCGGCACCGGTGAACTCACACGGGAACTCCGGGCCGAAGGCCACGCCGTCGTTGGCGGGACACCCAACACAGATGCGCTCGAAGAGGACCGCGGCTACGCGATGGAGGTCCTCGAAGACCACGGTGTCAACACTATCGAGCATCACGTCTTCGAGGACTTCGACGCCGGCATCAAGCACGTCCAGGAGAACCCTGCGCCGTACGTCATCAAACCGCTCGGGGAAGTCCAGAACGTCAAGCGACTGCTCTACGTCGGGAACGAGGACGACGGCAGCGACATCGTCGATGTGCTTCGAGCGTACAAGAAGGCATGGGGCCACCGGATGAAAGGGTTCCAGCTCCAGCGGAAGGTCGAGGGCGTCGAAATCGCCGTCTGTGGTTTCTTCAACGGCGAGTCGTTCGTCGAACCGATCAACTTCAACTTCGAGCACAAGAAGCTGTTTCCGGGCAACATCGGTCCCTCGACCGGCGAGATGGGTACTTCGATGTTCTGGGCCGGCCGGAACGAACTGTTCGCGGAGACACTCGGCAAGGTGGAAGGCTGGCTCGCCGACGAGGGGTACGTCGGCAGCATCGACATCAACTGCATCGTCAACGAGGACGGTATCTATCCGCTGGAGTTCACGCCGCGGTTCGGGTACCCCACAATCACGCTCCAAGAGGAGTCGTTCGAATCAGAAACAGGCCAGTTCTTCCTCGATCTGGCGAACGGGCGCGACCCCGAACTGGAGGTCCACCGCGGGTATCAGGTCGCGGTTCGGGTCGTCCTCCCGCCGTTCCCGTTCGACGACCAGAAGACGTACGACGAGAACTCCCGCAACGCCGCGGTCGTCTTCGGATCCGACAGCCGCGAGGGCATCCACATCGAGGACGCGAAGCGCGTGCCCGTCGAGGGCACGGACCGCGCGACCGGCGAGAGAAGCGAGTCAGGAGCGGCGGTCGACGGGCAGTGGCGCGTGGCTGGCGAGAGCGGGATGCCGCTGGTCGTCACGGGCAAAGGCGATACGATGCAGGGGGCGCGGGAGCAGGCTTACGGGCGCGTCGACGATATCCTCATTCCGAACTGTTACTACCGCGACGACATCGGCGAGCGGTGGATAGAGGGCGACGGGGACCGCCTGCAGGCATGGGGCTATCTCGGCCCTGCTGTGTAGCGACGTGCAGGATAGCGTTCCTGTCTGACCGAGCTTTGGCACGCGCCGAACGTGGACCTTTATGTGTGTAACACATACCCATGATTGACGAATGGACGCACAAACTGAACGGTCGCCGCTACACGTCTCGCACACCGACCACGACGACGGCTGGACGGTCGCCGTCGACCTCGACTCGCTTCAGGTCAGCGACGACCATGTGACAGTCGATATCATCGGGACGGAAGCCATCGTTGCCGTCGACGCCCCGCACCTCCAGACGGAGTTCGACGTCGACCTGCCGGCCGCCGGCGCGGTCCAGACACTCAGGAACGGCGTGCTCACGCTATCGAAGCGGAGCTAGCGCTGTCGCGGGCCACTTGTTCAGCCGCAGTCTCGCAGTTGTGACAGCAGCACAATACGACGTGACTCCACAAGGAATTTGAGCGTGATGCTGGAAGCGTTCAGTGATGACCACCCCTCCCGACCAGGACCCGCCGACGGTTCTGGGCTCGGTGCCACCGCTTCGTGCGTGGATTCGAACGTTTCTCATCGGCCTCTGTATGGGCAGCGCGGACGGGGTCCCCGGTGTTTCCGGGGGCACAATCGCGCTCATCGCCGGGGTCTACGAGCGACTCATCGCCGCGATTACCGCCGTTACGCCGGGCCGCGTAATACGGTTCGTTCGCGCTCTCACACCGCTAGACGGCGGTGTTGATTTGCGCGGCGCGTTTGCCGAACTCCTCGAACTCGACATCTGGTTCCTCCTCGCGCTGGTCGCCGGCGTCGGCACCGCCGTCGTCATCGTAACACACATCGTCACCGTCGCCAGCCAGGAGACGCCGGCGTTGCTTTTCGGCTTCTTCTTCGGCCTCATCGCCGCCTCCGCGGTGGTGTTGCTGCGCAGTCTCACGGTCGAGTCGCCGTTCCAGATAGGGGCCGGCGTCCTCGGGTTTCTGCTTGCGTTCTACGTGTCCGGCGTCTCGAACACCGCCGCCGACGGCGGCAGTCTCGCACTCGTCTTCATCGCCGGCATGATCGGCGTCAGCGCGATGATTCTGCCCGGCATCTCGGGATCGCTGTTGCTCGTCATCCTCGGGCAGTACGACAGGATGTCAATGGCGCTCGCCGACTTCGTGGACGCGCTCATTGCGCTCGCCACCGGCGGGCCAGCCGAAGACGTGACAACGACCGCCGTGCCGGTCGTGACGTTCATCGTCGGCGGGCTGGTCGGCCTGTTCACCATCGCACGCGTCGTCCGTCGGGCACTGGAGTACAACCGCCGGGCAACGCTGGCCTTCCTCGTCGCGCTCGTCGTCGGCGCACTCCGCGCTCCGGTCGTGAAGGTCCGGAGTGAAGTCGGCTTCTCGACGGACGTTCTCATCGCGTTCGTCGCTGCCGCCGCTATCGGCGCGGCCTTCCTGCTCGCGCTCGACTGGTACGCCGTCGACCTCGACCTGGATAAGATCTAAACAGGTTCAGAAGCCCCAGGCGCGGCGGTACTGCGGCGGCCCCTCTATCTCGTCGGTCGCGTCGAGTTCCCTCGCGGCATTCATCGTGAAGTACGGGTCCCGGAGGTGCTCGCGGCCGACGATAGCCATATCGGCCCGGTCGTTAGCGATAACGGCTTCGGCCTGTTCGGGGGTCGTGATGCCGCCGACAGCGCCGACGGCGATGTCCGACTTCGTTTCCTCTCGGATCCGCTCGGCGTACCGGAGCTGGTAGTTCGGGCCGGCGTAGTCGGGGCGGGATTCGGGGTGGATGCCGCCGCCGCTCACGTCGATGAGGTCCACGCCGATGTCGGCGAGTCGGTCCGACAGTCGCACGGAGTCCTCGACGGTCCAGGAATTGCGGTCGGGAAGCCAGTCCGTCGCGGAAATACGGACGAACACCGGCTTGTCGTCGGGCCAGACCTCGCGGACGGCGGTCGTGATTTCACGGACCAGTCGCGTGCGGCCCTCGAAGTCGCCGCCGTAGTCGTCCTCGCGGTGGTTCGTCACCGGCGAGAGGAACTGATGCAAGAGGTAGCCGTGGGCGGCGTGGACCTCTGCGACCTCGAAGCCGGCGTCGAGCGCGTGCTCGGCGGCGGCGCGGAACGAATCGATGACTGCCTCGATGCCGTCCTGATCGAGCGCTGTTGTCGGCGGAGCCTCACCGTCTTCGTACGGCCAGGGGTCGTCACTCGGTCCGACGACTTCCCAGCCGCCGTCGTCGGGTTGGAGCGGGTCGTGGCCGTCCCACGGTCGTTCGATAGAGGCTTTCCGCCCGGCGTGGGCCAACTGGATGCCCGGCACGCTGTCCTGTTCAGTGATGAACTCTGTAATCGGTTCCAGCGCCGCCGCGTGCTCGTCGCTCCAGATACCCAGGTCCTCCGGCGAGATACGGCCGCGAGCTTCGACGGCGGTCGCTTCAGTCATGACCAGACCTGCACCGCCGACGGCACGAGAGCCGAGGTGGGTGCGGTGCCAGTCGGTGGCGAGGCCGTCGCGGGCCTCACAGGAGTACTGGCACATTGGAGAGACCATGACGCGATTCGGGACTGTCGTCTCGCGGAGTTCCAGCGGTGAGAACAGTGCAGTCATCGACGGGGGTTTGCTGCCGAGACTGATAACCGCACTGGCGGCTGCAAGCATCGTCGTTAGTTCTGGCGACTGGTACTGAACGGCCCGCCGCTTGGTCCCTATTCAGTCAGCGACGCACCGGTGTTCCGGGGCGCGACAACGCGAACCGTTCCGTCGACATCGGCCGCATCGAGTGCCAGCACACCCGCGTCACGGGCCTCCGATTCGTAGTCCGCTGTCGTCAGTCCCCAGACGGTTGGCCCCCAAGAGCTCTGGCCGGCCCCGGAGATGACCGGGGCGCTCGCCAGTGACTCGACGAGTGCGCCGGCTGGCGGGCGGTAGACGCCGCCCTGTTCGTCAGCGTACCACGCGCCGTTGAGTCGGCCCAGCCGCGCCGCGGCCTGCCCGAAGTCGTCGTGGTCTCTGGTGGCAATCGCGGGGAGCAGCCGCCGGGTCAACAGCGTCGAGATCTCGTCGGCGATGCCGGGGTCGGCGCGCTCGACGGCCTGCCGCATGCTCTGGTCCTCTGCTGCTCCGCTCTGGCCGGGGTCGGTGTCCGGGACGACGATGACAAAGCGCCAGTGTGCGGGGACGTGGTGATGGGCCAGCACCGGCGGCACGTCCCAGTCACCTTCTGCTGGGGGTTCGGCCGTGAACCGCTCCGTTGGGTGCCCGCCGTCGATGACGAACCCACCCGATTCAAACGCGGCCACGCCGACGCCGCTCCGGCCGCCCCGGCCCAGTTGCGGCGCGTATGTCCGTGCGTCAGCGGTCCGGTCGTAGGCCCGAACGACGGCGATGAGCGTCGCCAGCGAGAGCTGTGTGCCGCTCCCGAGGCCGACGTGTCGCGGGAACCGCTCCTCGACGGAGACAGCAGCGCCGGGGACGCCGAGCGCGTCGACGACGCGTCGGACGTACGGTTCGGTCGCCGGGTCGTCACACTGGACCGTGTCGGCTCGTGTCGCCTCGACGGTCAGCCGCGGCTCGTCGAGGGCAAGCCCGACGCCGCCGTAGAGGCGCTCGTGGGCGAGCGAGAGGTTCTGAAACCCGAAGTGGAGTCGCGCGGCGGTCGTGACCGTCGACATACCGCGGCGGAAGTTCCCGACGGAAAAGAACCTGCTGTCACCGGTGGGTTTCGCCGTGCTCTCATGTGGGACGTTAGCGTGAGTACAAGTTATTTAAGGTTGCCCATGGCCTCGGTGAAATATGAGCAATCAGGAGCGGCAAGAACGTCCGGAAAAAGACCCGGACCTGCGGAGTACCGAGGTGACGGAGGGATACGAGAAAGCCCCCACCGCGCGATGTTCCGCGCGATGGGCTACGACGACGAGGACCTCTCCTCGCCGATGATCGGCATCGCGAACCCCGCCGCCGACATCACGCCATGTAACGTCCATCTCGACGACGTGGCTGACGCTGCCTACGAGGGTATCGACGACACCGAAGGGATGCCGATCGAGTTCGGGACCATCACAATCTCCGATGCCATCTCGATGGGGACCGAGGGGATGAAGGCGTCGCTCATCTCCCGCGAGATAATCGCAGACTCCGTCGAACTCGTCACCTTCGGCGAGCGCATTGACGGTATCGTCACCATCGGCGGCTGTGACAAGAACATGCCCGGGATGATGATGGCCGCAATCCGGACGGACCTGCCCAGCGTCTTCCTCTACGGCGGCTCTATCATGCCCGGCGAGCACGACGGCCGCGAGGTCACTATCCAGAACGTCTTCGAAGGCGTGGGCGCGGTCGCCGACGGAGAGATGAGCGAGGGCGAACTCGACGAGATGGAACGCCACGCCTGCCCCGGTGCGGGCTCCTGTGGCGGGATGTTCACCGCCAACACGATGGCGTCTATCTCCGAAGCGCTCGGCTTCGCGCCGCTGGGGTCGGCCTCTCCGCCGGCCGAACACGAGTCCCGCTACGAGGAGGCCCGCCGGGCCGGCGAACTCGCCGTCGAGGTGGTGCAGGAACGCCGCAGCCCCTCGGATTTCCTCACCCGCGAATCGTTCGAGAACGCCATCGCCCTGCAGGTCGCGGTCGGCGGGTCGACCAACGCCGTTCTCCACCTGCTCGCGCTCGCGGCGGAGGCCGGCATCGACCTCGATATCGAGACGTTCAACGAGATCAGCGCCCGCACGCCCAAGATCGCCGACCTCCAACCCGGCGGCGAGAAGGTCATGAACGACCTCCACGAGGTCGGCGGCGTCCCGGTCGTCTTGCAGGCGCTGAACGACGCCGGCCTGCTCCACGGCGACGCACTCACCGTCACTGGCAACACAATCGAGGAAGAACTCGAACACATCGACCCGCCGGCAGTCGAAGACCTCGATGTGGACTACCTCCACACGGTCGAGGACCCGATCCACGAGCGCGGCGCGATCCGCATCCTCTCGGGCAACCTCGCGCCCGACGGTTCGGTCATCAAGATCACGGGCGAGGACCACCTCCATCACGAGGGTCCGGTCCGCGTGTTCGAACAGGAGGAGGGGGCTATGGAGTACGTGCAGGAAGGCCGCGTCGAGTCCGGCGACGTGATCTGTATCCGCAACGAGGGGCCACAGGGCGGCCCCGGCATGCGCGAGATGCTGGGCGTGACCTCAGCCGTCGCCGGCCAGGGTCACGCTGAGGACGTGGCGCTGTTCACCGACGGCCGCTTCTCCGGCGCGACTCGGGGCTTCTCTATCGGCCACGTCGCCCCCGAGGCGTTCGTCGGCGGCCCCATCGCCGCGCTGGAGGACGGCGATACCGTCACCATCGACATCGACGACCACGAACTGTCGGTCGACCTCACCGACGAGGAGATCGAGCAGCGCCTCGAAGACTACGACCCTGAACCGACGTACGACAGCGGCGTGCTGGCGAAGTACCACAGCGACTTCGGCTCCGCGGCGAACGGCGCGGTGACGAACCCCGGCGCGAAGTGGGACTGAGACTGTCCCGAATTTCGCCACCACGAACATCGTACAGTAGTCACAGCCAACAGTGTGAGAAACCGACGACAGTGACGTCGGGTAGCGGGTCGACTGACGAACGCCGCCGAAGCAGGTCGCTGGCAGAACTAGGCGCCGTCAGAACCGAACGGAGTCGTCAGCGTGGCGGCACAGACTTACGTCCGTGTGACCGTGATGAGCCCCTCTTTGAGCGCCGCTTCGAACCGCTCGTCCAGTGTCATCTGGTCCCAGCCGTCCGGCTGGTCCTCTGTGGCGATCTCGGAAAGTGACTCGACCAGCGACCTGTGGAGGAACCGACCGTTCTCGCCGCACTCGCTGCAGGTCCTGATGATCGACCGAACCTCGAAGTTCCGCTCGACGGCGTCCTGGCATCGGGCGCACACGTACGTTTCGGACACACCTGACTATACGCCGCCCGGATACTCGGATGTTGTGAATCCTTTCAAGTGTGTGTCAGTATTGACTATCGACTGCCCCGTCAACGGCCCGTTGTCTCGAATATCACGCCACTGTTCTCTGGTCGGGAGACAACCATCGTGACATGAGATGGGCCTATAGCGAGCATTTCAGTTCACGTAACGGGGCAATCCGGAAGTCGGCTGGTTGCTTCGGGCAGCGGTGTCCAGTATCGGCCGGAGGGGTCGTTCCGCTGTTGTATCCTGTTTTATTTTCAACATGACTGCTAAACTTATTTACAATCCCGGGACAAATCATGGGCGTGTTGATGTCCCCGCCGACAGTCCTCCTCATCGCTGCCGAGACTACTGCCGGAGAGCAGTTACGGGCGGCACTTGAACAGGCAGCAATCGACGCAACGGTCGAGACGACAGAGCCCGAATGCGTCGATACGACACTGCTACGTACCGCGGTTGACTGCCTCGTCGTCCCGGTGACGTGTGGAGGGATGGCGGGCGGTCATCTGGCGGCGGCAGCCACCGGGCTCTACCCGAACCTCCCGGTGATCATGTACGGCAGTGAGGCGGACCGTGGTGACCACATTCGGACGGTCGACGGCGATCTTGGGTCGCCGGAACTGGCAGCCGCAGTCGGTGCAGCACTCGAAGACAGTGAGACGATGGCCGCCCGACCGGCTTCCCGGCCGGAGACGATTCTCGCCACGATGTTCGAACGGTACTCCGAGCACCTGTACGTGAAAGACGATGACCGGCACTATCTGTTGCTCAACGATTCGTCGTACGCCCCGCCGGAACTGCTCGGCCGGCGGGACGAAGACGGACTCCCCGCCGGGGCGACGTATCTGGATGCAGCACGCGGCGACGACCTGCAAGTCATCAACGACGGGGCCGACGTCCTCGACGTCCACGAGTTCTCGCCGTCGATGGGGAAACACCTCCAAACGTCGAAGATCCCCTGGTACGACGAGACCGACGAGCTAATCGGCCTCATCGGTATCACGCAGGATATCACCGACCAGAAAGAGCGCGAACGTCTCCTCAGACAACAGAACGAACGTCTCCGGAAGGTGGCGCTGCTGGCCGCACACGAACTCCGAAACGAACTCCAGGTGTCGACCGGCCATCTCTCGCAGGTCGAGGCCGACGACGAACACATCGACGCTGTGGAGCGTTCTATCGACCAGCTCTCCGGTATCGTCGACAAGGTCGTCTCGCTGGCGTCGAGCGACTCGCCAGCGTTCGAGCCCGAACAACAGTGGCTCTCGACGGTCGTCTGGGACGTGTGGAGTTCGCTATCGCTCGAAGCCGCATCGCTCGAAGTGACATCGGACAGGAGACTGCTGGCGGACGCGGAGTCGATGCGCCTGTTTCTCGAGATTCTGCTCTCGAACGCCGTCGAACACGGCGGCCCCGACGTCGCGATTCGCGTCGGTGCCACGTCTTCGGGCTTTTTCGTCGCGGACGACGGGCCTGGTGTCGACGTCTCGCCACCGGAGCGGGTGCTCGAAGCGGGGTACGCATCAGAGAAACAAAACAGCGGGTTCGGGCTCTACATCGCCAACCGGATCGCGAAAGAACACGGCTGGTCGCTGTCCGTCGATGACAGCGAGGCGGGCGGCGCGCGGTTTACCGTGACCGACGTGGAACGACCGGACTAGAGTTCGAACGTTTCGTCGCCGTCGAGGACGTGGACCTCGGCGTCGCTACCGGTGCCTTTGACCTCGTTCACGAAGTCTTGCGTTTCGATTTCGATTGGTGGGAACGTGTCGTAGTGCATCGGGAACGCGTGGTCGACGTCCAGCCAGTCGACGGCGACGGCGGCCTGCATCGGCCCCATCGTGAAGTGGTCGCCGACCGGCACCGCCGCAGCGTCCGGTTCGAGGAACGGCCCGATGACGTCGCGCATCTCCGTCATGAGACCGGTGTCGCCGGCGTGGTAGAACGTCGTCGACTCCGCGTCGCTGACCTGTGTCGGCTTCGTATCGGAGATGATGAACCCGCCCGGCATCCCGCCGCTCGCGCCGTAGCTGGTTTCCATGCCGTTCGTGTGGTCAGCCCGGTGCATCGTGACGAACGCGTCGCCGATTTCGACGGTGCCGCCGAGGTTCATCCCCATGCCACCGACGGCGTCGAAGTCACCGAAGTTGTCCTCGCAGTACTCGACGATTTCCGGCGTGGCCACGAGCCCACAGCCCTCGTAGCGGTCCACGTCGCCGATGTGGTCGGCGTGGCCGTGGGTCAGCAACACGTAGTCCGGGTCCAGTTCCTCGGGGTCCGTGTCCGTCTTGGGGTTATCGAAGAACGGGTCGATGAGCAATTCGGTGTCGTCGACTGTTACGTGCCACGTCGAATGGCCGTACCATGTGAGTTCCATGTCGGATGCACGCTACTCCCGGCGCATACTTAATAGTACACCGGGCCGGGCTAGGATTCGTCGTTTTCGTCCGGGCGGATTCGCGAGAGCCGCATCGCGTTCCCGGTCACGGCCGTCGTCATGCCGGCGTCGCCCGCGAGCACGGCGACCCAGATGGGGACGAGGCCGAACGGTACAGCGAGTGCAAGGCCGGCCTTGACCGCGAGACTGGCCCAGATGTTCTGGCGGATGACGCCGTTGGCGTCGTTGGCCAGTTCGTACAGGTACGGGAGCTTCGAGAGGTCGTCGCTCATGAGGGCGATATCAGCCGTTTCGAGGGCCGTGTCTGTTCCGGCGGCCCCCATCGCGACGCCGACGGTCGCGCTCGCCAGCGCCGGGGCGTCGTTGATACCGTCTCCGATCATCGCTACCCCCTCCTCGTACTCCTCGACGAGGCCGTCGATAGCGGCGACTTTCTCGTCCGGCAGGAGTTCCGCCCGGTAGTCGTCGACACCCACTTCCCGAGCGATAGCCCCAGCAGTGCGCTCGTTGTCGCCGGTGAGCATCACCGTCCGTTCGACGCCCAGGTCGCGGAGCCGGGAGACTGCGGCCTCCGCTTCCGGGCGCACCTCGTCGGCGACCGCGATGATCCCCTCGATCTCGTCGTCCGTGCCAACGATGACGACCGTCTTCCCCTCGGCCTGGAGTTCGGGAACAGTGTCTTCCAGCAAGTCTATGCAGTTGTTGCGCTCACAGAGCTGCTGGGCCGTTTTCGTGACGACACCGCCATCGGTAGTGGCGTGGACGTGTGAGAGATCGAAGCCGAGGTCGTCAAACAGCCCCGGCTTCCCGGCGTAGTGGGGCGTCCCGTCGAGGTCCGCCCGGACGCCCTTGCCGGTGATGCTCTCGAAGTCGTCGACATCGGCGCTCTCCACGCCAGCGGTCCCCGCCTCAGCGACAATGGCCTCGCCGATGGGGTGTTCACTGCGCTGTTCGAGCCCACGGGCGCACTGCAGGACTTCATCCTCGGTGTTCCCGTTCAGCGGGATCACGTCGGTGACGGTCAGTTCGCCTTTCGTCAGCGTGCCCGTCTTGTCGAAGGCCACCACGTCGACCGCGCCCATCGCTTCGAGGTGGTTGCCGCCCTTGATGAGCACGCCGTTCTTCGCGGCGCTGGTGATGCCCGAGACGACCGAAACGGGCGTCGAGATGACGAACGCACAGGGACAGCCCAGCACAAGCAGGGTCAGGCCGTACACGACGGCGGTCGACCACGCCACGCCGAGCACGGCGGGGGTCGTCAGCGTCACGAGGACGGCGAAGGCGACGACGACTGGCGTGTAGTACGCCGAGAAGCGCTCGACGAACTGCTCGCGCTCGGTCTTGTTCGACTGGGCGTCCTCGACCATCTGGACGATGCGTGAGAGGGTATTGTCGCTGGCCGCCGCCGTGACCTGTACTTCCAGATACCCCTCCTCGTTGATTGTCCCGGCGTACACCTCGTCGCCCTCGGTCTTGTCGACTGGGACGCTCTCGCCGGTGATCGGAGCCTGGTTGACCGCGCTGGTCCCGTCGATGACCTCGCCGTCCATCGGTATCTTCTCGCCGGGCCTGATGACGACGACATCGCCGACCTGCACGTCGTCGACGGGCATCACCTGCTCCATGCCGTCACGTTTGACCGTCGCTTCGTCGGGCGAGAGGTCCATCAGTTCCGCCAGCGAGTTCCGCGCACGGTCCATCGAGTAGCGCTCCAGCAGTTCCGCGACGCTGAACAGGAACGCCAGCGTCGCGGCCTCGAAGTACAGCGCCTCGCCGAAGGCCAGACTGGCGGTGAGCGCGCCCAGGATGGCGATGGACATCAGCAGGTCGATGTCCAGGTTCCGGTTGCGCAGTGAGTAGTAGCCGCCACGCAGGATTTCCTGGCCGCCCGTCGCGACCGCGATGAGAAACAGAACGTCGGCGACGTGCAGTGGCGACCCGAAGACGCTTCCGACCTGCGTGTTCGCGCCGGCCAGCAGGAACTCGAAGAGGAGGCCGACGGCGACGAACACGCCGCTGACCCACGTCTTCAGCGCCCGCGAACTGGTCCAGAGCGAGCCGTTTTCGTCCGTCTGCCCGGTCGCCGTGTCGTCCTCGCCTGTCGTCTCCGTGACCTCGTACCCGGCGCTCTCGATTGCCGCCACGAGGTCGCCCTCCGTCGTCGCGTTCCGGTCGTACGTGACGACGGCCGTCCCGGTAGTCGGACGCGTTTCGACGGCTCTGAGACCGTCAACCCTCCCCAGCGCGCTTTCGACCTTGCCGGCACAGGATGCACAGTCCATCTCCGGGACGCCGAACCGGAGCGTCTCGCCGCCGTCGTCTGCGACGCTGTAGCCCGCCGCCTCGACGCGCGCCGCTATCGCGTCCACGTCCGTCTCGGCCTCGTCGTACTCGACGGTGAGCCGACCCGTCGCTACCTGCGGGTCGACGGCCTCGATGCCCGCCAGTTCGCGGACGCTCGACTCTACCTTTCCCGCACAGGAGGGACAGTCCATCTCCGGAACGGACAGCTGTGTGATGTGGCTCCCATCGTGCGAGTCCGTTGCTGTCGGGTGATTATCGGCATTCGAGCAACTACATCCATCGCCATCCGAACAGCCGCCGGACTCCGTCATTACCGGTGCTAGGCTACCCGTTCTTATTAATTCAACTGCTAAAACCTGCGCTCTAAGTGGGATTGATTAATAAATAAATCCAGTTTTGTTATTAACCTAGCCGGCATCGGCCGCACTGTTGGCCGGCCTGGCTCAGACACTTCCCTCAGTCGAACGGCGTCGTCCGGGTCGGCTTTCCCTGTGCGTAGCGGATCCAGCGTCGCATATGTCGGCCGACCGCCCAGAACAGTACCACAGTCATCGCCAGTAGGGCCGACAGGAAGACGATTCCCAGCCGTATCGGCTCCTCGGTCGGGAGGCCGATGAGCAGTACGATTGTCCCGACGAGTGCCATCTCGACACCACATCGCAGACCGGGCAACACGAACCCCGGCGTCGGCGTTTTCGTTCCCGATGAATCCTCTGCCATGCCCCCCCGTATGCTATCGGGACGATTGTAGTTTGTGCCCGTCTTCGGGGCCGAACTGAAAGTCACGACACACCGCAATCGAGCACCCGGGTGCGGTAGAGAGACTCGACCGTGCCTTTTTCGCAGCCCAGGCCTACGCCCCAGTATGAAACAGTCTTTCACGCGCCGGGCGATGTTAGGGGCCCTCGGGACGGCCGTCGCGGCCACGGCTGGCTGTCAGAGCCCCGGGACCAGCAGCAATTCGGACGGTACCGCCCCCGACCAGTCGGGGGCGGCCGACGCGGTCGTGCAGTCCGACAGCGTCTACACCGACGTCTATCAAGAGGTCGCTGATGCCGTCGTCTCGATCAGGGTGTACGCCGAAGACTCGCGTGGTGGGCAGGGGAGCGGCTTCCTCATCGACGACGAACACATCGTCACAAACGAACACGTCGTCGCGGGCGGGGACGAGTACTACGTCCGCTTTGCCGACACCGGCTGGCGTTCCGCTTCCGTCGTCGGCGCGGACGTGTACAGCGACCTGGCCGTCCTCCGCATCGGCGCGACACCGGACGTGACGCCCCTCTCGTTTGTGAAGACCGAGCCGACAGTCGGGACCGAAGTCGTCGCTATCGGGAACCCGTTTGGCCTCTCCGGCTCGGTGTCCGCGGGCATCGTCAGCGGCGTCGACCGCACGCTCCAGAGCGCGAACAACTTCTCCATCGCGGACGCGGTCCAGACCGACGCACCGGTCAACCCGGGGAACAGCGGCGGGCCGCTGGTCACGCTTGAGGGCGACGTGGTCGGTGTCATCAACTCCGGCGGCGGCGACAACGTCGCCTTTGCCATCTCGGCCCCGCTCGCCCAGCGTGTCGTGCCGTCGCTCATCCAGACCGGCGACTACGACCATCCGTACATGGGTGTTGGCCTCCAGAGCGTGTCGCCGCGGATCGCCGAGGCGAACAACTTAGACCCCGGGTCCGGGGTGTACATCACCCGTGTCGTCAGTGGTGGGCCAGCGGCGGGCGTCCTACAAGGAAGCGACGGGGAGACGACGATTTCGGGGACGGAGATTCCCACTGGCGGTGACGTGGTCAGACAGATGAACGACACGCCGACGCCGACGCGGCAGGCGCTTGGAAGCTTCCTCGCGCTAGAGACCAGCCCCGGCGAGACGGTCGACGTACTGATCGAGCGCGACGGGACACAGGAAACGGTCGAACTCACGCTCGGCTCGCGCCCGGAGCCGTAACGAGCGTCGGCGGCCGAATCTGCTGCTCCGACCGTGGTTACCGCGTCCGGAGCCCGCCCTGTTCGTTACGGCTGCCACCGGCCAGGACGTAGCTGACGGCGGCAGCGAGGGGCAGTGTCACCGGGAGCCCCGCGACGAGCAGGCTGATACCGAGGCCCCTATTGCCGAACACGTAGAGCGCAACGCCGGCCGCAGTGACCACGACGAAGTCCGCGATGGTCGCCAACGCGGCCAGTCGGAGGCGGGCCGCGCGGTCGGAGAGTTCGCCCGCCGCCGCTCGGTCGCGGTGCCACAGCAGGACATAGCCGGCGAACAGTCCGGTCAGACCGGCCGACACGCCTACCGGGAGGCCGATGAGCAGTGAGAACTCTATCTGCGGTTCGAAGCCGGCGGTCACCGAGACGGTCGTGACGGCAAACGCAAGGACGCCGAGGAGCAGCGCGACGACGATGCGGACGTGCGTGTTCATACGTATCAACTGTACGACTGTCCACAAATAGTCCATCGCTGTCACAGAACAGAGTGTCGGGCGGTACTTCGCACAGCGGCCTGTTCCAGCCCATCGCGTCGGCTTATTCTAACGGTTCGGCGGCGTCCTGTTCGACCAGCGGGTCGGCGTTGTCGGCCGGCAGCGTCACCACGTCGTCCGTCGAGAGGTCGTACTCACGCTGGTCGACGCCGAATATCTCGCCCACGTCGTCCGTGATGCGGACCGTCCGTCGGTCCACGTCGGCGGTCCCAGCGGTGTCTGAACCGGCTGGTGACTGCGGTCCGCTGTCGGCGTGCGCCGGGTCCGCCGCCGGGCCGGGGTCGGACTCAACGCCGGGCTCGGCCGGAGGAACTGGCACGTCGTCACCGGCGGCCGGCACGTCTGCTTGGTCGGGCTGACTGTCGGCAGTGGGATTGCTGCCCGTATCCAGGTCGGGCGGCGGCGTCGGTGTGTCGGGTTCCTCCGCGGGCTCCGACTGGTCCCCGCCGCCGCCCATCATGTCAGCCGCGTCGACACCCGTGTCTGGCGTCGATGGCGGCTCGGGCGGGTCGGCCGTGTCGGCCGTGTCGGCTGCCGGTTCGTTCGCCGTTTGGCGTGGCTCCGGGTCGGGGGCCTGTCGCTCGTCGGATTTCGGCTCGTCGCCGACCGCGCCGGTCGGGGCTTCCCCCGCGATGACGTCAAGGACGTGGCCCCGGTTGGACTCGATAGCCTCGACCATCGTCTCGAACAGGTCCCGCTCCTCGCGTGTGAGGCCGTCGTCCTCGGTCGGCATGTCCGCCGCGGCCAGCGACGCCATCTTCACGATCTTGCCGACGCGCCGTTCGTAGACGGCTTCGACGGTCTGTTCGGCAGTCTTAATATCGTCAGTCAGGCGGTTGACCTCGGGCGAGTCGAACGGGTCCTCGGCGCGCTCGGCCGCGCGGTCGCGCTCCGACCGAAGCTGTTGAATGAACTGCCCGGCGTCCTCGTAGAACGTCTCGCGCAGCTGCTGGAGCTGGTCGGTCTGGCGTTCCCGCGATTGGACGGACTGGAGTTCGTCTACGTTCATTCCTTCCCCTTCTCAGCACGCCCGCGGGCCATGAGAAACACGCCCACGTGCTCTGGTACAGTCTGATTACCCGCCTCCAGTGTAAAGCTATCGCCATCCAGTTCGACGAGGCCGCCGTCGGTCACCTCAACGGTGATATCGTGGCCCCGGAACGTCTCCGGGACAGGGTCGACCAGCGGGTCGAACGCATCGAGGTCGTCGCGGTCGATTCGTTGAACCTCCAGCCCGCTGCCGCCGTGCAGCGAGCCGGGCAGGCGGATGAGCCGGTTCGTGTCCGTCGTCACCGGTTCGTCTATCGGCGCGTTGTCCGCCGCGACAACTTCGTGCAGGAGAATCTTCGCCAGCTGGTAGAACGCGGGGTGGACGTCGATGTTGCCGGCCTCCAGTTGTTCGTAGTTCGACCGGGCCGCGTTCAGCGCCGCGGTCGCCTTCCCCTCGCCGATGCCGTCGTACTCCTGCAGTTGTTCGAGCGCGTCCGCCTCCTCCATCGCGAGGAGGTCGTCGACGACAGCGAGCATGTGGCGGTGCGCGCGGGCGCTCCAGCCGCCCTCCGTCGAGAGCGTCCGCTTCTGTGCCGGACTGGACCGGCCGGCCGTGCCGGCGACGGACTCCTCGTCGACCAGTTCGTCGAACTCCAGGCCGATACCGCGGACGTAGTCGACGATCTCCCGGCGCGCGTCCCGTTCGAGGTGACGGATGCGCTCGTCGCGGACGTGGACGTGGTAGCCACGACCGCCGGAGAACACGACCGTCAGGTCTTCAAACCCGAAATCGTCCTCCAGAAAGTCGAGCAGCCTGAGTAGTGCGTCCTTGCACTTAGCGAGCATCTCGGCGTAGCTGTCCTCGCCAAGCACCACGGAGGGCAGGTGGTCGGCGTCGAGGTCGAACACGAGGTCCGAGGAGCGCCAGCCCTTGTCCGACATCGTCGAGGCGCTCGGTTCGTCGTAGCGGCCCGCGGAGAAGTAGACGTGGCGGGGCTTCCGGCGGCCGAGGAAGTCCTCGATCTCGCCGAGGTCCAGCAGCGAGCGATGGCGGACCATCGTCTCGCCGGGGCCGTCGGTCCAGGGAATGAACCCCCATTCACGTTCGTTCGCGGCCGGCGGCGGCGTTACGGACGCCTGTCGGTAGTGATCGCCGAACCGGCCACGGAGGTACGCGCGGGTCCGCTCTTCCATCGGCTACCTCGTTGGGGAGGTCCCTTGAAAAGCGTTCGCTTAGCTACGCAGGAACTTCGACAGTTTGTCCGTAATCGAGTCCTCGCCGAGCTTGAGGTAGTAGGCGTCGCCGCCGTCCTCGTAGTAGTTGTCGATGCGCCGCCGGATCTCGAAGCCGATGTGTTTGTAGAAGCCGATAGCCTCCCGATTCGTCGCCCGGGCGTGACAGGTCACGCTGCCGTAGTCCTCGGCGACGCGGGCGACGAGTCGCTTGCCGAAGCCGTGGCCCCTGTACTCGTCGTCGACTGCGAGAAAGAGAATGTAGCCGTCGCGTCGAACCGCGGCGAAGCCGATGAGGCGGTCCTTGGACCGGTCGATGTAGAGATAGGTGGTCGACCGTCGGTAGGCGTCGCGAAAGAACCCCCGCCGCTGTCGCAGGACCCCGTCGGATTCGCGGATGTTTTCCTTGAGCCGCCACGCCGCGTCGACGTGTTCGTCGTCCCCGCGTTCGACGATCTGTGTCTCGATGTTGACGCTCACTGCCGTATAAGTAGTGGAGGCGTAGATATAATTCCACCGCCTACAGAGGTGGGCTGTCGAACCGGCAGGGAACGAACGAAGGATTAGGTAGCTAGCCCACGAATTGTCAGGCATGAAGACGCGTATCCCGAGTCTCGCCGGAACTGTCGCGCTCGTTCTCACTCTCTTTTCGCGACCCGCGGCGGCGCACGTCGACTACGTGACCGGGGGGCCGGGGGAGGCCCTCGACGCGGTGGCGTTTGCGATATCCGTGCTGTCGAACCCGGTGAACGCGGCCGTTTTCGTCATCTCGGGCGTGGCCGTGACCGTCGGACTCGCGACGTACCTCTGGGTTCGGCCGACGATTGCGGACATCGTCATCCTCCGGGACGTACTCGTCGGCTACGCGGACCTCGTCCCGTGGATGCTCCGACTCAGCGTGGGGCTGCCGCTCGTCGGCGCTGGCTTCCAGGGATACCTGTTCGCTCCCACAGTAACGTTTGACCCGACCACGAACCCGCTCGTCCGTGCCCTGTTTATCGGGCTGGGGTTCACACTCCTGTTCGGGCTCGCGACCCGTATCGTCACGACTATCGGGCTATTGACTTACGGGTGGGCACTGACCGTCGACCCGGGCGTCGTTCTCGCTATGGAGTACGTCCCGGCCTTTCTGGCACTGTTGATTCTGGGCGGTGGTCGCCCGAGCGCCGACCACATGCTCCAGCAGGTCGCCAGCACCGACGGGACCTACTACGGCCGTGTCGACCCGGTCCACTATCTCAAGGGCTTTCTCGACTCGGCGACGGCACCGTACCGCGAGTACGTCCCGGTCATCGTCCGGGTCGGCATGGGTGTGACGTTCATCTACCTCGGACTGTTCCAGAAACTCGCCGACCCCGGCCAGGCGCTCCTGGTCGTCGAAAAGTACGACCTCACCGCCGTCGTCCCCGTCGACCCCGGGATGTGGGTGCTCGGGGCCGGCCTGACCGAGATGCTGGTCGGTCTGGTCTTGATCTTCGGGTTCATGACTCGTGGGGCCGCGGCCGTCTCCTTTGTCCTGTTCACCACGACGCTGTTCGGCCTGCCTGACGACCCGGTACTCGCACACATCACGCTGTTCGGAATGGCCTCGGCGGTGTTTACGATGGGTGCCGGGCCGCTCTCCTTCGACGACTGGTTCGGTCGGCCGGCACAGAGCGACCGTGAGACCGTCGCTTCGGCGGACTGACTGGTCTACAGCAGTACCGCCGTCAGTTCGCGCCGTCCCACTGGTCTAGCTGGGTCCGGTTCCCGCTCGCGTTGTGGTATATCGTAATCGTGTCCCGGGCACCCACCCGCCGCTCGTAGGCGTTCCCGCTGCTTAACTGTGCGATATCGCCCCGGCCAATCATCGCGTCGGGCTCCCGGTTCGCCACCTGCGCCCAGGTGACCGTTCTGCTCG
This sequence comes from Haloarcula sp. CBA1115, assembly GCF_000827835.1. Lineage (NCBI taxonomy): Archaea > Methanobacteriati > Methanobacteriota > Halobacteria > Halobacteriales > Haloarculaceae > Haloarcula > Haloarcula sp. CBA1115. Next base: position 2,578,775 of record NZ_CP010529.1, on the reverse strand, counting down.
GCCCTTCGAATTCGACGTTCCCCGCCTCGAACTCGTCGCCGCGAGCGTGTGTGACGATGAGCAGTTCGTTGTCCTCGACGTAGTCGTAGCTGAAATTCGCCTGCGGGCCACCGCTGTCGTCGTCCTCGATGACGAGGACGTTCAGCCCGACGATAGCCGTCACGAGTAGTGTCAGTCCGATGAGTACGGCGACGCCGATGCCCTCTGTCATTCCGGCTGTGTCAGTGCTGAACCGTCCCATGACCGTCTATCACCCCTAATGTGAGACGGCGTTAAATGCTGTTCGACGGCGAGGGGAAGACACATATCGGTTCAACTCACAGCCACCGGTATGATAGACGAGACTGTCGAGGAGATCTCGGAGATGCAGACCCACAGTTCCTCCGTGGTCGCAGTCAAAGCCGCCCAGGCGCTCCGGGACCTGACTGACAGGGAGTACCCGACGGTCGAGGACTACCTCCGCTCGCTCGACCGGAACAGCAGCGCCCTCCGGCGGGCGAACCCCTCCCATGCCTCCCTCCATACCACTCAGCACAAAATCGTGACCACTGTCTCGGATGCGGACCCCGACGATGTGGCGACTGCCAAGGAACTGACTACCGAGGCTATCGACGACGTTGTCGACTCGGTGGAGTCGTCGAAAGACCGCGCCGCTGCACGCGCCGTGTCGGAGATCGCCGACGACGACGTGCTGTTGACCCACGACTTCTCCTCGACGGTCCTTGCGGCCATCGACGACGCCATCGAGGCCGGCCACAGCTTCGAGGTGTACGTGACGGAGTCGCGACCACGCTTCCTCGGTCGAAAGATGACCCGCCACCTCTCTGACCGGGACGGCGTCGACGTCACGCTCATCGTCGACAGCGCCGCCGGGCACTTCATGCCAGAGGTCGACCGCGTGCTCGTCGGCATGGACTGCATCGTCGACGACACGCTGTACAACCGCATCGGCACCTATCCGATTGCAACGGCGGCGGCGGACAACGACGTGCCGGTGACGGTTGTCGGGGCCGCCGCAAAGTACGTTGACGGGGCCTTCGCCTTCGAAAACGAGATCCGGTCACCATCTGAGGTACTCCGGGAGCCCGCGGAGGGGTTCGAGGTCGCAAACCCGGCCTACGACGCCACGCCGACGCACCTGCTTGATACGGTCGTCACTGACGACGGAATCCACGAGTACTGATACTGTCGGCTGTAAGTCTGTGAAGAATTTCGCCACCCGGGGTGGCGAATATCTTAAAATAGTCACAGCCAACAGTATGAGGCGGACTACTGTTTTCCGCATCCGGCAAGGCGAGTCCCCGGCAACGGAAATCGGGGTCGAAGGTTCTTGTTGCTGGCAGTGAAGAAGCCACGTATGGACGACACTGCCCTCCTCCGCCAGACGATCCGTCGGTGTACCGCCGTACTCGTTGCAACGCTCGCCACCCTTGGAGTGAGTCTGCAGAGTTCTTCAGAAGCGGGTTTCTTGCTCATACTGGCCGTCGTCTCAGTGGTGTATCTCGTCGTTGAGTTCATCAAAGTGAATCCGCCCGCTGAGAGTCTTGACGGCTCCTCGTCTACAGAGGATGAGGAGTAATTACGTAGTGGTCCTACCGCTGTTGGACGACGGTGTCACAGTCCGGACACCGGAGCTGTAGACTGTGTTCCGTTGCTTCGGCTGTCCAGTCGCCCGTTACTGCGCTCTCGTGGCCGCAGTTGGGGCAAAACAGCGATGTCTTGGACCGCGTCTGTGGCGGTGGGTCTGAGTCGACCGCGCTAGTCGTATAGATTTCGGTGGAGGTCATCAAGGAAAGGAACGCGCTGTACGCTGAAAAAGGTGTCGGCGAAATGTTTTATTGTTCACGCACAATGTGGAATTGATATAGTTTTAATCCATGGGAATATGGACGAACGTTCCAAATTTTAGCAATTACATATACATTCGGTCATCCGGAAGTAGGTCGGTATCGGCAGCGTCCAGCCGTTCTGCGAGTGCCTGATAGTGGGCTTCGATATTCGCGGCAAAGGCCTCCAGCGGGCCGGTGTCGATCTGGATTGCATGGGTCTCTTTCAGCGCGGTGAGCAGTCTGATCGCGGCCGCGGCGTCGGGCGCTTGCGGATGCGTCGGCGTCGTGAACACGCCTGTCGGAAACGACTCATCGATACCTCGGGTGACAAGCTCCGCACTCAATCCGTCGAGGAACCCGTTCCCCATCGGTCTGATGGCGGTGTCGTCGAGATACGTTTCCTGGTACGCCGGCGTTGCGATGTAGAATGGGGCGTGGTCGTCCGGGCCGTGTGCGATGGGGACACCGGTGAGCATCGTCATGTTCGAAGCGTCCAGTTTTTGCCCAGCCGTCACGATTGCCTCAGCGAGCGACCCAGCCTGGGCCGGCGGCACGAACCGCTCACCGACTAAGACGGCAAACGATGCTGCTTCGTCGACATACAGCCGCGTGTGATGTCTCGGCGTTCCGTTCTCGAATGGGGTGATGAACGGCGGTTCCGGCGTCCGCAGATGGCCGACTTCGCGCATCGAATGCTGGTCGGCGAGATAATCGACGGCTGTGAGGCCGGCCAGACCGTACTCCGAGACGCCGACTGCCAGCGTATCGACCGGTGGTCGGTCGTCCGAGAGGACCACCGAGATGTCATCGGAAGACATGTTTTTTCAGACGGGCCGCGCGGGGTAATACTGTCGGCTGTACGTCTGTGAAGAATTTCGCCACCTCGGGGTAGCGGATGTCTTGAAATAGTTACAGCTGACAGTATAAGTAGTTCGGGAGGGGAACCCTTTTCTCGGGGCGGTGTCGATTCCATGGCATGCGTTTTGGCCCTGTCTGGCCCTTGCAGACACCCACTCCGACACCGACCGAAACCGCGACCGAAGTGGCTACCGACATCGGTGGGCTGTTGCCCTTCGATATTCCGATGTGGGTGGTGAACATCGGGGAGTCCCTGATCGTCGTCGGGCTGGCAATCGTCGTTTCAAGGCTTCTCGTCCGCCTACTCGGGCGACGTGTCGCCCAGCAGTTCCGGCGGCCAAGTCTCACCCGAACGGCACTGCGCGGCATCCGTGCCAGTGTGTATATCTTCGCGTTGTTGACCATTCTGAACATCTACGGCTTGCGGCTAACGGATATCGGTCTGTCCGTCGCTATCTTCTCGGCCGTGGTTGGTGTCGTGCTCGCCCCGATCCTCGGCAGTTACATCTCCGGCATGTTCCTGCTGGCCGACCAGCCCTACGAGATCGGTGATATGATCGAACTCGCCGACACTGGCCAGCGAGGCTTCGTCGAGGACATCACGCTCAGACACACGAAGATGTTCACGCTCGACAATACGTTTCTCGTCATCCCCAACGGGGAGATCCGCCAGCGGGACGTTATCAATTACTCGGCGGAGGACTCACGGACACGGCTGTCACTCGACGTCCTAGTCACGTACGAGAGTGACATCGCCGCCGCGCGGACCCTCATCGAAGCGGCGGCTCGGGAAGTTGACAACGTTATCTCCGGCGGGCCGGACATCCGCGTCGGCGCGGCTCGATACCCCGCCTCGCCGACTGTGTACATCAACAACTTCGCAGACCACGGCGTGTTGCTGACGCTCCGGTACTGGGTGACTGAACCGTACAAACTGCTCGCCGCACGTTCGAGGGTCCAGACGAACGTCTGGCGACGGCTCGAAGACGCAAACGTCGAAATCGCCTACCCGCACTCGCACCTGTACTTCGACGACACCAGCGGGGAGATGAACGTCTCACTCAACGACGGACTGAGCGGACTGAACAACGGTGGCCGGAGCCACACGGCCACTGGTGACTCTCCCGTCCCGCCGCGTCAGGACCCCGACGACCTCGCCGACGAGTGACGGCTAGACGGGGTATCCGGCTCGACGGTGACGATTTCGCAGTCGAGTTCCTCGCGAAGGAACTGTTCGACATCGGGGTCGTCAACCAACCGACGGATCATCTGTCGCCAGCGACTCGCCTGTTTGCTCCCGATGACGACAATGTCGGCGTCCTGTGCGGCGACCTCATCGAGAATCGTCTCTTCGACGAGCATCCCCGACCGGACGACGTACCGCGTCCGCGGGACGTGGCCGAACGACTGCTCGACGGCACGTTTGAGTTCCGTCCGGTCGACCCGGTGGCTGTTCTGGTAGAGATTAACGTGTAAGACGGTGAGGTCCGCGTCCTCCTCGTCGGCGATCTGAATGGCCTCCGCAAGCGTGGCTCGGGAGTTCTCCGAGAGCGGGTATCTGACTGGGACGACGACCTGTGGCATCGGCGAGATGTACCGTGCCGAGGTTTAAATCGCTAGCGACGAGTGAGTCGCCCGTCGACGGTCGGGGCGATATCCGTCTGGCGGACGTAATCGGCCAGCGCCTCGTACTGCACGTCGGCGACGCTGACACGGTGGGACTCGGTCAGGACCGGGAACTCCCGCTCAGTGTAGTAGAGGTAGTTGCTCGTCGCGAGCGTGTACGTCTCGGCCTCGCGGACCGGTCGCCCGTCCACCCGCAGTCGCTCGATAGTCTGCGTGTCGTCGTTCCAGATCAGTTCGACGCCGCTGAGGTGGGCGTGCCACCAGTCCGGTTCTCCGAACTCGACCTGTCTCCCGCTGCCCTGTCGACACAGCGTCCGGAGTTCCGAACCCGTCAGTTCAGCGACTGTCAGGGGTTCCTCGAAGGGGACGACCGAGACCATATCGCCGACCGTCAGCGCCCCGTCCAGCGGGACCGTGTCGTTCCGGAGGCCGCCGCTGTTCTGGAGGCCCACGTCCGCGCCCGTCGCCCATCGGTACGCGTCCGCGACGAGGTTGCCGAGGCGGCACTCGCCGCCGTAGGTCGTCGCCCTGCTCCGGTCCAGCGGTTCCTCGACGTGCCCGACGACCTCGTCGAGTCCTGCCGCAGAGAGTCTGTCCTCGATAGCCTCCGCGACGCGGTCGTCGATGGGACCGTCGGCAGTCTCGCGGAACTGCGCAGTCGGTTCCGGCCCACCGAGGTCGACCTCGACGACGGTCTTGCCGTTGGCTCCCGGTCTGGTGAGCAGCGTGCCGGCGACGCGGTCGATGCGGCGCTCGTGGACGTGCCCGCCGAGAATGGCGTCCACGTCGCAGGTGCGGGCCAGTTCCTCGTCGGTCCGGCCTAGATGTGAGAGCACGACAATAACGTCGGCCCCGTCCACTCGAAGCGCGGTGGCCGCCTCGGCGACGGCTTCGAGCGGGTCCGTGAACGTCAGCGTCGTCGCCTGTGGATTAGCTGCGGCCGTGTCGGGGTCGGTCACGCCGACGAAGCCGAGCTGTTTCCCGTCGACGGTCCGGCTCGCCCACGGCCGGGTCAGTCGTCGGGCGAACCGCTCGCCGTCCTGTTCGACGTTCGCAGTCAGCCACGTCTGGGGCGACCTGGCGATGATGTCCCGCGTCGCGTCGAGCCCGTGGTCGAAGTCGTGGTTGCCAAGCGTCTCGAACGCGGGTGTCAGCGCAGTAAAGAGGTCCAGCGACTGCTCGCCATCGGTGACCAGCGATAGCACCCCCGGACCGGTGTTGTCCCCAGTGCCGACCACCAGCGCATCCGGGCCGTCAGCGGCGGCCACTGTCCCCGCAAATCGCCCGATTCGCTCGGGTGTATCGTACGCTTTCTCCACGTCGGAGTACTGGATGATCCGGGGACTCACACCCACAGTTCAGGGGAACCAGTCATTAATGGTTTCCGCAGTGATTTAGCCGCTGGCCCGTCATGCGTACGTATGGACGCACTCGAAGGTCCCGACGGCGAGACGCTGTACGTCGACAGGAGCGACGGCGACATCGGCACGAAAGGCGCGTTTCACGTCGTCTACCGCGACGCCGACCGCGAGCGTCGCTGGGGCTATTTCTGTAGCAACTGTGAGACGTTCAACAACGCGATGGACTCGATGGGCCGCATCCGCTGTAACGACTGCTCGAACCTCCGCAAGGCTGAGGAGTGGGACGCGGCCCACGAGTAACAGTCGGGTCCGGGTGACAGACCCGTGCTGTTCCGCGTTTTTCGACGGCTGTGTCGCCGGCCGAACTGTCAGCCACATAGCTAGTGGGAACGTTTATCAGATAGCCGGTGGTACTGACTCTCAGATGGGGGCCGTTACCACATCACTCGACGAGCAGGCCCGGTCGATATTCGACGACCTCGGATACACCGTGTCGCGCACTGGCACCGAACTGCGAGCGGAACGCGACTGGCGCGTCGTCACTGTCTCAGTGCTCGACTCGCAGGACCCGATACCCGAGAGCGGCGACTTGCGCTGTTTCGTCACACGAACGGGCGAGGCAACGCACCTCAGCCGCCGTCTCACTCGACGAGACGTATCCTATGACTGGGCTGTCATCGGTATTACCGAGGACGGTGACTACGAGGTGGTCCGTCACCCCGGCGACACAACAATGTCGGCTGACGCCAACACTTAGGGGGCTCTCCGTCCACCATCCGGCGTGCAAGTCGGTGTCATCAATCGAGCGCTCGAACAGCTAGTCACGAACGTCGTCGACGCGCTCCCGCGTCTCATAACTGGGTTCGTCTTTCTCGTAATCGCCGCAGTGGGAATCAAAGCCATCATGGTCGTCGTACGGGCGGTTCTGAAGCGGTCGCTGCCCGGCGAGTCACCCGTCTATCGACAGTTTCTCGGGGTCATCGTGCTCGTGTTCCTGTGGTTCGGCGTGGCGCTCTCCTTCCTCTCTATCGTCGGCCTGACCGTCATCGCCGCGTCGCTGGGCACGGCGACCGGCTTCCTCGCGCTCGGCGTCTCCTACGCGCTCTCGGAGATGATCAAGGACGCCGTCGCTGGCGTCTACCTCCTCCGCGACCCCGACTTCAACCCAGGCGACACGATCACAGCCGGCGACACCACCGGTGAGGTGGCCGCCATCGAACTCCGGAAGACGCGGTTCCGGGTCGACGGCGATACTGTCGTCAGGGCTAACGCGGCCATCGAAGAACGCTGGACGAAAGTCGATTCCGAGGCCTGAGCGGGCCGAGGCCCGCGCTATCCCGTCACACATGGAGTTTAAGCGTATTGCCGTCGTACTCGGCGTATGTTCGTCGGGCACGCGCTGTTCGCGTTCGCCCTCGGAGGCCTCGCCGCGTGGTGGCTTGGACTCTCCCGCGAGCGTGCGGTCCAGTTGGGCGTCATCGCTGGCCTGTTCGCCGCGGTTCCCGACGTCGACATCGTCTACGCCCCCTTCGGGCTGCTCGTCGGAGCCGCCGAGAATCTGACGGCGGACGGCTTCTGGGAGACCGCGAACGTCGTCCACCGCGGGCCGACGCACTCGCTCCTGCTGGGGGCGGCACTCGCTGTCGCGGCCGGTCTCTGGGCGACCGAATCACGGCCCGCCCGAATTGCATCGCTGGCAATCGGCGTCGCAGCGACTGTTCTCACAGGCGTACTCAGCGGCCCCATCGCAGGACTCGTGATGCTCGTGTTCGTCCTGGCCGTGCTCGGTGTCGCCACGGTCGCACAGTCCCGCGATATCAGCCCCCGAACGGTGGCCGGGCTGGCCCTACTTGGACTGCTCACCCACCCGTTCGGTGACCTCTTCACTGGCGGCCCGCCCCCGTTCTTCTACCCCTTCGACGTGACCCTCGTCGCCGAGCGGGTGATACTCCACCCCGACCCGACCACGCACCTCCTGGCGGCGTTCGCTATCGAACTGGCGACGGTCTGGCTCGCCGTGTGGACCTACGTCCACCTCCGTGGATACACGCTGACCGAACTCGTCCGCCCCCGGGCAGCGCTGGGAATCGGCTACGGGGCGGCCGTCCTGTTCTTGCCCGCACCGACGCTCGAACGGTCGGCGCACTTCGTGTTCAGCGTCCTCGCACTGGGCGTCGTCGGAGCGCCGACCCGGCCGTTCAGTGACGGCGTCGACTGGCTGGAGACCGTCGTGACGGGGCTGGCGGCGGTGACCATCGCTGCGCTCGCGTATGCCATGGCGTATGGGGCTATCTGAACAGCCCACGCCGCCGGCATCGGTCGATAGGGTTTTTCGAGTCGCGGCTCACCTGACACTATGAGCCGAGACGTAGCGCGGTTGCTCCGGGACAGGCGCGTCAACGCCCTCGCGGCGTGGTGCATCGTCGCCATGCTCGCCGCCGTTTCTGTGACGAGTGCTGTTCAGGCCGACGTGCTGTGGGCCGGGTTCGCGGCTGCCGTCGCGGCACTGGCGCTGTTTCCGCCGGTTCTATTGCGTAACCGGGACGCCATGCTCCCCTGGGAAATCCTTTTGCTTGCGGCGTCGCCCGTCGTTGGCCGTCTGTTTGCGACGCTCTCGCTGACCGGTAATCTCGCGACCTACCTCTCGGTCGCCGCCATCGCGCTCATCCTCGCCGTCGAACTCCAGCTCTTTACCCCCGTCCGGATGACGCCCCGGTTCGCCGTCGTCTTCGTCGCCATCACCACGATGGCCACCGCCGGCGTCTGGGCGGTCGTCCGCTGGGTGGCCGACCAGTTCTTCGGGACCACCTTCATCCTCGATCCGACGGTGTCAGAACACGCCATCGAGGAAGCGGTGATGTGGGAGTTCGTCGCGTCGACCATCGCCGGTATCGGCGCTGGCGTGGTTTTCGCGTACTACGTCCGACAGCAGGCCGGGACCAGTCGCGTCCCCGAGGAGGTCCAGCCGGACGTATGAAGGTCCGTGACCGCCTCCGAATCAGTCCGGCGACACAACAACTGCTCTCGCGAGCCCTGTCACTCGCACTCATCGGGCTCCTGGCGGTCGGTATCGAGCGGGGCAACGTCGGCATCATCGTCAATTCGGGCGTCGCAATCCTCGTCACACAACTCCCGGCGCTGCTGGAACGGGACTACGGCATCACGCTCGACCCCGCGCTGACGCTGTGGATTACGTCGGCGGCGTTCTTTCACGCACTCGGAACTGTCGGGTTGCCTGGGTCCGAAGAGAACTTCTACGTCACCATCTGGTGGTGGGACCACTTCACCCACGCCCTCTCGTCGTCGGTCGTCGCCGCGGTCGGATACACGACGGTCCGTGCGCTCGACGAGCACACCGACGAGATATCGATTCCCTCGCGGTTCATGTTCGTGTTCCTCCTCCTGTTCGTGATGGCCTTCGGCGTGCTCTGGGAGGTCATCGAGTTCTCAATTACGCTCGCCGCGTCGGCGACCGGGAACGACACGATTCTGACACAGTTCGGTCTCAGCGACACGATGCTCGACCTCGTGTTCGACGCTATCGGTGCCATCATCGTGGCAATCTGGGGGACCGCACACCTCACCGGCGTGGTCGGTCACGTCGAGACGTTGCTCGACCGGCAGTCTCAGTGACCTGTCCGTACTTTTATGACATGGACGTGTGAATCAATCTCACGCATATGGTTTTCAAGAAAATCACGCTGATCGGGACCAGTTCGGAAAGCTTCGACAAAGCCGCTGACGACGCCATCGAACGCGCGGAGGCGACACTTGACAATCTCAAGTGGGTCGAGGTGGAGGAACTCGGCGTCGAGATCGCCGGCGTCGAGGGCCGCGAGTACCAGGCCGAAGTCGTCGTGGCGTTCGAACTCGAAGAGTAGCTACGTCCGGAAGGACTCGCCACAACCGCATTCGCTGACCACGTTCGGGTTCTGGACGTGGAACCCGGCCCCCTGCAGGCCGCCCTCGTAGTCCAGTACCGACCCCTCGATGTAGTCGATGCTGGCGTCGTCGACGAACACGCGGAGCCCGTTTCGCTCGAACACTTCGTCGTCTTCCTCAGGTGCGTGTTCGAATCGCATCCCGTAGGAGAGTCCGGCACAGCCGCCCTGCTGGACGTACAGGCGAAGCCCGGATTCTTCGACGTCCATTCCCTCGCTTTCGAGGAGGTCCAGTGCCTCGCCCGCTGCCTGCTCGGTGACGGCTACGTCCTCGCCTCCGAGGTTCGGATCGCCGTCGTCCGCTGTGCTGCTCATACACAAGTATCCACGCCCGAACGTGTTAACAGTGACGCCGGTGGAACGGCTCGGAGGGATACGTCCTGAGTTGACCTGCGAGAAAGTCCCAGGAACCGCTTTACTCCTCGAACCGTTTGCGGACGCTCTCGGCATGGGCTTCCAGCCCTTCGGCTTCGGCGAGGGTCGTAATCGTATCCGCAATGTCGTCCAGTGAATCCTCGGAGAGCCGCTGGACCGTCGTCGACCGGACGAACGTGTCCACGGAGAGGCCGCCGGTGACCCGCGCGTTACCGCCGGTCGGCAGGACGTGGTTCGTCCCGGTGGCGTAGTCGCCCGCCGCAACAGGGCTGTACGGGCCGAGGAACACGGACCCGGCGGACGGGAGTCGCTCCAGCAAGGCCTCGTCGTTGTCGGCCTGAATCGAGAGGTGCTCGGCGGCGTACTCCTCAGCGAAGAGGACGGCTTCGCTCATCGAGCGAGCGAGCAACACGCCGGAGGCGTCGTTGTCCAGTGCGGCGCGGATAACCGCCTCGCGCTCGCGACCGTCAGCCTGTTCGTCGACGGCGGTGGCGACCTGGTCGGCGAGGCCTTCGTCGTCGGTGACGGCGACGACGGAGGCGTTCTCGTCGTGTTCTGCCTGTGCAACGAGGTCGGCCGCGACGAGTTCCGGGTCCGCGTTGCCGTCAGCGACGACCATGATTTCGGAGGGACCGGCGAGGAAGTCGATGGCAACGTCGCCACGGACCTCGGCCTTCGCCGCTGTGACCCAGCGGTTGCCGGGGCCGACGACGATGTCCGTCGCGCTGACCGTCTCGGTCCCGTAGGCCAGCGCCGCGATGGCCTGTGCGCCGCCGACCTGGTAGACGGCGTCAGCGCCAGCGACGTGGATGGCGGCCAGCGTGACGGGGTTGACCTCCTCGGCTGGCGGGGTGGCGACGGCGACGTGCTCGACGCCGGCGACCTTCGCCGGGATGACGCCCATCAGCGCGCTGGAGGGGTACGCCGCCGTGCCGCCGGGCGCGTACACGCCGGCGCTGTCAAGCGGCCGGTACCGCCGACCGAGTTCCCGCCCCTCGAAGTCGTCGCGCCAGTCCTCGGGGACCTGTCGCTCGTGGAACGCGCGGATGTTCGCCGCGGCGTCCTCGATAGCGTCGCACACGTCGTCGTCGATTTCTTCGTAGGCTCGCTCGGCGGCGTCCGTGATGTCGATGTTGCCCACCGACACGTCGTCGAACTCCTCGGCGAAGCGCCGGAGCGCCACGTCGCCCTCCTCGTGGACCTGCGAGACAATATCGCGTACATCGTCTCTGACGGCGTCGACACCGGCGTCGCGGTCGAAGAAAGCGGCCCGTTCGTCGGGCCCCAGGTCGGCTATCGTCCGTACGTTCATACACCTGATTCGGGGCGGGGTAAAAAACGGGTTTCCCTTCTCGTCACCGTTTTCCGGCACTCGGACATACACCGCCTATGGCCTCACTCGACGACCACCGTCGCCGGACGACCGACCTCCCTCCGGCGACGACCGAGTATTTCGCGCCCGAACTGGCGACTATTGATAGCTATCTGGAGACCGTCCCACCAACTATCGACACGGCGGCCGGCGACGCCGCAGTCGGCCCAATACACACCATCCCGTGGTTCTACGTGGCCGACCTGACCGGCTGGCGCGGCGGCACGCTCGCCCGGCTGCTGGCTGCAGAGCGAGACGCCGTCTGCTACGAACTCTCGGCTGGCGCTGCGGACGCGCTTCCGGCCCTGTGGTCTCTCATCGACGAGAGCGGCGACGGTCCCGTCGTGCTCCATCTGGAACTCCAGGGCGAGGGCGGGCGGATTGTGCGCACGCTTCGGGAGGCGCTCCGGCGCGGCTACGAGCACGTTCCAGACGGCTGGGACGAGCCGGTGCGCGGCGAACCGGCGAACTTCCACGTCGTCTTCACCGACACGAACCCCTCGAAGCGCCTGTCTGTACCACTGCCCGCTGCAACCACGCCCACCACTGGTGCTGTCCTCTCGTATGCGCCGCGCCGGAGTATGCTCCCGGAACGGCCCGACGGGACGACCGTCCTCTCGGACCCGCCAGCGCTGCACGACCGCGAGGCCGAACTGGAGGGGTTCCTGCTGGCTGCGCTGGCTGGCTACGGTGACGACGACGCCAGACAGCAGTACGTCGACAACGCCGTCGAAATTCTGTCGATAACCCATTCGCTCATCGGGAAGCGTGACCTGCTGTTCGACGTGTCGCCGCGGCTGGCGCTGAAGTACGGAAATCTGCTGGACAGGCTTTCAGTCGGTGCGGCGACGGAACGACTCGGACGCGACGTGCTCGGGCAGGTGCCACAGAGCCCCGGGAGCGAAGACATTCGGGCGACGTTACAGGACTTGCTGCCGGAGTAAGAGTGAGAGAGTGGTCGTGAGCCAAGCGCTCAGTTCGCGTCGCTGACGATTTTGATGACCGCTCCCTCCTCAAGTTCCGTCTCATCGCTGATGCGCCGGTTCTCACGGGCGTCGACGGCGTGGATGTACCCGTCGCCGATGTCCGAGTGGACGGCGTAGGCGAGGTCTTTGGGCGTTGCGCCCTGGCGCAGCAGGAACGCGTCGGGGAGGACGTTCTCCTGGCCGTCGGTCCAGTGCGTTTCGTTCTGGACGGGGTAGGCCGTCAGATGGTTGAGCAGATCGTAGACGGCGGTGTCAAGGGAGCCCTGGACGCCGGTGCCGCCGTACTCCTCCATGACGCCGCGGATGCGGTTCAGCCCCTCGCGTTGCTGGTCGCTCACGTCGCCGACAATGTCGAAGTCCGGGTCGCCCGGGTCGTAGTCGATGACGCCAGCCTGTGCGGCGTTGCGCAACGCGAGTTCGCCGTCGGCGGTCGCGGGCACGACCACGTCGGCGGCTTCCTGCAGGGCTTCGATGTTTCCCTCCGGAGCGATATCGGCCTTGTTCGCGACGACGACGAGCGGCTTCGTCCGCTGGCGTATCTCTGTCGCCAGTGCTTCGCGGTGCTCGTCGGTCCAGGCGATGGGGTCCTCGGGGTACTCCAGGTCCCGCAGGGTGCGGGCCACGTCGAGTTCAGAGGCCCCGACGCCGGCCAGCATGTCCACGAGCGACTCGTCGAGCTTGAAATCCGGCGAGCGGGACTGGCGTTCGATGGACTCCCAGTTTCGCTTGACGATGCTGGCGAGCCACAGGTCCATCTCCGCCTCGACGAAGTGCACGTCCTCGACGGGGTCGTGCTCGCCGACCTCGACCGGTTCGCCCTCGGCGTCGGTCCCGCCGGAGGCGTCGACGACGTTGAGAATTACGTCGGCGGTCGACAGCTCGTCGAGGAACTGGTTGCCGAGGCCGCGGCCCTCGTGTGCGCCGGGGACGAGGCCGGCCACGTCGATGAGCTCCACCGGGACGTAGCGCTTGCCGTCCCGGCAGTTATCGTCACCACAGCGTTCCTCCCGGTCGAGACAGGGGCAGTCCGTTCGGACGTGGCTGACGCCGCGGTTGGCGTCGATGGTCGTGAACGGGTAGTTTCCGACGTCGACGTCGGCCATCGTGGCCGCCTTGTAGAAAGTAGACTTGCCGGCGTTCGGCTTCCCGGCCAGCGCGATAGAGAGCATGGCAGGACCTACCAGTGGCCGCCGAAAGGGGGTTTCGGTTCGCGGCCCTACAGGCTGACCCGCTCGCCGCGGTCGTCACTTTGTTCGATGGCGTCGAGGACTCGCTGTGCGGCGAGGCCGTCGGCGAAGGACGGCTCCTGTTGCCTGCCATCGGCCACGGCTGAGAGGAACTCGTAATTCTCGTGGACGAACGTGTGCTCCCAGCCGATGACGTGGCCGGGGGGCCACCAGTGGTCGACGTAGGGGTCGTCTTCGTCGGTGATAAGCACCTGCTGGAAGCCGCGGTCGCCCTCGGTCAGCACCTGCAGTTCGTTCAGCCGTTCGAGGTCGAACTTGATCGCGCCCTTCGACCCCTCGATTTCGATGGTGTGGGCGTTCTTGTGGCCGTTGGCGACGCGGGAGGCCTCCAGCGTTCCCATCGCGCCGCTGTCGAACGAAAGCTGTGCGCTGTAGGCGTCATCGACAGTCACCTGTCGCGTCTCGTCGCTTCCCTCCACGGGGCGCTCCTCGGTGAACGTCTGGAGGTGGCCGCTCACGTCGGTTATCTCGCCGGCGGCGTCGCCAAGCAGGAACCGGGCCAGGTCCACCGTGTGCGAGCCGAGGTCCCCGAGCGCCCCGCTGCCGGCCATCTCCTCGTCGTTGCGCCAGGACCACGGGGCCTCGGGGTCGACCAGCCAGTCCTGAAGGTACTGCCCGCGGAAGTGGTGAATCTCCCCGAGGACGCCGTCGTCGATGAGCCCCTTCGCGTACTGGATGGCCGGGACGAACCGATAGTTGAACGCCGCGCCCGCGGGCACGCTGGCGTCCGCGGCGGTCTCGGCCATTTCTTCGGCCATATCGAGCGTGGGCGCGAGCGGTTTCTCACAGAACGTCGGCGTCCCGGCCTCCAGCGCTGCGATAGACGGTTCGGCGTGGACGTGGTTCGGGCCGAGGTTGTAGAACACGTCCACCTCGTCGACGACGTCCTGCCAGTCGGTCGCGGTCCGGTCGAAGCCGAACTGGTCGGCCGCGTCGGCCAGCGCGTCCTCGTCGCGGCCGACGAGCACGTCCTTGTTGACGGCGGGCGCTTCGGGGAAGAACATGGGCAGGCGGTCCAGCGCGTTTGCGTGGGCCTTGCCCATGAAGCGGTAGCCGAGCATACCGATATCGAGGGTCATAGCCGGCTGTTCACTCGGAGCCGAAATAACGCTCATGGTGACGGCAGGGCAGCGGGCCGCCCCGAGGGAAAAGCCAAAACCGGATGCCCGTGTTGATACTCCATGGCCACTGAAACGACCGTTCGTATCGAGGATATCATGTCGACGCCGTTAGAGACGATTTCTGCCGACGAAACCGTCAAAGCGGCCGCGACGCAGATGCAAGCGCAGAACATCAACGGCATCTTCGTGCCGGGGGCAGAGGCGGGTATCATCACCACCACCGACATCGTTGATGCCGTCGCAAGCGGGAAGGACCTCTCGTCGGCGACCGTCGGCGACGTGATGACGTCGCCGGTCGAGCGGGTGACGACCTCTCTCGAACTCGGCGAGGCCGCCGCGATGATGACGACCTACGACATCAAGCACCTCCCCGTCATCGACGAGCATCAGGACTACGTCGGCATGGTGTCGTCGACGGATATCACGCAAGCACTCTCCTGAACGCGGCTGTTCTCCAGCGGACTTCCGACAGTCAGATGAAGTCGTCAAGACCGGACGCATCACCGTCGTTGTCACCCGTTCCGGGCAGCGCGTCAGCGATAGCCGAGGTAAACGAGCCGAGGCCGCGCGTCTGATACCAGACCGTTCCGGGGCCGGTGAAGTCCATCACGAGGCCCTCGCCGCTGAGCAGCGTCGACTTCAGCCCGCCGACGCGGTGGGCGTCAAAGTTGACTGACTCCTCCCAGGCGACGACGTGGTCGTTGTCGATTGTGTAGGACTCGCCGGCGTCGAGTTCGACGGTTTCCAGCCCGCCGAAGGCCTCAATGAGGACGTTTCCGGTCCCTTTCAGCGCCAGCGGCGTGATGCTCGCGCCGGCCAGCATCGACTTGATGCCGCCGAACTCCGAATCGATGTCGATATCCGGGTCGGCTGCGAGGAACGCCCCGTCGACGGCGTACAGCGTCTCGCCAGTGAGTTCGTGATGGTGTACGTCGCCCGGTGTCGGCGGCGCGAGGGTCAGGGTGCCCGAACCGCCCTGCGCGGTGAACTCGTTCGCTAGGAGCGACTCACCGCCGAGCATCGACTTCGCGGAGCTGAGGAGGCCGTCCCGGCTGGTCGTCGTCTCGATCTCGATGGTCGGCGAGTGGCTGACCATCGCGCCGGGTTCCGCGAGTATCGATTCGCCGCTGTCGAGCGCAACGCGGACGTGCGTGTACGAGGGCTTGTGTGTGAGTTCGATGTCCATAAGTGTCACTGGATACGGTAGTCCAGTCGTAGTATCACACAGACACTATATAAGCGTAAGTGCCAGAAACGGTCGTGCTGGTGGCCGTATCGGCTACTCCGCCCAGTAGGCGTCGCCGGGCTGGGTCTCGAAGACGGCGCGGTCGAGCACGTCGACGGCCTTCTCCAGTCCCTCGCGTGCGCTAGTGAGTGAGTCCTCGTGTTCGATGGAGAGCGCACCGTCGTAGCCGACCATCCGCAGCGTCGACACCACATCCTTCCAGTGGGATTCGTCGTGCCCATAGCCGATAGAGCGGAACAGCCACGACCGGTCCGCTTCGTCTGTGTACGGCGCGGTGTCTAGCACGCCCTTCTCCCGGGCGTTTGACTCGTACACCTTCGTGTCCTTGGCGTGGAAGTGGTGGATGGCGTCGTGCTCGCCGAGCAGGCGGATGGCCTCGGTCACATCGATGCCCTGCCAGTATAGATGCGACGGGTCGAAGTTCGCGCCGATTCGGTCGTTCGTCCGCCTGCGGAGTTCGAGCAGCCCGCGGGGTTCGTACACCAGCATATTGGGATGCATCTCGATGGCGATGTCCACGTCGTGTGCGCCGGCGTGGGCCGCGAGGTCCGACCAGTACTCGTCGGCGACGCGCCACTGGTACTCGTGGGCGTCGGCGTGTTCGGTCGGCCACGGCGCGGTGATCCAGTTCGGCACCTCGTCGTTCGGGCCGCCGGCAGGCAGGCCAGAGAACCCCGTAACGGTGTTCACGTCGAGCTGGTCGGCCAGCCGGATCGCTTCCCGGAGTTCCCGGTCGGCCTCGGCGGCCTGGTCGTCGTCGGGATGGAGCGGATTGTTGTGGGTCGCCAGCGCGCTCACCCGAAGGTCGTGCTCGTCGAGCAGGTCGTGCAGTTCGGCCTGTTTGTCCTCGTTGTCGAGATACGCTTGCCTGTCGAGGTGGTCGTCGCCGGGCCAGCCGCCACAGCCCAGTTCGACCGCATCGACGCCCAGGTCGCCGAGGTACGCCAGCGCCTCGTCAAGCGACTGTCCGCCCAGTGGAACCGTCAGTACACCGATATCCATGGCCGGCGATACAACCGGTGTTGTAAAAAAACGTACCGCCGGCCCCACGGCCCACCTGTCTGGTCAGCAAGCGACACGGACCGGAGACGGGACCATGACAGACGGTGGCGTAAAGGCTTAACCCGGAGCGTACAGTGGTTTAGTCATGATTGTGGCCGTACTCGGTACCGGACGACGAGGGCGGGATATCGCACAGCGATGTGTCCGTGCGGGCCACGAGGTACGTCTACGGGGGACGGATGCGACGGACGTGATGGACCGCGTCGACGAGATCCGGCACGCACTCAACGGGGATGTTTCGGCCGGTATCGACGGAACCACGGGACTCGAAAGCGCCGTCAGCGGCAGCGGTATCGTCATCGACGCGACCGACGGTGGGACGGACAGCCACCGAGAAGTGGTCGCCGAAACTGAGACGATGGTCGAGGATGAGACGCTCATCGCCGTCAGCGACACGTCGATGTCGGTGACCGCAGTCGCGACCGGCCTGCGGAGCCCGAACCGGGCCGTCGGCCTCAACCTCGCTGACCCGCCGGACGGCGCTATTGTCGAGGTGGTCATCGCCGAACAGACGACGGCGGCGACCCGCGACCGAGTCACCGACTTCGTCGAGAGCCTGGACGCGTCGCCGGTCGTCGTCCGCGACACGCCGGGATTTGCCGCGCTACGCCTCGAACTCGCTACCATTGCCGAAGCTGTTCGGATGGTCGAGGACGGCGTCGCGGGGATTCGAGATATCGACCGCACGTTCGAGCGTGGCGATTCAGACCGCGACGGGCCACTCGTCCGGGCCGACCGCCACGGGCTGGAAACAGTGCTAACCGCGCTCGAAGACCTCGCCGACCGGCTCGACGAGCGGTTCGAACCACCAGCGTTGCTCCGCCGGAAGGTCGAGGACGGACAGCGAGGCGCTGTCGCCGGCGAGGGGTTCTACGTCTGGGAAGACGGTACCCCGACGGCCGGTGCCGAACCGGACCCGGACGTCCCAACGCGAGATAGCGAGCCCGAGTTCAGATGAGCCAGTCGAACCGCCCTCCGGTCGAACCGGATGGAGATGACGACGAATTTGCGGCCCTGTTCGACGAACTTCAGGAGCTGGAACAGCTCGTCGACTCCGAAGACGAGCGACGGCAGGTCCGGGACGCGATGCGCGCGGCCGCGGATTCCCAGGACCACGAGCCAGCGACCTTCGGCCGGGTCGTCTGGGGCTTCGGCCGGTCCGACCTCGCGGAGGCGCTGCTCGGCTCGCTGCTGTTCGGGATTCCCATGGCTGTCGAGGGCGGGACAGTCGACGCCGGGCTACACATCGCCCAGCACCCGCTGTATCTCGCCGCGACAGTCGCTATCGCTGTCGGGCTAGTCATCTCCATTCTGTACGTGGCCGAGTTTCAGGACGTTCGGGTGGCGAACCCGATTTTCGGATTCATCCCGCGGCGACTCGTCGGCGTCACCGGGACGGCACTCGTCGTCTCCGTCGCGCTGCTTACTGGCTGGGGGCTGGTCGAGTGGTCGACCGAGCCTGCGGTCGTCTACGAGTCGGCCTGCATCTGTGCCGTGGCGTTCGTCCCCATGGCAATCGGCGCTGCGCTCGGGGACATCCTGCCCGGGAACTAGGGCCATGGCAGTCACTCGCGGTGGCGGTCGCGTTTGGCAATCGTTAAAAGCCGCGGTCGGATACGGAGTGGTATGAGCGAGAGCCAACAGAAACAGGCGCGCAAGTGCGTCTCGTGTGGCATCAACATCGCCGGCACGAACGCCGCCGCGTTCAAGTGCCCGGACTGTGGACAGCAGATCTACCGCTGTGCCACCTGCCGGAAGCAGAGCAACCTCTACAAATGCCCGGACTGCGGCTTCATGGGGCCATAACAATGGGGAAAGTAGCAGCCAAGATCAAGGTCATGCCGGAAAGCCCCGAAGTCGACCTCGACGACCTGCAGGAGCGTCTCGAGGGCGTGCTTCCGGAAGGAACGAAGATCAACGGGTTCGAGCGCGAGGACGTCGCGTTCGGCCTCGTCGCGCTGACGCCGACAGTCATCGTCCCTGACGACACCGGCGGGACGGAAGCCGTCGAAGAGGCCTTTGCGAACGTCGATGACGTCGAGTCGGTCTCCGTCGAGAGCACCGGCCGCCTGTAATCGACTCACCGCTGTAGTTTTCCACTCGGGTCTGTAGCGACTGCAAGAGCGTGACCAGCGACGGTCGCGGAACGCACGTTTTATTAGGGCGACCGGATTAGCGAGGAGCAAGAATGCCTAGTTCAAACGGACCCCTCGAAGGAACACGAGACAAGCTCAAGAACAAGCCCCGCGACCGCGGCACCTCGCCGCCACAGCGCGCCGTCGAAGAGTTCGACGACGGCGAGAAAGTCCACCTCAAGATCGACCCGTCAGTGCCGAACGGCCGCTTCCACCCGCGGTTCGACGGCCAGACCGGAACCGTCGAAGGGAAGCAGGGTGACGCGTACAAGGTCGACATCGTCGACGGTGGCAAGGCGAAGACCATCATCGTCACCGCTGCGCACCTGCGCCGGCAAGAATGACGATATTCAAAGAGAAGGTCAGTGAGGAGTTCCTGACGGTCGCGGAGACCAAGGAGATACTCGAAGACCTCGAGATGGAGCGGGCGGCCGAGGAGGACCGCGAGATGCGCTACGAGCTCAAGCGGGCTATCGAGCACGTCAACCGCTTTGCCGTCCTCGACCCCGAGGAGTCGCTGCAGCTGGTCGAAGACCTCGAAGAGCTCGAAAAGGTCGATACGCCGACGGCCTACAAGATCGCGAACCTGCGGCCGCTGGACCGCGACGAGCTCCGCGCCGTGTTCGCCAAGGAGCGGTACACGCTCGATGGCGACGAACTCGACGAGATTCTCAACATCGTCAAGCAGTACGCGTAGCGAGGACAATCGTCAGTTCGGCTCTTCGCCGCTCTATCCCTACTTTCACGGACGACCAGCTACGCGGTCGAGATCTAGTTTCCGCTGCCGCTGGACCGAAGCGAAAATAGCGACGGCGCTCCGTGTCGCGGTTCGGGGCATCCACCGGCATTAAGTGTGCTGTGGTCGTACTGCCTGGCATGACTGAATCGGAGAGCGGCGGCGACTCTATGATGGCGGCTGTCCTCGATGTCCTCCCACACGGGCGGCCCGGAGACGACCGGCCACAGCACCAGAAGGAGCCGCTCGCGTACGCGCTCGACGTCGAGGAGTTCTACATTTACGAGCTCCAGCTCGACGACAAGGACGTTGATATTGCATTCGGTGACCGCGTCGACCTGACGGAGTTCGGCCGCGTGACGGAAGTCGAGTTCGAGGATATCCCGAGCGGTGCCCGCTCGGAGCTTGACTACGCCGTCGAGGAAATCGTCGAAGCGAACGAACAGCGGTTCGTCGACTTCTACAACGACGCCCAGCCGATCACGCTGCGGCTCCACCAGCTGAACCTCCTGCCGGGTATCGGGAAGAAGCTCCGGAACACGCTTCTCGACGAGCGGAAGCGAAAGCCTTTCGAGAGCTTTGAAGACCTCGAAGAGCGCGTCAGCGGCCTCCACAGCCCCAAAGAGACACTTGTCGAGCGGATACTCGAAGAGCTACAGGACGACGACCTGAAGTACCGGCTGTTCGTCCGGCGCGAGGAGCAGTCCTCGTAACACTGTCGGCTGCAAGCAGCGAAGCTGACAGCCACCAGTATAAGGCGACCCTTTTCTACCGCGACCCGCTACGGCCAGCTAATGACCACGACCGAGACAGGGGCTCGGGACCCCGACGCGCTCGTCCGGCGGGCCGGCAAGCGGGCCGATACCCGGCAGGACCAGCACTTTCTCGTCGACGACCGGGTACTGGACCGCATTCCGCAATACGCGACAGACGCGGACGTTGACCTCTCGCATGTACTGGAGATCGGTGCAGGCCCGGGTGCGCTAACGGACCGATTGCTCGCGGCGGCCGAGACGGTGACCGCAATCGAGCGGGACCCGGACTTCGCGGCCCATCTCCACGAGGAGTTCGCCGAGGAAATCGCGGCGGACCGCCTCACCGTCGTCAAGGGCGACGCGCTCGATATCGGCCTGCCTGAGTTCACCGCCAGCATCTCGAATCTACCCTACGGCGCGTCCTCAGAGATCGCCTTCCGACTGCTGCCCGAGCAGCGCCCGCTCCTGTTGATGTTCCAGCGGGAGTTCGCCGAGCGCATGGCCGCCGACCCCGCGACGGACGACTACGGGCGGCTCTCGGTCACAGCAGGCCACTACGCCGACGCGGAGATTGTTGAGACAGTGCCGCCGGAAGCGTTCGACCCGCAACCCCGCGTCACCAGCGCGCTCGTCCGGACGACGCCGAGGCAACCCGACTACACCGTCCCCAGTGACGAGTTCTTCATGGACTTCCTGAAGGCAGTGTTCACCCAGCGCCGGAAGACGATGCGCAACGCCGTCCGAAACACGGCCCACATCTCCGGGCTGGGCGACCCCGACGCGGTAGTCGAAGCCGCCGATGAGGAGCTTATGAGTGCCCGTGCCGGGAAGCTCACGCCGGCCGACTTCGCTACGCTGGCGACACTCGCCTACGAAGTCGGCCAGCCGGAGGTCTGAGATGGGTGAGGAGTCCGACGCCGGAGGAGCGGGAGAGACAGCCGAGGAGAGCGGCACCGAACGCCCGTCGCTGGCCAACCAGCGCGGCGTCGAATCGGTGTACCAGCCCGCAGAGGACTCGGACCTGCTGGCCCGGACGGCCCGCGAACGAGTCGAAGCGGGCGACACCGTCCTCGACGTGGGGACGGGCTCCGGCTACGTCGCCGCGACGCTCGCCGACGCCGGAGCGCGGGCGGTCGGCGTCGACGTGAGCCCGCTGGCCTGTCAAGAAGCGGCAGAAAACGGCGTCCCGGTCGTTCGTGGCGACCTCGTCGAGCCGTTCCGGACGGACGCCTTCGACCTCGTAGCGTTCAATCCGCCCTACTTGCCGACGCCGTCCGAACAGGAGTGGGACGACTGGATGGAACACGCGCTGTCGGGCGGCGACGACGGTCGCCGACTCGTCGACCCGTTTCTCGAAACCGTCGAGCGCGTGCTAGCTCCGGCCGGCGAAGCGCTCATGCTCGTCAGCAGTCTCACGGACCCCGAGGCGGTGCGAGAGTACGCGGGCGAATACGGCCTGGCGAGCGAACAGCTTGCGAGTGAGAAACACCCATACGAAGCGCTCGTCGTCCTGCGATTCTATCGTGATTGATTACTTCTGAGCATTTAATCGAATAGGAAATATTAAAGCCCGTCATTTCCTACTCCACGGCAATGACACAGGTAATCGCCACGACCCCTGGGCTCTTTCCGCTCCCGGACTGGGCCAAGGACGAACTGGCAGATCTGAAAGGCCATCAGAAGACCGACCTCATCTCGGGCGACGAGTCCGGCGAGGTCGTCGCGGCCTACGACCAAGCGCGCGAGGAAGTCATCTCCATCCAGCAGGACGCCGGGCTCGACCGCATCGTCGAGGGCCAGTTCCGCTGGGATGATATGCTCGCGCACCCGCTCGCGGTCCACGACAATGTGGAGACCAAAGGTATCGTCCGCTACTACGACAACAACAACTTCTACCGAGAGCCGGTCGTGCAGGGCGACCTCGGTGCTGACGGCGGCGACGTCGCCGCAGACCTCGGTGCCGCAGCCGACCACGTCGACGACGGCCTGCAGGCTGTGCTCCCTGGCCCGTACTCGCTTGCGGACCTGGCGACCGACGAGCACTACGGCGACGACGCCGAGTTCCTCGACGCCATCGCCGACTTCCTCGCCGAGGAAGTGACCGCGTTCTCCGATATTGAGACGCTGTTCCTGCTTGAGCCGTCGCTCGTCGAGAACACGCCCGCCGACGGCGAGGACGAACGTGCTGCCGAGGCAATCGACGCCGTCGCCTCGGCCGCCGACGCCGATGTCGTCGCCCACACCTACTGGGGCGCAATCGAGGAGAAGGCCTACGCGCACCTGATGGACGCTGACGTGGATGCCATCGGCTTCGACCTCGTTGCGAACCACGACCAGACCGTCTACAACGTGCAGGAGTACGGCACCAAGGACGACGTGGCGCTTGGCGTCGTCGACGGCCAGAACACGCTGGTCGAGGCCCCCGAGACGATTCGGGACCGCATCGACTGGTTCGAACAGCAGACCAACACTGCTTACGACACCGTCTACGCGACGGCGAACACGGAAACGTTCTATCTCCCGGTGAACAAGTTCGAAGATAAGCTCGAAGCGCTCGCAAACGCCGCGGATCTGGAGGCGGCGGAGGCATAAAACGATGACAGGACCACGAGACCAGTTCAAACCGGCGGACCACCCGAACGACCACTTCCTGCTGACGACCGTCGTCGGCTCCTACCCCAAACCCAAGTGGCACGACCGTGCCCGCGAGCTGTTCGAGGACGAGGACGCCGACTTCGGCGAGGACGAGTGGGAGGAATCGAAAGACGACGCCTCGCGGCTCATCACCCACGAACACGAGCGCGCGGGTCTCGACGTCATCTGTGACGGCGAGATGCGCCGCAACGAGATGGTAGAGTACTTCGCCCACCGTATCGACGGCTACGAGTTTAACGGCCGCGTGAAAGTGTGGGGCCACAACTACTTCGACAAGCCAAGCGTCGCCGACGAGGTCGAGTACGGCGAGCAGTGGCTCGTCGAGGAATTCGAGTTCACCGACGAGGTCGCCGAACGCCCCGTCAAGGTTCCGATTACGGGCCCGTACACCCTTGCGAACTGGTCGTTCAACGAAGTGTACGACAGCGAGGAACAGCTGGCCTACGAACTGGCTGACCTCGTCAACGAGGAGATCGAGGCGCTGGTCGAAGCCGGCGCTCGCTACATCCAGATCGACGAGCCCGCACTGGCCACGACGCCGGACGACCACGCTATCGTCGGCGAGTGTCTGGAGCGCATCGTCGACGAGATCCCCGACGATGTGCGGCTGGGCCTGCACGTCTGTTACGGCGACTACTCGCGCATCTACCCCGAGATTCTGGACTACCCGGTCCACGAGTACGACCTGGAACTCGCCAACGGCGACTACGACCAGCTCGACGTGTTCAAAGAGCACGAGTTCACGAAGGACTTCGCGATGGGCGTCCTAGACGCACACACCGCCGAAGTAGAGTCCGTCGAGGAGATCAAGGAGAACATCAAGAAGGGGCTGGAGGTCGTCCCGCCGGAGCGACTCACCGTTTCGCCGGACTGCGGCGTGAAGCTCCTGCCCCGCGAGGTCGCCCGCGGCAAGATGGAGAACATGGTGCAGGCGGCTCGCGAAATCGAAGAAGAGCTGGACGCCGGCGAGCTAGAGGTCGTTGCGAGTGGTGCGGAAGCGCACGCTGACGACTAGCGAGATTCGAGCGGAGCGAGAATCTCGGATAGCGAGCGGTGAAACCGCGAGCAGCGCGGTTTGAGCGACCAGCGGAAGCGAAAACTGCGAGACGTGAGCGGCGAACGGGGTGAGCCGCGAACAGCGAGAGGCCGAACGTAGTGAGGGCTCTCGAATAGCGAGCGGGGAGAGCGAGGCGCACTGCGCCTCGAAAATGAACGGCGGAGCCGTGAACGTAGCGACCCGCGAGCAGCGCGGTTGGAGCGGTCAACAGGAGTCCAAATGCGGCGTGGACGCGACTACCCGTATTTTCGACGAAGGTGGGCTGCGATTTCGGCAGCTATCGAATATTCTCAGGCGCACCGGTCACGGAACCGGCAAATGTAGCGGACACGTATGCGACCATCCCCGGTGCGGGATCGAGCAAGACATGTGGAACCTCTGGCCAGCGAGCCCTCGAACAGGTCATCACGGGAATGCTTGAACACCAAAGTCCCGAATAGACAAGTATACGATTCCTTATAAATTTGTGAATTGATCGTCACAACTGAAAGGAACAGGCCACTAATTTGTTCGACAGATATCGAAACTAACATCGACCTAAGAGGAAAATAATTGTTGACGTACTAATAATATAAGGGGCTTCCGTATTCAGGTAGATACCCCATATTATGTATATAGAGACACTCATACCACTGATTCTCTATTCCAAGATTATGTTATATGCTAGCATGTAAGTCTGGGAAAGAGTTTTGAGGGTCTCTGGAGAAGCTAGCGATGTGAAAGCTATGACAGGGGACACACATCTTCGGGCGGAACTGTATCTTCGTGGAGATACCTACGGCACGTTCGACGCTCAACAGCAGGTGCTCAATCGGGTCAAGCGACTGGAGGCCAATGGCGTGTTCAGCGAGTCGATGGTCGCCGGTGAGTGGCAGCGGATCAGGACGATGGCGGAGGACAAGCGGTCGGAAGCCATCCAGACTTACGAGGAGTTCACAGACTGGGCAGGCCAGAACGGCCACTCGCTCGAACCGGCCTTCGAACGACGGAATCGGAGCTACGTCGGGATGGACCGCGTCGACGACGTCGTCGTGTTCCCAGTCGTCTCGCTGGCGATCTACGACGGCGACGACCTGGAGGGCGTGTTCCCGTGTTCGGACGACGAACGGACCTACACCGTCGGTGACGCGCTGGAGGCCTTCGAGCGCGGCGACGAGCACTGGCTTGCACAGTTCGACTCGCTGTCGGTCGACCGAACCGACCCGTTGCTAGAACCGGGTGTCGACGCGACGATTTAACCGCGTAGCGCGTCGACCGGTTCTTCGCTCGCTGCTTTCCAGGCCGGATACAGGCCGCTGACGATGCTCGTCAGCACCCCAAAGGTGAACGCCGCGCCGACGTACCAGGCGTTTGGCAGCCTGAAGACCGCCATCGCATCGCCGACGGCGTAGTGGTTTATCGCCAGCCCGGCTCCGACACTCAGAATGACACCAGCGATGCCGCCGAGGAACCCGAGCAGCGTCGCTTCCATCAACATCACTTTGAGGACGTCCCGCTTCTGGTAGCCGACCGCTCTGAGGACGCCGATTTCCTCCCGGCGTTCGACGGTGGACATCAGCATGACGTTGAGAATCGAGATACCGGCGACGAGCAGCGAGATCGATGCGATGCCGGCGAGGACGGTGTTGATTATCTGGAACTGCTCCTCGATGGTATCGACGAGAGAGCCCAGTTCCTGAACGAAGACCCGCTCCTCGCGGTCGTTGAGAGAGTTACGTATCCCCATGGCTGTTTCGTTGGCCTGCGTCCCAGTGGACTCGATAACGTACACTTCCGAGTAGCCACGC
This sequence comes from Haloarcula sp. CBA1115, assembly GCF_000827835.1. Classification (NCBI taxonomy): domain Archaea; kingdom Methanobacteriati; phylum Methanobacteriota; class Halobacteria; order Halobacteriales; family Haloarculaceae; genus Haloarcula; species Haloarcula sp. CBA1115. Next base: position 2,552,626 of record NZ_CP010529.1, on the reverse strand, counting down.
TGGCTGAACGACGTAGCCGGCATGATGATTCGGTTGTCGGGGTTCGTCGAGGAGAACGGGTCGCCCTCTTCGAGCACGGCCCGGATACGGACGCTGGTCCCGTTGACAGTGATCTGGCTCCCGGGATGCAGGTCGTGCTCCTCCGCGACGTCTGACCCGACGAGGGCACCGGACCGGAACGGCGAGACCCGTCCCTCCTTGGCCTCGTACAACGCCGCCGGGTCCTCGACGCCGTATATTTGTTCCCTGACTGCGTCCTCGCGGTTGTACGACACCGGCTCAATGCGAGTCTTTACCGGCGAGACAGTCGCTGTCGGGCTTGCCTCTCTGCGGATCGTACGGATATCGCGTTCGGTGAGTTCAGTGATGTTTTCGCCTGAGTTCGGGTACACCGTGAGCTGGTTGCCGACGTTGCCGAGGTTCTGGGTAAACGAGTACTGGAGCGCGACGCCGAACATCCCCAGCGAAGCGATGGCAACGACGCCGATGACGATACCCAGCGACGCCAGCAACGACCGCATCTTCGTCCGCGTGAGGTTGCGCCGCGCCATCAGCGCGGCCGGGAAGAACCTACCCGCCATTCTTCCGTTCCCTCCCGATGGTGCCGTCGACCAGATGGACGGTCCGGTCGACGTATTCGTTGACCAGGTCGTCGTGGGTGACTGCGACGATTGCCACGTCGTCCTCGTCAGCGATGCGGCGGAACTCGTCGAGTATCTGTCGCCCGGTTTCGCTGTCGAGATTGCCCGTCGGTTCGTCGGCGAGAACGACCTTCGGGCTGTTGATGAGCGAGCGCGCGATGGCGACGCGTTGCTTCTGGCCGCCGGAGAGTTCGTCGGGCTTGTGGTCGAGTCGGTCACCGAGTCCAAGCCGCTCAAGGAGCGTTCTGGCCCGTTTCGTGACTTTCGGGTCACTGTCCAACAGCAGGGGCACCTCGACGTTCTCGACGGCAGTCAGCGTCGGCAGGAGATAGAAGTGCTGGAACACGAACCCGATCGTTCGCTTGCGGAGCGCGGTCCGCTTGCTGTCGCCGAGTCCGGTCACGTCCTGCCCCTCCAGCAAGACGGTCCCTTCCGTCGGCGTATCAAGCAGTCCGAGGATGTTCAGCAGGGTCGTCTTGCCACTGCCGCTGGGGCCCATAATCGAGACGAACTCGCCGGCTTCGAGGGCGAAGTCGATACCCGCCAGTGCGTAGAGGGTCTGGCCGCCGGTACGGTAGCGCTTGACCAGTCCCTGTGCGTCGATGACCGTCATACCTCGATATCGTCGTCACTGCGGCGGTAGCGGCGCACGAGGACACCGACGACGACCAGTAGCGCCAGACCACCGGCGACGAACACCGGCAGCATGCTGTTCTGGTCACCACCTTCGCTGTCACCGTCCTGCTCCGGCTGTGGTGCCATACCGCCCAACCGGTCGAGATCGACGTCGAACGTCTGTCGCTTCCGCGTGTCGTCGACGAGGTACGTCACTTCCAGTGGCACCGACGTGACGTTCCCCTCCGTTCGGGCGTACACGTCGAAGGAGACGAAGTCGCTGGCCGGGACCGTGCCGACGAAGTAGTCGCGGTTCGGCGTCGCCGGAGTGACGGTTTCAGTATTGACGACACTCACGAGGACGCTGTCCGCATCCGTCGACCCGACGTTGCTTGCACTTCCGGAAATCTGCAGTCGACCGCCCTGTCTGACCACGTCCAGACCGGTGAGATCTATCGTTCCCGGGACGGACCGGAGCGTCGTTTCGGTAGTCGTCTGCTCCGTTTCGGTTCCGAGTTCGTAGTTGGCCGTGACGGTGACGTCCGCCCGGGGCTCGTCCATCGTGGCGTTCAGTCGCACCTGCCGGGTCGTACTGGCCGAGATGTTCTCAAGCAACACGCGCTGGAACGACGCGTTCTCGGACGTTGCACTGATCATGACATCCGAAAGCGGAGCGTTGCCCCCGTTGGAGACGGCGACCCGTAGCGCGCGGTCGGTGCCGCTACCGACTGCAGTCGTATCGAGTTCCACGCTGTTCCGGAGCGGGTCCGACTCGATGACTGTCGTCCGAGTCGTGTTGCGAGTGGTATCCCCGTCAACGGTGTAGCTGATCGTTGCAGTCAGCGAGTGTTCGCCGGCGGATTCAGGTCGGAACCGGAACGGGGCTGTAATCGACCCGTTCTGTGCGACGCTGGACCGGACCGTCCGGCTCTTTGTCATCTCGACGCCGTCGCCCTCGACGACGACTTCGACGTTCGTTATCTGGGTGTCGAGCCCGTTGGCGACAGTGACTTCACCGGTCGATTCGACGCCCGCGACGGAGTCGTTGGCCGTGATATCTACCTGCGGGTGACGCTCTTTGACGTTTAGCTTCACCGGGTATCTGAGTTCGACGTTCTCGCCCGTCCCGCGGTCACGGCCGTACACGATGACGCGGAGGTCTTTGCTGCCGGACGAATCAAACGATGCAGTCAGGGGTACTTCCAGCGTACTGCCCGGCGCAATCGAGCCCAGATTCGAGACGCGTTCGTATTCTGTGATTCCTCTTCCGCCCGACTTTCGGATCGCGATGTCGTTGATTTCGAGGGGCGCGTCGCTACTCTCTAGGTTTCGGACAGTCGTGTCGAACGTGACGGTTTCACCCGGTGCTGGTGACGACGGCGACACCTCGACGTTCGATATCGACGCGTTGACGCTCGCGCCGGCGACTGACAGCGGAAGCGAGCCGACGACGACTAAGCAGGCGAGTACAGCCACACCGTGGCGCATCACGCAGTCACCTCTACCTGCAGTAGTCGTATGCCGGTCCAACCACTCCTCGGGAGGATGCTATCGGGGACCATTACCATGTGCGCCGGTCTGTTCCGGTCGATGTTAAATATGCTGCATATCTCTCGTACGGGCTGGTGTCGCTATGTCCCTCCCGGGAGTGGGAAGGGGCGACACCAGCCCGTATCAGTGGGAAACTGCTATCACAACGCCACCCCCAGCGGTGGACATGCGCGTCATCTGTGCCGGCCACGTCAACTGGGACGTGACGCTCCACGTCGACCACTTCCCGAAGCCCGACGGCGAGGGGCGCATCACCGACCGGTCACAGTCCAGCGGAGGGAGCGCGTCGAATGCGGCCGTCGCACTCGCCGGGCTTGATGCGGACCCGCTGGTCCTCGGGAGCGTCGGCCGGGATGACCACGGTACCATGGCTCGGCGCGAACTGGCGGCGGCCGGCGTCGAGACGCTACTGGTCGAGTCGGACGAACCGACGGCGGTGAAATACCTCATCGTGGACGAGAACGGCGGCGTCGCGGTGCTTGGAAACGACGGGGCCAACGAGGCGTTCTGTGCGTCGGATCTCCCGGCCGAGACCCTGGCCGAGGCAGACCACCTCCATCTGACCGGCCAGGACCCCGCGACGGCTGCGACGCTCGCCCGCGACGCCGCGGCCGCGGACGTCCCGGTGAGCTTCGACCCCGGCCGTCGGCTCCCATACCGCGATTACTCGGCGGTGCTCTCACACGCGGATCTCCTGTTTTGCAACGACCGGGAGGCCGACCACGCCGAGGACAGCGGCCTTTTCGACACAGTGCCGACGGTCGTCGTCAAACACGGGGACTGCGGCGCGACAGCCTATATCGACGACCGGACAGTCACGAACGCCGGGTATCCCATAGAATCTGTGGACACCGCAGGCGCGGGGGACGCGTTCGCCGCCGGGTACCTTCTCGCCAGTGCAGAGGAGACCAATCCGGAACGGGCGCTCGCAGTCGCCAACGCCTGTGGCGCGCTCGCAGCGCAGTCACCCGGCGCACAGACGACACTCGACTGGGAGTCTGTGTGGGAGCTTGTCGACAGCGGGCAATCGCCCGAGACGGCCTAATCCGCCTGTATCTCCTCGACGAGCCGCTCGAACTGCTGGCGGTACTGGGCTTCGGCACGAGCGGCGGCGAGGCCGGACTCGTCGGCGAAGACCGCCTCGAAGCCGGCCATCCGCCACAGGAGCGTCGAGAGCTGGTAGAGGGGCCGTCGCCGCTCGTAGCCCTCGTCGAACTCCATCGGGCGCATCTCCTGATACCCCTCGTGGAACACCGTCCGAAGCGAATCGCGCAGCTCCGGGTCCTGAAACGACGAGTCGATGAAGAGGAATTCGGTCTGTGCGAGGTTGTACTCCGGCAGCGCTGCGAGTACGTCCTGCCAGTCGAGGACAGCTGTAATCGGCGATTCCTCCGTCTGCTCGAACATCAGATTTGCCGGCCTGAAATCATCGTGTACCAGCCGCGGAACGCCGTCCTCGGGCACCATACTCAGGGCCGGTTCGATACAGTCCCACGCCCGGTCTGTCATGTCCTCGAAGGGCGTCCCGTCGAGATGAGAGAGGTGGGATCTGGTGAGACTCTCGAAGTACTCCCGCCAGTTACCCATCCAGTCACTCACGATGATCCGGTCGTCGTGGAGCGTGAGTCGGCCGAACGCCTCGAATCCGATCTCAGAGTGCATATCGCCGAGAATCCGACCGGACTGGGCTAGCACCCGCCGTCGGTCCTCGGTCGAAAGCCCGGCGAACTCTTCGGCCAGGTTCTCGCCGTGGATGCGTTCGGTGACGAAGTACGGCGGCACGTCGGCGTCGGGGTCGTCCTCGTAGACGAGGATGCGTGGAACAGGGACGTCGGTCCGGGCGGCGACGAAGTCGTGGAGACAGGGTTCGACGGCGAACGGGACATCGCCCTGTGGCTTGAATTTCACGACCACCTCGTACGCCTCGCCCTTGTGGCGTAGCGTTACCATGTAGACATCGCTCTGGTGGCCCCCACCCGGTGTCTCGAACTGAAACCCCTCGTAATCCGGGCCCGACTCTGTCAGCACGGCTTCGATGTCCTGTTCCGGAGTCTGCACTGGCGTACCATATAGCGGGCGAGCAAATAAATCTGTCAATCCCGTCGTGGACAGCACTGATACCCGATTCGGGCGTTGTCGGTCGACCCGGTTCGGACGCTGTCAGTCGCCGTCTCCACGCTACCAGGAGTGGAACGGTGAGACTGGTTTCGTCCCGTCAGTCACTTCGAATCGTGCGCCGCCGGCCCTGCTCTCTGTCACCGAGATGTCCCAGCCGTGGGCGTCGATTATCTGCGTTACGATAGACAGGCCAAGGCCGGTGTCACTCCCTGAAAAGCTGTCTACCGAGAGAAGGGAGTCTAGTTCATCGGAGGGGATGCCGGGCCCGTCATCAGCGACGTAGAAGCCGGTCACGCGGCCCTCGGTTCGCTCGTCTGCAGTGTCTATCTCGGCTGTCCCGTCGTCGAGAATCGGACCGACCCAGACGGTCACGTCGTCGCCCGCGTGGTCCGCCGCGTTCCGAAAGAGGTTCTCGAACACCTGTTTGAGGCGGTTCTGGTCACCGAACACCGGGGCGGACCCTTCGACCCGCAGCGTTGCGTCAGCCGTTCTGGCCATCTCCCAGGTCTGTTCGACAATGGTATCGAGCGAAATGGCGGTTCGGTCTTCGACCGCATACCCCTTCTTTGCGAGGGTCAGCAGGTCGTCGATGAGCGCTTCCATGCGAGCCACACCTTCCTCCGCATCTTCGAGATGGGACAGGTCGCCGGTCTCTCGCACGAGTTCGAGTCGCCCCTCGACGACGTGGAGGGGATTTCTGAGGTCGTGGGAGACGACGCCGATGAACTGTTCCATCCGGTCGCGCTGGACGCGGAGGTCGTGCTCGCGCTCGGCTTTTTGCAGTGCTGCCTGGACGTGCGTCGCGTACATCCGGGCGAGTCGAAGCGTTTCGCCGTCAAACGTAACGGGGGCGAGGGACCCGATGTTGATAACGCCGTACTCGGCAAGCGGCAGGATGATCTCGCTGCTGACGGGCGAGTTCTCGTTGTACTGGCGCTGCTCGTCGTCGAGTTCCGAGTACGTCCGAACTTCGTCCTGCTCGAACGCCTCCCACGAGAGACTGTTGCCGGGCCGGTAGGTGACCGGCCAGTCGAATACCTCGTCCGCCCGCTCCGTCGACGCCGCCAACTGCAGTTCCGACGCGTCGCTGTCATACAGCCACAGCGCTCCGAGTGGCACGTCGAACACAGACGAAATCCCCGACATTGCGATCTCGCATATCTCACGCTCGGACTCCGCAGCCATCAACTGCTGTGTTACGGCCTCGAACGAATCGAGATCGAATGCGACCATTAACTCCCCACCCATCCCGTATAATTCATGCAACCGTATATATAAAACGCGGTGATCTCGTGTCAGTGATACGTAGCATAGCGTCGTCGGTCCGCCGATGTCGCGGGACCTTTGTATCCACAGTCCTCAGGGAGCGGTATGCGAACGGTCGAAATCGACGGCCTCCCGGTGGGTGATGGGCACCCGACACGCGTCATGAGCGTGTTGAACATGAGTTCGAACTCCGGGTACAAGCCGAGCGTGTATCTGGACCCCGCGGAAGCCGCCGACGCAATCGAGGAGAACCTCGTCCCCGCCGGCGCAGACATCATCGACGTCGGCCTCCAGTCGGCCAACCCCAAGTACGAGTCCAAGCCGGTCGAGATGGAGAAAGACCGGCTCGAAGAGGTCGCGCCGCTCGTCGACGAACTCGACGCCGACGTGCCGCTGTCGCTCGAAACTCGGTACGCAGAGGTCGCCGAGGAGGCCATCGGCCACGGGTTTGACCTTATCAACGACGTGTGTGGCTTCGCCGACCCGGAGATGAAAGGTGTCGTCGAAGACCACGACATGCCGGTCGTCAAGATGGCCAGTCCGCCGGACCTGGCCCGGCCCGGCGCGCTGAAGAGCATCGACGACATCTTCGAGGCGCTCCAGCGGGACGGGTTCACGGACAAGACAATCATCGACCCGGCATTCGGCGGCTGGTACGACGGCAAGGAGTTCGAGGACAACTGGGAGATGTTCCGCCGCCTCCGAGAGTTCCGCGCCTTCGACAGACCGATGCTCACGGCGACCAACCGCGAGGACTTCCTCGGTGACCTGGCCGACCAGCCCGAGACGGAGAACCAACTCGCCGTGTCACTGGCTGCGGCGACGATGGAAGTCGAACGCGGGGCCCACATCATCCGAACGCACGACACACGCGAGACCCACGACGTGGTCAAGGTGGCCGACGCGCTCGGCGACGAGCGGACGACGCGTGCCGAAACTGAGCCCGGCCCCACCGTGGCGGAACTGACCGACGTGACGCTGCGGGAGGTGGCCCGGCATCAGGCCCTCGGCGAGACGGTCGCCGGCGGCACCGACGACGGCGCGACGCTGACGTTCCTGCTCGGTGACCTGACCGACGACGCACGGGCAAGTCTCCGGGCCGTCGCTGAGGTGACCGACGTGGTAGTCGTCGAGAAAGACAGCGGCAGCCTCTACGTCGGCGGCGCCGCGGTAGCACTGAAAGTGGTCGCCGACAGCCTCGCCGAAGACGGCCACCGCGAACTCGCCGGCGAGTTGCGAGCGTCGCTATCGCGGCGTGTGTAGGTGGCGCGACTGGGCCGACTGCAGCGATGCCCACACAGTCCGGTGCAACAATACTGGCCGTCGGTGGCTGTTCATCGGAACGAGGAAATCACGCGGCTCTCTCCATCAGGGAATAGGACCGACCACGGGTCACTAGCCACGCATCAAATGCATGACCTCATCGACCACAGCAGGTTCGACAGCGACGACGTAGCTGCTCCCCGGTGTCAGGGTCGTGTCAGCACGAGCGATTCGCTCACCGTTCGCGTCGGACACGACGAGGGTTCCCTCGGGAAAGCGGACATCTGAGAGGGGTTTTCCGGCGGCCGGGGCGTCGTCAGCAACGCGGATGAGCATGATATCGAGGTTGCCAGTCACGTCGGCGAGCGTCTGGACATCACTCCCTATGATTTCGTTGGCTGCCACCCTCGACCCGGCCCGTTCCGGGAAGACTACCGCGTCGACAAATCGGGTGTATGACTCCCCGCCAGTGCGGTCGATACGGGCGACCGTTCGGATGTCGGGTGTCAACTCTGCAGCAGCTAAACAGACCGCGAGATTTAGCCCTGTTTCACCCGTAAGCGCGGCAATTACGTCCGCTCGCTCAAGGCCTGCCTGTTCGATGATATCCGGATTTGTCGCGTCACCCTGGATAACAGTCGCTATCCATTGATCGGCGATATCCGAGACAATCCGGTCATCGCGTTCGATTATCGTCACGTCGTGACCGCGGTCAGCGAGTATCTCGGCTGTTTGGAAACCGACACGTCCACCGCCAGCGATGATAATGTCGAGGTCACTAGTCATGGTTAGTCTTCAGCTTCAGGTGTTATTTCAGTGGCGGCAGCCGCCTGTTCGCGGTCCGATTGCTCTCTCACACGTTTAAGCGCGAAATACACGAGGGCTCCGAGCAGAATCCACGCCATGCTGAGTGCCAACGCCAATGGATCTGTTCGGAGCAGGTACTCCACGAGCACCCCTGTTAGAAGCAGATTGAGCGCGATACCAATCAGTGGCGGCGCCGGGTAGAACGGCATCTCGTACGGCCGGTTCATGTTCGGGCGCTCCCTGCGGAGTCTGATGACGGCGACGTTGACGATGACGAACGACAACAGGAAAAACAGGCTCGACATGTTGCCAGCACTTTGTGTCGGCAGTGCCACTGACCCGAGCATCACGACTGCGCTGGCGAGGATTGCGACGAACGGCGTCCCGTAGCGGTGGTGAATCTGACCGATCGACGGGAGCAACTGTCCCTCACGTCCCATCGAGAACGCCACGCGTGACGACGCGATGACGACTGCGTTGAGGGCGGTGAGTGTCGAGAACACGGCCCCGAAAACAATGAGTGCACCACCGTTCTGGATAATCGGTAATCCGGTCGGCATGAACGATGTGGCTGCCGTGGCGATGCCCGCCTCGCCGGCGTCGGCGAGTCCTTGAGCCCCGAGCGTGCCGACGGCGACGGTCACAACTGCCAGATAGACGACAACCGTAACAGCGAGACTGATGAATATCGCCTTGGGGATGTTTTCACGCGGGTTCTGTACCTCCTCGGTGACGGTGGTGATGAGGTCGTACCCCTCGAAGGCGATGAAGGTTAGCCCCATCGCCGGCAGAACCGCGGCCGCCCCGCTGCTCTGTGGAAACAGCGGCTGGAATTCGGCCCCGGAGAACATCGGAGACGCGAGTCCGAACGCGACGAACACCACCAGAATGGAGACTTTGATGATGGTGAAAATCGTCTCGACACTGCCGCTGGCGGCCGTCGAGACGGCGTTGAGCGCCACCAAACCGAGTACCGCCACGAACGCCAGCAGGAAGGCCAGCGGGAGCGCCGCGTCGATGACTGGAACCGCGACAGCCCCCACTTGATCCGGTGGCGGGACCACACCATAGACGTGCAGCAATTCGAGAAAGTTCGGTGCAAAACCCAGCGCATACAGCGCCCCGGCAATCATGTAGGCAAACCAGAGCATCCAGCCCATGATGAACGAGGCAAAGTCGTCGAATATCTCTCGCACGAACGCGTAGCCACCGCCGCTTTTCGGAATCGAGGCGGCAAGTTCCGCATACGAGAGTCCTGTGAACGCTGTTACGACGCCATTCAACGCAAAGACAAGAATCGCTGCCGGACCAGCGATTTCGGCAGCCAGTCCTGTCAGCACAAAGATACCGGCCCCGATCATCGCTCCCATCCCAATCATCGTCGCGTCAAGTAACCCGAGTTCAGCCTCGGGTGATCGAGTCTGGCTCTTACTCATTGCGTCCTGTTTTTATTCGGCGTGCCATCCATCGTACGCCGTATGCACTCTTTTCGGTCCATTTGATTACCGGGGTAAGTTCTTCTATTGTAAGAACGGTAAGTGGATTTCTTAAAGGCTTATGATAGCCTGTCCCCCGGCACGACAGGTTGTGTTCCCGGTCCATTAGAACCGCCGGGGCATTGAAGATGACGCGTTTTAAACAATCTCTCAATGACCCGAACAAAGCGATTCGTCATCGCCGGTGGCGGCCGTGTCGGGAAACAGACCGCTGAGAATCTCGCGGACCAGGGTCACGACGTACTGCTAATCGAGTCTGACGAGGAGCGTGTTGCGGCGTTGTCCGATGCGTATCTCGGCCCCGTTATCCACGGCGACGCCACACGCCCGTCGATTCTTGAGCAGGCCGACCTGGCCGATGCCGACGCTATCGCTGCACTCACTGACGAACCAGGCACGAACCTCGCAATCTGTATGGAGGCCCAACAGTACGTTCCGTCGATTCGGACCATTGCGAGGGCAGAGACGGGGACGGAGCAGGAGTACGACGAGGTGGTGGATGCGACGCTGCTACCCGAGTATCTCGGTGGCGACCACGCGGCTGATATACTGACCGGCGAGGATATTCGGACGCTTGTCTATCCGACTGCCGATCTCGATATCATTGAGGTGAGCGTCTCCCCGTCGGCCCCCGTTGCTGGGCGTCGCCTCGATGAAATCGCTCTCCCGGCCGGTAGCCTGCTGATTTCGACGGCGGACCGGACCTCGCAGGAGCTGATACGGTGCTGGAACCTGACGAGCACTATATTCTCGCCGTCGAAACCGATGTTGTCGATGAAGTGTTGAATCTCCTGCGCGGGTAGCAACATAGTACGTTGTCAGAGGCCGCCGCTCAGGTCTTCCTGGTTATATACGGAAACTGACGCTCTATCGGCGAACCAACACAGAGACCCCAACAGTGGTACTGTCCCGTCTCAGACTAGTTCGTCGTGGAGGTCGTGGAACGACCTGATGGTCAGGTCCGGCTCGCCGGCGAAGGCGTCCCACGGGCCGTCATCGCGGTTGACCCAGACGCCTTGCATCCCGGCGTGCATCGCACCGTACACGTCGAAATAGCCTGCGGTGACGTGGGCGATTTCCTCGATTTCGGTCCCCGTTCTCTCTGCCGCATGACGGTACAGTTCGGCCGCCGGCTTGAACGTCTGGATCTCGTCTGCGCTGACGGTGTCTTCGAGCAGACCGCCGATGCCGGCGAAGTCGACCATCGATTCGAGCATCTCGGGGTTGCCGTTCGAGACGACATAGAGGTCGTAGCCGGCGTCGTAGAGCCTGTTCATGCCGTCCCGTACGTCGTCGAACACGTCGAGTTCGTGGTAGACCGCGAGAATCTCGTCGCGCTCCTCCGTCGTGATGTCGACGCCGTGGGCGTCCAGCGCGTACTGGAGCGCATCGCGATTCATCTCGTAGAACGGCTTGTAGGCGTCGATCTGGTTGGCGAGGAAGGTGTACGCCAGCGAACGGGAGCGCCAGAGCCGGGACACCGGCCGGGGGTCGTCCACCCGGTCGGCGAGGGCCTTTTGCGCCGCTTCGACATCAACGATGGTGCTGTACGAGTCAAAGGTAATCGTCGTCACGCGGTCCGGGTCGAACGGCATAGGCACCCGTAGAAGCGGCGGCCTCATATAGCCGGTCGCCGAGTCGAGCGTCCAGCCGTCCGGTACGGGCCCACTCACAGCTTCACATGTGACGTGACCGGTCCCCGCTCAGTGCACGGACATCTCGGACAGGACGCTGCCACAGTACACGGCGATGATGATGAGCAGGATGCCGACGGCACCGGGAGGTCTTCGAGCGCCAGCGACACCAAGTAGAAAGCCAGGCCGTAGCCGACGACGACACCAGGTAGCCCCTCCTGAGGCGTGGCGACCCGGTCACCGTCCCGTGAATAAACCGCGGACAACGGGCGACACTCCCCCTCTCATGTGGCTTTATCTCCCGTGCGGCCGCACTGCGAGCCATGTCTCAGGTACGTACGTTCCAGTCGCTGACAGGCGTCCAGCCAGTCATCGCTCGACGCGTGGAGGGCGACAGATGACAGCGCGAGACGTGTATCTCCCGGTCGCGGCACAGCCGTCGGTCGACACGCTGGTCGAGATGAGTCAGCAGGCCGAGGACAGTGGCTACGACCGGGTCTGGCTCCCGGAGACGTGGGGGCGGGACGCGGTGACGACGCTGACTAGCATCGCCGAGCACACGTCGACGGTCGGTCTCGGGTCCTCGATTCTGAACGTGTACTCGCGGTCGCCGGCGCTGCTCGGCCAGACTGCGGCGACGCTGCAGGAGGTTTCGGACGGCCGCTTCCGCGCCGGTGTTGGCCCGTCGGGCCCTATCGTCATCGAAGGCTGGCACGGCCGTGAGTTCGAGAATCCGCTCAAGTACACGCGGGAGACCGTCGACATCATGAAACTGGTGCTCTCCGGGGAGACCGTCGACTACGACGGGGACATCTTTTCGCTGTCCGGGTTCCGACTGCGCTGTGAGCCGCCCGAACCCGCGCCGCCCGTAGACGCCGGCGGCCTCGGCCCGAAATCGGTCGAACTCGCCGGTCGCTTCGCCGACGGCTGGCACGCGCTGATGCTGACCGCCGACGGCCTCCGAGACCGACTGGAAGACTTCGAGCGCGGAGCGGATCTCGGCGACCGCAACCGGTCAGACCAGCGGGTGACGCTGTCGCTGACGTGCTGTGCGATGGACGACCGGGAGCAGGCCCGCGAACTGGCCCGTCAGCACGTCGCGTTCTACATCGGCGGTATGGGGACGTTCTACCGCGACGCGCTGGCCCGCCAGGGGTACGAGGACACCGCTTACGAGATCGCCGAGCAGTGGGGATCGGGCGACAAAGCGGCTGCCGTCGACGCGATCAGCGACGAGCTACTGGACAGCATCGCCGTCGCCGGTACGCCCGAGGATTGTCGCGACCACATCACACAGTTCGAAGACATCGATGGCGTGGACGCGATCAACATCTCGTTCCCCCGCGCTGCCGAACCGGACACTATCGACACGACCATCGACGTGTTAGCGCCCTGAGTCGGGGCGTCGTTTTCAGTCGGTAGCGACTGGCTCGATGTCGTCACGTCGGCCGTCGAGCACGTCGAAGCGCTCGCCGCGGCGCTGTTCTAGCCAGTGGAGCAGGCGCTCGGCCCAGCGGAGTTTCTGTCGCTTTTCCGCAGTCACGGACGGGTCGTCGAAGTCCCAGCCGGGGAACACCAGCGCGGCAGCGCCGAAGTGGTCCGCGAGGAACGCGGCGCGGTCGCCGTCGGTGAAACCGCCGTAGTTGCGGACCGGCCGGGCGGGGGCCGCCTGCGTCGTCGGCACGACGAACTCGCTGTCGTAAGTCGGAATGTGTGTCTCCAGTGCGGGGATGTTGTCGCCGTGGGCGTGGGCGACGACCGGCGTCCCGTCGGCGGTCAGTTCTCGGCCGGTACCGGCGTTCTTATCCAAGTCCGTGACCATGCAGTCGATGGCCACACCTTCCGTCTGGAGGCGGTCGGCGGCCGTGGAGGCCGCGAAGACCACGTCAGCATCGACTACCCGGTCGGCCTCGGCTTCGAGTGATGGGCCGGCCCCGGCGACGGCAACCATTGCGCCGTCGAGTTCGAGTCGCGCCGGGTCGTACGTGCTGTCGTCGCCGAGCAGGTCTCCGAACCGGTCGCGGGCACGCTCGTCGCCATCGCGAGGATAGCCGAAATCGTCGAGGATATCCTCGTACACCGGTTCCCAGGTGTGAAATTCCATCTGTTGTCAGACACCACGGAGTGGACGTGCTTCTGTCTTGTTCACCGAGCCAGTCATACCGCTTTCACACTACCAACGTCCCACAGCGTAGCTGTCGCTATCGAATTCGTGTCCAGATAAACCGAGTTGAGCCGAAATGGCACGTCCGTGTACCCCTACCCGGGTGCCCTTTCGGCTTTCACCCCTTTCTTTCGAGGCCTCCGGTATAAGTTTTCTCTTACCGTCAGACATGGAGGACAGGCGTCACAAGCCCGAGGACTTGTTACGTTGGAAACACGAGTCAGTAGTCCACGACAGTCTCAAGGCAGGGAAGCACTTACCGCAGGCAAATGGCCCCGGAACTGTCAGTAAACGCGCAAGACGGTGCAGTTCCGGATTCGCTGGTGGTCGTCTCGAACCGCGAACCGTATAGCCACGAGCGGGACGACGACGGTGAGATACGGGTCCAGTCCGCGGCGGGTGGGCTGACGAGCGCACTCGACCCGGTGATGCAGTCACGGGGCGGCACCTGGGTCGCCTGGGGCAGCGGCGACGCCGATATGGCCGTTGCCGAGGAGGGCATCGTCGAAGTCCCGCCGTCTGCCCCCACATACGACCTGAAACGCGTTCCCCTCTCCGACGCGGCAGTTCAGGGTTACTACTACGGCTACGCCAATCAGGTTCTCTGGCCCCTCTGTCACGAAGACACGGGCCGAATGTGGGCCGAGCCCGCCTACTGGGAGCAGTACCGCGCCGTCAACGAGCAGTTCGCCGAGGCCGTCGATGCGGTCGCCGACGCGGACCAGTCGGTCTGGTTCCAGGACTACCACCTGGCGCTCGCGCCCAGATTGGTCCGACAGCGGCGACCGGATACGACGCTGTTGCAGTTCTGGCACATCCCCTGGCCCGCGCCGTCGGTGTTCAGGCACTGCCCCCACAGCGACGCGCTCCTCGACGGATTGCTGGCCTGTGACGTCATCGGCTTTCACACGACAGCGTACGCCGAGCAGTTCCTGCACTGCGTCGACAGCGCGTTCCCCGCGGCGACCGTCGACACGGACGGCGGAATAGTCACCCGCAGCGGTGACAAGACACGAGCCGTCGCGAACCCGCTGGGAATCGACGTCGAGGGGGTTCGGGACCGAGCACGGGCTGCTGACGTGACCAGTATCCGGGATACTGTGCTGGGCGGCAGCCGCTCGGACACGTCGATTCGCCTCGCGCTCGGCGTCGAACGGCTCGACTATTCGAAGGGCATCCCCGAACGGATCGAGGCGCTGGCACACCTCTGGGACCGGCGGCCGGACCTGCGAAGAGAATTCACGTACGTCCAGAAGGCGAGCCGAACCCGGGAGGGGATCGCCGCCTACCGCCGCTACAGAGCGGACGTCGTCGATGCCGTCGAGCGCGTCAACGACCGCTTCGGGACCGACGACTGGCAGCCCATCGTCTACACCGAGGCCAAACTCGACAACGAGACGCTCGCCGGGCTGTACCGGGCCGCAGAAGTCGCGGTCGTGACGCCCCATCGCGACGGCATGAACCTCGTCGCCCACGAGTACCCAGCGGCCTGTGTCGACGGCGACGGCTCGCTCGTGCTGAGCGAACTGGCCGGCGCGGCGACCCATCTCGACGGCGCGCTGACGGTCAATCCGCACGACATCGAGGCGATTGCGGACGCCATCGAGCGGGCGTTTGAACTGGACGAAGCGGAAACAAGGGACCGGCTGTCGCGTCTTCAGGACGGCGTCGAGGCGCTCGACAGTTCACAGTGGGTCGCCAGGCAGTTCAGCGCCGGCCAGTCCCTGTAGTTTTTCCGTCGTTCGTCAGTTCGCTGCCTTTGACAGCCAGTCCGGTTCCGCGACGATGGTGTCGTCGACCTGCGAGACGGAGAGCGACAGCGTCACCGTCACCGGCTGGCCGTCCCGCTCAGTTGTCACGCTGTACTCGAACATTCGGACGACGCCGTCCTCGTCGACGAGAACGGTCGCGCTGGCCGACTGTGTCGTCCCGTTGGCCGAGACGTTCGTCGAGACGGCGTCGTCGGCAGCGAAGCCGGTGACGTCGCTCCCGGTTGCTTCGAACCGCGAGACGCTGTCACCGTCGACCGTCTCGGTACCGGCGTAGGTCCAGTTGATGTCCGACCCTAGTGATTGCAGCAGCGAGCGGTCGATGACGCTGCTCTCGTTGACGGGCTGGACCTGGCCATCGTACGGCGGTGATGCCGAGCGGTAGTCCGTCCTCGTGTCGTCACCGCGGGTGAGGACTCGACGCTCGGCGGTGGTCCCGTCAGCCGTGTAGGTCGTCGTCGCCAGCGTGTCGCCGCTGGCCTGGACCAGTTCGCCCGTCGCCAGCGACCGGTCGCTGTCGCGGTCGATAGCGACGGTCCGGTTGATGAACACCGACCGGTTCTCGCCGTCGCGGACCGTCGAGAGCTGGAACGACAGCGAGGTGGTGAACGACGAGTTCGACAGCGTCTCGAAGTGCCCGCGTTCGACGGCCGCCGCGTCGAACCCGGACGACCCGGGGGCGGGGCCGTTGGCATCAATCTGCGTCGCCGTTACTTCGGCGTCCGTACCGTCTGTGCCCGAATCAGTACCCAGCAGCCCGCTACAGCCGGCGGACGCTGTCAGTAGCATTACGAGTGCAAGCGAGAGGTGGCGGCGTTCGAGTAACATACCGGAGCCACTGTATCAGCGAACTAGTTCGTTATGGCCGTTCAGCTGTCACGTTCTCGCTGTTATCGACGTTCGAACAGACCGTTACTGACTGCGCCGTCACCAGCGCACTACGGAGGGGAATGCCGTTCCCGTCGGACCAGCGTCAGACGCCCGTCATGCACGTCATGAGGGTTTAATACGAACGGAACCGCTATAGTAACCGTGCCTCTCGGCTCCGACCCGCTGTCCGAACTCGACATTCCCGACGGGACGACCGTCGAGGAACACGACCTGGTGACCGACGGCGACGTCATCGTCGGCGGCCAGTCGACCGTGGAGTTCGGCGTACGCGGGCGGACAGTCATCGCCGACGAGCGGGTCCGCTTTGGCGGCCACATCGAAGCCGAAGGTGACTGTCGGCTGGACATGTGGTGTGACGTCGCGGACAACGTCCTCGTCGGCGAAGACGCCTACATCGGCGAACGGGTACACATCGGCGGCGAACTCCGTGTCGCGGGCGACCTTGATATCGGCGACGACGTGGACATCGAGAACGGGTTCGAGGCGAACGGCTGGATCGTCATCCGCAATCCGATGCCGACCATCGTCTTCCTGTTCGTCTACCTCTCGCAACTCCTCCGCATCGGCGAGGAAGACGCGGCCGAGGAAGTAATCGACGAGATGCTAGACGACGGCAGTGACGAGCACGACCCGGTTCTGATTCCACGCGGTGCGAGCGTCTCGGACGACGCCTGGCGCGTCTCGACGCCGGCAACGGTCGGCGACGACTGCCGGCTCCACGGCAACATCCGCGCGAAGTCCCTCGAAGTCGGCCGTGACACGGTCGTCTTCGGGAGCCTCCGCGCGAAAGACGATATCGTGGTCGGCCGGGGCACGGAGATCAAAGGGGACGTAACGACTCGCAGCGGCACCGTCCGTGTCGGCCCGGGAGCGAAGATCTGGGGCGACATCTCGGGGACGACCGTCGAACTCCACGAGAACGCGACGGTCGACGGGACGATCCGGACCAGCGAGGAGATGCGGATGCACACCGAGGCGGTGCTGGACCGGCCGGACGAATCCGCTGCAGCGATGGCTGAGATGGCCGAATCGCTCGAAGCTGACACTGACACTACGGAGCCAGCTGACGAACGAAGCGATTCAGACAACAGCGAGTCGGCGGCCGATGCAGCAGCCGACGACCCCGCCACTGCGGACAGTGCGGCAACCGACGGCGGGGATGCAGACGGAGCGACAACCGGTAGCGATGCTTCCGAGGACGGTCCCGATGTCGAAGAGGCGGCGGAGTCGGCAGAGTAACCGCTCGGACGCTATTTTGCGTAGAGAAACGCCACACAGCGTCAGCGTTCAGTCGCGTCACACACAGCCGCCGGCGGTGAAACCCCGTGTCCCGGCCCGTCGATATCGATACGCGGGCCGAACGACATTGACGGCGGACACTCGTCAAACAGCAGGTGGCCGTCCAGGTCGACGTAATCGAAGGCACCGAGCCCAGCGGCGAGGTGGGCGCTCGTCGCGATCCCGGTTGCGCCTTCGAGCATACAGCCGAGCATACAGTCGAGGGAGGCGGCCTCGGCGATGTTCACAATCGCCGCTGCCCCGAGGAGCCCCGATTTCCCGAGTTTGACGTTGATCACGTCGGCAGCCCCTTCGCGAACCACGGCCGTTGCGTCTGCCGGCGTGAACACGGCCTCGTCCGCGGCGACAGGGACCGAGAGTCTGTCGCGTGCCCTCGCAAGCCCGCAGATGTCGTCTTTCGGC
Organism: Haloarcula sp. CBA1115; assembly: GCF_000827835.1. Lineage (NCBI taxonomy): Archaea > Methanobacteriati > Methanobacteriota > Halobacteria > Halobacteriales > Haloarculaceae > Haloarcula > Haloarcula sp. CBA1115. The sequence goes on along the minus strand of NZ_CP010529.1, from coordinate 2,534,710 downwards.
GTCGGCTGTTCGACCAGGGCGAGGTCGACCCCGGCCGCGGTCACCTCGTCGACAAACGTCGCTGCGGCCTTCGGCGTCCAGCCCTGATTCGCGTCCACGGTAATCGTTGCGTCGGGCGCGGCGTCCGCGACTGCGACAGTCCGGGCCACGTCGGCGTCGACCTCTCCGCCGGCTTTGACCTTGATGTGGTCGAAGCCCGCAGTTGCGGCGCGCGTGGCTCGCTCGGCTGCCGCGTCGGGCGTGACTATCGGAACGGTGATATCCGTCGTAACTGTGGTCGGCGCTCCGCCGAACAGCTCCGAGAGCGGGATGCCCCGGTCGCGACAGTAGGCGTCGAGCAGTGCCGTCTCGACGGCGAACAGTGCTGAAACCCCTCCGGGCACGGCTGCCCGCAGGTCACTGACGAGTTCGCGGTAATCGGCGAGAGACGCTCCCTCAAGCAGCGATGTAACCGACCGGGCGGTCGCCACGGCGGCCGCCTGCGTCTCGCCGGTCACCGGCGGCAGCGGGGACCCCTCACCGTGGCCGACCACGCCAGAATCTGTCTCCACTGTAACGACCAGATTCCGCGCTTTCTCCCGAGTGCCAAGCGAGATTTCGAACGGTTCGCGGAGTTCGTGATCGAGCGGTTCGACGGAGATGCGGTCGATACGGGTCATAGCGCCTCCAGGACGGCCGTGAGGAGTGTCTCCGGGCCGTCATCGTCGTAGGTGTTCGCCGCTGGCAGGCCTGTCCGAGCGGCTTCTTCCTCCGGATCGCCCCAGGTGGAGAGCGCGGCGACTGTCGTATCCGCGAGGTCGGTAATCGCGCGACGTTCGGCTTCGACGCCGGCCACGGTGAGGTCGTCGAAATGGGACCGGGCCTCCCGAGAAGGGTCGTCGGCTAGCACGACTGCATCGGGGGCCGCCCCGTGAAGCAGCCCGAGCGTCACCCCGCCGTATGCGGTGTGCGTGAGCGCGGCCTGCCCCTCGACAAACACGATATCGTGGTCCGCTGCGACGTCGAGCACCATGTCCTCGACGATGCCCGAAACGAAGTCGGCCGGAACCCGGTCGATGACGACACCGCGGTCCGCGCCGACGAGGATGCCGGTCTGTCCAGTCGCGACCCAGCCGGCGTCGAGCCCGGCATCGGTCGCCGCCCGGTACAGTTCGAAGGTCGTCGTTCGCTTCCCGACCGCACAGTCGGTTCCCATCGTCAGGACCACGTCCGCGTCGGCTTCGCTCCCGCGGCCGTCGCCGAGCGTCAGGTCGGCGACGGACGGCGGTTTCCGGACGTCGACGAGGTCGACACCGTGTTGCTGTGCGCGCTCGGTCCAGGCTGGGCGCTCGCTCAAGAAGACGTGCAGGCCGGAGACGACGTCACAGCCCCGTTCCATCGCACGCTGGATAGCCTCGACCCAGGCCGCCGGAAGGTCACCGCCAGCGGGCGCAACGCCGATGACGAGGACGGCTGCGTCCGGGGCTCGGTTCAGCGCTTCGGTGACGGTTTCGACGACCGGCACGTCGTCGGCAGCCGGCCAATCAAGGGCCGCTCCAGCGTTGGGGCTCGGACACGTCGAGTCCACGACGGCCTGCGCGTCGAACAGCTCTCCGTGCATGACGATTCCGTTGGCCGTCTTGCCTTCCGGTTGTCCGAACTCGCCCTCTGCGAGCACAACGGCGGGCGTGCCTTCGTCGTATTTTCGCCGCAAGTCCATACTGATGTACATCGCCGACGTGACTGACAAACCAGAGCCTTACATGTGTGGCACTCAGTGAGACCACTGGAGGACGATTCCCCGTGGTGAAAGCAAACGCAACCAAGCACAGTCACGTCTCAGGACCCGGAGAGAACGATGGGCGCTGACGGCTCCGATGCGACCGCTAACTCGGCCAGTGGCGGTCTCCAGCTGACACTCGAACTGGAGCATCCCGACTGCTGGATGCGGGAGGTGACGGCGGCCACCTCGGCCAGACTGCTGGTCAACGCCGCGTATCTGGTCGACGAGAAGGTCAAGGCCCACGTCGTCGCATACGCGGAGTCGGCGGACGCGGTCGACGCACTCGTCGCGGCGACTCGGGCGTCCGACCACACCGAGACAGTCACAGAGATGGATACCCGTCGCAGCTTCGGCGGCATATCCGCACCGGTAAACAAAGCGACGAGCACGCTGCTCGTCGAGTACGGCCCCGAGGAGAGCATCCACGACGCGCTGGTCTCACACGGGTTCATGAACCAGGAGCCGATTCGAATCCGCAACGGGACCGAGTACTGGACGGTCGCCATCGACGAATCGCGGGCGACGATACAGGAGAAACTCGACGCCGTGTGTGCACAGAAAGACGCAACAATCACCATCACACAGATCACGTCGGCGACCACCGGAAGCAGAGAACGCGATGGATTGGCTGTCCGGCAGCTTTCCGACAAGCAGCGCGAAGTGTTCGAACTGGCCCGCAAACGCGGCTATTACGACTACCCGAGGGCGGTAAGCGGGAGCGAGTTGGCCGACGAACTCGATATCGCGAAGACGACGTTCCATGAACACCTCCGGAAAGTCGAGGCCACGCTTCTCGGCCCGAGAGACGCTGGCCGGTACTGACGACGGTACGGCGTCGATCCATGCTTCGCCTTGCCGGGTCCGTACTGTCAGAGCCAGCGTCCCGGTCCCTGTTCAGCATTTGTGACCCCAAGCGCGGCTGAACGCCTCCTGGACCGCGAGCGCAACCGAATGCCTATTCGACTCCGAGTTCTGACTCCAACTCCTCGACGACGTCTTGCAGCATCGACGCGAGTTCTTCGTTCGGCGGCAGCCGATACAGCGGGCCGGAGATGTCCAGTGCGCCGAGGACGCCGCCGTGTGGGGCGGTGACCGGTACGCCGACCGAGCGAAGCCCCTCGACCGCTTCCTGATCGTTCACCGAATAGCCGCGCTCGTTCGTGCGTTCGATGTCTTCCATGAGGGTTTCGCGGTCGGTGATTGTATACTCTGTCTCGGCGGGCAGCCCCCACCGGTCGAGAATCTCGTTGACTCGGGTCTCCGGCAACGCGGCGAGAATCGCCTTGCCGACTGCCGAGTTGTGCAGGTAGTAGTACCGGCCCACCTGGAACCCTTTCGACGGGACGTTAGCGACGACGTTGAACAGCGTTATCGCACGCCCGTACTCCTCGACGGCGAACGTGACCTCCTCGCCACAGCTATCGGCGAGTTCGTGTGTTTTGCGACGGGCGACCTCGTACCACTCGTTTCGGGTCCGAGCGCCCTCTCCGAGGTGGAACAGCTTCATACCGAGTCGGTACTGCTCGCCCCGTTTGACCAGATACTCCTGATCCAAGAGTGTCTTGAGGTGAACGTGAATGGTACTCGTCGAGAGGTCCAGCCGGTCCGCAAGCTCACTCATTCGAGCCTCCCCCAGCTCGTTTACCGCATCGATGATCGCAAGGGAGGTTTCGGTCGTCTGGAGACGACGACCGCTAGAGCTGTCCATACCACTGTGGACTTGATAGTGATATAAAAAGGTCCGGACATAGTGGAACTGGTTCGGTGGATATTATGTGTAGATGTGATAGCTACTGAGAGTGTGATTACCCATAGGTATATTTTACAATCTCACGCCCGAAATTAGTCCGTCTTCCGGGATTTGTGCGATATATAAGGTCAGGACGCTGTCCCGGATCCAATAGAAGTGGACTTTTATATAGCTACAGCGGCCGGAACGAGACAAGACTTCACCAGAGGCGGCTCCCGTGATTTGTTACCGGAGAGATAGTTATTATCATGATCTTTTGCGTGTGTATCTGACGAGGCACAGAATGCATGTCAGACACGGATAGTGGCGATGGGACAGAGATCGAGGAGATCTCTGGTCCGGACGTCGAAGCAATCGAGTTCTACGGCGGACGGTGGATGAGCGTCATTCCCATAGGGTTGTTTATCCTGTGGGCAATTGTCCAGAGTGGCCTGTTCGGTATCGGGGACACGACTGGACTCGTCGCAGGGATGCTCGTGGCGCTCATCGTCGGGATGTTCTTCGCCAAGGGAGACTGGAAGAACTACGCGAACACCATCTTCGATGGGATGACAAAGCGGGTCGCCGCGACGGCAGTCGTCGCGTGGCTCTGGGCAGGGATGTTCTCGAACACGCTGCAGGCAGGTGGCTTCGTCGGCGGACTCGTCTGGGCAGCGAACGCGGCCGAAGTCGGGGGCGCGCTGTTCCCCGCCGCCACCTTCATCCTCGCTGCGCTTTTCACGACCGGTATCGGCACCGGGTACGGCGCGGCAGTCGCCTTCTCGGCGCTGTTCTTCCCGGCCGGCATCCTGCTCGGTGCGAATCCGGTGTTGTTGTTCGGAGCAATTCTCTCAGGGGCTGTCTTCGGCGACAACCTGGCACCGGTCAGTGATACGACAATCGTGAGTGCGGTGACACAGGACGCCGACATCGGCGGCGTCGTCGCCTCGCGGTTCAAGTACGCCATCATCGCTGCGGTGTTGGCGCTCGCGGCGTACGTTTTCGCCGGGAACGCGATGCCCGGGCTGGACATCTCCCAGCAGGCACAGGACCTGTTCGTCCAGAACAGCGAGCCGGCGGGACTGTTGCATCTCATTTCCATGCTCGTCGTCATTGTGACGGCAGTCATGGGCCGACACATCGTCGAGGCGATCTCGTGGGGCCTCGTCGTCGCCGTTGCCTTCAACATCGTCTTCGGTCTCGCACCGCTGAGTGCCGTGTTGCTGTTCAAGGTCCCGGAAACGTCTTCGGCCGCAAGCTGGGCTGGCTCACTTCCCATCGCGGAAGTGGTCGCGCCGCAAAACGCTGGCGTCACCGGGTCGATCTACAACGGTGCAGCCGGGTTCTTCCCGCTAATCGTTCTCGTGTTGCTCATCGTCGCCGGGTCAGAGATCATGATCCGTGGCGGTGGCTTCGAGGCGATCCAGGAGTGGCTCCTCGAAAACGTCGCAACGGGCGTTCGCAAGGCCGAAACGACGATGGTGGTCGGCACTGCCCTCGTCAACTCGATGATCACGATCAACACGGCCGCAGAGATCGCGATCGCGCCGTACATCGCCCGCATCGGCCAGCGGTACAACATCAACAGCTACCGTCGAGCGAATATCCTCGACGCGAACACCTCGGCGCTCGGGTACATCTTCCCGTGGGGCGGCGGCGTGCTCATCGGCTTCGCGACGCTGCAAGGCCTCCCGAACCAGTACGAGTGGTTCACCAGTGCGATGGTCGTCAACCCCGTGCAGGTGTGGCCGTACGTCTTCCACGGCTGGTTCCTGTTCGGTGTGTTCCTGCTCTCCGCACTGACCGGCTTCGGGCTCGAATACACCACTGACCGCAAATCCAAGGATGTGACCCGTCTATGAGCATATTCAGTAAATTCCTCACTGGGATGTCCTTCAGGACGACCACGCCGACGTTCGCGGCGGGCGAGGAGATCGAGGTGTACGTCACGGAACTCGACGAGGAATCCGGCGAGCTGGTCGCACAGGTCGGCGAAACCCGTCTCCACTTCGAGAACGGCGAGACAGACATCGTCGGCTGTCGCGTCCTCGCGAAGGTCGAGTCGTTCGACGACGCGGAGCACCGCGGCCGTCTCACCCACCTCAAAACGCTGTCTCAGGGGTCGTTCTAGGATTGCCAACGAGCGCCGAGACGGACATTGAATCAGTATAGCGCGATCGAATAAACCGATATCACAGATTCGAACCACTATGAGCAACTCACTATATTCGACAGCACGACAGGACAACCAGACGACTATCGTCCCCAGTACGGACATCGAGGCGGCCGTCGAGATGGCGGACCTCGTGCCGGCCATCGAGGCCGCGTTCGCCGCATACGAAAACGACACGGCGCAGATGCCGCCGAAGTCCTACATCGACCTGCCACAGCACAACGGGGACTTCCGGTCGATGCCGGCCTACCTCGAAACGGACGACTGGGAAGCGTCGGGCATCAAGTGGGTGAATGTTCACCCGGACAACCCCGACGAGTTCGACCTGCCGACCGTGATGGGGACGCTCGTGTACACGGACCCCGAGAGCGGCTTCCCGCTTGCCGTGATGGACGCCACGACGCTGACGATGAAGCGAACCGGCGCGGCCGCCGCCGTGGCGACGGACCACCTCGCCGTCGAGGACGCGTCCTCGCTGGGCATCATCGGTGCCGGCGTCCAGTCCTACACGCAACTGGAGGCCATCTCGCAGGTACGACCGATTGAATCCGTCGTCGTCAGCGACCTCGACGACGACCGCGTCCAGCGGTTCATCGACACCTTCGGCGACGAGTTCGACGTGCGAGCCGGCACGATTTCCGAGGCGGCCCAGTGTGATGTTCTCTCGACCGTGACGCCGGTCGAAGACCCCATCGTCACGCTTGAGGACCTCGGGGAACACACCCACGTCAACGCCATGGGTGCCGACGCCGAAGGGAAGCAGGAACTCCACACGGAGGTCATCCGCGAGGCGACCCTCGTCATCGACGACTTCGAACAGACGACCCACTCCGGCGAGATAAACGTCCCCTGGAGCACGGGTGAAATCGACGAGTCGGATATCGACGCCGAACTCGGCGAGATCGTCGTCGGGAACGCGCCGGGCCGCGAGGACCTGTCCGGGATTACCGTCTTCGACTCGACCGGGCTCGCGATTCAGGACATCGCTGCCGCACGCATCGTGTACGAATCGCTCGGTGACGACAGCGGCTACCGCCTCGAAATGGTGTAACTCCGGCGGTCTGCAGTATTGTATCAGCTGGCCGTTCACCCACCGCTATCGAGTGACGCACAGACAACTGTGGCACGCAGTTGTGGCCCGGAACGGTTTATATGTGCCATACGACGAGGGCGTATGCGACGCGTCATCATCGACACGGACACCGCGGGCGACGACACACAGGCAATTTTGCTGTCCTGTCTCAGCGACCGAGTCACCGTCGACGCAATCACGGTTGTCGCCGGCAACGTGCCCTTCGACAGAGAGGTCGAGAACGCGAAGTACACGCTCGAACTCGCCGATTCTCTCGACGTACCCGTCTACGAAGGGGCGAGACAGCCGCTTCTCAAGGAATTCGAACACGCGACGTACATTCACGGTGAGGACGGCCTCGGCGGGGACGTGTTCCCCGACACCGGTATCGAGTCGGCGGCAGGGTTTGGCCCCGACGAGATCGTCGACCGCTGTCGAGCGGCCCCGGGTGAAATCACACTGCTCTGTATCGGACCGCTGACCAATCTGGCGCTGGCGTACGCCCGCGAGCCTGAACTTCCGGAGCTTGTCGATGAGGTGTGGGTGATGGGCGGGAACGTCAACTGTGAGGGGAACGTCACTCCTGCCGCGGAATTCAATCTGTGGGTCGACCCCGACGCTGCCAAACGCGTGTTCGACGCCTTCGAGGTGACGCTCGTCGACTGGGGCGTGTGTCTTCGAGACGCAGTGTTTGGCTCCTCCGAGTTCGAGGCGGTGTCGGCGTTCGACACTGAACTGGCGTCGTTCTTCGAGTCGGTAACCGAGCAGGCCCGGGCGTTCAACAGCGAAGGCCCCGACGATTCCGGATGGACGGCACTCCCGGACAGCGTCACCGCCGCGTTGCTGGCGTACCCGGAACTCCGCGAGGAGGTGTCGACGTATCACGTCGCGGTGGACGACCGCGACGGACTCACCCGCGGGTACACCAGCGTCGACGTCAACGGCGTGACTGACGGCGAACCGAACACCCACGTCGTGGAGTCCGTCGACAGCGACGCCTTCCAGTCGGTCATGTACTCGCTGCTGCAGTCCCGGGACCCTGACAGCGGCATCGCCGAGTGAGTCATACTGCCGGCTGTACGTCTGTGACGAATATCACCACTTCGGGGTGGCGAATCTCTTGAAATAGTTACAGCCAGCAGTATCAGGAGCGGTGTCGGGCGCGATAGTAGCGAACGGTGTGTGTCGTAGTTGCCGCTGTGCGAGACCTGTGGCGCCGGTCCTGTCGCCGCGTGTTGTCCCTGGTTTTTACTGGGGGCCGGAGGGATGTCAGGGTATGACGCTTACAGACCGTCTCGACCAGTACCGCCGGGCAGCGGGACTCGAAGCCGTCTGGTTCGCCCGACCGAACTCCTTCGCGTGGCTTACGGGAGGCGGCGACAACGTCGTCGACCGGGAGGGCGACATCGGCGTCGCCGCCGCGGGCTACGACGGCGACGAGGTACGGGTCGTTGCCGACAACATCGAAGCGCCGCGGCTACGTGACGAGGAACTCGAAAGCGATGTGGCCGTCGAAACGTTCGACTGGCACGCACAGTCGCTGGCCGAGGCTGTCGCCGAAGCGAGCCCGACCCCGGCGGCGGCGGACTTCGACGTCCCCGGCTTCGAATCAGTCGACGCCACACAGCTCCGACAGCCACTGACCGAGGCCCAGATAGAGCAGTGTCGTGACCTCGCGCGAGACACGGCTGAAGCAGTCGAAGCTGTCGCGCGGAACGTCGAGCCGTCCCACACCGAACTCGATGTGACCGCCGTGCTCCGACAGAAACTCGAAGGCCGAGGCATCGCTACGCCCGTCGTACTCGTCGGCAGTGCCGAGCGGGCACAATCCTACCGCCATTACACCTCGACCGAAACTGAACTCGGCGACTACGCGCTCATATCGGTGACCGTCCAGCGGGACGGTCTCCACGTCAGCGCCACCCGAGCGGTCGCGTTCGACCCGCCGGAGTGGCTCGTGGAGCGAACCCGCAAAGCCGCCCGCGTCGAGACCACTGCGCTGGCCGCGACACAGGCAGCCGGGCAGGATGGTGGCACAGCGGGCGACGTGTTCGACGCTATCCAGAACGCCTACGCCGAGGTCGGCTGGGAAGGCGAGTGGCAGAACCATCACCAGGGTGGTGCGACAGGCTTCGCCGGCCGGGAATGGATCGCCACGCCCGGACACGAGGGCGAGGTCGCGTTGCCACATGGGTACGCGTGGAACCCGACTATCGACGGCGCGAAGAGCGAGGATACCTATCTCGTCTCGGCCGACGACATCGAACTGCTGTCAGCGACCGGCGACTGGCCAACCGAGACGGTCTCGGCAGTCGGCTACGACCTCGAACTGCCGCGACACACGGTGCTGGAACTGTAGCGGTACTACGGCCATCTCTAATTGGCGGGGCCAAGAAGTTTACAACGGGTGTTGTATGAACCCGTGGATTTAAGCAACACGTCAGGCTACCCCTCTGTATGACCGCAGAGCGCGCCTGGTGGAAGGAGGCAGTCGTCTACCAGATCTATCCCCGGAGCTTCAACGACAGCGACGGTGATGGCGTCGGCGACTTACAGGGCATCATCGAGCGCCTGGACTACGTCGCCGACCTCGGCGTCGACGTCATCTGGCTCAACCCGGTGTACGACTCCCCGCAGAAGGACAACGGTTACGACATCAGCGATTATCAGGCCATCTACGACGAGTTCGGGACGATGGCCGACTGGGAAGCGCTACTTGAGGAGGTCCACGACCGGGACATGCGGCTCGTCATGGATCTCGTCGTCAATCACACCTCGGACCAACACGAGTGGTTCCGGAAGTCCCGCCAGCGCGACCCGGAGTACGACGACTACTACATCTGGCGCGAGGGCGGAACAGACGAGGACGGCGAGCCCGCGCCACCGAACAACTGGGAGTCCTTCTTCGGGGGCTCCGCCTGGGAGTACGACGAGGAGCGCGGCGAGTACTTCCTCCACCTGTACGACACCTCACAGCCGGACCTGAACTGGCGCAACGACGCCGTTCGACAGGATATCTTCGACACCATCGAGTGGTGGCTGGAGAAGGGCATCGACGGCTTCCGGATGGATGTCATCAACCTTCTGTCGAAAGTCGAGGGGCTGCCCGACGGCGATCCGGACAGCGAGTGGGTCGGTGCCGAGCATTTCATCGACGGCCCGGAGATGCTGTCGTACTTGACGGCGTTAGACGACGAAGTGCTATCGAACTATGACGTGATGACCGTCGGGGAGATGCCACAGCTCACCGTCGAGTCGGCCCGCGAGTACGCCGGCGCGGACGGCCCGCTGGACATGGCGTTTCACTTCCAGCACACGAAACTGGATTACGCTGACGGCGAGCGGTGGTCGGTCGGCGACTGGAGCCTGCCGGAGCTGAAGCGTATCGTCGACCGCTGGCAGGACGGGCTGGCGGCGGACGGCTGGAACACGCTGTACTGGGAGAACCACGACCAGCCGCGGAGCGTCTCACGCTACGGCGACACCGAGAACTACCGCCGGGAATCCGCGAAGCTGCTCGGAACGTTCCTCCTCACGCTCCGTGGCACGCCCTACATCTACCAGGGGCAGGAACTCGGGATGACCAACGCCGACTGGGACACGATGGACGACCTCCGCGACGTGGACGCCATCAACCACGCGCGAGAGCTACTCGACCGGGAGGGCGTCGACGACTACGATGACGTGAAAGACGTGGTCGGCTACCGGACCCGCGACAACGCCCGGACGCCGATGCAGTGGGACGACTCGGAATACGCCGGCTTCACCGACGGCGACCCCTGGATTCAGGTCAATTCGAACTACAGGGAGATCAACGCGGCCGACCAGCAGGCCGATCCGGACTCCGTTTACAACTACTACCAGCGGCTCATCCAGTTACGCTCCGACAGAGACGTGCTCGTGTACGGGGACTACACCGACCTGCTCCCCGACCACGAAACCGTCTTCGCCTTCACGCGGTCGTTGTCGACGGACTCGGGAACCGAGAAAGTCCTCGTCGTCCTGCACTTCGACGACGCGACGGAAACCTTCGACCTGCCGGTCGAGTACGCCGATGCGACGCTGCGAGAGTGCAATTACGACCACGACGACCAGAACCCGGAAACGGTGACGCTCGCGCCGTACGAGGCTCGTGTCTACGAGCTGTTCGACTGAGTCCTTCGTGCTACCTGAATCCCGCCGCGGGGCCGTGGCGAAGCACAGATTCAAGACGCGTCCGTCACCAGCAGTGGTATGTACCTTGCCGACGAGACCTGGCCGGACCTCGGCGACTATTTCGAGACGGAGTCGCTCGCGCTCGTCCCGCTCGGGTCGACAGAGCAACACGGGCCGCATCTCCCGCTGGCGACGGACCACCTCATCGGGGAAGCCTTCGCCCGAGAAGCCGCCGACAGGACTGGCTACCTCTGCACCCCGACCATCAACGTCGGCGTGAGCCCCCATCACAGACAGTTCAACGGGACGATGTGGGTCGACGCGCCGGTGTTTCGCGACTACGTCGAGTCGTTCACCCGGAACCTGGCGTACCACGGCATCGACCGGGTCATCTACGTGAACGCCCACGGCGGGAACGTCGAGCACCTCCGGGAGGTCGGCCGGCGGCTCCGGGACGACGAAGTGCTGTACGCCATCGAGTGGATGTGGGACGAGAGCATTCCGGACCTCGTGGACGACCTGTTCGAGCAGAACGGGCCACACGGCGGGCCGAAGGAGACGGCCATGATCCAACACTTGCGCGCCGAACTGGTTCACGACGACCGCCTCGAAGACGCACGGGACGGCGGGATTCCGAGCGTCGAGGCGGCGGAGACAAAGAAGTACGGTTCGCGGACCTTCTACGATGCCGCTGATAACACTGGCAATGGTGTTCTCGGCGACCAGACCGACGCCACGGCCGAGAAGGGGGCGGAGATGTTCGAGGCCGCGACCGAACAGCTCGTCAGGCTCTGCGAATGGCTGGACGGACAGGCATTCGACGACCTGCTCCCGGAGCCACACGTCTAACGCGGGGCTGCCGGTGGTAGAACGCGATTCCCGGTCTGCGTACCCGACGCTAAACAGTGGACCCTGAGTTGGACTTTTGAGACAGGCGGATGTACGGGGCGTATGGCCCTCCTCCTGTTTCCCGGGATGCCCGGTACTACTGAAATGGTCGTCATGCTCGTCACGATGGGGATGTTTCTCGTCGTTCCCCTCGCACTCGTCGTGGCCGCGTACCTGTTCGGCAAGCACCGCGGCAGAGCCGAAGTGAGCGAGTCGGGCGATTCATAACCAATCGCCAGACGGCGGCCAATCGGCGCGTAATGGGCCTGTCGCGGCGAATCGACTCGTTTATCGGTCCCACTCTATGATGGAGATGTGTGTCCCCACCGAGTCCCCATCCCGAGTCGCTTCGTAGCCGAGCGTTCGAAATAACGGTTGATGACGGACGAGAGACCTTCAACGCGCTCAGTATCGAGCACGCCGATTGTGAGACGGAATGGCTCATCTCCGACACGGTGTATGCGCTCGAAAATATGCGGTAACAGGTAGCAAACTGTTGCGTTGTGGCGTTACGATAGTGGATCCAACTGCGTCGGAACGGTGACGCCGCTGTGTCTGTCCCGCCGGTTCTTCGTGTGAGTCATTCCGCTGAGAACCGCCGCCAGACTGGCATGAAGACGCTGTAGAACGAGCCAAAAACCAGGACACCAGCCGCGATAGCTAGTTCTCGCCCTGCCACGCCGAATACGTCGTACAGAGTCCGGAGGACGATGAATACCCCGAGTCCCCAGACAGCGAAGGCGGCACGCTCTTTCCAGGAGAGGCCACTTCTGTGGAACACACGCTGTCTCCGCAACAGACGCTATCAAAGCCTGTGGTTCGACGCGATATCGGACCGCGAGTATAAGGGGGTGATAACACACGCCGCACAGATCACAGCAGTTGTAACTGGGATGGGTCGTGCTGGTGCCACAGAAGTCCGCTCCCGCCCTCACTCGGTCGGGATGGGGCCGGTCCCGATGACGTCCCGGACCGCGTTCTCGAACTCCTGGCGGTCGGCGAAGTACGGAACGTCGACGTCCTCGAGCACCGTTGCGAGTTCCTGCGGGCCGTCCGGCGTCCGAATCGTCGTGTCCCCCTCGCGGTCGACGATAGTGCTGTGTTCGATGCCCCAGGTGAGCCGGGCCGAGACGCGGGCCAGCGGCGCACCGGCAACGTCGGGTCCGTCGCCGAGTTCGACAGCCGGCTCCTCCGCGTCCTCGCTTTCGTCGTCGCTCATACCCGAACTGTTCCCGTGGGTCCGATTAGTGCTTTCGGAACGGCTCGCGCACTTGGTGAATCACGCGCGTGCCCGCGTCATGCATCTGTCTGACGGGTAGTTTTATCGGATGTAGCAGTAGTATACTGCATGACTAGTCTCACCGACGTGTACGAAGGGGAGGTTGGGCGCGTCGCATCGCGCCGCCAGCAACTCGTCGGGACAGCCCTGTTTCTCGTTGGTGTTGCCGGACTCGTCGGGGCAATCGCGCTCGCAACGACCGGCATCGGAAACAGATACGGGCTGGACGCCTACGCAGCCAGGCGGATCGCCGGCGTCATCGCCGGGCTCGGGCTGCCGTCGGTCATCCTCGGCGTGTTCGCGGTGTTACCGGCCAGTCGTCGAATCCGGCTGACCGCCCTCGGTGGCACGGGCGTCGCAACAGTCGGCGTCGTGCTGTTCCGGTCGCTGTATCCCTACAGCTGGACCAGCAGCGACCCGCTGCTGGCACTGCTCACCGGCGTCGTCTACTTCGCCGGTATCGTGACGACGTTCTGGTGCCTGTTCGCGTCGCTTGCGACGTTCAAGACGCGAAACGACCCCGGTGGGACGGCACGCATGGAAGTGACCGAGGAAGGGACGATCCGTCTCGTCGAGGAAGCCCGGACGCTGCCGGGACTGGGCGGCATCGGGTTTTTCGGACAGGACCCGGACGGCACGGTCGAGACGCAGACGAACCGAGCGAGTGCGACCGACGAGGGCGCTGTCAGTGACGGTGGGACCGGACAGCACTCGGGCACTACGCGCACGGCCAACGGCCGCAGTCGACAGCCGACGGGCGGCACGCAGTCTGACCGCAGCACGCGGTCCAAGCGACGGTCGGACAGCGGCACAGCGACAGAGCGACGGTCGGACCGTCGGGCGACCACTGGCTCGAACACCGGCCATCAAAACACCGCGTCGCGTGGGACGAACCGAACCGGCCCTTCCGAGAACGCGCTCGACCCGAGAATAGCTGAGGCCGGCCCGGAAGGGTCCACATCGACCGACGGTGGCACGGCGACGGCGGGGCACGACGCGATTACCGAGACGGCGGTCCACCAGGGCGAACCGGACACCTACTGCGGGAACTGCCGGCACTTCGAATACGTGATGCAGGACGGCGACATCGAGCCGTACTGTTCGTTCAACGGCGAGGTCATGGACGACATGGAACCCTGTTCGGCGTGGGTTCGCAACGACTGATACCGTCGGCACTCCGATTTTGCTAAGCTTCCGCACTGCACAGCGATGGGGACCGACAGAACGGCCTGGGCGAAACCGGGTATTTAACACGGTCGGCAGGCAAACGGTGGTACTACAATGGAGTTTTGCGACGAATGCGGTTCGATGATGAAAACGGACGACGAGCGCTGGGTCTGCGGTAGTTGTGGCTACGAAAAGGCTCGAAACGCCGAGACCGAACAGGAGATGGCCGTCACCACGCAGGGCCAGGAGGAGTCGGAAGTCGTCGACACCTCCGAGGTCGACGCCGAAGACATGGGACCGACGACGGGCGCACGCTGTCCCGAGTGTGGCAACGAGCGGGCCTTCTACGAGATGAAACAGATCCGCGCGGCCGACGAGTCCGAGACGCGCTTTTTCACCTGTACCGAGTGCGAACACAAGTGGCGAGAGGACGACCACTGAGGCCGGACCGTGCCCACTGACCCCGCGTTCCCGGACGTTCCCGCGGACCGGCTGCGCGACGGCGGCTGGGAGCTCGTCGACGAGAGCGTCGAAACTGTCTTTCAGTTGCCGACGGCCCGCGTCGAGGGGGCAACGAAGGTGTACGACGCCGCCGAGACACGCGAAGCCGTCCGGGACGCGGTCGGGCTCGACCACCAGTGGCGGTTCTTCTTCGCGACCGCACTGTCGTTTACCCCGCCGCTCGCGCCGGGTATCGGCCAGGCGGTGATTCTCCCGACAGTCCGCTCGGAGGCTCAGTCGGCCTTCGCCGACGAACTGGCCGACAGAGGGTTCGAGTCCGTCGAACGCGGGCGGAGCGAGCGGGTTCGCGTCGACAGCGGCGACCGGGCGCGGCTCCGGACCTACAGCGCCGAACTCGACCTCGAAACGGCCGACGCGACGCTGTCGATTACCGGCTGGGTCGGCGTTTGGCACGGCGAGGGGTTCCGTATCGCCGCCGGCGCGTACCCCGACCGGTCGCTGGCGACACTCCTGGATATTGAGAATCCGCCGGAAGCGCTCCGGCGGACGCCGTCGGACTACCGGTCCGAACTGCTTGACCTCATCCGCGCCGTGGCGTAAGCGCCAGAAGCGTGCCGTCGAGGAACAGTTCTATCGGCCCGAGACCGAGTCGTTTCGCGAGCGAGCTCGGAACGGCGTCCGCGCCGAGGCGGGCCACGGGCGCACCACGAACGCGGATTTCAGCCGTCAGTCCGGCCACAGTCAGCGCCGCGGCGGCGTCCCTTCCCTCGACCGGTCGGTCCCGCCAGAGGGTGAGCGCCGCCCCGAAAGACGGTAGGTCGACGGCGACGAGGTCGTCGTACCCGCGGACGCTGAACGCGACCCCGTCGCGCTCGACGGTCAGGTCGGCGTCGACGAGCAGGTCCGGCTTTCGCTCGACCTGGTCGAACAGATCGCCGACCGCCTTCGCCGTGGTGACCACTGTCAGTCGTTATCGCGTGTCGTGATAGTCAGCGTGCCATCGACTCGCCAGCGAGCGTGCTCGGCGTCCTCGCCGGCCTTGCTCGGGACGTCGACTTCCATGTCGTCGAAGTCGTACGTTATTTCCGCGTTGCGCCCGGTCAGGCGGTCGTAGAGTCCGATTGCGAGCTCTGGCCAGGTTGTCGTCTCCATCGGCGTTTCTGATTCGCTCATGCAGTACAGTGTACGTGCTACTACATGTTTAAAGTCGACCCCAACGACAGGGGTTTGGGTAGCCTGACAGAAGCCGTCAGGGCCGCCGCGCGAATGTCAGGTAGCCGGTATGCCCGACGCCACCGGTCGATGGGCGGGAGCCGCGGTCGTCGAAGTCCATCTCCCGCTGGATGGTGTCGAGCGTCTCGACGCCGTCAAGACCGACCTCGGTGGCCGTCGCCACGACCTCGCGCGTGTTTTCCACGAACGGGGAGTACACCGCCAGCGATCCGCCACGGTCCAGCAGCGTCGGCGTTCGCTCGACCACAGTCGGGGCGTCCTCGGTGTCGAGCGTCAACACGTCAAAGCCCGAGAGGTCGTCGAGGTCGTCGGTGATGTCGCCGGTCCGAACCTCGACGGTGTCCGCGACGCCAGCGATCTCCATGTTCTGTCGCGCCACCTCGGCGAACTCCGGGTCCTGCTCATAGGTGACCACGTCAGCGCCAATGCGGCCCATGTACGCGCTGAGGATGCCGGTCCCGGTGCCGGCGTCGAGGACGCGGTCCGCCGCTGCCACGCCGGTCTTGCCGACGACCAGCCCCACGTCGCGGGGCATCATCGGCGCGCCGGTGCGTTCGAGGTGGGTGAACAGGTCCGGGCCGCGCAGTCGGCGGACGGTGAAACCGGTGCCTAGATGCGTCTCGACGACATCGCCCGGTTCCACGTCCTCGGGGACCTCCAGAATACCGAGGTCGGACTCGAAGCGCTCGCCGGGGTCCAGCAGGTACTCGCGGTCTTCGTGGACGAAGAGATACGCCACGTTACTCCAGTTCGTCGACCGCGTCGGCGAGGTCGCCGTCGTTGGCTTCCAGCGCTTCTCGCGCAGTGTCTTCGTCGACGCCCGCCCGCATCGCGACGAGTTCGACGTCGTCCTCGTCGACGCCGGAGTCGCTACCGCTCTCGTCGGCATCATCCGCAGCCGCCGCGGCCGAGCCCTCGCCGGAGCCGAGTTCGCGGCTCTCAGGCTCGCCGACGACCTGGTACGTTTTCTGGCCCTGCGCTTCCATGAGCTGGACCTCCGCGTCGTCGAAGACGAGTTCCTCGTCAGGTGTGCGGATAATTACTTCCTGCGCATCGATGTCCTCCATGTCGATGCCCATCTGTTCCATCATCTGCTTCATCTTGCGCGGGTTCATCCCGCCGCCTCCGCCAAACATACGTAGGACTGGCGGGGCAGGGCAGAAAAGCGTAGCGACCCGGGCTCGGGCCGAAGTTCGTCGCGGTACCGTTCTGTCGACCGGCCGAAACCGGCACGCTCCCGCGGCTTCGTAACGATTCTAAGGCTCGCCCGTCCATCCCCGCCGTGTCACTGCTGACGATCTTCGCTACGGCCATCCTCCCGGTCGTCGCCGTCGCTGCGGCCGGCTTCGCCCTCGGCCGGGTGAAAGGCACCGACCCCGACGCGCTCAACACCATCACGGTGTACGTTCTCGCGCCCGCGCTGGTGGTCCACAGCCTGACAACGTCCTCGCTGGCCGGCAATACGATTCTGAGCGTCGTCCTCGCTGTCGTGCTGTTCACCGCCGCAATGGTCCTCCTCGCAGAGGGTGTCGGTCGCCTCACGGGCCACTCGGAACCCTTGCTGGGCGCGTTTGTCCTCGTGTCTATCTTTCCCAACACCGGGAACTACGGCATTCCACTGGCGGATTTCGCCTTCGGCGCGACCGGGCGCAGCACGGCCGTCCTCGTGACCGCGCTGCAGGGCGTGATGCTCTACACGCTCGGCATCTACATTGCCGCCCGGGGCAGTGGCAGCAGCCCGCTGGCGGACATGCGCCGCGTGTTCGGTGTCCCACTCGTCTACGCTGTCGTTGTCGCGCTCGCGCTCCGATGGATCGGTGCGGTGCCGCCCACAGACTCGACGGTGATGCAGACACTCGAACTGCTTGGCAACGCCTCGATTCCGGTGATGTTGCTCATTCTCGGCATCCAGCTATCGAACGTCGACGGGGACAGCGATTTCCGGTCGGTCGGGATCGCCAGCGCGTTGAAACTCCTGCTGGCGCCAGTGCTCGCGTTTGCCGCGGTGCTCGCAATCGGGTTCCAGAACCAGACAGTCGCGCGGGTGGTCGTGCTCCTGTTGGCGACGCCGACCGGCGTGACGACCATCATCCTCGTCGGCGCGTTCAGCCATCAGACTGGCGACTGCTCGCCGGGCGAATTCGTCAGCGCGACCGTGTTCCTGACGACCGTCGTCAGCGCGGTGACGGTGACGGTTCTCGTGTGGCTGCTGCAGTCCGGACTGGTGCTGTGACTACTCCTCCCAGTATATCCGTATCTCCTCGGCGGTGATGTCGACGAAGTGGTTCGAGCCGTTTCTGACCGCGAACCGGCCGATAGGCCGGTCGATGGTCCGGCTGGGGCCGCCAGGAACCTCGACAGTGATCGTGTATTCGCCGGTCGCACCGATCATCGGGTCATACTCGACCGACTCGCCGGCAGCCAGCGTCGCCGTCTCGTCCAGTACCGCCGTTTCGTTTCTCGTGATGGTGAGCGTGACAGTCTGCTCGCTGTCGGTATCGTTGTCGACGACAAACAGAATTGGATCGTCTGGCGGGGGCGTTGGTGTCGGTGTCGGCGTGTCCTGCGGTGTACTGGTCACTGCTGTTGTCGGCTGTTCCTGTGGCGTCGTTGTGGCTGTCGATGGTGTCGAATCGTCCGTCGACGTGTCGTCACCGGGCGCACTGCAGCCGGCGACTGGGGAGAGCGCAAGCGCGGCGAGGAGCGTGCGGCGGCGCATATCGCTCGTCTCGAAGGGAGCAGCAAATGCTTTCTGTCATACTAATCCTTGTCGACCATCCTGGATAGTGCCAACCCACGAGGGCGGCACGCCCCGGGTGATCGCCACAAACCCGTCAGTCCTCTGCACCCTGCCGGACCTTCACGGCCATGCCCGTCTCGAAGTCGTCCATGCCGCTGCCGGGCAGTTCCGCGCGACCGACGGCGAGTAGATAGCCGTCCTCGTGGACGACGAGGGCTTCGTCGCCCGGACGGAGAGCGCTGTCGGCGGACTGGACGAACTTCGCGAAGGCGTTGCGGCCCTCACGGATGAAGGGCTCGCTCTCGTCGCCGACGACCACGCGGTGTCGCGGCCCGTCGAAGGCATCGAGGAGTCTGCTCCCGCCGGCGAGTCCGAGCCGAAAGCGCCCGTCGTCGCCGTACGTAGCGATCCGGCCATCCGTGGCATGGACCTGCCGCGGACGGCCGGAGCTGGTGTGTGTTACGTCGAGGGCGTCAGCGCCGGCGAACAGCGCTGTCCCGCCGCCACCGCCGAACTGGTAGTCGGCCGCGCGCCGGAGTCCGCGGAACTCGTCGTTACTCATTGCCCGTGTTCGATGCCGGGTGATAAACCGCCTTTCGGTTCTGTCCGTGCCACTGTTCGACGCAGTCCGAAAGGAAATGTTTGCCCGACCGTGGCTGCCCGAACCACGGCCGACCGAAATCGTGTGGCGATGGTGAATGCCACTCCCCCAATCCGTTCCGAATCACCGGTCCGGCCCTATGGGTGACGGAGTCCCGAACCGGAATGCCATTGGTTCGCTCCGTCAGTCGCCCCGGCCCGAGTACACGGGGCGTGTGCCTCTGTATCCGATCCGCGGTCAGCGATCCGACCACGACGCCTGGAACTGCAGTGGGTCTCCATCTCGCGCCAGTTCCGTGACGAGCGCGAGGGTGTACCGACTATCCTCAGCATGTGGCAACACGCCGTCTCTGTGACCCAACTGGTCGGGGGAACTACACGGGGATGTGTTTGCTGCTTCAGTTATGCAGGTGGGCCGGAATTTCCGTTCTGCCGGGCCGGAGCGGTGGCGTCTCTCAGGAAAGATGTGGGCATTGCTTCCTAGTACCATACTTTCCTCCGTCGATTTTGGGGAAATTTATACCGGATGACTTCCAAGTGACGGGTGACATGGCTACAGACACGCGAAAAGTGATTCTGGGCGCTGCGCTGCTGGCGATCAGCACCGTGCTCATCCTTGGTACAGGGGCAATCGACATCGGCATCCCGGCCGCTGCCGGAGCGCTGGCTGCACTTGGGCTGGCCGCCGGAGCCCTCCTCGTTGGAACGTCAGAAGACGGTCGCCCGGTCTAACCGCCGAGAGCCTTTTCCTTCGAAACCCAAGCACAAGTAGCTCTGAGCCTGTCGAGCCACAGGAAGCTATTCCGGTTACGGTTGGGCCAGTGGTGGAGACAGCGCCGGAGCGACCGCCCACACACTGGGTCGGCTATAGCAGGAACCGGTCGGAATCGTCGCTCATGTCGATGAACCCATCAACGGCCGCTTTGAGGTCTTCGGAGGACGACTCTTCGAAGCCCATCGCTTCGACGCGACAGCCTTCGTGGCGGAGATACCGACACACACGAGCGAAGTCCCCGTCGCCGGTACAGAGCACGACCGTATCGACGTGATTCGCTAGCGAGACCGCGTCGAGACTCATCCCGACATCCCAGTCGGCCTTCTTCGATCCGTCCTGGAACGTCTTGATGTCCTTGATGCGCGTCTCGAAGCCGATGTCGACGAGCGCTTCGAAAAACGACTCCTCTTCGGGCGAATCCGCGCGGATGACGTAGGCGATTGCGCGGGTCAGTTCGCGGCCGTCAACGGCCTCTTCCAGTAGTGCCTCGTAGTCGATGTTCCGCGAGTAAAGACTCCGGGCAGTGTGATAGAGGTTTTGCGCGTCGGCCAGTACGGCCACGCGCTGTCCCGGCTGGGAAACTGTCATATCAGGTATTGGCTATCGGCCCGAATATGCTTTCGGGATACAAACGTGAAAGAACGGCGTAATTATGCCCCAACTAACCAGTTGTTGTCGCTTCAGCAGCTCTAGCCGTGGATAGAATATGTCAATAAGACGGCTTTACTACCGAGGAGTGCAGTCCACTCAGTGAGCACTGTGTTTCACTCAGACAAGCGTGGAACAGTCTACTTCTGGAGGTCGAACGCAACTGCTACCGGAGTAACTGCCCAGTAGACGAACCGATACCGACCGGAGACGAGTTCAGGACACACAGTAAAATCCTTCTCGTCAGGAACAACCCCCTCTTCGGTCAGACGGAGCGACCATTCAAATACCTGCCCAGGCGCTGCCTCGGTACCCATATCTACGTATTGAAACTCATCGTCCCCGGTCTGTCCACGGACATCTTGCCAGCCATCTTCAGTGAGCAGTTCGATCTGGTACAGATACTTAAGACCCAGAGAGAGGGTGCGATCAGACACGTTTGTCAGCGTAATTTGGGCTGTGTCACCGTATTCAAACGCTGTCCCATCAATCCGTAGTGATACATACCCGGTATCTCCCCACGGAACGGAGCCTTCGTCATACATTGGCGGGTGGCGAGTGAAGTTGCCCTTCTCACACGAGAGTTCTTTTACCGGGGACTCAGGACTCTCAGCTGGCCGAATGTGACCACTGAGTTGACGCTCTGTCATCTCTTCGGTATTTCCAGCTGTTTGTTGCTCAGTGTTCTCGGTTTCCGTTTTTGCAGCTGTCTCGGTCGGATCACTGCTGGTACTCGAACAGCCGGCGAATCCGAAGACGCTGGAGGTGGCTAAAAGATAGTGTCTTCGACGCATACCTGCCGATATTATGTACCTTGCAGTATGTGTTTTGTGACTGATACTTATGTGTTATTGTCAGAATGTAATGTGTACACCTCTGACCGCTTGTTTCAGACAGGACGCAAATACCAAAATGCAGTCGGGCCTGCTCCAGCAGCGTCTCCCAGACAAGCCGAGGGAAACGCTGGCGTACTGCCACACGATGGGGGTCCCGCCGTCTCCATGCGACGACTCGATAAGGCTTCGAATGCACTGTGAAAGGCGACAGCGAGAACACAAAAGCTAAGTCGGTCACGCTTGGTTACTCGACCATGCGACGACGCCGTCAGTCCGGAACCGCCTCGTGGCTCCCCGGTGAGGGCGTCGTCCGCGCGAAACGCAAGCCGACGTTTTAGCGACTCGTGGCGGACGTGGCGACTCCGTCTCGGGTCAGGACGTTTGACACACAACAGCCGGCGGTATCGGCCGGCTATCGCACCGTTTCCGACCGGACAACCGAACCCACAGCGACACCACACACTCAGCAATGACAGCTATCGACTTCCGCGGCGTGTTCCCGGCTATGTGCACGCCGTTCCACCAGGACGGCAGTATCGACTTCGAAACACTCCAAGAGGACGCCCAGCGGCTCGAATCCGCCGGCGTCGACGGCCTCGTTCCGGTCGGCTCGACCGGTGAATCGGCGACGCTCTCGCACGACGAACACATCGAGGTCGTCGAGGCGGTCATCGACGCCGTCGACGACGTGCCGGTCATCGCCGGCTCGGGGTCGAACAACACCAAGGAAGCGCTGGAGCTGTCCCGGCGCTCCGCCGAGGCCGGCGCTGACGCGCTGTTGCTCATCTCGCCGTACTACAACAAGCCCGAACAGCAGGGGTTCCTCGACCACTACACGACGCTGGCTGACGCCGTCGACCTGCCACAGATCGTCTACAACGTCCCCTCGCGGACGGGCCAGAACATCGACCCGGATACGGCGGTCGAACTCGCCGCACACCCGAACATCCAGGCCTACAAGGCTGCGAGCGGCGACATGGGACAGATTTCAGAGATCATCGAACGCACGCGGGACGAGGACTTCGCGGTGCTGTCCGGCGACGACGGGATGACGCTACCGATGCTGTCGGTCGGCGGGACCGGCTGTATCTCCGTCTCGGCCAACATCGAACCGGAGCGCACCTGCGCGATGGTCGGTGCGGCGCTGTCCGGCGATTTCGAGCGAGCGCGAGCGATCCACCACGAACTCGGCCCGCTGTTCCGCGCGATGTTCGTCGAGACAAACCCCATCCCGGTCAAGGAAGCGATGCGGATTCGGGGCTACGGCC
The DNA here is from genome assembly GCF_000827835.1 of Haloarcula sp. CBA1115. Lineage (NCBI taxonomy): Archaea > Methanobacteriati > Methanobacteriota > Halobacteria > Halobacteriales > Haloarculaceae > Haloarcula > Haloarcula sp. CBA1115. The sequence goes on along the minus strand of NZ_CP010529.1, from coordinate 2,511,923 downwards.
CGGCACATCTCCGCTCGCCGCTAACCCGCCTGTCCGACGAACACCTCGACCACCTGCGTGACGTGCTCGTGACGCTCGAAACCGAAGACCTCGAAGACGAGTACGCGGAGGCCGAGCGATGACGCGGGTGGCGGTCAACGGCGTCACCGGCCAGATGGGTGGCGCTGTCATCGAGGCCGCCACCGACAGCGAGGTCGTGGTCGGCTTTGCGACCAGCGATACCAACGCGGTCGACGGCGTCCCGGTCGTCGACCTCGCCGATGCCGCCGAGGCGCTCCGGGAGTACGACGTGGACGTTGTCGTCGACTTCGCTGTCCCAGAGGGTGCGCTGACCGTCGCCGAAGCCTGCGTCGAAGCGGGCGTCTCGATGGTCGTCGGAACCACCGGCTTCGACGAGGACGGGATGGCCAGTCTGCGAGACGCCAGTGAGGAGGTTCCGCTGCTGAAGGCGACCAACTTCTCGCAGGGAATTCAGGTCCTCCAGCGCCTCGTCAGCGAGGCCGTCGGGACGCTCGACGACTACGACCTCGAACTCATGGAGACCCACCACAACCGCAAGGTCGACGCGCCGTCGGGGACGGCCAACAGTATCCTCGACGTGATCCAAGAGGAGCGCGACGTAGAGCCGGTGTACGGCCGGGAAGGGCACGCACCGCGCGATGACGACGAAATCGGCGTGTTCGCCAGGCGAGCCGGTGACATTCGCGGGGAGCACGAACTCGTGCTGGCCGGCAACGACGAAGTCCTCTCGCTCTCCCACCGGGCCGAGGACCGCGGCGTGTTCGCTGCCGGCGCACTCGATGCGGCGACGTGGCTCGTCGGCCGCGACGCCGGCTGGTACGAGTTCGGCGACGTTGTAGACGCCTGAAGGAGACCGGAGGGGAAACACGGAACGGTTTTCAGTGGTCTACTCACGGCAATTGATTGCGGTTCTATAGTAGCCGTTGAAAATCAATGCACACCTGATCGGACGACTGTAGTGCGATCAGTGTGTAAATCGTTTCAATTGTTACTATCGACGGATCGGTGAGCGGCGACCATATCGACACCCGGTATTCGGAAAATATGAATATGTGATAATACACACTCGAATACCTCTCTCAATACCACGGTCAGCCTTATATGTCGGAGTTGCCGCGTATCGTCTATGGCTACGAACCAGCGCGTACAACTACCAGCGACCGATTGCCCGCGATGTTCCAGCGAATTCGAAGCGACGGCACCGCGCATCAGTATGTGCCGGGAATGTGGGTACATCCCCGGCCGCGGGTCCGACTGAGAGAACGACAGACGGAAAATGCGGCATGGTAGCACACCCATCCCGAAACCCCGATAGGTAAGCCCCCGGCGTCGCAACCGGGTGGTATGAGCCTCGAAGCCGATATCGGCGACCTCTGGCAACGGAAACAGGACGGCCTCTCGGCGGCCGACACGACCGACGACCACCTCGCCGTACTCGATGAATTCCTCGCGGCGCTGGAAGCGGGGGAGGTCCGCGCCGCGGAGAAGTCCGGCGGCGAATGGGAGGCGAACGCGTGGGTCAAGCAGGGCATTCTGCTGAACTTCGGCCTGCGCGAGACCGTCGCCCGGGAGTACGGCGGCGTCGACTACCACGACGTGCTCCCACTCCGGGAGACTGAGGACCTCGGCGAGCGCGGGACCCGCAACACGCCGGACGGCACGACCATCCGCCGTGGCGCGTACCTCGGTGAGGACTGCATCATGATGTCGCCCTCGTTCGTCAACATCGGGGCGTACGTCGGCGACGGGACGCTCATCGACTCCTGTGACACCGTCGGTTCCTGCGCCCAGATCGGCGAGAACGTCAAGCTCGGCGCGAACACGCTCATCGGCGGCGTCCTCGAACCGGTCGAGAACGCCCCAGTCATCGTTGAGGACGAGGTATCGCTGGGCGCTGGCTGTCGCGTCACCAGCGGCTTCGTCGTTGGCGAAGGCTCGATTGTCGGTGAGAACACGCTCCTGACGCCGCGGATTCCCGTCTACGATCTCGTCAAGGACGAGGTACTGTACGGCGAACTGCCGCCGGAACGGCGCGCCTTCCAGCGCTTCGTCGACTCTTCAGTCGGCGAGAACGACCTGATTCCCGGCGGGGCGTACAAGCCCGCTGTGGTGGCGACCGATGTCGAGGAGGAGACGCTGGAAGCGACGGAGAGAGAAGACGCGCTTCGGGAGTAGCGAGGGCGCGCGAAGCGCGGCCCTCGGTAAAGCGAACGGTGAGCGAAGTGACCCGCGAGCAATGGAGTTTCGACCGTGGAGAGCGCTCTCGGCATCACCTCGTCCGGCGGGCGCATCTGGTGGACGGACTGATAGTTGAGACAGTCTACGCCACGGTCAAGAGTTGTTGAGTATCGAAGCTGAGTGACTGGAGGGGAGCCAACGGCGGCGTGTCGCTCGGACTTCAGGCCGCGGTGGTATCGCTGTCGACCTCGTCAAGTGTCGTTTGCCGCCCGTCTGCGACGTTCCCACGGCGCTGGTAGGACTCTCTGAGGGTGAGTGCCAGTGCGCCGAGGCCGAGTAAAAGCGCAAGCAGTTCGAACACCCACCCGACAACCGGTATCGCACCGAGAATTGCAAACCCGATGAGGCCGACGACGAGCGCGAGCCAGCGGTTCTCCCGGTCAGCGAGCGAGAGCGCCCACGACCCAGCGGCGAACTGGCCGTAGACGACGGCGACCCACACCGCGACGCCGAAAATGACGGCACCGACCAGCGAGAGCGGGATGCCGACGATGGTGAACAGGAGAACGACGAGGACGACGGGCACGGCGACGAGTGTCAGCAGGCCGACGCCCCCGGACTTCGCCGGGCGCTCCGCGACGTGTCCGGCGACGCGCGCTGAAAACGACGGGAAGGCGGCCAGTAGGATCGCACCCAGCAGGAGGTTTACGAGCAGGCCGTAGACGACACCGATCCATGACGGAAGCGCGAACTCGCCGGAGTCCGGCCCGGCGCTGTCGCCGATGCTCTCGTCCTGAACGACACTCCCGCCGATGGTGGCCTCGGGATCGCGGGTGAACGTGGCTGCGTCGTAGCGGACGTCGCCGCCGACCGACGCCGTCGGCCCGAGGACGAACTCCTCTGCACCAGCACGGACGGTCCCGTCGACCGTCCCATGAATCGCGAGGAAGCCAGCACCTGCTTCGAGGTGTCCGCCAATCTGGGCTGTCTCGCCGATCTCGACTGTCCCGCCGGCGACGCTGACGTTGCCGCCGACAGTGCCGTCGATACGGACAGTCCCCGCCGCAGCCTCGATGTTCCCACCCACCTCGCCGGTCTCGGTGACGTGGACGGTCCCTGCCGCGGTTTCGACGTCTCCGGTCACCGTCCCGCGAACGATGACCGTCCCGGCGACCCCCTCAACGCTGTCGTACGTCTCGCCAGGTCCGATGATTATGGTTCCGTTTGCTCCCTGATACGACTGCGCGGCAACGGTACCGGTCACAGTCGATAGCAAAACGAGCGACACGAGCGCGAGCGTAGCGACCCGGAGGCCGCCGCTGGCGAGTCTGGAAGACATGCGATTTGATTGTATTGGGAACATGATAAATGTGTGATAACATTATCAGGCAGCGAGAACGCCACCCGAACGGTGTGAGCCGGGCCGCACTCGTCCAGACCGAGCGGTCTGTCCGCGCCGCGGTGTTGTCGTCGCCGATGGAGAGGAGACACTGAAAACAATGGAGCCAGAAGACGCACGCAGAGAGAGTGGGGTGCGCGGAGTAGCGGCCCTCGAAACGTGGACATCGGCCTCTGGGACTGGACCGAAACGAGCGTTTCTGTATCGGTATGTGATTTTAGTTATAAGACGACAGCGGTTCCTGACGACGCTCTCCAGCGGTCTCACAGGCGACATATCGAGCGTGTATTAGGTGGGGTGAAACCTATGGTGGTTTCTTTTTGGCCGAATTCTGAGTTTTTGTAATCGCTACTGGCTACACCACCCTGAAACTTTAAGTATTGATAGCATGAAATATTTGCCGTAGATATGTCTAGTGACAGCAAGCAGCAGAGCGCAACCGAGCGGAAGTCAGCGATAAAGAAGCGTCACGAACAGGCGGCAAACGAGGTGCTGCCGGATCGGCGGGAACTGTACATCGGTGGGGAATGGGTCCAGAGTAGCGCCGGGAAGACATTCGAAACGATAGACCCGACAACCGGTGAACCGCTTGCGGAAGTGCAAGCCGGCACAGCCGAGGATATTGATAGCGCGGTTGCAGCCGCGTGGGACGCCTACGACGAGACATATAGCGATATGTCTACAGGCGCACGCCAGGCAATGCTGGATAGTATCGCAGATGCCATTGCGGAGCGCAGCGAGGAGTTCGCGAAGCTCGAAAGTTTAGATAACGGGAAACCGATTAGCGAGGCTCGGATCGATATTGACCTCGTTATCGACCACTTCCGGTATTTCGCAGGTCTCGCTCGGTCGGGCGAGGGACGGACCATTGAAACTGACGACAGCCGGCACGTCCAGACGCTCCGGGAGCCGTATGGGGTTGTTGGACAGATAATCCCGTGGAACTTCCCGTTGCTGATGGCGGCCTGGAAGCTCGCCCCGGCGCTGTCGGCCGGTAACACCGTCGTACTGAAGCCTGCCGAGGAGACGCCGCTGAGTATTCTCAAACTGATGGAAATTACGGAAGATGTGATTCCCGACGGCGTCGTTAACGTCGTCACCGGGTTCGGTCCGGAGGCAGGGGAGCCGCTCTCGAAACACCCTGACATCCGGAAGCTAGCGTTCACTGGATCGACAGAAATCGGGAGTAAAGTGATGCAAAGCGCCGCCGAAACCATCACCGACGTGACGCTGGAACTGGGCGGAAAGAGTCCACTCATTGTGTTCCCCGATGCAGACCTGGAACAGGCTGTCCAGACGACGATTACGGCAATCTTCTTTAACACCGGTGAGTGTTGCTGTGCCGGGTCACGGTTGTTCGTCCATGAAGACATCAAAGACGAGTTCCTGAATGAGCTTGCGGCTGCAGCCGAGGACCTAACTGTAGATGACCCACTGCTGGAGGCGACAGACCTCGGCCCGAAAGTGACCGCAGAGCAGGTCGAGCGGACGCTGGGCTACATAGAGGAGGCAGAACAGGAAGGAGCCGCTTTCGTCACCGGAGGGAGTCAGCCGGACGACGAAGCCCTTTCGGATGGCTGCTTCGTCGCGCCGACACTTATTGACGAGATTGACCACGACAGCAAACCGGTCCAGGAAGAAATCTTCGGCCCGGTTCAGGAAGTGTTCAGCTGGAGCGAGTACGATGAGATGATGGAACTGGCTAACGATGTCGACTACGGTCTCGCAGCAGGAGTCCTCACAGAAGACCTCTCGAAGGCGCACCAGTGTGCAAAAGACATCGAAGCGGGGAACATCTGGGTCAACACCTACAACGACTTCCCGGCAGGCCAGCCGTTCGGCGGATACAAGCAGTCGGGAATCGGTCGAGAGATCGGCGAGGAAACGATCGAACATTACACGCAGACGAAGACGGTGAATATTTCACTCGATTGATGTGAGCGTCCCGTTCCCGCAAGTCCCTCCCGGACAGATTGAAGCCGCCAACGTGTCCATCGCCCCCGACGGGACGAAATACGTCGTCCCGTCAGGGATGCACGAGCGGCTGTTCCGGGCAGTGGTGCCCGACGCTGCTGCGGGGACACGAGACCCCAAAACCGAACTGGCGCTGGCCGGATGGGTGTCACTGCATACAGATGGGCTGACCAGACGTGTGTATATCGATGCCCCGGATGACTTCACCGAAACGGCCATGGTAAAGCGGTTCGCCCGGTCACACGACGCCGAATCGATTGTCATGGCACGCCACCCAAGCGGCGACGTGACCCGCTGGCAGTCGCCAGGCGCTGTGTCCGTTACCGAACAGTGAACTCGGCAGTCAGCAGTCTGTGCTGTCGCTCAGGGTCAGTCCACCTTACTTAGTACGGCCAGGGATGGCCGCTCGCGGCTGGCAACAACGTTGTTTTCAGTCCAGCTACCGACCTGTGGCTATGGATGAACGAATCGACCCGGACGAACTGCTCGCTGCTGTCGGCTTTGATGCGGACGAGAGCGTGCTAACGCGCCGGCAAGCGGAGGTACTTGCGCTCCGCGAAAACGATGTCCGTCAGAGCGATATCGGGGAGTTGCTCGGCACGTCACGCGCGAATATTTCAAGTATCGAGCGCAATGCGAGAGAAAACGTCGAAAAAGCACGCCAGACGGTCGCCTTCGCAAACACCCTGACCGCACCCGTTTGTGTTGACATCGAAGCCGGGACCGATATCTACGATATTCCACCGACGGTGTATGCCGCCTGTGATGAGGCCGGTGTGGAGGTCAATTACGGCTCCTCGAATCTGTTGCAACTCGTCGATGACGCCGTCGATGGTGCGATTCAGCAGGACACGGTGCAGGTGCCACTCCGCATTGATGTGACAAACGACGGTGTCGTACACGTTCGAGAACGGTCGACAGAACGCACAGAGTAACCGGGAACAGTACTGCTGGCTCGAATCGGCAGGCACGGCTCACATACCGGTGAGTCCTCACGCGCCGACAGACGATTGTTGCGCAGCACCGTCCGCATCCGACCGTCGCCCGATAGAGAGATGGCCAGTTGGGGCGCTGTGTGTATCGAAACGGAACCCTTGTTAGCCGCCGACACCGTGGTTTCCCCAATGAGCCACGACTCGCCGCCGGTCCGCCGCCTCGCGGACTGGGACCACGAGCGTCTGGAGGCGGTGGCTGCCGAGCACGGCACGCCGCTGTACGTCGTTGATCTCGACCGCGTCGCCGAGAACTACGAGCGGTTCGCCGCGGCGTTTCCCGACGCCCACGTCATGTACGCCGCGAAGGCCCACACCGGTCAGGCCGTCCTGTCGAAACTGCTTGAGACAGGCGCTGACATCGAGTGTGCCGCCTGGGGGGAACTCCAGCGGGCTATCGACGCCGGCGCGGACCCGAACACGCTCCAGTACACGGCCGTCAATCCGCCGGACCGCGACCTCGACCGTGCCGTCGAACTGGCGGCAGAGCACCCCGGGCTGACGATTACGGGGGGCGCGCGGGACACCTTCGACCGCCTCGAAGAGCGGGGCTACAACGGCCGGGTCGCCATCCGCATCAATCCCGGTATCGGGACGGGCCACCACGAGAAGGTCGCCACCGGCAAGGACGCCAAGTTCGGCATTCCCTACGACGAGGTGCCCGAGGTCGCGGCCGACGTGCGCGAGCGGTTCGACCTCGTCGGCCTGCACGCCCACGCCGGCAGCGGCGTCCTTCACGACGACCTCGACGACCACTGTCGGGCCATCGGAAAGGTCGCCGACATGGGCCGAGAAGTCATCGCCGACGGCGCGGAACTGGACTTCGTCGACTTCGGCGGCGGCTTCGGCGTTCCCTACAGGGAGACTATCGAGCCGCTGGACATGGATACTGTCGGCGAGAAGGTCCGCGAGGCGGTCGGGGACCTCGACGCGCAGGTCAAACTCGAACCCGGCCGGTACGTTGTCGCCGACGCCGAGTGCATCCTCACTGAGGTCAACACGGTCAAGGAGACGCCGGCGGCAACTGTCGTCGGCGTCGACGCCTCGCTGGCAACACTCATCCGACCGGCAATGTTCGGCTCCTACCACCCGATCCGGAACGTCACCGCGCCGGAGCGGGAGGCCGAACCGGTGTCGGTCGGCGGTCCCTGCTGTACGAGCGCCGACGTGTTCTGCACTGACCGACCGCTCGCTCGACCCGAGCGGACTGACCTGCTCGCCATCGGCAACGCCGGCGCGTACGGCTACGAGCTGGCCAACCAATTCCACTCCCAGCCGCGGCCGGCGGAGATCGCCTTCGAGGGCGGCGAGACGCGAGTCGTCCGCGAGCGCGAGACGCTGGCGGACGTGACCCGCATGGAGCGGTAATGGCGTTCGACATCCCCTCGTTCCACCGGCAGGCCGTCGAGACGCCGTCACACGAGCGCGTCGACGACATGCGCTCGTTACTGGTCGACACGCTCGAAGACGCCGGCGAGTACCCGGAGATAGACGACCTCGGTAACGTCGTCGCGTCCCGTGGCGATACCGACGGGACCCATATCCTGCTCAACACGCACATCGACACCGTGCCGCCGCATTTGCCCTACGAGCGGCGGACGGAGCCGCCGGGGCCAGACGAGAGTATTGATGGCACCGGCGGCGATGGGGACGGCGACATCGTCTGTGGCCGCGGGGCCTGTGACGCGAAAGGCCCGCTCGCGGCCTTGCTGGATGCGTTCCTCACCGTGACGCCCGATGACGGCCGGGTCACACTGGCGATTTCTACCGACGAGGAGACGACACAGACCGGCGGCGCACACCTTGCAGACACAGTCGGCGCCGACGGCTACATCGTTGGCGAACCGACCGGCCTCGACGTGTGTACCGCCGCTCGCGGCCAGTTTGAGGGCACGGTCACCATTCACGGCGAGAGCGCCCACGCCGCCGACCCCGGCAGCGGCCACAACGCGATTCGGGCCGCCGCGCCGGTTCTGCAGGCGATGGAGTCGTATGACGACAAGAAAGGCCCCGGCGAACACGAGACGCTCGGCTACCCCATTCTCACCCCGTCGATGGTCGAGGGCGGCGAGGCGACCAATCAGGTCCCGGCAGAGTGTATCATCACGTTCGACCGGCGGAGCGTCCCGCCGGAGACGAGCGAATCGTTCTGTGCCGACCTGCAGGCCCACCTCGAACAGTGGCTCCCGGAGTCGATGGACCTCACCGTGGACCTCATCCGCCCGGATACGCCGTTCCCCGAGGCGTTCGCGACCGACACCGACGCAGAACTGGTCCGCACGCTGCAGGAAGCAAGTGGCGGCGGGGTCCGGCAGTTCGGGCCGCGACGGAAGCTTCGTATTTCGCGAGCAACGGGCCGACCGTGGTGTTCGGTCCCGGCGACCTGAGCGATGAGATGGGTGCTGTCGCCCACTCGAAACGCGAGTACGTCCGTCTCTCGGAGGTTCGGACGGCCGCGCGAGCCGTGCGGGAGACGGTCGAACGGCTGGTCTGAGTCGGAAAGTCACGACCTACGCCGACCGCCGCTGGACGAGGTCGGAGAGCGCCGTGGTTGCGTCTTCGTCTGTCACGCTGTCAAACTCCTCGTAGTAGTCCGAAGTCGCCTGAAACGCCGCCGGTTTTAGCGGGACGACGACGTCGTCGGCCCACCGCCGCACCTCATCGAGCACGTCCGGCGGTGCGACGGGGGCAGCGGCGATAACCTCGTTCGCACCTGCCTTTCGCAGACGCTGAATTGCGACACGCATCGCCGCCCCGTCGGAATCCCATCATCGACCAGCAGAACCCGTTTGCCGGCCACGTCAAGCGGCCCCCACGTCTCGCCGTAGTTGACCGCTCGTGACTCAACAGTGTCGCTCGCGTGCGTCTTCGCCTCCTGCACGTACTCCCAGTTCACGTCAAGGAACCGCATCATCGGGCTGTTAATCCACGAGAAGCCGCCCGGCGCGACGGCCCCAATAGTCAACTCAGGGTGGTTTGGCGCGCGTATACGTTGTATGACGATGACATCCATTGGAAGTCCAGTCGCGTCAGCGACCACGTTGCCGACCGGGACGCCGTTCGGTGCGAGCGTGACGACGATATCGCCGACGACATCCCGCCGGCGCAGCGCGGCCACGAGCTGTTGCGCCGCATCCGAGCGGTCTGTGAACATACCACACTATACGGAATCGTACATCCTAATCATTCCGGTCAGTCGTCACCGGGCTGGCGGCCGACCGAGCGGGTGGCTGCGTCACCGGCTCAGTCCTGGGGTGTCGGCTGGTCGGGTTCCTGCCCGAGGGCCAGCGTCTCCTCGACCTGTGTGTACGTCAGAACGAGACCGACAAACGCGAGCGCGGCACCGGCAGTGAAGGGCGTGCTGAACGACCCGAAGTTGTACAGCAGGCCCGACGCCAGCGGCCCGATAGCGACGCCGAGACCGAACGCCATTGTCAGGACAGACAGCGTCGTCCCGGACCCTCTCGCGCCGGCCAGATCACCGGCAAGAGCGAGCGACGGGGCGAACACGAGCGCGACGGCGATGCCCTGGACGAACCGCGCCAGAAGCATGCTCCACGGGCCTGTCACGACACCCTGTGCGAACACCGACGGAACAAGGATGACGAACCCGGCGACGATGAACGGCCGTCGACCAAACCGGTCGCTCGCTCGGCCGATGGGTACCTGAAAGACGACGTTCGCGATGACGACGGCGGCAAACTGGACGCTGAAGAACAGGGTCGACTCGTCCAGCCGCATCCGAATTGGCCCTTCGAGCGTGGCAAACAGGGCGATAGTGGCCGCCATTAGGAAGGTGCCGATACCGAGGACGAACACTGAATCGAGCCCCTCCCCCTCTCGGTCCAGAATCGCTATCGAGAGGTCTTTGCCCGCTTCGGCATCGACCGGTGGATCCTGAATCAGGGCCCACACGAGGACGAAGCTCACGACAGCGCCCAGCACGGCGATGGCGAAGGCGGCGGTGAAGCCGGATATCGCGGTGCCGGCGAATCGGTAGGTCACCACGTCGTTCGCGGCGAGTCCGCCGGTGATGACGACGCCGGCGATTATCGGCCCGAACCCGAAGCCGATGAGCCGGAAAGTGTTGAACACGCCGAAGTTCCCGCCGCGCTCGGCGTCACTCGCCGCGTAGTCGTTTACCAGCGCGACCGTCGCTGGAATCGTAAAGGCTGCGCCAAGGCCCTGAAACGCCCGCGCAGCGAGGACTGCCCAGTACGAAGAGAGGAACGGGTAGGCCGCGCTGCCGATAGCGAACAGCACCAGCCCGGTGAGGACGAAAATCCGGCGCTTACCGGTCCGGTCCGAGAGCCGCCCGGTGAAAGGCTGGCCGAAACTGTTCAACAGGCCGAACAGGGAGAGCACCAGACCGATGAGCGTCTCCGTCTGGAGGGTGAACCCGAGTATCTGCTGGCCGGCGATACCGGCGAGCGACACCTGTCCGCTGGCGATGTACAGGGGGAGCACGATGATGAGAAACGAGTTGCCCAGCGCGTCCGCCATCCGAGCGAACGCGAGCGTCAGGACCCGGGTGTCAGTGCCGAGGACCATCTACCCCTGACGAAGGCGGCCACACTCGTGATAGTTGCGTTCCCCGCGGTGGTACGTCGACCCGAAAACAGCACCGGCGAGACAGCGGCGCTCAGATGTCGTCGGCCTGCTGCGCCGCGATCCCCGTGTAATCGGTCGGCGTCAGCGCCTCCAGTTCGGCCCGGACCTCGTCGCTCACGTCGAGGTCGGCAAACATATCGTGGAAGTCCTCGATGGTGACCTCGCGGCCCCGAGTGGCCTTTTTGACCTGCTCGTAGGCGTCGGCGTACCCTTCGCGCCGGAGGATCGTCTGAACGGCTTCGCCGATGATCTCCGGCGTCGCGGCGAGGTCGTCGCGCATCACCTGCTCGTTGGGGACGACCTTCGCCAGCCCGTTCTGGCACTTGCTGTAGCCGATGAGACAGTGGGCGAAGGCGGCCCCGATGTTGCGCTTGACCGTCGAGTCCGAGAGGTCCCGCTGGAGCCGGGAGTTCGTGACGTAGTCGCCGAGGAAGTGGAGGTCGGAATTGGCCTTCGAGAGATTCCCCTCGCTGTTCTCGAAGTCGATTGGGTTGACCTTGTGGGGCATCGTCGAGGACCCCGTTTCGCCCTCGACGGCTTCCTGGCCGAGATAGCGGTCCGAGACGTACAGCCACACGTCGAGGTCGAGGTCCAGCAGGATGTTGTTCGCGCCCCGGAGCGCATCGAACAGGACCGCGAGGTCGTCACAGGGGTTGACCTGCGTCGTCAGCGGTTCGTGCTCCAGGCCGAGGTCGCCGACGAAGGATTCGGCGAACGTTGGCCAGTCCACGTCGGGGTAGGCGGCGACGTGGGCCGCGTAGGTTCCCGACGCACCGGCGAGCTTTCCGGAGAGGCCCTCAGCAGCACGCTCCACACGACCGATGGCCTGCCCCAGCCGCGAGGCGTAGACGGCCATCTCCTTGCCGAACGTCGTCGGCGTCGCAGGCTGGCCGTGTGTGCGGGCCAGCATCGGCACGTCAGCGTAGGTGTGGGCCATCTCCACCAGCGTATCCCGAATCTCGCGGAGTTCGGGCACCAGCACCACCTCGGCGGCGGGCTTGACGAGCAGCCGCTGGGCGAGGTTGTTCACGTCCTCGCTGGTCAGGCCGAAGTGAATCCAGTTGGCGGCGTCGAGGTCGTCGGGCATCCCCAGCCGGATGAAGTACTCGATGGCCTTCACGTCGTGGTTGGTCGCCGCGTACTCGCCGTAGCCCTCGGTTTCGAGTTGCTTGACGACGCTCGCGTCCTCGTCGTCGAACCCTTCGTACAGCGCCCGGAGCGTCGCGCGCTGGCCGTCGTCGATTGACAGCGGCGTGGCGTCGAGGTCGGCAAGCGCGATGAGATACTCGACTTCGACTTCCACGCGGGCGCGCATCAGCGCCCGCTCGCTGGCGTACGGGACGAGCGGTTCGGTGTAGCGGGCGTATCGGCCGTCGAGCGGCGAAACGGCGGCCAGTGGCCCTCTCTCGGTCATACCCGAGTGTGCGCGGGAGGCGCGAAAAAGCGTGTCGTTCTCCCGCAACCGCGACGCGGTGCGGCAGCGAGGCGTGGTGTGACGGCGAGAAAGGTGGGGAGCGGGGATTCGGGTGAAAGAGGAGGCCGCGTCGTTAGTTGCTGAACTCGTTGCAGACCGGGATACCGACCGTGTTGTAGTCGCTCATCGCGGCCAGTTCGTCGGGTACCTGGTGGATGTCGACCGTGTCCTCGACCAGCGCCGTCGGGTCGAGTTTGCTCGATTCCACCATGTCCAGCATTTCGCTGTACCGCGATGGCTGGAGCCCGAGTGAGCCCTTGAAATCGATTTCTTTGGCGACGAACTCGTCGGTCGGGAGCGACACCATCCCCGCCTCCTCGCTGGTGGTCAGTCCGATCTGGACGTGCGTGCCGCCTTTGCGGAGCGAGTTCACCGCGTTCTGGCAGGTCGTTGCGATACCGAGGGCGTCTGCGGACACGTCGGCCCCGCCGTCAGTGATGTCCCTGACCTCCTTTGCGGGGTCGTCGACCGCCTGTGCGTTGACGGTGGCGACAGCGCCGAGGTCTTCCGCGCGCTCCAGTTTCTCGTCCATCAGGTCGACTCCGATGACGTTGCCGCCGAGGGCGTTCGCGATGTGAACCGCCGAGAGCCCGATGCCACCGCAGCCGTGGATAACAACGTCGTCGCCGGCACTGACCGGTGCGCGGTGGGCCATCGCGTGGAACGAGGTCATGAACCGACAGCCCATGCCGGCGGCTGACTCCGCATCGATGTCGTCCGGGAGCGGAACGGCATTGAGGTCGGCGTTGGGAATGTGGACCTCCTCGGCGAACGCGCCGGGTGCCTGGTTCATGAACCCGAGACCGATGTGGTTCTCGCAGATGTTTTCCCGCCCGTTTCGACAGAGGTCGCAGTTCCCGCAGGCGAAGTTGAACGGAATGGCGACCTCCTGTCCCTCCTCGATGTTTTCGACGTCTTCGCCGACAGAGACAATCCGGCCTGTCGGCTCGTGACCGAGGACGTGTGGCGGGTCAGGCCGGTACCCGAACCAGTCCCAGTCCCCCTGCCAGCAGTGCCAGTCGGACCGACAGATACCACAGCCGATGACCTCGGCGACGGCACCGTCCGGCTCCGGTTCGGGGCGTTCGACTTCTTGTACTGTTAGCGGCTCCTGAAACTCTTCTAGTAGTACTGCTTGCATTACACTATTAACATAGGATATCTTACTAATGAATATTATGGTTTTTGAGCTACAATATCTTCGCGAGCGAGGAGGTCCGCACCCCTGATATTGTGGTTACTCGGCTGCGTCAATCTAAGTCCAGAATAATTTTAAATAACTGCCGCTGCTGCCGAAGCCGATGACATATATCAAGTAACCATATTTTCATCCACATCGAAATACCTTCGACAGGGAGTGAAGAGATTGTCCCGCTAGCGGCCAATCCTCAACTCAGCCAGCCGTAGTCGCCGTCGGCATCGCCAAAGCGGCCATCCGGTGGGTCAAAGCGATAGAGGTCCTGTCCAAGTGCGACCCACGCGAGGCCGTAGACGGTTGCCGCCGCTGGCTGGACTTCGAACCCGAGGAACGCGATAGTCCCGAGGCCAAGCAACACGCCCAGCCACGGCGGCTGGATGCGCGTCCTGACGAGACCGACGGTGACCAGTAACGACCCGCTGACCAGCACGAGTACGCCGACCGCGATGACCGCCTCGCCACCACCGGAGAGGAGGCGGACCAGTTGTCCGACGGCGAAAACGAGGCCGCCGAGGCCGCCGGCCCACGCACCGATGGTCCCTGGCCGCTTCATCCGTGCGCCGTAGAAATCCTCAATGGCATAGTGACCGGCTACGACACCGAGTGCGGAGAGGGCGGTTCCGGCGAGGATGGAGGTACTCATTTCGGTCTGACCGGTCGCGGACAGCACCACGGCCCAGCCAACCCAGACGACACCACCGACGGCGGCGACCGCACCCGCGCGCTGACACCGTAGCTTCGCCATACGGGCGAGTTGGCGGCGGGCTACAAATGCGCACCGAACCGGTACACGCCGAGAATACAGACATAGCTAATGTGGCTCGGTCGCACGCCACAGACCGGCCGGGGGTTTCGCAACAACTTTGCACGGTCCGGTCGGTCAGTCCCACATGAAACTCGCCGGTATGGCCAGTAACCGCGGCCGAAATCTCATGAACATCGCGGACCGCGCCCCGGGCGGGGCGGAGTTCGCCGTCGTTCTGACCAATGACGCCGACGCGCCGGTGCTCGAAGCAGCCGCCGAGCGCGGCATCCCGACCGAGGTCGTCGAGCACGACGCGGACGAGTCGCGCGAGTCCCACGAGGAGCGCGTTCTCGACGCGCTCTCGGAGTACGACTTCGACCTCGTCACGCTGGACGGGTATATGCGCGTCCTCAGCGAGACGTTCCTCGACGAGACACCGACCGCGCTGAACGTCCACCCAAGCCTGCTGCCGAACTTCACCGGGGCGAACGCTCACGAGCAGGTCCTCGACGCCGGCGTGAAGGTGACGGGCTGTACCGTCCACGTCCTTGATGAAAGCGTCGACGGCGGCCCCATCGTCACGCAGGAACCGATTCCCGTCTTCGAAGGTGACGACGAGGACAGTCTCAAAGAGCGCGTGCTCTATGAAGGCGAGTTCACCGCCTACCCGCGCGTCATCGAGTGGTTCGCCGAGGACCGCGTCACCATCGACTGGGATGCAGGCACGGTCTCAGTAGAGGGCGACGAGGGCGGAGACTTCTCTGCCCGCCGCATCGTCTCGGATGACCTCGAATCGAGTCTGCGCTATGGAGAGAACCCCCATCAGAACGCCGCGCTGTACACTGACACGACCGTCTCGGAGGCCAGCGTCGTCCACGCCGACCAGCTCAACGAGGGTGCGAAGGCGCTGTCGTACAACAACTACAACGACGCCGACGGCGCGCTGAACCTCATCAAGGAGTTCGAGGAGCCCGCCGCGGCGGTCATCAAACACACCAACCCGGCCGGCTGTGCGACTGCCGACTCCGTGGCCGACGCCTACGAGAAGGCACTGTCGACGGACCCGATGAGTGCTTTTGGAGGTATTGTCGCGCTGAACCGCGAGTGCGACGCCGCCACCGCCGAACAGATCATCGACTCCTTCAAGGAGGTCGTCGTCGCGCCCGGCTACACCGACGCCGCGCTCGATGTACTGTTCGAGAAGGAGAATCTCCGCGTGCTGGATGTGAGCCCCGGGGACGGCCGGACGGGCGAGTCCGGTCGGTCCGAGAACTTCGAGGTCACCGACAGCCTGACCGAAAAGCCCCTCGTTGGGGGCCGACTCGTTCAGGAGCGGGACACCCAGCACCTCTCAGTCGACGATCTTGAAGTCGTCACCGAGCGCGAGCCGACCGACGAGCAGATCGAGTCGATGCTGTTCGCCTGGCACACGCTCAAACACGTCAAGTCCAACGGCATTCTCTTCGCTGACGGGACGGAAACGGTCGGCATCGGCATGGGGCAAGTGTCCCGGGTCGACGCCGTCCGGCTGGCCGCGATGAAGGCCGACGAGCACGCCGAGGGGAAGGACGCCGAGGGCGCGGTGATGGCCTCGGACGCCTTCTTCCCGTTCCCGGACGGCATTGAAGAGGCCGCCGACGCCGGCATCGAGGCGGTTATCCAGCCCGGCGGCTCGAAGAACGACGAGAGCGTCATCGAGGCCGCGGACGAACACGACATGGCGATGGTGTTCACCGGGCAGCGGTCGTTCAGACACGACTGAGCGGTAGCGAGAGCGTGTCTGAGCCTCGGTAGACGAGTGGCACGAGTCTATCGGTGGTTCCGGCACGACTGAGCGGGACCGCAGCGCAACCGGTAGCCGGCAACGAAAGAGGTTTTGTCGAGGCTTTAGAACCCGCTCCCGATGGCAAACGACAACGACAGGGAGGAAGCTGTCCGCGACGCTGTGGACGTCTCTCGGAGCGGTGCCCCAGCGGGTGGGAGTGTCATCCGTGACCGGTTCTCCGCGGACGAGATCTTCCAGCGCATCATCGTCGCGGCCGACGAGGAGGTGACAGTCGGGACTCGCGAGATGTTCTTCGCCGGCGTCGCGGGCGGGTTCGCTATCACAGTGACGTTCATGCTGTACGCGTCATTGTACGCGAAGACCGGCGGCGACCCGATATTGAGCGCGCTCCTGTATCCACTCGGGTTTGTCTTCATCATTCTCGGGGATTATCAGCTCTACACGGAGAACACACTCCCACCGGTCGCGCTCGTCCTCGAACGGCTGGCGAGCATCCCGTCGCTGCTCCGTATCTGGGTCGTCGTCCTGATTTCGAACCTCTTCGGCGGGATGCTCGGCGCGCTCGCGCTGGCGACGACCGACGTTCTCTCCGCCGACGCGGCGGCGGCCGCCGCCGGCTTCGCCCAGAAAGCTATCGCGACCTCTCAGCTAACGCTGTTCTCGAAGGCGGTGTTCGCCGGCCTCATCGTCGCCGGCGTCGTCTGGGTCGACTACTCGCTGCGGGACAGCATCTCCCGGCTCGTGTTGATTTACATCGCCTTCCTGGCGATTCCCTTCGGAAACCTCTATCACGTCGTCGTCTCCGCGACGGAGATGTTCTACTTGGTGTTCATCGGCGAGCTGGCGCTGTCTGTCGGCCTCTGGCAGTTCGTTCTCCCGGTACTTCTCGGCAACTCCGTCGGCGGCGTCGTGCTCGTGACCGTCGTCAACTACTTCCATACGACCGAACGGCGGCTCGAAACAGCGCGAGATCAGGGGTCCAAGCGCCAGCTCACCATCCGGGAGTGGATCTGGGGCGGGTGGTCCGCTTCGGGCCGCTCGTACGTGCCGGCGACCGACGAAATTCCCCAAAGCGATCCGGAGTCGCGAGAGAACGAGCGCTGACACAAACCATTTCAACGGCCTCCGGCTATCGTTGGTGTGAACTGGGTGAGAGATAACCGGCTGCTGCTTCTGTTCGCCGCCGTCGTTCTGACGACGCTGGGCGCTGTCGGGCTGGGAATCGTCGGTGTCGTCGCGACAGTCGGGGCGCTTCTCGGCGGCGGCGCGGTCATCCAGACTTTCGCCGGGTTCCTGCTTGGCACATTGCTCCTAGTGGGCGTCGACATCGTCTTCTCGGTCGCGCTGGTCCGTGCGCTGGCCCGGCGGGCGTCGGTACCGAAGAGTCAGCGTGTCGCTGGTGGGCTCACCCGTCTCGAATCAGTCGTGCCACCGCTCGCGTCGCTCGGCCTCTCCGACGTGTTCGCACCGCCGGAGCCGACAGTCGAGGAGCGACACGAGGCGTTGACGCGCCGGTACGTCGAGGGGGACCTCTCCGAGGCCGAGTACGAGCGGGAACTGCAGGCGCTTCTCGGCGAGTCAGAGAACCCGGATTCTGAACTGCTGGACGCCGTCGACATGGAGACCGACCTACCGCGGACCGCGGCGACCGACACCGAGTACGAGCCCGCCCGGGAATAGCCTGAGCGGGTTTTACATAGTCGCCCGACGACGGGTCACGTATGGACGCACCCACGTTTCTCGAAGTCGAGGTGGAGCGAGACGCCATCGCCTCGGCGCTCGACGCCGCTCCCGGCGTCGCCGTTGTCGACGATACCACTACTGGCCCATCACCGGGACCGGCGGGGCCGGACGGGGCCGAGGATTCCGGCCCCAGTCTCACGGACCGCCTCGGGTCGCTGTGGCGACAGTGGGGGCTGCTCGGCACGGGGCTGTCCCTCATCGCGCTCGGCGCGGCAACGGCTGGGCTCTGGTGGTACCGCCGCCGCAACGCCGATGGAACCGATGCCGGGAGCACCGACGAGGACGCGTCGGAATGGGCCACGGAACGTCCAGACGACACGCCACCACCGGCTGAACCGAGCGTCGACACGCCATCACCGGCCGAGACGGAGTTCGAGCCGACAGCAGCGGTAGAAGACGCCGAGGAGACGCCGGCTCCAGAGGCGCAGGAAACGTCGCTGGCCACAGAGATGCCACGGACTGAGTCCGAGTCCCGGCGGCAGGATACTGGGACGGGTACGGAGCTATCTGGCGCTCCCAAGTCAGAGACCGAGACGGACACTCTGGAGCAAGTGGAGACGGAGCCCACTGAGACGGACACGGACGAGCGACCGGAAGCGAAGATCGACCCGGCACCGCTGCTGGGTGCCGCGTTCCTGATTCTGTCGAGCGCGCTCGGTCGGTGGGCCACGCGCGAGCGTAGCGACCAGGCGTAACTGTCGCCGGCAGGCCAGTGGGAGACCAGTTGGGTAAGCAGGCTGTTCGGGGCGTCTTCGCGCCGGACACACGCAACAGTCCGACAGGCTAAAGCGAGCGGCTCCGATAGCCCGACCATGGAGTTCCACGAGGCCGCGAACTTCCTCTTCGAGTTGCGCCGGTTCGCCTCGCGACCCGGTACTGATGCCACGCAGGACCTGCTATCGTCGCTCGGTGACCCACAGGAGGGGCTTCGCTGCGTCCAGATTGCGGGGTCCAACGGGAAGGGGTCCACCGCGCGGATGGTCGAACGAACGTTGCGGGAAGCAGGCCTCGATGTCGGACTGTACACGTCCCCGCATCTCGACGACGTGCGCGAGCGAATCCGTATCAACGGCCGGAAGCTCTCCGAGGCCGCGCTCGTCGAGTTCGTCGAATCGGTTCAGACGTACGTGACCGAGCAGGGTGCGGCCAATGATTCGCCCACCTTCTTCGAGACGATGACTGCGATGGCGCTGTGGGAGTTCGACCGCCAGGACGTCGACGTTGCAGTGCTGGAGGTCGGTATCGGCGGCCGGTACGACGCCACGAGCGTGGTCGATCCGGTCGCAAGCGCCGTCACGTCCGTGACGCTCGAACACACCCACATCCTCGGCGATACCGTCGAGGAAATCGCCCACGACAAGGCCCACGTCGCCCCGGACGGCAATCCGCTGGTGACCGGGATGACAGGCGACGCGCTCGCGGCCGTCCGCGAGTTCACCGACGATGTCGTGACCGTTGGGAGCGCCGTCGAGACAGACCAGAGCCCGGCCGAGAGCGAGGCCGATATATCCGTGAACTACGGCGGTCGTGAGGGGCTGGAGGGGTCGGTCTCGGTCGACGGCCCGGACTGGAGCGTCGATACCTCCCTCCCGCTGCTGGGCGCACATCAGGCACAGAACGCCGGAATCGCAGCCACACTGTGCCGGCAGGTCGCGGACGTCTCGCAGTCCGATCTCGAACGCGGCCTGCGAAACGCCCACTGGCCCGGTCGGTTCGAGGTGATGAACGAGTCGCCGCTGGTCGTCCTCGATGGGGCACACAACCCCGGGAGCATCGAGCGCACCGCGGAGACGCTGTCCTCGTTCGACTACGACGACCTCCACGTCGTCATCGGGGCGATGGTCGACAAGGACCACGAGCGCATCGCCGCGGCGTTACCGGACCCGGACCACGTCGTCGCCTGCCAGCCCAACGTCGACCGGGCGGAGTCTCACCACGTCGTCGCGACCGCCGTTGAGAACGCGACCGACGCCACCATCGAGACGCGAAACGACGTATCCGGGGCGCTCGATATCGCACTCGACGCCGCGGACTCCGGTGATGCGGTCCTCGTGACCGGGTCGCTGTACGCCGTCCGGGAGGCCCGGACCGACTGGTCGCGCTCGCTGATCCCCAAGCAGGTCGACTCGCTGGCCGAGGCCCGCGAGACCATCGAGAGCGCCCACGTCACCGATACCGGGGGCTGGCGGATGCGGGGGAAGGGCGTCCACCGCGTCCTGCGTACCCGCGTCCAGCCGCGACAGGCCCAGTATCTCAAGGAGGAACTGCTGTCCTTGGGCGGCGAATGTGCCGTCTCTGGGCTGGACGGCCGAGAGGAGGAATCAACCGACGTGGTCATGATGGCGACGATGGCCCAGTACAAGCGCCTCGCGGAGAAGCTGGACGGCCAGCCCTACGGGCTCGCGTCCTTCGCCGACGAACTGCGGGGGGCGCTGTCCATCCAACAGTCCGAGCCAGACACGTCGGCAGCGTATCCCTGGGATGACGGCACAGCCGTTATGGGTATCTGCAATATCACCCCGGATTCCTTCCACGACGGCGGCGAGTACAACGCCGTCGAGGACGCCGTCGCCCGCGCCGAGCAAATGGTCGAGGACGGCGCGGATATCCTCGACATCGGCGGGGAGTCGACCCGGCCCGGTGCCGAACCGGTCCCGGTCGAGGAGGAGATCGACCGCGTGGTGCCGGTCATCGAGGCGCTTTCGGAGCTGGACGTCGCCATTTCCGTCGACACGCGGAAGGCCCCAGTCGCGCGGGCAGCACTCGACGCCGGGGCAGACATCCTGAACGACGTGTCTGGCCTCGAAGACCCCGAGATGCGCCTCGTCGCCGCCGAGTACGACGTGCCGGTGGTCGTGATGCACTCCATCGAGACGCCGGTCGACCCCGACAGCGACATCCACTACGACGACGTGGTGGGGGACTGCATCGACCAGCTGACGGAGCGCGTCCTGCTCGCGGAAAAGGCCGGACTCGACCGCGACCAGATCATCGTCGACCCGGGCATCGGCTTCGGGAAATCTGCCACGGAGGACTTCGAACTGCTCGACCGACTTCCGGAGTTCGAGGCACTCGGCTGTCCAATCCTGGTCGGGCACTCCCACAAGTCCCTGTTCGGGCTGGTCGGACAGGAAGCGGGCGACTGTCTGGAGGCGACCATCGCCGGGACGACGCTGGCGGCTGAACGGGGGGCCGACATCGTTCGCGTCCACGACGTCCCGGAGAACGTTGCCGCGGTTCGGGTCGCTGAGGCGGCCAGTGATCCACAGAAATTCAAAGACTGATTTGAATAGCCAAACAGCAAGGAGAGAATCGCCGGACGTGACTGCTAACCCTAAATTTTGATTTTCTGTTTTATATTTCTCAATGATGAGAATTAGGGGCGAACATATAACCCCTGTGTGGGTCGACTCCCCGCCATGGCATTCCAGAGCGAGAGTACGGGCTCTCGGAAACGTATCACTGAATCTGAGAGGTCCCGCGTCGACGGTAGCACGCTTACCGATCGTATCGGACTGGACGCCGGGGAGATACGCTGGCGGAAGGAGTTTACCGGATTCGACGAGTCGGACATCAACAATCTGACCGCGATGGAAGCGAAGACGAACGCCCGGGCCGAATCTGTCGTCGACGACTTCTACGATCACCTCGAATCGTTTGACGAAACCATCGAGATTTTCGGGCGGTCCACCAAGTCGGTCGACCAGCTCAAAAACACACAGTCACAGTACCTCCGCGACCTCGTCGCCGGGAGCTACGACAAACAGTACTTCGAGAACCGGGCCCGTATCGGGAAGATTCACGACATGCTCGACCTCGGCCCGAAGATCTATCTCGGGGCCTACAGCATCTACTTCGAACATTTCCTGCGGACAATCGTCGAGGACCTACAGTCGGGCGACGCCGCCCGGGACGAGGCACTCGAAGAGATGCAGGCGCGGGCGCTGTCCGTGTTCAAACTCCTCAACCTCGATCAGCAGGTGGCGATGGACACCTACATCGACTCGTACAGCCAGCGTCTGGAATCGGCAATCGATGACCAGCAGGCGCTGATGGAGGAGGTCGAGAGCGGACTCCAGCAGCCCATCGACGAACTGAGCGCCTCAGCCGAGGAGGTCGCCCAGACGAACCAACAAATCACCGACACAGCCGAGACACAGTCCGAGTCGATGGACGAGGTGGCGGGCGAGGTCGCGGATATGAGCGCAACCATCGAGGAGATCGCCTCGACCGCCGAAGAAGTCGCGAGTACCAGCACATCGGCCGAGGAAAAGGCGGAACGCGGGAACGAAGCCGCACAGCAGGCCGCGGCCATGATGAACGACGTCGACGACGCTGTCGATACGGTTTCCACAGACATCGCCGGCCTCCGGGAGCAGGCCGACGAGATCGACGACATCGTCGAGGTGATCAACGACATCGCGGACCAGACCAACATGCTCGCGCTGAACGCGTCTATCGAGGCCGCACGCGCCGGCGAGGCGGGCGACGGGTTCGCCGTTGTCGCCGACGAAATCAAGACGCTCGCCGGAGATTCACAGGAACACGCGAACCAGATCGAGGACACCGTCACAGAGATCCAAGACGAGACCGTCGACGCCGTCGAGAGCCTCGAAACCGTGACAGAGCAGGTGACGGAGGGCATCGATCAGGTCGAGACGGCGGCCGAACAACTCGAAGAGATCGTGTCGGCGGTCAACGAGGCAGCACAGGGCATCCAGGAGGTCTCGGCGGCCACCGACGACCAGGCGGCGTCGACCGAGGAGGTGGCCAGCATGATCGACGAACTGTCGAGCGGCATCGACGACATGACGGCACAACTGGACGACCTCGCGGCGACGAACGAAGAACAGACGGCGAAGATTCGGGACGTGGCCGAGACCGCGCGCCGGCTCGATACCGACACGGAATAAGCTCGACCCACAGTCAGCGCGTCTGGCTTACTCCTCGACTTCGGGCGGCTCGACGGCCTCGGCCTCCGTCTCGGTCACGCGGATGCCCTTCGAAGCGAGGTGGCGCATCTGCCGGCGGACGAAGTCCTCCTCCGTCGTCCCGCGTGTCGCGAGAATAACCATCCGGGCGTCGCCGGCGGGCGCATCGTCCGTCCGGCCCGCTGTGCGCCCTGCCGACGGGACCCACCCAGTCCAGACGCGACGAGAGCGAGTTCGGCGTCGGGCAGGTCGATACCCTCGTCGCCGACACGGGAGACGACCAGCGTGTTCAGTTCGCCCCGGCGGAACTCGTCGAACAGTTTCTCCCGACGTGCGTGTGGCGTCTCGCCGCTGATAAAGGGTGCGTCGATGGCCTCGCTGATGGCCTCGCCCTGGTCAAGGTACTCGATGAACACGAGCGCCTTCGCGGCCGGGTTCTCAGCCAGTGCGTAGCGTATCTCGTCGATTTTCCCGGTGTTGCTGGCGGCGGCCTGCCGGCGGTCGTGGCCCGACGTGGAACTGTACTCGGACTGCTCCGTCTCGTTGCCCCACGGGACGAGGCGGATTTCGACCTCGGGTTCGGCCACGTAGCCCTCGTCGAACAGTTTCCCCCAGTCGGTGCCGATAGGCGGGCCGATGAGCGTGAATATCTCCTCCTCGTCGTCGCTCTCTCTGGTCGGCGTGGCGGTCAAACCCAGGCGGTGTTTGGTCTGGAGGTCCGCGCTCCGGCGGTGAATCGGCGAGGGGACGTGATGGACCTCGTCGAAGACGATGAGGCCCCACTTGCGCTGGTCGAACAGCTTCCGGTGGCGGTCCATCCCCGCGGTGCGGTAGGTTGCGATGGTGACCGGCCGGATGTTCTTCTCGCCGCCGTGGTACTCGCCGATGTCGTCGTCGGTCAGGGTCGTGTGCCGGACCAGTTCGTCGTGCCACTGGGTCGCGAGTTCGCGCGAGGGGACGAGAATCAACGTCTCACCGCTGATAGCGGCCATCGCCCCCATCGCGGCGACGGTCTTGCCCGACCCCGGCGGGCCGACGAACACGCCCGACCCCTGCTCGGTGAACCGCTCGACCCAGTCCTGCTGGTAATCCCGCAGGCGCAGGCGGAGGTCCATCTCGATGGCGTCGCCGGTCTCTAAGTCGCGGTCGTCCCGGACCGGATAGCCCGCCTCGTACAGCGTGCGCTTGATCTCGGCGGTCGCGTCCTCGTTGACCCACGACTCCGAATCCGAGATGGGGGCCCGGAGGTGGTCGTCGTCGAGTTTCGGCCGGGCGACGTTGCCCATCAGGTCGTCACTCTCGGCTTCGAGTACGACGTAGCCGTCCTCGTGGGTCTTCAGGCGGAACTTCCGGGCGCGCTCCCACTGGCTCGTCACCCACTCTTCGAGGTGGGGCGAGCGCTCGCCCAGCACGTCCCGCATCGTCGTCAGGAGGGCATCTAGAGACTCGTGTGGCGCGGCCCAGATGTCCTCCTCGCGGAGTTCGTACACGTACCCACCCGAACGGTTGGTGTCCTGCAGGCGCGCGAACTGTGAGAGTTGCGCCCGCGTGAACTGGTCGGGGTGTTCGACGACCACTTCGCGGCGGTCGGGGAACAGAACGACGCGCTCGCGGTCTGTCACCTCGGCGATGTCCGCCGGGTACCACACGGACTCGACCTCGGACACGTCCTGGCGCTCGATGTCGCCGTCGTCGGCGAGGCGATCCAGTGCTTCCCGGGCCTCGTCTGGCGTCAGGTCCGTTTTCCGGGAGAACTCCGTCGCCGTCAGATGTGGGCGGCCGACGGCATCGATAGCGTCGTAGACGGCGTCGAGTTCGAGTTCTGCGGGGTCCGAGTCCTCGTCTCGGTCTGCTGGCTCCTCGACTGTCACTACCAAATGGAGGGGACCGACGCTCAAACGGGTTTCGTCTGGACCGTCCCTGACGCGGGTGTGAATACATACCTTAATATAGCGCCACCTAGACCTGCCGGCATGGTTGAGGGAATCGCGGCTGGACCGTGGTCGATCGTGCCCGCGCTCGTCGCCATCGGTCTCGCCTGGTACACCCGGGACGCTCTTATCGGGCTGTTCGTGGGCATCGTCATCACAGGCGTGCTGGTCGGCGCATTACACCCCCAGGCTGTCGGGGTCCCGTCCGATCTGATCACCGCCGGCGGTGAGGTGGCGACCGTTCAGCCACAGGCAGAAGACGGGAGTCCCTGGACGGTCGGCGTCGGTGGCATCGTACTCGGAGCGCTCTTCGGGCTGAAGCTCGTGCCGGAAATCATCGCCACGGCCCCGCTGTTCGGGGAATGGTACGTCAAGAACGTTCTGCTCGCCATCTTCGCCATCGGCGGGCTGATCGGACTGATGATCCGAGCTGGGGCGATACAGGGCGTGCTGGAGGCGCTGGTGGAGCGGGCTGAATCCGCCGCAGACGCCGAGAAGGCCGCGTTCCTGGCCGGGATCGCCATCCACATCGACGACTACTTCAACTGCCTCGTGGTCGGCTCGATGATGCGGCCGCTGACCGACAAGTTCGACGTCTCGCGGGCCAAACTGGCCTACTACGTCGACTCAGCGGGGTCCCCGGCGTCCCGGCTCGCGTTCTACTCGACGTGGGGAGCGGCGATGGTCGGCTTCATCGGAGGCGGCCTCGTCGAGGCACAGCAGCAGGGGACGCTGCCCTCGGGCATGACCAACTTCGTGAACACCGGCGGCGAGCAGGTCACCGCGGCGACCGGTGCCGTCTGGCCGCTGTTTTTCAACACGCTGTTTACCGGCTTCTACTCCTGGATCGCGCTCGGTCTCGCGGGACTCGTCGCGTGGCAGGTCGTGCCAAACATCTACGGGATGGGGACGGAGGAATCCCGAGCGAGAAACGAGGGGAAAGTCGTCGGCGACGACGCCGACCCGATGATTTCCGCGGAGATGGACGAGTACGAGGTGTCAGAGACCGCGACGCCGGACTGGCGGAACTTCGCCTGGCCGATTCTCACCATGATCGTCGTCGGCCTCGGCGCGATGTTCTGGCGGGCCAGCCCCGTCATCTACGTCAAGGGGAAGGAAGGGATGGGGGCCACGCTGCTCCAGCTCGGCAGTTGGCAGCTCATCACGCCGCCGAGCGGCCCGTGGGCGTTCAACATCGGCGGCGTCCAGTTGGGTCTCGCGTCCTTCTCGGCACTCATCCTCGCCTTCCTGCTGTATCGCTGGAAGGGCGACATCCCGTCCAACGACGATGCTACCGATGCGATGATGGTCGGCTTCAAGGGCATCCTCCTCGCGGCTGTCATCCTGATGTTTGCCAGTTCCATCCAGAACGCGGTGACGATACTGGGCGTCTCGTCGTTCGTGACGAACGTCTTCGGCGGCGTGCCGGCGTTCATCATTCCGGTGGGCGTCTTCCTCGTGACTTCCTTTGTTAGCTTCTCCGATGGCTCGTCGTGGTCGACCTACGGCATCATGTTCCCCATCGCCATCCCGCTCGCGTTCTCGACGGGCGCGAACCTCCCGCTCGTCCTCGGCGCGGTGTTCAGCGGCGGCATCTTCGGCGACCACACCTCGCCCATCAGCGACACGACCGTTCTGGCGTCGTCGACGAGCGGGAGCGACCACATGGTCCACGTCCGGAGTCAAGCGCCCTACGCTCTCATCGCGGCAGGTATCGCGGCCGCGCTGTTCCTCGTGTTCGGGCTGGTGCTCCCCGAAGGGTTCCGCGTCATCCCGTACTGACTGGTGGCGATTTGTCCCCGTCGTCAGCGCGTCTGAACGGCGTTCCGATTAGAAAAGACCGGTCTCCTCGATACGTGACTCGTACAGGTCCTCGTACTCTGCACGGACCTGTGCGTGGTCGAACTCGGCACAGGACTCGTCGACGGTCCGGCGCTCGAAGTCGGCCGATTCGGCGATTTTGTCGGCGATTTCCTGCGGGTTCGTCACCCGGAAGGCGCGGTCGCGCTGCTCGATGAGTTCGTGGGCCGACGACTCGGCCTGGTACTCCACGATACCGATACAGCCACAGGCCATCGCCCAGAGGAGGTCCGTTGCGAAACACTCTCGGAACGCCGTCTGGACGAATACGTGCGCGCCCTTGTAGATCGAGACGCGCTCCTCGATGTCGCACGCGCCGGCGAAGGTCACGCGGTCGTCGATGCGGAGGTCGGCCGCCTCCTGTTCGTAGTACTCCCGCTCCGGGCCGTCGCCGATGATCGTCGCCGACCAACCCTTCTGTCTGAGTTCCGCCAGTCCGAGCAGCAGCGACTCGACGTTCGCGCTGCCGTCCAGCCGGTGGGCGTACACCACGTCGATCTCCTCGTCGGGGTCGACTTCCCGGACAAGATCCATGTCGATGCTCTGTGGGAGAATCGCGGTCTGGTCCGCCGTCGCTCCCCGCTCGCGGACCCGCGTGCGGACGAGTTCGGAGGGGGTGACGAGACAGTCCGACGCGCGGAGCGCGAGGTTGGCCCGGCGGCTTTCGGGCACGTCTTCGTCCCCATACCACTCCGTGAGAAGCGGCGCGCGAGACAGCGTTGCACCGGTCTTGGCCGCGAGTGCGACCGACGACGGCGTCGGGTGAACGTGGACGACATCCGGGCGGAACCGGGCGAGCATGGCCGGAAGGCGGACACAGAAGGAGGGGACGGTCGGCGAGACGGTGACGGCGCGGTACGTGACGCCGTCGCGCTCGCGCTGATTGTCGAATCCCGGCCACCACTGCGAACAGAACACGGTCACGTCGTGACCGGCAGCGGCGAGTTCGGTAGCCACCCGCTCCAGCCGGGTCCGGCCCACTGTGTCCCGGTACTGACTCGTCTCCATGGCGACGACCGCGACACGCATACAGGTGCGACGACGTGGCCGCTCAAAAATCCACCCGTTCGCGGTTGACGGCGACAGATGGCGGATTGGCCGTCGGAACTGTCGTTCGACTGGATGTTTATTACAGCGACTCTGCAACGTGTCAGTGTATGAGCGATGATGACGACCTCGAAGCGGAAGTACGGGACCTCCGCGCCGAGGTCGATGCCCTCCAGACACGAATCACCGCCCTGGAATCGAAACTGGACACCGACCCGCCTCCGTCTGTCGGGGACGAAACTGCAACCACTGAAGCGGACACGGCGGCTCCCGAATCGGAGGCCACACACGGTTCGGAGACAGCGCCAGAGACCGGCGAGACAGCCGACAGCGACGCGCCTGTCGACGAGCGGAACTGGGAGCGCGACATCGGGATGAAGTGGCTCGGCGGGGTCGGCGGGCTCGCGCTGGTGGTCGGCGTCGTCTTCTTCATTCGTCTGGCCATCGAAGCGGGCTACCTCGGCCCCCTCGGGCGTGTGCTCACCGGCACAGCGGGCGGGCTCATACTGCTCGCGGGCGGTCGGTACGCCGCCGAGCGGCAGGGCTACGACCGATGGGGCCGGCTCGTCGCGGGAACCGGCCTCGCCATCGCGTATTTCAGCGTCTACGCGGCCTACGGCTTCGAGTCGTACCGCGCCGCCATCGGAGCGCCGCTGTGGGCGGTCCTGCTCGTCCTGACGGCTCTCGTGGCCGCCACCGCGGTTCTCTCGGTGCGGGACCACGCGCCGGCCGTTGCCGGTGAGGCGTTCCTGCTGGGATACGTCACGGCCTACGTCGGACTCGACGCCGCGTCCTTCGTCGTCTCGCCGGCCTACGTCGTGCTTCTCACGGCCGGGCTGGTGACCATCGCCGCCGTCCGGCCGTGGAGCCGGCTCGTCCTCGGGAGCGTCCTCCCGGCCTACGTGCTCCACATCGCCTGGATGAACAGGCTAGAGCCACCCGAAGCGGTTGCCACCGCTGTTCTCGTCGCGATGTTCGCCGTCTACGCCGCTGGTGTGTACGTGCTCCGTGCAAGCGACCGAACGGACCGATGGCACCGCCGACTGGTGGAAGCGACGACCGGGCTCAATGCCGTGTTCGCCGCGATCCTGCTGGAAGGCGTCGTTCGTCGACTCATCCCGACAGCGCCGGACGGGGTGGCTGTCGGCGCAGTCGGACTCGCTCTCGGCGGCGTCTACGCCGTCACGGAGTCACGTCTCGGACAGCAAGACAGCGCGGCTGGGGTGCTGGCCGTCGTGCTACTCGCCGTCAGCGTCGTCCTCGGGGCCGACCCGTTCCTCGCGACCGCTGGGCTCCTCCTCCTGCTCTGTGGGGCGCTGGCGCTCGGATCTCGCCGCGACGCGAGGGCAGTTCGTATCGGCGGGCACCTCGTCGCCGTCGGGACCGTCGCCAAACTGCTCGCCGTGGACGCGACCGAATTACCGGCGTTCTCGCTCGCGGACCCGCTGGCGACCGCGATGGGGCGACCAGCCGCATACCTGCTGGGAATCGCGGTCTTCTACGCGCTCGGTCGGAGGTTCGGCGGCGCATCGACGACGGTGCCAAGCACTGACCGCGAACTCTCGGTGGCTGCGCCGTACGTCTGGACGGCGACCGGGCTCGCGGTGGTGCTTCTGGGACTGGAGCTTTCGGGGGCGGGGCTGTCGGTTGCGTGGGCCGTCCTGGGGCTCGCGTTCGTCGGGGTTGGCCTCGCGCTGGACGACCGCAGTCGTCGACTCCAGGGCGTCGTCGTCCTCGGCCTGGTGACGACCAAGGTGTTCCTCTACGACACGCAGGGGCTCGATACGCTCGCCCGGACCCTCTCGTTCCTCGTACTGGGTGGCATCCTCCTCGTCGCCTCGTACGCGTACGCCCGCTGGCAGGGTGAGGAGCCACTCAAGCGACTAGCTGGATAACAGCCGCCGCGTTCCGCTGAATCAGACCACGGCCGCCACAAAGGGTTTTGCCGGTCCCTGCCCTCCCTCCGGTTGTGACCGCGTACGACCTCTCTCGCTATCTGAACGTCCGGAGCGCCTACGGCAGTTCGTTCGCGCCGGACGGGACGCTCGCCTTCCTGATGAATACGACCGGCGTCGCCCAGGCCTGGTCGCTTACCGAGCCACAGGGCTGGCCCGAGCAACTGACTTTTTATGACGACACCGTGAGCTTCGTCGACTACTCGCCCGAGCGCCAGGAACTCGTCTTCGGCATGGACGAGGGCGGGAACGAGCGGGCGCAGCTATACCGGCTCGACGCGGACGGACGCGTCCACGAACTCACCGGGATGCCCGACGCGAAACACCGCTGGGGCGGCTGGTCGCCCGACGGCGAACGATTCGCGTTCGCGTCGAACCGCCGCGACGAAGCCGTCTTCGACATCTACGTGCAGGACCGCGACGCAACCGGCGACGACGCGGAACTGGTCTGGGAGGGCGACGGCTGGCTCTCGGTGGGTGGCTTCTCGCCCGACGGCGAGCGCCTGCTGGTCAGCGAAGCCCACTCCAGTTTCGACCAGGACATCTACGTGCTGGACATCGATAGCGAAGACCTCAGCCATCTCACGCCACACGAGGGGAAGGTCAGGTACACGAGCGCGTCGTGGGGGCCGGAGGGCGATGCGGTGTATCTCGTCACCGACGCCGAGAGCGACACGCTCGAACTGGCCCGCCTCTCGGTCGACGGCGACCTCGACATCGTGCGCTCGGACGACCAGTGGAACATCGACGGCGTCGCGCTTGACAAGGACAGCGGCCGTCTCGTGTACTCGCGCAACGTCGACGGCTACAACGAACTCACCGTCGGCGAACTGACGGGGCCGACGACCATCGAGACGTTCCCGACGCCGGACCTGCCGGGCGGGCTGGCTGGCGGCGTCGCCTGGGGCCCCGATGCCGAGCGTTTCGCCGTTAGCGTCACCGGACGGACGGTCAACACCAACGTGTTCGTCGTCGAGACCGAGACGGGCGAGAGCGAGCAGTGGACAGCCGCTTCGACGGCCGGCATCCCGCGCGAGACGTTCATCGAGCCAGAGGTCGTCCGGTTCGACTCCTTCGACGGGCGAGAGGTTCCAGCGCTGTTCTCCCTGCCGAACGGTGCGAACGGGGCCAGTGCTGACGGCGACACGCCCGTCATCGTCGACATCCACGGCGGCCCGGAGAGTCAGCGCCGCCCCTCGTTCTCCGGTCTGACCCAGTACTTCCTCTCGCGGGGGTACGCGGTCTTCGAGCCCAACGTCCGCGGGTCGACCGGCTACGGAAAGGCTTACACGCACCTCGACGACGTCGAAAAGCGGATGGACTCGGTAAAGGACCTACGGGCCGGCGTCGACTGGCTCCACAATCACTCGGCTGTCGATCCCGACCGAATCGTGGCGATGGGCGGCTCCTACGGCGGTTTCATGGTGCTGGCGGCGTTGACGGAGTACCCCGACCTCTGGGCGGCCGGCGTCGACGTGGTCGGCATCGCCAACTTCGTGACGTTTCTGGAGAACACCGGTGACTGGCGACGCGAACTCCGCGAGGCCGAGTACGGCTCTCTCGACGAGGACAGGGAGTTCCTCGAATCCATCTCGCCGATCAACAACGTCGACCGCATCGACGCGCCGCTGTTCGTCCTCCACGGGGCCAACGATCCGCGTGTTCCGGTCGGCGAGGCCGAGCAAATCGCCGAGCAGGCGGCCGAACGGGGAGTTCCCGTGGAGAAGCTCGTCTTCGACGACGAAGGACATGGCATCAGCAAGCGGGAGAACCGCATCGAGGCCTACACCGCTGTCGTCGAGTTCCTCAACGAGCACGTCTGAGAGGTCCGGCCGAATGCTGTGACGGACGGTATTACGGGGGATCACAGCCGGCGCACAGGGTAGTTTCAAACTGTGAGGGCGTTCAGGCGGATTTATTACGCTGCCGAAGCACCGTTTCGTATGGAGATAGCCGAGCGCTCGCGAGCGCGGGTGCAGGAACGCCTCGCCCGGCTCGAACAGGAGTTCGGCTCGACGCCGGTGGACCAGACCACCTTTTCGGTGGGTTCGGAGGCGTACCAGCGTGCTGTCGAGCGCTCACGGGAAGGACAGGTGGACGTACACGCGTTCGTCCACAACGAGTCGGGCGACGTGCTACTCAGCGACGCCGACGGGTCCTGGGAGATACCACAGGGACAGACACAGGGGGCCGAGCGGCCGGCGGCAGCGGCCGAACGAGTCGTCACCGAAACAGCCGGCGTCTCGTGTACCATTCGGGACGCGGTTCGGGCGACCATCTGTGGTGTGCGAAACGAGGCAGACCCGGACGCCGAGACGGTGTATCGACTCAGTATCGTGTTCGACGCCGAAATCAACAGGGCCGCGCCCGGCGGCAGTGACGCCGAGACGGTCGCTGAGGCCGAAGCGTCGATTCGATGGGACGACTCAAGCGATGTCGCGGTCGCGGAACTGGTTTAGATAACGCCGGTGACCGTCGCCGCTTCGATCGCCGCCTCTTCGCTCATACCGTCCCCGAGCACCGTGTAGCGGTCGCGGATCTGGTGAGCTGTGGTCAGCGCTTCGATCACCGTCTCGTCGTCGATACCAAGTTCGTCTGCCGTCGTCGGCGCGCCGATGGCCGCCAGCGCGTCTCTGGCGTCTCGCCACTTGCCTTTCTGGCCGCTGTGGAGGTACTCGGTCATGATCGAGCCGACACCGACCTGATGGCCGTGGAGCGCGCCGTCGGGGACGAGTCGGTCCAGCTGGTGGGAAAACAGGTGTTCTGCGCCGCTCGCCGGCCGGGAGGAGTCAGCGATGGACATCGCGACGCCGGAGGAGACGAGCGCTTTCACGACAATCCAGGATGACTCCTCGAGCCCCTGCTTTATCGAGTCAGCGCTCTCGACGAGCATCTCGGCGGTCATCTGGGAGAGCGCGCCGGCGTACTCCGAGTAGTGGACGTTCTTCAGGCGATGGGCGAGCTGCCAGTCCCGAACCGCAGTGTAGTTCGAGATGATGTCGGCACAGCCAGCAGTGGTCAGCCGCCAGGGGGCCTCCGCCAGCACCTCGGTGTCGGCGATGACGGCCAGTGGTGGTTCGGCAGCGACGCTGTGGCGCGTATCACCTTCGGGGACAGAGCCGCGGCCGGAGACGATGCCGTCGTGGCTCGCGGCCGTCGGGACCGAGACGAAGCCCAGTCCCAGGTCGTCGGCCGCCATCTTCGTGATGTCGATAGCTTTCCCACCGCCGACACCAAGCAGGAAGCCCGCGTCGATGTCGCTCGCGTGGTCGATGACCTGCTGGACGGCGTCGAAACTGGCTTCTTCGATGACGATCTCGGATGGGTCGTACCCCTCGTCCTCGAACTGTGCGACGACCTGCTTGCCAGCGACATCGTGCGGCGTCGGACTGGAGACGACCAGCGGCCGGCCAGTCAGGTGGAGTTCGCTGACGGCCTCTATCGTCTGCCCGAGGACTCCGTGCCCGACCACGACGTTCCGGGGGAGGCGAATCCAGGTGCGTTTCTCGAACATGGTTGCCTGTCTCCGGGCACGCGTGAAAACAGTTTAGGTGCAACTGGCGGTCCGACTGTGCAGTAACCGAAATCTTTTGACAACAATTACACGCCAGTTTTCCAAAAACAATTATTAACATCACTGTTTGGGTGCGCCTGTCATGGCACATGACACGACTGACGACGGTATGCGGGCGTCTCGGCGGACATTTCTGAAAGCGACCGGTGTGGCCACGGCAGCGGCCGCCACCGGCGCAGGTGTTGGGACCGCCGCGGCGCAACCGGACGTCGATTCGCTCATCGGCGACCTCACACTGGAGCAGAAAGCGGCCCAGATGACACAGGTCGCGATCAGCTCCTTCGAGGCGGAGCCGGAGGGATCAAACGTCCCCGACAGCTTCGGGGTCGACACGGTCGGCGAGTACTTCAGCGAACTCGGCGTCGGGTCGATCCTCTCGGGTGGGGCCGAGCCGCCGAGCTTCGACGCCAGTAGCGTGGTCGAGGGCATCAACGCTCTCCAGAAGTACAACCTCAACAACGCCGACCACGACATTCCGTTCCTCTACGGCGTCGACGCGACACACGGAAACGGCCTGTTGGAGGGGGCAACGGTGTTCCCCCAGCGGCTGAACATGGGTGTGACGCGCGACCTGAGTCTGATCGCGGAGGCCGAACGGCACACGAGCGACGCGACGGCGTCGATGGGGGCACACTGGACGTTCGCACCGACGACGGACCTCCAGCGGGACCCCCGCTGGGGCCGCTTCTTCGAGGGCATCAGCGAGGACCCGAAACTCGAAGCAGATGTCTCGCGAGCGCGGGCGCGAGCGCTTGAGGACGACGACCGGCTGACGGCGTGTGTCAAACACTTCGCGGCCTACTCGGTCCCGAACAACGGCAACGACCGCGCACCGGCCTCGACGTCGCTGCGTGACCTCCGGACGAACATCCTCCCGCCGTACCGGGAGGCGCTGGAGTCCGAACCCGGGACGGTGATGGTCAACAGCGGGTCGATAAACGGAGTTCCGGCCCACGCCTCCCACTGGCTGTTGACGACGCTGCTCCGCGACACCTACGGCTACGAGGGGATGGTCGTCTCGGACTGGGACGACCTGAATCGGATGCTCACGAACCACGACTACGCGCCAGACTTCGAGACGGCGACCGAGATGGCCATCAACGCCGGCGTGGATATGTACATGATTGGCAACGGCGGCGACGCGCCGGGACCGGTCCAGTTCATCGACACCGTGGTCGGTCTCGTCGAAGACGGCGCGATTCCGATGGAGCGCATCGACGAAGCGGTCCGCCGCATCCTCGAACTGAAGGCCGACCTCGGCCTGTTCGAGCAGCCGACAGTCGACGAGTCCCGCATCGGCAACGTGCTCGGCGGCGCACAGGAGACCGCCGAAACGATGGCCAAGGAGTCGCTGGTCCTCCTGAAAAACGACGCGGACACGCTCCCGCTGTCGGGCGACGAGAGCGTCCTGCTGACCGGCCCCGGCGTCGACGGCGACGGCAACAACACCCGCGCGCTGATGCAACACGGCGGCTGGACGCTGGGCTGGCAGGGGGCCAGCGCCGGCGGCCCGTATCCCCGCCAGAATCTCCTCGAAGAAGAGCTGCGATCCCGCGTCGGCAGTCTCACCCACGTCCCCACCTCATATGAGAACACCACCTGGTGGGCCGGCGAGGGCGACGGCGAGAACCAGCAGAGCGACGAGAACGGGAATTTCGATTTCACCGATGAACAGCGGTCACAGGTCGAGTCGGCGACCCCCGAATCCGACGCCGTGGTCGTCGTTATCGGCGAGGGGACCCACAACGAAGGCTTCGGCGACCGTGACGAACTGGTACTCGACGAGTCCCAGCAAGCGCTTCTGGATACCGTCGTCGCGTCCGCCGACGATTCGACGCCGATCATCGGCGTCATGCTCGCCGGCGCGCCGCGGGGGTCCCCGGAGACGTTCAGCCGGCTCGACGCTTTCCTGTTTGCCGGCCAGCCCGGCAGCGACGGCGGGGTCGCCATCGCCGAGACGCTGGTCGGCGAGTACAATCCGTCCGGGAAACTCCCGTTCAGCTGGCCCGAGAACGTCGGTACCACGCCCGTGCAGTACAACCGCTACGAGCCGACATCGACGGGTGGGACGGACAATACCGCGATATACGAGTACGGCCACGGCCTCTCGTACACCGACTTCGAGTACGGGAGCGTCTCGGTCACACAGCCCACCGTCGGCAACCCGGCCAACCAGTCCGAAGTGACCGTCGGCGTCGAGGTGACGAACACCGGCGACATGGCCGGCGAACACATCGTCGAGGTGTTCAACACCCAGTCCTACGGCTCGGTGCTCCAGCCGATGCGCCGGCTGCTCGGCTACGAGCGCGTCTCGCTGGATTCCGGCGAGTCAGCCACGGTGGACGTGACCGCCGACCTGACGGCGTTAGAAATCGTCCCCGGTGACGTGCTCGGAGTCGCCCCGAAGGTCGTTGAAGCCGGCGAGTACGAACTCACTGTCGGCCAGGACGGCCCGACGACCACGCTCACCGTCCAGAACACGGCGAGCATCACCGAACCGGACCCTGTTCCGGGCCTCCCGAACGGGTCAGGGGGCAACCCCGGTCAGAGCAATGGGAACGGGAGCGGAAACAACGGCAACAACTGGAACGGAAATGGCAACGGCGACAACACCAGCCGCGACCCCACCATGGAAGACGTCGTCGACCTGCTCGACGAGGTTCGGCAGCGTTCCTGAGACGGTTCCCGCGACCGACTCCGCAGTGTTTCCGCTGGCCACCGGACATCAAAGAACCGCCACGTCCAGAGGCACGCCGGCCCGCTCGCACGCCCACAAATCATTATATATACTCAGTGATGCTATCTGAAACAGCGATCCAATGACACGAAGCCAGCTAACACGGTTTGAGCGGGACAGTTATGCCTGACTCCACACGCCAACCCAACGCGGCCGTCCGGGACCGACTCCAACAGTACGGACTCTCCGAGACAGAGGCGGAAACCTACCTCGCTGTCGTCGAAACGGGACCGGCGACAGTCCGGACGGTGGCTGAAA
The DNA here is from genome assembly GCF_000827835.1 of Haloarcula sp. CBA1115. NCBI lineage: Archaea > Methanobacteriati > Methanobacteriota > Halobacteria > Halobacteriales > Haloarculaceae > Haloarcula > Haloarcula sp. CBA1115. Next base: position 2,475,509 of record NZ_CP010529.1, on the reverse strand, counting down.
CAGCGGGGGTCTCCAAGAGCTACGTGTACGACATCTGTGATTCGCTGGCCGCGGACGGCTTCGTCACCGTCGACGACCACCGGACGCCGACGGTCATCCGTGCGACGCCCCCGTCGGAGGCCTTCGGAACGCTGAGACGCGAACTCGACACGCTGGAAACGGCGGTGCAGACCCGGTACGAGGACAACTCGGCCGACGACAACTCCTTCGAGGTGGTCAAATCCAGACCGACCATCATCAAGCGCCTGAAACAGCACATCGAAGCCGCCGAATGCGAGGTCGTGCTCCAGGTCCCGGCCCGTCGGCTCCCGGAGATCCGCGACACGCTCCGCCGTGCCCGGCAGCGGGGCATCCTCGTGCTCCTGACGCTGTCGAGTTACGACGCGGCTACGATGGAACTGGACCTGGAGGGCGTCGCCAACGCCGTCCGTCTCGGCCTCGACGGCGCGCCCTCGTTGCTTGCGACGGACCAGCAGCGCGGGTTCGTCTCGCCGTCGACGATGCTCAGCTGGGACCACGACGAGACGAACGCGATCACGTTCACGCAGGAGGCGGTCGCGGCGGTGTTAGTCGGTTCCTACCTGGGCAATTACTGGCCGATAGGTGAGGAGGTCCTCCTTTCGCGGCCGCCATCGCTTCCGGCCCGGTACGACATGTTCCGCCCCGTCGTGTTCACGACCACGCTCGCGCTCCGGGCCGGCGAGTCCGTCGTCGCCGACCTGTACGCGCGGCCGACAGGCTCCGACGACGATTTCGAAGTGATATCCGGCGAGGTGGTCGATGTCCGACAGAACCTCGTCGAACCGCACAACAGCGACTTCGGGTTCGAGAACTCGCTGGTCGTCGACACCGGACAAGACCACATCGCTGTCGGCGGATACGGCGCGTTCTTGGAGGACTACGAGGTCAAGCACACGACGCTCCGCCGGGCGTAGTGATCACCCGGTCAGGCGGTCGATAAGCGTCGCTTCCGTGTCTCGGTCCGGGCCGAACTCCCGGCCGGTTCGGTCGTTCTCCCGATGCTCGGCGACGGTCACGGCCAGCGCCGTCTCGTGGGGCGTCGACGACCAGCCCAGGTCGCGGAGCTTCGCCGTCGACAGCAGATGCGGCGAGTCGCGGTAGATGGGGAAGTCGTCGGGGTCCAGTCCAGCCGCCGCGAGCTCACGCTCGCCGACGCCGATGGTCTCGACGGACGTGTCATGTACTCCGGCGAGCAGGTCAACCCACTCCCGGAGCGTCGGCGCGTGCTCGTCGCCGACGTTGTAGGCTTCGCCGGCCGTCCCTCGCTCCGCGACGAGGCGAAGCGCGCTCGCCACGTCCTCGACGTAGGCCATCTGCCACAGACTGAGGCCGTCGCTAGGTACCACAATTCGGTCGTACTCGGCCACGCGGTCCACCCAGTAGGCGAACCGCTCGGTGTAGTCGTAGGGGCCGTACACGACGGTCGGCCGGACGCTCATCGCCCGCACGCCGTCCTCCGCGGCGGCGAACACCTCGCGGTCGCCTTCAGCTTTCCGTGGCCCGTAGGTCTCCGCGCTGTCGGTTGTCGCCTGCGCCTCGGTACAGCCCGCAAGCGGCGTCTCCCCCTCCCGCTTGGGCGTCCGTTCGACGCCGTAGGCCGCACCACTTGAGATATACACGTACGCGTCGACGTCGGCAAACACGTCGGTCGCCGCCCGGACATCTTCCGGGAAATACGCTACGCAGTCGACGACTACGTCGGGATCGATCTGCTTGCGGGCGGTTTCGAGTGTGTCCCGCTCGTTCCGGTCGCCCTTGATGTGAGTGACATCGGAGTTCGCGAACGGATTCGAGCGCTGGCCGCGGGTGAGCATCGTCACGTCGTAGCCCGCGTCGCGGAACTCGGTGACCGTGTGTCGGCCGATGAACCTGCCGCCGCCGATGACGAGGACGCTGTCCATACGCTGTGCTCGGACGGGATCAGCAAAACAGTGTGGCTCACCGCCGGAGTCTGCCGCAGGTCCGACAGTCGATACCGATTGTTTGCCGGGGCGGCAAGACGACCGGTTTCTCCGCAGAATGCGATGATAGAACCGGCAATGTACGGTTCAAGACGACGTCTCACGCCAGTCCCGTTGCGGGTGTTTTTATGTAACCGGATAGTAGCAGACCCAGTGACGGGTCAGTTGCGTGCTGTCTCTTCGGTCATTTCAGTTATCCTTCTCGTGGCGGTAACTGTCGTTCTCGCGGCAGTGCTGTCTATGGCGACGGTTGACCTCGCGGAGACGTTGGATGATACAGCGCCCGTAATCGGCCAATCAGACGGTGAGTTCGCCGCACAGGATGGGTTCGACGGGGGCATCGTCCGTATCACGCACGTTGCTGGAGATGTCGTCCGTGTCTCGGATATCGAAGTGGCAGTCAGTGCCGACTGTAGCGGTGACGGAACTGAAAAGCACGGGCGGTTAGTCAATCTGCCGGCGAAATCCGGTGACCGGCCACAGAGTGACAACATCGAGGGCGATGATCTCTTCGACGAGAGCACTGGCTCGCTCACGGAGCGCGGTGCCGATGATACCGGGGCACTGGTTACAGACGAGTTCCGCCCTGGTGACGTTATCATCTTCCGAATCGCAGGCGGGGACTGTGACTTGCAGTCGGGCGACACGGTAACCGTCCGAGTCGTGCACACCCCGTCGAACGCGGTTATTATCCGACAGGAATTAACTGCATGACTCGACAGGTACCCGGCACAGCGGGACAAAAACGAACGAGGCGCTCCTTCTTGCCTGCGGTCAGTTCCCGCCCGTTGCGTTCGTCACGTTTGTCGAGAACCCCGTATCGGCACTGGAAGTGTTTCCGCCGCTACTCCTGCCAGTCTGCAGGATGATGGGTGTTCCTTCGTCGTCAGTCGCCAGAATGACCTTATCCGAATCGTCGATGCTCTGGACGTACTGCTGTTTCAGCACAACTGGGTTCTCCCGAAGCGCCTCACCGCGAATCTCGATAACTCGGGCGTCGGCTTCGGCCTGAATCTCCTGCCGTTCCTTGTCGCGTTCGGCCTGTTGAATCTCGAATTTCTTCTCTTCGACGCGTTGCTTTGCGATTTCCTTGTCGTTGAGCGCCTGATCGTACGAGTCCGGGAGGTCAACGGTACGAACCTGTACTTCTTCGAGGACGAGCGCTTCGCCCTCGAACGCGGATTCGAGTTTCTGCTGTGCCGCCGCGCCGAGTCGCTCGCGGCCGTCGTTGGTGTATATCTCGCTCGTCTGGATACCTGCGGCCTCATTCCGGAGTTGCGACCGGACAGACGGTCGAATAAGTCGCTCCTCCGCCTGGCCGACGGTCCGCCATTCGGTGACGAATCCCGACGCGTCTGTTTCTTCGATCTTGTACCGGACGGTGATGTCGATGTCGACCGTCGTCCCATTGATGGTCTGAACGGTCACCGCATCGGCTTGTGACGGTCTGTCGCCTTCGCCCTCAGTGTTGGCCATGGTGTAGGTCCGGGGTCGGATTTCCACGTCCTGAACCGAGTCCTTGACAGGCACGATGATGTGTGCGCCCGGCTGGAGTTGATCGCCGGTTACCGCGCCGAACGATTTCTGGACGCCGACGTGGCCTTCGGGGACCTGATGATAGCCACCGAACAGCGCCGTTGCGACAGCGAGGGCGACAACGACGCTGACGGCAATGCGGAGGCCACGGCCGACATCGATATCGATGTCCGACCCGGAATCGGGGTCAGGACCGGGGATGTCACTCATGCTGTGCTCCGATGCGATACGACGGGTGGTTGTACGGGGACCATGTCCAGCACTTTGGCCCGACAGCTATAGGACCAGCGATTGATTGTCACGGTGTCACATTACGACCACAGAACGCGGCTCGATTGTGGCGGAAAAACAGCGCCCTTGACGACAGACAAAACGTCGAACAGTGGCGCTTCAGTCGTCTGTCGAGGCGGCGAAGTCAGCCTCGGCGGCTTCGGCACTCGGCGCGGCCTTGGCCGGCGGCTCGTTGCGCACGTCGTCGCGCTCGCGGTCGGCGATGACCTCGGCGTAGGCGTCGGGCATCACCTTCGTGAAGTTCTCCACTTCGGCGTCCCAGTCATCGAGCAGTTCCGCCGCGCGGTCGGAGTCGGTGTAGGCGGCGTGGTTCTCGACGAGTCGGGTAATCATCTGGCGGTCCTTGCCTTCGAGCGTATCAGCCAGCGACACCATGCCGGTGTTTGCCTTCTCTGCGAACTCGCCGTCGGGGTCGTAGACGTAGGCGACGCCGCCGGACATCCCGGCCGCGAAGTTCTTGCCCGTCTCGCCCAGCACGACGATAGCGCCGCCGGTCATGTACTCACAGCCGTGGTCGCCGACGCCCTCGACGACGCCCTTGACCCCGGAGTTTCGGACGGCGAAGCGCTCGCCGGCCATGCCGTTGACGTAGGCCTCGCCCTGGGTCGCGCCGTACAGCGCGACGTTGCCGATGACGATGTTCTCCGCCGGGTCGAAGGGAGCGTTGTCCGGCGTGTTCAGGATGAGCTTCCCACCGGAGAGCCCCTTGCCGACGTAGTCGTTGGCCGTCCCGGTCAGTTCCATCGTCACGCCCTGTGCGAGGAACGCACCGAAGGACTGGCCGGCCGTGCCGTCGAAGTCGACCCGGATAGTGTCGTCCGCGAGGCCGTCACTTGCGTGCTCGCGGGAGATGCGGTTCGAGAGGGTTGCCCCGACCGCACGGTTGACGTTGTTGATCTCGGTGTCGATAGCGACCGGATCACCGTCGTAGATGGCGTCCTCGGCGGCGTCGATGAGGTCCCAGTCGAGCTGTTCGTCGACTTCGTGGGTCTGCTCGCGCTGCTTGTAGCGGCCGTCGTTGTCGGCCGGCTCCGCGATGACTCCCGAGAGATCGAGCTTCTGGGCCTTCGGCTGGGACACGTCGTCGCGCTGTGCCAGCACGCTCGGCCGGCCGACCATCTCGTCTATCGTCTCGAAGCCGAGTTCAGCCATAATCTCACGCAGTTCCTGTGCCACGAACGTCATGTAGTTGATGACGTGCTGTGGCTCGCCGGGGAACCGCTCCCGGAGGTTCTCGTTCTGGGTTGCGATGCCGACCGGACAGGTGTTCTCGTGGCACTGTCGGGCCATCACGCAGCCGGAGGTGACCATCGACGCGGTCCCGAAGGTGTACCCCTCGGCACCGAGCAGGGCGGCGACGGCCACGTCGCGGCCGGTCTTCATGCCGCCGTCGGTGGTCACCTTGATGCGCGAGCGCAGGCCGGTCGCCCGGAGCATCTGGTTGGCCTCGGAGACGCCCAGTTCCCAGGGGAGACCGGCGTTCTTGATGGAGGTCTTCGGTGACGCGCCGGTCCCGCCGTCGTGGCCCGAAATGTGGACCACGTCGGCGTTGGCCTTGGCGACGCCGGCCGCGATGGTCCCGATGCCGTCCTCGGAGACCAGCTTGACGTTGATGTCGGCCTCGGGGTTCGAGGCCTTGAGGTCGTGGATGAGCTGCTTGAGGTCCTCGATGGAGTAGATGTCGTGCAGCGGCGGCGGCGAGATGAGGCCGACGCCCGGCGTCGCGTACCGGACGTGGGCGATCATCTCGTTGACCTTCTTGCCGGGCAGGTGGCCGCCTTCGCCGGGCTTCGAACCTTGCGCCATCTTGATCTGGAGCTCGTCGGCCGACGCGAGGTAATCCGAGGTGACGCCGAAGCGGCCGGAGGCGACCTGCTTCGTGGTACACTCCTTCTCGGTGTCGAACCGCTCGGGCGGCTCGCCGCCCTCGCCGGTGTTGGCGTTGGCCCCGAGCCGGTTCATTGCGATGGCGTTGTTCTCGTGCATCTCGGGCGATAGCGACCCGAGCGACATCGCCGCGGTCTCGAAGCGCTCGACGATGTCCTCGACCGGCTCGACGTCCTCGATGGGGATGGACTCGCGGTCGGAGTCGAACTCAAGCAGGCCACGGAGCGTCTGGAGCTCCTCGTTCTGGTCGTTGACCAGCTCGGCGAACTCCTTGTACGTGTCGTAGTCACCCATGCGGACAGCCTGCTGGATCTTGCCGACCGTGTTGGGGTTCCACTGGTGGTGGATGCCGTTCGAGCGGAACTCGTACTCGCCCTGGCGGGGCATCTCCGGCTCTTCCTCGCTCCAAGCGATTTCGTGGCGCTGGGTGAGGTCGTCCTCGATCTCCTCGATGCCGATACCCTCCGTTCGGCAGGTCGTCCCCTCGAAATACTCGGCGATGAAGTCCGAGGAGAGGCCGACGGCCTCGAAGATCTGAGCGCCCTGGTAGGACTCCACGGTGGAGATACCCATCTTGGCCATCGTCTTCAGAAGGCCGTCCTCGACGGCGGTGATGTAGGCGTCGATGGCGTCGGCGAGGTCCGCGCCGTCCGGTCCAGCGACCAGATCCTCGATGGTCTGGTAAGCCAGGTAGGGGTTGACCGCGCCAGCGCCGTAGCCGATGAGCGTCGCGAAGTGATGCACCGCACGCGGGTCGCCGGACTCGACGACGAGCCCGACGTGGTTGCGGAGGCCGTTGCGGACGAGGTGGTGGTGGACGCCACCGACGGCCAGCAGGCTCGGAATCGGCACGCGGTCCTCGCTGGCCGAACGGTCCGAGAGCACGAGGATGTCGTGCTCTTTGGCAGCGGCGTCGGCTTCGGCCCGCACGTCTTCGACGGCCTGCCGAAGGTCGTCGCCCTCTTTGTAGGTAATATCGATGACCTTCGTGGACATGCCGTTGGCGTTCAGGTCCTTGATAGACTGCGTCTCCTCGTCAGTGAGGATTGGCGAGTCAAGCACGAGCTGGCGGGCGTGGCCCTGGCTCTCGTCGAGGATGTTACGCTGATGGCCCAGCCGGGATTCCAGCGAGGTGACGAGTTCCTCGCGGATGTAGTCAAGCGGCGGGTTCGTCACCTGCGCGAACAGCTGCTTGAAGTAGGTGAACAGCGGGCGGTTAAACTGCGAAAGCACCGACAGCGGCGTGTCGTCGCCCATGGAGCCGACGGGGTCTTTCCCCTTCTCGGCCATCGGCTCGATGAGATGGTCGACCTCGTCGTACGTGTAGCCGTACATGGCCTGGTGACTCCGGAGCGCGTCCGCGGGGTCCTGTGGCTCGTTGTCTTCGCGGTCGGCGACTTCGTCGAGACTGACCTGTTCCTCGGCGACCCACTCGCCGTACTTGTCGTCAGTGATGTCCTCAAACACTTCCGCGTCGGGGATGACGCGGCCTTCCTCGGGGTCGGCGAGGAAACACTGTCCGGGCTGGAGCCGGCCGCGTTCCTGAATCTCGCTGGCGTCGTGTTCCAGCGCGCCGGCTTCGGAGGACATCACGAGCGTGTTGTCCGCCAGCACGTCGTAGCGACACGGACGCAGACCGTTCCGGTCCAGCACGGCACCGATGCGGTCGCCGTCAGTGGCTGCGACGAGCGCCGGGCCGTCCCACGGTTCGACCAGCGAGGCGTGGTAGTCATAGAAGTCGCGCCGGTCGCCGGTCACGTCGTTCATCTCGCCGCGCCAGGCTTCGGGGATGAGCATCCGGAGGGCGTGGGGGAGGTCGCGGCCGCCCTGAAGCAGGAGTTCGAGCGCGTTGTCGACGCTCGCAGTGTCTGACTGCTCGGGATCGTCGATGATCGGTTTGATCTTCTCTAAGTCGCCCTCAAACTCGTCGCTCTGGATGTCGGTCTCCCGAGCGCGCATCCAGTTGATGTTCCCCTGAATCGTGTTGAACTCGCCGTTGTGGATGACACGGCGGTAGGGGTGGGCAAGGTGCCACGCGCCCAGCGTGTTCGTCGAGAAGCGGGCGTGGACCATCGCGAACGTGGACTGCAGCCGCTCGTCTTCGAGGTCAGGGTAGTAGTCTTCGAGCTGTTCGGCCTTGAGCAGGCCTTTGTACACCACTACGTCGGTCGCGAGCGAGACAACATAGAAGCGCTCGTGACCCGGTGGTTTCGCTTCCTTGACGGTGTTTTCGAGCGACCGGCGGCCGATATACAGTTGATTCTCGAAGGCGTCGCCGGTCTTGCCCGTCGCGGAAGTGACGAAAAACTGGACGATGTCCGGCTCAGATTCGAGCGCCGTCGCGCCGAGGTCGCTGTTGTCAGTCGGGACGTCGCGCCAGTCGAGGACGTCCAGGCCCTCTGCGGCGAGTTCCGTCTCGACGAGGTCCTTCAGACTCCCGGCGACCTCGTCGTCTTTCGGGAGAAAGAGCGTGCCAACGGCGTATTCGCCGGCAGGCGGCAGGTCGGCGTCGACTTCGGCAGCGAAAAACTCGTGGGGGATCTGGAGCATGATGCCCGCTCCGTCGCCCGTATCTTGCTCGGCTCCTGTCGTCCCTCGATGTTCGAGGTTGTCGAGGAGTTCGAGTCCGTCCGATACAACCCAGTGGTCGCTCTGGCCGTCGAGGTCCATGACGACCCCGACGCCACAGTTCGACCGTTCGTCCGTGGGATCTGCAAGCCCGGCGTCGCCTGCAGAGAGACCTGTCTGTCGCTCAACCATGTGTTTCACGACTGGGGATGCCACTATAAGAGGGTAATCCTAATGGTATTAGTGTTGTTTAACCCCACATTAGGGAGTATATATTTATAACGATTGTTGGGGCTGTATCATGGTTTATAAACGGTCGTCCGCAGGCTGGCGGTTCACACGCTGTTCAGCTGAGCACAGGAGCGGATGACTGCTCGATACCCGAAACGTAGGCCGTCATGTCAGTCGTCGTCAACATTCCGACGACTCCTTCCGTCTCATCGACGACAGGGAGGTGGTGGACACTGTGGTCCAGCATCAGGCTTGCGGCCGCCTCGATGGGGTCGTTTGCCGTTACTGTAACCGGCTCCGTCGTCATGAAGTCAGACACGTCTAGCGCCGTCGTATCGCCACCTTCTGCGGCGATTTCGACGAAATCCGTGGAGGTGAGAATCCCCAACAACGCTCCGTCAGCGTCGACGACAACAACAGAGCTGATGTTCTCGTCGAGCATCCGCTTGGCGACCGCTTTCGCGTTCGCGTCAGCAGCAACAGTGGTGACAGGCGATGACATAATTCGTCCGACAAACACGTCGTCCATGACAGCCGATAACATAGGGCGAGGTATAACCGTGTTGGTTCCGGATATTTACCGATTGCAGCGATGCAGAGAAATATATAAGGTCTTAATATTCTGCGCTCGCGCCGACGAATGCACCACCCAACCAGTCGCTCGCTGTCTCCCCGACGCCGCATCCCGACTGGTCGATCACGTCGGGGCTGTCGGCCCACCGCTGATGACCCAGAATGGGCGATACATCCACGGTTCCCACGACGGTATCTGTTCGCCGTTTGGCGTTTGTATGACTGTAGTCTGACGGCGATTTATATACATAGAGACAGCAGTGGTCATCGGGGGCACGGAGGAAAATGTCACACGCTCCCCGACCCCATCCTTCCTTCATACTGCCGGCTGTGTTAGTGAAGATGCCCGCTACCCAGAGGTGGCAAGACACTTCACCGGCTCACAGCCGGCAGTATCGGTGGGCCGGCAACTATCTATGCAAGCCCCTCGTATATGAATTAAACCATGTCTGGTCATGGACCCAGCGTCGCCATCGCCTGTCAGGGCGGCGGCAGCCACAGTGCGTTTACCGCCGGTGTGCTGCAACGACTCCTACCAACTGTCGACAACGAGTACAATCTCGTGGGGTTGAGTGGTACTTCCGGTGGCGCGCTCTGTGCGGTCACGGCCTGGTACGGACTGCTCAGTGATGGCCCCGACGACGCCGAGAAGCTGCTGGGAGACGTCTGGTGTGACGTCGCCGCCACGACACCGCCCTCGGTCCTGCTGAACGAGTCGCTCGTCTGGCGCAAGCGACTACAGAATCTCATGGTCCCTGCGGCCGACATCTCGCCCTACGCGACGCCAGGAGCGGTCGGCCACGACTGGTTCCTATCGCTGCTCGACCGCCACATCGAGTTCGACGAGTTCGACAGTCTCGCCGACGAGGTACCACCGCATGTGACCGTCGGCACGGTCAACGTCAACAGCGGCGTGTTCGAGACGTTCACCGACGATGCCATCACAGCGAGGACGGTGCTGGCCTCGGCCGCGTTCCCGCTGCTGTACAAAGCCGTCGAACTGAACGGTCACTGGCACTGGGACGGCCTGTTCTCACAGAACCCACCGATCCGGGAGTTCCTGACCAGCGACCGACCGAAACCGGACGAGATCTGGGTCATCCAGATCGAGCCACAGACCCGCGACGACCGACCGACATCGCTTGCGGAGATCACCGACCGCCGGCAGGAACTATCGGGGAATCTCTCGCTGAATCAGGAGCTGTTCTTCGTCCGGAAGGTCAACGAATGGGTCGAAAAGGGGTATCTCCCGGACGATTTCAAACACATCGAGATACGGCGACTGGGACTCGATGAAAAGCTGACAGCAGCTTCGAAGCGCGACCGCGACCCTCGGTTCATCGAGGACCTCATGGAAACGGGCCGGGCCGAAGCCGGCGCGTTTCTGGACCGGATACCGGAGTAAGCACCCGCCTTCTCAGTAGCTCTTCGCGAAGTACGCCGTCTCCTCGGCGTCCTCACCGCAGATGGCGCAGTCGTCGTGGATCGGCTCCTCGTCGCGGTCGAGGGGAACCATCACGATTTCGGCCGCGATAGCGTCTTTGATCGGTTCCTCACAGTCCGCGTCGCCACACCAGCCACACTTCACGTAGCCGCCGTGCTGGCCGATAGTGCCCAGAATCTCCTCACGGGACTCAGCCTCGCGGATTTCGCCCTCCAGCGTCTCCTCGGCGTCGGCGTACAGCTTGGCGTGGACAGTGTCGAGGTGGTCGGTAACGGTGTCAGCGATGCTCTCGCGGTCGACGGTCGCGTTCTCACCGTCGGGCCGGTGGACCAGCGTGGCTTCCCCGTCCTCGACCTCGTGGGGACCGATTTCGATTCGGAGAGGAACGCCGTGTAGTTCGTGCTCGTTGTACTTGAAGCCGGGATTGCGGTGCTCGCGGTCGTCGAGTTCGACGCGGACGCCGGCCTCGTCCAGTTCGGCAGCGAGGTCGGCGGCGTAGTCGATGACTTCGTCCTTGTTGTCCTCCTGCCAGATGGGGACGACGACGACCTGATCGGGTGCGAGCGCGGGCGGGAGCACGAGCCCCTGGTCGTCGGAGTGGGTCATGATGAGCGCGCCCATCGCGCGCCAGGACAGCCCCCACGAGGTCGTGTGGGCGGTGTTCTCCTCCTCGTCGGCGTCGGCGTATGTGATGTCGAACGCCTCGCCGAAGGAGGTCCCCAGATAGTGAGAGGTGGCGGCCTGAACGGTCTTGCCGTCGGGCATCAGCGTCTCGATGGTCGTCGTGGTGTGTGCCCCGGGGAACTTGTCGTGCTCGGGCTTGCGGCCCTTCAGCGGCGGCATCGCCATGACCTCCTCGTAGAGGCGAGCGTACTGGTCTAGACGAGTCATCGTCTCCTCCCACGCGCCGTCCTCGTCGGCGTGGGCAGTGTGGCCCTCCTGCCAGAGGAACTCCTTAGTGCGGAAGAACGGCTTCGTCTCGGTGGCCTCCCACCGGACAACGGAACACCACTGGTTCAACCGCAAAGGGAGGTCCCGGTGCGAGCGGGTCCACTGGGCCATGAACGGCGCGATGATGGACTCGCTGGTGGGCCGAACCGCGAGGCGCTCTTCGAGTTCATCGTGGCCGCCGTGGGTCACCCACGCGACCTCGGGGTCGAACCCCTCGACGACGTCTTTCTCCTTCTCCAGATAGCTCTCGGGAATAAACAGCGGGAAGTAGGCGTTCTGGACGCCGGTGTCCTTGAACCAGCCGTCGAGGTTGTTCTGGATACGCTCCCAGATGGCGTAGCCGCGTGGTCGCGTGACGATGAACCCGCCCATGGGGGCGTAGTCCGCGAGGCCGGCCTTCTGGACGACCTCGGCGTACCACTCGCCGGGTGAATGCTCCTTGCTCTCGGTAATGCCGAGTTCCTGCTCGCCACTCATTAGGTGTGTCGTGGCCCACGGAGCTAATAAACTCCCCGAAGGGTGGTGAGCCGCTGGCACGCCGACCGGACCAGTTCGATGCCCCGCTTCGCGCCGCGAGGACCATCGTAGCGGAGGTCGATCTCAGCTCTATTCCGCCCGTATAGAGAGACTGTCTCCGGGCTCCGGGTACCGAAGGCCGATGCCGCGGAGCCGCCGCGCAAGAACAGCTCCTGATACGGGTCGCCACCTCCAGCCGACCCCGGGACGATAGCGAGGGACCCCTCCGGAACGTCCGATACAGCGTCCCTGACGACGATCTCTCGGGATGCGCCGTTAAGTTCGACAGCGACTGTGTCACTACCGGGTTCGAACTCCGAGGTTCGAATCGAGGTCTTGACGTTCCCGTACCCGTCGACGTGACAGACCACGGACTCGGGCGGGGCCGGGACGTCGTCGAGTGAGCGCTCCGCCCCGAGCGAGGAGCGGTTCCCGTTCGCGATTTCGGCGACCCGGCGCGGGAACACGTCCCGCGAGCGGAACTGGCCGGTGTCGGCCGGCAGTTCGATCTCGCGGAAGGTCGTCGCGCGGCCGGCGATAAACGAGAGGTTGTAGCCGGCGTCGACGGCGACGACGGGGACGCCGTTGTCCAGTTCGAGATAGCACAGGGGCCCGCCGGTGTCGGCCCGCTCCGGCGTCGATTCCGTGGTTCGTGGCGCGGTGTTCGAGTAAATCAGCAGGTCGTCGAACGAGGGATTGTGAGCGCCCAGCTGTGCGATCCAGAACCCCGTGGCGACCGTCGAGAACGGCTGCACCTCGGTCGACTGGACGGTAATCGTCGGGTCTGCGGCAGTGAGACGGTGGACGACCTCCGAGAATGCCGGATCGGCCGGGCCGTAGTCCGCGATGAGATGGACGAACGTGCTCATGAAAGGCTCCGGTCGCTACCACGTCGGTGAACCTGTATAATCTTGTGCCTTGGTAACAGAGCCAGCGCTGTCAAACGCACCCCGCGCCGACACTCAGGCACCGATTGTCGTCAGCGAGGCGATAGAGTCAGCGACACGGCGTTCCATTCCCGTCCCGGTGAATCCCGGCGCGGGGTCGACAGCCTGCGCGTAGAACCCTTCCTTGCTCTCGACGAACTCGACACAGAGTGCCCGCGCGCCAAAGCGGTCCAGCAACTCCCGGACGCGGGCCGCGAGCGTCACCTCGACAGTCTCCTCGCTGATGACGTGGTCCAGCCCGGACACTTCCGACCGGACCTGAATCGCCCGCAGATGGGTTTCGCGGCCGTCGTTGACGGCGAAGTACTTGTACTCCACCGGCTCCTCCCGAACCCGGGCCTGGTAGAAATCGCCCTCGTCACTGTTCGCCGGTATCCCGTCCCAGGCGTAGCGAGTCCGGGCGATGTAGTCGTGATCCGGCTTTTCGAACCAGACGGTCGGGACCTGACAGCCGACCTGCTCCAGCCCGTGGAGGGCGACGAGTCGGCAGGCCAGCGCCGTCGTCGGCAGGAACCCGTTCCACGTCTCGACGCCGACCCTGTCGGCGTAGCGAAGGGCGCTGAACGACTCGGGCCGGAGCGTCGTGTTGACGAGTGCGGCCAGGTCGTCGATATCGGCTCTGGCCACCGGGTTTCCGGGGCGGAGAAACTGGACGTCGAACCCCCGGGCGGAGAGCCGCTCTGCGACGGCACCGAACACCGGGTGTTCAGGCTCGCAGATGAAGCCGATGCAGTCCATACCGCCACGTCTCAGCGGTCCGATAAAAAAGTCGCGCAAAACCGAACGACTGAGGCACCGTGGTTCCGAAGTAAACGCCTGATGAAACCGCTCAGTATTGGGGGCCATCTCGGTGCCGGGAGCTGGGACATCGCCGCCGTCGTCGTCCTCTCCGCTGTGGCCGGGGCGGTCCTGTGTGGGCTTGCCCTGGTCGCGTACCGCCAGCGCGGGACGCGTGCGTATCTGTTGATTGTGCTCGCACTCGCCGCGCTGTTTGCCCGCCCACTCATCGCGCTGCTGTCCGGATTCGCACTGGTCTCAGGACCGACCCACCATTTCCTCGAACACGCGCTCGATACCCTCTTTGTCGTCCTCGTCCTCGGTGCAGTGTACTACGCCCGGACAGTCGAGAAACGCCTCGACGAGGAGGGGCTATGAGCGACACCAGAGCGCGGATTTACCGGCACATCGAGTCCAATCCGGGAGTTCACTTCCGGGAGCTAACCCGGGCGCTGGACCTCGCAACGGGACAGGTACAGTACCATCTGGGCCGACTCGACCGCATCACCAGCGAGTCGATCAACGGGCGCACGCACTACTACACGGCGTCGTTCGACCCCTGGGAGCGCCACGCCATCGCCTTCCTCCGTCGCGAAACGGCGAGAGACGTTCTTGTCACGCTCGTAGAGCGCGAAGCCGCTCGCCCCGGCGAAGTGGCCGACCACCTCGACATCGCTCGGAGCACGCTCGAACACCACCTCAGCGGCCTGGTCGAACACGATATCGTCGAAAAGCGTCGGGACGGTGGACGGGTGACGCTGGCGCTCTGTCGGCGTGACCAGACGGTCGAGCTGCTCGCGACGGTGGACCCCACGGCCCCCGACCGCCTGTCGGACCGCTTCACCCGGTTACTCGACCGACTCTTCGAGAGCAGCTAGTTCGACTATCCGCGGACAGTGGCTGATTTCGAGTCCCGTACCACAACCCAATTGCACGGGCAGTCCATAGGGTGGGTGATGACTGAACGCGGAATTTCCCGACGCGAGTTCGCCAAGAGCGCCGTCGCCATCGGCGGCACCGCGGCGCTGGCCGCCTGTCTCGACCGCGGGTCGGGGACGGTACCCAAGGGAACCGACGACCCCTCGTCTCTCCCGGCGCGTCAGCACGCCTGGGACGCGTCGCTGGCGACCGACGACGCCGGGAACCACCGACTGTCGCGCCACCACGTCCTCCTGCTGCTGGATTACACCGGCGACGGAACGCCGACGGATGCCGGCCGCGAGCAGGTCGATACGGCGCTCCGCGACCTCGAACAGGCCTACGAGTGGAGCAACGAGGGGCTACTGTTCACGCTCGGGTACAGCCCGGCCTACTTCGACCGCTTTGAAGCCGACGTAGCCGGCGTCGACCTGCCAGAGCCGATGGCGCTTGCCCCCTTCGAAGACCCGGAACTCGACACGCCCGACGCGCTCCTGCACCTCGCCAGTGACGACGAGCGAGCCGTCATCGAGGCCGAAGAAGCACTGAAGGGGAATCGGGACACTGCGAACGACCACGAGATGAGCGCTACCTTCGAGGGCGTCCTGCGCGAGGCAGAGCGACGGACGGGGTTCGTCGGCGCCGGTCTGCCCGCCGAGAACCAGGACGTCGACGGGGTTCCGGACTCCGACCCGGTCCCCGAAGAGGCCCCGCTGTTCATGGGGTTCAAGTCCGGGTTCAAGGAAAACCAGGCCTCCGAGGACCGCGTAACGGTCGATTCGGGACCGTTCGCCGGTGGCGCGACCCAGCACCTCTCGAAGATCCGACTGCAACTCCAGCAGTGGTACGAACAGGACTCTCGGGACCAGCGCGTCTCGAAGATGTTCTGTCCGGCCCACGCTGACGAGGACAGGGTCGAAGGCGTCGGCGAGAACCTCGGCACCGACAACGGTGCCGGCGAGTGTCCCGAGGACGTGGTCGACAGCGGCCGACGGGAGGGCGTCGTCGGTCACGCACAGAAGATGTCCCGCGTCAGGGACGACGGAACACCGACCATCCTCCGCCGGGACTTCAGTTCGACCGACGGCGGCGAAGCGGGGCTGCACTTCCTCTCGCTGCAGCGCTCTATCGCCGACTTCGTCGCGACGAAACAGGCGATGAACGGAACGGACGTCGCTACCGACTCGGCTGTCGGCCAGCGGGTTAACAACGGCATTCTCCAGTACATGACAGTCACTCGGCGCGGGAACTACCTGCTCCCGCCGCGTGCCCTGCGGGCGCTCCCGCCGGCCGACCCGGCCTGACTGGCCTGGTGCCGTCAGGATACCGGGTCGCGGTTCTCGACTGATTCACGGGATAGGCCATCGGCGCTGACGCTGTAGCGATACGACTGGGTGAAGTAGTCGGATATCGGGCCGTCCGTCGCCGTTGAGCCGGCCGGCGGGTCGGTCGTCGACGACCCTGTACAGGTGATGACGACGTCGTACCCCCACGACCGCTCGGTGACGTTGTCGACGCGGCAATCGAGGCTCATCTCGGTGTGTTCGCCCTGCCACAGACCGTTGTAGACGGTCCGGTACTGGTACTCGGACACGAACTCACGGGCGGAGGACTCGTTCAGTGTCGCGGGTCGGTCGGGCGGGTCCTTCGGACCGTCATGGAACTCGACAGTCCCTGTCAGGGGCGGAGCGGTCGTCGCTGTTTCTGACGAGGCCGGTGACCCCGGCGACGGCGCGCCGAAACATCCCGCGGTCAGGACGACGAAGCCGAGGACCGCAGTGCGGGCGATTCTGGAGGACACGGCCGGGATTGCACCGACCGATAGCAAATATCTTGTGCCGTTTCGGTCTCGCCACGACATTCGGCTATCGTACCAGAACGGTCTTTCAGATGAGGACCCAAAGGCGGTCCATGAATCGCCGAGAGTTCCTCGCCAGTGCCGCTTTCGCCGGCACGACGGTCCTGGCGGGGTGTGGTTCGCTGAGTTCCCAGTCGACACGCGCCCCGCCGCTGGTCGAGAACCGCCCCGACGCCACGTATCGCCCCACCCACGCTGAGGGAATGGGGATGGCTGGGATGGCACAGGCAGGCGAGTACATGGTCGGGCTGAGCTACTCCTTTCCCCACCGCTTCTGGACGGTCACCGGGACGACGGCCGAGAAGGTCGACATCCGGAGCGAGGACAGCGTCCACCTGATGGCGACCATCTGGGACCCCGAGACGGAGATGGTCCTGCCGGTGTCTGCCGGCCTCTCGATCACCATCGAACGCGACGGCGAGACGGTCGCCGACAAGTCCCCGTGGCCGATGATCTCCCAGAACATGGGCTTTCACTACGGCGACAACTACGCGCTCGACGGCGACGGTGTCTACCAGCTTTCCGTCCGCGTCAACGGGATGGGGGAACGCCGACTGGGGGCTTCGACGGTCGGTTCGGCGAGGCCGGCGAGGCAACGGTCGAGTTCGACTTCGCACAGTCCACCCGCGACCAGCTCTCCTTCGAGGAGTTCCCGGACTCGCAGGGCGAGCGCGGGGCGGTCGACCTGATGAACATGGACATGGTACCGACATCGCAGGTCCCAGAAGTGTCGGCCCTGCCCGGAACGGTCCTCGGGACGGACAAAGGGAGCGACGGCGTGTACGCCGTGACGTGGGTACAGGACGCCGCGTTCCTCTCCGATGGCGAGTCGTATCTCGCCGTCTCGGCTCGGACGCCGTACAACCGCGTTCCCCTCCCGATGATGTCCCTCGACGGGAGTGTTGAGGCCGACGGCGAAACGGTGTTCGACGACGCGCTGACCGCTGGGGTCCACCCCGAACTCGGGTATCATTACGGCGCAGTCGTCGAGACGGCGACCCAGGAGCCGTCTGTCGGTGTCGACGTCGTCGCCCCGCCACAGGTGTCCCGCCACGAGGGGTACGAGACGGCGTTCCTGACGACGCCCTCGTTCTCGTTTTCGGGTAGCTGACCGCCTCGACCAGTCGTTCGGTTGCGAGAGCGGACCACGGCTCACTCCACGGCGAACGGACTCTCTGTCTGTTGCCACGGCCAGCCCGGGACCCGCGTCTGGACCCCGGCCGCGAGTGCGGCGTCGAGGTCATCAGCGCCCGCCGCCTCCCCGTCGTTTCCGTGCGTCCGAACATCTGCGACGTGGAAGGTGGCCTCCGCGAGCAGCCGGAGCGGTTGCTCGCCGGCAATCATCGCTGCCAGCTCACGGCCCAGCAGTTCGTCGACGACGAAGCCCGGGTAATCGCTCTCGACGTCCAGTTCTCGAAGCAGATGAACCAGCGCGGCGACGTTGACCGCACGGTCGCCGTCGGCGAACACCTCGTCGATGGCGGCCGTGTAGGCGTCGTCTGTGAGCGGCTCGACGTCGACGTCGAACTGGGACCCGAGATGGGCTCGCGTTTCGTTCACCAGCGGGACGACGTCGCTACGACGGTCCTGTACCCATTCGTACTCGTCGCGGACTGTGTCCGGTGTCAGTCGCATGGCGGCGTCTCACACGGTGTGCGTTTACTCCTTTGGGCAACAGCGCGTCGACCACGGTCCGGCCCCCTACCCTCCGTATTGCGAAGGCTTTTATAACACGAGGGGAATACTGAGAAATAGAGGACGGTTTTCCGGACATCTCTCCACGTCCGGAGGCAACTCACCGATAACTGATGACTTTATTAGAGAGCGTACATCCCGCGGCACCAGGTCGGCCCGCGCCAGCCGTGGACGGCCCCGCTACCGGGATGACACCCCGTTTTGAGCTATGAGCACTGTAGACAAGCAACTCGAAGACGTGAAGGCAACGATCGACGAGGAAGTCCCGCGCCGTATCTCCGTCTCGGATGTCACGTACGAGGGACCGGAACTCGTCATATACACGCGGGACCCGAAGGAGTTCGCCGCGAACAGCGACCTCGTTCGCCGGCTCGCGTCGAAACTCCGCAAGCGAATCACGGTCCGCCCGGACCCGGACGTACTGGCCCCGCCAGCCGAGGCTGAGGAGGCGATTCGGGAACTCATCCCCGAGGAGGCCGGCGTCATGGACCTGAATTT
The DNA here is from genome assembly GCF_000827835.1 of Haloarcula sp. CBA1115. Classification (NCBI taxonomy): domain Archaea; kingdom Methanobacteriati; phylum Methanobacteriota; class Halobacteria; order Halobacteriales; family Haloarculaceae; genus Haloarcula; species Haloarcula sp. CBA1115. The sequence continues at coordinate 2,456,837 of NZ_CP010529.1, read as the reverse complement.
CCACACCGACACCGGCGAAGTCGTCGTCCAGGCCCAGAAGCCCGGCGTCGTCATTGGCCGGCGCGGCTCGACCCTGCGTGACATCACGCAAGAGGTCGGCTGGACGCCCGAAGTCGTTCGAACGCCCCCCATCGAGTCCTCGACGGTCGAGAACGTCCGGAACTTCCTCAAACAGGAGCGCGAGGACCGCCGGGACATCCTCGAACGCGTCGGCCGGCAGATCCACCGCGAGCCGATGTCCGACGACGAGTACGTCCGCATCACGACGCTGGGCTGCTGCCGAGAGGTCGGCCGCGCCGCCTTTATCCTCTCGACGCCGGACACGCGAATCCTCATCGACTGCGGTAACAAGCCCGGTGCCAACGGCGAGCAGCCGTATCTGGACATTCCGGAGGCGTTCGGGGCCGGGACCAACGGCATCGACGCCGTCGTCCTGACCCACGCGCATCTGGACCACTCCGCGCTGGTCCCGCTGCTGTTCGAGTACGGCTACGACGGCCCAATCTACTGCACCGAGCCGACGCGGGACCTGATGGGCCTGCTGACGCTGGATTATCTGGACACTGCCGCGGACGACGGTCGGACCCCGCCGTACGACTCCGAGATGGTCCGCGAAGCCATCAAACACACCATCCCGCTGGAGTACGGCGACGTGACCGACATCGCGCCCGACATCAAACTGACGCTGCACAACGCCGGCCACATTCTGGGCTCGTCGGTGTGTCACTTCCACGTCGGCGACGGCCTGTACAACGTCGCCTTCTCCGGCGACATCCACTACGACGACACGCGCCTGTTCGACGGCGCGGTCAACGACTTCCCGCGGGTGGAAACGCTCGTGCTGGAGTCGACCTACGGCGGCCGCAACGACTACCAGACCGATCAGGAAGACTCAGAGCGAAAGCTCAAACAGATCATCCAGAACGCCTACGACCGCGACGGGAAAGTGCTCATTCCGACCTTCGCCGTCGGGCGGTCACAGGAACTCATGCTCGTCCTCGAAGAGGCGATGCGGAACGGCGACATCCCCGAGATGCCGGTCCACCTCGACGGGATGATCTGGGAGGCGACGGCCGTTCACACGACCTACCCCGAGTATCTCCGCGACGGTCTGCAGGACCGTATCTTCGACGAAGACCAGAACCCGTTCCTGGCCGATCAGTTCAACCACATCGACGGCGGGGACGAGGAACGACAGGAGATCGCCGATGGCGATTCCGCTATCATCCTCTCTACTTCGGGGATGCTCACCGGCGGGCCGGTCATGTCCTGGCTCGAACAGCTCGGCCCCGACCCGGATTCGACGCTTACCTTCGTCGACTATCAGGCGCAGGGAACGCTCGGCAACCGAATCCAGCGCGGCATCGACGAGGTACCCGTCGGCGGCAGCGGGCGCAGCGAGAAAGTCCCACTGGAGATGACCGTCGAGACAGTCGACGGTTTCTCCGGCCACGCCGACCGACAGGGGCTGGAAAACTTCGTGAAGACGATGAACCCCCGACCCGAGAAAATCCTCTGCGTGCACGGCGACGAATCCGCGACACAGGACCTCTCCTCGTCGCTGTACCACGACCAGAACATCCGGACCTTCGCGCCGGAGAACCTCGAAACGTTCCGCTTCCGCTGATCCAGTCGCCGTTCCCGGTTCGTTCTCACTCCCCGATAGCCGGACGAACCTCTATACGGCAGGCGGGTGAACTACCGCGTATGGACATCATCCAGTATCTCGACGAACTCGAACCGGTCGGGATGGTACTCATCGGGCTCGTACTGTTCATCATCCCTGAGCCGGCCACCTCCACGCTGGGTATCGGCCTGATGGTGCTCGGCGGCGCGTGGTGGTTCTACGAGTGGAACCGGTGAGATAACTCACAGCAGTCCCGATGAATCACGACCGCATTCACGCGCAGGAACCGTCACACCACCGCGACAGCTGGACCGTCGGTACAATCACCGAGATAGCGGAGCGAGACGGCCACTGTGTCGTCACCGTCGAAAACAAGTCCGGTGCGCCGACTGAACTCGTCGTCACCATGGCCATTCGCGACCTGTTCGTCAGTCGGCTCGACATCGGCGACGACGAAGATCCGGTCGGCGAGCGCGTCTGGTTCCGGAAACGCGGCGGGTCGTAGCCAGCCGCTGACGCGTCCGGTCACCGTTCGACGGGACGCTACGACAGATCGACGATCCGGTCGGCCCAGCGCCGGAGCCTATCGAGCGCGTCCCGCTCGGCCCGGAACACCGGATTATCGACGCCCAGTTCGTCGCTGTCGAAGGCGTTGAGGACGGCTACGTCCGCCTTTTTACAGTATTCGGTGAGCCGGCTGACCGCAGCGGCGTCGTGCTGGAACGGAATCGTCGCGTCGTTGACGAACACCGCGCGGGGATTCTCCGGGAGCGCGTCAATCTGTCGCTCGGCACGGCGGGCGTTTTCCCGGGCGAGTGCGACCGCCTGCTCGGCCGTCTCGCTCTCGGCGCGGGGCGCACTGGCGTCGATCCGGCCGACCCAGACCGACTCCGGGACGCTGATAAATCGATCAAGACGGCCGCCTAATACAGTCCCGTCCAGTTCGATTTCGGGCGCGAAATCGAGGACGACAACGCCCTCGGTGCCCTCGCGGTCGAGCCATGCCTCTATGGCGGCAGCGGTCGTCCGCGTCTTGCCGGCGTTGGAGGGACCGGTGACGAGCGTCGACCCAGAGAGTGGGAATCCAACGCCGGTCACGCGAGGAGTTCCTCCCGGAGGAACTTCCCGCCGAGGCCGGCCATGGCGAGGCCGAGGACGATGGCAAACGCCAGCACGAACCCGGAGAGCGGGCCGACGCCGCCGCCGAGCTGTTCGACGACGAAGTTCCCGGCGAGCCCGCCCGAAACTGCGATGAGCGCCAGCCCGCCGGCGTTCGCCGCCAGCGAGTTCGACTCCGGAACCGCGTCGGAGTTCAGGAGATAGAGGACAAGGGCGATGACGAACGGAGTGCCGACGGTGCCGAGGGCAAGCACGAGGACGAGCTGGCCGAGCACGTTCCCGCCGATGAACGCGCCCGGGGCAGAGAGCAGCGCGACGGCGACGAGTAGCCCGCGGTAGCGGCTGTCCTCGATAGTGGTGCCCCAGCCGAGCTTGTCGGCGAGCAGGAACGGCGGGACGATGGTGTTGCCGCCAAGCGTCGACACGGCCGCGCCCCAGAGGCCGAGCAGGAACAGCCAGCGAGCGCTGTCGCCGACCAATGGACCGAGGGCCTCCGCAGCGCCGACCGTCGTGAGGTCGCCGGAAGTGAGCACGCTCGCCGTCACCAGGAAGATGGCGAGGCTGTAGATGCCAAACGCCACCAGCATAGACGCCCCCACGTCGACCGTCGCGAGGTCGTAGTCCTCGCGGGTCCAGCCCCGCGCTCGCATCGTGTAGGAGTGCATCGTGATGAGCGTGATGTGGACCGCGCCGCCGAGGATGCCGGCCGCGACCAGCGCGCTCCCGGACGGGACGGACGGAATCAGTCCGGTCACCGCCGCGCCGGCGTCGATGGGGACGACGAACAGACTGGCGACGAACGCGACGACCACGAGCAGGACGAGGACTTTCGCGGCGAGTTCGAGGAACCGGTAGCCGCCGCCGGCCAGGCCCGCCGCGAGGATGAGCGCCCAGGCGACGCCCCAGATTCGCGCGTCGATACCGGTCACCGTCGCCGAGACCGTGGCGACAGTCTTCATGATTACGAGCTGTGCCACGCCGGCCGCAAGCACCGCGTCGCCGACCAGCAGCCACGCCCACGCGTCGCCGAGGTGCTCCTCGACGACGGCGACGATGCCCCGTTCGGTCAGCAGTCCCAGCCGCATCGCGAGGTACTGGGCCAGCGCTCCCGCCCCCGCGGAGAGGACGACGACCCACAGGAGACTGTAGCCGAACGCACCGCCAGCGGTGACGAGGCTGGCAATCGTCGCCGGGCCGGCGGCGATTGCACCCGCGATCCAGGACGGCCCCATCGCTTCGGCGTATTCACCGAGTGTTCCCTTGCTAACAGCCGAACTGTCGACGGTTTCGGTCGAACTCATACCTCCGGCTTGGGTGAGGCCCCCTGAAAACCCTGCCGACATATTGTTCGGTGGTATTCTACGGTAATTCGACTTCAGTAAAGCGATTATGCGAAAATGACAGCGCTGGCCGAATTGACACACCACACGCTCACCGAGCGGAACGCTACCGAGAGCAGGACAGACCGCTCCGACTCAGAGTTCAACGGTTCCGAGGTCCGATTCCAGTTCGTCGACGTGGTCGTTGTAGGCGTCGACGAAATCCGCGAACTGGGGGGCGTACTCCCGGATGTCGGCGGCCGACGGCGGTTCGTACTGCGAGAGGAGATAGAGCCCGTTGCTCCCGCCGACCCGGAGGTACGACGCGCCGTCGGTGTCCCATTTGAGTTCCCAGCGCGTGCCGCCGATTCGGTCGGTGAAGGTCCCGTAGTCGCCGCCCTCGTAGCGCTGGAGTTCCCGGGCAATCTGGTCGCAAATCTCGCGGATGCGGCCGAGGACACGGTCGCGCTCGGCCACGACGCCGTCGGTGGTGGCAATTTCCGGGAACTCGGTCGATACGTCGTCGAGCACGCCGTCGAGCGACGCGACGTAGTCGTTGAACCCCTCGACGAAGGCGTCGTAGTCGGCGAGTGCGGCGGCCAGCGGCTCCGGCTCGGGTGGCTGTTTGGTCGAGATGACGTACGTGTCCGAGCCGCGCGACGGCGAGAACCGCAGATACTCCAGATCGCCGCCCTCGTACTTGACGGTCCACTCGCCGCGGTCGGTCTCGATGTCCGCCTGCCCGTAGTCGCCGCCTTCCAGCCGGGCGAGCTGGTAGGCGACCTGTCCGGCGTGGTCCCGGACCGCCGCGACCAGTTCGTCACGCTGCTGTGCAACGGCCGTTGCGTCGGCAGGGTCCACCGGTGGCCACTCTGTCACAGTAGACGGAAGCGACGGGACGGCAATAACAGGCTCGGTCGGCTACTCTGACTCCAGCAAGGCGTCGTCGCCGTGGCGTTCGCGGAGCGCCTCGAAGTACTCCTGCTGCTCGTCGATGTTCTGCGTGGACTCGGCGTACACGTCGGTAAAGAGATCCGTCGGTTCAGCGGCGTGAGCCTCCGCGTTGTCGATAATCTCGCCGAGTTGCTCGTCGATGGTGTCGTCCATCACGTCGATCTTCTCGTCGTCCAGCAGATTGCAGTTCCTGAGGAACTGCTCCATGCGGTCCAGCGGGTCGCGTTCGCGCCACTGCTCGACCTCCGCGTCGTCCCGGTACACGTCCGGGTCGTCGGCGGTCGTATGTGCGCCGAAGCGGTACTGGACGGCTTCGATGAAAACGGGTCCCCGCTCCTGTCCGTCGGCTCCCACGGCCCGCTCCCGTGCGGCCTCGGTGACGGTGTAGGTCGCCAGCGGGTCCATCCCGTCGACCTGCACGCCGTCGAAGCCGTAGGCGTCGGCCTTCTGCGCCAGCGTCTGGCTGGCGGTCTGGCGCTCCCGCGGGACGGAGATAGCCCACTGGTTGTTGTTACAGAAGAACACCGTTGGTGTCTCGAACACGCCGGCGAAGTTCATCGCCTCGTGGAAGTCCCCTTCGCTGGTGGCCCCGTCGCCGAAGTGGACGATACCGGCGCGCTCGTCGCCCTTTCGCTTTGCCGCCCACGACCACCCGACGGCGTGGGGCAGGTGTGCACCGATGGAGATGTTCAGCGGGAACACGTTCACGTCGCCGAGAGCGGCGTTGCCCGCTTCGTGGCCCATCCAGTAGAGGACGTACTCCCAGGGGAGCCCGCGGGCGACGAGCGCGCCGTGTTCCCGGTACTGATAGAAGATTGTGTCCTCGTCGGCCAGCGCGTACGTCGACCCGACCTGAGACCCTTCCTGGCCCGCCAGCGAGGAGTAGGTGCCGAGCCGACCCTGCCGCTGGAGACTTATCATCCGCTCGTCGAACTGCCGCGCAAAGCGCATATCGCGGTACATCGAAACCAGTTTCTCGTCAGAGAGGTCCGGGATGAGGTCCGGGTCGACGATCTCGCCATCGGCGTCCAGCGCCTGCGCCTGGTCGTCGTACGCCCTATCGAGCACGTCGGTTGCCATGTCGTATCACCACACTCGGTGCGGACTGGCAAAAAGGTGTGTCTGAGCCATGATTCACTGACGGAACAAGGATTCGTCAGTCTCAATGACCTTTTCCCAGACCACGGCCGCCATCGCCGCTTAGTCGAGCCACTCCAGCACGCGCTGGCGGGCGTCGGCTTGGTCGTCGGGCATGACCTCAAGCACGACGTTGCCGTCGAACTCCGAAGCCAAAATTTCGGCTGTTCGTTCGAGGGGTATCTCCCCGTCGCCGAAGGGGAGGCCGTCGTTCAACAGCGTTCCGTCGGTGAAGTGGACGACCTGAATCTGGTCGCCGTAGCTTTTCAAGAGGTCCGAAAGTGACTCCAGATACGCTGGCTCGGACATGAACAGGTGGGCCGTATCGAGCACCAGATCGTGGCTGCGGTCGAGCAGTAGATTCGCCAGCGAGAACTGGCTCGCGCCAGGGTTGTTCTCGTAGCCGCAGGGGGCGGCAAAGTCGTAGCTGTCCAGCAGGGCGGTGTGCGTGTGCTGGGCGTACTGGCTGTGGACAACGAGATAAGCGTCGAGTCGCTCGGCAAGCGCATCGCTCCGGCGGAACGGTTCCGGATCGTCCGGGCGGGCGTGAAGCGTGTGGACCGACGCCGCCGAGACGGGTGACTGTTTGACCATCGCCGCTGTAGCCCCGACGTCGTCGAGGTCCGACGGCCGGAGGTGGAGTTCCACGCTGTCGAAGCCTCGGTCGGCCGCGGCGTCGAGCTTGGCTGTGGTCGGCGGGCACTTGCCGACGATATTCATTGGAGGGAGATTCCACGACGGCGAAAATAAAACAGTCCCTTCGTCGACACGACTGGCCCGAGTATTCATGCTGTTTCCGTCCAATATGTCGGTGATGCCCGGCAAAGCGAACCCGGAGACGGACGAGAGTGCGGTGACACTCTGGTGGGAACACCACCTGTCGCACACACATGCAGTACTCTGGACCGTCATCCTCGTCGCAACAGTCGGGGACATCCTCCTGACGATGACTGGGCTCACGGTCGGACTGCAAGAGGGGAACGTCGTCGTCAGCACGATGCTCGCGGAGTTCGGGCTGGCGGGCCTCTGGCTGGTGAAGTTCGGGGCGATGCTGTGGCTGGTCGCCGGGTGGCGACTGCTCTCCGAACACAACGCGACGGTGTTTCTCGCCCTGTTCGCCGTGGTGACGCTCGCGGTCGTTGCTTACAACGCCGTCACCATCCTGCAGTACCGCGGGGTGATAACGGCTGTTGCGGTGTTTTGAGGGGTGACGCGTTAGGATTCGGGAACACCGGCGTTAAGTACCACTGGGTGTGACCACGGAGTAATGGATAGACGTTCCTTCCTGACAGCGGCCGGTGTGACAGTGTCCGTCTCGTTTGCCGGCTGTGCCGGGCTGGGCGGTAGCGACGAGTCGAGCACCGAGGCATCGAGTACGGACGAGTCGACTGCGACCGGAACGAGTACCGGCGACGCCGGCGATGTAGAGGAAACGCTCGTCGTCGGAACCTACAGCGCCTTCGTCGACTCGCCGTCGACGAGTCCGGGCGCGTGGGTGAAACAGCGCTTCGAGGAGGAGTTCGACGCCCGCCTGATCTGGCAGACGCCGAGCAACGAGGTCAACCACTACATCGAACGCCGGAACGCCGGCGTCGACATCGAGGCCGACATGTACCTCGGGCTGAACACGGACCACCTCGTCCGGGTCGACGAGAACCTCGACGACGGGCTGTTCGCCGGGGTCGGCGACGTGGCCGGCCAGGACGACATCAAACCGGGGCTGCAGTTCGACCCCGACGGCCGGGCGATCCCCTACGACACCGGCTACATCAGTCTGGTGTTCGACGGCACGGAGACCACAGCGCCGGAGACCTTCGACGGCCTGCTGGCCGAGGAACACGCCGGCGACCTCATCACGCAGAACCCCGCCAGTTCGGCTACCGGCCGGGCGTTCCTGCTGCACACGGTCAAGCAGTTCGGCCCGGACGGCTATCTGGACTACTGGAGCGACCTGCAGGACAACGACGTTCGGGTGCTTGGCTCCTGGAGCGATGCCTACAGCGCGTGGTCGGGCGGCGAAGCGCCGATGGTCGTCTCCTACTCCACCGACCAGGTGTTCGCGGACCAGAACGACGCCAATCTGGAAGAACACCAGATCCGCTTCCTGAACGACCAGGGCTACGCCAACCCGGAAGGGATGGCGGTCTTCGATGGAGCGGACACGCCCGACCTCGCCCGGGAGTTCATGGGCTTCCTGCTGCGCCCGGAGATTCAGGGCGAAATCGCTGTCCGGAACGTCCAGTTCCCGGCGACCGAATCCGCCGACCTCCCCGAGGACTACGCCGAACTGGCTCAGGAGCCCCCGGAGCCGGTCACGTTCGGCTACGACGAACTCAAGGGCTCCGTCTCGGGCTGGATCTCCGACTGGGAACGGCAGTTCGCCTCGAACTAACGACGACCGACTGTGGCCCGAGATTTCGACGGCGGCGCGGATGGTGCCGACAGCGAAAAGATGACAGAGACAGCGAGTAGTCCATCCAGCAAGCGAGGCCGAACCGTCCGCAACACTATCGAGCGTCGGGCAATCGTCGGGCTCGCGGTCGCAACTATCGCCCTCTTGCTTGGCATCTTCTACTACCCGGTGGCGACGGTGTTCATCGACAGCGTCCTCGTCGACGGCCGCTTGACGGGCCGGGTGTTCGTCTCGATACTGCGGGACCCGTTCTACCTCGGAGAGCCGGCGCGGTTGCTCGCCGGCGAACCCATAGCGAGCGTCATCGAGGACGCACTGTCGCCGGACCGGCGGCTGGGCGTCATCGGCTTCACGGCGTATCAGGCGGCTCTCTCGACCGTCGCCAGCGTCGCTCTCGGCCTGCCGGCGGCGTATCTGCTCGCTCGGTATGAGTTCCCGGGCCGGCGGACGCTCCGGTCGCTGACGATTCTCCCGTTCGTCCTGCCGTCGATAATGGTCGGCGTCGGCTTCGTCGCCACGTTCGGCCGGAACGGGACGCTGAACGCCGTCCTCGGCGCGCTCGGTCTGGGACAGGTCAACCTCCTGTTCACGCTGGAGGCGGTCATCGTCGCCCACGCGTTCTACAACGCGCCCCTCGTGGCGCGGGTGACCACCGCTGCCTGGGAGTCCGTCGACGCCAGTGCGGTCGAGACGGCCCGGAGCCTCGGCGCGAGCCCCGTCCGAGCGTTCCGCGACGTGGTCGCCCCGCAGCTGTACCCGTCGGTGCTGATGGGCGCAGCACTGACGTTCGTGTTCACCTTCAGTACGTTCCCCATCGTCCTCGCCTTGGGCGGGTTCCAGCTGGCGACCGTCGAGGTGTTCGTCTACCGGCTCATCCGAGACCTGGAGTACGCCGAGGCGGCCGCCCTCGCGCTGATTGAACTCGGCATCTCGCTGGGGCTGCTGTACGCGTACCTCCGGTACGAGGCCAAGCATACTGTCCGGTCGCGGGGGATTCGACCGCTTCCGCGGCGGCCGCTGACACCGCCGTCGTTCTCGGTCCGGGAACTGCTCCCCCGGCTGGGGCTCGCCGTCTACGCCGTCGTCGCGCTGGCGGTGTTCGTCGCGCCGATAGCGAGCATGGTGCTCGCCAGCCTCAGCGGCCCGGAGGGGCTGACGCTGGCGAACTATCAGTTCCTCATCGACCGCCAGACGACCGGCGCAGCGTTCCAGGTCCAGCCGTGGGATGCGGTCAGGAACTCACTGCTGTTCGGGGTCGCCTCGCTCGCCGTTGCCCTGCCGATGGGCGTCGTCGTGGCCGTCCTCACGACCCGAGACTACCGCGGTCGGAAGCTCGTCGACGCCGTGGCGATGGCCCCGCTGGCCGTGTCTGGCATCGTCGTCGGCCTCGGCCTGCTCCGAGGCCTCGTCTTCGGCGTCGAAGTCGGCGACACTCGTCTCGCCGTCGGCGGCGGCCTCGCCATCGTCGCCGCCCATGCCGTCGCCGGCTACCCGTTCGTCGTCCGGACGGTCGCGCCCGGACTCGAGGGAGTCGACCACACGCTGGTCGAATCCGCCCGCGCGCTCGGCGCGCCGCGTGCCAGAGCGCTGCTGGACATCGAACTGCCGCTCGTGTGGCCAGCGGTCATCGCTGGGGCCGCCTTTGCGTTCGCTATCTCTATCGGGGAGTTCTCGGCGACGATTGTCCTCGCCTCGGGAACGAACCAGTTCACGATGCCCATCGCCATCGAGCGGTTCATCGGCCGCCGTCTCGGTCCCGCGACAGCGATGGGCGTCGTCCTGCTCGTTGTCACCAGCGCGAGCTTCCTGCTCATCGACCGGCTGGGGGGTGACGACGTTGGGTTCTAAGGAGTCGCCGTCGGACAGTGCTGCCGTGAACCGGACCGCCCCGCCGGCCGTCGAACTCGACGGCGTCACCAGACGCTACGGCGAGACGACCGCCGTCGAGGACCTGTCGCTTTCCGTTCGGGACGGCGAGTTCTTCACGCTGGTCGGCCCCTCCGGCTGCGGGAAGACGACGACGCTCCGGCTCATCGCCGGCTTCGAGGACCCGACGCAGGGCGAAGTCCGGTTCGGCGGCGAGTCCGTCACCGGCGTCCCGCCGGAGGGCCGCGACGTGGGCGTCGTCTTCCAGAACTACGCGCTGTTCCCGCACATGACCGTCGGGGAGAACGTCGCCTACGGCCTCTCGTTCTCCGACCCGCCCGGCGGCGGCAGCGACGAAGCGCGGGTTCGTGAGCTGCTGGAGCTGGTGGACCTCGACGGTATGCAGGACCGGGACCCAGACACGCTTTCCGGCGGCCAGCAACAGCGGGTGGCGATGGCCCGCGCGCTGGCCCCCGGCCCCGACGTGCTCCTGCTCGACGAGCCGATGAGCGCCCTGGATGCGAAGCTCCGGGAACGGTTGCGCGTGCAGGTCCGCGAGATTCAACAGGAACTGGGCATTACGACGATTTACGTCACCCACGACCAGGAGGAGGCCTTAGCTGTCTCAGACCGCGTGGCAGTCATGCGAGACGGGACGCCGGAACAGGTCGCGCCGCCGCGGACCATCTACCGCGAGCCGGCGACAGAGTTCGTCGCCACCTTCGTCGGCGACAACAACGTCCTCAGCGGTGAGGTGACGGCAGTTCGGTCGACCGACAGGGTTGACGATTCCAGCGACGAGAGTGGACGATCCATCGCGGACGTGACGGTCGACAGTACGACGCTCTCAGTGGCCCTGGATGGTGACAGCGACCCGGAGGCCGCTGTCTCGGCCGGGGACCGGCTCACGTTCTGTGTGCGACCGGAGCGGCTTACCCTCGATGCCGACCGGAACGCGCTGACGGCGACCGTCACGAGCGCGGAGTTCCTCGGGGAGACGACGCGCGTTCATCTCGACTGGGAGGGTCGAGAAATCCTGTTACGAGCCGAAGACCCGCCGACGGGCACGGTGACAGTCGGCTTCGACCCGGCGGACGCACACACTGTCGACAGACAGTAGTAAGCTACCAATCCTCACGCCCACGCCGGAATGGAGCCTGTTTTAACCCACCTGTGGTTATCGCCGATATAAATATGACACGCGGGGCCGTCGCAGGTGGTCGGCAGAGGCGTATCGGAGCGTGTCGACAGGGCTGGCGGGAACACCCAGCTTCAAACCAAAGCCATGTCGGAGTCCGGCCAGCTAGGCGCGACGGGGTGCAGTGATGGTCGAGTTCGAACCCCGGCTGTTCGACGATATCGACCCGTCTGAGCGGCCGTCGCTGGGTGCCGCTCTCGTGCCGATTGCGGGAATGATTGTGTTCCTCAGTGTGGGCCTCATTGCCTTCGACTTGGACCCACAGTTCCCGCTGTTCTGGGGGATCGCCTTCACCGGCCTGTTCGCACGGTATCACCTCGGGCTGACGTGGGAAGACCTGTACGACGGGATCGCCAGCAGCCTGCTCATGGGCATGCGGGTAATTCTCATCATGTTCACCGTCTACGCGCTCATCGCGTCGTGGATTCAGGCGGGCACGATTCCCAGCCTCATGTACTTCGGTTTAGAGCTATTCACGCCGACAGTGTTTCTCCCAGTAGCGGCCATCCTCTCTGCGATAATCTCCTTCGCCGTCGGCTCGTCCTGGACGACGGCCGGGACACTCGGGGTGGCGCTCATCGGCATCGGTTCGGGACTGGGTATTTCCGAGCCGATGACCGCCGGTGCCATCCTCAGCGGGGCCTACACGGGGGACAAGCAGTCCCCGCTCTCGGATACGACGAACCTGGCCGCCGCAGTGACAGACACGGACCTGTACGAACACATCAACGCGATGCGGGCCGGCACGCTCGTCGCGTTCACGATTGCCGTCCTCCTGTACGCCGGCCTCGGACTGCGGGCCGCTGGGGCCATTCCTACTGACCGGGTTGCGTCCATCCAGGCGGCAATCGAGGGCACGTACGTCGTCTCGCCGTTCGTATTTTTACCGGTCGTTGTGACCTTCGGGCTTGCGCTGCGTGGCATCCCCGCACTGCCGACGCTCGGAACGGGCGTGTTCGCTGGCGTCGCAACCTCGATGCTCGTGCAGGGAACCGGGTTCGGTGCCGCCTGGTCGGCCGCACAGTCCGGAACAGCGCCGGAGACGGGCATGGAACTCGTGAACGGACTCCTAGAGAGCGGGGGGCTGACCGGCGGCGCGTGGATCGTGACGATTGCGATTGCCGCGCTCGCGCTGGGCGGACTGCTCGAACGAGCCGGCGTGCTCGCGGTCCTCTCTCACCATCTCGGGCGACTCTGTCACAACGTCGCGAGCCTCACAGGCGTGACCGCTGTTTCCGCTGTTTCGATGAACATTCTCGCAGCAGAACAGTACGTGAGTATCGTGGTCCCGGGGATGACGCTCGGTAATCTGTACAACGAACAGGGGCTCAAGAGTCAGAATCTCTCCCGAGCCATCGAAGCGTCGGGAACGACCACGAGTGCGCTCATCCCGTGGAGCAGCGGCGGTCTGTTCATGGCCGGGACGCTCGGCGTCCCGACGCTGGAATACGCGCCGTACTACTTCTTCGGCTTTCTCTCGCCGCTCGTGCTCCTGTTCATGGGGGTCACTGGCTGGCAGATCGTCTATGCGGATCGAACTGGCGCGGAAGAGACGACTGTGCAGTCCGGTGGTGGCGGGTCGGTGACGGCAGGCGAGGACTAATCGGCCTTGCGCTGCCAGCAGTCGTGAATGTGTGATCGTGACTGAACGCTGGCGGCTTTCTCGTGCGCGTGCGCGCGAAGCCCTGATAAGTCCACAGCCCCTACGTTAGACGATGACACCACAGAAGCCATCCGCTGACGGCGAGCAGGCTGCCGACGGTCGGGCGACCGACGTAGGCCCGGCGGTCGACTACGAGACGGTGTCGGTACCAGTGCTGGTCGTCGGCGCTGGCGCTGCCGGGGCGCGGGTCGCTATCGGACTCGCCGAGAACGGTGTCGAGCCGCTGGTCATCGGCAAGCGGGATCACGGCGACGCACACACGACGTGGGCCGCCGGCGGCATCAACGCCTCGCTGGGATCGCTCGACCCCGAGGACGACTGGACGATTCACGCCGCCGATACGCTGGACGAGGGCCATTTCATCAACGACCCGAAAGCAGTCGAGCTGACGACCAAGCATATGCCCGACCGCATCCGGGAACTCGATGACTGGGGGACCCCCTTCGATCGGACCGAAGACGGCAAGATCAATCAGCGCTACTTCGGCGCGCAGTCGTTCCGCCGGACCTGCTTCGTCGGTGACCGCACGGGCGAGGCGATGCTGGACACGCTCGTCGACAGGGCCCAGTCGCTCGAAATTCCCTACCGCGACAACGTGATGATCACGCGGCTGCTCTCGGACGGCGACCGCGTCTACGGGGCGGCCGGCTACGACATGGAGAGCGGCGAGTTCATCCTCTTCGAGTCGGATCACGTCGTCCTGGCGGCGGGTGGCTCCTCCGCGCTGTATAACCGCCACTCCTCGCGCGACGAGGAGAACAACGGCGACGGCCCGGCGCTGGCGCTCGAAGCCGGCGCGTCGCTGATGGACATGGAGTTCGTCCAGTTCCACCCAACGGGGATGGTCGGCGACCGCTACGGCGAGGACTGGGACGGCCGCCTCGTCACCGAAGCGGTCCGCGGGGAAGGCGGTCGGCTGCTCAATGCCGACGGCGAGCGGTTCATGGAGGAGTACTCGCCGGACCAGATGGAACTCGACGCGCGCGACGTGGTGGCCCGTGCCATCGCACAGGAACTCCGCGAGGGCCGTGGGACCGAGAACGGCGGCGTCTATCTGGACATTTCCCACCGCGACGACGAGTACATCAAGTCCCGACTGCCGCGGATGTACGAGCGGTTCATGGACCTCGGCGTCGACATCACGGAGGAGCCGATGGAAGTCGCGCCGACCGCCCACTACTCGATGGGCGGCGTCGACATCGACTTCGAGACCGGGGAAACCGGCGTCAGTGGGCTCTACGCTGTCGGCGAGACGGTCGCAGGCGTCCACGGCGCGAACCGCCTAGGCGGGAACTCGTTGGCGGAGACGGTCGCCATCGGCGCGCTCGTCGGCGACCACGTCGCGGCGCAGGTGACAGACGACGACCGCGACGACGCCCTGCCGGCTGGTCAGCGTGCCATCGCCGAGCGCGAGTTCCGGTCGCTGCAGGAACTGGCGGCGTCGGACGGAGACGAGACGCCCGGAGGGCTACTCGCGGACCTCGGCGACCTGCTGTGGGAGCACGCCGGTATTCTCCGTAACGGCGACTCACTGTCGGACGGCCTCGCCGCGCTCGATGCCCTTCGCGAACGGACTGGGGACATCGGTATCGACGGCGACCGGACCAGCCTGTCGTTCGAACTCGCCGTCGATCTGTTCTTCAGCCTCACGGTTGCCGAGGCCCTGCTGCTGAGCGCACGCAAGCGCGACGAGTCCCGCGGCGCGCACTACCGCACCGACGCGCCCAACGTGGACCCCGAGTGGCGGCGGAACATCCTCGTAGACCGCGGCGATACCGGGCTCGAACTGACGACTCGCGGCGTCGCCGAACCGAGCGACGAAGTCAGCGAGGCGGTCGACGTCGGCTACGAACTCGACTATCACCACCTCGAATAGAGCGGTCCACCCAACAGTCCGCCTGCGGTTGCTCTTTTAATCTCGATAGGCGCAGTGGAAGCCGGCGACCTGCTGGTAGAACGTCGGAATCACGTCCGTTCGAAGGTCCACGTCAGGGTCGTCTTCGAACTCCTGGCGCGTGAACTCCCGAGCGTCTTCGATGGCCGCTTCGACATGGGGCGGGACGCCAGGTTCGTCAATCGTGCCGATGTAGGCCCAGATGAACGCCGCCTCCAGCGTGTCGAAAAACTCCGAGGGCGGTTCGAACGTGGGTTCGCCGTCCGCCGCGATTCGGTTGTACGTCCGGCTGATGAGGACGCTGCCGTCGTCGAGGCCGTGGTCGGCGAACGACTCCGTGGTCGTACACTCTTCGTCCCCGTCGTAGTCCCGTGCAGTGTCGCTTGACATACCTGGATAGAGGATTGGTAACTAAAAGTAACCGTCCGGAGTGTGTCTCAATACGACACACCCTGGATGGTTTTTACGTCACTGAAATTCAAGGCGGTCCCAGCCGATGTTCTATTCACTGTGGCACCGACCCGCCGAACCGTCCTCGCCAGCGGCGGCCCCGCACTCGGGAGCCTCACCGCCGTTTCGGGGTGTCTAGGTGCCGACGACGACGCGGACGTGTCGTGTCCGCCGTCTGTCCCGACGGACGCGTCACTACGCCTCGGGTTCGTCGGCGACGTGATGCTGGGCCGGAGCGTCGACGAACGCTGGCGCGATGCCCCCGACGGACCGACGGCCGTCTGGGGGTCGATGCTCGACGAACTCCAGTCACTCGACGGGCTGGTGGCGAACCTCGAATGCTGTCTCTCGGACCGCGGCGAACCGCGGCCCGGCCGTACGTTCCACTTCCGAGCGAGCCCGAAATGGGCCGTGGCCGCGCTGGACCGCGCCGGCGTCTCCTGTGCCGGACTGGCGAACAACCACCTGTTCGATTTCGGACCGGCGGCACTCACGGACACGCCGGCTCACCTCGCCGACGCTGGCATCGCCTCAGCCGGGGCCGGCGTCGATAGCGAGACAGCATTCGAGCCGGCGTTCGTCGAGATCGGCGACCTCTCGATCGCCGTCGTCGCCGTCACTGACCAGTCACCCAGCTACGCCGCCGACGGCGACAGTCCCGGCACGGCATACGCACCGCTGGACCCGAACCACCCGCTGACTCGCCGCCGCGTCGGGGGCGCGCTGGCGGCGGCCCGCGACGCCGACCCCGACCTGCTCGTCGTCACCGCTCACTGGGGGCCGAACTGGGTGACCGAACCGGGCGAGACACAGCAGGCCTTCGCCCGTTGGCTGGTGGACAACGGGGCCGACGTGGTCCACGGCCACAGCGCCCACGTCATCCAGGGGGTCGAGGTGTACCGCGGTCGCCCCATCATGTACGACACCGGTAATTTCGTCGACGACTACGCGGTCAAGGACGGCTACCGCAACGACCGGAGCTTCCTGTTCGAACTCCATATCGAGGACGGCCGGCTGGCCGCGCTCGAACTCACGCCGGTCGAGAACGCGTACACACAGGTCGGACGCGCCGACGAAGCGGTGGCTGAGTGGCTTCGTGAGACACTCCGGGAGCGCTCTCGGCCCTTCGGAACGGCTATCGAGCGTAATGGCCTCGGACTTCGGGTCCCGCTGTCATGTCCGGCATAGCATCCGCTGGGTGTTTCCGGGCCGACTCGTGGTCAGTTGCTACTCGTCGACAGCCACAACCGCCGTCATGATTTCGTCGACCAGCCGTGCGTTGTACGTCCAGAGACCACGAAACGGTCCGTCCTCGGTTTCTTCGGCGACGAGTGCACACTTGTTCTGGTCGTCGCCGGCGGCGTCGAACGCCAGCAGCCACACCTGTTCGAGCACGGTGTCTGTGAGCGGATGGAACGAGATTCCGGGAATCGCTGGCGGCTCCCAGTCGTCTCGTCCGTAAACGTGGATGTCGAGGTCCGTGTCGCTGGCGAGCGTCTGGTATCGGGCGCGCTGAGAGCGGAAGATCGAGAGCGACTGGAAGCTCACTCGAAGCGTTCCCTCCCCGACGCGGTAGGCCCTGTCCTCGAACTCGTGCGACGTTGCGAGCAACTGTGCCGGCGTGAGCGATGCGAGGAGCGTGTTCGCGAGCGCCGAGTAGAGAAGTTGCCGGTCCGGGTCACTGTCAGGCACCCTGCTGTCGTCGGGCTCTGTCGTCGGCTTACATAAGAACGCCTGCAGCGCTGTGAGTGGCGGTGTCCCGGCGAACGCGCCGTCGCGGCGGACGACGACAAACGCGTTCTGGTGTCCAGTCGGGAGTTTCCGCCAGGTGGCGTCGATTCCCTGAGTTGCCAGACGCTCTACCACAGTCTTCGTTGCGGGCGGACCGTACACAGTTATCTCCACGTCCGAGTCCTCGAAGCGTCGGAGGAGGGTACGAACTGTCATCGGCCCACGATCAGTCCTCGTGGTCTGTCTCGGCGGTATCCAGATCGGTTATCGTCGCCAGAACCTCGGCCGTGGATGGCGACAGCGATGCCAGCGTCGCGGTCCGCTGGGCAGCGTCGTAGCTAATAACGCCAGCGTCATCGAGAACAGGGAGGTGGCGGTGGTGGAGCGACGTGCGGGTATCGTCCCAGTTGCGGGCGTCGGTGTCTCGACCACGCGCGCTGGACCAGCCCACGACCACGTCAGTGAGTTCCGCGATTGAGGCCGAGTCGTGTTCGGCGAGGTAAGTGTATATCATCCGCCGGGGCTCGGCTGCCAGCGCCCGTAATAGCGTATCGAGTCGCTCGGACGCGAGTCCCGGCGTCTCCACAGGCTGTTCGTGCTGATCCATGTCAATCAATTATCCACTCTCAGTATTAATATCATTGGCCGATAGGAGATCACAGATGTGACGGAATCCATTTACGTGCCAGCACCGTCTAAGATGTATGAACTACGAGTCCGCCCTACAGCGTGCGTACGACGTACTACCAGACCAACCCCGGGAAGCCGGCGAACGGCTCTCGATTCCCGACCCCGAGGGCCAGACCGACGGTGCGTTCACACGCCTGACGAACTTAGAGGCAATCGCCGACGCAGTCTCGCGGGACGCCCAGCATCTCCACCGAGCCATCCAGCGCGAGTTCGGGACCAACGGTCAGTTCGACGGCGGCGAAGCCCGCTACAACGGGTCGTTCGACACCGCTGATTTCGAGGCCGCCATCGACGCGTACGTCGCCGAGTACGTCACCTGTTCCGAGTGTGGCCTGCCCGACACCGTCCTCAAGAACGAGGACGGCGTCGACATGCTGCGCTGTCAGGCCTGCGGTGCGTTCCGCCCGGTCGCCAAGGGCGCGAGTTCGAACACCCAGCAGGACCGACCCACGCTCGAAGAGGGCGAGACCTACGAGGTCAAGATCACCGGCACGGGCCGCGAGGGCGACGGCGTCGCCGAGAAAGGGAAGTACACCATCTTCGTCTCCGGAGCGCGAGAAGGGCAGGTCGTCGAAGCCTACATCGAGAGCATCAGCGGCACGCTGGCGTTCGGCCGGGTCGCCTGAAGGCTGTTTTCGCCGCATCGCAGCGACGGTTCTCGCTTAGTCCCACAGGTCCGTCGAGAGGTATCGTTCACCGGTGTCCGGCAGGACGGCGACCACCGTCTCGTCGGGGTTCTCGG
Source organism: Haloarcula sp. CBA1115 (assembly GCF_000827835.1). Classification (NCBI taxonomy): domain Archaea; kingdom Methanobacteriati; phylum Methanobacteriota; class Halobacteria; order Halobacteriales; family Haloarculaceae; genus Haloarcula; species Haloarcula sp. CBA1115. The sequence goes on along the minus strand of NZ_CP010529.1, from coordinate 2,438,034 downwards.
TGGCGTACTCCGCGGCCGCGTGCAGCGCCGCACCGGAGGAGATGCCGACCATAATCCCTTCCTCGCTGGCGAGTCGGTGGGTCGCCTCCATGGATTCCGCCTTGCTCGCGGTCCGCACCTCGTCGACGAGATCGCGCCGGAGGATGTCCGGAACGAACCCGGGACCGATACCCTGGATGTCGTGGCTGTCCGGGGCATCCGCCGAGAGCAGTTTGGACTGTTCAGGCTCGACGGCGACCGATGTGAGATCCGCGCCGACCTCCTCCTCGATGTACTCCGAGATACCGGTGATCGTGCCGCCGGTCCCGACGCCGGCAACGACGGCGTCCACGTCGCCGTCGGTATCGGCCCATATCTCCGGACCCGTCGTCTCGCGGTGGGCACGCGGGTTCGCCTCGTTCTCGAACTGCCGGGCGCGGACAGTACCCGGCGCGTCCGCGAGTTCGTTCGCGCGCTCGATTGCCCCGCTCATGCCGCCGTCAGCTGGCGTGAGTTCGAGGTCCGCGCCGAGCCCCGACAGCAACTGCCGGCGCTCCTCGCTCATCGATTCGGGCATCGTCAGCACGCAGTCATACCCCCGTGCAGCGCAGACAGCGGCCAGCCCGATGCCGGTGTTGCCGCTGGTCGCTTCAACGACCGTCCCGTCGGCGGGGAGGTCGCCTGATTCGGCGGCCGCCTCGACCATGTACAGCGCAATGCGGTCCTTGACGGAGTAAGGATTGGCCGCTTCGACCTTGCCGAGCAGATTGTCCGCGAAGCTGTCGAGACAGACCAGCGGCGTGTCGCCGATGAGCTCAGTCACACTGGACGCGACAGTACCGTCGTCTCGCTGGGCGTACGACTGCATACACCGGGAGAAGGCGATTAGCCCCCGTAACGACGTACCCAGAATATTGTGGGGCGGATACATTCACTCGGTTCCGAGTCTCCAGAAGCTTATGTTGCCTCCACACGAGCGTTCCAGTAATGCCCGAGATTACCGTCTCTGAGGGCCTGTACCGCCAGCTATCCGCCGCCGAAAACCAGGTCGAAGAAGAGACGCTCTGGAAGATGTTGCACCAGTTCAAGCGCCAGAACACGCCGAGCGAGTAGCGCCGTTACCCAGCCGTCACTACCCGACTGGTTCGATGAGGTCCGGCGAGTCGTTGGCTGGGCTGTTAACCGCTGACGAAACCGGATAGGTCCGCATCGGGCCGTCGTACGGGTCAAGCAGTGTGGACACGTCGTCGGCGCTGCCGCGCAGCCACGTCGACTCCTCAGCCGGGTCGAGGATGACGGCCATCCGGTGATGGAGGTCAGCGACGGCGTCGTTCGGTTCGGTCGTCACAATCGTGAACGACTCGACGATATCGTCTTCCCCGCCGGAATCACCGCCGCTCGCGCCGAACTCCCCCAGTCCGGTCTGGCGCTGTGGCGGCTCCCACCGCTCGTACAGCCCCGCCATCGCGAACAGGTCGTCGTCCGGCAGCGCCACGCGATACGGTTGCTTGCCGTCGCTCGTCTCGACCCACTCGTAGAACCCATCGGCAGGGACAAGACAGCGGCGAGCCTCGTAGGCCTCGGCGAACGAACGTTTCTCCGCCAGCGTCTCGGCGCGGGCGTTGATGTGCCCGTGGTCCGTGCGGTTGTCAGCCCAGGACGGAATCAGTCCCCACTCCATCCGCTTGATTGTGCCGGACGACTCGGCAGTGATGACCGGCAGGTCTTGGCTCGGAGCGGCGTTGTATCGCGACCCGTAGTCGAAGGAAAACTCGGCGTCGAACCGCGTCTCAATTTCCTCGCGAGGAGAGAACAAACTGTAGCGGCCACACATGACCTGCTTTTGGCGTTCCCGCTGGATAAATCCACTACTCGCTCATCCACTCGCTCGCCTGTGGCTCCGTCGGGTCGGTCCTGACCTCGACGAGCGTCGGCGCGTCCGTCTGCACCGCCTCGCGAACCGCCGTGCGGATTTCGGACGGCGTGTCGGCTTGCACGGCTTCCATCCCCATTCCGGCAGCGACGGTTCCGAAGTCAATCGGCGTCGTGTCCCATCCGTACGCCTGGTGGTCGAGGTCGTAACTCCGGCCGGCCTCCTCACTGATAATCGCGTAATCGTCGTTGTTGAGGACGACGACGGTGATCGGGAGGTCCTCGGCGACCGCAGTGTGGAGCTCGTGCACGCACATCATGAGGCCGCCATCACCGGTCAACGCGACGACGGGCGTGTCCGGATTGGCTAGCTGTGCCCCAATCGCCGACGGCAGTCCGGTTCCCATCGTCGCCCACGATCCGGGGTTGACGTAGCTGCGCGGCCCGTACGCCTCGAACGTGTTCAGCGCCCAGACGCGGAACCCCCCGGCGTCGACGGCCGTGATAGCATCCGAAGGGACTGCGTCCCGGAGAGTTTGCAGCACATGGACGGAGGTGAGCGGTGGTTCCGAATCCACGAGCGGTTCGATACGACGCGCAGTGGCATCGCGGACAGCCTGTGCGCGTTCGGTGCCGTCCGCCTTCGTAGCAGGAGCGGTATCAGCCGCCGCGATTTTGTTCTCGACCGCCGTCATCGCGTCCGCGGCATCTGCGAGGATGCCGACAGTCGGGTCATAGCCCGTGCCGAGGTCGTCGGCGTCAATCGTGACGTGAACGAGCGTCTCAGGTAGTTCGACGGACCACCCGCGTGTCCCGTGTGCGTCGAGGTCGGAGCCGACGGCGAGTACGGCGTCGGAGTCGGCGAGACAGTCCAGTAGCTCTGGGCTTGCACTCCCGCTCAGGACACCGGCACTGAGGTCGTGATCCTCCGGGAACACGCCTTTGCCTTTGTACGTCGTCACGACGGGCGCGTCAAGTCGCTCGGCGAGGCTTCGGAGCGCCGCCGTCCCACCCGACGCTCGCACACCACCGCCTGCCATGATAACTGGCATCTCGGCCGCGAGCAGGTGCTCAGCGGCTTCCGCAACCGCCTGCTCCGGGACGGTGCTGGTGGACGGAGCCGAAGGTGTGCTTGCACCAGCGATTGGCACGTCCATCTGCAAGTAATTCTTGGGGAGTCCGACTCTGACTGGCCCCTTCGGAGGTGTCTTGGCGATCTGTACCGCTCGGTCGATCGTCGCCGCTGTCGTCTCGGGGTTCTTCAGTAGTATGTTCTCTTTGACGACGTTGTCGTAGGTGTCCGGCGGGGTTTCGTGAATCGCATCCCCGCCCCGGAGCGCCGGCTCGGTTTCGATGGCGAAGTGCACCAGCGGCGTGCAGTCGTTCAGCGCGTTTTTCAGGCCGTTCATCGCGTTCATATCGCCCGGACCGGGAACGACAACAGTGCTCGCTATCTGCCCGCTCGTCTCTGCATAGCCCCAGGCCTGATGTGAGACCGCAGTTTCGTGCCGTGCCACGACGAAACGGATGTCGTCTCGCTTGCCGATGGCCTCGTTCAGCGGGAGGGACTGCTTCCCCGGGATGCCAAAGACGGTATCGATGCCGTTCGCGACGAGACGGTCTACCACCGCCAGACTAACGCGCATACTGATTCCTCACTCCGAAGACAATTCACTCTCATGACTTTAGTTCGCCACCGGTCATGCTAGACCGCGTCGGATCGACGCCACAGACGCAGGGGAGGTTATACCATCGAGCCCTGCATGGCCCGCGAATTTAAATCCGAAAGCGCCCAACTACGTGACAGATGACCACGGACCCCTCGTTCAGCATCCCCGCACACCCACAGCGGCGCTTTCCCCACGGGAGCGGGGTCGAATACGAGGGCGGGACGGAGTTCCGACTTGTCCCGGATCGGGAGCGGGCGACGCCGGAACTCGCCGAGACAGTCGTCGACATCCTCGAGGCCGGACCGTACCGCTACGGTGATTTCCACGACCTGCCGATGCCGCTGTGGCTGGTCCGCGACGAGGAGACGACCGACGTGTTCCGCGTTGCCGTCCGCGACGGGACGGTCCGACTGCACGTCCTGCCGACCACAGAGTCCGACGGGCTACAGCGGTTCTTCGAGCGGCTATGTGAGGACAGCGAGGGGGAGTCGTGGGCCGTGCAACGACACGTTGACGGGCGGTAGCCGGGTCGCCGGAGTGGTGCAGACCCAAAACCGTCTTACACACCTGTCTCCATGTCTTGGCCATGACCGTCTCTCGCGAAGTCGAACTAGAGGGCCACATCATCGACTCCGGGATGATGCAGTCCTGTTTCGGCATCATCATGGATTTGGGCGGCTCCTTCTCCGTTCAGGAGTTCGATATCGGCCGTCACAAAGACGAGGAGTCCTACGCCCGGATGCTCGTCGAGGCTGACGACGAAGACCAACTGCAGTCGATTGTTCACGAACTCCACCAGCACGGCGTCAACCCCTCGGACCCGAAAGACGCCACGCTCGTCCCCGCACCCGACGACCAGGTCGTCCCGCACGGGTTCTACTCGACGACGAACCACCCGACGTTCATCCGCCACAGCGGCGAGTGGATCGAAGTCGAGGACATGGAGATGGACTGCGCCGTGGTCGTCGAAGACGGCGAAGCGCACCGCGCCTCGGAACAGTCGAACGGTGACGACGAGGAACCGAGAGACTACCCCCGAGCTTACACCAAGGTCCTGAACGCTATCGAGGAGGGCGACATGGTCGTCACCGACGAAACCGGCATCAAGGTCCAGCCGCCGGAGCGGCCCCGCGATTCGGGCGGCGCGTTCGGCTTCATGCAGGGCGGCGTCTCCTCCGAGCGGCCCTCGGAGTCGACCATCCGCAAGATCGCGAACGCCATCAAAGAGACGAAAAAGGAGGGTGGCAAAGTGATGGCGGTCTGTGGGCCAGCCCTCATCCACTCCGGGGCGCGCGAGGACCTCGCCCGCCTCGTCCGGGAGGGCTACGTCGATATGCTCTCGGCCGGCAACGGCTTCGCCGTCCATGACATCGAGCGCGACATCTACGGGACCTCGCTAGGCATGGACACCGAGAGCCTTGACCATCCCCGCCACGGCCACAAGCACCACATCTACGCCATCAGCGAGGTCATCCGCGAGGGCGGCATCGAGGAGGCCGTCGAGTCCGGCACCATCGGCTCCGGCGTGATGTACGAATGCATCGAAAACGACCGGCCGTTCGTTCTCGCGGGCTCTATCCGCGACGACGGCCCGCTCCCGGACACCATCACCGACGCCGTCGAGGCCCAGAACGCCATTCGGGAGCAGGCCCACGAGGCCGACATGGTGCTGATGCTCTCGACGCTGCTGCACTCGGTCGCCGTCGGGAACTGTCTCCCCTCGACGACGCGGGTCGTCTGCGTCGACATCAACCCCGCGACGGTGACACAGCTCCTCGACCGTGGCTCCGCACAGGCAGTCGGGATGGTCACCGACATCGGCACCTTCGTCCCGATTCTGGCCGAGCAGTTACTCGACGAGGAGTAAGACGACCACGAGCAGCGCGAGTGGTCGCTTTTTCGCCCACGTTTTTTATCGAGTGGTGTGTGACCACAGGGAGCACACCCGATGGTAAAAAAGGTGGATTGCGGACGTTTGTCCCGATTCTGGCCGAGCAGTTACTCGACGAGGAGTAAGACGACCACGAGCGGCGCGAGTGGTCGCTTTTTCGCTCACGTTAGTCGAAAGAGCGAGGAGACGCGAATCGGTGTTTCGTGGACTGTCCTCGGTTGGCACGCCCGCGTTCTCGCGAGATGCTTATTACCCGCCATCCGATACTCTCTCTATGCCCTCTCCTTTGCGGCAGTTCACGCGGCTTTCCAGCGGGATCTCAGGCCTTGATTCGCTTCTCAGAGGCGGGCTTGTGGAAGGGCGGCTGTATCTCGTTATCGGACCGCCCGGGACCGGGAAAACACTGCTTGGCACGCAGTTTCTCGAAGCGGGGCTCGAAGCGGGCGACGACGTGCTGTTCATTCACGCCGAAGAATCGGCTGCCGATTTACTGGCGAACACTGCCGAACTCGGCATCGATATCGCCGACGCGACGTTTCTGGATGTCGGCCCCGATTCGGAGTTTTTCATGGAGGCCGAATCGTACGACGTGGTCAAGCCCAGAGACGTCGAGGACGGCCACCTGATTTCGGATATCCGCGAGGCTATCGAGCGGGTCGACCCGGACCGCGTCCTCATTGACCCGATCACACACTTCCAGTATCTCGAACCGACCGAGTACCAGTTTCGGAAGCGTATCATCTCTTTCGCGCGCTTTCTGCAAGACAGGGAGACGACCGTGCTGGCGACCAAGACGCCGAGCAATCAGATGGACAGCCAGCTTCGGTCGCTCAGTGACGGCATCATCTCGCTCAGTTACGGCGATGAGAAGGCGGGTCGGCGTATTCGACTGCGCAAGCATCGCGGCATCGGCCAACAGGACGGCTCACACGGGATGGAAATCCGGGAATCCGGCGTCGAAGTGTATCCCGCGCTCGAACCGGAACAGCGGACGCGGTCGTTCGACCCAACGCAGTTCTCCGCCGGCGTGCCGGAACTGGACTCGCTCCTCGATGGCGGACTCGAACGCGGGACGGTGACGATTCTCAGTGGCCCCTCCGGCGTCGGCAAGTCGACGACGGCGACGGAGTTCCTGGCCTCCGCAGCGGCAGACGGGTCCCCGGCGCTTGCCTACCTGTTCGACGAATCCATCGACACGTTCACACACCGCTGTGAGACGTTCGGGATACCGCTCTCGGAGTTGCGTGACGAGGGGACACTTCTCGTCGAGGAGATCGAGTCGCTGGCGATGTCGCCCGAGGAGTTCGCGAACCGCGTGAAGACACAGGCCGCGGAGCGCGGGGCCGAACTCGTGGTTATCGACGGCATCGCGGGCTACAAGAACGCGATCAAGCACGGACAGGACGACGTGGAACTGCGTCGGCGGCTCCACGCCCTGACACAGCATCTCACGCGCGGGAACACCGCTGTGATCCTGATCGACCAGCGTAGGGACGTGACGGGGCTTCACGAACCCACGAGCGAGAACGTCAGTTACCTCGCCGACAACATCGTCTTCGAGAACTACATCGAGGTCGGGGGCGAACTCCAGCGAGTCGTCGGCGCGCTGAAAAAGCGCGTCGGCGGGTTCGAGGCGGTCCCCCGCCGGTTCGAGATAACCGCCGACGGCCTTCAGGTCGGCGACCCCGTCTCGGGGATGCACGGCGTGTTCGAGGGCGTGCCCGAACGGCATGGAGACAGCGGCGGACGCTCATCCACTCGCTAACCACCGATGGCCGACGTCCAATTACTGCTGGCCGGCGACGGCAACCGGGAGGCACTCGCCTCCGTCGTCGCCGAACACCACACGCCGATCACGGACGACGAGTTCCGGGAAGTCGACCTCCACATCGTCGACGAGTCGTCGTTTCCGAAGTACAGAGAGTCGATAGAGCAGTACAAACACCGGGCAGATCCGGTGTTTTGCCCCGTGATTCTGGTGCGTCGTGAGGGGACGCCAGTCAGGATTGACCTGCCCGATATCGACGCGGCCGAGCAGCCACTCGTCGTCGATGATATCATGACAGCGCCGCTGGACACGCAGGCGCTCTTTCGAACCATCGCGAACCTCCTCGCCCGGCGCAGCCACACCGAGGACCTCGTTGCGGACCTCAGAGAACAAAACAGCGAACTCCGGCGGTTCAGGAACGCCGTCGAGCATGCGGGCCACGCGATTCTGATAACGAACACCTACGGCGTCATCGAGTACGTCAACCCGGCGTTCGAGGAACTCACCGGATTCAGCGCCGAAGAGGCAATCGGTCGAACACCGCGGATACTCAAGTCCGGTGAACAGAGCGAACAGTTCTACGAACGGCTCTGGGACACGATCTGTCGCGGCGAGGTCTGGACGAGCGAGATCGTAAACGAGCGCAAGTCCGGCGAGCGGTTCATCATCAACCAGACCATCGCCCCGATTCAGGACGCGGACGGGACGATCCAGGGGTTCGTCGGGATGCAGGACGAAATCACCGGTCGCCGACTGCGCGAGCAACAGCTCACCGTGTTCCATCGGATTCTCCGGCACAATCTCCGGAACAACGGAACGACGATCAGTGGACGTGCGGATATTCTGTCAGAGTTAGTGGATGACGACGCCGCTCTCGACCACCTCGAGACGATCAAAGCGAACGTGCAGTCCCTGCTCGACATCAGCGAGAAAGCGCACCACGTACAGGAACTGCTCGCGGACTCGCTTACCGACGATGTCGAGCGCGAACTCGAAGACGTCCTCAGTGACATCACGGACGGGCTGGCCGCAGCATACCCCGACGCCGAGTTCGTCGTCGAGAGCGACTCCGTCTCGTCGTCCGCGATAGATGCAAAGGTAGTCCCAGCGTTGCAGGAACTCATCGAGAACGGTATCAAGCACTCCGACGCATCGGCACCGCGGGTCACCGTCCGGACGGAGCGCCACGACTCGACAGCGACAGTGACGATTGTGGACAACGGGCCAGGGGTCCCGGATCAAGAGCGGCGGGTCATCGAGGCGGCGGAAGAGAAGCCGCTCGAACACGGGTCCGGGCTGGGGCTGTGGTTCGCGTACTGGCTCGTCAGCTACGTCGGTGGCGATATCGACATCCGGGTCGATACCGACGGGACGAGTGTGTCCGTGACTATGCCCGTGCGGTGACGACGAACACGCGTTCAGATGGCGACCCACGCCAGCACGATGACGGCAGCGCCGACCACCGTCGACGCGACGGCGTGCGTACGGAGTTCGTCGAGCAGGTCGTGGGAGTGGTCGTGGAGTTCACAGACCTCGTCGATCTCGCTGCCGGCCTCGCAGTTCGGCAGGAAGTCCATCGCGACGTGGAGGAAGATGCCGGCGGCGAACCCGAAGATAACTGCGTTGAGAAGGGCGGACTCCGGGACCGGCAGGAGCGCGGACGGGATCGCCGTCAGGCCGACGCCGGCCGCGGGGAGTAACAGCGCGGTGGCGGACTTGCCGCTGCGTCCGAGCCGCCGGGCAGCAGCGTAGCCGGCCGGTCCCTTGTGTGAGACAATAGCGAGCCCGAGCAGGATACCCAGTTGGGGCATCGAGGCGTAGACCAGCCCGATGACCAGCCCGGCTGAGAGCGCGTGGGCAGCGATGGCGAGCGTCGTCATGTCGAAGGCAGTCTCGACGTGGGTCAGCCGGTGGCCGATAGTGTGGGTGCCGTAGCCGGTGACCAGTCCGGCGGCGATGCCGACGCCGCCGATACGCGCTGCGCCGGCCTGGCCGCCCAGTCCCATCGCCTGTGGAACGAGGAACATGGCCGCCGAGGTGACCATCGCCCCGCTCGCGAGCCCGTAGCCCCAGACCAGTCGGTAGGGGTTCGTTTCATCGGCCCGCGCCCCAAGCCACGCGCCCAGTGCCATTGCCACGAACGCGACCCAGGAGATGACCAGAACCTTACTCGCCCCGCCGGTGACTGCGACGCCGGACAGGATCACCAGGCCGACAACACTCGCGAGGCCGGCGGTGGAGATTCGGCCAGCGTTATTAAAAACTGAGGTTGAGTTAATAGACATTATCTACAATCACCGGCCTGTTGCTAATAAACCCATCGGTGGCGGTCACCGGGTCGCCGACCGATAGTCGCCCCAGTCGATGACGCCGCCGTCCAGTGCTGACGGGTCAGCGTCCCGGAGCGCCCAGAGGACCATTTCGGCGACGGATTCCGGGTCGCGTCCGCCGTCGCCGGAGAGGTCCGTCGCGACCTGTCCGGGGTCGACTGCACCGACCGGGATGTCGAGGTCGGCGGCGAACCCGCGGGCAACGGCCTCCGCGGCGGCCTTCGAGACTGCGTAGGAACCGTATCCGGGCATCCCTTCGCGGGCGACGACGCCCGTCGGGACGACGATGCGGGCGTCCGGACCGAGGTGTGGGACGGCTTCGCGGATCGTCGAGAACACGCCCCGAGCGTTCGTCCGGAGGTGGTCGTCGAAGGCGGCGTAGGATTCCTCGGTAAGCGGTGTCTCGCCGGCGGTTCCGTGGTAGACGCCGGCGTTAGCGACAACGTACTGTATTGCGCCGTCACCGTCTCGTGTGGCAGTTTCGACCAGTCGTTCCACGTCGTACTCGTCGCGCACGTCCGTCCGAATCGCGGTCACGGAGCCGCCTGCATCCCGTATATCGGCTTCGACACGCTCGAGCGCCTCCGCGTCGCGGGCACAGATGACCGTATGTGCGCCCGCTCCCGCTACCGCGTGGGCTATCTGCTCGCCGATACCTTTACTCGCACCCGTGACGACAACGGTCGCGCCGTCCATCGCTGGGACCATAGCGGTGGTACCGCTGCCAGCCACAAGGTCGTTGCTCCCACCGTCGGTGGGGTGAGAGAGCGGTAGCCTCTTGTCGAACGCCCGCTACCGACCGGGCATGGACATCACGATTACCGAATCGACGGTCGAGGGGACGGCGCAAGCACCGCCGTCGAAGAGCTACACGCACCGGGCGGTGCTGGCTGCGGGCTACGCCGACGGCGCGGTCGTCCACGACCCGCTCGTGAGTGCGGATACGAAGGCCACAATGCGAGCGGTCGAGGCCTACGGCGGGAGCGTCTCACTGGCTGAAGACGAGTCGACGGTCGAAGTCACGGGCTTCGACGGCCGGCCGGAGACGCCGGACGACGTGATCGACTGTGCCAACAGCGGGACGACGATGCGACTGGTCACCGCGACAGCCGCACTGCAGGACAATCTCGCGGTACTGACTGGCGACGAATCCCTCCGGTCGCGTCCCCAGGGGCCACTGCTCGACGCCACCGAACAACTTGATGGCAACGCCGAATCGACTCGCCGGAACGGGCAGGCCCCGCTCGTGGTCGGCGGCGGCATCGACGGCGGCGGGGTCGAAATTCCCGGCGACGTGTCCTCGCAGTACATCACCGCCTTGCTGATGGCGGGGGCCGTCTCGCCGGACGGCATCGATATCGACCTGACGACCGAGCTGAAATCGTCGCCGTACGTCGATATCACGCTGGAGGTGCTGGACGCGTTCGACATCAACGCCCAGAAGACCGATACCGGGTTCACCGTCGAGGGCGGTCAGTCCTACACGCCAGCGGGCGGCGACTACAACGTCCCCGGGGACTTCTCGTCGATGAGCTACCTGCTCGCGGCCGGTGCGCTCGCCGCCGAGGACGGCCTGCGCGTCACGTCGGCGTTCCCCAGCGCTCAGGGCGACGCCGCCATCGTCGACATCCTCGACCGGATGGGGGCCGACCTCGACTGGGACGAGGAAACCGGCGAAATCACCGTCACGCAGTCCGAGCTAACCGGTATCGAGGTCGGCGTCGAAGACACGCCGGACCTCCTGCCGACCATCGCGACGCTTGGGGCCGCCGCCGACGGCGTCACCCGAATTACCGACGCCGAGCACGTCCGGTACAAGGAGACTGACCGCGTGAGCGCGATGGCTGAAGAACTGACGAAGATGGGCGCTGAGGTGGAGGAACACCAGGACGAACTGTTCGTCTACGGCGCGGACAGTGACCTCATCGGCACGACCGTCGAAGGCCGCGCGGACCACCGCATCATCATGTCGCTGGCCGTCGCCGGCCTCGTCGCCGACGGCGAGACAACTGTGACCGGCGCGGAACACGTCGACGTGTCCTTCCCGGACTTCTTCGACGTGCTCGATTCGCTCGGCGCGGCCGTCGAGCGGTAGATAGCGGGGATACCGACGCTATCGTCGCCTATAGCGGGACAAGCACCGGCCACATCTACAAGGTTCAAATGCCCCCAACCCCGACACCACTGTAATGAACGGCAACGAGTTCGGTCGTCTGTTCCGCATGACGACCTACGGCGAGTCCCACGGGGAGGCGATGGGCTGTACCGTCTCCGGCGTCCCGGCGGGCGTCGAACTCTCAGCGGAAGAGATACAGAAAGACCTCGACCGGCGCAAGCCCGGCCAGTCGATGATTACCACCTCCCGGGGCGAACCGGATAAGGTGACGATTAACTCCGGGATTCAGGACGGGTACACGACGGGCACGCCCATCGGAATGGTTATCGAGAACAAGGACGCCCGCTCGGGCAAGTACGAGCCATTCATTACGGCTCCGCGACCGTCCCACGGCGACTACACCTACTCCGCGAAGTTCGGGACCCGAAACTGGGGCGGCGGCGGCCGGTCCTCGGCCCGCGAGACAGTCAACTGGGTCGCCGCCGGCGGCGTCGCCAAGCAGATCCTCGAACAGTCCGACTACGACGTCCAGATCAAGGCCCACGTCTGCCAGATCGGCGACGTCGAGGCCGGCCCGGTGACCTTCGAGGACATGCTCGAACACAGCGAGGAAAACGAGGTCCGCTGTGCCGACCCCGACGCGGCCAAGGAGATGCGCGACCTGGCCGACAAGCACCAGAAGGAGGGCGACTCCATCGGCGGCGCGATTTACTTCGAATGTCGCGGCGTCCCGTCCGGCCTCGGCGCGCCACGGTTCGATAGCTTCCCGTCCCGGCTCGGCCAGGCGATGTACTCGATTCCGGCGGTCAACGACTTCGAGTACGGCATCGGCCGCGAGGCCCGGACGACGAAGGGCAGCGAGTACACCGAGAACTGGGAGTTTAGTGAGGACGGCCACCCCACGCCTGTCGGCAACGACCACGGCGGCATCCAGGGGGGCATCACGACCGGCCAGCCAATCTACGGCGAGGTGTCGTGGCACGCGCCGGTGTCGATTCCCAAGACCCAGAAGACGGTCGACTGGGAGACGGGCGAAGGCAAGGAAATTACCGTCACCGGCCGCCACGACCCGGTCCTGCCGCCGCGGGCGGTCCCGGTCGTCGAGGCCATGCTGGCCTGTACGGTCCTCGACTTCATGCTGCTCGGCGGCCGCATCAACCCCGACCGGCTCGACGACCGACCGGGCGAGTACGACACCGACTACCACCCGTCCAGTCCGCAGAACGACCCCGAGGACGCGGACACCCACGCCAAGACCCTCGACGACGAGTAAGATGGACGCCCAACAGGAATCCAAGTCGAACCCGTTCGGGATGGACGAGGAGTGCCAGAACTGCCCCGCACTGTGTGAGACGCGAGAGAACGTCGTCCACGGCTACGGGGACGTGGGCGCTGAGTTCATCGTCCTCGGCGACTCGCCTGCGGCCGGGGCCGATGAGTCCGGCATCCCGTTCACCGGCGAGAGTGAGCGCGAACTGCTCGACATCCTCGCCGCAGTCGACATGTGCTCGGACCCGGACGCCGACAGGCCGCAGTTAGAGAACACCTTCCTGACCTACGTGACCCGCTGTCGCCATCCCGAAAGGGACGCAACCGACGAAGAGGTCGTCAACTGCGAACCGTATCTCAACAGCGAGATACGGATGATAAATCCCGAGATATTGCTACCGGTCGGCCAGCGTCCCCTCGAAGAGTTAGCCTTCGAATACACGACGATGAGCGAGGACGAACTCGACATCGAGGACCGGCACGCGACGACGATCCGCGGTCGGGGATTCGAGATCCTTCCGATGATGCCGCCGAGTGAACAGACCGATGCGGAACGGACAGCGTTTCTGGAGCACCTCAGCGAGACGCTCGGACAGGACTACCGGCAGACGAAGGGCCGACGCGGGCGGTAGTCAGGTATCGGACTGGACTTCGGTCTCAGCGGTCTGGAGCAACTCTTCCGGGCTCGACACTGTCCCGTACTCAGTTGCCGCCTGTAGCCGGTTTTCGGCGTCGTGGCGGTACTGGCTCGCCTGTGTCGATTCGCCCTGTTCGCTGGCGTAAGTCATGCCGCTGAGCCACTCGGCGGCCTGCCAGAGACAGGTCGCTTTCTTGCGCGCCCGTTCCGCTAACTCGGTCAGCGAGTCGTCGTCCGCTTCGCGAACAGTCGTCGTGAACTCCTCGACGCTTTCCTCGAAGTCCGCCGCGGCACTGTCGAACCCACCGCGAGCGAGCGCCATCTCCCCGTCTTCGACGGTCGCCAGCGCGTCGGATAGCTGCCGGCGCGCTTCGCGATACCGCGTGTAGCCGATATGGTACGCCCGTTGTGCCGCCGCAGTCCCGGACAACGTGGCTTCGCGTTCGCAGTCGCGGCATACGATCTTGGGTCGTGGCTCCCCGAGAACCCGGTACTCCGACCCACATCCGTCACATCTGTAGGTCTGGGATTGCTCCATATAGTTTCTCTTAGTTATCAAATACTGCTCACATCTTATAATTGTTCTGTAGCTGCGTCGGAACACAAGCGACTAATCACAGTCGGGCCGAGAAGACAGTATGACTACGGTAACTGTACTGGCTGATCCGCCAGTCGAAGGGTTCGTGTTACAGGACCTGGCGGGCGACCTCTTTGACGACGCCGAGGCGGCCAAGCTGTACGAAGCCATGCTGCTCGACGTCTGTCGTGCGGTGGAGATCAGCGGGGCCGAGCTGTTGGTGAACTACCGTGCCTCGGAGCAGGTCCCGGACGGCGTAGACCCCGAGACCGCGGTGCGAGAGCCAGTGACAGAGGCCCTCGAATCACCGGGCAACGCCCGGTTCGAGGTACAGGTCGGCTCGACGTTCGCCGGTCGGGTCGGGAACACTGTCACACACCTCCTCAACCGGGAAGACGTCGCAACCGTCGCCGCCGTCGAACCGACAGCGGCACTGTTGAACCGCCAACTCATCGACAGCGCGGCGATGAAACTCCGATCCAGCGGCGTGGTACTCGGCCCTGCTGAGGGCGGCCGTGTCTACTACGCGGGTTTCGGCGAGCCGATAGATTTCGAGGACAGCTACGCCACCCCGGCGGTCGAAACCATCGGCGAGCGCGCCGCGGATGCCGGCCTCGACGTGGACTTTCTCCCGTCAACGCCGGTCCTCGAAACGCAATCGGATCTCAAAACGATGGTTCCGCTGCTACGCGCCCGGAACCGAGCTGGTCGGGTCGTACCGGAACGGACGATGACGTTCTTCGATGACCTCGGAATCCGTGTTGTCGACAACGACGGCGAGCCGACCGTGGTCCGAGAGACCGACAGGTCTTAGAAGGCCCACGCAGTATGCCCGACTGCGGTGGGATGGCAGAGCGGCCTATTGCGCCTGCCTTGAAAGCAGGTATCCTCACGGATTCCTGGGTTCAAATCCCAGTCCCACCGTATTTTGCCACGAACAAACCGTGAGTGGCAAGTGCACCAGCTGAGATTTGAAGCCGACGAGTCGCAGCCCTCGCAACGGCGTGAGCAGGACCGTCTTGGCTCGGTTCAAATCCCAGTCCCACCGTATTGCTCCGAGCAAATGCGCGAGGAGCCATCGGTATGTACTGGCGGTTTGAACCCTGCAAGTCGCAGCGCACACAGTGAGTGCGACCGTCTTGCTCTGGTTCGAATGCAACTACAGCAACGTTCGGTCCAGTCTAAGAGCCTACAGAAGAGGTGGACAGAATTCGCTGCCTTCCGATGTGTAGGCACAGTTTACCGAATCGAAGCAATCGGGCGGTTTTATGTCGGTGGTCCGGATTATATCCGTGTAATGGTACGTGAAGATAGGTCCCCAAGACAGCATCTTCCGGGCCTCCCAATCGTCTGTGTCGTCTCTCTCCTCCTCGCAGCCACGGTAGCGGGCCCCGCTGTTGCTGAACCGAGTCTGTTCGTGTCCGGCGCGTCGAAAGACGCGAACACGATACTGGCCGGTGAATCAGTAAACGTTACCGCAACGGTCCATAACACCGGCAGTTCGGGCGGTGCGATGGGTATCGAGTACGTAGTAAACGGCACGACTAGAGCGACCGAACGGGTGGTCGTCGACGCCGACTCGTCGGTCGAGCGGACGCGGGCACTGGAGTTCGATGCCCCCGGAACGTACAGGATTAAGGTCCAGAGCCCAGGGAAATCAGCTGGGCGAGTCAAGGTCAAGCCGGCACTAGTCGAGACAACGCGTACGGACTCGACTACGCGGCAGCTCAAGATACGCGGTGGGACAGTCCCGACGAACGAACCCTACGAACTGAACGTATCGGAACAAACGAACCGATCCTTTGCCGTCCAGTCCTGGACGGTCAACGCATCACGGCAGGCATTCACGCAGGACGTGACCGAGTACACTGATCCCAGCGCGGCAGACCTTGCGGTACCGTCCGGTGACGACGCATCGGTGTTCGGTGTGGTGACTGTCGGGTCGTCGGACGGCGTCGAGCCGTCGTCGATGCAGTTCGCGCTGGACCGCTCAACACTCCAGTCAGCCGGAATAGCACCACAGGATGTCCGCGTGTATCATCGCATCAACGGATCCTGGAAAGCCGCCGAAACGACCGTCGCCACGGAGCAGCCCGACCGTATCGTTTACGAGGCGGATACCGCAGGGACGACGGCCTACGCCATCGGGAAAATTGAGCCGTCGTTCTCCGTCACACGAACGTCAGTCGTCAGCGAACAGGCGACAGACGGATATCGGGTCAGCGTCAGAGGGACTGTCGAAAACGCCGGCAGTGCCCCAGGCACGTACGACGCGCAGATGCGGGTAGACGACGAGGTCGTCAACCAGACCTCAGTGACTGTGCCGGCAGACACCGAACAGACCGTGACGCTGTCGACGGTCGTGACGACGCCGGGGACGTTCCAGATCAGCTTCAACGACGCCAACGCCGGTGAAATCAAAGTAACCGAGAGCCAGCTCCAGACCGACGAGAACGGCGGTGCCGAGCCGAAGACAGAGCCGACGGGAACGGAGCCAGCAGTCCAGACCGAACCCGCGGGTGACGGTGACGGCGGACTCGGGCCGCTCCCGGCGACGGTCATGGGCCTCAGTACAGTGCTGGTCATCGGCGGACTTCTCGGTGCGTTGCTCCTGTTCGGCGTCGTCATCGTGCTCCTCCGACGGGGTGGCAGCCGGAACGACAGCGGCTTCGAACTGTAGGCGGGGAGAGAAACCCTTTTTGTGCCAGTGTCCAGAGAACCGCGTATGGATTGGCCACACGATCCGGACGGTGAGGAAGGAAGCGAGGGCCGGCGCAAGTACGGCCACGCTGTGCTGGCGAAGAAAGTCGACGAGGACGAGGACTTCCCACTGACTGCCGAGGAATACGTCGAACAGTACGGGGACCACCCGGTTCGGATCGACTACGAGACGGTCGTCAGCGTGGCGGACATCTTCGAATACGTCGATCAGGAGGAGTTCGAAGACTTCCCGGACTTCCACAAATCTCTCGGGCGCGCGCTGCGCGAAGCGGACTGGTGGCCGTACAGACTCGAACAGGCCTGACTGCGAAGTGTGTGGGCACGACACATACTTGTGGGAGGCCGATGTAGCGTCGCGTATGGCGACGACATCTTCAAGCGGCGACCGCACCGAGCAGGGACTCCCCGAGGAGGTTGTTGCCGATCTGTTGTCGGACGACACTCGCCGTCGTGTGCTCTCGATACTGGCAGACCGCGGTGAACCGGTTGTCGTAGCAGACCTCGCGGCGGCGGTTCTGGCGGCCCAGCGTGACATCGAGCCAGCGGCAGTCCCTGACACTGACAGGGACGAACTCACCGAGGAACTGTTCACCGAACACCTCCCGAAACTGACGGCAACAGATATCGTAACATACGATTCGATGGTCGGGACCGTCGAGATACAGCGCCCCGACGCGGTGCCGACTGACCCCCGTTGAATCGGCTCGCATGTCCGGAGTCCGACACCGGCCGGACCGGCCTTCAGTCCACTCTGCCGGTTAATTTCGACAGAGCAATACCCGTTGCTTCTAAACGAACGATGGACAGTGACCAACACCCAGATCACCCATATACAGATTGATAACTACGGGCCGTGGACTGTGACGCCTGAGCCCCGCCGTGAAGTCGACCTGCAGACGCTCCAGTCCCGGTTGTACGCTGACCTCGCACAGTTGTTCGGGAACCGCGACGGCTACATCTTCTTCTCGCGGTTCGACAACATGATCGCCGTGACGAACGGACTGGACGAGGCGGCACACGCACTCATTCAGGAGTCCGTCGGCAATCGCTACCCGGTGACGATGAGCCTCTCGGTCGCGACGGGAACGACACCCGTCTCGGCGCTGGGAACGGCAACAGAGCAGCTACAGGAGGCCGGTAGCGCACAGGACAAGGGCCGGCGAGAAGTGCTACGCGGTCAGACGATCGACGAGGAGTTCCGGAAGCCCACAGACGTGCAACTCGCGCATTTCGATGTCGACGACGCCACCGAGAAGTACACCGACCAGCTCAACGAGTTCGACACGTTCATCCAGATCGAGCAGGGGTACGCGGCGCTCATGAAGTATATGCGCGAAGCCCACGACTCGTTGTCGTTTTTCGTCGGCGGCGACAACGTCATCGCGGTCTGTCCGGACCTGGACGAGGCGGACTACCACGACGCAATCAACCACGTCCGTGACGCGGTCGATGTAGAGTTGAAAGTCGGTGTCGGACGCGGGCGGACGGCAGCTACGGCCGGGATGGACGCCAAGCACGCGTTAGAGACCTGTCGGGCGACTGGCGAGGCCGTTACCATCGAAACCGAGACAACCGAGTAAGTTGTGAACCACGCGATATAAACGTAGTGGAGGTATCTTTTAGACCGGTCGTGTGGTACTTAGACACATGAACGGTGAGGTCACTGTGCGGGAGGTTATGAACAGAGAGTACGTCGGCGCAAGCGAGTCCGACGACCTCCTCGAAACGACGGAGTTGCTGATCCGAGAGGACCAGCATCCGATTCTCGTGTTACGGGGGAACGAACCGGTCGGTGTCGCGACGGACAGAGACGTACTGGCATACATCGTCGACGGCGGTGACCCGGAGACTGCCACCGTCGGCGACGTGATGCGTGAATCCATTCCGACAATTGGCCCCGATGCTGGACTCCCGGCGGCCCGGGACCGAATGGCGACACGGTCCGCCGAGTTCCTCCTAGTAACGGCTGACGGAGAGCCGCTCGGGACGCTGACTGAGCACGATATCCTCTCGACTGCACGATTAGAGAGCGAGTCGACAGACGTCGTCGAACAGCCCTCGCCGGTTGCGACAACTGGGCAGGAAGCCACCACCGACGGGATGCAGTCCGCCGTCGAGGATTCGTTCGATAATCAGGGCATCTGTTCCGCCTGTAGCACGTTTACACGGGACCTGGCGTCGTTCAACGGGCAACTCCTCTGTGCGGACTGTCGTGACGTCTGACCCACGCCAGCCGGCCCCGCCTCTCACAGCGGACGGATACGGCGGCGTAGCCGAACTGTTTTGACCGTACGACACGGAGCACCACCGTGGAAATCGCCACCGCCTCGATGGACGACGTGGACACCATCGTCGACCTGTGGGTCCGACTGGCGGAGAGCCAACGTACCCACGGGTCACATCTGTTCGGGGACCGGAACCGGACTGCGGTCCGGGAGACTGTCGTACAGCGCGTTGTCGCCGAGAACGTCCGTATCGCCCGTATAGACCGGCAGATCGTCGGGTTCGTCATGGTGACCATCGACAGCGGCCGGTACGAACAAGACGAGACGCGGGGTATCATCGAGAACATCTTCGTGGAACCGGTCCACAGGAGTCAGGGAGTCGGTAGCGAACTGCTCGATACGGCGGAGGAACTACTTCGCGAAGCCGGTGCGGATATCCTCGCGCTGGAGGCGATGGCGGACAACGAATCCGCCCGACAGTTCTACCGAGCACACGGCTACGCACCACACCGGATCGAGCTCGAAAAGCCGACCGAAAACGATACTCTCTAAACGGTCCCCACACAACGCAGGTATGCAACCGCGCCAGGGGAGCTTGGGTGGTCCAAGCACTCGACTTGTAATCGAGAGTTCGTGGGTTCAAATCCCACCCCTGGCTTCACGTTTTTACCGCTGGGGTGCATACGGTGGCGCATGAGTGAATCCGAAGGAGAACTCCCGGACAACGACGAAGAGTGGCGCGAAATTCTCTCCGACGAGGAGTACCGAATCCTCCGCGAGTCCGGAACAGAGCCGCGGTTCAGCAGCGACCTCATCGACGTAGAAGACGAGGGCGTGTTCACCTGTGCCGGCTGTGGGACAGAACTGTTCGATAGCGACAGGAAGTTCGAATCGGAGACTGGCTGGCCGAGCTTCTGGGACGTGTATCAGGAAGGCAACGTCGAGACACAGGCGGACAACAGCCACGGGATGGAGCGAACGGAAGTCGTCTGTGCCGAGTGTGGCGGTCATCTAGGCCACGTATTCGACGACGGACCGGAGCCGAGCGGGAAGCGATACTGCATCAACGGCGCGGCGCTCGACTTCGAGTCGGAGTAGCGACCACCGGAACCCTTTTTTCCGTCATTGAAGTTGATACGGCTAGACGTGACTGAACACGGGACCGACGAGGCGGACAACGAGGGGGCCGGGGCGCCGGTCGACGAGTCGCTGGTGGACGAGCCACCGACCGCCGCTGCCGAGCAGCCACAGCCGGAGAGTCACCTGCTAGCTGAGAGCCTCCGAACGTTTCCGTGGCTCCGGGCTGCCGGCGTCGCCGCCGGGACGCTGGCTGTCGAGTATCTGCTCGTCACGCTGCTGTTTCTCGTCGGCCCGCCGGAGGTCGGCCTGCAGGAGCTGTCGGACCGGCTGATCCAGTACGGGTTCGTGCTGTACAACGCCCATCATGTGCCGACACTGGTGACTGCGACAGGTGCCGAGGTGTACGGCTCGGCCGCGCGGAACGTCCTGTACGGTGTTGAGAACGCGAGCATCCCCCCTATCGTCTATTTCCTGATACCAATCGTCTCGCTGCTCACCGTCGGCGCACTGTTCGAACGCTACCGCGGCGATTCCCGGTCGGACAGCCTGCTCGAAGAGGCGGCGCTCGTCGGGACCGGCATCGGCTTTGGCTACGTCGTCACTGGGTTTATCGGGAGCTTCGTATTCGTCCGGACAGTTATGTTCGACGGCGGGGGCGAGGGACAGGCCGCGCCAGCGGTGCTGTGGCTCCTGATTCTGATGTTCTTCCTCCCACTGATATTTGCGAGCCTCGGCGCGGCCGCCCGCTACCTCTACACCGACTGGGCTTCGGGCGCGTAGGTCGTCTCGATAAATTCGAGGATGCGCTCGGACTCGGCCATCGTGACCCCGCGGTCGTCGTCGACCAGCACCGGGACGCCCCGCTGGCCGGAGACCCGCTTCACTTCGTCACGTTCTGAGTGCAGCGCCTCGACCCAGACGCTGTCGTAGTCGATGTCGAGTTCGTCCAGTCGGTCGGCGACCTTCTCGCAGTACGGACAGCCGTCGAGCTGGTAGAGCGTCAGGCTCATACTGAGCGGTACGGACGCCGCCCTCAAGGTGGTTGTGCTCGAAAAAACGCGACAGCCGATCTGTCGTTACTCGTACAGCCAGGGCGCGTCGATCTGGTCCCAGTCGACGAGTTCGTCCTCGTCGAAGAACAGCTCGATTTCGCGCTCGTTTGCGCCCTCGTCCTCGTGGTCGGAGCCGTGGATGACGTTCCGACCGAGGTCGAGGCCGTAGTCGCCGCGGATGGTGCCGGGAGCCGACTCGGCCGGGTCAGTCTCGCCCATCATGGTGCGGACCTGCCGGGTCGCGTCCTGACCTTCCCAGACCATCGCGAACACGGGACCGGAGGTGATGAAGTCGACGAGCCCGTCGAAGAACGGCTTGTCCTCGTGCTCGCCGTAGTGCTCCTCAGCGAGCTCCTGGTCGATCTGCATGAACTTGCCGCCGACCATCTTCAGGCCGCGGTCCTCGAAACGGGAGACGATGTCCCCGATGAGGCCGCGCTGGACGCCGTCGGGCTTGACCATCACGAACGTGCGCTCGTGCTCGGACATTACGCTTCAGCCTCCTCGGCTTCTTCGTCCTCGACGTCTTCGTCCGCGTCGGTCTCGTCAGCGTCGTCGGCGTCAGCTTCGTCCGCAGCCGCTTCCTCGTCGGTGTCTGCGTCAGCTTCCTCGGCATCAGCTGCCGGCTCTGCTTCCGCCTCTTCAGCTTCGTCTTCAACCTCTGTCTCGACCGCACCGGCTTCGCCGCGGGCAGTGTCGGTCCATTCGAGGTTGCGGGCCTCGCGGCCCAGATCGGCGTTGTTCTCGCACTTCGAGGAACAGAAGTGCGTGGTCGCGCCGTCCTTGTGGACGAACATCGTGCCCGTGCCGGGTTCGATGTCTGTGCCGCAGTAGTCACATTCGCGTGTCCGGGGCATGGTTACTGCCCTCCGATGGTGTCGGCCTCGCGAGCCGTCTCGCGGAGCTGGAGCACGTCACCTTCGCGGACCGGACCGAGAACGTTGCGCGTGATGATGCGCCCCTGGTTCTCGCCTTCGCGGATGCGGCACTTGACCTGCATGGCCTCGCCGTGCATCCCCGTCCGGCCCACGACTTCGATAACCTCGGCGGGCGTGGAACCGCTGCTTTCGGATTCCTCAGCGCTCATCCGAGGTCACCTCACCGAAGCTCCTCGACCTTGTCGGCGATGTCCTCGACATCGGCGTCAGCCTCACCGGCGTCGGTGACGGCTGCGGCGGCCGAGCCGACTTCGAGCCCGGCGGCGTGTCCGAGGTCGTCCTGCTGCTCGACGAAGATGAAGGGGACACCCTTCTCGTCGGCGAGTTCCGGAATGTGCATGACGATCTCCTCGGGCTGGACGTCTTCGGCGACGAAGACGAGCTCGGCGGAGCCGCGCTCGATGGACTTGGTCGTTTCGTTTGTACCCTTCTTTACAGCGCCTGTGTCCCGGGCGACCTCGAGCGCCTCGAGGGCGTCGTCTTCGAGGTCCGCGGGAACGTCGAAATCTACGTATACTGGCATTTGTATGTTCACCTCCTGCGCGCGAGCTCAGGCTCCCCCGCCGTGTCCGGGCCGCGGGGCCCGTCACACCGTGATGGTGTGTATCCTGAAAAGGCTGGGAGCATCATCAACTCGGCGCAGGCTGTACCCCATTCTGTGCCACCGGCCCTAAAAGCGCTTTCGAAGCCGAAATCGCGTGCCAGGCCGGCACACGGGTGCTGTCGGTGGGTCTGCCTACTTTACGGCCGCCGACGCATCGGCCAGCGCAGCCCTCGCGTCGGAGACAAGACGGGCAACCACCTCACCGGCGGGCCGAACGTTCTGTGCGAGGCCGGCGCTCTGACCGGCGTAGTGGGGCAGGGCTTCGACGTCGCCGGTCATGCCCGCAAGCGGGGGCATATCAGCAAGCCGACTGATCGGCTCGCCGTCTGGCATCTGTGCGATCTGTTCGGAATCGCTACCGTCGCTTTCCCCACCTGAATCGGCACCGGCCTGCTGCCTGACCTCATCAGTTTCGAGTACCCGGTGTGGCTGGTCCGGCCAGCCCCGGTCGAACAGTTCGGTGAACCGCGTCGCCGTCTCGGGCGCGTCGACGATGCGTTCCCGGTAGGTCTCGTGTGCCCCCGATTCTGTGGTCGCCACGAACCGAGTGCCGAACCAGCCGCCGTCAGCCCCAAGTGTCAGCGCCGCCGCGAGGCCGCGACCGTCGCCGAGACCGCCGGCCGCGACGACGGGTACGTCGACGGCGTCGGCCACTCGCGGGAGCAGGGCGAAAGTCGTCACGTCGCTCTGGACGTGGCCGCCGGCTTCCCGGCCCTGCGCGACCACGATATCGGCACCGGCATCGACGGCAGCCCTGGCCTCGGCGGCGCTGGCGACCGTTACCAGTGCTGTTCCGCCAGCCTCGTGCACCCGATCGATGTACGGCCCAGCATCGCCGAAGGAGAAGGAGACCACCGACGCGCCAGCGTCCAGACAGGCGTCGAGACAGGCCGACGGGAACAGGACGCCCGTCGACTCGTCGAGGACGACGTTGACACCGACCACGCCGTCGGTCGCGCTCGCGGCCGCCGTGTACGCATCACGGATCGCGTCGGCGTCGCGCCACGACATCGCCAGCATCCCGAGGCCGCCCGCGTCCGCGACTGCCGCAGCCAGTGCCGGTGTGGAGACGCTCCCGACCGGTGCCTGTACGACTGGGTGGTCGATACCTATCGCAGAGCAGAGCGGGGTCTGGAGGGGTGCCATGCCGGCGACTGTGTCCGATCCGGTAAAAGCGTACCTCGATAGCGCCGTGACCGTCAAGTCCATACTGGCGCGTCCGCCACCACCGGTATGGACATCGCGCGCTCGCTCCGAGCCGAGGCCCGCCGCGCAAACGAGCGGCGACTGCTCGTGCTGGCGGGCGACCCCGACCGGACGCGGGAGCGAGCGAGGGCAGCCCTCGACGCTGCGGATATCCCCAGCGCTGAGACGACCGTCGTCGGGCCGGAGCCGTTCCTCGACTGTGAACACCACGAGCAGTCCCGCGCCGAGGAACTCCTCGGGCGGACCCGGACGGCCGTCGTCGTCGATGCGCACGAGGAACTGCGGCCGGACGCGGTCGGGCGGACCGTCGGCGCGGTCGACGGCGGCGGCCTCTACGTTCTCCTCGCGCCGCCGCTGGACCGATGGCCCGAGGAGCGGGACGGGTTCGATGGCTCCCTCGCGGTCCCGCCGTTCAGGGTCGAGGACGTGACCGGCCACTTCCGCCAGCGGTTCGTCGAAACGCTGCGAGCGCACCGGGGCATCGCCATCGTGGACGCCAACACAGACACAATAGAGCAGGACGGCCTGACGGACCCGCCACCGAGCCGCCCGGTTCCGGCACCGACACCGCCCGCTGATTCGTGGTTCCGCTCCGAGACCTACGCCCAGTGTCTCACCGACGACCAGCGGGACGCAGTCCAGGCGTTCGAGACGCTGCGGAACGAGGGCGAGGCAGTCGTGGTCGAGGCCGACCGCGGCCGGGGGAAATCCAGCGCCGCCGGACTGGCCGCCGGAAACCTCGCCGTCGAGGGGCGGGACGTACTGGTGACCGCGCCGCAGTACCGGAGCACCGGCGAGGTGTTCACCCGGGCGGCACACCTGCTGGAGGCGCTCGGCGCTGATTTCACGCGCGACCAGGCATCCGGACCACAGCGGCTCGACGTTGCAGGGGCGGGCTGTGTGTGGTACGCACCGCCGGACGAAGCCGCGGCACTTCCGGACGACCCCGACGTGGTCATCGTCGACGAGGCCGCGGCC
Organism: Haloarcula sp. CBA1115; assembly: GCF_000827835.1. NCBI lineage: Archaea > Methanobacteriati > Methanobacteriota > Halobacteria > Halobacteriales > Haloarculaceae > Haloarcula > Haloarcula sp. CBA1115. The sequence continues at coordinate 2,413,121 of NZ_CP010529.1, read as the reverse complement.
CTGCCGGTCCGGCGACTCGAACAGTACCTCGATGCTCCGGCGGTCGCTTTTACCACGACCGTCCACGGCTACGAGGGGGCGGGCCGGGGCTTCTCCGTGCGGTTCCGGGATCGACTCGCGGAGAGCGACCACACGGTTACCGACGTGTCGATGATGACACCGATCAGGTACAGCGACGCCGACCCCGTGGAGGTGTGGGCGTTCCGGGCGCTGTTGCTGGACGCCCGCCCGCCAGCCGACCAACTCATCGCGGATGCGACGCCGGAGAGCGTACAGTATCGCCGGCTCTCGACGGCTGACCTGCTCGCCGACGAACACCTGCTCCGGGAGGTCTTCGGCCTGCTCGTGCTGGCACATTACCGGACGGAACCCTCGGACCTGGCCCGGCTGCTCGACGCGCCCAATCTCACCGTTCGGGCGCTGACCCACGGGGGCCACGTCGTCGCGGTGGCGTTGCTGGCACAGGAGGGCGGGCTCTCGGCAGACACGCGAGCCACGATGTACGAGGGCGGGCGGGTCCGTGGGAACATGCTCCCGGACGTGCTGTCGACGCAGCTCCGGGACGAGGCCGCCGGGATTCCGGTCGGCCAGCGGGTCCTCCGCATCGCGACCCACGCCGCGGTCCGGTCCCGCGGGCTCGGCTCCGAACTCCTCTCGGAAATCAAGACGGAGTTCGCCGACCAAGTGGACTGGCTTGGGGTCAGCTACGGTGCGACGCCGGAACTCGTCCGCTTCTGGGCGGACAACGGTTACAGTACCGTGCACCTCGCCACCTCGCGGAACGCGACCAGTGGCGAGTACTCCGTCGTGATGCTGGACCCCTGTTCCGACGACGGGGCGGCGCTCTCGACCCGACACGGTGGATGGTTTCAGGACCGCATCGCGGCGGTGCTGTCAGACTCGCTCGACGACTGCGACCCCGACGTGGTTCGGGCAGTGCTACGAGCGACTGACAGCGAACCGTCCCTCTCCCTCTCTGAGTGGGAATGGCGGCTAGTTGCCGGCGTCCCCGGCGGTGCGTCGGTTCTCGACACGAACCCGAAGCCGTTCCGTGAACTCAGCCGGCGACACCTCTCAGACCCGGCCGACCCAGCCGCGCTTTCGCCACGGGAGGAGCGCCTGCTTGTCCGAAAGGTCTTGCAAGCGCAGCCGTGGCCGGCCGTTACCGAGGAACTGGCGTTCGTCTCTGAGCGGGAGTGTATGCGAACGCTGGGCGGAATAGTCGAAAGGTTGACGCGTCTGTACGGCGACGGTTGGGTACAGGAGGAACTCGATAGACACCAATGAGCCTGCTCGGCCTCGAAACGCTGCTGTTTGTACTCGCGTTTGTGCTCCTGGTCGGCGGCGTCATCGGTAGCCTTACGCCCCAGGTCCCCGGCGCGCTCGTCTCGCTCGCCGGCGTCTATCTCTACTGGGTCGCAAGCGGGATGACCGAACCCGGGACGGTCCTGCTCGTCCTGTTGACGCTGGTCGGCCTGCTGACGTGGGCCGTCGACATAGCGGGCGGTGCCGTCGCCGCACGCGTCGGCGGGGCGTCGAACTGGACGGCGGTGCTGGCCGGCCTCGTGGCGCTCGTCCTCTTTTTCGTCACCGGCCCGCTCGGCATCCTGCTGGGGGTCGCCGGCACGGTGTTCGTCGTCGAGTTCTACCGGCAGGAGGACGCTCGCGGGAGCGCGAAGGCCGCGCTCGTGACGACCGCCGGAATGCTGGCCTCCGGCGTCGTCCAGGCCCTGCTAACCGCGTCGATACTGGTCACCATGGTCGCCGTCGCGCTCCTATGACTCGGTGTGCCGAGGACGACTGCGAGAACGAGGCCGCGGTCGAACTCCACATCCCCTGGGACGCCAACCGCAAAGTGTGTCCGGACCACGCTCGTGTCTGGGCGCAGAAGGACGGCGTCGTCCCCGCGCCGATGGACGGCCACGAGGACGAGTGGCCGTAGACTGTTGTTCTCCCGATAGCCGTAGTAGTTCACACGAAGGTATTTAATCAGGGCTGTCAACCGTTCACGAAGAAAATATAATAATAATTGGGTTTGAATACGACAAGTGAGGCATGTTATCATGAAACGCGAGATGCTCACCACCGACTTCATCGACCGTGCAGCGGACATCTACGACGACGTAACCGGTATTGTCGCCCATGACGGTACCGAGTACACGTACGCTGAGGTAAACGAGCGGGTCAATCGGCTGGCACACGCACTGTCGGAGCGGGGCGTCTCGAAGGAGAGTCGCGTGGCCGTCCTCGCGCCGAACACACACTACTTCATCGAGACGCTGTACGCGACGAACAAACTCGGCGCGGTGTTCGTCCCGCTGAACTACCGGCTCGATCCCGCGAAAATCGAGTATATTCTGAACGACTGTGAAGCCGCAACGGTAATCGCTGACTACGATTTCGCAGAGAAGGTCCAGCCAGTACGGGACGACATCCCTGCGGAGACGTTCATCGGCTACGAGCCCGACCGTATCGACGGGGAATGGGAAGCCTACAGCGGTATCCTCGACGGGCAGCCGACAGCCGAACCGGACCGGCCGGACATGGCCGAGGACGACGACGCCAGCATCAACTACACGTCCGGCACGACGGGGGACCCGAAGGGCGTGGTCAGAACCCATCGGACCGAGAGTTGGCACGCGCTGGTGCTCAATCAGCACATGGAGATACGCGACGACGACACGTACCTCTGGACGCTCCCGATGTTCCACTGCAACGGCTGGGGCCACACCTACGCCATCACCGGGACCGGCGGCACCCACGTCTGTCAGCGGACCTTCGACGCCGCGGACACCTTCCGCCGGGTCCGTGAGTACGACGTGTCGTTCATGTGCGGCGCGCCGACGGTGCTGAACAAACTCATCCAGCACTACCGGGCTAACGACGGCGACGTCGTGACACAGGGCGACCGCGACGTGCGGATCGCGACAGCCGGGAGCGCGCCGGCGACGGCGACTATCGAACGCGTCGAAGACGAGTTCGGCTGGCGCATCATCCACATCTACGGCCTGACCGAGACGGCCCCGATCATCACGACCAGCAACTCCCCGCGGCGCATCGCCGAACGGGGCCGTGAACTCAAGGTCAAGCAGGGGTCCGAGGCGCTGTGTACCGACATCAGGGTCGTCGACGAGGACGGCACCGACGTGCCACACGATGGGACGGCCATCGGCGAGGTCGTGGTGCAGGGCAACCAGGTGATGGACCGCTATCTCAACAAGCCCGAGATTACCGAGGAGGCGTTCAACGACCGCGTCGAGGGGTACTTCCACACCGGCGACCTCGCGACGTGGGACGAGGACGGGATGATACAGATCATGGACCGCCGGAAGGACATCATCATCTCCGGCGGCGAGAACATCTCCTCTATCGAACTGGAAGACGAACTGTACGATCACCCCGATGTCCTGAAAGCCGCAGTCATTCCGGCTCCGAGCGAAGACTGGGGCGAGACGCCGATGGCAATTGTCGTTCCGACGGCCGACAGCGACGTGACCGAACAGGATATTCTCGAATTTCTCAGGGAACGCGTCGCGAGCTACAAGGTCCCCGCAGGCATCGACTTCCGGGACTCGCTTCCTGAAACGGCGACTGGGAAAATCCAGAAGTACGAACTCCGCGAGGAGTACTGGCAGGAACAGGAGCGCATGATCGGCCAGGAGTGAGCCTGCCGGAGTAGAGAAGAACAGCTTCGAGTTATCAACACGATTCTTTATTAGGGTTCCAGCGGTCGGTTACACCATGCATCTGGGAGTCGTCGTGCCACGCGTCGAGGACCACAGCACAATCGACCTGGCTGTCGAGGCCGAAAACTGGGGCTACGACTCGGTCTGGCTGAACGAACTGTGGGGTGCCAGCTCCGTCGTCGAACTCACAGACATTGCGACACGGACAGAGGACATCGAAATCGGCAGCGCGATACTCAACGTCTTTTCGCGGTCGCCGGCCGTGCTGGCGATGACAGCGACGACCCTCGACAGGGTCTCAGACGGGCGAGCGGTGCTGGGCCTGGGAACGAGTACAGCCCGGTCCATCGAGAACATGCACAGCATGGAGTTCGAGCGACCGGTCCGTCGCGCCCACGAAACCATCGACATCGTCAAACAGCTCATGACGAGCGACGAGCGGGTGACCCACGACGGCGAGGTTGCGTCGGTGAGGGGGGTTCCGCCGCTAGACCGCGACGTGCCGGTGTACCACGCCGCGCTCGGGCCGGCGAACAGGCGAGTCGTCGCCAGACTCGCCGACGGCTGGCTCCCACACATGATCCCGTTCTCCGAACTGGAGTCGGCGTTCGACTACATCGTGGAGACGGCACGCGATGCCGACCGCGACCCGAGCGAGATTACCGTCGCACCGTACGTGCCGGCGGTGGTCCACGAGGATTCCGAGCGGGCGACCGAGGAACTCCGTCAGCACATCGCCTACTACGTCGGCAGCGGCGAGGGGTATCGCCGGGCTGTCGCGGAGACGTATCCGGACCGGGCGGAGCGCATCGCCGACGCCTGGCAAGCGGGTGACCGCGGGGAGGCGACGGAGCTCGTCACTGACGAGATGACGGCTGACCTCGGCATCGCCGGGACGCCGGAACAGGCACAGGAGAAACGGGATAGAATTGCGGACAGGGCTGTCATCGACCGGCTTCTGCTAACTGTGCCACAGCAGGTCGACGGGGAGCTTGCTCGAACGACGATTCGGGCGCTGGGGCGGACGTAGCGCGCTACAGGTCGATCTCCATCATCACCTCATCGGCGTACTCGTCGCCGAACTTGTAGTGGTCTTCACGGACGGCTTCGGTGTCCCAGCCGTGGCCTTCGAGGAACTCGATCGCGTCTTCGTTCGTCGATGGGACAGAGTTGTACAGCTTCTCGTAGCCGTTCGACGCCGCCCACTCGGTGCCCCGGGCGAGCAGCTGGGAGCCGATGCCGTGACCCCGATAGCGGTCAAGCACGCCCAGCGTTAGCTCTGCGGTGTGGCTGAGTTTCTCCACTTCAGGGTGTTTGAGGTGGACCCACCCGACAACGTCGTCGTCGATGCAGGCGACGAAGAAGATGCGCGACTCCAGTTCGTTGTGCCGGAGCAGCACGCCCTCGCTGTCCACCACGTCGGCGACGGTCTCCGCGTCGACGTACTCGCCGCCGCCGATAGCGGCTCGGATGGCCCCGACAAGGCCGGTCAGGTCCTCCTGACGGGCCTGCCGAATGGTGAACTCGATGTCGTCGGCCTCGAACTCCTCCTCGACGGTGTCGTTGTACGCGATGCGGAGTTCCCCGTCGATTTCTGCCAGCACGCCGTCCCGTTTGAGTATCGCGACGTGATGGCCGAACGGGCGCGGGTCCATCTGCAGCGACGTCCGTGCGGCTCGTGGCTCAACTGACCCGTGCGATTCGATGTACTCGTAGATGTCCCGTCGGTCCTCGTGGTCGAACTGCAGTGGCTCTGTTAACTCCATGGTATCTGCTACCACGAGACAGTACTTAATCCTTTATCAAAAACCATGTACTTCCCAGTAAACGGTCGCTACTGCTCCGGAACGCCGGTCAGAAGGACTGCCACGTCACGGGCGTTATGCGTGTCGACGAGCAGTTCTGCGGCCGCTCTGACGCTGTAGGTGCCGGCTAACTCCACGCCGTAGCAGGCGGCGTAGCAGTCCAGCCAGTCGTTCATCGTCCGTTCGAGCCGCTCAAACTCCGCTTCGGAGAACCGGACCCACGACCCGCCGGTCCGGGCCTCGCAGTACAGAGCCACCGTTGGACCGAACCCCTCACGCAACAGTTCCATCGCTCGCTCCTCGTCCGGCGGGTCGGGGTCCAGCGACTCGTGGACCTGCTCGGCCCGGCGGGAGAGCGCCCGAATCCGGTCGTCGTACTGGCCGCTCATCACCGAACAGGTCACCCCTGCTTGAACTCGACGCCCTTGCCGCCGGCGGGGTGTTCCCACTCGGTGTCGGCGACGATGGCACAGGTGCCACACTCGACGCAGGGCTGGGTATCGAGGCTCACGAGGTGTTCCTTGGTCCCGTTGGTCTGGACCATCTCGTCGCGGTAACAGCCACCGCCGAAGTCCTCGGCGCTGACCGGGCAGGCCGTGACGGCGGTGCCCGAGGCCTCGAAGGACTTGTCGACCAGTTCGATGTGCGGGTCGCCCACGTCGTAGGTCAGGTCGCCGATACGGTCGGCCAGGTCCGGCGGCGAGACGGTGTTCTCGTCGGTCACGGGCTCGCCCAGTTCCTCCGCGATGACCGTTGGCAGCGTCACGTAGGGCAGTTTGGTGTCGGGGATCATCGACACCATGCGCGGCGACGAGTAGGCCCGTTCGAGCAGTCCGCCTGCCGCGCGGACCCCGAACCGGCCGACGGCGGACTCGGCGATAGCGTTCGAGAGGTCGTCGACGGGGCCGAGTTCGCCGAGCTGTCCGAACACCTTGTATCCGGTTGGCCGGAGCTTGTCCATCACGCCCTCGTCGTGGAGTTTCTTTTCGTACAGTTTGCCGGCCTGAGACGTGTCCCCGCGTGCCCTCGCGTCGGCGAACGCCTCGGCGGCCAGCGCCCCGGCGGTGACCGCGTGGTTCATCCCCTTGATGATGGGGCCCTGAGCCTGCATCTGACCGGCGGCGTCGCCGACCAGCACGAGGCGGTCCTTGTGCGGGGAGGGATGGGCCGCCTTCTTCGAGTCCGGAACCAGTTTCGCACTGTACTCGCGCTCGTCGTACTCGTCGCCGAGCCACTGGGCCATGAGCGGATGCGTGAGCAGGCTGTCGAGCAGTTCGTGGGGCTCCGCCCGTTCCTCAGCGATAGAATCGAGGTGGAACACGGTGCCGATAGACAGCGAGGACTCATTGGTGTAGAGGAAGCCGCCACCACGGACGCCGTCGAACAGGTCGCCCGAGAACAGGTGGGCCGCGCCGTCGTCGGGAGCCACGTCGAACCGGTCGTTGATGACCTCGGGCTCCATGTCGACGACCGCCTTCACGCCCTGGAACCACTCCTCGGGCTCTTCCCAGTCCATCAGCCCGGCGTCCCGGGCGAGTTCGGAGTTGACGCCGTCGGCCGCCACCACGAGGTCGGCTTTGATTGGGTCTAGTTCCTCGGTCGTCACGCCGACGATTTCGCCCCGCTCGCGGAGCAGGCCGGTGACGTGGACCTCGGTCAGCAGGCCGCCGCCGGTCTCCCGGGTGCGCTCGTGGACCTGCTGGGCGAGCCAGGAGTCCATCTTCCGGCGCAACACCGCGTCGGCCCACGCCGTGTCGTGGTGGTGCAGGTCGCCGATGTCGAAGGATTTCACCTTGTCGCCGGCGATGTTGTGGATGAGGTTCTCCGTCACCGGCCGCTCCGTCGCTTCCTCGCGGAAGTCGGGAAACAGCCCGTCGATGGTGTAAGGGGCCGACTCCTCCGCGTAGATGAGCCCGCCCGAGACGTTCTTCGAGCCGGCGTCGACGCCGCGTTCGAGCACCAGCGTCTCCACGCCGTTCCGTGCGAGGGTCGCCGCCGCGGCCGCTCCGCCCGGTCCGCAACCGACGACGACCGCCTCGTACTCCTCGTAGGCGTCAGTCATCGCTGGCCTCCATCATCGCACCGAGTTCACCGGCTTCGACGGCCTCGGTCAACCGCGGGAGCACCTCGAACAGGTCGCCCTCGATGAGGTAGTCCGAGAAGTCCCGGATGTCGGCATCCGGATCGGTGTTGACGGCGATGATTGTATCGGACTCGTCACAGCCCACCTTGTGCTGGATCGCGCCGGAGATGCCCGCCGCGATGTACACGTCGGGTTCGACCTCCTGTCCGGACTCGCCGATCTGGCGCTCCTCGGTGACGTACTGCTCGACGTGACCGTCGAAGGAGTACGACGAGGTGATGACGCCCCGCGAGAGCCCCAGGTCGGCGTCCTCGAAGGCGTCCACGAGGTCCAGCGCCTGCTCGATGCCCCGCGTCGGGTCGTCGCCGATACCACGACCCACGGCGACGATGACGTCGTTGCCGGTGAGGTCGACACCGCCCGAGAGGCGGTCGTACTCCTCGACCTCGACTTTGAACCAGTCCTCGTCGAGGTCCATCTCGTAGTCGACGACCTCGCCGTCGCGCTCGTAATCTGGGTCAGGCATCTCGAAGCTCCCCGGAATCACCGACGCCCCTTGCGGGTGGAAGTCCCGGTTGGGCTTGTCGATACAGAGAATCGTCGAGTACTCGAACCCGGAGAAGTCCGGGCGCTTCATGTGCAACACCCGTTCGAACTCCTTCTTGTCACCGGCGGTGCCGACTTTCGCGGGGTTGGAGATCATCGCGCTCTCGATGTACAGCCCCGAGCAGTCCGACGCCAGCCCGGAGTCAAGTTCACCCTGGACGAGCGCCGAGAGGTCCCGGCCGTTGTTCGTCGCCGGGAAGACAGCGTAGCGCGGCTCGTGGTAGTCCTTCCACGCCACCTCTTCGCGGCCCTCCGCAGCCAGTTCTCCACCGGACCGGGCCATGTCACAGAAGATTTCGGTGTATGGCTGGTGACGGAACCGTTCTAGACGGGGGTCCTCGTGGTAGACGACGAGGTCCGCGCCGTAGGCGATGACGTCCTCGACGTGGTCGCTCGCGTCGGCCCCGATGAGCACGGCGACCACGCGCTCGTCCTCATCGTAGTCCTCGTTGTAGGTGTCCATCAGTTCCCGGGCCTTCCCGAGCATCTCCTTCGAGACGTCGACGAGTTCGCCGGCCTGGGTCTCGCAGTACACCCACATGTCGCGGTACTCTGCCCCGACGGTCCCTTCGACCCACTGTTTGTCGTTGGTCGGGTGGTCGAGTTCGGGATACTTCTCCTCCGGCGGAACGTACTCGACTTCCGCCGTCTCCTCACCCTCGGCTTCCTCGGTCCCTTCGACGGACCCGATGCGGCTCTCTATCTGGGACTTCGCCGTCTTGCGGTCCTGGCCCGCTTTCTCGCGTTCGAGCAGGTCTCTGAGCACGTCGCCGTCGTCGACCTCTCGAACCATGTTCGCCACGTCGGCAACCGTGAGGTCAGCGAGGTCGACGGTTTCCGGGTCCATCTCGCCGTCGCCCTCGTCCTCGACTTTCTCGATGCGGTCCTCGATGAGCGTCTTGACCGGGACTCGATCCTCGCCGTCTTCCTCCAGCGCCAGCATCGCCCGCAGTTCGTCCGCGTCGTCGACGTCCTTGATTTTCGGGCCTAGCTCGGCGATCTCGTGTTCCGTGGGGTCGATGTCAGGCATGGTCAGTCACCTACCGCGTACGGCGTAAGTTCGTCCAGTATCGGCTCCAGCGCCTCGCTGTCGTCGGCTTCAATAATCGTCGCCTCACGCTCGGAGGGAGCCTTCGGAATCGGGTCGACACCGGAGACAATGGTCGGGGATCCGTCGAGCCCGATGTAGTCCGGGTCGAGATTGAGGTCCTCGTGGTCCCAGACCGTGAGATAGTCCTCGTACTCTTCGGCCCGCTTCTGGGTCTCCTCTCGGAGGTCCTTGTGGTTCAGCCGGTGGCTCGCCTTCCGGTAGGTCGGTTCGAACTCGGGGTCAGCGACGATGAAACACGGCATCGGCGCTTCGACCGTCTCGATCTCGGAGATGTCGCCATCGACCAGCCGCTTGGCCCGGACGGTACCGGCGTCCTCGTCGATGTCGAGCGAGACGACGTGGGTAATCATCGGCCAGTCCAGACACCAGCAGGTCTGTGGGCCGGTGTGACCCGTCTCGCCGTCAGCAGTTTTGAACCCGGCAAACACCAAGTCCGGCTGGTCGTCGAGGTTCTGGAGGCCAGTGGCGACAGTCATCGCAGTGGCCCACGTATCTGCGGCCCCCATCTCGCGGTCCGAGAGGAGATAGAGGTCGTCGGCGTACACGTCCCGCATCCCCTCCTGTAAGACCTCTTTGTATCCCGGCGGCCCCATGCTCATCAGCGAGACGTGCCCCCCGTTGCGGACTTTCGTCTGGAACGCCGCCCGAAGCGCGTGCTTGTCGTTGGGGTTCATCACCGTCGGTGTCTTCCCGCGTTCGAGATGGCCATCCTCGTCGAACGATACCTGTCCCTCGCGGAAGTCCGGAACGCCTTTCGTCATAACGACTGTGTGCATGGTATCACGACCCTCGTGAGTGTATCTCACACAAGAATCTATAATAAATGTATGTTTACAAATCTGTATGACAGGTAGGCGTATCTGTCTCAGGGGTTGTAGAATCCAGGTAACACGCTGTATGACGACAGCCTGACAGCTATGGGGCGTTTATATTTAGGGTGTGGAATGCTGTAATCCCGCGGAAACAGGGGGTCCGATAGCTCAGATGCGACCGGCGCGGCCCGGGTCCACGTCGATGGCATCGACCGGACACACGTCGACACAGAGCATGCAGTCGATGCACTGCTCCTCGTGGGCGGGGTCGGCCTTGATTTCGCTCTCCGGATGATCCGGCGTGTCGACCCACTCGAATACGTCGACAGGGCAATCCTCCAGACACGCGCCGTCGGCGATGCAGATATCGAAGTCGACGGCGACGTGTGTCCCGTGGATACCCAGTTCCTCGGGTTCGTCGACCGGCCCCCAAACGTCGTGTCCGTCGTGCTGTTCGACAACGTCGCGGTTCTCCTCGAACTCCGGATCTATGGCCATTGGTATCTTATCTCACTTTTGGGAGCTACTTAACTTTTCGACCTGACCGTCAGAATCCGGGGCCGTCGCGGCGATCCGGGCCCGAGTGTCCCCCGGTCCGAGATCATCGATACGGTCGGCCGGTCCCGGCAGGTTGCCGCCGGGCAAGCCGGTTCTCTCGCCTGCACCGGCCGCGTCACCGGTATCCGGACCGCCGACTCCGACCCGCCGGATGAACTCGACGGTCCGTTCGTACACGTCATCGTAGTTCGCCCCGTGGAAGGGGAAGCCGTGATCCGACGGCACCGTCTCGTGGACGACATCGGTCATCGGCCCGAGCGCGTCGGCCAGTAGCTCGGACTGGGCTGGCGGGACGACGTCGTCGTTGGTCCCGTGGAGCAACAGCGTCGGCGGGGCGTCGGTGTTCACCTGCCCGACCGGCGAGGCGAGGTCGTAGGCCGCGGGTTCGTCGTCGGGTCCGCCGGTGAGATACGCGCGGTGGGGCGCGTCGGCTTCGTCGTCAGCGGCGTTATCGAGTGCGTGGAAGTCGTAGATGCCGGCGTAGCCGACGACAGCCGACAGTCCCGAGGACGCGCCGGGGTACAGTTCGGGTTCGAAACCAGGTTCATCCGCCGTCAGCGCTGCCAAGACAACGAGATTCGCGCCCGCCGAGTGGCCGACGCCGACGATGTGGTCAGTGTCCGCGCCGTAGCTCTCGCCCTCCGTTCTGGCCCACTCGATAGCGGCTTTCACGTCGACCAACGCCGCCGGGAACGTCCACTCCGGCGCGAGGCGGTACTGGGGCTCAATGACGAGGAAGCCGTCCGCCGCGAGGTCGAGCGCGTGCCGTGCGAACTCGCCCTTGTCGCCGGACGTGAACGCGCCGCCGCGGACGAGCACGGCAACCGGTTTCGGGCCGCTGGCCGCTGGCGAGTCGTACAGGTCAAGCGTCAGCGTCACGCCGTCCATCTCGTGGAACGGGATATCCCGCTGGACGGTTACCGACTCGGGAGCGGTATCTGTCACGGGCTACAGTCGGGCCGTCGCGGACATAAGCCCGACGCTATTCGCTCTCGACGCCGTGGTCGAGCGAGGCGTCGGCATCGCGGGCGTCCAACGACGCCTCAGCACCGACCAGTGCCACCACAGTCGCTGGATCACACGGTCGCGATAGCCGACTGGTCACTGCTGCGTTCCTGCAGGCGAACGAAGTCACCGCTGCTGAACTCGCTGTCCGCCGGAGGCTGCCGGTCGATGACTGCCATCCCACTCCCCGGCTCTCTGTTCTTGAGTGGCCTGACAGTCAGTTGCATCGTTCTGAACGAAGCGAAAAAGCTCGGTTCTCGGGCGGTACGCCTGTGGCCCGACGGTCAGCCTTCGACCTCGATCTGCTTGCCGCGGGCCGTCGCGCCTACCTCGACGGGCAGGCGCACCTTGAGGATACCGTTGGTGTAGTTCGCGGCGATACCCTCGTCGTCGACCCGCTTCGGGAACCGGAAGCGTCGGTGGTACGTCCGACGCTCGCCGCGCTGTTCGTCCTCACGTTCGGCGGCGATGTTCAACATGCCGTCGTCCCAGGAGACGTCGATGTCCTCGACGTCAAAGCCCGGGAGCTCGACGTTGAGGACGAACTCGTCGTCCTCTTCGTACAGTTCGTAGTCGTCGCTACCGGTTTCGAGTAGGCGGGACGGGAGGTCAAGACCGCGCATCCAGGAACTCGGTGTGGTTGTTGGCAGTGCCATTGGCCATCACCTCGTGCCCATTTGACACTAGTGTTGCAGTTCGTAAAAAATCTTACTAACCATGGTATATGACAACAAACAGTAATTCAGCTCATCGAGAGTTTAAAATAACCACTGCAAGTAGGCCCCAGTCGGGTTAGAAGGTATGATTCGGGTAATGAGGAGACCGACTACAGGCAAGCGTATTTTTTACTAATAATACCCATCTATCGATAAGATAAAGTGGGAATAGGAGTATCGTTACTGGAACGATGTACGGCCGCTTCGTGACGGCCCTGTGGGTCCTGACGGGCCTTTCCGCGGTGTTTTCACTGCTCGCGTGGCGCAAGCGGGAGGACCCTGGCGGGACGCCGATGGTGGTGTTTCACCTCGCTCTGTCAGTCGGTGCTGCCAGCTACGCCGTCGACATCACCGCGACGACGCTGTCGACCCAGTTGCTTGCCCGACAGGTCGCGACCATCGCGCAGGGTGCAGTCGCCATCTCCTGGCTGCACGCCGCGTTGCAGTACGCCGACTTCGACCGGGCGGTGACGCGCCGGGCCGTCGGGCTACTGTCGCTTGATCTACTGATGCTGATGGCCGTGCTCGTCTTTCCGGGCGTATCGCTGTTCGACCTCCCGCCCAGCGGCTCCGTGGGGTCGCTGGTGGTGACGCCCGGGACCGGCCTCACAGCGGTGTTCGTCGCCCACATGGCGACGATTCTGATTGCGGCACTCGCCGGGACAGTCGTTCTCGTTCAGTTGTTCGTCCGCTCGCGACACCTGTACCGAACACAGGCCGCTGCCGTCCTCGTCGCGGCGCTGGCTCCCTGGACCATTGCGCTGACCCAGCAGTACTTCCTACAGATACCCGAAGACGCCACGATTTTCGCCTGGGGGGTCTCCGGGATAGCGATGACGACCGGGCTCTACACGTTCAAGACACTCGACCCGGTGCCAGCCGCCCAGGAGACCATCGTCGAGCAGATGGGCGATGGAACGCTCGTTCTGGACGTCGACGGTTGTATCAGCCACGCGAACCCAGCGGCCGAAACCCTCCTCGCTGGCCCCGAGGAAACGCTCGTGGGCCAGCAAGTAGACGCCGTCATCCCAACCTGGGACAAAGTCGCGGTCGACGACAGTGGGCAGTCAGACTGGTCGGAACTCGCGCTCTCCGTGGACGGCCAGCAGCGGTTCGTCGAACTAGAAGTGTCACCGTTTACCAACCGGTTCGACGGGCTCGTCGGCCGGCTCGTCGTCCTCCGGGACGTCACGGAGCGGAAGCAGCGCGAACAGCGGCTGGCGCAGTACAAGACGATTTTCGAGGGCGTCAGCGAACCCGTCTACGTCCTCGACGAGCACGACCGGTTCGTCACGTACAACGACCCGTTCGCCGAACTGGTCGGTACCGTCGAGGACAGTCTCGTCGGCGAACGCTTCGAGACGGTGCTGGGACAGATGGAAACCGAACCGATGGACGACGAGCCGGGAGAGTTCCTGATCCGGACCGCGTCCGGCGAACAGGTCCCCTGTGAAGTCGATGCGGCGGACATCGAACTGGCCAGCGGTGAGTCCGGCCGCGTCGGCATCGTCCGTGACATCTCACAGCGAAAGGAAATCGAGTCCGAACTCGCAGTGACGACCGAGCGCCTAGAGACGCTCGTCGAGGCCGCCCCGCTCGCGATTGTGGCGATGGACACCGACGGGGTCGTCGAGGTCTGGAACCCCGCCGCGACAGAGCTGTTCGGCTGGTCTGCGGACGAGGTTCTGGGCGAAACGGTCCCCGTTATCCCGGCCGAAAATCGACGGCAGACCATCGAGCTTCATGCGCAGGTACTCGAGGGCGAGCGTCTGGCAGGCCACGAAACGGAACTCCAGCGAAAAGACGGGAGCCACGTCGACGTGAGCCTCGCTGCTGCCCCGATTCGCGGCCTCAGTGGTTCTGTGGTCGGTAGCGTCTCCGTCATCACGGACATCACCGACCAGAAGCGGCGGGAGCGACAACTCCAACTCCAGAACGAGCGGCTGGACGAGTTCGCCAGCCTCGTCAGCCACGACCTCCGGAACCCCTTGCAGGTCGCCAGCGGCCATCTGGAACTGGCGTCACAGGACGCTTCGGCGGACGTACGCGAGTCGATAACGGCCGCAACGGACGCCCTCAATCGGATGGAGACGCTCATCGACCACACCCTGACGCTGGCCCGCGAGGGGCGTGACATCGGCGACCCCGAACCGGTGTCGCTCCGAGACACGTTCGCTCGAGCGTGGGACGCCGCGCCAACGAGCGCGGCCGAGCGCCGGATTCGGGACCCGCCGGAGCGCGTACTGGCCGACCCCGACCGCCTCGTCGAACTGTTCCAGAACCTCGTACGAAACGCTGTGGAACACGGCAGAGACGGTGCTACTCCCGAATCCGGGCCAGCGGCCGACGGGGCAGGGGCGGTCACCATAACGCTCGGAGCCACGCCGGACGGCTTCTACGTCGCCGACGACGGTCCGGGGATTCCGCCGGACCAGCGCGACGCCGTTCTCGAATCGGGCTACAGTACGAACGATGACGGCACCGGGTTCGGCCTGTCGATAGTCGAGACGATTGCCGAGGCCCACGGCTGGGAACTGAAAATTACCGACAGCGAGGACGGCGGCGCCCAGTTCGAGTTCAGCGGCGTCGAGATCGAGACACAGGGCGAAGAACCGACCGCAGAGTCGTCGTGACGGCGGCCTCAGGGATGGGTGAAGTACGCGACGGACTCCGTGTCCGGGTCGTCCGCGACCTCGTCGAGGCGGGCGAAGCCGATGCGTTCGAACTGAACCACCTCGTCGGCGTCGTAGTGGCGCAGTCCCGGTTCGGCCACGCCTGACACGTCGCCGTCCATCGTCCGGAGGCGGACCTGTGGCCCATCAGCCGGTGCCCAGTGAATCACGTCGACGCCCTCCTCGCGGACGGCGTCGATGTCGTCGCCGGTGTACTCGAAAGCGTCGCGGGTGTGGCGGACACAGCCGTACCCCTTGAGCCAGATCCGTTCGCCGTGGCTCGGTAGGTCGTCACCCTCGACGACGACCCCGCTGGTTACCGGAATCTCGCGGCGGCCACGCTCCTCGAAGTCCGGGTGCAGTGGCGGTTCGCCGGCGTCCGGCCCGCCGACGACCTGCCGCTCGACGAGGCCGCCGTGGTCGTCGCTGTTCCGGACGAAGAACGCCCGGTCCGAGTCGTCGTCGATGAGGTCGCGGTTGTTCGAGTAGATCGACGACATCGCCAGATCGACGTTGGAGGTGGACGTGCCCAGTTGAATCATCGCGTCGACGACGGCCTCGCCGCGGATGCCGCGCCGTTCGAGGCTGGCGACGGTCGGCGCGCGGGGGTCGTCCCAGCCCGCCAGTTCGCCGTCCTCAATGAGTTCGGCGATGCTTGACGTCGAGAGGGGCACGTCGTACTCGTCGACCTGGACGTGGCCCCAGTGGATGACCTTGGGGTACTCCCAGCCGAAGTAGTCGTAGACGAACTGCTGGCGTTTCGCGGAATCCTGCAGGTCGATGCCGCGGATGATGTGCGTGACGCCAAGCAGGTGGTCGTCGAGCCCGCTCTGGAAGTCCAGCATCGGCCAGCAGCGGTACTCCTCGGCCGCCTCGCGCGGGTGGGGCGTGTCGACCATCCGGAAGGCGACGAAGTCTCGCAGCGCGGGGTTCTTGTGGGTGATGTCGGTCCGGACCCGCAGCACCATCTCGCCGCTGTCGTACTCGCCGTCGACCATCGCTTCGAACTCCGAGCGCGTGGTCTCGGCGTCCTTCTCCCGGTGGGGGCAGGCCTCGCCGTTGTTCTTCAGGTCCGAAAACTCACCCTGCGGGCACGAGCAGGTGTAGGCCCCGCCCTTGTCGATGAGCTTGCGAGCGTACTCGTAGTACGTCTCGACGCGGTCGCTGGCGTTGACCACGTCGTCCGGTTCGAAGCCGAGATAGTCGATTGCGTCCAGAATTGCGTCGTAGGCATCCAGATCCGGCCGCTTGGTCTCGGGGTCGGTGTCGTCGAAGCGGCAGATGAACTCCCCGTCGTAGCGCTGTTTGTACGTCCCGACGACAGCGGCCATCCGCGCGTGGCCGATGTGCCACGGCCCGTTGGGGTTTGGCGCGACGCGCATCCGGACGGTGTCGTACTCCTCGGCGTTGGGCAGGTCCGGCAGCGGGTGGTCTTCACCCTCGTCCTCGCTCTCCAGTTCTTCGAGTTTGTCCGGCGCTAACTCCGCCAGCCGCTCACGGCGTTCCTCGGCATCCATGCCGTTGACCCGCTCGACGACCGGGGCGATAACGCCCGGAATCTCGTCGCCGTACTCGCGGAACTCCGGGTTCTCGCCCATGAGTGGCCCCATGATCGCCCCGACCTGTGCCTCGCTGTCGTGTTTGACCGCGTTGAGGAGCGCGTTCGTCTCCGCCGCCTCCGTGATTCGGTCTCGCAGCTCGTCGTCCATTACCGGGACCTGCGACTGGGAGGGTCAAAACGCCGTCGGACCACCTTTTTCATCGTCGGGTGGCTCGCGATGCTCGCCACCACTCCTTGAAAAACGTGGGCGAAAAAGGCCGGAACCTCACTAAGTTCGGTTCCGGTGAACCGCGCTCCCTTCGCTCGCGCGGATGCTCGTCTTTACAGGTCACTTCACATCCACCAGAGACTCCGCAACCCTGTCCAGCGCGCTAATACCAGTCACCTCGCCGGACTGGTCGGGAATCGTCCACACGTCAAGGTCGGGCAGCGACTCCCGAAGCGCGGCAATAGACTCTTGCTGTACCACCTGCTTCCCCTGACAGCGCTGACAGTCGCCGGCGTCCTCGATGACCTTGTTCACGACCAGCGTCGTCACCGGCACCTCGAACTCCCGGAGCTTCCCGACCAAGCGCTCCGTCTCGCGGACGGCCATCGTCTCCGGAATCGTGACGACCCGGAACGCCGTCTGTTCGGGGTCCCGCAGGACCATCCCGACCCGCTCCATCCGCTCGCGCATCGCGGTGAAGTCGTCCGGGCCGTCGTCGCGCCGGTTCGCCATCGGGCCGAACATCATGGTCCGGGCGGTGTTGACCTTCCGGCGGACCTGATCCCGGAGGTCCATCGCCGTCGCGACGCCGCGGTCCATCACGGACGGGAGGTCGAGCAGGCGGAGCGTGTGGCCGGTCGGCGCAGTGTCGAACACCACGCGGTCCCAGCGGTCGCTCTCGATGTACGTCGCCATGCCCTCGATGGCCGCCAGTTCGTCGCTGCCGGGCATCACGCCGGTCGTGAACAGGTCGGCGATTTCGTCCTCGTCCATCCGAATGCCGGCGTCAGCAAACTCCGACGCCAGCGCCTCGAACAGCGACCGGTAGCGGTCGATACCGGTCTGTGGGTCGATCTCGACACCCCATAGCCCCGACTTGATTTCCGTCGGGTCGCCGCCGACGTCGGTTTCGACGGCGTCGGCCAGCGAGTGTGCGGGGTCGGTGGAGACGACCAGTGTCTCGTGGCCCGCTGTTGCCAGCCGGTGACCGGTCGCCGCCGCAACTGTGGTCTTGCCCACGCCGCCCTTGCCGCCGTAGAGGAGGAACCGAGTCACACGACTGCCTAGGGGCTGACCGGTCTTAGTTGCTGACCAGCACTGTTCAGGGTCGAAGGACGCGGGAAAAACGGACTGTCGGAGCGCTCAGTAGTCGCGCTCGACGAGGTAGTTCGCGATGCCTTCGAGCAGATACCGGGACTCGTTGTCCGGCAAGACTTCGAGGTTCTGCTTGCCGCTCGCGATGAGGTCCTGCCCGGTCTGGCGGGCGTATTCGATTGACCCTACCTCTCGCAGACGCTCGACGGCGTCGTCGATTTCGGCTTCCGAAACGGCCTCGACAGAGTCCGTGTCGACGAGGTCGCCCACGTCGACGCCCTGCTGGCGAGCGTGCAGCGTCACCAGCGTCTGCTTGTTCTCGACGAGGTCGGACCCGCGCTGCTTGCCGAGTTTCTCAGAGGGCGTCGTCAGGTCCAGCAGGTCGTCCTGAATCTGGAACGCACGCCCCACGTCGAGCCCGTAGTTGTACAGGGCGTCGACGGTCTCCGCGTCGGCCCCGAGCAGCGTGGCCGGGATCGAGGCGGCCGCGCCGTACAGCACGGCCGTCTTGAGTTCGACCATCTCCAGGTACTCCTCGGGCGTGACGACGTCGCGTTGCTCGAACTCGATGTCGAGGGACTGGCCCTCGCAGATGCGGGTACACGTCGTCGCGAGTCGCTTGTTCGCCTCGACGGTCCGCTCGGGGGCCGCGCCCGTATCGAGCAGGAACTCGAACGCCTTCGAGTACAGCGTGTCGCCGGCGAGAATCGCCGTCGAGAGGTCGTACTCCTTGTGGACGGCGGGCACCCCGCGTCGGAGCGCGTCGTCGTCCATGATGTCGTCGTGGATAAGCGTGAACGTCTGGATGACCTCGATAGCGAGGGCGGCCGACATCATATCGGCCTGCCCGCCCTCGAGCGTCGGGAAGTCACGGTAGTCTGCCGTCAGCGGGTCGACGTCGAGCAGCGACTCCGCGACCAGCAGCAGGACCGTCGGGCGGAGCCGTTTCCCGCCCGCGTCCAGCAGGTAACGCGACGCCTCGTAGAGGTGGTCCGGCTTCTGCACCGGAAGGTCCTCGGGGAGGGCGTCGTTGACCCGGTCTCGTCGGGCGACAATCGCGTCTTCGACCTGCTGATGGCGTTCGGACATCGATTTACTCGGTGAGCTGGATCATGTTGCCGTTGCGGGTGATGTGGAGGTCCCGCCCGGCTTTGTAGCCCATGTTTTCCGCGAGGTCGACGTACGGTGCGAACCCTTCGAGGCTCTGGTGGGCCGGAATGACGTTCTTCGGCTGGAGCGCGTCGAGCATCTCGTAGTGGCCCTCCTCGCGGAGGTGGCCCGAAACGTGGATGTCGTCGTAGATGCGCGCGCCCTGCATGCCCAGGAGCTTCTCGGACTGGTAGCGCTGGCCCTCGTTGGTCGGCTCCGGAATGACCCGGGCCGAGAAGAGGACCTTGTCGCCGTCGTCTAGCTCGTAGGGCGTCTCGCCGCGGCCCATCCGGGTGAGCATCGCGCGGGGCTCGCCCTGGTGGCCGGTAACGATGGGGAAGAAGTTCTCCTTGCCCTCGTTCATGATCCGCTTGAACGTCCGGTCGACGGACTTCCGGTGGCCGTACATTCCCAGGTCTTCCGGGAAGTCGACGAAGTCGAGTCGTTCGGCCGTGCCGGAGTACTTCTCCATTGAGCGGCCCAGTAGCACCGGCTGGCGGCCGATGTCGTCAGCGAACTCGACGAGGCTCTTGACACGGGCGATGTGCGAGGAGAACGTCGTGGCGACGATGCCGCCGTCGTAGTCCTCAATGCTGGTCATGACGTCTTTGAGGTGGCGACGAGCGACGGATTCGGAGGGCGTGCGGCCCTTCTTACCCGCGTTCGTACAGTCCTCGATATAACAGAGGACGCCCTCGCCCTCGCGGCCGATCTCGCGGAACCGCTTCATGTCGATGGGGTCGCCGATGACCGGCGTGTGGTCCATCCGCTTGTCGAGCCCGTAGACGACTGCGCCCTCCGGCGTGTGAAGCACGGGGTTGATCGCGTCGATGATGGAGTGTGTGACGTTGACGAACTCCAGTTCGTTGCGCTCGCCGATGGACATCGTCTCGCCGGCGCTCATCTTGACGAGGTCGTTCTGGACGCCGAACTTCTCCTCGCTCTTGATCTGCTGTTTGACGAGTTCGATGGTGAACGGCGACGCGACGATGGGGGCGTCGTAGCGGTGGGCGAGCTTGGATATCGCGCCGATGTGGTCGAGGTGACCGTGTGTCGGCACGATGGCCTTCACGTCGCCTTCCAGGTCGGACATGACCCGGTCGTCCGGGATGGCACCCATGTCGATGAGGTCCAGCGAGTGCATCCGTTCCGTCTCGACGTTGTCGTGAATCAGTACCTTCGAGAGGTTCAGGCCCATGTCGAAGATGACGACGTCGTCCCCTGCACGGACGGCCGTCATCTGTCGGCCTACAGCCTCGTAACCGCCAATTGTCGCAATTTCGACTTCCATGGTTGTAGCTCCGAGTGGAAAGCCGGCCGCGGGCATCCGGTGGGGCACGGCAACGACGGTATCTGCAATGTAGGCGACTTCATCCGCGTCGGCGCTCCAGGCCAGTCGGGTACGCCCGTAGCCTGTGCAACCGCAGTGGGAGGGACTTCCGTCCCGCAACTTACATCCGCCGTCTGCCGGCCGCCGAACCGCAGTCCGCGAGCGGCCGTGCGCTCGGTTACTCCGGACTACAACGGCGCTTCTTAAAACGGTGTGGGTTCGTCGCTACTCGTCGTCTAAGGGGTCCGAGAGCGGGTCGTCGTCACTGGAGACGTCGAAACCAGTGACACCGTCGTCCGCGAGCGTCGTGTCCTCGTCGTCAGTCGCGTCCGCGTCCTGTGACTCCACCTCGCCCTGTACGCTCTCGTCGGCCCGGGAATCGGATTGCTCGTCAGCAGTGCCGCCACCGAACAGGTCGTCCGTCGTCCGCGGGCCACTGGACGTGTCTGCCCTACCGGATTCGTCGAGTAGTCGGGTGTCCTCGGTCACGGCGTCGTGCTGGTCCGCCTCGGCGTCATCTGGTGATCCGACAGCAGTGGGTCCGGTATCGGCTTCAGGTTCGGTTTCCCAGTCGTCGGCCGGTACTGGTTCGTCCGCTCCCCAGTCGTCAGCCGCAGCGGGTTCCTCGCTCTGCGTGTCGAACTCCGCAGGGTCCGGCGGAGTCCACTCCTGTGGTTCCGTGCTCGATTCTGGTTCCTCGGCGGCGTCCTCGGCGAGCAGGTCGCGGTCCGACTGCTCGCTGGGTTCAGACTGGGGCTCTACCGTTTCCGTCTCACCGGCGAGGTCCGTCGGGGATGGCTCCGCAGTGGTGTCGTCCACTGCTTCAGATTCCGGTCCAGCAACGTTTTCCGCCGGCTGTTGGTTCGATAGCTGTTCGTTCTGGGCCGTCTCCACTTCGTCTTCGTCTGTCGCCGCGGCCATCGTGTCGTCTGTCGCCGCGGCCATCGTGTCGTCGGTCGACGGTGGTCCTGAAGTGTCGTCGGTGTCCAGAAGGTCCTTGTCTGTCACTGGATCATCGCCTGCTACCGGGTCATCAGCTGTTGCCGGGTCAGCATCCGCCAGCGGATCTTCGTCGGCTGCCGTCACCGGTGCGTCATCAGTCCCGGCCGCCGAAGCGTCGGACGTAGCGGACGCCACTGTCCCGTCGGATGGGTCGGAGGGTTCCTGGGACGCGTGGATCCCCGAGTCTCCGGACGAGTCCGCGTCCGGCTCGGAGTCAGCGACCGGCTCCGATACCTCGGGTTCGGCCGTTGCCGGCTCGACAGTCGCTGAGTCGGCAGCCGGTTCCGTCTCCTGAGAAACCGCCGGTTCAGTCTCGGCCGACTCCGTCGTCGGTTCTTCCGACTCCGAATCCGATTCGGTCGCCGCGGACGCGCTATCATCGGCAGTTTCAGTTGCTGCCTGGTCGCTCGCTGGTGGACTGGCGGCTGCCACGTCACTCGCACCACGCTGTGCTGTCTGGGCCGCGAGCGTGCCCGCCATCGTCGCGTCGGCGATGAGCTTGTGGCTCAGGCCGAGCAGGCCGGAGAGCAACAGGAGCCCACCGAGCGCACCGACGACGACGCCGAGTACCGCGCGATAGCCTTGCGTCCCCGAGAACGAGTCGAGAGAGCCGTTCTGTATCAGCACGTACCCTGCAGCGATGAGGCCGCCACCGACGCCGGCGACGACAAGCAATGTCCCGAGAAACCTCGTTCCGTATCGATAGACGTCGGTCAGACCTACTGCAGACATAGTCGCATAATTGATAACAGAGGACAAATATGTTACGACAGCCGAAGAAGTGATATTTAAGCTATCAGTCTGCCAGACCTGGGCAGAGATACCCTGTATCAGCCAGCCTGGGCACACTATGGACTAAATCGCTTTCTGGAACGGGCCAGTCGACGACAGTAGTAGCAGTCTCACCAGTCGTCATCACCAGCGATAGTCGTTCCCGGGCTCTCACCGGCGAGAAACGCGGGGAGTGCGTCGGGCCCGAACACGACGGCGGGGGCCGAGAGGGCGAGCAGCGCACGGACCTTGCCGGCCATCCCACCCGACACGTCCGTCGCGTCGCTCCCGCCCAGCGCCGATGCGACGGCCTCGAATGTCTCGATGCGGTCGATGACGGTCCCGTCTTCGTCGAGGACGCCGGGAACAGTCGAGCAGACGCCGACGCGGTCCGCGTCGACAGCGGGCGCGAGTTCGACGACCAGTTCGTCGCCGCTCAGAACCGTCGCGCCCGCACCGGCGTGTGCGACGAGGTCGCCGTGGAGGACCGGGACGAACCCCTCGTCGAGCAGCGTCGTGACCTGCGCCGTCGGCAGCGAAAGGTCACTGTCGGCGTCGCGTGTGGCCGCCGAGAACGGGTGGATCGGGACAGCCGGAACTCCCTGCCCAGTGAGTTCATCGACGACGGCGGCGTTGAGCCGACACATCGCGCCGTGGATGGCCTGTACGCCGTCCACGTCGTGGGTCCCCGCGGTCGTGCTGACACCGTAATCGGCGGCGTGGTGGTGGCCGAAGCTCCCGCCGCCGTGAACGACGACGATATCCTCCCCGACTGCCGATTCGGCGATAGCCGACGCCGCCGCCGACAGAGCGGCCGTATCGACCGTCTCGGGTTCGTCTTTCTCCGTGATGACGCTCCCGCCGAGTTTGAGGACGGCCGTCATTCCTGCCGGACCCCGTCGGTGTCCAGTTCGGCCCGGAAGACGTCCTCACACCCCGGCGTGTACTTCAGCGCCGTGAGCGCGTCGTCCGTCTCGTCCAGCGCGACGATACAGCCACCGCCACCGGCTCCGGTGAGTTTCGCGCCGTGTGCGTCGGCGTCGCGGGCCGCCCACACCATCGAGTCCAGCGACCGCGAGGAGACGCCCAGCGCCGAGAGCAGTCCGTGGTTGAAGTCCATCAGTTCCCCGAGCCGCTCGTAATCGCCCGTTTCCAGCACCGCTTCGCCCTCGCGGACGATATCGCCGATTGCCGTGACGGTGTCGGCAGCGAAGTCGTATTCATCGCGGAGGGTCCGGACGCCGGCGACCAGTGCGCCGGTGTCGCCGGCCCCGCCGTCGTAGCCGATGACGAAGGGGAGGGTGTCGATGCCGTCCAGCCGCCGGCAGTCGTCGCCCTCCACGCGGACCGCCCCGCCCATCGCCGAGCAGAACGTGTCCGCCCGCGAGGCCTGCCCGTCCTGTACCTCGTGTTCGACCTGATAGGCGCGGTCGGCGATTTCGCTCGCCGGCAGTTCGACGCCGAGTTCCCGGGTCGCCGCGTCTATCGCCGCGACGACGAGCGCGGCAGACGACCCCAGCCCCGCCCCGAGCGGGATGTCGCCCTCGACGGAAATCTCGAAGCCCGCTTCCGGCGCGTCGGCCGCGTCACGGGCCTGTGCCACTGCCTCGTTGACGTACCCCATGCCGGCTTCGACGAGCGATTCGGCGACGTCCACGTCCGGATGGCTCTCCCCGTCACCGGAGTACTCGACGGTAAAGCCGTCCAGTTGCAAGTCGTTCGCGTGGATTCGCAACCCCTCGTCGATCTCGGTTGCCGTCACATGCACTCGCCGCTCGATGGCGCAGGGCACCGCCGGCTCACCGTAGACGACCGCGTGCTCCCCGAACAGGTACACCTTCCCGGGAGCGCTCGACGTGACCATACCCGCTCGTGTGCACCCAGGGCGTTAGGCGTTTTCGGAGTCGATGGTCAGGACGACCCTCGGGATACTACTCAGAGACAGTGTCGACATCGGTGAACTCAAACCGGGCGCCGCCGTCGCTGCCGCTGCCGACGCGGACCGCCCAGCTGTGGGCGTCAGCGACCTGTTTCACGATGCTCAGGCCGAAGCCGGTCCCTTCGACCGCCGTCGAGTAGCCGGCATCGAACACGTCCCCGCGGTCGGCCACAGGGATACCGGGACCGTCGTCCGCGACGTAGAAGCCGTCGGCCAGTTCGCCCACGGTCACGGTCACGCCGTCACCGCCGTGCTCAACCGCGTTGCGGACGAGATTCTCGAACAGTTGTCTGAGGCGGCTCTCGTCGGCGCGGATGGGCCGGTCTATGTCAGTGCGGAGCGTCGCGGCTTTCGTGTCGACGTTTTGCCAGCACGTCTGGACGAACGGTTCGAGGTCAACCACGACGGGCGAAGCGGGTGACGCGCCGTCGCGTGCGAGCGTGAGCAGGTCGTCGATGAGTGTATCCATCCGCTGGTGTGCGCCGTCGATGGCGTCGATATGCTCGCTATCGGATTCCTCTCGCAGGAGTTCGAGTTGGCCGCGAGCGACAGTCAGCGGGTTCCGGAGGTCGTGGCTGACGACGCTGGCGAACTGTTCGAGCTGTTCGTTTTGCTGTTCGAGTTCCTGCTCGCGCTCCTTGCGCTCCGTGAGATCACGGCTGATCGCCAGGAACCGGTCCTTGCCGTCGAGGCTGAGTCGGAGCAGATGTACTTCGACCGGCATCGTCGACCCGTCGCGGCGTTCGTACAGGCCTTCGAACTTCCGGCGCTCGTCGACACTGAACCCGGAAAGCTGGGTCTGCACGTCCTCGGCGTCGAACGTCAGGTCGAACTCCCAGATCGACCGCCCGATCACCTCGCTCTCGTCGTACCCCAGCTCCGCACAGAACCGCTGGTTCACGTCGCAGATCGTCCCGTCGGCGTCAAGCACGTCGATCATGTCCGGTGAATTCTCGAAGAGGGCTTCCAGCCGCGACGACGTTTCCTCTAATCGTTTCTCGCGTCGTTTCCGCTCCGTGATGTCCTGCTGGAACCCGACGTAGTTGACGACTGTCCCGTCGTCGTCTCGAACCGGCGCGATCCGAACCCTGTTCCAGAACTCGGTCCCGTTCTTCCGGTAGTTCCTGAGTTCGACCGTCACCCGCTCCTCTGCGTCAATCGCGTCCCGCATTGTAGCGACGGACTCCGGATCGGTGTTCTCGCCCTGTAGCATTCGGCAGTTCTTCCCGAGTAACTCCGGAAGCGAATAGCCAGTCAGGTCGCGGTAGTGGTCGTTGGCGTAGATCAGCGGATTGTCCGTCTGGCCAGGGTCGGTGATAACGACACCGACCGGGGCCTCGTCTATCGCGCGTTTGTTCCGGAGTAGCTTCTGTTCGCGCTCTTTCCGGTCGGTGACGTCCCGAGCGACGCCGACGATGCCGTCGATAACACCATCGACGACCAGCGGCGTTAGCTGGTACGCGACCACCGCGTGTCCGTGGCCGGGGAACTCCGCTTCGATTTCGCCGCTAAGCTGCTCCCGCGTTCCGTCGAGCAGTTCCTGGTAGCGGTCTCTCTCACCCTCGGTTCGAATACGCGGAACGAGTCTACTGGTCTGTCCTTCGAGCGCAGCGCGCGTCGTGTCGTACCACTCTGCTATGGTCTCGTTGACGATTTCGAACCGCCCCTCCGCATCGTAAATACAGGCTGCCTCCTGCATGGAGTTGACCATCCGCTCGTAGCTCCGGAGCGCTCGGTTCCGCTCGGTGGTCGCCTGCTGTGAGCGGTGATGCTCGACGGCGTCAAAGATTCGGTTCGTCAACTCCACATGCTGTTCGGTGCCCGGCTCTTTCCTGAGGTAGTCCGTGACACCGGCCGAAATCGCCTCGCTGGCGACCGCCTCGCTCCCCCGGGCAGTGTAGATAATAAACGGGAGGGTCGGATGCTCGTCACGGACCGTTTCCAGAAGCTCGACACCGTTCCGTTCGGGCAGGTCGTAGTCGGAGACGAGACAGTCTACGGTATC
Organism: Haloarcula sp. CBA1115; assembly: GCF_000827835.1. Taxonomy (NCBI): domain Archaea; kingdom Methanobacteriati; phylum Methanobacteriota; class Halobacteria; order Halobacteriales; family Haloarculaceae; genus Haloarcula; species Haloarcula sp. CBA1115. The sequence continues at coordinate 2,387,007 of NZ_CP010529.1, read as the reverse complement.
GTCAGCCAGCCTCGCCACAGCCTCGGGAGCAGTGCGCACCGTTTCGACCGTGAAACGGCCGTTCTCGCGTTCGAGCGCCGTCGACAGCGTTTCGGCGTCGTCCGAATCGGTGCCGACGTAGAGGACCTGAACCCTGTCGTCCCCGTTGACAGCGGTCTCAGACGTCATTCGGTATCCCGTTCGAGTCTGGCCATTGCGCCGGGATAGATATCGTTCCCTGCTCAAGAGCAGTCGGAGTGATATGGCTCTGGGAACTGTCTCGGGACAGGTCCGGTCGCAGGACAACTGCAAACGGCGCGGGACGATTGCCGCCAGTGGTGTTCTGCAGCAGTGTCATGATGGTCGAGTAGTCGGCTGTGAACGGGGCCCTCCCACCGTGACCGCGGCTGAAATCGGTCACCGGAGAGACGTTCAGTCCGCTGTTCTTGTACGCTTACACGGGGTTCTGCAGTAAATAGCTGATGACCAAGTCCCTGTCACGTCGATCCCGCACTGTGAGGCGACGACGACACCGGAGTGGTCACATCGGAGTCCGCGCTACCGTTCCTGCACGCGCATCGACATTTCCTGCCGAGGATGGGCGGTCAGCGACGGCAACAACTCCAGAGGCGTCTCCCCCTGAAACTCCAGTCGGTACTGGCTAGCCGTCGTCGCGGTGATGAGTTGTGCTTCGAGCATGGCAAGATGCTTTCCGATACAGTGGCGCGGGCCACCACCGAACGGGAAGTAGGCGAACCGCGGGCGCTCGCTGGCTCGTTCGGGCTTCCAGCGCTCCGGATCGAACGTCTCTGGGTCGTCGTAGAACCGCTCGGAGCGGTGGACGCCCCACTGAGGAACCATCAGCGTCGTCCCCGCCTCGACCTCGTAGCCCGACAGCGTCACGTCCTCGGTCGGCTCCCGGAATATGGTGTACACCGGTGGGTAGAGCCGCATCGCTTCCTGAATCACCCATTCGAGGTAGTCCAGTTCGCGGACGTGCTCCATCCCCGGCCGGTCGTCGCCGATGACGTCGTCGAGTTCCTCGTGGACCCGCTGTTCGACTTCGGGGTGTTCCGACAGCAGGAACCAGGTGTAGGTCAGCGTCAGCGCCGTCGTGTCGTGACCGGCAAGCAGCATGGTCATCATCTCGTCGCGCAGTTGCTCGGGCGACTGGTTCCCCTCGTCGCGTGCACGCAAGAGCACCGACAGGAAATCCATCGGGCCGTCCTCAGCCGTCCCAAGCGATTCTTCACGGACCGCGATGATGTCGTCCAGCACCTCGTCCAGCGTCCGCACGGCGCGGTCGAACTCGGCGTCGTCGGGCATCGGCATCCACTGGGGCATGGCGAACCGGATAGGGTCCGGCTCGAACCGCTGGCCAAGCGGCAACAGTTGTTCCTCGATGGTCCGGACTCGCTGCTCGGAAAGCTCGACGCCCATCATCAGGTCCAGAATTACGTCCAGCGTGACCCGGGTCATCGACTGCTCGGCGTCGATGACGTCGCCGTGGGACCAGTCGGCGATCCGGTCCTCCGCGTGGTCGGTGATGCGGTCGGCCATCCCCGACAACCGAGCCATCGAGAACGCGGGGTTGGCGAGCTTTCGCTGCTGCTCCCACGTCTCCCCTTCGCTCAACAGCAGTCCGTCACCTAGCAGGTCCCCCAGCGCGTCGCCCTGGAAGTCGGGCTTGCGGAACTGGTCGGCCTCCGAGACCAGTACGCGCTCGATTGCCGTCGGATCACACAGCATGACCGTATCCATCGGCCCCATGTCGAAGCGGGCGACATCGCCGTATGCTCGCTCCAGCGCCGAGATGAACCGGAACGGGTCCCGAGCGTACGTGCGGCTACTGCCGAACAGCGGTTCGCCCTTCGGTCCGGGCGGCGTCTTTGACATCGGCTGACGTTAGTGTCGGACACGCTTGAATGGCATGCCAAATGTCGGGCAGCGGGCGGTTCACGTGCATTCAGAGCCAGCGGTTGGCGTCTAGGTCCCAGTCGGTGTGTGCCGATATCCAGACGCCGCCGAGACCACCGAGAGCGCTGAGACCGACAGTGTACAGCAGAAAGAACGTGAACACGAGCGCCAGAAACAAGTCGTACCCCGGTGCGCCGGGCGGAATCCCGAACCCGAGGAGGCCGGCGATGTACAGCGCTGGGAGAAAGAGGGCAAGCAAGGGAACCATCGCGCAGACGCCGGCCAGCGTTCCCAGCCAGAGCCCCGTCCGGTAGCTGCCGCCGTGGTTCGCCGCGGCCACGGCACCCCCAGCCACCGACGAAAAGGGAACGAACGACAGCGCAACCGTGACGAGCGCCCCGATACCGGCGTTGGTCACCGACTCACGCATATGCGTTCTCGGTAGTGGCGTCCCCCGTGATGTAGTTACCGACAGCGCGGCTGGCCAGTCAGTCGCCGATGGTCGTGTCGTGCTTGACGTAGTTACCCAGCCAGCCGCCGAGCGCGCTCAAGCCGAGGAAATACGCGGCCGTCATGACTGTTCCGAGGACGAGCACGAGCAGTCCCACCGCGCCGAACACGCCCAGTGCTTCGGGCACAAATGCCAGAAATGCGGCCAGAAAGACGAACACGACCACGAAGAAGACCAGCGATATCGCCAGCCCGACGGCGCCGGACAGCAATCCGACACGGACGCCGTCGTCTCGCTCGCCGCCTTCGAGATAGCCGGCGATGCCACCACCGAGTAGCGGCGCAAGCGGGACGAATCCACTCAGCAGAGCGGTTGCGACGGCACCGATAATCGCGTTAACGAGTGTGTCTCCCTCTGCCATTTGCCAGCCCTACTCCGGGGCTTGTGGTAGGTCTTGTGTTGGCGATACTGGCATCGCCACTCGCACTTCGACAGCGAGAAAACGAAACAGTTCAGCGACGTTAGATGTCGGACTCGAAGTCGTCGAGTCCGTACGTCGGCTCGGCACCGCGGCGGTCGAGCGTCTCGTTGGCCAGCAGCCAGTAGACGACCGACAGCGCCTTGCGCCCCTTGTTGTTCGTCGGGACGACCAGGTCGACGTTCGACGTGGTGTTGTTGGAGTCACACATCGCGATGACCGGGATGCCGACCGTGATGGCCTCCTTGACAGCCTGGGCGTCACCGATCGGGTCGGTGACGACCACGATGTCAGGCTCGATGTAGCCGTCGTAGTCGGGGTTGGTCAGCGTGCCGGGGATGAACCGGCCGGTGCGGACGCGCGCGCCGATCGCTTCGGCGAACTTCTCGGCCGGGAACCGGCCGTACTGGCGCGACGACGCGGCCAGGATCTGCTCCGGCTCGTAGTTGGCCAGGAAGTCCGCGGCTGTGCGGATGCGCTCGTCGGTCATCGAGACGTCCAGCACGTAGAGCCCGTCAGTCCGGACGCGGTGGATGAACCGCTCCATGTCCTGGGTCTTCTGCTGGGTCCCGATGTGGACACCGGCGCCGAGGTAGTCCTCGACGGGGATGAGGAGGTCGGCCTCCGACTGCTCGTCGGGCATGACGTCCTCGTCCAGCTGTGGGCCGGCGGCCTCGTCGGCGTCGGCCGCTTCGTCGGCCTCCGTGTCGGCATCGGTTGGTTCGGCCTCTGTCGCCTCTGCGGCGTCGTCGGCGGGCTGTTCGGCTTCCGTTTCGGTCTCCGCGTCGACCGCTTCGTCGTCCTCGTCGGACGGGTCGAAGTCGGAATCGGACGCGTCGAGACCTTCTTTTTCGTTGCCGCTCATACTGCGTTGTCCTCGATACGGATTAGTTCGTTCAGCTTGGCTGTGCGCTCGCCGCCGACCGCGCCGGTCTTGATGAACGGTGCGTCAGTGGCGACAGCGAGGTGTGCGATCGTCGTGTCTTCCGTCTCGCCGCTGCGGTGGGAGACGACGGACTCGTAGCCGCTTGCCGTCGCCAGTTCGATGGCGTCGACAGCGTCGGTGAGCGTCCCGATCTGGTTCGGCTTGATCAGGATGGAGTTCCCGGCGTCGGCGTTGATACCGGCCTGCAGGCGCTCGACGTTCGTGACGAACAGGTCGTCGCCACAGACGAGCGTCTGGTCACCGACCTGTGCGGTCAGGTCGGCGAATGCCTCGTAGTCGTTCTCGTCGAGTGGGTCCTCAACGTAGACGAGGTCGTACTCCTCGACCTTCCCGGCGATGTACTCTATCTGCTCCTGGGTGGACTTGACGCCGTCATCGTAGACGTACCCGTCCTCGTCAGCGTCGTAGAGTTCTGCGCCGGCGACGTCGAGGCCGAACGAGATAGCGAAGCCGAAGTCGTCGGCGACGGTCTCGACGGCCTCGTCCATAATCTCGAACGCTTCGTCGTCCGAAACGGACGGTGCCCAGGCTCCTTCGTCGCCCTTGCCCGCTGGCAGGTCGCGGTCGGCCAGGATGTCGTGGACCTCCTGGTGGACCGCGGCGTTGGCGAAGACGGCCTCTTCGACGCTCGGCGCGCCGACGGGGGCCGCGAGGAACTCCTGGATGTTCGTGGCATCCGCGGCGTGTTCGCCGCCGCCGATGATGTTGCCCAGCGGCGTCGGGTACTCGTTGCCCCGGAACGTGCCGCCGAGGTGCTGGTACAGCGGTGCGCCCAGCACGTCGGCACCGGCCTTTGCGGCCGCCATCGAGATGGCGACCGCGCTGTTGGCCCCGATGCCGGAGAAGTCGTCGGTACCGTCGGCGGCGTGGAGCGCCGCGTCGACGTCACGCTGGTTCCCAGCGTGGACCTCGCCGATGAGCCGCGGGAGCGCATCCTCACGGGCGTTGGCGATGGCCTCGTTAGCGGGGAGTTCGATGGCCTCGTACTCGCCCGTGCTTGCGCCGCTCGGTGCCTTGCCACGACCGAAGCCCCCACTCTCAGTGAGAACGTCGGCCTCGACAGTCGCGTTCCCGCGGGAGTCGAGGACGCGGCGGAGTCGGATGTCAGTGATGAGCGTCATCGTTAATCACTCCTGTTGACCGTGAACGGTAGGACGCCAGCGTCGTACTCCTCGGCGGCGATGAGTATCGGCTGGGTGTGTTCCGTCTCGATGAGCACGGGAGCACCGTGAGCCAACTGCAGCGCTCGTGCGCCGAGTTTGCGGGCCTTCTCGTAGCGGCTTTCCTGTGCGTTCATTGGTAGGGTGAGACGATGTCGACGAGGTCTTTATGTGAGACGAGCATCCGGCGACAGCAGTGCCGCTCGACGCCGAGTTCGTCGAGGACCTTCTCCGGGTTCTCGGGCTCCTCGGCCTCGCGGGTGCGTGCTTTGAACTCTTCCCAGTGCTCGCCGACGACGTTACCGCACGTGAAACACCGAACCGGTACCATCATACCTGTATCACCTTAGCGGTACGATTTCTGGTAGCGGGCCCGCGCACCGGGGCCGCCCCACTTCTTGGGTTCGGACTGGCGAACGTCGTTGACCAGCAGCGAGCGGTCGAACTCCATGAACGCGTCACGGAGTTCGGCGTCGTTGGTGTGGTCGACGAGCCCGCGAGCGATGGCGGTTCGGGCGGCGTCTGCCTGCCCCATGACGCCGCCACCTTCGACGGACACTTCGACGTCGACCTCGCCGCGGAGGTCGTCCTCGGCGATGCGGAACGGTTCCAGCATCTTGAGCTGCGCCAGCTCGGGGTCGACGAGTTCGACCGGCTGCGAGTCGATACGCACGCGGCCCTCGCCCTCGCGAACGGTCGCGCGGGCGACGGCGGTCTTCTTCTTGCCAGACGTGTTCGTTACCATGTCTTGTTCGCTCCAAGCGTTTCGCTGATCTCGCCCAGCGTGACGAACTTGATGTTCGACAGTCGGTCAAGCGACGTGCCGTCTAGGACCTCGCCGTCCTCGTCGTACGGGTTGCCGAGGTAGACACGGACGTTCTCGAACGCCTCGCGGCCACGCTGCTTCTTGTGGGGCAGCATGCCACGGATGGTGCGCTTGAAGATGCCGTCCGGTCGCTTGGGGTAGAAGTACCCGTTGTCGTTACCGATGTCGACACGTTTCTTGTACTTCTCTGTGATCTGCTCCTCTCGGCCGGTGATCACAGCGCGCTCGGCGTTGACGACGGCGACCGTCTCGCCATCGAGAGCCTGTTCGGCGACCTGTGATGCGACGCGGCCCATGATACAGTCGCGGGCGTCAACGATGACATCCGCGTCGAATTCTGCGACGCTCATCGGATCACCCGGACGTGGGAGCCTTCTGGGTTGTTTTCGATTGCCTGTTCGAGTGATACAGCCTCTCCAACCTGGTCGATCTTCGTCTCGGCGGTTCCGGAGAAGTCGACAGCGGCGACGGTGACGTCCTTCTGCAGGACACCGGAGCCAAGCACCTTGCCGGGCACAACGACGGTTTCGTCTTCCTGGGCGTATCGTTCGATACGGCCGAGGTTGACTTCCGCGTGTGTGCGCCGTGGCTTTTCTAAGCGCTCGGCGACGTCGCCCCAGACAGCACCGCCCGAACTGCGGGCGGCTGACTTCAGGTCGGCGATGAGACTACTGAGTCTCGGGTTCGTCTTACTCATATGATTCCTCCGTTGTGGGAAAAGTGCAGGGAGCAGGATTTGAACCTGCGGACCCCTACGGGACAGCGCCCTGAACGCTGCGCCGTTGGCCAAACTTGGCTATCCCTGCGTGCGATTGTTCGTTTTGCGTGCCCCGTAAAACCCCTTTCGGTCCTCGCGCTCGGGGAGCGGGCGGTCATCGGTAGTGGTGGGGTGTGTCGGGGCATTGTGTCGTTACAGTTGGACTGCGTCTTTCAGTTCGGTCGCGCGGTCACGCAGCGTCTCGACCGCGCGCAGGACCAGTTCCTCGGTGGTGAACGACCCGTCCGTCTCGACGTGGAACACGAACGCGTTCGGCACGTCCGAGACCTCGACGTCTTTGCCGGGGTAGCGGTTCCGGAGGTCGTTGTCGAACTCGTCTGTCGCGACGAGTTCGCCGTTGGTGGCGTCGCCGGCGGCGTGTTCGGCCGCCTGCTCTTCGATGACGCCACGCAGGATGTTCGGGTCGTCGTCCTCGAACTCGCCGAGGTCGCCGACGACCTCCACCTGCTGGAGGTGTCGGTAGCCGACGGCCACGCCGCCCTGATGTTTGGCGTGTTCCCGACCGGTGTCGAGGACGGCGTCGGCCTCGACTTCGAGACGTTGGCCCTCCTTGAGATCGATGATCGGGATGTTGTCGTCGGCCGCCTCGACCATCGGGTCCGAGGAGACGAGGTCGCTGGAGTAGGCCGTGCTCGGCCCGTCGACGGACAGCGACAGCGTCACCTCGTCGCCGATCTCGAAGTCGTCGAGGTCGGTCGTCAGCGGGACCAGTCCCAGTCGGAGACCGATCTGCTCGTTGAACATCACGCTGGTGTTCTCGATGACGCGGACGGTGTCGATACTGAACGTCGGCACGTCCGCGACCATCGCTCGCCGGATGCCGTTGGCAAATGCCGGCGTGATGCCGCGCACGAGGATGCGGGCCTCGCGCTCGCCGCGTTCGACGAACTCAACCTCGTAGTCCTGTGTCATTGGTTAGAATCCGGAGTTCTTGGGTGCACGAGTGCCGTCGTGCGGGGTCGGCGTGACGTCCTCGATGCGACCGATCTCCAGGCCCGCTCGGGCGAGTGCGCGGATCGTCGCCTGCGCACCCGGACCGGGCGAGGTCTGGAGGTTGCCGCCGGGACCGCGGACCCGAACGTCGACGCCCTCGACGCCGCGGTCGAGGGCTTTCTCCGCAACGACCTCGGCCATCTGCATCGCCGCGTACGGCGACGCTTCGTCGCGGTTCTGCTTGACGACCGTCCCGCCGGAGCTCTTCGCGAGCGTCTCAGCGCCGGTCTGGTCGGTGATGGTGATAATCGTGTTGTTGAACGATGCGTGCACGTGGGCGATGCCCCAGATGTCTTCGGTTTCTTCGCTCATTCTTGGGCCTCCGCGCGCTCAGGATGGAGTTCGTCCGACAGCGAGCTGTGCTCGTCGAAGCCGACCGAGCTCTCGACGGCGGTCTCGACCGTCATGCCGGGTCGGGTGACACGAGCGTCGTCCAGCACGATGTGGCCGTGGACGATGAACTGGCGGGCCTGCTCGGGCGTGTTCGCGTAGCCCTTGCGGTAGACGACCGTCTGCAGGCGACGTTCAAGCACGTCGGTCACGTCGAGCGACAGCACGTCGTCGAGCTGGTCCTGCTCGTTGAGGATGCCGTAGCGCTTGAGCCGAGCGAGGAACTCCTCGGACTCGGTCTCGTGCTCGCCGGCGCTGCCCAGCAGCTTCCGGGCCTCACGGCGGTAGCCACGAAGCTCGGACTGTGCGCGCCAGAGCTCTTCTTTGTTCTTCAGGCCGTAGCGGCCGATGAGGTTGGCCTCGTCGGCGATTCGCTCGCCCTGGAAGGGATGATTCGGCGTCTCGTAGAACTTCGTGTTCGAACCAAGCGCCATTATTCGTCATCCTCCGCGGCGGCTTCCTCAGCCTGCTCCTCTTTGATCGCCTCGACGTTGACGCCGATGGTCCCCTCCGTCCGGCCGGTGGACTTGGTACGCTGTCCACGGACCTTCTGGCCGCGCTTGTGGCGGACACCGCGGTAGGAGTCGATCATCTTCATGCGGTTGATGTCCTGCCGGCGGGTGAGCTGGAGGTCGTTGCCAGTCTCGTGGGTGGTCTCACCAGTGAAGTAGTCCTTCTGGTGGTTGGCCATCCATTCGGGCACCTCGTCGGCGAAGTTCTCGACGTGGTCGACGACGCGCTCGATGACGTCGTCGTCGAGCTTGCCGAAGACCGCGCGCCGGTCCACGTCCGCCTTCTGGGTGATGATTCGGGCGGCCCGGTGGCCGATACCGTTCAGTTCTGTCAGTGCTCGCTCGACGGATTTCGTCCCGTCGAGGTCTGTCTGTCCGATACGGACGAAATAGCGGATGTCCTCCTCCTCTTCGGCATCCGCGTCCTCGCCCGCGTTGGGGTCTTCTGCACTCATATGTAGGTACTGATGGGTGAGCGTCGTGGCGGGGATTCGAACCCCGGAGGCTGTACGCCACAGAGTTAGCAACCCTGCGCCTTGGGCCAGGCTTGGCTACCACGACACGCGTTCTATGACACTCGCGCCCGCAGCACGCGGACTCGGGGGCCGGTCCCCCTACACGAGTCTATCCGATTCTATTCCGGGGTTGTATTTAAACGCAACGAAGGGGCCCGACAGCGTGACTTCGGGACATACCCACAGAGACATGGAATCGCAAGCATCGCTGCACTTGTCAGGTGCCAGCACAACACATTCGTCGCTAGGCGCCCATGTCGGCGTATGCGTCGGTGCATCACTGACGGCGGCAACAGCGTCGACCCGACCGACCGAACAGCGGTCCGTGACCACCTGGAACGGTTCGCAGGGTCCGGCACGGTTACCGAAACGGACGACGGCACGCTCCGGGCCGACTTCAGCGGCCGAACCCACGTCGCAGTGGCTCCCGATGGTACGATAGACACCGGGATGCCGCTCCACTCGTTTGCCGGGACGCCGGAGCGGTTCGTGTTCGACCACGACAGCGGCGAGTTGCGCGCCGAGTTGGACGGGGAGAGCGTCTACGTGTTTCGACATCCATAGAGAGATGTGTTCTTCGCGCACGCGAGAGTGACCTTAGAACTTATCCGCTGTTGCGGGGCCGGGGCAGCGGGCTGCCCGCATTCGACGGGTCACAATCCTTATCGCACCTCCGGGACCTACTCCTGTGCATGAATACAGACGACGTACGCGAGCGCCTGCGAACGGTCGAGGACCCGGATCTGGGAGCCGACATCGTCTCACTCGGGCTGATCAACAGCATCGACGTGACTGACGACGAGGTCAGCATCGACCTGGCGCTCGGTGCGCCGTACTCGCCGACGGAGACGAGCATCGCGAACGAGGTCCGCGAGGCGATGGGCGACATCGACCGTGAGATAGACCTCTCCGCGAGCGTCGACCGCGGTGTCCCGGAGGCCGAAGACCCACTGCCGAAGGTCAAGAACGTCATCGCGGTCGCCTCGGGGAAGGGCGGGGTCGGCAAGTCCACCGTCGCGGTGAACCTCGCCGCCGGCCTCTCGCGGCTCGGCGCCCGCGTCGGCCTGTTCGACGCCGACGTGTACGGGCCGAACGTCCCGCGGATGCTCGACGCCGACGAATCGCCCCGCGCAACCGAGGACGAGGAGATCATCCCCGTCGAGAAACACGGGATGAAGCTGATGAGCATGGACTTCCTCGTCGGCAAGGACGACCCGGTCATCTTCCGCGGGCCGATGGTCGACAACGTCCTCACGCAGCTCTGGGACGACGTGCTCTGGGGCGAACTCGACTACATGGTCGTCGACCTGCCGCCGGGGACCGGCGACACGCAGTTGACGATGCTCCAGCAAGTGCCCGTCTCCGGGGCTGTCATCGTCACCACGCCGGAGGAAGTCGCCCTCGATGACGCCCGGAAGGGGCTCCGGATGTTCGGTCGCCACGAGACGCCAGTGCTTGGCATCGTCGAAAATATGTCGTCGTTCGTCTGTCCCGACTGTGGCGGCACGCACGACATCTTCGGCAGCGGCGGCGGCCGCGAGTTCGCCGACGAGACGGAGATGCCGTTCCTCGGGGAGATCCCGCTCAACCCCGAAGTCAGGGAAGGGGGCGCGACCGGGGAACCGCTCGTCCTTGATGAGGACAGCGACGTCGGCGAGTCGTTCCGCGACATCGCCGCCCGCACCGCCAACATGCAGGGCATTATCCACCGAAAGCGACAGAGCGACAGCCAGCGCGCCCAGCCAGAGCAGTAAGGGTTCAGAGCCGATACAGCAGCGGCTCAGTCACCGGCAAGAAACAGAGAGAAAGAACCGAATTACGCTTCGACCGGGTTGTTCATCTTCCGGGTGACGTAGCCGGCGATGCGGTTGCGGACACCCTTGGACTCGATGTTGGTCAGTTCCTCGACGACGTCTTTGTTGTGTTCGAAGTCTGCACCGAAGGCGTCAGGGTATCGCTCCATGAGGAGCGTCCCGGTCTTCTTGACGTAGGCGGGTTTGATTGCCATGCGCGCTACTTGCTTGGTCGCACTCAAAAAGGGTTCGGAACGGACCACGCACGCGAACGTTTATCAGTAGGGGTGGAACGATCCGTTACCGTGCGCTGAACGTCGCCGTGGCAGGGTCCGCGAGAGTGCGACACAGTCTGTCACGGGTCGTCGTGTGTCGCCTGTGTGCCCCTCATTCCGTGCGGCGTCCCTACCACTCGGCATCGATCAGGTCGCGTACGCGCTCGAAAGCCGCTCGCTCGCGTTCGCCGCCGGCCGTTTCGACCACGGACTCGAAGTACGCGAGACGGTCTAGCAGCGTCTCGCTGTCGTAGCTGGGCACGTCAAGTCGCGAGGCCGCGACGGTCGCCTCGACGACGGCGGCGTGGCCGCGGTTCGTCGTCGGCACGACCCGCCGCGTGACGGCGCTGTCGACGGGGTGTAGCGCCCATTCGACCCACTGGGTGTCCCCCTTCGAGCCAGAGTCACGCCGCTCCACATCGACTTCGACCCACGCGTCCACGCTATCGAGGACAGGGACGTCTTCCTCGCGGACCGACAGCGCCGCCTCGGCGAAGTCGACCGGGTCGCGCGTGAACTGGACGTAGCCGCCCCCACGCTCCCGGAAGTTCCGCCAGGTCCGGGTCCGGCCCCACGTCGTCGCCGTGGCTGGTCCGTCGCCGTCCGGCGCATGGACACCCAGTGCGGCGACGTTCCAGCGGTCGTTTGGTCCAAGCGTAGTGACGACGGTCTCGGAGACGCCGGAAAGGGCGACCGGCCACTCCGTCCCGGAGCCACCGGAGTCCGGGCCGCCATCTCCAGAGGAATCCCTGGTCACACTTCGAGCCCCCGTTCGAGCGCGACGAACAGCGCGCCCGCAACGAGATCAGCAGTCGTTCCGGGGTTGATGTCCCGCTCGACGAACTCCTCGGCGAGGCCGGTCGCGGTTTCCGCACCCTCGAGGACAGCCTGTGCCCGTCGCTGGACCTCCTCAGCGGTTTCGCGGTCCTGCCGCGTGACGATGAAGGTGTCCGGTTCCGCCGCGAGCAGTTCGATGAACACGTCCGATGCGAGGTCAGCGACTGGGCCAGACCCCTCCAGTAGCCACTCGCTGGCCTCGAACACGCGCTCGAAACCGGACACCCACTCGGCGGCCACGCCATCGACATCCGCGCTGGACTGCATCACGTCGAGCAGCGTCAGCCCGCGCGCCCGGAGGTCCGGAACGGCGTCGCTCCCGCGACGAACGTCGAGCGGTTCCAGTCCGTCCGGCGGGTCGTCGACGGCCACGTCGACATGTTCGAAGGCGCGGTAGAACGCCGCCGCGTCCTCGACGGTCGTCTCATGAACCACAGCATCGACATCGGATGGTGACAGTCGCCCGTCCGCGGCCGCGGCGGCAAGGGGCGTGAGTACCATCAGGGCCCCGAACTGGGTGTTCCCGCCGGATTGGGCGGCCATCCCTTCGACGGCTGTCTCGAACGCGGGACCGATAGGGTCGGCGGCAGCCGCGCGGTCAAGCCCCGGCCGCGCCCCCACAGCCCCGGCCATGAAATGCTCGAACCGCAGGTCATCGTACTCCCGCTCGCGGTCGACGTTGCCGGGCTTCGGCGTCCCGGAGACCTCCAGCAGCAGTGCAAGCTGGGCGTTCTGTGCAACCGACCGTTCGCTCACAGTGGCACCTCCGACGCGAACCACTCCGCTGTCGTCGCTCGGATCTCGTCGAGCGTCTCCGGCTTGTCGCTCGCGCGACCGACGCTGACGGCGTCAGCGCCGTACGAAAGGTACTCCCGTGCCGTCTCTCTCCCTCGAACGCCGTTGTTCGCGACGACGAACAGGTCGGTGGCGTCGGCCACGTCGGCGACGACCGACTCGGAGTCCATCGCGTCGACGTGGAACAGGTCTCCACCAGCGTCTTCGATGGCTTGAGCGACGGCTGGGAGCGAGACGCCATCGAGTTCGGCACGGCCCTTCACCGACACCGTCGCCCCTGTCGACGCTGCTGTTTCCACGAACGCCGCCAGTCGTTCCGGCTCCCGGAGCAGCGCCTCGCCGGCACCCGCGGCGCACATCTCGTCCTGCCGACAGTGGGCGTTGATCTCGATGATGGCGTCGTGGCGCTGACAGACGGCGGCGACACGCTCGACGGGGCCAAGCGTCGCGCTCCGGACGTTGAACGCCGGGCGCAGTGGTGCGTCCGCAAGCGCGCCGAGCTGGTCGTCGACGAACGCGACCGGGTCATCGGGCAGGAACTCGGAGCGGTCGCGGTCCGTCATCGCTCGGGCGGCCTCGCGGGTCCGGTCGTCGAGCGCGATACCGCCGAGGAACGCACACCCGACGTGGGACTCGACCGTGCGGGCCCACGACGCGTCGGCCTCGCCGCTCAGACTCGCGAGGGCGAGTCGCGGCTCGAACATCAGGCCACCTCCGAGAGAGCTGTTTCGACGGCACGGTTCACCCGTTCAGCGTCGGCCGCGTCGTCGAGGGTCGTATCGGTTCTGACGACCGGCACGTCGAGCAGCGTGGAATCGTCGTCGTCCAGTACGAACGCGTCAGCGAAGGGGTACGCCTCGGCCACGCCGCCAGTGCTGGGCTCCAGCCCGACGCCGGCCATCAGGTCCGCCGCCGGCCCGGAAAACACCGTGTCCTCGATGAACGGCGAGACGGCGACGACCGTTGTCTCGTGTAGCGCCTGCTCGAACTCATCGATGGCGAGCATCGGCCCGAGCGAGGTCACGGGGTTCGACGGGCCGATGACAACCGTATCGTCAAGTGCGGTCAGGACGGCATCCGTCGCGCTGGCCCGTTCTGCGCCCCTGAACTCAACATCTTCGACCGGCGGCTCCCCGTTCCGACCGACCCACCACTCCTGAAAGTGCATCGGACCGCTCGGCGTGTGGATGATGGAAGCGACCGGGTCGTCGCTCATCGGTAACAGTGTCCGGTCCAACCCGAACGCGTCGGCGAGCGTCCGCGTCACGGCTGTGAGTGATTGGCCCTCGTCTAGGAGCGAGGTGCGCGTGACGTGGACCGCGCGGTCCCGGTCGCCGATGTGCATGAACTCCGCAACGCCGGAGAAGCGGCGCCAGCGGGCAATACTTCGGCCCTCAGTCTGCGCGTCGTCGGGGAGGTATCGAGGACCACTATCCAGCCCGGCGGCGTCGGCGAGCCGCGTCAGTTCACTGTGTGTCTCGGCGGTGTCGTCGGCGATACCCCACCAGGTCTCCCGGTCGAGGACCTCACCGTCGAGAAACAGGACGGTATCGAGGTCCGGGCACACGAGATGGCCTCCCAGTTCGATATCGTCGCCGGTGTTGGCGACGACAGTCGTCGCCGCCGGCGAAAACACGTCGTCGGCACCGGCGAGGAGCTTCGGCGTTCCCGTCCCGCCGGCGAGAAACGTCACCATGTCTCGACGTAGGGGGAACTGACAGTATAAACGTGGCCACTGAAACTGGTCGGAGCTGGAAAGCAGTCTGGCGGAGACAGTGTTCTATTCAGAGAATCACAGCTGAGAATTGGGTGGGTAGAGTGAAGGGTATCGGTAGGATAGGCAGGGTAACGGGTGCTATGCCCATCGTGAATCCACACCGCTTCGCGCCTGCAGCCTCCAACGAAGAGTACGTCTACGGGTCCTGTGCGCCGGGCTGGCATTCGGCCGCCACGCATCAGGACGCTCTCGACGATTGGATCGCACATATGCAGGCACACGACATCGAGCGGGTCTGCTGTCTGCTTCCCGGACAACAGCTCGACGACGCTGGGGCCAACATCCAGCGCTATCGGGAGGCCTTCGGAGCGTCATCAGTCCGCCACGTACCGGTTCCCGACCACCAACTCATCCCCCAAGACCGCCTCCACGACGATATTCTGCCGTTCCTGGTTGACGCCTGTGAGACAGAAGAGCGGGTCGTCGTTCATTGCCTGGCCGGCATCGGCCGCACCGGACAGGTACTCGCCGCGTGGCTGGTGTATCATTACGACTACGGCCCCGACCGCGCCATCGAAACTGTCCAAGAGATGGGCCGTGACCCGCAAGACGCTATCGAATCGGGGAACGCGACTGAAGCGGAGCTGTCCAGTCTGCTGTCGTCGGTCGCACGCTTGTAAAAGGCCCCGTCGGTGCTCAGTCCGTCCGCGGGAGGAGCCGCGCACCGACGGCAAAGCCGACGACGGCACAGACTGTGAGAACGGCGAGTGGGGCGAGTGCTTCACCGGTTCCGGTTGTCGCCGCACGGACGCCACGCGAGAAGTACGTCAGCGGCGAGAGCCAGGTCGGGAGCCACGCGGGCAGGAGGGTCTGTGGGACGAACGTCTCCGAGAGGAAGAGCAGCGGGAGCGCGAGGCCGTTGCTCGCCGCGATGACGCCGTCCTGTGAGTCCGCAAGGCTGCCCAGCATCGCACCGACGGCACAGAACAGCGCGACGCCGAGGCCGACAAAGGGGAGTAGGAGCACAGAGGGGCGGATGGTCGCGCCGGTCAGCCACACCATCATGCCGAGTATGATGAGGCCGGCGATGCCGATGATGACGACGTTGACAAACGTCTGTGCCAGTAGCCACTCGGTTCGGGTCAGCGGCGTCGTTGCCAGTTTCTCGAAGCGGTTGCCGTCCCGATGCCGCGCCACCTCGCTACCGACGCGGGAGAGTGGCGTAAACAGGACGACGACGGCCAGATAGCCCGGCGCGTAGAAGCTCGGCGGCTCTGTGAACAGCCCGCCGCCGCCCGGCTGGGTCTGGACTAGCACGCCGAAGATGACGACAATGATGACCGGGAAGAAGAAGGTGAAGAAGACGGCTGTCCGTCGCCGGAGGAAAGCCAGCGACGCCGCGCGCGTCTCCGATGCGAGTCGCCCCAGTCGGCTCATTGGACACCACCTGCCGCCGGCTCTGTCCGGCGCGGTTCACCGCGCTGGCCGACAGCCGTTCCGGTGAGTTCGAGGTACACGTCCTCTAAGTCAGGCTGTTTCCAGGTGAGGCTGTCGTACTCGATGCCCGCCTGGCCCAGTTGCTCGGTGATGTTGCCGATGGACTCCGGGCGGATGCCGTAGACGACCAGCCGGCCGTTCCGGATCGCTGTCTCCGCCGGGTAGTCGATGGCTGAAACGGCGGCCTCGTCGAAGGTTCCGTCGACGATGAGTTGGCTGTCGCCGCCGTGTTCGGCCACGAGCTGGTCCGGCGAGTCGAGTGCGATGAGTGTCCCGTCGGCGAGGAGGCCGACGCGGTCCGCGAGCCGCTGGGCCTCCTCCATGTAGTGGGTCGTGACGAGTATCGTCACGCCGCGGTCGGCAAGCCCCTCCAGCAGTCGCCAGAGGTCACGCCGACCGGCCGGGTCGATGCCGGTGGTCGGTTCGTCCAGCACAAGGAGGTCCGGGTCGTTGATGAGCGCCGTCGCGACGCAGGCCCGTCGCTGCTGGCCACCCGAGAGGTTCTCGTATGTCGTGCTGGCAGTGTCGGTCAGACCGACATCGTCAAGGACGGCTTCGACATCGCGAGTGTCATCGTACAGACCGGCGTAGTATTCCAGCAGCTCCCGCGCCGTCAGCCGCTCGTGGGGCGAAAACGACTGTGGCAGCAGACCGATTCGGTCGCGGGCGACCGTTCTGGGCGACTGGCCGAACAGCCGAACCTCGCCGGTCGCGTCTGTCGTTCCGGTCAACGCCCGTACCAGCGTTGTCTTGCCAGCCCCGTTGGGACCGACCAGCGCGAGCACCTCTCCGGTGGTCGCCGTCAACGAAACGCCGTCGAGTGCAACCGTATCGCCGTAGCGCCGCCCGACATCCGACGCGACCAGTACCTCGTCCATGCGCCCTCGTCCGGTCGGGTGGCCGAAAGCAGTTCCGTTCTCGCGCGACTATCGGCTACACGTTACGGCCACATCTCAGACAGACGGCCGGAAGCCACGGCTTGTCCGTGACGACTGGTTGGGTGTCTTCGCAGTGATCACAGAACTCAGTTTTCGTCGCCATTTGCCGAATATGTCACGGCAGAACAATAAATAGGTTGTTGTGCGGTAGATCTTCGCAAACCGATGGCAGCTCCGGCACGGGATTCCACTGACATCACGATACCCTGTTACATGACGTGCGACCGGACCTCGCGTACGATAGCGTCCACGTCGAACTCCTCACTGGCCTCGGCTTTGTCGTAGACGGTCTCGTCGTCGACACTGATTCTGAACACGCCGTGGTCGCCCATGACGAGCCGAACGCTGTCGAGTTCCAGCTCCAGTCCGGATAAAATCGCCTGCTGAACATCTACTGCTCGCTCGCGGAACCCACACGGGACGCAGTATTCGATTTCGACAGAGCTCATACCGGCTTTCACGGCTGTCTGCGTGAAAGCTCTATGGTCGGTCGACCAGCGTTCGGAGCCGACCGACGAGCGTCACGTCAAAGCGGTGGACGCCGTACAGCAGTCCGACCGAGGTGATGAACACTACCGTCGAGAGGCCGTACGACTGGGACAGTGCCGCCTGTGACAGCGTCGCCCCGACGCCGACGAACCCGCCCAGTATCGACGCGATAATCGGGAGGACACAGGAGACACACGAAAAGAGGCCGACGATGCCGCCCACTGCGCCGCCACTTGCATCGACAGCAGTCACGAACACCAGGTACGAAAGCGCCAGATAGCCGGCGATCTTCCACGGGATGAGCACCACGCTCAGGGTTGCGCCGCTGAACACGACCGTCGGCGAGAACCCGGGCGGGGCTTGTGTGACCAGCCGGAGGCCAGTTCCCTGACCGCCTGTGCCGTACACGCCGCCGACGTACCCCAGCACGAGCAGGTAGCCCAGGGCGAGAACCGCACTGCCGAGTGTTCGCCGGCGGCTTGTCAGTTCTGGGCGTACCCGCAGGACAACGAGACCGGCGATGTTGAGCCAGATGAACGGGAACAGCAGCAGGAACGGATCCGTTGCGGGTTGGGCCGTGTTGAGGACGTAGCCCAGAACGAGGATGGCCTCCGCGTTCAATACGGCTGCCCAGGTCACCAGCGAGCGTGTGTCCGGGATTACATCCCTGAAGGTTGCTGTCGTGGTACTCATAGTGCGAGTGCATCAACAACGATGGCGATCAGGACCGCCCCGAGGTAGGCGTTCGACGCGTGGAACGCCCGGAACGCCGCCGCTTCGGTCTGCTCGCGGTGGAGCAGGATGACGGCCCAGAGGAACACTGCACCCAGCAACACCGACGTGACGGCGTACAGCCAGCCAAGCGGCGTGAGCACGCCCAGAACACCTGCTGCGATGAGCGTCGCCCCGAGATAGTAGACGATGTGCTTGCGCGTCTCGGTCTCGCCGCGGACGACCGGCATCATCGGGAAGCCGCCCGCCTCGTAGTCATCCTTGTACGCGAGCGCGAGATTGTAGAAGTGCGCTGGCGTCCAGAGGAAGATGACGACGGCGAGGACGATTCCCGGGAGGCCGACCGACCCGTCAGCGGCGACCCAGCCGATGAGCGCCGGCAGCGCGCCGGCGGCCCCGCCGATGACGGTGTTCTGGACGGTGTTGGGCTTCAGTACGAGCGTGTAGATGACGCTGTAGAACACAATCGCGGTCAATCCGAGGACCGCTACGAGTGCGTTCACCTGCCAGAACAGCCACAGCGAGGCGAGCGACAGGAGCAGGCCGAAAGTCAGTGCGTTCCGGACCGGAACCTGATGGGTCGCAATGGGACGGTCCGAGGTCCGGTCCATGCGCTTGTCGATGTCCCGTTCGAGAACGTGGTTGAACGTCCCCGACGCGCCGATAGAGAGGACGCCACCCCCGAGCGTGAGCAACACCGTCCGAACAGTGAGCGTCTGCCCGGCGGCGAGTGCCATTCCGGCCGCGGCGACCAGACACAGGAGCCACATCAGCCGGGGCTTCATCAGGCGGAAGTACGCCGATGCGGTCTCGACGATGCGCTCGCGGGTGGAGAGCGTCGGCGACCGTGCCGGACCGTCGTCGGCTGGCTCCGGCGCGAGTGTCGGGTTCTTCACGGGGGTCTCGTCATCACTGCCCGTCTCAGCTTCGAGGTGCCACGCCAGAGCCAGCACGAACGAGCCGAAGATACCCATCCCCAGAGCGAGGTGGGCGCCGGGGAGCGCCGTCTCGGTGCTCGTCGCGACGACGGCACCGAGCGCTATCTGGACCGGGTACAGCGCGGTGCCGAGGAGGATAGCTGCCTTGACGCGGCCGCGACAGCTGGATCGGAGCCCGATAACGGCCACAGCCACCACGAAGAGTCCGACGGCGGCTGCGACGAGTCGGTGTCCCCAGGCGACCAGCAGGGCCGTGTTCGTCACGTCGACCGGTCCGTCACACAGCGGCCATGTAGTACAGGCTGCTGCCGCATCGGTGAGCGTTGTCGTCGCGCCGGCGAGAACTAGCAAGTACACGCCGACGGCGGTCGCGGCGAGCAGCCCGGTGAAGGTCCGGCTCTCTGCCATTATTGTATCCTTCGATGCTGGCCACTTAGACCTCGCGATTCCGCTGTCTCCGTCCGGAGCCGTTCCGCTGCCCTATCGCTACAAATCGGGAGCCTGCGGCGAAGACAGCAGTTATTTATCCCCGAAATCCTAAGCCGCATCCATGACCCGGAAACGCGCCGGTCTGGTCGCTCTGTTCGGTGCTGCGTTGCTCGCGCTCGCCGCCGAGCCGGCCGCCGCCGCACAGATTCAGGACTCGACGACGGATAGCCTCATCTGGGGGCTGAACATGAACCTCCTGTACGTCGCTCTCCCGATTACGGTCCTCGTCGAAGGGATTCTGATCTACACTGTCTGGCGGTTCCGTAATCAGGAAGAGGCGCTTCCCACGCAGGAGAACCGCCGACTCGAAGTCACCTGGACCATCGCGACGGCGATCATTCTCCTGTTCGTCGGGGTCGCCTCCTACCAGGTGATGGCGAGCCCGTACGTCACCGCCGAGGCCGGTGACCAGGCCGAACTACAGGAACAGGACACTGAACTCATTACCGTCGAAGCCCAGCGGTACGGCTGGACGTTCTACTACAACGAATCGAGTTGGGATGGCGAGGCGGAGGTGACCACCACGACGAACATGAAGATACCGGCTAATCAGGACGTATCCTTGCGGGTTACGTCGACTGACTGGCTACACGCGTTCCACGTTCCCGGACTTGGACTGAAATCCGACGCGTTCCCCGGCCAGTACAACCGTCTCCGAACCAACGCGGGTAACACCGGCACGTACCAGCTCTACTGTGCCGAGTACTGTGGCTCTGGTCACTCACAGATGCTCGGGACCGTTGAGGTCGTCCCGCAGGACGAGTACGAGGACTGGCTGGCAGAGCAAAAGAGCGGCGGCGACGACTCCGAAGGCAGCGACAAGTAGCGCGGTAACTGGGCGTCTTTTCCCTTCGAGAACTGCCGGGTTACGGAAGATTATTCTCAGCCAGCAGATCACGAATTTCCGGCAGGGTGAATGGGAGTCACGGTCAGATTGAAGTACCGCGCTGAAGCGGCCTGTCAGTCCGTTACTGAACGACCCATCTTTCAGTCACTTCGCCACTCGAATCAACTGTCAGGTTCAGGCTTTGGTGGCTGCTAACCCTATCACTGAATGCGTGCTTGCCGTCGATATATAATCTGATTCCACAGACCTCAGCGTCCGCCTCGCGGTTGATCCGGACTGATTCGCCTGGTTGAACTGAAAACTCCTTGTTCTGACAGGTGGCAGTTAGCACAACGTCGCCCGAAAAATCACCTGCGACTTGGACTGCCACGAGTTTCGATCCGGCACACATCGACGGCCAACATTCCGGTGTCGATACATCGGAAGGCGGCGTCCCGGTTTCAGTGGCAGTGTCGTTCGGCGTTTCTGTCGCCTTCGGTGCTGAAGAGTTGTTTTCGGTAGTACCGTCAAAATTCCACTCAACACAACCGGAGAGAGAGCTGGAAAGTGCTGAGATTGAGAGGAACTGTCGGCGATGCATGATAGCTGGTGAGACCGGTTGTGTAAGGGTCTTGTGAGGGGCAGGAGAACAGCCACTGGTTTAGCCACGCTATGAGGGGCAGCAGCATGCCGGGGAACGCTATAGACGGATTGAGTACTGCCACCAGCGATTCCCCGACCACAGAGAACAACGAGACAGCGACGGCGCTGCTTGCATTTGGACGAAAAGCGTAGAATCTGAACAGAGAGAGGACGGTGGCAGCAAGACAGCACTCACGAGCAGCCCGGTGGTCAGAACAATTGCCGCGTCGGTCGTCCAGTCCGACCGCTATCCGCAGATGTTGGCAGTCGCGTACACGTTGCCGGTATCGGTTATCTCCACGCCGATGCCGACGAGATTAGCGTTGCGGAGCGTGAGCCGTTCGCGGTAGTCCGGCCACGCCATCCAGTCGTCGACGATCTTTCTGGCGACTTCCTTGTCGGTGGCGTGGAACCGCTCTTTGCCGTCCTCTTCGTACGTTTGTCCGGCGACTGTCTGCTCAACCGCCTCGAACCGGTTTCGGTCCGGTTGCTCTATGTACTCACCCTCCGCAGAGTCGAACGTACACCGGTCATAGAGCCCGGTGTTTTCGTATCGGTCTTTGCTGGAGACACCGTCGATCTTGTGGATCGCCTGCCCTTCGACGGCCATCTGCTCGCTGTGGCCCTTTGCCATCTCGTTCAGATCCTCTTCAGTCCGGAGTCCCGACTCGAACGCTGGGACACCTGCAGCCTTGCGTTCCTCGTTGAGGAACTGCCGGACGTAGTCGGAGACGTTCTGTTCATTGAACTTCCGTGCCGGGATCGACTCCTGTTTCGGGGTCGCAGTCTCGGCCGGTGTCGCCGTCCCGTTTGCTCCTGGCGTCGGTGTTGGCGTAGTGCTATTGCCCGCCGTCGCCGTCGTCGTTGAGCCACCGCTACCGTCGTCGCTCTGTGAGTCAGTTGTCTGTGTCGTCGTATCCGCTGTCCCGCCCGCGAACTGTGCTCCGACAAGCACTCCCGTCCCCAAGACCACGAGGAGCACCACGGCGGCGATAGCGAGTAACCCTTTCTTTACCATATACGACGGATAGATTACAGAGGTATGTAAGCTTGATTCTTCATATACTTCATCTGATTTTCATTTCGTCTACTGTCGCCGGTGACGATAACCCATATATGCCACGGGCGGCCACTGCCGGTATGGTCGAGAACGTTATCTGGCCGGCGGCACTCGACGCCAACCGTTCGCGCAGCGACGGGCGTCGCGTGTCACTGGATCTGGCCGTCGAGGACCCGACTGTCGACGAGATCGCTAAAGCCGTCCAGCAGGTCGGTTACGACGCGGTCATCGAGCGGGACAAGACGTATCCACGCGAGTACGAAGCCCGCGGGCGAGTCGTCGTCAAGGACGCGGACGACGCGACGAAAAGCGACCTGCTCGGGGCTGTGGCGGCCTACATGCAGGCGCTACGTGAATGAAACGCATCGGCACTGTCTCGCGGGTCGCACAGGGACTGGCCGTCGTCCGGGCACCCGACGACGAGTACGCGTCCGTGGGAACCGACGTGGTCAACGAGGAACTCCAGACGGTTGGCTCCGTCGTCGACGTGTTCGGTCCGGTCGAGCGCCCGTATCTCGCTGTCTCGCCGAACGACAGCGTGCATCTCCCAGCGCTGGTCGGCACAGTCCTGTACGCGCGGTAAGAGCCCTCCGAACCGCCGACGTCTGTCAACATCTGCTTCGTAACGCTCAAACCGGTTCCTGCAGGACGTGTGTGCATGGAGCGACGGTGGCGAATCCTCGGCGGTTGTGGCCTTATCGCTGGTATCTTCCTGTTCGTCCAACTCGGCGCGCTGGCGCTGGTCCAGCCCTTCGAATCGGCTGGGTACCAGGCCGTCGAAGACCCGTCTGACCCCACGAACAGCCTCATGTACGTCGGGGCGATTCTGGTCGCAACGGCAGTTATGTTGCTTGCCTTCCGCTACGACGTTGACCAGCTCATTCGCGGGCTCATCGTCTTCTCGTCGGCCTGGCTCTCCCTGTACGTGTTTCAGGTGCTGGTCCCGCCGGTGCTCACGTACGCCGGCCTCAACGTCGTTGCCGTCCTGTTGGCGCTGGGCCTGGGGACGGCACTGCTGGTCTATCCCGAGTGGTACGTCATCGACGCCGCCGGTGCGGTGATGGGTGCTGCCGCAGCCGGCCTGTTTGGCATCAGTTTCGGGGTGTTGCCAGCGCTCGTCCTGCTGACTGTACTCGCCGTGTACGATGCGATCAGCGTCTACGGGACTGAGCACATGCTCACGCTGGCCTCGGGCGTCATGGACCTCAAGGTCCCCGTCGTCCTCGTGATCCCGATGACGCTGTCGTACTCCTATCTCGACGCAACGGCGGCGGATTCGGTAGCAGAAGACGAGACTGACGACGACGCAACGGCGGCGGACGACGCGGCCGAGGAGCCGGCGACCACAGAACACGGAGCCGACGCGGACGGTCCGGCGGTTGCGGATGGGAGCCAGCCGGCGGAGCGTCCCGACGACGCGACAGAGACTGGCAAAGCAGACGAAACTGCTGACGTTCACGCCGACCCGCTAGAGCGCGACGCGCTGTTTATCGGTCTCGGTGACGCCATCATCCCGTCGATACTCGTCGCCAGCGCCGCCTTTTTCGCCTCGTCGGACGTACTGTCAGTGTTCGGCGTCCCGTTGCCGGCGCTGACCGCGATGCTCGGGTCCTACGTCGGCCTGGCGATACTGCTGTGGATGGTGCTGAAGGGGCGCGCACACGCAGGACTCCCACTCTTGAACGGTGGAACCATCGCCGGCTACATCGTCGGCGCACTCGCCGCCGGTATTAGTCTGATAGACGCCCTCGGTCTCGGCCCGTACCTCTAATTCTCCTGCAGCCGCTACCGTCCGGTCAGGGCCTTGCTCGCGGGCGCGAAATCGATCTCCTCACCCCGGCCTTCTGCCTTCGCCCGCTCGTACAGCATGTGGCCCGCGGCGACGGTTTCGATGGCTGTGCCGCCGGAGTCGAAGACTGTAATCTCCTCGGGTGACTGCCGCCCGGGCGCGTTGCCGGCGACGATATCACCTAGCTCGGCGTGGACGTGGTCCTCGTCAATGACGCCCGCATCGAGGGCGTTAATGAACGACCCGGCGTCCTGTGTCACCCGCTCGCGCAAGTCCGGAACGTACGTGGCGCGTTCGATCGTCGTCGCGTCCAGTTCGTTCTTCTCGGGGTGGTACTGGCCCATCGCGGTTACGTGAGTTCCCGGCTCGAGTAGATCGCCGTCGAACACCGGTTCGCTCGCGCTGGTCGCCGTGATAACGACATCGGCCCCCTCGATTGCTGCGGCCGGGGACGCGACAGCAGCCACTGTCGGGTCCAGCGCGTCGTTCATCTCCGCGGCGAAGGACTCGCGGCTACTGGCCGTCGGGGAGTACACCTCGATGCGGTCGAAATCTCGGACTGTCGCCGTCGCACGGACCTGGCCGCGAGCCTGTGCGCCACTGCCGATGACTGCGAGGTCGCTGGCGTCCCGACGGGCCAGTGCGTCGACACCGACCGCCCCGGCCGCGCCAGTCTTGTGGGGGTTCATGCTCGCACCGTCGAGGACAGCAAGCGGGTCACCGCTGTCGGCGTCGAAAATCGGGAGCGTGAAGTGTGCATCTTGCCCGCTGAAACCGGCTGCGTAGGTGTACCCGCCCATCGCACCGGTGTCGGGGAGAATCGCGAGATAGCCCGTCAACATTCCCGCGGGCTCGTCCGAGAACAGCGTTGTTCTGGGAGTCGCCGGGGCACCTTCGCCACGCTGGCGATACCCCTCTCTGACGGCGTCGACGTACTCGGTGGGTTCAGCGAGGTCAGCTACTTCGTCGCTCTGCAGGAACAGCGCTGTCGCATCTGTCGTCATACTCCGTCGTTTGGGCGACCGACTCTTATACTGCCCGGCGGTGCCAATCTGTACGACCGGTTACGGATATCTATCGAAAACGGGAGAGTAGACGGACAGGAAAGCGCCTAGTCCGCAGTCTGTAGCGGGTCCGACTGCGGGCTCTGTTGGGTCGACGTGTCGTTTGGAACCGGGTCGACGGGGGCACGGACGAACATCGCGTGGCCGATGAGGCCGACTGTTACGACAGAGGCCAGCGGAATCGCCGTCGTCAGTTCGAAGCCGACAACGAACAGAGAGGCGGTGATGCCGGCCATGGCGAGCGGAATGAGTCCAAGAATGATGTCGTAATATCCCGTCATAAGTATGAATCAGTCTACGATAGCGGAGTATATGAATGTTTCCCTAAAATACGGGATAATACACTCAATGGCCCCTGAGAATTTATTCAGTACCCGCTGAGTAACAAACTCATAAGTTATGAGTTGGATTTTGGGGAAAGATTAATATATGCCTATTCTTGTGGACGGTTCACAATATAAGGGCATGGACGACCTGTTGTTGCTGGCCCGCAGCCGTACGCAGGATATGATATTTCACCACAAAGCTGGAATGCGGTGTTTGCCGGCCGGGATGCGATGTCTGCTGTGACGGTTATCTGTTTCTCGGGATAGAGCCCACCGACTCACCTGTTTTCAGAATTTGAGAACTGGATTAGGTGATTCATGGTGTGGTAATGCCCCCTATTTTCTCCGATGATAACTGGGTCCATGTGCTTATTAGGTACGCCAAGATACGTTGAATCGGAGAAAAACGGAACGCCGATTCCCAAACGAGACAATGAGCACGAACGCAACGGACAACACGACGGACGCCGCGACCGACGAGCAAGAACGACGATACGCAGAACTGAACATCGGCGACGAAGAGTTCGTAATCTACGACCGGGAGAACCACCAGGCATGGATTCAGTCGACAGAATCGCTCGAAGTCGCCGACCTGCGATAGTCCGTCAGCGACACCGCAGCTCTGTTACAGGCCGCTTATTTTGCGACTGCAATCGCACCGCGCCAGCACAGCAACAGTGTGCCACCGACGAGCACGGAGACGAGCGCGAACGTCACTGCCGCATTGCCGGGGAACATCGACGTCGAACGGAGCCCCTGCGCGATACCGACTGCCAGTACCCACCCCACGATAGTGCGGCCGAGAGCCGCCCGCACCGTTCCGGTCGCCGCGGCGGTGTACAGCCCCCCGAGTCCGGCGACGAGGAGCCAGCCGACGTAAAATGGCGTCAGCGTCCCAGCGAATCGAGCCGGGCTCAGTATCGGATTGATGCCGTGGGTCAGCTCACCGATACCGACGAACAGGGCAATCGCCAGCAGGTCGCCGACGGCCACCAGCGCCGTCCGGGCGGACAGTTCGATACGACCGTTCCCCACCGTCGAGACGCTCATACAGGTAGTTCCGGCTCCGGCCACTTCGCTCTCCCGGATTCGACGACGGCGGTTGGTGCCTTAGAACAGGGACCAGCACTGATTACAGTGGGCGGCCCCAGTGTCGGTGTATGGAGTTCACGCTGCTCGGCTGGCCCGAGGACGGCCACCGGCTCCGGCTAGATCACGAGCAGTTCGCGTACGCGGGCAAGTTCGTGATGACCTCGACCGGGAAGGCCGTCGTCGGGGACGATGGCGTGGTGGCCGCGGCCGCGTTCGACGCCGACCGGACCGACCCCGACACGCTCTGTGTCCGGTATATCACCGTTCGGCAGGACCGGCAGGGCGACCGGCTCGGTGCCCGCCTCCTCCGGTTCGTTCGGGACCGCGCTACGGAGCGGGGCTTCGAGCGCGTGTCCATCGGTGTCAACAATCCGTTTTCCTACCAGGCCGCCTACCGGGCCGGGTTTTGCTTCAGCGGCGCGGAGTCGGGGATGGCCGAACTCGACCTCGTCTGGCCGGGCGACCGCAGTACCGAACGGTATCAGGCCGGTCTGGACCTGTTTCGGGAGCGCGATCTCTCGCCAGAGGAAGAGTCGTTTCTCGCGGCGAAGGCCGACGCCGACCCGCCGTCGGTCCTCGACGACTGGGCCGAACCGCCGTCCGGACGGACAACCACATCAGGCTGATCGGCCCGATCGAGTCGACTGGCCTGTAGAGTCGTCCCATCTCCGAGAGATTCAAGCGGCTGTCGGCCAAAGGCCTGCCAATGGGAAACGCTGATTTACGGTCGCTCGCGGCGCTGTCGGACGTGTCGTTCGGCGACCTCGGCGGGAGCGTCGTCGCCGTAGACGCCCACAACTGGCTCTATCGCTATCTGACGACGACGGTGAAGTTCACCAGCGAGTCGAAGTACACCACCAGTGACGGCGAGGAAGTGGCGAACCTCATCGGCGTCATCCAGGGGCTACCGAAGTTCTTTGAACACGACCTCACGCCGGTGTTCGTCTTCGACGGCGCGGTCACGGACCTCAAAGACGACGAGGTCGAGAAACGCCGCGAGCAACGCGAGAAGTACGAGTCCGAACTGGAGGCAGCCCGGGAAGCGGGTGACAGCACCCGCGTCGCCAAGCTTGACTCCCGCACGCAGCGGCTGACCGATACCATCGTCGACACGACGCGGGACCTGCTGGAACTGCTCGACGTGCCTATCGTCGACGCCCCCGCTGAAGGCGAAGGGCAGGCGTCGGTGATGGCCCGGCGGGGCGACGTGGACTACGTCGGGACGGAGGACTATGACGCGCTCCTGTTCGGTGCGCCGATGACGCTCCGCCAGATTACGTCGAAGGGCGACCCCGAGCTGATGGACTTCGAGGCGACACTCGAACAGCACGACCTCACCTGGGAGCAACTGGTCGACGCCGCCATCCTGATGGGGACGGACTTCAACGAGGGGATCTCCGGTATCGGTCCCAAGACCGCCGTGACGGAACTCCACGAGCATGGCGACCTCTACGCCGTTCTCGAAGCCCGGGACGAACACATCGACCACGCCGACCGCATCCGGAACCTGTTTCTCGACCCCGAAGTCACCGACGACTACGAGATTCCGGACAGCATCGAGCCGGACGTCGACGCCGCCCGCGCGTTCGTCACCGATAAGTGGGAGGTCGACGCCGACGAGGTCGCTCGCGGGTTCGAGCGCATCGACGAGTCGGTCGTCCAGACGGGGCTAGACCGCTGGGCGTGACAGCGAAAACCCACGACTGACCAATAGCGCACTAAAAACGACCGCGGACGATTTCAGCTCAGACGACCGACTCGACCGTTTCGATCTCGTCGAGCGTGCGGTTCCGGATGGCTTCACCGCTGGCCGTGTCGAAGAGGTGAATCGCGTTCTCGGGGAACCGGACTTTGACGCGCTGTCCGGCCTTGAGCTGTTTCATGCCGCCGACCGTCGCGATGAACTGGTCGTCCATCGACTCGTCGAACTGCAGGTGGGCCGTGTTCTCGTTCCCGCGTGGCTCGACGACGTTGACCGTGGAATCGAACACGTTCGGGCCGGTGTCAGTCTGGACGAACTCGATGTCTTCGGGTCTGATGCCGAGCGTGATGTCGGTCGTCCCCTCGACTTCGGCGACCGTCTCGTCGCTGAGTTCGTACTCGAACCACTCGCCCCGTAGCGTCGACCCCTCCAGAGTCGTCGGGAAGAAGTTCATCGACGGCTCGCCGATGAAGCCAGCGACGAAGAGATTGTTCGGTTCGTGGTAACACTCGAGCGGCGTCGCACACTGCTGGAGGACGCCGTCGTTGAGAATGGCGATGCGGTCGGACATCGTCATTGCCTCCGTCTGGTCGTGGGTGACGTAGACAGTGGTGACGTCGAGATCCTGCTGGAGCTCCTGCAGTTCAGTCCGCATCTCGGCTTTGAGCTTCGCGTCTAAGTTCGCCAGCGGCTCGTCCATCAGGAACACTTCGGGGTCCCGGACGATAGCCCGCCCCAGCGCGACACGCTGTTGCTGGCCGCCCGAGAGTTCTCCGGGCTTGCGGTCGATGAGTTCGAAGATGCCCATATCCTTGCACGCCTTCTCGACGCGCTCGTTGATCTCGTCGTCGGGCATGTCCGTCGATTCCTCCAGCCCGAACGCCATGTTCTCCCGCACGGTCATGTGCGGGTACAGGGCGTAGGACTGGAACACCATCGCCACGTTCCGGCGGGCCGGCGGCTGGTCGTTGATTATCTGGCCGTCCAGCCGGATCTCGCCGCGCGTAATGTCTTCGAGCCCAGCGATCATCCGCAGGGTCGTCGATTTCCCACAGCCCGATGGGCCGACGACACAGAGGAACTCGCCGTCCTCGATGTCGACCGATACCTCGTCAACCGCGATGATTTCGCCGTCGTCGTCTTGGAACGTCTTCGTTACCTCGTCCAGTGTGAGTTGTGCCATTGTGAATACCTCCGTGATTACTCTCCAGCGACGCCTTTCGCGAACTGTTCGCCGAACACGATGTAGACGAGCAGCGTCGGAAGTGCTGCGACGATGGCGCCTGCCATCGTGGTGTTGAACGACTGGACGACCCCGCCAGTGAGCGCCGCGAGGCGCTGGGTCGCCACCTGCGAGGCCGGCTCGTTGATGAGCACCAGCGCGAACAGCAGGTCGTTGTACACCTGCGTGAACTGGTAAATGAGCGTCACCGCGAACATCGGCAGCGACAGCGGGAGGATGATGTTGCGGTAGATGCTGAACGCGCTCGCGCCGTCGAGGCGAGCGGCCTCGATCATCTCCTCGGAGATGCTCTGGTAGTACGACCGGAACAGCAGCGTACAGATCGGAATCCCGTATGCCGCGTGGGTAACCGACAGCTGCAGCAACTGCACGTAGCCGTTACGGCTCGGATACTGCCAACTGCCGCCCGTAATAAAGCCGAAGAGAGTGTTGACGAAACCCTCGACTAGTCCGGGGAACACCTGGAACCAGAACTGTGCCAGCGGGACCAGCACGGCCTGGTAGGGGATGAAGATGCCCGCGATGATGAGAACGACCACGCCGACCTGGCCGCGCCAGCTAATCGTCGTCAGTCCGTACGCGGTCAGGCTTCCAAGCAGCGCAGACATAATCGTCGCCGGGATCGCCATCAACAGCGAGTTTATAAGTCCCGGCCGGAGCGTGTTCCAGGCGGTGCTGAGCGCTTCAAGCGTGAAGCCGTCAGTGCCCGGCGGCGCGAACGGGAGCGTCCGGGCGAACGCGCTCTCGGTCTTGAACATCGTCATCACGGCCGTCTCTACCGGGAAGAGGTAGAAGGCGATACCCGCCAGCAGGAGGGCATACAGGCCGATACGACTGTTCTCTGTACTGCGGAGTTCGTCGATGAAATTGCCGCCTCTGATACTCATAGTTCACCCCGTCGGTATTCGCTGTAGAGGTACGGGCCGATGACCAGCAGCGCGAGGGCAAACAGCACGATAGCGACGGCTGACCCGTACGCCCACTGGAGGCTGTCGAACGCGACCCGATACATCATCGTCGCCAGAATGTCCATGTTCGCCCCCGGCTGTGAGCCACGGAGCGCGTAGATGAAGTCGAACGCCTTCAGCGCGAACACCATCAGCACCACCGACGCGGACACCGCGGAGGCACGGAGTTGCGGGATGATTACCCGCGCATACATCCGAACCGTCGACGCACCGTCGACCCGCGCGGCCTCGTAGTGTTCGGTCGGAATTGCTCGAAGGCCGGCGAGGAAGACGACCATCGCGTAGCCGCTGAACTGCCAGATGAGCGCGAAGATGACCGCCGCCAAGGCGGTCGTGTTCCAGGAGAGCCACTGAATGACCTCGGCGTTGACCCCGGCCGGACGGAGTAGTCCCACGATGGCACCTTCGAGATTGAACACTCGGAGGAGCTGATTGAGCACGCCGTTGCGGGCGTTGTACACCCACGCCCACATCGTCGCTGTGACGACGAACGAGAGGCTCATTGGGAGCAGGTATATCGTTCGGAACGTGTTCTCGAAGCGTATCTGCTGGTCGATGAGGATGGCCACGAACAGGCCAAGCGCCAGACAGAGAACGGTGAACACGACGAGTAACACCACCGTGTTCTGTGCCGCCTGCCAGAACGCCCCGTCGTTCAGCATACGGCTGTACATACTGAGGTCGAAGGTCTCGTACTGTGCACCGCCGAGGCCGTTGTAATCGGTCAGCGACAGGAGGAAGTTCCAGGCGATAGCGCCGTAGACGAAAAAGCCCGCAAACAGGACTGGTGGGAGCCAGAACGGGGCGGATTCGACGAGTTCCCACTCGACCGGCAGTGAGTTCCGGAGCGAGTCGCCCCGGGTCGTCTTCACGGTCGCCCCCCCGTCTGTTGCCAGTTGGTCGCCGTCCGATTCGTCTCTCGATACCGCCGACCGGAGCCTACCCCCGGTGGCGAGGAGTCTACTGAGTATCTCGCGCATGGTTGTTCAGTGGTTCGCCGACGTGAGTTCGCCGTCCATCGTCCCGACGGATGTGTCGTCAGTCACACAGTCTCGCCAGCCAGCACGCGCGTAACCACGCGACCCGGCCAGCCTGTCGCACCAACACAGGCTGGCAGGCGGCGTGGTACCGTCAGATGACGGGTGTGCCATCCCGTCGTCGTGCCGAGCGGGCGAGCGGTTGCAACGCGGCGGGTACACCGGCTGCGAGTGTTCGCGATGTGTTACGTCCGTCGGTGTCCCATCGGGCCCCGACAGCCGACGACGGCAGCGACACACCGCCGTCACCGGACATTGTGGGGGCATCAGTCATGAACGTCTCTGTGGCGTCGAACTCATGGTAAGTGGAGAGAGATTCTACTTAATATTTCCGAATGATAATACACGTTTATCCAGGTCACGGGTTCTGAGCCCTACGGTCTCCGCTGTCCGACCGGGGACCCGTGGTGCGCAGTGAGCGACTGTCCCGGCAGCCCCAGGCCTGTGCCGAGTGGTGTCCCGACTCGTACCGGTGGGTTTTACGACCGGGCGGACCACCCCCCGGACGTATGACCGACGAGTACCGGACAGAGCAGGACAGTCTGGGTGAAATGCAGGTGCCAGCCGACGCGTACTGGGGCGCACAGACGCAACGCGCCGTCGAGAACTTCCCGATTAGCGACGTGACTTTCGGGCGGCGGTTCATCCGAGCGCTCGGCGTCGTCAAGAAGGCGGCCGCGCAGGCGAACCGCGACCTCGGAACGATACCGGAAGATAAGGCGGATTGTATCGTCGAGGCCGCCGACGAGGTCATCGCTGGCGAACACGACGACCAGTTCCCCGTCGACGTGTTCCAGACCGGGTCAGGCACGTCCTCGAACATGAACGCCAACGAGGTCATCTCCAACCGCGCCACGGAGCTGTACGGCGGCGACATCGGGACCCGCGAGATCCACCCGAACGACCACGTCAACTTCGGTCAGTCCAGCAACGACGTGATTCCGACGGCGATGCACGTCGCCTCGCTGGAGGCCGTCGAGAAGGACGTGATTCCCGGCCTGAAGACGCTTCGCGACGAACTCGAAGCCAAGGAAGACGAGTTCGAGAACGTCGTCAAGACCGGTCGAACCCACCTCCAGGACGCGACCCCGGTGACGCTGGGCCAGGAGTTCGGCGGCTACCGCACGCAGGTCGAGAAGGGAATCTCCCGGGTGCAGGACACGCACGGTCGCCTCGCCGAACTCGCCCTCGGCGGAACCGCGGTCGGGACCGGCCTGAACACTCATCCCGAGTTCCCGGCGAAAGCGGCGGCGTACATCAGCGAGGAAACCGGCCTGGAGTTCCGCGAGGCCGACAACCACTTCGAGGCCCAGGCCGCCCACGACGCGATGTCCGAGGCCCACGGTGCGCTCCGGACGGTCGCCGGCTCGCTGAACAAGATCGCAAACGACCTCCGACTGCTCGCGTCCGGGCCCCGCAACGGTCTCGGCGAGATCGACCAGCCGGAGAACCAGCCCGGCTCCTCGATCATGCCCGGGAAGATCAACCCCGTCGTCGCCGAGGCGGTCAATCAGGTCCACAAGCAGGTCGTCGGCAACGACGCCGCCGTCTCGGCCGGCGCTGCCGAGGGCCAGATCGACCTGAACCTCTACAAGCCCGTGCTGGCTTCGAACTTCCTGCAGTCGGCCAAGCTCATCGCCAACAGCAGCGCGGTGTTCGGCGAGAAGTTCGTCGCCAAACTGGAGGCCGACGCCGAGCACTGCGCCGAACGCGTCGAGCAGAGCATGGCGCTGGCGACGGCGCTCAACCCCGCCATCGGCTACGACAAGGCGAGCAAGGTCGCGAAGAAAGCACTCGCCGAGGAGAAGACTATCCGCGAGGTCGTCCTCGAAGAGGGGTACCTCGACGAGGACGAGGTCGACGACGTGCTCGACCCCGAGAAGATGACGAAGCGTGGTATCCTCGGCGACGAGTAGCGAGGGGCGCGAACGGAGTGAGCGGCCCTCGTACCGGAACGGCGACGTGAGGAGCCGTGATGGAGTAGCGAAGGCTGAGCGAAGCCTTCGGAAATGCGAGCGACGACAGCGGGAGCCGCGAACAGCAGTGTCCCCTGTTGTGTCTCTGTTTTCTGGTCGGTTCTGTGCCGACGGACAGCCGTCACCGCGGGAAACAGCATTGGGCCACCACGGCTGATGCTTCTAGACCCGCAACTCGTCCGCAAGGACGTAGCGGCTCTCGGGGTAGCGCTCGCCGCCGATTTCGGTTTCGCTCTCGTCGGCGAACTCGAACCCGAACCCCTTGTAGAACTCGGCTCCGGGCTCGTTCGCCGAAAGGACCATCGCGTTGATCCGGTCGATGTCGTGCTCGAACAGTTCCTCGCAGGTCCGTTCTAGCAGGGTCCGGCCGATTCCCTCGCGCCTGTAGTCGGGATGGACGTACAGCCGGAGAATGTACCCCACGCGGTCGGTCTCGTGCCACGTTGCGTGTGCGAACCCGACAACGCGCCCCTCGCGCTCGGCGACGAACAAGAGCGTCTGCGATTCGACCAGTTCCGATTCGATCTGCTCGGGCGAATACCAGTCGCCAACGCCGTCTTCGACTGTTTCCTGGGTGAGCAACGGGTAATCCGTCTCCCAGGCAGCCGTCGCAACCTGGTTGATTGCCGTCACATCATCCGGAGTTGCCGGTCTGACTGTCATATGGAAACGTATGTCACGGTGTGTGATATGTTTTCCCGCGCAAGTGGATCGAAATATCAGGTCTCGCCTCAACAACCGGATCTGGTCGGCGAGGGTGATCACCGAACAATCCAAATTCATAATGTTTTTTAATTATGAAACGGAGTATGTGATACAGATGCGTTACTCGGAAACGTTGCAGTTGTTCGACCAGGCCTGTGAGTTCCCCGCCGACCACACCACTATCGTCCACCAGCTCGGCGACGTCGAGCTGGTCGCCCAGAACGGCGACTCCGTCGAAATGAGTGAGGTGCTGGCTCGGACCAGCGAAGCCACGTACCAGTCCGCAGAGGGGCTGTATAACTCCCTCGTCGGGAACCTCGACGACGATTTCATCGGCCGGAAGTACTACGACGACCGGGCCGGGAGCACGTCCGGAACCGACGAAGTTCGAACGGAAACGGACCGTCTCTAGCCGCTGGATGCGCGGTGCCGCGTGCTGGCCCGACTCAGTTCATCGGCGTTGATTCGTTGAGCCACGCCGGCCGCTCCGCCGTCGTCTCGCCGATGTCCTCGTACCAGAAGCTGTATTCGACGATGCGGTCTTCGGTGCGATACCAAACGCTGAATCGGCGGACGAGGCCCGCGGGTTCGACCAGCAGTTCAATTCGGAGTTCCTCCAGCCGTTCTGTAGTCGGAATCTCACCGCCCGAACCGCGAATCCGGTAGGCCTGGCTGCCGTCACTGGTGACGACGGTCGTAGAACTCTGGTTGACCACGGCGTAGCGATTCAGGTAGAACGCCGTCCGGTAAGCGTACTTGTCGCGGCTGAAACGGACCTCGCCGCGCTGGCGCTCGACGGTGCCGTCGTCCCGTCGTTCGTACCAGTTGGTGCCGTCGGCGTAGGTCGACTGCTCGTACCGCTCGACGGTCCCGTTCGAGTCAGTCGTCAGTCTGACCATCTCGTCGCGATACCGCGTCGGTGATTCGACGGCGACAGTCTCGGTGCGCCGGACGGAGCTGCTGTCGTTCCCGATTGTGAGCTCGGTGTAGCGTTCGTTCAGAGTGTAGGTAGTGCCGTTGAGTGCCTGCCGGTGGGCGGCGGACAGGAGCGCGACGTTTTCGAGGCGCTCCGTGGTAACGCCGGGCGGCGGGTCCAGCATCGTTGCCGTGTCCGACTCCGCTGCTGTCGGGACCGGGGCCGGCGTGACAGTACCCTGATCGGCGGTGTCAGCGCCGACGAAGGCGTTACAGCCGGCTGTCAGGAGCAGAACGGCCACCGCGGCTGTCGACAGCCAGCGCATACTGACAGTGAGGGAGAGAGCGTCAAAAGCACGGCGGCGAGCGCGGGAAGGGTGCGTTTTTTGGCCCCCGGTCCCGGACACCTCGACAATGACCGAGTACGACTACGAGGAGCTGGGGCTCGTCGCCGGCTTAGAGATCCACCAGCAACTCGACACCGCGACGAAGCTGTTCTGTGACTGTCCGACGACGATCCGCGAACCCGAGGAGAGCGAGCGCTCCTTTACCCGCTATCTGCACCCGACAAAGAGCGAGCTCGGGGAGATCGACCAGGCGGCCTTAGAGGAGAGCATGGTCGACCGGGAGTTCGAGTACCTGGCCTACGACACGACCTGCCTCGTCGAGGAGGACGACGAGCCACCCCACCGCGTCGACCGCGAGGCGATGGAGACGACGCTGGAAATCGCCCAGCTACTGGATATGTCCGTCGTCGACCAGGTGAACGTCATGCGCAAGATCGTCGTCGACGGGTCGAACACCACGGGGTTCCAGCGGTCGATGCTGGTCGCTAACGACGGGGCCATCGAGACGAGCGCCGGCCCGGTCGGTATCGAGGACATGCTACTGGAGGAGGAGTCCTGCCAGCGCGTCGAGGAGACCGCCGACGGTGTCCGGTTCTCGCTCGACCGGCTCGGCATTCCGCTGGTCGAAATCGGCACGAAGCCGGACATCAGTTCGCCCGAGCAGGCCCGCGAGGCCGCCGAGCGAATCGGGATGCTCCTCCGTTCGACCGGGAAGGTCAAGCGCGGCCTCGGGACCATCCGACAGGACGTGAACGTCTCCATCGAGGAGGGCGCACGAATCGAACTGAAGGGCGTCCAGAGCCTCGACGACATCGACGACCTCGTCCGCAACGAGGTCCGCCGGCAGGTCGAACTGCTGGACATCGCCGACGAACTCGCCGGACGCGACGCCGCCGTCGGCGAGCCACAGGACGTGACCGGGGTGTTCGAAGACACGGAGTCGGGCGTCATCGAAGGCGCGCTCTCCTCGGGCGGCGAGGTACAGGGCCTCCTGCTTTCGGGCTTCGACGGCCTGGTCGGCCGCGAGATTCAGCCCGACCGCCGGCTCGGGACGGAGCTGTCCGACCACGCCAAGCGCCACGGCGCGGGCGGCATCTTCCACACCGACGAACTCCCGGCCTACGGCGTCACCGAGGCGGAAGTCGAGGCACTTCGGGACGCCGTCGGCGCAGGTCCCGAGGACGCTGTCGCCATCGTCGCCGACGACCCGGAGACCGCCGAACTGGCTATCGACGCCGTTGCCGAACGGGCCGAGACCGCGCTCGAAGGCGTCCCCGAGGAGACGCGGGACGCGAACGAGGACGCCACGTCGCGGTACCTCCGACCGCTCCCCGGCGCGGCCCGGATGTACCCCGAGACGGACGTGCCACCGGTCGAACCCGACGTGACCGAAGTCGAGACTCCGGAGCTACTCACCCAGAAGGTCGACCGGTACGAGAGCGAGTTCGACCTCGGCTCCGGCCTCGCCGAACAGGTCGCCTACGGCCAGCGGTGGCCGCTGTTCGAGGCGCTTGTGGAAGGCGAGGGCGTCGACCCGACGCTGGCCGCCGGGACGCTGGAGTCGACGCTGACCGAACTCCGCCGCGACGACGTGCCCGTCGGGAACCTCACCGACGAGCACCTGTGGGGCGCAATCCTGCTGGTCGATGGCGGAGACGTGCCGCGTGAGGGGATCGAGGACCTCCTGACAGCCCTCGCAGAGAACCCGTCGCTGACGGCCCAGGAAGCCGTCGAGCAGGAAGGACTGGGCGGCGTCGACGAGTCGGAGGTCCGGGACGCCGTTGTCGAGGTCGTCGAGCGCCACGAGGACCAGATCGCCGAAGAGGGGATGGGGGCGTTCTCGGCGCTGATGGGCGAGTGCATGGGCGCACTCCGTGGCAAAGCTGACGGCGATACAGTTAGCGACGTGTTGCGCTCGGAGATACAGAAGCGGGCTTAATTGCTCCGTTCGGGGCGTAAAGAGTCGATATCGACGGCGTTCGATGAGAGGCCATTACCGCTCGCGGACAGGTCGTGTTCGATCGTCGACTCGAGCAACGGGACGAGGGCCGGCGCGTTCGGCCCGATATCGACCATATCTTCCGATTGGTCGTACTGGACGACACCGGCATCGACCAGCCGCGGAAGGTGGTTGTGATAGAGGGCCGTGTAAATCTTGAGTCGCTCGTCGCGGTGCTGTTCGGCCGGTGTCCCGTGTTCGAATTCGGTCACCGTATCCGTGAGTACGGCTAGTGAAACCGGCGTCGTGTACTGTGAAAGCCCGTACAGGAGGTACCGCCGGTAGTGCGACGACAGGAGCGACAGTCGGTCGTCCAGCGGAAGCGAGTCGGGGATCTCAGTTTGTTTCGTATTCATTTTGATTGGTATGGTGCTGGATGGGGACAGCTATCGTGGCAGGTTTGGGGCGGTTCGAACGCTATTGTACCACGGTACGCTCGTGCTCGAGTTCGTCGGCTAGGTCTGCGGCATCCGCGAGACGGTTGACACGGTCGGTGACGCGGTGGACCGTTCCATCCCGCGTACAGGGGGCGACGTGCGTGAGGTCATCATCAACGTATTCGGCGAGGGCAAGCGTCGGCAGCGTGATCACGCTGACCGATTCGTCAGAAACCATGTTCGTCAGCGGGTGCTCCCAGTCGAAGGCGGCAAGCGAGGCATCGGCGTCGCGCTCCCACTGTTCGAACATGGAAAGCCGCTCCAACAGGTGTCGTCCCTCCGCAGTCCGCTGTGCGAGCCGCGGTTCGATCCGGCGCCCCCAGATTAATATCGACAGATCCTCGATATAGCCCGCGTCCTCGAGAGCCTGTAACCGGTCAATCAGGTAGTTCTGTTGTTGCGTTGCATCTCCCGGACAGAGGGACCGGACGAACAGTTCGACGCGAACCGGATTGGCAGTGGAATCCATAGTGAGATGTTGAGTATCCTGTGCCTCGATACAGCGGTAACTGTCCTAAGCACTCTCTCTAGGCCCCTAGAATAAATCGGGACGAATCGGATTCATGGGTGATATATCTGGGTCAATCGGTAATTGGTTAGTATGTGAATATCTGGTAGTTGTTTTGCCAAGTTTGTGTTCAAATCAGCCCGAATAGAGCTCTGGAGTTCGATTTCTGCATAGTATTCACCACAGACGTGTTCCCCGAGAAAATATTACTATTCTAACTAGACACCGGGCGTTAAGTAGCTCGCCGCCACACTTTGACTCATGGTCCCAAGTGTCATGGATGGCCATGATATCCCAGCCCTGTACGGGCCAGCCATGGATACACTACCACTCATGTTTGCGATCGTAGACGAGTCCGGGGTGATCCTCTCGACGAACGAGACGTGGAGCGAGTTCGGCCGGGCAAACGGAACAGAGCTGACACCGAATACGCTGGGCGTGAACTACCTCGACGTCGCTGACATGGCTGACGACGCGACCGGGCAACAGGCAGCCGACGGGATCAGAACCGTCCTCGCTGGCGAACAACCCACGTTCGAACTTGAATATCCATGTCACGCCCCGTCATCGCAACGGTGGTTCCGGTTGTACGCCGCCCCGTTCACTATCGACGGGGAGACGTATGCGTCCATCGCACATATCGACATCACGGCCCGCAAGCAACGGGAGTCAGTGCTCGAAGCGGCCTACGATATCTGTACCGACGCGAACCGGACATTCACAGAACAACTCGACGCGCTGCTAGAACTCGGCTGTGAGACGCTCGATACGTCGTTTGGGACGCTCTCCCGGGTCCACGGTGACGAGTACGTGTTCGAGGCAGTCACTGCACCGGCGACTGCCGACCTCGAAGCCGGCAGCACGACCAGCATCGAGGACCTCCCGAACTGCAGACACGTCGTCGAACACCGCGAACCGCTCGCGATCAGTGACGTTGCTGCGGACGCGCCGGACCTCGCTGACCCGGAGTGGGGAATCGCGAACTACATCGGCGCGCCCGTCGTCGTCGATGGGGCCGTGTACGGGACGTTCTGCTTCTACGGGCTGGAACCACGCGAGACAGTGTTCACGCAGTGGGATCTGACGTTCGTCCGGTTGCTCTCGGACTGGGCGGGCTACGAACTCGAACGACAGCGCCACACGGAACAGCGAAGCGCGTTGAATACTGCCCTCCCAGACCCCAGTTTCATCATTGATGCGGAAGGGCGATTTCTCGACTGTCCGACCGATCCCGAGACGATGGTGACGGTCGACGATACGGACACGCTTGTCGGTCAGACGCTACACGAGTTTCTTCCCCACGACACCGCTGATTCGCTACTGGCGACCGTTCGTGCAGCCCTGCGGACCGGGTCGTTCCAATCTGTGGAGTACAAACTGCAGCTTCCCGGTGGCAAGCGGTGGTTCGAGGCGCGGGTCGCGCCGCTGGAAAGCCGCACGTACGACCTCGATACCGTCATTTTCGTCGCCCGAGACATCACTGCGCACAAAGACCGACAGGCCGAACTCGAACGACAGCGTGACGAACTCGAACAGACACAGCGGCTCAACGTGCTGGGCAGAGAGATCGCGAAGGCGCTACAGGACACACAGACGCGTGAGGAAATCGAATCGGCAGTGTGTACGCATCTCACTGAATCGGACCTGTACCAGGCCGTGTGGGCCGGGAGCCGCGGGAGTGCCACGAGGATAACACTGAGTGCCGCCGCTGGGATTGACACGGCAACGCCGGAGCATATTTCGCCCGGCGAGCACAGTCTCGCCATCGATGCCATCGACACCGGCGAGGTACAGGTCGTCGAGGATATCACCGACGTGTCGACGCCCTCGGACACCGGGATGGACCGCCCACTACTCGCAGACCGCTGCTCCGTCGCGGCTGTTCCCCTGACAACTGGCGAGACCACGTACGGCGTCCTGATGGTGTATGCATCGACAGAAGCCACGATTGGCTGTCGTGAGTCGAGTATCCTGGCCGATCTAGGGCGACTTATCGCGCTTTCTATCCAGCGAGTCCACAGTCAGCAGTCACTGCTGGCGGCGACAACGGTCGAACTCGAATTCCTGACGCCGGACTCCGATGACGCCTTCGCCGGCCTCTCAGCGATGCTCGACTGTTCGTTTACGCTCGAACGGCGCGTCCCGACCAGTTCCGGGAACTGCCTCCACTACGTTCGCATCAGCGGTGTGGACACTGACCGGGTGTGTCAGGCGCTCACTGAGACGCCCTCGGTCGAGTCCTGTACCGTCGTGGAAACGGCGGCGGAGAACCGAGCGCCCCTGCTCGAAGTCGCGCTCGACGAGATATCCGCATCGCCGCTCGACACGCTCGCAGATTACGGCGGGGCCGTGCGGCGGGCCGTCGCAGCGGACGGCGACCTGCGGTTCACAGCGGAGATGGCACCGGACATCAACGTCCGCGCCGTCGTCGAGGCGATTCAAGAGATCGCGCCCGGGACAGAACTGCGGAGCAAGCAGTACGTCGACCAGCCAGTCTCGACGGCCACGGATTTCCAGACGCGGATACGCGACCGGCTGACGCCGAAACAGGCCGCCGCACTCAAGACTGCCTACGCACGCGGCTACTACGACTGGCCTCGAGGGAGCTCCGCGGAGGAACTGGCTGCGACACTCGACATTTCCGCGCCGACCTTACACTACCGGTTGCGGAAGGCCCACGACGCCGTCATCGGTTCGCTGTTCGACTCCGACACTGGGTCTGAAAAGCTCGACTGACCCTCAGTCGTCTTCGGCACGCTCGATTCGCTGTCGGGCTTGCCGAAACAGACCGCGAAGCGTCTTCGTCTCCCGGCCGGTCGGTTGCGCACGCCCGAGCACCCGCCGGAACAGCCGCCGAGCCTTGTGCTGTTTCTCTTCGGGGTGACCGATAGCGCCGAGGAATCGGTCGAACTCCTCGTGTAGGCCCTCGACCGCCGGCGTCTCGGCGAGCGTATGCAGCTCCTCGGGGTGCTGGGTCTCGGCAACAGTTAGCTCACGCAGTTCATAGAGAACGATTGTAGCCGCCTGACCGAGGTTCAACACCGGGTACGACGCGCTGGCCGGGATAGAGCAGACGACGTCCAGCCGTGCGAGTTCGTCGTTCGAGAGCCCGACCCGTTCGCGGCCGAAGACGACGCAGATGTCGCCCTCGACATCCTGAAGCGAGTCGGCAAGGTCGGCCGGCGTCGTCGCCGGATACCGGACGTGGTTGGCGGGGTCCTCGTTCGTCGTCGCCGTGCAGGCGACGGTGTGGTAGTTCTCGACGATCTCGTCGAACGTCACCGTCCGGGCGTTCGGGAGGATGTCGTCGCGGGCCTGTCCGGCGAAGCCGTACGCTTCGCCATCGGGGTCCAGTTCCGGCGGGTCGACAAGTAACAGCTCCGACAGGCCGAAGTTCTTCATCGACCGGGCGATGGTGCCGACGTTGCCCGGCGTCTCCGCGTCGACGACGGCGACCGAAATCATACGTCCAGGTCGCTCAGGTCCATATCAATTGTGTCGAGGTCTTCCTCGTCCATCTGCTCGACTTCCTCTTCGAGTCCCGGAATCGCTTCGTCCCTGTCGGGGGCCTCCGGCAGCGCTGTCGGGTCCTCCTCGACGTGTTCGAGGCCGACATATCCCTCGGGGGCGCGGTTCCCGTCGAGGAACCACTCGTGGAAGGCCGAGGCCAGGTCCGTCTCTCCAGCGTGGGCCTCGCCGCCCTCCTCGCGGAACCAGTAGATGAAATCCGTCTCGT
Source organism: Haloarcula sp. CBA1115 (assembly GCF_000827835.1). NCBI lineage: Archaea > Methanobacteriati > Methanobacteriota > Halobacteria > Halobacteriales > Haloarculaceae > Haloarcula > Haloarcula sp. CBA1115. The sequence continues at coordinate 2,345,190 of NZ_CP010529.1, read as the reverse complement.
GGTCCGAACAGACAACCACCTCGCCCATCGGCTCCCCGTAAATAGCATCCGCGACGTTGCACTGCTCGATGTCTTCGTCGCCGTGAATCAGCCAGCAGGCGTCACAGGGGTCGACGACCCGCTCTGCGAGCACCAGCAGCCGCTGGCGGGTTTCCGGTTCCATCGTCTTGAGCGGCCGGACCCGTCCGTCCGGCCCGAGTACGTCCTCGTCGAAGCGCCAGCCACGAAGCCCGATATTGACCTTGCTCATACGTCAGAGTGGGAGAGTCCCGGACTAAAAGAGCGCGATATGCCGGTCGACTGCTACCGATCCGTCCGCGCTCCAGCATCATCGCGGAGTGTGAACCGGGTGTGTCAGCCGGTTACACCCACCGCTCGTTCGAAACATAGACAGTTCTAGCTAAATTTAACATGATTATTCCAGCTAGCATCCGCGGCCAGCATCCAGATCAGGCAAAACTGTTGGTCTCGCCCAAACATTTATACGTGATTGGCTTTTCTCCGTAAAAGAACACATGGAACGGCCGACGCGCCAGCGGGATTCTGACCAGGAGGAACGCGAGGAGGAGTCCGAGAGCACGGGCCAGCAGACCTGCCCCGAGTGTGAGTCGGAGTCCATATCTAGCGACGGCGGTGGTGAACTCGTCTGCGAGGACTGTGGCCTCGTCATCGAGGACGAGAACATCGACCGCGGGCCGGAGTGGCGGGCGTTCAATCACTCCGAACGCCAGTCCAAGTCACGCGTCGGAGCCCCCACGACCCAGACGATGCACGACAAGGGGCTGACCACACAGATCGACTGGAAGGACAAGGACGCCTACGGTCGGTCGCTCTCCTCGGAGAAGCGGAGCCAGATGCACCGCCTCCGGAAGTGGCAGGAACGCATCCGAACCAAAGACGCCGGCGAGCGGAACCTGCAGTTCGCGCTGTCGGAGATCGACCGCATGGCCAGCGCACTCGGTGTGCCACGGTCGGTTCGAGAGGTCGCGTCGGTCATCTACCGACGCGCGCTCAACGAGGACCTCATCCGCGGTCGGTCCATCGAGGGCGTCGCCACGGCCTGTCTGTACGCGGCCTGTCGACAGGAAGGTATCCCACGGAGCCTGGAGGAGGTCTCGGACGTCTCCCGGGTCGAGCAGAAGGAGATCGGGCGGACGTATCGGTACGTCGCCCAGGAACTCGAACTGAAGATGGAGCCGGTCGACCCCAAGCAGTACGTGCCCCGCTTTGCCTCCGAACTGGAACTCTCCGAGGAAGTCCAGTCCAAGGCCAACGAGATCATCGACACCACCGCCGAGCAGGGCCTGCTCTCGGGGAAATCACCCACCGGCTACGCCGCCGCGGCCATCTACGCCGCCTCGCTGCTGTGTAACGAAAAGAAGACCCAGCGCGAGGTCGCCGACGTGGCCCAAGTGACAGAGGTCACCATCCGCAACCGGTATCAGGAGCAGATCGAAGCGATGGGCATCCACTGACCGGGCGCGTTCCCTGTTGTGCAGTAGCGTCGTTCTCTGGTCGCCGTTTATTCGCTGCGCTGACAGCTGTCGTGTAACGTAGCCGCCCGGTACTGGCTGGGTAGGCGTGCAGAACTATCTGTCTGGACGCCAATACCGTAGGTATGCCTGTCTCGCCCGCACAGAAACGGCTCGCAATTCTCGTTATCGGACTCGTGATCCTCTTTGCACCCGCGCTGTTCGTCGTCGCCACGCTGGAGTTTCTTATCCTGTCCGGTGACCTCGCGCTCAGCGAAATCTCGCTCCTCGAGTTCGTCGAACTGTATCTCATCGACTTAGTGCTGTTCGTCCTGCTCGGCTACGGCGTCTACCGGTTGACGTTCTGGCTGATTGAGAACCAGCTTCCGGAGGCACTCGATAGCGTAGACGAGACCGAGGCAACCGACGCGACTGACGAAGCAGAACCGTCTGGTGGCGTCAATGAGGACCGGTCCTGAAAGACCGGCACTGCTGAGGCGACACAACGACGTGCCGTGAGTTTCTCGCAAAGTCGGGACCGCTCGCGGGTTTTCCGCCGCCGACCGCGTCAACGAGGCCGACCCAGTGCTTGCGGGTCGCTCTCCCCGCTCGCATTTTCGAGGGCGACTCAGTGCTCACGGCTCCTTCCGTCGCCGCTCGCAACAACGAGGGCCGCTCACTGCTCGCGGATCGTTCCTCCCCGCTCGCGACAACGAGGGCCGCTCACTCTGTTCGCGCCCCTCGCTTCGTTCGCGCCCCTCGCTAGTCCCCTGCAACCGCCGTCAGCTCCTCGGCACTCTCGCCGACTGAGCCGAGGTCCATCATTGCCAGCAAGGCAATGACGCCGAAGCCGACTTTCGTGACCACGTCGAGGTACACGATCACGAGTGTCGCAGTCTCGACGTCCATGAGGCCCACTCCTGCCGCACCGAGCAGCCACACGACCGGATACACCATCCAGAGGACGACGACGAAGTTCCGGAGCGTGCGGTACAGGCTGATCTCTATGTCGGACAGGGTCGACTTCGCAGCCACCGCGATGTTCCCGTAGAGGAGATAGATGACGCCGCCGAACAGCGCCGCGCCGACCGCGAACAGCACGTAGCTGACCGGCGATGGCGTGACCGCGCCGGCGAACCCGAAGACGATAGTCAACGCCTGCAGGACGACGAGTTTCACCGTGTCCTCCCGGCTTGCACCGGCAAGGAGCGCCAGGAACCAGACGTTGAGCGGCGTCGTCAACAGCCAGTCGATATAGCGAATCACGTACACTGCGTGGCCCTGGCTCTGAATCGCTCCGAAGCCGAGCGTCATCAGGGCGTAGGCGACGATGGCGATACCGGGAATCGCTATCAACAGGAGGTAGCGCTTCCGCGTCTCTTCGGGGACGAGCGTGTAGCCGTATGCCAGCACGGCCGTCCCGAGCAGTTCACCCAGTAGTCCCAGCGTGAACCAGGTCGTTATGGTTGCCATTGTTAGTCGTCCCCCACCACAGCCGTGCTGTCGGTGTCCGTCCCGGCCGAGCTTTCGACGGTAAAGCGGTCCAGTAGCGATTCGAGGTCGTCAGCCCGCTGCCTGAGTTCCGTCGCGGAGTCCGACACTTCGTCGATGGACGCGGACTGGTCCTGTGCCGCGCCAGCCACAGTATCTGCCTCCGTCGCCGTCTGCTGACTGATCGTCGTCAGGTCGTCGATGGTACCCATCACGTCCTGTGCGGTCCGGGCCTGTTCCTCGGTCGCCCGGTCGATCTCCTGGATGCCGGTGTCGACCTCTTCCGTGTACTCGACGATGGTCTCCAGCGCGTCGACGGTCTCCTCGACCGTCGAGACGCCTTCAGTAATCCGGTTACTGGTCGACTCCATCGTCTCGACCGTGTCGCCGGCCTGCTCTTGGATGCCCGCAATGCGCTGCTCGATGTCGGCGGCGGCCTCTTTGGTCTCCTCTGCGAGGCCCTTGATCTCGTCCGCGACGACGGCGAACCCTTCGCCGTCACCGTCAGCGTGGGCGGCCTCGATGGAGGCGTTCAGTGCGAGCATGTTCGTCTGCTCGACGATGCTCGTGATGACGCCGACGATCTCGCCGATCTCGTCGAGTTCGTCGTCGAGCGCGTTGATCTCTTCGACGGTCTCGCCGGTCTCGTCCTCGATGGCGCTCATCTCCGCGATGGCCTCCTGGGCGGCTTCGCGGCCGTCCTCACCGACTTCGGCGGCCGACTGGGACGTGTCGGCAACCTGCTGAGCGGAGGAGGCGACCTGCTGTGCAGTCGCCGAGAGGTTCTGCATCTCGGCGGCCGCCGATTCCAGCCCCTCGTTTTGCTCGGTCGTGCCTTCGAAAATCTCGTTTATCGACTTCGACACTTGCTTGCTGGCCTGGTCGACCCGCTCCGCGTTCGAGTTGACGCGGTCGCTGGACTGGATGACGTTGGCCGCGAACGCCTTCATGTCGGCAATGGTGTCTTCGAGCGCATCCAGCGTCGTGTTGATGTCCTCGCCGACCTCCGCCATCGCCTCGTTCATACTGTCCGTATCTACCCGTGCGGTGAGGTCACCGTTAGCGGCGGCGGCGAGCGCGTCGCTGTACTGCTGTGCCTTGAGTTCGAGGTGGCCGGTCAGCGCCTCCATCTCGTTGCGTTCGGATTCGACGTCCTCACGGGCCGTCTGTGCCTGCTCTTTGGCCTCCTCGGCTTCCTGCCGTGCGGTTTCGGCTTCGGATATCTGCATCCGGAGGTTCGCCCGCATATTGTCGAAGGCGGCGTACAGCGTTCCGAACTCGTCCTCGCGTGACGTGCTGAGGTCGACGTCGAGTTCCCCCTCGGCCATCGCTTCGGCCTTCACCGAAAGCCGTCGCAGCGAAGCGATCGTGTTTCCGCCGATCGTGACTCCGATGAGTCCGAGGTTGACGACGGCAAGCAAAATGAGCCCGATGAGGTCGGAGTTGATCTGGTCGCTCAGGGCGTACGCGTTCTGGCGATCAGCGTGGACCATAACGACCCAGTCCTGTGATTCGAGTCGGTTCAGTCCCATCAGCATACTGTCCGTTTCGTGGAAGGCGCTCTCGCCGGGTTCGAGCGTCCCCAGCGGGTTCGACTCCATCTCCGAGATCGGTGCTGTCGACCCGATCATCGAGGTGTTGGGGTGGGAGACGAACTCGCCGTCAGTGTTGACGACCGTGGTAAACGACCCATCGCGCTGGTTCGATATCTGATCGGCCTTCTCCCGGAGGTCGATCATGTACACGAGCGCTCTGTCTTCGTCACCGGGGACCGGCGAAACGACGGCAACTATCGGATGGTCGACGACCGAGACAGAGAACGGCTCCGTCACATGCGTGTCGTCGGGACCGTCGAACTGCGGCGGGTCCGTAGCGAACGGTGCGCCCTGCTCGGCAGCGTTGACTCCGATGAAGTCCTGATTCGAACTGGCGCGAATCTCGTTTGTCTCGGTGTCGAAGTAGTGCACTGCGACGACACCGGGCGGGAGTTCCTCGTTGGACCGTAACTCCTCCAGCCGTTGCTGTTTCTCCGTGTTCGTCCCGTCAGTGAACACGGGGAGTCGCGACGTTGATCGGACATCCCGCTGCGATGTCGTCAACCATTCGTCCAACTGTGCGGCCTGCGTCTCTGACAGCGCCGTGATGTCGTCCGCAACGTCTTCCTCGAGAGTGGCGGACGCCTGCACGCTTGTCAGGACCCCGGCGGCGATAATAACAATTATCGCGAATGAAAGCGCCAACCCGAGTCTAGCAGCGTAACTGCCAGCAATAAAACTCGGGAGCGGCGAGTCCCTATCTGATTCCATCATCCAGTGCTACGCAAACGTGCTAATAAAGGGTTGTTACGCAATTTTCACCGATGATAAACGCTACTACCAACTGTGGACACCCTTCGGCCCCAGCACGGCTAACGTTGGTTAGTTGTGTTTTTCTGATAATATCTTCCGTAGTCGCCGATATGAGTACTGACCCAACTCGTTCGCTGTCGGCGCTGTCACTCAACATACCGCGATATGTTGAGAAGCGTATTCGGGGCCGCTCAGTCTGTGGGGAAAGGTTTTCCCGATACCACCTGACGCATACCCCAATGCGTGCTGTACGATTCCACGAGTACGGCGGGACGGACGTGCTCCGCGTCGACGACATCGAACGACCCACACCAGGTCCGGAGGAGGTCCTGCTCGAAGTCGAGGCAGCGGCGGTCAATCCGGTCGATACGTACTTCCGGGCCGGCGACTACGAGCCGGGCGAACTGCCCTGGATACCCGGCTCCGACTGTGCCGGGACCGTCGCCGCGACCGGCGAGCGCGTGGCCACCGTCACCGAGGGCGACCGGGCGTTCGCGACCGGGCTGGGGAACTGGCTCCAGGGGACCTGCGCGGAGTACGTCACTGTTCCCGAATCGCATCTGGCGCGGCTCCCCAACGGGGTGTCCGCCGAGGCGGGGGCGGCCGTCGCGCTCGTCGGCGTCACCGCCTGGCAGACGCTCGTCGACGCCTGCTCGCTGGAACCGGCCGAGCGGGCGCTGATTCACGGCGGCAGCGGCGGTGTGGGCCACGTTGCAGTCCAGTTGGCTGCGGCGAACGGGGCGCAGGTCACGACGACGGCCTCACCGGCCTACCACAACCAGCTAGCCGACCTCGGCGCGGACGACGTGTTCGACTACAGCCGTGATGACCTCGCTGACGCGGTGGTCAACGCCGGCGCGCCGGACGTGATTCTCGACCACCGGCTCGACGACTATCTCGCATTCGATGCCGAGGTGGCCGCCCAGGGCGCTCGAATCGCCGCTATCGGGAACACCGACCTCGCGGCGACGTTCGAGAACGTCCCGCGCTGCCGGGCCAAAGCCCTCAGCGTTCACCACGTCTCGATGTTCAACACACCGGAGTTCGGCGCGGTGCTTTCCCGACTGGCGACGCTCATGGCCGACGACGACCTAACGCCGGTCGTCGCCCGCCGGTACGACCTCGACGACGTCCCGGCCGCTCACAACGACGTACTGAACGACAGCTTCCTCGGCAAACTCGTCGTCATGCCGTAGACCGGCTACTGCGGACCCCGTCGTCGGTTTACCGGCCCGGTCCTCGCGTTTCCGGGGATTGGCATTTATCCCCTTGCTATCCGTTGACAGATGTATGTCAGTCGAATTTGATTTCGGCGGTGAGATAGCACTGGTTACGGGTGTCGGCGGGGCGCTGGGCAGCGCGGTCGCAAACGCGTTCCTCGAAGCCGGGACGACCGTCTGTGGAAGCGACATCATCGAACCGAATACCGAGGACTTCCTGTTGTCCGATCCCGACAGCGTGGATTTCTACCAGGCAGACTTCAGCGACGAGGAGGCTGTCGCCGAGACTGTCGACGCAGTCGTCGACGAACACGGGCGACTGGACTACTTGCTGAACATCGCCGGAACGTGGCGGGGTGGCACACCGATCCACGAGACGGACGTGGACACGTTCGACTTCCTGTTCGACGTGAACCTGAAGACGATGTTTCTGGCGTCGAAACACGCGGTTCCACACTTGCGGGAGACCAAGGGCGCAATCGTCTCAGTTTCCGCGCGGTCGTCACTGGAGGGCGGTGACGGCGACGGTATCTACCGCGCATCGAAAGCCGGTGTCCGACTCCTGACCGAGACCATCGCGGCGGAGAACCTCGGGGCCGTGCGAGCCAACGCCGTGATGCCGAGCGTCATCGACACCCCGATGAACCGCGAGATGATGCCCGACTCCGACTTCGAAACGTGGGTCGACCCGAAAGACATCGCGGACGTGATGTTGTTCCTCTGTTCGGACGCCGCCACCGTGACCAGCGGCGCAGCGGTGCCGGTGTACGGCGAGGTCTGATACTGTTAGCTAGACCGTCGGACAGCGTCTTCCACCGACAGCACGAACCACTCCACTCACGTTTGACTATTTAGGGTATCAGTGCGATTGCCTGGTCACCCACCGATATCGTGTCCAGAACGACGACCGGGGGTCCGGATGAGCGGGAGCAATCGTCAGAAGGAGACGGTAGATTCGTCTCTGATCTCAGTTCCGATTGCAATCCCCCGCGATCATCATAGTACTTGCGTCCAATGAATGTCTCGTCGAGATTGCCGATAATCGAGGTGTAAAGCGCATCCGCGGTCAGATAACTCTCCTCTTCGACCGGGTCTAACGTCTCCTGAATAGTCACCGAGTTACCGGAGGGAGACGTTATTTCAATGGCACCGATCTGTTCAATCACAGCCGTATGCGTCGCTGGGAACTCGAGCGATTCATCAACAATCCGCTCTGTATCTGAATAGTCCATGTCTGTTGTCCGAGAACCGGGGGTTCGGTCCCTACGTTCCACAGTACGCGGCGAACATGAATCAAACCCAACAATTTTCACCGTGGATTTGTTTTTGATTATTTGAGACACAGATCCCGGATGTTGGCAGATCGGTGTATTCGAAGCCACATATCCGCGCTGTCGAGAAATGACCAGCAAGGAGGTGTCAGTGTGGACCTCTCGGCTGCTGCTGTTCGCCGTCGCAAATGATGTCAGACTGGTCATACTATCGGATGGTATTGCGAACCGGAATCACGGTGGTTTTTATACCCCAAAAGAATATGCCGCATCACAATGAGTGACAGAGAAACGTGGGCCTCACGGCTCGGGTTCCTTCTCGCAGCGATCGGTAGCGCAGTCGGTCTCGGAAACATCTGGCAGTTCCCGTTCAAGACCGCGACAAACGGCGGCGCAGTGTTCCTCGTCTTTTACCTCGCCGCCGTGTTGCTCATCGGCTTCCCGGCAATGCTGGCGGAGTTCATCATCGGTCGGCGAACGAACCGTAATGCCGTCGACGCGTTCGCAGAACTCGGGTTCAAGCAGTGGCGGGTCGTCGGTGGCCTGGGCGTCTTTACGGGATTCTGGATCCTCTCGTATTACAACGTCGTCGGAGGGTGGGTCATGCGGTATATCCTCGGTAGCGCGACGGGCGCATACTTCGGAAACTCCGCGGAGTACTTCGGAGCCATCTCAAGTGGGCCGGAAGCTGTCGCCGGGCAGGCGCTGTTCCTGCTAATCTGTGTCGGCATCGTCGCAGTGGGTGTCGAGGACGGTATCGAGAAGGCGACGAAGGTGATGGTCCCCAGCATCGTCATCCTCATGATCGGGATGGCGGCCTGGGTCACCACACTCGAGGGAGCAGGCGCTGGCTACAGCTACTTCCTCTCGCCGGACTTCTCCACGCTGGCGGCGAACGCCGGCGACCTGATCCCGTTCGCGGTTGGACAGGCGTTTTTCACCCTCTCGCTGGGGATGGCAGCCATGATCACCTACTCCTCGTACATCGGTGACGACGAGAGCCTCCCGGTCGATGGTGGCATCATCGTCGTGACGAACACGCTCGTCGGTGTGCTGGCGGGTCTCGTCGTGTTCCCGATTCTCTTCGCCATCAACATCAGTCCCGACACCAGCGGCCCGTCCGCCATCTTCGTCGCGATGGCGTCGGCGTTCCCACAGCTTCCCGGGGGTCGACTCCTCGGTATCGTGTTCTTCGGCGTTGTCCTCATCGCCGCGATCTCCTCCGCGATCAGCCTGCTCGAAGTTGCAGTCTCCTACGGTGTCGACAACACGCCGTACTCGCGAGTGCAGCTGTCGGCAATTCTCGGAGTTGGGCTGTTCGCTCTGGGTCTGCCGTCAGCCTGGGACCTGGCGTGGTTCGGCTGGTTCGACACGCTCGCGTACAAGCTGTTCCTCCCGCTGTCGGTGCTGCTCGTTCTGGTGTTCGTCGGCTGGGTGCTCTCCTCCAGCGCAGTTGCCGAGCTCCGACAGGGAACGGGTGGGCTCCGGGCGTTCGGCCCGACCTGGCTCTGGATGGTCCGAACGGTGGTCATCCTCGGTGTCATCCTGACGCTGGCGCTCGGCCTGCAGACGCTGTTCCTCGCCGAGGACCCGGCGATCATCCCGCCGATATAACCGACGTACGGTATCGGTTTCCGGCGGACCTTCTTTTCGGCAGTTCGCGGTGACCGCCCAGTGTGTGCGGTTGCTGCGAAAAACAGTCGCAGTGGTCCGACGCGGGTCCAGACAATCTTTCACAGAATGGTATTTTTCGGCCGCGGGAGTCTGAGTAGACTGTACCATAGGGCTGTGTCTCTGTCACGCTTCGCGTAGACGTAGATACACGCCACCGAAGAGGCAGACCGTTGCCACCAGCAACAGACCACCGCTCAGCACGTCTCTGAGGGTCCCGGAAACACCGGGACTTTCTACGATTTCAAACGTAGATTCAAACGCTATCGACTGAATGACCAGAGCCAATCCGCCTATCGGTATCAAGAGCTGTCGAATGCGTCCGTTTTCGTTGAAATTCACACCATTGTAGACACATGATGGCGGTATGAATGCGTTGCTGAATTTCTATGACTGGTGGACTCGGTGTACTAACTATTTAAACTAGACAGCAGCTATACGACACCCTACTAGCCGATTTCAGTCGGATTCGAACCCGCGCGGTTCGTCCGCAATCCCGAGACTCTCGGGGGCGGTGTCACCCTCGTCGGTGGTACCCGGGAGCAGTGCGTGGATATCGACCGACTCGCTGCCAAGCACCGCGAACCCGGTGAAGATGGTCAGAAAGCCGGCCACTGCAGTCGGGGTGATAGCCTCGCCGAGCACGGCCCACCCGCCGAGCGTCGACACGACGGGGACCACGTAGAAGATGAGGTTAGCCTGGATCGCACCGGTGACATCGAGCAGGCCGAAGTAGGCGATGTAGGCGATTGCCCCGGAGAAGATACCGACGTACAGCAGGGCCGCTATCGCAGTCGGAGACCAGACCGCCGTGGCCGCCGATTCGCCCATGCCGATGCTCAGCGCGTGACAGAGCGCAGCGGCGACGGGGAGCGCCCACGCGGTCCGGACTGTACTCGACAGGCCGCCGCCGGACCACCGGATGAGGACGCTGCCCAGCGCGGCGCTGGTCGCGCCGGCGAACAGAACGAGCTTGCCGATGCCGCCGCTCAGGAGCATCGCTGGGTCGGGGCTGACGACGAGACCGACGCCGAGCAGGCCGATAACCATGCCGAGGCCGCCGCGGGCCGAGAGCCGCTCGTCGGAGAGCAGGATAGCGGCGAACACCGGCGTCAGTATCGGGTTGAGACTGAACACGATGGCGGCGACCGCGCTGGTGGCGGACTGCTGGCCCACGAATAGCAGCGCGTTCGCGAGGCCGAGGGCGAATAGCCCCGTCGAGAGAATCGCCAGCACATCGCCACGGGTTCGCGGGAGCAGTTCGTCCCGTGATCGGGTCACGCCGATGTAGCCGAGGAGCACGACGGCGGCGATGTCGAATCGGAGGGCGACGAACAGAAGCGGCGGGAGATACGACAGGCCGGCCTTCGCGCCGACGAAGGTCCCGCCGAGCAGGACGCTGGCGACCGCAGCGAGGGCGAGGGTGCGGCGCGAAATCATACCGCCACCTCGTATTTGGGTTCTGAAATGACTGCACAGCCGACAGAGAGAACGCGTGGAGAAACCTGAATCATCGTACTCTACAGTACGGTATCGATACTTATAGGCCCGTTTAGAAAATATTACATAACGCGAAACGGCCGAACACCCGTGGCGGATGTGCACGGTGTGAAATTATTTCAGACTACGAAAGCGATTTAGGACGGACTTCCTAACGTGGCGGTATGGAATCGGCGCTCGAAGAGATCGAGTTCCTCGCGCTCTCGTCAAACCGGGTCGAGGTGTTGCGGCTTCTGGCCACGGAGCCACACTCACGCGGGGAACTGGCGGCCGAAACCGGCGCGTCACAGGCGACGCTCGGCCGGATCATCGCTGACTTCGAAGAGCGGTCGTGGATTCGCCGAACAGGGGGCGAGTACGTCGCCACGGCGACGGGCCGCATCGTTGCTAACGGGTTCACCGACCTCCTCGGTAGCCTCGAAACCGAGCAGCGGCTGCGCGACATCGTCCAGTATCTCCCCACCGATGCGATGGCCTTCGACCTGCAACATCTGGCCGACGCCACGATAACCGTTCCAAGTCAGACGCGCCCGAACGCGCCGGTCCAGCGATTGCTCGACCTGCTTCGAGATGCCGAGGAAGTCCGGACGTTCTCCCATGCGTTCAACGACCAGGCGATTCGAGTCGTTCAGGAACGGGTCACCGCCGGCGAACAGCGGTTCTCGGGCGTGTTCTCGCCCGGCGCGATAGACGCACTGGCGGCGGACGACCGACTCCGGAAACGACTCGAATCGCTGCGTGCCGAACCGGACGCGTCAGTCCGGGTGCGAACCGACGGTGTGCCACTTGCGGTGATGATCGCCGACGACGTGGTCCATCTGCTGTTGCGGGACGACAACGGCGTTCTACAGGCGTCGATCGATACGACCGCGCCGGCCGTCCGCGAGTGGGCTATCGAGGCGTTCGACGCGTACTGGGCGTCCGCGGAACCGCTCTCGGACGAGTGGGCGCTGTAGCCACTGTTTCTGATCGTCGGAGCCGCTGTAAGAATCAATAGAACCGCTACCGGACCAGATACGGGTCGTCGTTCGGCAGGAACCGCCCGAGGTCCGCCTCGCGGCGATAGTCGGTCTTCAGTAGCGCAGTTAGGACGTCGACAAGGGCGTCTTCGTCGTCGTCGCTCCACTCCGCGGGCTCTTTGATCGGGTAGACGAGCCAGCCGCTGCCGGGCACCTCGGTTGCGTGCAGCGCGTCCATGTCGATCGATTCGGTCGGCTCCGAGGTCGTGTTCGCGAACACGTGTCGCGTGGCCCGCTCGCCGACAGGCAGGAGGACGTGGGCAGTGATGGCCCGGAGTTCCGTGTCGAACAGCGGCTCCAGAGCTTCGTAATCCGCGTCTGTCGGCCGGTCGCCGCCGCACATGTACAGGTACGACAGGTAGGTCTTCTCGACGGTTGGCGGCGTGCCAGCCTCGGCGAGCAGTCCGGCCTCAACGAGCGCCCGCTGGAGGCGCTCGCCCGCAGCGTTGTCGGTAAACGGGATGCCAGACGTTGCGCCACCGTGGACGCCGGGGTGGTCACCGATGACGTGGAAGTGGGCGTTGGCGTCGCCGTACCCCGGCACAAACGGCTCACACGGTGCGTCGAAGCCAAAGGGGTTGTGCTGGCGGGCCGTGACGTTCTTCACGCGCGAAAGCAACGGGCCGTCGCTCAAAACTCCGCCGGTTTCCGTTATCGAATACGAGAAATAATGGTTAAGTTTGATAACGCTTTTCTCGGATGCCCGCAAGGAGTCGGATATGCTCCGGTCCGGGAGAAGTGATATCGCGTGAGCCACGATGACCGTGTCGAGGACCTTCGGGAACGAAAAGCCGAGGCCGAACGAGGTGGTGGCGAGGAACGAATCGAGGCGCAACACGACCGCGGGAAACTCACCGCGCGTGAGCGCATCGATTACTTCCTCGACGACGGCACCTTCGTCGAGATCGACTCGCTCCGTGAACACCGCTCGACGAACTTCGATATGGCCGAAAAGAAAGTACCGGGAGACGGCGTCGTCGTCGGCTACGGCAAAGTCGACGGCCGCCGGGTGTACGTCTTCGCCCACGACTTCACCGTCTTCGGCGGGTCGCTGGGCGAGGCGTTCGCCCAGAAGGTCTGTAAGGTGATGGACAAGGCCATCGAGACGGGCGCACCCATTATCGGGCTGAACGACTCCGCCGGCGCGCGGATTCAGGAGGGCATCGACTCGCTGGCGGGCTATGCCGATATCTTCCATCGCAATCAGCAAGCCAGCGGTGTCGTCCCACAGATTTCGGCCATCATGGGGCCGTGTGCCGGCGGCGCGGTGTACTCCCCCTCGATCACGGACTTCGTCTACATGGTCGAGGAGACCAGCCACATGTTCATCACCGGGCCCGACGTCATCGAGACAGTGACCGGCGAGGAGGTCGGCTTCGACGAACTCGGCGGCGCGAAGACCCACGCCTCCGAGTCCGGGGTGGCCCACTTCACGGCCGCCGATGAAAAGGACGCGATGGACGACATCCGCTACCTCCTCTCGTATCTCCCGCAGAACAACGTCGAGGACCCGCCGCGGGTCAAACCTTGGGACGACCCCGAACGCCGAGACGAGGAACTGAAATCGGCTGTTCCCGACGCGCCACAGAAACCTTACGACATGACGGATGTCGTCGGGCGTATCGTCGACGAGGACTCCTTCTTCGAGGTGGCTGAGGACTTCGCGCGCAACATCGTCATCGGGTTCGCCCGCATGGACGGTCACAGCGTCGGTGTCGTTGGCAACCAGCCGCGAGTCAACGCCGGCACGCTCGACATCAACGCCTCGCGGAAGGGCGCACGCTTCGTTCGGTTCTGTGACGCGTTCAACATCCCGATTCTCACGTTTGTCGACGTGCCCGGGTTCATGCCCGGCAAGGACCAGGAACGCAACGCCATCATCAACCACGGCGCGAAGCTCCTGTACGCCTACTCCGAGGCCACCGTGCCGCTGGTGACCGTCATCACGCGGAAGGCCTACGGCGGAGCCTACGACGTGATGGCGTCGAAACACATCGGCGCAGACATGAACTATGCCTGGCCAACCGCCGAAATCGCCGTGATGGGGCCGAAGGGCGCGGTCAACGTCCTCTACGACGACGAACTGGAAGACGCCGACGACGTGGAGGCCCGCCGGCAACAACTCATCGACGAGTACCGCGACGCCTTCGCAAACCCCTATACGGCGGCCAAGCGCGGGTTCGTCGACGATGTCATCGAACCCCAGGAAACCCGCCCGCGGCTCATCGACGACCTTGACCTCCTCCGGGGGAAACGCAAGGACCAGCCCGACCGCAAGCACGGCAACATCCCACTGTAACGATGGCGGCTGACACTGACTCGGCTGTCGATGCAGACCTGGTCGCAGAAATCGCCGCCCAACTCGACGACGCGTCGACGGCCGAAGCGGCTGCTATCGCCGTCGCTATCGGCGCACACCTCACCGACCGCCAGCGTGCGGCAGCAGCGGCCGCGGCGGCTGCGGCGGCAGACGACGGTGACTCCTGGGACGGCAGACAGTGGTCGTTCTCCGGGCGCGTTGAAGCCACGCAGAAGCGGTCCGTTCGGGTTCGCTCGGACGCGCCGACCGACCCCTGGAGCGCTGCCGGCCGCGCCGAACGGTTCTAATCGCGGACAGTTTTTTGTCAGTTGCTCGGCGACGCCCTGAGTCGGTTTGTGGTCATGTTCCATACTAACATGATTATATATGTAATTTTGGCCGCTATCTGCGCATAGTTTTATGGGCCGACTCTCAGTATGAGGGCGTATGTTCGATAAGGTGCTCGTCGCTAATCGCGGGGAGATAGCGGTGCGCGTGATGCGCGCATGCGAGGAGTTGGGCATCGGCACAGTGGCCGTCTACTCTGATGCCGACAAGCACGCCGGTCACGTCCGGTATGCGGACGAGGCGTACAACGTCGGTCCGGCCCGTGCCGCAGACTCCTACCTCGACCAGGAAGCGATTATCGACGCGGCCAAGCAGGCCGACGCTGACGCCATTCACCCGGGGTACGGCTTTCTCGCGGAGAACGCCGACTTCGCGGAGCGCGTCCAGGAGACGGACGGCGTCACCTGGGTCGGCCCCGAGAGCGAGTCGATGGAGGCACTGGGCGAGAAGACGAAGGCCCGCAAGATCATGCAGTCGGCCGACGTGCCCATCGTCCCCGGGACGACCGACCCGGTCGATGACCCCGAGGAAGTCGTCGAGTTCGGCGAGGAAAACGGCTTCCCGGTGGCCATCAAGGCCGAGGGTGGCGGTGGCGGCCGCGGGATGAAAATCGTCCACGACCCTGAGGAAGCCGAGGAACAACTCGAAAGCGCAAAGCGGGAAGGAGAGGCGTACTTCTCGAACGATTCGGTGTATCTCGAACGGTATCTTGAGAACCCCCGCCACATCGAGGTCCAGATCATCGCCGACCACCACGGCAACGTCCGGCATCTGGGCGAGCGTGACTGTTCGCTCCAGCGCCGCCACCAGAAGGTCATCGAGGAGGGGCCATCGCCGGCCCTGAACGACGCTCTCCGGGAGAAAATCGGCGACGCCGCCCGCCGCGGCGTCCGCGAATCGGACTACTACAACGCCGGGACTGTCGAGTTCCTCGTCGAAGAGGACACCGACCGCGAGCAAGGGGAACTGCTCGGCGAGGAGGCGAACTTCTATTTCCTCGAGGTTAACACCCGCATTCAGGTCGAGCACTGCGTCACCGAGGAGATCACCGACATCGACATCGTCAAGTGGCAACTGCGGGTGGCGATGGACAAGGAGATCACCTTCGAGCAGGACGACGTGGAGATCGAAGGTCACGCGATGGAGTTCCGCATCAACGCCGAGAACGCCGCTGACGACTTCGCGCCCGCAACCGGCGGCAGCCTCGACACCTACGACCCGCCGGGCGGTATCGGCGTCCGCCTCGACGACGCGCTCCGGCAGGGCGACGACCTCGTCACGGACTATGACTCGATGATCGCGAAGCTCATCACCTACGGCGGGGACCGTGAGGAGTGTATCGAGCGCGGGAAACGGGCGCTCAAGGACTTCGACATCGAAGGCATCCCGACTGTCATTCCGTTCCACCGCCTGATGCTCACCGACGAGAAGTTCGTCACCGGGACACACACCACGAAGTACCTCGACGAACACCTCGACCGCACGCGTATCGAAGAGGCGCAGGAGCAGTGGGGCACAGTCACCGAATCCGACGGAGACGAGGACGAGGAAGTCGTCGAACGCGAGTTCACCGTCGAAGTCAACGGCAAGCGGTTCCAAGTCGACCTCGAAGAGCGCGGCGCACCCCCGATCAACGTCGGCGACGTGGACGCCGACGGCGGGAGCCAGCCACAGCGGCCACGGGGCGGCAGTAGTTCAGACAGCGGAGGCGGCAGTGCCACCGCCGCCGAAGGGCAGGAAGTCGCCGCGGAGATGCAGGGGACGATTCTGGAGGTCAACGTCGAGGAAGGCGATGAGGTCGAGGCCGGCGACGTCCTCTGTGTGCTGGAAGCGATGAAGATGGAAAACGACATTGTCGCCGAACGCGGCGGCACTGTCAACGACGTAGCCGTCAGCGAGGGCGAATCCGTCGACATGGGCGACTTGCTCTTTGTGATCGGGTGAGCGAGCGGCCTGCCCGCCGCGCGCTGCAGACGCCTTTTATTCCGGCCGGTCGAAGCCCCCTCCATGAACGAGACACGCCACCGGGTACTCGATGCACTGGCAGACGGCCCTGTCTCGGGGCCGACCCTCGCCGACGAACTGGACATCTCCCGCTCTGCGGTCTGGAAGCACGTCGAAGCCCTGCGTGACGAGGGGTTCGAGATCCGCAGCGACGATGCGGGCTACGTCCTCGATTCGGTACCGGAGTTCGGGGCGAGCGCGGTCGAATACGGCCTCGACGCGCCGTTCTCCGTCGAGTACCACGACAGCATCCCCAGCACGAACGCTCGTGCCCGCGACCTCGCGGCGGAGGGGGCGTCGGACGTCGTAGTGCTGGCCGACGAACAGACCGGCGGCCGGGGGCGACTCGACCGCGATTGGCACTCACCGAGCGGCGGGGCCTGGCTCTCGGTGCTGTTCCGGCCCGACGTGCCGATGGCCCACGCGCCGGTGTTCACGCTCGCGGCGGCCGTCGCGGTGACGCGGGCGGCCCGCGAGGCCGGCATCGACGCCAGCATCAAGTGGCCCAACGACGTGCTCGTCCGGCGCGGCGAGGAAGAACGCAAGCTAGTCGGCATCCTCACCGAGATGGAAGGCGAGGCCGACCGCGTCTCGTGGGTCGTCGTGGGCATCGGCGTCAACGCGAACGTCGACCCCGCGGACTTGCCCGACGAAGCGAACCCGACGAGTCTCTCGGCCGAGCGCGACGAGCCGGTCGACCGACGGCTGTTCACCCAGCGACTGCTGGAGGAGTTCGACTCGCTGCGCCAGGACACGGAGCAGGTCGTCGAGGCGTGGCGGGAGTACGCGACGACGCTGGGACAACAGGTCCGGGTCGAGACGCCGGGCGGCCCCATCGAGGGCGAAGCCGTAGATATCCAGTTCCCGGGCGCGCTCGTCATCGAGACAGAGTCCGGGACAAAAATCGTTTCAGCGGGAGATTGCGAACATCTCCGTCCGGTTACGGAGTGAGGGCGACGACAGGAGACACGTCACTGTGGGACGCCGGTAGGCTGTTCGTCCTCCGAGATATCCTGTGGCGTCGTCTCGACCGGAACAGTGACGACCGGGACGTGGGCCGACCGGACGACCCGTTCGGCGACGCTTCCCAGCAACAGGCGGTCGATGCCGCCGCGTCCATGGGTCCCCATCACGATGAGGTCACAGTCGTGCTGGCTCGCGTAGTCGATGATTTCCCGGCTCGGGCTTCCCTCGGCCGTGGCTCGCGTGACAGTCACATCGTCGGCAACGAGACGCTCCACCATGTCCAGGGCCATCTCGCCCTCGCGGTGGAGCGAATCGGTGACGCTCTCCCACGTCGGTTCGTGCGGGAGCGTCGAGAACCGGCCGGTGTCGACGACGTACAGCGCGTGAATCTCGCTGTCGTGGGTCGTCGCAAGTGTTTCAGCGTGTGTGAGTACCGCTTCTGACCCCGGCGAGCCGTCTGTCGGCACCAGTATCCTGTCGTACATGCTGTACTATTGTCTGGCTGAAGGGATATAGTTTGGTAACAGGCAACATACAACAATCGAGCAGGATAGAGCTCAGTTCAGCTCTCGGTCCCGTTCGTACTCTGTTGCCCCGGAGCCATCCAGCGCCGGTTCGTCGAGGGCCTGTTCGAGCCGTCGTTCCAGTTCGGCTTCGGTTATCTCCCCGTTGGCGTAGCGTTCGGAGAGTCGTTCGACGGAGTCTGTCTCGTCGGCACTGGGCGCACCTGCTGTGTGCGTGGCCTGCGTCTGTGACACGTCAGTGGTCGACGCCGTCGCCTCGTCCTGACCGATGAGTCTCGACGCAAACCAGTACACGGCGTAGCCGATAGCCGCCAGCACCCCGATAGTAGCCGCCAGGGAGACGATACCGAATGCGAGGCCGACAAGGCCCCAGAACAGTCCGAACACGAGTCTCACAGCGGCAAGAACGACAATCAGCGACACGACGCCGAGCAGGCCATACAGGAGTATCTTCAGTGGTGTGCTCAGGGCGCGGTCGGTGGTGGAGGGCATCGCCCAAGGATACTATTCCCGCAGTGATAAGAATTATTCCGTCCCGGGGTGGACGACCCGCCGAACGTCGGCCGTCTCCGCCCGGCGAACGACAGCCCGAACCGGGTTTCGCGCCCCGGAGAGGTTGTCCGAATCCCCGTCGAGAACGAGCAGGCGTGCCGGCTGCCCGGGCTTGACCAGACCGCCGCCAAGCCCAGCGATTTCGGCCCCGTTGACTGTGGCCATCCGCAGTACCTCACGGGCGGAAATGTCGTGCAGCTTCGCGGTAAACTCCATCTCGCGGAACATCGACGGGCTGTTGAGCATGACGTTGTCCGTCCCGAGCGCGACTGTCGTCCGCTCGGCCAGTTCCTCGACCGGCGGGCGGCCAACGTCGGTCACGATGTTCGACCGGGGGCAGACGACGACGGGGATTTCGCTGTCGGCGACCCGTTCGAGATGCAGCGACTTGGCGTGAACCATGTGGACGAGGAAGTCCGGGTCGAGGTCGAGTGCGGGGTTGATATCGGAGCTATCGACCTCGCCCGCGTGGATGCCGAACAGCTTCCCGGCCTGTCGGGTCGCGCGCCGGTCCGCCCCGAACTCGCTGTCGTTGGCCCCGCTCGCGCCAAAGCCGTCGGCTAATTCCATTGCATCGGTCGTCTCGCGTCCGAGAATCACGCTGTCGAGGTCCGACCCGTCCAGCGCCTCCTGTATCGCGCGGACGCCCTCCACGCCGCCCTCCCGGAACTCGATGAACGCGCCGGTCCCGGACTGCTGCATGAACGACAGCGTCCGCGCCATCGCGGCCACCAGTTCGTCCCGGCTCGCATCGCGGAGCAACCGGTGTTTCAGGCCGTCCGGTGGCGCGACCAGTTCTTCCAGCGAGAGCCCCTCTCCGGCCTCCTTGGCGATTGAATCGCCGATGTGCGTGTGGGCGTTGACGAACGACGGCACCACGATGTCGTTGCTGTCGACCGCGGTCTCCTCGACGGCGGTTATCTCCCCGTCCTCGACGACGACGCGGCCCTCGACGGCCTCGAACGACCGGCCCGTCAGAATCGTCCCTTCGAGAATCATACTCTCCCTTCGCCCGTTCTCTCA
Source organism: Haloarcula sp. CBA1115 (assembly GCF_000827835.1). Classification (NCBI taxonomy): domain Archaea; kingdom Methanobacteriati; phylum Methanobacteriota; class Halobacteria; order Halobacteriales; family Haloarculaceae; genus Haloarcula; species Haloarcula sp. CBA1115. The sequence goes on along the minus strand of NZ_CP010529.1, from coordinate 2,325,482 downwards.
GTTAAACTCATCGAGGGTCGCATGGATACCCGTCCGCACGTCCCGGACTCTGGCCCCGTCGAGATCAAGTCCGAGTTCGCGGATCGCCGCCGCGCCGACCCGCTCGCTCTCGTCCGCCGGCGCGTAGACGCCGAGTCGCCACTGGTCGCGCTGGGCGGCGCGGATGGCGTTAACCAGGGTCGACTGCTCGCCGAGCCGGCGGACGTCGCCGTTGACGAGGACACGGCTGCTCGACTCGGTCATCGACGGTTCGGGCAGGATATCGAGCACGACAGCGTCGCTGTCGACGTTCGCTTCGTCGGCGATAGCCCGCTCCATCGCGCCGACCGCGTCGTGGTCGGCCGCCAGAATCTCGTCGGGCACGGCACCCCACTCCGCCCAGACGGCGCGCTTGTACAGGTCCCGCTGACTCAGCCGCCGGGCGTACGCTTCCGTCGCGTCACACTGTCGGAGCGCCACGAGCAGGTCGTTGTCGTCCCATCGGCGAAGCGCCTCGGCCGTCGTGTCAGTCGCGGCGAGCAGTTCCTCAGTCCCCCGGCGCAGCATCGACTTGGCAATGCGGGCGACGTGGTGCTGGTAGACGGTGGGGTTCATCAGCGCCCGCGCGAGCAGAAGCGACTCGGCCGTCTGGACGTTCCCCTCGTCCAAGACGAGTTCGCCGTCAACGAAACACAGCTCCCGGACCAGCCGCTCGTGGTCGATGGTCCCGTAGGGCACGCCCGTGTGGTGGGCGTCACGGACCAGATAGTCCATCCGGTCGACGTCCAGTTCGCCGGAGACGAGCTGGCCCAGTTCGCCTTCGCCAGCAACGAGGCCGGCCACGCGGTCCGGGTTGAGGCCGTGTTCCGAGAGCACCCGCGCGACAGGACCGTCACCGAGCAGTTCGTCCACGTCGTCGTGGTACTTGCCTGTCCGACGGTGGATGAGCGCCTCGACGTTGTGGCTGTACGGCGAATGTCCCACGTCGTGGAGCAGTGCCGCGGCGCGGACCCGTTCGGCCTGCTGGCCCTCAATGCCGAGGTGAGATAGTGCCCGGTCCGCGAGGTGATAAACACCCAGCGAGTGCTCGAATCGAGTGTGGTTCGCCGAAGGGTAGACTAGCGTCACCGTGCCGAGCTGGGAGATGTGCCGAAGCCGCTGGACCGGCGGTGTATCGAGCAACGCCGCCGCGACGCCCTGAATCTCGATGTGGTCGTGGACGCTGTCCTTGATTGTGGTCATTGCCCGGGCCTACGACGGCGGCCGGCAAAATCGTTCGCCACCGCACGCACCGGGAGGGTCGTCGCCTACCGGGGGACCCAGCCGTAGATGTGGTTCAGCATGACGTAGGTCACGAGTCCGAGAAAGAGGCTCAGCCCCCAGGCCGAGACGGCGATGCGGCCCACGCGAGCGTGAATCGTCTCCCTGAGTTCAGCGGGAGAGTGTGTCAGCCCGAGCACGACCGCGTGAACGACGACGGGCACGGACACCGCGGACAGCAGGATGTGGATGGCGAGCATCACGATGTACGCCGTCCAGACGATCCCCTCGGCGACGATCTCCTTCTCGAAGCCGCCGCCGACTTTGAGAATATACAGCGCCAGAAACACCATGATGAGGGTGAAGGCGGTTAGCATCGCTGCGCGGTGTTTCTGTACTTGGTCGTTCTTGATGAAGTAGACGCCGGCGACGATTGCGAGCAAGGCGATACTGTTGACGACGGCGATTGCGTCACCCAGCAGGATGACGGTGTCGTTCGAGAACTCGGGGAGGGGTAATACGCCACCGAACGCGCCGAACACGAGCGCGTAGCCAACGACCGAGACGACAGCGGTGACGAGCCGCGGACGAGCGCGGGCACGCGACTGGAGTGTGTCTGCGACGGCCATAGCAACAGTTCAGGACCGGAGTGGTAACTGTGTTCTGAAACGGGCGGGAACAGCGGCGCGATTGCGAGCCGGAGCGGTGGCTGCTGACTCGGAAAAACGGCGGGAAATCCGATAGAAGCGTGGCCGAATCAGGCGAAGGTCCGGGAGACGTCCTCGTCGTCGGTCTCCTCCTGCTGGATCTTCTCCCAGGCGTTGTGGAAGTCAGCCATCGTGACCTCGGTGCGATCGTCGCGGATGGCGAACATCCCGGCCTCGGTACAGATGGCCTTCACGTCAGCACCGGAGGCGTCCGTTATCTCCTCGGCCAGCGCCTCGAACTCCACGTCGTCGGAGACGTTCATGCTGCGGGTGTGGATCTGGAAGATCTGCTTGCGGCCCTCGACATCGGGGTTGGGCACTTCGATGAGGCGGTCGAAGCGGCCGGGGCGGAGGATGGCGCGGTCGAGCATGTCGAAGCGGTTCGTCGCGGCGATGATACGGATGTCGCCGCGGTCGTCGAAGCCGTCCATCTCCGAGAGCAGTTGCATCATCGTCCGCTGGACCTCGGCGTCGCCGGAGGTCTTCGACTCCGTCCGCTTGGCCGCGATGGCGTCGATCTCGTCGATGAAGACGACGGCGGGCTCCTCCTGACGGGCCAGTTCGAACAGGTCGCGGACGAGCTTTGCGCCCTCGCCGATGAACTTGTGGACCAGCTCGGAGCCGGCCATCTTGATGAACGTCGCGTCGGTCTCGTTGGCGACGGCCTTCGCCAGCATCGTCTTGCCGGTGCCGGGCGGACCGTGCAGCAGGACGCCGCTCGGCGGGTCGATGCCGACGTCTTCGAACATCTCGGGGCTCTTCAGCGGCATCTCGACGGTCTCGCGGACCTCCTCCATCTGCTCTTCGATACCGCCGATGTCGGCGAATGTGACATCCGGCGACTGGTCGACCTGCATCACGCGAGCGCGAACGTCGGTCTCGTCGTCGAGCTGTTTGACGATAGAGAGCGAGTTGTTGACGGCGACGCGGTCGTCGGGTTCGAGGTCCTCGCGCATCTCGTCAGTGACCTCTGTCAGGGCCTCCTGGTTGTTGCCGTGCTGTTTGATAATCACGCCGTCACTGGAGAGTTCCTGAACGGTCGCGACAAACAGCGGTGACTGCTTGAGCTTCTTGTTCTCGTGCGTGAGCCGTTCGAGCTTCTGCTGGTACTTGTTGTTTTCCGCGTTCGCGTCCAGCAGCTTGTCGCGCATCTCCTCATTCTGCGATTCGAGCACCTCTAGCCGCTCCTGCAGCGCCTCGATCTTCTGTTGCTGAGACGCGTCATCGTCGTACGGCATATCGACCTCGTCGACGGTGTCGGTCATTACGACGCCTTTAGTAGGTGTATCGTTATGAGGCTTCGGGTAGTCTCAGAAACTGTATCGCCCGGTGTGTGCCTTGACGGGGCCGTTACTGACCGCTCTCCGTCTATAGGTCTCAAACCGGCACGTTTCTTGGCCCCCATCGAAAACATCTGTCTATGCCAACCGACCGCGAAGAAGTCATCATCGTGGGCGGGGGCGTCGCCGGACTTTCGGCGGCGATATACACCGCTCGCGCCGACCTGTCGACTCGGATTATCTCGACCGGTGAGTCGATACTGAACCGCAATGCTCACCTGGAGAACTACCCGGGGTTCCCGGCGGGAATCAACCCACGGCTCCTGCTCGAACTCATGCGGGCACAGGCGCGGCGCGCCGGCGTCTGGTTCATCGACGGCGAAGCCGAGCAGGTGACGGAAACTGCGGAGGGCTTCGAGGTAACCTGTACCGACGGCGAGTCATACGACGCGACGCACCTCATCGCCGCGTCCTGGTCGGACCCGTCGTATCTGGAGGGGCTGGAACTCTCGCTCATCGACCGCGGGTCGAAGCAGTTCATCTCGACCGACGAGCAGGGCCGGACCGATATCGAGGGGCTGTACGCGGCCGGCCGGCTGGCCGAGCAGCACCACCAGACCATCGTCGCCGCGGGCCACGGCGCACAGGTCGGGCTGACACTGATAGAGGACTCAGACATCGACTTCTATCACGACTGGACCGCACCGGAGGGGTATTTCACCGGCCGCGACCGCCCGGTTCCGCCGGGCTGCGAGGAAATCGACGAGGCGGAGCGCAAGAAACGCGAACAGGAGTCACTGGAAGTCATGCGGCGGTACTTCGAGGAGCCGATGCCGGGCGAGCCGACGATGCACCCGAGCGTCGATCAGGATTCAGACTGACCCCGTTTCGAGCGAGCGTGCAACTGACTGCAGCCGTTCGATTCGCTCGGCTGTCGGCGGGTGTGACCGCGCTTCGATAGACAGGGAATCGCTCGACGCCGCCGTGTCGAACCCGTGTGGGAGGAAGCACAGTCCGCGGACGCCAGCGTACGCGGAGCGCTTGTCGGTCCTCGGGCGGTCGTCATCTCCTTCGAGTGTCTCTAACGCCCCGACGAGCGCGGCAGGATCGCCGGTCAACTGGGCCGCGCTCCGGTCGGCGGCGAACTCCCGAGCGCGTGACAGCGACCGGCCGAGGACGACGACGGGGGCAGTGAACACGCCCAGCGCGACGCCGCCGAACAGGACTGTCACCGCGAACAGGAACAGGAAACCAAGCGTGAACGAGAGGCTTCCGACGGGGGCCGCGAGCACCCGGGCGCTGCACACGTACGCGAAGCCGAGCGCGACCAGCCCGAGCGCATAGCGACTCCCGCTCCCGCCGGGGAGGAGGTCATCAAGCGGGTCGTACTCGCCGTTTGTCAGCGACGGGAGGAAACTGGCCAGCGTCATGACGGTCGCGTCGCGGTTGGCGACGTGCATGAGTTCGTGGGCCAGCACCGCGTCGAGTTCGTCACCTCCGAGCGTCGCCAGCAGTCCCTCGCTGACGACCACCGTCGCGCCGCCGAGCGTCCCGATGGCGAAGCTGTTTGGCACGTCGGCGTCTGCGACGGCAATCCGTGGCCGCGTGAGGTCGGCCAGTTGCGCGAGCCGCTGCACCCGTTCGTGGAGGTCGGGGTACTCCTCGGGACCGACGATGCGAGCGTCAACCTCGGCCATTGTCTGGGCTCTGGTGTATCGCAGCTGTGCCCAGACAAACGCGACGAGGGCAGGGGCGAGAACAGCCACCCACCAGGCGATGCGTGCCGACGCCCCACCGAACGGGAGGTGAGCCGCGACAGCATCCCGCACCGGCGCAAGCCAGGGTGTCAGGAGCACCGCCGCGGTCGCGACCACAGCGATGTCGACGGCGAGGAGGAGCAGGAGAGTCCACAGCATCCGGCGAGTCAGTGTCCGCATAGAGGTAGTTCTGCTATACCCACAGCGGATGAAAGGTTTTCTGTTCGGACAGTCCAGCAGTGAGGGAAAATATTTATCCTGTCACCGGAAACGGTGCTACAGTGTCAACAAAGCTGGTTCGTGCCGCCCTCGCCCTCCTCTGTGCGGTCGCTGTCCTGTTCGGCACGGCGCTGTTTCCCGGCGCGCTCGGTGTCGAGTTCGAGTCGAGCGGTCCCCTCGACAGCCGAGCGAGCGAGCCGGTCACGCCCGACGGAACAGCACCCGACGACGTCGACAGTGGGCCGACGCCGGTAGCGACGAGCGATGGGGCAGAGACGACGCCGAGGACGAGCGACGAGCCGGCAGCGACAGCGACGCCAACGCCGACGGAGACGGCGACAGCGACGCCGGCGGCCAGCGAGGGCGAAGACAGCGGGTCCCCAGTTCTGGTGAAACTGCTCGGGCTGGCGCTTATCGGCGGGTTCGGCGCCGTCGCGGTCGGTGTCATCCGGGCGGCATCAGACCCGGAACGCGACGGGTCGACAGACGCCGGATTCCTCCTGCACCCGCTCCTCGACAGATTGGCCGGGACAGTCGTCTCGGCGGTTTCGAACGGCGCGGTTGGGCGGACCATCGGCCGGATTCCGAAGGTAACGACCGCCGCGCTGCTCTCGGGGTCGTCGGCGCTCTCACGAGTCGGGGCCGGTATCAGCGCCGTCTCCGGCGGTGTCCTGACCGGATTGGCGACGGGAATCGGGTCGGTCGGCACGATGTCACTGCGAGGGGTCGCCGGCCTGCCGAGTACGCTCGGGTCGCTCTCGGTCGCGCCGTTCAGAGCCCTCAGGGGCTTCGGTGGGACCGGCGGCTTCCTCGCCTCAGTCCGAAGTGGCGTCGATAGCCCGCCGCTGTTTGGTTCGTCGGACTCGGAGCAGCGGCAGTCGACGGCCACCGAATCGACGGCAGAGGCGGACGACGGCCCGGACATCGATAGCCTGTCCATCCAAGAGGCATGGGCGCTACTGGCCGACCGCGTCTCCGTGTCGGACCCCGAGACGGCGACGCCCGGCGAGTACGCCCGCCGGGCTATCGACAGCGGACTTCCGGCAGAGCCCGTTCGACGGCTAACAACCCTCTTCCGCGAGGTCGAGTACGGCGGGCGGTCGGCGACCGGTGCCCGAGCCGAATCGGCCCGGAACGCCCTCAGACAGCTCCTCGGCGGAGGTGACGACTGATGAGCGATTCAGAGTCACGACAAGGTGAGACCGCCAGCGCAACCATCGACGTCAGCGTCGAACGCCCGACGCCGGGGCGCAAGTTCGTCCGGCACACGCTGTTGGGACTCGTCGCACTTGCCGGGGCGGTGTTCGTCGTTACTTTTCCCTCAGTCCTCCCAGATGTCGGCAGCGGGACGGCTAGACGGCTCCGGCTCGGTGCAAGTATCGGAGCCGTCGTAATCGGCCTCTTCGGTCTGTATACTGTCGTGTTGACACAGGAGTCGGACCTCCCGCCAGTGAAAGGGAGCCAGCCGCGTGACCCGTATCGTGACGACGGTACAGACGACGAGCCGGCAGAACTGCTCGACGAACTGCTGGAACCCGAGGCGACACAGGCGAAATCCGGCGATATGGTCGGCGAGGATATCGACGAGTTACTCGCGAAAATCGACGGGCGTGTCGACCCCTACAACGGCCTCGAAGCGAGCTATGCGTCCGAAGTCAGGAACAGGCTCCGCGAGGCCGCGAGACAGGTGCTGGTCGAAACGGCGGACATGTCGACGGAGGCGGCGGCCCGGGACGTCCGTACTGGCTCGTGGACGGACGACCGCCGGGCGGCCGCCTTCCTCGGCGGTCCGGACGCGCCTGACCCGCCAATCGAGATGCAGTTACGGGACTGGGCCAGCGGCGAGGGGTTCGACCGGAAAGTCGAGGCTGCGGCAGCCGAGATACGCCGGCTCCAGCGAGGTGAGGGTGCATGAGCACCCGAGAGACCACACAGCGCAACGTCGGTGTCTCGGCCGCGCTGGTGGCCGGCGGGGCCGGAATCGTCACCGGGAACCCGGCGATTTTCATGGTCGCGGCGGTGGCGCTTGTGTACGCGGCCTATCAGGCGGCCATCGGCGACCCCGAACCGACGCTCACAGTCGAGCGTCACGTCGAACCGGCCGACCCGCTCCCCGGCTCGGAAGTGACAGTGACGCTGACGCTCACGAACGACGGGGACGCGACCCTGCCCGACGTTCGCGTCCTCGACGGCGTCCCCGAGCGGCTCGAAGTCGTGGACGGCTCCCCGCGCTTTGGCACCCACCTCGAAGCCGGAGCGTCGGATTCGGTCACCTACACCGTCGAAGCCCGACGCGGCGACCACGCGTTCACCGACGTAGCGGTCGTCTGCCGGAACCTGACCGGGACTGTCGAGTTCGCCGAGCAGGTCACCGTCGAGACGACGCTCTCGTGCAGTGCCAGTGTGGACACCGTCCCGCTTTCGGGCCAGACGCTCTCCCAGTCCGGACGCGTGCCGACGGACGCCGGCGGGAACGGCCTCGCTTTCTACGCCATCCGCGAGCACCAGTCCTCGGACCCGATGAACCGCGTCGACTGGAACCGCCTCGCGAAGACCAACGAGCTGGCGACAGTCGAATTCAAGGAGACGCGGGCGGCCACCGTCATCACGCTCGTGGATTCCCGACACCCCGTTGCGGGCGAGACGGGCACGCCCACGGCTGTCCAGTTCTGTGCCTACGCGGCCCAGCAGGTCGGCTCGGCGTTACTGGACATGGACAACCGCGTGGGCGCCGCCGTCTACGACAGTTGTGAGACGCTCCAGCCGTCGGCCAATCGGGCACAGGAACAGCGATTGGAGGCGTTTCTGGAGACGGTTGTGAGCGGGTCGGTCACTGGGTCGGCAGGGACCCGCAGTTCGTCGCTGCTCGACACTGGCGCCCGGCGAATGTCGTCATCGACCGAGACGGCAGACCGGTACGGTATCGCCGACGGCGGCGACGCGGTGGCGACACTCGACCGCTCGATACCGAGCGAGTCACAGGTCGTGTTCTGTACGCCCCTGCTCGACGACCGGGCGTCCGATGCGGCGAAACGGCTCGCCGCGTACGGGCACGCGGTCACGGTCGTCAGCCCGGACATGACGACCGGGGACAGTCCGGGCAGTACCGTCGAACGAATCGACCGAACGGCCCGCCTCGACGACCTTCGAGGGAGGGTTCGGGTCGTCGACTGGACGCCCGCGGAACCGCTCGCCAAAGCCCTCATTCGCGCAACGGAGCGGTGGGCATGACGGAACTCGACAGTCGGCCGGCGGCATCGAGCGCGGCGCTGGCCGGAACAGTCGCGGTGCTCGTCTCGCTCGCCCTTGCCGTCGCTGTCGTGGACCCGATACTAGTCCTGACCGGCTTCGTCGGCGGGCTCTGTATCGCAGCTGGGGTCTGGGCGCTCCGTAGCGATACCCACGAACGCATCGCCGGCGGCAGCGTTGCCGTCGTCATCGGCGCGGGCGTGTTCTGTGGAACCGCGCTGTTGGCGACTGACTACTGGTCGCTCGTCGTGGCGCTCGGGTTCCCGCTGGCCGCCACACTCGTCGTCATCGACGCGAGTAGCGGACTGGTGCCGCCGACCGACGCGACGGACGAACTCACGGCGATGCTCGACGAGAGTTTCGTGGTACTGGTGGTCGGTATCTGCGCCACAATCGTCTGTGCCGTCGCCGCTGCCGTCAGGCTGCCCTGGGTGCTCGTCCGTGTCGTTGCCGGCTTCTCGGTCCAGCCGCTCGTGGGCTTCGTGACGCTACAGGTTGGTGTCCTCCTCGCCCTGTTGTTGCTGGACCGGGTCACGGAGACGCTGGAATCGTGGATTCCGGCACCCACGGCGACGGCCGACCGGACGCTCGGGCGACTGGACCTGCTGGGGACGAGCTGGTGGGACGTCGACCGCTACGTCAAAGCCGCCGTGGGCCTGCAGTTGCTCGTCGCGTTTGTCCCAACGGCGCAGGGACTGTTCGACAGATTCCTCGGCAGCCTTCCGGTGGTCGGGCCGTCTCTGCGGGTCGCTCTCAGTGGTCCGCTCCACCTCCCCCTTGTAGCCGGACTGCTGGCGTTACTGAGTATCCTCGTCGTCGAACGGCTCCGGCAGTGGCTGCTACAGTGGCTGGGGGACAACCCCGGACGGTTGCTGGCGCGGCAGACCGGCAGTATCGTGCTCCCAGTGGTGCTGCTGCTGGGCGCGCTGGTCCTTACGGCCGCTGGCGTGACCCGGCGGGTAGCACCGACCTATACTGGGGGCGGCCACTACGGCTCGGCGACCGTGGTCCTTCTCGGCGTCTTGGTTTCGGTCGTCGTCCTTCGTGGACTCGTCACGGTGCTGTCCGAACTAGTCGGTGCGGAGTTGCTGTCCCGACGTGTGGCGGGATTCGCGGCCGGGAGCGGACTCCTGTTCGTCATGACGCTGCTCGGAGCGGAGCGCGGACTCGCACCGATACTCGTTCTCGTCGGGAGCGCGGCGGCGCTGCTGGTCTGGGACGCCGGCGCGCACGCCAGCAGTATCGGCCACCAGCTGGGCCGGGACGCCGAAACGACGGACAGCGAGTTCGTCCACGTCACCGGCACTGCGGCCGTCCTCACCGGGGCTATCCTGCTCGTGATGCTCGTCAGGTACGTGCTCATCCCGGTCGCGGTTCCGACCACGTCGGCCGGGCTCTCGCTCAGCTCGGTGGTCGCGCTCGGACTGGTCCTGCTTGCGATAGCCGCCTTCACCCTCGCGCTGAACGCCCACGACGGGGGACCACGTACCAGCAGCGACAGGAGTGGTACGCGAAACGAGCAGCCCGCTACTGACGGCGACTAGGCCCGCCGGAGAGACAGGGGCTTTTACCCCCGCACCGCGAACCGGCAGGTATGCTGACCGGAGTCAACGTCGTCCTGGGGGTGTCGGGGTCTATCGCGGCCGTCAAGACGGTGGAGCTCGCACACGAACTCCGACGACAGGGGGCGTCCGTCCGGGCCGTGATGACCGACAGCGCGACGGGCATCATCCACCCGTGGGCACTCGAGTTCGCCACGGACAACGAGGTTGTTTCCGAAATCACGGGCAGTGTCGAGCACGTCGACCTCTGCGGGCGCTCGGGCTGGGGGGATGTGCTCTTGCTCGCACCGGCGACGGCAAACACCGTCGGGAAGGTTGCGGGAGCCATCGACGACACACCTGTGACGACGTGTGCGACGACCGCTCTCGGCGCGGACGTGCCGGTCGTCGTCGCGCCGGCGATGCACGAACCGATGTACGACCACCCCGGCGTGCTGGACGCCATCGACCGCGTCGAGTCCTGGGGGGTCGACTTCGTGGACCCGCGGATCGAGGAAGGGAAAGCCAAGATTGCAACGGAGGAGGCCATCGTCACGGCGACTGCACGGGCCGCGGACGACCGGCCGCTTGCAGACGAACACGTCGTCGTGACCGCAGGTGCGACCACGGAGTCAGTCGACCCGGTGCGGACGCTCTCGAACCGCTCATCGGGGCGGACCGGCCGGGCAGTCGCACGGGCCTGTTACGCCCGCGGGGCCGACGTGACGCTCGTCCACGACGGGCCAGACGTGCCGTACGCCACCGTCGAGCAGGTCGAATCAGCCGCGGAGATGACCGAGGCCGTTCGTCGGGTCGCCGACTCGGCCGACGCGCTGGTCTCGGCGGCCGCCATCTCGGATTACACCGTCGAGCAGGCACCGGAGAAAATCAAGAGCGGGCAGGCGGAACTGACGCTGACGCTGCAACCGACGCCGAAGCTCATCGACACCGTTCGGTCGGCCCACCCCGACCTCCCTATCGTCGGGTTCAAGGTCGAAACGGAGGGTGACGACGAGACGCTGATCGAGCGCGCCCGCGAGATACGCGAGCGGGCCGGGCTGACTTTCGTGGTCGCCAACGACGCGAGCGTGATGGGGGCCGACGAGACGCGCGCCCTGCTCGTCGACGCGGACACGGCCACGGAGTACGTCGGGGACAAGGAGGGACTCGGCGCTCGTGTCGCCGACGAAATCGGTGACCATCTGTCCAGTCGTGGCTGACCGCGTAACCGATTACGAAATAGTTTTGCGTGTTCCGTTGCTCCGGTCCGATAACGACAGTACTGCCCGACGAACCGCTATTCGGAGTTTCTAAACAGATACTGTGACTGTACTACCACCCCGTCGCCTGCTCGTGCCAGTAGCCGATTCGGTGACGGTCCGTAACACCGTCGCCTACGCCATTGAACAGGCCGAATCGGCGGCCAGAGAGGGACAGCAACAGGTATCCCTGCATCTCGTCGCCGTCGCAAGCACGCGCGCCGTCGACCCCGACGCGCAGACGGAACTCGGCCAGGCCAAAGACCTGCTCGACCGCATCGAGGTCTGGCTCGACGAGGATCTGGGTGCTGACCCACCGTCGAACCTCGACGTGGAACTGGGCGTCATCGGTGCCGACCGCTACCTGTTCAGCCCCGGCGATTACGCCGACGTCATACTGGCCTACGCCGACGAACACAGCATCGAACGGGTCGTCCTCGATCCGGAGTTCAACCCGGGCGGCACGACGCCGATGCTCCGGCCGCTCGAAGTCGAACTCGTCCGGGGCGATATCGACGTCGAGACCGCACCCGTCGAGCGGCCGGCGCGGTCGACCGCGCTCGCTCGCGCCGCGACGCTCCCGAAGTATCTCACCATTTTCGGGGCGTCGTACCTGTTTTATCTGCTGTTGAGTTCGTACAAACCGCTGGATTTCCTCACTGGCGCGATAACGGCGACTATCGTCACTGCATTGCTTGCGCCGATCGCGTTCAGTCGCCAGCCGTCGCTGACACGGGTTCCGGGGCAGTTCGCCCGGATGGCCCTCTACATCCCGTACCTCCTCAAAGAGATCGCGATTGCGAACCTCGAAATCGCCTACGTCGTCTTGCACCCGTCGCTGCCAATCGACCCCGAGATGGTCGAACTGGAGGCGGCCATCTGGGGAGACGGGCCGGTGACGACGCTGGCAAACAGCATCACGCTGACGCCCGGGACGCTCACCGTCAGCGTCTCCGAACAGGCGTTCGATATCCACTCGCTCACCGGAAGTGCGCGCGAGGACCTGTTCGACGGCGGCCTCGAACGGGCCGTCCGGTTCGTCTTCTACGGCCGGGAGGCCGCAGCGATTCCCTCGCCGCGCGAACGGGGGCAGGGGGACGGCGACGGCACAATCGAGAGCGATATCGACGACCCGGAGGTGGCCGACGATGATTGAGTTCGAGGCGGCGCTGCTGGCGATCGCCAGCGCGTTCGTCCTGTTCGCTATCGTGTCGCTGTACCGCGTGTTCGCGGGGCCGACGGACCACGACAGAGTCATCGCGGTCAACGTGATGGGGACGAACACCGTCATCGCTATCGCGCTCGTCTCCGGCGCGCTCGATAAGCCGCTGTTCCTCGATATCGCGCTCGTGTACGCCCTGTTGAACTTCCTGCTCTCGATAGCGTTCTCGAAGTTCAACGTCGAACACGGGGGTGTGCTATGACGCCGCTGGAGTGGGGGATCGTCGTACTCGCACTGGTCGGTGCGTTCTTCGGTGGCGTCGCCTCGGTCGGCATCGTCAGACTGCCGGACGTGTACACTCGGACGCACGCGGCCTCGAAGAGCGATACGCTGGGTGCCGTCCTCGCTATCGGGGCCGCCGCGCTCGCGATTCAGACCGACCTCGCGACGATCAAAGCCGTCTTCCTGCTGGTGTTTATGTTTCTAACGAACCCCACCGCCGCCCACGCCGTCGCACGGGCGGCACAGGACCAGGGTATCGAGCCGTGGACTGCCGGCGATGAGGAGGGCGAGTCATGACGCTCTCGCTCATCGAGGGAGTGTTGCTGGTGTTCGTATTGTGCTGTGCTATCGGCGCGGCCGTACTCCGTGACGTGCTGGCGTCGCTGATGGCGTTTGCCGCCTACAGCCTCGGCATCTCCATTATCTGGGTGATGCTTGAGGCCCCTGACGTGGGGCTGACCGAAGCGGCTGTCGGGGCCGGCATCATGACGATCCTGTTCATCCTGGCGCTGGCAAACACCGTTCGGCCACAGGAAAACGGCCTGTTCGAGTCGATCAGCGTCCCGACCGTCGTCCTGGTCGGCGCGTTCGTCGTCGTCATGATAGCGACGGTCCCGTCGCTGCCCGCCGTTGGGGCGGAGGGCGCGGCAAACCCCGTCGTCAGCGGCGAGGTAACACAGCACTACATCGACAACGCATACGCGGACACGGAAGTCAAAAACGGTGTGACGGCCGTGCTCGCGGCCTACCGTGGATTCGACACGCTGGGTGAGGCGGTCGTAGTCTTTTCCGCCGGCGTGGCGGCACTGACCGTCCTCAGACAGGAGGTGTTCGCATGAGTAGCGACGAGCGAACCGGACTGTACGTCGAGAGCACGATCATCATGACGACGGTCCGCGTGGTGTCGCCGTTCGTCCTCACCTTCGCCCTGTTCGTGATGTTCCACGGCGCGAACTCCCCCGGCGGGGGATTCCAGGGCGGGGTCATCGCCGGGTCGGTCGTGATGATGCTCGCCTTCGCCTACGGCATCGATGCGGCCCGGGAGTGGCTCGACGTCCGCGTCGTCGCCGCGCTCGCGTCCGGCGGCGTGCTCACGTTCGCAGCAATCGGTCTGGGAACGATGCTCCTGGGCGGGAACTTCCTCGAATACCACCTGTACGAACAGTTCATCTCGCATGTGGTCGCTTACGCCATCGAGCTCGTCGAACTGGCCATCGGTGGTATCGTCGCCAGCGTTGCCATCGGCCTCTTTTTCCTGCTCGCGGCCGGGTTCGGCCACGCCGTCGACTCACCGGAGGATGAGAGCTAATGTTTGAACTGCTGAACTCACACTACAACTACTTCGCGGTGATGCTCCTGCTGGGTATCGGCCTCTACATGCTCATCGAGTCCCAGAACCTCGTGAAGAAGGTCATCGGGATGAACATCTTCCAGACGGGCATCTTCCTGTTTTTCATCACGCTCGCGTTCCGGGCCGGCGGGGATCCGCCGATAATCAAGGAGGGCGGCGGCCCCTACGTGAGCCCGCTGCCACACGTCCTCATCCTGACCGCTATCGTCGTCGGGGTGAGCCTGACCGCCGTGGCGCTGGCGCTTATCATCCGCATCTACACCGAGTACGGGACGCTGGACGAAGATAAACTCAAACAGCTCTACTATGATTGAACAACTCCCTGTGTTACTGGTGGTCCTGCCGATTATCGGCGGCGCGGTGCCGCTGGTCGCCAGCCTCGTGAGCGACCGGGCAGGGTGGCCAGTCGCGACGCTGACGCTCGTCGGCCAGGCCGGTCTGGCCGGCCTGCTGGCGTGGACCGTCAGTACGAGCGGGACCGTTTCCTACGCGGTCGGTGGTTTCGCCGCCCCGTACGGCATCGAACTCGTCGTCGACGGGCTCTCGGGGCCGTCGCCCTGCTCGTGGCCGTCGTGTCACTGGGCGTGCTCGCGTACGCCCGACAGGCCGGCCCGCACTCGAACGCCTTCTACGGCCTGTACCTGCTGCTGGTCGCCGGCCTGACGGGGATGACCGTCACCGGCGACGTGTTCAATCTCTACGTGTTCCTCGAAATCACGGGGCTTGCAGCGTACGGCCTCGTAGCCAGTGGCCGGGACGCGAGCGCCGCCGTCGCGGCGCTGAAGTACCTCATCATCGGGACCGTCGGGGCCTCGCTGTATCTGCTCGGCGTTGGCTACCTGCTCGCGGCGACGGGGACGCTCAACATGGCCGATCTGGCGAGCAAACTCGGGGAGATGGCGGCCTACGACTCGACGCTCGTCCTGACCGCGTTCGGGCTGATGATCGGCGGGCTGACGGTGAAAGTCGCCCTGTTCCCGCTGCACACCTGGCAGCCAGACGCGTACGCGAACGCGCCGGACACCGTGAGCGCGTTCATCTCGGCGCTCGTCTCGACGGTTTCGGCGTACGCGCTCGCTCGCCTGCTGTTTTCCGTGTTCACCGTTGAGTTCCTGACGGCCGTGCCCGTCGCTCGCTGGGCACTGGTCGGCCTGGCCTGCGTGAGCATCATCGCGGGGAGCGCACTCGCCGTCTCACAGGACAGCGTCCAGCGGATGCTCGCGTACTCTTCGGTGTCGCAGTTCGGCCTCGTCGTCGCCGGATTCGCCATCGCGACCCCGCTGGCCGTCGTCGGCGCGACCGTCCACCTGCTCGGCCACGCAGTGATGAAAGGCGGGCTGTTCGCGGCAACGGGGGTCATCGAGCGTAAGACGGGCGCGACGACGGTGAACGGCTACGCCGGGATGGGGAGCCGCGTCCCGATTTCGGCGTTTTGCTTCGCCGTGCTCTCGCTGGCGATGGTCGGCGTGCCGCCGGCGGTCGGTTTCGTCGGCAAGTGGTACATCGTCCTCGGCGCGGTCAACGCCGAGAACTGGCCCGTCGTGGCCGTGTTACTCGCGAGTACCCTGCTGACGCTCGCGTACTTCGCCCGCCTCGTCGAGCGGCTCTACTTCGCCGAGGCGACCATCCACTCGGAGGAGACACCTGCTGAGGCTCCCGTGACGGACGGGAGCGGACAGGCGGTCTCGTTCGGGATGATCGCCGTCGTCGTCATCGCGGCCGCACTCGCGGTCGCGCTGACCGCAGCCGTACCGGAGTTACAAGCAATGCTTGAGGACACACTTCCACCCCTTCTAAACCAATGACTGATTCGCTACGCCCAATCCTGGCAATCCTCGTCTCGGCGGTGGCCATCCCCGCGATTCTCTCGCTCAAGGGCCGACCAAACGTACGGGAGGGGGTGACCCTATTCGTCGCGTTCGCGAAGTTCGGGATCATTGCGAGCATGGTCCCTGGCGTCCTGAGCGGGACAGAGTACGAGTTCGCAATCGGACAGTTCGCCACTGGAATCGAACTGGCGTTCAGCGTCGACCCGCTCGGGTTGCTGTTTGGCCTGCTCGCGAGTCTGCTGTGGATCGTCACGAGCTTCTACAGCATCGGCTACATGCGCGGGCTGAACGAACACGCCCAGACCCGATACTTCGCCTCCTTCGCCGCCAGCCTCGCGTCGGCTATCGGCGTCGCCTTCGCGTCGAACCTGCTGACGCTGTTCGTCTGTTACGAACTGCTGACGGTGTCGACGTACCCGCTCGTCACCCACGACGAGACAGACGAGGCCCGCGCCGCCGGCCGGAAGTACCTCGCGTACACCTTCGGCGGCGGCGTCGCTGTGCTGGGCGGGACCGTCCTCGTGTTCGTCCTCGCCGGGACGACGGCTTTCACGCCCGGCGGTATCGAAGCGCTCGCGACGGCCGACCCGACGTTAGCGCGGGCGGCCTTCGCCCTGCTTGCGGCCGGTTTCGGCGTCAAGGCCGCACTGATGCCGATGCACTCCTGGCTCCCGGACGCGATGGTCGCGCCGACGCCGGTGTCCGGACTGTTGCACGCCGTCGCCGTCGTCAAAAGCGGCGTGTTCGGTATCGCCAGGGTCGTCCTCGACGTGTACGGAACCGGAACGATGGAGCAACTCGGCGTCGGCCTCCCGCTCGCCGCGATTGCGGCCTTTACCCTCCTGACAGCGAGTATCATCGCGCTCAGACAGGACAACCTCAAGCGGCGGCTGGCGTACTCGACGATAAGCCAGCTCTCCTATATCGTACTGGGACTGGGTCTACTCCACGGACAGGCGCTGACCGGCGGCCTGCTCCACATCCCCGCCCACGCGTTCATGAAGCTCACCCTGTTCTTCTGTGCCGGCGCGATCCACGTCGAGACCCACACCGACGACATCAGCGACATGGCCGGCATCGGGAAGCGGATGCCGCTGACGATGGCCGCCTTCGCCGTCGCTGCGGCCGGAATGGCCGGGATTCCGCTGGTCGCCGGGTTCGTCAGCAAGTGGTATCTCGTCATCGGCGCGTTGAGCCTCGATGGCGGGCTCATCTTCGCCGCAGCCTTGCTGGTTTCGGGCGTACTCAACATCGCGTACTTCTGGCCCATCGTCTACCAGGCGTACTTCGAGTCGCCGGAGAGCCACGACGAGAAGCCGCTCATCGGGGGACCACTTGGCGGGCGAGACGAGGTTCGGGCCGACGGCGGTGAGGACCACGAATCGGGCGCTGCCGACGGTCACTCCGACGAGGGCGATGTTCCGGACCCACAGCACGTCGACCATCTCGGCAAGCACCACGAAGAACACGAACACCACGGCGGCCCGCCCGCGGGCGGCTGGGACGACCGCGGCTGGCGCGGCGGCGAGAGTACGTGGTTTATGCTCGGGCCGATACTCACCGCAGCCACGCTGTCGCTCCTGCTGGGGACGGTGCCACACACGGCGATCTTCCTGCAAATCGTCGATACTATCGTCGAGAATCTCCCGGGGGTGGTCGTCTAATGTCGATGCTGACGACGGTTCCGCCGGTGGTCATACTGCTCGCGCTGGCAATCGTCGTGTCCCGACTCCCGCGGCGGGCCGGGCACGCCGTCGGTGCGCTCGTCCCGGCGCTGGCGGTGCCATGGGCAGTCGTGGTCCCTGAGGGTGCACACCTCCATGTAGACAGCTTCCTTGGCTTTGAGGCCGTCCTCCTGAACGTCGACCCGTTCTCCCGGCTGATGGGCATCATCTTCGGCCTCATCGCCGCCGTCGCCGTCCTCTACTCCTACGCCAGTGAGGCCGACACCACACAGACGGCGTTCGCGCTTTCGTATGTTGCGACGAGCTTCGGGGCCGTGTTCGCCGGCGACTGGCTCACACTCATCTTCTTCTGGGAGCTGATGGCCGTCACCAGCACGCTGCTGGTGTGGCACTACGGCGGCAAGGCGGTCCGGGCCGGCTTCCGGTACGCACTGCTGCACGGCCTAGGCGGCACGCTGTTGATGGCCGCCATCCTCCGGCACTACGTCGAGGTGGAGACGTTCCTGTTCGCATCAGTACCGGGTGGCCCGGAGACGGCCGGTATTTCGTCCGGGCTGGCCGCCGCGCTGGCAGCTATCGGTATCGGCGTCAACGTCGGCTTCATCGGCCTGCATGCATGGCTACCCGACACCTATCCGCGCCCGCACATCGCCGCCAGCGTCTTCCTCTGCGTGTTCACGACCAAGACCGGCGTCTACGGTATGTACCGCGCGTTCCCCAACGGCCACGAAGCCATCGCCTATATGGGCGGTGCGATGGCCATCTTCGGCGCGCTGTTCGCACTGTTCCAGAACGACATGCGGCGGCTCCTCTCCTATCACATCCAGTCCCAGGTCGGGTACATGGTCGCCGGCGTCGGTATCGGCTCGCCGCTCGCTCAGGCCGGCGCGTTCGCGCACGTATTCAACCACATCCTCTACAAGGGCCTGCTGTTCATGACCGCCGGTGTCGTCATCTACCGGACCGGCACGGAGAGCCTGAAGAAACTCGGCGGCCTCTGGCGAGAGATGCCCATCACCGCTGGGGCGTTCTCCGTCGCTGCGCTGTCTATCGCCGGCTTCCCCGGCTTCAACGGCTTCGTCAGCAAGGGCATCATCATCTCTGGAAGCCACTACACCTTCGGCAAGGGACCGCTCCCGCTCGGTGAGTTCTATACGCTCGAGTGGATGCTGCTGCTGGGCGGCGTCGGCACGTTCATGTCGTTCATCAAGTTCGGCTACTACGCGTTCTTCCACGGCGAGTACGACGGGAGCATGCCGGACGCGAACCGTCTCCAGAGCGTCGCCATGGTGTCCGTAGCCGCGCTCTGTATCATCTACGGTGTGTACGACACAGCCCTGTTCACCATCCTTCCGTTCGACGTGACGAGCGGGGCCGTCGTCGACCACGTCTACGAGACCTACACCATCCCCCATCTCATCGAAGGAGTCGTGCTCGCTGTCCTCGGGCTGATCGGCTTCGCGGTGACAAAGAAGCCCCTCTCGAAGCTCGGCCGCGTCCCGGATATTGATAAACTGTACAACCCCGCCGTCTTCTATGGCTCCCGCGGCCTCGTCGTCGGCGTGACCGAACTGTATGCCGCCGTGGACCGCACAGTGGTTCAGGCGACGACCGTCGTTACGCGAACAGTGACTTCCCCGAACGACGTGATTGCCCGATTACGCGACGACGACAGCCTCGTACATCCGATGCGGGCCGGTATCGGACTCAGCATCCTCATCCTCGCGGTCTTCGTTACGGTGGCACTGCTGGTCCTTTCATGATGTTCTAAAAACATCTTCTGTGATAATTGAGGGCACAGTCAGGGATATTTGGGTTCAAACACCCCAAAATAGTTGTTAGCAGGTGAGGTGATTACAGTCTCTGATAATACAGGTGCAGACTTATATATCTCCATAGCTACGATTCGATAAGCACGGCATAACAGGGCGACCTGTTGATGCGTGCGGACACAACAATGGAACTCAAACGATTCTTCAACGACGACGATGCTGTGTCGCCGGTCATCGGGGTCATCCTGATGGTCGCAATCACGGTCATCCTCGCGGCCGTTATCGCAACATTCGTCCTCGGTCTGGGCGATCAGGTCAGCAACACGGCTCCACAGGCTAGCTTTAGTACGGATTACGACTCAGACAAGGGCGAAGTTACGGTAACTCACGACGGCGGTGATTCGATCAAGGCAAGCAACCTCTACTTCAGAGGAAGTGGATTCGACACAGGCAATGGTGCTGCCAATGAGATTGACGCAAACAATGATAAGTGGCCAGACGCCAACGCCAGCAGTAACAGCAAAGTCGTTGCAGGAGACAGAGTCGCTGTCATGGTATCTGACGATAGCTACGACTTCAGCGTCGTCTACGAGTCGGCTACCGGCGACAACTCCGCAACGCTCGCCACTGCATCCGGACCTGACGCATAAGCTCGCGACATATCGTTTTTTCCGGCAGTGAAATCCGTGAGTTTATAACTGATGAACACTCTGAGTTTGGCTGTATTCCCTGCGATGGGTGGTGGGGAACTGGAGAATATGATATGAGTAAGCAGGTAGAACGGTCGGACTCCGCTACGGAGGCTGACCTTTCCAAAGGCGAGATATTCGACGTCCTGCAGAACGAACGGCGTCGCTACACGTTGCAGTATCTACGGGCACACGACGGGCCAGTACAGCTCGGCGACCTCGCGTCACACGTCGCCGCACAGGAGTACGAGTGCCCGGATACCGAGGTTACGAGCGCGCAACGGAAGCGCGTTTACACCACGTTACAGCAGTCCCATCTCCCGCGGATGGACGAAACGGGTATCATCGACTACGACGATGAAAACGGGACGATCTCCAAGACTGCACACACGGAGGAACTCACCGTCTATCTCGAAATCGTGCCGGGAAGCGAGTTCCCCTGGCGCGAGTATTACCTCTCGCTCGGCGCGGTCAGTCTGGCAATCGTGACGATCCTCTGGGTCGGCGTCTATCCGTTCACGGCAATTCCGCCGCTGGTCTGGGCCACGCTGATCGCGGTCGTACTCAGCGTCTCGGCGGGCTATCACACTTACGCCGGTCGTGAGATGACACTGACCGAGTATGTGGCACAGGAAGCCGAATCGGACGACTGACACACCCAGTTTGTTTCACGGCTTGCGCTGTTTCGTTTGTCTCAGTTACCGCTGAACTATCCACGCACCGCCTATCGAATTTCGGCGGTACAGCCAGCCTTGAAGGCTTTCAAGCCGACGTTGAACGGCTAAAACGTGTTGTGTGTATAAGTGGGCACATCTCATGTGGTTGAGTCAGCACACCCCGCGAGCCGGTAAGGAAATCCTTCGATGTATAGGGGGTTCCTACTCGGGTCACACTCGCGGTGTGCGTCGAACAAACCATGGATATCAAACAACTCATCCACGACGACGACGCAGTGTCGCCGGTCATCGGGGTCATCCTGATGGTCGCAATCACGGTCATTCTGGCCGCAGTAATCGCCTCCTTTGTGCTTGGTCTCGGTGACCAGGCGCAGCAGGCCACGCCACAGGCTAGCTTCTCATGGGATTACGATGCCTCAAAAGCCGATGATGGATACGGATACCTATCAGTAACCCACGACGGTGGAGATACTATTGAAGCTGGAAGCCTCTATACTAGAGGTAGTGGAATAGAGGCTACAGGCTCGAATGGGCTCGATTCATCGGATATAGACTTTGAAGATGGAGATGAATCTTGGGACGATTCTGATGCGTTTGGAGCGAGTGGAAGTGAGGTCTCTGCCGGAAATAGTATGGTGATCGCGGCTTCCGATTCGTACGACCTCAGAGTTGTTTACGAACCGCCAGAAGGCGACACCTCTGCTACGCTCGCACAGGACACCGGTCCTGACGCATAATCCGCCACCATTTCTTTGTTTTTCAGCCACTGAGCAGCAGCGCTGTGTCATTTTCTGATAACAACAGACCTAAAGCCGGAGATCTCCCGAGACACTGGGCTACTACGACTCGCTCCCCTCCCGCTTTGCTGCAGTGCTTATGTCATCTCAGACATGGGAATCTCCTTTCAGTCCCTTCTAATAGATCGGGCAACCACTCAGAGGACAACCTCTGGTGTCAGAGCCGCTGACCTAGACTCAAACCCGAGAAGTCGTCACGATACTTTTATCCCCAGATATCTAGTGACTGGTAACAATGGAAAGAACGCGGGCTGTTATCACCAGTGTGATAGCCATTATACTCGGCGTCACACTGCTCTCCGGCCCGCTGGTCCCCGGCGTGACACTGGCAACGGAGCCAGATCCTGTGGCGCTCGAATCGGGCAACGTCACGGTTTCCACAGTTGAAATGCCGGAGGAAGTAACGATTGAGAAAGGGTCCTACGGCGCGGCGAGCTACTACCTCAACGTGCCGCCGGTCCGCGTACACTTCGCGAATCGGACCGGACGGCCGACACTCGTCTACGAACTCACAATCGAGGAACTGGGGTACACGCGGACGACGAATCACTTCTTGGACGACTCAGCTGGGGACACGTACGCGCTGACGCTGGCGTCGGACACGTTCACCGACGGGGAAATAGAGCGCGAACAGTACAACGGAACAGTGACCGTGAGCAAGCGCGACGAGGCTGGTCACGGCGTGGTGGCGACGCGCAACGTCACGATATCGGTGGTCGAATGACGGCGACGGAGTTCGTCGGGCGTCTCCGACAGCGGACGCCCACGCTGTCGAACACCCGCGAGACGGTGTATTCGGTGCTGTTTGGCGACCGATTCGGCCTGGCTGTGTTTCTCGCCACGGTCGTGCTGTTCGGGCTGTTGTGGCGGACGGCGTTCCTGATAAACGATTCCTACACGCTGGCGAACGGGTTGTATAGCCTCTCGAACGGACAGCTAGCGATGACCGAGGCGGCCTACGGCCCCGGACTCGATACGCCGGGGGCGAGCAGGTACGGCGGCCAGTGGTACGCGCGCAACTACGGTGTCATCGTGCTCTCGTTGCCGGCCGTGTTCGTGCTCGACCTGCTCACCGCTGTCGTCGAACTCCGGATTGCACTGGTCGCGCTCTGGTCGCTCGCGCTGCTGGCACTGGTGGTCCAGTGCAGTCACTACACCGACGGCGACTGGGTCCTCTACGGCGGTACCGTTGCCGTGCTGGGACTGTTCGGGCTGAACGTCGCGCTGGCACAGCCACTCGACGCCGGCCGAACCCATCTGTACGCGCTGCAACTGACGCATCTCCTCATTGCGGCGTTCACACCGGTGGTTTTCTATCGGCTTCTCAGTCGGATGCACACGCGCCGGCTGGGGCTCCTGAGCGCCGTGGTGCTCACAGCCGGGACACCGCTGGCCTTCTGGGCGACGGTGCCAAAGCGCCACGCTGTCACCGGGACGGTGGTCGTCTGCATCGCGTACTGCCTCTATCGGAGCCGCAAGCCAGCGGATGGGCCGGTTATCACGCAGCGGCGAACCTTCCGCGCGCTCGCATATGCGCTGGTGGGATTGTACGCGTGGGTACACGCTCCGGAAGCGCTCCTGCTCTGTGTCGCCCTGGCACTGGTCGATATCCCGACAGCCCCGGACAACAGCCCACGAACGCTTGCTCGTATCGGCATCGTCTTCGCCCTCTCCCTGCTGCCGTTCATCCTCACTAATATCGCCATCTCCGGGTCGCCGATCAAACCCCCGAGGTTGATCTCCGGTGGCGGCTCCCTCGGGGGAGACGGAACAGGCGGCACGAGCGGTGGTGGCGGCAGTGGCGGGTCCGGTGGATTGCTCACGCCGCTGGCACCCTTGCTCGGGACTGTGGAAAGCGGGGTGCGGCCACTGCTGCTGCTTGGCAGCGAACTCGTTTCGGGACTCAAAACGCTCCAGCAACAACCAGATGACGTGTACCACGCGTTCGTGCGGTCGGGAAGCGCGGACGGTGCGCTCGATAACACCGGTGAGGAATCCGTCAATCTCTCGCTGCTCGAATCTGCGCCGGTACTCGTTGCTATGCTCGGCGCGCTTCCAGTCCTCCGACGGCTGCGTTTGCCCTCGTCGATGGCCGACCGAACGCTCAGCGCCGACCGTGTCGTGGACGCGTTCGCCATAACGGCGTTCGTCGGCGTCGTCCTGCTGTACAACAGCCGCTTGCCGCTGCACGCGCAGGTGACTGCCCGGTATCTGTTCCCGCTCTATCCGCTCGGCGTGTATCTGTTCGTGCGGCTCCCAGCGGTACGCGGGAGCCTCGCGGACCACTGGGACGTGTTCCTCTGGACAGTTGCGGGGACAGTGTTGATCGGCGGGCAGGTGACCGTAGTGTTCGTCGCGCTGACGGTGAACGGCATCGGCGAAGCGTTCCAGTTGCACGCGCTGCTCGCGCTTGGAATCGCTATTCCACTCGGTATCTGGGCACTGTGTGGTCGCTCCGAAGACCGAGCCGGGCAGGCCGGTGCAGTGCTTCTCGGTGCCGCAACGGGCGTTGCGACGGTGTTTCTACTCCTGACCACCGTCGAGTACTACGCACTGGGTGATTCGCACCTCCTGCCGATGATGCGAGCGCTCGGTGAGTTGCTGGCACTCTACTGAGTCGGTGACGGAGAATTTTAGTACGGGCTTGTAGTACCGACGGCATGGACCGACTCAAGAAGTCCCTACTCGAAGCGCCAATTATCGAGAAGGAAGGCTATCACTACTTCGTCCACCCCATCAGCGACGGGGTCCCGATGCTTCGACCGGAACTTCTGCGCGAAATCGTCATCAAGATCATTCGGAAGGCAGAACTCGACGACGTCGACAAGATCGTCACACCGGCGGCGATGGGTATCCACATCTCCACAGCCGTCTCGCTGATGACCGACATCCCACTCGTCGTCGTCCGCAAGCGCCAGTACGGACTCGACGGCGAGGTATCGCTGTCTCAGGTGACCGGCTACTCCGAGAGCGAGATGTACGTCAACGATGTGTACGAGGGCGACCGGGTGCTTGTGCTCGACGACGTGCTCTCGACCGGTGGGACGCTGGCCGGACTCACAGGCGCGCTCGAAGACATCGGCGCGGACATCCGCGACATCGTCTGTGTCATCAAGAAAGCCGACGGAACGAACAAGCTCGACGAGGCGGGGTACGACGCCAAGACGCTGATCAACGTTCAGGTCATCGACGGCGAGGTCACCATCGTCGACGAGCACGGCGACGATTAGAGCGGCTGTTGATACGGTTCCTGTAGCGAGGCGAGGGCGAGCCGCCAGTAGTCACCAGTAGGCTTACAAAAACCTGAGCCGACACTGGCTGTTGTGTCCCCCTCCATTCGGTCCCTCACAAAGGATTTCGCCGCGCTGTTTAGTTCACTTGTCTTGCTTGGGCCACTGACGCTCGGGCTACTCGTCCTCGCAGGCAGAATCATCGCCGATATAATAGGAGTCGCGGTTCCGGACCCGCTTGGAACCATCGGCTTCAGCGTGACCGCACTGCTGGCACTCTGGCTGGCGCTGGAGGGGGCGATGGTACAGCGACACGGGCTCGCTACGCTGGACCGCGGCGGTTCATTTCAGCGTGCTGCCCGGTATCTGTTAGTCACCGTCACGACACTCGCCGGACTTATCGTCTCTATCGGGTTTTTAGCGCTGTCGCTCCCGTGGGCATTCGAGACGCAGAATACGGCTGCACAAGTCCTTGGCGTGCTGCTCGTCGCGGCGTTGGTCGCCACGCTGTACCGAACACTCACAGCGGCCGGAGAAGGGTACAGCAGGGAGCAATAGCGGTGAACAGGCTGAAAGCAGTCTGCAGCGCGAGAACATTGGGCGGTAGATTTGAACAACGCGACCACCTCGCTATCGCTCGGTGTTCTCTCGGTCAAATCTACTGGACTTCTCCAGTCGCTCACGGATTTGTGAGCGACAGAATATAGCGGGAGGTAGATTTGAACTACCGATCTGCGGGTTATGAGCCCGCCGGAATCTCCTGGCTATCCCATCCCGCTACCTTCTCGTAGTCCGGTCCCCTCATTAAGGGTTGTGATTCGAGTGCCGTCCGTGAGTTAGTAACGCGCTATTCTCACTCGTCCGCGTGGACCTGCCAGGTGAAGATGCTCTCGGCGACGTAGTTGACCAGCATCGCGACTCCAATCGCGAGCGGGCTCGCAGCGATAAACCACAGGTCAGTTCCGGCGACGACGAGTTCAACCGTCAGCCACTGCGTAAGCAGCCAGTAGACGGCGAGCTGTACCGCGACGCCGCCGGACCGGACCAGATGGGATTTCCCGAGCCGTTTGGCGAACGAACGGCGGCCGGTGTCACCCTGGCCGGCGAACGTCCAGTGTTCGTTAACGAGAAACATCACCAGAATGGCCGTCTCGACGCCGGCGGCTTTGGCCCACATATCGCTGACGCCGAACGCCAGGCCAAGTACGGCGAGGACCGTGTTGTCGCTGATCGCGCCGACGACACCGACGGAGACGAACTGGCCGAACCGGACGCCCGACACGAGTGACTCGAACCGGTCGGGAACGACGCGGCGAACCTGCTGTTCGATGTCCATCATCGGTCTTTCTCGACAAGGGCAGTTGGTTCGTCGAGGTGATCGGCCAGAGCCGTGTGGAAGCGATCATCGCGCAGTTGCTTCGACCGGTGGCGGGCTGTCAACAGTGCCTCAAGCAGGTCTATCGACGTCCGTATCGGAGACACCGTCGAGCCGGGCTTGTCCTCCCACTCGATTGGGACCTCTTCGATAGACAGGTCCAGCGCCGCGGTGATAGCTATCAGTTCGACATCCCACGCGAAGCCGGGCTCGTACAGATGGTCACGGACGCGCTCCCAGGCGGCTGCGTCGATGGCTTTCGCACCGCACTGATAGTCGTACAGCCGCGCGTCGAGCAACCGGCCGGCGAGCCACGCAAAGCCGTCGCCGAGGAACCGCCGGGCGAACGTCTGATGGGTGGCGACCGTCGCGTCCGGGTGACGGCGGGAGCCAACAGCGAGGTCCGTTCGGCCGTCGGTGACCGGGTCCAGTATCCGTTCGAGCGAGCGGACCGGTGTCGACCCATCGGCGTCGACGAAGGCCAACACGTCGGTCTCCAGTCGCTCGAACCCGGCGGTGATCGCTGCGCCCTTCCCGCGACGGTAGGGCACAGTGTGGACCGCTGCCGGGAGCGAACGGAGCTGTGCAGGGACGCCGTCTCGTGGCGCATCGAGTTCGACGACAATAGTCCGCGGATTGAGGGCATCGTCGATAGCGGCGATATAGGTCCCGAGCTGGTCCATGTCGGGACGGTAGGCTGGGAGGACAACCCCAACGGTCGGCGACATTGCCGAGTAATCGGACAGGCGGAAGTAAAAACAGTTCGAAGCTACCGGTCCCTAATCAGGTCATAAGTCCGGGAGCAACGAAAAAGCGTATAGGCCAGCGAACCGGTCCCTTCACTGATGGAATACGGGCTCCTCGCCACCTGGCTCGCCCTCTACCTCCTGTTACTGTACGCTGGCGGGACCGTCGCTGGACTGCTGTTCCCTCGCTTCGCCGACCGCGGACTCGCATTCGGCGTCCCGGTCGCCGTCTCGATACTATGGATAATCACCTATTTTGTCGGTCGCCTCTCGTTGACGCTGGGCGTCTGGCTCGGCATCGCCGTTCTCGCCGTGAGTACGCTGGCTGTCTGGCGGGCCGACGGCGGACCGAGCGCCCGTTCGTACGCCGAGACGGCCGGCGTGTTCACAGTCGCGTTCCTGTTTCTCGTCGGCATCCGGGCGCTCGACCCGGCAATCGTCCCCATCGGCGGCGAGAAGTTCCTCGATTTCGGCCTGTTGCAGTCGCTCGTGCGGGCCGACAGCCTCCCGCTAGAGGACATGTGGTTCGCCGGCGAACCGGTCGCGTACTACTACGGCGGCCACCTCGTTGCGGCGATCCTCACCAGAATAACGGGAACCGCGGGACAGTTCGCGTACAATCTCGCGCTGGCGGGCTTCTACGCGACGCTTGTTACGGCGGCGTACGGACTGGCTGGCGCTGTCGCGAGCGAACGCGGCCTCCCGCGACGACTGGCCGCCGGCCTCACAGCGTTCTGTGTCGGCATCGCGAGCAATCTGTCGACACCCGCCAAGTTCGTCATCTGGCTTCTGCCCGGTGAGCTGAGTCAGACCGTCGCCGAGCGGGCCGGCTACGAACTGGAGGGGCTCGCGGCGGGGCCGGACTCGTTCAGCTACTGGGATGCGAGCCGCGTCATCGAGGACAGCGCGGCCGATTTCGGAACGTACGAGCCCGGCGCTGCGCTGGTCATCGACGAGTTCCCGCTGTTCGCCTGGCTCAACGGCGACATGCACGCCCACATGATGAGCACGGGCTTCCTGTTGCTAGCCGCCGCGCTCTGTTTCAGCTACTACCAGACGCCGGCCGCGGAACGCCGACGCCGGCTCGCGCTGCTTTTCGGCGCGCTCCCGGCCGTCGCCGGCATCATGGCCGTGACGAACACCTGGTCGTTCCCGTCGATGGGCGGGCTGGCCCTGCTGACGGTCACCGTCGCGCCGGCCGACCCGACGACGCTCCTCCCGAAGCACGTCGGACAGCGGCTCCGGCTGAACGGAGCGAGCCAGGAAGGCGTCCGAATCGGACTGGGGTTGGCCGTCGCTGCTGTCGTGATCGCGTTGGGACTGCTCTGGTCGCTCCCGTTCTGGCTCGGCCCGGCGAGCGGACGCGAGATTGCCGTCCTGCCCGACCGAACCTCACTGCTGGAGCTCCTGGCCGTTCACGGCCTGTTCGTCGCCCCGTTCTGGCTGTACCTGTACGCCCAGACCGGCCGTGCCGTTGGCCGGAGCACGGCCCGTATCGTCGGTCTCGTCACCGTCGGAACGGCGGCGCTTGCGGCCACACTTGACATCGCAGCGGTCGGGCTGCTCGTCCCGCTACTGCTCGGCGCGTGGCTGTTCGCGCGCTCGCCGACACTTGACCGTACCGTCGACGCGGTTCCGGCGCTCGCTGACGGCGGCGACCGGCCCGTTGGCTTCGAAGCCGTGCTGATTCTCGCCGGTGCGGGCCTCGTTCTCCTCGTCGAGTTCGTCTTCGTCAGGGAGAACATCGGCCGGATGAACACCGTCTTCAAGACGTACATGCAGGTGTGGGTGCTCTGGGGGGTCGCCGCCGGCCCCGTGCTAGCGTGGCTGCTCACCCGCTGGCGGCCGACCGACGACCGCGCGCGAGCATGGACCAGCATCGGCGTCCGTACGTTCGTCGCCCTGCTGGTCTGTTCGGCGTCGCTGTACGGCATGTTCGCCCTCTCGAACCACGTCGAGGCCGCGGGCGATCCGACACTGGACGGGCTGGCCTATCTCGACGACGACCATCCCGAGGAAGCCGAGGCGATTCGGTGGCTTGACGACAACACTCAGGGCCGGCCAACCATCGTCACGGCCGCACCGGCGAGCTACCAGTGGGATGCTGACGACGGTGAGGGCGCAAGCGCACCGTCGAGCCTGACCGGCCTGCCGACCGTCGCCGGCTGGACTCACGAGGCCCAGTACCGCAACGACACGGTGTATGACCGCCGCGTCGACGACGTGGCGACGATTTACACGGGCGAGCCGGCCGAGCAGCGTCGCCTCCTCGAAGCCTACGACGTGCGCTACGTCTACGTCGGCCCGGCCGAACGAGCCCGCTACGGTGACGTGACTGTCGACCAGCTACAGGGCGTGACCGTAGCGAAACGAGCCGGCGGCGTCACGATCTATCAGGTGCGACCGGAGTACTTCTGAAAACGGAGAGCGGATTGCTGCGGGCGAACGGCAGTTACTCAGCGCGCAGTGTCGGGCCGATCAGGACTCGGCGTTCGGCGGCGCGCGCTCGCGGAGGACGGTGACGGCCTCGGCCTCGATGTCGTCTGTGTCCAGATGCATCGGGATGTACTCCTGGCGTTTGAACGTCTCTTCCTCGTCCTCCGAGCCGATGGTACACCAGAGCTGTGGTCGGTCCGGGCCATGCCAGTCGCCCTGCCGCGAAACTGAGAACACCTCGTACTCCTCGTCCTCGTACTCGATGCGGCCGCCCTTTCGCAGCCCCGGGTCGCCGTGGATAATGAGCTTCTTCATGCCCGTTCCTTTGCCAACAGCGTACTTAGTGACTTCGAAGCCGATTGCGACACAGCGCACTAGCCGACAGCGGGCGACAGGTGAACTACCTGTGACTAGAATGACCTTATACTCTTGCCGATAGTGTTTAGATGGTTAACATCCTGATAGCGGATATTTATATATCCGGAATAGCGACAGTCGTGTATGTTGAAACAACAGCAGCGGTCGTGCGAGCGGGCCTCGGTCGTCGTCAGCCCGATGGACGACGACGGACGGATGGAACTCCGGGACGTCGAAGCCGACGAGACTTACGAGGTTGTGGACTACATCGACAGCGAACTGGCGACGAAGCTCCGGTCGCTCTCTGCTGGCGAAGCGGTGAATCTCGAACTGCTCTCGGGTTCGGAATCAGGTGTGTTCGGGGCAGTCCGAATCGAATCTAGTGGACCGTCAGCCCGGTTCCAGTAGCCGGAGCAGTGGCGGAACGCGGACGGGCTGAATATGGCGGTTAGTCGGTGACAGGGACGGTACTGTGGGGCACACAGCAGGTGCGAACCAAACGGGTTTTAAGCGGCCACGTCAAATCGCTCGGTAAGGCCGATATCTATGCAGATGCCACGACGCTTCAACACGTACTGTCCGCACTGTAACGAGCACCAGGAACACGAGGTCGAAAAAGTCCGTAGCGGCCGTCAGACCGGCATGAAGTGGATCGACCGCCAGCGCGAGCGCAACTCCGGTATCGGGAACGACGGGAAGTTCTCGAAGGTCCCGGGTGGCGACAAGCCCACCAAGAAGACGGACCTCAAGTACCGCTGTGGCGAGTGTGGGAAGGCCCACCTCCGCGAAGGATGGCGCGCCGGCCGACTGGAGTTCCAGGAGTAACGATGGCAGGAAGCTTCATCACCGTCGAATGCCCCGACTGCGAGAACGAACAGACCCTCTTCGAGAAGGCCGCGAGCGAAGTTTCGTGCGCCGTCTGTGGCCACACTATCGCCCGCCCGACGGGCGGCAAGGCCGACATCGAAGGCGAAGTGACCGCCGTTGTCGAGGCCCGATAGGATGAAATACAGCGGCTGGCCCGAACCGGGCGAACTCGTCGTCGGCAAGATCGACGAGATCGAGGACTTCGGCGTGTTCGTCGACCTCGACGAGTACGAGGGCAAGCGCGGCCTCTGTCACATCTCCGAGGTCGCCAGCGGATGGATCAAGAACGTCCGCGACCACGTCAACGAAGGGCAGACAGTCGTTGCCAAGGTGCTTGACGTCGACGAGAGCGCCCAGCAGATCGACCTCTCGATCAAGGACGTCAACGACCACCAGCGAAAAGAGAAGATTCAGGAGTGGAAAAACGAGCAGAAGGCCGACAACTGGATGGAACTGGCCTTCGGCGAGGACTTAGACGACGAGACCTACGCCGCCATCGCCAACGAGCTGCTGGCGGAGTTCGGCTCGATGTACGACGGGTTCGAGTCGGCGGCGATCCACGGCAACGACGCCCTCGAAGACGTCGA
This sequence comes from Haloarcula sp. CBA1115, assembly GCF_000827835.1. Lineage (NCBI taxonomy): Archaea > Methanobacteriati > Methanobacteriota > Halobacteria > Halobacteriales > Haloarculaceae > Haloarcula > Haloarcula sp. CBA1115. The sequence continues at coordinate 2,294,389 of NZ_CP010529.1, read as the reverse complement.
CCTCTCCGAGGAGGAGATCGACGCTATCGTCCAGACGGCCCGGAACAACGTCTCCGTGCCGTACGTGCAGGTCACCGGCTACGTCGACCTGTCCTGTCCCGAAAGCGACGGCGTCGACGTCATCAAGGAAGCGCTCCAGGCCGCGGAGGGCAACGGTGAGGTCCCCAACGAGATCGAACTCGAAGTGACCTACGTCGGCTCACCCGAGTACCGCATTCAGGTACAAGCGCCCGACTACAAGACCGCCGAGGACGCGCTCGAAGAGAGTGCGGACCGCGCCGCGAAGGTCGTCGAGCAACACGGTGGTTCGGGGCAGTTCCACCGCGAGCGCAGCGAAGACGACGAGTAAGTCGATCGTCGCTCCAGTGATTCACCACCGATGAAATCGGACATCCGCGTCTGTGCCGCCTGGGAATCCGAACACGACCGGCCGGTGTACACGCTGGACGACACCTGTCCGGAGTGCGGGCTCGAGGCGGTCAACAGTGCACCCGCGCCGTTCTCGCCCGAAGACAGCTACGGCGAGTATCGACGTTCTCTTAAGCGCCGCAGCCGCGAATAAGCCGTATGGACGAATTCGACATCGAGCGCGTAGCGGACCCCGACCTCGACGAGCCGGTACTGGTCGAGGGGTTGCCCGGCGTCGGCCACGTCGGCAAACTCGCCGCAGAACACCTGCTGGAGGAGCTCGAAAGCGAGCTCGTCCGCCGCGTCTACTCGACGCATTTCCCACCGCAGGTCAGCATCGATGACGGCCAGGCACAACTCGCCTGCGCCGAGTTCCACGCTGTCACGCCAGAGGAGGGCCAGGACCTGCTCGTGCTCTCCGGGGACCACCAGGCGCAGGACAACCAGGGCCACTACGGCCTGACCGACACGTTCCTCGACATCGCCGACGAGTTCGGCGTCCAGCGGGTGTTCGCCCTCGGCGGCGTCCCGACCGGTGAACTCATCAAGGAGTACGACGTACTCGGCGCGACGACGACCGAAGACTTCAAGGAAACGCTGGAGGACGCTGGCGTGGCCTTCCGCGAGGACGAACCAGCGGGCGGTATCGTCGGCGTCTCCGGCCTGCTGCTGGGCCTGAGCAAGCGCCGCGACGTGCCGGCCAGTTGTCTCATGGGCGAAACGTCGGGCTACCTGGTCGATCCCAAGAGCGCGCAGGCCGTCCTCGAAATCCTTCAGGACGTCATCGGGTTCGAGGTCGACTACAGTTCGCTTGAGGACCGCGCCGACGAGATGGAGGAGGTCGTCCGGAAAATTCAGGAGATGGAACAGCAGAACTCCCCGTCGCCCGCCGACGAGGACCTCAGGTATATCGGCTGAGCCAGATTGCCGTTCCCGTGGCTCGGTATTGGTGACCTCGGAGTCGTTGCTACCGGAGAGCGGGAATTTCTTTACCACTGGAGCCTAACGGAGGGGCGTGCAGACAGAACCGGGCGTCCTACCGGAGTGGCTGCTCCTCGGGCTCGTCCTCGGTGTCGCCGGAACCCTCGTCGTCGCCGGGCTGTTCGTCCTCGCCAACCGCGTGTTTCCGGCCGAGCGGCCGAACCGGCAGGCGACCGACGGCGGAGAGATGCGACGCCGGGCGGAGCTGCGGGAGTACCTCACCGCCATCGACGAGCAGTTCGCCGAGAACCACTTCGTCGAGGGGCAACACGTCGCCTTCTACCTGCCGAAACGGGACGTGGCGATCACGTTCGACGCCCGGGCGTACTACCGCATCGAACGGTCGCCGACTGTTCCCGTACTGGTCGAACACGAGATGCCCGGCGTCTACCTCGGCGCGCGCCTGCCCTTCGAGACGCCCGAAGTCAACCTCGGTCCGGACCCTGAGGAGGAACCACACCCGACAGTGCAGGCGTTCAGCGAACTGGGCCTGACCCAGAGCGCGTCGCTGGACGACGTGAAATCGGCCTACCGCGAGCGCGTCAAGGAGGTCCACCCGGACCACGGTGGCAACGAGGACGAGTTCAAGCGTGTCCGGGAAGCGTACACCACTGCAAAACAGCACGCGTCTGGTGCGTCGAGACAGCGCGCATCGTAGGGAGAGACTGAACACCTGTCACTGCATCGGGACACAACAGACCGGTACAGCCGCATTACGGACAACCGTCTCAGTGACGCTTCCGGTCAGATATCGCGTGAGGCCGGATCGACCGTGTGTTCCCATCGCGATGAGGTCGATATCGTGTTCCTCGCTGTAGGAGAGGATAGCGCGTGCAGCCGGGCCGCTTGCGATATTACCCGCGACACTGACGCCTGCATCTCTGGCACGCTCATGGACCGTCTCGAGTGCCTCCTGGCCGGTCTGCTCAAGCGCGTCGTGAATCTCGGCTGCCCCCTCAACGCCGCCGAAGCGACTCGTATCGACGGAATACATCGTGTGTATCGTTGCGTCAAACACCTCAGCTAGCGTGATTCCCCACTCGATCGCGAGTTCTGCGCCCTCGCTGCCGTCAGTCGGGAGCAGAACGTTGTCGTACCGCTGGTCGCCGATTTCGACGATGTCCCCGTCCGGCGTTACCGTGACAATCGGGACATCTGCGGTCCGGAGCGTCTTTTCTGCGACACTCCCGAGGACAACCCGTTCGAACCCTGTCCGCCCCTGTGTCCCCATAACGATGAGATCAATATCGTGGGTATCGACGTAGTCGTTGATCACTTGAAACGGGATGCCCGACTCGACAGCGGTCGTGATGTGCCCAGAGAGATGTGCCCGGGCGAGTCTGGCGATGGAATCCACCGCTCGTTCTGCCTCCGCTTCGAGGAGACGCTCCCGGTCAGTCTGCCCGTCAGAATTCAGATCCGGTTCGATGTCACGGGAGTCAACCGCTGACAGTACGTGGAGGTCGGCACCGATTGTGGCAGCGAGATCGATACCTCGCCGGGCACCGATCCGTGCGCCGTCACTGCCGTCGGTCGGCACGAGAATCGAGTCGATCGTTCGGCTCATGGACACAGTTTGACAGGCTATTGATTTAACACTACGTTCGATTCTCACCACGAAGTAGCGTCGTCCATTCGAGAATCATCTTATGCCGCGTACGCGTGCTGCATCTCGCACACCTCGTTCAACCGACACAGTACCCGACAAAAGCCGTAGCGAGATAGAAGATCACCACAGTAGTAATACGTCGCTTATCCTGATACTGTCGGCTGTACATCTGTGAAGAATTTCGCCACCTCAGGGTGGCGAATATCTTGAAATAGTTACAGCCAACAGTATGAGACAAGCGCACCACCGTTTTATCAGCCACCTGATCGTAGTCGGGATATGATCTCACAGATTCTCGTTCCGATGGACGACTCGGAGATGGCCCAGCGGGCGCTCGAGTACGCCCTTGAGAACCACCCTGGGGCGGAGATTACTGTCTTACACGTCGTGGGCGGACCGTCACCGTTGGGGGGAGCGGCCACGGCACTGGCTCTTTCGGACGACATCGAAGCGGCCGCGGAGGAGCGTTCGGAGGCGGTATTCGACGACGCTCGGGAGATCGCTGCCGAGTACGATGTCGAAATCACCACCGAGGTACAACTGGGACATCCGGCTCGGGCGATTCTGAATAGAGCCGACGATTTCGATGCGGTCGTACTCGGAAGTCACGGCGGCGCGTTGGCCGATCGACTGGTCGTCGGGAACGTCGCCCAGAAAGTGTTCCGTAACTCACCCGTTCCAGTCATCGTCGCTCGGTGATCGGCGGAGACTGAGAGATGAACTGACGGCCACACATTTGCCCCGTTTCCACCGGAATCGGTCCGGAGAAACACCGTCCCGGGTCGCTGGGGTGACTACGGCGTCACGACGAGCTTCCCGACGCCATCGCGGTCCTGCATCGCCGCAAACGCCGTACCGGTCTCTTCGAGCGGGTACGTTGCATCAATTTCCGGGGTGAGGTCGCCGTCGGCGACGAGGCCGACGAGTCGCTCCAGGTCGCCCTGGGTCCCCATCGTACTCCCGATGATACGTTTGTGGCCGAGGAACAGGTCGGGAATATCGATCTCGGATGTGCCACCGGCCGTCCGTCCACACACGGCCATGCTGCCGCCACGTTGGAGAACGTCAAGACCGAGCTGCGTGTACTCGCCACCGAGGTGATTGAGCACGCCGTCGACGGTTCCGATGTCGGTGACCGCCGCTCGAATCTCGTCCGGGTCGGTGCTCTCGATGGCGTAGTCCAGGCCGAGCGATTCGACACGTTCCAGTTTCGCCTGTGAGGACGAGGTCCCGACGCTGTGAGCACCGAGAACGGACGCGAGTTGCACGCCTGCGACGCCGACACCGCCGGTGACGCCCGGGATGAACACCAGGTCCCCCGGACCGGCCTCAATCCGGCGGAGCATATGGAAGGCCGTCATGTAGGCTGTCGGGAGGGCAGCCGCGTCGACCGTCTCCACGCCGTCGGGGAGCCTGACGAGGCGGTCGGCCTGCACGCGGGCCGCCTCGGCGAGGCCACCGTGGTACAGCGAGAAGTTCTCACAGAGGTTCTCCGGCCCCTCACGGCAGTAGCGACACGTCCCGCAGGTCTCGTTCGGGCAGAGCACCACACGGTCTCCGGGTTCGACAGCCGTAACGCCCTCGCCCACGGCGTCGACGGTTCCGGCGACATCGAGGCCGCTGACGAACGGCAGGTCATCCGTGTCGACCATCGCTGAATCCCCTTCGAGAACCCAGAGGTCGTGGCGGTTGATCGCACACGCCTCGACAGAGACCACCGCCTCGCCACGTCCGGGTTCGGGGGTCGGTTGGTTCACAATCGAGACGCCGTCCGGGCCAGTGAGTTCGCTGAACGCTGCGGTGCGCATCGGGTCTGGGTAGTGCCACGACGGGCTAAACAACACCGAAGTATGCGGTGGTGTGCCACGACGGCCAGCGTTCCGGCCGACCGCGCCCTCAGATACCCTGGCTCATGAGGTGACTGCGCAGCAGGTCCGCCTCCTTGCTTCCGGCGACGGGGTTCACGAGGACGACGACGTCGTCATCGTCGAAAGCTCCCTCGTCAGCCAACGCTCTCGCGCCGGCGATTGCCGTCCCCCCGGTCGCGCCGGTCTCCGGTCCCATCTCACAGCCGTCGACGGCACCGGCCAGGATGTCCTTGTCCGAGACGGCGACGCCGTCGCCGCCCGAGCGGTCGAGCGAGTCCAGCGCCGCTGCGCCGGCGGCGGGGTCGGGCACCTCCAGCGGGCCGACGATAGTGTCGGGGTGCTCGATGGTGGCCGGTTCGCTCGCCCCCTCGCGTGCGGCGTCGGCGATGGCGGCCGTCGAGTCCGGCTGTGCGGCGTAGGTTCGTGGCACTGAGTCCGTGAGCCCGCTGTCGGCCGCTGCCCGGAAGCCGCGTTCGAGGCCGACGAGCGTCTCGCCGTGGCTGGTGGGGTGGACCACGGCGTCGGGGACCGTCCAGTCGAGGTCGTCGGCCGTCTCGAACGCGACGGATTTGGCTCCCTCGATTCGAAAGGGATGGCCGGGCGCGACCGGGATCAAGCCGTCGGCCGCCTCGGCTCGTTCCTCTTCGAAGGCCGAGACGGCGTCGTCGTACCGGCCCTCGACGACGCGCATGTCGCCGCCGTGAACGTTCACCATCGCCTTGTTGAGGAACGGACACCGCGAGGGGACAAACCCCTTCGATTCGATGCCCGCGCGGGCCGCGTAGGCGGCGTTGGCCTGTGCGCCGTTACCGGTCGATGGCGTCGTGACGCGCTCGGCCCCGCGCTGCGCTGCGGCAGTGACTGAGAGCGAGAGCTTGCGGTCGCCCAATGAGGCCGTCGGATTGCGCCCCTCGTCTTTGACGTACACCGAGTCGACGCCGAGTTCCTCTGCCAGATCCGGAACCGGGACCAGCGGCGTCGCCCCCTCGCCGAGCGTCACGGTCGCGTCTTGCGGGAACGGCCGCAGCGGCTCGTAGCGGCCGGGTCCGGTCGTGTCTGGCAGGTCCGCAGGCGTCAGGTCCGGAACGCCGTAGTCGCCGACGAGAACGCCGCCGCAGTCGGGACAGCGGTCGCTCGTGCTGTCGGTTTCCTCGCCACACGCCGTGCAGATAAGGCCGCGAAACGCCGCAGTCGTCTCCATGGTTCTCTCTGTGGACGGGACAACCAAGTGTGGTCCGGTCCCGCTTCAGCACGCTCTTGTCCCGGGCGGCCGAACTGGGAGGTATGACAGATGTCGTCGTCGCTGGGGGCGGGCTCGCCGGACTGGTCGCCGCCCGGCACCTGGCCGAGTCGGGCCGAGACGTGACAGTCTTCGAGCAGCGCTCGGACGTGGGCGGTCGCGTCCGGACGGCCCACGAAGACGGCTACACGTTCGACCGCGGGTTTCAGGTCATGTTCACCGCCTACCCCGCGGCGAAGCGCGAACTCGACATCGAGGCGCTGTCGCCGCGGACGTTCACGCCGGGGGCGACAATCGCCAGCCCGAACCACCGTTCGGTGCTGTCGGACCCGCTCCGCAATCCCTCGGCAGCACCACAGACACTACTCAACACGGACGTTCGCACGGCCGACAAACTCCGGCTGTTCCGGCTGCAGCGCGAACTGGCCAACGTCAAGCCCGTCGAACTGCTCTCCCGTGACGGGCGGACCATCCGGGAGTACCTCGCCGACTACGGCTTCTCACAGCGGTTCGTCGAGCGGTTCGCCGCGCCGTTCTACGGTGGCATCACGCTCGACCGCTCGCTCGGAACCGACAGCAGCATCTTCGAGTACACCTACAAGATGCTGAGCGAGGGCGAGATATTCGTCCCCGCCGACGGGATGCAGGCGATGCCGCGACAGCTCGCCAACCGCGCTCGCTCGGCGGGCGCGACCATCGAAACCGACGCGGCCGTGACGGACCTGGAAACCCACGAAGACGAGGTCACTGCCGAAGTGGGCAACGAGACGGTGTCAGCCGAGAGCGCCGTCGTCGCGACGGACCCGCAGACCGCGGCGGAGTTGACGGACATCGACACGATTCCGACCGAGCCCGTCGGCTGTGTCACGCAGTACTTCGCGCTCCCGACGAATCGCGCGCCGACGACCGGGAAGCGTATCATCCTCAACGCGGCGGACGACCGGCCGAACACCGTCGCGCCGCTGTCGGCGGTCGCCAGCGAGTACGCCCCCGCCGGCATGGAATTATACAGTGCCACGTTCCTCGGGACGCCCGAAGCGGGCGACGAAGAGCTGGCCGCCGAAGTGGGGGACGCGCTTCGGTCGTGGTATCCGAACGCGAGCTTCGAGGCGCTGGAACTGCTCCGGACCGACCGCGTCCCGTTCGCGCAGTTCGCCCAGCCGCCGGGGTATCGCGACTCCCTGCCGGACCCGACAGCACCGAAGGGGAACGCCGTGCTGGCCGGCGATTACACACGCTGGTCGTCGATACAGGCCGCGCTGGAAAGCGGCAAGGTCGCCGCTGATTTGCTGCGATAACAGGACTACCGATACGGCTTTCGAAGAGAGACGGCGGTCTATGCGGCTGGACCGCCGCTATTCGTGTTTCCCTCGTGGTCGTGCCCCTCCCCCTCGAGGACTTCCGAGACGTACTTTATCGTCGCGAAGTACAGCAGCAGTAGCGAGAGCAGCGTAATCGCGATGAGACCGAGCGCGATTTCTGTCTGAACCATGTTCCAGCGTCCACCGTCGTGGGCCAAATACTTACCGTTATAGCATGCGGCGGAACTCACCCAGCGGCGGGAACGACAGGGTCTCGCGCCCGCTCTCGTCCCAGACCACCGGTTCCAGTCGGTCGGCATCGGTGACGAGTGGAGACTGGAAATCGCCGGCGCGCATTTCGTTGACCTCGACACCGGCGTTCAGCCTGTTGAACGACGGGAGCATCACCACGTCGCTACCGCGGAACTGGCCGCTCCCGACGAGATAGCAGGGCCGGCGCTGGCCCTCGATGGAGATGGTCGGGTGGTCGTGCCCGACGACGTAGCGCTCTGCGTCGACTTCGGGTGCCTCGTGACCGTGACAGACCACGGTATCGCCGACCAAGTACTCCGTCTCGGTCAGGCCGTCCCACACGCTGTCGAGCATCGTGTCGTGGTTGCCCGGCGTCACGACCAACCGCGCGCCGACTCCCTGACAGGCGCTTTTGAGCCCCGCCACGGTGCTCTCGACCGACCGGGGGACGGTCTGGAACGAGTGGAGCAGATCGCCGGCGACGACGACCTCGTCGGGGTCGTGGCGCTCGACGAGCGACTGGAACCGCTGGACCATGTCCGAACCGGACCCGACCGGCAGTTCGAGATTCCCGCCAGTACCCCGGCCGACGTGGAGATCCGCGACGACGAGCGTCTCCCCGAGCAGGAGCGCCCGGTCGTCGTAGCTGGCTGTCATCGCCGTCCAGTCGGCGCTGGTGACGGTTATATTGTCGGTCATGGCGACGGGCCCCATCGCAGGCGGCCAGACCGTGGCCGAATGTCTCGGCCTGACAGTGTCGGTGGTATTTTTACCTGCGACTCCCGTGACTCCTGTATGGTCGACGTCCTGGAGAACAAGCGGGCCGCGACGCGGTTTCGGGTCCTCGTGGAGATCGCCGAGCGCCAGCCCGCAGTGAGTCAGGGCGAAATCGCCGAGGCCGTCGGCGTGACGAGCCAGGCCGTCAGCGAGTACATCCGTGAACTCGTCGACGACGGCTTAGTCGAGAAGGAAGGGCGGTCGCGCTACCGCGTCACGAAGGAGGGCGTCGACTGGGTGTTCCAGTCCGCGACCGACGTGCGCCGGTTCGCCGACCACGTCACCGACGACGTGCTCGGTAGCGTGCAGGAGGACGCCGCCATCGCCACGGCGGACCTGGCGGAAGGCGAGACGGTGACGCTCTCGCTGTCGGACGGCCTGTTACACGCCCATCCCGGCGGTGGCGACGCGACGGGCGTGACCACGACCAGCGCCGCGGAAGGCGAGGTCGTCGGCGTCACGGGCTTCGAGGGCGTCATCGACCTCAACCCCGGCCACGTCAGCGTGATACAGGTCCCGCCGGTCCGGTCGGGGCCGGTCGAGAACGTCGACGACATCGCCGCGGCCTGTGCGGACGCCCCCATCGTCACCGCCGCGGGTGTCGAGGCCGTCGTCGCGCTCCGCGATGCCGACATCGAACCGACGACGCACTTCGCGGCGGGCGAGGTGGCCGCCGACGCCGCATCTCGGGGACTCGATGCCGTCGTCGTCGCGACACAGGACACCGTCGGTCGTGTGACCGACGCCCTCCGCGACGCGAGCGTCGACTACGATGTGACGCAGTAACCAGCAAGTAGCGGGACTTTTCCGGTCGGCTACCGTCGGGACAGCCATGAGCGACCACGAGATGCACGACGCCGTCGAAGCGTTCCTGAACGAGGCCGACGACGCCTACGGCGAGTACGAGCAAGGCTACACCGACGCTGATGCGACGCTCCGGCGACTGGAGACGGCTATCGAGGAACTGCGGACGGCAACCGAGGATTGACCTCCTCCCACGCCTGAAGGCGCGGGATTCCCGCGGCACCGCACCGCTAGGTTGGGAGTTTCAGGTTTGTAGCCAGGTCGGCATGACCGGACTCCTGGCGGGGCCAAGCCGCCGTTACTCCTATCCCCGGTATGGGGATTCAGAGTTACCGTGTGTCGGAATCCACAGCCAGCGGCCCGAAAGGGATTCTTTTGGACGTAGCGTGGCCCGAATCCCGATATTATCCGTTTATCTGGGCGGCTGATCCGCCTCGGTGTGGTCATGCATACGGTGTCACCGGTTATAAAACTCCGGCTGAGTGAGGCTACAGGCGAAGCTGCCGGGTTGTCGGCTTCATCCACACCCCTGAAGGGGTGGGCTTTCGCCTTGCTCCCGCTGTAAGACGCCGTCCATCGTCGGGCGAACAGTATTGTAGGCTCAGGTTCATGTAGGCCGTATGACGGATGTGGTTCTGGTAGACGGCGCACGCACCGCACACGGTGAACTGCTGGGAGGGCTCGCAGAGCGAAGCGCGATAGAGCTCGGTACTACAGCCGTCGAGGGACTGCTCGACCGAACCGGCGTCGACGAAGACAGTGTCGACTGGGTCGGCCTCGGAAACGCGGTACAGGCGGGCGTCGGCCAGGTGCCGGCCCGACAGGTCGTCGTCGAGTCACCGCTTCCAGACAGCGTCGCCGCGACGACGCTGAACGAGGCCTCGGGGTCGGGACTGCGGGCGATTATGACCGCCGCCGACCGCATCGAGGCCGGTCGGGCATCGGTGTGTCTCGCCGGCGGCATGGAGTCGATGTCGAACGCGCCGTATCTCGTACCGGACATGCGCGGCGGCCGCCGACACGGGAACAGCGAACTTGTCGACGCGATGATCTGGGACTCGCTGTGGGACAAGCACTACGACGCCCACATGGGCACGTTGACGGAGGAACTCGCCGCCGAGCACGACATCAGCCGCGAGGCCCAGGACGAGTACGCTCGGCGGAGCAACCACCGGGCCGGCGAGGCCATCCAGTCCGGGAAGTTCACCGAGGAACTCGTTCCGGTGGAAACGGCTGACGGCCTCGTGACGGAGGACGAGGGACCGCGGCCGGACACGACGGTAGACCAGCTGGCGGCGCTCCCACCGGCGTTTGCAGACGGCGGTACGATCACCGCCGGCAACGCTTCGAAACTCTCCGATGGGGCGGGAGCGGTGGTGCTGGCCGACGCCGAGACGGTAGAGCGCGAGGGGCTGGGACCGATGGCTCACGTCGAGGACTACGCCGTCGCCTACCGCGACCCGTCGGAGTTCTCCATCGCGGTTCGGGACGTCGTCGCTAAACTGCTTGAGCGCAACGACCTCTCCGTCGCCGACGTGGACCACTTCGAACTCAACGAGGCCTTCGCCGCGCAGATGGTGTACGTCGCCGACGAACTCGACATCCCCGCCGAGAAGCACAACCCCCTCGGCGGCGCGGTGGCGCTCGGGCATCCTATCGGAGCCAGCGGCGGTATCCTCACGACCACGATGCTGTACGCGATGGAGCGAGCGGATCATCACCGCGGTATCGTGGGGATGAGCGTCGGTGGCGGTGGCGCAATTGCGATGTCTGTGGTTCGCTAATGAACCGCCGCCATCGAAGCGAGTGAGCGTTGGTGGCGGTGGCGCAATTGCGATGTCCGTGGTCCGCTAATGAACCGCCGCCATCGAAGCGAGTGAGCGTTGGTGGCGGTGGCGCAATTGCGATGTCCGTGGTCCGGTAGGCCCCGCCAGCGGCGAGGCGAGTGAGCGTCGGCGGTGGCGGCGCAATTGCGATGTCAAAGCCAGCGTGAAATCCCGCTGAACTGAAAGTGGAAGAGCGAGAGGAGCGCTACGTACGGGACCAGTCGAAACGAGAGAACAGCAATTAGATTACGAGCCCGTTTTTCCGATTTCCTCCAGTGTGAGTGTGTAGTCTCCGCTTCCGCTGTAGACATACACGAGTATGCCGATCTCGCTGACCTGTGAGAAGTCGTCGATGATTATCTGTTCGCTACTGTCCTGCGTATAGGACGCGCGGTCGTAGTCGTTCGGAGTGGGCGTGCGACCGTCGAAGGAGACATAGAGGTCGAAGTCGGCGTCAGATGGGCCATCGAGGCTGAGGATCAGCTGCATGGGCGACTCCGTCTTGAGGGAGTACGTCTGCTTGTCATAATCGAGCATCCCATCGAGTGACCCGGACAACTCTTCGGTGAGACGGTCCTTCGATTCATCGGTGACGGAGACGCTGACTGACGTGGTCGCCTCGGCACCGTCGTTGTCAGTCACAGTGACGGTGACGGTGTAGTCGCCGGTACTGGTGTACGTGTGGCTGACCTCCGTCGCGTCCGCACCCTCGATTGGTTCAGAGCCGTCGCCGAACTCCCAGCGGTAGTTCGTTATCGAGCCGTCGGGATCACGGGAGCCGCTGGCATCGAATATGATCTCTTTATTCACAGTGACAGTTCGTGAATCGTCGTTGAGCGTCACGATCGGCGGTTCGTTTTCGGTTCCGCCACCGGCGGTTACGAAGTTGTATGCATCCGCGAGGCCGAAACCGACGAACTGGCCGTCTGCGTCCAGAGGCTGGGCGGTGTCGAGAAGGTTCTGTCGGGTCTGGCTGACGGACCAATCATGTTTGTCGAGACCGAGCGCAGCGACGCCGGCGACAGCAGGACTCGCCATCGACGTCCCGGGGAACTGCGCGTAGTCTCCCCCCGGAACGGATGAGAGTATGTCATTGCCCGGTGCCGCAATGTCGACCTTCTCGCCGTAGTTCGAGAACTCGGTCGGACTCTTGTTGCTATCGACGGCACCAACGGCGACACATTCTTCGTAGGCCGCTGGGTACGACACGTCCTGCTGGCTTGGTGGATCACTGTCCTTATGATTCCCGGCTGCACAGATGAGGAGAACACCCTGATCCCACGCGTTTGAGACCGCGTTTTTCATTGTCTGGTTGTAGCCGCCGCCACCGAGAGACATATTGATAATGTCCGCCCCCTGCTCAGTCGCCCACTGGACGGCGTTAGCGATATCGGCGGTTCGGCCCCCGTTCGGTCCGAGTGCACGGCAACTCAGGAGCCGAGAGTTACTGACACCTGCGATACCGGTTTCGTCGTTCGTTTCGCCGGCAGCGATACCGGAGACGTGTGTCCCATGCTGAGCGGATTGCGGGGCGGGATCGTCGTCGTTGTCGACGAAGTCCCGTCCTTTCTGGCTCCCGAACTGCCCGTCGAGGTCGGGATGGGTGTAATCTGTACCGGTGTCTATGACGGCGATGGTGACGTCTTCGCTTCCGAACGTAATGTCCCATGCTTTCGGGGCATTGACCAGTTGTGGCGCGTACTGGCTGTCGAACTTCGGATCGTTCGGAACCGTGGCGATCGGCTCGCGAACGTGGTTGAATTCCGTATATTTGACCCCGTCAATTCCTTCGACTGTCGGAAGGATTTCGCCTTTGAATTTCTGCGGGACTGCTGAGCGAAGATACGAAAGTGACTCGTTCACGTCGATAATATCGAGCTGTTCGAGGTCAGACCGTTCTTTTATTTTGTTATGAACATCTGAAGCGTTCCTGTCATTTGTCACACCGATCAGATACTCTTCTGTATCAGATTCCTGTGATGCGGTGGCTTCTCCACCAAAAGCTGCGACGGTTACAGCGGAGCCGAGTGCCTTGATAACTGATCTTCTGGACGGTTTCGGTAGGGTATGTCGGGACATCCGACTCCCAATAAATATGGGTGGGTTATAAAATTAATATATAATTCCTCATGCAGCCCGGTGTCTAATAAACAAAATTATATATGCTACTTTATAAATACGCGTTTATCTTGTTTTCTTATATATAAAGGTATAGTTATGAACGTTGCAATAGTTTATACCGGTCGGCAATAGCGACAGAACAGACGGACGCCGCTAATGCTACCGCAGCACAAGGAAGAATTATCGGGCCGGCCGCCCCCAAACAGAATATGACTGGATTCTCCCGGCGGGTAGAGCAGGTATCGATCTCTGGCATCCGCGAAGTGTTCGAGGCGGCGGGCGAGGACGCCATCAACCTCGGCCTCGGCCAGCCGGACTTCCCGACGCCGGAGCACGCCCGACAGGCGGCCGTCGAGGCAATTCAGGCAGGGGAAGTCGACGCCTACACGTCGAACAAGGGAACCGAGGAACTCCGGGAAGCAATCGCCGCCAAGCACAAGCGGGACAACGACCTCGACGTCGACCCCGGGGACATCATCGCCACCTCGGGCGGGAGCGAGGCGCTGCACATTGCGCTGGAGGCCCACGTCGACGAGGGGCAGGAGGTCATCTTCCCGGACCCGGGGTTCGTCTCCTACGACGCGCTGACCCATCTGGCCGGGGGGACGCCGCGACCGGTCCCGCTGCGTGAGGACCTCACGATGGCCCCCGAAACCGTCGAGGAGGCCATCACCGACGACACGGCAGCGTTCGTCGTCAATTCCCCGGCGAACCCGACTGGAGCGGTGCAGTCACCCGAAGACATGCGGGCGTTCGCCCGCATTGCCGACGAGCACGACGTGCTGTGTATTTCCGACGAAGTGTACGAACACCAGGTGTTCGAGGGCGAGCACCGCTCGCCGGCGGAGTTCAGCGACACGGGCAACGTCGTCGTCGTCAACGCCTGCTCGAAGGCCTACTCGATGACGGGCTGGCGGCTCGGCTGGGTCACCGGCGCGACCGACCGCATCGAGCGGATGCTGCGCGTCCACCAGTACGCGCAGGCCTGTGCGTCGGCTCCGGCCCAGTACGCCGCCGAGGCAGCACTGAGCGGGCCGCAAGACCAGGTTTCGGAGATGCGCGACGCCTTCCAGGAGCGCCGGGACGTGCTGCTGGACGGCCTCGACGAGATGGGACTCGACTGTCCGACGCCCAAGGGCGCGTTCTACGCGATGCCGAAGGTCCCCGACGGCTGGGTGGACGAGGTCATCGACCGCGGCGTCGTAGTCGTTCCCGGCGACGCCTTCGGCGAGCACGGCGCGGGCTACGCCCGAATCTCCTACGCGACGGACATGGAGACGCTGAAGGAGGCCATCGACATCATGGCCGACGCGACGGCGGCGGTTCGCTGAGTGGCCAGCAGTCAGCAGCCGACGCGGACAGTCGCCCCGAAATTGGAACAGTCTCGGAAGAGAGTGCGAAGAAACGCTTTATTTGCCGCCTGTCTTGGCTCTCGTATCCCATCGTGGCATATGCATCCGAGTCCAGCGCGCTGTTCGACGGGGAGAGACAGGACTATACGACGGGCAGACGCAGGTCCCGGGAGGACAGTGGGATGGAGAAAGCGCTCTGGTATCTGCTGACGGCGACGCGCGGCGGCGCCAACCGGGCGCGTATCATCGACGCCCTCTCGGACCGACCGATGAACGCCAACGAACTCGCCGACGAACTCGACGTGGGCTACAAGACGATCAGGCATCACATGGAACAGCTTGAGGACCACGACGTAGTCGAGTCCGGCGACGAGGAGTACGCCAAACTCTACTTCCTGACCGACCGGTTCGACAACTACCGCGATACCTTCGAGGAAATCGTGGAGAAGATGGACGAATGACGGGGACAGATATAGAGAGGTGTCGCTGATGGCGATGGGACCGCTCATCACTGCCGCGGCAGCGCTCGCGGGACTCAACGTCCTATTGCTGCTCCCGCTGCTTGGCGTCTGGGTCCGCAACTACGCGACGTTCCGGACGGGACTCGTCGCCGGTCTCATCGCTTTCGCCGTCGCGATGCTCGCCGAGAACGCCATCGCGGTCTACTTCTTCTTCTCGATGCAGAGCTTCTACGCCGGCGATCCACACGTCCAGCAGGCCGTGCTGGTCCTGCGCTCGCTGCAGTTCGTCGCGATTGCTGGACTGAGCTACACCACGCTGCGGTAGCGCGATACCGGGAGTCCCGCAGTGGTGTTGGCGATTCGTTCGGGCTCGGACCACGAGTACTGTACCGCCACGAAGACGAACACGTTCGGGACAAGCGCCTGACTGGCAGGGACCGTCGTCGAACGTATGAGCACAGATCACCAGGAGTCGGTACAGGAACTCGACGTTCGGGACGTCGACGGAGAACCGTTCGAACAGATCATGAACGCCCTCGATTCCGTCGGCGAGAGCGAGGCGCTCCGGCTGGTGAACAGTTTCGAACCGGTGCCGCTGTACGACGTTCTCACGAGAAAGGGATACCAGTACGACACGGAACAGGTCGCCGACGAGGAGTGGCACGTCACGATCCGGCCGGAGTGAGATGCGTCCCGAGCGCGTCTCGCGGTGGTTCGTCACCGCCAGCGCGCTGTTTTTCGTCGGCCTCCACGCCGCGATGGCGGTCGCCGCGCCCCGCCGCGTCGTCGTCACGCTCGGCCTGTACGGGTTCGTCCTGCACGTCCTGTTCGGAAAGGCCTACGCGCTCGTACCGTCGTACTTCAACCGAGACCTCGCGTGGGATCGGGGGCCGGCCGTGCAGTTCCCGCTGTCCGTCCTCGGTACAGCAGGGCTAGCGCTCGCGCCGTTCGGTCCACCGTGGCTCCAGCCCGTCGGAACCACGCTCTGGGCAGGCGGCGTCGCGGTGTTTCTCGGGACGGTGGGGTGGACGATTCGCGGCAACGTCACCGGCGCGGCGACTGGGACCGGCGGTCCAAACGCCCATCGGGAGCCGGTCGACCGAACCGCCAACGTCGCGGTCCCGATAGCGCTCGGCTACCTCGCACTCGCAGCCGGTGGCGCGCTCGCTACCACTGCCGGCTTCGAGTCGATGCTCCCCCAGCAACTGTCGCACTTGCTCGCTGCGGGGACGGCCGCGCTGTTCGTCTTCGGTGTCGGCTTCCGCCTGTTTCCCCGGTTTCTGGTCGCTGAAGCGCCGCGACCGGTCGTTACGGTTGTCATCGTTGCCGGCGCTGTCGGTCCCGCGCTGCTGGGCTTCGGACTGTTCGACCGTCGACTCCTCCTCATCGGTGGCATCATGGAAGCAACCGCAGTCGTGGGCTTTGCGCTGTCGTATATCGGGCTCTTCCTGCGGTCGGAGCGCCGTCGCGTCGGGTTCTACGTGGTGCTGGTGGCGGTCGTGGCCGGAGTCGTCGGTATCGGACTCGGACTGACTATCGCCGCAACCGGTCGGAGCCCGGCGCTGGTCAGCGCACACTATCGGGCGATGCTGGCGGGCTTTCTCGGACTCACCGTGGTCGGGGCGGCATTCCAGTTCTACCCACCGGCGGTCGGCGTCTGGCCCTACGCGAACGACCGGACAGCGCTGGTGACGATTGGACTGCTCGGTGGTGGGCTCGGCGTTCAGCTACTCGGTCTTATCGGTCGGTTCGGCTGGATAATATCGGTCGGCACAGCGGCTGGAGCTCTCGGTGCACTTCTCTATACGTATCTCCTGTTAGCGGCGTTCGCCCGTCGATGGCAGTAGTAGCGACGCGCTGTGGGCCTACTCCGCGATGATACTGTCGAGCAGTTTCGTCTGGGCGGCTGCGAGGTGTTCAGCGAACGTCGAGACGGAGATATCCAGTTCCGACGCCACGTCACCGGCGTTGGCCCCTTTCGGATACTCGAAGTACCCCATCTCGACGGCGGTTTCGAGTACCTCCTGTTGCCGGTCGGTGAGTTTACTTCGGTCGACGAGGATCGAGTCCACCGGGTCAACGTCGCCGTTCCGCCGCATCGACCGGAGCGAGACGCCGTCGTACAGTTCTTTCAGCCGTGTCACGATAGCGCGCACCCGGTCGACATCGGGAGCGTGGAAGGTCAGGTGGAGCTGTCCGCCCTCGGCGCGGATATCAGCGACCGGACAGTCGTATGTTTCGACCGCCTCGCAGACGCACTCAGTTCGCGACCGTGAGAACTGGTAGCGGGAACCGTTGCCCGTCGCGAACACCTTGTCCATGTCCTCCCGGGCCTCGATTGCCCCTTCGTCAGTGCCCGTCGCGGTGAACTCTTCGATGACTTGCCCGTCTTCATCTGGGCTGCTTCGGGCGACGTCGGTCACGGCCGCGCCCGCCTCGTCCGAGACGCTCGCCACCGGACAGGCCCCAGGGGTGTCGACCGACAGCTCCACTCTAATGCCGGAGTCGCTCATATGAGTTACTGTGACACCACATTACAAAACGGGCGAGGCGCGTTCCCACGGAGTGAAAAACCCCCTCAATCTGCTGGGTGCTGATCGGGAACCGACCCCTCGAACCCATCCGGCTGATAATCACAGAGGGGGTCCGCCGCCAGCGGGTCCCCCGTCGTCGCGTACGCTCGCGACCGACTGCCGCCACAGACTGTTCGGTACCGGCAGGCCCCGCACTTGCCTGTCAGCGCGTCGTCGTCCCTGAGCTGCTGGAACAGCGGTGAGTCCCGGTAAATGTCCACGACGCTTTCCTCTCGAATGCTGCCCGCCGATTTCGGAAGGAACCCGGAGGGGAACACCTCGCCGGTGTGGCTCACGAAGGCGAACCCCTTGCCAGCACGAATACCCATCCGGCGTTTGAGCCCGCTGGCTCCCTCGTCCTGCTTCTGCATCGCGACGCGCCGGTAGTGGGGCGCTTCGGTCGTCTTGAGGCCGAACGGTGCCTCGTCGCTGACCTCGTGGAGCCACGACAGTACGCGTTCGGCCCGCTCGGGGGCAATCGGCGTCAGGACCCGCCCGCGACCGACCGGGACGAGGAAGAACACCGACCACAGCACCGCATCGAGGTCCGCGACGAGGTCCCGGATCGCCGGCAGTTGCTCGACCGTCTCAGCACAGACGGTGGTGTTTATCTGCAGCGGGATGTCGAGGTCACGGGCCGCCTTGGCGGCCGCCATCGTCGCCTCAAAGCTCCCGGACTCACCCCGGAACGTGTCGTGATATTCGCTGTCGCCGCCGTCGATGGACAGGGCCAGCCGCCGGAGTCCGGCGTCGTCGAGTTCGGCCAGTCGGTCCCGCGTGATCGAGTTCGTCCCGCTTGGGGTCAGCGTCATCCGGAGGCCCTGCTCGGTCCCGTAGTCGATGAGTTCCGGGAGGTCCTCGCGGGCGAGCGGGTCCCCGCCCGAGAGGACGACCAGCTGGCCGTCGCCGAAGTCGCGGGCCTGGTCCAGCAGTGCCTTCCCCTCCGCCGTCGATAGCTCGTCGGGGTGGCGGCGCGGCTGGGCGTCGGCCCGGCAGTGTTTACACGCCAGTTCACAGGCCTGCGTCACCTCCCAGATCAGCACGAGCGGCTGCTCGTCGAGGTCGAGTTTCCCCCGCATCTATGCCTCCCGATGGACGCGGGTGACGTGGCCCCCACAGCCACACTGCTGGACGTACTCCACTGAAATGGTCTCGCCGAACGCCTCCGCCAGCGCATCGAACAGGTAGGTTTCCGGGTGGCCGTGGTCGGCGTGGCTCACCAGATTGACGTGGTTCCCAGCCGTCGTCATCTCGACGGCGTCGATGGCCTGTTCGACGACAACATCGGGGTCTTCGGCGTGTGCGGGCGTCTCCAGGTTCGCCGACCAAGAGTTGTCGTGAACCTCGGTTGTAACCGGAGGCACGTCCTCGTGGGAATGGCTCATATGTACCGGTTGACGGCGGGCGTCCCTCGGTCCTATCCCGAAGATGTTCGGGTTATTATACACAACGGATTGCAGAGAGGAATTCGTCTGAGCGACTTTATCACACGTATTGCTACGACACCCGTTCGACCAGCCAGTCGAACTGCTTGTTCAGTTCCTTCTTGCGCTGTCGTGAGATAACGGTCGAATCGATCATCTCGCCGAGCACCGGGAGGTCGAGCGCGCTGTACTCCGTCGTCGCCGTGACTTCAGTCCCGCCGTCGACGGCCTCGACCGTGTACTCCGTCATCATTGACTCGAAGATGCCCTGCCGTTGCTCGTACCGCAGCACTGCGTCAGTTTCGACGATTTCGAGGTCCAGTTCGATTTCGAAGAGTCCGACACGGTTCGTGATGCCGAGGTCGTCCCCGTCGAGTGTCACCTCGTCGAACCCTGCCGCAAGCATAAACGGCTCCACGTCAGTTATCAGGTCGGTGACTGTCTCTGGGTCGGCTGGGACCGTCCGAGTCAGCGAGACGCGTTCCATACCGGACGGCCAGCGGCCGGCGGAATAAGCGTTCGCCATACCCGGAGATGTTCGGCTCAATGGTTTTGCGCGACCTGATCTCGTGGTGATAGTGTGTGACACCACTCCCCAAGTTTCTTATCCCCATCACGACTATGCGAACATGTTCGGGATTACGGACGCGGGGGTCGGGCGAATATATTCGGATACACCAATGCCACACGCTGAACTCACGCTCACGATTCCGGATGAGATCTGGATCGGCGACATCTCGCGAGCGTACGACGACGCGACGTTTCGCATCCTGTCTGCGCTCCCCGGCGAGGACTCCGGTGTCGGGCTCGCGGAGATCACATCGGACGACCTCCCAGCGGTTCTCCGTGATATCGAGAACCGGGAATCGGTCACGACCCTTGAGATACTTTCACACCGGGACGACAGCGCGCTGATTCAGTTCGAGACGTCGATGCCGCTCCTGCTCTTCCCAGTCCAGGGCTCGGGCGTCCCGCTTGAGATGCCGTTTACCCTGTCCAACGGCGAGGCCGTCTGGGAGATATCAGCGCCACAGGAGCGGCTCTCCGAACTCGGCGAGCAACTGGAGGAGTTCGGCATCTCCTTCAGCGTCGACCGCATCCAGCAACACCTCGAAACCGAGCAGGTGCTCACCGAGAGCCAACTGGAACTGGTACAGGAGGCCATCGACGCGGGCTATTACGACACGCCGCGGGAGTGCTCGCTAACGGAACTGGCGGACCGCGTCGGTATCGCGAAGTCGACCTGCAGTGAAACCCTCCACCGCGCGGAGGAGCAGATCCTGAAACAGTTCGTCTCGGACCTCCCCGCGCGGTGAGGGGAAGTCGAAGCGCGTAATACGCGCCTCTGTGAGAGGTACGACATATGAGTTCCGACGCGGTCGACGAGACGCACGAAAACGCCCGACAGGAGGTCATCGCGGTGGACGCCGACGACAACGAGGAGGGGCTGGTCAATCGGCTCGACGCCCACACCGGCGAGGGGGTTCGCCACCGCGCGTTCACTGCCCTGCTGTTCGACGAGAACGATCGGATTCTGCTCGCCCAGCGCGCGGCGAACAAACGCCTCTGGGACACCCACTGGGACGGCACCGTCGCCTCCCACCCAGTTGAGGGCCAGACACAGGTCGAAGCTACCGAGGAACGACTCGAGGAGGAACTGGGCATTGACCCCTCGCAGTACCAGAACCTCCGCGTGACCGACCGGTTCGAGTACAAGCGCTACTACGAGAACGCCGGCCTCGAATGGGAAGTGTGTGCGGTGCTGCAGGCCACGCTCCACGACACCTCGCTGGAACCGAACCCCGAAGAGGTCGACGGCCTCATGTGGGTCCCCTACGAGCGACTGCGTGAACATCCCGAGTACTACCGCCAGCTCCGCCTCTGTCCCTGGTTCGAGATCGCGATGCGCCGGGACGAGGAACGGTAACGCCGACGGTCAGCATCAGCGCGGGCGGCAGGCATCGCAGTGACGCCGCCCCGACCCGTTTCCTTTTCGGCCCGGCCACCCAACCCCGGGTATGGACGTTCCGCTGTACGACTCTCTCGACGGTCAGGTCGTACTCGTCACCGGAGCCACGCGGGGCATCGGGAAGGCAATCGCCGACGGGCTGGTCGACCTCGACGCAACGGTGTATGCCGGCGCTCGCGATACCGGCGACATCGCGGCCACGGACCGCCAGGCCATCGAACTCGACGTGACCGACGACGACGGGATGGTCGCCGCGGTCGACCGCATCGAGCGTGAGCAGGGACGGCTCGACGTGCTGGTCAACAACGCCGGCGTGATGGACTCACGGGAGCCGCTCGACGAGATGCCGACAGATGTTATCGACCACACCCTCGACACGAACCTCCGGGGGGCGGTCCTCATGACGAAGTACGCCCTCCCGCTGTTGCTGGCCGAGGAGGGCGGCCGTGTCGTCACCATGGCCTCCGGGCTGGGAGCCATCACCGAGAGCCAGTCGGGCGGCACGCCGGCCTACCGCATCTCGAAGACGGGCGTCAACGGACTGACGAAGTACCTCGACGGCGAGTACGCGGCCGACGGCCTCATCGCCAACTCGGTGTGCCCGGGCTACGTCCAGACGGACATGACCGAGGGGAGCGCTCCACGGACGCCCGAAAAGGGGGCTGAGACGCCAGTCTGGCTCGCTCGCTTCCGACCCGATGCACCGAGCGGGCGGTTCTGGCGCGATAGGGCCGAAATCGAGTGGTAGGCAGCCGCGATCAGTCAGCGTTCTCGCTTCCGGCCGTCGCTGGCTCGTCTGTCGCGTGGGCGGGCTCAGCCGCCGGCAGTTGCAGTTCCACAGTCGTTCCCGGCTCGGCCGTATCGGGGAACGACATCCGGCCGCCGAGGTTTCGGACGATCCAGTTGACGAGCCAGAGCCCGACGCCGGAGCCATGTTTGAGCGGCGTTTCGGTTCCCGAGCGGATGACCTCGCGCTCGTGGTCGGTGATACCGGGACCGTTGTCGTGAACGGCCACACGGACGCCCGGCGTTCCGTCGGTCCGCGTCGCCGTAATCTCGACTTCGACAGGACCCCCATCGGTCGCCTGATGTTCGACGGCGTTCTCGACCAGTTCCTCTAGTGCGATGAGGATCGACGGACCGCCCTGTATCCAGAGATCATCCTCGCAGGTGAGCGTGATCGCCACGTCGGGGCGGCGGTCCCGAGCATCGCTCACGACCGATTCCAGCAGCCTCTGGAGCGCTGTCGGGCTGTGCTGTTCGGTCTCCAGGGCCTCGGTAACTCGGCCGATCTTGTTACTGCGGTCGACGATGTCGTCGACTGTGCTGATAATACGGTCGAGTCGCTCGCGTTCGTCGGCGTCGGCCGTGTCCCGGAGCAGGTCCGCGTTCCCCTTGACGACGTTCATCTCGTTTCGGATATCGTGCCGGAGCAAGCGGTTGAGTACGTCCAGTCGCTGTTCCCGTTGTCGCCGCTCCGTGATGTCTCGGAGGCTGATGAGGTGGCCCGAGACAACGCCGTACGCGCGGTACAGCGGTATCACGCGTACGTCGTAGTACCGGACGCTGCCCTCGTGTTCGAGGGTCGTCTCGGTCTGCGTTCGCTCGCCGGGACCGGGAACCGCCTCGGCGAGTGCTGGTAACACCTGTGGTAGCGAACGGCCCAACAGCGCGTCCTGGTCGCCGTCGAACAGCGCCGTAGCAGCCGCGTTGACATCGACAATGCGGCGCTCGTCGTCGACGATGATGACCAGGTCGTCCATTTCGGTGAAGATCGCTTCCCGGCCCAGTTCCCGGGTCACCGGTGCCACGTCGAGCAGTTGCCCGCGGAGGATGGCGACTGAGAGGACCGCCCCCGAGGCGACGTACCCGAGACTTGTTGGGTTGAACGGAGTCGGTAGCGCACCGAGCACGAACAGCGACTGGACGACCGTCGGGACGGCGATGGCGAGCAACAGTGCGATCCCCTGGCCCTGAAACACCTGATTCGACCGGAACAGCATCCGCAACAGGAGGACACCGCCGGCGAGAATCAACAGCAGTATGTAGGACATGTGCCCCCAGTACATGACTTCGTACGCGGGAGCGAGCGCCACCGACGATGCGGAGACGGATTGTGTCCCATGACCGGACCAGATGAGTTCGTGGGCGTGATTCGACCACACGAGCGTGACAAACACCGCCGGTTCGACGAGCAACAGCGCTGTTCGGCGTTGGGTGAGCCAGTGTGGATGCCCCGTGTACTCGATAACCGTCACGAGCCACGCGACAGGGATGATTACCGAGAGCGTCAGCTGCACCTGGACGAGTCGCTCCATGGTGGCCAGTCCCGGCACAGCGAGCTCGATACCGTACGTCACGGCCCAGAGGCTCGCCGCAACGACGAACACTGCCAGCGGTCCTGCGCCCGGCCGGTCCCGGTGGAGCCACACCAGAAAGGCGACGCCCATACCGACGACACCCGACAATAAAACGACAGTAAGCGGCGACAGGACCATTCAGTAGCGTAGTAATGGCGTCCCTGATATAACTATTCTCGGTCACTTCGACTGCGAGCGAACCGCGGACCACACGGCGAGGGCACCAAGTACGAACGCCGGAACGAGCGGGAGTGTGAGATATGCGTCCCGGAGCGTGAGCCCGAAACTGCTGATGACGCCCTGTGCGGACGGCAAAAGCAAAATTGCGCCGGGGACGAACAGGAACGCCACGCCGATCATCCCGACAAGAATCCAGCCGCTCGTCCCGAACTCGGGACCGTCGGCGGCTTCCGTACCCGTCTCACTGTCCGCAGATGGGGCGTTTGCGGACTGTGGCTCCGTGTCGGGACGGTGGACGTAGCCGGACTCGTCGTCAGCCATCGGCACGCACCCCGTCGCGCCCGCTCGAACGGTGCGTCACGATGGGACCTCCCCCGGGAGTACCGACGAAACAACGTGGCTGCATGTCTCGGCATCAGGCAAGCGAGCGCAAAACGCTAACGGTCCCGCTACTGCGACAGACCAGGTGCTTCCTGGCTCGAGATGTCACGCAGGCTCATCCGATGCCCGCTGGATGAAGCGTGTGCGTCCCGCTGGCCCTCCGCGACCGACGAGTCTTCGTACAGTCCCTCGAACGCACACTCATGGCAGACGACGTGGTAGCTCCCAGCCATACATTTTGTTTCATATCGCTATATTTTAAGCCTACCGTTTTCAGATATTATATACATTGCAGTCCCGCAAACGGTCGTCAGGGTATTTATCGACCGCGACCGATGGAGTAGTATGGTGGATTTCCAGTCCCGTGACACACGCCGGGGTCCGACCGACGGGGAAGACGACGAGACAGACGAGGACGAGGGCGAAACGGGAGACGACGAGGAATCCGCGGCAGTCGATACCGACTCCGAGGCCGCCAGTTCAGAGCCAACCGAAGCAACGGATACAGCAGCGGAAAACAACGACAGAGAAGCAAGTGGGGGTGACGGAACGGAGACTTCTGCGGCGGACGACGTGACGGGGGACGGTGACGGCTCCACGTCGGAGCCTGAAGCCGACAGCGCCGTCGCAGAACGAATCGACGAGGCGGTAGAGCAAAGCAGCCATCCAGCGGCCGAAACACAGGACGCTGAAGGGGCCGGCGGGGCGGAGCGACCCGACGAGGGCCCCCACGAAGACCCCCTTTCTGAGACACAGGCAGGCGATCCACCGGAAAACACATCGCAGGCTGAGACGCCGCCGACAGCGGATGAACCACCAGCGCAGACAGTCCCACGGGACGACGCGTCGCAAGAACAGTCGGTTGCCGCCGCCGTCGTCACGGTCGGGACAGCGACGGAAACGGGCGACCCGACGGGCGAGGCGGTAGAGACAGCACTCGAAGCGACCGGACAGACGGTCACCGCCCGCGAGCGCCTGCGAGGGGACTACGACGGCATTCAGGGTGCCGTCGACAGACTAGTCGGGCGCGACGACGTGGAGGTCGTCGTCACCGCGGGGGCCTCGGCGTCGCCCCGTCGGCGCAGACGCTCGAAGCAGTCCACCCACTGTTCGAAAAGGCCCTGCCGGGGTTCGAGGAAGTGTACCGGAGCCTCCTCTTCGAACAGCAGGGAACCGGTGTCATCGCCATCCGTGCGACTGCCGGGATCGCTGGAGAGACGCCGGTGTTCTGCCTGCCCGCGGACCCGGCAGCGGTTCGTATCGCTATCGACGAGATCATCGCGGCCGAAGCTCCGTCTCTCGTCGCTGACCTGTCCTGAGCCGACACGACGAACTCGCGGTATCAGTCTTGTGACCGTTTAGCCGGCTTAACGTGATATTTTCCGGTTCGTCCCAGGTCGCTAATTTTCCCACTTCCGACGGCTTTTCTCCCGAATATCGGCCGTTTAAACGTTTAAAGCGGCGTGAAAAGTCGTTAACTCCGTCACCCATTGAAGTAGAGACAGCCCACAGGCTCGTGTGTCATGTCCGATCGCAACGCGACACGACGCGGCGTGCTCACGGGTATCGGCGCGACAGCTGCAGCTGCACTGGGTGGGGCGGCCATCTCCGGGACGGTTGCGGCGGCCGGTCCCTGGGAGTCCGTCGAGTCCCCGACCGGGAACACCCTCCACGACGTCGAATACACGGCCACCGGCGCGTACGCGGTGGCGGGTGGCGGTATCGTCCTCGAACGGACTAGCAGGGGCTGGCAGAAGGTCATCGGCGGTGGCCCGACCGGCAACGGGAACAGCCTCTACGGGGCCGATGTAACCGACGACGGCAAGGCCCTCTGGTTCGTCGGTGCCTCGGGCGCTATCGGCGAGTACGACGTGGAATCGGGCGTCCTCACCGACCACAGCGCCCCGATGGACGTGACCAACAACTTCAACGACGTGTCCGTGACCGGGAGCGCCGGCGAGGCGAACGTCTACGTCGCCGGCGACTCCGGCAAGATGTACTACAGCTTCGAGAACGGCGCGAGCGAGACGTGGGACTACACCACGCCCGGCTCCGGGTCGGCCATCAACGCCGTCGACTTCCACGGCGTGCGCTCGGGCCACATCGTCGACGGCAACAAGAGCGTCTTCGCCACCGACGACGGCTCGACGTGGAACAAGATCGGCCTCGCCGACGCCAACGTCAACTTCTACGGCGTCGACTCCGACGGCCCAGATGACGTGTGGGTTTCCGGCGGTGGCGGGATGATTTTCCACTGGAACGGGTCCGAGTGGACGCCGACCGACACGGGCGACGTCGGCCTGCGTGACATCGAGGTCACCGGCGACGACAGCACCGGCTACACGGTCGGCGGCGGTAAGGTGTACGCCCTCGGCGATGGCGGCTGGACCCAGGAACAGACGCCCGCTGGCGAGAACCTGAAAGCCATCGTCCGCGGCGGCACCGACATCGCGGTCGGTTCGGGCGGGACTATCCTGGAGCAGTAGCGACGGTACAGTAGGGCAGGCCGGTTCGAGACCGCGGTGCGCCGGAGCCACTGACTTTTCACCGACCCCCTCCAACACCCTGCATGGACGACATTCAGGTCCAGGGTACGTCGGTCCCCGCACTCGGCCTCGGGACGTGGCAGCTCACCGGCCAGTCCTGCCGTGAAACCGTCGAAACGGCGCTGGATATGGGCTATCGCCACATCGACACTGCACAGGCGTACGGCAACGAGCGGCAGGTCGGACTGGGGATGGACGCCGCCGCGGTCGACCGCGAGGACGTGTTCTTGACGACGAAGCTCGACGGCTCCAATCGCGACGAGCGGAGCGTCCGCCGGTCGACGCGGGAGAGCCTGAACAAACTGGGAACGGACTACATCGACCTCCTGCTCATCCACTGGCCGAACACCCCGTGGATGGCATCCCTGTCGGAGACGCTCGGGGCGATGAACGACCTCGTCGAGGAGGGGCTGGTCCGGCACATCGGCGTCAGCAACTTCTCGCCGTCGCTGCTGGACAAGGCGCGGGACATCTCCGCGGCCCCTATCTTCACCGACCAGGTGCAGTACCACCCCTACTGGGACCAGCGGAAGCTACTCGACTACTGTCGCATCCACGACGTGCTCCTGACTGCCTACAGCCCGCTCGCCCGCGGCGGCGTCCTCGACGACCCCGCGCTCGTCCAAGTGGGTAACAGGTACGGGAAATCCCCGGCGCAGGTCGCGCTTCGGTGGCTGGTCCAGCAGGACGGCGTGGCCGCGATTCCGAAAGCGTCCAGCCGCGACCACCTCGAAGCGAACATGGCTGTCTTCGATTTCGAACTCACCGACGCGGAGATGGAGCGGATCCGGGACCCGTCGAAGGTCAAGACTGGCGTGCAGTTCGTCCGGTCGCAGTTGCCGTTCTGAGCACCACAGTTGACTGGTTCTGCGGTCACACCGATTCGTCAAGCGTTTTGACGCCGCCGTTCCAACCCCGCGCTATGGTAACGGCGCTCGCCGATGATATCTGGTGGTACGACCTCACGGGCGTCAACGCAACGCTCGTCGACGACGACGGAGCGCTAACGCTCGTGGACACCGGGCTTCCCTGGCACGGCAACGCGCTCATCGCCGGCCTGAGCGACGCCGGCTACGAACTCCGGGACCTGGACCGCATCCTCCTCACGCACTTCGATCTCGACCACGTCGGCGGGCTGTCGGCCTTCGACGGCATCGACGTGACTATCTACGTCAGGGAGCGGGACGCCCCGCTGGTCACCGGCGAGCAGGCTCCGCCGCTGGGCAACCACAAGGGAGCGTTCCAGCGACTCGTCTCGCCGTTCCTCGACGCGCCGGACAACGACGTCGTCCCCCTCGCCGACGGCGACACCGTCGGCAGTTTCACTGTCTACGATACCCCTGGCCACACGCCGGGGCACGTCTGCTACGTCAGCGAAGACCATTCGCTTGGACTGCTGGGTGACCTCGTCCGGGAGGACAGCGGCCGCTTCGAGCCCTCGCCGTGGCTGGTGAGCTACGATACCGACGCCGTTGCTCGGAGTATCAGAGACTTCGCCGAGCGCGCACCGCGGTTTGAACTCGCTGTGCCGGGCCACGGCGTCCCCTTCGAGGAAGGGGGTTCCGCGAAACTCAGTAAGCTGGCAGCGACGCTGTGAAACGGCTGGCCTAGTCGCTACTGAGCCGGCCAGCAACGAAGTCCTGACCGCCCAGCCCGACCGCTAGCGCGAACCCGATACCGACGGGGAACACGACCGCGAGCAACAACACGGCGAGCAGCAGCGAGTCGACGCCCGCGAGGTTGAGCGCGATAACGGCGGTAAACAGGTAGACGAGCGCCTGCAGCGTTCCCGAGAGGAGCGGCTTCGAGACCCACTCTTCGGCGGCATCGACCGACGTGATCACGTCGGCGACGTGATCAGCAACTAGTGCCCCCAGAACGAGGACGACGAGGGCACCGACCAGGGTCGGCGCGTAGGTCAATCCATCACGGAGCAGGGCCGCGACGGGAGCGATAGTGAGCGTCGCCGCAGCGACGTAGACGGCCGCCGCGTAGACGTAGTACTCGACGACTAGACCAGCCACTCTGCCAACGGTGCCGCTGTCAGCGTCGAGCAGCTGTCCGAGGTGCGTTTCCGGGAAGTTCTCCGTGATACCGGGACTGGAGACGAGGCCGGGGACGAGCGTGCCCAGCAGTCGGCCGAGACCGAACCCGACGACCAGGAACACTGCGGCGGCGACGATGTTCGGAACGTACCCGAACAGCGTCGCGGCGAGCGTCCGGAGCTCGCTGATGTTCAGCGTTCTGACCGCCGCAAGAACAGCGACCAGATAGACGAGATATCGGGCGAGCAGACCTGCTGCGGACGCGACCGGGTCCGACTCCGCTGTGACGGCAGACACCGGCGTTTCCTCGGCGCGGTCGTCGAGCCCGCGTTCGAGCGTCCAGT
The DNA here is from genome assembly GCF_000827835.1 of Haloarcula sp. CBA1115. Lineage (NCBI taxonomy): Archaea > Methanobacteriati > Methanobacteriota > Halobacteria > Halobacteriales > Haloarculaceae > Haloarcula > Haloarcula sp. CBA1115. The sequence continues at coordinate 2,265,567 of NZ_CP010529.1, read as the reverse complement.
CGTACACCGCGCTGTCGAGGTACTCGCCGACCCCGTAGCCGATGGCGAGGATGACTGCCGCAATCAGTATCGTCCCGACGGCCGATACGCCGTCGGCGACGAGGGTTGTCAGGAATTCGACGATTCGGTCAGCGACGTTCGCTTGCAGCAACAGCGGTCGTTCCGTGACGGCCTGAATCGCTAGCATAGGTGTATCCAGTAGTTACTCTCTTAATCTATCTATTAAATCCGTCGAAGAATATGTTAAATTATACCCTTCAACAGCAAGAGGGTGCGGCCGGACCGGCTGTTGGTACTGCTGGGCGGACACCATAGACACGAAAAGACCGGGCGAGCCTACAGTTCCTCGGCGACCGCCTCGGCGTCAAGCAGGTCCGGGTCGACGACGAGGTCGGTCTGTCGGCTGGCGAAGTCCGGCAGGGAGCCCGCCGCGTAGACGACGACCCGGAGGTCGGGGGCAAGGTCCTTGGCGACGGCGATGGAGGTCGCCTGCGACATCTCGGTCAGCAGGTAGACCTCGGCCTCGTGGATGCCGGCTTCTTCGAGCCCGGGTCGGTTACCGACGTCGGCGACTGTGACCGTGTGGCCTTCGGCTTCGAGCGCGTCGGTGAGCGCGTTCGGGTCCGAGCCGACGAGAACCACCTTCATTCGTACTCGATAGTCGCTGGCGGTTTGTGGGTCACGTCGTAGACGACGCGGGCGACGTTCTCGTGCGCCCCGGTGATGCGCGACTGGATGCGCTGGAGCGTGTCCCAGTCGAGTTCCTGTGCGCGGGCGGTCATCCCGTCCCGGCTCTCGACGGAGCGGACGGCGACGACCCAGCCGTGGACGCGGTTGTCGCCCTTGACGCCCGTGGCCTTGCCGATGACGGCGGCCAGCGCCTGCCACGGCTCGTACTCCTCCAGTTCCTCCTCGACGACGTGGTTGGCCTCGCGGGCCACTTCCAGTTTCTCCTCGGTGACTTCGCCGATGATGCGGACGGCGAGGCCGGGGCCGGGGAACGGCATCCGCTCTGAGATTATCTCCTCGAGGTCGAGCGCCCGGGCGACCTCGCGGACCTCGTCCTTGTAGAGGTCCCGCATCGGCTCGACGATGCCCTCGAAGTCCACCACTTCGGGCAGGCCGCCGACGTTGTGGTGGCTCTTTATCGTCCCCTCGCTCTCGATGCGGTCGGGGTAGATGGTCCCCTGAACGAGGTAGTCGGCGTCGACGTCCTTCGCGACAGTCTCGAACTCCCGGATGAACTGCTCGCCGATGATGTGACGCTTCTCCTCGGGGTCGGTCTCGTCGCCGAGCGCATCGAGGAAGCGGTCCTGGGCGTCGACGATCCGCAGCGAGTCCATGTAGCTGAACGTCTCGCGTATCTGGTCGGTCTCGCCTTTCCGCATCAGCCCGGTGTCGACGTAGACCGGGGTGAGCTGGTCGCCGATGGCCTCGTAGGCCAGCGCGGCGGCCGTCGAGGAGTCGACGCCGCCCGACAGTGCGATGACGGCGTTCTTGTCGCCGATCTCGTCGGCGATCTCGGCTTTCGCGTCGGCGATGAACTCGTCGACGTTCACCATCAGTGGCTCACCTCCTCAGTCGTCACAGTGTGTGGATCGTCGCCGAGCACCGCTTCGAGCAGGCCGACGAAGGGCGGGCTGGCGCGTGTCGGTCGGGAGCGGAACTCCGGATGGAACTGCGTCCCGATGAAGTACGGGTGGTCCTCGGGCGCGAGTTCGAGTATCTCCATACGGTTTTCGGCGTAGCCAGAGAACTTCAGCCCGGCGGCTTCGAGGTCGTCGATGTACTCGGGATTGACCTCGTAGCGGTGGCGGTGCCGCTCCGTACAGGACTCCCCGCCGTACAGCGTCGCGGCAAGCGTGTTCGCGTCGATTTCGGTTTCGTGAGCACCCAGCCGCATCGTCCCGCCCATGTCCTCGATCTCGTACTGCTCGGGCAGGATGTCGATGACGGGGTGTGGGGTGTCTTCGTCCAGTTCGGCGGAATGGGCGTCGTCGAGGTCCAGTACGTTGCGGGCGTACTCGACGACGGCCATCTGGAATCCGAGACACAGCCCGAGGAATGGGATATCGTTCTCGCGGGCGTACCGAATCGCCTCGATTTTACCCTCCGTACCACGGGCACCGAAGCCACCCGGCACGACGATGGCGTCGGCCTCGCGCATCCGGTCAGCGTGGTGGTCGTTCATCTTCTCGGAGTTGACCCATTGGACGTTCACGTCGACGTTCTTCTCCAGGCCGGCGTGTTTCAGCGCCTCGTGGACGGACATGTAGGCGTCTTCGAGGTCGTACTTGCCGACGAGGGCAATATCGACTTCGCCCTCGGTGTTCTGGGTGACAAGGTCGCGCCAGCGGTTCTCCCGCTCATCCTCGGGCAGGGCTTCGGTCGCGATGTCGAGTTCCTCCATCACGTACTGGTCGAGGCCTTCCTCCTCGACCATCAGCGGGACGTGGTAGATGTCGTCGACGTCGGGATTCGAGAAGACGGCTTCCGTCGGCACGTCACAGAACAGCGCGATCTTCTCTTTCGTGTCGATATCGAGTTTGTCCGAACAGCGGCCGACGAGAATGTCGGGCTGGAGCCCGATAGAGCGCAGTTCCTTCACGGAGTGCTGGGTCGGCTTGGTCTTCTGCTCGCCGTTTTTCGAGTAGGGAACGAGCGTGACGTGGGTAAAGAGAATATCGTCCTCGTCTTCCTCGTGGGCGAACTGACGGAGCGCTTCGAGATACGGCATCCCCTCGATGTCGCCGACGGTGCCGCCAACCTCGATGATACAGACGTCGTTTCCTTCGGCGGCCTCGCGGATGCGGCGCTTGATGTCGTCGGTGATATGCGGGATAATCTGGACCGTGCGACCGAGGTAGTCGCCGGACCGCTCCTTCTCGATGACGTGCTGGTAGGTCTTCCCCGTGGTGACGTTGTGGTCGAAGGTCATGTCGATGTCGAGGAAGCGCTCGTAGTTCCCCAGGTCGAGGTCGACCTCCCCGCCGTCTTTGAGCACGTACACCTCGCCGTGCTGGAAGGGATTCATCGTACCGGCGTCGACGTTCAGATACGGGTCAATTTTGACCGCTGTAACGTCGAACCCGGCGTTTTTGAGTAATCTACCTGTGCTGGCGGCGGTGATGCCTTTCCCCAGGCCAGACATCACGCCACCGGTGACGAAGATGAACTTCCGACCCAGTTCCGGGTCGTAGTCCGTTTCGGGTTCGGTCGGCATACCGACGGTGAACCCCGCGTAGTCTAAACGGTTTCGGAGCGCGCACTGTTCGCCACCCCGTCGCAGTGTCAACGGGGCTACAGTGACGGCTGTGTGAGGACGCGCCATGCCGCCACGAGAACAGCCAGCGTCAGCGCCGAGAACAGCGCATCACCGGGACTAGAGCCGATGGCGATGAACAACAGGTAGCCGGCGACGAATCCACCCAGAAGCGAGACGACGCCGTGCCGTGTCGAGTGCGACACCGCCGCCCTGGTTCGTGTTGACATAGTTCATTATTTATCAGTATATAGTATAAATGTACCTTCGGCTGGTCGTCAGGACTTGAGCACGCCGGATTTGATAGCGACGTAGGTCCCGAGGCCCCCCAGCGAGGCGAGGACGAGCGCCCGGGCTGGTCCGCCCGCGACGAGCGCCGTCTGCATCAGGACTAGCAGCGCCACCAGTGTGGCGATAAACGAAACGGCAGCGAACGCAAGCGGGCGGTTCATGATCGGAGATTGGGCCGACAGCGCCTCTGTCTTTCGATACTGTCCGGTAGTCTCGGGTCCCGGCAGTCGGATGCAACACCGGCTACAGGTGGTCACGGAGAAACGGCCCAACAGTCTCACCGACACGGCCGCTCTGGCCGACGAAGTGGTGGTCGGCCGGCAGTCGCTCGACGGCCTGTCCCAGTTCGGTGGCCCGGTCGACGACCGGCTCCCAGTCCACAGTGTCGTCGCGCTCGCCGACCACGACCTGTACCGGGCAGTCGATAGCGTCGAGCGCGGCGACAGCATCGAGATGGGCGGTCAGTCCGGCCGGCGGAGCGAGGACGGAGAGGACCGACGGCTCGGACTCGCTATCGAGTTCGGCGGCCGCACAGAGCGCCACAGCTGCGCCGAAACTGTAGCCGAACAAGCCGACAGCGTCGGCCCGCTCGCTCGCCCACGCCAGGGCGTTCTCGGCGTCGACCCGCTCGCCGCGGCCCTCGTCCCACGCGCCGTAGTCGAAGCGGAGACAGCCGACATCAGGGGCCAGTGCGTCGCTGACCGCGTTCAGGCGCGTGTCCGACCGCTTACCGCCGTACTGTGGATGGGGCGGGCACGCAACGACGATAGCATCCGACCCGGGTCGGTCGAGCGTCGCGGTGACGTCTCGCCCGCCCGGAATCCCGACGGTAGTCATACGTGTTCACTCGCCAGCCCTCTGTAAGAAATTTAAGGTTGGAGAGACCAATGCGCATATATGGGAATCCTCTCGCGCGCGTCGTACGTCATCCGCTCGAAACTCAACGCCGTCCTGAACCGAGCGGAGGACCCGACAGAGACCCTCGATTACAGCTACGAGCAGTTGCGTGACGAACTGCAGGACGTCAAGCAGGGCATCGCGGACCTGACGACCCAGAAGAAACGACTGGAGATACAGAAGCGCCGCCTCGAAGAGAACGTCGAGAAGCACAACGAGCAGGCGCGCCAGGCCGTCGAGCAGGACCGAGAGGACCTCGCCCGTCAGGCGCTGGAGAAGAAAAAGCAGAAGATGAGCCAGATCGAGGATCTGGAGGGCCAGATACAGGACCTGCAGAGCCAGCAGGACCAGCTAGTCGAGCAGAAAGACGAACTCCAGAAACAGATCGAGCAGTTCCGGACCAAGAAGGAGACGATGAAGGCCCGCCACGAGGCCGCGAAGGCGTCGGCGCGCGTCAACGAGGCAATGACCGGCGCTGGCGACGAGATGCAAGACATCAATCAGGCTATTGAGCGCGCGGAGGAACGCACCGAGGACATGGAGGCCCGCTCGCAGGCGATGGACGAACTCCGCGAGGATGGCGTCCTCGAAAGTCAGATATCGGATGAGAGTTCGCTGGAGCGGGAGCTTGAGGAAGTCCGACAGAAAGGCTCAGTCGACGCCGAACTCGACACGCTGAAAGCCGAGATGGGGAAAGCCGAGGACGGCGACAGCGGGTCAAGCGACGCGGACGTCTCCGAGGCCGAACTGGAGAAGGAACTCACGGACGAGAGTACGCAGGTCGACGTCGACGAGAGCGAGGTCGAGTCAGAACTCGACGAACTGAAAGAAGACGAAAAGTAGCGCCGCCGCCGCGGGATTTTTACAGCGGCCAGACGACAGACACCGAGAGCGTCGTGACGACGCACAGAAGGAGCTGTAGCGGGCCGCCGACGCGCAGGAAGTCGGTAAAGCGGTACCCGCCGGGGCCGTACACCATCAGGTTCGTCTGATAGCCGATGGGTGTCAGGAACGCCGTTGCGACTGCGAACGTCACGACGACGAGGAACGGGAACCCGGCGACGCCGATCTCGGCGGCGGTGGCGACGGCGATCGGGATCATCAGCACGACGGTCGCAGCCGGAGTGATGACGCTGGCGAGGACGGCCGTCAGGAGGTACACCAGCGCCAGCAGCGCCAGCGGCGGGAGGACGCCGGCCGCGTCGACGAGGAGGCCACCGACGAACGCGGCCCCACCGGTCGCTTGCATCGCCTGCCCCAGCGGGAGCAGTCCGGCAAGCAGGAACACGATGTTCCAGCTCACCGCGTCGTAGGCCTTCGATGCGCTCAGCGTGCCGGTCGCGACCGTGGCGACGACGCCGCCGAGTGCGGCGATGTAGATTGGAAGCAGATCCAGCGCCGCGAGCGCGATGACTGCGAGCAGGGTCGCGAGCGGGACCGCCGCCGCGGCGTCGAGCGACGGCGGGCCGCCGTCGAGCGCGTCGAACAACTCCGGGGGACCCTCGGTCAAGACCAGGTACCCCTCGTCCTGCAGGTGGCCCACCTCGTCGAGAGGCGTCTGGAGCAAGAGCAGGTCGCCAGCGGACAGCTCGACCGCCGCGAGGTTCTCGTGGATGATCTCGTCGCCGCGGCGGACGGCGAGGACCGTCACGTCGAACCGACTGCGCAGTTGCACGTCGGCGAGCCGCCGCCCGCGGAGCCGGGACTCCCTGTGAATGACGGCCTCCGCGAGAACGGCCGGATGGCCGCTCTCTGCCAGGAGGTCCGCCGTGACGGACTCGCGGGCGAGGTCCCGAAGGTCGAGCGTCTGGGCGAACTGATTGACGGCCTGTCGGTTCCCGCGGACGGTCAGCACGTCGCCGGGTTCGAGCGGTCGGTCGGTGGCCGTCGCGAAGAACGACTCGCCGTTGCGGTCGATCTGGAGCACATCGATGTCAAGCGGGTCGCTCGCGGCGAGGACCTGTTCGACGGTGGCCTCGGTCGGCAGCGACTCTCCCGCATCGACTACGTCCGCGACTGCTTCGACCACGTCGTCGGGGACACCGCCTTCCAGCGCCTCCTGCACCGTCAGTCCGACCAGCGGCGACGAGTCCCGCACCTGTAACTGCGACAGGTGGCGGTCCATGTCGAACTCCTCCGTGAAGTCGGCCGCGGGGTGGACCCGTTCGGGAACGAGCGCCCGACCGACTGTCAGCAGGTAGGCCACGCCGACGGCGAGGATGACGACGCCGACGGGCGTCAGCGAGAACATCGAGAACGGTCGGCCAAGCAACTGCGCCGAGAGGTCGCTGGCGAGGAGGTTCGTCGAGGTACCGACCAGCGTGAGCGTCCCGCCGAGCATCGCGGCGAAAGAGAGCGGCAACAGCAGGTTCGACGGCGAGATACCGTATCGCTCCGAGAGCCCGGTGACCAGCGGGATGAAGACCGCGACCACCGGCGTGTTGTTGACGAACCCCGCGCTGACGCCCGTCGTGCCCACGATGGCGGCCAGCAGGCGCTGCTCGTCGCCGCCGGTCAGCGCCGCCAGCCTCCCGGCCAGCCAGTCGACGACGCCGGCCGATTCGACGCCGGCGCTGAGGATGTACATCGCGACGATGGTGACCACCGCCGGGCTGGCGAATCCCTCGATGGACGTCCGTGCCGGGACACCGGTGTACGGTTCCAGCACGACCAGCGCGACGAGGACGGCGATGGCCGTCATGTCAGGCGGCAGCCACTCGGTGACGAACAGCGTCAGGGCGGCGGCGACGAGCGCGAAGACCACGAGCGCACCCATCGAGAGCGGGGGCATACCATTGCCCTCGATGGATGGGGGCAAAAGCGTCGGGGGCGATTCCGACCGATCACCCCGCCGGTGGACGGCTGGGACAGGCGACCGGTCTCACTCCGGGTTCGGCGCGTAGCCCGCCCCGACGCGAAGCGTGAGGGCGCGCTCGCGCACCGACAGCGACAGCGCCTCGTGCGTGCTGAGTTCGCCGTCGCGGCTGAACGTGAGTTCGTCGCCGTCGCCGCTAACCGAGATCTCCTTCGCACGAACGTGGGTCACCCCGTCGGTATCGAGCGACAGGAGTCGCTGACCGATGGCCTCCGCGACGAGGTTCCCCGTTGGCATCTGTTCGACGATAGCCACGTCCAGCAGGCCGTCTTCCATGTTTGCTTGCCCGCCTTCCGCGACGAACTTACGGGCGTTGCCCACCAGGAGACAGGCGGACTCGCCCGACCATGTGAACGGGCCGTCCTCGCCGACAGCCGCGACAGTGATGTCGAACCCGTCGAAGCGGAGCGCCTCCTGTGCCCCGGTGAGCAGAAAGGCCAGCGTGCCGAACCGCTCCTTGAGGTCGCCCGGTGTCGAGACGCTGGCGTCGGCGGGGAGACCGGCGATACAGGAGACGAGAAACGGCTCGTCGTCGGCGACACCGACATCGACCGGGCGCGTGTCGCCGGTGTCGGCGATTTCGACACCGTGTTCGATGTCCGTGACGCCGATGTTCCCGGCCAGGAGGTTCGCCGTTCCGGCCGGGATGACGCTCAGCGTCACCGAGTCGAGGTGGCCGGCGTCGTCGAGCCCACGGATGACCTCGTTCACCGTCCCGTCGCCGCCACAGACGGCGACCTCCGAAGCTTCGGCTCGACCCGCCTCGCGGCCGAGTTCGACCGCGTCGCCCGCCGCCTCGGTTTCGTACACCTCGAACCCGCGCGCCGCCATCAGCCGCGGGACGTAGTCGGCGTGCTCGCCGTCGCCACTGACGGGGTTGAGGATACACCGACGCGAGCCAATCTGCATGGTACTAGCGAGTCCGGTCCGGCACTTATACCGTGGTGATGTGCGGCGGCGTCAGTCCCAGTCGACGTCGACGCGCCGGTCCGTCTCGCGGAGAATGAAGGGACCGATAGCGAGCGTTCGTTTGGTTATCGTGACGATACGGAGGATGTACGATATCAGGACCGTGAACGGAAGCAGCGATGCTGTCGTCGTCACCGCGAGGAGCCACAACACGTCGGGGACGCCGGCCGTGACGCCGACGAAATCTTGCACATCGAGGAACAATAACGAGGTGATTGCGACGGTAAGCGCCGGGATAGCGACGTACAGCAATGTCCGGGAGAGGTCGGACAGTTCCCACTGAAAGTACAGCGTCTTGAAGTGTTCCCGGGCCAGGCCGAACAGTTCGAGCGTCTCGACGAGTTCCGCAAGCGAGTCGTCGATTTCGTCGGTGAGTTCGTCGGCGTAGGCCTCGCGGATGCGTCGACCGGCGTACAGCTTCCAGGAATAGTTGTAGTCCAGCGCGGCCTTGACGACGTCGAACTCGCCGAAGGTCCCGTCTTCGAGCTGAGCGGTGACGCTGTCGGCGTTGGTCAGCACGTCCGCCAGATAGTTCGACAGCAACGCCGCCAGGTCGTCATCGAGCGTCGCCTCCTCGGCGGCGTTCCGAGCATTCTCGGCCCGTTCGGCGGTCCCGCGGACCAGCGACCGGAGGAACGCCGAGGGCTCTGCCGGACTGACTGGCGTATCGACGGCGTCGGCCACGTCGGCGCGGAACTGCATCGACCCGTCCATCCGCTCGCGCTGATCGCCCACTGCACCGAGTTCCTGTGACAGGACGAGCTGGTTCAGTGTCAGAACCAGCGTAACGGCGGTTACAGTCCCCGTAATCAGCGCCTGAAACAGCGTTTCGACCGGGTCACCACGAGTCAACAGCGTCAATGCCGGTGTGGGATGCAAAAGTCCGACGGCGAGAATCCCACAGAACAGGACACCGGAGAGGAGGGCAGTGACGAGCCAGCGGTCCGCGTCGAGCAGGAGCCAGAGAAGTCGGGTGTCACCGGTGGCGCGCTCCCGCATGGTATCGCTCGACGCTCCACTGTCAGTGGTCATACAGGTCGGCTCGCCCGCCGGGGATAAAAGGGCGTGCCTGGCAGATGCCAGAAAGCCAGTACACCGTCGGTGAGAATCGGCCGAACGAACTGCAGCTATCGGCCGGCGAGGAACGTCACAGCGGTCCGCTGCTGCTCGACCTCGGTTTCGAGGTGGTCGCGGAACTCGGCGATATCGATGTCCTTCTCCTCGCGTTCCTTGCGGTCCCGGACCGAGATGGTCCCGGCCTCTTCCTCGTTGTCGCCGATGACACACATGTAGGGCACGCGGTCGTCGTGGGCCTGCTGGATCTTCTTGCCGACCGTCCAGGAGCGGTCCTCGATGGTGACCCGGAAGTCATCGAGTTCGTCCTGAATCTCCTCGCAGTAGGCGATATTGTCGTCGCTGACCGGCAGCAGGCGGATCTGCTCGGGTGCGAGCCACGGCGGGAACTTCCCGTTGTAGTGCTCAGTCAGCACCATGAAGAAGCGCTCGTAGGAGCCATACAGCGCGCGATGGATCATCACCGGGCGGTGCTCCTCGTTGTCCTCACCGGTGTAGGAGAGGTCGAACCGCTCGGGCATGTTGAAGTCCAACTGGACGGTCGGGCCGTCCCAGTGACGACCGAGCGCGTCCTCGAAGGCGAAGTCGATCTTCGGGCCGTAGAACGCCCCGTCGCCTTCCTCGACGACGTAGTCGATGTCCTGCTCGTCGAGGACGGCTTCGAGCTGGGACTCGGCTTTCTCCCAGATTTCGTCGCCGCCGACTGACTTCTCCGGTCGGGTGGCGAACTGGACGGTGTAGTCGAGGTTGAACGTGTCCAGCGTGTCGAGGATGATGTCGACCGTCGCCAGCACCTCCTCCTCGATCTGGTCCGGGCGGACGAACAGGTGCCCGTCGTCGATGGTGAAGGCCCACGTCCGGGAGAGCCCGGAAAGTTCGCCGCGCTGCTCCTTGCGGTAGACCTTCCCGTCTTCGAAGTACCGCACCGGCAGGTCACGGTAGCTCCAGGAGTTCTGCTCGAAGATAGTGGCGTGGCCCGGGCAGTTCATCGGCTTCAGGCCGTACTCCTCGTCGTTGACGTCGAGCAGGAACATGTCGTCGACGTAGTTCTCGTAGTGGCCCGACTTCTTCCACAGTTCGGTGCGGAAGACGTGGGGCGTCTCGACCTCGTCGTAGCCGGCGTCACGGTTGAGGCCGGCAACATAGTCCGAGAGTTCGTTGAGGATCTTCTTGCCGTTGGGTTCGTACAGCGGCAGGCCCGGCCCGGTCGTCTCGTCGATGGAGAACAGGTCCATCTCCTGGCCGATCTTGCGGTGGTCGCGCTCCTCGGCCTTGCGGCGCTGTTCGAGGAACTCATCGAGCGCGTCCTCCGTCGGGAAGGCGGTTCCGTACACACGAGTCAGCGTCTCGTTCTCTTCCTCGCCGCGCCAGAAGGCCGCCGAGATTTCAAGCAGCGCGAAGCCGCCGATTTCGCCGGTCGATTCGACGTGGGGGCCCTGACAGAGGTCCTCGAACTCGCCCTGGGTGTAGAAAGAGACCTCCTCGTCGTCCGCGGCCTCAGTTTCGAGGATGTCCTGTTTGAACTGATTGTCCTCGTAGCGCTCGAAGGCGTCGTCGCGGTCGACAAGTTCGCGTTCGATGTCGAGGTCCTCCTCGATGATCTCCTCGGCTTCGGCCTCGATGGCTTCGAGGTCGTCCTCGTCGATGTCGACGCCGGTGATGTCGTAGTAGAACCCGTTGTCGGTCCACGGCCCGATTGTGAGCTTCGCGTCGGAGTAGAGGCGCTGCAGGGCCTGTGCGAAGACGTGGGCAGCGGAGTGACGAAGCACATCGAGATACTCGTCACTGCTCTCGGTGACGATTTCGAGTTCGACGTCCGCTGTCAACGGCGCGTGTTTGTCGACAAGTTCGCCGTCGACAACGCCGGCGACCGTGTCGTCACCCAGCCCTGGCCCGATTTCGTAGGCGACATCCTCGACCGTGCTGCCGCGTTCGACCTCTAGTGGGGTCCCGTCGGGCAGCGTGACCGTGACCGTACTCATATCCGAGGATACGACGGCGGCCGGGGATAAGTGTATTGAGACGCGGGCGACGCTGGCGTTACTCTGGCAACAGCGGGTCCGAGTCCTCGTCGATAGCGTCGGCCGCCGGCAGGTCAGACTGGGCTGGCGGCCGCGCCGCACTCGCCCGTTCCAGCGATGAAAACGTCGATTCGTCTTCCCCTTCGAGCATGGTGAGCCGGTCCCTGACAGTGACCGTCTCCCCGTCGGCTGTGTGCGGCGTCACGCACCTGAGCTTCGCTCCGTCGTACTCGGCTAATAGTTGGATCGGGAACACGAGCGCGCGGTACTGCTCTCCCGTTATTTCCGAATCCACCGACCGCACCTGGAACGCTGGGTCGAGTGAACAGTCGTTTCGTTTTGCCCACTCCTGAAAGACGCTAACTCGGTTGAGTGCGAATAGCCCGAGCTCAGTCCGTGCCTCCGCTGGTGTGGACGGGATCTGCCGGCCAATTACCTGAACGGCAATATCTGACAGAACGTCAGCGTCCGACAGTCCCTGAAGCCGGTCGATGACCGCAGCCTGTTGCTGCGTGTGCCCGTCGGGCAGGAGTGAACGAACGTACAGTTCTGCCCGTGTCTCGTCTGGCTGCGTGCTCCCCTGCATCGTATAGAAATTAATGGACAGCGACCGGCAAAAGTATTCCTGTTGACAAATAATGGTTAGAACGATTATACACTGAACGACGGAAGGTGAATCAACGGTTTCACCGTCGGTTGGACAGCCACGGACCGCGTCAACGTGATAGGGAGTACTATGTGGGCACAGTTCGCATGAGAAGCCGGATATGTACGATTCGGTGCTCGTAGCCACAGACGGCAGTTCGGGTACGACGGAGACGCTCGCACACGCCACCTCTATCGCGCGCGACAACGACGCGACCCTCCACGGCCTGTACGTCGTGGACAAGCGGCTGTACCTCGCGGCCGACAAGTCCAATCAGGACGAAGTGCGGCAGTCGCTGGAGGAAGAGGGGGACGTCGCGCTCGACGACATCGTGGTCAGCGGCGAGGAGTCCGGCGTCGAGGTCGTCACGACCATGGAAGAGGGCATTCCCCACAAGACGATCACCGACTACGCCGAGCAGGAGGATATAGATCTCATCGTGATGGGGACCCACGGTCGAACCGGACGGGACCGGGTCGCCAATCTCGGGAGCGTCACCGAGCGCGTTGTGCAGAGCGCGCCCGTCCCCGTCCTCGTGGTCCACATCGAATAGCTCAGGTGGGGTACCGTTCGTATCGCGGACGTGGTCGGCGGCGGACAGACCACCAGGAACACCCCGTTCTGACCGGTATCTTTTCGAGCCGCCGACACGATGGGAGCAGTATGGACAGCCGAGAGTACACCTTCGAGGGAGCCACGCCAGACATCCACGGATACGCCCACGTCAGCCGCGAGGCGACGCTGGTGGGCGACGTCACTGTCGGCCCGAACGCGAACGTCTGGCCCGGCGTCGTGTTGCGCGGCGACGTGGCGCCCGTCGAGGTGGGCCGCGAATCGGCGATCGGTGACGGGGCTATCGTCCACGCATCGACCGTCGGCGAGAAGGTGATGGTCGGCCACGGAGCCGTCCTCAACGACGCAGCGGTCAAGGACGGGGCGCTCGTTGGCTTCAACTCGACAGTCAGCGACGCCACCATCGGCGAGGGCTCCATCGTCGCGATGGGGACGGTCGTCCCGCCGGGCTACGAGGTTCCTGCGGAGTCGTTCGTCCGTGGGAGCCCGGCCACGGTGACACCGCTGTCAGAGACAACAATCGACCCGAACGAGGTGTTCGAGGCGTTCAGCTCCGGCGATTACGCCAACCTCGCGGCCCGCCACGAGGATCTCTTCGAGTAACACCGGGTATCAACGCTGGAGACACACGACGGGTCACTTATAGTGGAAGAGCCCACACAGTACCGAGCATGGACGATATCGTCGACCTGGTGACCCGGTCGCTCGCCGACGACACTGCCGCCGAGTTCACTGAGCGGGTCGACGAACAGGCGATGCAGCTCCGGAGAGCCATCGAGGCCGGGGAGTTCGACAACGAAGCGTTCTCCGTCGGCCTGGAGATCGAACTGTACGCCATCAACGCGGAGCCGGACCCACCCGAGCCAGACGAGGAAGCAGACGACGAGGGGGTCGCCGAAGAAGACCTCGACGACGACCTGAGCGGATCGGGCGGGGCGGCCTGGAGCGGCTCACTCGACGCGACGGCGGAGCCAGAAGGCGGCGGTGGCGCATCGCTGGAACCAAACGGTGACGGCCCGTCGCTGGAGCCAGACGAGAGCGACCCGCTAGAATCCGCCGGCGGTGAGTCATTGGACCAGAACGCCGGCGAAACCGCTGCCGAGTCCGAGGATTCGTTCGGTCCCGGGGAAGGACCGTCACTCGACATCGACCCGGACAGCCCGCTGGCCGAGGACGAACCGGAGACGCCAGAGGAGGAGGAGGCCGAACCGGCCGTCGAGTCGTCAGTCGAGGAAGAAAGTGACGAGCCGTACATGGACCCCGAAGACTGGAAGGGGCGGCTGACCCGCCTGCCCGACGTGGTGTTCGAGGGCGAGGCCAACAAGGAACTGGGCCTGCACAACGCCGAGGTCAACACCGAACCGAACAGCTTCGACCAGACCGGGATGGAGGTCCAGACGACGGCGGTGGAGATGCAGACGAAACAGGCCCGCCAGCAGGCGAGCAAGCACAACTGCGAACTCGTCCTCGACGCGATGTGGACCATCCCGCCCGAGGAGGGCAGCGAGCAGTACCTCTCGGCGCACGAGACGAACGACGGCGTCGTCCTCGCGGACAACATGCGGCAGGCTCCCAGATACGTGGCGCTGGACAACGAGGCGCTGGACCACGCCGGCGGCAGTATCGACTTCGACGTGCCGGGGTACAGCGGGTCGTTCCCGACGATTCTGTTCGAGTCGCTGGCCACCTCGATCCAGCCACACCTTCAGGTTCCGGATGCCGAGGCGTTCCCCGAGTACTACAACGCCGCGATACGGACGCTCGGGCCGCTGCTCGCGCTCTCGGTGAACTCGCCGTTCCTCCCCGCGGACATGTACGACGACACCGACGGCGAGTGGCTCTGTGACAACACCCATCACGAACTCCGCATCGCGGCCTTCGAGCAGTCGGTCAACACCAGCGAGAACCCGAAAGTGCGGGTCCCGCGGGACCTCGACGACACGACGGATGTCGTCGGTCGCGTCGTTGACGACGACCTGTTCGCGCCGTTCCTGCGGGAGTTCCTGCACGACGACGAGCGAACGGCGTTCAAAGACGAGTTCTGGGAGTTCGACCACAAGCGCGGGACCTACTGGCGCTGGCTCCGCTGTGTCGTCGGCGGCGCGGCCGTCGACGGGGCAAGCACCGAAAAGTCGCTCCGCATCGAGTACCGCCCGCTGCCGACCCAGCCCCATGCCAAAGACATGATCGGACTGCAGGCGCTGACGGTTGGTCTCATCAGCGGGCTGGTCGTCGCCGACCATCCCGCCGCGGAACTGCCCTGGCAGGAGGCCAGGCGGAGCTTCTACAGCGCCGCGCAGGACGGCTCTGAGGCCGACCTCTCGTGGGTGACAGCCGAGGGCGAGCGAACAGCCGACCACGACGAGATCTACGACGAAATCTTCGAGTACGCCCGTCTGGGGCTGGCCGAGCAGGGCGTGCCCGAGGCTCGCATCGACGAGTATCTCGACCCGATTGAAGCCCGCTACGAGGCCGGCATGACCCCGAGCGACTGGAAGATCGACCGGGTTCGACAGTCCCTCGATTCCGGCGACGACCTCTCGACGGCCATCCAGTCGATGCAGCGGGACTACATCGAGGCGAGCCGCGAGCACCACTCCTTTGCGGAGTGGCTGTAAGCGACCAGTCCCACGGCGGCAAGGAGTCGGCAACCCTGCCGGATGGCGGGTATTTATTCGGGTGACGCCGTTATATTCGGGTGATGGTATCCACAGGCGACACAGCGCCGGACATCTCGGCGACAATCGCGAACGGTGAGGTAGCGGACTTCGAACTGAGCGACCACCTGGGCGACGGGCCGGTCGTGCTCGCCTTCTTCCCGGGTGCGTTCACGCCGCCGTGCTCCAACGAGATGGTGGCCCTGCAGGAGCATCTCGGGGACTTCCACGACGCCAGCGCGACGGTGCTCGGCCTCAGCGCCGACTCGGCGTTCTCGCTGAACTCCTTCCGCGACGAGCACGGTCTGGAGTTCGACCTGGTCAGCGACATGGGCCGGTCGGCGATTCAGGACTACGACCTCGAAATCGACATCGAAGACCTCGGGCTGCTCGGCGTCGCGAACCGCGCCGTGTTCGTCGTCGACGACGACGGCGAAGTCTCCTATAGCTGGGTCGCCGACGACCCGACCAACGAGCCGGACTACGACGAACTGCTGGACGCCGTCGAGTCGGCGTAAACGGGCCACATAATACTCCGAACCGAATTTTTATCGGTACTGTCTCACAGCTACGCGTCTCGCGCCCGCCGAGCACCGGTGCCGGCCGACACCGCAGCGAGGTCGAACACGGCACCGTCAAGCGGCACGCCGGCGTAGGGGTCCGATGCCAGCAGGAGCGCCCCGTCGAGGTCGACGTAGTCGACAAGCGGCGCGAGGTGGACCGCCGCGGCAATGCTGGCGTTTGACTCGACCATGCAGCCGAGCATCGAGTCGAGACCGTGCGCGTCGGCGGCGTTGAGCAGTCGGGTTGCGGGCCGGAGCCCGCCGCATTTGACCAGTTTGGCGTTGACGATGTCGCAGGCGTCGGCGACCCGTGGCACGTCCGACGCGGTGACGCAGGACTCATCGGCAGCGACGGGGATATCGGTCGCGTCGGTCACGCGGCGGAGGCCGTCGATGTCGTCGGCTTCGACCGGCTGTTCGAGCATCGTGACGCCGGCGTCGGCGAGCCACGCAGTCTTATCGATAGCCTCCCCGGCGGTCCAGGCGGCGTTGGCGTCGACGCGTACCTCGGCGTCGGGGGCCGCGTCCCGGACCGCGTCCAGTCGCGCCCGGTCGTCGTCGGTTCCGAGTTTGACCTTCAGGTGGCCGAAGCCGTTGCCCGCCGCTTTCCTGGCCTTCTCGGCCATCCGCTCGGGCGAGTCGATGCCGACCGTATAGGTCGTCGGCGGGACAGCGTCAGGGTCGAGTCCCCACTGGCGGTACAGCGGCAGGTCCAGGCTTCGAGCGGCGAGGTCGTGGACGGCGATGGAGAGTGCCATCCGGGCAGCAGGCTGATTCGGCGCTTGCTCGCCGAGTTCTCGTTCAATACGCTGCTGGGCGTGCGGGTCGCCGATGCGGGCGACGGTCTCACAGAGCGAGGGCAGCGTTTCGGCCACTGACTGCGCGCTCTCGTCGTAGTACGCCGACGGCGTGACAGCCCCGATGCCGGTGGTTCCCTCGTGGGTGAGTTCGACCACGACGGTCTCGCTGGTCTCGCTGGTCTCCCGCGAGATGCCGAACGGGTTCGACAGCGGCAGGTCGTGGCGGTCGACAGTCCAATTCATAGGATGGCGTCCAGCACCTCGTCGGGGACGCCGTGGCGGACGGGGTCCGTCGCCGGTGCGCCGAGGGATTCGCTGTACCCCGCGACAGCATCCGCGGCCTCGCTGTCGTCGAGATGGCGCGTGTTCAGCATCCCCGCGACGACTGACGCGTCCGAGATAGGCGCGGCCAGCCGCTCGTAGATGTCGACGTACTCGGGGAGCGGTGGAATGTCGAAGGACTCGTAGCCGTGAATCGCCTCGCGGCCGGCCTCGTGGCACATGACGAGCGCGTCGGGAGCCGACCCGTGGAGGATGCTCGTCGTCACGCCCGAATAGGCCGGGTGGGCAAGCGCGCCCTGACCCTCGACCACGAGGAGGTCCGCCGCCTGTGCCGCTTCGACCAGTCGCTCGACAGCGCCGGCGGCGTAGTCGGCGATGACGCGGTCGACGACGATGCCCCGGCCGGAGATGGCGATGCCGGTCTGACCGGTCGGGACGACGGCGGCGTCGAGGCCGCGCTCCCGCGCCGCGTCGCGAATTTCGAACGATGCGGTCATCTTCCCCGTCGAGCAGTCGGTGCCGACGGTCGTCACGACCGTCGCGTCCACGTCGCCGGCGGTCCCCGCCGCCACAGTCAGGTCCTCAGGTGGCTTTCGGAGGTCGTGCAGTTCGGCGTCGTGTTCCGCGGCGAGGCGGGCGAACTCCTCGTCGTCGGCCAGGAAGTAGTGCAGTCCCGAGTACACGTCACAGCCGCGTTCGAGCGCCGTTCGCACGTCAGCGCGCCAGGACTCGTCGAACTCGCCGCCGATGGGCGAGATGCCGATGACGAGCGCGTCGACGTCGGGTGCGTCGGCCATCGACGCGACGATTGGGGCGTCCTGTACGTCCGGCAGCGAGTCGTGGACGCGCTGGCCGGCCCGCTCGCGGTCGACGAGTGCTCGTACTTCCCGGTCACCGTACCGCAACAGCCCGACGGCCGTTTTGGCTCGGTCGGGGAAGGCGTCGTGTGTTAAGATGGCTACGGCCATGGCCGGACAGAATCACCGCCCCGCGAAAAAGCTACGGAACCGGCACCGAGGGTGCCGGAATGAACAGGGCCCAAACTACGGCACGCGCAACCGAACGGTCCACAGTGACCGGACGGCATCGTCAAGTGCTGTGTCGGGCTCCCCAGTCGCGTCGACCGGTTTCATCGCCGTCGAAAGGTCCTCGAACTCGTGGATAACCGACCCCTCGCCGACGACGTACAGCCGGTCGGGGGACACCTCCTCGATAGCGGCCCGGCAGCGGTCAAGATGGGAGTCGATCTGCTGGTCCCGGAGCCGCTCGAACCGGCTCTGTGAGAAGCCGCCCTTGGAGTGCTGGCTCTTTAGCTCCGAGTCGAACCCGTGGAACGCAGTTTGCTCCCGGCCGTCGTACTCGCCCATGGCGAACAGGTCCGAGCGAACCAGCGCGACGACGTGCTCGCCGGTCGGTTCGAACCACGACCGCTCCAGCTGGACCGTGTCGGCCCACCCGGTGAACGGCGACGGCGGCGCGGGGACGGACAGACACGCCGACAGGAGGCCGGCGTCGTCGGTGACTGCGAGACACGGTGCGGCGCTGGCGACCAGCGACGCGCGGTCACCGAAGGCGTCCCGGACTGGACCCGGCAGGGAGCGCTCCGCATCAACGTAGGCGGTAAAGACCCCCTCTGGTTCTGTCTCGACGGATTCCAGCCGGTCGAGGACCTCACTCAGTCGCGCCCGACTGAGCGTTTCCTCGGCTCGGAACGTCGATTCTCCCTCCTCGTCTTGCAGGCGTTCGACTCGGTCCTGAAGTTCGGCGACGCGGTCCTCCAGCCGATTGACCTCGGCCTCGGCCCGCTGGCGCTCGGTCGCTGCGTCGGCGCGGCGCTCCTTCTCGGCGTCGAGCTGTCGTTCGAGGTGATGGTTCTCCTCTTCGAGTTCGGCCACCCGCTCTTTCAGCGACGCTCTGCCCAGCAACCGGTCAAGCATCGACTGGATGGCGGACGGGGACGGGCTTAAAAGTGACTTCCCGGACCGCCACTGCACCGAGGAGCCGTCAGTCAATCTGGCGTTTCGCTGTCATCACGCAGTGACGATATGATGAGTCGCTTGATGCCGCGTCGGAGGAGCCCACTGGCAGCCGGCTGAGAGATATCGAGATCCGCGGCGACATCGCTGAGGGTCGCGTTCCGCGGTTCTTCGAAATACCCTGTTTCGAATGCGACGAGGAGCGCCTCTCGCTGGCTATCGGTCAACCCGGCGTCGGTGTTCCCTAAACTGGCGTATTCGTTCACGCGCAGTAAATCGATATCAATCCCGTTCTGTTGTGCGTAGTCCCAGAGGTGAACTAGATCCGTTCGGTCGGGCATCCACACTGTGAGAATCCAGGCACTCCCGTCGTTCTCCATGTCGAGTATGACACCGTTCGCGGAGGAAATTACAGGTGAGAGGATTTTCGCTTCGTCCGTGTACTCGAAGCTGTAGATGGCCTCGTCGTCTCGGGTTTCGATGACTCGCTCGAATTCGCCGATGGTACTGTCGTTCCGTAATCCGTCTTCGAACTGCTGGAAATCGGACGATTCGATGTGATAGAAGAATTTCCCCGAGGTCGGGTCTGTTCCCGCCTCTGACACCGACCTGACTTTCGAACTGCGGTCGTGAGTAACGGTCTCCGTGAGCACGATGTCCGGGTGCTCGGCTCGGACGACCGCCGTGATATCGGTCATTGTTCTGTATCGTGGTTTGGTGCGCTAACGCGGACAAGTAGGCGTTATAACGGTAGCCGTGCGGTAGCTTAACTGGGTCGGTTGGTCGTGGTTTCTGCGCACGGGACTGCGGTCAGGGTTTGCACGTCGATACGAGCCGGTCAGCCTGGGAGACCCGATCAGAAATCACCCCACTGTTCAGCACAGTCCCGCACATCGATGGTTCAGACGCGATGATTGAACAGCACGGCCCAGAGACGCTCGAACCAGCCGGCTTCGGACGACGGGGTGGTCCCTGCGGGGAGGTAGAATTTGGATTCCGTAGCTCTGTCCTGATCGTCTGCATAGTTCCGCTGTGACATACAGGTAGATAGTAGCCACCTGACCGCATTGCTCTGTAGCTTAAGCGTATAACCTACTTATACCGGCCCGCGAGAAGTCCCCCAATTTCTGCCCGCTCAGTGAAAGCGGAGACTGCCACCAGAGCGGAGATGCTACGCCATCAGACTGCGGTATCGGGAAGTGTCGGCGTCCCCTCCGAGATAGAGAGCAGTTGTGCGGCGTGGTCCGCTTTCGCCAGGAACACTTCTTCGAGGCTGGGTGGGTTCCGAACGTTGGCGTCTTCTAACATCATTTCGGGAACGACGAGTGTGTCCGCCGGGACCTGTTCGTCCCCGTGGACGGCGAAGTGCTGGGAGCCGAGTTTCATTACCAGCGGATAGTCTGTGCGCTCGACCCCCTCGCCGGAGGCGTACAACTGTTCGTTCACTCGTTCGTGCTGCTCGCGACACATCGCGGCCGCCGCGTCGTCTCTCGGTTCGACGTAGAGACGGCCGAGGTAGTATCCGCGCGAAAACTGTTCGAACATCGGTGCATCTGGATGTGTGTCATTGACATACATAAGTGTTCGCCGGCAACCTTTTGCCGTCGTGCAAACAGCGCGGACTCAGTGGGTGGACGACGCGGTGTCGGCTCCTGTCCGACAGGGCTATGCCACGGCCGGCCCCGAGTCGACCTATGAGCGAGCAGCGGGGGCCGTTGCCACGTCGATATGCGCGGTACTATCTGGAACAGACGCCGAGTCTCGTGTGGCTGCTGGTCGTCAACGCCGTCGCGATGCTCGTCGGCGTCCGGTTCTACGTCGAAACGATGCCCGACGTGTCGACGTTTCTCTGGCCACTTTATGCCGATTCACCGGCTGCGCTATTCTTGATGACGTTATCGGTAGCTACCCTTCTGCCGTTCCTCGGTAAGTCACTCGACGAGGTTCCGCTGACGGTGCCGCTCGCGTACCTCCACACCGTTGCGCTGGTCTGGCTGATCAAGATGGGGCTGTGGACCGTCGTGGCGTTAAACATCGGCTTCGACGCCTACTTCCCGGCTCCGTGGGCGTATTTCGGCATCATCGTTACCCACCTCGGCTTCGTTGCCGAGGGACTGCTGGTCCCGCACTACGCCCGCACGACGAAAGGTGCGCTCGTGACTGCGCTGGTGCTGGCACTCGGTAACGACATACTCGATTACGGCTTCGGCTATCATCCGCCGTTGCGGTACGACCCAGGCCTCGTGTTACCGCTCGCCACCGTCGCGCTCTCGGTGCTGTCGGTAGCGATCGCCTGGCGGCTACTGCCGATGGTCGAACCGGTGCAGAAGACAGCTTAAACGCTCTTGGACTATCTACGATTGTTTCAAGTGTCTGTGAACGACACGAACGAAGGCGTTTCTTTTTGATGTGGGAGGGCAGAAGTAGGGATAGGAATGAGCCCACGCCAGGCCACGCTCCTCACAGTGCTGGTCATCGTCGGGACTGTCGCTGTCGGCCTCCCGGCCGTGACAGCGCAGGAGACCGCGACGGAGACAGTGGCCACGCAGAACGACTCTACTAGCGGGATGGGGACGCAACTCACGGCGTTCCTCCAGTCGAACTCTGCCGCCGCGAACGACACGGTCGAGAACGGGATGTGGCGGTCGGCATACAACCAATCGAACGGAACTGAACGAGCCGAACTGGTCACGGAGCGAGCTGGCTCGCTCGAACGCCGGCTAGAACGGCTTCAGGAGCGCAACGACACGCTTGAACAGCGATACGAGAACGGAAACATCAGTGAGCAGGCGTACATAGCTCAGCAGAGCCGCCTCACGGCGGAGATCGCGGGCCTACAGACCGCGATTAACGACACCGACACGGCCGCCGAACAGACCGGTGTGAACGACACCGCACTGGAGCGGCTGAAACAGAACGCAAGCAAGCTCTCCGGCCAGCAGGTCTCGTCGATTGCTCGCGGCATCGCCGGACCACCAGAGACCGCCGGCCCAGGTGAGCAGGGACCAC
Source organism: Haloarcula sp. CBA1115 (assembly GCF_000827835.1). NCBI lineage: Archaea > Methanobacteriati > Methanobacteriota > Halobacteria > Halobacteriales > Haloarculaceae > Haloarcula > Haloarcula sp. CBA1115. The sequence continues at coordinate 2,243,672 of NZ_CP010529.1, read as the reverse complement.
CGGACGACGCCGGAGTCAATCGAAGTGAGCAGGGACCGCCGGACGATGTTGGGACCAACCAGAGCGAACAGGGACCACCAGCCAACACGTCCGAACGGGGTGCAAACCAGAGTGAACAGGGACCGCCTGCTGACGCCCCCGGACAACAACGAAACGAGAGCGACCAGGGGCCACCGGACGACGGGCCTGACGACAGCGGAAACGAAACCGGGGAGTCCACACAGGGAAACGGGGCTGAACAGGGCAACGACAGAGGCAACGGGAATGGGGACGGCAATGACAGCGGCGACAATACCGCAGGAGACGACAGCGGTTCAGATGAAGCCGACAGTGGTGGGGAGGATGATTCAGCCGGTACATCGGACTCGGACGACAGTGCTGACGACAGTTCCGATGGCTCTGACGGAAGTTCTGGCAGTGACGGTGCTGACGACAGTTCCGATGACTCTGACGGGAGTTCTGGCAGTGACGGTGCTGACGACAGTTCCGATGACTCTGACGGGAGTTCTGGCAGTGACGGTGCTGAGGACACCTCTGATAGTAACGGTGCTGATGATTCTGGCGGCGCGTCCGGCGGTAACAACGGCGACGCGAATAACGGCGGAAACGATAACGGGCAAGGGAACAGTGGCGGACAGGGCGGTAATGGCGGAAGCGGCCAGGGGAACGGGAACAGCGGCTCACAGAGCATGTCGTGGATTGACCTGCTAACGTAGCCGGGAGACACCAGTAAACCGCCCGACGAGAGTCATGCTTTTGAACCGTGACCCGCTACCTACGTATCGATGGACTCCGCCGAGTTACTCAATCTCCTTGGAAACGCCAACCGCCGGCGGATTCTCAAACTCCTCGCACACAAGCCCTGCTACGTCACCGAAATCAGCGAATACATCGGCGTCAGCCCGAAAGCGGTCATCGACCACCTCCAGAAGCTCGAAGACGCCGGGCTCGTCGATTCCCGGACGGACGACCAGCGCCGGAAGTACTTCTCTATCGCCCGGAATCTCCGCCTGGAAGTCCGAGTCTCTCCCTACGAGTTCGGTACCAAGAGCGCCTACCCGGCAAACCCCGAGTTCGAGATGCCCTCCTGTCGCCATCTCTCGATAGACGTGGGGTCCACGTCCGACGGGGATTTTCACGACTTGGCGCGGGAACTGGAGCATCTCCAGCAGCTAGAGAACGAACTGTCGCTGGCCCAGCGATGGGTGCAGGCCCGCATGACCGACGTACGGGACCGCATCGACTCCGGCTTCGCGAACGGCGACGGACGACTGTACGCAGAACTGGTCAGCGGGCTCGCAAACGGTATCGATACCGTTCCGGCGCTGGCCCGAGAGATCGAGGCCCCGCCGGAAATCGTCGAGGAAGCGCTCACTCGGCTTGCAGAGGACGACGTGGTCGAACGGACCGACGACGGCTGGGAAATCGTCTGAACAGAACAGTAGTTCAAACAGCGGACCGTCTCAGTCCGCTTTCGACCCGTACGAACTCGGAACCTCGACCGACAGCTGTTCCGAGAGCAGGTACGTCACAGACCCGACAGCGGCCAGTCCGATCGGGAGTGCGATGTACGCCGGGACACCGTAGCCGGCCATCAGGAACAGCCCGGTTGCGACGATGCCGGCCAGCACTGCGTAGGGAATCTGGGTGTTCACATGGTCGACGTGGTCGCTCGCGGCGAACATACTCGACATCACCGTCGTGTCGGAGATGGGCGAGCAGTGGTCGCCGAACAGCGCACCGGTCAGGATCGCCGCGATGGCCGGTGCCAGCGGCGCGCCGAGCGCGTGTCCGAGCGGGATCGCGACCGGGAACAGAATACCCATCGTCCCCCATGACGTGCCGATGCTGAAGCTGATTATGACGGCGCTGAGAAAAATGATAGCGGGCAGCATCCCGGCCGTAATAATCCCCTCACTGATGGCGACGACGTAGGGGCCGACACCCAGTGCCTGGCTCACAGCGCCGATAGACCACGCGAGCGAGAGCACCGCGACGGGGAACATCACCATTTTGAACCCCTCGAAGATGGCGTCGCTCACTTCGTCGACCGCGATGCGTGCGTGCCCGACCAGAATTGTTAGAATGACCAGACAGGCCGAAAACGAGGCCCAGACGATGGCGTCCGCGGTGGCCGCGTTCGACAGTGCGTCGGTGAGACTGCGCCCGGCGAACCCGCCGCCGGAGTAATACAGCGAGAACCCGGTCACCCCCACGAGTGCGGCGATCGGCGCGGCGAAGTACCACCACCGCGGGTCGACGTGGTCGGGCGTCACGATATCGTCCTCCTGTGTTTCCATCAGCGGGTCCGCGTTGTCGCCGAGGACTTTCCCCTCCTCTCTGGCTCTGCGTTCGGCCTTCGCCATCGGGCCGAAGTCCAGGTCCGCGATGACGATAATAAAGACCATTGCGAGCGCAAGGAGACTGTAGAACCGATAGGGAATCGATTCGAGGAACAGCAGGAACGCGCTTCGGTCCACCCCGATTGTGGTCAGTTGCTCGGCGATGAGTCCGACTTCGAACCCGAGCCACGTCGAGACGACTGATATCGACGCGGTCGGTGCAGTGGTGGAGTCGAGGATATACGCCAACTTCTCGCGACTGATGTCGAACTTGTCGGTGATCGGGCGCATGACCGACCCGGTAATCATCGTCGAGGCGTACGAGTCGACGAAGATGGTCATTCCCAGTAGCGACGTGCCAAGCGCCGCCTGCCGGCGGGTCCGAATGCGCTTGACCATCTGTGACGCCAGCGCGTTCATCCCGCCGGAGAGGAAGATCATCCCCAGCATTGCCCCGATGAGGAACGTAAACAGTAGCAGTTTGACGTTGAACGGTTCGGTCACGTTATCCACGACGAACTGGAGGCTCCGGGCGGCTCCGGCGGCCGGATTCCAGCCAACCAGTACCGTCGCACCGATCCAGATACCTGCAAACAGCGAGAGGAGTACTTGGCGAGTGAACAGCGTCAGTACAATGGCGAGCATCGCCGGAAACAGGCTGATGAGCCCGTATGTCTCTGGTGCCATGCGTTCTATTTCTGGGATTACATACGAGATTTATAAGCGTTATCAACCTGAGATACTAGGTGTGAAAACCCAGAAGACGGAATATCTACCCAGAACTAGCACTTTATTCTGGACATATGCCGTTATATTGGGGTTGACTGACAAGACCGTGACAACCAAGATTACGTGACAAAGAGTTCATTCGCGTCGAAACTGCTACGGTCTGTCGCTCTCGTAAACAGGGGGTACCGACATCAGACATCGCTATAACTTGGCGGGAGAGTAGGATATACTGCATACGGAACGACGGGATCGTGAAATACAGTTTAGCGAGTGCAGCAGCCACGGCCCCGGTACTAACCGGAATATGCAGTCAGCGGAATCACAAGTCCTTCGTCAGCCCGCTCCGCAGGTCGCGGCCGAAGTAGTGCCCGACAAGCGCGAGCACGAGGCCGACCCCGCCAGCGATAGCGAACAGTCTGGTGCCGTTCAGTCCCGCGGCGAGCTGTGGGAGGAGGGACAGAACAGCCGTTGCGCCGCCGCTGACAGCGCCCGCCAGACCCAGTTCGGCGTATCGGCGCTCGCTGGCGAGCAGTCCGTAGACGAATCCGCCAAGCAGGATGCCGACCAGTTCGGTGAACGGGACGAGCGGTATCAGCCCGCCGAGCACCATCCCACCGCCGACCGCACCGAAGGCGAACAACAGCGCTCGGAGCGAAAAGTAGCTCCCACTGTCTTTGGTGGTGGAGTCGCTGACAGAAGACTCCGCATCGCGCGATTCCCCGACAGCGACGTCCGTCTCCGCTGACTCCGTCACGCCGACATCGACGCCGAGGTCACTGCCCGATTTTGCGTCCGCGTCGCGGGTCCGCTCCTCGGTTCGTTCGGCCATATAGAGTGTGTGACCGCGAGCAGTATGGTCCTTGTGGGGGCCGCCGGCAGTCAGGGATACAGTGGTGTGTCGCTCAGATACCGAGCCACTCGTCGTTGCGAACCGAGTAGCCGTTCGACCGGCAGAACTTCGCCGCCTGTCGGCGGACGTCGCGGGACCCGGGAAGCGTCTCTTTCTCGTGGATGCGCTCGATGATCCAGTCGGCGATGGCCCGGATACCCTCGTCGTCGTCATCCGCGTCGATAGCCCGCAGCTCCCGAAACGTCCGCTCGTAGCCGTCGCGCTGTGAGGCGCCAAAGGACGCGCTCTGGTGTTCGTCGGCGGCCTCGACGACGCGTTTCATCGCCCCGGCTACCGTCGGCCGCTGGACCCGCGTCCGGACCTCGGCCGGCGATTCGAAGGACTCGACCTCCGCATCGGGCAAGAGGTCCGCGACAGTGTACGTCCCGTCGGCCGACTCGATTTCGTGATCGCCGACCGTAGCGACCACGTCAGCCGCTGTCGCCGGGAATTCGAGCGATTCGAGTTCTGTCTCGAAGTACGCGAGTTCCGTCGGATCGACCGGCGGCTCGGGTTCGTCCGCCCGCTCAAGTTCCTCAGTGATAGCGCGCTCCCGCTGGCGGCGCTCCTCGTTTTGGGCCTGGGCTTCACGGCCGTTCTTGTTGTCTGCCATACTTGTTAGGAGAATGTCTAGTGGGATAACATTGTGGTCTGATAGCGTTTGTAACTCGCAGTAACGGACGTAGATATCCCGGACCAGAGCCGCGGCGAGCGCCCCAACCGCCGGCCGGTCGCCAGATCCGGCGCGTGGCTGAGAGCGCTCGCCGAAACGAGTGGGTTCAAGTCCCACCGGCGGAAAGTGCCGCGCATGAACGCAGGCGACCGGGTCCGCGTCGAGCGCGCGGCCCAGACCTACGAGGGCGTGGTGCTCCCGTCGAGTACGCCCGACCACCTCGTCGTCAAACTCGACGGCGGGTACAACGTCGGCATCGACCGAGAGGACGCGTCCGTCGACGTGCTGGAATCGGACGTGTACGACGTCGAGAGCGCACAAGACGAACAGAGCCAGTCCGCCATCGAGTTCGACGACGACCTCCCGACGGTCTCGCTGATCTCCACCGGCGGCACGATTGCCTCGACGGTCGACTACCGCACCGGCGCGGTGACGGCCCAGTTCGACGCCGAGGACGTGCTTCGGGCGGTGCCGGACCTAGCGGGGATGGCGAACTACCGCGGCCGCGTCGTCGCCAACATCCTCTCTGAGAACATGACCCCGGCAGTCTGGCAGGACCTCGCGCAGGCGGTCCACGAGGAAATCGAGGTCGGCGCGGACGGCATCGTCGTCATGCACGGCACCGACACGATGCAGTACTCCGCGTCGGCGCTGTCGTTCATGCTCGACACGCCGGTCCCCATCGTCTTTACGGGCAGCCAGCGCTCGGCGGACCGACCGTCCTCGGACAACGTGATGAACGCCGTCTCCGCCGTCGAGGCCGCCACGAGCGACTGCGCGGAGGTGCTGGTCTGTATGCACGCCGACGAGTCCGACGACCGCTGTGCGCTCCATCGCGGCACTCGCGTCCGGAAGAACCACACCTCGCGCCGGGACGCCTTCGAGACGGTCGGCGCGAAGCCGCTCGGCGAGGTCGACTACGATATAGACGGCGAGAGCACAGTTACGTTCCACCGCGAATACGCCGAACGGGACGCCGTCGACCTGGCGCTGCACGACGACATCGAGACAGACGTGGAACTCCTGAAGTTCTCCCCCGGAATGGACCCGTCGCTGCTAGAAGCCGCCGCCGAGGACAGCGAGGGCGTCGTCATCGAGGGAACCGGGCTCGGCCACGTCAACACCGACTGGATCGGGACCATCGAGGAACTCGACATCCCGCTTGTCATGACCAGCCAGTGCCTCGAAGGGCGGGTCTGTGACCGCGTCTACGACACCGGCCGGGACTTGCTCGACGCCGGCGTCATCGAGGGCGAGGACATGCTCCCCGGCACAGCGAAGGTCAAGCTCATGTGGGCGCTGGCAAACAGCGACGACGTTGCCGACGCCATGCAGGAACCCCTTGCCGGCGAGATTCAGCAGCGTTCGACGCCGTGGCTGTAGCACCGAACACGGTGTGGTAGCCTCGGCGGGACGGGCCGTTCCCGGCTGGCGAATCGACGCGACCCTTTTTTCACCGTCGCGGGAGAGTCTGCCCGTATGTCGCCGACTGTTCGGACGGCTCGTCACGACGACTACGACGATATCGTCGAACTGACAAGCGATGTCTGGGCCGACCGCGCGATGGCCGATTACATCCCCGACGTGTTCCGTGACTGGGTCGACGACGACGGCGCGGACCGGAAAACCCTCGTCGTCGATGTTGACGGTCACGCCGTCGGCCTCGCGCAGGCCGTCATGCTCACTGAGACCGAGGCGTGGTTTCAGGGCATGCGTATAGACTCGGACTACAGAGGGCAGGGATTGGGGTCGCTGCTGACCGACCACCTCATAGAATGGGCGGCCGATGCCGGCGCGTCAGTCGGCCGAAGCATGGTGTTTTCCTGGAACGAGGCCGGACTCGGGCAGTCGCTGGCTGCTGGCTTCGAGGCGGTCACGTCGTTCCGCTGGGTACACCCCGAGCCACGGGACGAGACGCCCGGGATGACTGTCGGAAACGACCCCGCGACAGCGTGGCGCTACTGGCAGGAGAGCGACGGACGAGACGTCCTGTCCGGGCTCGCGCTCGACAGCGGGGAGAGCTGGGCGCTCTCGACGCTGACGCGGGACACGCTCGACCGGCTGGCGACTGACCAGGCGGTCCTGACCGTCGGGGATAAGCCACGAGGCCTGGCGTGTCGCGTCCGGACGACCGAAGCTGACGGCGAACGGCTCGCGGAGTACGCTGTCGGGGTGTGGAGCGACGTCGACGCTGCGCGGGCGTTGTTCACTGCGATAGCCGCCGACGCAGCTACGCTCGGCGTTGACGGGACGCGGGTCCTCATCCCCGAGACACCGCGCCATGTGGCCCAGGCCGCGTACGCCAGCGGGAACATCGACGGCCGCCCGGACTTCGTGTTCGAGATAGACGGCCTCGGAGAGTTATCATAACCGATAACGCGGACGCAACACTCATTCAGATACACGCCCAGTCACCGATAGATGGATCTTGTTGGGAGTTCGCCGGCATTTCTCGTATACGTCGCGGCGTACGGCCTCGCGGCGGTCGGCTGCGGCGTCGGGCTCTACAGAGCGACTCGCATGGAAGATCCCGATACCCGCCGCGGGATGGTCGGACTCCTTCTCTGTAGCGGCGGCTGGGCGGCGCTGCAACTCGGGTTCCTGATCACGCCCGGGACGCTTGGATACGCGTTCTACCTCGGCAGCCTCATCGTCGGTCTCGCGACGGTCGGTGCGTGGCTGTACTTCTGTTCGGCGTACACCGGGCGGGCGTTCCACCGGAACCGACTATACCGTGTGGTCGCCGTGAGCGTGTACCTCGGTATCGTCACGGTGAAGCTGACCAATCCGCTTCACGGGCTCTATTTCGCCACGCAGTTCGTCTCTGAGCCGTTCCCGCATCTGGCAATCACACACGGCGTGTTTCACTGGGTGGTGACGGGACTCTCCTACGCGCTCGTCACCGTCGGCTTCTTCATGCTGTTCGAACTGTTCCTCGAAGCGGACTACGACACCCGTCCGCTGGGCGTTCTCGTCGGTGTCACGGCGATTCCGGTAGTGTTCGACATCGTCGGGTTCGTCACCGACATCCTGCTCGACATCAATCACGAGCCGCTCGGCGTCGCACTGTTCGCGTTCGGTGTCCTCTACGTGTACGACGAGGCGTTTCTCGCCGTGCAACTGACCGATGGCGTCGACGATGCTGTCGTATATCTCGACGATGACCGCTACATCAAGGAGTCTAACGGCGAGGCACAGCGGCTCTTCCCGGCGCTGGCCGGGAGCCGCGGGCAGCAGCTCGACACAGTGTTGCCGGCCGTCACTGAGATACTGCAAACGGACGAGCAGATTCTCGAACGGAACCGGAACGGCGGGACGGAGTACTACCTCGTCAGCGACACCTCGTTTTCGCTGGGGCAGGTCGACATCGGTCGGATGCTCGTGTTCACCGACGTGACCGAAAGCGAGCGACGTCGCCGCGAACTCGACCGACAGAACGAGCAGTTGGAGGGGTTCGCAACCGCGATCAGACACGAGCTTCTGAACACGCTCCAGATAATCACCGGCCGCGTCTCCGTCGCCGGAGACGCTCTAGACCGCGGCAAGGTCGGTCTGGCGAAAGAATCCCTCCAGTCGACGTCCGAGACAGCCGAGCGGATGTCCGAAATCGTGGACGGACTCGCGACGCTGGCCCGACACGGGCAGACAATCGACGAAACGACAGCTGTCGACCTCCAGCCGGTCATCGACGGAGCCTGGGACCGTGCCGACACGAACGGCCTCACGATGGCGGCCGACGTGGAGGGACAGATAATCGCCGATCCGACTCGATTGCGGGACCTCTTCGAGAGTGGGTTCACGTTCGCGGCCCACAACGACGCGTCGACGGTCACCGTCGAGCGAGAGGCCGACGAGATCGTCATCACCGACGACGGAACCCCGGCGGGCGAAACAGCGGCGGAGGCCTTTTTCGAGTACGGCGGTGCGATGCCGGACGCCGAAGCCGGGATGACGCTCCCGAACCTGCGGATGCTCGCCCGGACCCACGGCTGGGACGTGACGCTCGATACTGAGTATCAGGACGGCGTGCGAATCGTCATCTCGAACGTGACGGTGGCGGGCGCGCTGGAAAGCTGACACAGACGACAGGTCGTGCTATACGGATTGTCGAAGATTGTTTCGGGAGAGTGCCGGCTCCAAAGTCGACACATACCCGAAAACCGCTCCGACGAGCCGTATCAACCGCCGCTGACCGGCGGGAACAACGCCAGTTCCGTCTCCTCGTCGACTGCCGTCGCCAGCCCCTCACCGGCGGCGAACGGGTCCTCGCCGTCGACGAGCACCCGGACGTGGTCGGCCAACTCCTCGTTCTCGTCGAGCACCTCCTCGGCGAGCGCCGGTCGCGACGCGAGCAGCGCATCGAGCGCCGTTTCGACCGTGGCCTCGCCCTCGATATCGACGCTGACCGACTGGCCGTCGGCCGCGTCCCGGAGGTGTGCGAACAGTTTCCACTCCATAGCCGTACTCCGGGCGTCCGGCAAAAGAGGGTTCCGGACCGAGGTGTGTCCGGCCCGTTCAGGTGGACCGGGGAAGGGCAGCCGGCGACGGCGTGCATCCAGCAATAGGGAGGCCCGCCTCTCAGTTTGACTTCTCCGAGTCGTCACCAGCGCCCGATTCGTCGTCGACGCCGTCTCCGTCCTCGGCGGGCGCTTCGGAGTCCGCCGAGTCGCTGTCGTCGACCTCGTCCGCAGTCAGCTCGTCGTCCGCCCCGTCGATTCGCTCTTCCGGGTCCCACACTTCGACGGTGTCGTCGCCGTCGTCTGCCGGCAAGTCCTCGAACGCCTCGTCCGCAGTCAGCTCGTCGTCTGCGTCCTCCACATCGGCGTTCCGAAGCGCCGCCAGCGGGTCGTCGTCCGTGGGTTCGTCTCCGGTCTCGGTTGTCCCGTCGTCAGCGCCGATATCAGCCAGGCCAGCGTCAGCAGCAGTATCAGCCGCCCCATCCTCAGCGGCGGTGTCAGCCGGTTCACCGGCAGTGTCGGTGTCAGCTCTGTTTATCTCAGCGTCGGTGTCGGTCGTATCCTCGGCATCGGTCTCGGCCGCGTCGACATCCCCCGCGCTGTCGTGGGCATCGGCATCAGTCGTGTCGGCCGCTGGTTCAGCCGCCCCGTCAGTCTGCTCAGTTCCAGCAGCCGGGTCAGACGCGCCTGACTGGCCGTCCTCGTCAGCAGTATCGTCTTCCGACTCGTCCGTCACAGTCGCTGTCGTGGTCCCTTCCGTGGCTTGCTCCAGCCGCCGCAACGCGTCCGGCGTGGCGATTGCGTAGATAGTGTCGCCGGCCGCCAGCACACGCCCGCGAGACGGAATCGTCTCCGGTTGCTGGTCGTCGCGGGTAATCGCGACCACAGTGACTGCCAGACTGCCGACCGCCGCACCGTCGAGCGTGCTCCCCGGTTCGACGGTGGCGGTGCCCATCGTCTCGTCGGCCGCACGAAGCAGCGAGGCGAACTCCCGGTCGGAGCGGTCCTGCACCGGGAGCGTGACGAGCTTGTACTGCGTTTGCGGGTCGAGTTTCGGCGTGTCGGCGGCGTCGATAGCGACTGTCACCACGTCGTCGGCAACGCCCCGGAGTTCGCCGGTGAGCACGCGCTTCGCCGGCGCTTGCTCCCAGACCTGAACCAGATCGCCGGCGCTCGCGGCGTGGGCCGGATCGGCCTGGATGGCGACGGCGTTCGTCGAGGGCGGCAGCGTCGGGCCGATGCCGGCCGCCCGTGAGCCAACGGCGAGGTAGTCGACGTTGCCGTCGTCGGCCAGTTCGACGTCTACGTGGCCGACGCCGTAATCGGTCTTGAGGCGGACGACCAGGCGGTCCCGGAGTTCGTCTTTCGTCAGCCGCCGCGGGAAGAGAAAGCGCCGGTTCGCGAGCGTCTCTTTGGTCTCGTCTGGCATCGGGTCGTAACCGATGATGTCGTCGATATCCTCGGGCAGGCGAACGGACGTGACGCGGCCGACGGTCTGGACGATTTCGCTCACGTCGGCGTCGATGTTCCGGCCGCCGGTCGCGGCGAAGAGGTCGACGCCCAGTCGGTCCCCGATACGCATCCCGCCGTAGGCCCCGACGCCGCCGGCGAGGAACGCAGCGAGGTTCAACAGGACTGCACCGGCCGCCAGCACGTCCTCGCGCTGGGCGATGACCTCGCTGAGCGCCGTCGTCGCGCCGATAACGAGGACGACCGCGGTCAGGCCGAACAGGACCGCCAGCCCGGTCTGAATGCGTTCGCGGACGTACCAGCGATAGAAGACGGCGATAGCGCCCGCCGGCGTCGCGGCGAGCAGCGTGATGACGAGGAGCCAGACAACGCCCTCGACCAGCGCCCGCGACACCGTCCCCAGTTGCAGGTTCGCACCGACCTGTGCGAGCAGTGTCAGGCTGAGCGGCGTCATGCGACCGCCTCCGCGAAGGCGTCGAGGTCGGCGCGGCGGCCAATCGCGTACAGTTCGTCGCCGGCCTCGACAGCCGCGTCGCCGCGTGGCGCGACCTGCCAACCGTCCGCCGTCCGGATAGCGACGATGGCAACGTCGTAGACCTCCCGAACTTTGGCGTCCCGGAGCGTCGTCCTATCCAGCGGGCCGTCGGCGCGAACTGTGAGACGGCGAAACCGGCTTCCGGCCCGACGGAGCAGGGAGACAAGTTCGTACTCCCGATGGGTTCCGCGGGGTTCGACCACGACCTTTGGCTGAGCCGACCGCAGGAGTGGTTGCACGTCCGTCCGGGTCACGGCGACCGTGAGCCGGCCCTCGCCGCCGTCAGTCGTCGGTGCCTGTACCGGCGTTGGGGGCGTCTCGGAGTCAGCGATCTCCGGTTCCGTCGGCGTCTCGGCGGGCGTCTCGTCGGCCGACGGAGTCGACCGCGCGCTCACGACGGTCCCCCGGACCTGTGCGTCCTCAGTCAGCACCGTCACCTCGTCGTTGCGGGCCAGCCCGGTCGGCAACAGGGCGTCTACCGAGACGGCGTGGCGGTTGTCGCCCACACGCTTCGAGAGGCCGGAGAACGGCGGCGCGGCGACGACTGTCGCCCGCCCCTGCTCGTCTATCGAGACGGCAGCGTCGCCGAGGTCGAACTCCGATTTCAGGCGCTCCTCCATCCGGCGTTCGAGTTCGCCGATACGGAGGTCCGCCGGGAACCGCCACTCTTCGGTGCGTATCTCGGCCCGGAGTGGCTCCGAAAGCGGCGGATACCCTTCCATGTCGGCCACGTCGCCGACGACGCGGATACGAACCTCGTCGCGGCCACCGACAAATTCGGCCACGTCCGCCGAGAGTTTCTTCTCGCGTAGCCCCTGGAAAGAGAGCCGCTTCGGGAACTCCGCCCCGAGCTGGTCGCCCTTGCTGTGAGCGTACAGCGACACCATCCCGACGAGAACGATTGCAGTAATGATTCGCTCGGCGTTGGGGGCCTGCGTAATCGACTTGTCCGCCAGTGCCATGAGGCCCCCGCTGACGCCGGCAAGTGCGATTGCCAGCACGACAACACCGAACCCCGGCACGGTAATGCCGGTAAAGTACTTGAAACTGAACCCCAGCGCCCACGACACGAGCGCGGGAATCACTCCCACCAACAGCCCCAGATAGATCCCCATCAGCACCTCGACCGGGAGCGAAGCCATGTCCACATCCTGCGTGGCCGGTAGTAAATCGCTTCCGGCCCGCGGACAGTACATTTACACCCACCGCTGTAATCTGGATGGGTATGGACAGGCCGCGGAACTGGTTGGGAGCGCGCGCAACGATACTCTTGCCGGTCCTGGTGGCAGTGCTGTCGTTCGTCACTGGTGTGGTCAACATCAGTGCCGTGTCGATCAGCGGGCCGCTCGGGGACCTCATTCCGCGAAGCATCCAGCGCACCGCCGGGTTTACCGGTGCGCTCACGGGATTCACGCTACTCGTTAGCGTCGTCGGACTCCGTCGCCGCCTGCGGGTCGCGTGGTACGCGACCGTCGTCTTACTTCCCGTCGCGGCGGTTCAAGGGCTGGTGCAGAACTCGGAGGTGCCGCTCCCGTTTATCGGCCCAGTGCCGAGTTCGGCGGTGTCGATACCGCTCGTCGCGCTCTCGCTGCTCTCGCTCCCAGTAATATTGCTGAACCGGCGGCGGTTCGACCGGTCGGTCGACCTCTCGACAGCGCAACTGGCCGCGGGCGCGGCACTCCTCGGCTCGCTCATGTACGGGACGGCGGGATCGTACGCGCTCCGGGACGAATTCACCAATCTTTCGACGGCGACCGACGCGTTCTACTACACGCTGGTCACGGCCAGTACCGTCGGGTACGGCGACATGACCCCACAGAGCCAGCAGGCGATACTGTTCGGTATGTCGGTGGTCGTCCTCGGGACGGCCAGTTTCGCCATCGCGCTGGGGTCGCTGCTGGGCCCGGCAATCGAGAAGCGGCTTTCGGAGGCACTCGGAAACATGACTGACGCACAACTGGACTTGCTCGAGAACCACGTACTGGTGCTCGGCCACGGCGACCTGACGGAACCGATCATCGAGGAACTGACCGGCGCAATCGATTTCGTGGTCATCACGCCGGACACGGAGACGGCCACGCGGCTCCAACAACAGGACATCCCCGTTCTGACCGCGGACCCGAGCGACGAAGAGCCGATGCAACGGGCCGGTATCGAGGAGGCCGCGGCGGTCGTCGCGGCGACGAACGACGACGCACAGGACGCGCTGGCGATACTGACGGCACAGACGCTCAATCCGGAGGTCAACATCGTCGCCGGGGCGACCGACCGCGAAAACATCGAGAAGCTCCGCCGGGCGGGCGCGGACACAGTCATCAGCCCGGCGGTGCTGGGCGGGCACCTCATCGTCCAGTCTGCACTGGGTCGCGAGGGGATGGAGAACATCGCCGACCACCTGCTCGACGTGAACGACGAGGACGACGCAGATATCTAGGCCCGGCCGCGGTCGACGATAGCGACGTCCGTCTCCACGTCCTCCAACCGTTCGAACGTCGGCGGCGAGATGAACCGCGACGCCTTGCTCCGGTCGCGGCTCGCCCCGATCATGACCAGGTCGTATTGTGGGGCGGTATCGGTCAGGAACGTCTGGATATCCGTCCGCGGGACTCGCGTCTCGAACGCCCCCTCGTACGGTTCGATGAGGTCCGCGAGCATCTCTTCGGCCCGGCGGCGGTCCCCGCGGGAGCCGATACAGGTCGCGACGGCGACCCGCCCGCTCCGGCCGGCCAGTCGCGTGGCGAAGTCGACCATATTGTGGGCCACGTCGCTGACAGACCGCACGGGGACGATGACCTGCTTCCAGCGGGTCCGGTCGCTCCGTGACCGATGGACGACGATGTCGCTCTCACTTCGGAACAGCCGCTGTAAATACGACGTCAGCGCCCCGTGTCGACTCTCGTAGGGCGCGACGATGAGGTCGCAGTTGGTTTCGGCCGCGGTCTGCAGCGTCGTCTTCGCCGGTGACCCGTCGTCGCTCGCGACGACGACCTGACAGGAGACGCCCGTTCGCGTCTCGATGCGGTCGGCGTGGGTCTCCAGCCAGTCGACCTCCGCTTCGAGGTCAGTCTGGTCGGGTGATACCGACGCGTTGGCTGGGTCACCGCCGTCAGCGACGGGACGAGTCCGGGCCGATGGCGAGCCGGACCCGTTCTCCGACCGGATGTCCATCTGTATCGTGTCCCGCATGAGCGACTGTTGGGTTGTGGCGGCGTCGCTGTCCGAAACCATGTCCAGCAAGACGACTTTCCCGGCTTCGTGGGCAGCCGCGAGCCGCGCGCCCAGCATCGCTGTCTGGCCAGCCGAGTCGCCGCGCATCGGGACGAGGACGTGGTCGTCGCCGGACATCGACTCGTACAGGTACGTCGCCCGCTGCTCGTAGAACTCCTCGCGCCAGACGACGAAGAGGGCTGCCACGAGCGAACTCGCGAGGAAGATGCTGACAACGAACGCCGCCCGCTGGCTCGGTTCGACCAGCAGCGCCAGCAGGGCGGTGGAGTACGACGACGGCTCCTCGATGTCGAGCGGCCAGGTGACCACGCCGGTCGCGAAGACGGCGAGACCGGCACCGAGCGCGCTGACGCCGAACTGGCCGCCCGGGGCTGTGAGGTAGCTGTTCGAGACGGCGAGCGCGCCCAGCCCGCAGACCGCACCGATGGTGAGTCCCGCGACGAACCGCTTCGGGTCGGAGTACTTGCTCGTCGGATCGACGAAGAGCGTGTACGACCCCGCTGCAAGCGGCGGGAACAGCAGGAAGCTCAGTTGTGGGACGGCGTTCGCCAGCGTCGTCACCAGCACGATAGCCAGCGGGACGAACACCAGCATGGAGAGGTGGACGAGGTTTTCGGTCACCTCGGCCCACCGTCTGAAGTCCTGTAGTTCGCGGCGCTCGACCCGCCGGAGCCGTCTGACCGCCGCGCGGAGTCGTTTCCGGAACTGGTCGAGCATACAGTTTCCCACGGGAGAACGTCTGTTAAGCCCTCCGCCGGGAAGCGGCGCGACCGACCGATCACACGGGACACCCCCGACGGGCGCTCGCAGAACCCAGCGGTTCCGACGCTTACAGCGACGTGGTCGCCGTCAGACTGATTTCGATGGCGCGTTCGACGTTGTTCTTGGCTTTCTCGGGGAGTTCCTCGTCCTCAGTTTCGCCCTTCTGTGTCCCCTCGACGAGGTTTCCGTCGACGGTACAGATAGCGCCCGAGCGCAGGCCCTTGCGACGACACAGCGAGAACAGCGCGGCGGCCTCCATCTCGACGGCCAGCAGGCCAGCGGCCTCCCAGTCGTTGATGTACTCGTCCGTCTCGGCGTAGAAGGCGTCGTCCGTGGCGATGGGGCCGACGTGGACGTCCTCGTCGTTCGCCTCGGCGGCGTCGACCAGCGACGAGAGCACGTCGTAATCCGGGACGGCCGGGACGGACTTCGATTCGTAGCGCTGGGACGTTCCTTCGTCCTTGGCAGCGCCGTTAGCGACGACCATGTCGCCGATTTCGATGCCTTCCTGAAGCGCGCCGGTCGTGCCGACGCGGATGAGCGTCTCGACGCCGACAGCTTCCAGTTCCTCGACGGCGATGGCCGTCGAGGGCGACCCGATGCCGGTCGAACAGATCGTCAGTTCGCGGCCGTCGTAGGTCGCATTGACGAGTTTGTACTCGCGGTTCTCCGCGACGACCTCGTGGTCGTCACAGAGGCCCGCAATGCGGTCGACACGCCCGGGGTCACCCGGCACGAGCGCGATGTCTGTCAGGTCACCCGGTTCGACGAGTAGATGCGGTTGTTTCGCCATACAGGCCAGTCGCACGGAACTATTTAGTAGTCAGTGGATTCCCGTCGTTCACAACAGTGAGGTAGGACGGCCGCGAGAGCGGACGTATGGCAGACGATCTCTCGCTGTTCGACAGGCGGATGCGAGGACCGGCGGGTATCGCTCTCGCCGCCGGAGTCGTCCTCGGACTGCTGACCGGCTACACCGTCGGCGCGGGAACGCCGGACGGCCCCTCGTGGACCCTCGTCGTCCCGTTCGCGCTCCTTGCCAGCGTATTCCTGTATCTCGGAGCCTACAGAAACCTCTCGAAGCGGGTCGAGGATACGTAGCTTACAGCCAGGTGACGAGCACCGGGACGAACAGCGCGAGCGCCGTCCCGAAGATGAACGCCGTGAGCGCCCACTGTCGAATGATCTCGTCGGCATCGTCCCGGACGCTGCCGCCGAAGCGAGGCATGGCGATGCGGGCGAAAAAGTAGTAGATGAACGCGGTGACGCCCGCAACGCCGATAATGTGCGGTAGCAGCGGGACGCCGTTGAGCGAGACTGCCGTCGGAAGCACGGACGAGAGGCCTGCAACGACCGCGCCGTAGAGCAGTGCCGCAACGAGGGCGGTGCCGTGATGCACGACGGCGGCGAGCGGACGGCCCACTGCGGCCGGGTCAGCACGAGTGAGGCCGGCCGCGGCGACGTGCGCCGGCAGGTACCCCTGGTCCTGTGTCATCATCGGGATGTTCAACAACAGACCGACGACCGCACCGGCGACGACACAGACGCACGCCCACTGCGTGAGGGGGTAGTCAAGCACGTATCGTCCCTTGTTCGCAGTGCCAATGAGCCTTGTGTCATGCGGCTGGGGAGAGCAGAAACGACAGGTCTGGTGGCGGGATAGTCCGTTGCGAGGATACCCTCCCGAGATATCACCGACGGCTCTGGCACTGTCGAGTGTAGTACCGCAGAGTCTGGCAGGGTACATAGAGTGATGAGACAGTACGGTATGCGGACCCAGGTGTTATCACACCCGTTTCAACACCCTCAGCTGTGTCGTTTCGGGTCAATCGGGGATGGCTGTCCTCGCCGTTCAATTCACTCAATATATTACACCACAGTGATATATATGTCGCCGGCCAGTTATATGTGGTAAGTTATACTATGACACAGCAACGCTACCAGAACGGGAAGCAGGTGATTAGACGCTGGGACGAGGTTTTCAAGGCCGTTACGGCCGAGCCGCGGCGGCAGCTCGTCATCTCGTTGTCAGACGCCCACCCCGACGAGACCGTCCCACTCCCCGAAAGTGCCGTAAACCCCAACGTCCCACGCGACCCGGCGGTCCTTCGACAGGAACTGTACCATTGTCACCTGCCGATGCTGTCCGACCACGAGTTCATTACGTGGGATACAGAGCCACTGGTCGCCGGTCGCGGACCACGGTTCGAGGAGGTGGCCGTCGTGCTCGAATCGCTGCAGTCGAACGCGACGGACATGCCGGAGCCGCTCGTGTTCGGGTGTCAGCGGCTCGAACAGGAACGGCAGGAGCGACGCAGCGATTCGGTGGCAGAATAACGCCGCCCTCAGACCGGGCTGAACAGGAACAGGACGATGTTGTTCGTGGCCGGGCCGATACCGACGGCGGTCACGAGCGCGAGCAGGAGGCTCGCTTCGACCGGGTCCTCTTCGAGGTAGTCATCGAGCAGGAAGACGACCGCAATCGCCACGAGCAGTTTGACGAACACGAACAGCCAGCCTTTGCCGAGATACAGCGCTGTCGGGAGTGTCCCGGCAAACTCCATGATACGGGCGGGGATCGGCGTTCGCTCCGTGATACCGATAACGTCAGCGCCGACCGCCGTCGAGACGCCGTCGAGCATATGCGCGAACACGACAG
The DNA here is from genome assembly GCF_000827835.1 of Haloarcula sp. CBA1115. Taxonomy (NCBI): domain Archaea; kingdom Methanobacteriati; phylum Methanobacteriota; class Halobacteria; order Halobacteriales; family Haloarculaceae; genus Haloarcula; species Haloarcula sp. CBA1115. Next base: position 2,225,928 of record NZ_CP010529.1, on the reverse strand, counting down.
TCGGGGCCGCATAGCGCATCCGAACCACGACCGGCGTCCGCCACAGCGCGACCGCAAGCACCGTTACAGCGGTGACAACAGTCGCGACGACGACGGCGACAGTCGGCCAGATGAGCCCCAGCAGGCCGGACTCCAGTGCCATCACGACGGCGATGACGAGCAACACAGTCAGGAGTCCAATGCCGATGTACCCCAGATTGCGCGATATCGTCTCGCTGTGGCCGCGCCGGACGCTGAACAGCGTCAGCGTGATCCAGACGACACCCAGTGTGACGAACGTCGTGAGGTACACCGCCGGTGCGCCGAACAGCGGTGCGACCACGGGCCTGTACGCTTCAATCGGTGGCTGGTGGAACGCGTGGAGCGCGCCGCCGAGTGCCATCCACGGCGTCAGGGCGACCACGGTCCGCTGGTCGATCGGTGGTTCGAGGGCGTACAACAGCGCTGTCACCACGAGTGTGCCCGCAAGCAGCGCCACGGTGTACTCAAGCGGCGGGAGCGCTAACCCCGAAGGCAGTACCATGTCCCTCACGCCGACGCCGACGAGGGAAAACCTTCCGAACGAGACCGACGGAGGGCACACCGGTACGAGCGGCTATCGCGGACAGCCACTACAGCGGGACACCCGGCCCGCACCGTCCGCCGCCCGCCGTCTTTACGTAGACACCGCGTGTCACCCCGCGGTATGGACGACATTCCAGACCGCATCGAGCATACAGTCCTCGGCCCGACGACGACACCGGACGACGTACGAACCTGCCTCGACGAGGCGCTGCAGTACGGGATGCGGGCGTGTATTCCGCCGTGTTACCTCCCGCTGGCGACGGAGTACGCGAACGTCCCACTCACGGCCGTTATCGACTTCCCTCACGGCCAGGGCCAGACCGACAGCGTCTGTCAGGCGGCCAAACTGGCCTGGGACGCCGGGGCCGACGAACTGGATATGGTGTGTAACATCGGCCTACTCAAGGCCGGCGAGGACGACGCCGTCCGGGACCACATCACCGAGGTCGTCGCCAGCGTCCCGGTTCCCGTGAAGGTCATCGTCGAAGCGCCGCTGCTCTCTGACGACGAACTCGAACGGGTCGGCCAACTGGTCGCAGACGCTGACGCCGCGTATCTCAAGACCGCGACGGGGTTCAGCGAGGGCGGCGCGACAGTCCACGACGTGGAGATCCTCAGCAAGTACCTCCCGGTGAAAGCCAGCGGCGGCGTCGGGTCGTGGGCCGACGCCGAGGCGATGTTCGAGGCCGGGGCCGAGCGTATCGGGGCCTCTAGCGGCGATACTATCGTCCGAGAGTGGCAGGGCGAAACTCCAACCAAACCGGAGACAGACCGAGACGACGCGGACACAACCGACGGCTACTGACCGGTCTAATCCGTCGCCCTTTTGCCGTCCTGGCGATAGTGTCTGGATGAATGGCCCGGTATCATATCGAGACGTACGGGTGCACCTCGAACAGAGGTGAGACCCAGCAGATCGAGCAGGCGCTCCGGGAGGGCGGGCACCATCCCGCCGACGGGCCGGAGTCGGCTGACGTAGCGATTCTCAACACCTGTACGGTGCTTGAGAAAACCGAGCGGAACATGCTCGCACGGGCCAAAGAACTCGACAAAGAAACGCCGGCCGACCTCGTCATCACGGGCTGTATGGCGCTCGCACAGGGCGAGGAGTTCCAGACCGCCGACGTCGACGCGGAGGTACTCCACTGGGACGACGTGCCCCAGTACGTCCTCAACGGCGAGTGCCCGACAATCACGCCGGACACCGAAACGGTGCTCAACGGCGTCGTTGGTATCCTTCCCATCGCACGGGGGTGTATGTCGGACTGCTCCTACTGCATCACGAAGCAGGCGACCGGTCGAATCGAGTCGCCCTCGGTCGAGGAGAATGTCGAGAAGGCCCGCGCGCTCGTTCACGCCGGCGCGAAGGAAATCCGCATCACGGGCCAGGACACCGGCGTCTACGGCTGGGACACGAACAAGGGGACGAGCCTGCTGCCGGAGCTACTCGACCGCATCTGCTCCGACATCGACGGTGACTTCCGGGTACGCGTCGGCATGGCGAACCCGAAGGGCCTCCACGGCGTCCGCGAGGAACTCGCGGCGGTGTTCGCCGAGCACGACGAACTGTACAACTTCATCCACGCGCCGGTCCAGTCCGGCAGCGACGACGTGCTGGCCGATATGCGCCGGCAACACGCCGTCTCGGAGTATCTGGAGGTCGTCGAGACGCTGGACGACCACCTGGACTACTGGACGCTGTCGACGGACTTCATCGTCGGCTTCCCGACCGAGGAGCCGGCCGACCACGAGGAGTCGATGGCGCTGCTGCGCGAGACCCGGCCCGAGAAGATCAACGTCACGCGCTTCTCCAAGCGGCCCGGGACCGACGCCGCCGACATGAAAGGCCTGGGCGGCCAGACGAAGAAGGACCGCTCGAAGGAGATGAGCGAGGCGAAGATGGAACTGATGGCCGAAGCCTACGAGGAGATGGTCGGGCGCACCTCGTCGGTGTTGCTCGTCGAGGACGGCACCGACGAGTCGCTGGTGGGCTACGACGAGGCCTACCGGCAGGTCGTCATCGCCGACGCAGAGGAGCGCGGGCTCAAAATCGGCGACACGGTCGACGTGGAGATCACGAGCCACAACACCGTCTACGCCTTCGGCGAGCCGATCGAGCGGGCGCAGGTCGCGGACTGAGCGGGTCGGCAGCCCGAATTTTCAGTCGGAATCGACCGAGCCGTCAGTCACCGCTGTAGGCTTCACGAAGGAACGCTATCGCTCCGCCGAACATCGCGAGGTTGCCGAAGAAAGCCAGGCGCTCACCACTCTTGTCGTCCGGGTCGGCGTTCCAGAAGTCGTGCATCGTCGGGGTAACGACGGCGAGGAACGTGGCGACGGCACCGGTCGAAACGCGCGGGAGCCGCCAGAATGCCGTCCCCAGCCCGCCGACCAGCATCATCCCCGAGGCCAGCGGGGCCAGCAGGTCCGGCGCGGGGACACCCGCAGACTCAGCGTACTCGATTGCATCCTCCATGTCGCGGAAGTCCTCAGCGGCCTGGAGGGCCACACCGAGGCCGAACAACAGTCGTCCAAGCGCGAGCCAGCTACGTGATGAGTCGTCACTCATATGCTACGGCATGGCACGGAAGCTACTAAAACGTCACTCCAGGTCAGCGAGTCGTTCCACTTCCTCGTCGTCTTTCCACTCGCCGAGTTCCTTCGGGTCGACGTGGATGAACGCGTCGTCGACCTCCGGGAGTTCCTCGATGGACTTGATGACCGCCGTCTCGATGTCGTGGGCCTCGAACAGCGTCAGGTCGCCTTCCACCTCGATGTGGAGGCTCACGTCGATTTCGGGGCCGACGTAGTGGGCGATAACGTCGTGTGCGCCTCGGACCTGCGGGTGGTCCAGCGCGCGGCGAAGAATTTCGCGCCGGAGGTCCTCCGGTGGTGCGCCGCCAACGAGATAGGTGACGTTTTCCTGTACGACCTCGATGCCGGTGTAGATGATGCCGATGGCGACGACGAGCGCAGCCAGCGGGTCGGCAATGGGGTAACCGGCCATCGCACCACCGACGCCGACCAGCGCCGCTCCCGCGGTGAGGATGTCGTTGCGGTTGTCCTTCGCCGTCGCAATGAGCGCCGGGGAGTTACGGTCCGTGCCCGCGCGGAGACAGTAGCGGTAGAGGGCGTACTTCGCGACGGCCGAGAAGGCGAGCACGAGCACGGCGGCTGGCCCCTGTGTTACCGAGATGTTCCCGGTCAGCAGGGCAGTACCGGCGTTCCAGAGGACGAACCCGCCAGCGGAAAAGATACCCGCGGCGACGAACAGCGAGACGAACGGCTCGATACGTTCGTGGCCGTGGGGATGCTCGAAGTCCGGCGGGCGCGTCGTCAGGTACAGCCCAGCGACGATGACCAGCGAGTAGGCGGTGTCGGCGGCGCTGTTGACCGCCTCGGACTGGACAGCGAAGCTCCCGGTGGTGAGCCAGACGCTGGCTTTCAGCAGCACGAGGAGGAGATTGACGCCGAGAACGAGCAGGCCGACCCGCCTGAGCGTCGCGCGGCGTGACATTGCTCCCCCGTTGTCGGGCCGCCGTCAAAGCCGCTTCGACACTGAGCTATCCCTGTGGCCGAGGCCGCGACGCAAAAGTTGCCGTCGTCGGCGAGAACGGATCGTATACCGACTGGTGGCAGTTACAGTACACCTTGTCGGCAGCCTCGAACTTCGCGCTTCCGGGCATCGTCTTATACCCGGGATTACAGCAGAGGTGCGTACAGCGGTTCACCCATGCGATGAAATCCTTAGCAGTGGCCGCGTCCAGGAACTCGCGTATCTCACCGGCGAGGTCGGCATACTCGTCGTCACCGGCGACCATCTTCGAGACAGCAGGTGTCCGGAACACTTGCACCTGTATCTCTTTGACGTCCTCGCCCTGTGAACGCCAGGTCGCGACCGCTGGCTTGCCGAGACCGTCGCTACCGATATCGTTTCCCCAAGACTCGTAGTCCTCGAAGTGCTCGACACGGAGTTTATCTCCGTCATTCAGCTGTGATTGCCAGTCATATGCCGCCTTCGACCTGAGGAACCCGTCACGCTCGGGGTCTGGCTCGAGTCCCGCGGCGACTTCGAGCCCGCAGTACTGGAACCACTGCTGGGAATACGTCACGCCGCCCAACTCCGCTTTGGCGATACGGAAAGTATCACCGCCCGTGGTCACTTCCGAGACGGACGGCCACTTTCCGCGGAGTGCGCCATCGGATATCTCCAGCGGAACGAGCGGCATCGGTCGGTTCGCCGGGCCAGCGATGTTCTGGATGCCGATATAGGACACGGTACCACCACCGACACCGCCTTGGTCAGTCGCTGCGTCGACTGCGAAGCCGCCGACAGTCGTCACTCCCAACAATGCACTGGCACCGACCAGTCCTTTGACGAAGCGGCGGCGACCGGACGGGGCTGGGTACTTATCACGCTGGCCGTGATTTGGAGGGGCTTCTTGCGTCATGGGACCATACGACAGTTTGGCGTCTACTGAAAAAGGCCCACCCGATGCTTTTCAGCTACCGGAAATCGGCCGTTTCACCACAGTCCCACGGACGAAGACCGCGTCTCTGTCGGTACGGCCGGCCGAACTACTCGATTCGGACAGCCCCGTCGTCAGGAGCGGTTGTCCCGTCCTGTGATGCGAACGCAGCGTAGAGCCGGTCGTACGTCTCTTCGACGGCCTCGACGATGACTTTCGTGTCACTGATGACCGGCATGAAATTGGTGTCGCCGTTCCACCGCGGGACGACGTGAGTATGGAGGTGGTCGTCAATCGACCCGCCGGCCGCGGAGCCACCGAGGTTCAGCCCCGCGTTGAACGCGTCCGGGGACAGCGCCGTTTCGAGAGCATCGAAGGTCCGCTGTTTCAGTCGGGCGTGATCGAGCAGGGTTTCGTCGTCGAGGTCGCCGTACTCGCCGGTGTGGGTGTGGGGAATGACCATCACATGCCCGGGGTTGTAGGGGTAGTTGTTCAGGAGGACGAAGGCGTGGTCGCTTCGTGCCACGAGGTTGTTCGCCCGGTCGTCGTCCCCCGCTTGAAACGCACAGAACACGCAGTCGACATCGGGGTTCGTCTCCTCGCGTTCGACCCACTCGATGCGCCACGGCGCGAACACCTTGTCCATACCGCCAGTTGTCGACCCACCAGCAAAAACAACGTGACTGTTGCCGCAGAAGCTCTATATAAAAGTGTTGGCCGTTCACGGTCGTAGACCGGATTCTATAGCCTTAGATGGGCTTTTAAACATTCTCGTATTCTCTAAGGCAGCAATCCGAAAAAATCGGCCGCTGTCTGGCGATAAACAGTGCTGAACGGACCAGAACTGAAGGTGGTTTTTATACTCCGTACCCGGCTTGTATCAGGCGGGATGGCAGCGATAAACGACGGCGTTGACATGGCTGAACACTGTTCGACGTGTGACCGCGAGACACCGCACGCCGTGCGTGTCCAGATACAGACAGAGTCCGATAAACGCGAGAACGCGGCGTTCTCCCGAGAGCCGTATCGGGTCAGCGAGTGTCAGATCTGTGGTACAACCACGTCAACGCGGATGAACAACGCCTGACCATCCCACACACCCCACCCCCACCCCACCGTTTCCATACGCCACGCGGTCTTTGACTGCGTGGCCACACACCCCCCACCCCACCGTTTCCATACGCCACGCGGTCTCTGACTGCGTGGCCACACACCCCCCACCCCACCGTTTCCATACGCCGCGCGGTCTCTGACTGCGTGGCCACACCCCCCACCCATCACACCCTTTCACACCGGCCACAGAGAGATGTCGCTGTGGATGCTCAAGAAGCGGAGTCCGGTGTCAGTCCAGCGGGTTCGAAGCCGGTGTTCACGCTACCGCGAACGGGTCGTCACTTCACAGCCGTCCTCGGTGATGATAACGGTGTGTTCCTTCTGACTGACGTAGGCCCCGTCCTGCTCCTTAAGAACTGGATAACCGTGGACGATATCCTGCTGTTTCAGGCGGCGAAGCGCCATCTCCGCTCGCGGCGAATCGAGCCAGCGGGCCGCGAAGGGGAGGGTCCGATACTCCTCGGTAATCTGTTCGAGGACCTGTCGAGCCTGCCGGTTCCGAACTGACCCTTCCCGTTCGAGGGCGAAAATCTCCTCGTCGGCCCCTTCCTGCACCTTACCGCGGCCATCGGTGGCGAACGGCTCGATGGCGACCACGTCGCCCACGTCGAGCGTTGCACCCTGTGCCACCTCGCGGTTCGGGATGTTCGGAGACGTGTGCTGCTCCCAGTGGCCCAGTCCGTGGCCGGTGAGGTTCACGACGGGGTTGTAGCCGTACCCCTCGATGACCTCCTCGACGGCCGCGCCGATCTGGCCTACATCGACACCGGGGCCGGCAACGTCCAGCGCGGCGTCCAGGGCCTCGGCGGGCGCTTCGGCGAGTTCGTCCTGCCCGGAGAGGTCGACCGTCACGGCGGTGTCGGCGAGCCAGCCGTCGACGTGGACGCCGATGTCGAGGTTGACCATTTCCTCGCCGAAGGTTGCGTCGTCGTCGCGTTCGGGCGTGGCGTGGGCCGCCTCCTCGTCGATAGAGATGTTCACCGGGAACGCCGGCTTGCCGCCCAACTCCTTGATTTTGTCCTCGGCCCACTGGGCGACTTCGAGATGGGAGACGCCCACCTCGACGCGTTCGGCTGCCTCGTCACGTACCTGTGCTAGAATCTCGCCTGCTTCACGGCATTTCTCGTACTGCTCGGAATCGAAGTCCACGTCAGTCATGCACGGCGGTTAGTCGGTGGCGGGCAAAGGGGTTTCCCTCTGGCTATCGCCTCGCGGTCTGCATCGCGGCGGTGTTGCGTTCGGCTCCGGTGTGGCCGGCGTGGTCGAGGACGATTACGCCGGCGCGCCTGCCAGTAGCGTCCTCGAACGCCGCAATCGCCTCCTCGGCGGCCTGTCGCGGGCCGTACGTGTCGAGCAGTTCGACGGCGCGGCGGGCTAGGCCGAACCGGGCAATAGCCTCCCCTTCGCCGGTCGCGCTCGCGCCACCGCGGTCGTCCGCGTAGAAGCCAGCGCCGATCTGCGGTACGTCGCCGACCCGACCGGCCAGCGCGAACCAGCGCCCGGCGGTCGATGTCGCCGCCGCGAGCCGGCCCCCGTCGGTCGCGACCGCGCCGACGGTGTCAGTGCCGCTGAAATGCTCACGGACCCATTCAAGATGATCTGCGGGTCCGCCATCAGGAGGGTCAGCGGCCTCGTATCGCTGTCGTGTCTCCGCAGTCGTGAGGTCGCGACCGGTTTCGACACCCATGCCTGCCGCGAAATCGACGGCCTCGTCACCGGCCAGCAAGACGTGTGGCGTCTCGGTTCCCACACTGTGGGCCACATCGGTGGCGTGTACAACGCCAGACATTGCACACGCCGCCCCGACCTGGCCGGCGTCGGTCATCAGTCCAGCGTCGGTCCGGACCTCGCCGTCGCTCTGGACGGCCCCACCGACGCCGGCGTTGAACGCCGGATCGGATTCGAGCGGTCGAAGCGCGGCTAGCACTGCGTCCATCGGACCCTCCGCCGCCGTTGCCCGTTCAGCGGCGTCGGTGAGTGTTTCCTGCCGAGTGGCCGGTGACTCCGGTGGACTGCCCGCGCCGCCGTGGACGATGACGTGCATGCAACCCCGTTGACACACGAACGGCATATCACCTCCGGCTATGACGTTAGTGTCGTCCCGACGTTCGGTCGAAGCCCTTTCTTTACGGACTGTGTTACCATGTCTGAGGGAAAGCGGCACGCCTTTAGGGGCGACTGTCAATTGGCGGAATATGGGCTACGATTACGATAAAGTGGAGGTTCCCGACGAGGGACAGCAGATTCAGGTCACGGAGGACGACGAACTCGACGTTCCGGAGAACCCGATCATCCCCATCATCCACGGGGACGGTATCGGGACGGACGTCGGTCCGGCCGCACAGAAGGTGCTCGAAGCCGCCGCGAACGCCACCGGCCGTGACATCTCCTGGATGCGCGTCTACGCCGGCCAGTCCGCCCGGGACAAGTACGACGAGAACCTCCCTGACGACACCGTCGAGGCGATCAAGGAGTTCAACGTCGCTATCAAGGGGCCGCTGACGACGCCGGTCGGCGCCGGCTTCCGCTCGCTGAACGTCGCGCTCCGGAAGACGCTCGACCTCTACGCGAACGTCCGCCCGACCTACCACATCGAGGGCGTCCCGTCACCGGTCAAGGACCCCGAGGAGATGGACATGGTCACCTTCCGGGAGAACACCGAGGACGTCTACGCCGGCATCGAGTGGGAGGCCGGCACCGACGAAGTCGAGGAAGTCAAGGAGTTCGTCGAGGACGAGATGGACTTCGACGAGACCATCCACGACGGCCCGGTCGGCATCGGCGTCAAGCCGATCACCGAGTTCGGGACTAAGCGCCTCGTCCGCGAGGCCATCGACTACGCCCTCGAAGAGGACCGCGACTCCGTTACGCTGGTCCACAAGGGCAACATCATGAAGTTCACCGAGGGTGCCTTCCGCGACTGGGGCTACGAGGTCGCCGAAGAGGAGTACGGCGAGCACGTCATCACCGAGGACGAGCTGTGGGACGAGTACGACGGCGAAGCGCCCGAGGACGCGCTGGTCGTCAACGACCGCATCGCCGACAACATGCTCCAGCAGCTCCTGACCCGTACCGACGAGTACGACGTCATCGCGACGATGAACCTCAACGGGGACTACATGTCCGACGCCGCCGGCGCACAGATCGGCGGGCTCGGCATCGCCCCCGGTGCGAACTTCGGCTCGGCCCGCTGTCTCGCCGAACCGGTCCACGGCTCCGCGCCGAAGTACGCCGGCGAGGACAAGGTCAACCCAACCGCGATGATTCTCTCCGGCCGACTCATGCTCGAATACATGGGCTGGAAGGACGCCGGCCAGCTCGTTCGTGACGCCGTCGAGGAGACCATCTCCTCGGGCGACGTCACCTACGACCTCGAACGCCAGATCGAGGGCGGCAACAAGCTCGCCACCAGCGAGTTCGCCGAGAAGGTCGTCGAGAATATAGAGAAGCTCGCGTAAGCGAGTCGCGCTGATCACCCAAACTCTACATTTTTATTGCGCACAACAGCCGGGACTGGCGAGACGAGCGGTCGTGCTGTCGGGAGAACGGGGCCGTAGCTCGGGAGTCGTTTTATCGAGCGTATCCGTCAGAGAAGGGTTACTCCGTCAGCGGAAGGACCACACCGAACACGAGCGGTGAGAGGAGACCGACGAGAATACCGAGCATTTCCATGTCGACCAGCAGCGTGTCGCCCCAGGCGGGGAGCGTCCCGAGAACGGCGCTTCCGGCGACTTCCCCCGCGATGCCGAGGAGGAACAGCCCCGCCCCAAGCATGAACCCGCGCTTTGCGAGTGTCGCGTAGTCCGCGTTCCAGTTTTGGCTCATACAGGTCCGTTCTCGCGAGCCTACAAAGCTCTCTCGGATCGAAAGAGCTACAAGCGGGTTGACACTGATATCTGCGCATACATGGTTTCAGAATCGCTTCCGGAGCTACTTGAACTCCTTCTCTCGACGGTTCTCGCGGCCGGGCTAACTGTGGGAGGAGCACTCACCGAACAGGCCGCTCTCGCCGACCTGTCCGGCGGCATCTCCGCGTTCGCTGCGTGGGAAGTATATATGGGGCTGGTCCTCCTGTACGCCGGCTATATGCTCGCCTCCCGCCGAGTCCTGCCCGCGCTCGGTAGCGCCTGAATTCGTTCGTTGCGGGCGGTTATTCCTGAAGCGACCGCTGGGTCGTGTTCGCGACCCACACCGGCTGTGTCACTGTCGTAGACCCGACGTTTCGTAGCCGCAGGTATTGCGTGACACGGACCTGCTGGTCGCTCCGTTCGGCATCGAATGCCAGCCGAAGCGCCGAGACGGTACCGTCGTGACTGACGCGGAGCCGGACAGAGACATTGCGAGGGGCGCTCACGAACAGGGGTGTACTGAGCCTGTCAGGGTCCGTGAAACGGGTGCCGACGAGGACGACGCTGCCGTCGCTCCGGTCAGCAACGGAGAGATCGACGGCTTCCCCGATACCGCGTATCATCCGCCGCTCCGAGAGGTCTGAGACCGGGCCGTCGTCGCGGACAGTCCACTTGACCCGCTGGGGCCGGTTCGATCGCTCGTCGTACCGGGCCGCGACGATGGAGCCGTTGGTCCAGTAATCAATGCGGGTCGTAAAAGTGTTCAGTTCGGTGCCGTTCTGGCGGAACTGCCCGGCGTACGTCGTCTTGTTCGCCGCGACGTGGCGTGTGTGGTCGGACCGCCGGAGTACCGTCCCGTTGCTGTCGGTGACCCGCTGGCGGGAGACCAGCGTGTAGTTTGTCGTCGCGAGCGTCCGCGCGTGGGCGCTGGCCAGCACTGGCGGCACCACTGCCTCGTCGCTCACGCCCGGCGGATACCCGACCCCATCGGTCGGCACCGCTGCCGGCGTGACTGTTTCGGGGCTGTCCTGCTGGACGAAGCCCGAGCACCCGGCGAGTACGAGCGTGAGCGTCACGACAGCAGCCACTGCTCGCGTCATTGATTGCGCTACGGCCGCCGGCCCCAAACAGTTGTGGCTAGTCCTGCCAGTCCGGGTTCGATCTGGGCGGACTGAACACGTCGATACCCCGGACCGGTTCCTCGCCGTCGTTGCGCGCTTCGTGTGGCTCCTCACTCGGGACCACGTAGGAGTCCCCGGGGCCGATGACGTACTCCTCGCCGTTGACGTGGAAGGTAAAGGTCCCTTTCACAACGTAGCCGACCTGCTCGTGGCGGTGGCTGTGTTCCGGGACGGCCGCACCGGGGTCGATGTGGAACTGCTGGACGCTCATCTGCTCTCCGACCGCCAACTGTGTCAGGTGCACGCCGTCGACTGCTTCGACTGTCTCACAGGCCGCCTGTGGTACTTCTTCCATGCTCAGCTATGTCATGTCCACCGCACCTAAGCCTTCGTCCCCCGGCATCGGACGTCGGTGGATTCAGTACCGTCCGGCCCTGACAGAGAGGTATGTACGCGGTCGTCGGGTGTAGTGATTGCAGCGCGCTGTGGGTCACTGAGGGGCGACCGGAGACAACACAGTGCCCGCGGTGTGGCACGCGCCGCAAACACGAGAAGCGGCGGAAGTTCGTCGAAACGGACGACGAGGCCCACGCCCGTGAGGTCCGGGCGTCGATGCTGGCGAACCGGCAGGGGGAGGGTGACGCCTTCGCGGAGTTGGATTCCTACGCCGAAATGGAGCGGCAGGTCGACGACGCGGGCGTGGACGACGAGACGTATCTCGAAGATTCGGGGGTGGACACCGACGCCGTGTCGGCGGCTGCCGACCGCGCCGAGCAAGGGGCGACAAGAGGGTCGAGCCGTAAGGAGACGGTCACGAACGCGCTCCGGAACCTCGACGAGCCGACCGAGGACGACATCGTGGCCTACGCCGAGGAACGCGGCGTCCCGGCGTCGTACACCCGGAAGGCACTGACAAAGCTGGTTCGTGCCGGCAAGGCATCGGAGAGTCGGGGGCAGTACCGGCTGCTATGACCGCGACGTTAGATCTGGAGCGCGGCCCGGTCGCGGTCGGAGTTCTTGTCGGTCTCTCGGGACTGCTGTTTCTCCTCACACCGGTCGTTGACCCCGTCGCAGTCGGCTCACTGCAGGTGAGCACCGTCGCGCTCTCGGCGGTCGTTCTCACGCTCGGGTTCGCGCTGGGTACAGCCGTGTTCGCCCGGCGGGGCCAGCGGCTGTTCGCCATCGCACACGGTGTCTTCGCCGTCGCGTGGGCGTTGCTGGTGTTGGGTCCACTGCTTGGGCAGGAAGCACTCCTGCTCGCCGGCGTCGTCGTGCTGGTGGCCGGAGCGGGATTTCTGGTGAGTCAGCGCCGGCAGCGGTAGCGCACTGACACAGGAGCGGCGCTACCGCCCGAGGTCAGCGTGCGCCGAGGAGAGGTGGCGCGAGGACAGCGCCGCAAGCAAAGAGAGTTCGCCGGCCAGCGCGCCGGCGGCAATAACTTCGGCGAGCGCGTCGGCGTTGCTCCCGGCGGGGTCGCCGCCACCGCTGTACCCCAGCACGTCCAGCGCTTCGGACTGGGTTGGCAGGCCCGTCCCGCCGCCGACGGTCCCGACTTCCAGCGATGCGATGGTGACCGAGGCGTACAGGCCGTCCTCGCGGGCGTCGACCGTCGTGATAGCGTTGCTCCCTTCGACCACCTGCGCGATGTCCTGCCCGAGCGCGAGGAAGGCGGCGGCGACGACGTTGGCAGCGTGGGCGTTGAACCCCAGCGCGCCGGCCTTCGCCGAGCCGACGAGGTTCTTGCGGGTGTTGGCCTCGACGATAGCGTCGGAAGTCGTATCGAGTCGCTCCTCCACCTGCTCGTGGGGGATGAGCACGTCCGCGGCGACGGTCCGGCCGCGGCCCTCAACGGCGTTGATGGCGGCGGGCTTCTTATCCGAACAGAGGTTGCCCGACAGCGCCACGAGGTCGGCCGGGGTTTCGGACTCGACAACGTCGCAGGCCGCCTCCGTCGCGATGGTGGCCATGTTCATCCCCATCGCATCCTTGGTGTCGTAGGAGAACCGCAGGAAGACGCTGTCGCCGACGACGTAGGGTGTCACGTCCTGCAGTTCGCCGTGGCTGGTCGTCGACTCGGCGGCATCGGCGAGTACGTCGACGTGTTCGCGGACCCAGGCCGACACCTCACCCGCCTCGGCCACGTCTTCGACGCGGAACACCGGGGCGCGGGTCATCCCGGATTTGAGCACGCGAGCGGTTGCACCGCCGGCGTTGCGAATCGTCGAGACGCCGCGGTTGACGGAGGCCAGCAGCGCGCCCTCGCTGGTCGCCAGCGGGAGGTGGTGGTCGCCCTCGGCGGCCCCGCCGTCGACGGGCAGCGGGCCGACCACACCCATCGGGACCTGCGCCGCGCCGACCATGTTCTCGATGTTGCTCTCGGCGTCGGCAGCGTCGAAGGTGTAGTCGCCGACCGCTGAGAGGTCCGCGCCGGTCTCCTCGGCCAGCAGGTGTCTACGGGCCGCCGCCGCAGTGTCGGGGTCGGCGTGGTCTTCCAGTTCGTAGAGCCGCAACTCACCGTCACGAACGCGCTCCGCGAGCGCCGTAGCGTCGGAGTCGGTCATACTGACCGGTGTGGCTTCGGGACTCCTAACAGTTGCTCTTGGCAGGCCAAGCGTTTTGCAGTCGCCGCGCCCGGAGTCTGTATGGTCGACCGCGTATTCACGAACTGTGAGGTGCGGCCGCTGTCCGGCGACGGTCCGGCATCGGCGGTCGCAGTGACGAACGGAACTGTCACAGCCGTCGGCGACCCGGATGACCTCTCGACCGCGGGTGCCGAGACCGTCGACTGTCGCGGTGGCGTGCTGTTGCCCGGCTTCGTCGACGCCCACACGCATCTTGACATCGTCGGCCGGCGTGCGGTCGAAGCCGACCTCGCCGGGGCGGACAGCCCGGACAACTGCATCGACCGGCTGCTGGCGGCCGACGACGGCGAGGACTGGGTTCTGGGCTTTGGCTACGACGAGAGCGACTGGGACGGAGACCTGTTGCAGGCGGCGACGCTGGACCGGGTGAGCGCTGAGCGTCCGGTCGCGGCCGCACGCGAAGATATCCACACGGTGTCGGTGAACCACGCCGCGCTGGACGTACTGGATCTGCCCGACAACGGTGTCCGCACCGAGGACGGCGCGCCGACCGGTGTGCTCGTCGAGGAAGCCGCTGAGGCCGTCTTCGACGCCATCGCGCCCGACTACACACAGACACGGGAGTATCTGCTGGCTGCACAGGAGGTGGCGCTCTCGGAAGGAATTACCGCCGTCCACGACATGGTGCGGCAGTCTCACGCCCCGCGGGTGTACCGCGACCTAGACACCGAGGACGCACTCTCCCTGCGAGTGCGGCTCAACTACTGGGCAGACCACCTCGACGCAGTCAGGGAGCTTGGCCTGGTGACGAACCACGGGAGCGACCGAGTGCAAACGGGCGCGATCAAGACGTACATCGACGGGTCGCTCGGGGCCGGCACCGCGCGGCTCCGGGAGCCGTACGCCGACAGCGACAGCGTCGGCGAGTGGCGAACGGACCCAGATGCCCTCCGGGAACTCGTGTCAGCGGTCGACGACGCGGGCCTCCAGTTCGCCGCTCACGCCATCGGCGACGCGGCTATCGACGCGCTGCTTTCGGCTATCGAATCAGTCGACGCCGCGGACGAGCGCCATCGCGTCGAACACGCCGAGGTGCTCACCGGCGACCTGGCGGAGCGACTGGCGGCGTCGCCACTGGTCGTTTCGGCGCAGCCGAACTTCCACCGCTGGGCGGTGCCGGGCGGCCTGTACGACGAGCGACTCGGCGAGCGCCGCGCGCTGACGAACCGGTTCCGCGACCTCGTGGATGCCGGCGCACAACTGGCCTTCGGGAGCGACTGTATGCCGCTTTCCCCGCTGTATGGCGTCCAGCAGGCCGTCACCGCGCCGGAGTCGAACCAGCGCCTGACAGTCGACGAGGCGCTCCGAGCGTACACCAGCGGTGCCGCGTACGCGGGCTTCGACGAGGACCGGATGGGCACGATTACGCCGGGATCGGTTGCGGATTTCGCCGTGCTATCGGCCTCTCCGTGGAGCGTACCGGATGGTGATATCTCGGACGTAGCCGTCACGCTGACCGTCAGCGACGGCGAGGTCGTGTTCGATTCCGGCGAGTAAGTCCGACAGACGGCAGTATCGACGCGTCACGTTTCCTGTTTCTCGGTAACAAACAACATAATTCGACAGTACGGGATATAGAAGCAGTTAGATCGCCAAACCCGGATATAAAACCCGATAGGCCACCAACACCTGAAACAGAACTGTAGTTACCTCCAATATCAGGTATACAATTTCCTTGCCCACCAACCCTCGACTTTGAAGATAAAATCTTTTCACGAAGGAGTTCTGAAGTGTGAGTACCGACAGGTGGATACATCGTGCCCGAAATGGAAACCGCCGCGTTCGAGACGGACCTCAGCCTCTTCAAGTACGACAACCTCGAGCAACTCCCGCCGGCGTACCGGGACCTCGAGGCGGACGAGCGGACCGAGCGCATCGAGAGCGCGCTCGATACCCTCGGCGACGACGTGGTCATCCTCGGCCACAACTACCAGCGCCGGGAGATCGTCGAACACGCCGACTTCATCGGCGATTCCTACCAGCTCTCGAAGGAGGCCGCCGAGTCCGACGCCGACTACGTGATTTTCGGCGGCGTGACGTTCATGGCCGAATCCGCGGACATCATCACGGACGACGACCAGTCCGTGATCCTCCCGTCGATGGAGGCGTCCTGCCCGATGGCGGGCATGGCCGAGGCGCTGCAGGTCGACGCCGCGTGGGCAGAACTGACCGCGGCGCTCGACAACGACGAAGAGATTATCCCCATCACGTACATGAACAGCTACGCCGACCTGAAGGCCTTCTGTGCCGAGCAGGGCGGCCTGGTGTGTACGTCCTCCAACGCCCACAAGGCCTTCGAGTACGCCTTCGAGAAGGGCGACAAAGTACTCTTCCTGCCCGACAAGCACCTCGGCGAGAACACGGCCCACCGGCTCGGCATGGCCGACGAAACCGTCGAGTGGGACCCGTGGGACGCCGAGGGCACCGACGCCGCTGACGCCGTCGAAAACGACGTCATTCTCTGGGAGGGGTACTGTCAGGTTCACGAACGCTTCCGCGAGCACCACATCGAATCGATCCGCGAGGACTACCCCGACGCGAACGTCATCGTTCACCCCGAGTGTCGCCGCGAGGTCGTCGAGGCCGCCGACGTGGCCGGCTCTACGTCGACTATCTGTGAGTCCGTCGCCGAGGCTGATCCCGGCGAAACGTGGGCCATCGGCACCGAGATTCACCTCACCCACCACCTCCAGCGGTGGCACCCCGAGGTGGATGTCGTCCCGCTGTGTGGCGACGCCTGCATGGACTGCAATGCCATGCGCCAGATCGACCCGAACTACCTCGCGTGGGTGCTTGAGGAACTGGTCGAAGGTCGCGAGCGCAACGTCATCGAGGTCGCGCCCGAGGAGAAGGAACTGGCACAGGTCGCGATGGACCGAATGCTGGAGATCTAACCATGACGGACGACCCGATTACGACGGACGTGCTGGTCGTCGGCTCCGGCATCGCCGGGCTGGCGGCGGCGCTCGCCGCGGCCCGTGAAGGCGACGACGTGACGCTCGCCACGAAGGCGACCCGTCCGGAAGGCTCCTCATCCTGGTGGGCTCAGGGCGGCATCGCCATCTCCCGAGATACGCCCGAAGAATTCAAAGACGACATCATGGCCGCCTCCGACGGCACCGCCGACCCCGACGCCGTCGATGTGCTGGTCGAGAATGCCAACGAGGCCGTCGAGGACGTGCTGCTTGAGACCTTGGACGTCGAGTTCGACCAGAACGGCTCGGGCCACGACTTCACCCGCGAGGCCGCCCACAGCGAAGACCGCATCCTCCACGTCGATGCCTCCACGGGCAAACACATCCACGTCCCGTTCCTGAACTACATCGACGACCACGACGGCGTGGAGATTCTGGACGACACCGCCGCGCTCGAACTCATCCGTCACGAGGGCCGTGTCCACGGCGCGATGCTCGAATCCGACGGCGAGGTCGACCCGTACTTCGCCGGCAGCGTCGTGCTGGCGACGGGCGGTATCGGCGACCTCTACCCGCGGACGACGAACCCCGACAACACCACTGGGGACGGCATCGGGATGGCCGCACTCGCCGGGGCCGAGGTCGAGGACATGGAGTACGTGCAGTTCCACCCGACGGCGTGCGTACTCGAAGGTAATTCCGGTAGCGCTGAGGTCGCCTTCCTCGTCAGCGAGGCCGTCCGCGGCGAGGGCGGCCTGCTACGCAACGACAAGGGCGAGCGGTTCATGCCCGACTACCACGCGGACGCCGAACTCGCGCCCCGCGACGTGGTGGCCCGGGCAGTCAAGGCGGAGCGAGAGGCGACCGGTGAGGTGACGCTGGATGTCTCGCCGCTTGACTTCGCCGAAGAGTTCCCGAACCTCGCAGACCGCTGTAAAGAGCACGGCATCGACTGGACAGACGGCATTCCGGTCGCGCCCGCCGAGCACTTCCTCTGTGGCGGCATCAACGTCGACGACCGCGGCCGGACGACGCTGGACCGACTGTACGCCGTCGGCGAATGCTCCCGGACCGGCGTCCACGGCGCGAACCGCCTCGCCAGCACCTCCCTGCTCGAAGGGCTGGTCTGGGGTCTACGCGCCGGCGAAGACGCCGCCGGGGCCGAACCCGAACCAATCGAAGCGCCGGAACTGCTCGAACGCGACCCGGACCTGCCCGAGCGGTTCGCCCGCGACAAGTTCCAGCGGCTGACCCGCGTAATGGACGAGAACGTCGGCGTCGAGCGCGACCCGGCCGACCTCCAGCGGGCGATGGCCGTCCTCCGCCGGCTCAAGGGCGAGGTCGACGCCTACGTCCGCACGCGGACCAGTCGCTCGCTGTACGAACTCCGCCACGCCAGCGTCACCGCCCTGTTGATCGCGCGCCACGCCGCCGAGAACGAGGAGAGCGTCGGCACGCACAATCTCGTGGATGCGAGCGAGGAACCACCGGAGTCCACGGCTGACTGATGCTCGCCGACAGCGACATCGAGCGGTGGCTCCGCGAGGACGTGGGCCACCACGACGTGACCAACGACGTGCCCGGCACGACCGAGGGCGACTGGTAGCGAAAGAGTCCGGCGTCGTCGCCGGCCTTGACGCCGCCACCGCGGTGTTCGAGTATCTGGACTGTGCGGTTGAGACACCGGTCGACTCGGGGGCGGCCATCGACGCCGGCGACGTAGTGCTTCGCGTCGACGGCCCCGCGCAGTCGGTCCTCCGCGGCGAGCGCGTCGCCGTGAACATCACCGGCCATGCCTCGGGCGTGGCGACGAAGACACGGGCCGCCGTCGATGCGGCGGAATCGGCTGCGACAGATTCCACCCCTCGTATCGCCGGCACGCGCAAGACGACTCCCGGCCTGCGCGGCATCGAGAAGCGGGCGGTAGCGGCCGGCGGCGGCGACACCCATCGACTGGACCTCTCGCACATGGTGATGGTCAAGGACAACCACATCGCCGAGATGGGACTGGTCGACGCCATCGAGCACTTCCGCGAGCGGGCCTCCTTCGCGACGAAACTCGACGTCGAGGTCGAAGCTCCGGAGGACGCCCCGCGGGCCGCCGAGGCCGGCGCGGACATCGTCCTGCTCGACAACATGTCCCCCGCGGAAACTGAGCGGGCCGTCGACAGAGTGGCAGCGTCTACTTCCGGCGCGCTCACCGAGGCTAGCGGCGGTATCACAGTTGCGGACGTGCCGGCCTACGCCGAAACGGGCGTGGACATCATCTCGATGGGGTCGCTGACCCACTCCGCGCCGACGCTGGATTTCTCTTTCCGCACGGGCTAGGTACCGGTCAATCCGGCCCGCTCGTCGAGAATTCGGTTCTGAGTTCCGGCGGGAGTTCGAGTTGCTTGATACCAACCCGGTCGTCGATCCGGAACCGATACAGCGCTGTGGCTTCCGTCTCGGCCGCCCGTTCGAACACGTCGGGCGTCCAGGAAGTGTCTATCTGTTCTTCGATTGCCCTGCGTTCGTCGTCAGGGACTCGTTCGATGGTCCCCGTCAGCAGGACGCTGCGCCAGTTGAACGTCGTTTCGACGTCGTAGATGAGAAACCGGGCAACGTCCGCGTGGTCGCTTGCCGTCACTTTCCGGCTGTCGGCACCGAGAACGTAGACGAAGTAGAGCGCGGACTCGCCGTCGTACCAGAAACCAAGCGGGCGCAGTAGCGGCGCGGAATCGGTCGGGACGCCAAGCACGCCAATGCTCTTCCGTTCGAGGGTCTTTTCGATGTCCTCGACGTTCATCCGGAGCATTCCGTAGTCTTCTAGTTCGGTAACTGTCATGTCATCACTTGTCGGTAGATAATCATAAAGCCATAGGGCGCTAGCCCCGGGTTCTCCGCTCACAAGGGTAGCCCTTGCCGTCAGTCCGTCTCAGTCCAGCCGGCGCGCCAGCATCACCTCGTCGACCAGTTCGCCGTCGATCTCGTAGTGGCCATCGCGGACAGCCTCGACCGTCCAGCCGGTCTCCTTCAGGAAGTCGATGGCCCGCTCGTTTGTGGCCGGCAGGCTGTTGTACACCTTTCGACAGCCGCGGCTCGCGGCCCATTCGACCCCGCGGTGGAGCAGGTGGCTGCCGATACCGTGGCGGCGGTACGTCTCCATTACTCCGAGCGTGAGTTCGGCCGTCGACGCGAGTTCGGCCACCTCGGACATGGCGACGTGGACCCAGCCGACGACGTCGTCGTCGACCGTGGCGACGAAGACGACGCGACAGCGATTGGGACCCCAGCGGACGAGCGTGTCCTCGTAGGCCAGTTGCTCGGCGACACCGGCCGCGATGATGTACGGTGCCTCGCTGGTCACGTCGTGTATCGTGCCGACGACGCCGGAGAGGTCCGACGGCCGGGAAGGTCGTATCTCGTAGCTGACGCCGGCCTCGTAGTGTTCGGCCGTCTCGCCGTGGTGGAGCGCCACGGTCAGCTTCCCGTCCTCGGTGGACTCGATGAGGTCGTCCCGTTTGAGAATGGAGACATGGTGCTGGAACCGCTCGGGATCGACGCTGATGGCTTCGGCCACCTCGGCGGGCGCGACGGGGCCGTTCCGCTCCACGAACCGATACACGTCGGACCGCTCACCGCCGAGTTCGAGGTCTGTTGGGGACGGCATTTCGCTATGGCTCACTGATGCCTGTATCCACTTGAAAATTCCCGAGAAGTTAGTCTGAGAGCTTATGTCGACTTGCCAGCAGCGATGCCGTGGCCGCCGGTGAAAGCGTCTGGCAGCTGTCGATACGCGGGCCGTCGTCACGTCCGCGTGACGCTTTTGTATGGTCGTGGCTCATTCTCGACCATGCCAGACGCGGTCCGTCGCTGTTCCGAGGACGGCTTTTTCGAGGGGGATGCGTGCCCGGTCTGTGACAGAGAGGGGACCCTCGTTCTCGACGGCGAACGGCGGCGACAGCTCTCGAAATTCACCTCGGGAGCGCTCAGACACTTTCCCGAAGACGCAGGCATCGAGGTAGACGAAGCGGGGTGGACGGCGTTCGCGTCCCTCCAGGCCGCAGTCGAGCGGAAGTACGACTGGGCCGACGGCGAGGCGCTGGCTGGAGTCATCGCCACGGACCCGAAAGGGCGGTTCGAGCGGACAGGAACCAGTGACGAGTCAAGTACAGTGGCCGCTGGCGGCCGCGTTCGGGCGGCCTACGGGCACTCTGTCGACGTAACCTTGGATGCGACCGACGACCCCATCCCGGCGACGCTGTATCACGGAACTGCCCCGCGAAACGTCGCCTCGATACGCGACGCGGGACTGAAGCCGATG
Source organism: Haloarcula sp. CBA1115 (assembly GCF_000827835.1). Taxonomy (NCBI): domain Archaea; kingdom Methanobacteriati; phylum Methanobacteriota; class Halobacteria; order Halobacteriales; family Haloarculaceae; genus Haloarcula; species Haloarcula sp. CBA1115. Next base: position 2,204,950 of record NZ_CP010529.1, on the reverse strand, counting down.
GGGCGACAGACGGTCCACCTCTCGGACTCCGTCGCGGCGGCCCGCGAGGTGGGGCGTCGCCACGCCGCCGACCCCGTCGTGTTCGTCGTCGACGCCGCGGCGATGCAAGCCGACGACCGCCGAATCGTCAAGCGCGGGACCGAGACGTACACGACTGACCGCGTGCCGCCGCAGTACCTCTCGCTGCTGGAAAAATAGCGCGATTGCGCCGCCGCCTACTCGACAAGCGGCGTGCCGGTCATCGCCTCCGGCTGGTCGATGCCCATGAGCATGAGCATCGTCGGCGCGAGGTCGGCCAGCGTCCCGCCGTCGCGGGCGGTCCGGCCACTGGCGGTCCCGTCGGCGGCGAGATAGATGAACGGGACGGGGTTGGTCGTGTGGGCTGTGTGCGGGTCGTCTTCGGTCCCCATATCGTCGGCGTTACCGTGGTCGGCGCAGATGAGGACGTGGCCGCCGGCGGCCCCAATCGCCGCGACCAGCCGGCCGAGCTGTTCGTCGACGGCCTCGACGGCAGTCACCGCCGCGTCGAAGTCGCCGGTGTGGCCGACCATGTCGGGGTTGGCGAAGTTCAGGACCATCGCGCTGGGGTCCTCAGTCTCGATGAACTCGATAGCGGTGTCGGCCAGTTCCGGCGCGCTCATCTCTGGCTGGAGGTCGTAGGTCGCCACGTCAGGGCTATCGACGATTTCGCGGCTCTCGCCGTCGAACGCGACCTCACGGCCGCCGTTGAGGAAGTAGGTGACGTGGGGGTACTTCTCCGTTTCGGCCAGCCGGATCTGTGTCTTCCCGGCTTCAGAAAGCACCTCGCCGAGTACGTCCTCGGGCTGGTTCGGCGGGAAGGCGACCGGCAGGTCGAACGTCTCGTCGTACTGCGTCATCGTCACCAGTCGGGTGTCCGGCGGTTCGGTGTCGGCCCCCCAGTCGTCCGGGCGGATGTCGCCGAGCATCCGGGTGAGTTGTCGGGCGCGGTCCGAGCGGAAGTTGAAGAAGATGACCGCGTCGCCGTCTTCGAGACCGGCGTGGTCGCCGACGGTCGTCGGCTCGATAAACTCGTCCGTGGTGTCGCGGGCGTAGGACTCCGTAGCGGCCGTGACGGCGTCATCCGCGTGGTGGTCGCCCTCGCGGTGGACGATGGCGTCGTAGGCCCGACGGGTCCGCTCCCAGTTCTGGTCGCGGTCCATCGCGTAGTAGCGCCCGCAGACGGTGGCGACGTGGCCAGTTCCGTGCGCCTCGGCGTGGGCTTCGAGGTCGGTGAGGTAGTCCTCGCCGCCGGTCGGCGAGGTGTCGCGGCCGTCGGTGAAAGCGTGCGAGACGGCGTCAGTCCCACGCTCGCCAGCGAGTTCGATGAGCGCGTGGAGGTGGTCCTGATAGGAGTGGACGCCGCCGTCCGACACGAGGCCCATGAAGTGGACCCGACCGCCGTGGTCCTCGGCGTGCTCGAAGGCCGACAGAATCGTTTCGTTCTCGAAGAATGGCGGGTCCTGTGCGGCGTCATCGGGCGGCGACTCGCCCCGGGAGCGCGCGATACTATCGCTGACGCGAGCGGAGTCCTGCTTGACGACGCGGCCGGCCCCGATGTTGAGGTGGCCGACCTCGGAGTTGCCCATCTGGCCCTCCGGGAGGCCGACCCGGCGGCCGTGGGTGGCAAGCGTCGACGCTGCGCCCGCGTCTCGGTAGCGGTCGAAGTTCGGCGTGTCGGCGGCGGCGACGGCATCCCGGACATCGTCGTCCGGATTCAGGCCCCAGCCGTCTAAGATGATAAGTCCGACGTCCATACCCGGTGGGTCACGCGACCGGCCTAATACACTGTCGGTCAGTCCCGAACGTGACGGTCGATAATGCGAAATTCGGCGGCTCTGGTGTCGGTACTCCATGTCGCTACTCCGCTATCGCTGCCGGTATCGGGAACCCTGAAATTAAGAGGGTGGCCCGCCTTCGGTCTGGCATGACTCGGAACATTCTCTCGGACGATCTGGCCGACGCAATCGTCACGACAGCCCGGACAGCGACGGGTGACTCGCTCCGTTCAGTGACGTATTTCACGCGTGCGAACTTCGAGCAACTCTACCTGCGGGAGGACCTTGAACAGGACGCCGACCTCAACGACTTCGTGGGCCACGAATGGCAGGGGTACAAGCAAACGAAAAACGCATATCAGGAGTCCGAACTGGGCGACTACCGCTTCACCGTCCGCGCGTTCTCTAACGGCTACCTCCTGCGGGCGACGACCGAGCGCCAGGGCGTGCTCATCACCACGGACGGCCTGACGATGCAGTCCTACGAGGAGATCGCCGAGGCCATCGAACGCCTGCTCCGCGAGGAGTCGGGCAAGGAGTAACCACCGAATCGGCAGGTGACCAAAGGGTTATCCCCGTCCCCGCGAACGCACGGGCATGACGCTGGACCCGGTCCACGTCGACGGCATCGCCAAGCTCGCCGGGCAGGTGCGCGAGACCGTCGAGACGAGCGACCAGGAGGCGGCCGCCGAGGAAGTCTGGGACAGTTTTCTCGACCCGCTGTGGCAGGACGGGACGAAGATTCTGGAACCGCTAGACGAACAGCGCCGCCGGAAGGTTCCCATCGAGGACATCGCGCTGGCGGACCCGCCGTTTCCAACCCAGCACGGCCTGGATTCGGGGACTATCAATCCCACGACATTCAAGAACGGACTGGTGCTGGACGTGGCGCAGGCGGCGATGGGCAGCGTGCCATCCGACGTCGAACTGCATCGCGGCCGGACGATCATCATGGCCGTCCACTCGAACGACGCGACGCTGGGGTTCGACGGCGACTGGCAGGGCGGGGACCGCGGCTACGCCAAGCGGCGCGTCCTCGACGTGCCCCAGGTCGACCGCTACGAGCAGCGGGTCGTCCACGCGCTGGCACTGTACCTCGCGGAGAGCCAGCACGCGCTGACAAACGCCGACGTGGTCGAGGACCTGTTCATTCTCGACGGGCCGATCTACCCGACCGGCGTGCTCCGCTGGGCCGACCGCGACACCGAACTGGCCGACCTACTCGCGGAGGACGACCGGCCCAAGACGGTGGTGAACAACTACGTCGACCTCGTCGAACGGTTCGTCGAGCGGGACGTCCCGATGGTGGGGTTCATCAAGAACTCCTCAACGAAGGCCCTCACGCGGGCGCTCCGGCGCAAGACAAACGCGCCGTGGGTGAACGACACCGCCTTCTTCCGCCGAATCCTGGAGCGTCGCGACGACGATGGTGAGCGGCAGACCGACTGTCTCACCGCGACGAACTGGTTCCGTTCGCGGGGCGGCACCGACGGCATCATGGCCGCCGACGGCGACGCGCTGGGCATTGAGCGGTCGCTCGACCCCGAGGCCTACGAGGTGACGTTTTTCGTTCTCTACGACCCGCGCTCGGACCTCGTGTTCCGCGTCGAGGCCCCGTACGCGTTCACCAAAGACCCGGAGTGTCGGGCCAAACTCACACGGCAGATACTCCACGACGTGGCCCGGGAACAGGGGCCGCCGCTGGCTATCGGGAAGGCTGACGAACTCGCCAAAATCGACCGCCAGGGCAGCGAGGAACTCACCCGCCGCATCGAGCGGACCTTCGAGACCGACCGCGAGCGGGAGTTCAACGATATCCGGTGGGGAGCCGTCGAAGAATCGTTCTGAAGCGTGCTATCCGCGGCGGGCCAGAACGATGGCGTACAGGAGGACGAGGAGCCCGACGAGTTCTGTGATAGTGCCCGGAAGGGGAAACACCACTCGCGGGAAGACCTGCACGGCACCAAGGGTAACGAGGTACGAGACGAAGGTGAGGAGGCTGATTCCGACGGCCAGCGCGAGCATGGAGCGGGTCCGCTGTCGACGGTAGCCGACGAGCGCCAATGCAGCAATGAGCAGCCCGACCCCCGTCTGTGCGAGGTGGAAAGCAGTGTTCACGGTAACCCACGTTTCGGCGGAGAGGCCGGCAACGTCCATCAGAGCCCCTCCCAGAGATCCACCAGCGCGTCGGCGAACTCGTGTGTCGTCGATTCGACGGAGAGGCTGACATCGAAGGTCCCGTCGGTGAGACACACGGTGAGTTCGTCCATCTGTGCCTCGTACACGTCTACATGGTGCCCATCGTCCGCGATTTGCGTTCGAGCGGCGACGAGGCCGCAGTCCTCGAGGGCGTCGAGGCGGCGATACACGGTCGAGAGTGACATGTCGCAGTCGTTGCTGAGTTCAGTTGCAGTCATCGGTCTGTGACTCGTGGCTGCAAGGAGCGCGCGAGCGTAGTCATCGTCGAGGAGGGCGAACACCTCGGTCGGGGACGGGTCCTCGGCCACGCGCAGTGGGTTCACCCGTCACATTGGTATAACTCACTGGTCGTTCGCTGACTCAGAAAACGGACGGTCGATTACAGCGGACCTGTGCAGCTACGCCGTCTCAGCTTGCTGCACCGTCACGTCAACGGTCTCGCCAGCCACGCCGAGCCGGGCGAACTGCGTTCTGACGTGTTCCTTGGCCGCGTCGATGGCCGCATCGCGCGTCTCGAAGCCGCGGGGCATCGGGGACTCGAAAGCAATCCGGATCTCGCGGTCGCCGATAGACTGGACCTGACCGCCGCTTTCGACCTCGTAGAAGGCGTCACAGAGCCAGACGTAGGGCGTCCCCTCGTCCGGCGCGCCGTTGAACTCGGGCGGCTCCTCGCCCGGTTCGTACAGCGTCCCGGTCAGCGCCGTCCCGCCTGCTGTCCCCCGAATAAGCAACATAGCCCACTGTAGGGGCCACACAGGCAAAAGATTCTCCCCCAGGTCAGGGCTCGCAGTCGACCACGACAGGCAGGTGGTCGGAGCCGTAGTGGTCGTCGTCGCGGTCGGCGATGACCGCTCTGGTGTCGACGGCCACGTCCTCGCTGACGAACACATGGTCGATCCCCATCTCGGGGAGCAGAGCGTGGAAATCGGTCCGGCTCGTCGTCGGGCCGTGAGTGACGGTCGCTGTGTCGCGGGCGTCGACGAGCGTGCGGCCGTCCGGGAGTTCGTGGCCCTCGGCCCGCTCGTAGGCCGGCTCGCCGACGACACAGTTGAAATCGCCGGTCACGACTGCGGGGGCCTCGCGGGCGATGGAATCGAGGTGGTCAAGCACCAGTTCGATACCCTCGACACGCGCGTCAGCCCCCTGATGGTCCAGATGCGTGTTCAGACACAGGAGGTCATCGTCGGTGTCGCGGTCACGAAGGCGGGCCCAGGTCGCTACGCGGGGGTAGGCGGCGTCCCAGCCGACGCTGCTCGGCTCGGCGGGCTGTTCGGAGAGCCAGAACGTGTTCGTGGCCGCACAGTCGAAGCGCTCGGCCCGGTAGCCGATGGCCGTGTGCTCCCCGCCGGCATCGACGGATTCCCGTGGGTCACCGACCCACTCGTAGCCGTCCAGCAACACCTCTAGCTCCCGGAGCTGGTGTGCCATCGCTTCCTGAACCCCGATAATATCGGGGTTGTGGTACTGGATTATCCCCGCCACCAGCCGCCGCCTGTGAGGCCACCCGTCTACCCCATCCCCGGCGGTGTCGTACCGCACATTGAAAGACATCACCCGCGTCGGCTTCATATGCGTTCGTTGACAGCCATCCGGGTAAGGTTTCACATTCATGCTGCTGGGGAAAGGTGTTAATCCCCGGCTACCCTGGAGTGGGGTATGTCCGACCTCGGGGATTTCACTGATTTCGACGGCGACGATGCGGCGGCCGACGACGAGGCCGCCGATTCTGCCGAGACGACCGACGACAGCGACCGGGCTGTCGACGCGTCGGGGAGCACCGACCCGACAACACAATCGACAGACGACGACTTCGAAGATATGGACGTGACACCGGCCGGCACAGACACCGGCCTCGGTGTCCTCTCGGCGGCGAACGGCCTCCGAATCAGCGAGGAAGCGGAGGAAACGGTCCTCCGGGCGTACGTCACCGCGCGGAACCGCTCGCGTCTGCGCATCGGCACGTATCTACTCGTCCCATACCCAGGCGGTGAGCGCCTGTTCTGTCGCATCAAGGCCCTGGAGTACGCACAGGAGTTCCACGCCGACGACGCGACCGAAATCCACGCCCGGCGAGCGATGCGCGAGCGGGGCATCGACGAGCGGGATTTCAAATTCATCGCCGAGCTTGAGCCGGTTGCAGTGCTGTACAGCGACGGTGGCGAACTCAAGCGGCGGATGACTGACCGGGTGCCCAAACCCGAAACCGTCGTCCGGGAGGCCACCGACAAATCCGAGATCAAGACCGGCCTGAAGATTCCCGAGGACGGCGTCTTCCTGGGCCATCTCGCCGTCGGCGGCGAGAAGGTCCGAACGGCCGCCGAACCACCGACCATCGACTACCGGCTGAAAGACGACTACGACGCCGGCGACCCGCTCGTGTTCCGCCACACCCTCGTCGCCGGCGGGACCGGCTCCGGGAAGACCCACAGTTCCAAGAACGTCCTGCGGCAGTATCTCGGCCGGACCTACGAGATGGGCGACGGCCGCACGCCCGAACTCGCCGTCGTCCAGTTCGACCCCCAGGACGAGTACGCCCAGATGCACGACGACAACCCCGCGATGACCGACGAGTTTGAGCGCCGCTGCGAGCGGGAGGGCGTCGCCTACGGCGGGCACGACGACACTATCGCCTTCGTTCCGAAGGTGGCCGGGGCCGACTACAACGCCAGCCACCACCGCGCCGAGCAGGTGGAGTTCACCATCCCGTTCTCGCTCGTCCACGACAACCCCTGGCTCATCGCCGGGTCCAGCCTGAACGACAACCAGTACGGCGCGCTGGTGAACACGCTGCTCCCGCGGTTCGAGCGCGAATACGGCGAGAGTGGGACGTACAGCGACTTCCGGACCTTCCTCGGGGACCCCGCACTCAAGGAGGAACTGGACGAGGCGGGCGACGTGCACGAGGCCACGTTCGACGCCGTCAAGCGCCGCGTTCAGGGCTTCGGCGCAGTCTTCGACCAGGACGCCCGCCCCATCACCGACCAGATATCGCAGTTCGTCCGCGACGGCGGGCTGACGGTCATCCCGACGTACCACATCACGGACTCCCGGACCGCATCGACCATCGTGCTGGCCGTCTCCAGCCTGCTCATCGATCAGAAGCTCTCGAACGACCCGGACTACGACCGCATCAAGGAGACGCCGCTCGTGCTCGGGATGGACGAGGCCCACAACTTCCTCACCGACGCCGACAGCGTCCAGGGCCGCAAGGTCATCGGGAAGTTCACCGAGGCCGCCAAACAGGGCCGGAAGGAGCGCCTCGGCCTGTACCTCATCACGCAGGACCCCCAGGACATCGCCGACCCGGTGTTCAAGCAGATCAACACGACGATGGTGCTCAATCTCGGCGACGAAGACGCCATCTCGGCGGTAAACATTCCCAGCAACCTCGAATCGAAGGTTCCCTATATGGAGAAGGGCCAGCGGGTCGTCTACTCGCCGGATAACTCCGAACCGGTCGAACTGATCGGTCTGTCGACGTGTGTGACCCGTCACGGGCGAGACTGACAAACCGACGGCCCGCTCACCGATTGCAGCGGGCCGAAGATTCAAACCGGCCCCAGCGGAAGTGGGCATATGGCAAAGCGAATCCTCGTTCCGGTCGACAGTTCAGATCAAGCAACAGTAGCCTGTGAATTCGCGGCCGAGGAGTATCCGGACGCGACGGTCGTTCTCCTGCACGTCATCAACCCCGCAGAGGCCGGCTACAGCGCGGAGGCCTCGATTCCATCCTTCTCCGAGGAGTGGTACGAAAAACAGAAAGCCACAGCGGAGGACCTGCTCGACGAACTCGAAGCTGAAGTGGCCGAGTCCGGTGTCGAGTCCGTCGAACGCGTCATCGAGGTCGGGCGACCGACGAAGGTCATCGTGGAGTACGCGGACGAACACGACATCAACCAGATCGTCATGGGAAGCCACGGCCGCTCGGGGATGTCCCGCATCCTGCTGGGCAGCGTCGCCGAAATCGTCGTCAGACGAGCGTCCGTCCCCGTAACCGTCGTCAGATAGTGCTACGGGTGCCGGACGATATGGACGTCGTACTCGGGGTCTTCCGACACCGGTGAGCCGACACTACAGACCGGTGTCGACACCCGTCCGGCGTTCTCACTGCCGATAAACACGATTGAGGCCCCCGCTTCGTGAGCGACTTCTCTGATGGTCCGGGTGATGTCCGTCGTCGTCGATGCCATCGAGCTCACGTCTTCCGGGACCTCGTAGCGGAACGACGCCGTCGGGGCGACCGACTCGGCTTGCTCTCGCATTCGGTCGGCGACGGTCCCAGTATCGAACACCTCGTCCGCATCGATCCAGCCGCGTTCCCGCGCGTACGCCGCATCGTCCGGGATAACGGACAGCACAGTGATGTCCTCGTCGCGATAGTCCGCGAACTCCATCGCCCGCGTTAGCGCGGCTTTCGACAGGTCCGAACCGTCGAAGGGCACGAGTAGTACCATATCCCTCCTGTCGCCCGGTTGTGATTTATTGGTTCCGCAAGCTGGCGCGATTTGAGTGGAATCGTGTTGGAATCGACACATCGCAGTCCTGCGGTAAGCCGAGCGAATAACCCGGCAAGGTGTCTGTAACTAATTATGTAGGGCGTGACCAAGACACATGGAATCACTCGAAGAGACACTCAGATATCCCATGGAAGACGACGACTGGACCGTGACCGTTCTCATCGGCGGCGTTCTCAGCCTCCTCGCCTTTCTCCTCGTACCCGGTATCCTCGTGTACGGCTATCTCGTTCAGGCAGTCCGCGAACGGGCAGACGGGGCGACAGAGCCGCCGGCGTTCGAGGACTGGGGCGAACTGTTCGTCGGCGGCCTCAAGGCCTGGGTCATCGGCATCGTGTACATGCTCGTCCCGCTCGTCGTGTTCGGGGTGACCGTCGGCGGCAGCCTGTTCGCGATGGCGACGGGGACCCGCGCCGGAGCGGGTGCCGGCCTGGCCGGCCTCTTCGGCGGGCTGGTGATCTCGTTCGTCCTGTCGCTGGTGTTCGGCTACGTGGCGACGGCCGCCATCATCCACTTCGCCTGTACCGGCGAGTTCGGTGCTGGGTTCGATTTCGGGACGCTACGGAAGTTAGTCCTGTCCCCGAAGTACGCGACGCCGTGGCTGGTCTCGATTGCGCTGTTCATCGCCGTCAACGTCGTGGTGAACTTGCTCAATGTGATACCGTTCCTCGGTTCGCTCCTCGCCGTGATTCTCAGCCCGTTCGCCACCTTCTACGTGCTGGTCGTCGCGACGGACCTCTGGGCCGGCGGCTACAACGCCGCACTCGACGAGCGGGACGAACCGGAGTCGGTCGGGACGGCGACGGCTTAGAAGATGTTGGCCTGCTGGTAGACCGAGATACCGTCGTTCGTTATCTCGTAGGGTTTCGTCTCCCGCGAGTGGTTCGCGTTCCGTATCTTCTGAATCTCGACGGCGAGTCGCGTCTCGCCGGTGTCCGACCGGACGTACTGAAGGATGAACACCGCGTCAGTCAGGTATTCGATGATACCGTGTCTGGACGCGAAGGGGTTGTTCTCGCTGGCTTCGGAGACGAGCATCGTCGTCACGCCGGCCTGTTTCAGTGACCGGGTGAAATCGAACACTTCGGTGCGTCTCCGGGACTGGTCGTCGTACATCATCTCTAGCAGGGAGACGGAGTCAAGCACCAGCCGGTCGGCGCCGAACTTCTCGATGAGCGCCGGCAGTTCGCCCCGGATGTTGTCGAGGCTGTTCGCCATCTCGACCGGGTCGAGGTCGACAATCGCTAGCTGGCCCTGTTCCTCGTACTCCTCGAACCCCCAGCCGCGTTCACTGGCAGTGTCCAGTATCGCGTCGTGGGACTGTTCGAGCGTCAGAAACACCGCGTTCTCGCCGTTCCGGAGGCCGTGGTGAAGGAACTGCAGCCCGAACGTCGTCTTCCCGGTTCCAGCCGAGCCGATAGTGACGATGAGATGGCGCTGTGGAATCCCGCCCTGAATCATCTGGTCGAGCCCCTCGATACCGATGTCGACCCGCGGGATGTCGGACTCGAACTCCTCCTCGAAGTCGCTACCGCTGTCACCGTCACCGCTGCCGGCAGACTCGAACGCGGTGGCGAAGTCGTCGTCGAAGAGTCCACCGCCGCCGTCGTCACCGGAGGACCCGGCGTCGGTATCGGAGGCACCACTCTCGCTACTGAAGGGGTCATCGCCGCCGTCGTCGAACGGGCTGCTGTCACTCTCCTCGCTAAAGGGAGTGCCCCCATCGTCGTCGAAGGGGCTGTCGCCACCACTGCGCTTGGATTGCCCGTCGTCGCCGTCGGCGTCGAACGGCCCAGTGTCCGCGGATGTGGACTCCGCTGCGTCGCTTTCGGGTTGTATCGCCGAAGTATCGTCGGTATCCGTCTGTTCGCTGTCGCCGTCCTCGTCGTCCAGCGCACTTTCGAACCAGTCGTCGTCGGACCCGTCGTCCCCGCTCATACGCACGACCACCAGCCACACGAACGGCTCATGGAAGTGGATACGCGTCGGGACGGATATAATTGCCGTCGTAGAGGGTTTATATGCGGCCGGCGGGAACGTCCGGCAATGACTGTCGGTATCGTCGCGCAGCGGGACAACGACCGGGCCATGTCGCTTGCGAGTACACTGTGTGACCGACTGCGCGCCACGTCGGCGGCCGTCGTGGTGGACGAAACGACCGCCGGGGCGCTGGGAGACCACGACGCGTGGGAGGCCGCCGTACCCGATTCGGCCCCGGTCGATGAGATGTCCGCCTGTGACCTCGTCGTGAGCATCGGCGGCGACGGGACGTTTCTGTACGCGGCCCGCGGCGCGGGGTCGACGCCGATCCTGGGCGTCAATCTCGGCGAGGTCGGCTTTCTGAACGCTATCGCACCCGAAGAAGCCGTCGAGACAGTCGTCGCGGAGGTCGAACACATCCAGAAGACCGGCAGCGCCAGAACGCGGGCCAAGCCGCGGCTCCAGGCCAGCGGCGACGACTGGGAGCTATCGCCGGCGCTGAACGAAGTCGTCGTCCAGGGCGAGCGCCGCGGTCACGGCGGCGGGGCGACGCTCGACGTGTACATCGACGACTCGCTGTACACGTCCGGTCACGCCGACGGCGTGCTGGTGGCGACACCCACCGGCTCGACGGCGTACAACCTCAGCGAACGCGGCCCGCTCGTCCATCCCGACGTGGCCGGCCTCATCATCACCGGGATGGCAGACGAAATGGGGACGCCGCCGCTGGTCGTCGACGTCGACAGCGAAATCGTCGTCGAACTCAGAGACGCCGACAGTGGCGTCGTCGTCAGCGACGGACGGGTCAGAGAAGACGTGGTCCCGCCGGAGCGAATTACGGTCTCGCGTGCGAGCGAACCGGTCCGGCTCGCCGGGCCGCCGCTTGACTTCTTCACCGCACTGGACAAGCTAGCCTAACGCCGACCGACGGCGTACAGCACCGGTGCGAGGACGAGCAGCACCAGGCCGAACAGTTTGTACTGGAACGACGACGCGAGGACGCTCGCACTGCTTGGTTCCATCGCCGACGCCGGCGTAATCACGAGCAGTGCGCCCAGCGCAATCGTATGCAGCCCCAGCATCCGGAGCGACCGTTGTGGGAGAATTGCGACGAGCCCACCGACAAAGCCGAGTAGCAGGACATCACCGATGGTGTAGTTCAGCAGGAAACTATCGATGAGTTGCAGCGGTGACGCGAGCATTCCTATCCAGAATTTCGCCGGGATGGAATCTTTAAAGTTCCGTTACGCCGCCGACCTGCGGGCGGCGTTCGACCGTTCAATCGCTCGCCGTCCCCAATGGTGTGAGCAGGAGGTAGCCGGTCGATGGGACGCCGGCCGTCCGCAGCCGGAACTGCCTCGGTTCGTCGAGTGCCGTCGAGAGGGCCACGACATCGAGGTCAGTTGTACTGACTGTCTCGGCGTCCACTTCGTCGATACCAGCCACGAGCAGCGCCTCGGAGAGCGCCGTTCCGTCGAGGCGGTCGGACGGCACGTCGAACGTGGTCCCGAACGCCTCGTTGGCCGCACGCACGACCGGGCCGTGGCCCTCGTCGGCGAAGTACAACACCGGGTCCGGATGACCGTCGAAGAGATCGACCGGTTGTGGCTCCGGTGTTCGGTCGACATCTGCCGACACCGTCATCGTCTCGTCGGTCGTCTCGCCGGGCGAATCAGTCACCAGGAGATAGGAGACGCCACCCAGTCCTCCACCGAGCGCCAGGCCGAGGCCCACGGTGACCTGTTCCGAGAGCCCGAGCGAGAACACCGACTGCACCACCAGCGCGACGGTGGCGAGCACGACCGCTCCTGCCCCTATCCAACCGACCACGGCCGCGAGGCTCCCAAGGCGATGTCGACCGCCTGTGCCCGCCGACGACTTGCTCATCAGTACACACTCGATGGGCCATCGGTTAACGCTTTTCGAGAGGCGGCTGCCGATAAAACATATACAGTTGCCAGCCCTAGAACGGTGTAATACCGTGTCAAGAACTACAGGCGGCCCGCCGCGGGTGCTCGTCGTCGACGACGAGCACGACGTCGCCGACACGCAGGCCCTGAAACTCGGCGAGCGCTACGAGACGACTGTCGCGTACAGTGGCCAGGCCGCGCTCGACGCTGCCGGCCCGGAGTTCGACGCCGTGTTGCTCGACCGGCGCATGCCCGACGTGCACGGTGACGACGTGCTTTCGCGGTTGCGCGAGCGGGGGTACGACGGCATCATCATCATGCTGACCGCGGTCGACGCCGACCTGAACATTCTGGAGATGCCCTTCGACGATTACCTCCAGAAGCCGGTCGACCAGTCGACGCTTCTGTCGGCGCTCGACCAGCACCTCGACAGGCCCGACGAGGACGACAGGCTCGACGAGTACTTCCGGATCTCCTCGAAACTCTCCGTGCTGGAACGAGAGAAATCCACGTCACAACTGGAGGCGAGCGACGAGTACACCAGGCTGAAAGAGCGGGCCAGAGAACTGGAGTGGGTGTTGCACGCCGAGAACGACGATTTCGAGGAGCTGAAAGAGACGTACCAGTCGATCAGCCGAAGCTATAGTAACAATTGAAACGATGTACACACTGATCGCACTGCCGTCGCGCGATCAGGTGTGCATTGATTTTCAATGGCTACTATAGGTACCGAGAATCAGCGTCTCTTCGATATACTCGTCGATAGTGTCCCGAACCTCGGCGACAGGGTTGTCGTTGCGAGTTGCGCTCTGGAGAATCACGCCGTCGAGTATCGTAATCATGAACCGCGACACCGTCTCGGGGTTGACGTCGGCGAAGACGCCCTGTTCGATGCCGTCCTCGATGATCTGTACGAGTTGCCGGGCGAACAGCTCGTCCGTCTCAGTGAACTTCTCGCGGAAGTCCGGGTTCTGGACCGCCTGGGCGCGCATCTCGACGTACGACCCGAGGACGGCGTTCTTGTCCGGCGTTTCGACGCAGTCCGGGAAATCGTCGAGAACGAGGCTGACAAACGTCTTGATGTCCTGTTCGGGGTCGCCGGTCGATTCGACCTGAAAGATGCGGTTAAATTCCGTGAGGATGAACTCCTGGAACGACAGCAGGAGGTCCTCCTTGCCGTCGAAGTGGTGATAAAACGTCGATTTGCTGAGGTCGGCCTCGTCCGCGATTCGCTGTATCGAAAGTCCGGCGTACCCGTATTCCCGGAGGGCACGGAACGTGGCCCGCATTATCGCCTCGTGCGAGTCCGCTGGCTCCCCGGCGAACGGAATTCCATCAGTCATCCCGACCGAATATTCGTTCGGGCAGTAAATATCTTCCCACTGTTACGGAACCACAACGTTGATAGGCGACCGAACGTTCGTTCGATGTACACGGTTCGGGCGGGAGTCTGCACAGACGTATGTGGGTACATATCCCGATCTCCCAAGCATGACGTCCGCTCCAGACAGAAACAACGGCAAGGAATGTCCGAAGTGTCCCTACGCATGAAACCACGAACATTACTGACGCTGGCAGTTGTCGCATTGCTCATGGCATCCGGAACGGCGATCGCCGCCGTAACCGGGAGCCCCGACTTCGACGCAACGTTCGTCGATAATACCGTCACGCCCGGTGAGGAGACGACACTCGACGTCGTCCTCGTCAACAGCGGCACGATCGACTCCGGGTCTTCGACCCAGGGTGTCCAGAGCAGCGAGGTGACGACCGCCCGCGGGACCACAGTCAAAGTCAACGACGGTGACGCCCCGATTACGGTGACAACGAGCAAACAGGCTGTGGGTTCCGTCCCGGAAGGGAAGACCCAACCCATTTCATTCGACATCAGCGTCGCTGACGACGCAAGTCCCGGGAGCTACACTGTTCCTGTCATCGTCGAATACGAGTACACGAGCTACATTTCGGAAAGCGACGGTGCACGGGACGAAGAGACCACCACCGAACGAATCGAACTCGAACTCGACATCGACGACGACGCGGCTTTTGACGTGGTAAGCGTCGACTCCGACGCGCGCGTCGACTCGACCGGCACGGTCGCAGTCACTGTCGAGAACACCGGTGACGAGCCGGCCCGAGAATCCTCGGTAACGCTGAAATCGACGAACTCCGAACTCACAGTCGGTGGCGACGCCAGCAGCTCCCGGTTTATCGACACCTGGGAGGCCGGTGAACAGCGTACCCTCCGGTACCGCGTCGGTGCGAGCGGTGATACGAGAGCCGAACCGTATCAGTTCGACCTCCAAGTCGACTTCGACGACACGGACGGGGTGCGAAAGAGCACGACCGCCTCCTCCCTCGGTATTACGCCCGACCCCGAGCAAACGTTCACCGTCGAAAGTACCGACAGTGACGTCGCTGTCGGCGATTCCGGGACGTACAACGTGACGCTGCGCAACGACGGTCCTGTCACGGTCTCGGACGCGACAGTGTCGCTTGCCACGCAGAACACCGCGATTACGTTCGGGCAGTCCGAGTCCACGTCGCAGTTCGTCGGCTCCTGGGAGCCCGGTGAAACGCGAACGGTGAGCGTCGACGCAAGCGCCAGCGACGACGCCAAGACACAGAGCTACGCCCTGTCGGCGTCGGTAAGCTACGACGACCCCGAAGGCGATGCCGGCGTCGCTGACGACATCTCGCTCGGACTCACGCCCGAGCCGGAACAGTCCTTCGCCATGGGCGACGTGGAGTCGACCCTCCAGGCGGGCGATGACGGAACCATCGAAGCGTCACTGACCAACACCGGCGACCGAACAGTCCGTAACGTCGTCCTGAACTGGGCGAGCACCCACGACAACATCTCGCCGAAGGAGACCCAGTACGCGGTCGGCGACCTCGAACCGGGCGAGTCCACGACCGTCTCGTTCGACGCCGACGTGTCGGACAACGCGAACTCCGGCCCACGACAGTTCGATTTCGTCGCCAACTACCGCAACAGCGAGGGCGACCAGCGCGAGAGCGACACGCTCGAAATCCGGCAGAGCGTCGACGGCAGCGCTGACGAGTTCATCGTCGAGACGACGAACGCGTCCGTCGACGTTGGCGGATCCAGCACACTCGAAGTGACGATCACCAACGACGCCGGCGAGCGACTGACCGATATCGAGGCAAAGCTGTTCGCCGAGTCACCGATTTCCGTGTCGGACGACCAAGCGTACGTCGACAGCCTCGACCAGGGCGAGTCGACGACCATCGAGTTCGGTATCAGCGCAAGCGGTGCCGCGATGACGAAAAACTACCCCGTCTCGGTAGACTTCCAGTACGAGGAGCCGGACGGAGATACGCCGGTGTCCGACACCTACCGCCTTCCGGTCTCCGTGACTAACTCCGGCGGTGGCAGTTCGCCGCTGACGGCGATTATCGGCGTCGCACTCGTGGCCGCCCTGGCCATCGGCGGCTACTTCAGGTTCCGCTAACGCATGGACTACCAGCGCTACATCGATTGGGCGGACGACCGAATCGTCCACGATTCACGGAAGGTGGTGCTCCTCTTCCTGATCGTGACGGTGGTCTTCAGCGCCGGCCTCGGGAGCGTCTCGACCAACTCCGGGACGTCACAGTTTACGACCGGGCTTCCGGCCGAGGAGGCACTGCAGGAGGTCAACGACAAGTTCTCGCCGACCTTCTCGCCGGATACAGGGAGCACACAGCTCATCCAGCAGGAGAACAACGTGCTCTCGAAGCCGGCGCTGCTCCGGATGCTCAGGTCACAGCATCGGCTGGAACAGCACGGAGCACTCCGTGTCACGTCGACCGCAAGCGCCGCCAGCATTGTCGCCCAGCAGCTAGACCCGGAAGCGACGACGACTGAACAACAGATCTACGCTGTCGAATCAGCGACGCCGGGTGAGATCGATTCCGCTGTCGGGCGCGCGGCCGAGCAGAGCCCCCGGTTCAAATCGTTACTGAGCAAGGATTTCAACCGCAAAGCCGCCTCGGCGTCGGCGACCATCGGGGTCGTCACGCACGAGGTCCCGGCCGGAATCTCCTCCGGGTCAGGCCAGGGCGGTTCGAGTCCGCTGACGAGCATCCAGAAACAGGCCGGGTTCACTGTCTCCAGCGCTGACCACGGTGGCATCACCCTGTTCGGCAGCGGTATCGTCGCAGACGAGTTCTCGAACGTCGTCGGCGACTCGCTCATCCTGACCGTGCCCGCGGCAGTGCTGTTCATCCTGTTTTTCCTGACGATTGCCTACCGCGACCTCGCGGACATGGCGCTTGGCCTGCTCGCGCTGTTTATGGCCGTCGTCTGGACGTTCGGCTTCATGGGGCTTGCCGGTATCCCCTTCTCGCAGATGCTCATCGCCGTGCCACCGCTGTTGCTGGCGGTCGGGATCGACTTCGGTATTCACGCCGTCAACCGGTATCGCGAGGAGCGCGAGACCGGGGCGTCCATCCAGAAGTCGATGCGAATCACGACCGACCAGTTGCTTGTCGCCTTCTTCATCGTTACCGGGACGACAGTCATCGGGTTCGCCGCGAACCTCACCAGCGCGCTGCCGCCGATTCAGGACTTCGGCTACGTGGCCTCTGTCGGTATCACCTTCACGTTCCTCATCTTCGGGGTGTTCCTGCCCGCCGCGAAGGTGGAGCTGGACCGGCTCAGACAGTCCTACCCCATCCCGACGTTCAGCGAGACGCCGCTGGGTGCAGAGGATTCCGCACTCAGTGACGTGTTGCGCGGCGGCGTCGTCATCGCGAACCGCGCCCCGATCATCTTCCTCGTTCTCATCCTCGTGTCCACGGTCGGCGCCAGCTACTACGCCACCGGCGTCTCGACGTCGTTCAGTCAGGAGGACTTCCTGCCGCCCGAGGAGAACCCGGACTTCGTCGAGGCCCTGCCGGAGCCGTTCGCCCCGAGCGAATACACCGTAACGGAGGTGACGAACTTCCTCGATGAGCGATTCGACACGACCCAGTCCAGTCAGGCGACGGTGTACGTAGAGGGGCCAATGCGGAACGATGCGGCGCTCGAACAGATGTATCGGGCGGGTAACAACCCGCCGGACTCGTTTGTCCGCGAGGACGGGCGCGCCGATTCGACATCCATCGTGACAGTCATTCAGGACCAGGCGGAACGCGACCCCGAGTTCCGTCGGATGGTCGAGCGCAACGACCAGAACGACAACGGCGTCCCGGACGATAACCTCGAAGAGATCTACGAGTATCTGCTCGACTCGCCGGCCCGTAGTACGGCGCTAGAGTACATCACCGAGGACTACCGGAGCGCGCGTGTCGTCTACACAGTCGAATCGGACGCAACCGACGCAGAGGTGACCGCCGATACAAGAAACGTTGCCGACGACTTCCGGTACGAGGCGACGGCAACCGGCTCGGTCGTCGTGTTCCAGGCCGTCTCGGACCTGATTCTGGAGTCCGCAATCCAGTCCCTGGCGATTGCGCTTATCGGCGCGTCAGTGTTTCTGGTCCTCATCTACAATATGCTGGAAGGGCGGCCGTCGCTCGGTCTCGTGAACATCATCCCCGTCGTCGTCACAGTGGCGTGGCTCGGCGGGACAATGCGGCTGCTCAGCATCCCGTTCAACGCGCTCACAGCGACGATGCTGGCGATAACTATCGGGCTGGGGGTCGACTACTCGGTCCACGTCACCCACCGGTTCGCCGACGAGTTCGACGAAAACGACCTCGAAACGGCGCTGGACCGGACCGTCCGCGGGACCGGCGGCGCGCTGTTTGGCAGTATGCTCACCACGACGTTTGGCATCGGTGTGCTCGGCCTGGCTGTGTTCCCTGCGATCGGCCAGTTCGGCATTCTGACAGCGTTATCAATCGGGTACGCCTTCCTCGCGTCCCTCCTGGTGATTCCCTCCGCCCTCGTCGTCTGGGACCGGGTGTTCAACGCTGACTGGTCGGTTCGTGGCCTACTCGGGTTCGGGCGGTCGCGTCCGCCCGCGCCCGTCGAAGGCGACGATTGAGTCCGCGGCCCTGGCGGCAGAACTACCGCCGGTCGTGTTCGAGCAAAACACGCCACTGAAGCCTTTATTTGCTGGCATCGTCCTAGCACTGGTATGACTCACGTCGTTATTATCGGCGCGTATGGGAGTGCCGGGGCCGCAGTCGCCGGCGACCTCGTCGAGGAGGAAGACATCGAACTCACGCTCGTCGACAACGGCGAGCCCGGCGGCGGCCTCTGTATTCTTCGTGGCTGTATGCCGTCCAAGGAAGTCCTCTCGGCGGGAGCCCACCGCTTCCAGGCGCGCCACGACGAACGGCTCGTCGGTGACGTGCCCGAGGTTGACCTGGAAGCCGTCGTCGAGCGCAAGGACGACCATGTACTCGACTGGGCCGGCCACCGGCGGGACTCCATCCACGAGATGGCCGAGCGCGACGACGTGACGTTCATCCACGACACTGCCACGTTCGTCGACGAGCACACGGTCCGGGCCGGCGGCGAGGAGCACGAGGCCGACTACGTCGTCATCGCGACCGGGTCCAGCGTGAACGTCCCGGACACGCCCGGCATCGACGAGGTCGACTTCATGACCAGCGACCAAGTGCTCGACGCCACGGAGTTCCCCGACTCCGGCATCGTGATGGGCTTCGGATACATCGGGATGGAGATGGTCCCGTATCTGGCGGAGGCTGGCGGGATGGAACTCACCGTCATCGAGCACGACGACCGGCCAATTGACGAAGGCGACCCCGAGTTCGGCGACGCGGCACTCGACATCTACGAGGACAACTGGGACGTGACCATCCCGACAAACTGCTACGAGCAGGAACTCGAAGAGACCGAGGACGGCGGCGTCCGCCTCACCGTCGAGTACGACGACGGGGGCGAGGAGACGTTCGAGGCCGACCAGCTGTTCCTCTTCACCGGCCGCCGGCCGACTGTCAACGGTTTGGGCCTGGAGAACACGTCCGTCTCGGTCGAGGGCGACTGGGCAAAGGATACGATGCAGACCCGCGACGCCGACCACATCTACGGCGTCGGCGATGTCAACGGCAAGGAGCCGATTCTCCACGTCGCCAAGGAGCAGGGCTTCACCGCGGCCGAGAACATCGTCCGGCAGGAGGCCGGGGGCTCGCTCAAGGACTACCGGAACGTCCACCACCACGTCATCTTCTCCGGGCTGGGGGTCTACCCGTTCGCCCGCGTCGGCCACAACGAGGAGACGGCGAAAGAGGCTGGCTACGACGTCGTCACGGCGACGCGACAGGCCAGCGACGACGGCGTGTTCAAATCGAAGGACGTGCCCGAGGGGCTGGCGAAGCTCGTCGTCGACGCCGACGACGGGACAGTGCTCGGCTGGCAGGGCATGCACTACCACGCGGACAGCTTCGCCAAGGCGTTCCAGATTATCGTCGAGCTGGGACTCGACGTGCGTGACCTGCCGGACCGGGCCTACCACCCGACGCTCCCCGAAAACGTCGACGGCCTCATCCGGGACTGCGTCAGCCAGCTATAGTCGTTCAACCGGAATACCGATGACATCGAAGCGCGTGCCGCCGTCCTCGCTTTCTGAAACGGTGATTCGGGCACCGTGGGCGTCGACGATTTCGGAGACGATTGCCAGCCCGAATCCCGTCCCCTCGTCGCTCGTGGTGTAGCCGCGCTCGAACACTTCGTCGCGTTCGTCCTCGGGAATTCCGGGGCCGTCGTCGGCGACGTAGAACCCCCGTCCGTCCGAGAGCGTCCCGACTCGGACGGTCACATGTTCGTCGCTGTCGCTGTCGTCGGCCCCCGTCAGACTGTGCCCGTGTTCCACGCTGTCGTCGGACTCCGTCCGACTGCTTGTGGAACCATGTTCCACACTGTTTCGGAAGAGGTTCTCGAACAGTTGCTGGAGGCGGGTCTGGTCGCCCGTGATTCGCACGTTCGTGTCGCGCCGTTCCAGCGTCGCGTCCGAACTCTCGACGGTATCCCAGGCGGCCGTGATGATATCGTCTAACGACGCTTCGGTCGCGTCGATGACCTTGTGACCGCCACGGGCGAGCGCGAGCACGTCGTCGATGAGTTCGTCCATCCGTTCGAGCGACCGCCGGAGCGCCTCGACGTGCTCCGGGTCCCCGTCGTACGCCTCGTCGACGAGCGTGAGCCGGCCGAACGCGACGTTGAGCGGGTTCCGGAGGTCGTGGCTGACGACGCTGGCGAACTCTTCTAGACGATTTCGCTCGCGTGTGAGTTCCTGCTCGCGCCGTTCGCGCTCCTGTTCGTAGCTGACCCAGTTCCCCATCAACTCCACGAGCGTGACTTCCCACTCCGAAAAGGAATCGCGGGGCTCCGTGCCGTAGAAGCAGAACGTGCCGTACACCGAGCCGTCGACGACAACGGGCGTTCCGAGGTAACAGGAGACGCCCATCTCGGTGTAGCCCGCTCTGTCGGTCAGTTCTGGCCGGTCTTCAGCGATATCAGCGAGCACCAGCGTCTTCTCCTCGACGACGGCCCGCTCGCAGTTCGTCGCGTCCAGCGGGACTGCATCGCCCGCCTCGATGGCCCCCGTCCGGTCGCGAACGATTTCGAAGACGTACATGTCGCCATCGATGCGCGAGAGGGCGGCCGTTTCGGTCCCGAGGGCGTGCTGCCCGATTTCGAGCAGGCGCTCGACCTTGTC
Organism: Haloarcula sp. CBA1115; assembly: GCF_000827835.1. Lineage (NCBI taxonomy): Archaea > Methanobacteriati > Methanobacteriota > Halobacteria > Halobacteriales > Haloarculaceae > Haloarcula > Haloarcula sp. CBA1115. Next base: position 2,183,918 of record NZ_CP010529.1, on the reverse strand, counting down.
CTCGAAATCGAGGTCCTTGCGGGAGATGACCCGGTAAATCTCTCGGAGCGTCCGCTCTCTGCCCCTGATCTCCTTCTCGTGCTTGTGGCGCTCAGTGATATCGCGGAAGTACACCGAAATCCCAGTTGGGGACGGGTACACGGACACCTCGAACCACGTCTGCAGCGGCTCGAAGTACGACTCGAAGGATGCTGGCTCCTGCTGTGTCATCGCCTGCCGGTACTGCTTGCTGAACTCCGTGCCTTCCAGAGACGGAACCGCCTCCCAGAGATTTCGCCCCAGCAGGTCGGTGGTATCTCCGTCCACCGCCATCGCACGGCCGATGACACGTCTGCCGCGTTCGTTGGCGTACGTGAATTCCCAGTTCTCGTCCACCGCGAAGAACGCGTCGGTCATCCGGTCGAGAATGTCCGCGTCCTCCTGATAGCGGGCGACAGCAGCGGTGATTCGCTGTCGGAGCAGTTCCGTCTGTTCCGAAAGGGGTGTCTTCGTCACGTAGTCCGTGACCCCGGCAGAGATTGCGTTGCTGGCCACGCTCTCGTCGCCGTCGTCAGTGAAGAGCAGAAACGGGAGGTCAAAGGACCGGTCCCGGACGGCCCGTAACAGTTCGATTCCGTCTCGGTCCGGCAGTTGATACTCACTAACGACGCAGTCGTACGACGCGTTCTCGATAGTTCTGATCGCGTCATCCGCCGTCTCACACACTGTCACCGTGAACTCGTCAGTGCTACCAGTCAGCGCCTCCTTGACCGCCGTGATGTCGTCGCAGTCCTCGTCGACGTAGAGGACACGCACTCGACCGGCGGTCCCATCGGCCCCGTGACGGTTCGGCGTAGCCACGGGTGTATCCATATTCGTTTCAGGGCATGTGGGTGTAAAGTTGTACCGCCGGTAAGCTTCCATTACCAGGGTTCTAACCCAGCTATAGCGGCTACAATCTCAGTCGGGCCGGCGGGTCGAAAGTACGGGTATCTCGTCGATGCGGTCCGTCGAAAGCGCGTCCCAGTCGACGCCCGCTGGTGTCGTGTGCGTGGTCTCCGTCTCGACAGTTCGCTCCGGCGTCACGACCCAATCCATCGGCACGTCGTGGTCGTCAACGGGCACGGTAGTATCGACGACGCCCTCTGGACCGCCCACAATCTGGAGTTCGTGGACCGTCGTCACGACCGGCGTCGTCTTGTCGACCAGCCCCAGTTCCCGGAGGACGGCGTATTCGAGGTCGCTGTACCCCTCGCCCTTCCCGATTCGCGCGCCGTCCTCGGTGACCGCGACTGAGCCCGACACCACGAGGTCGACGCTCCCGACCGCCTCGGGGCCGACCTGTCGCGCGTGGTCCGCGACGTTCGAGATAGCCGGTGCCGCCTCGATGTCGTCGAGTTCGTCGGGGTCGAGTTCGTAGAAGCACCGCTCGTCCCGGAGCCGTGGCACGGCCATATACACCGTCTTGCCGGCCCGCAGCGCCGCCCGTCGGACCGGGAGCTGTGGCGAGTCCGGGTTCGCCTTGACCGTCTCTGCGGCGTCCCAGACCGCCGTCTCGGTCAGGCGCTGTGCAGCCTCGCTTGCGCCCTCGAAGTTCGGAATCCGGTCGTGGGGCGGGAACGGGAACCGGGCGATACCCTGCTCTTCCAGCGCGTCCCAGACCGTTTCGCGGATAGTTTGCTTGTCCATGGCGCTACGGCCTCCGGCGGCGGAACTGCTGTGTGCAGACCAGCGCCAGCAGTGCGACAAGCGCCCCGACGGCGGTGAACCCGGGACCGCTGGCGTCGGTCGTGGACTGGTCAGTACTCGGCGTGTGGTCCGCGGGTGTGGGCTCGCTCGTTTTGGTCTCGGCCGGCGTCACAGCCGACCGGGGAACGTAGCTGTCGGCGTCGTAGCGGTCCGGATAGAGCTGTGCGGTGGCGTTGTGTGCGAACGAGACCACGCTCCGCGGGGCGGGCTGATTGATGTTCCGCACCTGTACGGCGACCGTCGAGTTGGTCTCGCCCGCGGTCGTGCTGGCGTAGGGCTCGGTCTCCGCGATGGTCGCCGTGTTCTCGGTGACAAAGAGCACGTCCGGATCTAACTGGAGGATGACTTCGTTGCTGAGCTGTGGGTACTGGGTGTGGTTGCGGGCCGCGGCGTTCTCCGCGCCCGAGAGTTCGATGAGCGACGTGACGAAGGTGTTGCCCGCCGCCACGTACCCCCCGCCCAGCGGGTACAGCGCCGTCGGTCGGTCTTCGGCGTCCGCAGTGACCTGCCGAACGGCGTCGACGTTCGCGTCCATCCAGGCGTTCGCTTCACTCGCGCCCTCGCAGTTGCCGGTCAGGCGACCGATGGTCGCCGTCTTTGCTCGAATGTCCTCGATAGTTGTCGCGGCGGGGAGGTGATACACCGTGAGACCGGCCTGCCGAAGCGGTGCCACGTCACCGGCGCTGGCGTTCGGTGCAATCACCAGGTCCGGGTTCGTGCCGACGACGCGCTCGACGTTGACGCCGAAGCTCGCCGAGACGTTCGCCCGGCTCTCAGCACCGTCGAGATAGCTCGCGTACTGGGTGAGCCCGACCACCTGGGAGCGGCCGTCGATCTCCCACATCGTCTGTGCCGCCGATGGGTTGGTCGTCGTGACTCGCTCCGGGCGCTCCTCGATAGTGACCTCGGTCCCGGTCGCGTCGGTCATCGTGACCGGGAACGAGCAGTCGTCCGCCTGCGTGTCGGCTGTTGCTGCGGCCGAAGTCACACCTGCGGACGAGCCCACGAGCAAGACAAAGACGCAGACGAGAGAAAGTCGTCGCATGCTCTAGGCGGGTGTCAGGAGCAATAAATACTTATCTACTGCAACTGGGCTTTCATACATGCGTTTCGCGGGTCGGACTGTCGGGTGGTCGGCGGGGCTCGTCGCCGTCCTCTGTGCCGTGGTGACGACGAGCGCCGGTATCGGCCCGGTGTGGATTCCACCCGAAATCGTCGGGAAAGTGCTGCTCAACGCCGTCGTCGTCCCGACTGGCGTCTCGATTTCCGGCCCTGCCGTCGACGTGACCACGGCCCACGTGTTTTCCTACGCCGTGAGCGACCTCCAGACACAGATTGTGATGCAGGTCCGGCTCCCCCGGATACTGCTGGGCGCGGTCGTCGGCTTCTCGCTCGCCGCCGCGGGGACGATCATGCAGGGGATCTTCCGGAACCCGATGGCCGACCCCTCTATTATCGGCGTCTCCTCCGGCGCAGCGGTCGGCGCGGTCGGCTTCATCGTCGCGCCGGTCGTGATCCCGTTCGGACTCGGCCTCCGCGGCGCGGCCTTCGTGGGTGCGCTGGTCGCGGCCTTCGGCGTCTATCTCATCGCGACGCGAAACGGCCGCACGCCGGTCGCGACGCTGTTGCTGGCCGGCGTGGCGATACAGACGTTTCTGGGCGCTGTCGTCTCCTTCCTGTTGCTCCACAGCGGCGAGAGCATCCGCCGGGCGCTGTACTGGCTGATGGGCCATCTCAAGGGCGCGTCGTGGCCCGAAGTGACCAGCAGCGTCGTGCTCGTCGCCATCCCGTTCGTCGTGTTGCTCGCCTACGCACGCGATCTGAACGTCATGCTACTCGGTGAGGAGGACGCTCAGAGCCTCGGTATCGAGGTCGAACGGACCAAGCGGGTCCTGCTCGCGCTGTCGGCAGTCATCACGGCGGCGGGTGTCGCCGTCGCCGGCATCGTCGGCTTCGTCGGCCTCATCGTCCCCCATGTGATGCGGCTGCTCGTCGGGCCGGACCACCGGATACTGCTCCCGACGGCGGCGCTCGCCGGCGCGTCGTTCCTCGTCGCGACGGACACGCTAGCACGCTCGGGCAGCGCCGAGGTCCCAGTCGGCATCGTCACCGCCGTCCTCGGCGCGCCGTTCTTCCTGTACTTGCTCCGGAAGCGGGAGGTGCACGAGCTGTGAGCGGGCCGGCTACATCGAACGGTGGGGACCCGGGACGGGACCGCTCCGGGCCGATGCTCGACGTGTCCGACCTCGCGGTGTCCTTCGGCGACCAGTCTGTCGTCTCGGGCGTCGAGTTCAGCGTCGACCGCGGGTCGCTCGTCGGTCTCGTCGGTCCCAACGGCGCGGGCAAGACGACCGTCCTGCGGACGGTGAAAGGGACGCTCGACCCGGACGCCGGCACAGTCCGTGTCGACGGCGAACCCATCCACAGGAAGTCCGCGAAGGAAGTGAGCCGCCTCGTCGCGAGCACGCCACAGGGCACTGCGCTGTCGTTCGACTTCAGCGTCAGGCAGACCGTTGAGATGGGCCGGACACCGCATCTCGGCCGGTTCGACCGAATGGACGAGAGCGACCGGAACGCCGTCGAAACAGCGATGGAGCGTGCGAGCGTCACCCAGTTCGCCGACCGGCCGTTCACCTCGCTCTCGGGCGGCGAGCGCCAGCGGGTCCTCCTCGCTCGGGCGCTTGCACAGGAGACACCGGCCCTCCTGCTCGACGAACCGACGGCGAGCCTCGACATCAACCACGCCGTCCGCACGCTCGAACTGGTCCGAGCGCTCGTCGACGACGGGAAGACGGCCGTCGCCGCGATTCACGACCTCAACCTGGCCGCGCGGTACTGCGACGAACTGGTGTTGCTCGCCGGCGGCGGGGTCCGCGCCGCGGGCCGCCCCGCGGACGTGCTCACGAGCGACACGCTCCGTGACGCTTTCGACGCGGAGACGCTGGTGACGACCCAGCCCGGCACCGACGCGCCGCTCGTGACCCCGCTGGCCGAACAAGAGTCGGTCGCCCGTCGCGTCCACGTCGTCGGGACCGGCACGCCAGCGGCTGCCGCCGTCTCGAAGCTCGTCGGGGCCGGCTGTCGGGTCAGCATCGGCGTCGTCCCCGCCGGTGACACAGCTGCCGAGCGGGCCGCCGATCTCGACTGCGAGGCGGTCACGGTCCCGGCCTTCGCCGGCATCGACGACGCGGCACGCCAGCGCGCCGCCGACCTCGCCGCTGCGGCCGATGCCGTCGTGATAGCGGGCGAAACCGGTGACGGAAACAGTGCGGTTATTGAGGCAGGTAGCCCCCGTCTCGCCGTCGAGACAGACGAGAGCGCCTACACCAGCAACGGTCACGACACCGTGCCGCTGGCTGCGCTCCCTGCGGCAGTCGCGTCCCTGCCGTCCGCGGCGGAGCCCGACGCGACACCGCCACTCAATCAGTCGACCACTGACTGAGTCCACCGCCAGCCGAGCCAGTTCCGGCAGAAACAGCAACACCGATACCTCTCGTCCACGTATACGGCCTGTGGACGATACGATTTCGTGGCTCCGGGACCGGCCGTACTACGAGGGACAGATCGTCGACCAGCGGACGGTACCCGGTCGGGACGCACGGACCGCGGACTGCGAGATTGCGGACCGCCTCGCTGGCGTCCTCGAAGATCAAAGCATCACTGACCTCTACACCCATCAGGTGGACGCTATCGAGGCGGTCCGCGGCGGCGAGAACGTCGTCCTCGCGACCGAGACGGCAAGCGGCAAGAGCCTCGCCTACACCGTGCCGGCCTTCGAGCGGGCGCTGGACCGCCGGGCGACGACGCTGTACGTCGCGCCACAGGTCGCGCTCATCAACGACCAGACCGAGACGCTGTCGGAACTCGCGCAGGGGCTGGGCTTCGCCTCCGGGGTCTCCGTCGCCCAGTACACCGGCCGGCAGTCGAAGTCGGAGAAAGAGGCCATCCGGGAGCGCCAGCCCACCGTGTTGCTGACCACGCCGGACATGCTCCACTACGGCATCCTCCCCCACGCCCACCGGCTGTGGGACTGGTTCTTCCAGCGGCTCGAAACCGTCGTCGTCGACGAGGTCCACGGCTACCGCGGCGTGTTCGGCAGCCACGTCTCGCTGGTGATGCGCCGCCTCCAGCGTATCGCCGAGCGGTTCGACGCCGGCGGCGATAGCAGCGAAAGCAACGGCAGAAGGGGCGACAGCGCAACAGCGGGCGGCCCTGAGTGGGTCTGCTGCTCGGCGACCATCGGCAATCCGGTCGAACACGCGGCGGCCGTCACCGGCCAGCCCGAGCCGTCGTTCGCGCTGGTCGACGAGGACGCGAGCGCCAGCGGGCCGCGGCACTGGCTGCTGTGGAATCCGCCGGAGTACGAGGGCGACGGCTGGGGGAGCGGCCGCCGGAAGTCCAATCACGTCGAGACGAAACAGCTGTTCGTCGACCTCGTCGAGCGGGGCCTCCAGACGGTCGTCTTCGCCGGGTCGCGCCAGACAGCCGAACGGTACGCCAGCGACAGCGCGGACGAACTCCGGAGCCGCGGCGAGCACGCCCTCGCCGACAGCGTCGGCGCGTACCAGGCCGCACTGACCGACGACCGACGGCGCGAACTGGAGCAGGGCCTCCAATCTGGCGACCTGCGGGGCGTCTGGTCGACCAGCGCGCTCGAACTGGGCGTCGACGTGGGCGGGCTGGACGCCGTGTTGCTGGACGGCTACCCGGGAACGCGGATGCGGGCCTTCCAGCAGGCCGGACGGGCCGGTCGCGGCACCGACCCCGCGCTGGTCGCGCTGGTCGGCGGCGAGGACCAACTGGATCAGTACGTCCTGCGCAACCCTGACGCGCTGTTCGAGACGGGGGCCGAGCAGGCCGTGACAAACCCCGAAAACGAGCAACTGCTTCCGAATCACGTCCACGCGGCCGCCTGCGAGAACTGGCTCTCGCCGGACGACGACCGCCACTTCGGCGAGACGTTCCCCGACGTGGTCGCTGACCTCGAATCAGCCGGAAAGCTCGACCGACGCCAGACCGACCAGGGGATGCGCTGGCTCGGCAACGGCAGCCCACACCACGAGATGAACCTGCGGACCGTCGACGACGGCGAAGTGAAACTCGTGGCGAACGGCGACGTGATAGCGAAGCTCTCCGTCGAAGACGCGCTGCGGGACGCTTATCCCGGCGCGATCTATCACCACCAGGGCCGGCGCTACGAGGTGACTGACCTCGACCTCGATGCGGGCGTCGCCGAACTCGACCGGACGTGGGCCGACTACTTCACCCGCGTCCTGCACGACAAGACCATCACCGTCGAGGCGGACCTGGCGGAGCGGCGACTGCCGACCCGCGAGGACGTGCCGGTCCGGTTCGCGTCCGTGACGATGCGCAAGCAGATCACCGGCTACGAGCGCCGCGACGGCTCCTCCGGGGAGGTACTCGGCCAGCGTTCGCTCGACCTGCCCGAGACCACGCTGGAGACGAAGGCGCTGTACCATACGGTGCCATCGGACATAGAAAGCGAGATTCGGCAGGGTGCGTACGGAGCCGAAAGCGACTCCGGTGGCGGGAGCGAGAGCGGAAGCGGTGGCGGGGGCGGCGGTCAACACGGCGATGCAGCGACCGACGGCGGCAGCGAACCCGGTGACTTCCCGGGATCCATCCACGCCGCCGAGCACGCCATGATTTCGATGTTCCCCTTCGAGTACCTCTGTGACCGCGGCGACATCGGCGGGCTATCGACGCCGCGTCATCCCCACACCGGCGAGCCGACCATCTTCATCTACGACGGCTACCCCGGCGGCATCGGCCTGACACGAGCCGGCTACCACGACATCGGGCCGCTGATGGACACCACGCTGTCGATGCTGACTTCGTGTGACTGCGCCGACGGCTGTCCGGCCTGCGTGCAGTCGCCCCACTGCGGGAACGCGAACGACCCGCTCGACAAACACGGCGCGATACATCTACTGGACGGGCTGGTAGCGCAGTAGCGTGACCGCCCGGTGGAAAAACCGCCTCAGGCGTCGCCCGCTGCCTTCCGCAGCGTGACTCCGACTACCGTCCCCGTCGGCTCGTTGTCTTCGACCCACACGTCACCGCCGTACGCGTCGACCAGCGTTCGGACGAGGTAGAGGCCGACCCCGGTACCGTCACTGTCCAGGCGTTTCTCCCCGCGCTCGAACACCGCCTGTTTCTGCTCGTCCGGGATTCCCGGTCCGTCGTCGGCGACAGTGACGTGGACCACGTCGCCATCGTCGATCACGTCGATGACGACCGACGGCACTGCCGAGTCGTTGTGCTGGATGGCGTTGGTGAGGACGTTCCGAAACACAGAGGACAGGAGTTCGTCGGCCCGCACCCGTACCGACGGGGACTCGTCCGGGACAGTGACCTGTGCGTCGCTGTACGTCGCTGCGATATCCTCGGACACCGAGGACAGTACTGGTCCGAGGGCGACCGGCTCGGTCTCCCAGTCCGTCTGTCGCATTACCGTCGCAAGGTTTCCAGCCGTTTCGAGCAGTTCCGCGGCTGCCTGGCTACTTTCCTGAATACCGTCGGCGTGTTCCAGGGCGTCACCGCTACACTGGTCCCGGAGCAGTTCCGCCCGGCCACCGATGGTCTGCAAGTGGTTCGTAAGGTCGTGACGAACGATCTGGTTCAAGAGATCGAGGTTGTCACGCTGCCGTTTCAGCTCCCGCTCGCGCTCGATCCGTTCGAGGGTCGAGAGCACGTTCTTCCCGAGGATGTCGGCCAACTGCGTCTCCCGCTCGGTCGGTTCGGCTCGTTCATCCGTCCCGGCTGTCAAGAGCCCGTACTCCGGGAGTGGAACGGAGATACAGCCGTGAAGGGGTGCATCGGACGCCGCTTTCTCTTCATCAACGAGGACCCGCTGTGTCTCGTCACTCTCGTAATGGTCCCACAGCCAACTCCCGCGTTCGTGTCGCATTCTCCGTCCCGGCTCGTCCGGGACCTCGACGTGCTCTCGAAGCGGCTCAGAGATCGCCTCGGCTTTGAGTCCGCTGTCAGTGGCCTCCCAGAAGACACTGAACGGGAAGTCGAGAATCGCTGTCGCAGTCTCGACTGCGATAGTCGCGACTTCGGACCGGTTCTCGGCTGTCATCAGCCGGCGTGTCGCCGCGTACAGCTCCCCGATCTGGTCCTCCGGAGTCGCCTGATAGCAGGGGGAGTCGGAGTTTGACCCCATTTTTACTCATTTACTTCGTCCTGAATATAAATGTTCGTCAAGGCCTGTGACACGGACACACCCCACCTGGCCGTCGATGCTCGTCCGTTCGGAAGCCCCGTTCGCGTTCGACTCCCCGTTATCGGCCACGAGGGCTAGCTGAAGTCTTCAAGACGTAACTGGTCGGGGTGGAGACCGTCCGGTTCGCTCGCGCCGAGCAGACGAGGCAGGGCCGTGTTCGCAAACGTCATGCCGACGACGAGCAGTATGGGGGCGAAGAACAGACCGTAGAAGCCCAGCACGACGGGGCCAAGCGTGTACGCGAGCATCAGGAGCCCGACGTGCGTGCTCTCGCCGCTGAGAAGTGGCCGAAGCAGCAGGTCCGGGATCGTGTCGACGACGACCACCGCGACGAGGAGGAATCCGAGCACATACGCGAGCAGCGAAGACTGCCCGTCGAGCACCACTGGGAGCGCGGTGAAACCGGTCAACGGGAGGTAGATTATTTTCATCCCGACTACGGGAATCAAGCTCGCGATACCGGTCAGCGCGCCGGCGAGCGTCGGATACGGGACCTCGACAGCCGCCGGCGCTACGACGTTATAGCCGGTGAACGCGGCGATAGCGATGAGCGAAATCGCCAACACGTTCAGGAGATTGCCGAACAGTACCGCTTCCAGTTCCTCGTCGACAGCTTCGAGGTACTCGCGGATGATGGCCCCGTCATCGAACCGGAGCAGCCACTCGCGGATGCGCCGGCCGTCCACCAGGAGGTAGTATGTGACGATGGTCGTAATAAACAGATTGAGGACGAACTGGGAGGCGACCGACGTAAGCACCATGGCGTTCTCGCTGAGAAAGTCGACGAACGGTGAGAGCTGTCCCGACTGGTAGGCGCTGTACAGCCCCTCGACGGTGAGGTCCGGCACGGACTCCGCGCCGTCGAGCCAACTGACGTGCGTCGCAGCCACGTCGATGAGCGCGTACTGGGTGACGAACTGCCGGGCTTCGACAATGAGGAGGACGGCCGCATAGCTGACGAGCAATAGGAGCGGAATCGCCAGCGATGCCATGACCACGACCGCACGCACTCGCGACGGAAGGCGGAGTCTGCGCAAAGAACTGTAGTACCGTCGCGTCGAATAATAGAGGAACACGGAGACAGTCAACGCCGCGATAAACTGATATGCGAGTACGCCGACCACCACCGCGACAGCGAGGCCGAAGAGGGCGACGACGAAGCGCTTCTCGTCCATATACGTACCAGCTTATGAACAGTTATAAACATACGGGCGCAGGGAACCTCACAGACAACATGGGGCCGGACATGGTCCCAATCGGTGGCTACTCGGTTCGCTCGCGCACCGGCCCGATGCTGTCGTGGACGCCGATGTTGCCGGAGAGTTCGTGCTGGCTCGTGTCGCTGAGGTCGATACCCTCAGCGCGGCAATCCTCCTGGACCTGCTGGATGAAGTCCGATCTGACCGATGCGAGGCGGTTCCGCCGTTCGTTAGGGATCCAGATCCGGCCTGTCAGGATGACCGCCGTCGACGCGAGGTCGCTGACTCTGGCCGTCGGTGCCGGTTTCTCCGAGACATGGTCGAGGTCGCGGGCGGCGTTCTCGATAATCGCCCGGACCGTGTCGATGTCGTCGTCGTAGCCGATACCGAACTGATAGGAAACTCCAATTGGACCCGTCGAAGTCTGGTTCGTCACCGCGCTCGTCGCCAGCGTCGTGTTCGGGACGATGATGCGCTCGTTGTCCAACGTCCGAATCCGCGTCACCCGCAAGTCGATGTCGACCACCGTGCCCTGCATCCCGTTCCATGCGATGATGTCACCGACGTTCAGATCCGGGTCGGTCACGATGAACGCCCCGGCGACGAAGTTCCCGAGGACGTCCTGTGCCGCCAACCCCACCGCAAGCGTGATGCCCGCCGCCAGCAGGGTCGACCCCGCGAGCGCGCCCCGGAAGCCCGCGACGCTGGCGCCGATGACCACCGCGAGGATGACCGATATCAGGTGGACAGCGCTGGTCAGCGCGCTGGCGACTGTCTTGTTAGTCTCGGTTCGTGACAGCAGCCATCGAACTGCTGGCACGACGATTAGCCGGCCGATAGCGTAGAGTAGCGCCGCGACAGCGAGGAATTGCGCCCCGTCGGTCGCGAGTTGTCCGTACGCCGAGACGATGTCGGTATCCAGGCCCACCGGGAACTGCATACTGTCTGTCGTAGCCCAATAGATATGAAATCAGGGTGCCACGTCGGTGCTGGTGGGGACCACGGCTCCGCCTGCTGTTCGCGGCGGTGCTGCGCGTTACCCAACTCGCTCGTTCAAAATTAGCCTCGTCTTCGTCCCCACAACCTCCTCCAGCTCGCGCGCCTGCGTGATGAGCCCGTTAACCGCGTCGGTGTCGGCGGCGTCGACGACGACGACGATGTCCTCCTCGCCGGAGACTTGCCACACGAAATCGACCTGCTGCCAGTCAGCGATGCGGTCCGAAACCTCGGCCGTGTCGACGTTGACATCGACGCTGACCTCGATCATCGCTTTCACGTTGCCGGTCCGCGTCGCGACAGTGAAGCGTTCGATAACACCGTCCTCGACCAGTCGTTCGACGCGGTTTCGCACGGTCCCTTCCGACGTGCCGACCCGGTCCGCGATCTCAGTATACGGGGTTCGGGCGTCCCGGCGAAGTATCGAGAGTATCTCTCTGTCGAGGTCGTCCATCGAGATGTGACAGTATCACCGGCCATGACTTGAGGATTACGAAATTCGAAACTCGTCTTCGAAAGCAACCCTTATGGCCGACTATAGTGTACGCATCTCGTAATGGCTGACGCATACGTGGCAATCGAGGGCGACCGCGTCATCGAGGCGCGCGCTCGCGCTCCGGGCACCGCCCGTGGCGAACTGGTCTTTACAACAGCGTACACCGGTTACGAGGAGAGCCTCACCGACCCGTCCTACGAGGAGCAGGTGCTGACGTTCTCCTACCCGCTCATCGGGAACTACGGCGTCCGAGAGGAGCGCTTCGAGTCCGACCGCATCCACCCGCGCGCGGCAGTGGCTCGCGAGATGACCGACGACGTGGCCGAGTGGCTGGAGTCCGAGGGCGTCCCCGCTGTGGACCACCTCGACACGCGCGATATCGTCACCGAGATCCGCGACGAGGGGGCGATGAAATGCGGCATCGCCGCCGGGCCGGACGTGACCGAGCAGGACGCGCTCGACGAACTCCACGAGTGCAAACACATGTCCGACCACACCGACATCGGCGCGCAGGTCTCCGTCGACGACGTGGAGGTCCACAACGAGGGCGGCGACGGTGCGACAGTCGCGCTGGTCGACTGCGGCGCGAAGGGCTCCATCGCCGAGTCGCTCGTCGAACGCGACGCCGAGGTCTACGTCTTCCCATACGACGCCAGCGAGGACGACGTGGCCGCGGTCGACCCGGATCTGCTGTTCATCTCGAACGGCCCCGGCGACCCTGAGAACTTCGAGCAGGCTGGGGAACTCGTCGAGACCTACGTCGGCGACGTGCCGCTCGCGGGCATCTGTCTCGGCCAGCAGGTCGTCGCCAACGCGCTCGGCGGCGAAACCGAGAAAATGGAATTCGGCCACCGCGGCGTGAACCAGCCGGTCCGTGACCTGCGTTCGAACCAGGTCGTGATGACGACCCAGAACCACGGCTACACCGTCGCCGACCCCGGCGACAAACTCGACGTGACCCAGGTCAACGTCAACGACGATACGCCGGAAGGGCTGGAAAACGACGACCTGGACATCATCACGCGTCAGTACCACCCCGAGGCCAACCCCGGCCCGCACGACTCGCTCGGCTTCTTTGATGATGTGCTAGGGATGGCGGGGGAGTAGGGAGAACCCGAGCGTAGCGAGGGGTCTCCGAATGCCCGAACGGCGACGGTAGGAGCCGTGAGGAGTAGCGAGGGGCGCGACTGAAAGGAGCGGCCCTCGGAATTGTGAGCGGGGAGCGGGACCTTTGGTCCCGCAGGCAGTCGGGCGGCATTGCCGCCCGACGACGGGGAACGGAGTGACCCGCGAGCAGTAGCGCGGTTCGGAGCGAGCGAAGCGAGTGAGAACCGCGAGACGCGAACGATGACGACAGGAACCGTGAGCAGCGCGGTTCGCACGCACATAAGCCACGTCTCTCAGTCGCTGTCGTCGTCGATTGGCTGTCCGCGGTAGTACGTGGTCTGGTCGCTGTCTTCGTCTTCGTTTGTGGTGTCTTGTGGTGCGACGGGGCGGCCGCGATACATGACCCGGTTGGCGGTGTCGTCGCCGTCGATTGCGTCCGGGCTGTCCTGCTGATGGTTTTCGATGAACTCGGCGGCCGCGTTCAGGGTTGTCTTGTCGGTCTTGCGGTGCACCCAGCAGTGATACATCTTCCGTGGGGTGCGGAGCGCGAGGCGGTGCGCACGGAATCCGGACTTGGTGGTAACGTCGGCAACCGCCTCGTGTGGGACCTCGATGACTTCGTCGTCCTCGTCTTTCCCGATGAGACAGAGCGTCCGGCGGCCAGTAATCAGAATGACCGTCCGACGGTCGCCGACCGGTGAGTCGGTCTTGCGTTTCGTCCCGCGCCCGATGCCGCGCTTCCCGTTGGTCAGGAGATACGCCGGGGCTTCCGCGCCGTCGAGGTACGTCAGCGGTGGGTTGTTCAGCGGTGGTGACCCGGAGAACCGACTCTCGTGTCCGGCGAGGACTGCCGTCGTTACCGAGCTACCGGGAGCCATCTCCGCAACTGTCTCCGCCCGCTCGGTGACGTCTTCTATCATCGGCTTTCCGGAGCGGCGACGGTGATTGCAACGCGATCCATACAGCTACTGCCACAGCCGCAGGAATGAGTGTTACGAACGTGCCATTATTGTCCCAGAACAAGACAGATAGGCACCGATATATGAATAGTTACTATCTATCGCCACCATATTGGCGTAATACTGCTGAGTTGTAAGGCCAGGAAGAGAGGTATCCACGGCGAGCAGTCATCACAGCTCCACAGGCTCAGAACTCCTGTCTGACGCCCCGGAACTCGAACCGTGCGCCGCCGTCGTCGCTCTCAGTCACGGACACCGACCAGTCGTGTGCCGCCGCGATCTCCTTGACGATAGCGAGGCCGAACCCGGTGCCACCGTCAGTGGTGGTGTAGCCGCTCTCAAACACCGTTTCGTGTTGTTCAGCCGGGATACCGCCGCCGTCATCGGCGACGTAAAAGCCCGAATCGGTGAGATCACCGACCTCGACAGTGACAGCCGGGCCGCCGTGTGTCACGGCGTTGTTGATGAGGTTCTCGAGGAGCTGGCGAACGCGGCTCTCGTCGGCGTAGATCGTGCTCTCGGCAGTGACTTCGAGGGTGGCATCAGACGTCTCGACGGCCTGCCAGCAGGACAGGACAGTCGATTCGAGGGCGAGCGGCTCCGTTTCCGAGACCGTGTCCCCCTCACGGGCCAGGGTCAGCAGGTCCTCGATGAGTTCCTTCATGCGGTCGATGGCACGGTAACAGCGGTCGAACTGCTCGTCGTTGCCGGTGTCTCTGGCGAGGGTGAGCGAACCTTCGAGGACGCTGAGCGGGTTCCGGAGGTCGTGGCTGACGATGCTCGCGAACTCTTCGAGCCGGTCGTTCTGCCGCTCCAGTTGCTCGCGGTACTCGATGCGGTCGGAGATATCCCGGGAGATAGCAACGAGTCGGTCGATCTCCCCGTCAGCGAAGATCGGTGTCACCTGCGTCTCCCAGACGCCGGTCGGGTGGAGGCCCCGCTCCTCGAACGTGATGGTTTCGCCGGCCGAGACACACCGCTCGTAGTGGTCGGCGATTCGACGGCCGGTGTCCGGGCCGGCAGCCTCGATTGGGGTCTGACCGGTCAGTGACTCGGTTTCGAATCCGCTCTGTCGTTCGTAGGCCTCGTTCGTCCGGACGTAGCGGAACGTCGGATCGTCCGCCGAGTCCTCGATGTCGACGAGCGCGATGGCGTCGTTCGTGTTCTCGAACACCGCCTCGTACTCGTCGGTGAGGCGGGCCAACTCCCGCTCGCGCCGTTTCTGTTCGGTGATGTCGGTCGCAACGACACAGAGGGCGTACGGCTCGCCGCCCTCGTCGAGTATCGGCGTCTTCCGTGTCAGATGTGTCCGCTCCGTCCCGTCGACAGGAATCACCGTCTCGACTTCGACGGTTTCTTTCTGTTCGAGGGCCCGCTGATCGTCGGCGTGGGTCTGCTCCGCGATGTGGTCCGGGAGAATATCGTAATCGCTCGTCCCGACGACGGACTCGTCAGCGTCGATCCCGTAGAGGTCACGGGCCGCGCTGTTGATGAAGAGAAAGCGACTGTCGGTGTCTTTCATCAGGATGTACGTCGGCGCTGTATCGAGAATGACCTGCAGTTTGCGGCTCGTGTCTTCGAGGGCCTGTTTCCGTTCTTTGTGGTCGGTCACGTCCTGATGGATCCCCACCGCACGTACCGGGTCGCCGTTCTCGTCGCGTTCGAACACCTTACCGATGTCGCGGATCCATCGGTAATCACCGGTGGCCGTCTTGAGTCGGTGGTCGCACTCGTAGATCTCCGTCTCACCGTCGAAGTGTGCGTTCAGTGCTTCGTAGGTCCGCTCGCGGTCTTCGGGGTGGATCAGTTCGTCCCAGGTGTCTGCCGACGGCTCGAGTTCGTCGAGCGAGTAGCCGAGCATATCGGCCCAGCGCTCGTTGAAGGTGACTTCATCCGTCTTGACGTTCCAGTCCCAGACGCCGAGTTCGGCACCTTCAAGCGCGAGTTCGTGGCGTTCCGTGAGCGTTCTGAGCTCTTGCTGCCGGTCGAGTCTGGAAAGCGCCTCTTCGGTGTTGGCAGCGAGAGTCCGCATCAGTGAGACCGATGCGTCCTCGAACGCTGCGGCGTCGGTTGATGCGGCGATCAGCACCCCGTGGTCGCCCAGTGGGATCAGAATCTCGCTGCTGATGTCGGTGTCGGGGTTGTAGCGGCCGGGGATAGTGGAGACATCGTCGAAGACACGCTGTTCGCCGGATTCGAACACCTCCCAGACGAGGCTGTCGCCCTCGCGAAACGTCGGATGCTCGTCGATGATCGCCTGTGCCTGGTCGGTCACCGCAGCCGGTCTGAGAGCGTCGGCCGACTCGTCGGCGAGAAAAACGGCGCTGAGCGGCAGCCCGAGCAGGTCGCGTGCGGTTTCGACGACCAGTTCGGCGACAGCCTCGCGTGACTCAGCGTGCATCAGCTTCCGGGTCGTGTCGTGCAGCGCCTCGATACGCTGCTGTCGCTGCCGGCGCTCCGTTATCTCCCGAAACTGTGAGAAGATCGCGACGGTCTCCCCGTCTTCTCGGATGGTGCGGTTGTGCCACTCACAGACGATCTGCTCGCCGTCGCCGGTCTCGATATCGAGCACGGTATAGTAGCCACCGCTGGCTTCCTGTAGGGCCGTGATCGTCTCTTCGACCGCATCCAGCGCCGAGTCCGGAACGAGCGTCTCGAACTCCTTGCCGACGAGGGCCGCTTCCCCACGCCGGAGAATCTCCTCGCCTTTCTCGTTGACCTGAACCACCTCGAAGCTCTCGTCCCACTCGATGACGCCGAGCGGTGACTTATCGATAAACAGCGAGAGCCGCTTCCGGCTCGCATCCAGTGCTCGCTGTGACCGGTACTGCTCGACCGCGTTGGCGATTCGGTTGGCCAGAATCGTGTACTGGTCAGTGCCTTGCTGCTTCTGGAGGTAGTCCGTCACACCGGCCGAAATCGCCTCGCTGGCTACTTCCTCGGAGCCTTTCCCGGTAAAGAGAATGAACGGGAGGTCTTCGTCGACGGCCCGGACGGATTCCAGAAACTCGATGCCGTCCTGGCCGGGCATATCGAAATCCGAGACGACGCAGTCGATAGGCTCCTCGCTGAGCCGGGTGAGCCCCTCGCTCGCCGATGTTGCCGAAATCACGTCGAAGCGGTCGTCGGTACGGCTGAGAAACGCCGCCGTCATCGACGCGAACTCGGGGTCGTCCTCGACGTGTAGGACACGTACTGCATCGGCCATGGAGAGTATATGAGCGTGTCCAACGAATAAGTATTTGTGCCGATCTGTTCGAGTGACAGGAATCGGTGCCGCCGCGGTGAGCGGTTTGCTCCCGCGGCTAGCCGGCGTTACTCAGCGCCCCACTCGCGCTGGGTCTTTGGCCGTTCGTCGATGGCCTGGACGGCGAGTGGCTGGTCGGCGGAGTTGATGGCTTCCAGCGCCGCCTCGGCGCTCTCGTGGGTCGAGAAGTACGTCACGGTCTCCTCGACGCAGGCTTCCAGCACGTCGCGGTCGCGGGAGAGGACGAGGTCGACCTCGCCGCTCTGGATGGCGTCGATGATAGCGTCGGTGTCCTCGTAGTCGTCGAAGTCCTGTACGTCGAAGTGCTCCTCGAAGCCGAGGATGGGCAGGTCGACGATGGCCGTCCCCTCAAGCGGGATTGCCTTGCCGACGGCCATCTGGGCCTTCTGGTAGGCCTTGCCGAAGGAACCGGCGGTGCCCATGACCTCGCCGGTGGATTTCATCTCCGGGCCGAGACGCGGGTCCGACCCCGGCAGGCGGTCGAAGGGCAGGACGACTTCCTTGACAGAGACCTGCTCGGGGATCTGCTCCTGCACGTCGAGTTCCGATAGCGTCGCGCCGGACATCACCTTGGCGGCGATCTTCGCGATCGGGACGCCGGCCGTCTTGGAGATGAACGGAACGGTACGGGACGAGCGCGGGTTCGCTTCGAGGACGAACACCTCGCCGTCACGGACGGCGAGCTGGACGTTCAGCAGACCGACGGTGTCGAGCGCGTCGGCGATGTCCTCGACGACCTCGCGGATGCGCGGCATCACGTCTTTGATCTCCTGGGACCGTGGCGGAATCATACAGGCGGAGTCGCCCGAGTGGATACCCGCCGTCTCGACGTGTTCCATCACGCCGCCGATGAGGACGTCGTCCTCGTCGGCCACGGCGTCGACGTCCAGTTCGACGGCGTCGGCGAGGAACTCGTCGACGAGAATCGGCTTGTCCGGGCTCACGCGGACGGCCTCCTCGATGTACGTTTCGAGGTCCTCGTCGTTGTACACCACGTCCATCGCGCGGCCGCCGAGCACGTAGCTCGGGCGCACAAGGACGGGGTAGCCGATGTCGTGGGCCAGGTCGAGGGCCTCCTCCTTGGAGGTCGCGGAGCCGCCTTCGGCCTGTGAGATGCCGAGTTCGTCCATCAGCTTGTTGAATCGGTCGCGGTCCTCGGCGAGGTCCATCGCGTCGACGGAGGTCCCCATGATCTCACAGTCGAGGTCGCGGCGTTGGAGTTCCTGTTCGAGCGGGTGGCCGATGTCGACGGAGGTCTGGCCGCCGAACTGGACCATCACGCCATCGGCGTCGGTCGCTTCGATGACGTCGGCGACTTCCTCAGCGGTGACCGGCTCGAAGAACAGCCCGTCGGAGGTGTCGTAATCAGTCGACACCGTCTCGGGGTTGTTGTTGACGACATGAGCGTCGATGCCGAGGTCCTCCAGCGCGCGGACCGCGTGGACCGAACAGTAGTCGAACTCCACGCCCTGCCCGATACGGATGGGACCGCCACCGACGACCACGACACTTTCGAGGTCCGGGTCGATCTGGAGTTCGTCGCGGTCGATACCCGACAGTGGGTCCCGGGTCGAGTAGTAGTACGGCGTCGTCGCCTCGAACTCGCCGGCGCAGGTGTCGACGAGTTTGAAGTCGCGGTCGGTCGTTTCGGTCTCGACGGCGTCAACTGTGACACCAGAGCCATCCGTCGCCGCTTCGACTTCCGGCTCGTCGCCGCCGTCCTCGTCGAGGTCCGCCGGGAGCCAGGAGACGTGCGTGTCGTTGAACTCGCCGCCGGCCAGCGCGGTGATCTCCTGATCAGTAAAGCCGGCCTGTGCGGCGGTCTCGTAGTCGCCCTCGCGGGCGGCGTCGGCGGCGTCGGCGACCTCTTTGAACCGCTCGACGTACCATTCCTTGATGTCGGTGATATCGACGACTTCCTCGACGGTGTAGCCGCGGCAGAACGCCTCGAACATCGCGTACGGTCGGTCCGGCGTCGGCTTTTCGAGGTACTCCGTTTCGAGTTCTGCGTCGTCGATTTCGTTGAAGTCAGCAGCGGGATTGTACTCCGAGGAGCGAAGGGCCTTCAGCAGGCTCTCGGGGAAGGTCCGACCGATGGACATCGCCTCGCCGGTGGATTTCATCGCCGTCGACAGTTCGAACTCCGTGTCGCGGAACTTGTCGATAGGCCAGCGCGGCACTTTCGTCACGACGTAGTCGATAGCCGGCTCGAAAGCGGCGGTCGTCTCGCCGGTAATTTCGTTGTCGATTTCGTGGAGGCGCTTGCCGAGCGCGACCTTCGCGGTGACACGGGCAATCGGGTAGCCGGTTGCCTTCGAGGCCAGCGCAGAGGAGCGGGAGACACGCGGGTTCACCTCGACCACGCGGTACTCGCCGCCGGGCGTGCCGTCGTCGTGCCAGGCGAACTGGATGTTACAGCCGCCTTGGATGCCGAGGTCGCGGATGACTTTCAGCGCGGAGTCGCGCATCTCCTGATGGCCCTCGTCGGGGATGACCTGCGAGGGGGTGACGACGGTCGACTCTCCGGTGTGGATACCCATCGGGTCGATGTTCTCCATGTTGCAGATGATGATACAGGAGTCGTCGGCGTCGCGCATCACCTCGTATTCGAGTTCGACCCAGCCGGAGATGGATTCGGTGATGAGGACCTCGTTGTTGCGCGAGAGGCGCAGGCCCTTGCGGACGCGTTCGATGAGTTCGTCCATCTCGTCGACGACGCCGGAGCCGGAGCCACCGAGCGTGTACGTCGTGCGTGCGATGACGGGGAGCCCGCCGACCTCGTCGACGGCCGCTTCGACGCGGTCCACGAGCGATTCCTCGTCCAGATCGGTGACCGACTCGCCCTCGTCGAGCGTGATGGTCGTCGAGCGCGGCACCGGTTCACCGATGTCCTCCATCCGCTGTTTGAACAGGTCGCGGTCCTCCGTCGCGTAGATGGTGTCCAGTGGCGTCCCCATCACGTCCACGTCGTACTCGTCGAGGACGCCCTCCTCGGCGAGTTCGGCCGTGACGTTCAGGCCGGTCTGGCCGCCCAGACCGGCGATGACGCCGTCGGGGTTTTCTTTCCGGATAATCTCAGAGATGGCTTCGGTGTTGATGGGTTCGAGATACACCTTGTCCGCCATCTCCGGGTCGGTCATAATCGTCGCCGGGTTCGAGTTCACGAGCACGACGCGGGCACCCTCTTCCTGAAGGGCACGACACGCCTGTGCGCCGGAGTAATCGAACTCGGCCGCCTGTCCGATCTTGATCGGGCCGCTGCCGATGAGTAGGATTGTACGGTCCTCGTCCGCTGTCATTGTACGAGCGGAGTCTATACATCGTAATAAGCCCGGCGAAACAATGCGAAGCTCGAAGCCTAATTTCGAATATCGTAACGTATGAGTGTCATACGATTGGCTGTCTCACAGAGAAGCCACAAGTTAGAATTCCGACGGCAGCGGTGCTGAGAGGCGTCAGTTGTCGCGGTCGGGAACGCGATACCGGTAGGGCTGGCCCTGAATGACCTCGACCTCGCCGGACTGCGCACGGCGACCGAGGACAGTCGCTACCCGGTGGGCACTCCCGAACGCCTCGTCGTGCTCTTCGAGCAGGTCACAGATCTCGCGGGCCGTCAGCGTGCCGTCGGTGTCAGCTTCTTCGAGCACTGTCAGGATGCGCTCGAACTCTCCCTCACGTATAGCCATACACAGTTACAACACCGCAACCATCATATAACACCGTCAGACAACAGTCAGACGGCTGATTTCGGGAAATCGACCGACAGCGGCGAGTCACTGGCTGTCGGACAGTTCGGGGTCGCTGTCTGTCGCGTTCCCCCAGCGCTTTCGGACCCACGTCGGTCGGGAAACGGTTGTCTCGCCGACTGCAGAGTACCGGATTTCGTAGCTGACCAGCGAGTTTCTGGAGCGGTCCCAGTACGAGACGGTGAGCGACCGGACGAGTCCGTCCGGCCGGACAGTCGCCCGTGCGCTGTAATTGTCGGCCGGTTCGAACGCCGCCGGTGGGTCCGTCGCCGTCAGCGTCACGCGACAGGTGTCGCAGTCGTCTCTGGGTCGCTCAACGCTGACGTTTGTCGCGAGATAGGCTTCGATGAGTCGCGCGGGGTCGGGGTCGAGTACCCCGCTGACCGGAGTTGGCCGCCTCGCTGCGGTCCGGCCCCCTGTGCTCGCTCGTCGTAGACGTAGCGTCGGTTCCCGTTGGTGTACACCCGCTTAGTGTAGTTCTGATCGAGGATTTCGGTCCGGAACTGGTAGTGATACCTGTCTTCGACGACGAGCGAGACGACCTGCGTGCCCCATTCCAGCGACAGCCGCATTCCAAGCACGTACGAGCGGTTCCGCGTTGCACGCCGATGTGCCGCCGCGAGTCGCCTGGCGTCGACGGCGTCCTCGGTCAGGGCGGGTTCGACCCGGTCGTCCTGAGACTGCTCGGGGACCGGAACTGGCGTCACCGTCTGTCGCTCCGCCCCGCCGAAGGCTCCACAGCCCGCAAAAACCAGAAGCAAGAGCACGACCGCGACGCGACCCGCCATGCGTCAGCGTGGGGACCGGACCAACTAAGTACTCAGGTCGCAGTCGGCCTCAGATGGCGGTGTCCGACCGGCCGTCGAAGTTCCGCTCGTCCCGGTACTGCTCGACGAACGCGTCGACGTCGAACTGGAGCATCTGCTCCTCGAACTCCGCCATCACGTCGTCGTCCTCGGCGTGGCTGATTGCGTGTTCCATCAGTTCCACGAGCAGTTCGACGACGATTTCGTGGAGGCGGCGGGAGTCGAAGTCGCTCACCCACGCCAGCGAGAAGCCGACCGACCCGTCCTCGCTGGTGTCGGCGGCGACGACTTTCTCCGGGAACTCCTCCATGACGACGCCCATCAGGTGGACAGTGGTGAACTCGTCGTAGTCGTCGTTGGTCTCGATAGTCGCGTGCAGCACTTCGGTGAGAAACTCCGGAACGAAGCGTGCCAGCGGGTGCGGGTCGAGCACGACGGCGTGAGTCTGCCCACAGTCACACGCGAACTCCCGCATCCCCAGATGGAGGTCATGCGTGTCGACGAGTTCGCCACAGGCCAGTTCGAGTTCGGACTCGCGCCCACCGGGCACGCGCGGTTCAGCCATTACCCGTGATTGGTCGCTCGCGTGGTTAAAGGCCGCGATACGGACTACAGCGGGTTAGAGCCCGCCGATGGACTCTGTATCCTGTGTGTAGCTGGACCCCGTTGCTTGGAGGTACGCGACAGTCGTCACAGCGATTGAGAAGACGCTGACGACACTTGAGAAGACAGTAGAGACTGTCGCCAACACCATCGGCGGCAACGAGATCGGGAGGAAGCTGACGGCACCTCCGAGAACGAATCCAAGCACCACGAGCACAATAGCCAGAACGAACGTGGCGAGGAGGTTGTCGGTGACGACGCTGACACTGTTGCTAATTGATTCGATAACGCCGCTGTCGTTCAGTGCAATCTCCTGTCGGACAAAGAAGAACAGGAGTCCAAACACCAGTCCGGGGATGATGAGTAGAATGAGGCCGATACCCACTGCGATAGTGGTGAGGATGCCGGCTGCGATCGCGACCACAACGGTCCTCCCGAGCCGTCGGCCCACATTGTCGGGAATCGGTTCGCGGTCATCACTGGCAAAGGCACGGATTGCGACGATGTTCAGCGCCTCATTGAGGATAAGCAACACGAGCGCACCGACGCCAGCAACTGCAAGCGGCAGGTCGAGTGCCAGTGGGGTACCCCCAGCCATTGCTGCCTGATTTACCTGTGCATCGCTCGGCAGTCGCCCCAGAAACAGTTCTGTGAACGCCTGCGAAAGTGACGCCCAGACAACAGAGCTGAGCAATCCATAGACGATGAATACGCCGGCAAACATCGCCCCACGTTCGCTGAGTAGTTCGTCAATACCGTCCTGGAAAGCACGGCCGATCTGGAGGGCCATATCTTCAGTCGCTCTCCGGGAAAATATAAAACTATTCGAATCGAAGGTTCCCGCCGACAGCGGAGCCGTGCCGCCTACGGCCAGTCGTCGCGCTCCTCGTCCGCGTCGGTTGTCGCGTCCGGCGTCTCCGGTTCGCCGAGGTCCCAGTCGGCCGCCTCTGCGGCCTGCGTGACTGGGAGGTACTCCCAGCCCGCCGCCTCGGCGAGGTCAGCGTCCTCGTCGTCCGCACCGACAAAGACGTGCCGGTCGGTGTCGAACTGCTCTCTGACGTTTTCGAGACTCTCCTCGCGGCCGCGCGGCCCGGAGAAGAAGTCCTGTCTGATCCGGTGTTTCCGGGTGAAGTTGGTCACGACGTAGGTGGGCTGTTCGGAGATGACGCCGACGTACTCAGACCACTGGCGCGCGTCGTTGAACACGCTGTCCGGATAGGCCAGTTGCTTGAGGGCGTCGAGGTCGAACGCGAGTGTCATATCGCCGCTGCCGCCATCCATACGCGACACTCCGCTTTAGGCCGAAAAAAGAGCGTCGTTCTCCCGCGGGCAGTTACTTTCGGTGCTGGTCCTGCTCGGCGAGCCGGTTAGCCTCCTCCTGTAGCTCCGCCATCTCGCTGGAGGCCTGACGGTCGCTCTGGCCGTGACTGTAATTGACCGACGCATCGAGCAGCGAGCCGGCGAAGCTACCGCTGTCATCGGCTGCTGCGTCTGCCGCACCCGACTGGCCGTCACGACGAATGAGCCGGACAACGATGCTGGAGAGGGCGTCACGCATACGCATCGCTAACGTCCGCAGCGCTGAAAAAGATCGGTGTCGGCGAGCCTTATTCGGCCGGTGCGGGCGTCTGTGCCTTGACTTCTTCGAGGTCCACTTCCTTCTCCAGCAGCAGTTCCTTCTTGTCGGCGACCTGCCGCTCTTCGCGGATGAGCTGTTTGAACGCCGACTGCTGTGAGAGGTCGCCGATCAGCACGCCGCCGATGAGCTGTCCGTCCTCGAAGGCGAGACGCCGCCACTCGCTGTCGGAGTACTTCCGTTCGGCCTCGTCGTCGCCGCGGGTCGGGTGCCCGAAGGAGAGGAACGGGAAGTCGAAGTGCGTGATGGAGTACGAGGAGACCCAGCGGAACTCCTTCTCCTCGGCGTCTGCGACCATGTTCGTCCCGGCGACCGACCCCTGTTCCTTGGCCGAGCCCCACGCGCCGTTTTGCGCCTGGGAGTCGAGGATGGTGTCGTAGAACTTGGTGAGGTCGCCCGCGGCGTAGATGTCCTCGACGTTGGTCTGCATGTACTCGTCGACGACGACGCCGTCGTCGAGTTCGAGCCCCGTTCCGTTGAGGAACTCGGTGTTGAAATCGAGGCCGATAGCGACGCCGGCCCACTCGCCGTCGTAGTGGTTGCCGTCGGGGTCGACGGCACCGGTGACGTGGCCGTCGTCGTCGACTTCGAAGTGGTCGACGCCGGACTCGAAGACGGGTTCGACGCCGTTCTCTTCGAGGGCCTCGTGGATGATCTCCGCGCCGTCCTCCGAGAGCGCGTAGCGCCACCAGCGGTTGCCACGCATCAGGTACTTCGCGTCGATTTCCTGAGCGGCACAGACCGCCGCGAGGTCGATGCCGAGCAGGCCCGCCCCGACGATGATGCCCTGATCGGACTCATCAGCGTGCTCGCGGATGCCACGCGCGTCCTGGAACGTCCAGAAGTGGTGGATGCCGTCGGCGTCGCTGTTCTCGACCGGTAGCTGTGCTGGCGTCCCGCCCGTGGCCACCAGCAGCTTGTCGTACTCGTAGGTGTCCCCCTTGTGGGTGTGGATCTCGTGAGCGTCGGGATCGATGTCCGTTACGTGGGTGTTCAGCTGCAGGTCGATGTCACGCTCGTCGTACCACTCCGGCTCGTGAATGGAGATCGGCGCTTCCGGCAGCTTCCCCTTGGCGAACTCCTTGATGAGGATCCGGTTATACAGTGCCTCCCCCTCGTCGGTCAGGACTGTGACCGACGCGTCCGGGTCCGCTTCCCGGATTGTCTCGGCTGCGGACGCACCCGCGATGCCGTCACCGATGATTACGTGCGACGTGCTCATGTACGGCCGATACGAAATCAGGCTTAATGTGGATTGCTATCTGCGTATCGTTTGCGATAGCGCACTG
Source organism: Haloarcula sp. CBA1115 (assembly GCF_000827835.1). Lineage (NCBI taxonomy): Archaea > Methanobacteriati > Methanobacteriota > Halobacteria > Halobacteriales > Haloarculaceae > Haloarcula > Haloarcula sp. CBA1115. The sequence goes on along the minus strand of NZ_CP010529.1, from coordinate 2,158,836 downwards.
AAGACACCGATAGTCGGGGATTTGAAGGCGCTGTAGCCCGTATTCGTGACTGAAATGAAAATATACCAGAACCCGCGCCACTGGGCGAGCAAGAAGGCGCTGACCACACCCGGCGTCCGGTCGGTGGCCAACTACGGGCTGGTGAAACTCCACACAAAGATCTTCCTCGGGAAGGCCGACGAGGCCCACCGGGAGGAGCGGCGTGACCACCTCGACGACTTCTTCGACGCCACGATGGACACCTACGTGGCCGCGCTCCAGGCGGAGTACTCGGAGGCCGAGGCCCGGGAGATCACCCACATCCAGGCGAATTTCGACTTCTACAACCACGGCTGGACGGAGATGATGGAGTTCCCGGCCGACGAACTCGAAGCCCACTACGAGCGGTACGCGGACTTCTTCGACGCCCACGACATCACCATCGACGACCCGCTCGGGACGTTCCGCCCGGCCGGTGGCGTTGCCGACGCACCGTCGACGCCGGAGCGACTGGACGAGCCGGAACACCCCCACGCCGTCGGTGGGTTCGCCGACGACGTGTACGTCGAAACCGAGGACGGCGAGATGATCGTCGGCGGCGGCCGCGAGGAGCCGGAGGACGTGAGCCCGACCGACGCGCCGGTCATCGACGAGGACGACGTGGAAGGCGCGGCTGGCGACTGACTCGGGCGGCGATTACAGGATTTCTTCGGCAGGACGCTCTCAGCGCTGGGCTTCCGAAAGCGGCGAATCGTGGTCCGTCGCCGCTGTCGGTCCGCTTGCGATCCGGTCGGCGCATTCGAAGCCCGCGACGATACCGCCGTTGAGCGAGCGCTCCGGGTACTGGGCGCGCGAGGCCATCCCGGCGTAGTAGAGGCCGTCCGCGACGGCGTCGCCGAGGTCGTAGGGGATGACCATGTCCAGATAGCCACGCTCGTACACCGGTGCCGTCCGGGGATTGCGCCCCGTCCGAATCCAGTTGACGGCGTCCCGGTCGAACTCGGGGAACAGCGATTCGATGCCGTCCAGCCACGTCTCGGCAACCTCGTCGTCGCTCTGTTGCCAGATGGCTTCTGATTCGTCCTGGATGTAGCGCGCGACGTACAGCAGATGTTCGCCGCCATACCGCTCGGCGGAGACGAAGTTCGTGTGTTCGATGAGCGCGCCGAAGGGGGCGTCGTCGGCGATGTTCAGCCAGTACGTATCCAGCAGGGGTTCGTCCATGCTGATGACCGAGCACACCGTCCCCTGGAAATCGATATCGCAGGTGTAGCCGGTCAACTCCTCCAGTACGTTCGGCATCGCCGCGACGACGACGTCGTCGGCTTCGTGAACCGTCGTCTCGGTTCCGTCCGTGGCCGTCAACGACGAGACGGTCCCGCCGCTCGTCTCGATGTCGGTCACACGCGTGCCCGTCTCGATGTTCTCGGGGCCGACGGCGTCGACCAGCGCGTCGAGCAGTCGGCCGAACCCGCCGTCGAAGTAGCCCAGGATTTCGCCGTTCAGGATGTCCCGCTCGCCGCGGAACTTGACCCGCCCGAGCAGCCACGCGGCGCTCACGTCGCCTTTCCGGTCGCCGAACTTCGCGTCGAGCAGCGGCTCGAAGAAGTTCTCGTAGACGCCCCGCGTCGTGTGTTCGACCACGAACTCCTCGATAGGCACGTCCTCGAAGTCCTCTAAGCGTTCGTAGGTGTCGAACGACGGGATGCCGCCGCGAACGTCGATGTCGAGGACGAGCATCCCCAGCCGGAACGTGTCGTACAGCGAGAGATGCGGGTACGAGAGGATCTCCCAGGGCTTGTCCATGGGGTGGACGACGCCGTCGACGTAGTAGGCGTTCTCCCCGATGTGCCACTCGACCGCGTCACCGAGGCCCAGGTCCTCGGCGAGTTCGACGATGGTTTCCTCGGATTTCGAGAGGTGGTGATAGAACTTCTCGATGGGGTCCCCGGCCGTCTCGTAGGTCGCTGCCAGGCCGCCCAGATCCTCGCTCGCTTCGAACACACGGACCTCGTGGCCGCGTTGCTGGAGCCGGTACGCTGCCGAGAGGCCGGCGATACCGCCACCGACGACGCCAATCATACCCCGACCTATCAGCGGTCGTGGGATTTAGTTTGCGCTTCGGTCGCCGCCGTCTCCGTGTCGTCGGGTCCGAAGTCATCTTCCGCCTCATCACCCGTCACCGCCTGCTGGAATTCGAGGATCGCGACGGTCCCCGTCGGGTGGTTGTCCTCGAACCAGAGCGTCCCGCCGTACAGGTCCATCATGACCGAGACGAAGTAGAGGCCGAAGCCGCCAGCGGTCTGGTCGGGCGAGAGCCCGCGTTCGAACACCGTCGTCTTCAGTTCGTCGCTCATTCCGGGGCCGTCGTCGGCGATACGGACCTGCAGCCAGTCGCTGGCCTGCTGGACCGAGACGGTCACTTGCGGGGTGTCAGCGTTGTTGTGGTCGACCGCGTTCCGGAGGATGCTCAGGAGGACCTCTTCGAGCAGTTCGTTCGCCTGCACGCTGTAGTCTCCGTCCAGTTCACAGGAGATCGATACCGAATCGTACTCGACCCGGAGCGACTCAATCGAGCGACGGAGTGTGGCGTTGAGGTCGACGGCGTCCAACCGCTCAGCTTCGCTCGCCGTCACGGTGTTGTTGATATCCCGGATCGTTTCGCTCATCTCCGTGAGCTTCCCACACCAGTTGCTGATGCTGTCGAGATGCCGTCGTTTCGACCGCGGCACGTCGGTTCTGATGTGCTCCGCGCGGCCGCGAATGACGACCATCGCGTTGTGCAGCGAGTGTCTGAGGACGCCGTTGAAGAACTCGATCTGCTCGCGGCGTCGCTGGACAGAACTGCGGCTCTGGCGGAGTTCGCGCTCGCGTTCCACCTGGTCGAGGGCGACCTGCGTCGTCTGTGCCAGAATCGCGGCGTATCGCCTGTCCTCCGTGGCGAGGGTGCTGTCGTGGGACGTGATCGCCATCACGCCGTGGGAGCCAAGCGGCAGCATCAGCGCGTTGTCCAGTGGGTCGAGTCCGTCCTTATCGAGCGAGACGGCCTGTATCTCACCGGTTTCGTATGTCTTCCAGAGCTTGCTTTCGGGCTCGTCCGTCGGCGAGGCGTACAGCAGTTCGTCCTCGACGTGTTCCGCAATCGATTCGCTAATGACGGCCGGTTCGAGGATGCCGTCGTCTTCGAGGAACACGCCCGCCGCGTTCTGGTCGAGGACGGCCGTCGCGAACTCGACAGCCATCTCCGCGACCGCCTCGGCGGTCTCGGCCTCGATAAACTGCTGGGTCGCGGCCTGTAACGCTTCGAGTCGGTCCTGGCGGCGCTGCTGGCCGGTCACGTCCCTGAGAACGACGAGCCGACCGCGTTCCGTCCCGGACTGGTCGGTGAGGCTCGTCGTCTGTGGGTTGTAGTACGTGAACGAATCTCCGAACGAGAACACCTCGCCACGCTCGATGTGGTCAACGAGCCCCGGGACGAGGTCGTCAAGCAACTCTCCGTCGGGGTCCGGCTGATCCAGTGCGCTGGCCGCCGCGGCGTTGTAATCAATGATGACACAGTCGTCGTTGAGAGCGATGACCGGGTCGGGGAGGTTGTCGACGAGGGTGTCACCCGACAGCGTCGTCACAGACAGCGACTCGTCCTTGAACAGTACCCAGCCGACGAGCACCGCGTTGAGCGAGAACGCTACCGGCGTGAAGTCGATGGCCGGGTGCGGCGTGTAGCCGAAATCATACAGCACAGCGACGAATATCGGAAGGCCGGTTCCGATAATGATCGCCGCTGTCTGTCGCCGATAGACGTTCTGCGACCGGAACAAGAACTCAATCAGGAGTGCGTATCCGAGCAGTAACAGCCCGTAACTGACGGCGAGAAGTACCGCGAACGTGGGACCACGCTGGATGGCGACCAGCGTCGTACCGAGCTGAGTGACAGGCACGGCCACCACTTCGACGAGGTCGTGTGCCTGGTCCGTCAGCAGTAACAGCACGTCCGCGTTCACCACGAGAAACAGCGGGACGAGAGACGATGGCCGAAGCCACGACTGTCGGCCGGTGTAGACGAGCGCGAAGACGACCCAGAGCCCGATGACCTGCATAGCGGCGGTTCGCGACAGCAGGTACACTGTCCTGACAGCGGCGGGGTCCGAAACTAGTATCTGCCATATCGAGAGAGCACACCAGCAGCCCCCAGCGACCGCGAGCCAGCCGTACTGGCGAGCGCCGGGGACATCCTGGTTTCGGGCGGCGACGACAGCGATTGCGAAACCGATGAGCGCCCCACCCGCGTTCCCGAGGATGGCGACCGTGGCGATGTCGACATCCATATCGATACCTATTCCAACGTCAGGTTTCCCTGTATTATGCCTTTGGGCCGCGTTCTCAGTACTGCGAAACGGCCACAGTGTCGGTTCGCTACCTTTTTGCCTACACTGCTGAAATTCGCAGGCATGCTGACAGTCCGGGCGCCGGCTACCAGTGCGAACCTCGGGAGCGGCTTCGACGTGTTCGGCGTCGCACTGGAGCGTCCGGCCGACGTCGTCCGTCTGGAGAAGGCCGACCGGGTCACCATCGAAATGACTGGCGCTGGCAGCCAGTATATCCCGGAGGACCCCGACAAAAACACCGTCGGCGCGGTCGCCGAGGCGCTCGATGCGCCGGCACGCATTCAGATAGACAAGGGGGTCCGTCCCGCATCGGGGCTGGGCTCCTCCGCGGCCAGCGCCGCCGCGGCGGCCGTCGGGCTGAACGAACTGTACGACCGCGGCTACTCCCGCGAGGAACTGGTCCCAATCGCCGCCAAGGGCGAGGCCGTCGTCTCCGGGGACGCCCACGACGACAACGTGGCCCCCTCCATCATGGGCGGGTTCACCATCGCGACCGAGAAGGGCGTCACGCAGGTCGATGCCGACATCCCCCTCGTCGCCTGTCTCCCCGACATCGTCGTTTCCACGCGGGACGCGCGCAACGTCGTCCCCGAGACCGCCCGCGTCGATCAGATGGTAGAGACGGTCGGCAACGCCGCGTCGCTGACGACGGGGATGCACCGCGACGACCCCGAACTCGTCGGCCAGGGGATGCACGACACCGTGGTGACGCCGGCCCGCGCGAAGCTCATCGACGGCTACGAACAGGTTCGTGAAGCCGCGCTGGCGGCCGGTGCAACCGGTGTCACAATCTCCGGGGCCGGCCCGACGGTTATCGCCGCCTGCGCAGAGGAAGACCGTCGGCAAATCGCGAGCACAATGCTCGACGCCTTCGGCGAGCGCGGCGTCGATGCCCGCGTGTACCAGACCCGAATCGGCGGCGGCGCTGAAGTGTTCTGAGACTGGTGGTCGGTATGCTGTCGCGGCAAAACAGGCTACAGCCGTCTATCCACCCTGGACGTACTCGTTGCGAACGTCGTGGAGCACTTCCTCGGCGTGGCCCTCGGGGTTCGAGGGGGCTGGGTCGTAGACGGACTTGACTTCACCGTCGGCCAGCACGAACGTCCGGCGGTCCGTCCGGCCGCCACTGGTGTCCAGGCCGAACGCTTCGGCCACGGTCCCGTCGGAGTCGGCCAGCAGGTCGTACAGCAGGCCCTCCTCCTCAGCGAACTCGTCGTGGGTCGCCACGTCGTCCATCGAGACGCCGTAGACGGTGATACCGCCCTCGCGGAACTGCGGGAGGTGTTCCTGAAAGTCGCGGGCTTCGATGGTACAGCCGCCGGTGAAATCTTCGGGATAGAAGTACACCACCGTCGGCTCCTCGAAGTCGGGCGAGACGGGTTCGCCGAACTGGTTCTGGGCGCTGACGTCGGGCGCTGGCGCTCCGGGTTCGAGCATACCGTCGGTTGGTCGGCGGGGCCTACACGCCTTTGGGTGGCGGCAGCGTGACCCGCCAGCGTGATTTGGACAACCATTTAACTGACCCCTCGGAAACCGTTCCTATGTCGAATCCGCGAATCCTGATTCTCGGGCCGCCGGGAGCCGGTAAAGGAACTCAGAGCGCCAACCTCGCCGAAGAGTACGGCGTCGAACACATCACGACCGGTGACGCGCTCCGGGCGAACAAGGACATGGACATCAGCGACATGGACACCGAGTACGACACGCCCCGCGAATACATGGAAGCGGGCGACCTCGTGCCGGACGCGGTGGTCAACGCTATCGTCGACGAAGCGCTGTCCCAGGCCGACGGGTTCGTCCTCGACGGCTACCCGCGCAACCTCGAACAGGCCGAGGAGCTGGAAGGGATGACCGACCTCGACGTGATTCTCTCGCTCGATGTCTCGCGAGAGGAGCTAGTCGACCGGCTCACGGGCCGGCGGGTCTGTGACGACTGCGGAACGAACTACCACGTCGAGTTCAATCAGCCCGAAGAGGACGGTGTCTGTGACGACTGTGGCGGCGACCTCATCCAGCGCGACGACGACAACGAGGAGTCCGTCCGCAACCGACTGGACGTGTTCGACGACAACACCGCACCGGTCATCGACCACTACGGGGACCACGACGGCTTCGTCGCCGTCGATGGCGAACAGACGCCCGACGAGGTCTGGAGCGACATTCAGGACGCCGTCGACGCACAGACGGCCTGAGACGCGACGGAACCGCCGTTCGAGGCCGATATCGTCGAGACAGTCAGAGTAAAACGTTGATATGCCGTCGCACCTCAAGCACACACAATGGCACGTACCGCGCCGAAGGTAGAACGACTCGCCGAAGACGGCGAGGCAATGACTGATGCGCTCTCGACGGTACTCGCTGCGGCCGAAGAGAACGGGACCGTTACCTGGAGCGACGTGAGCGACGACCTCACGAGCGGCGAGTGGGGCCGGCTCATCGAATCCGGCCTGCTCATCGACGCCGACGGCGAGGGGTTCGTCATCGACGATCCCGAGGGCGTCCGCGAGGCGCTTGAAGAGTCCGACGCCGAGCCCAGCGACGATGACGACGACAGCGGCTGGTCGAAGTGGGACAAGCTCGCCGGCCTCGGGACGCTCGGCCTGTTTGCAGGCTACTCGATGACCTCGGTCCGTGACGTTATCGCAGGCGGGGTCATCGACATTGTCCTCGGGCCGCTCAACGATATGCTTCCCTTTTATGTCGTCATCCTGGTGCTTGCGATCATCACCGGCACCACCTCGACGATTCTCCAGGACAACCTCATGGATATGTCGGGGATGGGCGACCATCAGGAGAAGATGGAGGACCTGAAAGAGCGCCGCAAAGCCGCGAAGGAACGCGACGACCAAGAGGCGCTTGACCGTCTGGAAGAGGAGCAGATGGAGCTGATGACCGACCAGATGGGGATGTTCAAACAGCAGTTCCGCCCGATGGTGTGGATCATGCTGGTCAACATTCCGCTGTTCCTCTGGCTCTACTGGATCGTCTTCGGAGCCGGCGTCGACGCGAGCCCGGTGATTACGCTCCCCATCTTCGGCGAGGTCGAAGCGTGGAGCAACAGCGTCGCCGGCCCAGTCCAGGCGTGGATTGTCTGGTACTTCCTGTGCTCGCTGTCGTTCACCCAGATCATCCGGAAGGCGCTCAACGTCGAGACGACGCCGACCGGGTAGGCGCGAAGAGACAGCCCTTTCTATCGGGGCCCCCCGAACACCTCTATGTTGATTACCGTCTCCGGCCCGGCCGGCAGCGGCAAGAGCACGCTTGCCAAGAGCCTGGCCGACGCCCTGAGCTACGAGCACGTCAGCGGCGGCGATATCTTCCGCTCGCTGGCCGAAGAGCGCGGGATGACGCCGCTCGAACTGAACAAAGCCGCCGAGGAGGACGATCAGATCGACCGCGATCTGGACCGCCGGCTCCGGGATATCGCCGCCGAGCGCGACGACCTCGTACTGGAGTCCCGTCTCGCCGGCTGGATGGCGGGCGAGTACGCCGACATGAAACTGTGGCTGACCGCGCCGCTCGATGTGCGCGCCGACCGCATCGCGACACGGGAGAACAAGCCCTTCGAACAGGCAAAGACCGAAACCCGGGAGCGTGGCGACAGCGAGGCCCAGCGCTACAGCGACTACTACGACATCGACTTCGACGACCTCTCTATCTACGATCTGGCGGTCAACACCGCTCGCTGGGACCCGCAGGGCGTTCTGAGCGTGACCCTGCACGCCGTCGAATCGTACAGCCCGGACGGCGACGAAGGGAAGGCACCGGTCGAGAACATCCGGTACGAGTTCTGAGCCGATGACACTCCGTGCCCCGCCCGGCGAACGGGACCTCGATTCGCTTCGCTCGTTCGGCGTCGTCAACCTCGACAAGCCACCGGGACCCTCGGCCCACCAGGTGGCGGCCTGGATCCGCAACGCCACCGACCAGGACCGGGTCGCCCACGGCGGGACCCTCGATCCGAAGGTGACCGGCTGTCTCCCCGTGTTGCTCGGCGACGCCGCCCGGATGGCGCAGGTGTTCGACGACGCTGTCAAGGAGTACGTGACGGTGCTCGAACTCCACGACCAGGCCCCCGCCGACATCGCGGATATCGTCGCCGAGTTCGAGACCGAGGTCTACCAGAAGCCGCCCCGGAAGAGCGCGGTCAAGCGCCAACTGCGCGCGCGGCGGATTCACTCGCTGGACATCCTCGAACAGGGCGAGCGTCGGCTGCTCCTGCGCGTCCGGTGCGCTTCGGGCACGTACATCCGGAAACTGTGTCACGATATCGGGCTGGCGGCGGGGACCGGCGCACACATGGGCGATCTCCGCCGGACGGCGACCGGTACCTTCGACGACGCGTCGCTGTCGACGATGCACGACCTCGTCGACGCGCTAGCGTTTGCCGACGAGGGTGACGAGGGGAAACTCCGCGAGATTGTCCAGCCGGCGGAGCGCGCGCTGGTCCACCTGCCGCGGGTCACGATTGCACCGAGTGCTGCTCGGGAAGTCGAAGACGGTGCGCCGGTGTATGCGCCGGGTGTCATCGAAACTGGGCCGGCCGAAGCCGGCGACGCGACGCCCGAGACGGGTTCGCAGGTTGTCTGTGTCACGCCCGACGGCGCTGCGGTCTGTCTGGGAACGCTCGTCGGCGACCCGGACGCCGACAGCGGCCTCGTTGTCGAACTCGACCGCGTGCTGGTGTAGGTCGTCGTTCCGGGGCCAACGTCGATAATTCCGGGTCAGGGACTCATGAGCCGCGGGAAAAGCTAAGAACGCTTCACGCATAGTACTAGTATGGACCGATGGGTCGACCCCGACGAGGCCGACCCGGCGCAGTGGCGTGGAACGGGACCGTACGACGACCTGCGCCGGGGCGAGGAGACGGTCTCAGTGCTCGAACGCGCAAGTCGGACGCCACTGCCGTATCAGTACGAGATCGATATCCACCATGACGACGACGTCGCCGAGCAGTTCCGGTCCAGCGAATACAAACACGCACGTATCGTCTACAACAGCGGTGTTGACGCCAACCGACGGATCAAGCTCCTTACCCGCGGAGTGCTGTGGGGTGGCGACGAACTACACCAGCGGTTTCAGGCGCAGTACCGTCGACCGCCGCCACCCACTGAGACCGTTCCGTTCGGTGAGTATACCGTCTGGACCCGGTACCAGTACGGGACCATCGAGCGAACAGACGACGGACTAACGTTCACTGAGAGCGAGGCGAACCCGGACGAATCGCTCCGGGAACTCGACTGGGCGACCCTTTTCGACCCGGTCCGGGAACGGCTCGCAGAGTTGGAACTGGTTCGGAACCCCTCCTTCGCGAAATACCGCTTGAAAGAACTCGGTGAGTGGACTGCCTATCGAACGCGGTTCCAGTACGACCCCGGCGCGTTCGCCATCGGTCCCTGATTAGGGGATCTATAATAAATCAGGATGGGGTGGTACACAACGGCATGAAGCACCTACTAACTGCGGTCCCGCTTCAGCCCGGTGGCGGGTTCCTCGAACTGGCGCTGCTGTTTCTCGTCCTCGCCGTCGTTGCTGGGCTGGCCGGCCTGGGGGGCGTGGCGGGGCTCAGCATGCGAATAGCGAAGATACTCGTCGTCGTGTTCCTCGTCCTGATGGTCGTTAGCTTCCTCCTGTGACGCCGGCTTCGGTGGGTAGTGTCACCGCCACACCGTTTCTGAATCCTTTTATCCATGTGACGACTTCTATCGGGTATGACCGAGCAGGACGCAGCCGACGACACGGCCGCGACGGAGGAGTCGACCGCGAGCGAGGCGCAAGCGGACGGCAACGTCGACGCGGATTTCGAAGACGCCCCCGAGGACGTCACCGCGGACGAGGTTGACCTGGGCGAGTTCGACGTCGACGACGATCTGGTCGACCGGGTCGCCGAATCGGACCCCGAAGACGTCGCTCGGGAACTCTCCGCACTGCGGACACGCGTAGACAGTCTCGAATCGCAGGTCGAACAGCAGGACGACGACATCGAGGAGCTAGAGGAGAAGCTCAAGCGCAAGCAAGCGGAGTTCCAGAACTACAAAAAGCGGATGGACAAGCGCCGCGAACAGGAACAGAAGCGCGCCACCGAAGACCTCGTGACGCGGCTGCTCGACGTTCGGGACAATCTGGAGCGCGCGCTCGGACAGGACGAGGACACCGATATCAGAGGCGGGGTCGAGTCCACGCTCCGTCAGCTTGACGACGTGCTCGACGCCGAGAACGTCGAGGTCATCGACCCCGAGCCCGGCGGAGACGTCGACCCGACACAGCATCAGGTGCTCGCCCGCGTCGACAGCGACCAGCCGGACGGAGCCATCGCCGATGTCCACCGGCCGGGCTACGAGATGGCCGACAAAGTGCTACGCGAGGCACAGGTCACCGTCAGCGAGAGCGAGGAGTAGCGGGCGACCACGATGGTATAGCGGTCGTATTGCGGTACATTAAATAATCACCGGTCAGGGAACGCCACCGAGTATAAAACCGCCCGGAGGAGGCCCCTTTGTCCGTTTTTCCGGTCAGTACATCTAGCAACTTTTAACCGGCGCAATCCGCTATGAGCGGGTAAGATGGCGAGCAACAAGATTCTGGGTATCGACCTTGGGACCACGAACAGCGCGTTCGCGGTCATGGAAGGTGGCGACCCCGAAATCATTGTCAACGGCGAAGGCGAGCGGACGACACCCTCTGTCGTCGCGTTCGACGACGGCGAGCGACTCGTCGGGAAACCGGCGAAGAACCAGGCGGTAAAGAACCCCGACGAGACCATCCAGTCGATCAAGCGCCACATGGGCGAGGACGACTACTCGGTCGAACTGGACGGGGAGGAGTACACGCCGGAGCAGGTCTCGGCGATGATCTTGCAGAAGATCAAACACGACGCCGAGGAGTACCTCGGCGACGAGATCGAGAAGGCCGTCATTACCGTCCCGGCGTACTTCAACGACCGACAGCGCCAGGCGACCAAGGACGCCGGGGAGATCGCCGGCTTCGAGGTCGAGCGCATCGTCAACGAGCCGACCGCGGCCGCGATGGCCTACGGCCTCGACGACGAGTCCGACCAGACCGTCCTCGTGTACGACCTCGGGGGCGGCACCTTCGACGTCTCCATCCTCGATCTCGGTGGGGGCGTCTACGAGGTTGTCGCCACGAACGGGGACAACGACCTCGGTGGCGACGACTGGGACCACGCCATCATCGACTACCTCGCCGACGAGTTCGAGGCCGAACACGGCATCGACCTGCGCGACGACCGGCAGGCCCTCCAGCGGCTGACCGAAGCCGCCGAGGAAGCCAAGATAGAACTCTCCTCGCGCAAGGAGACCCGCATCAACCTCCCGTTCATCGCGACCACGGACGACGGGCCGCTGGACCTCGAACAGAAGATCACGCGTGCGAAGTTCGAGTCGCTCACCGAGGACCTCATCGAGCGCACCGTCGGCCCGACGGAGCAGGCGCTCGCCGACGCGGACTACACCAAGAGCGACATCGACGAGGTCATCCTCGTCGGTGGCTCGACGCGGATGCCCCAGGTGCAAGACCAGGTCGAAGAGATGACCGGGCAAGAGCCGAAGAAGAACGTCAACCCCGACGAGGCCGTCGCGCTGGGCGCGGCCATCCAGGCCGGCGTCCTCTCGGGCGACGTGGACGACATCGTCCTGCTCGACGTGACGCCGCTATCGCTGGGTGTCGAGGTCAAGGGCGGCCTGTTCGAGCGACTCATCGACAAGAACACGACCATTCCGACCGAGGAGTCGAAGATCTTCACGACCGCTCAAGACAACCAGACGCAGGTCCAGATCCGCGTCTTCCAGGGCGAGCGTGAGATTGCCGAGGAGAACGAACTGCTCGGCGCGTTCGCGCTCTCCGGCATCCCGCCGGCCCCCGCGGGCACGCCCCAGATTGAAGTGTCCTTTAACATCGACGAGAACGGGATCGTCAACGTCGAAGCCGAGGACAAGGGCTCGGGCAACAAGGAGGATATCACCATCGAAGGCGGTGCTGGCCTCTCCGACGACCAGATCGAGGAGATGCAACAGGAGGCCGAACAGCACGCCGAAGAGGACGAGCAGCGCCGCGAGCGCATCGAAGCGCGCAACGAGGCCGAAGCGTCCGTCCGCCGTGCCGAGACGCTCCTCGACGAGAACGAGGAGGAGATCGACGAAGACCTCCAGTCCGACATCGAGGCGAAAATCGAGGACGTCGAGGAAGTCCTCGAAGACGAGGACGCCACGAAGGAAGACTACGAGGAGGTCACCGAAACCCTGAGCGAGGAACTGCAGGAGATCGGCAAGCAAATGTACCAGGACCAGGCCCAGCAGGCCGCCGGCGGCGCAGCGGGCGCTGGTCCGGGCGGCGCAGCCGGGGCCGGCGGAGCCGCTGGGCCAGGTGGCGCAGCAGGCGGCGCTGCAGAGCAGGGCGAGGAGTACGTCGACGCCGACTTCGAAGACGTCGACGACGAGGACGAGGACTAACAGGACGAGGCCGAGTCGTCGGCTCGGAAGATGAGCGAAGCGATATCTTCCGGTGTTTCGAGACGTGAGCGGAGCGAACGTCTCGAAGACGATGACGAAGAATAAGTCGTTTTCACCAGCTCGTTAGACGTGTCTGGCGGGCTCGCAACGGTGAACGGCACATATTTTTTGAGTGCCGGAAGTACTGAAGCTGAATCCACGGGTCTGGGGAGCGTTGTCGGATTCACGAAGCGGTCGGATTGGGTCAGTAGGAGTATCTGTTCAGTACATGGCTGCGTTCCATCATGTTGAGTTGACAATCGCTGTGAGCGGGCACATCGCTGTTCCGATCCTCCTAACCAAGGAATCGGAGTATTAGTAGGGATCGCCTAGCGCAGGTAACCCTGATAATCAAAACAGTATAAGATAATGAAAATAGCGCATATATATCAGATAGTCGAGCGTACGGCCGCACAGTGAGCAACCAGAAACAGATACAAGCGCAGCGGCTGAGCACCCACCTCGACGCGGTGCGACACGAAGACCGTCGGCAGATACTCTTAGCGATACGTGACACGGAGCGGTGGCGGCCGTCCATCTCGGAGTTCGACGGCGGTCGGACACCAGTGGGCGAGCCGGCAATCCCGGCGGACCTCTATCACCGGCATCTCCCGAAGTTAGCGGAGATAGGGCTCATCGAATGGGACCGGGAGACCCACTGGGTAACACGCGGCCCGGAGTACGAGCAGGTCCGACCGCTCCTTGCGTTCCTCTCCGAGAACTACGACGAGTGAGAGATAGGGTGGGCAAAATCCCGAACTGCGTTGTTCGCTAATCCTGTTCGAGTGGCGTCATTTCCACGACGCCCTGCGAGAGGAGGCGGCGCGCGATGACGATGAGTCCGTTTCTGAGTCCGGTCGCGAAGATGGCCTGTTCGTCGCCATTCTGCGGGTCAATTGAGCTGACGAGCATTGCCGACCGATCGACGAGCAGGAGCCGGCCGACAGCAGCGTCTTCCTGCGGTGTCATCTCGCCGCGGAGCCAGTCCAGTTCCGACAGGAACGCGGTCGCGCGTGGGATTTCCTGTTCCACGCGGTCCCGTATCGAAGCGGACCCGCTTCCGACGATAAGGTCGATATCCGAGTCGATGGAATTGAGTTGCTCGATCAGTGGCTCGGTGAGGACCGCGTCGGAACCGATGACGAGGACCACTTCGTTGGTCGTGTCGCCGATGATTGCCGCGGCACGGTTCTCGATAGCTTCGGACCCGGTGAGCGACCAGACCTCCTGTAGCTCGGCCTCGTCGTCGTCGGACTCGATGCTTCCCATCTCGCGTAGCGCGGACTGGAGGCGTTCGACGCGCTCTTCGTACTGATCGCGGAGCGTTTCGGTGGCCTCGGAGAGCGGGACGGCCCGGAACTGCTGGGGACTGGAATGCTGGACCTCGACCAGCCCCTTCGCTTCGAGAATCCGGACGGCGTCGTAGACCCGCGTTCTCGGGACCTCCGTCACCTCGCTCAGTCCCTTCGCTGTACCGCTGGACATCCGAGAGAGTCCGACAAAACATTTCGCCTCATACTCTTTCAGGCCCAACTCCTGGAGTAAACTTACTGCTTCTTCGTGTGTTGCATCAGATGTCATGTGTCCCAACCTTCATCTCGGTGGAAGCCGAGGATGTGTAGAGAGATGACGCCCACAGGTAAAAGACGTTGTTACTGTAACACTGTCGGCTCTCGTCTCAGTGAGCGGTGGTCGACGAACGATCCACGGTGTATCGTAACTGAATGGGCCTCTAGCCGTTGTAATCGGTGATGTGTGTCGACGTTGTTTCTACGCGACAGTTATATTTACTCAATTAATCACACAACTGTTATACATGGGTCCTGACTATGAGTAGTTGGCACGCAGCAATCTATGTGTCCCAACCACATCTGCTGCGTGCTACTTTCAAAAAGTCGGTCCGACAGGCTTTGAGCGATGTGTCCGGAACGTGATTCGGCCGAAGCGGATCGCTGTCAGATAGAACTCAGCAGTCATCTCGCTGCCCGTAACTTCACCGCCCGATGGAAACAGTTCACTCCGAAAAGCAAGTTCATCAGATAGCTATTGTATCAGCCTACGGTTATAAACTGTAACCAGTACTGTACATTCGCGGACACGTAACCGGTGTTCACTCGGGTATTAGGTAGCCGTATTATACATCACATATCCAACTGATGAATTGACAGTAGAATTAATATGATAGATAGACATATTTCCAGTAATGAGTGGGTCCGACAGGCGGCCCGACCGGACATCTGACGACCCGGACACCCTCCACGCGGAGTTCGACTGGGACGTTGTCTCACCGTCAGTCGCGGTGATGCAAACGGTCGCGATCGCGGCTGACCGAGAGGCCATAGAGCTATCGCCCCTCATCGAAACGCTCGATCCGGACGCGCTTGACGAGCTATTTGTCCATGCATCAGGTCCGGACAGAGCCGTCTCGCTCTCGTTTCAGCTGGACGACTACGCAGTGACCGTGACCGGAGCCGGGGACGTGTATGTCCGCACCGGGCCCGTCCGTTCGTGACCGTTTGCAGGACAGGCACACCACCGATGGCGGCCGGTGACGCTTCCCGGAGACGCTATACGGACCCGCCCGTGAGGTGCAAACAGTCAGCCAGTCTCGTTACCGAGCGTCACTGTGTCGAGCGTCGTCGTCCGCTCGCCCGGCGCACCGAGTGGGCGGCCGGTCCAGCGAACCGCAATCGTATCGCCGCTGTCGAGGAAGAAGCCGACGGAGACGTCGCCGTCAAGGTAGTTACCGTCACCGTCTGAGTCCACGCGCGGGTCGTCAAGAACGATTGTATCGTCAGATTCGACGGGTAGCTGGTCCGCCTCAGCCCACGTCAGCGTGGTCGAGCGGTTCCGGTCGGCATCAGTGACGACGAGCGCCAGCGCGTGCGTGCTGGTGTCCGTGAGTCTGTCCCCGCCAGCGTGGGTAAGCGTGACCGCCCCTGCCTCGGCGTCGAACTGGCCGTCGATGGTGACCGACGGGGACGCCGTCCGCAGGTCCGCGCCGGGGCCGACGACGAGTGCGGCCAGCCCGACGACGGCCAGCGCCGCGAGCCCCCAGACTGCGACTCGCTCGACCGTGACGAGACCCCGGTGACCACGCGACGACTCAGGATTCATTGCCCGAATCCTCCCCCGGCACGGAAATAAGCGCCCCGGTACGGTCCGAACGCTGGAGTCGTTAGTTGAATGTTCGAGGACCCGTTCAATTGGACCACGGTAAAGAGCTATAGTAGCCATTGAACAGCAATGCACACCTGATCGCACGACAGCAGTGTGATCAGTGTGTAAGCAGTACAGTCAAACACTACTAGTCGGCAACCCGTTCTTTTGAAGTAGCTCAATCGTCTAAGCCTCGTACAACGAATGAGTCAGGATTTCTACGAGATACTCGGTGTCTCTCGGGACGCCTCCGAAGACGAGATCAAGGAGGCCTATCGAGAGAAAGCCCGGGAATACCACCCGGACGTGAGCGACGACCCCGACGCCGAGGAGAAGTTCAAGAAAGCCAAGAAAGCCAAGGAGGTCCTTACCGACGAGGAGAAGCGCCAGATGTACGACCAGATGGGCCACGAGCGCTTCGAGCAGGCCGAGAAGCGCGGCGGCGCTGGCGGTGGCGGCGGCCGCGGCGGCATGGGCGGGGACCCGTTCGGCGGCGGCGCTGGCGGCTTCGATATGCAGGATATCTTCGACCAGTTCTTCGGCGGCGGTGGCCGCGGTGGGCGCGGTGGCAGCCGACGGCGGCAGGGCCAGGACCTCCAGACGCGACTGGAAATCGACCTCGAAGAGGCGTACAACGGCGCGACAAAGCAGCTGAACGTCACCCGGCCGGAAGCCTGCGACGACTGTGACGGGGCCGGGCATCCGCCGGGGGCCGACTCGGAGACCTGCCCGGAGTGTAACGGGCAGGGCCAGACGACGCAGGTCCAGCAGACGCCGATGGGCCGGGTTCAGCAGCGGACGACTTGCCGCCGGTGTGACGGCGAGGGAACGCTGTACGACGAGACGTGTTCGACCTGTCGGGGCAACGGCGTCGTCCAGAACGACGCGAGCCTCGAAGTCGAGATCCCGGCCGGCATCGCCAACGGGCAGACGCTCCGGATGGAGCGCGAGGGCGCGCCCGGCGAGAACGGCGGCCCGAACGGCGACCTGCTCATCGAGGTGAGCGTGCGCGACCACCCGGACTTCGAGCGCGACGGCGACGACCTGCAACACCAGCAGGCCATCTCGTTCCCGCAGGCCGTCTTCGGCGACACCATCACTGTCCCGACGCTGGACGGCGAAGTCGAAGTCGACGTGCCCAGCGGGACCCAGAGCGGCGAGGTGTTCCGACTGGAGGGCAAAGGAATGCCGCGACTCCGCCGACGCGGCAAGGGTGACCTCTACGTACAGGTGCAGGTCGTCACGCCCGACAGCCTCAACGCCGAACAGAAGGAGGCCCTCGAACAGTTCGCGGAGGCCGGTGGCGAGGAGGTCGACGTCGAGGAAGGCTTCTTCGAGAAACTGAAGAACTCGCTGTAGTCAGTCGCCGCTCGCCGGCGTCCCGTCTGAGCCGGACTGACCCTCGTACTTCGCAAGCGCCGCCGAGAGCGCGGCGTCGGCATCGACATCGAGTTGTTCACACAGCGCGAGCAGCGCGAACAGGGCGTCGCCGAGTTCCTCCTCCCGTATCGACAGCGCCGTCGAGTCGGTACCGTAGCCGGTCGTTTCGTTGACTTCGGCCGCGATGTCACCGAGTTCAGCCACCACGTCGAGCAGCCGGTGGGCGGGCGGTGTGTCGAAGTCATTGTATCTGAGCACGTCGGCGACTTGTTGTTGCCTTTTCATTTCTAGAGCGTGGAGGGGGCCACTTATATCGGCTTTGTGGCCGCGCTGTTTTTCATCGGCGGGACCGAACGACGACACATGCAGGTACTCGGTGACCTTGTCGCGCAGGCCCGCGACCGCGACGGCGTTCTCTTTCGCTCGCCGGAGCGGTCGACACCGTACAGCTACTCCGATTTCGCCACGAACGCCTGGAAAGGCGGGAATCTGCTGCGGCACTACGGCGTCCGGCACGGGACGCGGGTCGCCGTCGTCGTCGGCCCGAAAGAGCCGACTGACGAGGACCAGCTGGGCTACCTTCGGGACGGGCCGGACGCGCTGCTTGCCTTCCTCGCGGCCGCGCTCGATGGCGCGGTCGTCGATATGGACCCGCCGAATGCGGTCGATGCGACAGCACTGGTCGCACCAGCGGCGTGGCTCGACCGCTACACGCAGGGGCCGGGAACGAAAGGATTAGCATACGGCGGCCCAGTCGATGATCCCACCATCGCCCAGTTCGAGCGGGAGCTGTGGAGCGAGAACCCGCTCCAGCCGCCGGGCGAAGTCGCGCCCGAGGACAACGTGCTGGCGGCCGACAGAACGTACACGCACGGCGAACTCATGGCCGAAAGCGGTCGTGTCGTCGCAGACTACGATATCGGCGCGGAGACGACTGTCGCGCTCCGGGCACCGATGACGACGGCGGGGGCAATCATCGCCGGACTGCTTGCACCGATGCGGGCCGGCGCGACGGTGGTGTTCGGTGGCGACGAGACTGGGGATATCGCTGTTGCTGACGGGGATGCGCCGGAAGAAACCGTTGTTCGGCCAGACGACACGACGCCGTCGTAGCTCCTTTTAATCGTCCGCTACGGGGCCGTTTAGCGAGTCGCGCGGTACTCGCCGTGTTTGACGCCGAGCGCTAGAATTAGCGCGAAGACGACTATCTGCCCGACACTGACGGGAAGTGCGATACTCGAAGGCATTCCCATGAACGAGCCACTCACCATTACCCCGACAAGGACGAGAAAGGCGATTGCAGTCTTTGTCGTATCGAATTCCATAACAGCCGATCATTGGAGCCCGGGTCGTCTAAACGTTGGCTTTGCGGTTACTCTGTCGGGCGGACGAAGTCCGCAAGCGTCACCAGTAGGCCGAGCACCCACCCCAGCGGGATAGAGATGCCGAGCCAGATGATGACGTAGGCGATACCTTCCCGGTCGAAGTTCTCGATAAAGAACTCAGCGACGCCGACGGAGGCCAGCACCTCGTAGAGGAACCACCGCGACAGCGAGTCGCTCGCTGGAATGACGACCGAGGCGACGGTCGTCGAGTACAGCGCTGCGACGACCGGCGGCAGGAAAATGGCCGTCATAGCGAACGGATATGCCAGCGCGACCGTCGTCCCACGGCCGCCGACCCGCCGGAACGTGACCGCGAGCGCGCTCGATAGCGTCGCAACGCCGCCGGCGACAACCACGGCGGTGAACCCACCCGACACGAGGTCGATACTCCCCGGTTCGAGTCGCGCGAGAGCCGCCAGGCCACCCCAGGCGACGACGGAGAGGAGAACGACACCGACAACGCCCAGGCGGGTCGCCGTGCCGTCGATGCGACGGGTCTGGTAGCGCAGGACGACGCCACACAGTACCAGCGGATACACCAGCGCGATGACTGGGACCCCGAGCGCAGACCAGAGGCGATAGAGGGCCAACCCGACCGAGGAGTCCGGCGTCCACGTCCCGAGGACGGTGTCGTTAGCGTTTCGCTGACGTGGATACACGAGTTCCATCCACGTTTCGTGTAATCTATTGAGGTCGATACGGATCCCGCCGACGACCCCGTGGCTTCCGGTAGACATACCGGTGGTTTCGTTCTACCGGCGTTAAATGTTTCACGGCAGCCGTGGCAGTTGTGATATGCTGTGAAGAGTACTGCCCCGATTCGAAACCGACATATTCAGGACGGGGAGTCACAAACGGTCAGGTATGACAGACGGTAGAGCGGACGTGTCCCGTCGGGGCTTCCTGCGGACGGCGGCAGGGGCCACGGCTGCGTCGGCCGCAGCAGGCACCGCGACCGCACAGGAAGGCACCGAGGGCGGCGACGGCGGTGGAGGCGGCGGCGAGCCGGACTACGGCGGTTTCCTGGACCAGGTAGGGAACTTCGACGGGTCGACCGTCGACGCAACCGGACAGGACACAGCGACGGTGGAGGTCGGCGTGCAGGCCAACGGCGGAGCCTTCGGCTTCGGCCCGCCCGCAATTCACGTCGACAACGGCGCGACCGTCCAGTTCGAGTGGACAGGTAACGGCGGCGGCCACAACGTCGTCTCGGACGGCGACGGGCCGCTGGACTCCGGTAGCGCTGTCTCAAGCGCCGGCGTCAACTACGAGCACACCTTCGAGGAGGACGGCATCTACCCCTACGTCTGCGTGCCACACGAGAGCCTCGGCATGAAGGGGGCCGTCGTCGTCGGGACGGACTACCCAGCGAAGTCCTCCGGCGGCGGTGGTGGTAGTGGGAGCTCCGGCCCGCCGGAAGTGCCAAACAGCGCGAAAACGCTCGGCGTCGCAACCTCGTTCGTGATGGTCGCGACGCTCGGACTCGCGTACTTCTTCATCCGGTACGGCGGCGACTACGAGACGCCCGAGTAACGCTCCGTCGCCGCGTTACACCGAATCCGGACCGGCGTGAATATCCAGATCGACGTCCCGTTCCTGCCCTTCGAGGTCCTCGACGACACGTTCGACGATTTTGGTCGCCTCTTTGCGGATGAGCGGCTTGACTTTCTCGATGACCCAGTCCATCGAAACGAGTCTGGGGAGGTCGACGGCATTGTCCGAGGCCGACCCGGGGTCGAACGCAACGTGAAACCGCACCCGTGACGCCGTCTCCACGTCCGCCGGGACGCCGTCCGGGTCAGGCTCGACTGCCCAGTACCCTTCGGCGTCGATGTCCTTGACGATCCGCCAGTCGATGCGCGTCGGCGGTGAAACGTCAGTCACCGCCGACCGAGCGGTGTAGGAGAGCTTCCACCACGAGAACACGAGGTCGTAGTTCGTCCCCGGCGAGCCGTCGCCGTCCTGTACCACGCGATCGAGATACTCCGAGTATCGCGCGTAGCCCGGAAAGTCCAACAGAAACTCGTAGACCTCTTCGGGTGGGACGTACACGACCGTGCTGACCTCGACTTCGTCCACGTCTGTGACACCGGATGTACTGAAGGTAAACTTTCGGGCATCGAACCCCGGCCGTGGCCGCGCTTTTTGCCGAAACATTTCCACAGAGCATAATTACGAACAGAAAATATTATCACTCTGTATTGGATATGGTGACAGTACCATGAGTGCATCCGATATCCAGTCCGCTGATACCGACAGCGAGCACGAGACCAGCGGGTGGGACGCCGTCCGCGATCTCCCGCCGAGCGCGAAACTCGTCGCGAAAGTCCTGGAGTACAACGAGACTCTGACTCAGAGCCAACTCGCCGAGGAGACGCTGCTGCCACCGCGGACGGTCCGGTACGCACTCTCCCGCCTCGAAGATGTCGGCGTTATCGACTCCCGGTTTTCCTTCGCCGACGCGCGAAAACGGATCTACACGCTGCAGGTCGAGTAGCCACCCGACACGACTCACGTCGAGTAATCGAACCCTGTATTCCGCGCCAAGAACCGTTTTACCGCTCCTTGTCGCCCGTTGACAGTGTGAGGACAACGTTGATTAGTCAGCCTCACAAGACATCTGGTATGAAAGTCGTCCTGATTGGTGTCGGGCAGGCTGGCGGGAAAGTAACCCAGTCGCTTGCCCAGTTCGATTACGACATGGGGTTCGACGCTGTCCGGGGGGCCCTCGCCGTTAATACGGCGCGAGCCGACCTCCAGAACCTCGATATCGACACGGCCCTTATCGGACAGGACCGCGTGAAAGGTCACGGCGTCGGCGGTGACAACGAACTCGGGGCCCAGATTATGCAGGAGAACGCCACCGAGGTGCTCGACGAACTCGACGGGCGCATCACGACCGAGGCCGAGGCCATCGTCGTCGTCGCCGGACTCGGCGGTGGCACCGGCTCCGGCGGCGCACCGATGCTCGCCCGCGAACTCAAGCGCATCTACGAGAAGCCGGTGTACGTCCTCGGCATCCTCCCCGGCCGGGACGAAGGCGGTCTGTACCAGGCAAACGCCGGTCGCTCGCTCAAGACCGCCGCCCGCGAGGCCGATTCCCTCCTCCTCGTCGACAACGACGCCTGGCGGGGCAGCGGCGACAGCGTCGCTGCCGGGTTCGAACGCGTCAACGACGCTATCTCCCAGCGGGTCGGCCTGCTGTTTGCCTCCGGCGAGGCTGTCGAGGGAGTCGGTGAGAGCGTCGTCGACTCCTCAGAGATCATCAACACGCTCAGGGGCGGCGGCATCGCCTCCATCGGCTACGCCAGCGCCGAGGCCAGCGAGGACGCCGGCGAGAACGTCAACACCATCACCAGCGTCACCCGGAAAGCCCTCCTCACGAGCATGAGCCTGCCCAACGCGGTCAAGGCCGACTCGGCCCTCCTCGTCGTCGCGGGCGACCCCGAACGCCTCTCGCGGAAGGGCGTCGAACGAGCGCGCCGCTGGGTGGAAGACCAGACCGGGAGCATGGAGGTCCGGGGCGGGGACTTCCCGCTCGGCTCCGACAAAATCGCGTCGCTCATCGTCCTTTCGGGCGTCGAACGGTCCGAACGGGTCGACGAGTTCATGAAGCGCGCCCGCGAGGCGGCCGACTCCCAGGGCGGGACGACCGACCCGGACGAGTTCACAAACGACAAACTGGACGGACTGTTCTAAACTGTTTTCGGCGCAGATACCGGAATCACTCGACTGAGACGGCAGCCTCAGGCGAGGCTGCTACCGTCGAACTTCGCGCGGTCGAAGTCGTGGTCGAGCAGGTCGAGAACGGTCGGCGCGATGTCGTAGAGGTCGGCGTCTTCGATGCGAACGTCCGGGTCATCAACCAGGAGCGTCGCGTTGTCGAAGCTGTGCATGCCGTTTCGCGGCCCGACACCGAAGACGTCATCGGAGCCCTTGAATCCGGCCTTCAGGTCGAACCCGTGGTTCGGAACGACGGTGAGATCCGGCGCGATGTCATCGTGGTCGCCGCGGAAGGCGTCTTCCTTGGTCACGACACGGTCGGCGACCTTCTTGCCGTCCGGGCCTTCCAGCGATTCGAGTTTCTCCTTGAGGTCCGCACGGACGGACTCGTACTCGGATTCGGGAACGCTGCCGTTCGGTTCGCGGCCCTCCAGATTAATGTAGAAGCGGCCGGGGATGAGCGAGTAGGCTTTCGTGTCCTCGCTGATGTCGCCGAGTTCGGAATGGTCGTCGGTCGCATAGTCGAGCCACCCCTCCTGCTGGAGCCACTCGTTGAAGTGAACCTCGTAGTCGAGGGAGGTGAAGCCGTGGTCCGAGGCGACGACCATCGTCACGTCGTCGGGGAGTCGGTCGCGTAGGTCACCGAGATAGGCATCGACCTGCTTGTAGAACTCGAAGAACGCCTCCTGGTTCTCGCCGTCGCGCTCGTAGTCTTTGAACAGGAAGTGGTTGACCCGGTCAGTGGTCATGAACACCCCGAAAAACAGGTCCCAGTCGTCCTGCTCGACGTAGTGTTTGAACGCTTCGTAGCGTTTTTCTAGCGTCTTGTGGGCGTCCTCGACGAAATCGCTCTTGTCGTCGTCGTGGCCGAGTTTGGCGTTGACGTCGATCCGGTAGTCGCTGTCCTGAAGGTGATCTCGGAGTTCGTCCGGGTAGGCGGCCTTGTCCACGCCCGGTGAGAGGAAGCCCGAGACCATCCGCTGGACGTTCCGCTGGGGTGGGAACGTGACCGGGACGTTCAGAACCGTCGCGTTGCGGCCATCATCGGTGACGCGGTCCCAGAGACGCGTCGCCTGCACGTCACGCCCCATCGGGACGTAGGTGTCGTATGACCCGACCTCGCGGTCCTGAAAGCCGTAGACACCCGTTTGTCCGGGGTTAACGCCAGTCGTCAAAGCCGGCCAGCAGGCGCTAGACTCGGGCGGGACGATGCTGTCGATGGGGCCGGCGCTTCCGTCCGATGCCATCTCCGTGAGGTTCGGGAACACGTCGGGGTGTTCGTCGATGAGGCTGAACGGTACGCCGTCAATGCCGAAGAAGGCAACACGCGGTGCGTCGTCTCCCTTCAATCGGTCGAATAATCCCATACGACCCGTTAGTCAGGTCAGGAACAAGAAACTTCTTTTCGGAGCCGCGTCACCGAAAGCGGCAAAACCATCGATACAGCCCACGCTCAGGACGACTGGTCCGCGTTCTCCGGAACCACGGTCAGATGTGCGATTCCGGGTGTCGACCGCCGCTCGACTCGCGGAACGACAGTCGTGTGGTCCAGCGCCGTGTCGGTGTCATCAGTAGCCATACACGTATCGATAGTAGTTACACGGACAAAAAATTACCCATGCTCATACATAATCGGAGACACCTGCCGGTATTACTTCTGGAAATACGGCGGCGGTGGAACAAAACCGCAAAAATGTGGTCCCGGAAGCGTCAGTTGAACTCTTCGTCGTACAGTTCCTGGGCGTGGACAATAGCGTCCTTTGCGGCTTCTTTGTCCTCCCAGCCCAGCGTTTCGACTTCTTTGCCTTCTTCGAGGTTCTTGTAGGTCGAGAAGAACTCGTCGATCTCGTCGAGGGTCTGCTGCGGGATGTCGTCGAGGTCCTCAATGTGATCGTAGCGCGGGTCCTCGATCGGAACTGCGATGACCTTATCGTCTTGCTCGCCGTCGTCGTCCATCTTCATCAGGGCCACGGGACGGGCCTCGATGACACAGCCGGGGAACGTCTGGTCTTCGACGAGGACTAACACGTCGAACGGGTCCTCGTCGTCGTAGTACGACTGCGGGATGAAACCGTAGTCAGACGGGTAGTGAACGTTCGAGTGGAGAACACGGTCGAGGACGACACCAGGGATGTCCTTCTCGTATTCGTACTTGTTACGCTCGCCTTTCAGGCACTCGACGACAGCGTAGATCTCTTCGGGCGGGTTCGGTCCAGTTTCCAGGTCTTCCCAGAGGTTCGTCATCACCGGCGACTGCGCGACGCCGTCAAAAAATCCTTTCGTAATAGCCACAGCTATTCGGTATTATGCGCTATATAACCCAATAATATCTAACTATAGATATATTCTTAGATTACACTTACTACCTGTAAACGACAATCTGAAAGCAGATTAATCGGAAACTCAATTTAACTGAACCCATATAATATAACTTTCTCGATATTATTGTACCTGCTAGTTGTGTGGTGGTTAATGCCCCACAGCAGGCGTTGTGCGCCAGAGTTAACAAGTGTTAAATAGCTTGCTGACATTTACTCAACTATGTCAGAGGCACAAACAGTTACTGACAGTCCGGGCATCGCAAAAGAGCTTACCGCTTTTCAGCAGAATATCCTGGTAATACTCGCTGAAGAGCCACGGTATGGTCTCGCTATCAAGCGCGAACTGGAAGAATACTACGACGACGAAGTCAACCACGGTCGTCTGTACCCGAACCTCGACGACCTCGTCGAGATGGGGCTCGTCGAGAAGAGCGAACTCGACAAGCGAACGAACCAGTACTCCCTGACCGAGTCGGGCAAGGACGCAGTCCTCGACCAGCTCGGATGGGTGTTCGGGAAGTTCATCTCCGATGACGGTCGAGCCGACGAACTCCGTGACCTGATCGCGGCGCAGCAGTAGACTCGCATCTGGGCACCTGCGAACTACTGTTAATCAATTCTTAATGCGAACCAAACGCTGACTACCGGCGGGTATACCGAACGGTTACGCGTCGGGGACGCGGCCACCGGCTTCTTCCACAGTGAGACGGATCGACTGGTCGAGGGCCGACTGTTGTTCCGCAGTTGGCCACGCGTTCCGCCGGACGTAGTCGTCCCGAAACTCCTGGATTTCGTCCGGTGTCGCCTCCGAGATGGGCTTCGCGTAGTGGTTACCCATGAAATCGGCGAGCAGCTCCGCGTTGGCGCCGTGTGTCTCACCGTGTGTTTCGGTCACAGCTTCGACGACGGCTCGGTTTGCAGCGTCGATTTCCGCCCACTCGTCCGGGTCGCCGGGGCCCGAAAGCCGTATCTCGACGCCACGGTCGATGTCGTCGACCCGCTCCGGACGGATGACGCCGTCATCGACCCATTCGACGGGATGGCAGACGAGTACGTCACCCGTCTCGTCGTTTCTGATACGGGCAGTGTAGTCGTACTCCGCGAGGATTTCGTCGCGTTCAGTCCTGTAGGCGTCGGCCTCGGCATCATCAACTACTTCGCGAGCGAGCCTGGTCAGCCGTTCGGCCTGTTCGGTCACATCTGTCGGCAGGTCAGTCATCGTCGAGTGCGTCGTTAGCTAGTTCGTCTGCACGGTCGTTTATTTCCCGCGGAACGTGCTCGATCTGCCAGTCGTCAAAGTCTGTCAGTAGCTCGCGGACACGGACACGGTGCTCGCGCAGTTCGGGGTCGTTCGTATCCCACTCGCCACGGACCTGTTTGACGATAAGCTCTGAGTCACCCCGGATATGGACATCGTCGAATCCGTAATCGCGTGCGACTTCAACCGCGCGGATGAGCGCCTTGTACTCCGCCTGGTTGTTTGTCGCCGTTCCTATCGTTTCTCCACCCTCCGTGACAATCCCGCTGTCGTTGACCAGCACGTAGCCGACCGAGGCTGGTCCCGGGTTACCCCGCGATGCGCCATCAAAATATGCATGGACGCGCCCGCCGTCAGTGCCGCGCAGCAGGGCCTCAAGTCGTGCAGTCCCCTCACCCTGTACGACGACTTTTCCGTCGTAGGCGACCGCCGTCGCGCCGCCGTATTCGACGCGCCAGCGCTCGTGGTCAGTGTTTCCCTGTTGGATGTCGAGTCCCGCGTCCGCCAGTCGCTCGCGGGCCGTCGTCTCGTCGCATTCGATGACCGGCATTGTCCGAGGGTGGCTGACCCGTCGGTATAGACGTTGTGGTCGGCCCGTCAGTTTCCGGCGTTTCTGCTGATTCGCTCGGCACCGGTCTGTCGACCCTCTTCACCGCCGAGTACCCGACCGAGAACACCGACCAGCCCGCCGACGGTGACAACGGCTCCGGCGGCGAACATTATCGACAGGATTGGGTCGACAGGCTCGATGAGGATGGGTGAGAGAAACAGGACAATCCCGGACAGAATGGCTATCGCCGCTGCAACGGGGCTTACCTGTTTCCCCGACGAGACGCGGTAGGTGGAGTGTGCGAGCGTGAGGGCCGCGAGTTCTCCGACGAGAAGGTTGACGAGCGCCTGCTGGTACGCGACGGGAATGACGGCAGAGACGAATACGACGACCATGCTGACCAGCGTCGCGCCGAGGAGGAACCACTTCGTTGTATTTACCATGATTTATATCACCTGTTGTTACTCAATCCAACCCTGTAAGAGTTGCTCTCCCACGGACCGCCGGAAAGGTTCTTATCGGGGAGGACCGAAGGCGTGACAGATGCAACTCGACGAGTTCATCGAGGGGTTCGAGGAGGACGAAGCCGCACAGCGGCGCCGCCTCGCGGCGGAGAAGTCCTACGCCATCACGGACCACCTCGAAGACGTCGAGC
Source organism: Haloarcula sp. CBA1115 (assembly GCF_000827835.1). Taxonomy (NCBI): domain Archaea; kingdom Methanobacteriati; phylum Methanobacteriota; class Halobacteria; order Halobacteriales; family Haloarculaceae; genus Haloarcula; species Haloarcula sp. CBA1115. The sequence goes on along the minus strand of NZ_CP010529.1, from coordinate 2,131,534 downwards.
GGCAGTTCGAGGCCGCAGTGCAGGGCGATTCGCTGTTCGGATCGACAGCCCCGGAGATATTCGTCGGCCGGTCGGGGTATCCCAATGTCTCGACGGGCCTGCTCTCCCCGGTCGATACCGACGCCGCCGCTGCCGGGTTCGCGACCAGCGGCGACTGGTACCAGGAGGGACTTGGTATCGAGGACGTCCTCCAGCGCCGGACCGGCATGGTGAACTCCACCCAGACGACATCAGTCGATTCCGTCAGCGCCGGCGGCGGGCGGGGCGGTGGCGGGGTTCACGACGTCTGGAACGGCTTCGTCGGCGTCCAGCGAGAAGTCGCTATCGCGGACCATCCCGTCGATGTGGAGGTGGGTCTCGACGGCACTCCCGAGATGGATGTGAACTTCGACGACGTCGGGACGCCGACGGGGCCGCGCGCCCACGCGACTGGTGCCGATCTGGCGGAGAACCCCCACGTTCCCCGACCCGTCGAAAAGACGCTGTCGGACGACGACTGGCGCGCGGAGGGTGCGATGGCGTATCTGTACCGACGTGGGTTCGACGTGTACGACATCAACACCATCCTCTCGGCGGGCGCGCTCGGGCAGGCCAGCGAGCGGTCGCTAGTGCCGACGCGGTGGTCGATCACCGCCGTCGACGACACGGTCGGGCAGTACGTCCGCGGGACGCTCCGCAACGCCGACACCATCGATAAGCCGGAGTTGTGGTACAACGAGTACATGGGAAACCGCTACTGGGTGGTGCTTGCGCCCGGCCGCTGGGAGTTCGAACTCGTCGAGATGAAAGCCCCCCAGAGCGTCTGGAACCCCCGTCCCGAGACGGGCTACTACATGTCCAGTGCTCACGAGGGCTACGAGGGACGGACCGCCTACGTTGAGGAGACTGCAGGGGCGTACTACGCGGCTCGACTCGGCGTCCTCGAACACCTGCAGGAGCGCGACAGACAGGCGAAGTGTCTGGTGCTGCGGGAGATCACCGACGACTACTGGGCCCCGGTCGGCGTCTGGCAGGTACGCGAGGGTGTCCGCAACGCGTTCGACGGCGAACCCGGGACCGCCCAGTCCTTCAAGGAGACGCTGACGGCCATCGCCGACCAACTCCCCGTCACCCTCGGGCAATTACGGCGCAAGTCCGAACTGGTCGCCGGGCTCCAGTCGCAGTTAAGCGATTTCTAACAGCGCTTCGCGTTGCGGTAAACGACCCGTATCCAGCAACCGTTATCGGCGTCGCCCGCTGTCACCGTCACCGGCGTCGTCCCAGGCTGAAGTGCCGAATCCGCTCTCGTCGGTGTCGTCGCTCCAACTCGGTTGGTCAGTATCGCTGTCTCCTATCGGTTCATCCACGCTCGGAGTGGTCCCTGTCGTGGCTGGCCCGGACCCGTGTGTCCCGCCGGTCGCAGTCGTGGGTGCGAGCGGCGGTTCGCCGTACTCCTCCTCGTATGCGTCCGCGAAGCCACGCCCCCAGACGTACATGATGGCCGACTGGCCGACGAACGCGAGGAACGGAACCGCGAGGTAGCCGACGATGGTGAATCCCAGAATGGTCGCTCCAACGGAGACGATGACGTTGACCGCAAACGCCATCACCACGGCCATCAGCATCGTTCGACTTGTCCCGACAGACGAGAGAACATCCCGGTCAAAACCCGCAGCGATACTATCAGCCCGGACGAAGTTCCCTGTCGCGACGGGCAGTATCACTGCCATTGCGAGAACGCCAATAAAGTAGAGCAAGGCAGCAATGAGAAAGCCAAGGAGCAGCAGCCCCCCTGAGTCGCCGAGTCCACCGCCGATAATCAGCAGGACCGGGAGAGCGAGCACGAGGGTGAGCAAGAGACCGTACCCCATAACGACGACTGTATGTCGGACTCCGTCGACAGTTATGTCGACCAGATCCAGTTCGTCCCAGGCGGGTGGAGCGTCAGTCTCGCCCCTGAGGACCCGGCGCATCACTTCGAGCATATATCCCTGGAACGTGAACAGCGGAACGAGCAAAAAGCCGAAAAACAGTACGACGCCACCGAGGGCGACGCGTTTGACCCAGTCATCGCCCTGTGTCTGGTAGCGAAGTGCGTCTTCTATCATGTTCAGTCAGTCTTAAGATAGGTTCAAATAAGTTGTGTAATCAGTGAAAGCTGCGATCCAGACCTCGCAGCTCTCGGACCAATTCAGTGCGGGCAACGGCGTGGCTCAGGTACGATCGGTGCTGTGTGGCGAAACCTCGACGAACGCCGGGGTATCGACTGGCCCGGCACAGACTGGGCATCCAACAACCAACAGGCGCTCTCGAACGCCACCGTCGACCGTTGCACACGCATCACAGTTCGGGCACGTGAAGCGGTACTCCGGCATGTACTCAGGCACGGACTGGGATAGCCGAAGGAACTGCCCCCTCAATGTGGAGGGACTATACGTACGTGGGGGCGTTCCACCCACGGTCGGCCCGCCAGCCGCTGCTACCGGCCGGTGGAGAGTCTCGGATATATAGACCACAATAGCGGTCTTAGGAAGGGTTATTCCGCTCGCTCGGAACTATTACGCGATGACTGATACGCCCCTGAAGTTCGGATTCGTCTGTGTCCAGAACGCGGGCCGAAGTCAGATGTCCACAGCGTTTGCCAAGCGAGAACGCACCCGACGCGGACTCGAAGACGAGGTCGAAATCCTGACCGGCGGCACAGACCCCGCGGACGAAGTGCATCCGGAAGTCGTCGAAGCCATGCAAGAACTGGGCATCGATCTGTCTGACCGGGCCCCACGACCGGTCTCGGACGACGAACTCAACAGTTGCACCGTCGTTGCGACGATGGGGTGTTCGATGCTCGAACTCGATGCCGACATCGCAGTGCGTGATTGGGCGCTAGAGGACCCGCACGGGCAGTCGGTCGAGCGGGTGCGGGAAATCCGCGACGAGATAGAGAAGCGTGTCGCCGACCTGTTCGACGAGTACACCGGATAGCTACCACTCGACGTACGTGAGATACTCGCCCTGTTCGTAGGCCAGAAGCCACGTCCCGTAGCTATCCGTGACCTCGATTCCCTCGTGCTCCCGAATGCGGTCAGTGACCGATTGGAAGGCTTCGTTGTCCTCGAAGTATCCGCCGTCGATGGCCTCCTCGACGACCTCTCGTTCGGCGTCGGAAAGGCCTGAGAGGGTGAACAAGTACTGGTCTCGAATCTGGTCAGCAAACGAGGCAACACCCGACGCGACTTCCGTCGCCTCGTACCGGTATTCGGTCTCTGTTGTCGTTCGTGTACTGACCGTAACCCGATAGCGGTCGCCGTCGTGGACGATAATATCGTACTGGCGCTCCGGAACGAACACCGACCCGTCGCCGACTTCCTCGGCGGTTCCGTACCCGACACCCACGTCGTACCCGTCCCCGGTGGGTGGGTTGTCATCCGAGATGATCGAGTCAAGGCGCTGGCGGTCCGCCGTCGGCAGCTCTTCGTAGGCGATTTCGCCGATTTCAGCCGTCGAGTTAGCCGGATCGAAGTCGATCCGTACCTCGTACACCGTCACGTCGCTACTTTCGAGTGCCGTCTCCGAAACTTCGTAGAAGGCATCGTCGATCCGGACGGTATCGGTCTGGTCGAACAGTTCGTATCGCCCCCGGCGCGTCGCAGAGCCGTTTTCGATGGCCTCCGAGGCGACCGTGTACTCCGCCGACTCGGGACCGGGCGACATCGAAACTTCGTCGGCGATGTCGGCCGCTGTCGCGTCGTCCATGTCAAGCACGACAGAGGGATGACCGCAGCCGGCGACAGCGACCGAGAGGAGGGCTGTTCCGCTCGCGAGGAACTGACGTCGTCGCATGCGCTTACTGACAGGCAGTCAAAAGGAAAGTTTTCCGGGTGTTTTTTTCCGGTCGGAATCGTGCAGACACGCCTCACTCGAGGGAACAGCCTGAGCTGCAGTAAGCGCCAGACGGCGGCAGGGTCCGCAAGGTTCCCTTGCGAGTTGATAAATAATTCCTTCAACAGGGTTTTTCAATTCCGCCGAAATCGACGGACTACGGCACTTTAGCGCCGGTTCTGGTAAAGTCAGGAACGGGAAGAACTCGGTATGGGCCAACGCGGATTTGAACCGCGAACCTCCCGGTTATCAGCCGAGCGCTCAACCTGATTGAGCTATTGGCCCAACGCATTCTTTTGTACCCGAGGGGTATTGAAAAGGGTAACGTTTCGCGGCCGGTTAGGGATGTGAAACCGCGTCAGGGCTTCAGTTTTCGTCGCTATCGTCGAAGTCGACGTCAGTGGCTTCGGTGGGGTCGAAGGAGGTGCCGGAGCCGGAACCGGACCCCGAACTGGGGCCGCCATCTGGACCGGTCGCACCGGGGCCGGCCGGGCCGTTCTCGTCGTTAGGGAATCCGCCGACGTACACCTGGCCGCTGGCGAAACCGCTGGTCTTGGCATCGATGTAGGGCCGGACGACCCAGCGGCGCGTGGCAGCGCGGACGGGGTACCGGGTGAACGGCACCGCGAGCAGGAGGCCAACGAAGTCCGTCACCAGGCCGGGGGTGAGGAAGAACGCGCCAGCGGCGATGAGGAGGCCGCCGTCGATGAGTTCGTCGGTCGGGAGTTCGCCGACGGCGAGCCGCTGTTGTATCTTCCGAAGCGTCGCACGGCCTTCGGCGCGGACCAGCAGCATGCCAACCAGCGCCGTCAGAACGACGAGGGCGACCGTCACGAGCGAGCCGAGGAACGGTATCGCGACCGTCACCAGTAACACGATGTCGAACAGCGGGATGAGCAGCAATAGCCCGATGACCCGGAGCATACGACTGCTTGCAGGCCCGCCCCCAAACGCCTTTCGAGAGCAGGACCGAGCTGTCGACCGCCGGCGTAGCGGGTCAGCGTTCCCGCAGTCGGACTTCGACGGGGTCTGTGGGACTCAGTGTAATCTGCATCGCCAGCGACAGCGGCGGTTCGGTGACTGCTTCGGCGGCGTACTGTTGGGCGATGGTTGCCAAGGCGAGTTTGGCCTCCATCCGGGCAAAGCGCATCCCGATACAGTGGCGCGGACCGCCGCCGAAGGGATAGTAGGCGTAGTCCGGGAGCGACGCTTCGAGGTCGTCGTCCCACCGTTCGGGGCGGAAGGCGTCGGGTGCGTCGTACCACCGGTCGTCCCGGTGGACGAGCCACTGCGGGAGAGTGAGCTGGGCGTCCGTCGAGAGCTCGTACCCTCCGAGCGTCACCGGCTCTGTCGGCTGGCGAAACACCGTGAACGCGGGCGGGTACAGCCGCAGGACCTCGTTCAGCACGGCATCGAGATACGGCAGTTCGAACAGGTCTTCGGGCGTCGGCTGGCTGTTCCCCAGCGTCGCGTCGAGTTCCTCGTGCAGGCGCTGCTGGCACTCGGGGTTGTTCGCCAGCAGGAACCAGGCGTACGTGAGCGTCAGCGCCGTCGTGTCGTGGCCGGCGACGAGGAAGGTCAAGAGCTGGTGACCCAGTCGCTCGCGGTCCATCGTCTCGTCGTCGAGCGAGAGCAGCAGGGAGAGTACGTCGTCGCGCGCCTCGCGGGCGTGCTCGGCCTCGCGCTGGCGGGCGGCGATCACGTCGTCGAGCGTCGACTGGAACTCGGCGAGTGAGCGATTGACGGCACGGTTCGTCGGCGTCGGAACCCACAGCGGGAGATACGCCGACAGCGACCGCGGGTCCAGCCGCTTGCGTAGCGCGTCGAGTAGGGGTTCCAGCGCGTCAGCGGTGGTCTCGATGTCTACGTCTAACAGCGTCTTGCCGAGAATGTTCAGCGTCAGCGACTGCATGTGCGGGAGTACATCGATGCGCTGGCCGTCGCTCCAGCCCGCCGCCGTCCGGTCAGCGAACTCAGTCATCGTGTCGCCGTAGGCGGCGATGCGCTCCCGGTAGAACGCCGGCTGGAGCGCCGTTCGCTGGCGTTGCCACTCCTCGCCCTCCAGCAGGAACAACCCCTCGCCGATGAACTGCCCGAGCGTATCCTGAAGGAGTTGTCCCTTCTCGTAGGCGTCAGCATCGGTTACCAGCACTTGCTCGACGAGGTCTGGATGGCAGACGAAACAGCCCGTCGTCCCGGCCACGTTGTACCCCACGACGTCGGCCTCGTGGGCACCAGCGCGGTCGTAGAACCCCAGCGGGTCACGCAACATCGCAGCGGTGTTGTCGACGAACGGGACACGGCCGAGACGGGGCGGCCGGTCGCCCGGCATGACTGGTTCCGGTGGTTCGGGAATCGCCTGCTGGGAATCCATCGCCGACGTTTGGGCCACCCCGCCAATCGGTCTTTCGCCGGGAGTGAGAGGGCCTTTGTACGCCCACCGCCCAGACCTGGTATGGACGAATACGCACGCGACACCAAGGTCGAGTGGCGCGAGTGGGGCACAGCCCCGTTCGAGGACGCCGCCGAGTCGGGGAAACCGGTGCTGCTGGCGCTGACGGTTCCGTGGAGCGCCGAGTGCCGGGCGATGGACCGAGGCACGTATGGCGAGCCCCGCATCGCGGCCAACATCAACGACGGGTTCGTCCCGGTCCGCGTTGACGCCGACCGGAACCCACGCGTCCGGGAGCGGTACACGATGGGTGGATTCCCGTCGACGGTGTTCCTGACTCCTGAGGGCGAGGTTATCACCGGCGCGACGTTCCTCGGGCCGGACGGGTTCCGCGGCATTCTGGACTCCGTGCGAGAATCGTGGGACGCACAGGGCGCGGCGGCGGGCTCGGTTCCCCGACAGCTTCAGGACGAATCGCCGCCGGCCGGCGAGCTCCGGCCGCGCATCGAGGAGCACATGGTCGAGCAACTGCTTGGCGCGTTCGACGACGAGTTCGGCGGCTGGGGAACCGACGTGAAGTTCCCGCTGCCACGGACCGTCGAGTTCGCTCTCGTCCGGGCGCGAGACCAGGCCACCCGAACACTCGAAGCGATTCGCACGCACCTGCTCGATACCTACGACGGCGGCTTCTTCCGATACTCGACGGAGCGCAACTGGGGGAACCCACGGCGCGAGAAACTGCTGGACGAGAACGCCGCCCTAGTCCGGGCGTTCGCTCACGGCTACCGGTACACCGGGACTGAGGCGTACCGGGACGCCGCCCAGCGGACCGTCGACTACCTCACGACGACGCTGTGGGCCGACGACGCGTTCGCCGCGAGCCAAGCCGGGTCGGACGAGTACTACCGACTGGAACCGACTGAACGCGAGGGAACGGTGTCGCCAAACGTCGACGAGACGGTGTTCGCCGACCGCAACGGGCTCGCCATCGATGCCCTGCTGTGGGTCGCTGCCTACACTGACGACGAGCGCGCCCAGCAGTACGCCAGTCGCGCCCGGGACGCTGTCTGTGAGTCGCTGGTCGACGGCGGCGAAGTCGCCCACTACGACGGCGCGGACAGCGATACCGGTCTGCTGCTTGACCAGGCCCAGCTCCTCCAGGGCCTGACGACGAGCTGGCAGGTCCTCGGTGAGCCGGGGCCGGCCAGAGCTGTCGCCGACTGGACCATCGAGAACCGTCAACAGGACGGCGGCGCGTTCCGCGACGGTCCCGCCAGCGGGGCGGGGCTCTGTAACCGCTCGCTCCATCCGCTCGACGCGACAGTGGAACTGGCTGACGCCCTTGTCGACCTCGCGGCACTCACCGGCGAGGACCGATACCGCAACGCGGCGCTTTCAGCCGTCGAGTCCTTCGCCGGCGCAGCAGAACGGATGGGCGTCGAGGTGGCCGGCTACGCCGGCGTCGCGGCCCGCCTCCAGCAACCCCAGACGCTCACCGTCGGGGCCGAAGCGGGAACGGACCTCCACCGCGCGGCACTTCGGCTGGCCGACCACGAGACCACCGTCGTCCCGGAGCCGGACGGCGACGGCACGGCGCGACTCCTCGACGGGGACGCTATCGTCGCCGAGGGGACGACGCCGACCGACCTCGAAGCCTCGATAACTGGCGAACGCTGACACGAACAACGGCAGCAAACGTGGACAAACGGTAAACCCCCGACAAGTTTTTGCACACGTACCCTGATGTATGGGTATGTCCAGTCTCAGAGATCTCGGCCTCTCCGAGTACGAAGCTAGAGCATACCGGTCGCTACTGGAAACGGGACCGACAACGGCCAAGGAACTATCGCGGGCCAGCGACGTCCCGATGGGCCGCATCTACGACGTGCTCAACAGCCTCGAAACGTACAATCTCGTCCGCAGCCAGACCGCCAGCCGACCCAAGAAATACGTCGCCGTCGAGCCGGACACCGCCCTCGACCGCCTGCTCGAAGACAAGAAGCGCGAACTCCAGGAGAAGGTCGGCCAGTACGAGGAAATCGTCGACGACCTCTCGTCACAACTGGAGTCGGCAGACCCCGTCGAGGAGCCGTTCTGGACGGCTGCCGTCGGCCCCAACGACTCGCTTGACCTGTTGCTCGAACGGCTGGCTGCCGCCGACGACGAGATCATCATGGTCGGCTCGGCACCCGCCCGGCAAGTGGACATTCTTTCCGGCACCGAGCGGATCGTCGATGAACTCGAAGCGGCGCTGGAACGGGGCGTCGAGGTGTCCCTGCTCGTCCGACCGGATCTGTTCGAGAGCCTTCCCGAGGAGGCCAACCGCGAGTACTACGAGCGCCTCTTCCACTACGACAACTACAGCGCCCGCGCTAGCCCGAACATCAGGACCACGTTCGAGCTACTCGACGGCGTCGAGGTCTGTATCGAGGTCCCACACCCTCTCGGCCGCGAGGAAACCTTCGGCGTCATCGACATGAAGGACTCCGATTTCACTGCCGATATCAGCCAGGCCTTTGAAGAACACTGGGCCGAAGCGAAGCCGGTCGGCCCGCCGTAGCTGGGTCAGCAGAGAGTTAGAAACAGCGTCACAGACAGCGACCGCAATCTCGCGAGTCGCTACGCCTACGGCTTCGCCGTTCGTAACCGAGACGTGTTGCGTCTCGCGCTCCTCGCTCAACGTCCTGATGACTTCGCTGTGCTCAAAAACTACCGCTGTCTCGCGGGTCGCTATGCTCCCCGCTCCGACGTTCCGAGTACTTCGCTGCGCTCAGTCCTCGCTGTCCTCGCTAACTTCCTGCCGCAGATCGCCCAACTGCGCCACACGCTCGGCGTGGGCGTTGTGCTGGTGGATGGACTCGTCGTTGGACTGTTTCATCGTCACGACGGCATCGTCCGGCAAGTCCGGGAACGTCTCGACGACGCCCTCGGCGAGCGCACGAACGCAGTCCTCGACGAATTTGGCGTCCTTGTGGGCCTCGTAGGTCATGTGGTCCTCGTCGGGCCGCTTTGCGAGGTTGTAGATGCGGGCGCTCATCGAGTCGCGGGCGACTTCGATGAGTTCGTTCAGGTCGACTTCGGGCGCGCCGTCGCTCTGGACTGTGAGCGTGGCGTGGCCGCGCTGTGAGTGGCCGGCCTGCGGGTTCGTTTCGAGGAACTCCTCGATGACGTCGTCGTCGACGTCGAGTTGCTGGAGCGTCTCGCGGGCACGGGAGGCTGACATCCCCTGGGAGCACGGACAGACAGTCATCCCGGTGACGCGAGCGCCGATCTCCTCGCTCGTCCCGTCTTCGGTCGCCGTCGCCGAGGCGATGATATCGGCGGTCGACTGCGTCGGCATCCCGGAGGCCGGCGTGGACTCGTGGGTGACGTACTCCGCTTCCATCCGGACCTCCGCCTTCGTCGTGTAGTCGTGTTTCTCCAGCAGAAGTTCGGCGGCGTCGCCACAGACATCCTCGACCCGATAGGCTTCCTCGGACACGGCGGTTTCCAGCGTCTCGTCGATGACCTCCATATTGCGGGACATATCGGCCCCCTTGCGCCAAGACGGCAGATCCACGAACACTTCGAACTCCGCCATGAGTACGATGGGGTCGCGGTCACGACGCCCCAGTTTGACGAGTTTCTCGACGCCCGTCACACCGACGCGATTGAGACCGACCGTTACGTCCGGACTCGACGCCTGCACGTCCGGGAGTTGCTGACTCATTGCCCTTCCTATGGAAGAGAATCGGTTAGTGCTTTCGAAAGGGTGGGCGGGTCGCCGTGAGCATCGCCACCGTAGAAACGACCCGCTCCGAACCGGGTCAGAGCTGTGTGTTGTCCGGCATCGATTCGCCCGTCTCGAAGTCCCGGAACAGCAACTCGAAGTCAGTGGCGTCGAAGGAATCGGTGATATCGTCAAGCTCCGCCCGGACCTCCGCGAGTTCGGCCTTCAGTTCGGAGAACTCCTCGCTCTCATCGAGGACGGCCTGTGGTTTCGACGATTCCAGTGCCGCGTATTTCGCCGTGAGCGAGTAGCACTCACGCAGGCGTTCCTCGTAATCGGCGTACAGGAGCAACTGTTCGATTGTCCCGAAGAGGTCCTCCTTCGACACCGGTTTGAGGACGTAGTCATCGAAAGGCATCTCGATGATGTCGAAGTCGGGGTCTACCGCGGTCACCATGGCTACGCGCGTATCGTAGCGTTTCTCACGGATCGCCGACAGCACCTCGTCGCCGGAAAGGTCCGGCATCCGCCGATCCAACAAGACAACGTCGACTGCGGAATCAAGCTTCGAAAGGGCGGCCTCACCGCTGTATACCGTCTCGACTGTGTACCGGTCCCGCAACTGTTCCGCGTACACGTCGGCCACGGCTGGTTCGTCGTCAACGACGAGGATTGTCGCTTGCCGACCCATTGTCATTAGCTAGCATGTTTAGAACAGAATTGCAAAAGGATTCCGGCTGTCCCAACTGGCTGCCTTATTATCCAGGCCCTACTGGCCGACGATATCGTCGTACCGCGCTCCGGTCTGTTTGAGCGTCGCCGTCGAGTAGAGCCGGTCGTGTTCGTAGGGGAGGTGTTCGGTGGCGAGTTCGTTTATCTTCTGGTCGACCACGCTCGCTTCGCGCCCGTGAATCATGGTAAAGAGGTTGTACTGCCAGTCCTGCTCCGGGCGGCGTGGCCGGTGATAACAGAGCGTGACGTAGGGGAGTTCCCCGACTGCCTGTCCCCGCTCGTCGAGGGCGTCGTCCGGCACGTTCCAGACGACCATACAGTTGTTGTCGAACCCGGTAACGATGTGGTTCACGACACAGCCGATGCGCTTGATACAGCCGGTCCGCTGGAGTTGCTTGATAGCCGAGAGTACTTCGGACACGTCGGCATCGACAGCGTCCGCCACGTCCCGGTAGGGCGTCGCGACGAGCGGGAACCCACTCTGGATTTCGAGCAATAATCGCCGGTCCAGTTCTGAGAGGTCGACGGCGGCGTCCTCGCTTATTCGCGTTGCACTGGCGTCAGTTGTCTCCAGACTCTCCCGGGCGAACCGGTCCCCATTGACGACCGGGAACTCCAGATCGATGTAGTAGTCTGTCAGCATCGGCAGGACGAGCACCGAGCAGCCGGTTTGCTCCTCGATCTCGGCCAGAATCTCGTCGCGTCGCTTTCGGGACCCTGCAGTGACGACGAACCACATGTTCCACTCGTGGTCGCGAGCGTAGTTGTGGTTCACCTGCCGGTACTCGTTGATTATTTCGGCGACCTCGTCGAACCGATCCTCCGGGGCACTGACAGCAGCAAGCGTCGAAGAGCCGATGACCGGCGGGTTCAGAACCGGGCCGAAGCGGCGGAAGATGCCGTCATCACGGAGCGTTTTGACCCGGTCAAGTGCTGTCCCTGCTGAGACCCCCAGCGCTTCACCGACAGCCTCGAAGGGACGTTCCTGAATCGGGAAGTCACTCTGGAACTCGTCGATGAGCGCAGCGTCTACCTCATCGATCTGCTCGCGCCACTCGCCCGACTGGAGACTCATTGTATTCGGTTAGGAGTGTAGTCGTGTATCCCTTTCGGGACCGCAGCCAGTTCCCGCAAATTGAGAACGAAACGCAGGGGCTTTTGAACTCTGGCCCGAACACGTTTCCATGGCGCAAGCGACCCGGGAGTACGGCGAATGGCCGCTCAAACGACTCATGACGGAAGTCGTCGGCTCCGGTCACAAATCGGCCGACGATATGTCCCGCACGCAGGCCCGGGAGGCGTTCCGACGCATCCTCGGCGACGAACCCGACCACACGACGCTCGGCGCGTTCTGGCTCGCCAACCGCTGGAAGCGCAACACCCCAGAGGAACTGGCTGCCTATGTCGACGTGATGTCCGAGGAATCGGTCGAGACAGCCGCTCCGGACGCCGACCCGGTCGACTGCGGGGCCAACTACGACGGCAAAGGTCGGTCCGCGATTCTTGGCGTCGCCGCGGGCGTCGTCGCCGCCGCCGCGGGCACGCCCGTTGTCGTTCACTCCGGCGACCGCGTCCCCACGCAGAAACAGGACGCCTACAAGCACGTTCTGGACGAACTGGGCGTCCGAACGGAGATCGAACCGAGCGAAAGCGCCGATATGGTCGACGAGGTCGGCTTCGGCTTCTACTACCAGCCGGCGTTCAATCCCGGCATCGACGCCCTGTTCGAGCGCCGCGACAACATGGGCGTCCGGACCTTCGTCAACACCGTCGAGACGCTCGCGAACCCGGCCAACGCCAGCGTACATCTCGGCAGCTTCTACCATCTGGCCTTCGCGAAGAAGATGGTCCGAACGCTCGCACGATCTGAAACCAGCAGCGTCGAGCGTGCCCTGTTCTTCCAGGGAATGGAAGGCTACGACGACGTTCGCCCCGGCGAGACGGTCGTGGCCGAATGGCCCGTCACCGGCGAGGAGTCCGACGACGAGGACATCGCGGACTTCGAAATCCGTACCGGCGAGTACGGAATGGACATCGAAAGCGAGGACCTGCAGGTCGACGACATAGCCGAAGAGTCGGCGGCGATAACCGAGGCCGTGCTGGCCGGCGAGCGCGAGGACGGCTTCGCCGACGCTGTCGCGCTCAACGCCGCCCTCCGCATTTACGCCCGCGAGGACGCCAACAGTATTCAGGACGGCCTCGAACAGGCCCGTGAAGCGATTGCCGACGGCAGCGCAGCGGAGATACTCGACGACCTCCGGGCCTTCTAATCCGGCGACGGGGTACGGAGCGGAACCCACTTCTACCGAGCGGGCGAAGTGATTCTAATGGGACAACACGCCAGCGCTCGCGACAGCACTGCGTGGACAGTACCCGCATCAGAAACACCCGGCGTCCACGAGCTGGTCGACACCAACGGTATCAGGCTCCACACCGTGACCGCTGGGCCGCCGGACGGCGACCTCGTCGTCTTGTTGCACGGCTTTCCGGAGTTCTGGTACGCATGGAAACACCAGATCCCGGCGCTCGCCGACGCCGGCTACCGCGTGGTCGCGCCGGACCTCCGGGGGTACAATCACTCCGACAAGCCCAACGGCGTCGCGGCGTATCACATCGACGAGCTGGTCGCCGACGTCGCGGGTCTCGTTTCGGCGTTCGACCGCGAACAGGCCCACATTGTTGGGCACGACTGGGGCGGCGTCATCGCCTGGCAGACCGCCATCGACCGTCCCGATATCGTCGACCAGCTAGCGGTCCTGAATGCACCCCACCCGTCGGCGTACGAGCGAGAGCTCCGCCGCTCGTTCGACCAGGTTCTGCGGTCCTGGTACGTGCTGTTCTTTCAGCTTCCCGTCCTTCCCGAGGCCAGCCTCCGCTGGAAGGATTGCACCGTGCTGGAGCGCATCCTCGCTGACGGGCCGACCCGCCCCGACGCCTTCACCGATACCGACGTGACGCGGTACAAGCGGGCGCTCGGGCAGCCGGGCGCGCGCACGGCCGCAGTCAACTACTACCGGGCACTCGGCCGACGGAACGCAAAGCTGACGCTCACAGCAGGCGGCATCGGCGACCAGCCGGTGACAGCGTCGACGCTCCTTATCTGGGGTGTTCAGGACGACGCGCTCTCGCTCGCCCTGACTGAGGACCTCGACGAGTGGGTCCCGGACTGTCGAGTCAAGCGGCTCCCGGCGGCGAGCCACTGGGTTCAGTTCGACGCCCCCGAGCAGGTGTCGAAGCTGCTACTGTCACACCTGCCGTAGCCCGGAATAGCGAACAGCCGACACTCCCGCTCGCGTGGCGACGTGTCGGGCTCCCGCGACCCGCCACGCGACGGCTACTCAGATCATGGCGGCGATGGCCTCGTATCGGTACTTGAACTCTCGGTCAGTGGGCAAGCTTTTCTGCCGGGCTTCCCTCCGATTGAGTATGAGTGACCTGACTGCGACCCTCCACACGACAGAGGGCGAGATCGAAGTTGAACTGTACGACGAGCGCGTACCGACCACCGTTGAGAACTTCGTCGGCCTGGCCGAGGGTGCCGACGACTACGACGGGACCGAAGTCGGTCCGGGGACCGGTGCGTGGGAAGACCCCGAATCCGGCGAGAAGCGCATCGACCCACTGTACACCGACATCGACATCCACCGCATCATCGAGGACTTCATGATCCAGATGGGCGACCCGACCGGCACCGGCCGCGGCGGCCCTGGTTACTCCTTCGACGACGAGTTCCACGACGAACTCAGTCACGACGGCCCGGGCGTCCTCAGCATGGCCAACAGCGGCCCGAACACCAACGGCTCGCAGTTCTTCATCACGCTCGACGCCCAGCCCCACCTCGACGGCAAACACGCCGTCTTCGGGAAAGTCATCGACGGGATGGAGGTCGTCGAATCCATCGGCAGCGTCGACACCGACCGCAACGACGCGCCGACCGAGGAGATGCTGCTCGAATCCGTCGAGATTCACCGGTAACCACACAACGTTTTCGTTGTTCCGAGCGAGCAACCGATAGTGGCACACGTCGAGCGACTCACCGTCTACCCCGTCAAGGCACTGGACGGCATGGACTGCGACTCTGTATCGATCCGCCCGGGCGGGACGCTGGCGCACGACCGCGAGTTCGCCATGTTCGACGCCGACGGCGACGTGGTCAACGGGAAGCGGACCGACCGCGTCCACGACATCGACACCAGCTACGACACCGGAACGGGAACGCTGTCGGTCACCACTGACGGCGATAGCGTGTCGTTCGAACTCCGGGATGCGGATGACCGCGCCCGAGCAGCCGAATGGCTCAGCGCGTTTTTCGACGTGGACCTGACCGTCGAGCGCGACGAGACGCTCGGATACGTCGACCGGCGGGAGATGGGCCCGTCGGTCATCAGCACTGCGACGCTTGAGACCGTGGCATCGTGGTTCGACGACGTGACCGTCGAAGGGCTGCGACGGCGGCTCCGCGCGAACGTCGAAATCGGCGGCGTTCCGGCGTTCTGGGAGGACCGCTTCGTCGGTACGGACGCTCCTGCCTTCCGGGCCGGCGGCGTCCGCTTCGAAGGGGTGACACCTTGCGGTCGCTGTGTCGTCCCCCAGCGGGACCCTGACACCGGTAGGGAAACCCCGGAGTTCCGGGAGCGGTTCATCGAACGCCGGCGAGAGACGTTTCCGGAGTGGGCTGACCGGGACGCCTTCGATCACTTCTACACCCTGATGCTCATCGCCCGCGTTCCCGAGGGCGACCGCGGTGCGGACCTCGCCGTCGGGGACCTCGTCGAGGTCGTGTCGACGGATGAGACGTAGCGGGCGAACGCGGCCGAGACCGACAATCGAAAGGCGGTCCGCCTCGAACGGGGCGTAATGGCAGACGCGGACGACCACGTCGACCCGAGCGAGTTCGGCGAACAGGACGGTCCCCCGGTCGAGGAGAAGCCCTACAAGATCATCTTCGAGGCCAACAAGTGCTTCGGCGCGGGCAAGTGCGCCGAGAAGTCGCGCAACTGGACGCTCGACCTCGACACCGGCATCGCCAAGCCCGAGACTTACTTCATCGACGAGGAGGACCTCGATCACAATGTCGCGGCCGCGGAGGCCTGCCCGGCGAAGAAAGACCGGGGCATCATCCACGTCATCGACCGGCGAACGAACGAAGAGATCGCCCCAGACCCGAACGGCGACGGGTCACTCTCCGTCGACTGGTAGCGCAGTTTCTGATAGCGACAGCCGTTACTGCCACCTATCAGTCCACGGCGGTATCCTGTGCGCGCGGTCAGCGACACCGAGAACTCGGTTCTGCGGGGGTGAATCTCCGCCCCCAGAAATCAGCCACCACAGGATATATCATGTAAGATTACTATAGATAATAAACTGAATTTCTTGATGCAAGCAGTTTAATATTTCAAGCTACTGTATGACATAACTTCTATTTATGGGGGGCAATTTGGGTATCAATATGCCACGTTCAAGTAGCATGGAGCGTCGATCGTTTCTGAAAGCGACGGGCAGTGCTGCGGCCGCCGCAGCACTGGCAGGATGTTCAAGTGATAGTGATAGTGACGGAACTGAGGACGAGGCGGGGACCGGAGACGGTATGGACTCGACGGACAGCAGTGGGGGCGATGTCGGGACCGACCTGAAAGAGGACGGTGACCTCTGGCGAGTCAATACGGGGACGATGACGACGATGGACCCGATTGAGGCGACCGACACCCAGTCGGGGATCGTCATCCAGCAGATGTTCGATCCGCTGATGAACTATCCCGACGCGCAGCCCGCTGTAGAGGGACTTATGGCTGCGGATTACGAGGTATCCGACGACTTCACGACCTATACGTTCCAGTTGAAGGACGCGACGTTCCACAACGGGGACACCGTAACCGCCAGTGACTTCGTCTACGCGTTCGAGCGGCTGACTGCATCTGACAACTCCAGTCGTGCCTACTTCGTTCTGGACTCGCTGGGCGTCACACACGAAACGACGACCGAGACGGTCGACGGCGAAGAACAGGAAGTGTACGAGCCCGGGACACTCGGCGTCACGGCCGTTGACGAAACGACGCTCGAAATCCAGCTAGACGCGCCGTTCGCCTCCACGCTGGAGATGCTCGCGTACTCCTCCTTCTCACCGGTTCCCGAGGGCATGGTCGGCGACATCGAAGGGTACGACGGCGAGATGACTCAGGCCGAGTTCTCCAGTTCGAACCCTGTCGGGAACGGCCCCTTCGAGTTCGATACGTGGGACTCCGGAACTGAGGCCAGAGTCGGCGCGTACGACGACTATTATGGCGAAAGCCCAAGCATCGACGGCGTCCACTTTTCGGTCATCGAGAGCGACTCGGCCAATTACAACTACGCGATGAACCGCAATGCCGACATCTTCGAGTTGCCCACGGCGCAGTACGACCCCGGGAAGGTATCTGTCGAGGAAGAAGACGACCAAGGCCGTCAGATCGGGACCTACGGCGAGTTGCGTAACGGCGCGACGGCCAACTACTCCGGTGTGTCGACCATCGGTGTGTTCTACCTCGGATTTAACATGGCCAACGTGCCAAAGCCGGTCCGTCAGGCGGTCGCGTACGCGATGAACCAGCACACCGTTGTCGAGCAGGTCTTCAAGCAGCGCGGCGAGCCCGCGTACAATTTCACGCCGAAGTCGATCTTCCCCGGCGGTGCCCAGAACTACAACGACCGCGCCGAAAACGAGTACCCGTACGGCTACGACGACAGCCAGCTCGGGGAGGCCCGCTCGGTGATGGAGGAGGCCGGCTACGGCGAAAACGAGCGTGTCGCCGTCGAGCTGACAATCTACGAGTCCGGTGTCTGGAGCGAAACGGCAAGCATCCTCCGGGACCAGCTTCAGAGCGTCTACATCGACCTCGAAGTCAATCAGGCGCCGTTCAACACGCTGCTCGAACGTGGCCGCAACGGCGAGCTAGAGATGTACTCGCTTGGCTGGGTCGCCGACTGGCCCGCCCCGGACAACTTCCTCCAGCTGCTGAACCCGCCACAGACCGATACGAGCCTCGACTTCCCGATTTCCTACGTCAACTGGCAGCCGGAGAACGGCGACGCCGCACAGCAGGCAGAGGAGGCATACCAGTCGCTCAGCGACAACCCGGCACCGACAGAAGAAGCTCAGGCCGCCCGGAACGAAGCGTACATCAAACTGGAGAACGCGAACTGGGAAGACGTCGCAATGCTGCCGGTGTATCACGAACTGAGGGAGCTGTTCTGGTACGACCACGTCGACTTTACCCCGCCGGCTGGGATGGGGCCGAGCCGCCAGAAGATGAACACTGTGTCTCTCGGAGAGAGAGAGTAGTCCCGCTCCCGCTAGCGTTTCGTTTCCGTCATACCCGGTGACGGTACCAAGTTCGCAGCCCTCAAAGATTATGAACTCACAAATACCCGTACAACCGAGACAAGACAAGCCATGAGCCGCTTCACATACCTGTTCAAGCGTGTGGCTCTGTCAATCCCCGTTATCATTTTCGGGACGACAGTAACGTTTGCAATCATCCGGCTGGGGCCGCTTAGCCCCGCGGCAGCGATCCTCGGACCGCAAGGCGATGCGCGTGCGATTCGACAGATCGAGCAACGATTGGGATTGAACGAGCCCCTCTGGGAGCAGTACTTCGATTTCATGGGTAATCTGTTCCTGTTTGATCTGGGCCAATCGTGGGTCGTCAACTCCGGAACGCCGGCCATCGACCTCATCATCAGCTATGCCCCACGGACGATCTGGCTCGGGTTCTGGGCGGTCCTGATCGCCCTCGGAATCGGAATTCCACTCGGCTTCTACGCCGGCCTGAATCCCAATACGTTCTCTGACTACTTCGCCTCCTTCGGTGGAATTGTCTGGCGAGCGATGCCGAACTTCTGGCTTGCGGTGATTCTGGTTACGGTGCTTTCACAGACAGAGCAGCTGTTCGGGTTCAGCTGGACCAGCTTCATCGTGGAGACCAATGTCGTGACCTCTCCGAACCTCGCCGTGCTCAGGAGCCCGACGAGATTGATAACTGATCCCGGGCAGGCATGGACCAATCTGGCGAAAGCGACAAAACAGATACTGCCGCCCGCACTGGTGCTCGGGTCCGCGTCGATGGGCACAGAGATGCGTATCGGCCGAACCGCCGTCCTTGAGACAATCAACTCGAAGTACGTCGAAACGGCCAAGGCCAAAGGCGTCTCACCGCGAGTGCTGGTGTGGAAGCACATCTTCCGGAACGCCCTGATTCCGCTCGTGCCGGTCATCACTGCGGAAGCGTTCATCCTGATCGGCGGATCAGTGCTCGTCGAGACTGTCTTCTCTATCAACGGTATCGGCCTGCTGTTCGTCAAGGCGGCAAAGCAGGGTGACCTCCCGCTTGTCGGGACGCTGATGTACCTGTTCATCCTCCTTATTGTCGGCCTGAATATCGTACAGGACTTCGCGTACACGATTATCGACCCGCGTGTGGGGTACGACGGATGATGGAAACAGAACTCACCGATGACATCGATCAGCCGTTGAAGGACCGACTCAGGGCACACCCCAGACCGGCACTACTGTGGGGAGCAGGACTCTGTATCCTGTTGCTGCTTGAAGGACCGACATACCTCGATGGGCTGCTTGGCGCGATAGGCGCCGGACTCGGGTTGCTCCCGGGAGCACCCGGCGCCGAGGCGTTCGCCAGTGCGTCAGCCTTCTTCAGCGAACTGCCGCATCTGTTGAGCCGGGAACTGGTACCCAACCGAGGGTATTACGACGGGAGCGCCTGGCAGGGGACCTTCCTCGGCCTTGAGCCGAAATACGCGTGGCTCATCCGCTTCCTGCTTGTGTATGCATACGTTGCAGCGTTGCTAGGCTGGCTGTGGTACGGCTACGTCCTTTTCCGTCGGCACTACCGCGCTGCTGACTGGACGCCGACTGACGACGTCATCGACCGACTCCGAAGCCACTACTGGGGCCTGTTCGGGCTCACTGTCGTCGTCTTCTTCGTCACGATGGCCGCGTTCGCGCCCGTTGTCGGCCCAACCACGGCCGAAGAGAATATCGAGGGACCGTACTCCCACGATATGAAGTACTACGACGAGGACACGGAGACGGTCGAAACAATTACCATCGGTGAAGCGAACCTCGGTTCCGCTTCCCGCGGTAGCGGGGACAGCAACGTCGGAGTCTGGAGTTACGACGACTTCGGGCGGTTCCACCCTGTCGGAACGCTCGTCAGCGGCAAGGACCTGTTCACCTTCCTCGCGTTCGGCGCACGGGTGTCACTGTTCATCGGGCTCGGGTCGATGGCGATTGCGGGCTTTATCGCAACGACGCTGGCATTAGTTACCGCCTACTACAAGGGGGTGACTGACCTCATCGTGGTGCTGACCAGCGACTCCGTCCAGGCAATGCCAGCATTGCTGCTGGTGATTCTTGCGACGGTGGTGTTCAGGAACCACTGGATAGCAGAGCTATACAGCGGGGCCATGCTGTTCATCCTCCTGTTCGCGTTGATACGCTGGCCGGGGCTGTGGCGAGCGGTCCGTGGCCCTGCACTACAGGTCGGTGAACAGGAGTGGGTCGACGCGGCAAAGAGTTACGGCCAGCGACCCACTGTGATTATGCGGAAACATATGGCACCGTATATCCTCGGTTATCTCCTGGTTTACGCCTCCCTGACGCTCGGTGGCGTGATTATTTCCGTCTCTGCACTCTCGTTCCTCGGACTCGGGATCACCGCCCCGACTCCTGAGTGGGGGCGGGCGATCAACATCGGACAACAGTACATCGCCAGTCAGTCCTGGCACATCTCGCTCATCCCGGGTATCCTGATTACGCTGGTTGTCACCGGCTTCAACGCATTCAGCGACGGGATTCGTGACGCTATCGACCCACAGAGCGAGGGTGCCGAAGGCGGTGCGACTGGCGCGGCCGCCGGAGGTGGTGGCGGATGAGCCACACCGACGACGGCGAGCCGCTGCTGGCCGTTGACAACCTCCGAACCGTGTTCCACAGCGACCGAGAGGAGATCCGCGCTGTCGACGGCGTTTCGTTCGACATCGAGCGCGGCGAGACGCTCGGTATCGTCGGCGAATCCGGCTCTGGCAAGAGCGTCACCGCACGCTCGATAATGGGACTGGTCGACAGTCCGGGCGAAATCCGCGAGGAGTCGTCTATCCGATTAGACGGGAGAGAGCTGACGACGCTTTCCGAAAAGCAGTATCGGTCAGTTCGTGGCGGGGACATCGCGATGGTGTTTCAGGACCCGCTGAGCTCGCTCAACCCGGTGTACACTGTCGGGAACCAGATCATCGAGGCGCTGGAGCTCCACCGCGGTATGGAAGGCACCGAAGCCAAGTCGGAAGCCATCGAACTGCTGCGTGCAGTCGGTATCCCCGACGCGGCACGGCGTGTCGACGAGTTCCCCCACGAGTTCTCCGGCGGGATGCGCCAGCGAGCCGTCATCGCGATGGCACTAGCCTGTGACCCCGACCTGCTCATCTGTGATGAGCCGACGACAGCACTCGATGTCACCATTCAGGCCCAGATTCTGGACCTGCTACAGGAAATTCAGACGGAGCGTGACATCGGTATCATGTTCATTACGCACGACATGGGCGTCATCGCGGAGGTTGCCGACCGCGTCGCCGTGATGTACGCCGGCGAAGTCGTCGAGAAAGCACCCGTAGAGGAACTGTTCGCGAACCCACACCACCCATACACGCAGGGACTACTGCAGAGTATTCCCGGTCGGAACCCCAGTACGGATCGGCTGCCCACTATCGAAGGGGACGTGCCGACGCCACACGAATCGGCGTCGTACTGCCGGTTCGTCAGCCGATGTCCGAAGGGCTTCGACGAGTGTGAGCGGGTCCATCCCGCCCATGTGGAGGTCGGCGAATCAGCAGACCACACCGCCGCCTGTCTCCTGTATCCCGAAGATATGCCTACCGACGACACTGTGACACACCACGAAGAGAACGCAGACCAGACGGGCGCCGAGGCAAGCGAAGCGCTGTCGGCGGACGACTGGCCGGCTGAGCGCCGAAAAGCCGGTGAGGATACCGGCCCGGCCGGGTCCGAAGACAGCGATGCCCGGGCTGACGGTGGCCACGGCCACAGTGCCGGAGACACCGGCGGACAGCTGGAGGGAGGTGACACAGATGAGTGAGTCAATCGTCGATACTGTGTCACACCAGACCGGCGAGACGTTACTCGATGTGCAGGACCTGAAGACGTACTACGAAGGCGGTGGGCTGTTCGGTGGGGACCCGGTGAAAGCCGTCGACGGCGTGAACTTCGAGATCGCGCGCGGCGAGACGTTCGGGCTGGTCGGTGAATCCGGTTGTGGCAAGACGACTCTCGGTCGGACGCTCATCCAACTGGAGACGGCCACGTCCGGGACGGTCTCCTTCGATGGAACCGATATAACCGAACTCAGCGGCGGCGACCTCAAGCAGTGGCGCCGCAACGCCCAGATGGTGTTTCAGGACCCCGAATCGAGCCTCAACGACCGGATGACTGTCGGCGAGATCATCCGCGAGCCGCTGGACGTCCACGAACAGGGGACGGCCCGCGAGCGTCGGGAGAAGGTACGGACACTGCTCGACGAGGTCGGGCTCATGCCGGAGCACTACTACCGGTATCCCCACCAGTTCTCCGGCGGGCAGCGACAGCGTATCGGCATCGCTCGGGCACTCGCGCTCGAACCGGAGTTCGTCGTCCTCGACGAACCCGTGTCGGCACTCGACGTGTCCGTCCAGGCCCAGATACTCAATCTGCTGGAGGAACTTCAGGAGGAGTTCGGTCTCACGTACCTCTTCATCGCGCACGACCTGAGCGTGGTCCGGCACATCTGTGACCGCGTCGGGGTGATGTATCTCGGGAACCTCATGGAAGTCGGGCCGACGGAACAGCTGTTCCAGAACCCGGAAAACCCCTACACGCGCGCACTGCTGTCCGCAATTCCGGAACCGGATCCGACGGCTCAAGCGGACCGGATTACCCTGCCTGGCTCACCGCCGAGTCCACGGGACCCGCCGGAGGGGTGTCCCTTCGCAACGCGGTGCCCCGTCCGGATTCGGCCCGAAGACATAGACGCTAGCGACGAAGTGTGGGACCGGATTCGAGAGTTCCGTGATGTCATTCGCGAGCGGTCCCGCGCGGAACAGTCGATCGGTGAGCGGCTCAAGGAACGGCTCGGGTTCGATACCGCGTTGGCCGACGGGGATGAGATCGTCGAGGAGGAGTTCAGCGACGTGGACCTCCCGCCGGACGTGCGGGAGCACGTCGAACAGGCTGTGACGTATCTCAGTGATGGAGACCCCGACGCTGCACGGGCCTACCTCAAGGAAGCGTTCGGCAGTCGGTGTGACACCGAAACGCCGCAGTACTACGATGTCGACGACAGACGGACGAGCTTCTGTCACCGGCACGCGACGGACCACGACGCTCCCGGCGAAGAACTGCGTCGCCGTGGCTACGACACGCACGATGGATAACCTGGCGGGGAAGGTACTCGATCTGCTGTGGTACGCCCTCGGCGTCACACTCACAGCAACGCTTATCGGTGGCGTGCTCTCGCCGTTCCGTGGCGGTGGCTGGCTGACGGTGAAGTTCGTGCTGTTTTTTATCGGCTTCGCGCTGTTCGGCTACGCATCGATCACCCTGTGGCGCGCGCCGTCCCTCGATTCCGACGAGTCTGATGAGTCCGGCGTGTCGTTCGGCGTGTCAGCGCGGGAGCGGACGCCGTTCGAGTCGGTGTTGGCCCGCGTCGTGCCGCCACTCGACTCGCTCGCCCCGCCCGAAGACCGGCTCTCACCGCCGGTGAAGCTATTCGTAGCGAGTCTGTTCGTCCTCGGGCTTTCACTGAGCATGGAGGTCGTCTTCGGCGTCCAGTGACACCACCATTTACCTCCCGCGGGCGTAACGACAGGATATGGTTAAGACAGGTGGCGAAGGGACAGACGACCTCGAACGGCTTGCCGCCGGTTCGGACGACCGCAAAGCATCGTGGAAACAGACGCTGGAAGAGACACAGGCGCTGGCTGACCAGCGGCGCGCTAACGGCCGCGAGGCCGTCGTCGTCCCGGCCGGGGACGCGGGCCTGCAGACAGTCGACGACGGTGACGGACTCGAACTCGTGTTCGTTATTCCGGGTAACAAGGCCGAGGAAGTGACGCGGCTGGTCGAATCGAACCCACTCGAAGCGTACGACGTGTACCGGCGGACGGTCGGGGAGCAGGTGTTTCTGGCCGTCGAGTACTTCGATCCGGACGCCGCCTCGCTGTTCATCGCTGGCGCGTACAAACTCCAGGATGCCGGGAACACGGTTACCGCCGCGAACGACGGTGCGACGTTCCAGACGTTGCTCAGGAAACTGGACGGGACGCCGGTCGCAACGTTCGACCACGCCGACCGGACGAAGTTCCTTCCGACCGACAGGCTCCCGGTCGAGGAGTAGACGGACGTCAGAGGAGAAGTGACAGCTGAACCAGTGTGTCACGGTCGCTATCGAGTTCCGCCGACCTGACTGTGGTGGGACGCGATAGGACACCTCGCAGTCCGAGACCGAAAGGACCATTCACTAGCCCCCGCAGAGTTCAATCTGCGCGAGGGTAGCCGAGCTTGGCCAAAGGCGGTGGGCTTAAGACCCGCTCCCGTAGGGGTCCGTGGGTTCGAATCCCATCCCTCGCATTCTGTTGCGAACAATCCGTGAGCAACGAATGTCATCGTGGGATTCGAATCACGGAAATTCGAACGAAGTGAGGATGTGCATCGGGTTCGAATCCCATCCCTCACATGAATCCGCTCGAACAATGTGAGAGCGTGTGAACCGTTTTGATGGCAATTCGAACGGAGACGAACCGGACACGACGCGTTTTTGCACGTCTGTGGCCTATACCGGCGTAATGACTGATGTGCCAGATGACGTTGCCGAAGCGTTCGACCGACACGATGCGCTCGTCTCGGCTGGGGATAGCTACGCTGTCGAGACGACGAACTTCGACGGCCGCGTGACTGCAACTGAGGGCGAAAAGTGGCGGACGACCTACGAGGTGACGGTCAGAGCGCCGACACTACAGGCCGCGACAAGCGACGAGGTCGGTGACGCCGTCATCGACGGCTGGTTCGAGACGCTGGAGCGGCGGCTCGAGGACGCGCCGAAAGCGACCCGGACATCTGTCGAACTGGACGATTACAGCGTCGTCGAGGACGGCGAACAGGTCGTCGTCACGTTCGAGTACACGATGGGCGGCGAACGGCAAGCCGCAGACGTTGCCAAGACCTTCGTCGAGTACGTCGAAGGGACGTACGTCGAGGGCGTCATTCCCGGCTACGACTACGTTGGCGTCGTGGCTGACCTGCTCGATTCGGCGAGTACCGGCGGGAGCGAGGGGTCTCGCGGCGGGACACCGCTGTAGCTGTACGTGTCGAGCATGGAAACAGGGTAACAGCCAGCCTCAGTCCATCGCGATATAGGTCTGTGTCGTTTCGACACCCTGGATTTCCTGGATGTGTGTCGCTGCGACATCCTTGACTTCGGCGGGCGTCTCCACGTTCACTTTTGCGATAAAGTCGACGTCACCAGCGACGATGTGGGCCTCGACAACGCCGTCGACGGCTTCGATGTCATCCTTCAGACGGTCCGCGTCACCAGTGTGGGCTTTGACCATCACGTAGGCAATGACCATGTTCAGGCACCTCCAAGCGCAGTCGCGCGTTCTGATTCACCGACAACGATACTACGAACGTCAGAGAGCGTCCCGAAGTCGGCCAGTATCACGACCCGGTCACCGGCCTCCAGTGTTTCGTCCGGGTCGGGAATGGCGAGCGGGGCTTCGCCTTTCCCGTGCGCCATCAGTCGGGAATTCGACGGAAGCTCCAACTCCGACAGTGAGTACCCCTCCATCGGCGATTGCTTCTGGATGGTGAACTCCACGAGCTGGAGGTTCTGTGCGATGTCGGCGACTGCGCGGATGTTCCCGCCCAGCAGCGCGTTCTTCGCGGCGATAGCGCCCAGCCGTTCGGGGTAGATGACCTCGTCGACGTCGGAGGCGTAGCGTCGGTAGATCTCCTCGCGGTAGTCCTCGTCGATGCGCATAACGGTTCGACAGCCGTGTTCCTTGGCGATCATACAGGCGACGAAGTTGTCGTTCAAGTCGCCGGTGAGCGCGCCGAGCGCGTCGGCGGCTTCGAGGTCGGCGCCACCGAGTGTCTCCTCGATAGCGCCGTCACCCGCGATCACCTCGAAGCCAGCCGTCCGCGCGCGCTCGACCGCGTTCTCATCGCGCTCGATGAGGACAACTTCGTGGCCACTCTCTTGCAGGACGCGAGCCGTCCGCAGTCCGACACGACCTGCACCCACGATAACGAATCGCATACACGCTCCTATGGGACGGGGGTGAATAAAAGTACCCACCCGGTGGAACCACCGGACGCCTTGACCACGATATCAAACAACAAAGCCGTTGTTGTCCCCTGACGGAAGCTTTTTCGTGCTATGACACGACACACCACAACATGGTTAGCGCGTTCATTATGATCAAGACCGCTGCCGGGAAATCCGAAGAACTCCTTGCGGCAGTTCGCGACGCCGAGGGCATCACCGAAGCACACATCGTCGCCGGGCAGTACGATATCATCGCCGAAGCGACCGGGACGGAGGTGTACGATATCATGCAGTCGGTCGCAGGTCACGTCCGTGATCTCAACGGCGTCGCTGACACGCGCACGTACATCTGCTTAGAGTGAGCGAGTCACGTTGTTCCGACACGGCAAAGGGACTTGCCGCCCTACGTCGAACATGGTCAGTGTCGCCGGTATTATCGGCCTGCTCGTCATCGTGCTGGTCAACAGTGCTGTGACGGCGCTCATGACGCGCTTTTTCCGCGTCCGTTTGCACACGCGGTGGGGAAGTATCGTCTACTCGCTGCTCCTCTGTCCGGTAGTCATGGTCGTCATCCTCATCGTATTGAGCGGTGTATTCAAACTCGGTGCGGATCTCGGGAGTCAGACGGCTGTCATCCTCATGACGGTCGTTATTCCGCTCGCTATCGGGATCACGTTCGATTACTTTTGGATGCCTGCCCCCGACGAGGTCGAACTGCCGGCGTCGATGGACTAATCGAGAACCGCCGCTCGGACGCGTTCGTACACGGTGTCCGGGTCAGCGGTCGCGTCGACGCGTACGAACCGCTCCGGGTCGGCGTCGATGAGTCGCTCGTAGTTGTCACGAACCGTCGAAAGATAGTCAGCAGTTTCGAACTTGTTCGTCGCGCCGCTGCGCTGTGCGGCGGTTTCGGGATCGAGGTCGAGATACACGGTCCGGTCCGGCGGACGGGTCCAGGGGGCGTGGACCTCCCGGACGTACGACAGCGGGTCGTCGAACGTCTCACTAGCTTCGAGTGTCGCACCCTGATACGCGTACCGCGAGTCGCTGTAGCGGTCGGAGACGACAAGTCGGTCCTCGTTGAGCGCCGGTCGGACCGTGTTCGAGAGATGTGCGGCGTGGTCGGCCGTGTAGAGGAACAGTTCGGCCAGCGAGTCCGCGTCGTCGTCGTCGATAGAGCGCTGGACGGCGTCCCCGTACCAGGTGTCGGTCGGTTCGCGCGTGAACACAGCCTCGCTGGGGACAGTGTCGTCGCTCTGGAGCCGTTCCCACACAGTCGTCTTGCCGCTCCCGTCCAATCCTTCGAGCGTGACGAGCATACCTCACAATCCGTGTGGGGGGACGTAAGCGCCCCGACCGGACAGTGCATCCGTAGGCTGACACAAGTGGCCGGACTGCGGACCGGTCAGCCGAACAAACACGCCCACCTTTACGGTTCTACCGACCGTACTGGAGTCTATGAATGTACTTGTCGTCGGCGGGACTGGATTCATCGGGCAACACCTGTGCCGCGAACTCGACGACCAGGGACACACCGTCACTGCGTTGTCCCGGTCACCGGAAGATGCGACGCTTCCCAGCGGTGTCGAAACTGTTGCCGGGGATGTCACGGAGTACGACAGCATCGAGAGCGCGTTCGAGGGCCAGGACGCGGTGTATTTCCTGGTCGCACTGTCGCCCCTGTTCAAGCCGGACGGCGGCGACGAGATGCACGAACGCATCCACCTCGGCGGGACCGAAAACAGCGTGCAAGCCGCCGAAGAACACGACGTCGACCGGTTCGTCCAGTTGAGTGCGCTGGGTGCGGACCCCAATGGCGACACGCATTACATCCGGTCGAAGGGTCGGGCCGAGCAGGTCGTTACGGAGTCTTCGCTGGACTGGACCATCTTCCGGCCGTCGGTCGTCTTCGGCGAGGGCGGAGAGTTCGTCTCCTTCACGAAGCGCCTCAAGGGGATGTTCGCGCCGGGCGTCCCGCTGTACCCGCTCCCCGGCGGCGGAAAGCAAACCAAGTTCCAGCCCATCTGGGTCGGTGACCTCGTGCCGATGCTCGTCAACAGTATCGAATCCGAAGAACACGTCGGCGAGACCTACGAAATCGGTGGGCCGGAAGTGCTGACGCTCAGAGACGTGACCAATCAGGTGTATGATGCCGACGGGTCGTCGGTAAGCATCGTCCCGCTCCCGATGCCGCTGGCGAAGGTCGGTCTCTCTGTGCTGGGGAGCGTCGGGTTCCCGATGGGTGCCGACCAGTACCGCTCACTCAAATTCGATAACACTCCGACAACGAACGAAATCGACGCGTTCGGAGTCAGTAGTGACTCTCTAACGACACTCAGCGGATACCTCAGCGGATAAGCGCCGGCAGTAGCCATCCCCTAAAGAGTGTTGTGTTGGATAGTATTGATTTTCAATCCTGGCTTTCAGGGCTGAGATCCGGGCAAAACACTTATACTCGCTATCGCTCTTTGACCCTTTAAGCGGAGAACTATATAATGAAACTGGCGATGATCGGCTTCGGGCAGGCCGGGGGCAAAATTGTGGACAAATTCCTCGAGTACGACAAGGAGACCGGCTCGGGAATCGTCCGCTCGGCTGTTGCGGTCAATACAGCGAAAGCAGACCTGCTTGGGCTAGAACACATTCCGGAAGAGAATCGAGTGCTCATCGGCCAGGCCCGCGTTAAGGGCCACGGCGTGGGCGCAGACAACGAACTCGGCGCGGAAATCGCCGAAGAGGACATCGACGAGGTACAGGGCGCTATCGACAACATCCCTGTTCACGAAGTCGACGCCTTCCTCATCGTCGCCGGTCTCGGCGGCGGGACGGGGTCGGGCGGGTCGCCGGTCGTCGCGAAACACCTCAAGCGCATCTACACCGAACCGGTGTACGGCCTGGGCGTCCTGCCGGGCAGCGACGAGGGTGGCATCTACACCCTCAACGCCGCTCGGTCGTTCCAGACGTTCGTGCGCGAGGTGGACAATCTGATGGTGTTCGACAACGACGCCTGGCGACAGACCGGCGAGTCCGTCGAGGGCGGCTACGACCACATCAACGAGGAGATCGTCCGGCGCTTCGGCGTGCTGTTCGGTGCCGGCGAGATCGAGGCCGGCGATAACGTCGCCGAAAGCGTCGTCGACTCCTCCGAGATCATCAACACGCTCGACGGCGGCGGCGTGTCCACCGTCGGCTACGCCTCCGAGGACGTCGAGGTCTCCTCCGGCGGCGGCGGCCTGCTCTCGCGGTTCAAGGGCGACGACTCGTCTGACGACGGGATGGACACGGCGAACACGACGAACCGTATCACGTCGCTCGTCCGGAAAGCCGCGCTCGGGCGGCTAACACTTCCCTGTGAGATTGAAGGTGCAGAGCGTGCCTTGCTTGTGATGGCAGGGCCGCCAGAGCACCTGAATCGAAAGGGAATAGAGCGCGGCCGGAAGTGGCTCGAGGAGCAGACCGGTTCGATGGAGGTCCGCGGTGGCGACTATCCGACCAACGCCCCGAAAGTGGCCGCGTCCATCCTGCTGGCCGGCGTCCACAACGTTCCCCGCATCAAGGAACTCCAGCAGGTCGCCATCGAGGCCCAGGACAATATCGACGATATCCGTAACCAAAGCGAAGATAACTTAGAGGACTTAGTCGAAGACGACGAAGATGAACTTGATCCGCTGTTCTAACAAGACCGCCGCACTCCTCTGTGTTGTCGCGCTGCTCGCGACCGCCGGCACAGCGAGTGCGTTCTCTGTCTCTGCCGAGGGAGTCCCGAGCGAGACAGCCGTCGAGGAAGAGGTGTCGGTGACGTACACGATTGACGACCCGTTCACCGACGCACCGAACGAGTGGACGCTCGCCGGCTCGACCGAACTCCAGGACGTTAGCTGGACGGTCACTGTGTTGCGTGCGGGTAGCCAGGTGAGCCAGGAAACCTACGGCGACCAGTCCTTCGAGCAGGACCTGGAGATCGACAATAACGGGGACCAGGTTCGCGTCGAGCTCGTCGGCACGACGCCGGCCATCTCGAACTACACGTACGACCCGGCACAGAACTATCAGGTCGCCTCTCTCAGTCGTATCAGCGGGAGCAACGAGGACGAGTTCCGCAACGACACCGCCCGTCACTACACTGAAGAGAGCCAGTCAGCGAGACAGGCAATCGACGACGCGCAGGCCGCAATCGACGAAGCCGGTGGGGACGAAGACGCCGAGGACCTAGTCAGTAGCGCTATCTCCTCCTACGAGAACGGGAACTTCCAGAACGCCCAGGACCTCGCCGAGGAGGCCGAAAGTCAGGCACAGCAGGCCCAGCAAAGCGCTCAGACCCAGCGAACGCTCCTGCTGGTCGGCGGCGGACTCATCGTCCTCCTGTTGCTGGTCGGTGGCGGCTACTACGCGTACACCCAGATGAGTGAGGACGAGTACTCCAAGCTGTAATGCGTCTCGTCGTCCCCGTCTCGGGGTCTGACCCCAAAACGCGACTTGCGTCCGTTCTTTCTCCCGACGAGCGCCGTGATTTTACCGAAGCGATGCTTGCAGACGTCGTCGACGCAGTGACAGCGGCGGGCCACGAACCCGACGTTATCTCGACGGCACCGCTCGACTGTGCCGCACCGCTCACTGTCGACGACCGCGGGCTCGACCCGCTCGTCAACGACCTGCTCGCGTCGATAGTGACTGACGGCGATGGCGCACTTGCCGTCGTGATGGCGGATTTGCCGCTCGTAACGCCGAAAAGTATCGAGCGACTGCTCGCCCCCGACGCCGACGTCGTGCTGGCCCCGGGTCTGGGCGGCGGGACGAACGCCTTCGTCTGTCGCCACCCCGAGTTCAGGGTCGACTACCACGGCGCGTCGATACGTGACCACCGGCAGATTGCCCGGGACGTGGGAGCCAGCGTTACCGAAGTTGACTCTCGGCGGCTCGCGACCGACATCGACGAACCGGGCGACCTCGCTGAAGTGCTGCTACACAGCGACGGCGCGGCCGCGGACTGGCTCATTGACGCCGGTTTCAGTCTGTCGCTCACAGACGGCCGTGTCACCGTGAGCCGCGAGTGAAGGTTTTTGTTCGTGGGGTGCACACCCCGGGACGTGATACCCGGCACGGACGCGCACGATATCGACATCGAGATCCCGGACGCCGACATCGAGCGACTGCTGTCGGTGATGCCCGGGGACGTCGAGGCCGCGTCGGCGCTGTCCTACTGCCGGAACGTGTTCCTGCCGCTGACGACCGCCTGCCGATACACCTGCACCTACTGCACGTACTACGACCCGCCGGGGCAGGCGGAGCTGATGGACCGCGAGGAGATCCGCGAGACCTGTCGCCGCGGGGCCGACGCCGGCTGTACCGAGGCCCTGTTCACCTTCGGCGACGACCCGGACGACCGCTACACCGCCGTCCACGACCAGCTCGCCGAGTGGGGCCACGACTCCATCCACGAGTACCTCCGGGAGGCCTGCGAAATCGCCCTGGAAGAGGGGTTGCTCCCGCACGCGAATCCGGGCGACCAGACGCGCGAACAGATGGCCCACGTCGCCGACCTGAACGCCTCGATGGGCGTCATGCTGGAGACGACCACTGAGGTGCAGGCTCACGGCGGTCCGCGGGCGAAAAACCCCGGCCAGCGGCTGAACACCCTCCGCGTGGCCGGCGAACTCGGTGTGCCGTTCACGACGGGCATCCTCGTCGGCATCGGCGAGGACTGGCACCACCGCGCCGAGAGCCTGCTCGCCATCCGTGAACTGCACGAGCGCTACGACCACATCCAGGAGGTCATCGTCCAGCCCGTCGTCGAGAACGAGCGCTGGCAGGGCGGCTCTCCCGACCTGGCGACGATGCGCCGGGTAACGGCGATGGCTCGCGCAGCGCTTCCCGAGGAGGTGTCGGTACAGGTTCCGCCGAACCTCGCGCCCGCCCGGGACCTGACCGACTGCGGTATCGACGACCTGGGCGGCGTCTCCCCAGTGACTGTGGACCACATCAACCCCGAGTACGAGTGGCCCGCGCTGCAGGAACTGACGGCCGTCGCCGACGCCGCCGAGGTGCCCCTGACAGAGCGGCTGCCCGTCTACGACCGGTTCGTCGATGACGGCTGGCTCTCGGAGCCCATCGAGGCGGCTATCGAGGCTGAGGACGACGACGGCGAACGGTTCCGGTCGATACTGGACCGTGGCGTGAATCCGGCGAGCGTGTGATCCCGCCCACTGGCCTCTGCGCATGAACAGCCGTCACGGTCAGAACGGATCCTGGACACTACTCACCTAGTCGACTAGGCCGTAGCTACACATGTACTGGCACACCAATACATATCATGCCTGGACGTGCCTCTGACAGCAGTGCCAGGCAGAATACTCTACCACGTCGACCACGGCCAGTGCCCAGCCGTGGTCCACTACTTCAGTCGAGCAACGGCGTTCCGTCAGCCTGTGGCCCGAGTTGCGGGCCGAGCACGTCGGCGTCGGGGTCGATGACGCGGCGCTGTTCGTAGTCCGTCGACCGCTCGACCGGTGTCCGGCCGATGGCGGTGATCATGTCGGCGTACTCCTGGAACGACCGGAACTCGCCGTAGTCGCCGCCGGCGCGCTTGGTGATCTCCTCGGAGAGGATGGTTCCCATGAAATCGTCCGCGCCGCAGGTGAGCATCTTCAGCCCTTGCGTGTCGCCGTATTTGACCCACGAGGACTGGATGTGGTCGACGTTGTCGAGGAAGAGCCGTGAGACGGCGATCAGCAGTTCGTCCTCGTCGATGGACGCGCCGCCGTCGACCATCCCGCGCTCGTACAGCGGCGTCTCCTCGTGGACAAAGGACAGCGGGACGAACTCCGTGATCGCGCCGGTCCGGTCCTGCAGGTCGCGGATGCGCTGCAGGTGCAGCGCGCGGTGGCGCTCGTTCTCGACGTGGCCGTACATCATCGTCGAGGTCATGTCGAGGCCGACCGACGCGGCCGCCTCCATCGCTTCGAGCCACTCGTCGGTCCCGATCTTGCCCGGACAGATGACGTCCCGGACCTCGTCAACGAGAATCTCGGCGGCGGTACCGGGCACGCTGTCGAGGCCAGCGTCTTGGAGGCGACCGTACACCTCCTTGTAGGACCAGTCGGTGCCGCGGCGGGCGTGATAGGCTTCCTCCGGCGTCATCGAGTGGAGGTGGACGTCGCCGACGTTCATCGCCCGAATCTGTTCACAGTAGGTGGCCGGGTCTTTCTCGTACTTGTCGGGCGATCGGTAGTTCAGGTCGCCGCGGTCGCTCGTCTCCAGTATCTCCCGGTGCTCGTCGTCCAGCGCGAGCGCGGGATGGAGCCCCGATACCGAACAGACCTCGTAGATGCCGCGGTCGAGGGCGTCCCGTACGATTTCGCGGGATTCACTCGGCGTCTTCGTGAAGCCGCCGTGGTCCTCCTGGTAGTCGCTGCGGAACTGCTCGGAGCGGTCCTTGAAGTTACAGAACAGACAGCCGGTGTTACAGGCCGTCGTGACGTTGTTGTTGAGGTTCGCGACGAAGGTGACCTCGTCTCCGACGACCTCCGCCCGGCGTCGGTCAGCCGCTTCGAGTACCTGCTCTTTCCGGTAGTGGTCGATGCCGTCCCGGTCGGTGCCCGTCGTGAGGAGTTCGACTGCGTCGTCGACTGTCAGTCGCGTCCCGTTTCTCGCCTTGGCGAGCGCGTTCTCGAACGACTGGGCAGTCGTCGGACGGTGCTCGAACTCGACGGAGCCGTCCGGCGTACCGACGGTCTCTGGGACGTCCGGCATTGCTGGACAGGAGGGAAAGAACGGTCAAAAACGTATGGGTACGCACATGGTCCACAAGGTCGACAGGTCCCCGTGTTTCGGGACGCAAGCGGCTGCAGTTCCGGAAGAGAGATCAGGTCGGCAATACGCCGCCGACCCAGCCCGCAGTCTCGATGACGATCCAGGCGACGAATACCGCGTAGGCGCCGAGCAGCGCATAGGATTCGAGTTCGCTCAACACGAGGTCGGTCCGGAGGGCGGTGAACAGGAGAATCGTCGCCCCGGTCAGGACACCGAACATCGGCACGGCCATCGCGAAATCGACGGTCCACGCGCCGGCGATGAAGACGCCGAGCGGGATGGCGACGAGCAGGTCGAACGTGTTCGAGCCGAGGACGTTCGCGAGCGACGTGACTCCGCGGTCGTCGCGGGCCGCTCTGACACTGACGAGCGTGTCGGGGAGACTCGTCGCCGCCGCCAGAATCGTCACGCCGAGCAGAAACTCCTGCACGCCGGCGGCCCGGCCGATGACTTTGACGGAGTGGACCAAGCTCTCCACCGCCACGAGAATAACCGCGAGGCCGAGCAAGAGAAAGAGCCACTGCCGCCCGACAGAGATACCGGCGGTCCAGTCTTCCCCCGGGTCGTGGTCGGCCGTGTCCTGGTACTGGATGAAGACGTACAGGCCGTAGAGCGCGAGCGGAATCGCCGCCAGCGGCCGCGTGATGACGCCCGTGAGCGTCGCCTCGCCGGGATAGTAGATGACCGCGAGCGCCATCGTGATGAGCAGGACTGAGACGGCGAGCATGTAGAACTGCGCCTCCTTGTAGACGAGCGTCCGACTCGATTCGAGTTCGTCGTCCGTGGCGATGCCCGCGACTGCGGGGATGATGAGAATATTGAAAATCGCCGAGCCGACGATTGCGCCCACACCGAGAGACATCGACCCGTCCAGCGCCGAGAGCACGACCGCCGCGACCTCCGGGAAGCTCGATCCGACGGCGACGATGATTGCGCCCTGAACGACTTCCGGGAGGCCGTAGTACGTCGCGAGCCGTTCGCTCGCGGATTCGAGCCAGTCGCTCCCTTTCCAGATCGCTGCCGTCGCGGCGACGATGATCGCAGCCTCGACCAACAGACTGGTAGCCATCAGGAGGTCAGTCGACAGCCCGACGGAAAACGTTGCCTTCCGAGCGCGAGTGATACTGTCTGTGACGAATTTCGCCACCGCGAACATCTCACAATAGTTACAGCCGACAGTATGAGAAACGTCTTTGTCCCCGGCCCGAAAGGCGGGCACAATGACGAGCGTCAAGGAATTCCGCGTGGACGAACCGGCGACGGCCGAAGACCTCGGCCGCGGCGCGTTCGTGTTCACGGACGACTACTCCGTGTTCGACTGGGGCAAGATGCCGGACCGGATCCCCGACAAGGGCGCGTCGCTGTGTACGATGGGCGCGTACAACTTCCAACTGCTGGAGGAGAACCACGTCCCGACACACTACGAGGGCGTCAGGCTCCCCGACAGCGACGAGGTGCTGGACCTCGGCGAGGCGCTGTCGGCCGACGCCGCCCCCGAGGAGATGGTCATCGAACTCACGCAGGTCCCGGACCTCCCCTTCGAGGACGGGCGCTACGACTACGACGCATACCACGGGGCTGCCGACGAGAACTACCTCATTCCCCTGGAGATCGTCTTCCGGAACCGCGTCGGCGTCGGGTCGTCGCTACGGTCCCGGACCGAGCCCGCCGACCACGGGCTCGACTACGACACCTGGCCCGAAGAGGTCGTCGACCTCGACGAGCCCATCGTGGAGTTCTCGACGAAATACGAAGAGCAGGACCGGTATCTCGACCGGGAGGCAGCCGACCGGATCGCCGGCACGGCCAGCATCGACCGCCTCGAAGAACTGGCTCGGGCGGTCAACCACATCGTCACCCAGCAGGCCGCCGAGGCCGATCTGGTCCACGAGGACGGGAAAATCGAGTGCCTGTACTACGACGGGGAGATACGCGTGGCCGACGTGGTCGGCACGTTCGACGAGAACCGCTTCTCCTACGGGGGCCAGCAGGTCTCGAAGGAGGTCATCCGACAGTACCACAAGCGCACCCAGCCCGAGTGGGTCGAAGCCGTGAGCGAGGCCAAAGAGCAGGCCGACGCGGAGAGCGTCGCCGACTGGAAATCGCTCTGTGCGGAGTCGCCAGAACCGCTCGATGAGGACGTAATCCAGGTCGCTCGCGACCTCTACTGTGCCGGCACGAACGCCTACATTGGTGGCGACGTGTTCGACGCGCCGTCGCTCGACGAAGCCGTTAGCGCCGCTGGCGAACTCTGAGCTGTTTGAAAGTACAGCGCGTTTTCAGTCGTCAGCCTCGATCTCACCGTCGTCCTCGGCGACGAACTCGCCGAGGCCGTCGATGGGACGGTCGGGGTTCAGCTGGTCGAGTTTCTCCGGTGCGCCGAGTTGGGCCGAGGTCTCCTCGGGGTCCCGAAGCTTCGTCCGGCCACGGTGGACGTTCACCTCGTCGTTGAGGTGGAGTTTGATGGCCTCGATGAGCGCTTCGGCTTCCAGCGGCTGGCCGATCTGCTGGAGTTCCTCTTCGGTGGCGTCGTCGGGGACGTTGAACGCGCGCTGGGTGATGATCGGCCCTTGGTCCAGGTCCGTCGTCACGTAATGGGCGGTGACGCCGGCGATGCGGACGCCCTCCTCGATGGCCTGCATGTACGCCGACGCGCCGGGGAAGGCGGGCAGCAGGCTCGGGTGGACGTTGATGATGCGGCTCTCGTAGCGGAAGACGACGTCCGGCGAGAGGATGCGCATATACCGGGCCAGCGCGATGAGGTCGGCGTCGTACTGCGCGAGCAGGTCGAGCAGTTGGTCCTCGTCCGGCGTCCCCTTCTCGTCGCCGATGTCGTGGAACGGGACGTCGTACTTGGCCGCCAGCGGTTCGAGGTCGTCGTGGTTCCCGATGACCACCTCGATGTCGGCCCCGAGGTCGCCGTTGGCCCAGGCCTCGAATAGCGCCTCTAGACAGTGGGACTCCTTCGTCACGAGGACGGCGATGGTCTGGGTCTCGCGGTCGGACGGGAACCGGACCTGCACGTCGACGCCGAGTTCGTCGCCGAGTTCGGTGAGGTCCTCGCGGAGCTTCTCCTCCGTCGTCACCATCTCGGACGTGTCGACGCGCATGGTCATCCGGAAGACGCCCTCCCGAACGGCCTGGTCGAGGTCCTCGATGTTGATGCTGCGCTCGAACAGGAGCGAGGTCACTTCGGCGATGAGGCCCGTATCGTCCTCGCCGACGACCGTAATCTCGGTCAGACCGCGCGTCACGATTCCCACCTCCGGACAGCGTCGTGATTCATTTGACCCAGAGTCGGCAGTCCCTCGGCAAAAGCCTTCGTTTTCCACCTAGCGTGGACACCAACGCTTTGTGTGTCGCTCCGTGTATATATGGCCGTGATGAGTGATTCGCCGACCGTACTCTGTGCCCAGCCGGATTCCGACGAGCGTGTGGAGACGGTCGACGCGCTCCCGCGAGGACTCCATCTGCACCCACACGATTCTCTCGGGCGAGGCGATGGTCGCCGAGGCCACCCACGAGGACCCTCGCTTCGCCGAAGTTGACGCACTGAAACGGCTCGACAGCAGGTCTTACGCCGGCGTGCGAATCACGGACAAGGAGGGGCGGGCTATCGGCGCAGTGTACTGTACCGACGGCGAGCCGCGGCGCTACACTCGGACCGATCTCGACGTACGCCAGCGGCTACACGCGAGTCCCCACCGGTATCTGCACGCTGACGCGGGCGACCTCGACATCCGGGTCAAAGGGCTGACCGACCAGCCGTCCGACTGGACGCCGGTCAGCGCCGGGACGTGACCTGCCGGGAGAACACAAGCGTTTTCTCCGCTGCCCGCTCGCTTGCCAGTAATGACTGCCTTTACCGCGACCGTCACCGTCCGGCTCAAGCGGGGCGTCCTCGACCCCGAAGCCGAGACGACACAGCGCTCCCTAGAACGCCTCGGTTTCGACCTGAACGACCTCCGCTCGGCGGACGTGTTCGAGCTGGACCTCGACGCCGACAGCGCCGAGGACGCGGCCGAGCGCGCCGAGGAGATGGCCGAGCGGCTCCTGGCGAACCCCACCATCCACGACTACGACATCGAGGTGGCACAGGCAGAATGACCATCGCCTCGAAACTGACGGCAATGGTCAGTACTGTCTCACGGAGGGGGCCCGCGTGACCATCGCCGTCATCCAGTTCGGCGGCTCGAACTGCGACCGCGACTCCGTGCAGGCTCTGGAGTCGCTCGGCTTCGACGCTGAACTCGTCTGGCACGAGGACGGCCTCCCCGAGGATGTCGACGGCGTCGTCCTCCCCGGCGGTTTCTCCTACGGCGATTACCTCCGTGCCGGTGCGATGGCCGCCCGCTCGCCCATCATGGCCGAAGTTCGTGAGGCAGCGAGCGAAGGCACGCCAGTGCTTGGCATCTGTAACGGCGCACAGATCGGCTGTGAGTCGTCGCTGACCCCCGGCGCGTTCACGACCAACGAGAGCGCCCGGTTCCAGTGTGAACACGTCCACCTGCGCGTCGAGAACGCCGACACGCCCTGGACCAGCCAGTACGAGGACGGCGAGGTCGTCGAACTCCCCATCGCCCACGGCGAGGGTCGCTATGAAATCTCCGACGACCGCTTGGACGAACTCGAAGCCGAAGACCGTATCCTGTTCAAGTACTGCGACGAGGACGGCAATGTGTCCCCCGAGGCGAACCCGAACGGCTCGAAACACAGTGTGGCCGGCGTCACCGGTGAGGACGACCACGTCGCCGTCATGATGCCCCATCCCGAGCGGGCGACGCTTTCGGACCTGGCCCGGACCGATGGCCAGGGCGTGCTCACGGGCTTCGCCGAGTAACACCGGCAGCTTCGGCTTTCATTGCGGTGGTTTCACAGAAGATCTGAACCGGACGCGTAGTCGCACCGCTACGGAGATCGTTTCAAAGGGGAAGGGACCAGCGGAGCGTGTGACATAGTCCGGCGGTCCCTAGTCCAGCTTTGTGGGTCAAGCCGTATAAGCGCACGCTTACCGGAGTGTAAGTGAAATCGCCAGTTATGGGTCCGCTGCCGGCGGCTGCGGTACACGCGACCCTTCCCGGTCACCGACGAGCAGTTCGCCGTCGAGGAACCGTGCCGTCCGGGCGTCGGTTGGGTCCTCGAACAACTGCTCGGGCGGGCCGGTCTCGACCAGTTCGCCGTCGTGAAGGAAGGCCATGTGGTCCGAGATGCGTTTCGCCTGGTGCATGTCGTGGGTGGCGACGACGACGCCGACGCCGCGGTCCCGCGCCCGCTCGATAGCGTTTTCCAGCAGCGCCGTGTTGTACGGGTCGAGGTTCGATGTGGGTTCGTCCAGCAGCATGACCGCCGGGTCAACGGCGAGTGCCCGCGCGAACGCGACACGCTGGGCCTCGCCGCCGGACAGCGAGAGCGCGTTCTGGTCGACCGATTCCGCAAGTCCGACCGTTTCGAGCGCGGCCATAACGGTATCGGCGGGCCGTGACGAGCCGACGAGTTCGCCGAGACTCCGGCGAACTCGGGCTCGCCAGGGTTCTCTGACGCGCAGGCCGTAGGAGACGTTCCGATGGACGGGCGCGTTGAAGAGGCTCGGCTCCTGAAACACCATACTCACCTGCCGGCGGATACTCAATCGTTCGTCGTCGGCCATCGCCCAGATATCGTCGCCGTCCCATGCGACCGTTCCATCGTCGGGTCGGCGAAAGGTCGCAAGCAGGCGCAGCAGCGTCGTCTTGCCGGTGCCGGAGGGACCGACGACGGTGACGACTTCCCCCGGTTCGACCGCCAGCGAGACGTTCTGGAAGACGGTCGAGCCGCCGAACCCAGCATTTACCTCGGTCACGGAGAGCGTCATACCGAGCGCTCACCCCGGCCCTGATTCCTGAGCCACGATCCCAGTCCGTTGACGGCCAGCACGAGCGCGAGGAGTATTACGCCGAGAACCAGACCGACCTCGTAGCGCCCCTGCCGTGCCTCGACTGTTATCGCCGTCGTCAGTGTCCGAGTGTAGGACTGTCCGTCGCTGTAGACGATGTTGCCGCCGACGATGAGTATCGATCCGACCTCGCTGATGGCCCGGCCGAACCCGGCAAGAATGGCGGTAACGATGCCGAAACGGGCCTCCTTGATGACCGCCAGCCCAACGTCGACTCTGGTTCCGCCCATCGCGTAGGCCGCGTCGCGGACCGACTGGTCGACGCCCTCGACCGCCGAGAGGCTGACGCTCAGCAGGACCGGCGTCGCGAGGATGAACTGGGAGAGTATCATCGCCCGCGGGGTGAACGCGAGGTCGAGGCTCCCCAGCGGGCCGCTGTTTGACAGAAGGATGAGGACGACTAGCCCGACGACGACGCTCGGGAACCCCATGCCGGTGTTGACGACGGCTGTGACCAACCGCTTCCCGCGGAAATCGGTGAAGCCGATACCCAGCGCGACGGGCAGGCTAAACAGCGTGCTCAGGCCGACAGCAGTCAAGCTGACGTACAGCGAGACGGTGACGATGCTCACGACGTACGTCCAGCCGCCGTCCGGGAGCTGTGCTTGCAGTGGAATCATCGGGGTCAGTAGTCCGCCGGCACCTGCTCGTCGACCCAGTAGAGATACTCCTTGTCGCGCGGTGAGAGGCTGCTGGCCTGCTGTGCCGTGTACCCCTGCGGGACGTACTGGCCGAAGTTCGGCTCCTCGGCGATGGCGTTGGGGAAGAACAACTGCGAGCCGTTGGCGGTGTAGTCGGCGATCATCGACTGGCCGGTCGGGCTCGTCAGGAAGCCGATGTAGGCCATCGCCGCCTCGTAGTTCACGTCGTCGTATTTCGCGGGATTGACCGCCATCACGCCGTAGGGGTTCTTGAGGATGACCGGGCCGTCCTTCAATGGTCCCTGAACGTGAATCACGAGGTCGATTTCTGTTTGCATCGAGAGGTAGGTCCCGCGGTCGGCGAGCGTGTACGCACCGGTCTGGCTCGCCTGCACAAGTGTATCGCCCATCCCCTTGCCGACAGCGCGATACCACTCGCCGCTTGGGTCCGTGCCGGCCTCATCCCAGATGATGAGTTCCTTCTTGTTCGTCCCGGAATCGTCGCCCCGCGAGACGAACGTCGACTCGCTCTCGGCGATGGTGGTGAACGCCTCGGTGGCGCTACCCATCCCGTTGATGCCCGCCGGATCGTCCTCCGGGCCGACGATGACGAAGTCGTTGAACATCACGTCCCGGCGGTTGACGCCGAAGCCGTCCTGCATGAACTTGTCCTCGGCGTTGCGGGCGTGGACGAGGATCACGTCGGCGTCGCCATCCCGTGCCGTCCGGAGACTCGCGCCGGTCCCCTTCGGGATGGTCTTCATCGTCACGCCGTAGTTCTCCTCAAACACGGGATGGAGTGCGTCGAGAAGCCCCGTGTCGTAGGTACTCGTCGTTGTGGCAAGGACCAGTTCGCCGTCACCGATCTGGCCCGAGCCAGTCTGCGACCCACCGGACTGTCCGTTCCCTCCACCGTCTGTCTGTGCCGCCGTTGATTCGCTGGTGTTGCTCTCGCCGGCGCAACCAGCGAGTCCGACGACGGAGGCGGCACCAAGTGATGCGAGGAAGCGTCGGCGTTGCATCGACATGGACACAACGACGGCGGCAGGGTTCTTAATTGTTGATGGTGATGTCTGTCACACTGGCCTCAGCGGGCTCATAGGTTCCGCGCGGCAACGCCTTTGTGACGGCACGGTCATGTGGCGGTATGGACGCGACCGCGGACGTCGAAGTGCAACTGGGGCAGGGCGACGTGGCGCTGACTGCCCGCGACCGGACGCTCTTGCAGGCGGTCGCCGCCCACGGGTCGCTGAACGCCGCTGCTGACGCGCTCGGCCGGTCCTACGCCCACGCCCAGCGCCGAATCGTCGAACTGGAGGACGCCTTCGGCCCGCTAGTCGACCGCAGTCGCGGCGGCAGCGGTGGCGGCGGCAGCGAGCTCACGGACACCGCCGAGCAACTGCTGGCCCGCTTTCAGCGCCTGCAAGCCGAGTTCGACGGCGTGGCGACGACAGCGGAGACGGTCCTCCGAGGGACCATCGTGGACCGCGACGGCGAACTGGCGACCGTCGAGACGCCGCCGGGAACGGTCCGGGCCATCGTCGACACCGACGCCGAAGCCGGCGACACCGTAGAAGTCGGCATCCGCGCCGACACGGTGACGCTGAACGCACCGCCCGCTGCGCCCGAACCGGCGGGAACGAGCGCGCGGAACCAGTTTGCGGGCACCGTCGAGCGTATCGACGAAGGTGCCTCTATCGCGCTGATCGCATTGGCAGTCGACCCGGACACGACGCTGTCGGCGGTGGTGACCGATACGAGCCTCGACAAACTCGACATCACCACGGGCGCGGAACTCGTCGCCTCGTTCAAGGCAACCGCGACCGTCGGCGTCATTCCCGCTATCGAACAGTCGGGGCCGGATGAGTCGTCGTAAGCGAGTGAAACACGGTGACTTCGAAGGGACGCCTCAGAGACCCCAGTTAGACGGCAGCAGCTCGGACTGGCAGGCACTACAGGCAACCATCCCATCGTCGTCGATACACTGTCGCCGTTCGCCACACAGGTCACATTCCGCGACCGTCCCGCGTGTATTGAAACTGCGCCTGTCCTGGTCACCGTTCGGGGTCATATCGAACAGTCTTAGGCGCGAAAGACGGATAAACGTTGGTCGGCAGGCCGTCACACGGGTTCTCCGGGTCGAAGGGCCTATCGAGCGAGCGGAAGCGAGTAACTCTTCTCACGTTCGATGACGGCGTCCCACGTCGCCTCGCACTCGCAACTCACCTGCTCGAACACCGACGGGTCCTGCCGGAGGTCGAAGTCTTTGATAGCGCGCTGGACCTTGTCGTCACACTCGCCGCAGTTGTGCGGGCCACGGTCACTGCCGTGGCCGACGGGGTCTGAGACGACGATGACATCCTCGTCAGCGGTCGCCTCCAGCACGTCGGCGACCGACCAGAGCCACGGCGGTCGGTAGCCGCCGTCGTGGTACAGTTCCTCGACCATCGTGTAGCGCTGGACGTTACAGGGGTTCATCGACACAGTGTGACAGCCCTCGACGGCCGCACAGCGCCGTACGGACCGCTTCATGTCCTCGACGGCCTCGGCTTCCGAGAGGAACGGCGGTTTCATCAGCAGATACGCCTTGACGCCAGCGCCGGCCGCCTGCGCCGCCTCGGAGGCTTCCTCGAAGTCGGCGAAGTCGAAGTACTTGTTGACGCAGTCGTGGCGCACGCGGTCGGTTGCGGTCTCGAGGCCGACGGCTACGTCCGTCTCCAGGCCCACATCGACGAAGTCGCCGACTGTCTCCTCGTCGACGAAGTCCGGCAGCGACTCGACGACGATACGCTCGCGGTCCGCGAAGGTTTCGGCGATGGCCCGGCGCGTCTCCGCCGGCACCTCGCGCTCGTCGAGGAAGCTCCCGGAGGTGTAGATCTTGATGAGGCCGCTTTTGTCGTCGCTGTTCTCGCTCTCGTGGTCCAGACAGTGCTGGATCTGGGCCATGAGGTCCTCGTGGGCGACGCTGCCGCCCTCGACGCTTTCGGCGACGTAGCCACACATCGTACAGCCGCCGGCACGCGCCCACCGGCAGCCGCCGGTGTTCAGGATGATGGTCAGGCTCTGGTAGACGCCGTCCGGCGTGTTGTCCTCGTCGAGCCACACGCGGGTCGGCTCACGAGGGTCGTAGGTCGAGTCGTTGCGCGACCTGATGTCACGCATCACGGAGTTGTGGGCGTCCATGCCCTTGCCCTCCTCGTAGACTTCGGGACT
The DNA here is from genome assembly GCF_000827835.1 of Haloarcula sp. CBA1115. Taxonomy (NCBI): domain Archaea; kingdom Methanobacteriati; phylum Methanobacteriota; class Halobacteria; order Halobacteriales; family Haloarculaceae; genus Haloarcula; species Haloarcula sp. CBA1115. The sequence continues at coordinate 2,087,883 of NZ_CP010529.1, read as the reverse complement.
GGGCTTGCTCATTGCGGCGAGGTAGCCGATGAGCGCGTAAAGCCGCTTCGTTACTGCCGGGATCGTGGGTCGGTTCGGTCCGAAAGTGCGCCGGAGCGGTGGGCCACGAGCCACGCCAGTCCGGCCAAAACGGCCCCGACAGCGTTGGCCACGAAGTCAGTACCGCTCACACCGCGTGACGGGACGAGCCCCTGTAGCAGTTCGACTCCCGCCCCGTAGCAGACGGAGACGGTCACGAGTGCCACAACTGTGGTCACATCGCGGGCCTGTCGACCCCACGCGAGCAGTGCCGCCAGTAGCCCGTAACTCGCCGCGTGAACCCACTTGTCCAGCCTAAAACCGAGGAGTGCTGGGACCTGCTCGCCCGCCCCTTCAGGAACCGGGAGAAGCGAGGTGACGAGTAATAACAGCGAAAACCCGACAGCGGGCAGGTAGCGGCGGGATCCCGACCAGTCCATACTGGCGGTTCTCCCGTTCGGCAGATAAGTCGGACGGTCAGATGCAGCGTCGGTCAGTGGTGCTACTGCTCTTCGGTATGGCGCATCTGGACGGCGATGCCCCGCGTCGAGGACTGCATTTCCGGGCCGCTCATCTGGGCGCGGCCAACACCGAAGGCCGCGTCGCCCTGAATCACCACGTCGTCACCGACGCGGATATCGTCGCTTGCGTCCGTGATTCCCGGTGCAAGCACCGAACCGTGGGGGACGAACGGCTCGATTTCGACCGTTTTGGTGTGAACGTCACTCTCGACCCAGCGGCGCGCCCCGGCGGTGGTCAGCGAGAGGACCCCGTACTGCTGGGCCAGCGCCGCCAGCTGTTCGCCGTCGGCGTCGTCGGCGCGCAGTTGCGGATACCGGCCCTGCGTCGACAGATCGTCGAACAGTTCGTCGCCCGCGCCCTCGCCGAACTGGTAGTCCGCGACGGCGCGGATGGTGTTGTGTTCGCGCTCCCGCTTCGGATAGCGGTCCCAGCCTTCCAGTTCGGCAGCGAGGTTCCCCAGCGAATCCGCCGTGGTCGGGTGGTCGGTGACTGTGTAGGTGAACTCCCGGCCCAGCGAGTCGGCCACGCGCTCGCAGATGTCGCGGTAGCCTTCGCCGGGTACGTGGGCAATAATTTTCGGGTAGTCGGTGCCTTCTAAATACCGTTCAAGCACGCGGCTGACGAACTCGATTTCGGTGGCGGTCCAGTTGCCCGTCACCACGGAGTCGTAGTGCTGGGCGGGGTAGGTGAGTTCGAGTTCCTGGGGCACGACGCCGATGGGCGAGGTCATCGAGACGACGTGGGCGCGCCACTTGATCGCGTCGTGGTACTGCTTGTGGCTCTGGGAGTCGCTGTAGGGTTTGCGCGCGGAGCAGGGGACCAGCACAAGCGGGCGGTCGTCGAAGCGCGGCACGTAGCGGTCGGTGACGCGCTCGGCGAAGCGCTGGATTTCGACGCGGCGCAGCGAGTCGTCACTGGCTGCCGAGAGGTCGGCCCGCCGGATGAGCGGCGTGCGCTCCTCCAGGTAGCTGTACCGCTGGTCCAGTTGCCGGAACGTCGCGGTGAGCCAGTTGTCCTGTCTGGCCTGTCCCTCGACGTAGTCCCGAAGCCTACCGTCACGGATGCGGCGGCGGACGCGGCGGAGTTCCGCAGCGAGGGCGTTGACGTTGTGTTCGACGCAGTCCTCGCGGTCGAACTGCTCACGCGGTTTCTGGCAGGCTGGACAGGCACACGGGAGTTCGTCGAGGTCTTCGAGGAAATACGCCTCGTCGGTCGTGAGATACCGACCCTCAGTCCCGCGGACGACGGCGCGGTCGGGGTCCACGAGGTCCACGCCGGCGTAGACGAGCGTCGCGACGTTTCGCGGCGTGGCGACGCCAGGCAGGTAGAGCGCGGTGTCGGCGGGGATAGCCTCCCGGACGGTCGTGACGGCGTCGACGAACGCCGACGCGTGCCCGACGTAGCCGGGCGCGCCGGCGAGTACGTAGGCGTCACTGCCGTGGTCGGTCGCGGTATCGGGCGAGACGACGGCCGCGCTCGGGAACGACACGTCGGGATAGTCGACGGCGAAGGCCTCGGCGACTTCGTCCGGCGTGCCAGCGGGGAGTCCGCGGTGGGGCAGGACAGTGAGCAGCGAGTCGTCGCCATCGGGGGCGTCTTGCTCGGTGGGCCAGCGGCTTCCGGCGTCGTCGAGGACGTGCCGGCAGTCGCCCGGCGTTTCTGTGTCCACGTCGTCGACCAGCGCCGGCGTCGTCACGGAGTCGGCGAGGCGTAACTCACCCACTCGCGCGGCGCTGTCGCGCTCGTGGATCTCGAAGTAGTCGGTCATGCAATGGCGTCAGCCACGCGCGACCAACTATCTTGCCTTTGTACCAGCACCGGCCTCGGTGGCGACCGAAGGTACGTTCAAACGCTCCATACTTCGTCCCAGTCGACAGTTATGTGGCCATGATTATCGCGGACAGGTCGCTATCCGCTGATTAGCTGGGCCCTAACTAAATCTATAGGGGACGACTGACCGTTCGTGCAGCGACAGACACGACGAGACGTGTTGCTCGCCCTCTCGGGGACAGCCGTAGCGCTGGCGGGCTGTTCGACCGGCCTCTCCTCAGGGGACTCGGACGCGAGGGCCGCGTCACACGAGACGGAGCCGACACCGACGGAACAGGTCGCCGAGTCAACAGTGGAAAGCGGGCCCGCAATGTTCGTCCATCTCGATACACTGGATGCAATACAGTCCCGTGTCGAGAACGGAGACAGCCCGTGGACAGGGGCCCACGAAGCCTTCATGGACGATGTCCGCGACGCGATGGCAGCGGATCCCGAGAGCGTCACGGACAACGGCGACGGCCACGAGTTCAAAACGAAAGGCCCCGAGGACCCCGGAGCGCGCAAGGACTACGTTGCCGCCATCAGGACAGGGGACAGAATACGGGATCTTGGCCTCGCCTACCAGTACACCGGTGCGGATCAATACGCCGAGAAAGCCGTCGAACTGCTGGACCACTGGTTCCTGAGCTCGGAGACCTATATGGCCCCTGTGAAAACGAACAGCATCGAGCAGTTCATTACGCTCCCGAAAATGTGGTGGGGCGCGGAACTCGTTCGCGGCCACGAGGCGTGGACCGACGACGGCGTCGGCACGGAGGCCGACCTGCAGGAGTGGGTCCGAACGTTCCTAGACGATGTCGGTCATAACATTCCGACCGAGATGGGGCAACAGAACATCTTCAACTGGCAGGAGATGACCCACGCCGCCGGGTCAGTGTATCTCCGGGATTGGGATCGCTTCCGTGATGCCATCCAACGGAACCGCGAGACCGGCTTCAACCAACTCCGCGAGGACGGCCTGCTGGAAAACGAGATTATTCGTGCGTCGAGTCTGGCGTACTCGCTGTACGCGGCGAAGGCACTGGTCACCGCCGCGGAACTCAGCCGACTCTACGCCGACAAACTCAGCGGCCCCACACTGTACGAGTACCAGAAGTTCGACGGTGACAGGGGTGCCATCGAACGTATTCTTGACGCCCACGCACCGTACGTGGCTGACCCGGAGGCCTGGGAAGCGATGGGCGAGGGAGCCCCTGATCGGTTCGTCAACAACGACGGCTTCCCCGCCAGAAAGCAGGAGGCTGCGTCCTCGCTGTACGAGGTGGCCTACTCGTACTACGAGAAAGACACCTATCTGGAAACGCTCAAACAGAGCGGCCAGCCGGTGAAGAACGTCCCGACGTACGTCTCGGCCCAGCAGGCGGCAATCGATAACCCCGACCGACCGCATCGCGACGAGCGCATCCTCGGCTGGACGACGTTCACGCACGGTGAGCGGTTCCGGCTTGACCTGTAGCGAGTCAATCGGACACCAGTCACGGAAACGCAACCACACCACCACGCTTTGGATGCCAGCAGCCACAGTGCAGGTATGGATGTTGTCGTAACCGGCGGCCGTGGGAGTTCCGGGCGCTGGATCGTCGACCGCCTCGCCGGACCGCATGACGTGACAGTGCTCGACCGCCGCCTCCCCGACGATGGGGGGCATCCGGCCGTCGGGTACCGAGCGCTTGACCTGACGGACGCCGGGGGCGTGTTCGACGCGCTCACCGCCATCGACCCGGATGCAGTGGTCCACTGGGCGGCGATTCCGGTCGCCGGGAACCACCCGGGGGTAGACCTGTTCCGGAACAACACGCTGGCGGCACACAACGTGCTCTCGGCGGCCGGCCGCGTCGGCGCTGACGTGGTGCAGGGCTCCTCGGATGGCGCGTACGGCTTCTTTTTCGCCGAAGAGACACCGGTTCCTGACGAACTCCCGATTACGGAACAGCACGCGCTTAGGCCGGAGGACGACTACGGGCTCTCGAAGGTCGTCACCGAGGAAATCGGGAAGACAATCGCCCGCCGGGACGGCATCGCTGTGGCGTCGATTCGCCCCTCCTGGATACAGATTCCCGGAGAGTACCCCTGTCGGGACGAGGGGTACGTCAACGACCTCGCGGCCGGCGCAGGCAACTACTGGTCCTACGTGGACGTGCGAGACGTGGTCGACCTCGTTGAGGCCGCGCTCGCGGGCGAGGTTTCGGGCCACGAGGCGTTCAACTGCGTCGGCCCCGACAACGCGCTGGGCCGGCCGCTGGTCGAACTCATGCGCGAGCAGTACGGTACTGTCCCGGACGATTGCACGGTCGAAGGAGACGCTGCGGCGTATTCGACGGCCAAGGCCACGGAACTGCTGGGCTGGGAGCCGACCCGTTCCTGGCGCGAGGCGGCCGACGAGAACGTGGCCGTGCCGACAGTCTGACCGGCAGCGGCCGAGACAACTGCGCCGTCAGTCGCGGGCGTGCAAGTCGCGCAGGCGGACGCCGTCGGGAACACGGTCGAGCGCCGTCGCCGGCCAGTCGTCGTGGACCAGCGTGAAGGACACGTCGGGATGGAGTTCGACCAGCCGCCGAACACCGTCTGCTGCGGCCTCGTAGGCCGCCCGGTCGGTCCGGTCAGGGACCTCCGCGGTCAGGGGGTATGTGTCGGCGAGTTCGCGCGGATACGGGCCAAACGGGGGACGGACGCCCCAGGTCTCGTCGTACTGTGCGCTGGAACTGCCTTCGGTCAGCAGCACCTCGTCGCCCTCGACTGGGAGGCGCTCCAGTCGGTTCTGATGGCGGCGGACCTCGGGCCGGCGAGCGCTTTCGTTCGAGGTGTAGAAGAAAGCGTCCTTCGAAACGGGGTCAGTCCGTTCGAGTTGCTCAGCGTGGTCCAGCAGCGCGCGGTAGCCGTCGAGCATGGCCGGGTGGCCGCGGGCGCGACTGTCGACCAGTTCCATGAGATTGCCCGAGCGGATCGCCTGCTTGACCGTCCGGATTTCGCCGTAGGTGACATGCAGGTTGTGTCTGGCGAGCAGCTCCTCGCGCTGGTCGGCGTCCATCGCGTCGAGTTCTGCCGGCGTGTGGTCGGTACAGACTGGGCAGTGACACGGGAAGTATGTCAGTTCGGACAGCAGTTCTGTCCCCTGAACCGTGAGATAGCGGTCGTCGCGAGCGTACAGCGCATACGCCGCCGAGTCGAACAGGTCACAGCCCAGCGCCGCTGCCATCGCAAACATCATCGGGTGGCCCGCACCGAACAGGTGGACCGGGCCGACCTCCCCCAGCCCGCGCTTGCAGGCCGCGACGACGTCGGCGAGATCGGCATAGCGGTATTCGTTCATCAACGGGACGACGGCCCCCAGCGGAAACACGTCCAGTCCGGTAGAGACGGCGTCTGCGGCGGCCCGCTCTCGTAGGTCCGGGTACGTCGCACCCTGAACCGGTGCGCTGACGAGCATCTCGCCGGTGTCGACGGTGGCAGCGTGTTCGAGCCGCTTCTGGGTCGTGTTGAGTTCCTCGGTCGCCCGCTCGCGGTCCACGTCCGGCGGCGTCGGGATATCTACCGGCGTCCCGATGTCAGAGCCGATTTCGTGCTGGAACTCCAGAATCTCCTCGGTAGTCACGTCGATGTCGCCGTATTCGGCGAGCTGGAAGGACCCCGAGTCAGTCATGATAGCCCCATCGAACCCAAGCAAGTCGTGGAGGCCCTGCTCCAGCACCGGCTCACGGAGATCGTCAGAGCCATGCAGGATGTAGCTGTTCGTGATGAGGATCTCCGCGCCGAACTCCGATGCCAGCGTCGCCGGCGCGACCGTCTGGACGTGTGGGTTGACCACTGGAAGGATAGTCGGCGTCTCGACGGTGACGCCGGCCCGTGGCACCGTTAGCTCGCCCAGCCGGCCCGCGGCGTCGTACTGGCGGACCTCGAAATTCGTCATTACACGTCGTCGTCGGTCAGCGCGCCTAAGGGTTGTGTTCCCCCGTGAGCGCAACCGTTCGAAATCGGGGGCAGCAGTGGACAGAGCGACGCGCCGGCCGGCACAGCGCCGCTATTCGTCGGGTCGGTCCGCCCCGCCGGGAACCAGTTTCCGTTCGGGTCGGTGGACGGTCCCGGAGTCCTCGTCGGCGACGTACGCCTGTGACGTCCGGAACATATCGACCACCTCGTCACGGGACCCGTACGCGTCCTCGACAAGCCGTTCGAGCAACTCCGCCCGCGAAACCGGCCGGCCGGTCCGACGGCGGACGGCCGCGCGCAGTTTATCCAGCCGGCGTTCCGTCTGTTCACCGAGTGCAATCGAGGCCATATGTCAGACGTTACCACTCCGCAGGTTTTCAAACTGTCGTCAGTTCAGCGCTCGAACAGGGCATAGTACATGATACCGACGGCAGACCGACTGTCACGGAGCGTCCCGTCGCGCACCGACTGGACTAGCGAGTCGAAATCAGCAGTGTCGACCCGGATCGATTCGTTGTGGTCGAGGTCCTGGTCGGCCGTGGCCGCACACCCGCGTGCGACGTAGTAGTGGAATACGTAATCGGTGTTGCCGTTGGCCGGTTCGCCCGTGTAGAGATGGTCGAGCGTGTCGGCCTCGTAGCCCGTCTCCTCGTGGAGTTCGCGGGCGGCGGCGACGGTCGGGTCGTCGTCTCCGTCCTCCATCGTCCCGGCCGGCAGGCCGCGGTTGACCCGTCGAACCGGCTGTCGCCACTCCTCAATGACGACCACGTCGCCGTCGGCGGTAAACGGGAGCACGATGACGCTCTCGCCGTGTTGCACGTAGTCGAACTCCTCCTCGGTTCCGTCGGGCAGGCGCACGTCCTCGCGGACGACATCGAATCCCGGACAGGCGTAGGCGGTTTCGGCACCGAGCGTTTCCCAGGTGAGTTCCTCGTCCATATCGGCAGTGTGGCCCCCACTGGCAAAACCGGCACGGGTCCACGAATATACAGGCACCAGACGGATACGACGTGGTGTGCTATGTGTAGTTGGAATGAGAATATCGACGTTCGGCCTCCTGCTCGGTGTCGTGTTGTTCGTCCTCCCGGTCCCCGGAACGTTCATCGCCGGGGGACTGGTGCTCGTCGCCGGCGCGCTAGCCCGCTGGGGCGGGCTCTGAGCGCAGGGGAAGAACTTACAGTTTGTCGGCGGCCTGCGCCTGCTCGGTCCGCCGCTCGGCCTGGTCGAGCCGCCGCCGGGCTGCATTCGACAGCGGGTCCGAAAGGTCGTCGTTGGCGTCCTCGATTCTGGTCGCGACGCGCTGGAGTCGGTCGGCGACGGCCTGGAGTTGTTTGTCAGCGTTCCCGCGGTCACCGGCCTCGGCGCGTTCCGTCGCCCGCTTGGCGGCCTCGACGACAGCGGCGAGTGACCGTTCGAGGCCCTGGATAGCGTTCTCGGAGCCACCGCTGCCGCTGTTTCCGTTCTCTGTCCCGTCATCGTCGTCCACCTGGTCGGCGACCGCCTGCCGCGTCTCCTCGGCAATATCGGCGAGGAACGACGCCAGCGACGCCTTTCCAGTTCGGGGTTCGTCGATTGTTGCGGCAGTCTCGGCTTCGGGGTCCGGGTTGACGCGGAACGCACCGATCTCGTCGTCGCTATCCCGGACTTCCGTCGTGTACGCGCCGCCGCCGTGGACGTAGACGGCATCGGGCTCCGAGAGCGGGGCGTCGTACAGCCGGCCCGCGAAGTCGTCCTCGACGGCCAAGTCGGTGAGGTCGCTGTCGGCTCCCGACGGATCGACTTCGAGGCGGGTCGCGTTCTCGCGGGCGACCAGGGGGAGTTCTCCATCGACTCCGGCTCGCGTCGGCCCGTCAGCCGACTCCGAGTCGTGGACCGACACCGTCTCGCTGTGTGGTGCGACGCCGGCCCCGTTGACGGTGAACCGGTGGTCGCCTTCGGGCACGTCCTGGACCACGGCCAGCCCCGCGAACGTCGGGACGGCCTCGGGGTCGCTCTCTAGCAGGGCGACGGACTCGACGGCAGTGTCCTCGGTCGTCAGTCCCTCGTCTTCCGGTGCGTCGTCGTTCGAGACGGCTTCCGAGAGGCTGGCAACGACGGTCCGTATCTCCGCCGGTGCCCCGATGGCGTCGTATCGTTCAGCCAGCGCCGCCCGGTGGTTGGGCTCGGAGATGTCCGCGGCGGGGTTCTCGTATCGCGGCTGGTTCCAGGGTGCGCCCGTCGTCGTGATGTGGCCCGAGACGACGTCCTCGGCGAACTGGGGGACGGCGAACTCGAAGCTCAACTGCGGGCCGGTGAAATCGGCGATGTGCTCCAGTTCGCTGCTCGGCACGAGATCGTACTCGATGTCCGGGTCGGCCTCGCCGCGGTCAGTGTGCTGGAAGACGAGCCCCGTCTCCCGCGTCGGCAGGTCCGTCGGTGGTTGGGTGAGACTGTCGAACGAACGGATCGTGAGCGACTCCGAAATGAGGTCCTCGCGGCTGACCGACGGGAGCCGCTCGTGTTCGTACAGCGGCGCGCCCTCGTACTCCGGAACGAGGTAGGGGAGCCGGGACCCCTCGTCGCGCGGGAGCCCGTAAGCGACGGGGATCTCCGCGAGGTCTTCGATGGTTTCGACGGCGCTGTTCGTGATGTCCGCGAACCGGTCACCCTCCGGCAGCCGGGTGAACCGGTCGCGAGCGTCGTTGACCGACAGCGCGCTAGAGTGTGACCCCAGTTCCGAGAGGATGCGTGGGACCATCTCCGGGTCGGGGTCGAGGAACTCGTTGTTGGGTACCTTCCGGGAGTGCGAGCTGGCGACGTACAGTTGCGGGTCGCCCGTCCCCGTGTCGACGAACACATGCAGGACCTCCCAGTCGTGCCAGTGGAAGTTCGTCGTGAACTGGTCGAACGCCGAGTAGAACCAGAACTGGACGACAGCCAGTGGCGAGCGCTCGTACTCGACAACGTTGTAGAACGCCGTCGGGTCCGGCGGCTCCCCGTCAGTCATCCGCTCGTGATACCCGTTGAACGCGTCGAACCCGTCGACGACGGTTTCCCCGTCCTGTTCGCTGGTGTACGGACGCGGGTCCGTCGGGAACCACGGCTCCGCCTGATCGAAGTACAGCGTCGGCGCGAACCGGCGCGCGAGTTCTTCGGCCCGTTCGCCCTCGACTGTCGAGGCCGCGTCGTCGCTCCCGCCTTCGAACGCCGAACAGCCGGCGACGGACGCGAGGCCGGCTCCGGCGACCGTCTGCAGAACCGCACGGCGGGACAGCGCGCCCCGGTCAGTCATCGATACCTCGTCGCGTCGATGCGTCGTCCGACAGCGCAACCGGCCGCTGTCTCCGAGCCCAATAATCCATACACTATTCAGCGAACCGCGGAGCAAAACCCTTCTGGCAGTCACCCAGTGTGCCCCGTCAGTACTGCTCGAACCCGTCCGTATCGAGGTAGTTGTGCGCGACCGTGATCGAGTGGTCAGCGTGGAGGGCCTTCGGCCCGAGCGAGACGCGCTCGTCCGCGCGGTCGGCCAGCAGCGTCGCTTCCTCGTCCCGGAAGTCGTGATGGTCCGAGAGGACGAACACCGGGTCCGACGGCGGTGCAACGTCGACGATGGGGTCGCCGTCCTCGTGCAACTGGACGACGGTTCCACGGCGAGCCGCGTCGTCGAGCGTCCCCTCGAACCCCCGTCGCGTGAGCGACACGCCCGGCGAGGTTTCGACTGGGATGTGGCCGATAGCTTCCTCACGCTCTTCCAGCGCCTTGCGGATCAGCGCCGCCGTGGACCGCTCGTCCGGGTTCAGCCGCCGGAGGTCACTCCCCGCAAACGTGACGGTGTATTCGTCCGCCAGAACCAGGTGGACCCGCACGTCCTCACGGATGGCGTGGCTCAGGAAGAACGCGCTGGTGACACACCGACAGAGCACGTCGAGCCGGCCGGCCGCGCCGGCCAGGTCGTCGAGAGAGAACTCCGGCGTCGTCGGGGCGTCGTGGCCGATGATGACGAACTGGCGCATACTGAGTCGTCACTCCACGGCGATTTACGTCCGTCGACTGCTGTCAGTACCGATACGAAAGACGCTACAAACGCCGTCTGAGCGTCCAGAAAGGGTTTACCGGGTGCGACGAATCGCGGACTATGCGCAGACGTGCCCTCCTCGCGTCGGTCCCGGGTGTGCTGGCCGGACTCGCCGGCTGTTCGTTCGGCACCCTCGGCTCAGACGAGACCGCAGACGTAACGCCCGCACCACGCCCGACACAGTCACCAACCGACGCGAACGACAGCGGGACAGAGACGCCGACAGATAGCGGAGACCCGCCCCGACCCGAGAATCCGACGACCGTCATCGAACTGGAAACCGGGCCGCGAACCTACGCCCTCAGTTCGCCAGGGCTCCACACCGTCGACAGGGCGCGAGTCGGGCTCTGGTTCGACCAGACGGCGACCGACGACCATCCGGCCACGCTTCGGGGCTGGCTCCAGAACAGCAACGAGTTCGAGAACACGTTCAGGGTCAAGTGGATTCCAGGAGTCGGACAGACACACAGCCGCCAACCCAGCGGCTACGACCACGAAGCGCGCCTCCATCTCGCACCCACGGACAACAACGACCTCGCCGACGAAGTGCCCTCACTCGGCCGAACAGACGAGGGATACTGGCGCGTCGACGACGTCGGCCCGTGGATGCCAGAGACGTACCGGCTAAATCCCGGTGAACGGGTCAAGCTGGAGTACGCCCTCGTCGGCGAACCGGGCCAGTCCGGGCGGCCGACCGGCACCTACGAGTTCCGCGGTCAGGCCGGGTCCCTCTCGGTCTCCGTCTGGGACACGCGAAGTCCCGGTCCGGAAACCGATTCCCGGTTCGCCGGCCGCTCGCTTCCGGCGCTTCCCGGCGACGGCGACGTCCAGTGGTTCCACGACGCCGACAGGACGACCCCAGCCTTTGTTCGGCCCAGTACCGAACGCGCGGAACTAGATACGCAAGTCGGCTTCGAGATGGTCAACAACAGCCACGAGCGACTGCAATGCGGCCACTGGGACCTCTACAAGCTCGTCGACGGCGAGTGGTTTCACGTCGCACCAGCAGCCCACACCGCCGACTGTCGGCTCCTAAAACCGGGCAGTCAGGAGCAGTGGGGCCTCCGGGCGTTTAACGGACCAGCTGTCGGTTGTGGTACCGGCGACTGCCATTGTGATGGTCTCACACAGGGCTATCTCGGCGGCGGCGAGTACGCCATCGTTGCTGGCTACGGCCACGCGACGAACGAGAGTGCTGCTCTGGTTGCGCTAGTCGGTGACCGTGCTGCAGTGACCCCGACTGACGGCGTGCCGACGGCGCGCGACGGCGATACCGTTAGGGTGACGACCGACCGCCACGGCGACGGCGAACGGCCGGCCGACGCGACGTTCACGCTGACTCGCACTGACAACGCGAGCGAGCGGGTCATTGCCGAACAGGTGATGGCACACGGTCGGTTCGCTATGTCCGACGGCGGGCTTCGCAACGCCATCCCGTTCCTGACCGACGATGTGAGCCGCGTCGTCGTCGAAACCGACGAGCATGCTGTGGACGGCGTACTCGGGTACGATACAAGTCGTCGGCGGTTCCGGTTCCGCGGGCAGGCGTACGAAGTCACCCGGGGCCAGAGCGGTGGGTGACAGTCGATGCGGAGAGACGGTTCTGTTGCTCCTCAGTAGGAAGTCGAAAAATGGGGCCGGCGCGAATGTCGAACACGGGAAGACGGTCGCTCATTTCGTTCGCGCTGCGACTTCCCTGCTCGAATTCTCGGAGCCATTTCCTCACAACGGACACTCGTCGCTGTCGCTCCTCGTGATTGCGTTGCGATAGAAATGGGCCGGCGCGAATTCGAATCGCGGTTACGGCCACCCGAAGGCCGAAGGATACCAGGCTACCCCACCGGCCCGTGCGATAGCAATCGGATAGAAGACAGGGGCAGTTTTAACGGTTGCGAAACAGCGAGAAGCGGAGCGGTTTCACCGGCGGCCCGCAAGCGGGAGGTATGGACCGCCACGACGAACGCATTCCGACGGAGACGTTCGCCACCTGTCTCGACAACATGCCCCAGCCCTGTGTCGACCTCGTCGTCGAGTACGAGGACGGAATCGTACTCACACGACGTCAGAACGAGCCAGCCAAAGGCGAGTGGTTCTGGCCGGGGAGTCGCCTCTGCAAGGGGGAGCGACTGGACGACGCGGCGGCGCGCATCGCCCGAGAGGAGCTTGGCCTCACATCGGTTGCGACGGAACAGCTCGGTGTCAGCGAACACTTCTGGGACGTTTCTTCAGTTGATGGCGTCGACTCCCGGCACACGGTACCAATTGTGTATCGAGCCGTCCCCGACAACGGGGCCGAAATAGCACTCGACGACCAGCACGACTCGTATCGCATCGTCACAGAGGTTCCGGCAGACGCGAACCAGTACGTCACGGAATACTTCGAGCAGTTCGATATCACCCAGTAGCGGGTGAACAGTGCTGTTTTGAGGACGAATACGTGTTTCATGAGTAGTCAGGCTGTACGAGACTAGCAGGCAACTGAACAGAAGATTGATTACGCGTCGCAGTTACTCACTAACTGAGTAACTATGACCATCCTCATCACTGGCGGCGACGGCTACGTCGGGTGGCCGGCCGCACTGCGAATCGCGGACCGAACGGACGACCGAGTGCTGCTTGTCGACAACTTCGCCCGAAGAGAGTGGGTCGAGGACGTCGGCGCGACGAGCGCGACACCGGTCGCCAGTATCGACGAACGCCTCGACGCGGCTCGCGAGGTCCACGGGCTGACGAACCTCTCCTTCGTCGAGGGCGACCTCGCCGAGAAGTCCTTCGTCGACGAACTGCTGACGGTCCACGAACCCGAGGTCGTCGTCCACACCGCCGCCCAGCCCTCCGCGCCGTACTCCCAGATCAACGGCGAGCGGGCGAACTACACCCAGCACAACAACCTCCAGGCGACGCGGAACCTCCTGTGGGGGCTCGAGGAACACGACCTCACTGACACCCACTTCGTCGAGACGACGACGACGGGCGTCTACGGCGCGCCGGAGTTCCCGATTCCGGAGGGCGGTGCGGCGATGGAGAACCAGAGCGAGCGCGACGACGTGCCGTTCCCCAACATGGGCGGGAGCTGGTACCACGCGACGAAGGGCTTCGACGCACAGAACATGCGCCTGGCCCACACGCAGTTCGACATCCCGATTTCGGACGTTCGCACGGCCATCGTCTACGGGACAGAGACCGAGGAGACCCGCGAGGACGACCGGCTCAAGACCCGCTTCGACTTCGATTACTACTTCGGCACGGTCACGCACCGCTTCTGTGCGCAGGCCGTCGCGGGCTACCCCGTCACCGTCTACGGCAAGGGCGAACAGCGCAAGCCGTTCATCTCGCTAGAGGACGCCGTCGAAGGGCTGGCTGAAGTGGCGCTGACCGACCCTGACGAACGTCCTGACGGACTGACGGTGTACAATCAGGTCACGCGCGCCATCAGCATCGTCGAAATCGCCGAGACGATTGCCGACGTGGGCGGCGAGTACGACCTCGACGTCGACGTCGAGCACTTCGAGAACCCCCGCGACGAGGACGAGACCCACAAGATGGAGATCGAGAACGACCGCTACGACGACCTCATCGGCGGCCAGTCCCAGTCCTTCGAGGACGGCGTCGGCGACATCTTCGAGACGCTGACGCGGTACGCCGACACCATCGAAGCCCACGAGGACCGGTTCCTGCCGGGCGTCCTGAGCGAGGACTGACGATGGACGTGCTGGTCACCGGGGCCTGTGGCTACATCGGCAGCGCGCTGATTCCACTGCTCCGAGAGGACGACCGCGTCGACGACATCGTCGTCTTCGACGACCTGTCCTCGGGGTCGCCGCGGGCGCTGCTGGGGACGCTCGGCGACGGCCTCGCGTTCCGCCGTGGCGATATCCGCGAGTACGGCGACGTGGAGAGCGCCATGCGCGGCGTCGACCGCGTCATCCACCTCGCGGCTATCACGGGCGCATCGAGCACCCACGAACGCCGCGACGAGACGTTCGCCATCAACTACGACGGCACCGAGAACGTCCTGACCGCGGCCGGCAAACTCGGCGTCGACCACGTCGTCTTCGCCTCTTCGTGTAACGTCTACGGCCGCGCGACCAGCACCGACATCGACGAGACGGTCGACCCGGATCCCATCAACCCTTACGCAGAGACGAAACTGCAGTCCGAGACGCTACTGCAGGAGTACTGCGAGGAGTTCGATATGACTGGCACCGCCCTGCGAATGGCTACCAACTTCGGCCACTCGCCGGGCATCCGGTTCAACCTCGTCGTGAACTACTTCGTGTTCCGCGCGCTCACCGACCGCCCGCTCACTGTCTACGGCGACGGCTCGAACTGGCGGCCGTTCATCCACGTTCAGGACGCTGCCCGCGCCTACGCGGAGGCGGTGTGCGATCCCAAGTCCTGGGACGAACCGGTGTACAACGTCGGGTCGATGGAATCGAATTACCAGATTTCGGAGATTGCAGACATCGTCGCGGACGAGGTCGCTCCAGTCGACGTGACCTACCTCGAAGACGAGCATCCCGGTCCGTCGTATCACGTCAACTTCGACCGACTGAGCGGGACCGGCTTCGAACCATCGTGGACGCTCCGCGAGGGCGTCCGCGACCTCGCGGAGAAATTCACCACCAATGCCTGAGACAGAACCCACAGACAACACACCTCACATCGCCGTCACCGGCGGTGCGGGCTACATCGGCAGCCGCGTCATCTACGAGCTACAGCAGGCCCACCCCGACTGGGAGATAACTGCCATCGACAACTTCTATCGCGGTACCGTGCGGTCAGTCGGCGATGTCGACATCGAACACGTCGACATCCGGAACCGAGACCGTCTGGAGGCGGCGCTAGACGGGGCCGACGTTGTGATGCACCTCGCCGCGGTGTCGGGAGTTGACGACTGTGAGGAGAAACAGGACCTTGCCTACGAGGTCAACGTCCAGGGAACCGACAACGTCGCCTGGTTCTGTCGGAAGACTGGCGCAGCGCTGATTTTCCCGTTCTCGATGGCCGTCATCGGCGACCCACAGGAGTTCCCGATTACAGTCGACCACCCCCGAGACCCGCTGAACTGGTACGGGCGGACGAAACTGCTCAACGAGCGTGACATCGAGACGTACGCCGACGGCACGTTCCCGGCCCACCAGTTCATGATCTCGAACCTCTACGGCAGTCACGAGATAGACGGTCAAACCGTCTCAAAGGGGACTGTCATCAACTTCTTCGTGAACCGCGCGCTCGCCGGCGAGACGCTGACCGTCTACGAGCCAGGGACGCAGTCCCGGAACTTCATTCACGTCAAGGACGTGGCCCGGGCGTACGTCGACAGTTGCGAACGGCTACTGGAGCAACTGGACCGCGGCGAGACCGGCGTCGAGAAATACGAGATCGCCAGCGACGAAGACCCGGGCGTTCACACCGTCGCCAAACTCGTCGAGGATATCGCCGCCTCGGCCGCCGACATTGATGCCGACGTGGAACTGGTCGAGAACCCGCGTGGCGACGACGAGACGCTCGTCGATTCGTTCCCGGTCGACACCGGCCGAACGACGGACGTACTGGGCTGGACGCCGGAACACGACGTAGAATCGGCGATTCGAGCGGCGCTAGAGTCGGCAAACACGTAGACGGCGAGTCCCGATGGATTTATTCGCCAGACCGGAAAGAGAAGATACATGAGCGATACGCCCGGGGCGGGAGCGGTACTCGATGACCGGCCCGAGCTACGAGACGCGACAGCGGCGGTTCTGGCCGTCGACGACGAACAGGACGGCTGGACGTTTGACGACATTCCCATCGATTCGGGCCAGTTCGGTGAACTCGTCTCCGCGGGCATCGTCGAGAAAGACGGTGACGAGTACCGCGTCGCTGATCCCGACGCCGTGCGGGCCGCACTCGACGGCAAATCCGGGGTCGGCAGCGACAGCGAGAGCGGGACGGCTCTCGGTGACGCGCTGCGGTTTGATTTCGACGCGCGAGCAACTGGCCTGCTCGTCGCTGCTCTAGCGGTCGTGTTTGTCGCCCGAACGTACGTCATCGGGTCGATCTACCGCGGCGACGACATCGTCTTGTCGAGTAACGATCCGTATTACTACAGGTATCACGTCGAACAGGTCGCGGCCAACGCCGGCGGCGCGGCCGATTTCGGAGCGCTCTCCGTGATTCCGGATGTAGTAACCAACGGGGAGCCACTCACGATCGCGACGCTCTGGTGGGTCGCCAGCCTCTTCGGCGGGAGCAAAGCAGTTATTGGCCACGTTCTCGCCTGGTATCCGGTCGTGTCGGCACTCGTCACGGGCGTCCTGCTCTATCTACTCGCGGTGCGGGTGTCCAGCGATCGGCGTGTCGGTCTCGCATCGGTCCTCTTCCTGGCATTTATTCCCGGCCACGCCTTTCGGACGAGCCTGGGTTTCGCAGATCACCACGCCTTCGACTATCCCTGGCTGGGACTCACCGCGCTTGCACTCGTGGTCGCGCTAACGACGGCCACGAACCGAACGTCGCTTTGTCGACCACAGCCGTGGATCGCCGCGGTCGGTATCGGTGTCGGGATTGCCGGACAGGTACTTGCGTGGGAAGCCGGGCCATTGCTTGTCCTGCCGGTCTGTCTGGTGGTGCTTGGACAGACACTGCTGGATGGCTCAAACGACCGGTCGGCACTGGTCAGGAACGCGCCGGTCCTTGCCGGCGTTAGCCTCGGCGCGATACTCGCCTGGAGTGTTCATACTGTCACCGGCTGGCAGACTGCGCTCGTCGCTAGCACGCCAGCACTGCTGACGCTGGGCACTGTCGTCGTCATCGCGACAGCAGAAGCGGCCAGACGATTCGGTGGCACTGCCAGACAACTGGCTGTGGTCGATCTCGGGCTTGGCATCGTCACCATCCTCGTCTTTCGTTTCGGCTTCACAGAACAGTGGGCCACGTTCGACAGGCGGCTCGATACGCTGTTTCGGTCCGACGCGATCGCCGAGACGTACGGACTGTTCAGCGCAGACGCCTTCGGCTTCCTGTTCCTGCTCGGCCTGACACTGTT
The DNA here is from genome assembly GCF_000827835.1 of Haloarcula sp. CBA1115. Classification (NCBI taxonomy): domain Archaea; kingdom Methanobacteriati; phylum Methanobacteriota; class Halobacteria; order Halobacteriales; family Haloarculaceae; genus Haloarcula; species Haloarcula sp. CBA1115. The sequence goes on along the minus strand of NZ_CP010529.1, from coordinate 2,070,499 downwards.
CCTGGCACTCCCGGCGATGGTGTGGGGCATCGACCTCGCTCGGAACGACCGGAGCGGCTGGCTCGTGGCCAGTAGCTATGCCTGGGTACTGCTAGCTCTTTCCGTGATTCAGGTCCGCTTCGTCGGGGAACTGGCCCCGTTTCTCGCGCTGTTCGCCGGCCTCGCGTTCGTCTGGGCCGCCTCGTGGGTCGATCTCGCCCGACCGGTGCTGACGACTGGCGACAGCGACCTTCGAGACGTACTCGTTCCCGACAGCCGGGCAGTTGCATCGCTGGTCGTACTGTTCCTGTTGTTCGGGGCCCTCGGGATGGTGCAGGTGCCGGTGAAGACGAGTCAGGTGCTCGTCGAGGACGGGACATACGACGCGGCGACTGCAATCGAGGCAGACGCCGCCGATCGCGGGCTCGAATACCCCGAAAACTACGTCCTCAGCCGCTGGGGACAGAACCGTATGTACAACTACTTCGTCAACGGCGAGTCACAGAGCTACGGCTACGCTCGCCAGACGTACGGGCCGTTTCTCGCAGCGACGGACCCCGACGAGGCCCACAATCGGATTTCCGGTCGAGTCGGATACGTCGTAACGACAGAGATGGAACTGGAGGAACCGAGCACGATGTACGCTCGACTACACCAGCACTTCGGAAGCCAGAACGGAGATGTGGACGGACTGGCCCGCTACCGGCCGCTCTTCACGAGCGAAGACGGGAGCCACAAGGCGTTCGCGGTCGTTCCCGGTGGGGAGATTCGGGGGACTGCAGCCCCGAATTCGACCGTCTCGGTCGTAACGACAGTCGCTGTCTCGGACAGAGAGGTCGACTACGAGCGCCAGACGACAGCCGACCGCAACGGTGAGTTCACTGTTACCGTCGCAAACCCCGGGACGTACACCGTGACGACCGATAGCGGAAGTGAAACGACTGTCGAAGTCACAGAACGGACAGTGTACGACGGCGGCAACGTCACTATCGAGTGATTTTCGGAGACAGACACGCTGTGGTTCTGAAGCGAAACGACCATTGTACCCACCGAAAGAACAGAGAGTGTGCGCGTCTGGGTTCGTGCCGTCATCGTACTTGTGCTGTGTCTGATACTCGGTGGACTGTTCGTCCACGCGGCAGTTACAGAAGAGCAGCGGTCCCCGTATCCAGATGCTGCGGACCTTTCGACCGGGTACGAGTCGTACGTCGGACAGCACCTCATGGTGTTTGGAACAGTGACAGAGACCGGCGATGGCGGAATGGCAATCAGGGCCGAAAGCGACGGGACGGCAATAACGCTCAGGGTCACTGGGACGGAAGCGGCCGTCGAACCCGGTGGCGTCGTTCAGGTGTACGGAACGCTTGAATCGAATCAGACGATAGCAGCCGAGCGCGTCGAAGTCGTCAACAGCAGTCGGTGGGCGGAGTTCTACAAGTACGGTGCCTCGGCTGTCGGCGCACTCGGATTCCTGCTCCTGTTCTTCCGGTATTGGCGAATTGACCGAGAGACGTGGACGATGGAGGCACGCAATGGCTGACCTGCTGACTCACCTGCTCGTACCATACATCCTTTTGACGGTCGCGAGTTGGCGCATCGACTGGCTCGATCAGCGCTGGGTCATCGTTGGGATGGGCGGTGCGGCGATTCCCGATCTGATAAAACTAGAAATCGTCCTTGAGGAGAAAACGGTCGAATCTATACTTGGACTCCCGTTTTCGTACGATCCACTCTCCACACTTGGCGGAGTTCTGCTACTGGCCGGTGTCATCACCGTCGCATTCGAGAGACGCCACTGGCGGCGCGTGTTCGGACTCGTGACGTTCGGCGGCCTCACGTCGCTGCTGCTCGATGGGATGCGAGTGTACGCCGACGGGCGAGCGAGCGCCTGGCTGTATCCGTTCACGAACTGGCGGCCGCCGACACCGAGCCTGTACGTGTCTTCGGACCCGACCGTGCTCGTTGTGGCGCTACTCGCTGCCGGCACGGTAGCCGTCATCGACAGGCAAATACAGGCAGGTAACTGACTGCGCTACCAGGTCAATCCTTCGTAGGTGATGCCGTCGCGCCGCTCGATGATGCGTCGACCGTCAACGACGACGGAGTCTGCCATCTCGTCGAACGCAGCGTCGAGCGCTGCGAACTCGTCCCAGTCAGTGACGACAACAGCGCCTGATGCCCCCGCGAGAGCGGTTGCGGCCGAGTCGGCGTACTCGATGTCGGGATAGCGTTCGCGCATATTCTCGGTGGCAACGGGGTCGTAGGCGACGATTTCCGCGCCACGTTCTTTGAGTCCCTCGATGACCGGAACCGCGCGCGTGTTCCGGATATCGTCCGTTCCGGGTTTGAACGCCAGGCCGAGAACGGCGATGCGTTTGCCGGACACGTCGACGTGGTCGTCAAGTAGGGAGAGGAGGCGCTTGGGCTGGTCGTCGTTCAGTTCTACGGCCGCAGAAAGAACAGCAGGGTCGTAGCCCTGTTCCCGTGCCGCGGCGATGATGGCATCCGTGTCCTTCGGGAAGCAACTGCCGCCCCATCCCACCCCGCTCCGGAGGAACTGTTCGCCGATGCGGTCGTCGAGTCCGATGGCATCGGCCACCTCGTAGGCGTCGACGCCGAACTCCTTGCAGATGTTCCCGATGTCGTTGATGAGGCTGACTTTCGTCGCCAGAAACGTGTTGTTGGCGTACTTTATCATCTCGGCCTCGGCGATACCGGTTTCGACGACCGGCACATCATCGTCAGCGGCCTCGCGAAGCGGTTCGTACAGTTCGTTGAGAAGCGCCGTCGCACGGTCGTCGTCCGTCCCGAAGACGAGTTTGTCGGGGTTCAGGAAATCCGCCACGGCCGTCCCCTCGCGCTGGAACTCGGGATTGGACGCGACGAGGAAGTCCGTCCCGCGTTCGAGACCGGCGTCGGCGATACGGGGGGCGAGCCGGTCCTCGGTCGTGTTTGGGACGACAGTCGACTTCGTGACGACGAGGTGTGGATCCGTTGCCGCGTTCTCGGCACCGGCCAGCGCCTCGCCGACGGATGCCGCACCGGCTTCCATGAACTGGAGGTCGATGCTCCCGTCGTCGTTCGAGGGCGTCGGGAGCGCCAGCATCGTCAGTTCAGTATCGAGGATCTCGTCGTAGTCGGTACTTGCCCGAAGTCGACCGCCGCCGTGTTCGGCGACGAGTTCGTCGAGGCCAGGTTCGTGTATCGGCGACCGGCCGTCGTTGACCGTGTCGACGATGTCCTCGTCGATGTCTATCGTTACCACTTCGTGTCCGAGATCCGCAAGACACGCCGCGACCGTCGTCCCGACGTATCCGCTCCCGACAATACTGACGTTCATCGGGCGGCAGTAGTCGAGGGGCGGATATTATAATTCGGATCTTATAATTCGACAAGAGTTTTATCGGACGGCCAACGAATTGAGATATATGAAAGCTGTCGTACTCGCCGCTGGTGAGGGGACCCGTCTCCGCCCGCTGACCGAAGACAAGCCGAAGGGAATGGTAGAGGTCGCGGGGAAACCGATTCTGACCCACTGCTTCGAGCAGTTGATCGAACTAGGCGCTGACGAACTGCTGGTAGTTGTCGGCTACAAGAAGCAGGCCATCATTAATCACTACGAGGACGAGTTCGAAGGCGTCCCGATCACCTACACCCACCAGCGCGAACAGAACGGCCTCGCACACGCGCTTCTGACCGTCGAGGAGCACGTCGACGACGACTTCATGCTGATGCTCGGCGACAACATCTTCGAAGCGAACCTCCGAGATGTCGTCAACCGGCAGGCGGAGGAACGTGCCGACGCCGCTTTCCTCGTTGAGGAAGTCCCATGGGATGAGGCCGGGCGGTACGGTGTCTGTGACACCAACAAGTACGGCGAGATCACCGAAGTCGTCGAGAAACCGGAGGACCCGCCGTCGAACCTAGTGATGACCGGGTTCTATACGTTCACGCCGGCCATCTTCCACGCCTGCCATCTGGTACAGCCCTCCAACCGCGGCGAGTACGAGATCAGTGACGCGATTGACCTCCTGTTGCACTCCGGGCGGACGATCGACGCGATCCGCATGGACGGCTGGCGGAACGATATCGGCTATCCAGCGGACCGCGACCAGGCCGAGAAACGGCTGCAGGGCGAGATTGACCCGGAAATGGCTGCCGAGAACATCGCTGCAAGCGAGTGAGGGCCACACAGGATAGCCTGGTCAGTAACCAGTGAGGACCACACAGTCACGTAGTTGGATCGACGCTGTGATAGCCGATACGACTGCGCTGGTACGTTCGTCGTGGGTGCGTCAGTACGCAAACAGCTCTCGTGCAATACTGTCTCTCAGTAGCACACCGTCTATTCAGGGCGGTTTGACTACAGTAGCTTCAGTATTTGAGTCCCGGGACGCAGGACTTATCCCGGAACTCGGCAATCACACTGATAATGGATAGTGGCTGGCGGTACCGGGTCGCAAGTGTAGCCGGCGTCGTCGTGCTGACAGCGGCCGCCGTCGCACTTGTTAACAACGCTACCATCCAGTCGATAGCGACAACCATCCCGGTGTTCAATCGGCTACCGACTGACCCCCCAACTGGGTCGGAGTTCACGTTTGAACTGTTGGTCACAATCGCAGTCGTCGTTAGTGTGTTCCTCCCACTGTACAAACCCCGCCCGCGAAGAATTCTCGACGCTATAGCACTGGCCCAGAAGCGGGTGCTCGTAGCAGTTCTTGTTCTGGCGACAATCGGCTACTTCGACTACACGTACCGATTGCCGCGCTTGACGGTCGTGTTAGTAACTCCCTTATTACTGGTCGCACTGCCCGCATGGTTCGTGTGGATTCGCAAGCGGCCGTCGTCAAACGGCGAACGAACCATCGTCGTTGGGGACGACCTCAAGGTGATAGAAGAAGTGGCAAGTGAAGTCGACGGGACGCTTCTGGGCTATCTCTGTCCAACGAGTGTCATTACGACAGTCGAACGGACCGAAGCCATCGCTGACGGCGGAACTAACACCAGTGGGTTGGAACGGCTAGGTGGCCTCTCGCGAATCGAGGACGTACTCGTCGAGTATGATATCGACACTGTTGTGCTAGCGTTTGAACATGCCGACCGGGCAGAGTTCTTCGGCGCTCTCGACGCCTGTTACGAGTACGGTGTCAACGCGAAAGTCCATCGCGACCATACAGACTCTGTGCTGACCGCCAGCGGTGGCGTCGGAACCCTGATCGACGTGGAGATCGAGCCATGGGACATACAGGACTATATTCTCAAGCGCGCGTTCGATATCGCGTTTGCATCGGCTGGGCTGGTCGCGCTATCGCCCGTGATTATTGGCATTATACTTGCGATAAAAGCAGAAGACGGTGGCTCAATACTGTACCAGCAAGACCGAACAGCAGTTTTCGGAGAAACCTTCTCCATCTACAAGTTCCGGTCGATGATCGAGAACGCCGAAGACGAGACCGGCGTGAAAATCAGTGACGAGGATGCGGGTGGGATCGATCCACGCGTGACATCGGTTGGCCGAGTGCTGCGACAGACGCACTTGGATGAGATCCCACAGCTCTGGTCGATACTACGGGGAGATATGAGCGTCGTCGGCCCACGGCCAGAACGGCCGGAACTGGACTCGGATATCCAGAGCGGTGTCGTTGACTGGCAGAAACGATGGTTCGTCAAGCCAGGCCTGACCGGGCCTGCCCAGGTTAATCATGTGACTGGAAAAGAGCCGAGCGAAAAGCTACGATACGACCTCGAATACGTGCGTGACCAGTCGTTTAGCTATGATATGAAGCTTGTTTCAAGGCAGGTCTGGAGCGTTCTTATTGACCTCGTGATGGCATACAGAAATCGGTGAGAACTGGCAGGCCATTGTACGACCCACTTGCTCCAGTATCGGCCGGAGTACACCGTTCGTAGTGAACTCACGTATCTCCGAAAAACGCTCCAGCAGAGGGTATCGCGGCACAAACCCTGGGAAGCATACGAGTTATACACTCTATGCACGGTGCTGTCACATCTTAAGTTGCGCGACCCTAGAGAAATTCTGCCCCCACCTCTGTAGCCTGCTCTGGAAAAGCGAGCCGCTCCGGTTCAACAACAGCTAAATTAGTGGCAACCCCGATCCGGTAGAGCTCTCAGAGAGCCGCAAATAGCCAGCTACGCGCTGCTCACTCGACTGTCACGCTTTTCGCCAGATTCCGCGGCTTGTCAATGTTCCGCCCCAGCAACGCAGCCGTGTGATACGACACCAGTTGCAGATGCGTGTTCGCCAGCACTGCAGCGGCTCGCGGATGGGTCTCCGGAATCTGGAGCACATGGTCGGCGTACCGTTCAACGTCGCTCTGTCCGTCCGTAATCGCGACCACCGGCGCGTCCCTTGCTTCGACCTCTTTGACGTTCCCGATCGTCTTGCGGGTGCGCTCGTCGTCACCAGTCACGATAGCGAACACGGGCGTGTTCTCGGTCACCAGCGCCAACGGGCCGTGTTTCAGCTCACCCGCAGCGAAGCCCTCGGCGTGCTTGTACGTAATCTCCTTCATTTTCAGCGCGCCTTCGAGCGCCACGGGATTCTGATACCCGCGGCCGATGAAGAAGTAGGCGTTGGCGTCTTGATACAACTCAGCGACCTCCTGAGCGGCAGATTCGTCGAGAACCTCCTGAACGTGGCCGGGGAGGTCGCGGAGCGCGCTGATGACCTGCCGGGCGTCGCCGGTTGTGGACGTTCCGAGCGCGAGCAGGTTCAGCGCGGCCAATTGTGAGGCGAAAGTCTTGGTCGCGGCGACGCCGATCTCCGGCCCAGCACGGATGTACAGCGCGTGATCGCACTCGCGGGCCGCGGTAGAGCCGACGACGTTGGTCACGGCCAGCGTGCGCGCGCCACGGCGGCGGGCCGCCCGAAGTGCCGATAGCGTGTCCGCGGTCTCGCCGCTCTGTGTGACGCCGACGACGAGCGCGTCACCGATGGGTGGCGTGGCAGTGGCGTACTCGCTTGCGAGGAACGCCTGGGCGGGGATACCGGCTTCGCGGAACAGTTGCGCGCCGTGCAGGGCGGCGTGGTAGGAGGTCCCGCAGGCGACGAACTGGACGCCGGTCGGGGAGAGATCTCCGAGGTCGCCGATGTCGACCGTCCCGGCGAGTTCGTCGACGCGGCCGCGGAGACACTGCCGGAGCGCGCGCGGCTGTTCGTGAATCTCCTTGAGCATGAAGTGGTCGTAGCCGCTCTTGCCGGTCTCCTCGGGGTCCCACTGGATAGTGTCGATGTCTTTCTCGACGACATTGCCGTCGATGTCAGTCACAGTCCACCCATCACCGTTGAGTCGGGCGAACTCGCCGTCAGCGAGATAGACGACCTTGTCGGTGAAGTCCCGGAAGGCGGGTACGTCACTGGCCAGATACGTCGCATCGTCGTCAATGCCTAACACGAGCGGCGAGTCGTTCCGCGCGGCGAACACCGAGTCACAGCCGGCGATGACGACGGCGACGGCGTAGCTGCCTTCAAGTCGGCTGACCGTCTCTCTGACAGCGTCTTCGGGGTCGGCTCCGGCGTCCAGCGCGTCCTCGATGAGATGGGGGACGACCTCCGTATCGGTGTCAGATGTGAAGGTGTGGCCGGCGCTCACGAGTTCGTCTCTCAGGGACTGGTAGTTCTCGATGATACCGTTGTGGACGACTGCGACCTCACCGGTGCAATCCTGATGGGGGTGGGCGTTCTCGTCGGTCGGCGGGCCGTGCGTGCTCCAGCGAGTGTGGCCAATGCCGACCGAGCCCGAGAGCGTCCGTTCCGACAGCGCGTCGCGCAAGTCGGCGATTTTGCCGGAGTGTTTGCACAGGTCGATGTGGCTGTTCGCCAGTGCGACGCCAGCGGAGTCGTACCCGCGGTACTCCAGTTTCGAAAGGCCGTGGACGAGCGTATCGAGCGTCTCGTCGCCGCGGCCGACACAGCCGATGATACCACACATCAGCGGACCACCTCCGCGCCCTCGCGGACGGTTCCATCGACTGTCACGCCAGTGGCGAGCCGAGCGTTGGGGCCCACGAGCGATCCGGAGACGAAGCTCACGTCCCCGAGCGCAACAGCACGGTCGGCAATAACGGCACCGAGCCGCTGGTCTTCGAACACTTCCGTGCCGACCTGGACATCGGCCGGGCCGCCGGGGACGACCGTATTGACGCCCAGGTTCACGTCCTGACCGGTGACAGTATCGATGAGGGTCGAACTCGGGTCGACACGCGTATCGGCGTCGAGGACGGTGTGCTGGATGACACTGTTGGCCCCGATAGTGGTGTTACGGCCAAGCGCGACGTTCGGACCGATGACAGCGTCCGGTCCGACCTCGCAATCCGGGCCAATGACGACCGGCGACTGGAGGGTCGCCTCGTCGTGGACGCGTGCGGAGTTGTCGACCCATACCTGCTCGTCGCGGGCCGATTCGACGACCCGACCCCGCGCCAGTACCTCGCGCGCGACGGTCAACAGGTCCCACGGGTATGTCGCGTCGACCCACATGCCGTCGACCTCGACTGCCTGAATGCGGTCAGATTCGAGCAGGAGTTCGATAGTGTCGGTCAATGCCAGCTCGCCGGCGTGCCGCGTCGTTTCGTCGATAGCCTCGAAGATGTCGCCGTCGAAGGCGTACACGCCGCCGTTGATGAGCCTGAACTCGTCGTGTTGGGGCTTTTCGACGATGTCGACAATATCGCCGTCCTGTACCTCGACGGCACCGTACCGACTGGTGTCCTGTCGTTCGATGACAGCGATGCTTGTGTGCCCAGTCTCCGCGTAGGAGGTATCTACCGACTCGATAGTGGCCGCGTCGACGAGACGATCACCGTTCATCACCAGAACCGGGCCGTCGACGACGCTCCGCGCCTGGAGGAGCGCGTGCCCGCTACCGAGCTGTTTCGTCTGGCTCACGTAGGAAATAGGAGTGCCACGGTACGTCGGCCCGAAGTGGTCCTGAACGCGGTCGCGCTTGTAGCCGACGACGGCGACCAGCTTCTCGATGCCTGCCTCGACTAGTGCGTCGAAGACGTGTTCGAGGATCGGACGGTTCGCGGCCGGAAGCATTGGTTTTGGCCGGTTTCGCGTCAACGGCCGGAGGCGAGTCCCTTCACCCGCAGCGAGGACCACAGCCGTATCGATGTGCATACCTGTTGCAGACGGAGGAGGGGCTTCAATATGGCGGCCTTACCGAGATTGGTCGGCGTCTACTCGCCACGCATGTCCAGTTTGTGGCGTCGAAACCGAACGGGAGGGAGCGTCCGAGACAGTCGGTCCTCGCGATGCTTCACTGGTTCCGGGTACGGACTACTGCTCGCCCATCCGCTCGCCGGCGACCCGACGGCCCTTCGTCGTCAGATTCACTTCCGTCCGCTCCCGGAGCACGCTTATCACGTCGAGTTCGATCAGTCGGTCGAAGATTTCCTCGGTTTTCTCAACGTCAATGCCGACGAAGTTGGGAATGTCGAACGGCGACACGCCGGAGTGCAGCGCCATGATTACCCGCTTCTCAGTCGAGCTCAGGTCCAGATCGGCCTGGTTCTGTTCGGCGCTCTCTTCGAGCATCGTCCGGAGGACGGTTGCGTGGAACTCCTCGCCCGCGAGATGTGTTTCGACGCTGATGTCGTCCTCGCTGTGCTCGACCTGAATGACCGTCCGTTCCTCGCCGCTGACCTGCTTCTCTTCGACAGCGAGGTCACCGATGTCGGCGCGGTCGATGACAACGGCTTGCCCGTCAGCCATCGCGAGTTTCAGCGCCTCGTCGGTCACTTTGAGGCGACCCTTCGTCCACTCGGCGGACTGGACGACGCCGCCTTTCAGTGCAGGGTGTTGAACCAGCACGATTGCGCCGTCGAGACTCGCCCGGTAGAAGTCGGTCTCGAACGTCCCGTGGTCCGATGCCGACACGAGGATAACGTCCTCGCCGACGTAGAGCGCGACGTAGTCGGAGACGCCGGCGCTCTGCTGGTTCACGTCGAACCGGTCGGCGATACGGTCGATGTCGGTCAGTGAAATCTGTCGCTTGTCGTCACCCAGCAGGGCGACCCGCTCGGTGGTAAGGATAATGCGACAGTTTCGCCACTCGGCGTCGGTGAGGCGCTGGCCCTGTGAGACCGCCTGAAGGAACTGCCCCTTCGTATCGGCGATCTTCTTTTCGGTGTCGCTCATACCCCGTACCGGCCTCTCGTACACTCGTTGACCGCAGGACTCAATATAAGTTCCGTCGCCAGTGTCGAAAGTGAGAACGGCCGACTGCACTGGTGAGCCACTCACAGCGGAATCGTGCACAATTAGATAGGATATTTTTTGAGTACGGCGGTGTACTGTCAACTGATGACACGGGGTGACGAACCGGATCGGGGCCAGTCCCAGACGGGGCGAGAGACAGTCGAACCACCGGACTGGTTCGTCGAACAGGCGAACGTGACGGACCCGGCCGTCTACAACCGCTTCGAACGGGAGTGGCCCGATTGCTGGCGCGAGGCCGCCGCGTTGCTTGACTGGGAGGTCCCGTTCGAGACGGTGCTCCGTGGAACAGACGGGCCACCGTTCGAATGGTTCCCCGGTGGCCGATTAAACGCCGCATACAACTGTCTCGACCGACACCTCCCCGAGCGGAAGAACCAGCTCGCACTGGTCTGGGAGGGGCACCTCGGCGAGTCCCGCACCTACACCTACCTCGAACTGTACCGGGAAGTCAACGCCTTCGCCGCGGCGTTGCGCGAGCGCGGCGTCGGCCCGGACGACGTGGTGACGCTGTACCTGCCGATGGTGCCCGAACTCCCGGTCGCGATGCTGGCCTGTGCGCGCCTGGGTGTGCCACACAACGTCGTCTTCGCCGGGTTCTCCGCGGACGCACTGGCGACGCGAATGGAGCGAGCCGACTCGGAGTACCTCATCACCTGCGATGGCTACTACCGCCGCGGTAGCGCCGTCGCACAAAAGAACAAGGCGGATAACGCGCGCATCGCCGTCGACCACGACGTGTCGGTCGTGGTGCTCGACCGGCTGGGCCGTGATGTGCACTTAGGCGACGACTACGACGACTATCACGACCTGCTGGCGGCCCACGAGGGCGAGGAAGTCGAGCCGGTTTCGCGGGCGGCGGACGACCCGCTCTTTCGCATCTACACATCGGGGACGACCGGCCAGCCGAAGGCCGTCACCCACACGACCGGCGGGTATCTCGCACACGTCGCCTGGACCGCCCGGTCGGTCCTGGATATCAAGCCCGAGGACACCTACTGGTGTTCGGCCGACATCGGCTGGATTACCGGCCACTCCTACATCGTCTACGGCCCGCTCGCGCTCGGCACGACAACAGTACTGTACAACGGTACGGCGGACCACCCGAAAAAAGACCAGCTGTGGGAACTCATCGAGAAGTACGCCGTCGACGTGTTCTACACCGCGCCGACAGCCGTTCGGGCGTTCATGAAGTGGGGCGAGGAGTACCCCGACCGACACGACCTCTCCAGTCTACGCCTGCTGGGTACGGTCGGCGAACCGATGGATGCTCGCGCATGGGAGTGGTATCGCGAGCACATCGGCGGCGGCGAGTGCCCCATTGTCGACACATGGTGGCAGACCGAAACCGGAGCGGTGCTCGTATCGACGTTGCCCGGCGTCGACGAGATGAAACCCGGGGCCGCGGGAACGCCGCTGCCAGGAATCGAGGCGTCCGTCGTCGACCGCGAAGGTGCGGCGGTCGAGTCGGACACGGCCGGCGAACTCGTCGTGACGCGCCCCTGGCCGGGGATGCCGCGCGCGTTACTCGACGGAGCGGACTGGGGCAGCGTCCCGGACAGCGCCGGGGACTGGCGGTACTACCCCGAAGACAGCGTCTCGGTCGACGACGACGGTTACATCACCTTTCTCGGTCGGATCGACGACGCGATTAACGTCGCCGGCCGGCGGTTCAGCACCAAGGAACTTGAGTCGACGGTCGCCGGCGTCACCGGCGTCGCCGAAGCCGCCGTCGTCGGGGCCGACGACGAGACGACCGGAACAGCGGTGTACGCGTTCGCCTCTCCGGAGGACGGCTACGCCGAGAGCGAACTCCGGACGGCCATCGAAGATGCCGTCGTCAACGCTATCGGCGGTATCGCCCGCCCCAAGGAGATCGTGTTCACGCCCGACCTTCCGAAGACGCGCTCGGGCAAAGTTATGCGCCGCCTGCTGACCGCAGTGGCGAACGACGAGGAACTGGGCGACACCAGCGCGCTACGGAACCCCGAAATCCTCGGCGAAATCCAGTCGACGACGAGGAGAGAGTAAGACGTTTCGTCTTTCTATATATCTCCGAAATATTTTCGTGGCAACAGTGTTCTTAGCGACTGTTTTATCGTGGCTCTCTCGTCTATACGCACGGTCTGACCGCAATACTTATTTCGGTATTCTGTAAATTTCCGAAACACATGGACGGAGCAGCCGATCAAATCGGTAAGCGAGGGTACGAAGAGCTCCGTCGCGCGGCCGAGACACACCGGGCCGACCTCGTGCTCCGGTTCGGTGCGGAGGTCGGACTCCGGCCGGCGGAGATGACGGCCGTACGGCTGACCGATATCACCGAGTTCGAGGGCCATCACCTGCTTGCTGTTCGGAACGGCAACGAGATTGTACGCGAAACGTACCTCCCGGACTCGGTCGAACACGACATGCGGAAGTACGCAAACGCGTCCGGGAAAGCCGATGACGAGCCGCTGGTTTCCGTTTCCCCGCGGCGGCTCCAGATGCTCGTCAGCGAGGTGGCCGACCGGGCCGCCGAGACGGCGCCGCACCTGCGAGGGGTTTCCTCGCGCGACCTCCGATGGCGGTTCGCTGCGAGTCTGCTGGACGACGGCGTCCCGCCGGACGTGGTCTGCGCGCTCGGCGGCTGGGACCGCCTCGACCGACTGGACCCCCTGCTTGACGAACCGGACCGGGAAACCATCGTCGCGGCCGTTGACGGGTCCGTCAAGCGGGCAGCCTCAAGCGAGTCCCAGCGACCCGTCGACTGGATTATGACGGTCAGCGAGGCGCTTGCGGCCGCCGCGACCGGCGAAGCAATTGCGACGGCAGTCTGTGACCACCTGACCGAGACGGCGGGCTTCGAGTTCGCCTGGCTCGCCGAGCGTACCGGCGACGGGCTGACACTGCGCACGACGACAGAGATCTCGGAGTCGGCCGTCGAGCGCCAGATTCACGAGCATATCGAGTCGGTCACCGCGCCGCTAGACGTGGGCGAGGTTCGTGTCGTCGACGACAGCGCCGGACCGGTCGCTCTGGTCCCGCTCGTCAGAGAAAACGCCGTCTCCGGTGTCATCGGGGTCGGTTCCAGGGAGGAGCTTACCGACGCGGAACGCGCCGTACTGTCCGCACTCGGGGTTCAGGTCGGCCACGCACAGGTCGCCGCCGAACGCAAGCGACTCCTGCTTGCCGACACGGTGACCGAGTTGGAGTTCCACTGTGCGGACGGGCGAACCTTCACCGCCGGGGTGTCCGGGGCGTTGCAGTGTACGGTCGAACTGTCCGGCGTCGTTCCCGTTGCGGGCCAGTCGCTGCTGTACTACCTGATGGTCGAAGGTGCCTCGGCCGACGCGATACTGTCGTACGCGGACACCGACGACGGCGTGACCGACGCCAGACTCCTCGAAGAGCACAGCGACGGCGTGCTACTGGAGGTCGTAGTCACCGACACGCCAGCGCTCCAGTTGGTCGAGAGCGGTGGCCGCGTTCGCTCTGTGACGGCCACCGACGGCGTGGCGACTATCGCCGTCGAGCTCCCCAGCGAGGCCGACATCAGACCGACAGTCAACGCCGTCACCGACGCCTACCCGGAGACGTCGTTAGCGGCGAAGCGAGAGACGGAACGGCCGGCCGAAACAGAGACAGGGTTCCGCGACCGACTGACCGACACGCTCTCCGACCGGCAGGAGACCGTCCTCCAGGCGGCCTACCACAGCGGCTACTTCGAGTGGCCCCGCGGGTCGACCGCCGAGGAGCTAGCGGAATCGCTAGACGTCTCGTCGCCGACGTTACACAATCACCTCAGGAAAGCCCAGCAGAAGGTCCTGACCGCGTTTTTCGACGACCGGCCGACCGAACCGCGACAGCCGACCGACAACTGAAACCCTGTTTCATGTTATCGTAGTTAGACCCCCCGTTTATATGGCCACTGTGAAATATCGATGATAGACCATGTCAGATGAAGATGTCCAACTCGAAGCACGGCTCGAAGAACAGGAGGTTTTCGAGCCCCCGGAGTCGTTCGTCGAGCAGGCGAACGTCACGGACGAGGGTATCTACGAGGAGTTTACCGAGAACTGGCCGGAGTGCTGGGAGGGGGCCGCCGACCTGCTCGACTGGGAGGAGGGTTACGATCAGGTACTCGACGACTCGAACCCGCCGTTCTACGAGTGGTTCACGGACGGGAAACTAAACGCCTCGGCGAACTGTCTGGACCGCCATTTGGAGGAGCGCGGCGACGAAGCCGCTATCGAGTGGGTGGGTGAGCCGGTCGAGGAAGACAACATCACCTACACCTACGAGGAACTTCACCAGAAGGTCAACGAGTTCGCGGCCGGCCTGCGGGAGATGGGCGTCGGCGAGGACGACGTCGTGACGATGTACATGCCGATGATCCCGCAGCTGCCGATAGCCATGCTGGCCTGTGCCCGCATCGGCGCGCCACACTCCGTCGTGTTCGCCGGCTTCTCCGCGGACGCGCTCGCGACGCGGATGAACTCCGCCGATTCTGAGTATCTTGTCACCTGCGACGGCTACTACCGACGAGGGGACCCGCTCGACCACCTCGACAAAGCCAACGAGGGGCTGAGCGGCGTCGACCACGAGGTCGAACGCGCCATCGTCGCCGAGCGCCTGATGGACGGCGACGGCTTCGACCACGACTACGCGGGCAATCAGGTCGCCTTCGACGATGTCATCGCCGACAACGAGGGCGAGACGGTCGAACCGGTCGACCGCGACGCCGAGGATATGCTGTTTCTCATGTACACCTCCGGGACCACCGGGAAGCCGAAAGGCGTCAAACACTCCACGGGTGGCTACCTCGCGTGGGCAGCCTGGACCTCTCAGGCAGTGCTCGATATCAAACCCGAGGACACGTACTTCTGCTCGGCCGACATCGGCTGGATTACCGGCCACTCCTACATCGTCTACGGCCCGCTCGCGCTCGGGACGACGACGATGATGTACGAGGGGACACCGGACTACCCCGACAAGGACCGCCTCTGGGACATCGTCGAGGAGTACGAGGCCGACCAGCTGTACACCGCGCCGACGGCCATCCGCGCGTTCATGAAGTGGGGCAAGCAGTACCCCGAACAGCACGACCTCTCCAGCCTGCGCCTGCTGGGGACGGTCGGTGAGCCGATCAACCCTCGCGCCTGGAAATGGTACTACAAACATATCGGGGGCGAGGAGTGCCCCGTCGTCGACACCTGGTGGCAGACCGAGACCGGCGGCATGATGATAACGACGCTGCCCGGCGTCAAGGACATGAAACCCGGGTCGGCCGGGCCGCCGCTACCGGGCAACGACGTCCGCATCGTCGACACCGAGGGTAAGGAAGTCGAACCCGGCCGCGCCGGCTACCTGACCGTCGACAAGCCGTGGCCCGGCATGCTCCGGACGCTGTACAAGAACGACGAACGGTTCATCGACGAATACTGGGCCGAGTACTCGGACACCGATAGCGACGACTCCGACGACTGGGTGTACTTCCCCGAGGACGGAGCGAAGATCGACGACGACGGCTACATCACCGTGCTGGGGCGGGTCGACGACGTGATCAACGTCTCCGGCCACCGCCTCGGGACGATGGAGATCGAGAGCGCTATCGTCGGCGTGGAAGGCGTCGCCGAAGCCGCTGTCGTCGGTGGCGACCACGATATCAAGGGCGAAGCGGTGTACGCGTACGTCATCACCGAGGACGGCTACGAGGAAGACGAAGACCTCCGTAGTGCGATTATCGACGGCGTCGAGGACGCTATCGGGCCAATCGCGCGGCCGGAAGCCGTCATCTTCACGCCCGAACTGCCGAAGACCCGCTCCGGGAAGATCATGCGCCGCCTGCTGGAAGACATCGCCAACGGCGAGGAACTGGGCGATACGAGCACGCTGCGAAACCCTGACGTCGTCAGTGATATCGAGACCAAAGTCCAGGGTGACTGAGCCGTAGCGGCGAACAGCACCACGAATTTTCAACCTATCAACCCATGTCAAGAGACACGCCTGCGGATCGAGAAGAGTCAACTATCCACTCAGATGGCGGCACGGAGGCCGCCCACGAAGACATCGACTACCTCGACAGGGAGGTGAACCTGTTACGGCCGAGCACGCCGTTCATGCGCGACCACCTGAAGATCATCTGGAGCAGTTTCGTGCTCTGGGCGCTGGTCGTGTTCGGGCCGGTGACGCTGACCGCGCTTGCGCCGGAGATGATGACCGTGCAGACGCCCATATTCGGCTTCCCGCTGCACTACTTCCTCGTCTCGCTCGGCGCGCCAACGGGTGCGCTCATCCTGGCAGTCGTCTACACCCGCTACAGGGACCGACTCGACCAGAAGTACGGTATCGACCCCGATTCCGTCGAGAGCACGGCTCCCGAGACCGGCGAGGCGACGGCCGCTGACGGGGGTGTCGAGCAGTGACGGTCCCGTTACAGGCGGAAGCGCTGGACATCTCGTTCAAACTCGTTCCGGCGATCATCGTCTTCTTGATGATGGCCTCGTTCCTCGTCATCGGCTACGTCTTCAAGGTGGCCGACACCGAGGGGATGTGGGTGGCCGGCCGCGGCATCGGGAACATCGAGAACGGGATGGCCATCGGCGCGAACTGGATGTCCGCCGCCTCGTACCTCGGGCTGGCCGGGCTGGTCGCGCTCTCGGGCTTCTACGGCCTAGCGTTCATCGTCGGCTGGACGACCGGCTACTTCATCCTGCTCATCTTCCTGGCCGCGCAGATGCGCCGGTTCGGGAAGTACACCGCGCCGGACTTCGTCGGCGACCGGTTCAACTCGCCAACTGCCCGCGCGCTGGCCGCGTTCACCACGCTACTCATCGCGTACGTCTACTCCGTCGGCCAGGCCCGCGGCATGGGGCTGGTCGGTCAGTACGTCTTCGGCCTCGACATCATCCCGATGATCGTCGTGATGATGACCATCACCGTCGGCTATCTCGCGCTCTCGGGGATGCTGGGGGCGACGAAAAATATGGCCGTCCAGTACACCATCCTCATCGTCGCGTTCCTCGCGGGCGTGTACGTGGTCGGCTTCTCGCAGGGCTACTCGACCATACTTCCACAGATCGAGTACGGCGCGCTGATCGCCGACCTCGGTCGCGAGTTCTCCGCACCGTTCGTGAACCAGCCGTTCTACCTCTGGATCGCGACGGCGTTCTCGCTCATCGTCGGGACCTGCGGCCTCCCGCACGTCCTCGTCCGGTTCTACACGGTCAGAAGCGAGCGCGTCGCTCGCTGGTCCTGCGTGTGGGGGCTGTTCTTCATCCTCCTGCTCTACTGGGCTTCGCCCGCGATGGCGGCCTTCGGCGTCGATCTCTTCCAGACGACGACCGGTGCGAGCGCCTACGCCGCCGAAGGCGGCATGTCCGGCGCTGAGGGTGACGTGATCGTCGTGCTTGCCGCGCAGTTCGCGAACCTCCCGACGTGGTTCGTCGGCCTCGTCGCGGCCGGTGCGATGGCCGCGGCTATCGCGACGACTGCCGGGCTGTTCATCACGGCCTCCTCCGCGGTCGCACACGACATCTACACCGAACTGATCAACCCCGACGCGACCCAGCGACAGCAGGTGCTCATCGGTCGCGGGACGATCATTGGCATGGGCGCGCTGGTAACGGTGACCGCGTTCAACCCACCGGCGCTCATCGGCGAACTGGTCGCCTACGCGTTCTCGCTGGCCGGCGTCGTCCTGTTCCCGATGTTCTTCCTCGGCCTCTGGTGGGAGAACACGAACCGTCAGGGCGCGCTGGCCGGGATGGTGCTCGGCCTGCTCATCTGGATCACCTCGATTATCAACAGCGTCCTGCCGAACTACATCGGTGCGCTCGGCGCAGCCGCTGGCGAGGGAGGTGCACTCGTTCCGATATACGCCCAGTACGTCCCGCCCATCGGCGCTGCGCTGATCGGGACGCCGGTCGTGTTCATCGTCACCATCGCCGTCTCGCTGGCGACGCCCGAGCCGCCCCTGGAGACGAAGAAGATGGTTCGACAGTGTCACAGCCCCGAGCCGATGGGGCAACAGGAAACCGCCGCAGACGTCGTCGGTGACAGCACCAGCGGCGGCACCCCCGCAGACGACTAAACCCATGTACGACAACATTCTCGTTCCGACCGACGGCAGCGAAACCGCCGAAAACGCGGTCGACCAGGCAGTCGACATCGCCTCGAAGTACGGCGCAACGGTCCACGCGCTGTACGTCGTGGATGTCGACGCCACCAGCTACTCGCTGGGGACAGAGCAGGTCGACCGCATCCGCCAGGGGAACTTAGAGGAGATGACCGACATAAAGCAAGACGCCGACGACGCCACCGGCTACGTCCGCGACCGCGCCGCCGAACACGGCCTCGAAGTCGAAGAGCACATCACCGCCGGCGAACCGGCCCGCGCCATCCGGAAGTTCGTCGAGGACAACGACATCGACCTCGTCGTGATGGGGTCCCACGGCCGCTCGGGACTGAAGCGCGTCATCCTCGGCAGCGTCACGGAGAAAGTGCTCCGCCGGACGCGACTGCCGGTGCTCGTCGTCGACGTCCACGGCGAGACGGACGTTGAAGACTGACAGTACCATGGCACTGAATCGACACCAATCGCTGCGGACCTCGCGAGGCCGCCGATGAGCGTCGTCGACACCCTCCGCGACCACGTCCGCGACCACAAGCGAGGGATGTTCGTCGACCTCGTGTTCGCTATCGCCTGGGTAACCGCCGTGAGCGTCATCTTCGACCTGCTGTCGGCTCCGCAGTGGGTCTACTACCTGACGCTCGCCGGCGGCGTCGTCGCGTACTACGGTTTCTTCTGGTCGCTTGAGCTGGCGATGGAACAGCAGTAGGTCGGGCTCCGTTTGTCACGGTGGCGACGGATTCACAGCCAGTTCACGAGGGGTTTGTGAAACATACACGGATAGTGGCTGAATCACCGCCGTACCCGGGCCATCCAAGCACCCCTCTATTCTCAAGGCCGTAGAATTTCGGTCTCGCCGGTACTAATAAGACCATGTAGGTGCATTGACTCTTTCGACGGCAGCAGACGCTGTGGAGTTCAGCAATGATATACGAAAGTTCGACGGGAGAGTACTACAGTGGTCTCGACATCTGGATGCGCTTTGAGTCGGGGTTCTGGGAACCACACGATTGGAGTCAAGCGACAGGACAGGAGTGGGTACAGACCGAGGCGGGTGAAGTCCTCACCCTGACGCCGGTCCCGGAGTCGGACCTCCCGGACGGGGTGTCGGTGACGGAAGCTGAGGACGTCGAGTACCTGCGTGAGTGAAAACGGCGAGACGGAAGCAGGGCACGAGTCCGGCTGTACTGACTGGGCTACATCGGAACCCGACCACCGCTAGAGGCAAGCCACGCGTCGCAGTGGCGGTACCGCTCCACTGCCCCGGATCAGAATCGGTCCTCGCCCGACTTTTGTTGGCTCGGCGTCAGGGAAAATCGTTCAGAGGCGCGTAGCGCCACGCCGCTCACGAGTCACTGCGTTCCTCGTTCGCTATCCGAGGACCTTCCCTCCGGTCGGCCCCTCGCTATTTCTCACTCATCGCCTCACTCGCCATATTCCGCCCCTGCGCGTTCAACGCGACCTCGGTCCGAACCCGGACCTCGTCAACCGCCCCAATATCAAGCAGTTTCTGATAGATTTCCTCGACCTCGTCGGGCGTCGTTCCGACGAAATCAGACATCTCGAAGGGAGAGACACCGGAGTACAGCGCCATCAACACCTGGCTCTCCATCTCCGAGAGTTCGTAATCGTCCTCACGGTCCTCGATAACGCGGGTGAACAGCGTCTTCAGCGCCCGCGTGTGGTGGTCCATCCCCGAGATGTGGGTCTCGACGCTGCGGTCCTGGTCGTCAGTGTGTTCGACCTCGATGACCTCCCGCTCCTGGCCCATCACGGTACTGGTCCCGGTTTCGATAGTTCCGACGTCCTCTATTTCGAAGGACATACTCTTGCCACCGGGGAACTGGAGGCGGATGATGTCATCGTCCAGTTGAAACCGTGCCTTGCTCCACTCGGCGTCCTCCTGAACGACGCCGCCGACGACCGCCTGCTGTCGCGCGAGGATGACCTCGCCCTGTAGCGTGGCGCGGACGTACTCCGTCTCGAAGTCGTCCAGGTTCGGCGTGTCGACGAGCAGAACGTTGTTGCCGACCTCCAGCGCGGTTGCACCGCCGGTCCCGCCGTCGGGGACCAGATCGTCGGGGTTCGACGGGAGGGTGATGTTGGAGTGTGGAATAGGCTGTTTCGAGCCGTTCGTCGCCAGAATGAGTCGCTTGTTGGTGACGATGAGTCGACAGGAACGCCACTTCGGGTCGGTCACCGTGTCGCCATCGCGGACGACGTACTGGAAGTCCCCCGATGTGTCGACTAGTTTGCGTTCGTCACCACTCATGGCCGCTGGTACTACAGATTTGATGCCAAGGGATAAATAACTTCCATCGTCGCCAGCACGGCACTGGTCGATACCACCCGGTCTGTGTCACCCAGAAACCGTTCACTGCCGGCAAATCGGGCGAAACTCGGCTGAAATCGGCCTGACTATCTGCCGGCTCCTTTACCCTGGGACGGCTGTAGAACAGTGTATGCACGATCCACAGCAGTCAGGAACGACGTCTCGACGCGACTATCTGAAAGCCGCCGGCGGCCTCGCGGCAGCGAGCACGGTCGGCCTCGCCGGCTGTTCCGGGAGCGGTACCGAAACAGGCACGCTCGCGACACAGGTGACCGACCAGCCGGGCGACATCGCTGATTTCGAATCGTGTGTCATCACGATGGCCGGTATCTGGGTAAAGCCAGTCTCAGAGGAGGACACAGCGACCGAAGAATCGACGACAGCGGACACGAGCGACGCCCGCGAGTACCACGAGTTCGACGAGGCCCAGGAAGCCGACCTGGTCCAGTTGCAGGACGGCAACACCTCGCTCGTCGACGAGACCGAACTCGAGGTTGACACCTACGAGTTCCTCCAGCTCGACGTGACAGGCGTCGACGGGACGCTCGCAGAGGGCGGTGACGCGACGGTCGATACGCCCGGCGACGCGCCGCTACAGTTCACGCAGGAGTACGAAATCCGCGCGGATACCCGCACCGTGTTCACGGCCGACTTCACCCCGGTCAAGCGTGGCCAGACAGGCGAGTACATCCTTCAGCCGGTCGCCAGCGGCACCGAAGTCGAGTACGAGGAGTAGGCCGCCCTCTGGTCGCTACAGCGCGACGAGCAGCCCGCCGACGACGCCCAGCCCGCCAAACACCGTACAGACCGCCCAGAACGGGACCTGTCGCACCAGGCGGACCAGCGCATCGACGGTGAGGTAGCCGACCACGGCACTCACAGCGAGGGCGACAACGGCCGGCAGCGGGTCGATTGCCGGCACGCCGTCGTCAACGAGGACCAGTACGTTCGCGGCGAGCGCGGCCGGAATCGACAGCAGAAACGAGAGCCGAAGCGACGACTCGCCTTCGTGGCCTCGGAGCAGCAGGGCACTCACCGTCGTCCCGGACCGGGAGACACCGGGAAGGATAGCCAGGCCCTGCAGGACGCCCACCAGCACGGCGTCGACCCCGTCCGGAATCTCGCGCTCACCAAGCGATAGCGCCGCGGCGAACCGCTGGAGCAGACCGGTGACGACGAGCAGGCCGCCGACCAGCGCCAGAAAGAGCCCGCCCTCAAGATTTGAGACAGCCGCGTCGAGCACCAGATACGCGGGAAGACCGGTGACGGCGGTCGCCGCCGTCGCGATGACGATAAACGAGAGGTCCGCCGTCTCGTCGGCGAACGGGCGACGGGAGAGTTCTCGGATCGAACGCAGGATGGTTCGAACTTCGGTGCGGTAGTAGGCCGTCGCCGCGACCGCTGTCCCGGCGTGGAGAAAGAGCGCGAGACGGGTCGCGGCGGCCGGGGAGACGCCAGTGGCCACCGTCGACGCGAGGGCGACGCCGCCCTCGCTGGAGACCGGAATCCACTCCAGTATCCCTTGCAGCAGGCCCAGCAGAATAGCGACGAGAATCGGGTTCATACCCACGGAGCGGACGCCGCGGGACAAAGGCCGTTCGGTTCGGGCCGTCGACGTGGCAGTATATATAGCGCTGGTGTCCAAACGGGGGTATGCAACTGGGAAGCGGGGTGGTAGACCTGCTGTCGGGACTACCGGCCTGGCAGGGGTTTCTCGTGCTCGTCGGCAGCGGAGTCGCGCTCGCGCTGGTTATCCGCGTCCTCGGCGACCGACTGCTCAGACGGGTCACACCCCATATCGAGGGCGACGTCGACGACATCGTCTTCCGTGGAATCCACACCGCCGTGTACGTCACAGTCGGCCTCGGCGGCGCGTACGCTGGCGCACAGATTTATGACATCCGGCCGGCGGTCGCCGTCTCGCTGGAAGCCGGGACGCTCTCGCTGGTCGTCATCGTCTGGATGGTGATTCTGCTGCGTATCGGCCGCCAGGCATCAACCATCGCGACGGATTCGGCGTACATCGACCGCCAGATGGTCCCTATCCTCCAGAACGTCTGGAGCGCGCTCATCTCCGGCGGCGGCGTCCTCCTCCTACTGGTCCTCTGGGACATCGACGTGACGCCACTGCTTGCCTCGGCGGGGATTATGGGCATCATTGTCGGGCTGGCGGCCCGAGACACGCTGGCGAACTTCTTCGGCTCGCTGTCGCTGTATCTCGACGGGACGTACGCGGTCGGCGATTTCGTCGTTCTGGAGACCGGCGAGCGCGGTCGCGTCGAGGACATCTCTGTCCGCTCGACAGTCATCCGTACTCGCGACGACATCCTCGTTACTGTGCCGAACTCGAAGCTCAACAATGCCGCCATCATCAACGAGTCGACGCCGAGACGCAAGCGCCGGATTCGCGTGCCTGTCGGCGTCGCCTACGGGACGGATATCGACCACGTCGAGGAGATTCTCCTGGAACTAGCCGAGGCCGAAGACCTCGTGCAGGAACGGCCGAATCCGCGGGTCCGATTCCGGGAGTTCGGCGACTCCGCGCTGAACTTCGAGCTCCTGTGCTGGGTCAGCAACCCGGCCCTGACAGCCCGTGCGACCCACGAGCTCAACAGCGCGATCTACAAGCGGTTCCAGGCTGAGGACATCGGAATTCCGTTCCCCCAGCGGTCCATCTCCATCTCGGCCGAGGAGGTTCCGGGCGAACTGTTCGACCAAGCACAGTCGGAAGGCAAAGCCACAGACGACGGCGGCATGGCTGGCAAGTGAGCGCAGGCAAGGTCGCAGGGCTGACCGACTCGGGTGACCGAGAGGTCGAAACGCAGTTACGGTGGCGACGCGTCGGCTCAGGCAATGAGCATACTTGAGGACGCCCGTGCGGCGCTTGCCACCGGGCCGCTGTGTGATTCCTGTCTCGGCCGACTCTTCGCCGACCGGAGTTTCGGGCTGGCCAACGCCGAACGGGGCCACGCCCTGCGGGTGACGGTTGCGCTCGCAGACGACGACCCCTTCGAGGCGGGCGAGGACTGCTGGGTCTGTGAAAACGAATGCGACCGCTTCGACTGGTGGGCCGAACAGGCCGCGAGCGCCGTCCGCGGCTACGAGTTCGACACCTACCAGGTCGGGACGAAGGTGCCGCCACTACTCGAAGAGAACGACGAACTGCTCCGGGAAGACATCGGGCTAGACCCCGACGCCGGCGAAGCGCTGAAGACCGAACTCAACCGCGAGGTCGGAAAACGGATCGGCGACCTGACCGGTGCGGAGGTCGAGTTCGGCCGTCCGGCGGTCCAGCTTACGCTCGACCTCGCGACAGATGAGGTGGAGACCCACGTCAACTCCGCGTTCGTCTACGGCCGCTACCGCAAGCTCGAACGCGATATTCCCCAGACGAAGTGGCCCTGCAACGACTGCAACGGGACCGGACTGTGGCAGGGCGAGCCCTGCGACGGCTGTGGCGGCAGCGGCTACCGCTACGACGAGAGCGTCGAGCAACTGTCCGCGCCCGTCGTCCGCGAGGCGATGGACGGCGAGGAGGCCGTGTTCCACGGCGCCGGCCGCGAGGACGTCGACGCCCGGATGCTCGATTCGGGCCGCCCGTTCGTCATCGAGGTGATGGAACCCCGCAAGCGCGACGTGGACGCCGACGAACTCGAAGCCGACATCAACGCCTTCGCCGATGGGAAGGTCGAGGTGACGGACCTCCACCCGGCGACCCACGAGATGGTCGAGCGCGTCAAGGAACTGGACGCCTCGAAGACCTACCGGATGGACGTGGAGTTCGGCGATGCGGTCGACGCCGAGGCCCTACAGGACGCACTGGTGGAACTGGACGGTGCGACCATCCAGCAGGAGACGCCCCAGCGGGTCACCCACCGCCGGGCCGACATCACCCGGACGCGGACGGTGTACGACGCCGAGGGCGAACTGACCGACGACCGCCACGCCGAACTCCGCATCCACGGCGAGGGCGGCCTGTACGTGAAGGAACTCGTCTCCAGCGACGAGGGGCGCACGGAGCCGAGCCTGGCCGGCCTGCTTGAGACCAACGCCGTGGTGACGGCGCTCGACGTAATCGACGTGCAGGGCGAGGACGAACCGTTCGCGAAAGACGAGTTCCTCAGAGAGTAACGCGCTGGGCCGCCGTCCAATCGGAAGCTGTTTTTGCAGCGCCGTCCAGAGGATAGTCATGCGATTTGGCGTCGATGAGGCCGGGAAAGGGCCGGTTCTGGGGTCGATGTTCGCCGCCGCTGTCCGGGCCGACCCGGCGGCTCTACCCGATGGTGTCGGCGACTCGAAGGACATCAGGCCGGAGCGCCGCGAGCGACTGGCCGGCGACATCCGCGAGTCGGCCGACGCTGTCGGTATCGCCGAGATTCCGGTCGAACGCATCGACGCGGACGGGACGGACATGAACACGCTGACCGTCGACGGGCAGGCAGAGGCGCTATCGGCAGTAGCCCGAGACGGTCTATCGGGCACAGTCGACGCCGGCGACACCGACGCGGCGCGGTTCGGTCGCCGGGTCGCGGACGCGGTCGATACTGACGTGGCGGTGACCGCGGAACACGGCGCAGACGAGACGGACCCACTGGTCGGTGCCGCCTCGATTGTCGCGAAGGTCACCCGCGACGCACACGTCGCGGACCTAGCCGAGGAGTACGGCGATGTGGGGTCGGGCTACCCCAGCGACCCGACGACGCGGGCGTTCCTGGCGGACTACGTCGACCGCCACGGCGAGCTACCGGCGTGTGCTCGCCGCTCGTGGTCGACGTGTGACGACGTGCTGGCGGCGGCAGAACAGGCGTCGCTGGGCGACTTTTGAACGGGTACAGTTCGACAGCGAACGTGGGGTGTGTCAGTCAGAAAGCAAGAGCCGCTCAGTCCTCGTCCAGCACGAGGTTTCGCAGGATATCACCGTAGGCCGGGCGCGTCACGAGTACGCCGATGAGGACGCCCACGATGGTGATAATGGCGAACCCGGAAAGGTCCCCGAGTGGTAGGACCATCAGCGGACTCATCGCCATGATGGTCGTCGCCGCGGCCGCGCCGATGACCCAGAACGCCTTGCGGAAGCGGCTCTGGAACACGCGTCCCGTCTCGACCTCTCCCTGCTGGAGAATCTCGTCAGCGATGATAATGAGGTCGTCCACCCCCGTGCCGATAACCGCAATGAACCCGGCCAGATGCGAGAGGTTCAGCGGATACTGGACGAAGGCGACGAACCCGAGGAGGATGAACACCTCCGACAGCGCCGTGACGACCATCGGGACGACGACCTCAACCCGTTTGTATCGCACGTAGACCACGAGACTGACTGCGAGGACAGCCAGCAATCCGGTCAACAGCGAATTCTGCTTGAACCGCTCTGCAAGCGCCGGGTCGAGCGACGAGCCGGAGTCTTCAGAGAGGTCGAGCGGCGCCGGAAGCTGTCCAGCACGAAGGTTCAGCTCGATTTTATTGGCCGTCTCAGCGGGGTTTTCCGAGCTTCCAGTTTGCATCACGTACACAGGGTCGTTGGCGAACTCGCCACTGGCGAAGCTCTCGCCGAGGCCCGGCGTCACACCCCGGGCTGTGACAACCTCACCGTTTAACGTATGGACCAGACAGCCAGGTTCGTCGTTTGCGAGTGCTGGGTCTGCCGACCCACCGGCAGTCGTTTGCTGAATATCCGAATGGTTGTAGTTTCCACACGGAGCCCCGTCGCCGAACCCGGCATCGACCATTCGTTGTGAGAACTCGTCGGCGGCATCCGGGCTGACTGTGATGTACACAGCCCAACCGACGCCTTCCCTGTCCGCAGCCGAGATATCACTCATCTGAGACCGCTTGAGCACTTCTTCGCGGACGAAGGTCCCGTTTTCACCGCCGGGATACACGGCGTATATTTTGACGGTCCCGCGCTCGTTCAGCAGGTCGACGAGCTCTTCTCGGTCCCGGTCTGGGGCAGTAATACTGACGAAGTGTTGGCCACCGGGAACGTTGACGATCTGGACTGACGCACCGCTGAGCGCTGAGGTCCGGAGTTTCTCGTCAACAGCTTCGACCATCTGTTGACGCGTCTCCGGGGTCACGCCGTCACGTACGGTAGTCGGCTGATACCCGTTGTTCTCGAGTGCCGTTCGGAGTTCTTGATGCGTGACGTTCTTTGTAACGACCTCCACAGCCCCCGTGCTTCGCTCGGAGGTGATAGGTCGGACTCGGACGTCTACCGTGTCGAGGTCAAGTTCGTCGGCCACTGTTTGCTCAAGCTGTGTCGAATCCGCCTGTGTCACGTTGACGTTCTCGGCAGTGATGCCGACGATAGGGGCGCGAAGTCGGGTTCCGCCACTGAGCTGAATACCGTAGTTGAGGTTTGTCAACTGTTCGGCTTCGCCCGCTTCTGGGGCAGATTCGTCGGTCGGTCCATCGGCACTCGTTCCCGGCGGGACACCGGGAACGAATAGCGCGATAGCACTGGTCAGGAGAAGCACGACCAGTAGAGCGACTCGCCAATTTTCTCGAAGAGTACTCATCGGTTTACCCCCTCATATTTGTACCAGCGAAGCAGCGTAACGTTGAGTAAATACGTATTCATTAGGTCTGCCGTCAGTCCGAGAACCAGTATCAGACCGATATCGGCCATCAGGCCAATCCCGAATAGTGTCGCTGTGACCGCCATCACGGTCATCGCTGCAATAGACGTTAATGTCATCGTCACACCGGTTCGCATCGCACGGTACGTCGATTCGTAAAACCCGCCTGAACGTCTGAGAACATGGTTATTCAACAGAATATCCGAGTCGACAGAGTACCCGATCAGCATGAGGAACGCTGCGACGATTCCCAGTGAAAGCTTGATTCCAAGGAGGTTCATTATCGCGAGCGGAATCATGATGTCGGAAAACGCCGAAATAACAATGGCGATACTCGGGACGAATGTACGGAAGAAGGCGAAGGCGAGCAGGCTCATCCCGAGGAACGCAACTCCGACACCGATGACTGCGAGACGCTGGTTTTGCCCGCCAAACAGCGGCGATGTCGTTCCGCTCCCCAACAGCGTCAGTTCCTCTGCCGACTGGGCAGCGGACCGAACCGAAGACACGTTGGCCGAATTATCGAACGTGACGACATATTGATTCTCGTAGGTGGATTCCGAAGTCGTCGTGATACCCTGCACCGAAACAACCGGCTCATCGAATGTGGCTTTGATGTCTTCGTTTGTGAGCGTCGCGTTTGTCCCTATCGTTAATTCCGTCCCGCCAGTAAAGTCGATGCCCCGGTCGACTGGTGCCCCGGTGACAGCCCACCAGCCACCGATGACCGCGAGCGAGAGCGCAAGCACCACCAGCGGAACCGCCACCAGCTGGCGGTTCGAATACTGGGTGTAATCGACTTCCGGGACCTCGAACTCGAACATGACGGAACGGTGTGAGACGGGGGCGAATAAGCCTTCTCAATCACTGCCGCTGACATCCGCCGTGCCGTACATCTATGGCAGTTTATCACGTATATCCGACTATGCCCGAGAGCGCAACCAGGGTCGAACTTTCCTATCCGGCGGACCTCAGCGGCTGGGGTCGCGACAAAATCGACGGCTCGCCGTTCCGCGCGTACCTCCGGAAGACACACGACACCGCCACACCGGGCGACGTGTGGACAGAGTTTGTCGGCGTTGGCTGCTGTGGCGACACGCTGGACTTCCCGCTCCAGGTCGAATCCGTCGACGGCGGCTCCGCGGTGATCGAAGACACCGCGTTCGTCTACACCGAGCGCGAGGCCTGCGGAATCGCCGGCGGCTGGCAGGTCCAGAGCGCCGCCGGACCGACCGAATAGGAAACTGGAGCGGACGAGAGAACGCGTCAGTCCGGCAGGTAACGCACGCTGACGACGCCCTCTGCCGTCCGAACCTCGACGCGGTCGACGCCGAGCCTGGCCGCCCGCGAGAGGGTGGCCTCGTCGTCGACGACATCCGCCGCCGCCTCGTCCGTCTCGTCGTCCGGAACCGTCAGGACGTGAACCTCGCCCTCGCCGGCGCGTTCGACCGTCGTTAGCTCGCCGGGGGCCTGTTCGGCCGCGATTTCGGTCGTCTGCGCCGTCGGCGCGAGGTCGACCGTCTCGACGGGAATGCGTCGCCGCTCGGCGACTTCAGTGACGGTGTACGTGACCTCCATCGGCGGCTCCGGCTCGACTGTCCCCTCCACGACCTCGCCGGCCTCGACGCCGGGGTTGTCCGACAGTGTCAGCACTTGCGAGTCCGCGACGTTCCGAAGCGTCGCCGACGCGTCATCAGCATTCGTGACCAGAAATGTCCCTTCAGTGGCTGTCATAGAGATACGTTCGGCACGGGCGTTCTTGCCCGTTTCGACCCGGGGACGGACTGCAGTGTCGCCCCGTGGCAGTGGGCCGGCAGCGCTACTTCAGCAGCCGGTGGGTCAGATAGATCACCAGCGTCGCGAGCAGCGGCGGGGCCAGGCCCGCAAGCGGGGGCAGCGAGTAGAAGAACCCGACGACGGCGCTCTGTGTCGGCTCGCGAAGTTCCGCCGGCGCTGAGGTCAACAGCGCGAGGTATATCGACCCGATGAACAGGAACGCCGAGAGCGCGAGGGCGCGGTCGTAGGCGACCGAGGACGCGGTCCGTCGGTGGCGGCGCGCGACGGAGAGCACTGGGGCCAGCAGCGGCGCGACCAGCAACAGTCCGATGAACAGGAAGAAGCTCCGCGAAAAGGTGAACGTGCCGCCGCGGACGCTCCCGGTTTCGGCGAGTTGCGTTATCAGTCCGAACGAGAACACGAGCGTAATCGCCACAGACAGCAACAGCGCAACCGGGACGTAGGCTTTGAACAGCAGCGAGTCGCTGGCCCGGAACGCGTATGGGAACGCACCCGGCAGGCCGTTGTACGGTTCGGGCCGGTCGTCGTCGGCGTCGGCTGTGACGGACTGCTCTGCCGTCGCGTCTGTCATGCCGATGGGTTAGGCGAGCGCGTGGTTAAGCGCGGTGTTGTCCGACCGGCGGTGAGAGCGGACCCGCGTCCGCTACCCACCGCCTCCTTCGGGAGTTGTTTGTACCCGCCCGTCGACACCCCGAGTATGCACGTCGATATCGGAGCCGCGCTTGCCAGTGCCGCCGACCCGGGCGTCGAGCGGGCGACACTTGACGACCTGGACGAGCGGGTGGCCGCGGCCCACGAGCGAATCGAGCAGGGACGGGAGGAGGGCGAGTTCGGCTACGCGTCGCTGAACCTCCCCGAAGCAACCGACGCCGAGACCATCCGCGACGCCGTCGCGCCAGTCGCCGACGCCGAGTCAGTCATCACCGTCGGTATCGGTGGCTCCGCGCTGGGGGCGAAAACCATCACGGAGGCACTGGCAGAGGACCCGGGCAGTCACGTCGTGCTGGACAACGTCGACCCGGAGCACGTCCGGCGGACGCTCGACGGCCTCTCCCTCGCCGACACAGCCATCAACGTCGTCTCGCGTTCTGGGACGACGGCGGAGACGCTGGCGAACTTCCTCGTCGTCCGCGAGGCCTACGAGGACCGGGGCGTCGACTGGACCGAGCGCATCGTCGTGACCACGGGCGAGTCCGGCCCGCTCCGGGCGCTCGCTGACCAGCACGACCTGCCGACGCTGCCGGTCCCCGAGGGCGTCCCCGGCCGCTTCAGCGCGCTCTCGGCGGTCGGGCTCGTCCCGCCAGCCATCCTCGGCATCGACATCGAGGGGCTGCTTGCCGGCGGTCAGCAGGCGGCTGACGACCTCGCGCCGTCGCTGTATGACTCGCCGGCCTACGCCTACGGCGCGATGGCCTACGCACTCGAAGAGGAGGGCGCGAAAGTCAACGCATTCATGCCCTACGCCGAGCGGCTGGAGTCCTTCGGCGAGTGGTTCGCACAGCTCTGGGCCGAGAGCCTGGGCAAGGACGGGCGGGGCCAGACGCCGGCGCGGGCGCTGGGCGCGACCGACCAGCACTCCCAGCTCCAGCTGTACCGCGCCGGCCACCGCGACAAGGTCGTCACGTTCGTCCGACCGCGCGAGCGCGCCGACGTGGCGATTCCCGACCCGGACCACGATGACCTCTCGTATCTCGCCGGAACCGACCTCGGCGGCCTCATCGACGCCGAGTACGAAGCGACGGTGGCGAGCCTGCCGGCGGCTGACCGGCCGGCGCTGGAAGTAGAGATCGACCGACTCGACGCAGAGAGCGTCGGCGAACTGCTGTACGCGATGGAGGCGGCCTGCGTCCTCGTCGGCGAACTCGCGGACGTGGAGACATTCACCCAGCCGGCCGTCGAGTGGGGCAAAAACGCCACGCGGGCGCTCATCCGCGGCGAAACGACGGACGAGACGGCGGTTATCGACGAGCGCGAGCGGCTGCGGATCGGCGAAACGGAGTCCCTTTAGGCCGGCGCAACGGACTGCCGATAATGGACGACACTGCCGCGAACTGGGGTGTTCTCGCCGCTGGCCTCGGTCTCGTCGTACTCGTCGCCACGGAAACCGGCGTCGTTAGCTGGATGACACCGGCGACGACGGTCGGCCCGGTCACCGCCCGACAGATAGCCGTCGCCGGCTTCGTCGTCGCGGCGCTCGCCTTCTCACTCGTCCGTCACGGCGCACTCGACCGCCGACAGGCGGGCCTGGGCGCGACGGGCGCAAGCGTCGTCGCAACGCTCGCGACGCTCGTCGCCTTCTTCGGACCGGAGTTCCGTACCGGCGTCGAAGCGACCGTCGGAATCGCCGTGTATCTCACGGTGCTGGCCGGCTGCGTGACGATTGCGCTGGGTTGGGCGCTGGCGTCCGACGTGCCGAACGACCGGCTGTACACGGTCGCCAGAGCGCTCTCGGTCGCGACAGGAATCGGGCTGGCCGGCTTCCTCGTGGGCACGCTGTTCGCCCAGTTCGTCGTGCTCGGAGCCGCGGCCGCAGGGCTTGTCAGCGCCGCGGCGCTCGACGGCGGAACCGTCACCGGCCCAGTGTACATCACACTCACTATCGGTATCGGCGTCGGTTTCGTTGGTTTCGGGGCGGCCGTCGCCAACCGGCTAGACCGGACCTGGGCTGATCTCGATTTGCGGCGACCCAGTCTCCGCGACGTTGGCTACGGCGTCGGCGGCGTCGTCGTCCTCATGGTCGCGCTGTTTGGCTTCAGTTACCTCATTCAGGCGCTCGGACTCGAAGCGGCTCGGAGCAGCGTCGAAGAGCTAGCCAACAGAGACCCGTCGTTCCTGCTTGTGATGGTGCCGCTGGCGTTTCTCACTATCGCGCCGAGCGAGGAGTTCATCTACCGAAACATCATCCAGAAGTACCTCTACGACGATTTCAGTGATCTGCAGGCGATTATACTCACGAGCGCCGTCTTCGGCGTCGTCCACTTCGGACAGTACGCCGCTGGCACGCCGACACAGACCGCCCTCTCGCTGTTACTGGTGTTCGTCCTGTCGACGCTGCTGGGCCTCAGCTATCTCAAGACCGAGAACCTGCTCGTCCCGATCTTCATCCACGGGGCGTTCAACGCCATCCAGTTTCTCACATTGTACATCGAGATTACAGGAAATCCGGCAGTTTGAGCCGTCTGACTGCTGTCTGACGGGTATTTATGCGAACTACCGTTGTAGGCGATGGCATGGCTCGGCGGTTCACCATCGTCTGTGATGACGACCAAGCGCGGATCATCGAAACGCTTGCGCGGCGCTACGGCATCACAGAGGAGGAAGTGCTTTCACAGTTGGTCGAGCTCGGACTCGAAGCCCGGGACGAACAGACCGTCTAAGCCGGGTTCTTCCGCGATAGTGAGCTGCCACAGATGGGACAGCGGTCGCGGTTCTCGTCGAACTCACGGCCGCAGCCGGCACACTGGAACAGCCAGTCCCGCTGTTCGGTGATACCGTCGCGGGCGATTACCTCGACGCTCACGTCGAGTTTCTCCGCGACGTTCTGCATCGCGTAGTCGTCTGTGACGAGTCGACTGTCGAGTTCGAACGCGGCCGCGATCAGCCGGATGTCGGTTTCCGAGAGTTCCGCGAGGTCACCGGTTTCGCTGGCAGCGCGCTCGATGCGCTCGACGGTGTTGTCCTCGGGAATGTGGAGGTGCATGCCCGAGCCTTCGAGGGCGTCGAAGCGATAGGCGGCCTCGTCTTCCAGTTCCTCTCTGACGAGCGGAATCGTTGCGATCTGCTCGTCGGTGTGATACTCGTTGATAAATGCCGAGGAGTCAAGAACGTACATCTAGCGTTTGACGATCATGTGGTCTTTCACCGCCTTGACCCGCTCAACCGGGACAAGCAGGCGGCCCTGGTCACTGTACTCGAAGTTCGTGTTGCGGAGCGACTCCGCAGGGTCGATAACGAGGTTGTGCAGCGCGCCCGACGAAAAGTCCATCGTGATGTTGTAGAGACTGCCGATCTCCGCGCCGTCAGTCCCCATCACGTCTTTCCCCGACAGGTTTTCTGCGAGTATTGCAGCCATACCCCCTTGTTCCGAACGAGGTTACATAAACGCCACGGGGATGTCCGACAGGTGAGCGGCGATGGGGACGGATGGATACCAGTATCGGCGGCCATGGTGCCGTCCTCGACCGTCCCACGCCCCGGAACATCTACAGCGAGCCACAACCCTATGCGAGAGGCGGCCGATGGGGACGTATGGACAGTAACAGGCGGCAGTTTCTCGGGGGCCTCGCGGCCGCCGTCATCGGTACCGTGGCAGGCTGTAGTGGCGACGGAACACCGTCACCGACAGCCACCGCCACAGAAGTGCCGACTCGAACTGCGACGGCAACTGAAACGGCGACACCGACTCCGACTGAGTCGCCGACACCGACTGCTACGGCCGCCCCGACCGAGACAGCGACGCCCACGCCGACCGGAACGCCGGTGGACGCCGACCAGGAAGTCGCCGTCGCGCCGGGAAGCTTCAGTTTCGATCCGGAAACCTTCGAGGTCCCGGCCGGTAGCACCGTTCTGTGGGTCTGGAAGGCCGGCGGCCACAACGTCAAACCGACCGCGACGCCGGAAGACAGCGACTGGTCGGGGACGCCCGGCGACGATGGGACGACGTACAGTTCGGGCTACGAGTACGCCTATCGGTTCGAGGTCCCCGGCGAGTACGAGTACCACTGCGTCCCCCACCAGAGCGTCGGCATGACGGGGTCGTTCACTGTAACCGAGTGACGCCCGCTTAGCCCTACGTTCGGTCGCGCGCGTCTGATGACGACGAACTTAACTGCCACCGACGACTCGGTTCTGACAACTTCTGGAGCCATCTATGTCTGACACGGACCCCACCACAGCCACCGACGACACCCTGCGGACGCCCATCGTCGCCGTTTTGGGCCACGTCGACCACGGGAAGACGAGCCTGCTCGACAAGATCCGCGGTTCGGCCGTCACCGCCGGCGAATCGGGCGCGATTACGCAGCACATCGGCGCGACAGCCGTCCCACTGGACGTGATTTCCGAAATCGCCGGTGACCTGGTCGACCCGACTGACTTCGACCTGCCCGGCCTGCTGTTCATCGACACACCGGGCCACCACTCCTTCTCGACGCTTCGCTCCCGGGCGGCGCGCTCGCCGACATTGCCATCCTCGTCGTCGACGTCAACGACGGCTTCCAGCCACAGACGCTGGAGGCCATCGACATCCTCAAGCGAACCCAGACGCCGTTTATCGTCGCCGCGAACAAGATTGACACCGTCCCCGGCTGGAACCCCAACGAGGGACAGCCGGTCCAGCAGACGATGGACGCCCAGTCCGACCGCGTCCAGTCCGACCTCAACGAGAAGCTGTACGAGATCATCGGCGAACTCTCGGACAACGGCTTCTCCGCGGATATGTACTGGCGGGTCCAGAACTTCCAGGCTAACATCGGCGTCGTGCCGGTCTCGGCCGAAACCAGCGAGGGCATCCCCGACCTGCTGACGGTGATGATGGGGCTGTCCCAGCGGTACATGAAAGAGGAGATGGAGATCGACACCAGCGGTCCCGGTGTCGGGACCGTCCTCGAAGTGAAAGACACCCAGGGCTTCGGGACGACGCTCGACGCCATCATCTACGACGGGACCATCCGCAACGACGACACCATCGTGGTCGGCGGCCTTCAAGGGCCAATTGTCACTGACGTCCGCGCGCTGCTCCGGCCACGCCCGCTCGAAGAGATCCGGACCGAACAGGAGTTCGAACAGGTCGAGCAGGTCGCCGCCGCCGACGGCGTCAAGATCGCCGCGCCGGACCTCGGCGACGCGATGGCCGGTGCGCCGATCCGCGTCATCCGCGACCGCGACCGCAGCGAGGTCATCGCCGAGGTGGAGGAGGAACTCGCCGAGATCGAGGTGACGACCCAAGAAGAAGGGGTCGTCATCAAGGCCGACACGCTGGGCTCGCTGGAGGCGCTTTCAAGCACCCTCGAAGAGGAAGAGATCCCCGTCATGCGCGCCGAGGTCGGCGCGGTCGCACCGCGGGACGTGCGAGTCGCCGAAACGGCCGGCGAGCCGACCAATCAGGCGATTCTGGCCTTCAGCGTCGAAGTGCTCGACGACGCTCGGGACCTCGCCGAACAGGAGGACGTGGAGCTGTTCGAGGACGACGTCATCTACCAGCTCGTCGAGTCCTACGACGACCACGTCACCGCCATCGAGGAGGCCCAGCAGGAGCAGATTCTGGAGAACATCACCCGCCCGGCGAAGTTCCGGATTCTGCAGGACCACACGTTCCGCCAGTCAGACCCCGCCGTCGTCGGCGTCGAAATCCTCTCCGGTGAACTCCGCCGGAACGTCAACGTCGTCAGATGGGAGAACGGCGAGGCAAACCGCGTCGGGACCCTCAAAACGATTCAGGACGAGGGCGAAGACGTCGACTCGGCCCGCGCCGGCGAGCGCATGGCCGTCTCCATTCAGGGGCCGACCGTCGGCCGCCAGGTCGAGGAAGGCGACGACCTCTGGGTCGAAATCCCCGAAAAGCACGCAAAGATTCTCGAACAGGAACTCAAGGAAGACATCTCCGTCGACGAGCGCGAGGCGCTGTCGATGTATCTGGAGAAACACCGGAATCGCGACCCCTTCTGGGGCAAATAGGCGGTACTCGGTGCGCTGTTTGCGCGAGTAATAATATTTAATTAGGAGGCGTGTCTCCATACAGACACGAATGCCTGGGTCCCTGTCGATGCCTGACCTCGTGCTTGCCAGCATCGCCCTCTCGATGCTACTGGCGTCGCTCGGTGCCGTCGTCACCTCGCTTAGTTTCGTCACGGCGCTGAGTGCCGGCAGCCTCCCAGCGACCGGCTCCATCGGCTACGCGCTGTTTTATGACCCGCCGGTCACCAGCGGCGGTCGGGCTTGATATCAGCGACTACGCGTCACCACGACTGTGCTGCAGAAAACTGAGAGCAGCGACTGTTACTGCGCCGTCGGCGAGGTGTCGTCGCCCATCACTTGCTTGACCTGCAGGGCCGCAGAGGCGGCGATGCCCTGAGCGAGGTCGTCGCGTTCGGCGTCGGAGATGCTCGCACTCTCCGGGTCCTCGGGCGTGTAGTCGGCGCTGACGACCGATCCGACGGGCGGCTGGACCGCGATTGTGGCCCGCGGTCCAGTCGTGCTGTTGCTGATCTCCGAGCCGACGACGAACTCGCCGGGCAGGAGTTCGCGGGTCCGTGCGGCGACGCTCGAGAGGTCCCGGCGGAGCTCCTCGCGCTGTTCCGCGGTCAGCGTCACTTCTTCCGTCTCCCCACCAAACGACGTATTACCGTACATGAACGTTCTCTGTCTCTATGGGGGGGAAGACTAAAAACCCAGGGTCGAACACAGTTCTGACCGGAACCGTCGGTGCAACGCCGCTTACACGACGGGGTGGCTCTCGCCGTAGGTGGCGAGCACGACGGCGCTGGCGTATTGGGCATCGTCAGTCGCCGACTCGACGTACACGTTCTCCTCGACGAACTCCCAGTCCCGGAGGTCCCGGCCGGCGGCCAGTCCTTCGCGGATTTCCATCCGGACCGCGTCCTCGCTGCCCCCGTCGACCTCGTAGAAGATGCCCGGCCCGTCCTCGCTGCGGGCCCAGCCGATACCAGCGGCCACGCTCTCACCAGGCTCGGCTGTCGCCGAGGACTGGACGACCTCTAGCGCTTCGCCGGGCGGCCCCAGATCCGGTGCCGTCCCTGTCACCTCGATAGCCGGCTCGGTAGGAATGACCGACGAGAGCGAGATGAGGTTGTAGTTGTGGACGCCCGCCTCGGCGAGTGCCGCGTCGTACGCGGCCAGTGCGGTCGGGCCGGTCGCAGTCCCCCACACGACCCGGATGGTACTCATAGGCGATTCTCGACGGTCCGCGGGGTAAGGGGTTTCGCTTCGTTATGCCGGAACGAGTCTGTAGCACATTCCCGGTCGGTTCGGGTCGCCCTCGGCCGCACGCTCCGCGTAGTAGATGGCGTCGGCGGTCACCAGCGGAGCACTCGTCACATGGCCGCGGTTGTCGGTGGTCCAGGCCACTGCACCGGTGTCCCGCTCCAGCGCGTACAGTCGCCCGTCGTAGGACCCGACGAGGACGTGGTCTCGGGTGGCGACAACGCTCCCGATAATCCACCCGCCAGTGTCGTAGCGCCACTGCTCCTCGCCGCTTTCGAGGTCGAGCGCGTACACCCGGTCGTCGTGGCTGCCGACGTAGACGGTGCCGTCGTGGACCGCCGGCGCACACATCACGTCGGCGTCGGCCTCGAAGGTCCACTGCTCCGAGCCGTCGGTCACGTCGACGGCGGTGACCGTCTCGGCCCACGACGGCACGATGGCTGTCCCGTCAGCGACGGCGAGAGGGGCTTTCACGTCGCCGCCGGTGTCGTACCGCCACACCTGTTCCAGGCCCGGGAACGACCACGCGTAGCAGTAGCCGTCGTTCGAGCCAAACAGCAGACGACCGTGTTCGCGGTCCAGCGCCACCGTCGAGTGCGGATGGTCGGTCGGCCGACTGTCCCGCCACTGCACGTCGCCGGTCGCGGCGTTCACCGCGACGACGCTCCCGCTCGGTGCGGCGTGTTCGACGGCGACGTACAGCGACCCGTTGTAGTAGGTCGGACTTGCGCCGATGGCATCACCGAGTTCCGTCCGCCAGCGCCGCTTTCCGGTTTCGAGGTCCAGCGCCGACAGCGCGCCGTCGTAGGCCCCGATGTAGACGGTGTCGTTGGCGATGGCCGGCGTGCCGTGGCTCCCGCGCGTCGCCTGCGTGATGGTCGTCGCCCACTGGACCTCGCCATCAGGTGCGATGGCCCGCACGCGGCCGGTATCGTCGGCCAGAATCAGGTCGCCAGTCGGTGCCAGCGCGGGACTCCCCTTTGCCGCGGTGTGGTCCCCGCGGTTGGCCGGGAGTTCCCA
This sequence comes from Haloarcula sp. CBA1115, assembly GCF_000827835.1. Lineage (NCBI taxonomy): Archaea > Methanobacteriati > Methanobacteriota > Halobacteria > Halobacteriales > Haloarculaceae > Haloarcula > Haloarcula sp. CBA1115. The sequence goes on along the minus strand of NZ_CP010529.1, from coordinate 2,032,502 downwards.
GGCCCGCTCGACAGCGTCCGGAACCGATACGTCCTGATACCCCTGGTTCAGGAGCCCCTGCCGGAACTGCGTGGCAGCGTGTTCGTCAAGCGCCGTCGACGCGAGCGGATTGAACTGTGACTGACACCCCGCGACCGACCCGACCGTCGTTGCCGCGAGCGTCCGCAAAAACGCCCGCCGCGTCCGTCCGCGCTCTGTCACGGGCGCTGATACCGGGCGGGGTGGCTTAAATCGCGTGGGGACGGGAGGCAGTCACGATAAGAACGGAAACGACCGAACACAGTTATCGCAGAATAGACAATGAGAATCGGTGCGGTTAGCATACCGCGGCCGAATGGCCGCGGTTTCCCCGGCCGCGAGCAGCGTGAGCGGCCGGCTTTTTCCCCACGTTTTTCAAGGAGCCTTCCACAGCGCGCTCTACGAGCGCGCGAGGAAAGGCGACGCTAAAAAAGGTGGGTGGTTAGGCGAACGCGACGGGGACACTGCTGGCGTCGTCGTCGGCTTCGATCTTCTCTAGGGCGTCGTGGAGGTCGGACTGCTGGACCGTCGTCCGGCCGTCACGGATGGCGAACATCCCGGCCTCGGTCGCCAGCGATGCCAGTTCCGCGCCGGAGAGGCCGTCGGTCTCGGTGGCAAACGCGCCAAGGTCCACGTCGTCATCGAGGTTCATTTCCTGGGTGTGGATCTCGAGGATGCGCTCGCGGCCCTCGACGTCGGGGTTCGGGACTTCGATGAGGCGGTCGAAGCGGCCGGGGCGGAGGATGGCCCGGTCGAGCATGTCGAAGCGGTTCGTCGCGGCGATGATGCGGATCTCGCCGCGCTCGTCGAAGCCGTCCATCTCCGAAAGCAGTTGCATCATCGTCCGCTGGACCTCGGCGTCGCCGGAGGTCTTCGACTCCGTTCGCTTGGCCGCGATGGCGTCGATCTCGTCGATGAAGATGATAGCCGGTTCGCGCTCGGCGGCAAGCTCGAACAGGTCACGGACCAGTCGCGCCCCCTCGCCGATGAACTTCCGGACCAGTTCGGAGCCGGCCATCTTGATGAACGTCGCGTCGGTCTCGTTGGCGACGGCCTTCGCCAGCATCGTCTTCCCGGTGCCGGGCGGGCCGTGCAGCAGGACGCCGCTCGGCGGTTCGATACCGACCTCGCGGAACTGTTCGGCGTTGACAAGCGGCTCCTCGACGGCTTCCCGGACCTCGCGGATCTGTTCTTCGAGGCCGCCGATATCCGAGTAGGAGACGTCCGGCGAACCGTCGACCTGCATCGCCTGTGCGCGGGCGTCGGTCTCGGGGTCGAGGATCTGCTTGACGCCGAAGGAGTCGTTGATGGCGACGCGGTCGCCGGCCTCCAGCCCGTCGCGGATGGACGGCGATACTTCGGTCAGGACTTCCTGATTGTTGCCATGCTGTTTGACGACCACGCCGTCATCGGTCAGCTCCTCGGCGGTCGCGATGTACAGCGAGGACGTCTTGAGCGTCTCGTTTTCCCGTTCAAGCTGGTCGACCTCGTCCGTGAGATCGTGCTGCCGGTCACGGGCGGCGTCCAGTTGCTCAGTCAGCTGTTCGTTGACCTGTACTATCTCTTTGAAATGTTCCCGGAGTGCCTCCAGACGCTCGTCAGGCGTCATATCGGGATCAAGTTCCAACCGTGGTCGTTCCGGAAGCGAGGGACTGCGCGACATTTGGATGGTCGGTACTATACGGTTGAGACACAAAGTGCCTTCGGGTCACAGGGGATGAAACAGTTATCCGTGTCGAGACGGGGCTGTAGCGTTCGGTTAGACCGGTGGCTCGAACAGCCAGACAGGCACCGGATAGCTACTGGCCGCCCTACAGCAGCTCGGCGAACTCGTCGAGGTACTCGCTGTACGTCGAGAGGGCGGACTCGACGGGGTCCGGACTGGCCATGTCGACGCCGGCGTCGCGAAGCAGCTCCAGCGGGTACTGCCGCGACCCGCTCCGGAGGAAGTCGATGTACCGCTGTGCGGCTGGCTCGCCTTCGTCGAGGATGCCGTCGACGAGCGCGACGGCCGCCGAAATGCCGGTCGCGTACTGGTAGACGTAGAACGCCCGGTAGAAGTGCGGGATGCGCATCCACTCGCGGGCGATGCGGTCGTCGAGTACCGCCGGCTCGTAGTAGTCGCCCTTGAGGTCCCGATAGAGGTCGTCCAGACGGTCGGGGGTCAGCGGCTCGCCGGCCTCGGACATCTCGTGGGTGCGGTGCTCGAACTCGGCGAACATCGTCTGCCGATACAGCGTCGACCGGAACCGTTCGAGGTACTCGTTGAGGATGTGTCGGCGCAGGCGCTCGTCCTCGACGGTGTCCAGCAGGTGGTGGGTCAGCAGCGTCTCGTTGACGGTGCTCGCGACCTCGGCGACGAATATCTCGTAGCCGGAGTAGACGAAGGGCTGCTCCTCGCTGGTGTACTCCGAGTGCATCGAGTGGCCGAGTTCGTGGGCCAGCGTGTACATCGACTCCACGTCGTCCTGGTAGTTCATCAGGATGAACGGCTGGGAGTCGTAGGTCCCGCCGGAGTACGCGCCGGACTGCTTGTGCTCGGTCTCGTAGACGTCGACCCACCGCGAGTCCAGCCCGTCGGCGAGCCGGGACTGGTAGTCATCGCCCAGCGGTGCGACGGCTTCGGTGACGTATTCGCAGGCCTGTTCGTACTCGATTTCGGGCGATTCCTCCTGCACAAGCGGGACGTAGAGGTCCCACATCCGGAGTTCGTCGGCCCCGATTGACTGGCGCTTGAGGTCGGCGTGGCGGTGGAGCGTGTCGAGGTTGTCGTGGACGGTGTCGACGAGCGTGTCGTACACCTCGACGGGGACGTTCGGACCGTCCAGCGCGGCCTCGCGGGCGGTGTCGTAGTCCCGTGCGTTCGCCATCTTCACGTCCGTCTTGACGGCGTTCTTGTAGGCCGTGCCGACGGCGTTGCGGACGGTGTCCCACTCGTCGTAGAACGCCTCGTAGACGCGCTGGCGGAACTCTCGGTCGGGGTGTTTCTGCAGCGTCGTGAAGTTGTTGAGCGTGATGGGCTGCTGGTCGCCGTCGGGGTCCTCGACGGTCGGGAACGCCATGTCGGCGTTGGCCAGCATGTTGTACACCTCGCCGGGCGCACCGGTGACCTCACCGAGTTCCGCAAGGAGATTCTCGACCTCGGCCGAGCGGGTGTGGTCTTTCATCCGGAGCACGTCGTCGAAGTAGTGCTCGTAGGGCTCCAGCCCCGGCTCCGCGTCGATCATCGCCTCGATGTCGTCGTATTCCAAATCCTGCAGTTCCGGGTCGAGGAACGAGGCGGCCGAACTGGCCTCCGACGAGAGAGACTGCGAGCGGGCTGTCAGCGCCTGGTACGTGTCGTCGGTCGTGTCCTCGTCCCGGCGCATCCGGGCGTAGGCGGCGACGTTCGACACCGTCCGCATCAGTTCCTCGTAGGTCTCCAGAGTTTCTAACAGCGTCGCAGCGTCCTCGGTGGCGCGCCCCTCGTAGGCGGACAGGTCCTCGATCAGTTCCTCCGCCTCCTCGTAGGCGGCTTCCCAGTCCTCGTCGCTGGCGTAGAGAGAATCGAGGTCCCACTTGTACGCCTCGTCGATGTCGCTCCGTGCGGGTACCGAACTCATAGCCCGCTCTTGGGACGGGGCCGAAGTAAGCCTTCGTTTCAGCGACGGGGAACTACAGCCCGTCGGTTATGTGGTCGGCAACCCGCGCTGTCGTGTGGGCGTTCGCGCGTCGGTGCTCGAAGACCGTCCGTGCGTCCGCAGCGGCGTCCTCGTCCCGACTGAAGGCAACGTCCGGGTAACGAACGTCGGTCAGCACCAGCGGTTCGGGCGGGGCCGGCGGGACGCCGTCGGGGCCACTGACGGACTCCGGCGAGAGGATACGGTCAACCTTCGACAGCTGGGCGGAGCCGTCCGCGACAGTCGCCGCGAGCGAGACGAGCCGACGAACCAGCTGGCGGCAGAACCCGCCGGCCGTGAGCCGAACGACGAGGAACCGGCCCTCCCGCGCCCAGTCGATGTCGACGGTTCGCTCGGTGCCGGTGTCGTCGGACGTGAGATTGTGGAAGTCGTGGCTCCCGGCGAGTGCGTCGACGGCCTCGCCCCACCGCTCGTCGTTGACCGGTTCGCGTCCGAGTCGGTCTGCGTCCGTCGGCGCGTACAGGTAGTAGGTGTAGGTGCGTTCGGTGGCGTCGTGGGTCGCATGGAAGCCCTCGGAGACATCGACACTGGCCCACACACGGATGTCGTCCGGAAGTTCGCCGTTGAATGCCGCCGGTGAGAGCCACGCCGGCGCGTCGAAGGCGACTGTCTGTGCCCGCGCGGACACACCGGCGTCAGTCCGACCAGCGGCCGCGTAGCACTCGGGCAAGCCGTCGCCGCGCTCGCAGACGCCGAGGCGGACGAGCGCCGAGCGCAGTCGCCCCTCGACAGTGTCGACGTCGGGCTGGCGCTGGAACCCGTGATACGGTCGGCCGTCGTAGGCCACGCGATAGGCGCGCATACCGATTTGTCGACTGCGAGCCACTTGTCTCACCCGAATCTCAGTCGCTGGGAAGGATAGACGAACTTAGGCATGCTGAGAACAAAGGTGGGAGTATGTCCAACGCCGCCGCGGCGGATCACGACTTCCCCCGCCCGCCCGAAACGTTCACCGACAACGACGGGCGGACGGTGACAATCGAGGCCTATGACGGCGCCATCGACCCGCTGGTGGAGATGTATGTTGACTTCGGGCCCGACTCCCGGTCACAGGGCGTCCCACCCCGGACGGAAGCGGACATCCGCGACTGGCTGCCGAATCTCGTCGAAGACGGCCTGAACGTCGTCGCTTGGCACGAGGAGCAATCCGTCGGCCACGCCGTCCTCGTCCCCTATCAGGACACCTCGGAACTGGCGATTTTCGTCCATCCGGACTACCAGCACGCCGGGATCGGCTCACAACTCATCCGCGTGCTGCTTGGCTACGGCCAGGAGAACGGCCTCGAACGGGTCTGGCTCTCCGTCTCGAACACCAACCACGTCGCACGAGCGCTGTACGAGTCGGTCGGCTTCGAGACGATCGCCAAAGAGCGCGTGGAAATGGAGATGGAACGGGCGCTCTGACCGGGAAATTCACGAACAGCCGCACACAGCGATAAGTAGCGGCTACGCGAAGGCGGAGTTATGGACCCCCCTCGCATCCAGAGACGCTGACCTGCACGGCGTGTGACACGGCAATCGAGGGCGTGGGCTACCTGCTGGCGACCGAGCGGGACGGCACTTATCACCGGCTGGTCGACGCGGTGATCTGTGGCGCCTATGGCTTCAACGACATCGGAAACGGGCTGTGCGCCCGAACTCGCCGACGTGGTCGACCCGGGACCGGACGATGTACTTCTGTACGTTCGCCTAACTGACAGCGGTATCGAGGTCGTCAGCGCGAAGGAATGAGGCCGCGAGTGCCTTGACTGCACATCCGCCTGTGGCACGGCTCGAATACGATGGCCGGCGACTCACTCGGTTTCGAGGCTGACTTCTCTGTCGGTCTCACCGGCTGTATTCTCTGCCTCGCTGTTCGCTGAGAGGGCTTCGGTTTCCAGCAATCGGTCCAGTCGCCGCTCGAACTCGCTGTCTGTCAGTTCACCGCGGGCGTACCGCTCCCGGAGCTGGTCGACCGGATCTACCGTCGGTTCCGAAGTCGTGGTCATCTCGGTTTCATCCGAGTCCGGCTCGGCCGCCGGCGATTCAATCATCGGTAGTTTCGATCCCAGAAGGGCGACGAGCGGAGCCAGAATGAACCAGCCGAGGATGATCGACATCGATGCAATCGGCCCGCCGAAGCCGGCCACGCCTGCAAGCATGGCGATACCCAGCGAGAGTATCGCGATGGTCGCGACGAGCTTCCACCTCGGGAGGGCGATGGAGGGGAGCTGCATGTCGACTACTCGACACGGTGGTCGCAAAAAGCTACTGTCGCGGACCGATGGCTCGGTCGCGTTACTCCGCGAAGTCCTCGAACGTCGGCCGGTCGTGGTCGCCCGGGAACGCCGAGAGCGGGACGCTGATCTGCTCGCCGTCGTCCATCTCCTTGAGCGTCACCTCGTCGTTTTCCAGGTCCTGCTCGCCGACGATGACGACCGTCTCGGCGTTGATGCCGTCTGCGTAGCCCATCTGCGCGCCGAAGGAGCGGTCGGCGACGTCGCTCTCGACGACGTGGCCGCGCTCGCGCAGGTCGCGAGCGATGCGGGCCGCGGTCGGGCGCGTGTCGCCGACCTGCAGGACGTAGTAATCCGTCGATAGCTCCTCGGCGGGCCAGACGCCGGCGCGCTGGCAGAGCAACTGAAGGGTGGCGTGGCCGGGCGCGAAGCCGACGGCCGGCGTCGGCTGGCCGCCGAAGCCCTCGATGAGATCGTCGTAGCGGCCGCCGCCAAACACCGAGCGGGACACCTCGCCCGTCGAATCGAAGCACTCGAAGACGACGCCGGTGTAGTAGTCCAGCCCGCGCGCGGTCGTCAACGAGACGGTGAGGTGCTCGCGGACGCCGAAGTCCTCGGCGGCGTCGAGCACCGCCTGAAGATTGTCAGTCGCCGCGCGGACGTCCTCGGAGCCGGTGAGGTCCGCGAGCGTTTCGATTTCCTCGGCATCGATCTGCAGCATCTCGTCGAATTTGTCGGCCTGCCCGTAGTTGAGCCCCGCCTCGACGAGCGCGTCAAGGTAGTCGTCGTGGTCGACTTTCGCCCGCTTGTCGACTGCGCGAATCGCTTCGGGCACGTCCACGTCGGCCCCGAAGGACTCCAGCACGCCCGCGAGGATGTCCCGGTGGGAGACGCGGATCTCGAAGTCCTCGGCGGTGAGCCCGAGGTCGGTGAGCATGTCCACGGCGACGGCCAGAATCTCGGCGTCGGCCGTCGGCTCCGCCGACCCGAAGATGTCGACGTTAGTCTGGTAGAACTCCCGGAACCGGCCCTGTTGGGGCTCCTCGTAGCGCCAGAACGGCCGCGTCGACACCCACTTGATTGGCTTCGAGAGTTCCTGTTGCTTGGCGACGAACATCCGTGCGACGGTCGGCGTCAGCTCCGGCGTGAGCGCGACCTCGCGCCCGCCCTTGTCCTCGAAGCTGTACAGCTCCTCGACGATCTCCTCGCCGCTCTTGTCGACGTACATCTCGGTCGGCTCCAAGGCCGGCGTGCCGATCTCCCGGAAGCCGTAGCGCTGTGCGACGTCTTCCAGCGTGTCCATGGCCCACCGCCGAGCCTGCATCTCCTCGGGGTAGAAATCACGAAAGCCCTTGACGGAGTCGTACATGTCCGCGTCTACAGCGAGGGCGCGCTTGAACCTGTTCGTTCACGCTGGCCGTGACCACCAAATCGCGCCCAGTAGAGACTCACTACGACAGGGGCTCGCTGCTGCTTTCGCCAGTAGTCCGTCCGTGACAGACGGGCGTGGCCGGCACGCGCTGGCGTCAAAAGGGTAGTGGCCGGCTACACGGGGAACGGTCCGTGTTAGAGAGGGGACAACAAAGACGCGGTCTATCGAGGGTGGCGCTATGGGATGGGCAAGGCATCGGTGGACGCCGCGCGGGGTGAGACAGTGACACAGCGATTCGAGACGGGGGTTCGAGCACTCGACCGGAAGCTCGACGGCGGCATTCCGACTGGGAGCCTCGTCACGCTGCTCGCCGAACCGGCAAGCCAGGCGGAGCTGTTTCTCTCCGAGTTCGTCGCCCGGCAGGAGACGGTGTATCTCTCCGGCGAACAGGCACCGACGACGGTCACGTCGGCACTGCGGTCCCAGCGGGGGACCTACGACGATCTCGCAGTCAGCCAACTGGATCGGGAGGCCCCGGTCAGCGATGTACTCGCCCACGTCGAGGGGCTCACCGAAGAGTCGCTCCTCGTCGTCGGCCCGGTCGAACCGCTTGAGCGCGCCGATACGGGGGAGTTTCGGGCCTTCCTCGAAACACTGCAGGCCAGACTCGCACAGACTGACAGCGTCGCGGTCCTGTACGCGCTCAAACACAGCGCCACGCCGCCACAGCGCCACCGGACAGAGTACACGAGCGACATCGTGTTCGATCTCGAAACGAAGCGAAACGACGACGCCATCGAAAACAGGCTCTTCGTCCCGAAGTTCCGCGGGGGCCGAGCGCTCACAGAACCGATATTCCTCGACCTCACCGACCGGATCAACGTGGACACCAGCCGGGACATCGCCTAATCTGACGAACGCACGCGCAGGACTCGAACCGCCGACGGCTACCGTAGGCCCTGCACGCGGGACTGCGTGTGCTCGGGGAACACGTCGGTCACGGCACCCTCGCCGTAGCGCTCCCGCAGGAGCGCGCGGAGTTCGACCTCGTAGTCGGCCTTCGGAATCTCGGCGCTGGGGCCGCTCTCGACCACGAGTCGGTTTGCAGCCATCGCGTCGATAGCGCCGCGGCCGATACCCGCAAGCGGCGCGAGGTAGTCCACGCCGAAGCGGTCCTCGACGCTCTGGGCGAGCGGGCGCTCGATGGTCGGTACCCGGTCGTCGCGACGGGTGCCGTCGGCGACGGCATCGAGTGTGTCGATGTCGTCAGCCTCGGCGACCCAGTCGCCCCGGGCGACGGTTTCGACGGCGTGTTCGTGGACCTGCTGGATGCCGTTACGCGGGTAGCCGTCGTCGTGCATCTGCTCGACGGCGTCGTGGGCCACGTCCGGGTCTAGATCGACCGTCGCGTGGTCGAAGCCGACAGCCGACGCGCTCTCCCGAGCGGGGTCGGTGTCACGGACGCCGAAGGAGCCGCTGACGAGCGTTACGTTGTAAAAGGGGTCGAGCAAGAGCGCCGCCAGCGTCGAGTCCTTGCCCCCGCTGTACAACAGGGCACAGCGCATCTACCGGCGCTTAATGTCGAAGCTCTTGGAGTCGGGCGTCAGCTCCGAGAGGAGCTCCTTCATCTGGTCCTCGTCGATCCGGCCCTGCACGCGGCCGCTCTGGGCCAGCGCGACGACCTGCTGTTCGATCTGCTCCCCGACCTGCGGTTTCGACATCTTGACCGTGTTGAGCCGCTTGCGTGCGCCGTCGGTGAGGTTCTGCTTGAGGACTGCCTGCTTCTGGGCGTCGGCCTGCTGCTTGGCCGCCTCCTGCGCCTCGCCCTCGTCTCCCTGCTGTTCCTTGAGCTGCTCCATCTTCTTTTTCCGGAGTTCTTCGAGTTCCTCCTCGCTGGGGTCGCCACTCATAGTTGTATGAAAGTACTGGAGTCGGTCGGAAAACGATTTCGGAGCAGGGGCTACGGACCGACTGAAAAACAGCGAGAAAGGCGTCAGTTACGCGTAGCGTTCGAGTTCCGGACGGTCGAGTTCCGTCAGGAGGTCGCCTGCGGTGTCGTCGAGGAGACTGCGGCCTTCGCCGGTGACACGGCGGCCGTCGTTCTCACTGGTCTCGACGTAGCCGGCGTCTTCGAGCTGCTGGAGCGCCGTTCGGATGATGTTGCCCGAGCCCTTGGTCTTCCGGTGGGGCCGGACGCGGTAGCGGGTCGTCCCCTGCTTCGAGGTGCCGTACTCGGAGCGGAGGGCGTTGACGCCGACGGGACCGTCGACAGCGACCTTCCGGAGGAGGCTGGCGGCGCGGCGCGCCCAGAAGTCCTCCTGCTCGGGTGGGAGTTCGCGGTCGACGCCGGTCTTGGTGTACTCGGCCCAGTCCGGCGCTTCGATGTCGTCTTCGTCTGCGAGCGTCTCCGTAAGTGCCTCGATGAGTTCCTCGGGGGGAACGTCGTAGAGTGTAGCCATTGCAGATTTCTTTCCGTCGCCGTCATTTAAACGCGTCGTTCGCAGTCGGCGGGCGTGAACCGTTCACTCGCCCATAGGGCAGCGATGCTCTCTCCCGTCAGGAACTGTGAGTGTCACTCCTCGGACGCGGCCCGGTCGACACTGAGGGCGGCAGCGACGCCGCCGCCGATAACCGTCGGCAGCAGGTAGCTCCCGACGCGGTGGATCAGCACCGCAGAGGTGGCGAGGGCGGCCGAAATCGGGGCCGTCGAGACCAGCAGCGTCACGAGTACCGTCTCGATAGCGCCCGACCCACCGGGAAGCGGGACGACGCTGGCGATGCTCCCGACGGGAACGACAAGCAGGACGACTTCGACCGGGACTGGTGCCCCAACGGCGTACAGCGACGTCCACAGCGACGCCGACAGGCAGAGCCAGCCAAAGGCCGAGAGCCCGAAGGTCTGGAGGACTGTCCGCCGGTCCGTCGCGATGCGTTCGATGGCCGAAAAGAACCCCTCGATTCGTGTCTCGATGTTTTCGGCGGACGGCGGGGACCACCGGGGAACGACCTTCGACACCGCGGCGAGGGCGGGTGCGACACCGCGAACGACCGCCGCCTGAATGCGGTCCCGGTGTCGCCAGCCCAGGACGGCGGCGATGGGGATGCCGACCGCGAGCACCGCGACAGCACCGGCGGCAAACGCCAGGTTTCGGGTCAACTGGACCGCTCCAGCGGCGACGAACGTGAAGCCGACGATGGCATACCCGACCGACGGCAGGAAGTGGACCGTGTCGACGGTAGCAATAGCCGCCAGCCCGGTCTCGTACTCGGTGTCGGCGGCTGTCGATATCAACAGCGCGCTCACGGGCTCGCCGCCGGCCTGGCCGAAGGGCGTGACGTTGTTCGAGAACACGGCGGCGACGAACACGAGAACGGCTGTGTGTGGCGCAACCGGTGCGTCAAGCGCTCGGAGGACCGTCCACAGCGCCAGCCCCCACGAGACGAGCCAGAGCATGGCGATGCCCGCGACAGCGAGAAGCGCCCACGGGTCCGCCGTGGTGAGCGCATCCAGCGTCTCGTCGATGCCGACAAACCACACCAGCCCCCCAAGGACGGCCAGTGCTGCCGCGAACCCGACGACCGTCGCCATCCGGTTCCCATCCATGTGGATGGGATTGGCAGTCTCCGGTTTCAACCCACCGACCCTGTCCCGCCGACCGATACCCCGAGGGTTTTGCCCCGGGACACCGACGACCGGGTATGGACGAGCGGGCTGCACTCGCCGACCTCGCCGACCGACTTCCCGACGCGGGCGACGACTGCGCCGTCGTGGACGGCCAGGTCATCACGACGGATATGCTCCACGAGCGGACGGACTTCCCGACGGGGACGACCCGCTACACGGCGGGCTGGCGGGCCGTCGCCGCCTCGCTGTCGGATGTGGCCGCGATGGGGGCCGACGCGACAGCCGCGGTGGCCGCGTACGGCGCGCCGTCGTTCGAAGCGGACGAACTCGCGGCGTTCGTCGACGGCGCACAGGACGTGTGTCACGCGGTCGGCGCGGAGTACGTCGGCGGTGACCTGGACAGCCACGACGAGTTCACCGTCGCGACGACGGCCATCGGGGCGGCCGCGGACCCGATCCGGCGCTCGGGCGCGTCGCCCGGCGACGCGGTCTGTGTCACCGGCACGCTGGGCCGGTCAGCCGCCGCCCTCGAACTGTTCGACCGGGGCGACACCGACCGGGCGAACGAGCTGTTTCAGTTCGAACCCCGCGTACGTGCGGGTGTCGCGCTCCGACCGCACGCGACGGCGATGATGGATTCGAGCGACGGGCTGGCCCGCTCGCTGCACCAGTTAGCCGAGGCCAACGGCTGTGGCTTTGCTGTCGAAGAGCCGCTCCCGATAGACGCGCAAGTCGACGCGCTCGCGGAGACGCCACAGGAACGACGGGAGCTGGGCGTGTTCTTCGGCGAGGACTTCGAGCTGGTCTGTACGCTGCCCGAGTCCGACGTGTCCGAGGCCAGACAGGCCGTGTCGTGCCCGCTCCATCGGATAGGGTCAGTCACCGAGCGCGGCGTCACGCTCAACGGGGAGACGCTTCCGGACCGCGGGTACTCACACTGAGAACGGCCAGACCGCGACGCGAGCTAACGGTCAAATCGCACTTATCTCGAACGGAACCGGCGTGAAACAGGCCAGCCCCAGTAGGAACGTAAACAGGCCGAGCAGCGCCCGCCGTCGGTCCAGCGTCGTATCCACGGTCGGGCGGGCCGGACCGGCGTACGCGAGTCCGGTGGCGAACAGGCCCCAGAACACCCACAGGCCCCAGACGCCGAAACCGACCGGCGGCGGGTCGCGGGTGAAATACAGGTAGCCGGCGAGTGCGAACAGCGCTCCGGGAACGGCGGCGGCGACCGTCTCCTGGCGCTGCCCGACGATTGACCGAACGATGTGGCCGCCGTCGAGTTGCCCAACCGGGAGCAGGTTCAGGAACGTAAAGAACATCCCGGCCCAGCCGGCGAACACGATCGGGTGGACCGATTCGCCGGGGCCGACCTCGGTCCCGAGTCCCAGCGTGTTCACCAGGGCCTCCAGCGCCTGGAACAGCAGCGGATAATTGAACGTGATGATGACGCCGGTGTCGCTGTTTGCCACGCGTTCCGGCACCGTAATTGGGTCTATCGAGAGGCCGATGACCGTGACGATGGTCGTCGCGACGAGCCCAGCGAGCGGGCCAGCGACACCGATATCGAACAGCGCCGTCCGGTCGGGGATGCGTCCGCGAATGTTGATGACCGCCCCCATCGTTCCGAGAAACGACGGAAACGGGATGAAATACGGGAGCGTCACGTCGACACCGTGGTATCGGGCCGCGGCGTAGTGGCCCAGTTCGTGGATACCGAGCACGCCGAGCATCGCGACCACGAACGGCCAGGCCTCGAAAATCCGAAGCGGGTCCTCCGCGACCGGGATGTAGTACCAGGCGCTCGCGCCGACGTAGAGGGTCGACGCGATAGTCGCGAACAGGAGCCCGATGTTGAGCCACGGGATACCGCCAGTGTCCGTGTCGGCGGGCTCCGCGATCAGTGCGTACTGGTTCGGGCGCGCGTTCAACGCACCACCGGTGGCGGTCATCGAGTCATCGACCGCCGGACCGCCGACGACAGTAGTGCCACCGTTGCTCGTAGTGGCTGCTGTATCGCCGGATTCCGGGCCGAGTTCTTCGAGCCGAACGTCGTAGCCCCGCTGTCGAAACAGCGGTCTGAGTTGCTCGACAGCGGCGGCTGGTGGCACTATCGGGTCGCCGAGATACTGGACAGATCCATCCGTCCGCCGCATTGACGAGACGGAGAACACGCCGGCCAGTCGGTCAGGCGACGGCGGGTCCGCGGAGCCACTCATCAACTGCTCGTAAACGATGCGGGCACAAATACTCCGCGAACGATCACACAGCTATAGTAGCCGTTGAAAATCAATGCACACCTGATCGCACGATGGCAGTGCGATCAGTGTATAAATCGTTTCAATTGTTACTATAGCAGGTACTATCGTCCGAGAACTGTACGCGGGGACCGGTCGTCTACGCTGGCTCGATACGCCAGGTGGTCGCGCTCGTGTACGACCACTTCTCGACGTTGATCTCGGACGCGCTGTCCTTGAGCTTGACCATCAGGGCACCGATCTCTTTCGGGGAGAGACCGACTTCATCAGCGATGAACTTGCTCTTGAAATACATCTCGCCGTCACTTGCCTTCTCTGCGAGGAACGACTTCAGTCGCTCTTCTTTGGAGGGCTCTTCCTCGCCGGAGGGCGTTGCGGTAGCGCTCATCTTTGTCACCTCACTTCTTCGTAACCCCGCCGGGAGTATATAAAGGAAGGAACCTTCAGGTCACTTCGGTCACTTTCAGGACAAATCGAGCTAAAACGCATTTTTTACAACCGGTTCAGATTCTTTTAGACATTTCACAAAGCCTTCTTAGACCGTAAATCGACGCAATTTTCGTGGTGTTTTGAGCGGTCTGTGAAAGAGAGATATCACCATCTGTAGCGCCAACAAGCGGCGCATTTCACCGTTAGTTTTCCAGAAGCGTCAGACACGCGTCAGCACGTCGGGCACGCGTCAGACGGACATTCTCGCGGGGACGCGACCGACAGCGATCGCAGTGGGTACCAGAAAGGGCCGACTAGAGAGACAGCAGTCAGTGGCCTTGACAACCCTTAAGAGTGCATCGCGGTTACGGCGGGCTAATGAAAGTCGTCGTCTCCATTGGCGGAAGCGTACTGGCCCCGGACCTCGACGCGGAACGGGTCGCCGACTACGCCGACGCCATCCAATCGCTCGATGCACAGGGACACACGCTCGGGACCGTCGTCGGCGGCGGACCGACCGCACGCGATTACATCGGCACCGCCCGCGACCTCGGCGCAAACGAAATCGAGCTCGACCAGCTCGGTATCGCCGTCACGCGGCTGAACGGCCGGCTACTGATCGCCGCCCTGGACGACCGCGCCGCGCCGACACCCGCCGAGAGCTACGACGAGGGCCGGGAAGCCATCCGTCGCGGGGACATCCCTGTCCTCGGGGGCATCGTCGCCGCACAGACCACCGACGCCGTGGCGGCCGCCTTCGCGGAGTACGTGGGCGCGGACCTGCTCGTGTACGCGACGTCTGTCCCGGGCGTCTACGACGCCGACCCGAACGAAGACGACGACGCGACGCGGTTCGACGAACTCGGCGCGAGCGAACTCGTCGACGTGATTGCCGACATCGAGATGGACGCTGGCAGCAGCGCACCCGTCGACCTGCTGGCCGCGAAAATCATCCAGCGGTCCGGCATCCGGACGATAGTGCTCGACGGTACCGACCCCGAACACGTCGTGCGCGCGGTCGAAGATGGTGAGTTCGACGGGTCCGAGATTCTCCCGGAGGCATAGATGGCGGAAGACCCCTACGAGGTTGGCCGCGGCGGCGGCCGGGCGTTCTGGGCCGACTCCGTCGCCGACGCTATCGAAGCGCGCGACCCCGACGACCCAATCGTCATCAAGGGCGGCGTCTCCCCGTCGGGCGTCCCCCACATCGGCCACTTCAACGAGATTATGCGGGGCTACTACGTCGCCGAGGCCCTGCGGGACCGCGGCCACGAAGTCAGACAGGTGTTCACCGCAGACGACAAAGACCGGCTTCGGGCGGTGCCCCGCCAGCTCGCCGACCTCGACTGGAACGTCGTCGGCCTCGGCGAGGTCGACGCCGGCGCGCTCGGGCGGAACCTCGGGAAACCGTACACCGACATCCCGGACCCCTTCGGCTGCTGTGACTCCTACGGCGCGCACTTCACGACACTCCTGCGAAAAAGCGCCGAGTTGGTCGGCGTCGACGTAGAGTTCGTATCCAACACCGAGCTGTACGCCGACGGCGAGTTCGAACCCGTGACCCGCCGCGTGCTCGAACGCGCCGACCGGGCCCGCGACGTGCTCGCCGAATACCAGAACAAGGTCGGCGACGACTACGTCCCGTTCCTGCCCCAGTGCGAGGAGTGCGGCAAGCTCACCGAGGGCGTCACCGATGTCGACCTCGACGCCGGCGAAGTCGAATACGTCTGTGAGGACGTCGAAGCCGGCGACCAGACCATCGAGGGCTGTGGTCACGAGGGAACGGCGACGCTCCGGGACGGGAAACTCCCGTGGCGGTTCGAGTGGCCCGCCCAGTGGGAGATTCTGGGCGTCGACTTCGAGCCGTTCGGCAAGGACCACGCCGAGGGCTCCTGGCCCTCCGGCGAAGACATCGCCGAGAACGTGCTTGACATCCAGCCACCGGTTCCGATGGTGTACGAGTGGTTCACGCTCGACGGCGAACCGCTCTCCTCGTCCTCGGGCAACGTCATCACCGTCGACGAGGTACTGGATATCCTCGAACCCGAGGTGTTTAAATACTTCTTCGTGAAGGACCCGCGGAAGCAGCGGGATTTCTCCGTGGAGAACGTCGACCAGCTCGTCGACGAGTTCGACCGGTTCGAGCGGCGGTACTTCGGAGAGGCCGAGGCCAGCGAGGACGACGCCGAACTTGCGGAGCAAGCCTATCCGATGGTCGTGGACGAACCGCGTGAACAGCGGGTTCGAATCCCCTACACGTTCGCCGCCGTCCTCGGGATGACCGACGACCCGGCGCTTCGAGAACAAATCGCCCGGAAGGAGGGTCACATCCCGGACGATGCGCCGGAGTGGGCCGTCGAGCAGGCGCTTGCCCGCGTCGAGCGCGCCCAGGAGTGGGCCAGCCTGACGAACAACGAATTCAACTACGAACTCAAGCGCGCCGAGATGCCCGACGTGTCATTCGACGACGAGACGGCGGCCGCGCTGGACGAGCTGGCCGATTTCATTGACGAAGGCCACGACGGAGAAGCGATTCAGTCGGAGATATACGAGACGGCGAAGCGAAACGACATCGATATCGGCGAGTTCTTCTCGGCCGGCTACCAGCTCCTGTTCGACGACACCGAAGGCCCACAGCTCGGGACGTTCATCGCGAAACTGGACCAGGAGTTCGTTGTGGAACGGTTCCGCCGGAACGAGTAGTCCCGGGGTAGGCGGGTCCTACCCACCCGTAACAGGCTATTGAAACGGCGACTTCAGGGCGACTGTTCCTGCGTGTCGACCCGTTCGAACATCGGTCCGAGACGCTCGTCGTAGCAGTCCTGACAGACGTACGCGTCGATGACGCCCGTCTCGCTGTGCGTGTGAATCATCGCGTGGACGGTAGCATCGAAGGGGACCGTCTCACCACAGATACCGCAGGTTTCTGGCATTGTCCGGCACCGTCTTGCGATATGTTCCCACGATACATAGAACGGGTGGTTCGTCCATCCGCTCAGGTCGAACGGGGCGTCACTAGCACGGGGACATCGACAGTTCGGAGCAGTTGCGACGTGACGCTACCGAGCAGCTGGCGCTTCAGGTTCGAGCGTCCGTGTGACGCCATCACGACGAGGTCGATGTCCCGATCGGAGACGTACTCGCAGATGCCAGCGGCGACGCCATCGAGCGAGTCCGACCGTTCCACGGCGGTTTCTACCGACACGTCCGAAGCCGCCGTTTCGAGGTCGTCGGCGGTTGCTGCGACGGCGTCATGCCCGTCCGCTTCCAGTCGTTCGATGAACGCCTCGTTCAGTCCGCCAGCGTTGAACGCTCCGCCGGCGGCCTGGATATCGACGACGTTGAGGACGTGTACTGTCGCGTCGTACCGGTCTGCTACCGCCGCGCCGTGTCGCGTCGCCGTGTTTGCGTTCTCGCTCCCGTCAGTTGTGACGAGGACTCGTGAGTAGTCGAATTCGCGCCTTTCCGCCTGTTTCTCCCCCGAAACGACGAGCACGGGCACCGCAGTTCGATGCAGGAGCTGTTCGGTGACGCCACCGAGGAGTCGCTTCCCGAGACCGGTCAGTCCCTGTCGACCGAGGACGATGAGTCCTGCGTCGGTTTCGCGGGCGTACTCGTCGATCTGCACGCTCGGTTTCCCCTCCAGAAGCTCCGTCGTGACGGGCTGGCCGATATCGGCGGCGAGCGACTCGATGTCAGCGAGGACGGACTCGCCGTGTTCGTGGAGGCGTCCGCTCTCGCGATCCGTTCGCGTGAGCCTGCGTGCTCGCTGGTCGACGACGTGAACCGCCTCGGCAGTCGCGTCGAAGTCCTTGGCCAGTGCGAGGCCGCGCCGTGCGGCTGCCGTGGATTCGTCGCTCCCGTCGACGGGAATGAGAACGTGGTCGTACATTGTGTGGTCGTTTGCAGCGCGGTCACTTCACCGTTGGCTGCTGGCGGTGTGTCCCAAACCAAACCCTCTTGCTTGGCTAAACCTAGTTTCGGGTAAATGGTGAGTACGCTGACGTGGGTCCTTGCGGGCCTTGTCGCTTACACCCTCCTCGCGATGGCGTTGCGGACCCGCGGCGTTGTCCCCGAGTATATTCGTTTTAGCGGCCCGATTACGACGATTCACACGCAGAAGGGCAAAGCTGTCCTCGACTGGCTTGCACGGCCAAAGCGGTTCTGGCGGGCCTGGGGGAACCTCGGCGTCGGGTTCGGACTCGTGGTGATGGTCGGCTCCTTCCTCCTCGTTGCGCTCGGGGCCTACCAGGCGCTCGTCAACCCACAGCCCTCCGCACTGAACGAGCCGCGGAACGCGCTGGCGATTCCCGGCGTCAACGACTTCCTCCCGCTGTCGGTCGCACCCGAGATCGTGCTCGGGTTGTTGCTCGGCCTCGTCGTCCACGAGGGCGGCCACGGGCTCTTCTGTCGCGTCGAGGACATCGACATCGAGTCGATGGGGCTGGCCTTGTTGGCGATCATCCCCATCGGCGCGTTCGTCGAACCCGACGAAGACGAACTCCTGCGGTCCGACCGCGGTGCGCAGGCCCGGATGTACACGGCCGGCGTGACCAACAACTTCGCGCTCGCGATCATCACGCTTCTGTTGCTGTTCGGGCCAGTCGCCGGCGCTATCGCCGTCGTCGACGGCGTGCCGGTCGGAAGTCCGATCAACGGAACCCCCGCCGCCGACGCGGGTATCGAGTCAGGCGACGTTATTACGGCCGTCGACGGCCAGTCGGTCGAGAGCCAGCAGGAACTCGAATCGGTGCTCGCCGAAAGCGACGCACAGACTGTCGAAGTGGCCCGTAAGGATGCCGAAACAGTCACCGTCGAGCGGTCCGTCGTCGTCTCGGCGGCCCTCCAGAGCGCGCCGCTCGGAACTGGTGAGACGATTGTTTCGGTCAACGGGACTGCCGTGGCTACCAGCAGTGAGTTCGAACAGGCGGCTCGAAACAATCCCGTTGCAACAGTCGAAACCGAGTCCGGGGAGACGGTCACGACCCCGCTCGGCGCATACGTCCTGGTCGCCGAGGACGGCCCGCTCGCCGGGGAAGGGGCACCGAGCGGCGAAGGCATGATAATCACCGAGGTCAACGGGGAGCGAACGCACAGCGGGACGGCGCTGATGCAGGCGCTTGAGGGCGGCGAACCCGGTGACCGGGTATCGATCACTGGCTACGTCAACGGTGCACGCGAGACCTACGAGGTGACGATGGCCGAGAGTGAGCAGGTCGACAACGGTATCATCGGCGTCAGCATCCAGCAGGGTATCAGCGGCATCCAGGTCAGTGACTTCGGCATCGACGCCTATCCCGCCGCCGCGTTCCTGGAATTCCTCGGCGGATCGCCTGACACCCCCACGTCAGTCTCCGAGTTCTCGTTCGCCCAGCGGATTTTCAGCACGCTCTTGCTCCCCTTTATCGGCGTCGCCGGCGGCTTCGGCTACAACTTCGCCGGCTTCACCGGCATCGCGACGAACTTCTACACCGTCCAGGGACCGCTCGGAGCGCTCGGAACGACGCCGGTGTTCCTGCTCGCGAACGTCCTGTTCTGGACTGGCTGGATCAATCTCGTCATCGGCCAGTTCAACCTCATCCCGACGTTCCCGCTCGACGGCGGCCACATCCTGCGGGCATCGACCGAGTCGTTCGTCTCGCGGCTCCCCGTCTCGGACGGGCGGCGGGTGACGACGGCCGTCTCCATCGCGATCACGGTGTCGATGATCGGCGGCCTCCTGTTGATGGTGTTCGGCCCGCGGCTCCTGACCTGAGACAGACAGGAATCGGTCTAACGTGGCTGGGGTTTCGTTACCCATTTACTCCCCGCCGCGAAAGCCCGGCGTATGTTCCTGCAGCTCCGTGCGGAGGTCGAGGACGCCCTCGCCGACGCACTCACAGCCCTCGACCTGCCGGCCGAGGACCTCGGTATCGAGGAACCACCGGAGGACGTCGACGCCGTGTTAGCGTCGAGCGTTGCCTTCCGGCTGGCCGGCGAGGTCGGTACTGCGCCGCCGAACGTCGCCGGCGACATCGCCGAGGCGATTGACACGGACGACCTCACCTACGTCAGTGCTGTGACGACACAAGGGCCGTACGTCAATTTCCTCCCGAGCGAGGCGTACTTCGCCGAGACCCTGCAGTCAGTCACGGAGAGCGAGTTCGGGCGGCTTCCCGACCGCGACACCAGCGTCGTCGTCGAGCACACCTCCGCGAATCCGACTGGCCCGGTCCACGTCGGGCGAGCACGAAACCCTATCATCGGTGACGCCGTCGCCCGCGTGCTCGATTACGCTGGCTACGACGTCGACCGCCACTACTACGTCAACGACGCCGGCCGCCAAATTGCCGTGTTCACCTGGGCCTACGAGACGTTCGACGAGTCCGACCTGCCCGAACCCGAGCGAGAGTCCCCGGAGTACGAGATGGTTCGGTACTACCGCAAGGGCAATACTGTCCTCGAAGAGGGCGACCCCGACGAAGTCGAGGCAGCGGAGGCCGAGGTCCAGTCGATTTTGCAGGGCCTCGAAGACGGCGACGAAGAGACGTACGAACGCGTCGCCGAGGTCGTCGACACTGTGCTGGGCGGAATGCAGAACACGCTCGGTCGCCTCCCTGCGGAGTTTGACGAGTTCGTCAAAGAGACGCGGTTCATGCGCAACGGCGACACGGACGACCTGGTCGACCGGCTGAAGGACCTCGACTGCGCCGTCTACGAGGAGGACGCCTGGCAGCTCGACCTGCCCGACTTCGAAAAGAACCTCGTGTTCCTGCGTTCCGACGGCACATCGTTGTACACCACCCGCGACCTGGCCCACCACGAGTGGAAGTTCGATACCTACGACCGCGCCGTCACGGTGCTGGGTGAGGACCACAAGCTCCAGGCCGACCAGCTCTCGGCGGCCCTGGAACTGCTGGACAACGACACCGACCAGCTCCGGCAGGTGTTTTACTCCTGGGTAAACCTTCCCGAAGGCGGGATGAGCACGCGGGAGGGGACCGGCATCGACCTCGACGACCTGCTCGATGAAGCTATTGACCGCGCGCGCGAAGAGGTCGAGTCCCGACTGGACGACCGGACCCGCGGCGACCTCGACGCGGACGACATAGATCGTATCGCTCGTCAGGTCGGCATCGGCGCGGTGCGCTACGACATCGTCTCGAAACAGCCGACGAAGGGCATCACCTTCGAGTGGGACCGTGCGCTGGACTTCGAGGCCCAGTCCGCTCCGTACGTCCAGTACGTCCACGCGCGCTGCTGTGGGATCCTCGGCGACGTGGAGGCTGACATCCCAGCCGAACCCGACCTCGACCCACTGTCGGAACCGGAAGAGCGGGACCTGCTCCGCGAACTGGCCCGGTTCCCCGCCGTCATCGAGGCGGCCGCGGACGACCTGACGCCGCACACCGTCGCCACCTACACCCGCGACCTCGCCGAAACGTTCAACGCCTTCTACCGGGAGTGTCCGGTTCTCGACGCCGACGACGAGACCCGTGCCGCACGGCTGGCCCTCGTCGACGGGACCCGGACCACGATTGCGAACGCCCTCGACGCGCTGGGCGTCGAAGCACCGACCTCGATGTAGGGCGGTCTGTGTCGGGTATCCGGTGTGACGGACGCGATTGCCGCGGAAAATCCGTCGAGCCGGCCTATTTCTGCAGGAACGCGTCGACTTCCGCCGCGATTAGTGCAGGTGCCTCGGCGGGGCCGCTGTGGCTGACCCCGTCGAACTCGACGAATCGGCTGTGCGGGAGTGCGTCGTGAACGGCCCGGGCACTCTGCCGGAGGAAATCCGGCCCGTCGGTGCCGGACAGAACGAGCGTTGGAGCGTCGACATCGAAGTGGTCGGGGAGCCGGTACTGCTCGACGGACCGGTTCATCCGAACGACCTCCTCGGCGAGGGCCACGCAGTCGGGCCAGACAGGCCACTCCGCAAGCCAGGCGTCGAGGTCCTCGATACCGTCTGGGTGAAGGACCTGTTCGATGTAGCGTTTCACCGCTTCCTCTCGCTTTCCATCCTGTACGAGCGATGCCATTCGGTCAGCGAGGTCAGCGTCGGCCCGGTACTCGGCGGGAAGTACCGCCGGTTCGTACGCGATAACTGCCTCGACCGACGTACCCGCCGCGGCCTCGATAGCGGTGAGTGCGCCGTACGAGTGGCCGAACAGGATTGGGTCGCCGTCGACAGCGTCGGCAAGCGCCCGGACATATCGGACCTCACGATCCAGCACCTCGTCGGCGTTTGTTTCCGCCGGGGAGTCGAGACAGGTCCCGAACCCCGGACGCTGCGGGACGACAGCGCCGTATTCCTCGAACCGTGCGATGACTGGGTTCCAGTACTCCGTGGGAGCCATCCCGCCGTGCAGGAGGAGAAGTGGCTGGCCGTCGCCGTAGCGCTCGAACTCGAATTCAATCTCATCTACGGACTGTGTCGGCTGCATACAACAGTACGGTCGAACGCAGTCGGGCTAAGCCGTTCTCTCAGTGGTTGGGCCGTTTAAGTAGGGTGTCGAAAGCAGGACCGACAGCCACACCGATGCTCTGTTTCGACAGGCGCTTCAGCACTGGCAGCGAGCGATGCCGTATGGGGCTTATCGCAGAATTTCAGATCGATTGCGACTCATTGCCGCTCGTGTCGGTCGCGGCTGCGGTACCCGAAGCGACGATCACCCTCTCACTGCAGTACAACCACGGTCGTCGCCCGCTGTTTATTGGGACCGTGACGGGTGGCTCCGAGCAGGCCATCGAGCGGGCGTTCACTGATGCCTACGACGTTCAGGAGTGGACGCGGATCGGGACGGCCGGCGACACCCGTCGGTATCAGGCAGTGCCGGCACTGAGCTTCGAGGAGCAACTCGGTGGCCAAATCGACGACTTGGACGGACTCGAAGCACTCGCCACGGCAGACGCCATCATCGAACGGATAACCGTGACCGCAGACGGGTGGGAGCAACTGGGATGGTTCGCCGACCGAGCGGCGTTCACCGAGTTCGCCTCGTTCTGGCAGCGAAACGCGGACTTCGGACTTGAGCGGCTGACCCGAGATGCGGAGCCGAAGTCGCCCGGCAACGGGCTCACTGACCGACAACTGGAAGCGCTACGGACGGCGTACGAGATGGGGTATTTCGAGATTCCGCGGCGCACGTCGCTGGACGCCGTGGCCCAGGAACTGGACATCTCTGCGTCGTCGCTCTCGGAGCGACTGCGCCGGGCACAGACTCAACTCATTCAGGAAACGGTCGCGACGCTGTGGCCGCCGCTTCCGGAATGAGTCAGAGACAGCGAGATGCGGTCGGAGCGGCGGGCTGAGACCGGACCGGCTGGCGGGTACAGAGCCGTCAGTTGAAGAGGCCGAACACACCGCCGGAGTCCTCGTCGTCGTCGACATCGGAGTGATCCTCAGTGTCGTCGAGGAACCACTCGTCGTCGAGTATCGTCTCGATATCCGTTTCGGGGCTCTCGCCGCGGAAGAACACACCCTCCAGCGCCTCGGTCAGCCGCTGATAGGCGTCGGCAGCCGTGCTCTCGGGGGCGTTGAGCACGAGCGGTTCCTCTGTCGTCGCCTGCGGGTCGTCCGGAATGACCGCAAGCAGCGGGAACTCCATCTGCTCGGCGATGGCCGCGACGTCAGTGTGTCGGGTCGCGCGGTTGATGATCGAACCGAGAACGGTCCCGTCGATTCGGTTCGCTAGCTGGGCCGTTTTGACCGTATCGCCCACCGCAACGTCGTCGGGGGTCGTGACGAGGACGATTCCGTCGGCCAGCCCAAGCGGCACGGCGACTTCGTGGCTCAGTCCAGCCCCGGTATCGATCAACACCACGTCGTAGGCATTTCGGAGCGTCTTGATGACTTTCCTGAGCTTTGCGGGATCAGCGTCCGCGAACGCCTCCAGCGACTGTTCACCCGGAATCACCGTGAGTCCACCCGGCGCATCAGTCAAAGCCTCACTCACGGCAGCCTCACCGGCCAGAATCTCGTGGAGGCTCTTTTCGGGCTCTACAGAGAGCATCGAGCCGAGGTTCGCCATCCCCAGATCCGCGTCGACGACGGCGACATCGTAGCTCATCTCCTGAAGCACAGCCCCGAGATTTACCGCGGTCGTCGTCTTTCCGACGCCGCCCTTGCCGCCCGCAATCGTACACACATACCCCGCCATAGTCTGATTGCTTGGGTACAATGCAGGCAGTCATATAAATGCGACTGTCATTTGTTGGATCGTGACGGGCCAGGCGACGTTCAGAATAGGTGGTTTCACGGCCAGTCAGGTATCTCGGTTGTCACGTCTGTCGTATCGGCCTCACGGCTTTGCCGCTTCACGCGCCCTTCGCTCCCTCCCTCCACGGCTCCCGTTGGTCGCCGTTCCGGTGCGAGGGCCGCTCACTTCGTTCGCGCCCCTCGCTGCTCGCGGGTCGTCCCTCCCCGCTCGCCCGTCCTGCGATTCTCGCTTCGCTCGAATCGCACTGGCTTCCTCCGCGGCTCTCTTCGGTCGCCGCTTCGGTACGAGGGCCGCTCACTTCGTTCGCGCCCCTCGCTGTCAACAGGTTCTTACGCCACCTCGGCCAACATAGAGTAATGAGCGAGCAGCAGGAACAGGAACAATCTGACAAGCAGAAATACGAGTTCCGGAAGGTCATAGAGGAACTCAAAGGGTACCAGGGCTCGGGAACCCAACTCGTCTCTATCTACGTGCCCGAGGACAAGCTGATCAGCGATGTCGTCGCTCACGTCACCCAGGAGCACTCCGAAGCCTCGAACATCAAATCGAAGGACACCCGGACGGCGGTGCAGGACGCACTCACTTCAATCAAGGACCGCCTCCGGTACTACGACGTGCGACCTCCTGACAACGGGCTGGTCGTGTTCTCGGGTGCATTCGACACCGGCGGCGGTCGGACCGACATGGTAACGAAAGTACTCGAATCCCCGCCGGACCCCATCGAGTCGTTCCGTTATCACTGTGACTCGGAGTTCCTCACCGAGCCCCTGGAGCACATGCTGGCCGACAAAGGGCTGTTCGGCCTCATCGTGCTCGACCGACGCGAGGCCAACGTCGGCTGGCTGAAGGGCAAGCGCGTCGAGCCCGTCAAGTCAGCCTCTTCGCTGGTGCCGGGCAAGCAGCGGAAAGGTGGCCAGTCCGCCCAGCGGTTCGCCCGCCTCCGGCTGGAAGCCATCGACAACTTCTATCAGGAAGTCGCCGGCATGGCCAACGATCTGTTCGTCGCCGACCGCCACGAACTGGACGGCATCCTCGTCGGCGGCCCCTCACCGACGAAAGACGAGTTCCTCGACGGCGACTACCTCCACCACGAACTCCAGGACATGGTACTGGGGAAGTTCGACGTGGCCTACACCGACGAGTCAGGGCTGTACGACCTCGTGGACGCGGCCGACGAGGTGCTGGCCGAACACGAGATGCTCCGGGACAAGGAGCTCATGGAGGACTTCTTCAAGCAGCTCCACAACGGGGACAAAGCCACCTACGGCTTCGACCAGACGCGCCAGAACCTCAACATGGGCGCGGTCGAACAGCTGCTCATCTCCGAGGACCTCCGGAAGGACGTGGTCGCCTACACCTGCGAGAACGGCCACGACGAATACGAACTCATCAACAGCAACGCGAGCACCGACGACCACGACTGTTCCCGCTGTGGCGCCACCGTCGACGCCGAGGACGGCGAGCGCGACGACGCCATCGACCACCTGATGGAACTGGCCGACCAGCGCGGCACCGAGACGGTGTTCATCTCGACGGACTTCGAGAAGGGCGAACAGCTGCTGACTGCTTTCGGCGGCGTCGCCGGCCTGCTGCGCTACTCGACGGGCGTCTAACGACCGTCGTTCGCACTTTCAGTTCTGTTATAACAACTGTTCCAGTTGCCGACGACGACGGCCGAGGTCGACGTGGGCCGCCTCCCCGTAGCTGGCGTCGAGGCGGTCCAGTACCAGTAGCGGGTCGACGCCCTCACGCTCGATTCGTTCCAGCAACGCAGTGATCTCCGCCCGGTGCATCGCCAGCGAATCGAGCAGCCCGACGAGCAACACCAGCGGGACCGCTGCGCCGTCGTTATCGGGGATGGAACTATCGAGACCAGTAAAGTCCGGGACAGCAGTGGGTGGCTCCGTCTCCGGTTCGAGAGTTAAACAGGACTGGCAGACGCTGGCCCCCGGTGCGTTCCCGGGGAGAAACTGCTGGAGATCGGCCGGGACTGGGAACGAAACGAGGTCGCCACCGCAGTCGGGACAGGACATACTCAAGCACGAACCTGAAAGCGCAAAAACGATACCGGTCAGGACGGACTCCCCGATCAGTCGTCAGCAGTGACCGCTTCGGGCTCTTCTTGTGCTTCCTCTTCGGCCGCGAGCGCGTCCTCTTCCTCTTCTTTCTTGGCTTTGATCTTCTTCATGCGGAAGATCTCTTCGCGCTCCTGCTCTTCGAGTTTCTGCTCGATGTACTCCTGGTTGTCGTAGAGATCGGGCAGGAGTTTGAATTCGAGGGCGTTGACACGCCGTTTCGTCGTCTCGATCTCTTCGAGCATCTTCTTCATCGCCGTCTCGACTTCGGCGGCGAGGATGATGTTCTCGAGCAGTTCCTCGTAGGCCTCGGCGGCCTCGTCGATGCGGGCCGAGGTTCCCATGACGCCGTAGCCGCGTTCGTCCAGTGACTTCCGGACCTTGCTGGACTCGATCTGCGGGACGACGACGCCCATGATGTTTTTCGACTGGGTCGTCAGTTCCGGGTGTTCTTTCAGTGCTGCGGCGGCCCCGCGGACGGCCACGTCGCCTTCCATCGCCCGGGCCATGTTGATCGCGCGCTGGGCCCGTTCGTAGGAACCGTCGAGGTCTTCACGGACGTCCTGAGCCTGGTCCAGAATGTCCATGAACTCCATGATGAGGCCGTCACGCTTCTTCTCCAGCGTGTCGTGCCCACGCTCGGACAGCTCGATGCGGTCCTCGATCTGCATCAGATTCTTGCGCGTGGGTTTGACGTCCTTAGCCATTACGGGTCTTTTTTCGACGTAGGCAGTTAACGGTTTCCAGTTATTTCGGTTCGAGCGCCGCCGCTTCCGGATCGACACCCAAAAAACGAAGTCGGCGAACGGCAGTCGTTAGTCGTCTGCAGGCGTTGCGCCGGTGCTGGTCGACTCCGCAGCACCGTCAAGCACGCCGTGGCTACGGAGCAGGATGATACCGAAGCCGACCTTGGCGACGAGGTCGATGACCATGAAGCCGGCCGTCTCGATCCCGATACCGACGAGGCCGAGTCCTTCACTGCCGACGAGCCACCAGACCGGGTAGACCAGCCACACGACCGTCACGAGGTTTCGCAGCGTCTTGAACGTGCTCCGCGTGTCGCTGGGCAGGTCTGCGACCCGACCGGACAGCGAGGCGAACAGGAAGTACAGCAGGACCAGCAGGAAGGCGGTGCTGATACCCCACCAGACCAGCCGTTCCGCGCCGGCCGACAGCACGCCGCTCCCTGCGCTTAGCGTCGCGACCACACCGGTACCGATCATCAGCACGTCGAGGCTGACGAGCGAGGCGATGGTGTTGCGGTCTGCCCCTGCAAGCAGTCCGAGGTCATACAGCAGTAACGGCGTCGTGAACAGCCAGTCGGTGTATCGCGCCCAGTAGATGGGGTGTTCCGACCCGCCGAACTCGATGAACGTCAGGCCGAACCCGAGTGCCATCGCGAGGTAATTCACGAACGCGATTGCCGTGATCAGTATTGTCGCGATGTAGAACTTCTGACGCCTGCTGTCGGTTTCACCCCAGCCACGCGCGATGAAGTATAGCATGCCGAGGAACATGCCCGCTGTACCTAACCACAGCCATATCGCTTCACTCCCTGGTTCTGGCATAGTGCACTCTAGTATAGGAGGTCAACGCTAAACAGTCGCGTACCCAAAATATATGGTAAAAATTGCGAAGAGCCGTGAGATATAGGGCCGTTGTCAGGCTTCGGCTTCGACAGTTTCGGCGGTCTCGTCCTCGCGGTAGTGCTCCTCGATGAGGTCCTCGTCGATGCGGTTCAGCGCATCCTTCGGGAGCATCGAGAGCAGGTCCCAGCCGAGTTCGAGCGTCTCGTCGATACTGCGGGCCGTGTCGGTCCCCTGATCGACGAACTCCTCCTCGAAGCGGTCGGCGAAGTCCAGGTACTTGTTGTCCAGTTCCGACAGCGCCTCGCGACCGACGATGTTCACGAGGTCGCGCAGGTCCTCACCTTCCGCGTACGCGGCGAAGATCTGGTCTTTCACGTCGGCGTGGTCGGCGCGAGTCAGCCCCTCGCCGATACCGTCGTCCATCAGCCGCGACAGGCTGGGCAGAACGTTGATCGGCGGCTGGATGCCCTGGCTGTTGAGGTCGCGGTCGATGTAGATCTGGCCTTCGGTAATGTACCCGGTCAGGTCCGGAATCGGGTGCGTATCGTCGTCGCCCGGCATCGTCAGGATCGGGAGTTGAGTCACGGACCCCTCGCGACCCTCGATCCGACCGGCACGCTCGTAGAGCTGTGCCAGGTCAGTGTACATGTATCCGGGGTAGCCACGCCGGCCCGGGACCTCCTCACGCGCGGCACCGATCTCGCGCAGTGCCTCGCAGTAGTTGGTCATGTCCGTCAGGATGACCAGGACGTGGTAGTCCTTCTCGAAGGCAAGGTACTCGGCGGTGGTCAGCGCCAGCCGCGGCGTAATCGTCCGCTCGACGGCCGGGTCGTCCGCGAGGTTCATGAAGACGACGGAGCGTTCCAGCGCGCCGGTGCGCTCGAAGTCGTCCATGAACTCGTTTGCCTCTTCGGCCGTGATACCCATCGCGCCGAAGATGACAGCGAACTCTGACCCTTCGTCGTCTTCGCCGTCCTCCTCTTCCGGCACCGTCGCCTGTCGCGCGATCTGCAGCGCCAGGTCGTTGTGCGGCAGGCCGGAGGCTGAGAAGATCGGCAGTTTCTGGCCGCGGACGAGCGTGTTCATGCCGTCGATGGCCGAAACACCCGTCTGAATGAACTCTTCGGGGTACTCCCGGGAGTAGGGGTTGATCGCCTCGCCGACGATGTCGCGGCGTTCGTCGGGGACGATCTCGGGCCCACCGTCGATCGGCTGACCGGTCCCGTCCATGACCCGCCCGAGGAGGTCCTCGGTGACGGGCATCTTCATCGTCTCGCCGAGGAAGCGAACCGAGGCATCGCGGTCGATACCCTCGGTCCCCTCGAACACCTGAATGGCAACGTAGTCGCTCGCGGATTCGAGCACCTGGCCACGGCGGGTCTCGCCGTCGCTGAGCTCGATTTCGACGATGTCGTCGTAGCCGACCGGTTCGTCGGTTTCGACGAACACCAGCGGTCCGCTGATCTCCGTGATTGTCTGATACTCTTTCATTGTTAGTACAGCTCCCGCAGTTGAGACTCGATGTCGTCTTCGAGGTCGTCGATGTACTCGTTGTAGTCTTCCTGCACGCCGATACGGTTGAGCCGCGGCGCGGCGTCGATGTCGGTGATCTCCTCGACGGGGACACCGGCATCCAGCGCCTCGAAGGCCGCATCGTTGTACGTCTTGGCGGCGTCCATGATGCGGTAGGTCTTCTCGGGCTCACAGAACGTGTCCACGTCGTGGAAGGCGTTCTGCTGGAGCCACGCCTCGCGCAGGTAGCGGGCGATCTCGAGCGTCAGCTGCTGGTCTTCCGGCAGCGCATCCTTCCCGACGAGCTGGACAATCTCCTGCAGTTCCGCTTCCTCGTCCAGCGTGTCGATGGCCCACTGGCGCGTCTCCGGCCAGTCGGCCCGGACGTTGTCCTCGAACCACGGATCGAGCTGGTCGCGATACAGCGAATACGACTCGTTCCAGTTGATAGAGGGGAAGTGCCGGCGTTCGGCCAGGTCCGCGTCCAGCGCCCAGAACGTCTTGACGATACGCAGCGTGTTCTGGGTGACCGGCTCGGAGAAGTCCCCGCCAGGCGGCGAGACGGCCCCGATGACTGAGACAGAGCCCTCGGTCCCGTTGATGTTCTCGAAGTACCCGGCACGTTCGTAGAACTCGCTCAGGCGAGCGGAAAGGTACGCAGGGTACCCCTCCTCGCCCGGCATCTCCTCGAGTCGGGAGGAGATTTCGCGCATGGCCTCTGCCCACCGGGAGGTGGAGTCGGCCATCAGCGCCACGTCGTACCCCATGTCGCGGAAGTACTCCGCGATGGTGATCCCCGTGTACACGCAGGATTCGCGTGCCGCGACAGGCATATTCGACGTGTTGGCGATGAGGCAGGTCCGGTCCATCAGCGCGTTGCCAGTGGTCGGGTCCTCGAGTTCCGGGAAGTCCTCAATGACCTCAGTCATCTCGTTGCCACGCTCACCACAGCCGACGTAGACGACGATGTCCGCGTCGGCCCACTTGGCGAGCTGGTGCTGGGTGACCGTCTTCCCGGACCCGAACGGACCGGGAATGGCGGCCGTCCCGCCCTTCGCAATCGGGAACAGGCCGTCGAGTACGCGCTGGCCCGAGATGAGCGGTTCCGTCGGGGTCTCCTTGTCGACGGTCGGGCGCTGCTGGCGCACCGGCCACTCCTGGTGCATCTGGATCTCCTCGCCGCTGTCCAGTTCGACGACCGTCTCTTCGACGTTGAAGTTGCCCGATTCGATGGCGACGACCTCGCCACCCTCGGAGTCGGGCGGGACCATCACCTTGTGGTCGATACTCGGCGTCTCGGGGACGGTGCCGACGATGTCGCCGGCCTCGACCTCGTCGCCTTCCTCGACTTCAGGGGTGAACTCCCAGGTCTTCTCCAGGTCGATACCCGGCGCGTCGACACCGCGGTCGAGGAACGCCGACCCCATCTTCTCTTCGAGCACGTCGAGCGGGCGCTGGACACCATCGTAGATGGCGTCGAGCATGCCCGGCCCGAGGTCCACGGAGAGGGGCGAGCCCGTCCCTTCGACGGGTTCGCCGGGGGAGACACCGGAGGTCTCCTCGTACACCTGAATCGTGGTGATGTTTCCTTCGATCTCGATGACCTCGCCCATCAGCCCTTCCGAGCCGACGTAAACGACGTCGTTCATCCGGGCGTCGAGGTCCCGAGCCGTTACGACCGGTCCCGAGACGCTTTCGATAATGCCGTCCTCGCGGACGTCTGTGTCTGTTGCTTGACTCATGGTTAGTCCTCGTCCATCAGGTCGATACCGATGGCTCGCTTGATCTGTTCACGCAGTCCGCCGCTCCCAGTGCCGCCGCCGAGTGTGACCATCACCGGTTCGACACTGGTCTCCGCGTCCTGCCTGACACCGCGTGAGAGATGCGACAGGTCGTCGTCGTGCATCACGACGATACCGACGTCGTCGTCGTCGAGCATCTCCTCGACGGCGTCGTCGAGCTGCTCGTCTTTCTCGTCAGCAGGCACGTCCGCGAACTTGCGGACGCCAGCCAGCCGAAAGCCCGTCGTGAACTCCGGGCTTCCGATGACAGCTATCTCCTGGCTCATAGTATCACCAGCTCCTGTTCGATCTCGTCGGGGCCGAGGCCGGCCTCGCGACCGCGGGCGATGGCCCGGATGTTGTCGACCTCGCGCTCCTTTTTGAGGATGTACGACAACACCGGACAGACCGACAGCGGATAGCGGTTCGAGAGCCGGTCGGCGTATTCGAGCAGCGCCGCGTCCAGCGCCCGCTCGAAGTCGATGAGGTTGTCGGCCTCCTCAAGCGCCGACAGCGCCTGATCGAGGTCGTCGCCGTACTTGCTCTCGCGAACGGCACTGACCAGTTGGTCGAGATTCGTCGACAGCTGTGCGACTTCCTGTGCGTCGAACAGCTGGCCGCCCTCGATGAAGTACTCCGAGGGGTCGAGGTCCGCGCCACTGCGGGCCAGCCGGAGCGCGTTCCGGAGGTTGCGGAAGTCGACTTCCGTCTCCAGGAACTCGACGTACAGCCCGGTCGGGCTGTCGATCTCCGGATTATCCGGCAAGCCGGACAGCAGTGTTTCGTAGAAGGCGCGGTCGAGCGCGTTCTCCAGAGGCACGAGGACGCCGCTTTCCTCGTAGACGTCGAACGCCTCGGCCATCGTGTCACCGAAGATAGTGTCGTCGAGCTGCTCGACGACCTCCTCGATAGAACCGGCGTTCAGCAGGTCCTCGATACGCCGGTCGGTGAACTCGCCGGCCCGGATGAGGTCGTCCTCGACCTCGGTCCGTTCCGCGTCCGAGTAGAGCCCACGGATGACGGTCTTAGCGTTCCACACGTCGAACTTCCGCAGGTAGCGGGCGATGTAGTCGTACAGCGCCCCCTCGGACCAGCGAAGCAGGTCGTCGAAGTGTTTCGCGAGGTTGCGGTTCAGCGCGTACTCGACGAGGTCGACGCCGTCGTACCGGGAGCCGAGCGCGTTCATTTCGGTCTCGTACTCCGTTTCCTCCATGAAGCGGGCGATTTCGCCCGTCCCCATGCGGACCAGTTTCCGGTAGTCGTCATCGTCGAACAGGGACGCGCTTCGGGCACGAACCCGTGCGATGACGTACTCGTAGTTGCTTCCCTGGCCGCTCGTTCCCGTTCGCGAACTCATTGGTCTTCGAACAGGCGGTCGCTGATTGCTTTCAGGTTGTCCTCCCAGACGTCCTCCAGGATGGAATCGAACGTGTTGTTCACACGGACTCGCGACTCACCGCTCTCGACGACGACGCCGCCGAGGCAGTCCCGCTCACCGGCGTACGTCGCGCCGTCGTAGTCATCGAGTACATCCTCGAGAAGCGACTGGTCCGACGCACGGCCGTACACCGACAGCTCGTCGCTGTCGTCGAATTCATCGACGGCGGCGTCAAGCAGTGCGCGTGTCAGTTCCTCTCGTCGGTCCCCTTCGAGGGCCGCAAGCGCGTCCTCTACGTCGCCGTGAACGTCTTCGAGGATGTCACGCCGGGCGTTGAGTCGAGCCTGTTTGGCCTCGAGCTTCGCGGAGGAGAGTCGCTGCTCTCGCTCCTGCTCGATGGTCCGCTCGACCTCGGCCTCACGTTCCTCGTGGATCTGCTCGGCGTCGGCCTCGGCGTCGGCGATAATCTCCTCGGCACGTTCGTCGGCCGCGTCGCTAATCTCCTGAGCACGCGCGCGGGCCTCGTCGCGGATGTCCTCTACGACTGTTTGAAGGCTCATTATTGGAAAAGGGAGAGAGTGGTTAACCGAGGATGAAGACGACGACCAGCGCGAGAATGACGAGCGTTTCCGGCAGGACTGTCAGGATGAGCCCACGGCCGAACATGCTCTCGTCTTCTGCGATTGCGCCGACGGCGGCGGCCCCGATCCCACGTTCCGCGTATCCCGAACCGAGCGCAGCCAGCCCGACAGCGAGGGCTGCAGCAGCTTCTCCCGGGATAGCCGGAGCAGCGGCGCCACCTTCTTGCAGTACAGCGTTGACAACGAGTGCGATAGTTTCTATCATGTTGTTGAGATCCTCTCTGAGGTTGCTCGTGTCCGAACAGGCGTATGTGACTCCACGGACTTCATAAAGCTTCCCAAAACACTTCGTCAAGATGCTGTTCCGTGGGTTTAGCCGCGCTCTCAACCACGGTTGTCATCTGGTACCAGCCCCCGAGTACGCGACGGTAGGGCAGTAGCTACCGGAGTACCGACAAATATCGGAAGTAAGGTCGATAGCGGTCAGTCGTCAGTGGTGTAGGTCCGCTCGTAGCCGAACGGGTTGTACCGCTTGCCGCCGCCCTCGAAGAACTTGCCGAAGAACTCCACGTATTCGAGACGCACACCCTGTAGTCCGGCACTGGTGATACCCAGTACGAGGACGAGGAGGTGCCCCAGCACAAGGACGAGCAGTCCACCGACGAGACCAGCGATGCCCGAGTGCATCAGGCCTCCGAACATGACCTCTGTGACTTCGTGGCCGTGGTAGACGCCTTCCTCGAGGTAGTAGCTCGGTGCGTGACTGATACCGAAGTGCCACGCTCCGTCGTCCGTGACGAACACACCGAAGAACAGCAGATTGACCACGAAGGCCATCCCGGCCTTCGCCAGGAGTACTGCTGCCAGTCGCGTGTACGACAGCACGTTCACGAACACGTTGAGGAACTCGACGACTTCGATGGGGTCAGCGAGCGCCAGCAACACGAGGCCAGCGAAAAACACCAGCAACCACGCTGATATCGGGAACCCACCGACACTGAACAGGTCGATAGCCGGGAGCCCGGCGAAGCCGAGCGGGAACGGGTTCCCGGCAAAGATGCCTTCCTCAGCGGTGTAGAGGAAGTCCGGTGCCGAGCCCGCTGCGCCGGAGAACACCCAGGCCCAGAGGCCAAACAGCATCAGGAGCCAGGAGCCGCTCTCGGTGACGGCGTCCCAGAGGCCGTGGTTCAGGTTCTCGATGAAGTCGAACGTCCACCCCACAGCGAGGTGGAGCATCCCGGCCAGCAGGCTCAGCGTCAGCCACCCGATCGCGTACTCACCGTACGCCGGCTGCAGTCCCTTGTGGAACGGCGCCCCTTCGAACCCGAGGGCAGGCCACACGACGTTCGAGATTGTGTGCAGGCCGAAGATCTCGCCGTACAGCAGGCCAAACAGCATCGTGAATCCACCGGCCCACATTCCGACACCCCCGAGGCTTTTCAGCACATCGCTGTCAACCGCTGAGTACAGCCCGTAGCCGAGCGCGAGGTACAGCAGTCCATACCCGACGTCACCGATCATGAACCCGAAGAAGGCCGGGAACGTCAGGAAGAAGGCGACCGTCGGGTCGAACTCGCCGTACTTCGGCCGGTTGACGACCTCGACGAGGTCCTCGAACGGCTTGACGCCTTTCGGGTTGTCCTGAATGACTGGCGGCGCGTCGTCACCCATCGTGATGACGCCACCGTCAGCGACGGTTTCCTGCGGTTGGCGCTCGCTCTCCGGTTCGGGAGCATCGACGGAGCTTCCGACGGGTTCGCCGCCGTTGCCGCCTTCCCGCTCGACTTCTTCGTGGGACTCTGCGTGCCCCTCGCTGTCGTACTCGGCGATTTCGATCCTGTCGATGTCGACAGCGTCGCCGACAGTACTCGAAAGGGCCCGCTCGAACTCCTCGTAGCGCTCGTTCGGAATCCAGCCCTCGGCGATGAAGGCGTTTTCCGTCGTTGCGAAGGTGAGCGGCGCTTCGCCCTTCTGGGCCTCGATAGCCAGTTTCTCCTCGGCCGCGAGCAGGAACCCGGCGTGGTCGAGTCGGAGTTCGTTGAGTTCGTCCTCGACGGTCGAGAGCTTCGATTCGAGCTGCTGTTTCTCGTGTTCCAGCTCTTCGAGATACGCCGTCGGGTCGCCGTCGCCGTCGGGGATTTCGAGTCGGGAGAACGTCGCCCCGACGAGCGCGTCCTGCAGGGCGTCTTCTTCGGCCTGTGCGAACACGGCGACGATGCCGTCCTCGGTGAACAGTTCGAACGTCCCGACGTCGCTGTCTGCGAGGACAGCCTCGATCTCGTCGCTGTCGCCCTCGCCGACAACGACGGACAGCGAGTCGTAGCCACGGAGCAGGTCGAGGTCGATGCCGAGCGTGACGAACGGCGCCATCGTGTTGATACGGTCCTCGACGGCCCGGAGTTCGTCACGGACCTCGTCGCGTCGGTCGTCGAGTTCGTTGACCTCGGTTCGGACTGTTTCGAGTTGGTCCTCGATCGCGTCGTCTGTGACGACCCGCGTCGGACCGGCGTCCTCCTCGCTGACACCCAGAATGGACTGCAGCGAGCGAACCGTGACGAGCTTGTCCGAGACCTCGTTGGTTCCGTCGAGCGAGTTCCCGGGTTCGAATCCGTCCCAGGAGCCGTCATACTCGGTGACGTGGAGCATATCGAGGTCGTGGACGGCCTCAATAGTCTGCTCCATCGCGCGTTTCGACCCCGTCACCGAGACGCGGCACATCTTCTCAGGTCTGAGCATGCACCGCCTCCTCGAACAGGTCTGTGACGTATTCGACTACCTCGTCGATCTGTTCACTGGCCTGCTGTTCGAGGTCGTCGCGAGCGCTCTCACCGTCTTCGATGATCTGCTCGCGCTCGGCCTCGATCTCTTCGCGAGCCGCTTCGAGACGGTCTTCGGCGGCCGCCTCGGCCTCTTCCCGCGCGGATTCGCGGATCTCCTCGGCCTCCTCGCGGGCCTCCGAGATGCGGTCTTCGCGGTCTTGTTCGGCCTCTGCGACGATCTCGTCGGCCTCCTGCTCGGCCTCCTGTATCCTGTCAAGAACTTCTGGCCGTGGCATTCTCTAATCATGTGAGCGTTGCCAGAGCGGCTATTTGGTAGTTGCGAAGTTTCCCCGTGTGATAGAGCGGCCAAAATCCGGGGAATTATGACCGCCAAGTCCTAAGCTGGCAGTAATGGGAGTCCTCGAGAACAAGGCCCGCGCGCGGACGTTCTACAAGTATCTCTCGAAGGTGTACGACCAGATCAACCCCTTCATCTGGGACGAGCGGATGCGCGACGAGGCGATTGCGATGCTCGATCTTTCGCCCGACGACAAGGTCCTCGATGTCGGCTGTGGCACCGGCTTCGCCACCGAGGGGCTGCTCGAACACGTCGATACGGTGTACGGGCTCGACCAGAGCCCCCACCAGCTCTCGAAAGCGTTCGAGAAGTTCGGCAAGTTCGGCGACGTGCGCTATCATCTCGGTGACGCCGAGCGACTCCCGTTCAAGGACGACAGTTTCGATGCGGTGTGGTCCTCGGGGTCCATCGAGTACTGGCCCAACCCCGTCGACGCGCTTGCGGAGTGTCGCCGACTGACCAAACCCGGTGGCAAGGTCCTCATCGTCGGCCCCGACTACCCGAACTCGACTGTCTTCCAGAAGATGGCCGACGCCATCATGCTGTTTTACGACGAAGAGGAAGCCGACCGGATGTTCACTGAGGCCGGATTCGAGGAGTTCGAACACCACATCCAGCAGTCCCGACCAGGTAGTCCGCGAGCGATTACGACGATTGCAGAAGTACCCGAGTAAGCCCTTCAGCCACGAGCAAAGCGAGTAGCCGCTTTTTCGCCCACGTTTTTGCGGTGAGCGGTAACCGGAGGTTACCCGAGCCGGAAAAAGGTGGTCCGGCAGTCCCGACCAGGTAGTCCGCGAGCGATTACGACGATTGCAGAAGTACCAGAGTAACAGCGACCATAGAGCCGCTTTCTTCCGTGCTACGCCGATCCACTGACGGGAACCCGTACTCGGTCGCCGTCCTGTGTGGTGACGGTAACCGTGTACTCTCCACGGGGTTCGACAGTCCAGAGAGAGCCGTCTGTACCGGTCGTCCCGATCCGTTTACCGTTTATCCTGACAGTCGAATCCGCCGTGGATCCCGTACTGTTGTCGCTGACCGTGACGAGCAGCGGTCCGGACTCGAAGGACTGCTCGACTCGGACGCGAACTGACTGGTTCACGTTCGTCGCTACTTCCGACCGGTCGACTGTCGTCAGTTCGAGGTGCTGGGTTTCGTAGAAGACATTCGTCGTGCCGCCGTCGAGATAGGCCGTTAGCTGTCCGTTCGAGTGATCGGCCTGAATCTGGTAGATGGCACTCCGGCCGTACGTCTGGACGGACGGGTACTGCTCGCTGTAGAGCCACGGGTAGAGAGTCTCCGCCCGCGTGTTGACCGCACGGAGGGAGTCGTTGGTCCGGGCGAACTGGTCGATTGCCGTCTGTTCGCGGTCCTGTCCGAGATACGTCTCACGCGTGTACCGACCGCCTGCGACCGTCGACAGCATGTACCCCTCGGACGAAACCTCGACGTATACCGTGTTCGGCTCGGTATTACCGGCGGTTTCAGCGCTGATACGCTGACTAATCGGGCCACGGGACGTCTTGAGCACGCCCCTGTTGTTTTCCAGCCGGAAGCGCTGGTTCGGTGACAGTGAGTAGTCCGGTGCGGTACCAGCGGTCGCCCGAATCCGGTCGAGTCGGGTGGCCAGTTGACGTGACTCTGCGTCGAGCAGCGCCCGCTGTCGCAGGAACTCCCTAGCGGTTATCGCACCGTTTGCGTACTGCTGGATCGCGATCTGATTCCGTTGTTCCAGACTCGTTCGCTTGCTTTCGATATTGGTCAATGTCTCGTCGACGAGGCGGTCGCGGGCGGCCTCGCTGTCCTGCTGGAAGAACTTCCGTTCGAACGTCGTCGTCGCGTAGTCGCTCCGCAGGTCACTGGATCCGGCTGCAACCGCGACGCCGACATCGATCGACGATTGGTTGTACGTCGTCGACCTGACGTCGCTGGCCGGGATAGTGAGATGGTTCGTCGTGTTGTCGACAACCGTGATCTGTGGCAACTGATCGCTGCCGTCAGCGGTCTGGGCCGGCGAGGCGAACCCAGTCACTGGGGCAGCCACGGAGACGACCATGAGGAGGATCACACCGACTGCGGGGAGGGGACGCATCAGCATCGAATACTCGCCCACCGTACAAAAATCTCCCCATTCTCCATGTATCAATAATGACCTGAGAAGCCACGAGACCTTTCAAAGCGTCCGCTGACGTTTTATTCTCGGATGGAAAGGGTTTTGCCCCCAGAACGTTCATCGGTGAACGAGAATGACCCCGCGGGTATCAGGTGCCCTCCTCCTCCTTGTCCTGTTTGCCCTGTTGGCGACCCCGCCGCTTGCGACAGCGGCGGCAACAGATACCGTCCCCGCCCAGCAGACGACCGGGACGCCGACACCGGTCGCGGAGAACACGACGTTCGCTCTCCAGATCCAATCGAACGGCGATGCCAAGTGGACGATAACAGACACCTACGCGCTCGACGAATCCGAAACTGAGTGGTTTAGGAACACCGGTGAGCAGTTCGCCAGCGAGGACACCGAGGCAGTGTGGCTGCCGTCGTTCCGGGAAGCGAGCGACGAGGCCAGTGCCGTCACCGGCCGCGAGATGGAGATTACCGACGTCGACCGTCGGTACGAGGTGTCAGACCGCAAGGGGCAACTGATCCTCGAGTTTACGTGGACGAACTTCGCAGTCGTCACCGGCGAGAACATCGTCGTCGGGGACGCGTTCAATTCAACGGACGGTACGTGGTTCGGGACGCTAACTGCGGACCAGCGACTCGTTATCTCGCCACCGCCTGAGTACGGGGTGGAGAGCGCCCCGAGCGCCGTCGACGACGGAAAGCTGGTTTTCGAAGGACGGCGGACGTTCGAGCCGGGGTACCTGTCCGTCGTGTACACTGGCGAACAACCGGATACCCAGACGCCGGCAGAAACCCCTGGATCGATGTTCGGCGGCGTCGACTCGACCTGGATCGGCGGGGTCGTGCTGATGGTGCTGCTCGTCGGGGCCGTCGGTTACATGTTCAAGACCGGATACACTGACGCGCTGCCATCGGTTGCTGCCGGGACCGACGACGACGGAGACGACAGTACCGGGACGGCAGCCCCGGTGAGCGACACCACAGCCTCGGACGACGTCGACGTCGAACTGCTGAGCGACGAGGAACGCGTCGAACGGCTCCTGGAAGAAAACGGCGGACGGATGAAGCAGGCTCGCATCGTCTCCGAGACCGGGTGGTCGAACGCGAAGGTGTCGCAGTTGCTCTCAGCGATGGACGAGGAGGGCCGCATCGACAAACTCCGTATCGGTCGGGAGAACCTCATTTCGTTCCCGGACGAAGAGATCACCGACTTCGACGAGTAACTGTCCGGACTATTTGACTGTAAACGAGCCGGGCGTGGTTTCTGGTTCGAAAACGTTTATTCGCTGTCCGGTCGGACGTCTCAGCATGAAAATCCTTGTCACGGTGAAGGAGGTGGCAGCCGTCGACGACGAGTTCGAGATCGACGGACTCGCTATCGACGACCGGTACGTCACAGCCGACCTCAACGAGTGGGACGAGTACGCTGTCGAAGCGGCCGTCCAGATAAAGGAGGCCCACGACGACGTCGAGGTCGTCACCGCCACTATCGGCCCGTCCGAGACGGACGAAACGATCCGGCAAGCGCTGGCGAAAGGGGCCGACCGGGCGATCCGTGTCTGGGACGACGCACTCGATGACGCCGGCCTGCTGGACCCCGAAACGAAGGCCCAAGTGCTGGCCGCCGTCGCTGCCGAGGAAGACCCCGATCTGGTGCTGACCGGCGTCCAGTCCGCCGACGACGGGTTCGGGGCGACCGGCGTCACGCTGGCCGACAAACTCGACATGGAGTGGGGCGCTGTCGTCAACGACCTCGACCTCGATCTGGAGGCAGGTGTCGCGAGCGTCCACCGGGAACTGGAAGGCGGCGTCGAGGAACTCACCGACATCGAGATTCCGGCCGTCCTGACGATACAGACCGGGATCAACGACCCACGCTACGCGAGCCTTCGGGGCATCCGGCAGGCCCAGAGCAAGGAGCTCGCGGAGTACAGCCTGGCGGATATCGGCCTCGACGCGGCCGGGATCGAGAGCCCGCTGGAACAGACCTCGCTATACGAGCCTGAAACCGAGGGCGAGGCGACGGTGTTCGAGGGGAGTCCCGAAGAGACGGCGACCGAGTTGGCTGAACTGCTCGCGGAGAAGGGGGTGACCAGCTAATGTCGGTCCTCGCTATCGCCGAACACCGGCGTGGGGAGCTCCGACCGGTGAGCTTAGAACAGTTAGCAGCCGGTCGCGATCTCGCCGACGAACTCGGCGGCGAGCTACACACCGCCGTCATCGGCGGTGACGTCGAGGCGT
Source organism: Haloarcula sp. CBA1115 (assembly GCF_000827835.1). NCBI lineage: Archaea > Methanobacteriati > Methanobacteriota > Halobacteria > Halobacteriales > Haloarculaceae > Haloarcula > Haloarcula sp. CBA1115. The sequence goes on along the minus strand of NZ_CP010529.1, from coordinate 1,992,310 downwards.
TCGGGGCAGAGCTGAACCGCGAGGGCGTCGACACCGTCCACACCGTCGATATCGGCGAGGAGTTCAACCACGACGTGTACACGCAGGTCGTCACCCAACTGGCCACGGAGCTGGACCCGACCGTCCTCCTGATGCCCAACAGCGTCAACGGCCTCGATTACGCGCCGGCAGTCGCCAACCGGCTGGACCGGCCGCTCGTGACCGACGTAGTCGACATCGACGCCGAGGACGGCCTCACTGCAACCAGAGAACTGTACGGCTCGAAAGCCGAAACGACAATCGACGTCCACGCCGACCAGGCGGCCGTGACCATCCGTCCGGCTGAGTGGCCGACCATCGAAGCGGACGGGGATGCTGCCATCGAGGCGTTCGACGCGACCATCGACGAGAGTGCCATCAGGTCGACCGTGAAAGGCTTCGAGGAGGTCGGCGGTGGCGATATCGACATCACGGACGCGGACGTGCTGGTGTCCGTCGGCCGCGGTATCGAAGAAGAAGAGAACCTGGATATCATCCACGACCTCGCTGAGGCGCTGGACGCGACGGTGTCGGGTTCGCGGCCGCTCATCGATAACGGCTGGCTGGCGAAGGACCGCCAGGTCGGCCAGAGCGGGAAGGTCGTCACACCAGACGTGTACATCGCTATCGGCATCTCCGGAGCCGTCCAGCACGTCGCCGGGATGAAGGGCTCGGACACGATTGTCGCCATCAACACCGACCCGAACGCACCGATCTTCGATATCGCCGACTACGGCATTCAGGACGACTTATTCGAGGTCGTCCCGGCACTTATCGAGCAGTTCCAGTAGCCACGATACACTGAATCGCGGGTGACAAGGTACTTTTTATGGTAGTCCTAAGGGAGCGGTAATGGAGTATCTCGAGCGCCGGCGGGACCGGGTCGAGGAGCGGTTGGAGGCTGTCCTCGACAGCGTGGAGCCGGACGAACTCGCAGACGAAGTGCGTCATGTGGCGCTTTCCGGGGGGAAGCGGGTGCGGCCGACGGTGACAGTGCTGGTGTGTGAGGCGCTGGGCGGGGAGCCGGCCGATGCCGTCGATTTCGCGGTCGGCATCGAGCTCGTCCACAACGCCTCGCTGGTCATCGACGACATCATCGACGAGTCAGAACTCCGGCGGGGGTCCCCGGCTGCCTGGGAAGCCTTCGGCCACGGCCCGGCCATCATCGCCTCCGATGGCCTACTCGGCGAAGCGTTCAATCTCTTTTCGACGGACGAGCGCGCCATGCAGACCGTCTCCGAGTCGATGGTCGAACTGGGCGAGGGCGAGGCGATGGAACTGGTCGCGGAGCCCTCCAACGAGAAGGAGTACATGGAACTGGCTCGCCGGAAAACCGGGGCGCTGTTCCGCGCTGCGGCGGAACTTGGAGCTATCGCCGCCGACTCGGATCCGTACACGGTCGAGGCGGTCGGCCAGTACGCCGAACGGGTCGGCGTCGCCTTCCAGATGCGTGACGACGTACTCGATGCGACGGCCGACGCCGAAACGCTGGGCAAGCCGGCCGGGACCGACGCGGAGATGGAGCGGCCGTCGCTGGTGGAAGTGACGGAACTGACGACCGAGGAGGCAAACGAGCGAGCGCGGGCCGAGTCCGACGCCGCGCTGGAGTCGCTGTCGACCATCGACGCCCCGGAGTCCCAGTCGATGGAGTACCTGCGGGACCTCGCGGAGTTCGTCGTTGTCCGCGAGCGGTGAGGACCGATCCGAACGGGAGGGCTTTTGCCCGCTGCTCGATTACGCCCGGCAATGACAGTTATCGGTATCGTCGGGCTGCCGGGCAGCGGGAAAAGCGAGGCAGCGAACGTCGCCGCCGAGATGGGCGTGCCGGTCGTGACGATGGGCGACGTCATCCGCGAGGAGTGCCGCGACCGCGGGCTTGACCCCGCGACAGACCACGGGACGGTCGCGAAGGCGCTCCGAGAGGAGAACGGCCCCGCCGCTATCGCCGAGCGCTCGCTACCGATGATCGAGGCAGAACTCGAATCGAACGACACCGTCCTCGTCGACGGTATCCGGTCGGACGTAGAGGTCGAAGCGTTCGAATCGGCGTTCGGCGACACGTTCCTACTCGTCGAGGTAGACGCTCCGTTCGAACTGCGGGCCGACCGCCTCGACCTCCGTGGACGGGACACCTCGGCGGAGGACGGCGGCGAATCGCTCGAGGACCGCGACGCTCGCGAACTCGGCTTCGGAATGGGCGAGGCCATGGAGATGGCCGACCTGACCATCGAGAACACGGAGACGCTGGCCGCGTTCCAGCGGACTGTTCGTACACTGATTCGGGACGGTCCGGAGGCACTCGACCAATGAGCGCCGTCTACTCCGTCGACATCCGAATCGAAGTCCCCGTCAACGACACTGAAGTGACCGACCGGGTCGCTGACGCGGTCCGGAATCTCTTCCCTGAGGCTGACCCGACTCACCAGCAGGGTGCACTCGTCGCCGAAGTCCACACGATGGACGGGTTTTCCGAGCTGCTCCACCGGCGGGAAATCCTGGATACAGCCCGGTCGGTCTTCTTCGATAATCTAGAGGGCGACACCTTCGCGTTCGACGTGAAGAAGCAAGCGGCGTTCGAAGGCCGAATCAACTTCGCGGTCGGTGACCCCTCTGAACTGGGCGACATCCATGTGAACGTGACCGTCCACGAACCGACGGCCGAGGAGTACATCGACTACGTCGCGCCGCCGACCGAGGACGGCCAGCCGGTCTACGACGAGGAGACATGACGACGACCATCTGTTTCGACCTCGACGACACGGTCGTCCACTACCCGGAGCCGTACAAGAACATCATCCGCCGGACGGTCGAGGCCCACGGTATCGAGTACACGGACGAGCTACGGGCCGTTAGCAAGGACGTGTTTTACACGGCCTTTGAGGCGCTGGAGCCGGAGCCGTACCGGCAGTCGATGGCCGCCGTCGTCGAAGCGGCCGGGGCAGACGTGGACCTCGATGCACTGGTCGAGACGCTCAGAGAGACCGAATACGCATCGACGACCGTGCCCGAGGCGGCCCGGGATAGCCTGACCGCACTCGCTGCCGACAACCAGCTCGCGATTGTCACCAACGGCATCCGGGAGCGCCAGCTCGGCAAGCTCGACCACCACGGGCTGACCGACCTGTTCGACCGCTTCGTCGCCTCCTACGAGGTTGGCGCACACAAGCCGGACAGCGCACCGTTCGACCGGGTCCGAGAGGAACTGCCGGCCGACGAGTACGTGATGGTCGGCAACGAGTACGAAACCGACGTGGAAGGGGCCCGCAACGCCGGCTTCGTGCCGATTCACTACGAGTCGGGTGAGGACGGCGGACCGGACCTCTGGGATTCTATCGACGCGCTGGTGTAGCACATACAACTGCCGGCACAGAACGCCGTGGGTATCAGAGGCGGTCAGCCGGCGGTTTCAGGCCAGAAGGGCGGTGAGGATGATGCCGGTGTTCCACGCCGTCACCACGACGCCCAGCAGCGCCAGTCCGAGCGGGACACCGATGGAGTACGGCCAGGAGACGTACTTCCAGATGGCGAAAAAGCCCACGAACACGGCGGCTTTCAGGCCAGTCAGCACCAGCAGTGCGTGCTGTTCCAGCAGTAGCTTGACGACCGGACTGAGCTCTGTCACGCCGGTAATGCTGTAGCCGACGAGCGTCGTGACGAGGTCGCCGACGCCGAAGAAGGCGACGGCAACCACCCACAGGGCGACGGCGGTGTTCGACGGGCCGGTGAGTCGGGCGGGCTGCCGCCAGTTCATAGCCCCCGCTACTGCTCCACAGCACTTCGTTAGTGGTAGCTTCAATGACAACTACAGTGGTAAGCTGCTCTTTCGACCGCTGGGCCTGTCGTACTGTGCTGAGCGCCGAGTCAGCGTAGAGAGACAGTGCGTCGGGGTGTTCCCGTCCGAAGTGAGCAGATACTGCGGGTAATCTCCTCTTTCCAAACGGGATTTCCTGAAGGAACAGCGACCGCGCTACCGCTGGGAGCACATGGACAAATTCAGAGCCCGCTCACGAATATCGCGAGCCACTCACCGAGTTCGCGGCGCTTGCTGACCCGGACCGACTCGACCCACTTCACCCACTGGAAGCCACGGCGGCCCGGTGCGACGAGTCGGAGCGGGTAGCCGTGCCCGTGGGCCAGGCGCTCGCCGTCGACGTGGGTGGCCAGCACGGCATCGCGGGCCTCCGACAGCGGGAGGCTCCACCGGTAGCCGGTCACCGAGCGGAACTGGACCCACGCCGCCGCGTCGTCGGGGTCAACGGCGTCGAGCAGGTCCCCGACGCGAACGCCCTGCCACTCGTGGCCGGAGTACCAGCCGCTCGTGCAGTCCAGAATCGCGGATTCGGTCGCATCCGGAGAGAGCTCGTCTGCGGCGTAACTGCGCTCCCGAGCGACCCGACCGGCGACCGACAGCGACCAGTCGGCGGCGTCGACCGGGTCCGGATCGTCGGCGACCCAACTGGTGACGGGGAACCGGTTGCCGTCGTCGGTTCCTTCCTCCCGCGAACCGGTGTACCGGCGGTCCGCGCCGGCCGAGTCGAGCGCGTCGTTGACTGGCCCCTGAACTCGCCAGAGGAGCGCACCGGCAGTCACCAGCCCGGCGTACCGGAGGATGTCCCGGCGGCCGCCACGGGTGGCCTGTCTTGGAGAGTAGAACCGAGCACGGAGATGCACCAGTAGCAGTGGCGGGACCAGCAGGCCGAGCGCGACGTGCAGGTGAAACAGCCCCCACGGCCCGAGGTCGAGCGTGCCGCCGAATATCCACCAGACGCCGGTGCCGAGCGCGCCCAGCGCGACTGCCGCCAGGACGACCGAGAGGACGCGAGTCCCGGTCAGCCGCGACGGAGCGACGCGGGTGGAAACGCGGTGGAGCTTCACCGGCAGGAGGAGGATCAGCACGACGCCGGAGAGTGCGTGGATGTCGATAATCCACGCGCTGCTGGGGATGCCTGCGAAGATGGTGGCGACACCGGAGACAAGGAGCGTCGCCACCGCCGCGAACAGCCCCCAGTCGACCGCCCGTGGCGTGGGCGTCAGCCGGCGGATGGCCATGACAGCGGTTAGCACTGGAGCGGCTTATACTGCCGTGGCAGCGTGGCGGCGTCAGTACGACTGCCGCAGGACCGTCTCGCCGCTGGCGTTCCGGACGACGACAGTGTCGCCGTCGTTGTTCCAGACCGCCCCGTTCCGGCCCCAGTACCGTTCCGTGTCAGTGTCGGTTCCGCTTCCGGTGTAGAGGGTCACCGACGCGTTCGGGTCGAGGGTCAGGTCCGTGAACGCGTACTGGTGGCCGGCTTCGTCGCTGACTGTCCACCCGGAAAGGTCGAGAGCCGCGTCACCGGTGTTCGTGAGCGTGACGTACTCGTCGTTCAGGTTCTCGTTGTCGTTGCCCGTCGCATCGGGATGGATTTCCGCGATTTCGACGCCGCTGGCACTCTCGGTCCCGCCGTCGGCGATAGCCGTGTGGGTCACTGCGTCCGGGTCCGTACAGCGCCAGAGCCCGCGCCGATCGGAGCGGGCAGCGTCCTCGGCCGCGTAGAATCGGTCGGTGCGGGAGAATTCACTGTCGTATACCCTCGCATGACCAGTCTCGACGAGTCGGTAGTTGAACAGCGTCCCGTCGAGGACGACGTAGGCCAGCAGTCGGTCGTAGTAGCCGCGGCGGTCCAGATTCTGGTCGAACGCGAGCCCGACTGTCTCGCCCAGCAGTTGTTGCTTGGCGAGCGACGACGCGTTCGTGCCGGCCCTGCGGAGGCAGGACGCACCGGCGTCGGTCTCGGGGACGCCCTCGAACTCCGCGGGGTCGTTCTCGGTGTGGACTTCGGGCGTGTCGACACCGACCAGTCGGACCGTGTCACCAGTCCCGTTCTCGTAGGCGACCTGTATCGTATCGCCGTCGACGACAGCTGTGACGGTCACGGTGACAGCGGGCTCCGGAACGTCGACTGCTGACTGGCTGTCAACGGCGGTCCCCGCGGGCTGAGACGGAGAAGTAGTGAAGCCGCTGCAGCCGGCAGCGACCACGAGGACGACGACGAGACCGAACGCGAGCCGACGCATTGTCGAGATGTCGGTGGCCGGCGACACAAGGGTGCCGGTGTCGTCGGGCGGACTGTTATACGTCTGCCATGTCTGGGTTCCGGTAGGATGCTCGTCCCGCTACCAGTCAGAGATATCATGCGGACGCCGGTCAAAACGATCAGCCCCGACGCTCCGGTCATCGAGGCGGCTCAACGCCTCCGCGACGAGGATATCGGTTCACTCGTCGTCGAGGACGATGGCGGCTGTGTCGGCATCATCACGGAGAGCGACATCGTCGCCGTCACCGCAGCCGAGGGAGATACCAGAGCGCTGTCGGTCAGCGACGTAATGACCGAGACGCTGTTGACGGTCACGCCCGACGCGGACATCGAAACGGCCGTGGATCGGCTGCGGACGAACAACATCAAGAAACTGCCCGTCGTCGAGGACGGGTCTCTCGTCGGCATCGTCACGACGACCGACCTCTCGGACTATATCCCGCACCTCTCGCGGGCAAGGGGAGCGTTCGACGACCAGACCCAGCGAAAGCGGTTCACCCGGCCGGACACGCTGTACGAGAACGAGGACTGGACGTTCGAGAGCTACGGGACCGCCGACGGTATCGACGTGGGTGACCACGTCCAGTTCAGCAAGACGATATCCAAGGCCGATGTGGAGGCCTTCGCCGAGGCGAGCGGCGACACGAACAGACTCCACCTCGACGCGGCGTTCGCCGAGGGGACGCGCTTCGGCCGCCGGATCGCCCACGGAACGCTCGTTTCCGGAATTATCAGTGCAGCCCTGGCGCGACTCCCCGGGCTGACAATCTACCTCTCCCAGGAACTGAGCTATCAGGGGCCCGTCGACATCGACGAGGAAGTCACGGCCCACTGCGAAGTCGTCGAGCGCATCAAGGACAACCGGTTCCGCCTGGCCACGGCCGTTGACGATTCAGAGGGGAACTGCGTCATCGAGGGCGACGCCGTCGTCATCTCCGACCCGATTCCGGACACAGCCTGAGCCGACAGTCGGGCGCATCCTGTCACGTTCGAACAGGGCTGCTCGGACAGAACTCCCACCGCGTTTCATGTTTTGTGTTACCAAATAACAATTGTTAATAATCTGCTAGTAGATGTGTCTGTTATGGACGCTGTCGAACGGCCGACTTTCGAGACCAGCGCGGCGATGGAGGTGTATCAGCACGTCGAGCGACACGGGACGGCGGCACGGCACAGAGTCCGTGAGATGGTTGACCTCTCGCCGGAGGCGTTCGAGGAGGCACTGACACACCTCCTGTCGAAGGGGTACATCGAGGACGACGGCGGGACCCTGACGCTGGCGCTCGATGTCGGCTCGGTCGAGCAACACACCACGAACGGGCTGACGTACACGATTCGGCCGGCCCACAACGACGATTTCGAGGGACTCGTCCAGACCATTCGGAACGTGTCCAGCGACGGCACGTACGTCGTCGCCGAGAGCGTCGCCGAGCAGTTGCTGTACGAGGACGCCGTCACGCGACACAACACGGTCGAATCGCGGGTGTTCTTCGTCGCCACAGTCGACGGGGAGGTCGTCGGCTGGTGTCACCTCGATATCCCGCAACTGGACAAGCTTCGCGAGACGGCCCAGCTCACTGTCGGCGTCAGGGAAGAGCAGCGTGGCCAGGGCATCGGCAGCCAGCTCATGCAACGCGGGCTGGACTGGGCGAAGGCCAACGGCTACCGGAAGCTGTACAACAGCGTGCCGGCGATCACGGAGAACGCGATGGTGTTCCTCGAAGACCACGGCTGGAACACCGAGGGTATCCGCCGGAACCACTACAGCATCGACGGCGAGCAGGTCGACGAGGTGATGATGGCCTACACGTTCGACTGACGGCGGACCACCGGTTTCTCACTACAGCAGGACGGCCAGCGCCAGCGCGATCCAGACGATTTTCAGCCCCGTGTTGACGACGATGACTTTCGAGCCGAACTCCCGGCCCCAGATGCCGAACTGGAAGGGAATCGAGCGCTTGAACGTCGAGACGGCAAAGGAGATGATGCCGCCGACGAGCATCGTCGCCACGGCGGTCCGGGCAGTGAAGGTTCCGTTCCGGATGAGCGGCGCGATGACCGTCGCCCCCGAGGTCGTATCGAGGGCGTAGGCGGCGATGACGGGGATGGCCGCGCCGGGCAAGCCGAGCAGCCCAGCGAACCCGTCGGCAGCGGCGGTGACGGAGGCCCCGTCGCTGCCAGCCAGCGCCAGTAGTTCGTCGCCGTAGGTGACGAGCAGTGAGACGACAGCGTAGATGGCCGCCAGCCGCGGCAGGATATCGCGGACCTTCTCGGCTGTCGCGTCGAACGCCGTCCTGACGGCCGCCCGGCGGCTCTCCGGACGCTCGTCGAACACGTCGCCCGCGTCGTCGGCCGTCCCGCCGTCGGGGGCTGGGCCGGCACCGGCGGCCGACCGGCCGACGTTGGACGCGTCCAGCAGGACCGCGCCGGCGGCGATGCCGGTCAGCGTAATCGCCAGCGCGATGAGCCCCCGCGTGGCGACGTACAGCACCCCGACCCGAAAGCCAAGAATCGGGATGAGTATCGGGGCGTAGAACGTGATGATGTGCTGGGCGAAGCCGAAGAACGTGTTGATGGTGACGGCGATTATCGTCGCACGGTCGGACAGCACGCCCGACTCGCGGAAGTCGGCGAGCATCCCGTAGCCGGCGGTTGTCGACGCCGTCGTCGTCAGGATAGCGGTGCCAACCTCGTCCGGGAGGTTCGCCGGCGACGTGAGATAGCGCGAGACAACGGCGATTTTCTCGACCAGTCCGAACGCGACCGCCAGTTCCGCGAGGAACACGCCAAACGAGAGAAAGAACGTGATACGGAGGACCCTGATAGCGACCTCTCCGAGGACAGCGACTATGGGGTGGCCAAGCACGGCGGCGACGAGCGACTGCACGTCTGAAAGTAGTGGTCTAGCTGGCAAATGCCCATCGGTAGCGACAGAATCGCGCTGAGCGAGCAATCGCGTCTGTGGCTAGCACAGCCACTTCACCAGATCACACGAACACCCGCACAGCGCCGAACAGCACCACCACGCCCAGCACGTCACAGACGTTCGTGACGACGGGGATGACCACGTCGTCGGGGTCCAGTTCGAACCGGTAGGCGGCGTAGGTCGTCACCGTCGTCACGACGATAGCAAGCACCGCCAGCAGACTCCCGCTGACGAGCGCGACCAAAACGACCGTCCGGAGCGGGAGCGCAGTGCCGCCGATGACGGCCTGGAGGAGCCACGCACCGGCACCGACGAGCGGGAACAGCGTCACCGCGAGGGCAACGGTGGCGATTGCGTTGCCGGCGAGCCGGTCGTCAGTCGCCGCGAACGACAGGAGGCCGAGGTGAAACGCCGTCGAAAACCGCGCCGCGAGGATGCTGCCGAGGTTGCCCGCCATCCCGATGGTCACCGGGACGAGCACGAGCAACGACGGGTACTGCAGCAGCGTTCCCTCGAAGGTATCGAGCACGAGGCCGCTCCCGAGTTCGATAGCAGTGAGCACGACAAGGATGGGGAACATCGTCCGGACGATACCTGAAACCGACCACTGGGACGCGAACTCCGCCACTCAGCCACCCCCCAGTGCGAGGACGAGGCGGGTCGCGCCCAGCAGCGTCGCGATACCGACCACATCGCCCGTCGTCGTCACGACCGGGCCGGCCAGCGTGTCGGGATTGAGTCCGCGGCGGTAACCGACGAACACGACCGAGACGACGGCGATGGTCAACAGCAGTCCGGAGACGAAGCCCGCGATGAGCGCGATGGCGACGAGGGTCGTGAGCGGGGCCGACGGTCGACCGACCAGCGCGAGCAGGGCGACAGCCATCACCGCAGCGACGCCGCTGATGAGCACGCCGTTTGCCAGTGCCGCCGCGACGGCGGCGTTGATGCGGTCGTCGTCGAAGGAAAACCGAGGGTCGATAAGCCCCTGATGGAGTGCCGACCCCAGGCGTGCGCCGAGCGAGCCGTAGACGTTCCCCCGAGTGGCGAGCAGCGCCGGCACGAGCACGAGCAGCCCGGCGACGTCCTGTAGCTCCGCGTCCATACCGCCGAGGACGACGCCCGCGAAGAGGCCACCGACCGCACTGAGCGCCAGCACCGGGAGCGATTCCCGGTAGGCTTCGAGTGCCACCTCGCGGACAGTCATTGCAGGGCGAAGGGCGGCGAGCGAAAAAAAGCCCCCTGATAGCGCTGGCGCGCCCTCAACCGGTCGACTGCGCCCTGTCACGCCACGGCGGCGGTCCGACCGTCGTGTTGCCGACCGCGGTAAACCTGACAGTTCTGGTTACAGTGACCGGTTCGTCGCCGTCCGTGAGCGTCGTATACTCGGTCCGGTAGTGCCGGACAAGGCCCGACTGCGTGACGTGGGCGACGAGCGTCGCGTTCTCCCGGCTCGTCCACGCTGCCGACGAGATGTTTTCCCGTAGCCGGTCGCCCCTGATGACGTAGACGGTGCCGTCTGACTGCTGGGGCTGCAAGGTCCGGGTGTGGAACGGGGCAACGGTCCGAGTGACGTCGGCGGCCGGACGGCCGTTCAACGCGGCGGCGTGAACCCAGTACCGCCACGTTCCGGCGTAGCTGTCCGGCGGGTCGTACTCGTTGTAGATCGTCTGGTTGTCGCGCACGAGTCGGCGGAGATACGTATCGCCGTCGGACCAGAACGACGCGGTCGCCGGCGGCCGACCGAGGAGCACCGGGGCGGCAGGGCCGCGGACAGTGACGTTGGCGAGGTGTGTCCGGTTCGCGTCCAGCACGACCTGGACTCGGAGGTTGGACCGCAACGACCCGTTTGCATATCTGACGGTCCGGTTCATCGTCAGCGTGTACCCGGTTCCGTTGAGACGGTCACCGTGTGCGGAACCGAGCAGAGATGGGCTGGTGACGCCCGTCGCCCCGACGCCGGCCGGATACGTGGTCGCGGAGTCGGTCGGCACCGGGGCGGGCGTCACCGGCGTCGCCGAGTCGTCGCCGCCGCTGAACCCGAACCCCCCACAGCCCGCGGTAACGACGACGATGAAGACGAGTAACTGCCGACGCAGATTCCTCGCCATGCTCTAGCAAACCAACCAGATCGGAATAAGTCTACGGATCGCCATTTATCCGATATCTGTCAGTGCATGGATGTGAAACCGTTGGTTAACCTACCGAAACTATTATGATAGATTGAACCACCGTATGGAACATGCCAACTAATGGCAGTACGGTCAACCGACGACAGTTGCTGAAGAGTACGGGCGTTGCAGGTGTGGCAGGGCTGACGGGACTGGCCGGTTGTTCCGGTGGCGACGGTGGCGATGGTGGCGGCGATGGCGGCGATGGTGGCGACGGTGGCGGCGACGGTGGCGACGACTACCCGTCGCTCGGGAACTTCCCGGTCGAGGGCGACACGGTCACGTTCGGGTTCAACGTTCCACAGTCCGGGCCCTACTCCTCAGAGGGCCAGGACGAACTACGGGCGTACGAACTCGCCCAGAAGCACCTCAACAACGGGGGTGGCTGGGTGGACAGCTTCGAGGACCTCAGCGGCGACGGCGTCCTCGGGTACACGGTCGATTCGGTGAACGGCGACACGGCGACCGACGCCGATACCGCTCGACAGGCCGCCTCGCGGATGATAAACCGGGACGACGTGGTGATGATCTCGGGCGGCTCTTCCAGCGCAGTGGCCATCGCCGTGCAGGGCCTCTGTCAGTCGCAGAACGTCATGTTCATGGCCTGTCTGACCCACTCGAACGACACGACCGGCAAAGACTGCGCCCGGTACGGGTTCCGGGAGATGTTCAACGCGTACATGACCGGACAGGCACTCGCGCCGGTGCTTGAAAGCGAGTACGGCTCGGACAACGAGTTCTACCAGCTGTACGCCGACTACTCCTGGGGCCAGACCCAACAGGACTCGATGAACCAGTTCCTCTCGGAGATCGGCTGGGAAGAGGTCGACAGCGTGCCGACGCCGCTCGGGACCAGCGACTTCTCCTCGTATCTCTCGGAGGCCGCAAACAGCGGCGCGGACGTGCTCGTCCTGAACCACTACGGGCTGGACGGCGCGAACTCCGTCTCGCAGGCCGTCGATGCCGGTATCGACGAGGACATGGAGCTCGTCGTCCCGTTGTACAACCGCCCGATGGCACAGGCCGCCGGTGGCTCCATCGAAGGCATCTACGGAACGATCGCCTGGGACTCCCAGATCGACAACGAGGCGTCGAACGCGTTCACGCAGGCCTTCCAGGACGAGTACGACCGCGTCCCGTCCGGTCCGGCCCAGCTCGCCTACGCCCAGACGCTCCAGTACGCGGCCGCCGCCGAACGAGCGGGCACGTTCTACCCGCCGGAGGTCATCCGCCAACTGGAGGACTACGAGTACAGCAACATCGGCATGGGTCAGGAGACGATGCGTGCCTGCGACCACCAGGCCCAGCGTGACATTCCGGTCGCACAAGGGCTGCCGGAGAGCGAGCAAGGCGACGGGAACTTCATCGAGATTGTCGAGATCACGTCCCGAGACGACGTCGGATACGGGTGCGATTCCGGACCGGCCGCGGAGTGTGAACTCGGCGAGTACGGCGACGAATAGGGCAGAATCCGGGCAGGGGACCGTACCCCTCATGATTTATAGTGCATGAGGTTGCCTTACTTGATACACAAAAACTAGCATGATTAGGAATACGCAGAGAGTACGAGAAGAGTGCGGTGGGGGGGATCCGGCGTGACGCTACTCGCGGACATCCTCACCATCTTATTGAATGGGTTGCAACAGGGCGCGATTTACGTCCTGCTCGCGGTCGGACTGTCGATTATCCTCGGGACGCTAAAATTCGTTAACTTCGCGCACGGGGCACTGTACCTCGTCGGTGCGTATCTGGGGCTGTTCATAACTGGAAGTGTTCCATTGAATGACGGCCAACTGGTAGAATGGGGCATCCAGTCATACGGCATCGGACTGGGATTCATTGCTGCACTGGTCATCGTGCCGATTGTCGTGTTCGTTATCGGCCTCCTGATGGAGCGCTTCCTTGCACAGGCGTTCTACGACCGCCCCGACACCGACCAGATTCTCGTCACGTTCGGACTCGCAATCATCGTCCAGGAACTGCTCAGAGCGATGCTCGGCGGGAACAGCCAGCCGTTCCCACAGCCCTCGTGGGCATCCGGTCCCATCGCGCTGCCTGTCGTCGGGAACTTCCCGCGCTGGCGACTCGGCGTCATCGCGATTACGGCAGTCCTCGTTCTGGGCGTGTACGCCCTCGTCGAGTACACTGACTTCGGCCTCATCGTTCAGGCCGGTACCCTCGACGACGAGATGGTTCGCCTCCTGGGAATTAAACTGAGCCGGCCGTACCTCGTCGTCTTCGGCATCGGTGCCGCCCTCGCCGGCGTGGCCGGCGTCGTCGGCGGCCCGCTCGCCAACGTCAACCCCAACATCGGCACTGAACAGTTGGTGCCGGCGTTCCTGACCGTCGTCATCGGCGGCGTCGGGAAGATAGAAGGGGCCGTCGTGGCCGGGCTGATGCTCGGGACGCTGCAGGTACTCTTAATCCAGACCGGCTACGCCGCCTGGAGCCAGGTCGGCATCTACGCGCTCGCGGCGATAATCCTGCTGGTGCGTCCACAGGGGCTGCTGGGCTCGGAGGTTGATGTCTCGTGAGCGACGAACCGCGCGACGCGACTGCCACGGCGGCGGCCGACGCCGAGGCGGAGGTCACCGGCGGTCTCGGTGACCGCTGGGCCAGCTTCCGCGACCGGGAGATATCGACGGTGCTGCTCACGGTCGTGGGTGTGGCCGTCTTCCCGTTCCTGTTCAACAACTTCCTCAACGGCTACACGCAGCTGGCGACGCTAATACTCATCTACGGCATCTTCGCCGTCGGATTCGACATCCTGCTGGGGTACACCGGCCTGCTGTCGTTCGGCCACGCCGTCTTCTTCGGCGGCGCGGCCTACGCCGCCGGTATCTTCAGCGCGAGCGTGAGCAGCTCGCCGCTGCTAGTGTTGCTCGCCGGCACGGTGTTTGCAGTGTTGATGGCGTGGATCGTCGGTTTCCTGTCGCTGCGCCGCGGCGGGATTTACTTCGCCATCCTGACGCTGACGTTCGGCCAAATGTCCTTCTATCTGGCGGCGTCGCCGCTGGCGTTCCTCACGAACGGTGAGAACGGGTTCACCTCCGTGGATATCGGCCACCTGCTGGGCGTCATCGACATCCACGGCGGGGTGCCGTTCCCGCTGTCGATGCTGGTCGACAACATGCTGTACGTGTTCGTCGCCGTCATGACTGTGCTGTCGGTCGCGATGGCAAACCGCATCCTGCACTCGCCGTACGGGACCGTGTTCCGCGCGATTCGGGAGAACGAGCGCCGAGCGGAGTTCGTCGGGCTGGACGTCTGGCGGTACAAGCTCATGGCGTTCATCATCTCGGCGGCCTTCGCCGGCATCGCCGGGAGCCTGTTCACCATCGAGGGGAACTACGTGCCCCTGCAGTCGCTGTACTGGACCGAGTCCGGGCGCATCGTCATCATGACCGTGCTCGGCGGTGTCGGCTCGCTGTTCGGGCCGCTGTTCGGTGCCGGCCTGTACCTGTACATCGAGAATATCGTCAGCGGGTTCGAGACGCTCGGCCCGTTCTGGCACCTCATTCTCGGCATCGTGTTCGTCGTCGCCGTCGTCCTCTTCCCGAACGGAATCTGGGGCGGTATCGACTACGTTCGTGACATGGTCGTCGGAGGTGAGGACGAATGACAGTCCTCAAAACGGAGCGGCTCACCAAGCAGTTCGGCGGCCTCACGGCCGTCGACGAAGTGGACCTGGAAATAGAACAGGGTGAAGGCGTGAGCCTCATCGGACCCAACGGCGCGGGGAAATCGACGTTCATCAACCTCGTCACCAGACGGCTCGAACCGAGCTACGGCGAGATCGCGTTCCAAGGGGATTCCATCATCGGAATGGACCCACACGAGGTCGTCCAGCGGGGGATGAGCAAGTCCTTCCAGACGGCCTCTATCTTCCCCGAACTGACCGTCAAGGAGAACGCGACTATCGCGGCGCTGGCGGCCGAGCACGGCTCGTTCCGGTTCAACTTCTTCCGGAACCAGAACAGCTATCCGGCGGTCGACGAACTGGCGAACGAGGTCCTCGAATCAGTCGGGCTGTACGACGAGCGCGAGAACCAGGCTGATAGCCTCGACTACGGGAACAAGCGCCGGCTCGAACTCGGCATTGCGCTGGCCGCCGAACCGGATATGCTGCTGATGGACGAGCCGACCGCCGGGATGAGCCCCGAGGAGACGAAATCGACCGTCGACCTGATCAAGCGAGTCAAGGATGAACTCGACCTGACCTTCCTGCTGGTCGAACACGACATGGAGATCGTCTTCGACATCTCCGACCGTATCATCGTCCTCAACCGCGGGTCAGTCATCGCGAAGGGGACCCCCGACCAAGTGCAGGACGACCCCGCTGTGCAGGAAGCGTACCTCGGAGGTGTCGAAGAATGACGCTGCTCGACGTGGACAACATCAACGGCTACTACGGCGAGAGCCACATCATTCAGGACGTATCGATGAACGTCGACGACGGCGAGATCACGGCCCTGCTGGGCCGCAACGGAGCGGGGAAGACCTCGACGCTCCGGTGTATCTCCGGGGCGACGCCGCCCGACGTCCGGAGCGGCACGATCCAGTTCGACGGAACGAACATCACCAACGACCCGCCGGAGGACATCGCCGTCCGCGGCATCTCGCTGGTCCCGGAAGAACGGCGCGTGTTCACCGATCTCACTGTCGCGGAGAACCTGCACCTCGCGGACACCGTCCGCAACAAGACGAACACCTGGCGGCGGAAGCTCGATTTCCGCGACGAAGGGATGTCGACGGCGGAAATCTACGAGTACTTCCCGAGACTCGACGAACGACGCTCCCAGAAAGCCGGAACACTCTCGGGCGGCGAACAGCAGATGCTCGCAATCGCCCGCGCGCTCCATCAGAGCACCGACCTGTTGATGCTCGATGAGCCATATGAGGGGCTTGCTCCGCAGATCATCCAGTCCGTCGAGAATGCCATCGAACGCATCAGCGAAGACGGTACGACGATACTGCTGGTCGAACAAAACGCCGTGGCGGCGATGAAAATCGCCGACCGGTGTTACGTGCTGGACCGCGGGCAAGTGGTCTTCGAGGGACCGGCCGAGGAACTGCAGAACGACCAAGAGACCCGCGACAAGTACCTAGGTGTCTAAATGTCCCAAACACAGTCCCCCGAAGCGTTACTCGACGCACTGCAATCGGAAGGTGTCGTCGTCATCGACGAGGAAACGGACGAAGTCAGCACGACGGAAGCGTTCGAGGCCGACCGCGAGGTGTACTACGACACCTACGTGACGATGGGCGACACGGAGTTCCACGAGTCCGTCGCCGACGTGTTCGGCCTCGATTCGGCCGCCGAAGCGGCCGAGCGGGTCGACGAACTCGACGTGTCGCGCGAGGAGTTCGCCACGTTCCTGACCCTGCGGTCGAACGTCGACGACTCGTACACCACCGTGGAACTGACGACGATGGCACAGATGGCGACCGAGCTAGGTCCGGAGACGCCGGTCCCCGACGCGGTCGAACACCTCGACGACGACAGCTACGCGGCCTTCGTCGACGCCCACGACCGGTGTGTCGTTACAGTGTGGAAACTGTTCTGTGACCCCTGTGAAGCCATGAAAGAACAGTTAGACGACGTGCTGGCCGCGTTCCCGGACGGCGTCCCGGTCGGCGGCGTCGCCGGCGAGCGGTCCCCGGAGTTCTGTCGGTCGGTCGGTGTCAACGCGGCACCCGCCGTCGTGCTGTTCGAGGACGGCGAGCCCGTCGAGCGGATCACTGGCCGGACGGACCCGTCGCCGCTCGCTGAACGGGTCGAGGAAGTGTACGGCGTCTGACTGCGGCGTTACTCCTCTTCGCCGCTGCAGACCAGCACGGAGCGATCCGTGCCGAGAATCACGCTCTGCGTGACACTGCCGAACAGCACCTTGCCCGTCGGCGTCCGCTTGCGTCCGGCGACGACAATCATGTCGGCGTCCTGCTCGTCAGCCAGGCGGAGGATCGCGTCGGCCGGTTCGCCGCTTGACTCTTCCAGCGCCACCTCGACGCCTGCCTCCTCGAGGACTTCCCGGGCCCGGCGCACGGAGGCCACCTGATCGACGGACGCGCCTTCGGGGTTCTCCTCGAAGTCGTGTAGCAGCGTAACACGGACCTGGCTGGTGTCCATCGGAACTTCGGTTATCGCTTCCGCGATGGCGGTCCCACGAGCCTCACTTTTGTCTATCCCAGCGACAATTTCGTACATGCTCGCTTCATCCGTAGGACGGGCCAACCCTTAGTTCTGGCCCGGATTTCGAGCATAGATCATCAAAAATACCGTCGCGTCTCACGTCGCGCGGACCGAGAAAGTGGCGTCAGTCGCCGAACGGCCCCATACCGCCGCCACCCATGCCGCCACCGCCGCCTCCGCCGCCCTGTTGCATCTGTTTCATCATCCGCTCCATGTCGCCGTCGCCCATGCCCTGGAACTGCTTGAGCATCTGCTCCATCTGCTTGTGCTGCTGGAGGAGTTCACGCACCCGCTCCTCGGGCTTGCCCGAGCCCCGACAGATGCGCCTGGTCCGGGACTGGCCGACGACGCGGGGGTTCTCCAGTTCCTCCTCGGTCATCGAGTCCATGATGACGTCGAAGTCCCGCATCCGCTCCTGGGTCACGTCCATCGCGTCGTCGGGGAGCTGGTCCATCAGCCCGCCGCCCAGCCCGGGAATCATGTCCATCACCTGGTCCAGCGGCCCCATGTTGTTCATCGTCTGCATCTGCTTGCGCATGTCCTTGAGGGTGAACTGCCCCTCCAGCATGTCCTCGGGGTCCCAGTCCTCCTCGTCGCCTTCCTGGGTTTCCTCCATCGCGCGCTCGACGCGCTCGGTGAGCTGTTTGAGGTCGCCCATCCCGAGCAGGCGCGAGATGAACCCGGAGGGCTCGAACCGCTCGATGTCCTTGACCGTCTCCCCAGAGCCGAGGAAGGCGATGGTGGAGTCAGTCTCGTTGACGGCGGCGAGCGCGCCGCCACCTTTCGCCGTCCCGTCGAGTTTCGTTATGACGACGCCGTCGATGCCAATCGCCGCCTCGAAGTCGGCGGCCTGGCTCTTGGCGCTCTGGCCCATCGCCGCGTCCAGCACGAGCAGGTCCCGGTCGGGCTGGACCTCCTGTTCGATGCGTTCGATCTGTTCGATGAGTTCCTCGTTCAGGCCGTCACGGCCCGCCGTGTCCACGATGCGAACGTCCGCGTTCGCCGTCGCTTCCAGCCCGTCCCGGGCGATCTTCACGGGGTCGTCCTCGTCGGGGTCGCCGTAGAAGTCGACCTCGGCGCGCTCGGCCATCTCCTTGGACTGGTCGTACGCGCCGGGCCGGTCCGTGTCGGTCTGGATGATAGCCGGCCGGAGCCCTTTCGTCGAGAACCACCACGCCATCTTCGCGGCCGTGGTCGTCTTCCCCGACCCGTACAGGCCGGCGAGCATGATGGTCTGCTCTTCTAGCGGTAGTTCGGTCGACTCGCCAACGAGGTCGACCAGTTCCTCGTAGACGATCCGAAGGACCCAATCGCGTGGGGTCGTCCCCGCCGGCGGTTCCTCCTCCAGCGCGCGCGTCTCGATGCTGTCAGAGAGGTCCTGTACGAGCCCGACGTCCACGTCGGCCTGCAACAGCGACCGCTGAATCTCCTTGACGATGTCCTCGATGTCCTCCTCGGAGAGCCGGGACTTCCCCCGGAGGTCATCAAGTGTCCCCCGGAGCGAACTCCCAAGATCGTCGAGTACCATTGTTAGCGCGAGATACGCGACGGCGCGGGTAAAGGCTTGTTGTCATGCTGTCGCCCGCTAACCGCTGGGATGACTGCCGTATCCGTTCGGCTGAGGCTGATTCGCTCATTGCTATCGGAGCGGGGCCGACCGGCAGGTCCATCTCACGTTTCCGGCCATCTTCGGGCGAGACGTGTTATCTGTGTGCGACAGCATCTGCATGATTAATTCCACGTCTACCGGTGGCGAAAGGGTGAAGAGGTCGAACCGACTGGTCGACAATATGGGCGTTCTCGGGCAGCTCGGATTCATGGTCGCCTTTCTTTCGGCCGGCGTCGCCGCCGGCCACTTCGGGCTGTTGACCGACCGGCGGACGGATATCCTCACCACACTCGTCTTTACTGTCGCCCTGCCGGCGCTCATATTCCGGTCCACGTACAACCGCCCGCTGCGGGAGATTATCTCGCCGGCGTTACTCGGGGGCTTCTGGGCCGTCATCGCGCTGACGATAACGCTGGGCTGGCTCGTCCACCGGCGGCTGGAATCCCCCGACCGCCGCAGCGTCTCCGTCGTCCAGTCGTATCACAGCAACATGGGGTTTCTCGGGCTGCCGCTCGTGGCAGCGACGATGGGCAGCGAAGCGACGGCCGTCGCCAGCGTCATCCTCGGTATCGGCGCGGTGACCCACGTCCCGGTGACGGTGTTCCTGCTGGTCCGCATCAACGGCAGCGACGCCTCGCTGCTGGGCGAGTGCAGGAAACTCGTGACGAACCCGGTGCTCATCGCGCTGGCGGCCGGCATCACGGCCTCGGTCCTGTCGCTGTCCGTTCCGGAGCCACTCGTCGGTGCGCTCGGTCCGCCGGCCAAACTGGCGCTCCCGGTCGCCCTGCTGTGTATCGGTGCGACGCTCGACACGGACCTCCCGGTGGCGGACCTGCAGAAGACCGTCAGCGTCGTCGGGCTGAAGGTGCTGTGGATGCCGGCGCTGGCGTGGCTGGTGTACTCCTCGCTAGCGATGGACGCGACGGCGCTGGGCGCAGCGGTCGTGATGCTCGGCACCCCGACAGCGGTGTCGACGTACGTCTACACGACGGAACTCGGCGGCGACGCCGCGTTCGCCTCGCTGAACGTCTTCACCTCGACAGTGGTCTCAATCGGAACGCTCTCCGTGCTGATCTGGCTGTTCGCCTGACGCCCTGCCGTGGTCACGCTTTTGCCCGCCGACGCCCCCACCGACGATATGGGCTATCACCAGATCAACCCCGAGGACCTGTCGGAAACTGCGGACTACCCCTGTGACCGGCGCGGCGTCTCCGACGCCGCCGAACTCCACGCGCTCCACGCGGCCACCTACGAGATGGCACCCGGCGAAGACCTCTCGCGGGCCTACCACTACCACGAGACGCGCGAGGAACTATTCTACGTGCTCAAGGGCACGCTTCACGTCGAAACGCCCGACGGGGAGTTCGTGGTCGCCGCCGACGAGGTGTTCGTCGCCGAGCCGGAGAGCCCACACCGCGCGCACAACCCCGCCGACGCCGACAAGCCAGTCACGGTCCTCGGCGTCGGCGCACCGCCGACCGACATCGCGCGCCCGTACGACCCCGACGCGTAGCGAGCGGGCTCGGCGGTTCAGACACGCTTTTCAGCCCCCCCATCACAGTTGCGCCCATGACGAGCAAACAGGCGGTACAACAGGAACTGGTCGACAGCGGCGTCACGGCAGTCCTGCGCGGGATTCCCGAGGAAAAGATGGTCGACGTGGCGACAGCCGTCCACGAAGGCGGCGTCACGGCGCTGGAACTGACGGCCGACGCGAAGCGCTGCTCGGACATGATTGCCGCGGTCGACAAGGCTCTGGACGACACCGACGCCATCATCGGGGCCGGCACAGTCATGGACGCCGCCGCCGCCCGCAACGTCATCGAGGCCGGCGCGGAGTTCGTCCTCGCACCGAACCTCAACGAGGACGTCATCGACGTGTGCAATCGTGAGGGCGTCCTCGCCATCCCCGGCGTCATGACGCCGACGGAGGCCGCCGACGCGATGGAGGCGGGTGCGGACATCCTGAAGATGTTCCCGGCGAAAACGGTCGGCCCGGCACACATCGGCGCGCTGCAGGGTCCGCTCGGCGACGTCCCGATTATGCCGACCGGCGGCGTCTCGACCGACAACGTCGACGAGTTCTTTGATGCCGGCGCGGTCGCTGTCGGCGCGGGCTCGGCGCTGGTCAACTACGAGGCAATCGAGAATGACGACATGGACGGCGTCCGCGAACAGGCCGCGGCGTTCGTCGACGCCGTCGAGGCCGCCCGAGAGTAGCAACAATCTCACCCGGCCGAGCAGAACGAGGCCCGGCACGGCGGCAGCGGCTTACGTTCCGGTGTCGTTCTCGGTCGTCTCGTTGCCTGTCTCGTTCCCAGCCGTTCCAGTCTCATTACCGGGCAGGTCAGTTTCGTTGCCCGGAACCGCAGTCTCGTTTCCGGCCGTCCCAGTTTCGTTCTCTGGTCTTTCCGTTTCGTTACCGGGCACGCCTGTTTGGTTGCCTGGAGCCTCGGTCCCGTTGCCAGGCATTTCAGTTTCGTTCCCCGGTACTCCGGTCTCATTGCCGGGCAGATCTGTTTCAGTATCCGACATCTCCGTCTCGTTTCCGAGAGCATCGGTTTCGTTCTCGCCCAGTTCCGTCTCGGTATCCATCCCGGTTCCTTCTTCGGTCTGGGCTTCAGTTTCCGTCTGCGATTCCGTACCGGCTTCCGTCATCGCGTCAGTCTCTGCTGCCGTAGATGTGCCCGGAGCTTCGGCACCGCCGCCACCGCCAGTCTCCGTACCGCTGCCGCCAGTGTCACTACAGCCAGCCAGCGCCACGAGTGCGCCGCCTGCGATTTTGATAACGTTCCGTCGAGATGTGGGTCGTCCCATAGCGTTTGCCCGAAGAGAAGCCGGACAGTTTATGAATGACCTGCTAAGCGTCTGACGGAGAGCCGACAGAACGGCTTAGCAACACCCGAAGGTGGGCCGGTTCGCAAAGCAAACATAAACGATCTGTTTCAGATCATGAATGGTTCGAGTCCGGTATTTCGGCCAGTTCACGGGTGGTTCTACACCTCGATAGCCGAACATCGGCCTGTTGCGGTGTGGTTCGAGACCCGAGTTACAACTATCCGTACTGTTCCCGAGCGGTTATCGAGCGCATAGGTATCTTCGTCCCCGGGTCACGATATCAGGCCCTGCGTTGTGAGTCAGACAGCCGTTTTAGCTGTCAAAATCGCTCAGTCGCCGTTTAGCAACGTCATAACCTGGACGCAGTGGGCAGCATCCCCATGCCCGCGGGAACTCCCGTAGCCGTAATTGTCGCCGCCGTCGTCTGGAACACCGGGTATCGGTCCGCCTCCGTCAGTTACGAGCCGTGTCTCGTCAACAGGGAGACCACGGTCACCCGACGACAGCACGATGAGTTCGGGTGCGACATCAGCCGGCGCGACCTGCCGGCAGTAGCGTCCATCAGACATCGGTGGTCCCCTCCGCGGGACCACTGTCAGCCCTATTCCTCACATCGCCGGAAACGTCGCGTCGTTCGATCGTCTGCATTGGTATCACGCTACGATACTGTGTGGACCAGTCATGAACAGCAAACGACTTCAACGCGCCCCTGTCGGCGAAAACGACCACACCTGCGATGGAGTGGCAGTATTTGCCGCATCGCACGCGGTGCGTTCCCGTCGGAAGAGCGCGAACTCGCCGGGTTCTACACAAACAGGGTCGACAATGGCCGCTCATGTGCCGCAGGTAGCAGCAAAAGTAACCGCGAAGTCCGAGGCCTACTCGCCGATGAGGCTGTCGACGATTTCCTCGGGGTCGAACGGTTCGAGGTCGCCGTAGTCCTGGCCGGTCCCCAGGAAGAGGATCGGCTTGCCGGTGACGTGCGCGACGGAGATGGCCGCGCCGCCCTGCGGGTCGGCGTCGGCTTTCGTCAGAATCGCCCCGTCGATCTCGGCCGCATCGTTGAACTCGCGCGCCCGGTTGACGGCGTCCTGACCCGCGACCGCCTCGTCCACGAACAGCGTCATGTCCGGGTCGATGTTGCGGTCGATCTTCTCCAACTGGGCCATCAGGTCGTCCGAGGTGTGGAGTCGGCCGGCCGTATCGCCCAGCACCACGTCGATGTCGTTGGCCTTGGCGTACTCGACGGCGTCGTAGACGACCGCCGTCGGGTCCGACCCCTGTTCGTGGGTGATGATCTTCTTGTCGAGGTTCTCGGCGTGTTTCTCCAGTTGCTCGTTCGCTCCGGCGCGGTAGGTGTCGCCGTTGGCGAGCACCGTCGAGAGTCCGCGCTCCTCGAAGTACTGGGCGAGTTTCGCTATCGAGGTCGTCTTGCCGACGCCGTTGACCCCGGTGAACACGATGGTTACCGGCTTGTCTGCCTGCTGGACGCGCTCGTCGAAGTCGAACTGGCCGACGTTGATGACATCGTACAGCGACTCCCGGAGCGCGTCTCGAACGAGGTTCCCGGTGCTGGAGAGCCGTCGGCGGGTCTGGCCCGTGAGGTTCTCCTTGACGCCGTCGAGAATCTCGTTGGCGACGCTCATCTCCACGTCGCTCGACAGCAGCGCCAGTTCGAGGTCGTCGAGGTGGCTCTGTAAGTCCTCCTCCTCGATAACCGTCTTCCCGGTCGCCATGAGCTTCGCCTTCGCGGCGAGACCGCGGCCGCCGTCGTCGTCTTCTTCGGACTCCGAATCGGTGTCGGATGCCGAGTCGTCCTCTACCTCTGTGGCGTCGTCAGACTGGGAAACTTCATCCTGGATCGCGTCTGTGTCTTCGACTGCCGTAGACGACGCTGTGGCTGGCTCGTCTATCGCGTCGGAGTCAGCGGCCGGCGGTTCAGAACCAGTCTGTGGCTGGTCGCTCTCGACCGCAGCCGCCTGCGTGTCGTCTTCGGACGGCTGCGAGTCCGTTGCGGGCTCAGCGTCGGCCGCCTGGTCGGCAGTTGCTTCCCCGTCAGCCCCGTCGGCGTCCGGTTCGTCCTCCGCTTCGAGTGCGTCGTCGTCGACGTCCTCCTCGACGTCACTCGTGAACCCGCTGAGTTTGTCCTTCAGTCCGTCGAACATGGCGGCCTTACTCGTCTTCCTGCTCTTGCTGTTGCATCATCTGCTGCATCTGCTGCTGTTGCATCTGCTGGGCCTGCTGTTCGAGCTCTTCCATCTCGGTCTCGACTTCGGCCTTCTCTTCCTGCAGGTCGCTGATGTGGTCGTCCAGCGTTTCCTTCTTCGTTTCCAGCGTGCTGACAGCGCCGTCCTGCTCGCGCTCCGCGGAGTAGCCGCCACCGAGGGAGACGACGACCTCGTCGATGTCCTCGATAGTCGCGCGGATGTAGGCGTCGCCGCCGAGCGGGACCTGCACCGTGGAGCCGGAGTCAAGCGTCTCGATGGCCTCGATTGCCTCGTCGATGTCAGTCTGCTTGTCGCGGAGGCGCTCGATTTCCTCGTCGATAGCGTCGACTTCCTGCTCCATCTGCTCGATCTCCTGTGCGACCTGCTGCATCTGACCGCCGCCGCCACCGCCGCCACCGCCCATCATGCTGCCACCTCCTCGATTGTGATCTGCGTGCGCTTGAGGTTGTGCTGGGAGCCGAAGTCGCTGTAAACGCGCTCCTCAGCGACGTTCTCGTTTGGCGCGTCGACCTCCTTCTCGAACTGCTGTGGGCCGTCTCGGGCCGGGAAACTACCGCGAACAGTGTACGTGCTCATACACGCAGGTGCGGGCAGGGCAGGGAAGTATCTTCCCCTTCCGTCCGTCCCACCATCCACAAGAGTAGCCGCCGCTACCCAGCGACTGCGACGGCCACACGGCTGGAAAACGAGCGACGGGCCTACTCCTCGGACGCCGGGGCGTACACCATATCGCCGCCACACTCGGGACAGGACGGGCGGAGTACACCTGTCGAGTAGTCACACTTCCGGCAGACGAGGCGGTTCTGGTCTTCCGCGGGCGGTGTTCGCTGGACCATACGTGACGTTTGGGGACGCACTATATTATTCTTTGACACGAGCTGTCATGGTTGCCGGCCCCGATGGATTTCCCGGGGCAATACGTACAGCCAGCTATGAGCGAGACGACTTACCAGTGCGAGTGCGGTGCGGCCCTGCGATTCAGGCAGGACCTGACGCTGGAGCGCGGCGGGACCAGTCGGGCCTGGGCGTGTGGGGACTGCGGACTGCCCGTTCCGAGCGTGGTGGCGGAGAAACTCAGCCACCAGCATCCGTCCTGAGCGGGCGGCAGAATGAAAACCGCGTCAGTCGATGTAGCCGAGCGCCGCGTCGATACGGCCCAGTTCCGGCCCGGAGGTGTCCGAGCCACAGACGTAGCCGTGGTCGTTGGCGAGCAGCCCGGAGCCGACGAGCGGACCGCCGTAGTTGATGGTCCCGATGTCGGCCGGCACGTCGAGGATGTCCTCGAGGGCGTCGAGTTCGCCGTCCGTGGCCTTCGGATGACAGAGCACGCCCTTGTTGGTGGCGACGGCGGCGGTCCCGACGGTGGTGACACCGGCGATGACGCCGCGTTCGACGGGCACGTCCAGCCCATCCTTGACCGCTTGCACGGCATCCCGAGAGAGGTCGGGGTGGACGTACGCGCCGTAGTCGTTACAGCAGACGACGTTTCCGGCGGCGTTGATCCGGCCGGGCATTCTGGTGATGGGCACGTCGACGACATCCTGAATCCGTTCGATTTCGGTCTCGCGGACGCGTTCGGAGACGACCAGCCCGTTCTCGTTGCCGGTCGCGAGCGCACCGACGGTCCCGGAGCGGCCGACGGTGGTCGGCACGGCCGGAACGCCGAGTTCGTCGCTCAGGTCCTCAAGCAGCGATTCGTCTAAGTCTGGGCGAACCAGCACGCAGTCGTCGGTCGCACGGGCGAACACACCCACGTACGACGACCCGGAGAAAGCCGCGCGGAGCAACGTTACTCTGCGGTCTCTGCTTCGACGATGGCTTCGCCCTCTTCCTCGAAGCGGGCGGCGCGAACACGGATCTTGCTCGGCGTGTTGGCGCGACCGCGGGCCCAGGCCGCCTCGTTGATCGAGGGGTCGAGGCGGACGGCGTCCTCGTCGACAGAGAAGTGCTTGGCGAGGTGCTCGCGGATGAGGATCATCGCCTTGTCTGCGCGCTTGTGGTTCGGTTCGGCTCGCGCGTCTCGGAGCGGGACGGTGACGACACGCTCCTCGAAGTCACTGGCGCTCATTATTCGTCAGTGTCGTTGCGCCGCCAGTGGCGTCGTTTGTGGTTGCGCTGGACCTCGCGGTCCGTCTTGAGCATGACCCAGGCCGGGACTCGACTGTTCTGGTTGTCGAGTTTGGCCAGTCGCTTCTTCGTAGCCTTCGATTTCTTACCCATGGTATGGTGCTTGTTCCGCGCCGTGGTTTAAATTCCTTCCTTTTCGAGCCGGTCGCGGCCCGTTATCAGCGGCTATAACTGCGGACGTAGAACTAAGTAGTCCGTGACCCTGATTATCAATGGATGAAGCGCCGGAGATTCCTCCAGACAATGGGTGTCAGTGCGACAGCCGTCAGCTCTGGTTGCATGGGTGGGGGCGGTGAGGTCGTCGTCAGCGTGCAACAGGACGTCAGAGTTGACCCGCACGAAGCGTGGATCAAGGAGGAAATTCCGGACGTATCCGACCCCGGCGGTGAGCTACGGTATATCGTCAAAGCGGACATCCCGTTCAACGTGTACTTTTTTACTGACCGCGAGCAGTTCGAGCAGTACGACACGTTCATCAAGGGTCGGGAGCCCGACGAGACACCGCCGGGGAACCCCGAGTTCAGCCAGACAGCGGTCCAGCCGGAGGGGTCGGATATTTACCGGGCGTCCACGGACGACGGCGGCGCACGGGAGTCACTGGACGAACCCGGGCCGTACTTCTTCGCCGTCGACCACTCGAACTACCGGATGGAAACACGCGTCGATGACTACGACGATCCGTTGAAGGCCTTCGTCGACCTCACCGTCATCCGAAGCAAACTGCCCTTCTAAACGAACGCCAGCGGTACCATCGCCAGCACCCCGACGGCGACGCCGGCAGTTAGTTCGCGTTTACCGCCACCCGGCAAGCCGTCGCCGTACTCCAGCGCTTCGGGGACGAACTCCGTGAGCACGAGATACACCATCGCCCCAGCGGCGAAGCCGAAGCCGAACGGGAGAAATGCCTTCGCCAGCGTGACGAAGTAGTACGCGATAACGGCCCCGACCGGCTGTGGCAGCGAGGAGAACACCGCCCACCAGACCATCTTCCACTCGCTGACACCCAGCGAACGGAGCGGGATGGCGATAGCAGTCCCCTCAGGGACGTTGTGGATGGAGATGGCGACAGTCATGAACACAGCCAGCAGCGGGACAGAGACGCCGAGGATACCCACAGCGGATTCGGGCGTGGCCGACTCCAGCCCGAGTTCCGCGAAGGAGACGCCGACGGCGACGCCCTCTGGGAAGCTATGGACAGTCAGAATGCCCAGAATCAGCAGAAGCTTCTTGAAGTCGGCCCGCTCGAACTGCTCGGGTGACTGGTCGAAGTCATCCAGAAGTTCGTGGGCAACGACGACGAGCAGGACGCCAGCGAGAATGCCGGGAATCATCAGCAGCGGCGACCCGTATGCCAGCCCCTCCCGGACGAGTCCGAAGAGCGATGCGGCGACCATGATTCCCGAGGCCAGCCCCCACAGCAGGACGTTCCATCTGTCGGAGAACTCATCAACGAGAAAGAACGGGATCGCACCGAGGCCGGTGGCAAGCGCCGTAAGCAACCCCGCAACGAACACGAAAGCAACGTTCTCAACGGCGACCATATCGGTCCTACGCCGCTCGGACCGATAAAAATTGTCACTAACCTGATTTGTTTTGGTCGGCCTAAACAGTCTGCTGGCACGCTGTAAATAGGTTCTCAAGCGGCTAATTGACGCCCCTCACTCGGTTATAGGCCAGTGCTACGATAGTCCCGACGCCACAACACGCATTCTAACAGATATATGACAACAAATGCACGCCAACAGTGTCCGTGTAGAACACGCACCGACAGCAACCCCGCTGGCCGAGACGGCACACACTCATAATGACACTGACTCGACGGTCCGGTACGTCGGGCCGTCAGGTCCCAGCTCACTCTCTTTCAGCCGGATTTCCTCGACACGCAGGCGACCGACATCCGGGTCCTCGTTCTTGACGGTGTCCTGTACCGTCTCTTTGCCGCCGGCGTGGTCCATCCTGGCGATGGTTGCGTGCGGCGTGAACTCGTGGTCCTCCGGGTCGAACCCCATCGCGACGGTCCGGGCCTCGACGGCTTCGTGCAACGCGGTCAGTTCCGCGCCACCCTGTCCGTCGCGGACACCGACCCAGACGACACTGATGTAGGACAGCGCCGGGAACACGCCGAGACCGCCGAACTCGGCTTCGAACGGCTCGACGCCGCTGTCTTCGACCGCCCCTTCGAGAGCAGTGACGATGTCGTCAACGCGGTCCGGGTCGGTGTCGCCGAGGAACTTCAGCGTGATGTGGGCCTGTGCGGGGTCGGTCAGCCGAAGCCCAGAGACGCCGTCGAAGCGTTCCTGTACGCTCTCGATAGCGTCTTCGAGCCCGTCCAGATCGACGCTGACGAACAGGCGGTTGGCCATAGCTAGCGGTTCCGGTCGTGTCCGCAAGAAAGCTACGACGGGGTCAGTGACTGCTGTGATCTGGGGCTGTATGCCACCGCCAGAGACTATGTCCGAGTCCCAGAGCGACCATTGCGACCGCGACGCCGAAGAGAGCGGGGATGGCGGTGTCGGGAAGGAGACCGAGAGATAGCCGGACGAGAATGGCCGCCACAATCAGGAGGGCTACACGCGCTCGTGCCCGGGGCGTCTCTGCCGGACTGGATACCCAGCGCCCGAACGCCGGTAGCTGCGCGTAGTAGCGTCCGACGAGAACCGCCAGAACGACCGTTCCTGCAACGCCCGCTCCAGCGGCGGACAGCGACAGCGAGGTCTGGTTTGAGGTGAGAGCAGCCCAGCTAACGACTGCGAACACACCCCCGAAGAAGACGAGCAACGCGTCTACTGCCAGTGGGTCCCGCATATCCGGGAATCCGACCGCAGGACACCTAAATCTTCACGAGCCGTGGACGTAGCCCTTAACCGGATTGGCCGTCAATCAGGAGGCATGACAGACCACGACGACGACCACGCCTTCTCCGAGGGCCAGGGGTTCGACGACCCCTACGAAGGGTTCGATCTCGAACCGCCGGAGTTTGAGGTGGACCCGGACAAGGTCGACCCCGTCGACTCGCGTGTCGTCACCGACCTGCTGGACCAGCGGAACGTCTCCTCTGACGCCGTCGACCCAGAGCAACTGCTCGATGTCGGCCTGGAGTACATGCACATCAACCGCCACGAACAGGCCGCCGAGACGTTCGAGCGCGTCGCCCAGTACACGGACGACGACCGGCTCAAACAGGAGGCCTGGACGAACAAGGGCGCGGCCCACGCGGAACTCGAAGAGTGGGACGCCGCCATCGGCGCGTACAAGGAAGCGCTCAACTTCGACGAGGAGTCCGACCACGCCGCCACAGCGGAGACGAACCTCGCGTACGCGCTCTGGAAGTCCGGCCGCTCCGAGCAGGCACTCGAACACGCCGAGCGCGCCGTCGAAATCGACCCGCGCTTCGGCGAGGGCTGGTACAACCGCGGCTTCTTCCTGCTGGAACGCGGCCTGGCCGACGAGGCCATCGACGCGTTCGACAACGCAGTCCGCCTCGGCTTCCGCAACGCCGACGTGCTCGAAGAGAAGGCCCGCGCCCTCGAAGAGGTCGGCGAGTTCGACCGCGCCGAGGAGCTGGCCGAGGAAGTCGACGAGATGCGCGAGGAGGCCGAACAGCAACTGCTTGAATGATACTCAACGAACGCGACACCGACGAGGGGTTGCTCGTCTCCGTCTGTGACCCTGACATCATGGGCGAAACGTTCGAGAACGGCCCCGTATCGCTCACGGTCAACGAGGAGTTCTACGGCGGCGAAACGGCTACCGAAGACGAAATCGTCGACAGTCTCGCACGCTGTTCGGTCGCCAACATCGTCGGCGACGACGCCGTCAATGTTGCTGTCGAACACGGCTTCGTCGACGAGGAGAACGTCCTCGATCTGGGCGAGACGCGCCACGCACAACTGCTCTGGATGTAACTGCGGTCGCTACCGCAAGCCCGACCCCGACAGTCTTTGCGAACGCCCATCGAGAGGGACACGTATGTATTCCCGAGATCACGCCATCGTCTCCGCGGCCGTCGGGGCCGTCGGCGTTGCCGTCCTGCCGGTCCCCCTTCCGTGGTGGGCCGCCGTCGGCTACGCGGTCGTCGTCGGCGTCGCCATCGACTTTGACCACTTCGCCGTGGCCAGACTGGAGACCGGCGACTGGGCCGCCCTCCGCCGTTGTCTCCGGAACCCCGAGATAGTGGTGTTCGACCAGGACGTAATATTCGGCCCGCAGGACCTCTGGCCGCTCCAGCGGCTCCTCAGCCATCACCTCATCGGCGGCGTGGTCGTGGTCGGCCTCTGGCTCGTCTCCGAGCCGCTATCGCTGTTTACCGCCCTCGTCCTGTACGCCCACGTCCTCGGAGACCTCGTCTGGGACAACTACCTGCTTGATACCTACCGGGAACAGCACATGATGGCTGCTGAGTCTGACTCCGAGTAGGTCCATATGTTCCCGCTATCGATAGCGGACGACAGCCAGTGTACAGGGTGCCCCGAAAGAAGCCTCATCAGTCTAATAACGCCTCATTACCGGTTTTTTAGAGAGTAGAGCACCTCTTAGGCGGTACACAACATATCCCGAAATGTCTGACTAGCGAGAGATTGCGGACTTTGCTCACCACGCCTGTGTGCCGTGGTATTATTACACATTCATTCGCGGAAAGTAGCCGTTTTCAGGCTGGTTACGCCGAAAGATCTGGTTAACAAAGTATCGTATCACGCAAGGGGGGACCATGATCTGGTGGAGGACAGCTGACGGCCAAACATGAATCTGCCGTCGGTCCCGAAAATCAGTCGCAAGTCCGTTCCGAGAGACGTTGTTATCGCCTGTGTCGGAATAGTTGCCACAGTACTGCTCGCGCCACTGGTGCTGTTCACAACAGAGATATTTGTTCTCATAGTCCCGTTATGTGGTGGGGTTGCTGGCCTGACATATCTGGCGGGGTGGCTACGAACCGACGAAGCACGCACGCACACGACAGCGTTCGTGGGAAAGAACGCGGTACGGGTCGTAGAGACGGCTGTCATCGTTGGAATTGGATCCCTGGCGTTGCTTGGGGCTCTCCAGAACGGCCGGACGATTCAGTTCCATCTCGTGAGCGGCGTCATTGGCACGGCAATCATTGCGCAGATCGTTTTCGCTGAGACATCGGCATTGCGCCCCCGGGTCGTGCTCGCAGAACTGCTCGGGCTCCTGCTCGTGATCCAGTACACTGCCCTGCTGACCACTCCAGGATTCATTGGCGTCGACACATGGGTTCACGTAACCCAGTTCATCGCGGACATACAGTCCGCCGGAACAACCGCTGCTATCTCCGAGTCGAAGTACTCGGTGGCGCCGGTGTATCACATACTCGTCGTCAGCGGTGCGGCGCTGTTCGGATCCAGTCTCCGGACAGCCATGTTTGCGAGCGTCGCACTCGTCATTCCGATGACGCCACTACTAGTATACAGTACAGCCCGGTATATGCTGGCAGTACGGGGCTCGCTTCTCGCTGCAGCGTTGTTCACGATGAGCGATTATATGTTGCGCTGGAGTATCGACGTTATCCCGAACAGTCTTGGGCTCGTTTATTTCGCCGCCGTCCTGTTCGGACTAACGAAGCTGTTCTACACCGACACCCGACGCCCACTGTATGCGCTTACGCTGTACTGCTGTCTGTCGGTCGTGCTGGTCCATCAGGTGTCGACGTTCATCGTGCTTACACTGCTTGGTGCCGGTGTCGTCGCCAAGTTCGTCACAGACCATACGGACTATCTCAGTGGCGTCGCGGACCGCGTCCCCTCGGAGATTCCAACGGTAAACACGATTGGACTGTTCGGTACGACGACGGTACTGGCAATGGGGTTCTGGTCGGTTACGCCCTATGGAGACCAGTCATTCATCGGCCGGATGATTGTACTGCTCAGCAGCGACCTCTCAGGTGCCGGCTTCCTCAACCTGCGCAGCAGTAACGCCGCCAGTGAAAAACTGCCCGCCTCAATCGTGCAAGATGTCCCCACTGCAGTGACTCTCGTTGACGCAATGGGGTTCTCGATCCTGCTGTGTCTGCTAGTGCTGGGACTACTGGTGTTGCTTCAGCGACACCGCCTCACCCAACTCTCCGCGATATTTGTTGTCGGCGCGGGGATTATGCTTGTATTCACACTGGGGCTCCCATTGTTTGGCATCAACGTCTTCATTCCGGATCGATGGTTCGCGTTCCTCTATGTCCTGATGGCAATCGTTGGCGTATTTGGCCTGCGATACGTCACACAACAGTTTGGGACCCGTACTGTCGTCGCCTGTATGCTGATTCTCGCGCTTGTGTTCCCCGGGTCAGTCTTCGTCTCACGTAAGGCGACGCTCGAGAACCCTGCCTTTGAGGAAGCATACCCGCGGTACTCACACACGGAATCTGAGCTGGCCGCGGTGGAATCGATCTCAGCGCTCCGGCCACAGGATCGGAGTACAGTCGTGACCGATCACCCTTACCGGATGGTGTTTCCACTCTGGCAAAACCAGTCGTCGCGGCCGTTAGAGTACGACACCGATAGCGGTGGCTTTGAGAGCAGAGACCGGGTGTACCGGCGCTATCAGTCCACTGGGTCGCCAATCATCACTGCTAACGGTCGGTTCAAAAAAGTACAGCTTGACAGGGAACTCGTCTGTCCGTCCGATTCGGCCGTAGTTTATAACAATGGGGCGGTCCAGTACTGCCGTACTTTCGAGGTGTCAGGGTAGCTACCGATGATTCACTCACTGTGTAACCGGCTGCTACACCGGACGGGGCCGTACGCCGATTTGCTACTCGTCGCCAGCTATACGACCGTGGTGGCTTCGGTGTTGCAGTCTCCGGGATGGCTGGGACCGACGGCACGGATCCCCGTTGCCCTGCCAGTGTTGCTGTTCGCGCCGGGATATGCTCTGGTCACTGCGATCTTCCCGAGCTTGACTGTCGAATCAGTCACAAGCGATAGCCGAGCCCCGCCTACGCGACCTCGTAACCGACTAAACGGGCTTGTCCCGGTCGAACGTGTGACACTCGCAGTTGTCGCAAGCGCATCGGGACTCCCGATGGTGTTGTACGGCCTCTCGATGGTGACTCGGATTCGCCTCTCACTGATCTGTGCTGTCGCCGCTACCGTGACAGTTGGGTGCTGTGCCGTCGCTGTGGGCCGGCGGACTGTTACAGGCTGGGAGCCGCCGGTGGACGGCGGGATTGGACGCGAAGTGCTCGGCATCGAGTCACGTATCGACGTGTTACCGGTTTTGGCCGCCGTCGTTGCAGTGGTACTGGTCACCGTCGCTGGCGTAGTGGTTCTCGATGGAAACGGAGCAACGGCGAACGCCGAACTCGCAATCGGAACTGAGAACGCTGCAGGAAATGTGACCATCGAAGGCTACCAGGGCGTCTATTTCCCGGGTGATACGGGTAACTACACAGTCCAAATCGAACACCACGGCGATACGTCCCAAGAGTACACGTACGTTGTCGGATTTGAGCGCCAGTCGGGGAACGGCTCCGGTTCCTGGTCAGTCAGGCAGCGGACGTCTGTTACCGCTCGACCGTCGATCCCGGTAACGGACGACGTGAGCGTGCAACTCGATGGACCGTCGGGCAACGGCACCGTCGTCGTGCTCCTGTATGAGGGACAAGCCCCGGAAACACCCACGCGGGACAATGCACTCAGAGTGGTGTCTGTCCCTGTCGAGGTACGATTACCATGACCCCATCCGCGTATAGCCTCGGACTCTCGACAGCTAATTCGAGTATAAATTACTGGCCATCGCTTGCAGGAATACTAGATCTTATGCACCGATGGATACTGGCCCACGAGGGACCCAGTTCTGAAACTGCAACGTCGACGAGAGACAGCCGATGAGTGAACGAGTCCTGTTCAGCGTCAATCATCCCGCACAGGTCCATCTTTTCAAATATGCCGCCCGGGAGCTCGAAGCAGAGGGCTTCGAGACGCTCGTGGCTGCTCGCGAGAAGGAGATGACGGTTGACCTGCTCTCGGCCGAGGGACTGGACTACGTCACACTTACCACCGAAAGCGACGGGCTAGTGGAGCTGACAGCCGAGCTTGCGAAGCGAGAGCGGCGGCTCTACAACTTGGCCCGTGAGTTTGATCCCTCCGTAATCGTCGCGCGGTTGGCCCCGCCAGCGGTCCACGTCGCCACTGCGCTTGGCTGTCGGAACCTTGTGTACATGGACACAGTCCTTCGCCCGCGGACGGTTCGGCTGCTGTATCACGGACTCACGCTCCCATTCGTCGACGATATCTGTTCGCCACCGGGGATGGACTTTCACGTTCCCTTTGGACAGTCACACACGGTCGGGTTCCAGGAGCTAGCGTACCTCCACCCCGACCGGTTCAAGCCGGACCCAGAGCGTCTACGAGCCCACGGTGTCAACCCAGATGCGACCTACACCGTGGTCAGACTGGCGGGCTGGGATGCGTACCACGATATCGGTGAAAAGGGACTCGACACGGACGCCAGGTCACAGCTCGTTGAGCAGCTATGTGATCGGGGCGAGGTGTATATTACCTGTGAGGGGGACTTGCCGACAGAGTACGACCGGCATCAGCTCGCTGTCCCGCCGCATCTGGTCCATGACCTCCTCTACTTTGCCGACCTCTATATCGGTGATTCACAGACGATGCCAACTGAGGCTGCCCTGCTGGGGACACCAGCTATCCGAATAAATTCCGTCGTCGGAGACAACGATATGCACAATTTCCTCGAACTGGAGGAGCGGGAGCTGTTGTACTCGTATACAGATGGGACAGCGGCCATCGACCGGGCCGACTCTCTGCTGTCTGACGACGACGCGGAGCGCTGGGAGCGCGAACGTAAGCGGCTCCTGGCACAGCAGCGTGACGTAACGGAGCACATGGTCGAGCTTATCCGAACTGGTGGTAACGATTGAACCGATACAGGCACCGTCTATCCCGTCGGTATGCATCGGTTTCAATCGCGGTACGCCTTGCTATAGCTAGATAATCCCCTGCTAACAAATGGATACCAGCGCAGTCCACGAGGTACTGGTGTTGCTATATGGAAGTTAGAACGGCCGTCCTGAAGTTATTCTCCGGAAATATCGCACTCGCGATCATCGAGTTTGCAGCGGTTGCCGGGTTCACTCGAGCCATGGGCACTGGGGCTATCGGGTCGTTCTTTCTTTTTCAGGCAGTCATTGGGATGCTCAATATCCCCGCTGATCTGGGCATCTCGAAGGCGGTTGAAAAACAGCTTTCGGCTGCTGCCCCGATGGGCGAGGTTCTCGGGACGGCACTCGTCGTCAAGACACTGCTGGTGCTGCCGTGGCTGGCCGGTCTAGTGGCATTTGCCTCCTATGTTGAGCAGTATATCGGCATTCCGGGCGTTGTACCCATTCTGGTCACCGGCCTCGTCATCAGACAGGTCCGAGAGCTTTCGCTGCGCCTGCTCGCGGGGGAATTCCAGGTTGAGCGTAACGCAGCGGTGAAAGTATTCGGGAAGCTGACCTGGGTTGGAACGGGTGCCGTTTTCGTGGTAAATGGAATGGGTGCAAGTGGCCTCGTTCTCGGGTTCGTGCTGGGCGACCTCGCGGCCGCGCTCGGAGCCATGGCACGGCTCGATATCAGAGTGGGCTGGCCTCGACTGGACCGGGCGCACGCACTCGTTGGATTCGGGCGGTACCTGTTCGTCGGGAGTGTCAGCGGAATCGTCTACGAGTGGATCGACGTGGCGATCCTCCGTCTGTTCGTCCCGGTATCACTGGTCGGTGTGTACGAAATCGCCTGGCGGGTTGCCGCTGTCGCGCTGCTGTTGACCAACGCTATCCGCACATCGTTGTTCCCACAGATCTCAAGATGGCACGACCGGGACCGGTTTGAACGCATTGAAGACGCCTTCCGAACCTGGGTTCAGCTGTCGCTGTACGCGACTATTCCAGCGTTCGCCGGTGCAGTCGTCCTTGGCCCCGATCTTTTGACTACTATCTTCGGAAGCGCGGCTGCCGCGGGCTATCCTGTGCTGGTTGTGTTTATGCTAGAGAAGATCCTCCGGTCAGTACAGCTTGTTATCGGTCCGGCACTGTACGCAATGGATGCGCCGCAACTGGGCTACCGGGGCAGTGTCGTCGCTATCAGTGCGAACGTTGTTCTTAATCTCGCGCTCATTCCGTCTTTCGGTATCCGTGGAGCAGCGGTCGCAACGACTCTGAGCGCGGCGGCGGCCGCCGTGGTGTCAATCTATTACGTGCGGCAGTTCGTCCGCATTCCACTCCCCCGTAAACGAATCGTTTGGAGCGCTATCGCGGCGACACTGATGGCTGGTACGGTTGCGCTGGTGATTCGTCCCTTCGATCCCGGCTGGCTTCGTCTCAGCGTTGGCCTCGGAGTCGGCGTGTTGAGTTACGCCGGGCTGTTGTTGGCTAACTCCGGTATCCGAATCCAGTTGCGGCAGGCTATGGGGTCGCTTGGTTGGGCGTAGTTGGGAACAGCGCTACGGCGTGTTTGTCGACAACAGTGTCCCAGTCATGCGCCTCAGCAGTTTCTCTGGCCGTGCGCTCGATTTGACCGGCAAGAGCCGGGTCATCGAGACACTGCTCGATCGCCGAGCAAAGCCCCGTTGCTGTTCCATCGTACAGGAGCCCATTGTCTCCGTCCGTAATCAGGCGCTGGTGTGGCGGAATATCTGTTGCCATGACGACTGCGCCGGCTGCCATGTATTCGAGCAGTTTCGCCGGGTAACTGATTCGATACGACTCGATATCCTCTAGCGGAGAAATGGCCACGTCAGTCCGGGTCAACAGCCCTGGGACGTCACTGTGGGGCACTCGTCCGTACCAGACGATCTGGTCAGCCACTCCCAACTTCGCAGCCTTTGCCTGCATTGCATCGATGTAACCGGATTGGCCATCACCCGCGATATGGAACTCAAACGTCTCGCCACACTCTGCGAGCGCTTCAATAACGTGTGGGAGCCCCCTGGCTGCGCCGAGCGATCCAACGTATGTCACGGTCAGTGGTCTAGAGAAGGAGTCACCAGTCTGTCGTCCGTCAGCGGGCTCGAACGTCTCAGTATCAACGCCCATTCCGATGACTGTCGCCGACGAGAGGTCCAGCCCGTACTCCTGTTCGGTGACTTGACGGATCCCCTCAGTCAAACAGGTGACCTGATCACACCGCTGCAAAGCCACTTTGACTGCGGCGGCGTACCCTGCCCAGATCATGACGGAGAGGCGCTCCGCGGGCGACATATCTGCCTGTCTAGACATGACAAAGTCACGCTTCTGTCGGACCGGAACCACCTGAAGACCAGCGACAAAGCGCGAGTCACCAGCAATAGCGCCAACCCATGCCTGAACGAGGGTTCTCTGGAAGCCATAGGTGGCATCGAACCGATGCCGAGCCCCGAGTACGGTCGCGTACAGTGTGGCGATGATGAAGAACGCTATCGTCGAAACGAGGCGGGTATTGCCGGTTCGGATCGGATGGTAAACGACTGACGTGTTACCAGTACCGCCTGCATCGTGGTCTTTGTCGGCGCTACAGATGACATGAACAGTGTGTGTAGCTGCAAGCTTTGTCGAGATGTAGTGTGGGACAGTCGCGCTGAACGGTGACCTAACATCGCGGTGATGAATCAATAGGAGAGAGCGACGCTGTGCCATCGGCTCAGGGGTTACAGACCCACCGGTACGGGTCGAGTGCCTCGTGTGATTGTTCCTGCTATCATTTGCACCGAAAGTCTACGGTTACGGTCATAAGTAAAGGGGAGTTATGCGCACACAACCCGGAGACCGCACGGGAAGGCAGCGAGAGCCACCCGACCTATCGATGGTAAGGGGTGTATTATATAATACCTCAGACGGCTACAGGCAGCAATGAATGGAGGTCAGCGGACGCGGCGGAGATTTATTAAGGGGATCGCCGCTACGGCCTTGACAGTCGGTATTAGCTACCCCGGGACTGTCACGACCCAGTCGCGATTCGACACTGTCGTCAACGCCATTGCAGCGGGTGCAGACCCCGATGGGTCGGAACGGATCGACAACGTCCTCGAGGGGTACATCGATGATGATACACTCATCGAGTTCCCCGCGGGAAGGTACCGTCTTGGCTCCCTCGACGTCGGCCCTGTTCGTAACTTGGGTCTACGAGCGAAGCCCGAGGCGCAGGTCTTGTTTGAGCCCGCGACACCAGCCAGCGATCAGCGCTCACTCATTACGTTCGAGGGTATCGAAGACCTTCTTTTAAAAGGACTGACATTTGACTTTTCACGGCCGGGATTCGGAAACACCCTGAGGGTGATTGCTAATGGTGACTTTCTGGCACAGGACCTCAGAATCCGTGGTCAATTGCCGGATCAGGACCGGACGACACCACATGTCGGGTTCCGGTTTGACGTGCGCGACCCGGATTCGACAGGGGTTGTGAGAGATGTCTCTGCCCCCGACGGTGGACATCAAGGGGGGAACGGTGTTGGTGTCTTCGTCGGTAAAAACCACGCCGGGACACTTCGGTTCGAGAACTGCACTGTCGCTAACTTCCCCAATAACGGACTCTACGCCTCCGCACCGGGCCGAAGCAGTCGGAACTATACGGGTCGGGACGGCGTTGTACACGTCAGAGGGGGTCTGTACGCAAATAACAACATCGCTAACGTTCGGCTGGGATCGACCGGATCGACGGCTTACGGAGTCACGGTTCGCGTCGATTCGGTACCACCGTACCCGTCACTGGAGAAGCTAAACGTCCGCGGCATCAGGCTACGTGCCCAGTCCGGGCAGTTCATCAGCGACTGTGATATCACTATCACTAGTGACGCAGGCCCCGGATTCGGTGCTATCGTCTATCACCCCGACCACGACTCTGCAACCCTTCGCAACACGACGATCCACGTCGACAAAGACGAGTACAATGCGGTCAGGGCCATCAGTGGGGACAGTGGCGGTACCGGGGCACCACTTACTCTCCAGAACGTTAGTGTGACTGGCGACGCAGCCGGCGGTGCTGCCGTTGTTATCGCTGATCGAGACAGAACAGTACTGCGGGACTGCGTAATCAAGCAGTCGGGAGCGGGGCGCGATGGAGTTAGGTTCACCAGTGCAGACGAGTGCCTAATAACCGACTCAACCATTCAGGTTCCCGGCGAGCCGCTGTCTCTTATCGACTCATCCGTGCGGAAGGTTCGGCTTACTGTCTGAATCTGTTCCTGCCAACTGAAGCGTAACTGGTAGTTACTTGGCCTCGAAAGATGCGGTAGTCGTAATTACGCTTTATTCCATCATTAGTAATGTACTCCTGAATGGTCGAAAAGGATTACATACTACCCCACAGTTATGATGGGGCCAGTTCTAGTGCGGACTCCACCAAAGAGGGACGGTCACTACTGACACGAAGGCAGCTACTGGGAGGCATACTGGCTGCAAGTACAGTACCGATGATTCCGAATGGACTTGGAATGCCATCTTCTCGTACTCTCGAAATAATTTCAACGGATCAGCAAAGCGAGACTGGCTCCCTTGACGTGCGCTACGAGTTCACTACAACAGGCGAGATCGTCCCGGTAAATGACGGCGAGAACGCAGCAGAGGCCAACGATAGCGTGGCGAAAAACGACGACGGGACGTGGACTGCGATTGGGCGGACGGGCAATGGATTCGGCGACGGCTACGAAATCAAGGGTATCGTTACCGATTTCAATGCCAGTGGGAACTACGAAATCCGGCTGGACGGAGCGGTGGTTACAGTCTCGGAGGTAGTTGCGCCTGCTGACCACGTCGTTGAGATACAGACCACCGAAGACCCCACTGAACTCGATTACGAACTGACGACGACAGGTGAGCCGATTCCGTGTACTGGTGATACGGAAAACGCCGCTGACGACAATGACAGCATCGTCCGTAACGACGACGACACCTGGACGATCGACGGATATACTGGTAACGGCTACGGCGACCAGTACTACTTTTCCGGCGAGATTGTCGACTTCGGGCCCGTTGAGCCGTTCGCTGCGGTATACGTTGATGGGAAGCAGATCGACCTCTCGCCGTTTGAGCGGTCTCCAGATCCGGCTACAGAGATCGGCGGTGGCAGCGGGTATGCCAACACGGTTCCTGAGTCAGATGCCAACTACGTAGTCGAGACACTCTCCGAGTTGCTTACTGCACTGGATGCTGCCGGCCGCGGCGATACTGTCTACGTTGCTGGCGACGCTACCATTGATGCCTCACCAGTTACCGGAAGTGACCGGCTAACTGTGCCTACCGGAGTAACCCTCGCTTCTAACCGTGGTATCGACGGCGCGTCGGGTGGCCAGATCTCCACTGGCGTCATCGATTATGAACACCTCATGGGCCTGAGCGAGGATGTCCGATTGACCGGACTCCGGATCAGTGGACCCGAAACCGGATATCGCGAGTACGGTACCCCGGTATCCAGTGGCGTCACCGTTGAGGGAGCAGGCTGTGAAATCGACAACACCGAGCTATGGGGTTTCAACCACGCAGCACTCAAACTCCGAACGTCGACACATATCCATCACTGCCATATCCACGACAACCCCATGGGCGGACTGGGCTACGGTATCCAATGTTTAGACGGGGACAATACGCTTATAGAGTACAACAGATTCAACTTTAATCGCCATTCTGTTGCGAGTGGGACCGGGGAGGCCGGATACGAGGTCCGATACAATCACTTTGGCGGCACCGAAACACCATCCTACCAGGTCGGAACACATCAGCCGGGTGGAACGACGCTGCTGATCCATCATAACACCTTCACGCCCCTCCGACACGTTGGTCAACATCCTGAGGAACCGGGAACGCACGTCAGCATCCGTGGCGTCCCCGAAGACCGTGGTGAGATCCACCACAACTGGTTTTACAACCCAAAGCAGCCATCGGCGGGTCGGGGTAACGAAGCAGTCATCCAGCCACATGTCGAATCATTAACAAACCTTCATTTCGGGAACAACCACTACGGACAGAACATTCCTGACGGCGATGTGGGGTGTCCACGGCGCTAAAAAGTACTCTAAGGAGAACGTTACTAACACCCTAGATCCTGAAGACACCCAATCGATGGGGACCGTCGTCATTTCGCTGGACGCCGAACTCGCATGGGGGTTTGTCGATTTCCCGGTCTTACCAGAGCGACGACTCGCGCGCGCCCGAGAGATGTGGCTAGAGTTGTTGGACCTGTTTGAAAAGTATGATCTTCCCGCCACTTGGGCGGTCGTTGGCCACTTGTTCCTTGAAGACTGTGATGGTCGACACCCGAACCACCCGCTCAATGCGGCGTGGTTTGACAGAGAACGGCCCTCAGAGCATGAGGAACTGTGGTGCGCGCCGGATCTCATTGACACAGTTGCCGACGCGACAGTCGACCACGAAATCGCTTGTCATTCCTTTTCGCACGTTAATTTCCAGTCTAGCAGGGCCTCGA
Organism: Haloarcula sp. CBA1115; assembly: GCF_000827835.1. Taxonomy (NCBI): domain Archaea; kingdom Methanobacteriati; phylum Methanobacteriota; class Halobacteria; order Halobacteriales; family Haloarculaceae; genus Haloarcula; species Haloarcula sp. CBA1115. The sequence continues at coordinate 1,950,719 of NZ_CP010529.1, read as the reverse complement.
AGTCTGTTGCGGCGGCCGAATTGGGGCGGTGTCACAAGCTCGCCGACCGTTGCGGAATTGAGTTGTCCAGTTTCGTGTTCCCACGTAACCGTGTTGCACATCGCGATGTCCTTGCGAGATCGGGTTTTCGTTGTTACCGTGGGCGGCAACCACCGTGCTGGCACACCGACAATCGATTGACGCCACTGGTTCGGGCCGTCAGTGGCTCGCCGCTAGGAATTACGCCGCCCATTGTCCATCCTCGTGTCGACGAGCATGGACTCGTTGAGATCCCGGCGTCGCTGTTACTGTTTTGCTTCGAAGGATGGGCTCGCCAGATAACAGAGACACTGTGGGCTGACCCCGTTGTCAAAATGGTCCAGCGAGGGGTCGATCAGGTCGACGGTGGTGATGGAATCTTCCACCTCTGGCTTCATCCAAACAATCTCATCAACGACGCGGGGATCAAGCGGATGGAGTCGGTATTATCATATATCGATCAAAAGCGTGGGCCGGGTCTCGCGGTCCGGACCATGGAGACAGTCGCACAGCGGACTGTCGGCTCGGCCCCGCAGCAGACCTGGTAAGGATATCCTTCTACCGATAATGAACTTATAATTAACTGAGAGTCAGCCATCGCCACACTATCTGTGGAGTTAGCAGAGAGATATGATACTATACATATGTGCTAGGCGATCGAGCGAGGCCTTGGTGGGGCCAGTTGACTGTCTCAGCCTGATGGGTGAGGATGTATAGAGGGCACACTGTTGGTGTGGTTGTCCCAGCGTACAACGAAGCAGGACTTGTCGGTACTGTCATCGATACAATTCCGGAATACGTCGACCGGATTTACGCTATCGACGACTGCTCGATGGACGACACATGGACAGAAATTCAGGCACACGCAAGACTGGACCAGGCGGATGCCCCATCCAATCCGGAGCAATCCGTGCAAACAGATGGTGGGTTTGAACAGCGAGTCTGCCCGATACGCCACGAAACCAATCGCGGCGTCGGTGGCGCGATCAAAACAGGCTACCGCCATGCGTTGCGGGACCACATTGACGTAACTGCCGTGATGGGCGGTGATGGGCAGATGGACCCGAGTATTCTCGACTCATTCCTCGATCCCATCATCGACGGCGAGGCGGACTACACGAAGGGTAACCGTCTCCACAGACCGGCGTATCGTGAATCGATGCCCCGTGCCCGGCTTGTCGGCAATGCGATCCTCACAGCGTTGACAAGGGTCGCGTCGGGCTATTGGAGGATAACAGACCCCCAGAACGGGTATACAGCCATATCACGGCAGGCGCTGTTGGCGATCGACCTTGACGAGATGTACGAGTACTACGGGTACTGCAACGATCTGCTTGTGGAACTCAGCGTCAGTGAGATGCGGGTTGCAGATGTTCCGATGCCAGCGAAGTACGATGAAGCCGAGTCGAGTATTCGCTACCGGGAGTACATTCCAAAGGTCTCGTGGCTGTTGGTGCGGAACTTCTGTTCACGACTGGATCGAGCATACGTCCGAGAGGGAGTCTACCCGCTCGTACTGTGTTACGTCGCTGGTTTCAGTGCGATCTGCGTCGGACTGGTCGCCGGCGTACTGGGGCTGGCACAAGACACTGGACTTACAGCGGCGGCGCTCGCAAACCTGTTTGGCGTCCTCGTCTTTTCGCTCGGAGTGGTCCTCGACCACCGGAAGAGTTCTGGGACAGAGGTGGATGTGCGTGACTGAGTGTCTCTGGCAGGACCCAGCGACCACTCCTGCCACAAAGAGGGAGTAAATCCCGATGGACGTTCTTCAGCTTGTGACAACCCGGCGGCCGTTTTTTCACAAGCAAGTCGAAGCGCTGGAGCGTCACGGCATCAACTGTACGGTTCTGGAGGTGCCCGGTGGCGACGAAGCTACTCGGTCACCGATGGCGTATCTCCGGTTCTACACGGAATCGCTCAGTGCCGCCCCGTGGCAATACGACCTCGTCCACGCTAACTATGGATTGACTGCGCCGATGGCACTGGCACAGCCGACCCGTCCGGTCGTCCTGTCGTTATGGGGATCGGACATTTTCGGCCAGTACGACCGGCTGAGTCGCCAGTGTGCCACGCTCGCTGACGAAGTCGTCGTAATGTCTTCGGCCATGGCTGATGCGCTTGGAGAAGCGTGTCATGTGATCCCTCATGCCGTCGATTTCGAGCAGTTCGAGCCAGTCCCGACCGAAACTGCCAAAGAGACGTTGGGCTGGGATGACAGCAGGTATCATGTGCTGTTTCCTTACGACCCCGACCGTGCCGAAAAGGACCATCCCCGAGCCGTCCGTGTCATAGATGCGGTCAACGAGCGTCTCGACACGCCGGTCTCGCTTGAGGTCGTCCATGGGGTCACCCACGACCGGGTCCCGACATACATGAACGCCGCAGATGCGCTCATACTGACCTCGACCCACGAGGGGTCACCGAACGCGGTCAAAGAGGCGCTGGCGTGTAATACACCAGTGGTCTCGGTAGATGTCGGTGACGTCGCGAGTCTGATCGATGGGGCCGCTCGGTCTGCCGTCTGCGCGGACGACGAAGAACTCACGACGGCACTTACAGCGACCCTCCAGTCGTCAGAGGCTGTCCACGGACGGGTTGCTGTCGAGCCGCTACGTCTGAATCGGATGGCAGAGCGTCTGACCGCAGTATACCGATCAGCTATCGACCGGAGGTGTGCATGACTGCTCACGAGACGACGATCCACAGTACAGTTAGAGCCGTCAACGCGAACCAGTGGAACAATCTCGTCACACAGTCGGACCTCGGAACGGTGTTCCACCGGTACGAATGGCTCCGGGCAGTCGAAGCAGGTCTGGATCGGCCGGCCTATCATGCGGTCGTGACGAAAGGATCGAACCCGGTTGCCGTGCTTCCGACCGTCCTGGTACCGGTTGCAACCCCCGACCCAGCGGATCTACCGGGCCCCGATCGGGTTGTGGAAGCGACGGCTTGCCACCTGCCAACTGAGCGTCTAGTGTCGCTCCATCCCGGCACTGGCGGTCCAGTAATCGCCACAGACCACGAGGCGTGTCTCGATGCGATGCTGTCGGCACTCATAACAGCAGCGCCACGGCAGGCGCTTTCGCACAAAATCCGGACGGGGAGCCAGGCACAGAACAGATACAGTAAGTATCTCATCGGTCAGGGGTATGAATCGACGGTCACTTCCTGCCGACTCGTACTTGACCTCACGCCCGGGTGGGACCGTATCGAGTCCGGAATGGACCGGACACGACGGACGGAACTACGCAACGACGCAGTCACCGTCGAACGGACTGACTTCGATGGCTCGATGCTGGCCTCGATCCATGCTGACTACGTCCAGAACATGGAGCGAATCGGAGCGGATAGCTTTCCAATGGCCTTCTTTGAGGCGCTTGCCGAACACATGGACGAACGAGTCGAGGTGTTTACTGCTCGCCGCGAGGGCGATACCCTCGGCCGACACATCTGCATCGTAGATGAGGAGCAGTCAGCCCTCAGATACTACTTTTCGGCAGTTCCGGAGACGTCAGCCTACGAATACGGGACATCGGAACAGCTCCATGGCGCGGCCATTCAGTGGGCCATTGACGCTGGCTTCGAGAGCTACGACTTCGGCACGACAGGTGCGGACTTCAGAGACGGATTGTTTTCGTACAAGTCACAGTACGGACCAGCGGTCCGCCCGATCGTCCAGTGGGACAGAGGGCTTTCGGCGGTCGCCTGGCGTGCGTTCAAATTCGGGCGCCGGCTCTATCGCGGACAGAACTACTGAGATGACAATTGGAACCAAACCACGACAATGAGTATCGAGATTGAGTGCGTCGGGACAGACCGACATGAAGAGTGGGATAGCGCTCTTGAACATTCGCCACACGCTACTGTCTTTCACCGGTGTGCGGCTCTAGAGCAACTGGCAGCCGAGTCAGGGACGGAACTCCACCGGCTGATGGGGTTCAAGGGACAGGAACCGATCGGTGTCTTGCCGATCTTCGAGCTTCGCAAGGGGCCGTTCAGTGCTGTTTTTTCCCCGCCACCGAACCTCTGGATTCCCCGACTTGGTCCGGCGTTCGTCGTTCGAGGGGACCCCAAACAACGCAAGCGGGAGCGACGTCGGCAGGGATTCATCGATGCGGCATTCGAGTATATCGAAGACACGATTGATCCGAAGTACCTCCGAGTGCGGTCGCCAACCGGGCTCGATGACGTCCGGCAATTCAAGTGGAATGACTGTACAGTTCGGCCGGAGTATACGTATGTCACCGACCTCTCTGGTGGAAAAGACGCCGTTCGAGACCGGTTTACCAGCGAGGCGCGTCGGCGGCTCCGTATCGGGCAGGAGTCGGAGTCCGAGTACACGATCTCTGAGGAAGGACTCGACGCGACTGAGACGGTGATGCACCACGTTGAAAGCCGGTACAACGAGCAGGGCGAGCCGTTCCCCGTTCCCACTGGGTTCCCCGGGCGGCTCTACGAAGCGCTTCAACCGGGGCAAATCCGCCCCTACGTTCTCCGAGTGGATGGCGATGTCGTCGGCGGGCACATTTATTACGACGACGGAGACACAATTTCGGGCTGGCTCGGGAACGTCAAGCCCCCCGATCATGTGGACCTCCCGGTCAATGAGTTGCTCATCTGGCGAGGGATTACTGATGCGATCGAGCGGGGGCGAACAGCCTATGAACTGGTGGGTGCAGGTGACCCCCGTCTAAACAGGTATAAACTCCATTTCGGGCCCGAGCTAACCGGGTTCTACTCTATGGAGCGGAGCGGAGCCGGTATCGATTCACTACTGCAACTGTATCGGTGGTTTGTACAGTACTCCTGATTTTACAGGTACTGTGCATATAATTATTCGTTGAAAAGAATAACTTACTGATAGGTATGGTAGTATTATATAGAATATATACTTTATAATAAAACCTGTATAGTAAAAATAGCCGCTTGGACATGCCTTCTAACCATAGGGCTTGTTGGTGGTATGGAGAGCAGTACTCGGCCAGTAACACGCTGGTTCCTTTCCTGCTGAACAACGTATTTACGAGCAACAGGGTGAGCGGAGGTATCGAATTCTATGCAAGCTGAGGTGGGTGAGAGCGCAACTATTTCGCCACAGGCGACGGTGGGCTACGAGTACAATGACGATGTCTCACCGACAGTCCTCGGCACAGCGGCAACAGTACGTGCCGGGACAGTAATCTACTGTGACGTCGCCGTTGGAGCATCGTTTGTCACGGGACACAACGCACTGGTGCGGGAGCATACAACCATCAGTGACGATGTCGTACTCGGAACGAACGCTGTTATCGATGGGAAGACGGACATTGGCTCTCATGTTAGCCTTCAGACAGGGGTGTACGTCCCGTCTCAGACAACCATCGGGGACAACGTCTTCCTCGGCCCACATGCAGTCCTGACAAACGACAGATATCCAGTGCGTAGCGACGGTGGACTGGCGGGGCCAACTATTGAGGACGGAGTCACTGTCGGGGCGAACGCCACGGTGTTACCCGATGTGACCATCGGCGAGCACAGCTTTGTTGCTGCAGGGGCAGTCGTCACGACGGATGTTCCGCCGAATAGCTTGGCAGTCGGCGTCCCGGCCAGCCACGAACCACTACCGCCTGAACTAGATACACGAAACAGGCTAGAGCAATGATCAACCTTGCCACACCCGACATCGGGGATGCGGAGCGCGAGCGGGTGCAAGCAGTGCTCGATAGCGGACAGCTGGCGGATGGCCCGCAGGTGCGAAAGTTCGAAACCGAGTTCGCCACGCACTGTGGGGTGTCCCACGCCGTTGCTACCGCTAACGGGACCACAGCCCTCCACGCCGCGCTGAAAGGACTTGGCATCGGAAGTGGCGACCGTGTCCTGACGACGACGTTCTCGTTCATCGCGAGCGCGAACGCAGTTCGCCTCGCCGGGGCGGAGCCGATATTTGCCGACATCGCTCCGGCAACGTACACCTTAGACCCCGACAGCGTTGAACGGACTATTGCGGCCCACGATGGGGCCGTCGACGCTATCATCGCTGTTCATCTCTACGGATTACCTGCCGACATGACCAGATTGCGAAGGATCGCTGACGAGCATGACATCCCGCTGGTGGAGGACGCGGCACAGGCCCATGGAGCGGCCGTCAGCGGCGAGCCGGTCGGTAGTCTCGGCGATGTGGCCTGTTTCTCCTTTTATCCAACAAAGAACATGACTACTGGCGAGGGTGGGATGGTTGTCACCGACGATCCTGTGGTCGCGGGTCGGACCGAGCGGTTCGTCAACCACGGTCGTGGCGACGAGGGATACACCGACGTAGGGCATAATTTCCGGATGACGAGTATCGCCGCCGCTATCGGCCTGGCACAACTAGAATGCCTTCCAGAGTACGTCGCGACCCGGCGAGAGTACGCGACGATACTAACTGACGCACTCTCGGCAACTGACCTAACGACTCCTGTCGAACCGTCCGACCGCCGGCACGCCTACAATCAGTACACTGTTCGCTGTCGGGACCGAGATGGATTGATCGACCATCTCACCGCACACGATATCGGATGCGGTGTTTATTACCCGACCCCGATCAACGAACAAGAGGCGTACAGCGGTGTTACTGCCGACACGCCCGAAGCGAAGCGCGCAGCTGCGGAAGTATGCTCACTTCCGGTACATCCGGCGCTGGAGCAGCGTGAGATCGAGCGAGTTGGGGAGGTGGTCCAGACGTATGGGTGAGACGCTCGATGTCGGAGTTGTTGGCGTCGGAGCAATGGGTCGACACCACGCCCGTGTCTACAACGAACTGTCCGGTGCGACGCTGATCGGTGTGGCCGACGCCAACGCGGACCGAGCAAAGCAGATCGCTGACAAAAATGAGGTCCGGGCCTGTGACAGCGCGGACCTGTGCAAGCAAGCCGATGCGGTCTCAATCGCCGTCCCGACGCGGTACCACGCCGAGGTTGCTCGACAGTGTATTGACGCTGGGACTGGGATGTTGATCGAAAAGCCGTTGGTCGTGAAGACTGCGACCGGACGCGACCTCATCGACGCTGCGGATGCCGTGGACGTGACCCTTCAGGTAGGCCATATAGAGCGGTTCAACCCTGTGACAGAGGTCTTAGAGGAGATCCTCGCAGATATCGATGTTATTTCTGTGTCGGCCAAACGGCTAGGGCCGTCAGTCGATCGCACCGTTGAGGACTCGGCAGTCACCGACCTCATGATACACGACATCGATCTGATCTGTCATCTCCTGCCGTCCGCAGTATCAGATATTCAGGTCAGCGGCGCTGCACAGGGCCGATACGCGACAGCAACGTTAGAGTTCTCCTCCGGAGTCATCGGCTCACTGACGGCGAGCAGGGTCACAGAAAAGAAGATCCGCCAGTTCAAAATCACCGCGGATTCCTGTTACGTGACTGCTGACTTCATTGATCAGTCACTAGAAGTCCATCGCCAGTCAGTTCCGGAGTACGTTGCGACGGACAACGAGGTCCGGTACCGCCATGAGAGTATCGTCGAGAAGCCGGCAGTACGCACCGGGGAACCACTCAAACGCGAACTCGAGTCCTTCCTCGATGCTGTACAGACGAACAGCCAACCGCGTGTCACAGGTGAGGACGGGATCCGAGCCGTCGAGTTAGCACAGACAATTGACCGAAAAGCGTTCGACGCGGGGTCTTCGGAAAGGGAGTTCACCACCAATGCACAGACAGACTGAGTCAGTAGGTGGCGTTTACGGGAACGACGCCACTGCCGAGCAGGTTCAAACCGCGTTTGAAAACGGAACCCTCCCGGTGGCAGTGTACGGACTCGGCAAGATGGGGCTCCCTCTGGCTGCTGTGTTTGCCGACGTCTGTGGCGCTGTCATCGGTGTCGACATCGATCCGGCAGTCGTTGAAAGTGTCAATGCTGGCAACTGCCACGTCCAGCGCGAACCGGGACTGCCCGATTTAGTGGCAGACTGTGTCGCCGCCGGGGAACTTCGCGCGACGTCTGACCCGGCCGCTGCGGCGGCTGCAGCGACCGTTCACGTCGTCATCGTACCAACACCACTTACGGACACGTCTGAGCCCGATCTCTCCATGCTTGACGCTGCTATCGACGGGATTGCGGAGGGCGTCGCGCCCGGCGACCTCGTCCTCGTTGAGTGCACCGTTCCACCACGGACGACTGCTGACCGCGTCCGGCCCGGCATCGCTGCGGCAGCCGGCTTAGAGACCGATGCGTTCGGTGTCGCATTCTGTCCCGAGCGGACCGCGAGTGGACGCGCTATTCAGGACATCCGCGGCGCGTACCCGAAGGTCGTTGGCGGTGTCGACGATGAGAGCACCCGACTGGCAGAGTGCATCTACGCCAGTATCAACGACAGCGGTGTTATCGCTGTCGCCGACGCAACCACTGCCGAATGTGTCAAGCTGTTTGAAGGGTTGTACCGTGATGTCAACATCGCGCTGGCAAACGAGCTAGCGACGTTCACCGACGAGCTTGACGTCGACGTTCGGGCAGCAATCGAGGCTGCCAACACGCAACCGTTCTGTGACATCCACGATCCTGGACCCGGAGTTGGTGGCCACTGTATCCCGGTCTACCCCCACTTCCTCATCGAACCGTTTGACACCGAGGCGCCGTTGCTCGAAACCGCACGCGAGGTCAACGATTCGATGCCGGTGTTTACAGTCGAGACACTCCGCGAGGAACTGGCCGCCGACGGCGTGGAACTGGCCGCGGCCAGCGTCCTTGTGCTCGGGCTGACCTATCGACCCGGTGTGGAGGAAACGCAGACATCGCCGGCCCGTCCAATCGCAGAGAGGCTGTCAGCGGCCGGGGCCGACGTCGACGGGATCGACCCGCTTCTCGACGATACCGCCGAGTTCGACCTGGAGCAGCTACCACTTTCTCGGGCGTCAGAGCGGGACTACGACGCTATCGTCATGGTCACACCGCACGACGAGTTCGGGGCGCTAGACTGGGACTCGATAGGCCGACCAGCGGGCTCAGTCGTCATCGACGGACGGGACACACTGACCCTGTCTGACACCAGTCATCGCGTCTACACCGTCGGGCGCGGACCCGTAGAGTAGACGGAGATACGCCAGTCAGTTGTCCCGCCTGTCAGGAAACCCCGCCGGTTCGCGCTCCGGAACGCCACTAATCGTCAACGCGGCTGCGGTGGTGCTGAGCGCTCGTTTACTGGCCCGTCTGCAGGCTGTCACATTGACTGGCCGCACTCTCGTCGAACCGTTCCGTAATACCTGCGACCGAAGGAATGTTGCCTGTCGAGTCCCTGTATAGAGGTAATGGGACATTCTGAATCCGAGCTCTTGGACGTAGAGCGTATCCGCGAGGACTTCCCCATCCTCCAGCGCGAATTCGACGGCGAGCAGGTGGTGTACCTCGACAACGCGGCCACAACGCAGACGCCCGAGCCGGTCGTCGAGACCATCGCTGACTACTACCGGACGACGAACGCCAACGTCCACCGCGGCCTCCACCAACTCAGCCAGGAGGCCAGCGTCGCCTACGAGGACGCCCACGACCGCGTCGCCGAGTTCATCGGCGCGTCGGGCGAGCGCGAGGAAATCGTCTTTACGAAGAACACGACGGAGAGTGAGAACCTCGTCGCCTACGCCTGGGGCCTGAACGAACTCGGGCCAGAAGACGAGGTCGTCCTCACGGAGATGGAACACCACGCCTCGCTGGTCACCTGGCAGCAGATCGCCAAGAAGACCGGCGCGACGTGTCGGTACATCAGCGTCAAGGAGGACGGCACGCTCGACATGGACCACGCCCGTGAAATCATCACCGACGACACGGCGATGGTCAGCGTCGTCCACGTCTCGAACACGCTCGGCACGGTCAATCCGGTCTCGGAGCTGGCGGACATCGCCCACGACCACGGGTCGTACATCTTCGTCGACGGCGCGCAGTCGGTCCCGAACCGCCCAGTCGACGTGGAAGCCATCGACGCTGACTTCCTGGCCTTCTCGGGCCACAAGATGGCCGGTCCGACCGGTATCGGCGTCCTCTACGGCAAGAAGCACCTGCTTGAGGAGATGGAGCCGTACCTCTACGGCGGCGAGATGATCAAGAAGGTCACCTTCGAGGACGCTACCTGGAACGACCTCCCTTGGAAGTTCGAGGCCGGCACGCCCGTCATCTGCCAGGGCATCGCGCTGGCGGAGGCCTGTGACTACCTCGACGATATCGGCATGGAACGAATCCAGCGTCACGAGGAGCAGCTCGCACAGTACGCGCTGGAACAGCTCCGGGACGAGGGCGACGTCGAGACGTACGGCCCGTCCGCGGGAACGGAACGAGGCGGTCTGGTCGCGTTCAACCTCGATTCGGTCCACGCCCACGACCTCTCCTCGATTCTCAACGACTCCGCCGTCGCCATCCGCGCCGGCGACCACTGCACCCAGCCCCTCCACGACAAGATGGGCGTCCCCGCCTCCGCACGAGCCTCGTTCTACATCTATAACACGCGTGAAGAAGTGGACAAGCTCGTTTCAGCTATCGACGACGCCCGCCAGCTGTTCGCGTAATCCCACTCGCAGTCTCCGTCGGAGTTGCGGAGTGATTTATTGGCAATTTTTTACATTACCGCGGCGCACGCCACCTATATGACACACCGCCGATAACTTTCGGCGGAACAATGACTGATACCGATGAAGCGGAGCGGCCGCTGACGCCGGAAGCCCTCGATTACACGCACCTTCCCGATCAAACGATGTACAAGGTGTCGCTCGACGACGCCAGCCACTTCGAGCAGGGTGGGGACGACATCCGGACGTACCCGGTGTGTATCACGAACGAATTCAAGTTGCTGTACTTCGAGATGGACCCTGGCGCGGTCATTGACTGGCACACGCACGCACCCAGTTTCGACGAGGTGTGTCTGTGCCTCGATGGTGCCGCCAGATACACGCTGAAACGCGAAGACGGAAGCGAGCAAGTAATCCGGGCTGAACGACGCGAGTTCGTCTATCTACCCGGTGGGGCACGACACAAGATAGAATCTGTGGGAGAAACCAGTCACGAGGGACTGGTCGCAATGCCGTCGGACTCGGTCGGACGCCTCGAATTGCTCGAAGGGAATGAGCCGTACCAGACAGAGGACTGGCCGGTTGCGCTGTGGGTCGACCAAGTCCGCGACGAAGTCGTCACGAAAGACGAGAACGCCGTCACGGAGTAGGTCCAATAGGTACGTATCGGGAAATCACGGGTCCGCAGCGAGGTAAATGACAGCTAGCTCATAGAGAGCGGGGTTCGGCGTCGCAATCGGCCGGGCCTCCTGTACAGCCGCCAGCGCGTTCGAGAGCGGGCGGTCCTCCTCGGCGGCGATGGCCGTCGCAAGCAGCGTCGAACTCCGGGAGACGCCAGCCTTGCAGTGAATCAGTGCCGGACCGTCCGCTCGGACGAAGCGCCGGGCGGTATCGACGGCCGCCTCGAACGCCGCCCACTCGTTCCCCGGGCCGTCAGTGAGCGGATGGTGGGCGGTCGTGAGCGGGTACGCCTCGCTCGTCGCTGAAAGCACGTAATCGAAGGACTGGTCGTGTGTCTCGGGTCGTGCCGCGTGTTTGTTTCCGAGATACAGCGACCGGTCGCCAATCTGTCGGATTACCGGCGCATCGCTGACGAACCCCACGGGTCGGACAGCACAGTCGGTAGAAGCCGAAGCGTCGTTCTGCCCCATGTGTTGACAGAACGAGCTGCGATAGTAAATACTGCCTACTGACGGGAGAGCGTCGGTCAGTGCTCACAGACCGTCGGGGCGGTCCCTGGCGAAGGAAAATACATGCGAACCGATACCTCGGAACGCTTTTCCGACTGACAGCCGTATCATAGTTCAATTATGGGTATCGGTGGCTCGGACATGTACCGGCAGCAGATCCTCGATCACTACAAGAACCCGCGGAACTACGGGGAGATCGAGGACCCGACGTTTACCCACATCGGCGAGAACCCGATGTGCGGCGACGAGATACGGATGGATGTCGTCCTCGACGAGAGCGAGGAGACCATCGAGCGGGTCGCCTTCCAGGGCGACGGCTGTGCCATCTCTCAGGCTTCGGCGTCGATGCTTTCACAGGAGCTAGCTGGGATGGCGGTCGAGGACCTGGAAGCGATGGACCGTGACGACATCACAGAGATGCTCGGCGTCGACATCTCGCCGATGCGGGTGAAATGTGCCGTCCTCGCCGAGAAGGTGGCCCAGGACGGAGCGGAGATCTACTTCGGCGAGAAGGACATCGACCGGACGACGACCGAAGACGACGACTGAGACGGAATCACACACCGACAGTACGCTTTTCATTCCACTCGGGCGATAGCCCAGTCAATGCCGGAAAACGAGTGGGACCCCGACGACTACGACGGGGGACACAGCTTTGTCGCCGAGTACGGAGCGGACGTGGTCGAGTTGCTGGACGCGCAGCCGAGCGAGCGCGTCCTCGATATCGGCTGTGGCACGGGCCACCTGACGGCCGAAATCGCCGACCGGGGTGCGGCTGTGGTCGGCATCGACGCCGCCGAAGAGATGGTCGCTCAGGCTCGCGAGCAGTACCCCGACCTGACGTTCGAGGTCGCCGACGCCCGGGACTACGACCCCGGCACGTTCGACGCTGTCTTCTCGAACGCCGCACTGCACTGGATACCCAGCGACGACCACGACGCCGTGTTGTCGATGGTCGCCGAGGCCTTGGACGAAGGCGGTCGCTTCGTCGCGGAACTTGGCGGCCAGGGGAACGTCTCACAGGTCGAAACAGCGGTCCGTTCGGTACTCGCCGAACGGGGCTACGAGACCGGGAACCCGTGGTATTTCCCGAGCCTCGGCGAGTACACGTCGCGTCTCGAAGCGCACGGACTGGAGGTCACCGCAGCGTGGCTGTTTGACCGTCCGACACCGCTTGAAGGCGGTAGCGCGGGCTTGAGAGAATGGCTCGAAATGTTCGGCGATTCGGTGCTGGCTCCGGTCCCCGAACGCGACCACGGAGCCGTTCTGGACAGTATCGAGGACCGGCTGCGACCGACGTTATACGACACCGAGACTGAGACGTGGACCGTCGACTACCGGCGGCTGCGGTTCGTCGCCAGTCACTAACGAACAGTTGGCCTCTGATTCAGGCCAGGAAGACGTGCCGCGGTCGGTCAGCCAGTACGTCGCGACCCCAGTCGACCGTCTCCGAGAAGTCGTCCGAGCGGAAGAACGCCATCGCATCCTCCTGTGAGTCCCACTGGCTCGCGATGAACATGTCGTTCGCGTCGTCGTGGTTGAACAGCAGCGAGGTCTCGCGGTGGCCGTCCATCTCTTCGAGCAGGCCGCCGACAGTGTCGAACTTCTCGACGAAGTCGTCGTGGTACTCAGGCTTGACCGTGTAGAACATCCCCATCGTCCCGAACCCGTCGCCCTCGCCGTGGCGGCCGACGACACCGGGCAGGTCGGTGAGGTAGTCGCTGGCGGTCTGGGCGGCGTCTTCGGTGTCCCACAGCGACGCGACAGCCGCGACATCGCCGTCGGTGTCGCCGTACACCGTCGTCTGGACGTGGGTGTCGTAGCGGTCGAACGCGCTCCGGAGGTCTGCGACTTCCTCGTCGAGCGTTTCGGCGTCAGCTTCGGAGTATACGACCAGTGCGTACACGTCCTCACCGTGCGGTTGCCCGGCGTAGACGCCCGCCGACTCGAGCGACTCGCGGATGGACTGCGACGACTCGGCGGTCTGGGCGTCGCTGTTGGCCTCGGTCTCGCTACTCTCGGCACCCTCGCCGAGCGGGCCGCCGAGTTGCTCCTCGACGCCGTCGATATCGGACAGGAACCCGGCCGCCGTCTCGGCGGCGTCTTTCGCCGTCCAGATGCTGACGACGTAGGTCTGGCCGCTGTCGGCGCGCACGGCCGTCCGGACGTGGCGGTCGTAGTGGTCGAAACTGCTCTCGAGGTCGGACACGTCGTCGACGATGTCCTCCGCATCCGCCGAGGAGTGAAACACCAGCGCGTAGTCCCCGGCGTCGTACGCGTCGCCCTCGTGAAGCCCCAGCCGACCGAGCCGCTGTGGGGCGTCGTCGACCTCCTCGAAGTCGGCCGAGACGTCCGGCCGGCCGCCCGAGCTACCCGACGACCCCGAGTCATCCCCGTCGGACGATTCCTCCGAATGCGGATGGTCACCCTCGCTGGCGCTGCCGGGGTGGGCACCGCCGTGACTATCGGTGTCCCCGCCGGCATGTGCTCCGGCCTGTGCGTCGCTCGCCGTCGGCTCTTCTGCGTGGCTGTGGCTCGCGCCGGCATCAGTCGGAGCGTGCTCGTGTTCCGCAACGTCCGCCGGCGTCTCCGGAACCGACTCGTCGTCGGTCGGCACCCGCTGGCCGGCCAGCACGGCCGGCAACTCCGAGGGATCGAACCGCCGGCCGACGTAGAAGGGGCCGAACTCGGCGAACTGCGAGGTCGAGGGGTCAAAGCGCATCTCGGTCAGCAGCTCCTTGATGTGGCGCATGTCGTCGCTCCAGAGCGTGATGCCCCACTCCCAGTCGTCGAAGCCGATGGAGCCGGCGATCATCTGGTTCACGTCGCCGCCGTAGGTGCGGCCGATATCGCCGTGGCGTTTGATGTGGGCCGCCCGCTCCTCGAAGGACGTGTCGTACCAGTTCTGGTCGGGCTGGCGGCGCTTGCTCATCGGGTAGAAGCAGACGAACTCGTCGTCGGGCACATCGGGGTGGAGCCGGGCCTGGATGTACTGGGCCAGCCCGGAGTCGTCGTCGACCTCGCCCTCGAAGTACTCACGGGACTTCTCGGTGTAGCCTGAGGCCTCCGTCACGGAGACGTACGAGAACTCCTGTTCGGTGAAGGCGGCGAACTCCGTCTGCTCGAAGTGCCGTTCGGCCGCGTCGAGGTCGCCCATCGTCGGCCGCAGGTGGAGGATCATGATGTCCGCCTTGTGACCCATGACGGTGTACACTGCCGTCTGTCCCTCCTCGGCGTCTTCGACGGCTTCGTACGCGTCGAGGAAGCCGATCCCCTCCGAGAGCGCACGGTCGCGGACTCGCTGGGGGGCCTCGCGCCAGGCGTCCCAGTCGATACTCCGGCAATCGTGCAGCGCGTACCAGCCCTCTTCCGTGGCTGGCGGCTTTCGTTGATCCATAGATATCAGTTGCAGGTCGACAGTAAGGAAACTTCTCATGTCGTTCCGGTCCGGCGACTTCTGACCCAGCAGTTCAGGCTATGCTTTTATTAGGCTAACGTGACAGCGAATCTATGTTGTCGCATGAACAACCCAATCGATAGACGGGTCGCAACTGCCCTCCAATCATATACGGTACTTGCGGTTATCGCCATTCTCATTGGTGCCGCCGTCGTGCCGTATGCGGCGTCGGTCGCCGAGGGTGACGAACAGTACGTCGCTGTAGTGAACATCGACGAAACAATCTCCGGCTCTAGTTCACAGGACACGATACAGGAGCTCCGCGAACTCCGCAGCAACGAGTCGGTCGAAGCGGTCGTCCTCCGGGTATCGAGTCCAGGGGGAAGCGCCGCCGCCAGTGAATCGATGTATCTGGCGGTCAAGCGGCTCTCGGCCGAAAAACCGGTGTATACGAGTGTGAACCAGTACGCCGCTTCCGGCGCGTACTACACCGCGGTCCCGAGCGACCGCATCTACGTGACGCCGGCCAGTCTCGTCGGCCACGTCGGCGTCATCGGAACCGCGCCGAGCGACGGTCTGAGCTCCGCCGCCACCACTGGACCCGACAAAGCCCATCGAGGTATGACGCGCGACCAATACTACGCCAGTCTCGAATCAATGAAGCGGGCCTTCGTCGGGGCAGTCATGACCGAACGCGGTGACAGGCTCAACGTGTCCCGCGAGACTGTCGCTGAAGCGTCAGCCTATCAGGGCGGTCGCGCGGTCCAGACCGGCTATGCGGACGAAGTCGGTGGACTCGAAGCCGCGATAGCCGGCGCGGCCGAAGCCGCCGACCTCTCGGAGTATCAGGTCGTGTACCGCAACCCCGCGGACCCACGGGGGCTGTTCCTGCTCAGTGGCGGGAGTGAAGCCGGTGGGAACGCTACCGTCGCCGCCGAAGGCGCACCGTACACGTTCCAGGGCGTCGACACAGTCCACTTCCTCATGATATACGGCACGCCGGAAAATCAGCAAGTCGTCTACAACAGCAGCGCACAGGGAGGTGCCTGAAATGGCAGCCAATAGCTCAAGTACGGTCGTTCGAGCAGGATTCTTCGTCGGTATCCTCATCCTCTCGGCGGTCGTCGGCACCGTAGCAATCGGCGGTGGTGGTGGCAGTCAGGCGGCCCCCGATGTAACCCAGGTGAACGCCCCGTCGTTCAACAGCGACGAGTCCGTCGCGACGCCGGCAGCCGAGAGCGGTGACCTCTCGATGTCGGCTGACGCGTCCGGGAAGGTCGTCGTTATCGACGTCGCTCACGCCGGCGACATCGACCGCGAAGCGCTCACACCGCTCGTATCGACCCTGACCGAGAACGGAGCGACGGTACGCTACCACGTCGGTGAGCGACAGAGCGGAAGCCCGCTCAACGAGTCACTGCGTTCGGCTGACGCCTTCGTCGTTCTCGGCGCGGAACAGCGCTACACCGAGAGTGAGATGAACGGTCTGACCGCGTTCAGCGACGCAGGCGGTCGCGTGCTCTTGCTGAACGAGCCGTCACAGGCGAGTCCCGCCGGCCTGGGGCTGTTCGGCCCGGTTCGCTCCGATAGCGTGACCATGCCGATGGCCCCACTGGCGAGTCAGTACGGCCTCTCGTACGGGAACGGCTACCTGTACAACATGCACGAGTACGACACCAACTACCAGAACGTCTACGCGACGCCGACGGGCGATACGGAACTCACAGAGGGCGTCGACCGAACGGTCTTCTACGCCGCACTCCCCGTTCAGGGTGGCGACACCGTGGTCACTACGACGGAACAGACAACGCTCTCGAAGACCCGGCGACAGGACACGTACGGCGTCGTTGCCCGCTCGGGGAACGTCGTCACCGTCGGTGACACGAACGTATTCACACAGGAGTTCCTCTACCGGGCCGATAACGAACAGTTAGTCGGGAATCTGCTTGACTTCCTCGTTACAGGCGAGAAATCACCCGCAGACGCACCACAGCCCGCAGACTCCGGCGAGTCCGGACCTGGCGGCTCGCTCCCCGGTGCCGGAACGGGCGGTGGCGGCGCACTACCGTCCGAGCCGGATTCAACCCCAGCGCCCGAACCGAACGAGACCATGAGGGCCGACCAGTAGGGCGTCACCGCCCGCTCTCGTCGGAGATACCGGCAGAACAGGAATAACGCAGCAATTGCCGAACCGCGGCGAGTGCAGTCAGTCGTCGATGTCGAAGACGCGGCGCAGTTCGCGCTCGATCTCGTCGACGTATTCGGAGAGCACGGCGTCGAGTTTCTCGTCGTCGACGATGATCGCCGAGAGCCGCTCGGTCGGGTTCTCCGGCAGTTCGACACTGAACTCGCCGTCCTCGTAGAACGGCTCCGACTCGTTGAGGACCTGCTGGTCGATCGCGTGGACCAGTTCTGAGTCGTACGCGTCGTTCATCCGCTCGAAGGCGTTCTTGTAGGCCTTCTGGAGCTCCGGGAAGTAGTTCGCGTACTTGTCCTCGAACTTCTCGGGGTCGAACTCTGTCATTGTCAGAACGGTACAGGGCTGGGGATAAAGATGGCCCGATGTTCATACTGTCGGCTGTACGTCTGTGACGAATTTCGCCTCCCAGGGGTGGCGACTATCCAGACATAGTTACGGCCGACAGTATCACCGTTGTATCGTGCGTGCGTCCTTCTGGGGGAGATACATCGTGAGATACGCGACGAAGCAGATGCCGAAGATGCCACCCAGGACGAGAAAGACACGGATGTCCAGCCTGGCGATAGCTGCGATAATCTCTTGCAGCGTCGTCCGCGGATTCGCGAAGCCGAACGTCTCAGTGTAGGCTAACAGGCCGGCGACGACGACGAGCGCGATATCGAACAGGCCCCGAGAGTCCATCGTGGGGTGTTCGGAGAAGCGGACGTATAGCTTTTATTGCTGATACTGGTGGCAGCGTCGTCAGTCACCCTACCGCGCTGTTTGTGACGGCTTGGTTACGAGACTTGCTCGCTGATAATCTCGTCGGCCGCCTCGATGAACGCCGATTCCTCGCCGGTCGGGATAGTCGCGCCCGCCGCGATGTCGTGCCCGCCGCCATCGCCGCCGACGGCCTGGGCGGCGTCGCGCATCACGACCGAGAGGTCCACGCCTCGGCCGACCAGCGGGCCGGTCGCCCGCGAGGACACTTTCGTCTCGTCCTCGTCGGTGCTGGCAAAGGCGATGATTGGCTTGTCCGAATCGACGCCGTCGGTCCCCAGCGCCATCCCGGCGACGATGCCGACGATGGTCTCGCGGATGGCGTCACCGGCGTCGAACCACTGGACGGTCCCGGCCTGGGTGACGCCGCGCTCCTTGACGAGCGTGAGTCCCTCCGAGAGGTTCCGGCGGTGGTTCGACAGCAGTGTCCGCGCCCGCTCCAGCGGTGCGTCGCGCTCGCCGAGACAGACCGCCAGTCCCACGTCCGCTCGTTCGTAGCGGGCCGTGGCGTTCAGGAGCGTCGAGAACTCGCTCGCATCCCGGAGTTCCGTGCCGCGCGGTTCCGCAGTCAGCGTGTAGGTCGTGCCGATGAGCGTCTCGATCTTGTCCGCCGGGACGCCGCGCTCGACGGCACGCTGGACCAGCCCGCTGGCGACGGTCTGGCGCTCGTCGTCGGAGAGGTCCGCCCACGTCCGCCAGTCTCCATCGGCTTTCAGGTCCAGACCGAGGCCTTCGAGGAACCGCGTCGCGCCGGCCTGATCGTTCGAAATCCCTGGAATCGGAACTTCCGTGGCGTACTCAAGTAGCTTCGGCAGCGGTCGGGTCTGTTTGCCATACAGCGAGAGGTCGGTGCCCTCCTCCAGCACGTCGGCGGCGATGCCCTCCTCGACGAGACCGGCGTTGGCTCCGACGAGTTCCCCGCCGACGGCCTGCATGTCCCCGACTGCGCCGACGACCGCCAGCGCGGCGAGGTCGCGGTTGTCAGTCTCCCCGGTCGAGAGCGCGCGGGCAAGGACGTACGCTGCGCCTGCACCCGAGAGCTCCGACGCGCCGTTGATACCTTCGAGTAGCGGATTGAGATGCGTCTCGAAGTCGGCGTAGCCGTCGGTGTCGACGACCGCGTCGGAGTGGCAGTCGTCCGGGGCCGACGGCTGGTGATGGTCGGCAATGATCGCCTCAAAGTTGCCCGCGGCGACGTGTTCGGAGATCACGTCGAGCTGGCCGGACCCGAAGTCCGTGAACAGCACGGTGTCGTACTCCCGAGCCGCGATGCTCTCGATCTCAGCGGCGTCGAGTTGCTTCTTGAACACGGTCTCGACGGGGATGCCGGCCCGCGACAGCGCCGCGGTGGCGATGGCGGCGCTGGTCAGCCCGTCGGCGTCGATGTGGGAGGCCAGCAACACGCGGTCGGCCGCCCGGAGTCGGTCGGCGCAGGCGGCCGCGCGGTCGGCGAGCGCTGGAACGGGGCCGGTCGTAGTCATCGTACCGAGGATAGGTGCGCTCCGGCATAAAAACGTTCAGACGCGCAGTCAGTCGTCCCGGAGCGGCCTGCCCCGTCAGGCGACCTTCCGCTGGTCGCTGAGCGTGACGGTCCGGTCGGCCGTCTCGACAGTCGTCCGGATGGTTATCCAGCCGTCCGCCTGTTCGATAGCGTAGGCGTCGCGGAACGACAGGTCGACGCGCCGGGTCGTGGTGTAGGACTCGTCAGCTTCGAGCGTCCCCACGTCCTCGGAGCCCTCCCAGACCACGTCACCGTCGTCGGTGGAGTTCCCGGCGTAAATCCGCGTGTAGACGGTGATTTCCGCCGCCGTACTGTTCTGCTGATTCGTCAGCGTGGAAGTCACGTCACGACAGGTCTGGCCACACTCCTCGATGGAATCGACGGTGAACGCAAACGGCGGGGTACTGGCCGCGCCGCCGTCAGCATTGGTTCCGTCCTCGGTGCTGGCGGTATCGCTATCAGGCGTCTCCGTCGGGAACTCCGAGAGGTCCTGCCCGCTGCTTTCCGCCTGGAACGGGCCGAGGCCGGCGACGAACGCGCCGCCGACACCCGCGAGCAGGAGCACGACAGCGCCGCCGACGGCGAGCAGCTTTCCGTTCATCGGTCTACGTCCCGGCCCCTGTCGCCGCCCCACTCACGCCCGAGCCGGGGCTGTCGTCGCTCCCACCGGCGAGGAACTCCTGAATCGCTTCGATGATCGTTGTCACAAAGTCAGGGACCTGATCCGGGAGACCGCCGGGCGGGCCGACGGCGTTCGTCCCGTCGTCACCGTCCACCGCGGGCGCAGCCGCGGCCGCCGCTGTGAAGAGTGTCAGCGCGAGCACCAGCGTGCCGACCGTGCGCAGTAGGGTTCGTGTCATCGTCGTCCATCGATTGATTCCGGCACCCCATCAAGTAGTCAGACGGTAAGCTCGAATAACCGCGGATTTCCGTCGTTTTAGCCGATTAACCCCGTATTAAATCGAGTAATACCCTGTTATTATAATGGCTACAGTCATACGAGGTGACATGAGTGTTGTCACGACCGAGCCGCAGTCGGTATCGCTTCGAGTTCCTGTCCGACCGGAGCAATCCCGATGAGTCTGCTCCAACGGTTCGCGTTCGCCATCCGCGCCAAGCTCAACGCCCTGCTCAGTCGGACTTCGGACCCGGCGGCGGAACTTGACTACTCATACGAACAGATGCGGGACGAACTGCAGGACGTGACCCGCGGTATCGCCGACGTGACGACCCAGAAGAAACGGCTGGAGATACACCGAACCCGGTTGCGGTCGAACGTCGAGAAACACGACACACAGGCCCGGGCCGCCCTGCAGGAGGGGCGCGACGACCTCGCGCGCCGGGCGCTTGAGAAGAAGCAGGTGAACGTCAGCCAGATAACGGAGCTGACGGGTCAGATAGACGATTTACAGGAGACACAGGACCGACTGGTCGGCAAGCGGGCCGAACTGAGCAGCCAGATAGAGCAGTTCCGGACGAAAAAAGAGACGATGAAAGCCCGCTATCAGGCCGCCGAGGCGTCGGCGCGGGTTTCGGAGGCGTTTACCGGCGCTGGCGACACGATGGCCGACGTGCACCGCTCCATCGAGCGGGCGACTGAGCGCACGGAGCAGATGGAGGCGCGCGCGGCCGCGCTCGAAGAACTCGAAGAAAGCGGCCAGCTCGAATCGGTACTCGACGACGGTGACTCCATCGACCAGGAACTCGACCGGCTCTCCAGCGAGCGGGCCGTCGAGAACGAACTGGCGACGCTGCGGGCCGAGATGGACGAGCGCGAGGCCGTCGAAGAGGCCGCAGAATAGCTCCGAAGAAACGCCGAAACCGCCGTCCGAGTCTCGTTACTCGTAGTGTGTCGGGGCCGCCGCCTCGACGGCCTCGCAGGCCAGCGCCTCGAAGTCGGCCTGGTCGGGGACGACGTCGACCGAGATGCCGGCGTTTTCGGCCGTCTCCCGCGTCGGCTCGCCGATCGCGCCGACGGTAGCCTCGTTCAGCCCGTCGATGGCGGCCTCGCGGACGCCGCGCTCCGCGGCCGCATCGAGGAAGTGCTCGACCGTGAGCGAGGAGGTAAACAGCGCCGCGTCGAGGTCCCCGGTGGCCGCCAAGTCCGCGGACTCGCCCGATCCCGCTGGCCGGACCAGCCGGTACAGCACGGTTTCGTGGACGTACGCGCCGGCAGCCTCCAGCCCGTCAGTCAGCACCGCAGAGCCGTGGTCCGACCGGGCGACTTCGACTCTTGTGCCGGCCACCGCCCCGGACAGCGTTTCGACGAGTCCCGTCGAAGAGTACTCCGCGGGGATGATGTCGACGCCGTAGCCGGCCTCGTGAAGCGCCTCGGCGGTCGACTGGCCGATGGCACACACCGTCGCCTCGCCGGGGTCCCAGCCGGCTTCGGCGGCGAGTTCGACGCCGGTCTTGCTGGTCAGGACGACGTAGTCGGCGTCGGTGCGCGGCGTGACCGGGCCGTCGTCGCCGTCACCGTCGGTGTCGCCGGCCGCCGCTGGTTCGACCGCCAGCATCGGGTCCGGGACCGGGTCGGCGCCGAGCGATTCCAGCAGTTCGACCGCGCTATCGAGGCGGTCGTCGGCAGGCCTGAAGGCAGCCACGCGGAGGCGCGGTTCCTCGCGCATCAGTACCCCTCCAGGAACTCCACCACCCGCTCGCGCTCGCCGGCCACCTCGCCGATGACGGTGATCGCGGGGGGTTCGATATCGGCCTCATCGCGGACCGAGACGATACTGTCGAGCGTCCCGGTAGCGACTTGCTGGTCCGGCCAAGTGGCACGTTCGACGAGGGCGACCGGCGTATCGGGGTCCATCCCCGTCTCGCGCAGGGCCTCGGTGTACTGCGGCAGTTTGCCGACGCCCATCAGGACGACGAGCGTGCCGCCGGTCGCGGCCAGGGCCTCCCAGTCGACGGCCGATTCGTCCTTCGTCGGGTCCTCGTGGCCGGTGACAAAGGAGACTGAAGACGTGTAATCACGGTGCGTGACCGGAATCCCGGCGGCTTCGGGGCCGGCGATAGCGCTCGTAATTCCCGGAACGATCTCGACGGGAATTCCGTTCTCCGCGAGATGGGCCAGTTCTTCGCCGCCGCGGCCAAACACCATCGAGTCGCCGCCTTTCAGTCGGACAACGGTGTTACCCTCCTCGGCGAGTTCGACCAGTCGGGCGTTAGTGTACTCCTGGGGCGTCCACTCGCCGCCGGCGCGTTTGCCCACGTCTTCGCGTTTCTCCTCGGGAATCATCCCGATGATTTCGGGGCCGGGGAGCTTGTCGTGCAACACCACGTCGGCCTCCTCCAGCAGGCGCTTTGCCTTGACTGTCAGCAGGTCCGGGTCGCCGGGACCGGAGCCGACCAGATACACCTTGCCGGGTGCAGCGTCCGTCATTCCTCGTCTTCCTCCCGCGCCGTCGAAGCGTCGTCGTCTGCCTCCGTCGAGTCCCGCTTGGCCTCGGCGATGAGGTCGTCAGCGCCCTGTTCGGCGAGTTCCGCTGCGAGGTCCTGTGCCGCGTCAATGTGGTACTCGGCCGGGATGTCGCGGCCGACCGAGACCTCCTCGGTGCCGTCCTGTGAGAGTACGCGCACCCGCGTGTGGACGACACCGCCTTCCAGGTGGGCGTGGACGCCGATGGGCGCGACACAGCCGCCGCCGAGCTCTTCGAGAATCGTCCGTTCGACGGTCGTCTCGACGCGCGTCTGGGGGTCGTCCAGCCGGTCTTTGATGTCCAGCGCGAGGTCGCCGTCGACGGCGGTCACCGCCAGCGCGCCCTGCCCCGGGGCCGGCACGAACCGGTCTGGGTCGAGGTCGGACATGCCGACGTAACGCGTGAGGCCGGCCCGGTGGAGGCCGGCCTTCGCCAGCACGATGGCGTCGTACTCGACGTCCGGGTCCCGCTCCATCGCCCGCCGTTCGAACTCGGTGAGGTCGTCGAACCACTCCTCGACCGTGCGGTCGTAGGGGTGTTCTTCTTCTTCGTCAGTGTCGGGGTCGCCAGCGTTGCCCTTCCGCTCCTGTTCGGCCTCGTGGCGCTCTTGATGTTCCTGCTGGAGCGACGGAGCCAGCAGTTTCGCGATGCGCGTGTCGACGTTGCCCCGGAGCGGTTCCACAGTGAGGTCGTCGCGCTCGGCGAGCAACTGCGCCTTGCGTCGCAGGCTCGACGTGCCGACGATTGCCCCCTCCGGCAGTTCATCGAGCGAGCGGCCATCCGGCGTCACCAGCACGTCCTCGGCAGCGGCCCGCTCGGGGACCGCCGCGACGACGAGGCGCTCGGGCCGTTCGGTCGGCATGTCCTTCATCGAGTGGACCGCCGCGTCCAGTTCGCCGTCGAGCACCTTCTCGTCGAGGCTGCGAACGAACGCGCCGGTCTTGCCCAGTCGGTGGATGAGTTCATCCCGTATCTGGTCGCCCGTCGTCTCCACCTCGACGAGTTCGACCGACAGCCGGCGACTGCTCAGCGAATCCCGGACCGTCGCCGCCTGGCGCAACGCGAGGTCCGAGCCCCGCGTCGCCAGTTGCAGTGTCTCCCCGCGTGTTGTCATACCCGACACTCCTCGGTCAGCGCGTAAAAACACACTTCTTCGTCGGTTCACTGGACCGGGATCGAGTCGAAGTCGTTAGCGAGTCGACTCGGCGAGGACAGCCTGGAACACGACCTGCGAAACGAACCCCGCGACGAACGTCGTCAAACCGCCGGCGACGAGGGCGAAGTCGATCAGTCTGTTGAGCGTGTGGACGGGACCGACGCTTACCGTGAGGACCACGTACGCGTGCAAGAGCACGTACATGGTCGGCAGGAATAGCGCCGTACAGACCACGCCGGTGACCGTCGCGCGTTTCAGGACCGAAGGGCCGCGTTCGACGGTCGGGAGGGGATTAGTCAGGGCCATCGGGAGCGGATCGGTGCGCCGGATATGTAGCTCTGGGGGAGACGGTTGCGAGTTACCAGGGCTCGTTTTTCAGGCCGAGCAGGTAGGCGATGCCGTTGGTGACGACGTGTAACACCGGCGTCGCGACGACAACGACGACCAGCGCCGGGAGCGTGAACGTCTCGGTGAACCACGACGGCGCGGCCACAAGCGCACAGAGCAACGCCCCGACGACGAAATCCAGTTGATCCAGTCCGGGGAACGCGGCGCCGCGCTCGCGGCCCGTCCGGCGTTTGAGGAATGACGCGCCGATGTCCCCGAGCATCGCGCCGAAGGCGAGTCCAAGCCCCGCACGGAGCGGAAACGTCGGGAGGTCGGTTCCCAGGGCGGCGCTCACGCTGGGCGCGGCCTGTGTCAGTCCGAGCGCGAGCAGTGTCCCGGCGGCGGTTCCGATCAGTGTCCCGCGCCAGGTCTTGCCGTCGCCGAGCACCCGCCGCCCGCCCCAGGTCCGACCGCCGTCTATCGGTCTGCCACCGCCAGCGAGTACCGCGGCGTTGTTCGGGATGTACGCCGGCAACATCGCCCACAGCGCCCAAACGACCGTATCGACCGTCTCCATATCCCCGCCGTCTGGCCCCGTCGTCTTAATCTGTGTGACTCGCTGCTGCAGTGATGGTTGCTTGCGCTGGTTCGGATGCGACGAGCCAGAGACGGCGACTCACAGAGACGCTTCCACACCTGCGGCTAGCCACGAATCTAAAAAAGATCGAGAGCTGGCCTCAGAACGGCGCTTCGGGGCCTTCGTCTTCGTCGCCGCCGACGTCGCCGCCGCGGGACTCGCCGGGGAACGAGGGGCTCATGCCGCCGCTGCCGCCGGACATCCCTTCCTGCTGTTCCATCCCGGTGCGCGCGGTGACCTCGTTGATCTCCGGGATCTCCTTGGTCATGCGCGTCTTGATGGCCTGGATGGTCATCGGTGAGATGCCACAGCCGGAACAGGCGCCGCCGAGGCGGATCGTGACGCTGCCTTCCTCGCGGTCGATCTCCTCGATGGCCGCGCTCCCGCCGTGCATCTGGATCTGGGGGAAGTTGCGACGCAGGAAGTTCGTGATTCGCTCGCGCAGGTCGTTGGCGTCCTCTGTGTCAGTGCTCATAGTGAATTGTATTCCGTCCCGGGAGGGCTTAGACCTTTGGACTAACATCTATATGACGGGCGAGAAACCGCGACCCGCCGGCACCCGCCCGTAGTTACTCCGACCATACCTGAAGCTTCTACCGGCGGGGTGAGTAGCCCGTCGTATGACACCCTCCGCCGACGAACCGCGACTGTTCGAGTGTGCGACCTGCGGCGGCATCGGTATCGGCGAGAACCGGCCGGAGTGCTGTGGCCAGCCGATGGCGGCGACCGAGGCGACGGACGCGGCGGTCAGCGAGCCGTCGCTCGAAACCCTGCTGCAGACCGTCTTCGAGATGTCCGGTACCGAGCTGGACGTCTGTCTCTGCGTGATGGAGGGCGGTGAGTTGACCGTGGCAGCACTGGCCGAACAGATCGGTTACGACCGGAGCGTCGTCGCGCGCCATCTCAACCATCTCGCGGAGTTCGGCGTCGTCGAGAAGCGCCGGCGAATCAGGCCGGAGGGCGGGCATGTGTACGTCTACACGCCACAGCCGCCTGAAGTAGTGCGTGAGCGGCTCCGCGGGGAGTTCCTGTCGTGGATTCGGCTGGCGACTGCGCAGTTGGACGACCTGCAGCGCGAGAAGGTCGAGGCGATAGCCGACGCCAGAACCGACGAGCGACAGTGGACCGTGTTTCAGGAGCAGTAGCGGCGACCGCGACGGCTCAGGTACGGCCGATCTCAGATGCGGTCCGCGGTCACGGCGTAAACGACCGCGAGGACGCCCCCGTAGACGACGTGCCACAGCAGCGACGGCGGCGCGAAGTTCGGGAACGGCGGGGAGGCCGGCGAGCCGACCGCACCGAGCCAGACTGGCATCAGAAGCGCGGCAAAGAGCACCCAGGTGGCGACGCCCCAGCCGACGCCGAGCCCAAGCAGTTTGCCGGACGATTCCAGATTGAGGACCCGCGCTAGCCCGGCGAACATCACACCCATCACGGCCCCATGGGAGAGGTGGACGACGAGGCCAGCCGCTGGGCTCGGCGGCGGCGCGAGCCCGTACAGGGACGGGATTGCGACGGCGAGCGTCGCGGTGTTCATCACGAGAATCAAGGCACCCATCACGGCGCTCCCGGCGATACCGCCGAGCACGCCGGCTTTCCAGTTGCCGGTACTGACGTCGTACGTCTGTGTCGTCTCTGTCGTCGTTGACATGCATACGAACGGTCGCGCCGCCTAGCAAAAGAGCCGGCGTGGCTGTTCGACCTCGTGCCACGTCCCCGGAAGAACTATACAGCAGCTCTCGCCAGCCATGGCCAGACAGGCAGCTAACTTTCAAGCCGCGGCCGGACGGACGTGTGGTATGGCAGACTCCGACACAGTGATGGCTCGGTTCGAAACCCCCGACATCGACGACCTCCCCGAAGACCTGCAGGAACGCATCGAAGAGGAGACCGAACGCGCCGGCTTCACGCCGAACATCTTCCCGGCGATGGCCTATCGTCCCTCGCACTTCCGGGCCTTTTTCGCGTACCACGACGCGCTGGTCGAGCAGACGGCGCTGGAACGCGAGGAAGTCGAGATGATAATCGTCGCCGTCAGCGGCGTCAACGACTGCCTCTACTGTATCGTCGCCCACGGTGCGCTGCTGCGTATTTACGCCGACGCACCCAAGCTCGCCGAGCAGGTCGCCGCGAACCACCGAACTGCGGACATCAACGAGACGCACAAGGCGATGCTGGATTTCGCGGTGAAGCTGACAGAATCGCCCGCCCGTATCGAGGACGCAGACCTCGAACGGCTGGAGGACCACGGCTACAGCCGCCGCGCGATCTGGGACATCGGCAGCGTCGCCGCCTTCTTCAACCTCTCGAACCGGCTGGCACAGCTCGCCGACATCCGTCCGAACGACGAGTTCTACGATCTGGGCCGCTGACTCGGGGCTTAGTGGCACCCCAACCTCACGCCGCTTCGGCCGGCCGCACCGCCCCAGCGCCACACTCCGGACAGGTCAGGTCCTCGACTGTCGCCACGCGCTGTGCGAACTCGGTCCCGCAGTCGTCACAGCGGAACCGGTAGTGCTGGTCCCCGGAGCCGAACAGCTCGGAGACCGTGTCAAGCACACCCATACTATGTACTCACTATCCGGAGCCCCCAAAATCTTCCGGCTGAGATACATCTCCGCCGGGATTTGATACATATAGCATACATCACAGCGCGTATCTATACACCTAGTAGTTCTGGTCTTGCCTATCAGGGGCATCCACAGGTGTATGAACAAAACACTCTATCTGATGCAGAAGGACAGCGAAACCCGAATCGAAGTTGACGACGATGGCTACGACCGGATCATGGAGAACGGCAACGTCGTCGGCCACCACATGAGCAACCCCATCGTCAAGCTGACGTAAGTTGCCACACGCGGTCCGAGCGTATCGTGACTGACGCGCAACATCCGGGAGTTTTTGCCGCTGGCTGTTGAAGCCGACAGCAATGAGTGACGCCGACGGCGGTCCGAAGCAGGTCTCGGACCCGGCCTACCACAGCGAGAACCACACGGCCGCCCAGACCTGCGGCTGGACGAAAAACGCCCTTCGCGGCGAAGGGAAGTGTTACAAGTACATCTTCTACGGTATCGAGTCCCACCGCTGCATCCAGATGACGCCGGTCGTGAAATGCAACGAGCGGTGCGTGTTCTGCTGGCGGGACCACGCCGGCCACGCCTACGAACTCGGCGACGTGGAGTGGGACGACCCCGCGGCGGTCGCCGACGCCTCCGTGGAACTCCAGCGGAAACTGTTGTCGGGCTTCGGGGGCAACGATGAAGTCCCGCGCGAGGTGTTCGACCAGGCGATGGAACCGCGCCACGTCGCCATCTCGCTGGACGGCGAACCCACGCTCTACCCGCACCTGCCGGAACTCATCGAGGAGTTCCACGACCGCGACATCACCACCTTCCTCGTCTCCAACGGGACCAACACGGAGATGCTGGAGCGGTGTGACCCCACGCAACTGTACGTCTCCGTCGACGCCGCCGACCGCCAGACGTTCGACTCGACGGTGCAGGCGATGGAGGACGACGCCTGGGACTCGCTCATCGACACGCTGGACGTACTGGCCGAGAAAGACGACACCCGCACCGTCATCCGGACGACGCTGGTCAAAGGCCACAACATGCACCACCCCGAGTGGTACGCGGCGATGTGTGACCGGGCCGATGCGGACTTCGTCGAGATGAAGGCGTACATGCACGTCGGCCACTCGCGGGGCCGTCTCGACCGCGACTCGATGCCCGACCACAGCGAGGTCCGGGAGTTCACACGAGAGATGGGCGAGTACCTCCCCGACCACGACGTGCTGAAGGAGGTCGAAGACTCCCGCGTGGCGATGCTCGCCGAGGACGAGAACACATGGGTTCCGAAACTGGAGAAGTCGAGCGAGTTCTGGGAGCAGGATTCGCTCGTCGAGTACTGAGTGCCATGTACGACATCGGGACGCAAGTCGAGCGGAGTGGGACCACAATGCGAACAGCGAAACCGTGAGCGAAGGCAGTCGCTTTTTCGCCTGCTCCGTTGAATAGCGGTTAATCCGCTTGTTCTTACAGATCCAGAGGAATGGAACCGGTGGGTTTGATTCTGTCCTATCGAGAGCGCTCTTTTCGAGTTTGCGTAGGAGTGGAAAGAACTGGCCAGACACCACTCAGGAGTGCCACTCGTAGTGAAAGATCGTAGTCCGAAAGAATAGTATTAAATACATAAGGGGGCGTATTTTCAATCGCGTGAATATTAATGGATCTAAAAAGTAAGCGAAAAGTAAAGGAGTTTCAGGAAGAAGAAATGCCGTCGCTAAAGGATTCAATTGACGACGCAGCGGGTTTTGAGGTCGATCTCGATATCCAGTGGGAATCACTTATCGACGAGAGAGTCAACGAAGAGCTCTGGTTCGAAGGGTGGACGAAAGTCTATTTTCTACCGACAATCAGTGCCTTCGAGGCAATCTGTAGCGACAAATTGGGGCGGGAAGCGCTTGAAGCAGAGCTGGAGTCGGTCGTGTTCAAGAACGTCGCAGGGATGACTGGTGAGATCAACTACAGCGATGGAGTCCTCACGGTTGATAAAGAGCCATGCACCAACATGGACAAAGTCGACAAACGGACAGAGTCCATTGTCTCGTTGCTCGAAGGCAGCCTCTGAATAGCCCAATCGAAACGAATCGGGGCCGATACCCGGTTTCGCGGTCTCATGATGCATTTTCGACCAGTGTCTCCCAGCCGCGTCTTATCATCTATCACAGCAGTGTGATAGGGCCGAACGTGTTAGGCAGCGGCTTGAATTGTATCCAGTAGAAACGGTAAGACGCGCTTCTGCTACCAACCCCGTACCAGTTTTTCTCCGTTCCAAAAGTGGAATGCATTCCACCTTCGGTATGCTTATCCGGCGGGAATCCCTACTGCAATGCATGGCTGAATCAACGGGACAGGGCGTCGGTCGGGACGAACTGGCGACGCTGAAACTGCTCGCCCTCGACGGTGCGCTCGATGAGTCGGCAAAGGTGTCCTGTGCCGATCTCGCGGAACGGCTGGACGCCTCGAACCAGACCGCCTCGCGGCGGCTCCAGCGGCTCGAAGACGCCGGGCTACTGGCCCGGGACATCGTCAGCGACGGGCAAGAGGTCGAACTGACCGGGGACGGTGAACGCCGCCTCCAGTCGGAGTACGCCGACTACCGGCGGATCTTCGAGTCCGACGCCAGCGTCGACCTGACCGGCGTCGTCACCTCGGGGATGGGAGAGGGACGACACTACATCACGCTGCCGGGCTACATGGAGCAGTTCATCGAGCGACTGGGGTACGAGCCGTTCGCGGGCACGCTCAACCTCGAACTCACGGCCGAGAGCGTCCGCAAGCGAGCGCGGATGAGCGCCATCGAACCGGTCACCATCGAGGGGTGGGAAGACGACGAGCGGACGTACGGTCCCGCGTACTGCTACCCCGCCTCGATAGAAGGGAGCGATGGCGAGTACGAGCCGGCCCACGTCATCGCCCCCGAGCGGACCCACCACGGCGAGGAGCAACTCGAAGTAATCGCGCCCGAGAAGCTCCGCGAGGTGCTGGAACTGGCCGACGGTGACGAGGTGATCGTGCATGTCTCGGAGTGAGGAAACCGCCGTTGACGCCGACAGCGTGGCCGACGCCGTCGCCGCCTTCGCCCGCGGCGAGCCGGTGCTGATCCACGACGCCGCCGACCGCGAAGGTGAGACCGACCTCGTCTACCCGGCCGGGGCCGTCAGCCCCGACGCCGTCGCCCGGATGCGCAACGACGCCGGGGCCTCGTCTGCGTCGCGCTCTCGGACCGCGTCGCCGAGGCGCTGGAACTGCCGTTCATGCAGGAGGTCCTCGACCATCCGACGGCGGCCGACCACGACCTCGCCTACGACGAGCGCTCCTCGTTCTCGCTGACGGTGAACCACCGCGACACGTTCACCGGGATCACCGACGACGACCGCTCACTGACGATCCGAGAGTTGGCTGCCGCCGCGACGGACCCCGACCCAGAGGCGTTCAGCGAGGCGTTCCGGTCGCCGGGCCACGTCCACCTCCTCCGGGCAGCCCCGGACGGCCTGGCCGACCGCGAGGGCCACACCGAACTCGCGCTCGAACTCGCCGACGCGGCCGACCTGCCAGCGGCCGCCGTCGTCTGTGAGATGCTGGACGATGAGACGGGCGCAGCGCTGCCCCCGGCAGCAGCGCGGGCCTACGCCGACCGCGAAGGGCTTGTGTACGTCGAAGGTGCCAGCCTGCTAGAGCGATTCGACTGATACTGGTGGCTGTAGCTGAGACAGAGTAGTCACCACTCCGTGCCGCAGAATTATTGAGAGAGCAACGTCCGACAGTGTGGGAAGCAGACAGCCAGTGTTTATTTCCAGCAATCACGGGACTGGACCGGTTTGCGAGTCAGAATGGAGTATCCGCCGCCGCTGCAAGTTGTCTGAGACCGCTGGCGACGAGGTACAGCGTCGCTCCAGTGAACAAAGCGATACCCACGGCCCGAGAGAGCCCGGGCACCGGTGATTCGACGACGCCGGAGAGATTTCGCGTGATGACCTCGGCCTGAATCAGGAGCAGGCCCAGCGGAAGCAACAGGACAGCGACGCTGCGGTGGAGCGACCGCTTCAGGGAGGACATGTGCGGTGCGGACGGCCAGATTCCACTAAAGCGTTTGTGCTCGCCGGGGCAGTGCTCCGTACTGGCCGTACGAGACAACACGACCCTGACCCGCGGGGGTATCGTCAACACTCTTAACCAAGGGAATCAATGGGGTAGATATGACACACGACGAGACAGCAGGAGGCATCACCCGCGGGCATCGCGACTGTCAACTCACCGGAGGGGTCGTGCGATGAGCGACCGTCCAGAGATGTTCGAGGGAACCGACCGCATCTGGATGGACGGCGAGTTCGTCGACTTCGAGGACGCTCAGACCCACGTCCTCACGCACGCGCTGCACTACGGGACCGGCGTTTTCGAGGGCGTTCGCTGTTACGACACCGAACAGGGGCCGGCCATCTTCCGCTGGGAAGAACACCTCGACCGCCTGTACAAGTCCGCGAAGCCCTACGACCTCGACATCGAGTTCAGCAAGGACGAACTCACCGAGGCGACGACGGAACTCATCGAAACGGAAGGGTTCGCGTCGTGTTACATCCGCCCCATCGTCTACTACGGCTTCGATTCGCTGGGCGTGAGCCCGAAGGACTGCCCGACGAAGACCACCATCGCCGCGTGGCCGTGGGGCGCGTATCTGGGCGAGGAAGCGCTGGAAGAGGGCGTCGATGTGATGGTGTCGTCCTGGCGCAAGCACGCCTCCAGTCAGATTCCGACCAACATCAAGACCACGGGGCTGTACGTCAACAGTATGCTCGCCGGCGAGGAGGCCCGCCGGAACGGCTACACCGAGGCCATCGTCCTGAACAAGGAGGGCAACGTCGCCGAGGGGCCGGGCGAGAACATCTTCATGGTCCGGGACGGCGAAATCTACACGCCCGGGCTAGCCGAGAGTATCCTCGAAGGGATCACCCGCAACACCGCGATCACGCTCGCCGAAGAGATGGGCTACACCGTCCACGAGGAAGCGACTATCTCTCGCGGTGAGCTGTACACCGCCGACGAACTGTTCTTTACCGGCACGGCGGCGGAGGTCACGCCCATCCGAAGCGTCGACGACAACGAGATCGGCGAAGGGACCAAGGGACCGGTCACCGACGAACTCCAGTCAGCCTTCTTCGACGTCATCGAGAGCGGCGACCGCGAAGAGTGGTTCCACTACGTCTGAGCGGGTACTGAACCGCGCGGCTAATCGTCCGCGAGGTCTTCCTCGTCGGCGACCGGAATCGGCGTGGCGGTACTACGGTCCGTATCGCCGAACCCGGCGCTGAGAATCCGTGTCAGCGCCTCTTCGACGCGCTCGTCGATTTCCTCGTAGCGGTGCGGTTCGACCTCGACGACGTAGCCGGTCGTGATGTTCGGCGCTGTCGGCAAGAAGAGCACCTCGCGGCCGTCCTCGGTCGTCTGGCCCGTTTTGAACGCGGTCATCCGCATCCCGTCCCACACTTCGAGTTTCACCGGCGCCTGGAGTTCTTCGGTTCCCCCGACAGCCGTCTCGACCGCCATCTTCGAGGCGTTGTACACCACCCGGAGCCCGGGGACGTGGTTCATCGCGTCGTCGATGGCCCGTTCGACGATGTCGCCGAAGGCCGTCCGCATCAGATAGCCGATAGAGAACACGATGAGGATGAAGATAATCAGCGTCGTGAACACCCGTGCGAGTTCGACAGACGACGTTCCCGAGGGGAGTCCGAGCGCCGCTAGCAGTTCGCCGTCAATCGCCGGGATGACCGCCGCGGACGCGAGGATAGAGTAGAGATAGATGATAACGTAAACCGTCACCAGCAGCGGCAACAGGATAATAAGGCCGCTCGCGAAATCGCGCTTCCACGACGTTGAGGAGGCCATACAGGTACGTATCGGGCGCGGAATATGAGCCCTTTCCTTTGGTGCGTGTCCGTGCTGCCGGTCTCACAGTTGTCCGGTGAGAGAGTGCGAGAGGATAGCCAGTTACCGATGAGGAGCCGCCGAGCTACCACTCGGCGACGCTGCCGTCGTCGTGTCGCCAGACGGGGTTGTGCCAGTCGACGTCCTGCTGGGACTGCTCCCGGAGGAACGCCTCGTCAATCTCGATTCCGAGGCCGGGGTCCGTGGGCACGGTGACGAACCCGTCCTCGTAGTCGAACACGGACGGGTCGGCGAGGTAGTCCAGCACGTCGGTCGTCTCGTTGTAGTGGATGTCGATGCTCTGTTCCTGAATGAGCGCGTTGGGCGAGCAGGCGTCGACCTGAACACACGACGCCAAGGCGACCGGGCCGAGCGGGCAGTGGGGGGCCATCGCCACGTCGTAGGCCTCGGCCATCGACGCGATCTTGTACACCTCGGTGATGCCGCCGGCGTGGGAGAGGTCCGGCTGAATCACGTCGACAGCCCCGTCCTCGAACACCTCCTTGTAGTCCCAGCGCGAGTACATCCGTTCGCCGGTCGCAATCGGAATCTCGGTGTGGGCCGCAAGCGCCGGCAGCGCGTCGTTGTGTTCGGGCAACACCGGCTCCTCGATGAACATCGGCTCGTAGGGCTCCAGCGCGGACGCGAGCCGTTTGACCATCGGTTTCGTCACGCGGCCGTGGAAGTCGACGCCGATGTCCACCTCGGGGCCGACGGCCTCTCTGACCTCCCGGAGGCGGGTCGCGGCGGCCTCGACCGCGGCCGGGTTGTCGACGCGCTCGATTTCCGGCGTCGCGTTCATCTTCAGCGCCGTGAACCCGGCATCGACCTGCGCCCGGGCGGCGCTGGCCACGTCCGAGGGCTCGTCGCCGCCGATCCACTGGTACACCCGAATCCGGTCTCGGGCCTGCCCGCCCAGTAGCTGGTGGACCGGCGCGCCGAGTTGCTTGCCCTTGATGTCCCACAGCGCCTGGTCGATGCCGGCGATGGCGGACATCAAGACCGGGCCGCCGCGGTAGAAGCCGCCGCGGTACATCGCCTGCCAGTGGTCCTGGATGTTCTCCGGGTTCTCTCCGATGAGATAGCTGTCGAGCAGTTCCTCGACGGCCGCACGCACGGTGTGTGCTCGGCCCTCGACGACTGGTTCGCCCCAGCCGACGGTTCCATCGGCCGTCTCCAGCCGAAGGAAGAGCCAGCGCGGCGGGACCTCGAACAGTTCGTAGTCGACGATGCGGTTCCCGGCCGCGTCGTCCGCTGTCATGCCAGTGGTCCCCTCGCTGTAGTACACGAAGCAGTCCCGCTGGGAGCACTACGCGGCGCGTCGAGCCGCGCTCCGTCGGTCTGTGGAGTCATGTGAGAGACACATAGGAGACGTGTATATAGTCGTTGTGTGATTCCAGAACCTACCGCTCGCGGTGTCGCTCCCACGTACGGACGAGCCCGGCAAGCGTCTCGTTGACCGGGACTGGTGCCGTCGCAGTCGCCGCGACGTAGCCGTTGATGGCGTCGATTTCCGTTTGGCGGCCGTCCGAGATGTCCTGGTACATCGACGAGTGGTTGGCGGCGGTGTCGTCGACGACACGTTCGACGAGCGATACCGCACGCTCGTCCGAGAGGTCGATCCCCTGCTCGCGGGCGACGGCGGCCGTTTCCCGTGCAGCGTCCGCCGCGATGTTGTCGGCCGGCGAGTCGGACAGCGTGCCGTTCGCCACGCGGGCGAGCGCGGTCACAGCGTTGATACCGGCGTTGACCGCGAGTTTCTCCCAGAGGCGGGTCGGCATATCCGCTGCGACGGTTGTCTCGATACCGGCCGCACGGAACGCCGCCCCGACGTCGTCGGCGGTTGCGGACCGGCCGCCGTTGCGGTCCCCGAGTACGATGTCGCCGCGGCCGGTGAACGCCACGGTGCCCGGTTCCCTGAGCCGCGCGCCGTAGGAACACGTCCCCGCCAGCACCGGACAGTCGAGTTCGGCGGCTAACCGCTCCTCGTTGCCCATCCCGTTCTGGAGCGAGAGGCAAGCGTCGAGCGTGCAGTCCACGAGGTCCGCTGCAACGGCGGCGGTGTCGTAGGCCTTGACCGTCACCAGCGCGAGGTCGGCACGCTGTGGAATCGTCGTCTGTGCGCCCGGACGGACCCGGAACTCCTCGGTTCCCACCACCGACAGACCGTTCTCGCTAACGCTGCCGGCGTGTGGCTCGCGGCCCACGAGCGTCACGTCGTGTTCGCGGGCGAGCAAGCCACCGACGAGGCTGCCGAGGCTTCCGGCCCCGACGACGACGATATCCATACCGACGAGCAGGGACGGCCCGAACAAAAACCCATCACCGGCGGTCGGAATCAGCACGCACTTTGCCGCGAGCGACGAACGAGCGGCCATGGGCGACTCCGACGACGCCGAGGCGGTAGTTCGGGCGATCGACGAAATCGGCATCGACCGGCTGACCGAGACAATCGTCACGGCGTGGGAGGGCATCGGCGGCGGCGTCGAACCGGGACCGACCTGGCCGGAAGACGAAACCAGGCGTCGGTTCGAACTGTCCGACCCGGACGAAGCGGTCGGGCTAGACGTACTTGCGGCGGTGCTGGACGCGTCACCGCGGTCCTCGGAAAAGGCGTTTGTCCACCTCGGTGTCGGCCGGCGAGACACCCCCCAACACGAACGGTTCGCTGTCGAGACGCTCGCGGGCCACACCGACGTGTCGGCTACCGACACCCACACGACCGGAACGGTGCCGATGACGGCAGAAACGTTCGACGCGCTGGCGCGCGTCTACGGGGGGACGCTGGTGTACGTAGTCATCGGTGATGCGGACGGGCACGCGGTTCTCGAACTCGACTGGACGACACTTCGGTTCTCGCTCCCGCCGTCGGCCGTCGAGACCGTGCGGGAGTCAGTCGGACCGGCCGTCGCCGAGCGATTCGAGCGGGCGTAAGCCCGGCCTGTCACGCGGGCGTCGCCTCAGTCCTCCTGCCAGTAGTAGATGTCTTCCTTGGGCGCGTTACAGGACGGGCATTCGTCGGGGATGTCCTCTATCTGGCCCATCTCGCCGCATTCCCAGCAGCGCCACATCAGTTCGGCCTCGCCCGCGGCCCCGGCGCTGAGATGCTCGCTCGACAGCGACTCGATGCCGTCCTCGACCGTGACGTAGAAGCCGTGTTCGTCGAACCCGCGGATGGTCCCGAGTGCGTCCCCGTCCTCGTCGTACACCGTCTGGCCGAACGAATACTCCTCGCTTTCGATGTTCGTGGTCATGTCAGCCATACATAGAGCTAGTCGTTCCGAAATATGTTAAATGCTACCGTAAGACAGAATATGCATGATTGACGAGCCGAATCGGGGCCAGCGAACCCGCCTGTCGGCGAACGGCACTCGCGTCGCTACTGCGAGAACAGGCTGTTGTGGACGGGTGCGAAGTCACTCTCCTGGCTGTCCTCGACCACCGAGTCGGTGACGGCCTTGCCCGCGACGCCGTCGTCGAGGAAGTCCCCGAGCGGCGGCCCGACGTTGTCCGGTTCGACGAGGAACGCGTCGTGGCCGTGGTCGGAGTCGATGACGTGGTGGGCGACGTTCGCGTCGGCCGCCCGGAGCGAGTCGGCCAGCGCCTCCGCCTGCTGGGTGGTGAAGTGCCAGTCGGCGGTGAAAGACATCACCAGCGCGTCGCCGTCGAAGGCCGCCAGCGCGTCCGCATCGGACTCGAACCCGGCGGCGAGGTCGTAGTTGTCCATCGCCCGTGTCAGATAGAGGTAGCTGTTGGCGTCGAAGCGCTCGGTGAACTTCTCGGCGTTGTAATCGAGGTACGACTCCACGTCGCGGTACGGGAAGAACGCGCCCGCGGCGTCGGTGGGGAACGTGCGGACGGCGTCCCGGCCGGCGGCGCGGCGGCCGAAGCGGCGCTCCATCGACGCCTTCGAGAGGTACATCACATGGCCCAGTTGGCGGGCCAGCGCCAGCCCGTCGCTGGGCGGGTCCTGGTCCTCGCCGTAGTAGTGGCCCTGGTTCCAGTTCGGGTCGGTCGTGATGGCCCGTCGGGCGATGGCGTCGAGCGAGAGGCACTGTGTGTCCAGTCGCGCGGCCGCGGCGATGGGAACGATGCGGTCGACGTGGTCCGGGTGGCGCTTGGCCCACTCGATGACGTTCATGCCGCCGACGCTGCCGCCGACGACCGCGTGGAGGTGGGGAATCCCGAGTTCGTCGAGCAGCGCGCGCTGGGCCTCAGTCCAGTCCGTGACAGTGACCGGCGGGAAGTCGGTGCCGTAGGGCTCGCCCGTCTCCGGGTTCTCGCTTTTTGGCCCCGTCGACCCGTAGCACGAGCCGGGCACGTTCGCACAGACGACGTAGTACTCCGTGGTATCGATGGCCTTGCCCGGGCCGACGATGTCGTCCCACCAGGCGCGGGCCTGGTCGGCGCTGTCGACCCGGTCGCGGCCGGCGACGTGGGCGCTGCCGGTCAGGGCGTGACAGACCAGCACCGCGTTGTCGCCGTCGAACTCCCCGTAGGCCTCGTAGGTGATTTCGAGATCCGGAATCGTCTCGCCGCAGTCGAACTCGAACTCGCCCAGCGAGACTGTGTTGTGTTCGACGTTCATGTGATTCGCTCGATTGTGTCGTCGATGTCCGCGATGATGTCTTCGGGGTCTTCGATGCCGACGCTGAACCGGAGGAGGTCCGGCGTCACGCCGCTGGCGCGTTGCTCTTCCTCACTGAGCTGGGCGTGGGTGGTCGAGGCCGGGTGAATGACCAGCGTCTTCGCGTCGCCGATGTTGGCGAGGAACTGCGCGAGTTCGGTCTCCTCGCAGAACCGTCGGCCGGCATCGTAGCCGCCCTCCAGTCCGAAGGTGACGATGCCGCCGAACCCGCCGGAGAGGTACTGCTGTGCCAGGTCGTGGGTCTCGTGACTCTCCAGTCCGGGATAGGTGACCCAGGCGACATCGGGGTGGTCGTCGAGGTGCTGTGCGACGGTCATCGCGTTCTCGCAGTGGCGCTCCATCCGCAGGGAGAGCGTCTCGACCCCCTGAAGCGTCGCCCAGGCGTCGAACGGTTTCTGGCCGTCGCCCAGCGACCGGAGGGCGCGCTGGCGGGCGGCGACGGAGAAGGCGCGGTCGCCGAATGCCTCGGTGAAGTTCTTCCCGAAGGCCTTGTTCTCGCCGCCCAGTTCCGGGAACTTCTCGGGGTACTCGTCCCAGGGGAACGAGCCGCCGTCGACGAGGACGCCGCCGACGGTCGTCCCGGAGCCGTGAATCCACTTCGTCGTCGACTCCCAGAGGAGGTCCACGCCGTGGTCAAGCGGGTTACAGAGCGCCGGCGTCCCGAACGTGTTGTCGACGAAGACGGGCACGCCGTGGTCGTGAGCCACCTCAGCGATGTCTTCCATCGGCGGGACCACGAGCGAGGGGTTCCCGATGGTCTCGAAGTGGACGTAGGCCGTGTCCTCGTCGATGGCCGCGGCGTAGGCGTCCGGGTCGAGCGTGTCGACGAACCGCGTCTCGATGCCCCGCCGGCTGGCGGCCTTCGAGAAGTACGAATGCGTGCCGCCATAGATAGAGGAGGCCGTCACGATGTTGTCGCCGTTGGCCGCGAGGACGAACGTCCCGGCGTCGAGCGCGGCCATCCCCGACCCCGTCGCGACGGCGTCGACGGCGTTTTCGAGGGAGGCGATGCGGTTTTCGAGCATCCGGACAGTAGGGTTGTCGAACCGCGAGTAAACGTTGCCGTCGTCCTCCAGGGCGTACCGGTCGGCCGCGGTGTCGGCGTCCTCGAAGACGTACGACGAGGTCTGATAGATGGGCGGCGCGCGAGCCCCAGTCGCCGGGTCCGGCTCCTCCTGGCCGGCGTGGACACAGCGCGTCCCGAATCCGTAGTCGTTGGTCATGTGCAGTATGCATATATCTCTAGCTATCTATAACTCAGAGTTACGGCAATACTCTCTTATTGTGATAGGATGGCATGGTATCGGTACGCCGACCGGTGGACCCGAGGGAGAGGGTATTTGTCGGTGGCTGTCTACACGCCGGTATGGACCACGACACTGCCGGACGAACCAGCCGACAGATTCTCGACGCCGTCGGCAGTGCCGTTATCGCTGACGACCACTTCCTCGAAACCGTCATGACCGGGGTTCTCGCCCGGGGCCACGTCCTGCTGGAAGACGTGCCGGGCACGGGGAAGACGCTCACCGCCCAGTCGTTCGCGACGGCGCTCGATCTCTCCTTCAAGCGGGTGCAGTTCACGCCGGACCTGCTGCCGTCCGACATCACCGGCTCGAACGTGTTCAACGAGGCCACCGGCGAGTTCGACTTCCAGCCTGGCCCCGTCTTCGCCAACGTCGTGCTGGCCGACGAAATCAACCGCGCACCGCCCAAGACGCAGGCCGCGCTGCTCGAAGCGATGGGCGAGAAGCAGGTGACCGTCGACGGCGTGACCCACGACCTCCCCGAGCCGTTCTTCGTCATCGCCACGCAGAACCCCGTCGAACAGGAGGGGACCTTCGGCCTGCCCGAGGCCCAGCGGGACCGCTTCATCGTCAAGACGTCGATGGGCTATCCCGACTTCGGCGGCGAGCGGGAACTCATCGACCGGCGGGCCGACCGGACGGCACAGGCCCCGAGCGTCACCAGCGTCATCGACGGCGAGCGCCTGCCGGCGCTCCAGCGGACTGTCGAATCAGTCACCGTCGACGGCACGCTCCGGGACTACGTCGTCGAACTCGGCCGGGCCACCCGCGAGGACGACCGCGTGGACGTCGGCGTCTCCCCGCGTGGTATTCAGCGACTGTTCGAGGCGACTCGCGCCGCCGCGGTCCTCGACGGCCGCGACTACGCCGTTCCGGACGACGTGAAAAGCGTCGTCGGGGAGGCGTTCGCCCACCGACTCGTCCTGACCGCCGACGCGGGCGTCCGCGGCGTCGACCCGGCGACGGTCGTCGATGATGTGCTGGACCGCGTCGAGGTGCCCGCAGTCAGCCCCGGCCGCTGAGACGGGGGGCCGTCAGTCGGTTCCGGATTACCGCCCCAGCAACGGCTCCGCCTCGACCCACAGTCGGTCGAAGCGGGCCTCGAACGCCGCCGCGACCTCCGAATCGGTGATCCCGACCACGCCGAGCCTGTCGGCGGGCGAGAGCGGGTCCGGAACGTCGACCGTCACCGCCGCGGCGTCGATCACGTCGAAGGAGACCCCGACCGTCGGCACCGCCCGGACCGCCGCGTTGCGGTCGGCGAGCAGGTCGGGGAGCGACTCGGGAAGCACGTCGAGTACCGCCTCGCTACAGAGCAGGTCGACCCGCACGTCCTCGCCCACACCGTCGAGGAACGCGTCGACCTCGGTCTGGAGCGTCTCCCACGACGCGCGCTCGTACGGCGGACCGACGGTCGCCCGGACGTGCTCTCGGGCGGTCCTGACGTGCCGGCTCATCGCCGCCCGCATCTCCTCGCTTCCGAGCGATCCGAGCCAGAAACTGCTGTCGACGGGCGGCGCGGGCAGGAGGTCCGCCCTGACGGACGCGGCGACGGACCGGTACCGATCGAACTCCGATGCCAGTTCGCGGGTCCGCTCCGAGAGCAGCCTGTCGACGACCGTCTCCGGGTCGACGGGGGTGTACCGCGTCGGGTCAGTCGACTGGGTCCGGACTATCCCGCGGGCTTCGAGGCCGTTGAGCACGTCGTAGATCCGCCCCCGGGGGACGCCGCTCGCGTCGGAGAGGTCGCTCGCGGACACCGCACCGGTCACTAGCAGCGTCCGATACGCCGTCTCCTCGTAGTTCGAGAGCCCGAGTTCGGCCAGTTCGGTCATCGTCGGGTGGTCGAGCGGCCGGTACAAAGGTCCACAGGACCGGACTCGACGCGGGTGCGGCCGGCGCGAGGAGCGCCCCCGACGTGTGGGTTCCCTGCCACCGGAAGCGCCGCCAGGGCCGCCGAGCGGCCGAAACACACCGAAAGTGGCGGGGCGTTTCAGTACGTTCATCCCACCGCCGGCCGGCGTTCTCACTATGAATCCGTACGTGTTACTCGGGGCCGCAATCGCCTCGGAACTGCTCGGAACGACCGCGCTCAAGCTCTCGGAGGGGTTCTCGAAGCCCGTTCCCAGCCTCGGCGTCGTCCTTGGCTACGGTGTGGCGTTCTACCTCGTCTCGCTGACCCTGGAGGAGCTCCCCATCGGCGTCGTCTACGGGACGTGGGCCGCCCTGGGTATCGTCGGTGTCGCGGCCATCGGAACCGTCGTGTTCGACGAACCAGTCGACCCCGTCGGCGTCGTCGGAATCGCGCTCATCGTCGCCGGCGTGTACTGCCTCAACGTCCTGTCCTCGATGGCCGCCCACTGACTCATAGGCGGCGGAACCCATAGCTTTCGCCGAGGAAGTCGATGCCCGGCACCCGCTCGGCGTGAGAACGACACCGACCGGCGACGCTACTCACACTCAGCTCCGCTCGAACTCCCGTTCCCGCTCGTCCCGAGTCGCGTCCTCGACGTCCTCCAGCGTCTCCGTCTCCAGCAGCCGCTCCAGTTTCCGCTCGAACTGCTCGTCGGTCAGCTTCCCCTCGGCGTACCGGCAGCGCAGACGCTCCAGCGGTGTTTCGTCGCCAGTATCGCTCGACGGTGCTGGGTCCGCTTCCTCGATATCTTCCACCTCCTCGTCCGCATCGCCGTACAGCAGTTCGGTCAGCGGAACGACCACGACGTAACCGACGAGCAGCGCCACGAGCCACCACTCCTGCCCGGTGAGGAGAGCAACGAGCCAGAACCCGGTGACCGCCAGAGAGGCGAGTTCCGTCACGTTGTCTCTGGCTCGCTCCAGCGGGGACCGGTCGGTCATACTGCTTGCTTGTCACCACACCACAATGGATTGTTCGGTGCGCCCTACCGTATCGCAGCCACGAGTGCCAGCACGGCGACGAGACAGACCACGAGACCAGCCACGGCGACCGACGGCTCGACAGCGACGGAACCCCGGGCGACGCCGGCCAGACCCAGCGTCGCCGCCGCGCCGACGCCGCCGACCGCGACAGTTCCGCCGGTGTGGACGAGTTCGGTGCGGCGCGTCGCGGCCCCGGTGCCGACCTCGTGTCCCAGCGTCGTCCCGAAGGAACCGGCATCCCAGACGACGACCGCACCGACCAGCCCCGCAAGCACCAGCCACGTCGAGGTGTCAAGCGTCGCGGCGAACGCGCTCGCACCGAACAGGCCGGCCGCGGCGAGCGTGACACCGGCCGTCCGCTCACGCAGATAATTCGTCGCCAGCGCCAGCCACAGCTGTCCAATTGCGCCGACGACGGTAAACAGCGCCACGACGGCCAGTGACAGCGTGACGGTCTCGGGGCCGTACACGTCCAGTATCGGAACGAAGAACTGTTCGACGGCCGCCGCGGCCGGCGTCGCCCGGAGCGCCGTTTCGATGGCATCGACTGCCGGCCCCGCGACCACCACCGCGGCGAGCGTGATGACGCCCCCGCCGACGTACGGTGCGAGAACGGTCCCGACGCGGTCGGCCGAACTCTGGACCGTCCGCCGGAGGAACCAGACAGCCACCGAGACGACCGTCCCACTGAGGAACAGCCACCAGAGGAGGCCGCGGAGGCCCGGCGCGGCCGTGACTGTGACGAGCAGGTCGTACAGTCCGACAGGGAGTAGTTCGGCCATGGATTCCTGGCCGAGGCCCAGTTCGAACAGGCCGGCAACCGGAGCGACCAGCAAGGCGAGTCGGCCCGTCCA
This sequence comes from Haloarcula sp. CBA1115, assembly GCF_000827835.1. Lineage (NCBI taxonomy): Archaea > Methanobacteriati > Methanobacteriota > Halobacteria > Halobacteriales > Haloarculaceae > Haloarcula > Haloarcula sp. CBA1115. Next base: position 1,907,396 of record NZ_CP010529.1, on the reverse strand, counting down.
CCGGAGCGTTCGCTCGGCGGCGGCGACGGCCCTGTCGATATCGGGTGCGTCGCTCGTTTCCGGGACGAGTTCGGCCAGCGGCAAGGCGTCGAGCCCGTGAGCCAGCGCCGCCGCGGCGAGGGCGAGCAACAGACTGAAAATGGCGATATGCGTTCGCCCCGGAACCGGGTCGAAAATCGGTCCCAGCACCCGAGTGAGGAGTTCGCCGGTCAGTTGCTGGACGCCCGGCGTCCCGGTGTTGGACTGCAGGAAGTCGACGGCCCCTCGCGTGAACAGCACGAGGGCAACAGCGAACGGAACGGCGGTCGTCCGCACGACGAGGCCGCCGTAGGCCCCAACCCGCTCAGTGTCGACGACGCCGCGGGTGGCCGCGGTCGCACCGAAGACGGCGGTCAGGCAGCCGAGGACGACGACCACCTGCGACAGCAGTGTAACGACCGCCGGGCGGACGCCAGTCTGCGAGGAGACGGGAAACAGTTCGGCACCGAGCGAGGCGACCGTGCCGCCGGTGGCGACCATGAGCCCGACGGCGACCGGCAGCGCGAGGGCGCTGGCCAGAACCGTCCCGACCGCCTGCCAGTGATCCCAGCCGCTCAGCCACAGCGACAGCGCCAGCAAGACGCCGGTGGCCACGCCGACGAGCGCGGCCCGGTCGGCGGAGACGGTCCCCAGCAGTCCCGCGACCAGCAGCGCCGTCACGCCGACGACGGTTGCGAGGCTGGTCCAGGGCATCCGGGTCGGGAGTGAGATCGTGTCGTCCATAGTTACACGCTGAACAGGTCCGCGAGCGAGGCACGGAGCGCTACGTCGATGGGGCTGTCGAGGTCCCAGTCGATGACGGTCGCGCCGGACAGTTCGGCCCGCTGTAGGCGGGCGGTGCGTTCGGTGCCAGCGACGGCTGCACCGAGCGAGTCCCCGCGGGCCAGCGACGGACTGACCAGGGTCGTCGGGTAGTCACGGACCGCAAGTGACGATACCAGCGAGACGGGCCAGTCGTCGGCGGCCGGCGAGAACACGACCACCTGCGCGGTCGGCGGGAGCCGAGCGAGCACGGCGAGCAGGTCCGAGTCCTCGATTGTGCCGCCATCAGCTGTCGTCACCTTCACATCTCCGCCCTGGGACTGCTCTGAGGACTCGTCCTCGGACACATCAGCGACATCGGCCGCGTCGGTATCCGACTGCCGGGCCGCAGCGCGGCCAACGCTATCGAATATCTGTCTCGCGTGGGCGGCCGCGTGGCCGCCCGAGGCGTCGACCCACGCCAGTCCATCGGGACCGAGCCCGCCGGGGACATCCTCCGGGGCCAGTCCGACGGCACAGACGCTCGCGACGACGCTGGTCCGGGAGAGGGCATCGAACAGGCGCTCGGCGGCGTAGGCCGACAGTTCGGCTCCGGTCGGGAACCCGGGCTCCGGTGTCACGCGGGCCGGCGGCCGCGCGTCGACGACCAGCACCGTCCTGACAGCCTGTTCTTCCCGGTAGTCGATGGTCGTCAGCTCGTCGGTCTTGGCGTAGCGCCGCCAGTCGATGCGGTTGACCGGGTCCCCGGACTGGTAGCTTCGGGTCGAGTGGAACTCAAGGCCGCTCCCGCCAGTATCGGTGGGAAGCGTTCCCGCCCGTGGGAGCGTGGCGTCGGCCATCGGCACCTCTGAGACGGTGTTCGAGCACGTCAGCGACCCGTCGCCGGCCACGGGCAAGTCGACGGTCACTTCATCGCTGGCCGACAGCGTCCGTACCCGCACCGCGGCGGCGTCGAACGTGTAGGTCCCGCGCTTGGCCATCACCGCGTATGACAGTGTGGCGCTCTCGTTTGGCCGCAGTGACGTACAGAGCCGCGGCGACCCCTCGACGACAGCCAGTTCCTCGGGCACGCCGTCGATGACCCGTACGTCGGTCAGCGAACTGCTGCCCGTATTGGTCACAGTGAGTTCGACCTCGACCGGTTCGCCGGGCGTCGGCTGGGCGTCGGAGACGGACCGTGCCGCCCGCAAGTCGGTTCCCGCCGGCATCCGCGACAACGCGCCGTAGGCGACGTAGATGAGGGGGATTGCGGTCGCCGCGAGCAACAGCGGCTCGGCTGTCAAAAGCGAGACGCTGACGAGAAACAGCGCGGCCGCGAGGCCGCCGCTCCAGCGCCGCACGCGGCGATGCATCGTCAGCGCTCACCCCCCGACACCCGCTCGATAGCGTCGACCGTCCGGCGGATGCGGCGGCGGCGCTCGCTCTCCGGGTCAAGCCACAGCCGGAGTCGGGCCAGCAGCGACTGCGGCTCTGTCGGGGAAAGGAGTGCCGCCGCGACGGCGTCGTCGGTCCACGTCCCTGCGCGTACTGCCTGGTGGGCGGACGCCTGCGAGACACTGCTGCCGACAGCGTAGGCCGTCGTCGCCGCCGCGGCGAGTCGCTCGGTGACCGTGTCCATCGCCTCGTCGTCGCCCGCAACCGCGTCGTCGATGGCCGCGTCGATGTCGGCGGCGAACAGCCGACTCTCCGTCGCTGTCACGTCCTCCGGTGGGGTGTCGATAGCCACGTCGAAGGCGGTCGCCGAGCCACCGCCGAGGAGCCCACCGAGCCAGCCGGCAAAGACCGCACAGAGTCCGACAGTCAGACTCCCAGCGAGGAGGATGGTTGTCGGGGCAACACTGCCGAACACGGCGACCAGCGACTCGCCGGCGGCCGTCGGCGCAAAGATGAGGGCGGCCGCGACGGCGGTCGCCAGCAGCCCCACAGTCCCGAAGACGACCGTTCGCAGGCGCATCAGGGCCGCCCCTCCGTCCCGTCGTCAGTGCCGTCGGTCGCACTGGACTGCTGTCCGGCGGCCGCCTCGATAGTCCGAATCGCGTCCTCGACGGCCGCGACGTGCTCCTGTGGGTCCCGCTGACCGTACTCGACCGCCCGGAACGCGTCCCGGACCGTCCGAACCGCGGCCGGCGGGAGGCCGTCCCGTTCGATGGCATGGGTCGCGATTTCGCCGGGTGTCCGCGTCCAGTACCGCCGGAGGGAAACGTGGGTCAGGAAGCGCGTCCACGCCTCGCGGATGGTGACGCGGGCGGCGGGCGTTCCGTTGTCCCCGTTTGATTCAGTCGTAGAGACAGCCGCCACCGCATCGCTGGCTGCGTCTTCGGCCGCTGCAAAGCGTTCAGAAATCCACGCTCGCAACGCGTCGAGCAGCGCCGCTGGCGACCGGTGGCCGGCGAGCAGGTCACGGAGCGCCGTGACAGTGAGTTCGAGTCGTGTTCGGAAACGGCCCAGTAAGTCATCGGCCATCACCGCGATGCCGACGAGCGCCCCGACGGCGAGTTCGCGTGCGGCCCGAACCCAGCCCCATACCGTCCCCGGCGTGACGTTTCTCCGACGAGCACCGATGACCGTCCCAGCGACGAGAACACCGAGAGCGAGCACGACGCCCGCGGCGTTGACGAGCAGGCCACCGACCGTCGTCGTGGCCGTCTGGCCGTACTTCGAAACGGAAATTTCGGCGCTGGCCGCAAACGGCATCCCGACCGTTGCCTGACCGGCCGCGCCGGTCCGTGCTGTCGGCTCCCCGCCGACGGCGACTGTCGCGTTCGTGACCGGGTCTCCGCCCATCGTCGCGTTCACCGTCTGGCCAGCGACGGGCAAGGCCAGCGGGAGCGACGGCGACGTTGCCACGGAGAGCTGTTCGAGCACGACGGTCGTGTTCCCGCTGACAGCGTCGCGCTCGACGGCAATCGAGGCGTTGCCCGGCTCGGTCGGGAGCGTGACCGTTGCCCGCCCCTGTCGGTCCGTCGTCGCCACCTGCTCGCCGTCGAGCAGCACGTCGCCGTCCCGCACCGGCACGCCGTCGACGGTCGCGGTGACGGTCACCTCGCCGCCGGTGACCTGTTGGCCGGTGATGCTCACCGACGCGTTCGTGTTCAGTTCGTAGCTCGCGTTCGTCGACTGCTGGGTCTGCGGGCCGGTCACAGCGAAAGCACGAGTGCTGTCACGCGGGACCGACGGAGCGATGAGTGGGTCCGCATCGCTGGCTACATCGACAGTAATCGTCAGTTCGGCTTCGTAGGGGACCGTCCCGGAAACGGTGCCGGCCGGCCCCGTCGTTCCGACCGGCTCACCGTTGAACGAGACCGTCGCGCCTTCGACCGGTGCGCCGTCGCGGGTTACCGTTGCGGCCACCGCCGCGCCCGGCGTCGCCGTCCGATTGAGTTCGACGATGAACTCACCGGACTGCGAGACCGTCTGTCCGTCGCCCGAGTCGCCAGTTCCGTCGCTGTCACCGGTCCCGTCTGCACCGGTCTCAGTGCCCTCAGTTTCGTCACCGCCAGACTCCTGTCCAGTCCCATCAGTCGGAGCTTCGGTCTGTGGCTCGCCCGCCGGCGTCCCGACGGCGAACTCCTCGTCGGGGCTTCCGGACTCCGCGGCGCTGTAGTCCTGACTGCTGTTTTGCATCGCCTGCTGTTCGGACGCAAGGCGCTCCTGTCCCGGCGTTGGGTCAAACTTCACCCAGCCGACGCCCTCGAAGTACACCTCGACCCACGCGTGGGCGTTCATCCCGCGAACAGTGTACTGGTTCTGGCCGGTCCGCTCGCCAGTCGAGTAGCCGACGACGTAGCGCGCCGGGATATCCTGACTCCGCAGCATCACCACCATCGACGTTGCGAAGTACTCGCAGTACCCCTTGTCCATCTGGAAAATGAACTCCGAGGCCACGTCGTCCTCGGGCGGCTGGCTGACGTTCAGCGAGTAGTTCTTGTTCGCCTCTAGCCACTGCTCGATGGTCGCCGCGGTCTGATAGGGCGAGTCGCTGTCTTCGGTCAGCCGGTCGGTGAACGGGCCCACCTGCGCCGAGGTCGACGCCGGCACGCCCGTGTAGCGTGATTCGATGTCCGCAGGGTAGTCGCGGCCACTCGTTCGTAGCACCTCTGGGTCGTCGGGGGGTGTCACGCTGGTCGCGCTGTAGGTCGTTCCGGCAGGGAGCGGTCGCTCGGACGTGACCGCGCCGTACTCGGTGACCATCACGTCGTCCCGGGACACCGATTTCGGCCGCCAGACGGTCGGCAGCGACGTGGCGGACTTGGCCAGTTGCACCTCGTAATCGACCGTCGAGTCGGCCATCCCGTCGACCGCCATCGGTCCCTGATAGGCCTGCGGGTCCGCTTGCCCGTCCCAGCCCGTGCCGGTGTAGGTTTCATATGCGCCAGTCCGCCAGTACGCCGGTTCCGAACTCGTGACGGTGAAATGCGGCTCCGTGTCCTGTGACTGATACGGGCTGTCGCCGCTGTCGCCACTATCGAGCGAGCCGCCAACGCTGGTCTGGCTTCCCGGGTTCAGCGCACCGAGTTGCCCGCCGCTGCCGCCGGTCGAGGTGCCCCTGCTGACCCGAAGGGGTTCTCCTGCGGGAGCGGAATAAGAGACTCCATCGGGCTCTGTGTCCCACCGGGTGCCAGAATCGGGAGCGTCGCCGTCGCCAACACCACGGCAACGACACACACGGCAGTGAGGAGGACACGGAGGTAGTCCCGGTCTGCCGATACATCGTCGAACGGCGAGTCGTCGGAGCCCACGTCGGATTGTCGTACTGTCCCGTCGCTGTCGGCATAAATCTGCTGTCAACGGTGGGGATAGTGAGCCCGGGTGTCGCGTTCTGTCGTCTGGAGTACCACGTCGCCAACAAATTGGCACCCCAGAGATTCACTAGTCGGCGTCAGTCGGCCCGGACAGTTCAGGTATTGACGGGTACGTATGGTTCAGACCGCTATTATAAGCGGTTATTGCGAACGGCCGGGCAGCCATACTTGAATGACTGCTGACACAAATGTAGCTAGTACTGGGTCGCGACAGTCGGACTGGGGCGCGTCACGACGGTCCGTTCTGTCGAGTATCGGTGCCGTAGCGGGCATCGGACTGTTCAGCGGAACCGGGCAGGCACAGACGGGCGCTGGACTATCGGGGACAGGGGCAGTGTACGTCGTCACGACGGGAACCGGCCAGTCGAACGGGAACGGCAACGGTACGGAGTATCTGGTTCTCGATGGCGACCGCGGCAGCGTCGCGTTCTCGACCGGCGGTACTGCCGATGAGGCGTTCCAGTATGCCTTCGACAACGTGCCGGACAGCGGCGGGGCCGTTATCGCGAGCGCCGATACTTTCCGCTTTGGCGAGCCGGCGACGATGGGCGACAACACCACACTGACCGGACAGCAGGGAACCCGGTTCGTCGTCTCGCAGACGGGAACGGCTGAGGACCCCGCGCCGTCGGAGTCCCAGTCGAACCCGCTTCCGACCGGCCACGACCTCGTTCGCGTGCGCGGTGACAACGTCGCCGTCACCGGCATCGAGTTCGACGCCGACGGAACGCAACTGAACAACCAGGCCATCCAGGCCGACCAGTGCGACGGCGTCTACATCGCTCGCAACCGCACAGTGAACGGTTTCCAGATGGCGCTGTCGTTCACGCGGTGTACCGGCGTGACGGTCGAGCACAACGAGGCCGTCAATCCGAACTGGTACGGTATCACCAGCCGGGCCGCACCGACCGGCAGCGACCGCGACCTCCGGCAGTCCAGCGATGTGGTCATCGCCGGGAACCGCGTCGTCGGCGTGAAGTTCAATAACATCGCGCCGTACAACGTCGCGAACTTCGCCGTCATCGGTAACGTCACCGTCGACGGCGGCCACAGCCTCATCGCCTGCTCGCCGGCCCAGCGCGGAACCATTGTCGGGAACGTCTGTCAGGACCTGACGGAGTTCGCACCCGACCCTGGCGGCGAGGCGGGCATCGAAATCGAGTACAAGGAGACCCACCTCCGGGACGAGGTAGCCGGGACCCCCAGAGCCCGGTCGTCCGACATCACTATTTCGGGTAATCAGGTCGACAACTGTCCGGTTGGCATCCTTGCACGAACGGTCCCAGCGGATGCGGACAACACCGACGCACGGAGTGCAGAGCGACCGTACAGTTTCACCATCACGGGCAACACGGTCAGCAACGCCTCAGCGGCCGGCATCCGACTCCGGTCGGGCAACGCGGGCGTGGTCGCGACGAATACGGTCCGGAACGCCGGGACTGCGGTCGACATCGACGAGGAGTTCACCGCGGACATTGAGCAAGGACTGAACGTGACCCGGTAACAGCGGTTCGAGAGGGGGTTGTAAGATATAAACCGCCGGCCCGCAAACGACACAGCAATGACCGACGACGAGGAGACGGTCCAGTGCTGGCTGGTCGAACGCTCCAGTTTCGGCGACGAGCGGATGGTGACGCTCATCTACGCGCCCCCGGAGGGCGACCGCCACCTGACCAAGCAGCTCTCACCGAACCTGCTCAGACGGAAACGGATTACGGCAGCGACGGATGTCGAGGTCGACAAGCTCGAACCCGTAACCGACGAGGAGACGCGGGAGCGCTACGCCACGGAGGCCCAGCGGATGGCCGAGCGCCACGACCCCGACGCTGAGGTATAACCGGCCCTGAGACGGTGTGTAGCCGCGTTCTGACTTTCTTGCGTGATAACTGGAACACGAAAGACTATACAGGCGGCCGTCACAAACCGGCCGTATGGCAGCGATAGAACTGGATGGCGTCACCAAGCAGTTCGGGAGTCTCACCGCGCTGCAAGGGGTCGACCTCACCGTCGAGGAGGGCGAAATCTTCGGCTTCCTCGGCCCGAACGGGGCCGGGAAGTCGACGACGATCAACATCCTCCTGGATTTCGTCCGCGCGACCGACGGGTCGGCGACGGTGCTCGGCCACGACATCCACGAAGAACCGAAGCGAATCCGTGCCCGCACTGGAGTCCTCCCCGAAGGCTACGACGTGTACGACCGGCTCACCGGTCGCCAGCACCTCTCCTTTGTCATCGAATCGAAAGACGCCGACGCCGACGCCGACGAACTGGCCGAACGGGTCGGCATCGCCGACGCCATCGACCGCAAGGCCGGCGGCTACTCCAAGGGGATGCAACAGCGGCTTGTGCTCGCAATGGCCATCGTCGGCGAGCCCGACCTCCTCATCCTCGACGAGCCGACGACTGGGCTCGACCCGAACGGCGCACGGCTGATGCGTGAGATCATCCGCGAGGAGAACGAGCGCGGCGCGACCGTCTTCTTCTCCAGTCACATCCTCGGCCAGGTCGAGGCCGTCTGTGACACGGTCGGTATCCTCCAGAACGGCCGCCTCATCGCGAAAGACAGCGTCGCCGGGCTGCGCGAGGCCGCCGCCGGGGACACCGTCCTCCGTGTGACGCTGGCCGACGGCGATGGCACTGACGACGTGATTGCAGCAATCGAGGGAATCGATGCGGTGTCGGGGGTGACCGCGGACGGAAATACGCTCTCAGTCACCTGCGACGGCGACGCGAAGATGGCGGTCCTCAACGCCGTCGAGAAGAACGGCCACGAGGTCGCCAACTTCGACACAGAGGAGGCATCACTCGACGAAGTGTTCGCCGCATACACCGAGACAGAACAGAGTCAGCAGGAGGTGGACGCATGAGTCCCGAGCAGAACCCCGTCAAGCGCTTCATAAGCGACGTCGATACGAGCATCAAGAACTCAGAATTCGCCGATTGGTACCCAATCGTGAAAAAAGAGTTCGCAGACATGATTCGCACGCGGGCAGTACTCGTATTAGCCATAATTTTCCTTACAGGTCTCGTACTGTTCCCGATTATTGCCCTCTACAGCCCATTAGGGAGTAACGCTAAAGCAGCCTCTGGAGTGCTTAATCTGGTAGTTACGTCTCCCCGAGTTCTCTCTGTTATCATCCCAATTGCCGCTATTGGGTTTACTTACACTGCGATTTCAGGAGAACGCGAACGCGGTTCGTTAAAGATCCTCATGTCGCTCCCATATACTCGTAAAGATGTAATTATAGGGAAGTTGATTGGGAGGTACCTTTCAATTGCGACGACGCTGGTAGTCATATTTGTGTTGCAGATACTCGTTTTCCTTCCAGAGGCTGGCAGTGATATTGCATTGGGGTTCTATAGTAAGCTCTACGGATTAACCCTAGTGCTGGCCCTGACATTCATCGGTTTCTCTCTCGGTGCCTCAGCCGCGACCGCAACCGCAAAACGGTCGCTTATGGTAGCAGCGGGAATCTTCTTATATCTCTTTGCGCTCTGGGGAAGGGCTGCAAGGGGTACTGGAAGCCTTCTTCAAGAGCATGCAAATGTTGCATCCGCGACTAGCATAAAAATCGAGCTATTCCTGAAACTTCTCAACCCGACGAGAGCGTATCAGGTGTTAGTTCAGTCAACTACCAACTCCGAGGCCACAGTTGCACAAGTGCGTGCACAAATGGTAAGCGGCGGAATCCTTTCAGCAGGAAGGGAGCAACAAGCATTCAATATCCTTGAAGGGGCTGTCCCGTGGTATCTTTCTGATCCGTTTGCATTCGTTATACTCTTAGCCTGGTGTATTGTCCCGCTCGCTATTGGCTACCAGCTATTCAATGGGGCTGATTTATAGTACGTTCTGCTGTTCCAACAGCTCTTCAAACGCTCGCTCGCTCAGCGTTTCCACGTCGTGTTCTTCCGCGTCATCGCGTTTTCGCTGGCCGGGATTGTCGCCAAGCACCAGATAGTCCGTGTTGCCGGAGACACTGCTCGTCGCTGACCCGCCGTTGCGCTCGATTAGGTCCTGTGCGTCGCTGCGGGTGTAGCCGTCGAGCGAGCCGGTGAAGACGAACGTCTGGCCCGACAGTGCATCACCGCCCGTTTCTTCGGCGGCCTGCGGGTCGACGTGGTCGAGCAGGCGGTCGATGACGGCGCGGTTGCCCTCGCCCTCGAAGAACTCCACGATTGAGCGCGCGACGGTCGAACCTACGTCGGGGACGGCCTCGAACGCGTCGGTGTTGCCGTCGTCAGCGGCGTCCAGTATCGCCTCGAACGTGCCGAACTCCTGAGCGAGGTTTCGTGCGGTGACGGTGCCCACTTCGGGGATACCCAGCGCGACGAGGAAGTTCGCAAGCGGCGGCTCGCGGGCGTCGTCCATCCCTTCGACGAGGTTCCGGGCGCTGGTCTCGCCCCAGCCCTCCAGGTCAGTGAGGTCCTCGACGGTGAGTTCGTACAGGTCCGCGGGGTCCGAGACGAGGTCGGCGTCCAGCAGTTGCTGGACGGCCTTCTCGCCCAGGCCCTCGATGTCCAGCGCGTCGCGGCTGGCGTAATGTTCGACGCTGCGCTCGCGCTGGGCGGGGCAGGTGAGGCCGCCGGTGCAGAACGCCATCGGGCCATCGCGCTCGACCGGGCTGTCACAGGCTGGGCAGGTGTCCGGGAACTCGAAGTGGCCGTCGCCGTTGTCATCGAGCACTTCGACGACGTCCGGGATGACGTCGCCGGCCCGCTTGATGCGGACACGGTCGCCCACGTCGACGCCGAGGTCGGCGATGAGCGAGGGGTTGTGCAGCGAGGCGCGGGAGACGGTGACGCCGCCGACCTCGACGGGGTCCATCAGCGCGACGGGGGTGAGCCGGCCGGTCCGGCCGACCTGCACGACGATGTCCCGCACCGTCGTCTCCTCCTTGCGGGCCGGGAATTTGTAGGCGAAGGCCCACCGCGGGGCGCGCGAGGTCGAGCCGAGTTCGTCGCAGGCGTCCATGTCGTCGACTTTGATGACGACGCCGTCGATCTCGTAATCGAGGTCGTCGCGGGCCTGCTGCTGGTCGGTCCGGTAGTCGATGGCGGCGTCGATGTCGTCGACGACAGCGGTCCGCTGGCACACCCGGAGGCCCCACTCGGGGAACCGCTCGTGTATCTCGCTGTGGCTCTCGAAGCTGACCGAAGCGTCAAGGACGCCGAAGAAGAACACCGACAGCGGGCGTTCTGCGGTCACCGCCGGGTCGAGCTGGCGGAGCGTCCCGGCGGCGGCGTTGCGGGGGTTCGCGAAGGGGTCCTCGCCGCGCTCGACGCGCTCGCGGTTGAACGCCGTGAAGGCGTCCCGCGGGATGTACACCTCGCCGCGGACGGCCAGGAAGTCGGGGTAGTCACCGCGGAGCCGCTGGGGGACACTGGAGATGGTCCGGACGTTCTCGGTCACGTCCTCGCCGACCTCGCCGTCGCCGCGGGTCGCAGCGCGCTGATAGACGCCGTCCTCGTAGACGATCTCGATAGAGAGGCCGTCGAACTTCGGCTCGCAGAAGTACTGAACGGCGTCGGTTCCCAGCCCGTCGCGAACCCGCTCGTCGAACTCCCGTACGTCCGCTTCCTCGCCGCCCTGGTCGATAGAGCCCATCCGGGCGACGTGTTCGACGTCGGGGAGTTCGTCCAGTGGCTCGCCACCGACGCGCTGGGTCGGACTGCCGTCGGTGTCGAGGTCGAACGCCGATTCGAGTCGCTGGAGCCGGGCAAACAGCGCGTCGTAGGCCCGGTCGCCGATGACCGGGTCGTTCTCGACGTAGTAGCAGTAGTCGTGATAGCGGAGCGCCTCGCGCAACTGGTCGGCTTGCTCGCGGGCCGTCGCTTCGTCGAGAGTCGTTGTGTCCTCGAACTCGGTCGGGGGTCCCTCGACATAGGGGTTGTCCGCGAGATCAGCGTCGTCGGCTACAGCCATTACAGTCTGTTCTGGGTGCCGACCACTAAGCAACTCCGTCTGGGATTGCAGAGTGTTATACCAACAACAGCGGCCCTCGTCAATCAGCGCGCTGAGCGCCAGCCGACTCCGATGCTACGTCGGCAAAGCCGGTCCGGTCGACCGCGATAGCATCGACGTTGGCAAACAGGAACCCGGCGAAGCCGACGCGGATCAGGAGCCCCATGTACTCGCTGATGACGGTCAACACGAACGGGTCGAACACGTCCGCAACCGCAAGCAACGAGTAGGCGATGAGCATCCCGATGAGGAACAACAGGAGGTTCCGGGACTTCCAGTGCAGGAGCCGCTGGTCGTCGGGCAGGTCGGCCGCACGACGCCAGACTGGGCCGAGTAACAGGTACGCAAGCAGGAGCTGGCCGATAACGAGGACGCCAAAGCCGACGAGTCCGATAGCGCCGCCGACGATCGTCCCGCCGTTGAAAGCGATGACCTGTACCGCCGGGATGGCGGCGGCGACAGCCAACGTTCGGCGGGACGCCCCGGCTATCGCGACCGTGAGCGTCCACAGCACCGTGTACGCGACGAAGTCGTCGACGATGTTCGGGACAGTGAGCTGGGACCCGGGCACTGGCAGGACGCCGGCCGCCGTCAGCGCGGTCGTCACGGCCGAAATCCCGACGACGGCCACCACCGGGTAGCAGTAGTGTCGGTGGGACGACGGAATGCGCCTGAGCCACCCAGAGAGCACGACGGCCGCGACGGCCAGCAGGACCGCGGCGATCTCGTAGACGGCCGACCCGCTAATCATCGTCGCCCCCGACGCGCTGTTGTCCGGCGGTCGGTGTCGCCCCGTCCGTTCCACCGTGACCGACTGCCCGCGTCTCGAACGCATCGAGTCGATCGATGAGTTCTCGGGTCCGTGTCGAGAGGTCCTCTGCCCGCTGCCGGACGGCACTCATCGTTTCGGCGGTTTCCTGGGCCGTATCGGCCAGGTCGTGGGACTGTTCGGCGACGTCGCTGGCGACCTCGCCGACGGTGTCGATAGTCGCAGCCAGTTCCTCGGTCGCGCTGGCACCGTCGTCGGTCGCCCGTGAGATCTCGGCCATCGCAGCGTCGACATCGTCGACAGTGTCAGTCAACCGCTCGACGGCGTCACCGACCTGATTGACCGTGGTAACGCCCGCGTCGATGCGCTCTCTGGTGTGGTCCATCTCGTCGGCCACCTCGTCGACTTCCCCGCGAGCCCCCTCAACGATACTCTCGATCTCGTCGATCGCCGCTTGGGTTTCCTCCGCGAGCGTCTTGACTTCCTCGGCAACGACAGCGAACCCGTCACCGCCGTCACCGGCGTGTGAGGCCTCGATGTTGGCGTTCAGTGCGAGCATATTCGTCTGCTCGGCGATATCATCTATCAGCCCGGTCGTGGCCGCGACGTCGTCCATGCGGTCATCCAAGTCAGTCACCAACTCGTCGAGGTGGGTCACAGCGGTTTCGATTCCTTCGATGGCCTCAATGGCCTCTGCCGTACGGTCTGTCCCGGTCGCGCCTACGTTCGCGGCTTCCCCGGCCTGTCGAGCGACTTCGTCAGTCGTCGAGGCGACTTCTTCGACGGTCGCGGACAGGTCGTTCGTCTCTTCGATGGCCGTTTCGAGCTGGGTTGCCTGTGCTTCGATATCGCCGGCCAGTTCCCGGATATCGACGGCAAGAGACTGATTGAGTTCCTCGACCTCTGTCGCGTCGGCAGCGACGGCCGTGCTTGCTTCCTCAACATCAGTTGCGAACTGCCGGATATCGACGACAGTTTCCGAGAGGCCGTCGGCCATCTCCTCGTAGGCGACCGAGATCCGTTCGACGGCATCGACACCGGTGTCTGTGTCGAGACTTCGGGTGAAATCGCCGTCAGCCGCGGCCGTCATTGCGTCACCGATGTCCGTCGCATGATCAAGGAGCGTTTCGTTGAACTCCTCGGCCTCCTGTCGCGCCGCCTGTGCGTCTTGCTTGGCCTGTTCGGCCTCCTTACGTGCGGTTTCGGACTCGTCGAACGCGTCGCTGAGAGAGCGGCGCATACTGTCAAAAGCCGATGCGAGGCGACCGAACTCGTCCGCGCGGTCGACGTCCGGACTAGTCTCAAGGTCGCCGTCCTCGATAGCTGTCGCGGCGTCGGTCAGGCGCCGGAGTTCGACCGCCGCGTTCCCGGCCAGAACAATCGCGAGCAGTCCGAGATTGAGCGTTACCACGAACAGCGTCCCAGAAATGGCCGCGAGTCCAGCCCCCTGATTTGCCGCGTGCGCGGCAAACACAGCCCCGAACGCGAGCGTGACTGCGAGCGTCACACCGATTGCGACCCCGATTCGTCGGCTGTAGTGGGTCACAACCCTCGCTCGCACGTTCGTCCCAGTCATACGTACGAATTTCTGACCTCCTGACTTATGCCTACCTTTTCGAATTCAAACACTGATAATTGGGGTGTCGAGGCCTAAAAACGGTTTTTTATAGATATTCGGAGCTGGGCGTTTCGATCCTGCACAAGCACAATCGCTATCAGGGGGAAAACAGGAGAGGAGGGGCAAAAACTCCGCAAACCGAAAGTTATCGGCCAATACTGGCGCTTGGTGCCTTGATAACGAGTTCCCCGTCGCTTCGGACAGTGACCGAGTGACCGGCATATTCAAACGAGATACTGACAGGCGTCGAGCGCTTCGAGGAGTCGACGAGTGAGTCGAGCGCTTCGGGGTCGACAGTCTCGTACAGCGGTGCGAAGTCAGTTTGTTCCCGGCCGGTCATGGCGGAGATGTACTCAGTCACTGCCGCGCTCGGTCGCGTCTCGCTCCAGTCGAACTGTTTTCTGGTCACGTTCATCGGTGTTGAGGAGTCGCTGTCCCTACTCCGCCTGTTGCTTTTACTCATATGGTTCGTCTATCTACATCAAAGTAGTCGGCAGTAATATAGTCTTCCCAGCATTATCAAACTGTGAAAACGCCAAGTGGTAGAAGCGAACCGCCCCAGAACGGCCTATAGCCCCGGCCTCAGTCGATTATTTCTCAATTTACAGATCGGCGACGTCCTCGATTGCGTCGGTTAGTTCTTTGATACTCTCGACGGTGTGTTCGCCCATGTGCCCGATGCGGAAGCTCTCCTCGCTGATGTCGCCGTAGCCGCTGGAGAACACCATGTCGTATTCTTCGGAGACGGTCTCGACCGTCTCGGCGACGTTGATGTCCTGCGTGTTCTCGATGCAGGTCACCGTCTGGGACTCGTAGCCCTCCTCGGGGTAGAGGTCGAAGTGTTCTCGCGCCCACTCGCGCGTGTACTCGGCCATCTCCTGATGGCGCTGGTCGCGGGCGTCGTGGCTCTCATCAAGCATGTGTTTCATCTGCTTGCGGTACGCGAGCATGAGCGGAATCGCCGGCGTGGAGTGGGTCTGGCCCTTCCGGTCGTAGTAGTCCAGACAGCGCTGGAAGCCGCCGTACCACGACGCCGAGTCTTTCTCCAGTTCCCGCTCGTAGGCCGCGTCGCTGACGGCACAGACCGCGAGCCCCGGCGGCATGGCGAAGGCCTTCTGCGTGGACGTGAAGATGGCGTCGATGCCGTGTGCCTCGATGTCGATCTGGTCGCCGCCGAGGCAGGAAATCGCGTCGACGATGAAGTAGGTGTCCGGGTACTCCGCGACCACGTCGCCGATCTCCTCGATAGGGTTCCGGACGCCGGTCGAGGTCTCGTTCATCACGGCCCCGACGGCGTCGTAGTCACCGGATTCGAGCGCGTCACGGATGTCGCCGGGCTTGACCGCCGTGCCCCAGTCGTACTCGATGCGGTCGACGTCCTTGCCGAGGCGCTCTGCGACGTTGGCCTGGCGCTCGCTGAACGCGCCGGAGGTCGGCACGAGCATGCTGTCCTCAACCAGGTTGAGCGTCGTCGACTCCCAGAACTCCGTGCCCGACGCCGTGAGCACGATGACGTCGTTGTCGGTGCCGAGGAACTCCTTCGTGTCCTCGACGATGGTGGTGTAGAGGTCCGTCATCCGGTCCATCCGGTGGCCGAACATCGGTTCGGCCATCGCCTCGATAACGTCCTCGCGCACCTCGGTCGGCCCCGGGAGATACAGCGTCTTGTCCTGATAGTCGTCTTTGTATTCGCGTTTTTCGGTCACAGAACCACCTGTAGTAGATGACCACTCGAATCCGGGAGGCATGGTAGTTTTGATACCGGGCGAAGCGAACCGGCGTGCGGCCTGAGAAGAGCGGACCGCTCACGAGGAAAAGACACAGATGGCGGTTGTACCTTCCACGAAGTATTTATCAGTTGAATAACCACATTCGTCCATGGGCCGCCACACCCCGCTCACGGATGCCCAGCGAGCGGCCGTCGCGGATAGAGCGGTCAAGCAAGTCGCCGACACGCTGGTCGAGATGCACGCCAACTCGGGTTCGGGTCACCGCAGACCGCTCAGCGACGACGATACCAGCGGACGCCGTACATGACCAGACCGGCGTAAATTGCCGGGCCGAACAGAACTGTGGCACTGGTCGCTACCGCTCCGCTGAACAGATATCCGAGGAACACGTCGAGAAACACCAGCAGGAAGGGAGCGAGTGCGAGTGCCTTCCCGCCGGTTCTGAGCGCCGCGTCGAACGTCGACTGTGTCGCGGCAATTGCCCCGACACCGGCGACGACGAGGAGATACAGTGCAGCGCCCGGGGGCGAGACGAGTGGGAGGGTAAACAGCGCGATACCGGCAAGTACGACACCGACGAGTGTCGGCCCGTTGTCGCTCTGTGCGAGAGCGTTCTGGATACCGTCGACGTCGCCGGCGTTCAGCGCCGCTTCGAGGTCTGACGTGGTCTGGCTGCCGCCGGCATCGAGAACCGTCGTTCCGGTTCCGGCGTCGACCGGGCTCTCGAAGTCCCGGCCACAGTGCATACACCACGTCGCGGTCGCACTGACCTTCTCCGAGCAGTGAGGGCAGCGGGGGTCGGCGGTCATACTGTCATGTTCGAGGGCGCACAGTTAGCGGTTACGGGGGGAGAATATACAGGTGTCCGCGGTAAACGGGGTGTATGGATTGGGTCGCACGGGCCGAGAGCCTCCTGTACGACGGCGAGGTGATCGAAGCGGACGTCTGGCTGGACCGTGGCGGGGTCGTCGTGACGAGTCACCGCGTCCTCGTGTTCACGCCGGACCGCGAGGGGTCGAACTACCGACAGGTCGACCGCCCCAACGTCGAGGGCGTCGACGTCACCACCAGCGGCGACTGGTCGTTCCTCGAACTCGGCGTGAAGGCGCTGGTCGTCGGTGTCGTGCTTGTGGCCGCCGGGATGACCGTGAGCCTCGACAGCCTCGTGGGCAACGTCTCGCTGGACAGCGGCGGTGCCGCGAGCGCCGTCGGTATCGGGGGCATGCTTGGAATGCTCCAGACGATGCTGACGCTGATGGCGCAACTGGACGACCTGATGCGACTGTTCGGCGGTCTCGCACTGGCCTTTGCCGCCGTCGTCCTCGGTGTCTACCTCTGGAGCCGCGACCGACTGCTCGTCGTGCGCGTCGCCGGCGACGACGATATCGAGCTGACTGCACCGGACGACGAGAGCGTCGTCGACCGGATCGAAGCTGCCATCGTTCCGGAGGCTCCGCCTGCCGATGCCGGCAGTGCGGCCCAGTCGGCGCCAGACGACCCGCTCCCGTGACGTTCAACCCCGCCGAGCGCCAACCCTGTGCTAATGGACGCCGACGAGGTTCGAGAGCGCGCGGGGTCGTTGCCACGGGAGCCCGGCGTGTACCTGTTCGAACAGGGCCGGGACGACAAACGCCGGGTCCTCTACGTCGGGAAGGCTGTCGACCTGCGGGACCGCGTGCGCTCGTACGCCGACCCGCGGAGCGAGCGCATCGCCAAGATGGTCGAGCGAGCCGAAACCATCGACTTCGCCGTCACCGACACCGAGACACAGGCGCTGCTCCTCGAAGCGAACCTCATCAAGCGCCACCGGCCGCCGTACAACGTCCGGCTGAAAGACGACAAGTCCTACCCGCTGGTCCAGTTGACCGACCATGCCGTCCCCCGAATCGAGGTGACCCGTGACCCCGCGGACGGCGCAACCGTCTACGGGCCGTTCACCGACAAGGGGCGGGTCGAGACGGTGGTGAAGGCACTGCGGGAGACGTACGGGCTCCGGGGGTGTTCCGACCACAAGTACAGCAACCGGGACCGGCCCTGTCTCGACTACGAGATGGGCATCTGTACCGCACCCTGCACCGGCGAAATCAGCGAGGGCGAGTACGCCGAGGACGTCGAAGCCGTCACGCGGTACTTCGAGGGTGAAACCGGTGTTCTGGCGGACCCGTTGCGCCGCGAGATGGAGGCCGCTGCACAGAACCAAGAGTTCGAACGCGCCGCAAACCTCCGGGACAAGCTCGGGGCCGTCGAGGCGCTCCACGGCGAGGGCGACACTGCCGTCAGCGACTCCGGGGGATACCAGACGACGGACGTACTCGGGGCCGCCGTCGAAGGCGAGCGCGCCATCGTCGCTCGACTCCACGCCGAGGGCGGCAAGCTCGTCGAGCGGGACCGACACACGCTCGACGCACCTGACGGTGAAGGGACCGCTGGCGTGTATCGGGCGTTCATCCCGCAGTACTACGCCGAGCGGGAGCTACCCGACCGGATTCTCTGTGCCGAGGCCCCCGCCGATCCGGACCTCGAAGCGTGGCTGGAGAACGAAGGCGTCACGCTTGGTGTGCCGGGTGCCGGACGGGAGGCGACGCTGGTCGACCTCGCAGTAAAAAACGCCCGCCAGCGCGGCGGGACCGACGACGAGACCGGACGGCTGGCCGACGCCCTTGGCATCGACCGTCCGGGCCGTATCGAGGGCTTCGACGTGAGCCACGCACAGGGTCGGTCAGCCGTCGGTTCGAACGTCACCTTCGTCGACGAGACGCCCGAGAAGAGCGACTACCGGCGGAAAAAGCTCACCGAACAGAACGACGACTACGCGAACATGCGCGAACTCCTCCGCTGGCGGGCCGCACGCGCCGTCGAAGGCCGGGACGACCGGCCGGACCCGGACCTGCTACTCATCGATGGCGGCGACGGCCAGCTCGGGGCGGCCCGCGACGCCCTCGCCGAGACCGGCTGGGACGTGCCGGCCATCGCGCTGGCGAAGGACGAGGAACTGGTCATCGCGCCCGACCGCGTGTACGACTGGGACAGCGACGCCCCGCAGCTCCACCTGCTCCAGCGGATTCGCGACGAGGCCCACCGCTTTGCCGTCCAGTACCACCAGACGCTACGGGACGAAGTGTCGACGACCCTTGACGACGTGCCCGGCATCGGCCCCGAGACGCGGAAGCGACTGCTCCGGCGCTTTGGCAGTGTGGACAACGTCAGGACAGCCTCTGATGAAGAACTGACGGCTATCGACGGTATCGGCGAGCAAACCGCGGAGACGATTCGGTCCCGGCTGCAGTGATTTTGTATAGCGTTTAGTGGTTTATCGAGCCATAGCGCTCAGATTCACTAATCTGTCGAGAAGAGGCTAAAGAAGGCCGCTATATGGCTATTCCAGCGTCTTAATGCCGTTATAGCGAAACGACCGAGTTCCGGAGCGTCCCGACACCCTCGTAGGTTATCTCGATTGTGTCACCGGGCGCGACCGTCCCCGGGTTGGCCGGACTGCCGAACGCAACAACGTCGCCCGGACGGAGCGTGAACCGCTCGGAAAGGTACGCGACCACCTCGTGGGGACCGAACAGCATCTCGCTGGTGTTGGCAGACTGCCGGCGCTCGTCGTTGATATCGGTGTACATGTCGATACCGGTGGGGTCGACATCAGTCTCGATCCATGGCCCCAGGGGCCCGGACCCGTCGAAGGCCTTGCGTGCGGTTCGGCCCTGCTGGTCCAGCGCGTCGACGTCGTTCAGGATCGTGTATCCCGCGACTGCGTCCGGAACATCAGCTGGGTCGATATCGTGGCACCGCTCGCCGATGACCGCAGCTAGCTCGCCGGCGTAGGTGAGCTCGTCGGTGAATGGCGGGTAGGGAATGTCCTGCTCGTGGGCGAGCAGTGACGTCGGCGGCTTGATGAAGAAGTCAGGCTCCTCGGGCCGGTCGTAATCCATCTGGTCGTTGGTCGCGGCGTAGTTCCGACCGACGCAGTACAGCGCGGTCGGTTCACACGGCGGGAGCAGTCGTCCATCGCGACCGACCACGTACTGGCCGTCGTCAGCGTGGACGACGCCATCGACGTATTCGCCGGTGAGCGGTCCATCCTCGGTCAGAAGTCGTGCGGTTCGCATACTGAGTGGTCCGTGTGGCGGTGAAAAAGGCGTGTCGGCTACAGTGTGCGCTGCTTCGTATCTATCACCGGCAGCAAGGCCTGAAACGCTGATTTGTCGCCGGTCCGGCGAAGTAGGTATTCCGTTTTTGGAGCCGAAGTAAATTCGATATCGCTATACCAAATCCTCGATGGCCGCGAAACTGGCATCGCAGTATTCGAAGGACGGAACAGTGGTGACGCCACCGAAGCGATTTTTTCGCACAGCGGCGTACCGACGAACATGGCTGTGACCCGACGGCTCCTCATGGCCGTCGTCGGAGTGTTGTCGTTGCTGGTCTATCTCTCGGCGGCATACGTGGGGTACGCGCTGCTTCTACCAGTGTGGGACAGCCGTCCGTCGCCGCTGATAGCCGCCCTTGTCGTTATCGTGACGGCAATTGTTTTCGGCATCGTGAACTACTGGGCTGCTACGGCGCGGCTCAAGCGGTCTCTCGACGCAGTCGAACTCTCGCGGGCGCGTGTGCCGGAGGTCTACCGCCGCCTCGACACGCTCGTCGATCAGATGGACGTCGAGACGCCGACGTTGCTACTGGCGGAGCTGCCGATCCCGAACGCGTTCGCCATCGGCGGCGCTGGGGTCATCGTCGTCGACCGGCGGCTGTTCCAACTGTTATCCGCGACGGAGTTCGAGGCGCTGCTGGCACACGAACTCGCACACTTAGAGACCCGCGACGCGCTCGTTCAGACTGTCGCGTACAGCCTCGTCCAGACGTTTGTCGGGCTCGCTGGCCTCGTGGTGTTCCCCACCGTGGTGCTAACCGGCGGTATCGCCCGTTCGCTCGCGTTGCTTCGCGGCGACCCGTCGTCGTGGTCGCGTTCCTGGCTCGGGCGGGCACAGCAGTACGCGCTACAGGTCGTTGCTGGTCTCGGGTTCGCG
This sequence comes from Haloarcula sp. CBA1115, assembly GCF_000827835.1. NCBI lineage: Archaea > Methanobacteriati > Methanobacteriota > Halobacteria > Halobacteriales > Haloarculaceae > Haloarcula > Haloarcula sp. CBA1115. Next base: position 1,886,681 of record NZ_CP010529.1, on the reverse strand, counting down.
GTAACGCTGCTGATACTCGGCTACTCCAGGCGTCGAGAGTTGGCAGCCGACGACCGCGCGATCGAGATAACGGGGAATCCCGTTGGACTCGCCCGAGCCCTCACGAAAATCGAGCAGGCGTCGAAGCCGGAGACCGGTCTCCTGCGACAGTTATACGTTCACAGCGAAGCGGACAGCGAGCTTTCACGTCTCCTATCGACGCACCCGCCGATAGACGAACGGATACAGCGGCTACAGGAGATCGCAGCACGGTAGTTCCGCGAGGGTGAGTGAGTCGTCAGGCAGCCGTCGGTAGCTGCGTCGTTCAGCGACGGTCGGTAGCGCCGTAGTATATGCACACTAGCTCTTTTAGAGATATATCTTGCATTTCAGTAAACATATAGGAGATATATGACTAAGAATCGGTATTCTTCGTGGTAGATACCGGTCGAAACACGTCGGTTTTGGCGGGCGTGTCTGACCAACGACAGTCTCGTTTGAGGGTGAGAGAGATACGAACATTGTACACCAATCTCGTCGAGGTGAGTGAGCAGCCGGATGTGTCGCGTCTGAGGCTGACACGGGGAGAGTCTCTATATGCACATTGAGAGCAACATAGCGGTCCTAGAAACCGCTATGTTCGGCAAGGCCCTTACATCCGCATATGCAAGCCAGCATCCCGCAGCGAGCGACCGAGGGGGCAAAGAGCCACACATACGGATGCCCGCTGTGTAACTGTGGTGCGGACAGCGAAGACGACATTTACTGCCATCTGCTTGTCTCACACCGGAAGAGCGCACTTGTTGACGCGCTTCTCGAAAGAGTGGACAGCGACGAGCTGGCCCGGGTTTAATTTCGGTACGGGCGTCAGTATCATCTGGTAGTACTAAATAGTTAATTCTGGAGAGAGTAGTACAGTATTTGTGTTCACACTTGTCCACTTGTTACCCATATTCTGAAATCTGAGGGTAACACCGGCACCGTTCGCGTGGTAGATTCGACCCGGTTCAAGAGCCTTTGGGCGTACTACAGCGCATTGGCTGATATTTTTTCGTCGGTGCTGTTTATCGCTATAAATTAAATACCGCTATATCAAATGTCGGGAGAGCGACTCGGGCGGCGGCCAGTCCAGCAACTACCAGCAGCGGATCAATAACATACATACACATGTTATACTATGAGATGGATTTATATACTAGGAGGAGGCGCAGCAGCGATCAGTCGTAGCGACACGGCAACAGAATGCGAATAGCTCAGGGAGACCGGTACGGACCGACGAATAGTAATTTCCAAGCAACGCAGATACCGCAACGCGGCCACGCTAACGTTGTGACAGATCTGGCAACACACAGATCGTATTGTCGTGCTGTTTGACAGCGGTAGCTATTTTAGTGCCTTCAATTGCGGTTCCGCTGTGAGTCGGGCATCGCGAATTCGGGGTTGGACCGGCGACGCTGGGTACACTGGCTACGGTGCCTGTTATCCAGCATTCCCCCGTGACCCACCGGTCGTTCCATACCGTCGAACGACGCGGCACAGCGAAGGATGGGAAACGCGTAAGTATTGGGAATGAGATGAATCAAACGTATGACGCAGACGTATGAGAACTATATCGGCGGTGAGTGGACCGGGAGCGGAGAGACACAGGACGTCACGAACCCGGCAGACGAGACTGACGTCGTCAGCACGGTTCCGGTGGCCTCGGCGGCGGACGCCGACGAAGCGGTCGCGGCCGCGGCGGAAGCAACAGACGAATGGGGCGGAATGTCTGGCCCGGAGCGCGGCGTGCTCCTGCGTGAGACCGGTGAAATCCTGAAGTCCCGGAAAGACGAGCTTGCGGAGACGCTGACCCGCGAAGAGGGGAAACCGCTCGGCGAAGCCGAGGGCGAGGTACAGCGTGCGATTGATATCTTCTATTACTACGCGGAGAAGGCCCGCGACTTCGGCGGCACTGTCAAACAGCCAAGCGGCGGCCGCGCCGGTCTGCAGACGAAAAAAGAGCCGATGGGCGTCGCGGCGCTTATCACGCCGTGGAACTACCCCATCGCGATTCCGGCCTGGAAGATCGCCCCGGCGCTTGCGGTCGGCAACACCGTCGTCATCAAGCCCGCGATGCAGGCGCCGACCGTCGGCGCAATGATCGTCGAGGCGCTTGACGAGGCCGGTATTCCGGACGGCGCTATCAACCTGGTCTGTGGCCCCGGGAGCGAGGTCGGCGAGCGACTGACCACCCACGAGGATGTCGACGTAGTGTCGTTCACCGGCAGCGCGGCCGTCGGCGAGCACGTCTACGAACAGGCGACGAGCAACGGGAAGCGCGCGCAGGCAGAGATGGGCGGGAAGAACCCGACCGTTGTCATGCCGAGCGCCGACGTGGACAAAGCGGCCGACATCGTCGGAGCAGGGGCCTTCGGCGGCACGGGCCAGGCCTGTACGGCCACGTCCCGGGCCATCGTCCACGAGGACGTGTACGACGAGTTCCTCGACGCCGTCGTCGACTATGCAGAGTCGCTCGAGATCGGAAACGGCCTCGACCGGGCCGGCATGGGTCCCCACGTCAGTGAGGACGAGCTCGCGGGGAGCCTGGAGTACATCGACATCGCACAGTCGGAGGGAGCAACCCTCGAAACGGGCGGCGAAGAGCTCGCTGGTGGCGAGTACGACGCCGGGAACTTCATCTCGCCGGCCGTCTTCTCCGACGTCGAACCTGACATGCGCATCGCACAGGAAGAGGTGTTCGGGCCGGTGCTCGCCGTGATTCCTGTCTCCGACTTCGACGAAGGTGTCGAGGTCGCCAACGACATCGACTACGGGCTCTCGGCCAGCATCGTGACCGACCGAATCGAGGAGGAAAACGAGTTCATCGAGCGCTCCGAGTCTGGTGTGGTCAAGGTCAACGAGAAGACGACCGGACTGGAACTGCACGTTCCCTTCGGCGGCCTCAAGCGCTCCTCGACGAACACCTACCGCGAGCAGGGTGACGCCGGACTGGAGTTCTTCAGCTACATCAAGACGGTGTACCGCAACAGCTAATCGAGGCGGCCACCGTCGCTGACGGTGGAGTGTAGTTTCTGTTACAATAAAGTTATATAGTATTATTCTTAATATCCTGTTGCTCTTGTCCACCGCAAGAGCGAGCGTACAAAGTCATGGTCGTAGCCCAACCGGCCGACGATGGTGGAACGGTCCCAGCATCGACACTGTCTGTCCCGTACAGACGTTCCACTCTCGTTGTTAGCGCCCCGGCATCCGAAGCAAGTTTCACTACCGCGAAGTGCCACTAGCCGGCCCGGTCAGAATACGGCGAGAAACGGGACCGGTATCCGATTGGGCGCAGCGCCGTTCTGTCGTTGGCAGTCATTGTAGACACCCCGTGTGAACACAGCGAGCGGGGCGGAGCTTCGAAGCGGCCCCCTTGTCAAACGAACCGTGGCGCTCCGCCCTCGACAGTCCGTTCAGTATTATGGAATGTTCCCGTAACGGTTGTACTGTCGTTATTCTCGATACGGAAACCGGAGAGCGTAGACGAAGACAGTCCACAGACGGCCCGTGAAACAGTATTTTCCGCCCGGATTATCGACGGGTCGCTGTAGAATATCTGCGGGTGAGACTGTCATATCGTTCCATAATACCAAACATCTATGTCATCTGCTGGGACTAGTTTACTCAACAGACGAACTACCATTCGCTACTCTGGAACAGCGGGAGCTGACACGGGCGTGCCAACACAAAAGATAATATCCAGCCAGTCGATGGCAGTGGCATGAACGTTGACGCGCTCACGGGAGGATTCGACCGTCGAGACTGGCAGGAACAGACAGAGACCAACGATCCAGTACGGTTCGCGATGATCGGCGTCGGCTGGTGGACCACCGAACAGGCGATGCCCGCCGTCGACGCGGGGGACCTCTGTGAAACGACTGTGCTGGTCAGCAGTGACCGCGAGAAGGCGGCCGATGTGGCCGCTGATTCGGAGACAGTCGAACACGCGATCACCTACGAGGAGTTCCACGACGGGGCTGCGAGCGACGCGTACGACGCCGTCTACATTGTCACCCCGAACGCGCTCCACCTCCCCTACGTCGAGACGGCGGCAGAACTGGGGAAGGCAATCCTCTGTGAGAAGCCGATGGAGGCCACCATCGAGCGCGCCGAGCGAATGGTCGAGGTCTGTGACGAACACGACGCGACGCTGATGATCGCCTACCGGATGCACACCGAGCCAGCCGTCCGGCGGGCGAAAGACCTCATCGACGAAGGGTACATCGGCGAACCGCTGTTCGTCCACGGGAATATGACCGAGCCCATCCTCGAACTCGTCCCCGACCCCGACCAGTGGCGGCTGGACGGGGAGCTTTCCGGCGGCTGTGCCGTGATGGATATCGGCCTCTATCCGCTGAACACGAGCCGATTCCTGCTGGATGCCGACCCCGTGGCCGTCCGGGGGACTGTCGCATCGGTACAGGAAGAGTTCGCCGACGTGCCAGACGAACACGGCGCGTTCCAGTTAGATTTCCCCGGCCACATGTACGCGATGTGTACAGCCAGCCAGAACGCCCATCTCGACAGTCACATCTCCGTACTCGGAACCGAGGGCAAGGTCCGCGTCGAACCGGCCTTCTATCCCTGGGACGACCGCGCGCTCCAGCTTTCTCACGAGGGAACGACGGTCGACATCGACTTCGAACAGATCGATCAGATGGAAGAAGAGTTCGAGTACTTCGCCCACTGTCTGCTGACCGACACTGAGCCCTACGCCGACGGTGAACACGGCCTCGTCGACATCAACACGATCAAGGCAATCTACGAGGCCTCCGAGACGGAGTCGACAGTCACACTCGACTGAATGCGGTACGAGATTTTTTGACCCGGCCAGGCGTAGTTCGGCGCATGGTTCAGTCAACGTGGGACGACTGGTTCGTCCACGACGAGATAGAGGCGACAGACCCCGGCGATGGCGTCGTAATCTGGTATCTCGGCTGTAACGGCTTCGTACTCCGGTCGCAGTCGACGACGCTGTACATCGACCCCTACTTCGGGACTGGCGACCCGCCGAACCTCATCCGCATGATTCCGGTACCGATGGACCCCGCCGACGCGACCCAGTGTGATGCCACGCTCGTCACACATGAACACATCGACCACATGCACCCGCCGTCGTACGGCCCGCTGGTCGAGGACCTCGGAGCGGACCTGTATGCGCCGTCGGCGTCGTACGACTCTCCGGACTACGACGGTGAGATGCGGGTGCCCGACGAGAAGCGCAACGAAATCACCGTCGGCGACGAGTTCGCTGTCGGCGATTTCACCGTTCACGTTACTGGCACCAACGACCCCGACGCCATCGAACCGGTGGGGTACGTCATCAAGCACGACGCCGGGACGTTCTTCCACGCCGGCGATAGCCGGCCTGCCGAGGCGTTTGCCGACGTCGGCGAACAGTTCGACATCGACGTGGGCGCGCTGGCGTTTGGCACCGTCGGCTCTATCTACGAGCCCGAGCCGGACTGCGGTGTCAGAACGAAGTGGTACATGGACGAAAACGAGATTATCGAGGCCGCAAATCAGCTCCAGCTATCCCGGTTGCTCCCCTCACATCACGATATGTGGCAGGGCGAAGCCGGCGACCCGAAGGTGCTCCACGAGCACGCGGTGTCGTTCGACTACCCCCGAGTCATCGAACCGCTGTACATCGGCTGTTCGGTTCGGCTGGGTGAGGCCGGTATTCGCCGTATTGACGCGCTGGACTGAGTGAGACCGTGGTTCCGGTCGCTGCTGTGCCGGCCGCTCAAACAGAGACGGCGTATCTGTCGCGGGGTAGCTTTAATATCCCCACCACAGTATGTCCGGCAAATGTCGCCAACGATAACGAGGATCGAAAGCCGAGAGTTCGAGTACCCCCTTAATGACGTCGGGACCGACAAGCACGGCTTCAATCTGGTCTATGCGCCGGGCGAGACAACCACGCGGAAACTGTTCGGCGTACAGATTCACACTGACGAGGGAATCACGGGCGAGTACGTCGGCGGGAACTCGCCGGCAGCCGCCCAGTACAACATCATCGCGAAGTACCTCATCGGCAAGGACCCGCTGAAACGCGAGAAGCACTGGTCCGAATGCAAGCGCGCGCTCCGGAAGTACGACCGGATGGGCATCGGCCCAATCGACATCGCGCTGTGGGACTTCGCCGGCAAGTACTACGACGCACCGATTCACGAACTGCTGGGGACCTACCGCGAGCGTATCCCCACCTACGCGTCGACGTACCACGGCGACGACGCGGGCGGGCTGGACTCGCCCGAGGCCTTCGCCGACTTCGCCGAGGAGTGCCGCGACGAGGGCTTCGGCGGCTTCAAGATTCACGGCTGGGGCGGCGGCGACGACGCCCGAAGTCTCGACCGCGAAGTCGAGGCAGTCCACGCCGTCGGCGAAGCGGTTGGCGACGAGATGGACCTGATGCACGACCCTGCCTGCGAACTGGAGACGTTCGCCGACGCGCTGGAGCTGGGCCGGGCGCTCGATGAACAGGGCTTCTTCTGGTACGAGGACCCGTTCCGCGACGGCGGTATCTCACAGCACGCCCACAAGAAGCTGGCACAGAAACTCGACACGCCGATCCTCCAGACTGAACACATCCGCGGACTGGAAATCAAATCCGACTTCGCCGCAAGCGAGGCGACTGACTTCCTCCGAGCCGACCCCGAGTACGATGCAGGCATCACCGGCGCGATCAAGGTGGCTCGCATGGCCGAAGCGTACGGCCTCGACGTGGAGTTCCACGCACCCGGCCCCGCCCAGCGCCACTGCATCGCCGCCTGCCGGAACTCGAACTACTACGAGATGGCGCTGGTCCACCCGGACTGCCAGAACACCCAGCCGCCAGTGTACGAGGGCGGCTACTCCGACCTGATGGACGCCGTCGACGACGACGGGACAGTCAGCGTCCCCGACGGCCCCGGCCTGGGCGTGGAGTACGACTGGGACTACATCGAGGACAACACCACCGGGAGCGTCCACATCTACGAATAGCGGCACTGTTTTTCCCGGTAAGCGCACTCCGTCCGTTTTGACTGCCGCAGTAGCGAGCCGTCTCGTCGTTCGCGGGGACAGGCCGCCGAGCGTCGTCCTGTTGGGTCCCAGGCGAATACTTATGCCGGAATCGTCCGAACGGATAGTAGTTGATGACAGACGGAGACAGGACCCTGACCCGCCGGGAAACGCTCCGCGCAGCCGTCGCCCTCGGAGGGTCGACAGGGCTCGCAGCCTGCCTCGACCTGGAGGGGCAGCCAACGGAGGCGGGAGGGACAGACCGCGGTACCGACCGGCCGGCTGGCACCGAATCGGAGGCTGAACTACCGAGTCGACAGCACGCGTGGAACGAGTTCTCTCGAACCGACGAGCACGGGAATCCGGTGCCGGCTCGGCACCATGTGTTGTTGCTGGCCGACTATGTTGGCGACGGACCGGTCAATGATGGCGACCGGACACAAGCGGAGAACGCGTTTCGCGAGCTAGAGGAGACGTATCGGTGGGGGTCTGACGGGCTTCTGTTTACTGTCGGCTACTCCCCAGCGTACTTCGACCGGTATGACGAACCGCTCTCCGAGTTGGTCGACCTGCCACAGCCAGCGGCGCTGGCCCCTTTCGAGGACCCGTCGTTCGATACCCCGGATCTCCTCGTTCATCTGGCAAGCGACCACGCTTCGGCGGTGCTGGAGGCCAAGCAAGCGCTGTTCGGTGAGCTGGAGACCGCAAACGGGAGCGAAGTCACCGAAACCATAGACGGGACGGTCGAGTTGATCGACCGACGGACAGGGTTTATCGGTGCGGGGCTCCCGGCGGAACACGACGACGTGGATGGCGTTCCGGACGGCGCGGTCCCCGAAGATGCACCGCTTTTCATGGGTTTCAAATCGGGGTTTCGACAGAATCAGGCGACGGAAGACAGCGTAACGATCGCGGAGGGGCCGTTCGCGGGCGGGACCACGCAACACCTCTCACTGCTACACACGGAACTGGAACAGTGGTACAACCAAGACTCCCGGGAACAGCGCGTCGCCAAGATGTTCTCGGCGACGCACGCAGCGAAGAACCTGGTCGAGGGCGTGGGCGACAACCTCGGTGATTCGTCGCTCGTAGCGGAGACTGGCGTCGCTGACCGAGTCGAGGACGACGCATTTGAGAAGGGAGTGGTCGGGCACGCACAGAAACTCGCGCGTGCACGAGATGAGGGCGGTGACCCACGGCTCCTCCGGCGCGATTTCGCGACGGTAGACGATGGCCAAACCGGAGTACACTTCCTCAGTCTTCAGGAGGGCATAACGGACTTTATCCGGACCCGGAACGCCATGAACGGCGACGACGTTGCGAATGTCGGCGGCGTCGGTACGAAGAACAACAACGGGATACTGCAATACGTTACGACGGTTCGACGCGGGAACTACTTGCTCCCGCCCCGCTCGAAACGCTCGTTCCCCCGTCCGTCGTGACCCAGCCGGCCCCACAGTCCGCCCGAACGACGGCGACGGTCTATCCCTGACAAGGTTTTTTATCCTTTCCGAGAGCAGAGGGATACCATGTCGCCCAGGAGAAACCCGACGCGCCGGGACTTCATCGCTACGAGCGGGGTAGCACTTGGGGTGAGTGTCGCCGGCTGTGCAACGGGGGATGACGCCGCGGACGAGACCCCGTCCGAGGCTGCACCTGGCGGTACCGAATCGACGCCCGAGGGAACCGAACAGGGGCGGGGAAATGAGCTCCCGACAGCGTCTGCCCAGGAACGGCCATTAGTGCACATCCCGGCACATCAAGACGGGATGCGGATGGTCGGTATGGCGGAGGTAGGACCGTATATGGTGGCGATGTCCTATACACTGCTTCACGACTTCTGGATACTAACTGGCAAAGAGAAGAGTTACGTACAGATCGAGGACGGGCAGGGACTGCATCTCATGGCAACCGTGTGGGACCCGGAGTACAACCAGCGCATCCCGCTGGGTAGCCCGCCTGTCGAGGTTCGAGATGCCGCGAGCGGCGACAGTGTGACCGAAAAGTCGCTGTGGCCGATGCTGTCCCAGCAGATGGGCCCACACTTCGGGGACAACGTCGCGTTTCCGGAGGAGGGAGAGTACACGGTGCAACTCTCGTTTGACCCGGTCTCGGTGCGGCAGCTAGGGGAGTATCGCGGGAGATTCACCGACGCGGTGGACGCCGAGTTCGACCTGCTGTTCAGAACCGACATCACGAACAACATTCGCGAGCGGTTCGTCGACGAGGCGGGACAAGCGGGGGCGCTCGAACCGATGGAGACGGATATGCAGCCCGACGGAAGGCTGGCGGATGCAGCGTCGCTACCGGGTGAACACGGCGGGATCATCGAAAGTGGTGCTGCGGAATTTGTGGTGCAGGTGCTGCGTAGGGCTCCGGCCGGAATCGACAGCTCTGGTCCGTATCTCGCCGTGTCCGCTCGAACGCCGTACAACCAGTATCCCCTCCCGTTCATGGGTCTCCGAGCAACTGTGGCCAACGCCGGCGAGGAGGTCCGCGAGCCACTGAAGGCAGCCATTCACCCCGAACTGGGGTATCATTACGGTGCCCCGTTCTCTGCTATCGCGATGGGTGACGACGTGACGCTTTCGGTCGGGGCCCGCCACAGGTCGCGCGACATCGCGGCTACCAGACTGCGTTTCTGGAGTTCGACGACACGACGCTCACGCTCGGAGACGGGACGTAGGGGGCTACTCGGGGACACAGCGAGGAGACGACAGTTCTCACGCCAGACATGGCCTGGCCGTGTACTGTCAGCTACGATCGAGATGCAACTCCGGGCCAGAGTGCCACATCGGGAGAGAATCTGCTACCGCCGAGACGACGGAACCCGGCTACAACCATCGCACGGAAGGCGGGCGCTGGGATGCCAGACGACCGACGCCGAGAGAGCGCACGACGGCGATGCGGCCCAGTGTAGGACACGCCGCACACAGCGGCGAGACAATCATGGTCGGCCAAGCGAATCCATGTTTGTAGCTACTCTGTCTTGATTCGGCCTTCGACCGACGGCGAAATCGTCCCGTCCTCCTCGATTGCGTCCTCGACGATGACCGACAGCAGTTCGCCCTCGTTCGCGTCGATAATCCTCGGGGCGTCCTGGAACATCGTGTAGCTGTCGCCGCCTGTGGCGGTGAAGCCGTTCGTTGCGACGGTGTAGGTCGCTTCGGTGTCGAGTGGCTCACCACCGACTGTTACCTCCGTGACGCGGTCGCCCTTCGATTTGTCCGGGTCGTATGTGTAGCGCATACCGCTCACCTGCAGGAATCCGCCCCCGCCGGTCGAACTGAGCTCCAGTGCCTCGACCAGCGTTTCACCGGTGACCTCGATGGTCACCTGGTTGTTCCCGAACGGGAGGACGCTGTAGACCATTCGTCTCGTGATGTCCCCTTCGGGGTAGAGTTCGTCGGTCCGGATACCCCCACCGTTCTGGATTGCGACGTCCGCGTTGCCGTGGCTGCGGAGCGCATCGGCGATGTAATTCCCGAAGTTTGACTCCTCGGAGCGCACAGTGTCCTCGCGGGCATCGAGTGGGACGGTTGTCTCTCCGATGACGACGTCGAGCTCGTCGCTGAGCTTGCTTTCGTAGTTTTCGGCGATCTCGAGCACGCCCGGGTGCGGTTCGACGCGGCCCTCATCAACCGCGGCAGCGGTGTCGTACACCGTCAGGCTGTGGTCGGTTCGCTCCCCGTCTTCGACAGTGAGCGTCAGTTCGCCGAGGTAGTCGTACTCGTCGTCAACAAAGGAAAGCACCGTGTCGTTCACGACTTGGGGCTCCTCGGAGAACGTCGCGGCGTGGTCGCCGACGATGGCGTCGATACCGTCGACAGACTCCGCGAGCTCGACGGCGGCCGGGCTTGCCACGTGGGACAGCACGACGACAAGATCAGCGCCGTCGTCCCGCATTTCGGTCACGACTTCCTCGACCGGGGCTTCGAGGCCCGGGACCTCCGTCGTCTCGCCCATGGTGGTGATCGTCGGCGCTTCGACGTTGATTATGCCCGTGAGCCCGACAGTCACATCGCCGGCCGAAACGAGTTCGTACTGGCTCGCTCCCTGTTCAGCGCCGAACACGTCGCCCGTTTGTGCGTTGCGGGCGTTCGCGCTCACCCACTGGAAGTCGCTGTCGGAAATGCGGTCCCGCAACACGTCCGGCCCTCTGTCGAAGTCGTGGTTCCCGAACGTGTCGAACTCCAGCCCGCCCTCATTGAACGCGTCGACGATGTGTTTGCCGTCGAACTGTGCGGAGAGAATAGAGGTGGCCAGGTCGTCGCCGGATCCGACCTTTATCGAGTGGTCGTTGTTGTCCGCGATCTGATTCATCAGGTCGAAGTAGGTAGCGATGTTCGCCGCCTCTTCGAGGTCGCCATAACTGCCGTGGACGTGGGTGTCGTGGACGAGCGTCACCTCGCCCGTTGCAGGTTCAGATGTGCTCTCGGCCGTGCCAGATGAAGTCGTGGTCTCCTCAGCATCTGTAGATGCTTCGTCGGTCTGCTCGGTGCCGTTGTCGGAACTGGAAGCACAGCCGGCGATTCCCGCAACGCCGAGTGCAGCAGTAGCCGAGAGGAACTTCCGCCGGTCGACTGGTGTGTTCGTCGTATCGTTCTCCGATCGGTCCGCTGAAGCGGCTTCTAGGTCTTCTTTGTTGCTTCGTGACACAGCATACATTAGATTGAACGTTTATATAAAATGTTTGCTGGGTGCTAATTTGACGGAACTACAACAAATAATCCACACAGACGATGGTGTGGTAATATTGCACAAAGTGAATCACAGACTTGTGCCATATTGGCATTCGGTCGGCAATAGCACAGTAGCGCAAGTTCGGACACACTCGTGCTGCAGCGGTGGAGCAGTCCGCGCCTCAGTGGTCTGGTTTCCGTGGCTTCAGGCTGTCGGCTCATCGGATTTTCGCCCGAAGACAGTTTCACGGGTGTTATCAGGGCGTTGTAATAGCAGAACCGACACAGCAAGCGGCCGCTACTGCGTCGCGTAGGCTTGGAGGCCCGTCTCAAGGATGTCCCGGTATCGGTCGACGTCGATGTCGACAGCGACACGATTGTTGGGGTCGTTGTCGGTCGTGCCGTGCTCGTCACAGATGACGGCCCCGTGGCAGGGACCGCCGGTCGTGTCTACCTCAATGTGGTACTCCTCGAAGGTGAGTACCGATTCGTCGATGAGATCGGCGACGACGGCGGCGTCGTGGATAGCCGGTGCGTCGGCGAGCGGGTAGGTCCCGGAGTCGGGTCGGTAGTCGAGCCACTCGGCGATGGTTCCGCGGACGCCGTCGGCCGTGCGGAACTCCTCGATGAACTCGGGGGAGACGGTGGCGCGGTTGGTCACGTCCAGGCCGACCATCCGCGTGTTGGCGTCCTGCAGGACGCGGCTGGCCGCCGCGGGGTCGTTGTGGAAGTTGGCCTCGGCCATCGGCGTCACGTTCCCGGTCGTCATCGCCGCCCCACCCATGAGATAGATGTCCTCGACGAGGTCGGGTAACCGGGGCTCCTTGGCCAGTGCGATCGCCAGATTCGGAAGCGGACCGACGGCTGCGATCGTCAGTTCGTCCCCGTACTCGTGGGCGGCTTCGACGATTGCGTCGGCCCCGTGGATGTCCCGCGTGTCGCCGTCGGCGTCGGGGATGTCGCCGTGGAGCCCGTTCTCGCCGTGAATCCACTCGGCGGTCGTGAGATCGTCGACGAGCGGACGCCCACAGCCCCGGGACACCGGAACGTCGTAGCCACCGAGGCCCAGTATCGCGTGGGCGTTTCGCGTCGTGTTCTCGATAGTCGTGTTCCCGCAGACAGTCGAGAGACCGACAACGTCGATTGCATCGTGACCGAGCGCCATCGCCAGCATGACCGCGTCGTCGCAGCCAGGGTCCGTATCAAAGAAGACTTTGCGTGACATACCTCCGAAGTTCCGCCCATCGGGTCTTAAAAGCTGGTACGTACCGGTTGTGACACGGACACCGCCGGAGACAGACCTGTGGGCGATCTGTCGGGCCGTCGTCGCTACCACAATCCGTGTGTCGGAATGTGTGGCCGACAGACCAGGTGTGTCCGCCAAAGCCGTCTTATACTGCCCAAGCGGTGCGATACTGGGGGACAGCTGAGGGTTCATCCATCCCCGAAGTCCGGGCCACAGCTCAGGGGGAAAGTCGATCATTCGTTACGGAGAACAGTCAGTATCCGGCAACAGTGCGTCTATCATAAATTTTAACTATATAGTCACAATACTGTACAGGAAGTGATGGATAGAAATCACATACGGCCAGTACTACTCAGCGTACTACTCGTTTTGTCGGTTGTCAGCACCGGCTTCCTCGGAAGCGCCGCTGCTGCACCGAGCGAACAAAACGAGCTAGCAACGGCGAACAGTCAGACAGCAACACAGACGGCTTCGGCTGGTGGGGCGACCTGTCAGCTCGACGGGAGCTGTCCGGTTCCTGATGATTCCGTCGATCTCAACAACAGCGGTGCCGGCGTCGACGTGTTGATCGACGGGAGTCATCAGGGCTCGACATTCACGAAGTTCGCGAACCGACTCAGCGAACGCGGGTACGATGTCGACACGAAACGGTCGACGACCGGCGGGCTGACCTCGTGGAACAGTTCGGCCGCGAGCGGGCTGTCGGACTACGACGTGGTCATCATTCCCGTCCCCCAGACGGCCTATAGCGAGGCCGAGCAGGATGCAATCGACGAGTACGTCAGAAACGGCGGCAGCCTGTTCGTCGTCGGGGACTGGACCTCACCACTACAGGGCCACGCCGGCAAGCTCAACGACATCACCGACCCGTACGGCCTCCACTTCAACGGCGAGAGCGACAAGTGGCTCCGGAACGTTCAAGATCCGACCAACAAGACCGTCGAGGACTACGAGTGGCGGGTCATCCTGCACAACACGGGCCGCCATCCGATAATGAACAACGTCGACACCGTAGAGTACGACGGGGTCAGTCTCAACGTCACCGACACGGACAACGGGACGCAGGCCCCGTTGCTGTACGGTGACAGCGATACCTACGAGTACACTTACTCCACGACAGAGAAGGAGTACCCCCGTGGCGAGCGCATCGTTGGTGCGGCCGCGACGTGGGATATCGGTGACAACGGCCGCGTCGTCGCCTTCGGCAGTCAGAAGTCGCTCACGACGTATCTCACCGACGAGTGGCAGGCCGAACACCAGCAAACCGATACGCGGCCGTTCCTCTTCCGGACGGTGAAGTGGCTGGCCTCGTCGGGCCACGTCGAGCGACCGGACAAGCCGGTCGCCGTCACCGGCGAGCGAGTCAAGGGCGGCGAGACGCCAGCAAACGAGACGATTGTGCTGAAAAACAGCGAAGTCGCCGCCGCCATCGGTACCGAGACGAACGGACCCTTCGGCACGCTGCCGGGCGGTATCTACGACGCCAACGCGTACGGGCTGACGACCGACCAGATCGGTGTCGCCGAGTTCGCGTTCAACAACTTCGGGACGTGGCCCGTCTACGAGTCCTTCGAGCGCCAGAACGCAACCGGGCCAAACGGCGCGGCAGTCGTCACCGCGACTGGCCACGTCAGCACGAATCCGAACGTCTCGATTACGACGACGTACACGCTGCCAGCCAACTCCAGCCACATCTGGATCAACACCACGATGGAAAACGGCGGCGACCAGCGCCTCCCGATCAACGATTCCGAGCGCCTCCAGAGCGGGGCCGCACTGAGTTCCGAGGGGCAGTCGACCTGGCTCCCTGGCTCGGGAACGATCGAAGAGACGCGCTCGCCACCAGTGAGTGCCGACACGCTCGACCAGCCCTGGGCCGCGCTCACCGGTGACCGCGTGAGCTACGGCGTCTGGGGCGGGAACGGCTCATTTACCTCGTACACGGGGTCCACAACCTGGGTTGACCCGTGGCTCGAACACCGCCTCGACCCCGGCGAAACGCGGTCAGCGGAGTTCGCTTTCTTCGTCGGCGAAGATGGGTCAAGTAGCGCGACCAGCGAGTACTACAACAAGCAGCAGGGAACCGAGACAGGGACGGTGACCGGCAGCATCGAGAGTACGGACAACGAGTCCGTCTCACAGGCTACAGTCACCGCCTCGAAGGACGACCGTGCGTTCACCTACACCGTCGGCTCGGAGACCGGAACGTACGAACTCGAACTCCCCGCCGGCGAGTACACGCTGACGGCCGATGCCAGCGGGTTCGCAGCATCAGAGCCCAAGTCCGTCACCGTCAGCGGCGGCGAAGCGACAACCGCCGACTTCGACTCGCTAGAAGGACCGGCTCCCGTCAACGTCACCGCAACGATAGACGACGAGGGCGAGGTCAGCCCCGCCGATGCCCGGATTACGGTGCTCGACGGCGGCACCGCGGTCCAGACCGTCTACACCCGGACGACGCCGGCCGGCACAGCCTCGTTCCAGCTTCCGCCCGGTAACTACACCTTGGTGTTCAACCACGGGACGGGCTACATCGCCGAGCCGGTCGAGAAGAACATCTCGGTGACGCCCGGCGAATCGGTCAGCGTCAACGCGACGTTCACCGAGGAACTCGACCCAAGCGAACGCAACTGGGTCGGCATCGACCCCCACGCCCACAGCAGCGTCAGCTTCGACGGCAAGACGCCCATCGACAACTTCGTCGCCATTCAGAAATCGGCGGGCGTTGACGCAGTGTTCATCTCCGACCACAACGCCATCGGCGGCTGGGGGTCGATGCAGTCACAGGCACAGGAGCGCGACATCATGTTCGTCCGGAGTGAGGAGATCACCACGGGCGACCTCGGGCACTTCAACCCCTATCCGCTGCACGGCGAGGAGATGATTGATTCCGACGGGACCCTCGTGGAGTTCATCGAGGAGTCCCGCAGCCGACACAACGCGACGGTGTTCCAGATCAACCATCCGGGTGACCGCTTCGTCAGCCTCGACAGCGCGCCCGGACAGCACGAGGAGTACCTCCCGATGGTCGACGCCATCGAGGCGTACAACGGCCCGTACGGCGAGTCCGACGCAGCGAGCGTGCAGGGGCTGTTCACCCTCTGGAACAACGGCTACGACATCACGGCGACCGGGGTCAGCGACGACCACTGTTCGCAGTGCTTCCCGGCGAAATACGGGAGCGCCCGCACCCGGGCATACGTCGAAGGGACCGTCACGCCTGACAAGTGGGCCCAGTCAGTGAAAGACGGGCACACGTACGCGACGTACGGTCCGGCCGTCGAGTTCACCGTCGAGGACAGGATGCCTGGCGAGACCGTGAACACGACCGCCGGGTCGTCCGTAGAGGCGTCCGCAACGGTCCGGAACCTCGACGAACTGGCCTACGCCGAGGTCATTCGGAACGGCACGACCGTTTCGAACGTCACGCTCGACGGCACGAACGACACCATGAGCACCGATGTTGATATCGACGGGAACGCGTGGGTCGCCTTCCGTGTCGTCGACGAAGACGGCGACCGAGCGCTGACTAGCCCAGTCTGGATTTCGACCGACCAGCAGGCCGAATCCGGGACTGACGGCAACGGCGAATCCGGCGGCACTACGGGGACTGCAACGCCGGCGGACACCGAGGGCGAGTCAGCGGCAACAGCAGCGGATGACACTGCAACCGCGGAGTCGGAGACGACCGCCGCGTCCGGACCCGGGTTCACCGCCGTCGTCACACTGTTCGCGCTCGTCGGCGCGGCGCTGCTCGCAACACGACGGAGGACCTGATTCATGCGGGACACCAGCCAGCGACGGAGTCGGCGTGGGTTCCTCGGAACCCTCGCGCTGGCTGCGGCGACCAGCGCAGGCTGTAGCAGCCTCGGCGGGACGCAGAACAGCCAGTCGGACGACATCGGGGCCGGCGGCTCGACGCCAACGCCCGCGCAGGGAGACGATGGGCCACATCACGACGAGGCGCACGGCCACACGCACACAGACGGCAGTCACGACCATGGCGAGGGACACAGCCACGGCAACGAACACGCAGGTAGCGACGACGAAGCCGACGGTACTGCCGACACCGAACTGGCCGCGTTCGAGTCCAACCTGCGGAAGTGGTTCGTCGACATCGACTCGCTCGCCGTCGAAGACAGCCGCGTCAGGCTGACGTACGTCACGAAGAGCACGCGCGGCCACGAACTCGCGGCCGGCATCGAGACGGTCGTCGTCTCGTTCATCCAGGCGTACACGGACGACTGGGGGGTCGAGGGCCTCGACGCGGAGGTGATCGAGCCGTCCGGCGACGTGATGGGCTACTGGCGAACCGAATCGCGGTGGGTCGAACCGGTCGTCGAGGGCCACGAGACGCGGACCGCGCTCCTCGAACGGACGCTCGACACGTACCACGGCCGCCTCACTCGCGATCACGATCACGGGGAGGCTGGAACCGACCACGGCGAGAACGAAAGCACTCACCAGCACCACAACGGAACCGAGCACGCGGACCACTGACGGCGGCAGTGTCGTCACTGCCGTCACTGTCGTTCTGGTAGCGAGAAGCTAGGACGCTCAGGTCCGAAAAGCGCTCTATCGTCGTCAGACCTTCAGCAACGACAGCAGGCTGACGCCGACGTCGAAGTACTCGATGAGGCGATAGCCGACGAGGATTCCGAGGATACCCATGACACCGGCGAGATTCGGTGGGGCCGGAATGGGAACGTCAAGCAGTCCGAACACGACGCCGGTTGCGACGCCAGTCATCGTCGCGACGATAACGAGCGAGAGATTCATCGGTCGGTCACCGCTGTCCCACAGCGAGGAGCCACGCAGTCGCGTGTCGGAACGGCCCGAGAGCGACCAGTGGGTGTGTTTGATGTGTGTGTCATTGGTGCCGTAGAGAACGGGTTCGAGCGATAAGTATGCTCCTCATCGAGCCAGCAGTGGTGAGTAGTAGCACACACCAAGCCCGGACAGTGTTGCAAGGCCGAGAAGGACGCTCAGATATCTGAATTAGCGTCTTTTGTGTTTTTATCTCCAGATATCCACAGTATCTCAGGCTGATATGGCCGCATATACGATAGATAATAATAGAAGTCGGCTAGATAGAGAGAAGATGTGTATTCTGTAACCATACAGTGCATAGACAGAATAGAATAAGCAATAGACACAGATTGAGCGGCGCTGGTAGACCGAACACTGGCGACGACAACCAGAATAGCCTCCGGGAGGCTGGCGTTTATAAGCGAGCCACGGGAAGTGATGACGATGCAAGCCGTTCAGTTCGACAGTCACGGCGATCGTGATGTGCTCGAGTATGGCGAGTTTCCCGACCCCGAACCGGGCCGCGACGAGGTCGTCATCGACGTGAAGGCGGCCGCACTGAACCACCTCGACATCTGGACCCGTCGCGGGCTCCCCGGCATCGACCTCGATATGCCACACATCCCGGGGAGTGACGCCGCCGGGGTCGTCGACGAGGTGGGCGACGGCGTTTCGCGGTTCGAGCCGGGCGACCGCGTCGCCGTCCTCGCCGGCAAGAGCGGCGGTGGCGACGAGTTCACGCGGAAGGGCGACCCGACGCTCGCGCCTGATTTCCACATCATCGGCGAGCACGTCCGGGGTGTCCACAGCGAGTACGCCGCCGTGCCAGCGGAGAATCTCACGCCAGTCCCGGAGGGCGTCGACTGGGAGACGGCCGCCGCGTCGCCACTGGTGTTCCAGACCGCCTGGCGGATGCTCCGTGACCGCGGCGACCTGAAGGCCGGCGAGTCCGTTCTCGTTCTCGGTGCCTCCGGCGGTGTCGGCCACGCGGCCGTCCAGATAGCCGACCACGCCGGCGCTGAGGTGTTCGCCACTGCCAGCAGCCAGGAAAAGCTCGACTACGCCGAAGAACTGGGCGCGGACCACACCATCAACTACGAGGAGGCGGACTTCGCGAGCGAGATTCGGGACCTGACCGACGGCCGCGGCGTCGACATGGTTGTCGATCACATCGGCGCACAGACATGGCAGGACTCGCTCAAAAGCCTCGTCAAGGGCGGCCGGGTCGTCACCTGCGGCGCGACCACCGGCGGCAACCCGGAGACGGACATCAACCGCATCTTCTGGAACCAGTTGCAGGTCATCGGCTCGACGATGGCCACCCCGGGGCAGGCCGACGAAGTGCTTGATCTGGTCTGGCAAGGAGAGATGGAGCCGCGAGTCCGCGAGACGCTGCCGATGAGCGAGATCGCTCGGGCACACGAGATAATCGAGGACCGCGAAGGCTTCGGGAAGGTCGTCGTCGTTCCCGACAGCGAACTGTAGGGCCGCCCCCACATTTTTCTCGTTACTCCGCCCCGAAGCGGGCCGTTGCAAAGTCCTCGAAGGGAGCAGAGTACTGCATCAGCATCGTCCCGAGAATACTCATCACGAGCACGTAGGCGACAGTAAAGGAGTAGACGGCGTTGGCTAGCTCGGACGACAGCGACGTGCCTGCGCCGGTCAGTGCGACGGCGGCGATGATCAGAGAGAACTCGCCGCGAGTGACCATGCCGAGGCCGACGCGTATCGACCGACGGGGGTCGAGGTCGTACGCGCGGCCGCCCAGATAGCCCGACAGGATTTTCGTCGGCGTGGTGACGACGACAGCGGCGGCGACCAGCCCCGCGACGCTTGCGAACAATCGGGGGTCGGTCTCGACGCCGATCCAGAAGAAAAACACCGCCGCAAACGTGTCGCGGAGGGGCTCCAGCAGTCGTTCTAGCTTGTGCGTGTGAGTGGTCGGGGCAAAGGCCATCCCGATGAAGAACGCGGCGACGGCCTCGCTAACGCCGATAGCGAGGGCAAGTCCGGAGATGAAAACCGTGATACCGACGGCTCGCACCACAGTAAACTCGTTCGAGGTCGTCTGTAAGGCCCACTCAAACCATGGCGTCCCGTAACGGGCCAGCAGCAGGAGCGCGACGATGAATGAGAGCGCGACGCCGACAGAGGTCGCGGCGGCCCCGAGGTCGGACCCACCGGTGACGAGCGCGGCGGCGATTGTGAGATACACCGCGATGAACAGGTCCTCGAACACGAGCGTCCCGAGCAACGGGTCGGCCTCGTCGTTGGCGATCCAGCCGAGGTCGATGAGCGACTTCGTGATGATGGCCGACGAGGAGATGTAGACGATGCCGGCGACCAGAAAGGCCGCGAGCAGGTCGCGAAACAGCGCGAACCCGAGCAGGAGACCGGCACCGAAGTTGATGGCGAGGTCGATGGTCCCCGCTCTGGTGATGCGCTCCCAGCGGTCCAGCAGCCGGTCGAGATTGAACTCAAGCCCGAGGAAAAACAGCAGGAAGACGATACCGAGCTCCGCGCCGAGTTCGATGAACTCGGAGGACTCGACGACCGGGAGACCGTAGCCGGCGACGGAGAATTGCCCCGCAACCGACGGCGACAGCACCATCCCGAAGACGATGTAGAACGGAATCACCGACTTGTTCAGCCACACGGCGACGAGGGTAGCGACCGCGACGGCGGCGAACAACACACCGATACCGAGCAGGTCAGCCACGGCGGTAGCCTCCCAACGAGCCGGCTACAGGCATCTGTCTACAGCTCTCCGCCAAGGAGCTGCTCGAACCGCTCACAGTTGTCGCGTTCGCCGATGACGACGATTGTGTCACCGGCCTCGATTTCGGCGGTGGACGCGGGGGCGGCGATGACGTCGTCGTCGCGCTGTATCGCGACGACAGTGACGCCAGTCCGCTGACCGACATCAGCGCCGGCCAGCGTCTCACCGACCAGCGGTGAGTCGTCCTCGACTGCGTACCACTCGAGCAGCGTGCCCTCCGACAGCATCGTCTCGACGTGATTGGATTCGACCGGCTGGAAGTACGCGCCTTCGAGTATCGTGCCGACTATCCGAGCCATCCGGTCAGAGAGTTCGAGCAACTTCACAGAGTCGGCGTCCTCGCTCTCTCTCAGATACAGTTCGCGAGTGCCCGTGTTGTGGGTCACGACGACCAGTTGTTGGCCACCGCCGATGTCCACCTCGTGTTTCTTTCCCACGCCGGGCAGGTCACTCTCGGTCACGTCCATAGCCCGAGATTGCGGTCCAGCATCCATAAGACCCGGTGCCCGCTGCGCTGCACAGACGGTCGTCGATAGCCGGTACGACGGGGGACCCAAAGGTATTAGTGGGTTCCTGCCAACGTTCAGGCAAGCCAACTTTCGCTAAAACAACTCAGCTTGTTTTAGCGTTAGGAGCTACCAATGCCACACGACACACTCCTGCTCATCGGTCGGGACACGTCACGCGCTACGCCCTACGAGACACACGCTCGCCGTCTGCGCGAGCGCGGGGTAGCCACCGACGTGACGGTGCTGACCTACGACCACGAACCCCGTCGGGAGTTACGCGACGAACTGGTAGCCATCGATGCGGACCGGGTGTTTGCGCTCCCGATGACCGTCGCTCACGACCACACGACAGTCACGGACGTTCCGGCGGCGCTCGAGGAGGTCGACGCCGAGACGCATTACTGCGAACCGGTTGGGCGAAGCCCGCTGCTGACCGAAGCGCTCCGTGATCGTGCCGCCGCTGCGGTACCGGAAGCTGCCGATTCGTCCGTCGCACTCGTTGCCTTCGGCTCCAGCGGCAAGCCGTATCAGCGGCAGGTGACGGAGTACCACGCCGAGCGCCTGCGCGAGCGGTCGGCCTTCGGCGAGGTCGAACCGTGCTATCTGCTGCAAAACCCCGCCGTCGAATGTGTCAGGTACAACCTCACCCACGACCACGCCGTCGCCGTGCCGCTCTTTCTCGCGCCGACCGACGCAACTGAGACGCAGATTCCCGCCAAGCTCGACCTCGACAGAGGCGGGCTCGCCTACACTGACACGCTGGGCGACCATCCGCTCGTCACCGAGGCCGTCGCAACCGCCGTCGAGACGGCACGGACGATGGCCGACACGCGCACGCCACAGACGTTCGAGGCGACGCTGGCCGCCACAAACCGGCCGATGGCGACCGACGGCGAGGGCGATTAGGGCTGTCGCGGCGGCAGTGCCGAGCTCCCGTCGACGAGAGGAAGCGATTTGTACCCACGGTACATTCTGGCACGTAGATGGTTCGCCGACGAGTAGCGCAGACGCGGGAACAGGTCAAAGAGAAGCTGGTGACCGCGCTGATAGAGGACCACTCTCCGCGAGAGGTCGCGATGAGCTTCAGCGTCGGTGTGTTCCTCACCGCGCTACCGACGCTTGGCACTGGGTTCATCGCCTTTCTCGTCCTCGCGTACCTGTTCAGACAGCTCAGCAAGGTCGCGCTGTTTGCCTCGGTGCTGATACTCAATCCGCCAGTCAAGTGGGGCGTGTACGCGTCGAGCTTCTGGCTCGGCAACCGGATTCTGGGGCCGATACCCGGGCTGTCATTCGACGGTGTGTCGATGTCGATGGGCGGCGACGTGCTGGTCCGACTGTGGACGGGGAACATTATCCTGGCCATCGTGTTCGCTGCTATCGGGTACGTGCTGGCGTTCCGTCTGATAAACGAATACAGGCGGCGGCAGCAAGAGCCCGCCGCAGTTAGCTGACCGCAGTAAAACGGCCTCAGTCTCGCCGCACGACGAACACCGACAGGTCCGAGAACCGCGTGTCGTCCCTGCCGCCACCGCCAGCATCTTTGGCAAGATCGCCGAGCGTCGTCGCGGTCCGGTCCTCGTCGTCGTGGGTCAGTCGCTCGTAGACCAGCGCCGGCAGCTCGGGGTCGCCGCCAGCGTCCAGCAGTTCGGCTGCGACGTCTTCGGGCATCAGGTCGAAGGGGCGCGGCAACACGAGCAGGTGTCGGTCGCCCACGTCGCTCCGGAGCCGGTCGAGGTCGGTGGAGAGGTCGCCGCTCTTGTGGAGCGTCACAAAGGTCGTGTCCTCCATTGGCGTCCGGGCGCGACTGGCAGCCAGTTGCAGCGAGGAGATGCCCGGCACGATACGAACCGGCCGGTCGACGGCGCGCTGGACCTTCCCGACGAACTGGTAGCCCGAATGGTTCGGGTCACCCATCGCCACCGCAGTCCCACGCTCGCCGTCGGCCACGCGTTCGGCGAAAGTCTCCAGCGTGTCGAGTTCGTCCCGGTAGCCACAGGTCAGCAGGTCCGCGTCGGTCCGGTCGGCGACGAAGTCGACGACGGTTTCGAAGCCGACGACTACGTCAGCTTCGCGAATCGCCTGCTCACCGCGCGGCGTCAGGAAATCGAGGTTCCCCGGGCCGATGCCGACAGCGTGGACCGGCCGGTCGGCGTCGGGGTCCTCGGGCGCGCTCGCCGCGATGGCCGCTGGGTCCGGCCCGCTATCGAGGTCGTAGTCGTCGCTACTCATCGAGCGTGAGTTCCCCGTCTCGTACGTCTGAGGCTACGTGCACCAGTTCGTTCGTCAGCCCGGCGGCCAGTCCGCTCCCGCCGCGGCGGCCGACGTTCGTGATGGTCGGCACGCCGTGCTCGGCGGCGACCTCGCGGAGCCGCTCTCGGCTCTCGGCGGCCTTGACGAAGCCGACGGGCGTGGCGACGACGACCGCCGGGCGCGTGCCGTCCTCGATGCAGTCCGCCAGCGCGAGCGCGGCGGTCGGCGCGTTCCCGACGACGGCAATCGCCCCGTCGTAGACGCCCTGCTTGTCGAGTTCGAGCACTGACGCGGCCGTGCGGGTCATCCCGGTTTCGGCGGCCAGTTCCGCGCCGTTACCGATGGCCTTCTGGACCGGACAGTCGTGCCCGCGGCCGGTGATGCCGGCCTTGACCATCGTGATGTCGGTGACGATGGGTTGTTCATCGAGGACAGCGCGAGCCCCCGCACGGACCGGTTCGTCGTCGTCCGTCCCGGTGAACCGCATCAGGTGCTGGAACTCTGGGTCGCCGGTCGCGTGGACGGACTTCTGGCGGATGCGGTCGGCCAGCGTCTCGTCCGAAACGAGTTCGCGGACGCGGTCCATCGACGTCTCCGCGATATCCATCGCGTTCGAGGTGGTCGCGCCGAGGTCGGCGTACTCCTCGAAGTCGTCCTCGCTGTTCGTGTCGCCGTCTGTCGCGTCGTCTGTGTTAGTCGTCATCTGAGGTCACCTCTGTCGAATCGTTGCTGGAGCCAGCCCCGGCACGGGCCTCCAAATCACCGTCCACCTCCAGGTTCAGATCCCGCAGGCGGTCCCGCGTCTCGTCGTCGGCGTCCCAGAGCCCGCGGTCGATAGCTTCGAGTAGCGTGTCGGTGATCGAATCCAGCGCCCAGGGGTTCACGTCCCGGAGCCACTCCTGACGGTCCGCGTCGAAGGCGTAGCGTTCGGCCACGTCCTCCCACAGCGTGTCGCTGACCACGTCGGTCGTCGCGTCCCAGCCCAGCACCACGTCAACCGTCGTCGAGAGGTCCCCGGCTCCTTTGTAGCCGTGTTCCTCCATCGAGTCGAGCCACGAGGGGTTGAGCACGCGGGCGCGCATCGCCTTCCGGACCTTTTCCTCGTTGGTGTAGACGTCGACGTTGTCCGGATCCGAGGAGTCCCCGACGTAGGAGTTCGGCTCCTCGCCGGCGATTTCCGTGACTGCGGAGATGAAACCGCCGTGGAAGGCGTACCAGTCCGAGGAGTCGAACTCGTCCTGTTCGGCGGTGTCCTCGATTTTGACCGTCGCGTCGACCGAGGACAGGCGGCGCTCGAAGGCGTCGTGGGCGTCGCTGACCCGGCCCCGGGACCCCATCGCGTAGCCGCCCCACTGGACGTACACGTCGGCGAGGTCCGAGCGGTCGTCCCAGTTGCCCTCGTCGACGGCCTTGTTGGTCCCGGCACCGTAGCCGCCGGGGCGAGTGGTGAACACGCGGTGTTTCGCCGCGCTCTCGGCGTCGCCCTCGTCCATGCCGTCGGCGACAAGGTCGTTGGTCTCCTCCTCGACGTGTTTCTTCACGTAGTTCATCTCGTGCGGTTCGTCGAGGTCGACGACGGCGTCGACGGCGTCGTGGACGACCCCCGCTGCCGCCGGGAACGCATCGCGGAACAGCCCGGAGACCCGCGTCGTCACGTCGATGCGCGGGCGGCCGAGTTCCTCGAGCGGAATCGGCTCCACGTCCTCGACGCGGCCGGCGTCGGACCAGACCGGTTCGACGCCCATCAGCGCGAGCACCTGCGCAATTGTCTCGCCGCGGGTCCGAACCGTCGGCGTGCCCCAGACGACGACGCCGATTTCCTCGGGGTACTCGCCCTCGTCGGTCTCGTGCCGTTCCAGCACGCCGTCGGCGACCTCGCTGCCCACGTCCCACGCCGTCTTGGCCGGGACCTTCCGCGGGTCCAGTGTGTAGAAGTTTCTGGCTGTGGGGAGCAGGTCGACACCGCCACGGGTCGGCGCGCCGGAGCCGCCGGGTGGGACGTACTCGCCAGCCAGAGCATCGGCGGTGCGGGGAATCTCGTCGGCTGCGCCGGCCACCCGGGGGGCCGCCTCCTCGCAGATGTAGGCCAGCGCCTCGCGGAGGTCCTCGTGTGCGCCAGACCGCACGCGGGCATCCCCGAGCGGTTCGATGTCGACCACGAGAAGGTTCATATTCACCTCCGAGGTGTTGTCTTCGAGTTCGCTCTCGGGCACGTCGAAGTCGTGCTCGGCCAGCGTCCGGACGAGGTCTTTGCTGGTCTCGTGGACGTGGTCGGCGGCCTCGGCGTAGGTCATCCCCAGCGCCTCGTCGTACTCGCCGGGGGCGTTGCGCAGTTTGTCGTAATCGACGCCGAGCACGCCAGCGACGCTCTCGCGCAGGGACGGCGCGCCGGGGTTCTCGAGGCGCGTGAGCGCGACCAGGTAGTCGACCAGTCGGTCGTCGGCCGGCGGCTCGCCCATCGTGTGCAGCCCCTTCCGGATCTGCGTCGTCTTCACGTCGGTGAGGTACTCGTGGACCCGTTCGACGAGGGCGTCAATGTCGAGGTCGTCGCCAGCCACGTCACCCTCAGCGAGAGTCGACCCGGCTTCGTCAGGGCCACGTACGTCGGCCTTCTCGTCGATTTCGCCGGCGATGCCGAGTTCGACGGCGAGGTCCAGTTCGTCGACGGTCTGGCGGAGCTGCTCGGCGAGGTGCTCGCCGTCGTCGGTCCGGGCGTCTTCCATGCCGGCCTCGCGGTAGCGGTCGGCCAGTTCTTCCAGGTCGGCCAAGTCGTCGTAGGTCCCGGCATTGGCCATCACCGGGGTCAGGTAGTCGACAATGGCGGCGTAGGAGCGCCGCTTCGCCTGGGTCCCCTCGCCGGGGTTGTTGACGATGTAGGGGTAGACGTTCGGGATGTCGTCAATGAGCTGGTCCGGTGCGCTCTCGCCGTCCAGCCCGACAGTCTTGCCCGGCAGCCACTCCAGACTGCCGTGGGTCCCGAGGTGAACGACAGCGTCCGTCTCGTAGCTGTTGCGGAGCCAGCGGTAGAAGGCGACGTAGTCGTGGGGCGGCTGGAGGTCCGAGTCGTGGTACACTTTCGAGGGGTCCATGCCGAACCCGCGTGGGGGCTGGACCGTCACGAGCACGTTTCCGAACTCCACGCCGGGAATTGCGAACGGGCGCTCGGGCGGGTCGCCCCACTCCTCGACGACGTTCTCGCGGAAGTCCGCGTCCAGCGTCTCGAACCACTCGCCGTACTGGGCCGGCGAGACGGTGTCGACGCTCATCTCGCGCACGTCCTCGGGCGCGACCCAGCGGTCGTCCAGCGTCAGTTGGGCGGTGAGGCGTTCGACGAGGGACTGGCCGCTGTCGGGCATTGTGTCTCCCAAATCGTAGCCGCGACTGTCCAGTTCCTCCAAGAGGTTCACCGTGCTCTCGGGCGAGTCCAGCCCGAACGCGGTCCCGATACCGTCGTCGCTGGGCGGGTAGTTGTGGAGGACGACGGCGACCTGCTTCTCGTCGTTCGGGGTGTGGCGCAGTTCGGCCCAGTTGACCGCCAGCCGCGCGACGTGGTCGATGCGGTCGTCGATGGGGAAGTGCTGTTTCGGCGCGCTACCGATGCCGGCGTCGTCGTCGGTCCGCTCCTTGCCCGAGATGGGGTGCGTGATGACGTTGCCGTCGAACTCCGGCAGCGCGACCGAGAGCGCGAGTTCGAAGCCCATCACGCCCGTGTCGCTGCTGTCGTACCGGGACCGGGACCGCATCGTCGTCACGGTCTGGATGACCGGGACGCCGAGTTTGTCGAGGAACACGTCCTCGGCGCTCTGGCCTTCGTCGTCGGCGCTGCGGCCGCGTTCGTCCATCGACAGCGAGAACATGAACGACGAGCAGACTGCATCGACCAGCGGGTTGCCGTCGGCATTGAGGAGCCACTCCTCAGTGACCTGTTCGGCGTTCCACTGGCCCTCGGCGTCGGTCGCCGGTTCACAGAATATCGGGAGCGCGTTCGCCCCTTGGGCCTCAATGGCCCGGACCTGCGCGTCGACGTAGCGGGTGTTCTCGTGGGTCCAGTGGGACTCGTAGAACCAGACGGCGACGGTCGGTTTCGCCGGGTCGAACGTCGCCCGCAGGTCGTCGATGCTCGCGCCCGGATGGTCGGGATGGTAGACGCCCTCCGTCGGCAGCGTCACCGGGTCGTCGTAGGATGGGTCGGCGTGCCCGTACTGCGCCACCAGGTAGCGCACGCAGTTGGCGACGTTGCTCGCCCCGCCCTTCTCGAGGTAGTCGTAGACTGTCTCGCGGTGCTCGTCAGGAACCGACGTGTCCTCGAAGGCGAAGGCGTCGCCCGTCGCTTTCACCACGAGCGGGACGCCGGCCTCGCGCAACCGCTCGACGGCCATCTCGTAGCCGGGCATGCTGTCCTCGGCTCCGTGGAGCCACAGGATTACGGCGTCGGCGTCTGTCAGTTCGTCGACGAACGCCTCGACCGCTGGCTCGTCGTCGAGGTCGCTCTCCGAGCGCACGACGAGGTCGGCGTCGACCTCGTCCGCGGCCCGCTGGACGGCCCCGAGTTCGTTCTCCGTCGCGGTGTAGAGTCCTAGCTGTGGCATAACGTTATTAAATCTCCGTTTGCACTAATACAAGTATGGTTGTACTCGGCGACGGCAAAAAAGCTTCGCAGGAGGCCTCCTTCGCAGCCGTGGTGGGCCAGCGGGACCTCAAAGACGGGTTGCTGGCCGTCGCGACAGACGACGACCTCGACGGCCTGCTGGTCCGCGGCGAGAAGGGGACGGCGAAATCGACGGCCGTGCGCGCCCTCGCCGACCTGCTGCCCGAGCAGCGCGCGGTCGCGGACTGTCCCTACGGCTGTCCACCGGACAGGCCGGAGGCCCAGTGTGACGACTGCCGGACGCGGGCGGACCCACCCGTCGAGACGCGGTCGGTGCCACTCGTCACGCTCCCGCTGGGCGCGACCCGGGACCGCGTCGTCGGGACGCTGTCGGTGGCCGACGCGCTCGACGGCGACCACGAGTTCGACCCCGGCTTGCTGGCCCGCGCGAACCGCGGCATCCTCTACGTGGACGAGGTGAACCTGCTGGACGACCACCTCGTCGACGTGCTGCTCGACGCTGCTGCGAGCGGCCAGAACCGGGTCGAGCGCGACGGCGTCACCGTTTCCCACCCCGCCGAGTTCACCCTCGTCGGGACGATGAACCCCGAGGAGGGCGACCTCCGCCCGCAGTTGCGGGACCGATTCGCCCTGCAGACCGAGGTGTCGGCCTGCGAGAACCTCGATGACCGTGTCGCTATCATCGACCAAGCACTGGGAGAGGACGGCGACGAGGAGATGCAGAGCGAACCCGACCGCGACCCGGGCGAGCGCCTGCGGACCGCCCGCGAACTGCTGCCCGAGGTCGCCCTCGCCCGCGAGTTCCGCGAGCAGATCGCCGAACTCTGTCGGGACGCCGGCCTCGACGGTCACCGCGGCGACATCGCCACCGCGCGGGCGGCCCGGACGTTCGCCGCGCTCGACGGGCGGACGACGGTTCTTGAATCAGACATCGAGCGCGCCGCCGAGTTCGCGCTCCCCCACCGGCTCACCTCCCGGCCCTTCGAGGACGCGCCGGACGTGGACGACGTGCTCGACGACCATTTCGAGGACGGCGAGGACGAATCCGAGGAGCAGTCCGACGACGACGGAGAAAACGGTGACGAGGAAGGTGACGCGGAAGACGATGGAGAGGAAGCGGGGGCCGGCGACGAGTCAGTAAACGACGGAGCCGATTCCGAAGGCGGTGAGGACGGAAGCGAACAGCAAGAACAGCGGCCGGACGACAGCGGTGACGCCGGCGAGGGCGGCGACGACGAGTCAGGCGAGCGCGGCGAGCAGCCAACGCCCACCTCGGCCGACAGCGACGGCGAGCGGCAGGAAGCAGAGGCCGGCGACGGCGAAGGAGCGGCCGGAGACGACGGTGGGGAGGGAGAGTCCAACCAGTCCGACGACCCGGAAAACGCCACCCCGCTGCTGCCGGGCCAGTCCCGCGCCACAGTCGGCGACAGCGGCGCACCCGACGTGGATGCCCCGTCGGTCGACACCGACGGTGGGAGCGCAAGCGGCCGTGCGAGCGCGACAGGGACGAAACGCGGTGCAACGGTCCGAACCGAGCGCGCCGGCCGGGACGATGAGGTCGACGCCGCAGCGTCGGTCCGGGCGGCGGCCAGTCGCGGGAGCGGCCATGTCGAGTCACGTGACCTTCGGAAGTCCGTTCGTGCAGGCGACGCCGAGACGCTGGTCGTGTTCGCCGTCGACGCAAGCGCGTCGATGCGCCCGGCGATGAAAGCCGCGAAGGGGACTGTGCTGGAACTGTTGAAGGACGCCTACCAAGCCCGCGACCAGGTCGCCTTTGTCACCTTCGCCGGCGAGGGCGCGGACGTGGTCCTCCCGCCGACCGAGAGCGTCTCGCTGGCGGCCCGACACCTGAAGGACCTCCCGACCGGCGACCGGACGCCGCTGCCGGACGGGCTGGCGGCCGCTCGGGAAGTGCTCGACCGGGCGGACCCGGACGCCGGCGTTGTCGTCGTCGTGACCGACGGCCGGGCGAACACCGCCGACGGGAGTCCGGTCGCAGCGACCAGAAACGCGGCGCGGACGCTCGGCGAAGCAGCCGACCGCACCGTCGTCGTGGATGCGGGCGAAGGGAGTCGCGCCGGTCTGCTCGACCTCGTTGCTGACGAAACGGACGCGTCGGTCGTCCCGCTGGACGCGCTGACCGCCGAGCGCGTCGACGCCGTCGCCAGCAAGCGATAACCCCCGGCCGGAGCTGTCTCAGGCGGAAGTTTTACAATCTTACTTGTTCTTAAGACAAACGAGATTTCAATGCAGGACGACACTGACACCGCACGCGCTACGGACAGCGTGCATGACCGTATCGAACGCGCCAGAGCGTCGCTGACCGGCCCGCAGATCGCCATTGCCGTCGCGCTGGTGGCGGCGCTCGGCTTCACGCTGCTGTTCGTGCAGGACCCGATGCTGCACGACTCGCTGCACAACTTCCGACACAGCGCCGGGATCACCTGCCACTGATGGCGACTGACTACCTCGAACGCGGCGCAGTGGCCGGCGTGGCCGGCGGGCTGGTCTACGGTCTGTTCGTCGCGACAGTCGGGAACAGCTTCACTGCCGGACTGGAGACGTTCGAACACGGGCACGGCCACGGCGGCGGCCCCGTCGTCTCCGGGCTCACGACGGCCGTCGCGAGCATCGGCGGCGGCGTCCTCTGGGGCCTGCTGTTCGGCGTCGCAGTGTTCGGGATGGCGTATTTCTTCCTCGAACCTGCAATCCCCGGCTCGGGCGCGACGAAGCGACTGGCGCTTGCGGGAGCCGGCTTTCTCACCGTCTCCGGCGCGCCGTGGCTCGTCCTGCCGCCACAGCCGCCGGGCGTCGAGCAGGCGCTTGGGACAGAGACGCGCCTCGCCTGGTACGCCGGCCTGATGGCACTGGGGGCGCTGGTCGCAGTGCTCGCCGGGCTCGCGTATCAGCGGACAGCGCGCCACCACACCGCCATTCGACTCGGAGCCATGGCGCTGCCGCTCGCACTGCTCGCAGTTCCGGTCGCGCTCGCACCGGCAAACCCGGTCCACGGTGACGTGCCTGCCGCGCTCGTCGCGGCCTACCGCTGGACGGTCGTGTTCGGCCAGCTAGTGCTGTGGGCCACAATCGCAGGGGTTCACGCCTGGCTCGGGGACAGTGATACCCCAGCCGCGGACGACCTGGACTATCCCGCGACCGCGGACTAACGACGACGCGGCTCAGATTTTTCCGGCAACCGTTCCGAGATTCAGCGCCAGGCCGACGATAGCGACGACGGCGGCGATAGCGAGGTTCGTCGTCGTCCCGCCGACGCCGAACGACGCCGTACCGGCCGAGACCAGCGCGCCGAACCCGATCCCGGCAACGACGAGCGCGACACCGGCCAGCCCGACGAGGATCGTACCGGTCGGGCCGAACCGACCGGCCGACCGATCCGCCTCGTACCGGTCCAGCGCGTTGTGCATCGTCTCCGTGACCGATTCCTCTACGTCCGTCATCTGCCCCGAAAGGTAGGTGTGCAGCGTCTTCTCGTGCTCGTCGAGTTCCGTGGCACGTTCTGACAACTGCGCATCGTACTCCGTCAGTTCGGCCTCGCGCTCGTCGAGGGCCGTCTCCCGGTCGTCGAGAGCGGCTTCGCGTTCATCAAGTCGGTACTCCCGCTCGTCGAGCTCTGTCTCTTGTCGGTCGAGTTCCTCTTCGCGGGCGGCGATCTCCTCCTCGCGCCGGTCGAGTTCCGCGCTCCGCTGGTCGAGGCCCATCTCCCGCTCGTTGAGCCGTCGCTGCATCTGCGCGAACTCCCGCTCACGCTCTGTAGGGTGATCGGCAGCGGCGCTGTCGTCGTCAGCTTTGGCGTCTGCCTCCGACTGTGTCTCCTCGTGGTCCGGGTCTGTGTTATCGGCCATGCTGGGCACCCATACCGAGACGCTACGACTGTCGAATGGTTAGTTTGACACCACATAACACAGTAATCAGATCCAAACCGGGGATATCACGTCTGAGCGAAAAGTCGTCCGAACGGGCCGTTACCGGCCCAAATCGCTACGTCGACGCGTCAGTGGCGCGAACGGGCCGTCTCGTTCTCCACCTCAACCAGATGCAGCCGGTACGCTCCGCGCTCGCGGCCCTCGTCGTGGTAGACGACCGGCTCCTCGACGGCGACAGCGGTCCCGTCCGCAACTGCGGCCGCCGTCACGACGCCGTCGGTGTCCAATGTGTCGATGGGGCCGTCTGCAACACCGAACAGCCGAAGCGCGTGGTCGTCGGCATCGCGGTCCCGGAAGTTCTGTGCACCGGGGACGGCCAGCAGCGAGCCATCGGTGCCAAGCCCGCTGGCGAAGCCGCCGACGGGCGCGTCCCAGCGACGGTCGCCATCGGGCGAGACGCCAACGGCAGTGTGCTCGGTCGGATGCCGTGCCTCTGTCTCGCGGCCCTCCTCGGGGTAGGTGTTGCCGGTCACAAACACCGCGCCCACCTCTGTCGCGTGAACGTGATTCGGGTACGCGTAGACGATGTCGCCGTCCACGTCGGTCGGCGTCGCCAGCGGGACACGCCAGCGCTCCCGGCCGCCGCTGTCGAGCCGGTAGCCACAGTAGTCGCCGTGGCTGGAGACGACAGCGCCGTCGTCCAGCAGGGCCACGTCACCGACACGCCGCTGGCCGTCGGTGCCGGGGTCCCACATCCAGCGCGGGTCACCGTCGGCGGCATCGAGGACGACGAGGCCGTGCTGGTGGTCGCCAGGACAGCGGTTGTAGGCGATTGCGACACGGCCATCGTCGGCGTCGAGGGATATCGGCGAACCGTCGGTCCGGTACGTCCAGTCGACGGTGCCGTCGGGCGCGAACGCGTAGACGACGCTCTCGAAGTGGCGGAGGTCGTTCCCGTCGGCGTCAGTCCGTCGCTCGTACCGTCTGGCGGCGGCATAGAGCCGGCCGCCGTCGGTTGCGAGGCTGGCGACGAACGGCAACAGAAATCTGGTCTCCTGCTGGGCCTCGCCGAGGTCCCCGCGGGTTTCGTACCGCCAGCGCAGGTCCCCGTCGGCGTCGTGACAGCGGATTTGCCCGCGAGCGCTGCGCTCCCCGACGACGACACCGCCGTCGAAGGACACCGCCGCGACGACGCTGGGTTCCCCGTCCGTGTCGTACTGCCAGCACGGACGTGGGGGGCCGGAGTCCGCCGAGACGTCGAACGCCCGGAGGTCCCCGTCGGCGGTGCCGACGACCGCGAGCCCGTCGGTCAGCGTGACCGCCGAGCGACGGCCCTGATGGCGCGAGCGAGCCGGGGCCACGTCCCCGAGGTCAGCGGTCGGGGCGCGCTGGCTACTCATCGACCGGGAACGCCTCGTGGAGGACGTCGTGGGCCTCACCCAGCCCGTCGAGGACGTCCTCGCCCTGCATGGTGATGCGCGACACCGCCCGCTCGGCGTCGCGGACCGCCACGAGTCGCCCCCGGAGGTAGTCGTACTCGGGGTCGTCTTCGGGGGTCGCGGCGATCTCCTCTTCGAGGTCCACGAGCGCGGCGTCGAGGTGGCGCTCGATGGCGGCCAGCGTCTCCGCGCCGGCGAGGGCCTCAATGGGGCCGGTCATGTGACCCTCCAGCTCCTGTTCGGCGTGCTGGCGGGCGTGGTCGTCTTCGGTACCGAGAACGTTCATGAGGCCCAGTCGGAGGGCCTCGATTTCGTAGCAGCTCATGGTTGTAGTGTTGTAAGGGTGTACTCTCAAAGCGTCTGGTCGACGAGTTCGCTCACGATGCGGTCGCGGTCAAGATGCGAGGAGACGATGTCGGCGGCGTCCTCGTCTTCGACGCCGCCGTACCAGACACCGTCCGGGTAGACGGCGACCATCGGCCCCTCGCCGCAGCGGCCGAGACACGACGACCGCGTGATGCGGGCGTCGCACTGGTCGCTGTCGCGGGCGGCCTGGCGCAGTCGTTCGAGGACCGCGGGTGCGCCGTCCTGTGCGCAGGTCTGGTTCGTACAGACGGCGACGTGTTTCTCGGGGGCGTCGTGGACGTGGGGGTCGTCGTCGACGTTCTCGCGGTCGGCGTGTTCGGCCTGGTGGGTCAGCGCCCGGAGCATCGCGCGAGCGCCGCCCTGGTCCTCCTCGTAGCCGTCCAGTTCGACCTTGTACTTGCAGGTGTCACAGGACATCTCGACGCTGCCGGTTCGGGCCTCCTGCCAGCGGTCGCCCAGCACGTCCAGCAGGCGCGTGTCAGTCCCGAGCGGTTCGCCCGGCGCGGCGTCGACGTAGGGGTACTCCTCGTCGAACTCGCGCGCGCCGTCCTTGATACGGCCGGTCAGCACGCCGTCGCCGAGCATGTACGGGATGACGACGACGGCGTCGGGCCGGGTCTTGGCGATGTCGTGCAGGGTGTCGTCGAGCAGCGGCTCTGTAACGCCGATGAACGACGCTTCGACCCGCGAGAACTCGCGGCCCTCGTACAGCAGGCGAGCGAGCTTGTGCACGTCGGCGTTTGCGTCCGGGTCGCTGGAGCCGCGGGCGCAGACGACGGCAGCCACCTCGTCTTCTTCGCGGTCGACTCCCAGTTCGGCCTCGACGGCCGCCGCGCGGTCGTCCAGCAGGTCCAGCAGCGCCGGGTGGACGCCCAGATGCGCGCCGTTGTTGATGGTCAGTTCCGGGTGGGCCTCGCGGGCCTGCTCGACGGCCAGGGGCACGTCGTTTTTGACGTGGCTGGCGGCGAACAGCGAGAGGTGGACCACCGACACTTCCGAGACCGCCCCGGCTAGCCCTGCGATGGCCTCGTCGATAGCCGGCTCGGCCAGTTCGAGAAAGGCCGCGTCGACCGGGATGCCGAGTCGGCCCTCCAGTTCGACCGCAAGGTCGCGGACCTGTTCGTTCGACTTCTCGCGCCGGGAGCCGTGGCCGACCAGCAGCACCGCTTCGTCGTCCAGCGTCTCCGGCGCGGTGATAGCTTCACTCATCGGACTCGTTCAATGCTTTTCTGGAGCTTGCGCCGGCGGCTCGGCGCGAACAACCCCGTCTCTTCGCTGCCCTCGTACAGCCAGTCGCCGAGGGCAGGTGCCGCGTCGTCGGCCACGCCGAACCAGTAGCCCGACGATGTCTCCGAGAGCTCGTCGTAGGGCGCGTCGACCGGACAGCGGTCGAGCAGCGTCTGTATCGTCCGGAGGAGTCGTTCGTCTTCGTGGACGAAGGAGATGCCGACGGCGTTGTCGTCGGACTTGAAACAGACCGTGCCACAGCTTTCGAGCAGCCCCCGGAGGAGCTGGCGGTCGTAGTCGGCCAGCGCGTCGAAGCGGTAGCCGCCCGACTCGCCGTCGAACGGGAGGCCAAGCGCGGCGCTGGCACGGTCAGCGAGGCTGCCGACGACCTGCACCGTGAACTCCTCCTCCTGACGGGTAATCGAGGTGTCGTGGGCA
This sequence comes from Haloarcula sp. CBA1115, assembly GCF_000827835.1. Lineage (NCBI taxonomy): Archaea > Methanobacteriati > Methanobacteriota > Halobacteria > Halobacteriales > Haloarculaceae > Haloarcula > Haloarcula sp. CBA1115. Next base: position 1,851,417 of record NZ_CP010529.1, on the reverse strand, counting down.
TACGCCCGCTCGACGATGCGGCGGTCGGCCCGCTCCGCACCGGCGATGGACGCGAGCCGCCGGGCGGCCGTCTCGTCGTTGGTTCGGACGGTGACACAGCCGTCCTCGCACTCGCCGTCGCCGGCGACCCGGCCCCAGAAGTATGCCGTCTCGGGATGGGCCGCAAGCATGTCCCGCGGCGCGCCGGTCTCGACGCTCATGGCTGGACCTCCTCGGTGTCACTCGCCGGGACATCGACGGCTCCTGCGCCATCCTCGACGGATTCGACGTGAATCGCGTCCAGCGGACAGGCCGCGGCGGCCTGCTCGGCGTCGTCTCGCCGGTCGTCGTCGAAAGTGGCCTCGATTGCCGTCTGGTCGTCCGTCTCGATAGCCGCCAGTCCCTCGCTATCCTCAACGAAGCGGTCGTCGCGGACGAGACAGGCGAAGATACCGTCGCAGGCCTCACGGTCGATAGTGATTCGGTACATTAGTAGTCGTACTTGGTCTCGTAGCCCCGCGGGGTCACCATCCGGTCGTCCCAGACGTAGGTGTCCTCGTTGCCCACGAGGAGGGTGGTGGTCATGTCCACGAGGTCCGTTTCGCCGAGTTCCGGCAATTCGCCGAGTTCGACGATTTCGACCTGTTCGTCCTCGCGGCCGGCGGCGTGGACGACGCCAACGGGCGTCTCGGGGTCGCGGTGTTCCAGCAAGATCTCACAGCACTTCTCGTAGTTGTCCCGCCGTTTCCGGCTCCAGGGGTTGTAGATGGTGATGGTAAAGCCCTCCTTGGCGGCGGCGTGGAGCCGCGACTCGATGGTCGGCATGTCGGTGAGGTGGTCCGACAGCGAGATGGAGACGGTGTCGTTGACCAGCGGCGCGCCGACGCGGGCTGCACAGGACTGGGCGGCCGGGACGCCCGGAACCACGTCGAAATCGAGCATTGTCGCCGTCGCGCCCTTGGACTCGATGATCTCCAGCGCGAGGCCGGCCAGCGCGTACACGTTCGGGTCGCCGCTGCCGATGATGGCCACGTCGTTGCCCGCCAGCGCGCGGTCGATGGCCTCCTCCGTTCTGGACACTTCGCCACACATCGGCGTGTTGTAGATGTCGTCGGCTCCCTCAGTAATCTCGTCGGGCAGCAGTTCGACGTAGGTCGTGTAGCCGACGATGTGCTCGGCGTCCATGAGGGCGGAGCGGGCGCGAGCGGTCATTCCTTCAGGCTGGCCGGGCCGAGGCCGACGGCGATGAGCCGGCCCGGTTCGGCGTCGAAGTCGTCGACCGTCGCGCCGACCTCCTCCTCGTCCGAGGAACCGGACGACGAGGACGCGCCACAGGAGCGACTACTGGACGAGGACGACGATTCGGACGACGACGAGGCCCCGCACTTCGAGGCGGTGTCGTCGCCCGTGTCCGGACTCGTCTCTGTCGACGAACTCGCGCTCGCACCGCATTTCGAGGTGGTATCGGTCTCTACTTCGCTCGCGCTCTCGGAGGCGCTTCCCGCCTCGCTCGCCCCGCATTTCGATTCTGTCTCGGTACTTGCGTCAGTAGTGTTGTCAGTGCTCATTGTTAGAAATCGTCGACGTCACGCCCGCCGCGCGGGGTGACGAGGAACTCCTGATAATCGTTGCGCCAGACTTCGGTCTCGTGAGTGCCGACGACGATGGACGAGCCCATGCCGCCGACCTTGTCGTCGTGTTCGGACAGTTCGCCAAGCGTCGTGATCGTCTCCGTCTCGTCGTCGAGGTTCCGGCCGGCTTCCCCGCGGCCGGAGTCGTTGACGATAGCGGCGGGCACGTCGTCCGCTCGTTCCTCCCGCAGAACATCGACGGCCCGCTCGTAATCGCGCCAGCAGTTGTAGAGGACGACGATGAAGCCGCTGATCGCGGCCGCCCGGAGCTTCTCCTCGATTTCGTCCCAGCCGCGCCATTTGTCCGACAGCGAAATCGTACAGAAGTCGTTCGACAGCGGCGCTCCGAGGTTCGCCGCGCCGGACAGCGCCGCGGTCACGCCGGGGACGATTTCGATTGGCACGTCGTCGGCGTCGTCGGCGTCGGCCATCGTAAAGAGGAGGTCGGACTTCCCGTAGACGTTCGGGTCGCCGCCGGAGACGTGGGCGATGTCCTCGCCAGCCCGAACCCGCTCGAAGGCCTCGCGGGCGAGTTCGACCTGCTTCCCCATCGACGAGCGGATGAGCGTCTGCCGACTGCCGTCGGGCCGCTCCAGTACGGCCCCTTCTTCGCCAGCGATTTCGCCGTCATCGGTTTCGCCGTCGAGTTCAGCCGATTGGGGCGGGAGCGTGCCGTCCTTCCGGAGGAACTCCTGATAGAGGTTCGAGGCGATGATACAGTCAGCGGTCTGGATAACGTCTTTCGCCCGCTGGGTCATGTCGTGGGGGAGCCCCGGCCCGATACCGACCACGTACAGCGTCCCGTAGTCGGCTGGACGCGTCGCCTCAGCCGCGGCCGCTGTCGACTGGCGTCCGTCGCTACTCATCCTCGGTCTCCGAGGGCCGCCGGTCGAATCTCGATACTGTGGCGCATGGTGAGTACAACGCCGCTTTCGCATAAAACAATTGTGCTTGTACTAGTCCAAGCGCAGGTGTTGGGAAGGGGTAGTTTGGTTGTATACGAGCTCGGGGAAGAGTCGAGAGCGGTGGCTGTGCAACCGTACTCACGTCGACGAATCGCAGCGCAAACAGTTCGGTACCTCTCGGTCAGGTGTTCGTCAGTCCTCCGTCGACTACAACGCTCTCACCGTTGACGTAGGAGGCCATGTCGCTGGCGAGGAACGTCGCCACGTCGGCGATCTCTTCGGGTTCGCCGAAGCGACCTGAGGGGATGAGTTCCTTCAGCATCATTTTCGTCGTGTCGTCGATGCGCTCGTCCTCGAACATCTGGGTCTTGCTGTAGCCCGGATGGATGGCATTGACCCGGATGTCGTAGTTGCTCAGGCGATCCGCAAGCGCGTACGTGAACAGTCGGACTGCGCCCTTCGAAGTGCAGTAGTTGACCAGCAGGCCGGTGCCGCGGATGCCGCCGGAGCTGGACATATTGATGACAGTGCCACCGCCGTTCTCCCGCATCGCCTCCGTCGCGACCTGCGCGCCGAAAAACACCCCCTTCGTGTTCACGTCCATCAGCCGGTCGTAGTCCTCCTCTGTAGTCTCGTAGAAGTCCGCTATCTCGGAGATGCCGGCGTTGTTGACCATGATGTCGATACCACCCAGTTCCTCGGCCGCGGTGACAGCCACCTCCAGGTCGTCGGGGTTGGTCACGTCGCACTCGACGAAGTGTGCTGTTTGGTCTGTCTCGGCTTCGACCAGTTCGTGGGTCGGTTTGCCGCCCTCGCGGGGGTCCTGCTGTCGGTCCGCAATGATAACGTCTGCGCCGTGCTCCGCGTACCGTCGGCAGATGGCCCGGCCGAACCCGCTCGCGCCGCCCGTAACGACCGCCGTCTTGTCTTCGAGTAGTGTTGTCATGCGCCATTTGTCACCACAAGCGCACATAATAAATAAGTTTAGAGTTGTACAGTGGCAAGAACTCGGAACAGTTGTGGAGTCGCGGCCAGAGATGGTTCAGTAGCTGCTCGGTGACCGAAGACCGGAACTGAAACCGCAATGCCTGAGAAAAAGCGAGATTAGCGCCCAATAGCGACGGTCACAGCTTCGTCATAGCGGGTCTTCTCGGCCAGCAGATCGTGCTCGCTACCGGCGGCGATGGCCGACGCCTCGGCGATGCCCGGCCACCCGATGAGTTCCTTCGACCGCGAGGGGGTCGGTCCCTCGAACTCCTCCAACGTCTCCTTCTCGAAGGCAATGACACCCAGCCCCCACTCCTCAGCAGCGGCGAGCATGCCTTCCTCGTCGGCTTTTCGGGTGCCAGTCGCGATGAACTCCACGTCGTCGCGGTCGAGGTCGGCCTCGTCCAGCGCCTGTTCCCAGGCCGCGTGGAACTGCTCGACATCCGCGCCGGCGACGCTGCCACACCCGAGCACGACGCCGTCGTCCTTGTTGCGCTTGAGCACCGTCACGTCGTCGTCGACCAACACGGCCTTCGGGCCGTCGAGGCGCTCGATGGGGCCGAGTTCGTCGTCCAGCACGGCGAGGTTCGTCGCGACCGTCGAGTCCCCGTTGACGACGTGGGCGTCAAGCGCCTTGGCCTGCTTCTCGACGCCCTGCTTGTCGGCGGCCTCGCTCGCGGTCGTCATCGCCGGCACCGCGCCCATGCTTGCAAGGTCGTCGGCGACCTGATTCGCGCCGTGGTGGCCGCCGGTGATGGGGATGGCCCAGGTGAGCTCCTCGTCGACGACACAGATTGCGGGGTCGTCCCACTTGTCGTCGAGCAAGTGGGCCGTCTTGCGCATCGCGATGCCACTCGCCATCAGCCCGATAAAGCAGTCGTACTCGCCCCAGTGTTCCTCGAACACGTCGCCGTGGTATTCGAGGATGTCGATGGACTCGTAGCGGTCGCCGATGCCGTCGACGATGTCCTCGGCGGTGTCCATCTTCCGCTCGAACGCGACGATAGCGATATTCTCGGCTACTTCGCCGTCTGAATCGGGTGCTTTGCAACCGTGCGAACCGGAGTCGTCGTCTGTGTCAGTGCTCATGAGTTAGGTCCGGCCGGTGAAACTGCCCCAGGCGACCGGCCGGGCAGCCGCGTGGGTGATGTCTGTGAGTCAATACTCGACTGCGAGGTGACGCGAAACTGCTGTCGGCGCGCGCTGGCGCGCTCGGATGGCGCGCCGATGCTGTGCGAGGGACGAACGGCCGACGACAGTCGGGAGTGAGTCGGTTGGGGAGGCGTGTGGCTCGCGGTGCAGCGCGGTGCTGTCGGGTGGACTGAAAGGGGCCGGTCGCTCCGGAAAGACGGCCGAAGCAAGCACGCGAGCGAAGCGAGCGCGCACAGCGAGGCCCTCGACCGGAGCGACCGGGGGCTTTCGAATTGTGCTTGACCAATTTGACGAGTCATCCTAGTCGTCGGCTTCCTGCGTTCCGTCAGTCGAGTCACTTCCACGGTTCGCCCAGTCGCCATAGAGGAAGGAGCGCTCGTAGTCCTCACCACCAACAGCGTCCCCAATCACGACCATCGCGGAGGCGCGATACCCCGCGTCTTCCAGTTTCTCGCCAATGGTCGCAATCGTGCCTTCGATGACGTCCTCGTCGGGCCAGGAAGCGTGATAAATCGCCGCAACAGGCGTCTCTGGGTCGTGGCCGTCTTCGAGCAGACGGTCCATCGTCTCGCTGACGGCGTGGGTTCCCAGATAGATACAGGTCGTCACGTCGCCCATGCCGACGAACTCGGAGATGTGATCCTCGTCCTCGTCCAGTGTCTTGCCCTGCGGGCGGGTGAAGGCGACGTGGTTGGCGACCTCGTTCAGCGTCAACTGCGTGCGCATCGTCGCGCTGGCGGCGAACGCCGAGGTGACGCCGGGAACGATGTAGGTCGGGACCCCCTCGTGTTCGAGCGCGTCCATCTGCTCCAGCGCGGCTCCATAAATCGCGGGGTCGCCGCTGTGGAGCCGGACGACGGTGTCGCCGGCCTCGTAGGCGTCGCGCATCAGCGGAATCAGCTCCTCCAAGTCCTTGCCGATAGAGGAGACCGTCTCGGCGTCGTCGCAGTACTCCTCCAGCAGTTCGCTGTTGACGAGCGAGCCGGCGTGGACCACGAGGTCGGCGTCGGCCAGCAGTTCGCGGCCGGCGACGGTCAGCAGCCGGGGGTTGCCCGGGCCGGCCCCGACGAATGGGATGCCCTCCTGCTCGTCGCCGGCGTTGTGCTCGTAGACGCGGTCGTCTCGGTTGCCGGCGACAGAGTCGATAGCAGTCTGTGGATCCGTCTCGCCGGCCTCGGTAGCGTCCTCAGTCATGCTTCACCTCGTCGCCACAGAGGGCGGCTTCGGAGCGCTCCTGTCGCACTACCGCCCCAGACCCGTTTTCGCCGCCGTCGGTCACGACGCCGCTCTCGTCGGCCGCTTCGAGGAAGGCGTCGGTCGCCTGCTCGACGCGGGTCTCGGGCTTCTCGGCGTAGGCCAGCGTGTAGTAGTCTCGCTCGTCGATTTCGCTTGGGTCGTCCGTGACAACTGTCTCGCCCTGTTCCATGAACAGCCGGCGGCCGTACACAACGTCGTAGCCGGCCTCGACCAGCCCCTCGTGGGTCGCCGGCGCGTCGGTCACCTTGAACAGGATCATCCGATCGGGGCCGGTCGGCGACGCGCCGCGGTCGGCCTCACGCAGCGCTAAGCTTGACCCCGCGGTGATTTCGACGCCGAGCGCCGTCGCGAACGCCGACATGGCGCTGACGCCGGGTACCACTTCGAGGTCGACCTCGGGGTGGAACGCCGCCAGCGTCCGCCGGAGATGGCCAAAGGTCGAGTAGACGTTCGGGTCCCCGAGCGTGACGAAAGCGGCGTCGCCGTCGCGGGCCGTCGGCGCGATTTCGGCGGCGGCGTCCTTCCAAGCCGCCCGGAGTTTCTCCTCGTCGCGTGTCATCGGGAAGTCGAGGTCGCCGATGCGCTCCTCGGGGACGTGTTCGGTCGCGACCGAGCGCGAGAGCCGCCCCGGCGAGTACACCACGTCGGCGGATTCGAGGGCGCGCTTCCCGCGGACGGTCACCAGGTCGGGCTGGCCGGGACCGAGGCCGATGCCGTAGAGCGTCATCGGTCGCCTCCGTCCTGCGCCGCAGATTCGGCCGGCGACCCGCCGTCGGCAGCAACGTCCTCACTGGCGCTGCCGACGAGCATGTACACCGGGTTCTCCGAGTTGAAACTCGTCGCGCCGGCGAGTTCGTAGCCGTGGCTCACCTGGAACTGGACGACCTCCTCCAGAATGTCGCGCTCGCGGAAGGCCTCCGTCGCCGCGCCAGCGACTTCGAGCCGCGAGACGTTCATCACGATTCGGTCGACACCGGTCTCGACCGCGTGGTCGAGGATGGCCTCGTAGTTGCGCGACCCGCCGAGGAAGAGGGCGTCGGCGTCGTCCGGCAAGCCCTCCGGGGCCTCGGCCTCACGCAGTTCGACATCGGCGTCGACGTCGTTAGCGGCGAGGTTCTTGCGAGTCACGTCGAGTCGGTTCCCCTTGCGTTCGAGCGCAGTGACCCGCCCGGCCCGGCGCGCCGCCGTGATGGTGACGGCGCCGGTACAGGAACCGACCTCCGCGAAGTGGTCGGACCCGGTGAGAGCGAGTTTGCTAGCGAGAACGGCCCGGACCTCCGGCTTGGTGGGACCGGCCTTCGCATCGTGTGGGAGCGAGACGCGGGACATCACGCTATACAACTGCAGTAGCGCGTAAAACAATTTTGGTTGTATTAATCCAAGTCGAGATGACAGCGGCATCGGTGCCGGACAGGGGCGAGTCAGCGGGCCGATTGACAGCAGCGCGAGCGGGCAGTATCAGAGCGGTGCCCAGAACCCGGGTCAGACCAGAGTCTAGATTCCGGGTCAGAACTCCGGACCGGGTGCCGGCACGCCGTCGCTGTCGTCGCCGCCGTCCAGATCGAACTCCTCGCGCAGTTCGCGGATGCGGTCTCTGATGTCCGCGGCCAGTTCGAACTCCAGGTTGTCCGCGGCCTCCTGCATCCGTTCTTCCAGTTGCTCTATCTGGCGGGCGGCCTCGTCGGCGTCGCTCGCGCCGTCGCTGGAAATGCCGCCGGTGTCGGTCTTGCTCCCCGGCAGGTTCGTTTCGCCGACTTCCTTCTCGATAGTCGTCGGCTCGAAGCCGTGTTCCTCGTTGTACTGCTGCTGGATGCGCCGGCGGCGCTGGGTCTCCTGGATGGCCGACTGCATGGCGTTGCTGCGCTCGTCGGCGTACAGCACGACCTCGCCGTTGACGTTCCGGGCGGCCCGGCCCATCGTCTGTACCAGCGTCGTCTCCGACCGGAGGAACCCCTCCTGGTCGGCGTCCAGAATCGCAACGAGCGACACCTCGGGGATGTCCAGCCCCTCCCGGAGGAGATTGATGCCGACCAGCACGTCGATGTCGCCAAGCCGGAGCGACCGGATGAGTTCGTGCCGTTCCAGCGTGTCCGTCTCGTCGTGCATATAGGCGACGTTCACGCCGGACTCCTCCAGGTACTCCGTGAGGTCCTCGGCCATCCGCTTGGTCAGCGTCGTGACGAGCACCCGTTCGTCGCGCTCGACACGTTCGTCGATGCGCTCCAACAGGTCCTCAACCTGGCCCGTCGCCGACGCGATCTCGACGGCCGGGTCCACGAGGTGGGTCGGTCGGACGATCTGCTCGACCACCTGGTCGCTGTGTTCGCGCTCGTAGTCACCCGGCGTCGCGCTCACGTACAGCGTCTGGTCGGTCTTCTCCTCGAACTCCTCGAAAGTGAGCGGGCGGTTGTCGAAGGCCGTCGGCAGGCGGAAGCCGTTCTCGACGAGGCTCTCCTTGCGGCTCTTGTCGCCCTCGAACTGGCCGCGGATCTGGGGGAGCGTCTGGTGGGACTCGTCGACGACCGTGAGGAAGTCATCGGGGAAGTAATCCAGCAGGGTGTAAGGGGCTTCACCCGTCTCGCGGTCCGAGAGGTGGACCGAGTAGTTCTCGATACCCGAACAGTAGCCCGTCTCCTGCATCATCTCGATGTCGAACGTGGTCCGCTCCTCGATTCGCTGGGCGGCGACGTGGTCGCCCTGTCGCTCGAAGTAGCTGATACGCTGGTCCAGCAGTTCCTTGATTTCGTCGATGGCCCGCTGGAGCCGCTGTTCGGGAATCGAGTAGTGTTCCGCCGGGTGGAGCAGGGCGGCCGGTTCCTCGCTTTTGACCTCGCCCTCCAGCGGGTCGACCTTCAGCATCCGGTCGATCTCGTCGCCCCAGAACTCCACTCGGAGGGCGTAGCGGGCATACATCGGGTAGATCTCCAGCGTGTCCCCGCGCACGCGGAAGGTCCCCTGTGTGAAGTCCACGTCGTTGCGCTCGTAGTTCAGGTCGACCAGCCGACCGAGCAGGTCGTCGCGCTCGATCTCCTGGCCCACCTCGAGCGAGAGGGACATGTCGATGTAGTTTCGCGGGTCACCGAGGCCGTAGATGGCCGACACCGACGCGACGACGATGACGTCGTCCCGGGTGAGCAGTGAGCGCGTCGCGGAGTGGCGCAGCCGGTCGATCTCGTCGTTGATGGAGGCGTCCTTGTCGATGAAGGTGTCCGTCTGCTCGACGTAGGCCTCGGGCTGGTAGTAGTCGTAGTAGGAGACGAAGTACTCGACGGCGTTATCCGGGAACAGCTCGCGGAACTCCTCGTACAGCTGGGCCGCGAGGGTCTTGTTGTGGGCGATAACGAGGGTCGGTTGCTGAATCTCCTCGACGACCCAGGAAACGGTGTTTGTCTTCCCGGAGCCAGTCACACCGAGCAGGGTCTGCCGGTCCATCCCCTGGCGATAGCCCGACGCGAGCCCTTCGATAGCCTCGGGCTGGTCGCCCGCCGGCTCGAACGGGGCGTCGACACGGAACTCGCGGTCGACATCTGGTCGGTCGATAGAGAGTGGTCCGCCGGTGTCGCTCATTACCCACACATCGGGCTGGACGGACTTGAGCCGCGTGGTTCGTGAAGCGTTAGCAGACCGGCTTCGGGTTCACGCCGAGATCTTCGAGCGTCTCGAAGTATTCGTCGTAAGCCGTCGAGATGACATCGATAGCAGCAGCCTCCGCGGCGTCCCAGTCGTCGTCGCTCTCACACACCGCATCGAGCAGTTCGGCGGCCTCGTCGCGGAGGTCCACCACGTCGCTGCCGGCGCTGCGGAACGTACTCGCCGTCTGTGGGTCCGCTTGGCCGGTGAAGAAGCCGGTGTACTGCTCTTTGACCTTCTTGTCGACGAGCGACCAGCCGACGAAGCCGCCGAGGCGTTCGACGGTCCCATCGAGGTCAGCGAGCACGCCGTGCATTGCCGGCGTCCGGTCGACCGGATCGGCGTCGATGCTATCGCGGCGCTCAGCCGTCTCGCCCGCCGCATCGGCGAACAGCACCGCCGCGTCGTCGTGGCCGTCGTCGCTCCAGGCGTCGAACGTGTCGTGAGCTGCCTGCTCGCGGGCGGCGGCCGCCGAAAGCACTACGTCCGGTTCCATCTCGCCGCGGGTGTCAGCATAGAGCGTCTTCGAGGAGCCCAGTCGGGAGAGTTCCGTCTGCTGGTCGTCACGAACTGCGTCGATAAGGTCGGCTGCGGTCATACTCTGGCCTGTGGCCGGCGCGGGCTTGTAACCATCGGACCCGCCGCTCGAAGGCTCGTATGGCTGCGGGGAGTAAGCCCCCTTCTGTTCGGGCCAGCATTCGGCTGAGCGGCCACGTCCAGCGCTTGCGCGCGGCGTCGGACTACCTGTCGACGCGGCCTTGCACCGGTGAGGTTTCGCCGTTCCATCGGTCCGTCGCCGGAAGCGTGGGGCGTTTGCGGCCCACGGAATGCGTGGGGCGTCTGCGGCCCACGGGTGGAGCACGGATGTGGTCCACAACTGCGCGCCCCGGAGTCACCGGGTCGCGACTGCCCTCGGTGGGTTAACTCTCCCTCGCTTTGGCCGCGTGCCACACCGTCTGGTGGGGCACGACCAGCCTCGCTCGGGATTCGCACACCTCATCGGTCCGGCAACGACGTGTCGTTGCTGTTCCAGAGCCGACGGTCTCCCGCCCCGGGCTTGCGCCCGGTCACCTGTCCGACAGGTGGGGGGACTTTCCTCATGGCTTGCGCCACGGGAGCCGGCCTCCCGCTGCCACTTACTGCTACGCCAGTGCCGCGAATAAGGCTTACCAACGACCTTTTTCTGCGTCGGGTTCGCGCGAAGCGCGAACCACTCCTTGAAAAACGTCGACGAAAAAGGCCGGACTCGCCACACCGCGGCGAGTCCGGGGAAACCGCTCGCTTCGCTCGCGGTATGTTCACGGTGACTTAAATTGTGTCTCATCCTCAGGCAGACCTGCCCTCCCCCGGGTCGCGCGACAGAGCGCGCTCCCGGCCACAGCGTCGGGAGAAACTGTGTGAGAAAGGCGGGTCACAGCGCAATTCGACAACAGTCGAGACGCGAATGCCCAGCAGTGTGACTTAGTCGTCAGAGGGGAGCGGCTCGCCGGCACCATCGGTCGGCGCAGGCGAGGACTGCATGTCGTCGTCCTCTGCGTAGGGGTACCACGTCATCTTCGTGTTGTGCATGTACGGGTCGTGGTAGTCCGTCTCCTCGGGCTCGACCATCTCGGCCAGCGTCTCCTCGTCGCGATCCTCGACGAAGTCACGGAAGGTCTCGCCGCCCTCGCGAGCGTCCTCGAAGTTGTTGACGAGGTTCTTGATCGCGCCGGGGACTTCGTCGGCCGGGACGCGCATCTCCACCCAGTCGGCGAAGCGCGGGTCGTCGCCGAGGCCGCCGCCGAGACCGATGTCGAGCGCCTCGACCGGTTCGCCGTCCTTGCGGGTCTTCATGCCGCGCAGGGACACGTCGGCGATCTGAGGCTGGGCACAGGAGGCCGTACAGCCAGAGAGGTGGATGTGGAAGTCCTTGTGGTCCTCCGGCAGTTCGACGTTGTCCTTGAGCCAGCGGGCGTAGCGGACCTGGCGGTTCTTCGTCTCGACGATAGAGAGCGAGCAGTACTCCGTGCCCGTGCAGGCGATAGAACCGCGCATGAACGGCGACGGGTCCGGGGAGTAGTTCTCAAGGAGGGGTTCGCTGGTGAACTCGTCGAGGTTCTCCTCGGGCACGTCGGTGACGATGATGTTCTGCCGCTGGGTCAGTCGGACCTCGCCGGAGCCGTACTCGTCGGCGAGTTCGGCGAGTTCGAGCACGTCGTCGGCGCCCATGCGGCCGACCAGGACGTTCAGGCCGACGTAGTAGTTGCCGTCCTTCTGTTCGTGAATCCCGACGTGGTCGTTGTGCCCGTCCTGGGACCCGGTGTTGTAGCTGTACTGGTCGCGCATGTCCTCGCCGGCGGTCGACAGTTCGAAGTCGACGTAGTCGTCCTGGAGGACCGAGCGCATCTTTTCCGGCCCCCACTCGTCCATGAGGAACTTGATGCGGGCGTTGAAGCGGTCCTCGCGGTCGCCGTGGTCGCGGAAGAGCGCGGACATGCCGTGGGCCACGTCGGCGGCCTGCTCCGGCGGCACCCACACGTCGATATCGCGGGCGAGGCGCGGTTCCTTGCGGGAGAGGCCCCCGCCGATACGGACGTTGAAGCCGAGTTCGCCGTCCTTCTCGGCGGGCTCGAAGGCGAGGTCGTTGATGTCGCCCTGGCCACAGCCTTCGTCACAGCCGGCGATGGCGACCTTCCACTTGCGCGGGAGGTTCGAGTAGTCGTCGTTGCCCTTGAACGTCTCGTGGAGGTCCTCGGCGACGGGCCAGGCGTCGACGTGCTCGTGTTTGTCCTTGCCGGCGACGGGACAGCCGACGATGTTCCGCCAGGAGTCACCGCAGGCCTGCTGGGTGCCCAAACCGACGGCTTCGAGCTTCTCGAAGATCTCCGGGATGTCCTCCAGTTTGATCCAGTGGAGCTGGATGCTCTGGCGGGTCGTCCAGTCACAGTAGGCCTCGCCGAACTCGGGGTTATCGACGGGGCCGGTCGCGTACTCCTTCGCGACTTCGCCGATGACTTCGAGCTGGCCGGGCTTGATGACGCCGTTTGGCGTCCCGATGCGCATCATGAAATACGACTCCTGGCCGGAACGCTGGTGGTACAGCCCCCACCATTTGAAGCGCTCGAACCAGGCGTCGTGCTCGTCTTCCGGAATGGCGTCCCAGCCCTTCTCTGCGAACTCCATCAGATGCTCTCGAATCTCGTTACCGTAGACCTCGTCCTTCCATTTCTCGACTTTACTGGGCATAGCTAATGTGTTCTTCCACAAGTCTCACAGACTTATACAACACACTTTGCCGTCAACCGTCGCCACCACTCCCCGAAACAAGAAATTGTTGCCTATTCATCGGGACGGGCAAGCCGGTTTCGCTTCTCCGGAAAATGGACGCTCTCGTGGACGACACCGTAGAATTCGCCGGAATCGGGGTCTACGACGCGGCCGACCGTCAGCCAGTCGGTAACACCGCTTTCACCGCAGGCGATACACTGACCGGCTATTCGCGCCTGAATATCCGGGTAATCCACGCCCACTTTTACGAACCCCTCGGCGAGGAAATCCGTCGTCTCACACCCACAGAAGTCGCTTCGAGCCAACAACCACAGGTCCGAGACGTTCACTTCCCGCGAGTCGTTGACGGAAATCCAGGCCCCGTCGTCGAGCTGGTGAACGTCGGTCGTCATTACATATCATTAGATTCCAGAGATACCTGAGAGCATCGGCGGTCACAAGTATCACCGGATCGGGTCGAATCCACCGCAGTCATGCGGTGAGTGTATCAGAACATAATGACCCACTATTTGGTGGGATCTGTACGAGATACAAACATATGTTGCCTGTAAGTCGCAGTGCGGGCCAAGCTTACAGGAGAGTCCGTGTTTAAGATAGTGGGGGCGTTACGAAGGAGTACGACACCACGCGGCGGCCACGCAGGTCGCTGCTGTGACAGAAACGATGACGAACGCACAACAGACCCACGACGACGGCGCCGAACGCGAAGAGCCGACCACAGACCACCTCGACAACGTCGAGGATGGCTGCGGTTGCACAGAAATCTGGGAGCACATGAGCGAAGAGCGCGAGAGCGCCTCTGACGACTGATACAGACTGTTGTGACTGCGTATTAATTGCGCCGGCCCGGGTCGGCAAAATCCCGGAATGACTTACAATAGCCTGTATGACACCCCTGTACGGGATACTTTTGTGCGGTGCTCCCCAAGCACGTATCGATGCCTGAGGGGCCCGACAATTACGTTCCATCGACCGACCGTGAATCACCGGTCGGTAAACCGGTCATCCGCGGGGACCCGGCACTCACTGGCCAGCGGCCCGAGGAGGCCATCGAGTTCGATCCCGACGACCCCGAGAGCCTCGAGCTCGCCGCCAGAACGGTCGAGAAGTTCTCCGAGAACACCGCCGGCGCCGACGACAACGTGTTCATTCTGCGCGGCGCGGCCGCGTGTGCAGCCCTGGTCCGTGGTGAGGGGTCCTACAAGGCCGCTGCCGAACGGGCCGGTGGCGAAGCCTCGGTCTCGTTCATCCGGAAGTGGTCCCGCGTGCACGACCTCCCGCGGTCCGTCCGTATTCACGTCGCCAAGGGAGAAATTGCGCCGACGGCGGCCAAACACATCGCCAGAGTCTCCGGCGAGTCCCGCCTCCTGCTGGCGTGGGCCGCCCTCGACCACGACCTCACCGTCCGCCAGATCCGGTCCGTTGCCAGCAGTGTCAACGACGGCGCGTCCGTGGACGCGGCGCTCGCCAGAAACGGGTACGCGCTGGGCGAGTTGCGGACACAACTCGGCCGCGACGCCTACTGTCGACTCCGCCGGCAGGCCGCACTCGATGGGGCCTCCCCCGGAGAAGTCATCAGCGAGGCTATCGAATCGTACTTCGACGACGGACCGTAAGGTCTTAATCGCCGCTCCCCCGAGCGAATAGCGAGGGCCGGTAGCTCAGTTAGGCAGAGCGTCTGGCTTTTAACCAGATGGTCGGGGGTTCAACTCCCTCCCGGCCCGTGCAACGAACCGACAAGCACCGCGAGTCGGTGAGTGAACCGGCAGGAAGGAGTTGAACTACGGCACGAGCGAACGTAGTGAGCGAAGTGCAGGTGGTTCAACTCCTGCCCGGCCCGCTGTTCTGTGTACAAGAAGCAGCGCGACAGGACAGAGTTCGAGACCGGTTCATTTACCACCGAGACGGCGGATGGCACCAGTATGGACGGAAATACCGGTACAATTCAGCGCGCACTCGCGCAACCGCTGCGCCCGTTGGGCGTGACTGTGGGCGTACTGCTCGTCGTCGCCACGCTCGCTGCGATTGCCAGCACGCCGTGGCAGACGTACGCGTCGATGGGCGCGGTAATTATACAACTGGCGGCAGCGGTCGTGATGGGGTTGATCGGTGTCGGACTGGCGTACATCAGCTGGGCAGCCGACGCGTAAGTCAGTCGCCGAGAACAGAGCCGAAAACAGACGTCTTGTTATCCGCGGACGGGCATATACGCCATCCCTAGCATCAGCACGGCAGCGATGCCCGAGAGTATCGAGACGCCCCAGATGCCGTTCTTGCGCTCGTGGAAGTAGTCCTGCTGGTCGAGCGTCGTCTGGTACTGGTCGTACTGCTGAATCGGGACGATCTGGACGGTGCTATGGTCTGGGAAGTGCGTGAAGAACTGCTGCTCGTTCAGCGTGACGTTCCCACCCTCCGAAAGTTCGATTGTGTTCTCGCGCGGTGCGAACCATTCGAGGGTCGCGCCGTCGTCGGTCACTTCGGAGATCGTGGTCTCCTGGGTGCCGCTATCGGTCGCGTGCGGGTAGGTATCGCCGGTGGTGAACGACACCGTCTCCGGCTCTGGGAGCCATTCACTCAGCGGGACTTGCGTGTTGTTCGACCGGTAGACTACGTACTCGGTCCCGTTCTGGGTCGCCAGCGTGTTCTTGACCGAGGTGTCCTCGGCGAGGAGCGCACTGACGTTGAGTTCTTCTTCGAGGGTCACCGTACTCTCGTTGCTGTCAGTGTGCACGCGGTAGGTATCGTTCTGGTAGGTCGTCGTGGCGTTGTGCTCTAGCGTCGCGGTATACCGTGACGATTCGTTCGTCCAAGAGAGGTCAGCTGCCATGCTGCCACCGCCACCGCCGCCGTGGCCGCCACCGCCGCCGCCGGACATGTGGATGTTCGTGGCTGTGTATTCCGTTCCGTCGACAGTGAACGTACTCTCGTTGGTCAGTTCGGCGTCAGCGTCGAGCGACACCGCCGGCCGCTGACTCTCCGCGACGCCGATGTAGGCGTACGCAGCAACACTGATAACGAGGAAGAACGCGAAGTACGCCGCCGCGGCTCGTCGTTGCATATCAGGAGGGTCAGTCGCCGCGCCGTTTAATGATTACTTTTCGAGTGTCTTGATAGACGGGTGGTAGGGGCGTCTCGCCCCAGTAACGGCGGTGTCGATGTATCGCATCGATCAGGCTATATCGGACTCGCCAGCGAGAACGTCGTAGCTGTCGAGCGTCCCTGCCATCGACGGGGCATCCGGATCGTCTTTCCGCTGCGTACCGTAGTCCATCCACACGCCGCTCGTGTAACTGTACATTTCGAAGGCAGCCTCGGTCTCGACGACAATGTCGATGACTGCGTCCTCGGGGGCGTCATCGAGAACGACGGCCGACCGAACGTCGTTGTCGTGGTGCATCACCCAGACCGCGACAGCGCCATCGATGTCTTCCAGCAAGGCACTGGCTTCCGTCGGCGAGAATGGGCGGTGGGGCCAGTCGTCGACGGGTTCTGGTTTGTCCATACCAGTCGGACGGGCCGGAACGGCATCGGTGTTCCCCCGTTTTCCCCGGTTAGTCGGCGAAGTAGCTGGTGAAAAAGCCGGACAGGAACGACGAAATAGCGACGGCCATGGCCATGTCAGTCAGGCTCCACGGCGCGTCCTCGTCGTCGGCCAGCCAGACAGTGATACCGACGCTGACGACCAGTGAGACGATCCCGTTGAGGAGGTGCTTGCTCTTGAGCAAACTCATACACCTATCCGTTGGTGCGGGGTTCGTATAGAGATTACCCACGAGCGACGTGTCGCTGACCGAAACGCGGCCGCTGAATTCGCGTGATGGGTAGTGCTGGCGCTGGGACAGTTAGCCGTTACAGCAAACCGTGTACCGAACCTCTGAGTGAACGAGCGATTCGACCTGCTCGACGACGCCGTCGACCGTCTCGAACGGTCCGAACTTGCTCACGACCGCCCCGTCCGCGCGTAACACGACTGTCCACCGGTACCCATCCGGGCTATCGTTCCGCTCGAACGCGAACTCGCGGTCGGGCAGTCGAGCGACGACTGGGCCGTCAGTAGTGACCGTCCACGACACGCTATCGGCAAGCGCGCTCTCCAGTACTGTTTCGAGTCGCCGGGCGAGTCTGGTCATCGGTTCGTCCCGTGCGTCCATACAGAAACGTAGAGGGACAGAAGCATAAGCCGTTGTGACACTACACAACGTTCAAACGGCCCAAACCCGTACATGGGGTGTGACTCAGTCGCTTCTCGTCTACGACGGCAGTACCGACCTGTTCCGGCGCGCTGCCGAGACGGTAACCCGCTGTGCCACGGACATTACGCCGGTCCCCTGGGAGTCCGACGCGATTCAGGCGTTTCTCCAGGCACAGTTCGACGACCTGCCGTTTGCGTTCATCCTGATTGAAGGCGAGTCCGTTCACGTCGGCGAAGCGGCTGTGAAGGAAGCGCTGGAAGGCCTCGATGTCGCGGCCCCTGTCGCCCGGTTGGCCGAGCAGGTGTATCCCACCGCCGCCGCGCCGTTCGGGCGTGTCGTCCACGGCCAGGTCCCGGCCGACATCCACGGGACCTTTCCACTGGACGAGGCGGCGAAAGCACACATCGCGCCGCTCCGGCAGGTCCACACGATCCCTGTCGAAACAGAGTGATCGAGACGGTCAGTGATATGGTCGACCAGAACTGGCCTGCCACGCGGTCGCCATACGACAGTGCGTCGCGCGCAGAGACCACATGCGCCGATTTCGTACGCTTCGGATAATGAGCGACTGCGTCGACTGCTCCGCTGTTCGGAGGGTTGAAAACCTGTGACCGGCTACTGCAGGTATGCTGCGGCAGGCCGTCGAGGACGCGTTCACCCTGCTTGCTGTCCTCGTCGTTCTCTCCCTCGTTATCGGGCAACTCCTCGGGCAGCCGATCCTGCTGGGGTACGTGACCTCAGGGAGTATGTCGCCGACGCTGAACACGGGCGACGCGTTCGTCGCCGTTCCTGCACCCGTCGCTGGCGAGATTGAGCCGGGGGACGTCATCGTGTTCGAAGCGGTCGAGCTACAGGGCGGCGGACTGACGACACACCGGGTCGTCGCGGAGACCGACGGCGGCTACATCACGAAAGGGGACAACAACCCCTTCAGAGACCAGAGCGGAGGTGAGCCGGTTGTCACGGACGACCGAGTCGTCGCGACAGCACTCCAGATCAACGGACAGGTCGTCCGGCTCCCCGGTCTCGGCACCGCCATCAGCTCCGCTCGAACGGCGGCAGAAAGCGGCTTGGTATTGATTGGCGGGCCGGGCAACAGCGACCTGACGAGCGGACAGGGACTCAGTGGACTGTTCATCTCTATCGGGCTCGGACTGTTTCTGCTCGTCTTCGTCGACAGCTTCCGGGCCAGCGAGGAGCGGACCAGAGAACGGACTCGTTCGCGCGACGGGGACGCCATCAATGGCTGGACGGTTATACTCGCACTGGCAGTGTTGATTCTCGTCCCAGCCAACGCGGCGATGGTCGCTCCGAGCGGCACTCACAGCGTCACCATCGACAGCACTAGCGAGGATGTCACGCCCGGGGAGACCGTCGAAAGCGAGTTCACTGCCGAAAACGGCGGACTGGTAACGATGCTCATTATCCTCGAATCATCGCACCCGGACGCGGCGATGGACCGTAACCGGCTTGTCGTCCAGCGCGGCGGGTCCGCGACGGCAACGCTGTCGGTGCCCGCCCCACCACCGGGCGAACAGGCGGTCGTGACCGTCGAAGAGCATCGATACTTCCTGCTAGCACCGCCGGGCGTCATCGCGGGACTGCACCGAGTCCACCCGCTGGTGGCAATCGGGGCGTTCAATCTCCTGGTGTTAGGAAGCCTCACAGCGGCAGTTGGGGCGACCTTCGGGTTCGGAACAACGCGCGAGCGGAGCCGAGACCGGTCGGTCCCGCTGAAGCGACAGGTACGCCGCCTGCTTGGGCGTGAATGATCGCGGGTTCAGCCGGTGATATCGCCGCCGCCACCACCTGCGCTTGCCGTGCTTGAATTGTAGAGATTGCTCACCTGCTCGGCGGTGAGCGCGGCGTCGTACACCTTGGGTTCGTCCATGGCACCGTCGAATCCATAGATAGCGTTCCCGCCAGAATTGAGTCCTGTACCGATTCGAAGCGGTTGTTCGGACGCCTGCGCATCGGGGAGCGAAAACGTCGGCCCCTTTTGCGCCCCGTTGACGTACACCCTGTCCTGTGATCCGTGGGTCCACACGACGTGTGCCCACCGGTTCTTCGTCAGCGAAACACCCGTGAGTTTGTTATCGTCGGTGGTCTCGATGAGCAGTTCTCTGTCGTCCGAACCCTTCCAACCACCACCGAAGCCGAACTGATAGCTATCGTCGCCACGGGAGTTCCACTTGCTGAACAGTCGTGTGAGGCCATTCTGGCTTCGGGGGAATACCCAGGCAGAGAGCGAGAAATCATCAGTCAAGTCGAGCGTATCGTCGTCAGGAACGGTGACGGCATCGTCACCATCGAAATTGAGCACTTCGCCGCGGCCCTGACTGGATGTCGCTAGGTCTGGTTCATAAAAGCGGTCGCGGTCCCTGTCAAAACTAAACTCCCGTTCGCCATCGTTGCCAGCGGCCCAGGAATCCGGGATATCCGTTCTGCTAACATCTTCGAAGTGCCACCACGACACCTTGGGGTCGCGACACTCGACTGAAACCGATCGGCTCAGTTCGATACGCTGGTCGTCGCCGGTAGCAGTGATATCAAGGTTGACAGTGGTACTCCCTTCTGAGTCACAGGCGAGCGTCGTTGTGACATCGCCGCTCTCGCCCGGCAGAAGCCTGTTCGGCGTCTGGACAGTTTCGAACGGTGGAGCGGGACCGGGGCTGACACGAACACTCGTAAGTTGCTGGTCGAAGTTGTTGGTGAGCGTTAGCAGTGTCACTTGCTGGCCGTCCATTCCACTGACTGGGCCGATGTCGATACCAAGCAGTGCATCGCTGCCGTCGGTCGCTTTCAGGTTACTGGACCGCTTTGCGTCGATGGTAGTGACACCGGATGTTTCAGCAGCGAGCAGGCCTGCCCCACCAGCGATGAACGCGAGTGCACCACGTCGGGTCCACTTCTTGTTCATTCCGACAACTCCGGTGGCTTATCGGCTGCGCCGAGTTGCAGCCGGCGAGTCTCCGTGACGTGGTACGCCGCAGAGACGAGAAACAGCAGCGTGATGACCGTCGGCCACACGAGCGACGGAACCGACGGTGGAAAGACACCGACCCAGACAGCGACGACGAGCGCTAGCGAAACAGCGGCGAGTCCGAGATAGTACTCCGCCCACGGAATTGAATCCCCCGGGACGACGTCAAGATACACGTCAAGGCTGTCAGCTGTATCGGTCATCGTAACTGTCCCGTTGTCGTGCGTGATGACGCCCGCGCGTTCAAGCGTCGGGAGATGTGTCTGCTGCATCGACGTGTACACGCGGTGTCGCTCCGTGGACGTGATCTCCTGAATGCACTTGTTGTTTTCCCACGCAGCGACTTGCTCGGCAAGGTCAGAGAGTTCGGCGCACTCGTCCTCCTGTTTTATCGCGTGTAAAGCGTACCGGCGCCGTTGGTTGCTCAGTATGTCGTATACGTCATCACGCGATAGCTGTCGCTCTTCTGGCCGGCTAACCCCCACCTGTCCCATGTTTCTGTTTAGACTGCACTACTTGATAGATTTTTTGTTCGTATTTGATTGTAAATGGTAAGTAACTGTGTTTTCTATGCTAGACATCCACCGCCAGGGACAGGCGTCTGCCGGCAGCAGGGCATGGATAGGTGAGGGAGTCGAACAGCAGAGCCAACCCGTTATGCTTCAGTGATTGTGATTGTCAGGTCTTCGGTTTCCTGGGCGCTGTCGCCCGTTTCGAGGGTTGCAGAGAGATCAGAAACCCCACCGGCAGACACCTCTTCGCTGTGGGTATCGCCGCTCCCGTTGATATCGGAAAGAAGGCCGCTGCCGGTACTCAGCTCAACGTTGAACGCCGTCGAGTTTCCGTCGTTGTTGACCAGTTTGAAGAACCCACTGTCATAGTCGTACGTACTGTTTGGCATCAGCCGTTCGTCGGTTCCACCGTCCTCGTATCCAAAGACGACAGATACGTCGTTTGCAATGAGGCTTACGTAGTCAGTCGAAACAGTCGTGCCGCCGTCGGTAGTAAGAGAGTCAGAACTCGTCGGAAACAGGGTCGTAGCGTCGGTAACGAGATCGTCGTTGCTATTCCGAAGCGCAACCTCATCGGCGGACGCGTCGACAAGCACGTCAGTAAATTCGGTTGCGATCTCGGAGCCGTTGCCGTCAGCGCCAACGACGTTGACTTCGACTTCACGCGTTGCGCTGACAGTGCTAAATGCACCAGAGCCGAACGCCGCGCCAGATCCGATACCGACTGTCCCGATGAGACCGAGTACGCTTCTACGGTTCAGTTTCATGTTCAGTTCGCTTATCGAGAGGTTACCACTTACTATTTTGTTGCATTAGCCCGGCTAAAGCACTCATTGAAGCCGCTAACGCTGTTCAGTACTAAGCCACTATGCCGTGAACTAGCTTCCAATGAATCGGCGTGGCTTTCTCCTTAGTATTGGTGCGGCCAGTGTGGGGACGGGTGCGGTGTTTGGTTCCGGTGCGTTCACCTCTATCGAAGCAGACCGGAACGTCAATCTCGAAGTCACCGGCGATACCGGATCGGCACAGGTGGGGTTCAGCCCGGGGAGCGGTGCCACGAGCATCGTCGGGACGGACACAAACGAGTCGGTTGATATCATCAACTTCGAACAGACGAATCTCAACGAACAAGCGAAGACCAGCTTCGAGAACGCTTTGGAGGTCGACAACAACAGCCAATCCAAGGTCAACCTCTATATTGATGACAGCACTACCGGGGTTGGAGATGACCCCACAAACGGTGAAGTTCTGGACTTCCGGGAGGGGTCCGCTGACGTCTCGATTGTCGGCTCGGACCAGGCTATCACGCTCGACCCCGACGGCGGGAGTTCAGACGGCGGCTACAGCGACACCGTGGAACTGGACATCGTTGTCGACCTCCGAGATAACGGCGTCGATGGCGACGATCTCAGCGAGATCAGCGACGTGACCTTCGTCGTCGAGGCGGTCCAGCAGTAAGTGAAACGCGATTCCGGCGCTGGCCGCCGACCAACAGGCCCAGATACAGGCACACACGAAGATCCAACGCAGTCGGCACGACACAACCAACTATGAATCGCACTCTCATCGCTGTCATGGCAGCGGTCGTCCTCCTCGCAGGGACCGCTATGGCGACAGGTGCCTTCATCGACGGCGACGAGGTTGCACCCGACCGGAACTCCGGCGTCTACTTGGCTCCCGCTGACACGGTAAACGGAGACCAGTACGTCGAATACGACGAGACAGGGCAGCTACGCATCAGTCTTTCACCAGTGCTCCCGAACGGTCAGACCCGCGTCGATGACCTGTTCGTCGTCGGGTTTGCGGGCTACGAGGGGACTGATAGTGCCGCTACCGTCGAACTGGACAGCGAGCCGGAAACAGTTCGCATGTACCGGATGGACACCGGAGCACAAGTCGCCGGCGACACTGTCTCGCTGGAGCCCGACGAATCAGTGCGCTTTGGGCTGGCAGTGACGCCAGCGGAGCGCAACTTCACTGGCACGATATCGATCACCGCCCCTGTTCCCGAACAGCAGTCAACCGAAGGGGACGAGAGCAACGGTGGGAGCGGCGGTGGGTCAACCGGTGGCGGTGGTGGCGGTGTGCCACCCAGTAACGATGATGGGAGTGGTACGCAGGGCGGGGGCGATCCCACGACGCCGACGCCAACGCCGACGGACAGTAACTCGACGAACGAGACCGTAAACGATGACGGGAACGAGACTGAAACAGCCGCTGGCGGCGGAAGCGGTGGCAGCGGTACTGGTGTCGGGACGTCGACCGACGAACCGGCTGAGACGCCCACCACCAGCGAAGAAGAACCCGAAACCGTGGCCGGCGGTGGCGCTGAGCCCGTGCCGACGACACCCGAAAGTCAACAGTCAGCCGAACCGAACGGATTCACGCTCGGCTTCGAGCCGGCATTCGGAATTAGCTGGGGGCCGTGGGCGTTCATCGCTGGCCTGCTCGTCGTAGTGACGAACTACCTCGTGCAGACGCGATATCACGATGTCCTCCCGGTACTCCAGACGCAACCGAGTGACCGCCGTCGCCGGTTCCGGCGCGTCGCTGTCCGCGAGACCGCGATCGGTCTTGCCGGAATCGTACTCACGGTTCTTGTCGTGGCAGCTGCCTCAGGCGCTGGCTTCGGCCCAGTCTCGCAGCTGGTTGCGGCGCTCGCGTTCTCCGCTGCAGTCGGCACGGTGACCGGGTACCGGCTGGTCCCAGAACTCGATGCACTGCCCGAACTGCAAGCCGACGACGACGGCACCGAAAAGCAGTAAAACAATCCGGTCAGTCCGGTGTCTCAGCGTCACTGTTTCCCACAGTCGAATCAGTTCCGGGTTCTGGCGGAGGCGCGTACCGAAACAGTCGGTCACCAGTGTACACGATGAGTTCAGAATCGCTATCTGACTCGATGATACGTTCCTCGGTGTCTATTGCGACGTCCACGAGCCCGACGAGCGAATCAACTGAAGTCGTCCAGACGTCGTCGTCGACTGGATCAGCCCGGCCGACGGTTATCCAATCGTCAAACTCCTCACGGGCGGACTTGTATGCGAGCCATCGGCGCTCGGCGTCGGTCAGTGTGAGATAGTCGGTCGTGCGCCCGTAGACGATGGCAGCAGCACCACTAAAGCTACCAAGCAGGAGCACTGGGCCACCGAGAGTCCAGATCGGTCCATACGCTTTTTCGACCTGCGCTTCGACGGTTCGGTCACCACTGTTCGGAACCGGGCCAGCGTTTTCGACCCGGTAGCTGCTCTGCCTCGGGATAATCGGGAGGCGATACGTCCGAGTCGTGTCGACCGACTGCCCGTTGCGCGTCCCCGAAAGAGCCACCTGAGAGACCACCGCCATCTCAAGTCGACCGGACGTCTGGCCGTGTTCCGAATCGATACGTCGAACAGTTTCGGCTGCGCGACTGACATTCAGCGAGAACGGAACCGTCAGCCGCTCACCCGCGGCCAGCGACTGCACAGTGCCTTGTGTCAGTGGTCGTTTGACCTCCCAGTAGACGAGCTCTCCGTTCTGGGTTGATTCGACGGAGCGATACTGAACAAACACGTCAGCCGAGGCCGTAAGGTCGCTTTCGTTGCTGGCGCTGTACGTGTACGTGAACGCGCCGTCCAATACGGGGGCGACCGTCCGGAGATACACAGGTTGATCTTCGAGCACTTCACCCTCTGGAAACGCCGAGGTACCGTTGCGAACTGTCGCATTGTGGGAGAACGATCCGGACGACTGCCACGACGACACCTGACGCGTAGTCGTGTCCGTTCCCGGAGCAACGTGGCCCGTATACGTGAGATATCCGCCAACCGCAGCGATGGCGATCAGACAAATCAGTAGCAGTTCGTAGTTGTCGACGACTGTCCGCCGTATTTCCCGTCCCAACAACCCCATTGCAACTGTAATACTGGTGCCGACAAATAAGAGTTGATACCGGGTCAGCAGCGTCATCCATCTTTCTCCGCCGCCCCCATCTCCGCTAACTCCAGCTTCGAATGTCCCGGGAACCAGTTTGTGGCCGTACACTATAGTAACAATCGAAACGATTTACACACTGATCGCACGACGGCAGTGCGATCAGGTGTGCATTGATTTTCAATGGCTACTATAGTTCGTGCGACCCCGATAGGTCGGGCGTTGCCCCGTCGAAAGCGGATTCCATGAGCGGCCTGCCCGTACTGTATTCTTCGATAGAGTCTTGATTCTGTGTGCAACCGTTTTCGAGCAACAGTTCACAACGTCGAGTCTATAGAGAAAGGCAGGTAACAGTTACGTACCGGCACTTCTCGGGGGTGTAAGAGACGAGGAAGCCAAGGGCCGGATTTGAACCGGCGATGGGCGGCTCTGCAGGCCGCTGCGTTAGGCCAGACTCTGCCACCTTGGCGCGAATAGAGGTAGTCAACTCGGTCGTTTAAGCGTAGCGAATTCGATTAGCCATTACTCTCTGCCTGATCCAGATCACCGTTCCCTCGACCGGGATAGTACTGTAGATTGATGATTGTCCCCGTCCAAAGAACCAAACTGCTCGCGTTGGCAAGTAGTGCGACCCGCGGCGGAATTAACGGCATACACGAGCCGTACATCGTCAAGATCCGCTCGGACCATCTCGACAGACAGCAGGTGCGACACCGTCGAGGAGTGCTGTGAATTCGTTCAATTCGACTTCACAAGTCTGCGAACTCTCGATCCAGCCACGTAGCTCTCGGTTTGTACAAATACAGAAAGCCCACTCGGGAGAGATACCTCTCCTGAGTGGGCTATGTAAGTATGAATGGTGGCGGCGAACCGCGTTTCCCAGAGGCTCGCGCACTCCAGTACTCCCCGGAACGCTGGTGGGCTTATCTTCCGTGTTCGGGATGGGTACGGGAGGCAACCCCACCGCTGTGGCCGCCTAACGTCGAGTCGTGGAATCGAACCACGAAAGCACCAGTCTCGATCAACTTTTCCACCGTGTGATTACGTGCGATCCAGTTTGCGCCTGGACTCGGTCAGCGACGAGTAAATCGTCGGTGAATGAGTCACAGTGCGTATGAATGATGGCTTTGGTCTGTTAGTGCTCGTGGGCTTAACGTCTCGTTACCTCGACGCGCACACCCCGAGTCTATCGACCGCGTCTTCTACGCGGGACCTCTGCGGTGTCTCTTTTCCAAGTGGGTTTCGAGCTTAGATGCGTTCAGCTCTTACCCCGTGTGGCGTGGCTACCCGGCACGTGCTCTCTCGAACAACCGGTACACCAGTGGCCACCAACCGTAGTTCCTCTCGTACTATACGGTCGTTCTTGTCAGACACCATAACACACCCAGTAGATAGCAGCCGACCTGTCTCACGACGGTCTAAACCCAGCTCACGACCTCCTTTAATAGGCGAACAACCTCACCCTTGCCCGCTTCTGCACGGGCAGGATGGAGGGAACCGACATCGAGGTAGCAAGCCACTCGGTCGATATGTGCTCTTGCGAGTGACGACTCTGTTATCCCTAGGGTAGCTTTTCTGTCATCAATTGCCCGCATCAAGCAGGCTAATTGGTTCGCTAGACCACGCTTTCGCGTCAGCGTTCCTCGTTGGGAAGAACACTGTCAAGCTATCTTTTGCTCTTGCACTCTTCGCCGGGTCTCTGTCCCGGCTGAGATAGCCATAGGGCGCGCTCGATATCTTTTCGAGCGCGTACCGCCCCAGTCAAACTGCCCGGCTATCGGTGTCCTCCTCCCGGAGTGAGAGTCGCAGTCACCGACGGGTAGTATTTCACTGTTGTCTGGGTGGCCCGCTAGCGCGGGTACCTCTGTAACGACTCCTACCTATGCTGCACATCGGCGACCACGTCTCAGCGACAGCCTGCAGTAAAGCTCCATAGGGTCTTCGCTTCCCCCTGGGTGTCTCCAGACTCCGCACTGGAATGTACAGTTCACCGGGCCCAACGTTGGGACAGTGAAGCTCTGGTTAATCCATTCATGCAAGCCGCTACTGATGCGGCAAGGTACTACGCTACCTTAAGAGGGTCATAGTTACCCCCGCCGTTGACAGGTCCTTCGTCCTCTTGTACGAGGTGTTCAGATACCTGCACTGGGCAGGATTCAGTGACCGTACGAGTCCTTGCGGATTTGCGGTCACCTATGTTGTTACTAGACAGTCCGAGCTTCCGAGTCACTGCGACCTGCTCCGTTCCGGAGCAGGCATCCCTTCTTCCGAAGGTACGGGACTAACTTGCCGAATTCCCTAACGTTGGTTGCTCCCGACAGGCCTTGGCTTTCGCCGCCATGGACACCTGTGTCGGTTCTCGGTACGGACACTATGCTCGTCTTTTCATGGGCCCCAGGTTGAATCACGTTTCCCTATACCGCCGTTCGTCCGCTTCGTGCCATTACGGCTTCCACGGAGTTGGACGGTTCGACCGGGCGAATGCCCGGCGTGATCGACCCCAGGGCGTCAACTTTCACTGCATAGTGGCACAGGAATATTAACCTGTTTCCCATTTCGTCATAGTCGAGTTGCGGTATGACTTAGGACCGGCTAACCCTCAGCTGATCAGCAGTGCTGAGGAACCCTTATCCATTAGGCCGTCGGGGTTCTCACCCGACTATCGCTGCTACTATGGCCAGGATTTTCGTCACTAATCGGTCCACAGGAGCTCTCGCCCCCGCTTCCATCCAATTAGAGCGCCAATCTACTCGATCACCCTGTAACGGGTGCGGACAGGTCTCGGTGGTGGATTTGAGTCCCGATCATTTTGGGCGCCTCAAACCTCGGCCGGTAAGCTGTTACGCTTTTCTTAGAGGGTAGCTGCTTCTAAGCTCACCTCCCGGCTGTCTAGGGCTCGAGACCACCTTCAGAGGATTACACTTAATCCACACTTGGGGACCTTAACCTATCTCTGGGTTGTTCCCCTCCTGGTACACAGGCTTACCCCGCGCACCGGAATCCCCGCGTCAAACAGCGTCTGTAGGTTTGGAGTTTGACAGGTGTGCCGACTCCTCTCGGAGGCGGACACACCAATCGGTCGCTCTACCCCACAGACTACCTCGGCGGAGGTCATGCTTCGACATGTTTCGATTGGAACCAGCTGTTGCCGGACTCGATGGGCCTTTCACCCCTACACATAGATCACGAGAGGGTATTGTAGGACACCAACTCTAACAGACTTCCACGTGCCTTTCGGCACGCTTCATCTTGTCCATGCGTAGATCGTCCGGATTCGGGTCGTGTCCACATGGCTCCCCGCGCTTGAACACGGCGGCCCTCGGGCAAAGCCCTGCGGCCATGTCGGTTTCCCTGTGCCTCCCCGGATGCTCCGGTTAGACTTGCCATACAGACACACTCCCTGGCTCGTTTTTCAAAACGTACGACAGAACATCGGCTTCCTGTAAGTCTTACTGGACGCTCGCGCGTCGGTCATTCGTTACAGGACCTTGTATGCCCTGTCGCTCGATCGCCAACTGATTTCATGCTCTATTTCGCCTCCCTTCTGAGGGTACTTTGCAGCGTTCGTTCACACTACTTGTTCACTATCGGTCTCAGGTTGTGTTTAGCCTTCGCAGTCGATGCCTGCGTTATTCGCGAGGGATATCCAACCCCCGCTACTCTGGCACTACCGCACAGCGTACTGGTCTTCAGTACGGGGTTGTCACCCTGTATCACGCTCTATTCCAAGAGACTTCGTGAAGACGGTCGGCTGATGAGAGGTAGCCCTGACACCACATTGCCCGTGAGGGCTTCGGTTTGGGCTGTATCGCGTTCACTCGCGGTTACTGACGACATCACGTTGCGTTTTCTGTTCCTCCCGATACTGAGATGTTTCAGTTCTCGGGGTTCCTCATTGCGCGAAGCAATTGTTAGAGAGATTCTCATTCGGAAATCTGTGGTTCTTCGCCTCCGTGCGGCTCCCCACAGCTTATCGCAGCTTGGCACGTCCTTCATCAGCGCCTGAGCCGAGCAATCCACCAGCTGGCATAGTAGCCAACGTCGTTGTGACCCGTTCAACTGAACGAGTCCAGTGGACGCCTGGATCGCACGTACACACGGTTTCATACTCGCCCCCAAGGTGGAGATGGTGGGCGAATCGACCCTTCCCAGGCGCGGTTTCACCCGACCTGGTGCATCTGTCGTCGTACCATATCCCATCGCCGTCCCACACTTAAGGGGCACGGTTCGGGGCTGGCACGTCGTATGGACCCACTGGGATTTGAACCCAGGGCCTCCGCCTTGCAAAGGCGGCGCTCTCCCGCTGAGCTATGGGCCCGGCAGATCCGCACGGTTGTTAGCCCTGATAGTTCATAGGTGCCCGGTCGACGGAGTTCTCGAACACCGAAAGGTGGGTCAGGCCAGAGGCCTGATCCCGATCAGTAGGAGGTGATCCAGCCACAGATTCCTCTACGGCTACCTTGTTACGACTTAAGCCCCCTTGCGGAGCCCAGATTCGACCGTCGCATGACGGCCTCATCCGGACCCCACTCGGGTGCTTTGACGGGCGGTGTGTGCAAGGAGCAGGGACGTATTCACCGCGCGCTTCTGACACGCGATTACTACCGAATCCAGCTTCATGCGGGCGGGTTTCAGCCCGCAATCCGAACTACGACTCCGTTTGGAGATTAGCGTCGCCTCTCGGCGTTGCATCCCACTGTCAGAGCCATTGTAGCCCGCGTGTTGCCCGGTCCATTCGGGGCATACTGACCTACCGTTGCCCGTTCCTTCCTCCGCTTTAGCAGCGGCAGTCCTCCTAGTGTACCCAACTACCTCAAGGGTATTGCTGGCAACTAGAAGTGCGGGTCTCGCTCGTTGCCTGACTTAACAGGACGCCTCACGGTACGAGCTGACGGCGGCCATGCACCTCCTCTCAGTAGCGTCGGGTAAAGTCGTCAACCTGACCGTCATTACTACTGTCGGGACCGGTGAGATTTCCGGCGTTGAGTCCAATTAAACCGCAGGCTCCTCCGGTTGTGGTGCTCCCCCGCCAATTCCTTTAAGTTTCATCCTTGCAGACGTACTTCCCAGGCGGCTCGCTTCTCGGCTTCCCTAGGGCGCAGCGCAGGCTCGTAGCCTACGGCACACCTAGCGAGCATCGTTTACAGCTAGGACTACCCGGGTATCTAATCCGGTTCGAGACCCTAGCTTTCGTCCCTCACCGTCGGGTCCGTCTTCCTGAGGTGGTTTCCCCATTGGTGGTCCGTCCAGGATTACGGGATTTCACTCCTACCCCGGACGTACCCCCCAGGTCTTCCGGCCCCAAGCCGGACAGTTTCCGCTGGACGCCGACGCGTTGAGCGCGTCGATTTCCCAACGGACTTGTCCGGCCGGCTACGGACGCTTTAGGCCCAATAATATCGGCCATCACTTGGACTGCCGGTATTACCGCGGCGGCTGGCACCGGTCTTGCCCAGTCCTTGTTCCTGTACCACCTTACGGTACAGAAAAGCGAGGGCTATATGCCCTCGCACTCGGAGTCCCCCTATCGCACTGTCGTGCAGTGTAAAGGTTTCGCGCCTGCTGCGCCCCGTAGGGCCCGGTATCTTGTCTCAGATACCGTCTCCGGGTTCTTGCTCTCACAACCCGTACCGATTATCGGCATGGTGGGCCGTTACCCCACCATCTACCTAATCGGCCGCAGCCACATCCTACAGCGCCGGAACGTTTCTAACTCTCGGCACTCCAGCCTGAGAGTTATATCCGCTATTGGCCTCAGTTTCCCGAGGTTATCGCGGTCTGTAGGGTAGTTTGGCCACGTGTTACTGAGCTATATGCCACGGGTCTAAGCCCGTGCGACTAGCATGGCTAAATCGGACTCCGATAGCAATGGCCTCCGGCAGGATCAACCGGAATGTATCCCGGCACAATGCCGGGGGGTTAGGCGGGATCACACCCATATAATGGGTGTGGTCGCTATCGAAGGGTGTTCGAGGACACCCGTCGACCGAGTGTCACCGAACTATCAGGGCTAACATCAGATCCCATCTTGACGGCGGACCGCAGGGGTGGAATCCTCATTTCTTCGGACCTGATTGTTGTCTCGAAGCCATCATAAAGGCTTCGAGTTTCGTTGGCGAGTCGATCCCGCCTGGTCCGTGTCGGCAGGGGTTCAACACCCCGACCGAACGTCGTTCGCGTTCATTCCGAGTGCCCTATTACACTTAAGGGCATCGGATGGGGCTCGCGTCGAACCGCACGACGCGAGCGACCTTCGCGTTCATTCCGAATGCCCTGTTACACTTAAGGGCGTCGGAACGAGTGCGTTCGTTCGGGGGCGTCGGCCCCTGTCCGCGTTCGCATTTCATTCCGATGGGTGAGCCACACTTAACCCCGTCGAAGGGAGTCGCCTACGGGACAAGATTACACGGGGGAGAGTGTTGCACACGACTGCAGACGGTCAGTACGGCGTGTCGGGAATGGGACGCCGAAACAGACGTCGACTCCGCGCGCGCACGAACAGTTACAGCAGCCGCTACCGGCCGGGCGTTGCACCGAAAATGTCGGGAATGCGACCTAGATCTCGTCTAGGTGTTCGACGCCCTGCTTCGAGACGTTCCCTTTCGTGATGTCGCCGGGCATCCAGTCGGGTTTGTCGTCGGGTGCTTCCTCGACCCATGCCCACGCCTCGTAGATGTGGACTTTGTGGGTTCCTTTCTCCCGTAGTCGTATCTCCTCAGGGTCAGCCTGATCTTCACCGTCGGCCGGCTCGAGTCGACGTGCTGCCTTCAGCGCAGCCTGTCGAGGTGTTCCGCCCGAGAAGACGCTCGATTCGTCACCGTCTTCGCGCAGTGCGAAGTTGCGCTTGTCACTGTCGGGTGCCATGGATTTCACCGCTCCATGCCAATTCAGCACATGGCAGAACATAAATATACCCCCCAATCCGCCCTCCGTCGGGGGGTACCTTTATAAATTGAAGCCATCACGTACCGGTTCAAACCAGCAAACCGGCCAGTTCAAGCCGAATATTCGGGTCGAAATCGTCACGCGCGTCCACAAAACCACCAGCCAGCGGCCGGCGGCACGGTAGACTTAAGTGTATCCTGCGGTGAAGTGCGGAGTAGGATAGCGCGATGGTGCGAAAGAAGAAGCTCAGCCCGAGTGGCGCCAAAGATGAGGACGGCGAGTACCACAACGTACATATCAACATTCACGAAGACGAGCTGGCCGTGGCCGGGATGGAGATCGGCGACGAGGTGTTCGTCCGCGTCCGTGACAACAAGATTATCATCCAGAAGGCCGACCCCGAAGAGGTCGAACACGACTTTTGAGGCACCATCGACGGTGACACAGTGCCACCGGGCGGAGATGCCGGAGCCATCGCCCGATATCAACCGGTCACCACTGTTTTTCGGGCCAACCGGACTACCATCACAATGAGACCCTACGATATCGCGAAACCACTCCTGTTTTCACTGCCAGCCGAAACTGCCAACCGGAGCGTCCACCGACTGCTGGAGGCAGTCGACGGAACGCGGGTCGCCGAGGCGATGGCCGACCGCTACACCGTCGCTGACGACCGACTCGCAGTGGAGGCGTTCGACCAGACCTTCGACAACCCAGTTGGGGTCGCGGCCGGCTTCGACAAGAACGCGACCATCCCCGGAGCGCTGGCGTCGCTCGGCTTCGGTTTCGCCGAGGTCGGCGGCGTCACGGCCGAGCCACAGGCCGGCAACGCCCGCCCGCGGATGTTCCGGCTCAGGGAGGACGAGGCCATCATCAACCGAATGGGCCTGAACAACGACGGGGCCATCGTCATCGGCGAGCGACTGAAGAACGTCGATGCGCCGTTCCCGGTCGGCGTCAACATCGCCAAGACGGAACAAGTCGGAACGAGCGAGGCCCCCGACGACTACCGGACCACGTACGAACACGTCGCCGAAGGCGGGGACTTCTTCGTCGTCAACGTCTCCTGTCCAAACTCGGAGGGCTTCGAGGAGCTCCAGAACCGCGACGCGATGGAAGCGATCCTCAGTGAGCTACAGGACGCTGGCGCGGCCCCGCTGCTCGTGAAGCTCTCGCCGGACCTCCCCGAGCCGGCAGTTGAGGATGCACTTGATCTGGTGACTGAACTCGACCTAGACGGCGTCGTCGCGACCAACACGACGACGGAACGGCCCGCCAGTCTGCGCTCGCCGAACGCGGTCGAGACGGGCGGCCTCTCGGGGAAGCCAATCGAAAATCAGGCGACTGAGATGGTACGGTTCGTCGCCGAGCGTGT
Organism: Haloarcula sp. CBA1115; assembly: GCF_000827835.1. Classification (NCBI taxonomy): domain Archaea; kingdom Methanobacteriati; phylum Methanobacteriota; class Halobacteria; order Halobacteriales; family Haloarculaceae; genus Haloarcula; species Haloarcula sp. CBA1115. Next base: position 1,818,752 of record NZ_CP010529.1, on the reverse strand, counting down.
CGACGTGCCCGTCGTCGGCGTCGGTGGCGTCTCGACAGCGGAGGGCGCATACCGGAAGATCTGCGCTGGGGCTTCACTCGTCCAGCTGTACACCGGCCTGGTGTACCGCGGCCCGTCCATCGCCCGCGAAATCAACGAGGGACTGCTGGACCTGCTCGCGGAGGACGGCTTCGACTCGGTCGAGGACGCCGTCGGCGCGGACCTGTAACCAGCGAATCTTGAAGTACGGTTGCAGCGAACCGCCGGCATGGGCGACAGTCCCCGCACCCACCACATCGCCGCCTGGGACGACCGCTTTCTCGCCTGGCTCCTCGACGTCCTGCTCGTCGGTATCGTCCTCTCCGCACTGGGTGAGGCCGCTGGCGTGTTTTCGCTCCTGACCCGGGGCTCTCAGTTACCACCCCAGCCATCGGCCTGAACGGCCTCGGCTTGTTCATCTACTGGACGGCCCTCGAAGGCCGGCAGGGTCAGTCGGCGGGCAAAATGGTGATGAACATCGCCGTGACGGACGAACGCGGCGACGCCATCGACTACGGGACGGCAGCCATCGAGAGCTTCGGGAAGGCGTTCCTGCTTCCCATCGACATCCTCGTGGGCTGGCTGGCCTACGAGAAAGAAGGGCTGCGGCTGTTCAACAAGCTCTCCTCGACCATCGTGGTCGAAACCGACGAAGAGGCCACAGGAAAACCGAGCGACGTAGAGTACGTGTACCCGAGCGACAAGTAGAGCAGCGCGGAGAGAATTGGACGCTCGCTCCGCTCGCAGTCGAAGCTATTCCAGCGCGTCTAACCGGAACTCGAACGCAGCCACAGGTAGTTCCAGGTCGTGTTCGACGAGCACCTTCGGATGGATTTCACCGATAACGCCGACCGGCTCGCCGTCGAGAACCACTTCGGCAACGCGGCCGCCGATGAACGATGGATGCGTGGTCGGCGGCGTTTCGAGGTCCTTGTCGAAGGCGTCGGCGAGCGCCTGGAGGCGAGCCTTCGCATCCTCGTAGGAAGCGTCCGTGCGCGCGAGCGCGGCCGCGACGGTGCGGTGTTCGGCAACGCCGGTGTTCTCCGAGTCGTCGAGACCGGCGGCCAGTCCGATCTCGGCGAGATCCTGCGGGTAGCTCCGGTGGGTGTTGTTTTCCAGCACCATCATGATGGACGGGAGCGCCCACGTCCGGAGAATGGTGTAGTCCTCGCTGTAGGGCTCCTGAATGGTGACCGGGTCGGTCTGGCCGACGACATCCCCGTCCGGGTTGTCGGGGTCAAGGCCCATTCGCTCGAAGTTCTCGGCCTCGTTTATCATGTGGAAGTTCAGCAAATCCTCGAAGCCCAGCCCGACCAGAGCGTCGCGGGCGGCGTCCTCAAGCCGGGACCGCTCGTGGCGGCCGCCGACCGTCGATACGTCGGGGTAGGTCGGTTCGAGGCTGTTGAACCCGAGCGCCCGCCCGATGTCGTCGATGATATCCAGCGGGTGGATGACGTCGACGCGGTAGGGCGGAATCTCCACCTCGTAGGCCACGCCGTCGTCGGCGTCGGTTTCGCTCGCGTCGAGGCCAGCGCGCTCGGCGTAGTCGACGACCTCGCGGCTGTCCAGTGAGACGCCGAGAATGGATTCGATACGGTCGTGCGTGACCGTCTTCGTCCGGACCGAGAAGTCCGGTCGCTCCAGCGTCTTGCCAGCGTACTCACCGGGCGCATCGTCGGCATAGGAGACGTCGACCTTCTCGACCTGGCCGCCACGGGCGGCGAGCGCGTAGCAGACGATGTTGCACATGTGGTCGATGGTCCACTGGTCGGTCCCGGTCATCTCGATGAACAGGTCCCGGGAGTCGACGCTGACCTCGGTCCGGCGGCCGTTGATGACCGGCGGGAACGAGAACAGGCCGATTGCGTCGTAGATGGCCGGGACGCGGTCGAAGTCGGCCACGAGGTCGCCGTAGGTCTGGCCGGTTTCGTGAGACGCCATGACCTCGCTGGGGGTCATCTCCGCGTCGGCGTCCAGCGGGACGAACGTCGCCTCGTCCGGGTCGGCGCTGGTGTAGGTGATAGACTTGCCAGTCTCGTCCGTGACCGAGTCGCCTTTCAACATCGTCAGGTCGTGAACCCCAATCGCGCCTTTCGCCCGCTTGCGGCCCATCGTCGCGTGGAGCTTCTCCTGCAGCTGGATGAGCGACTCCAGCGCCGCTTCGTCCATATCCAGGCCGCGGACGATAGCGCCGGTGACATAGGGGCGCTCGTCTGGCTGGTCCTCGACCTCGATACTCCAGTCGGCGCTGTTCGTGTTGGGGACCTCCACGCCGCGGTCGTCGCCGTAGTGGTAGCGCAGCGACCGCGCGACCCCCTCGACGGAGAGGCGGTCGAGTCTGTCGGGCGCGAACTCTAGCTGGAACTCGTCGTCCTCGGTCCAGCCCTCGAATTCCAGCCCGAGATTGAACAGGTCCGACTTGAGTTCGTCGTCGTCTTTTTCGTCGTGCCCAGTCAGATACCGTAGTTCATCGGGGTCGACGTCGACGACCGGCATCAGCGCATCACCTCCGTCTCCCGCAGCAGTTCAAGATCACAGAGCGTCCCGTGCACGTCGCGGATGTCCTCGAAGCCATACATGAGCATGAGTAGTCGTTCGAGCGAGAGGCCCCACGCCATCACGTCGCAGTCGACGCCGAGCGGCGTGAGCACCTCGTCGCGGAAGATACCGGAGTTGCCGACCTCGACGACCTCGCCGGTCTCGGGGTGGGTGCCGAACAGTTCGAAGCTCGGCTCCGTGTAGGGGTTGTAGTGGGGCTTGAATTCCAGATCAGTGATACCGAACTGTTCGTAGAACTCCGTAAACGTCCCCATCAGGTCCCGCACGGAGAGGTCCTCGGCCATCACCCAGCCCTCGATCTGGAAGAACTCAAGCAGGTGTGTCGGGTCAAGGGTGTCGTTGCGGTACACCTTCTCGACGCTGAAGTAGCGTTCGGGCGGGTCGAGTTCGCCGACCTGATGGCCCGAGAGATAGCGCATCGACAGCGAGGTGGTGTGGCCCCGTAGGTCCATCCCGCGGGCGATGTCCTCGGTCCACGGCGAGTGGTACCCCTCGCCGTCGGGGCCGACGCCGTCCCTGTGGGCCGAGCGGACCCGCTCGACGAGGTCCGGGGGGAGGTGGCCGATCTCCTCTGGCTCCTCCAGGGCGAACTGGTCCCAGTGGGTCCGCGCCGGGTGGTCCTGTGGCATGAACAGGCAGTCGTTGATCCAGAACTGGGCGTCGGCGTGGGGGCCCTCCATCTCGGAGAAGCCCATGCCGACGAGCGTGTCCTTCACGCGATTGGCCGTCTGGCGGAGGATGTGCTCCTTGCCGTGGCTCACGTCCTCGGCGTCGGCCTCGACGTTGTACTCGGTGAACGCCACGTCTTCCCACTCGCCGCTGGTGAGCAGTTCCGGGGTGAGCTGGTCGACGGTCTCGGCGGCTTCGACGCCCTCCATCAGCGCGGTGACACCGTCGTCGGTGAGCCGGACCGAGCGGACAGTCTCCTCTCGCACGTCGAGGAGGCCGCGCCGTTCCAGTTGGTCGAGCGCGTCCGCGTCGGCGTCTTCGACGCGCCCGTCGGCGACCGCCTCCAGTGCAAGCATCTCGGGGTCTGACCCGGGGTCGGCGTCCGGGTTGGCCGTGATTTCGCCGCTGTCGATCTCACCGTAAGCCTTGCGGGCGTAGTTCGAGAGCGCGATGTCGACCGCGCCGCCTTCGAGGCCGGACGCGCCGATGGCCTGCCCCATCTGGACCGGGTTGTCGGCAGCGCCGGCGTCAACGGCCGCCTCGTAGAGGTCCTGTTCGGGCAGACTTTCCCGGACGTACTGGTCGCCCTCCTCGGTGAGTTCGTAGTGTTCCAGCGTTTCCTCGGCGACGGCGAGCAGCCCGTCGGATTCGAGTTCGAACGCCGCTCTGGTGGCCGCTTCCGGCTTGATGTCAGCCTCCGCAGCCACGTCGTCGATACGCCTGTCTTCCTGTGCGTCGGCGGCCTGCAGGACGGCCACCTGTGCCTGTGGTCGTTTCATACGGGTGTCTCGGTCTTGTGGGGATAACCGCGGGTCGCTCAGTTAACGGTTCTCACTTCCTGTTCGCGGTTTCGTCTGACCTCGCCTCTCGACGCCGTCAGAGTCCACACACGATCAGGCAGCGAAGAAGAAGCCGAACCCCGGACTGTCGAGTGGCTGACGAGCGACGCCTGGGTGGGATTCGGGTGCCATATCTGAGCGATTGTGATTAGCGGCTAAAAGCGTTGTGCGTGTACTCGTCTCGACACGAGACGGGGTGTCTCGGCTCGGTTCTCAGTCCGCGGTCGTCGGCGCGCGGTCGGAGTCGAGGTCGATATCGAGTTCGTCGAGCTTGTCCTCCCACTCTTCGCGTTTCTCCTGGTGGTCTTCGAGGAACTCGGCCATCAGTTCGGCGGCCTGCTCCTTGCAGCCGCCACAGAGCCGTTCGCCGCCAACACACTCGTCGTAGACCTCTTTGGCGAACTCGTCGTCGTCGCCCGAGAGCAGGTAGGCGTACAGCTCGTACACCGGGCACTCGTCGGCCTTCCCGCCCTTCTCGCGCTGTTCCTCGGCTGTGGAGCGACCACCGGTGGTGGCCGATTTCACTTTGTCGTAGCCGTCCTCCGGGTCATCCAGCAGCGAGATGTGCGAGGCCGGAATCGACGAGGACATCTTGCCGCCGGTGAGGCCGGTCATGAACCGGTGGTAGATGGACGAGGGCGGCTGGAACCCGTAGCCGCCGTTGTCGAGTTCGACCTGGCGAGCCAGCTCCTCAGCCTCGGCGTGGTCCAGGTCGAACGTGTCGATGTGCTCGTCGTACACCCGTTTCTCGCCGTCGATGGCTTCGATGAGGGCCTCGAAGGCTACGTCGGTGGCGTTGCGGTCAAGGAACCGAATCCGCGGTCGGAGCGGTTCCTTTCCTGCCTCGTCGAGTTTCGCGACGACGGACTCGCGGGCGTCGGCGGGCGCTGGCTGGTGGTCGCGCAGCCAGTCGGCGGCCTCGCCACACCGCGGCCGGTCGACGTCCTCGGCGTACTCCTCCCGAGCATCGTAGGCCTGCCGGAGCAGCGTCCGCTCGACGGCGTCGGCCTCGAAGCTGGCGAAGGCCTCCGTCACGCCGAAGTACCGCATCCGCGCGGCGAGGTCCCGCGCCAGGCGCATATGCGGGTCCTGGTCCGGGCCGACGGGGATGACCGTCGGCTTGGGCTCGTCCAGTTGCGGGTAGAGGATGTCCGCCATCTGGGTGACGACCGACTGCATGTGGGAGACGTCGGTCTCACCGTCGAAGTCGTAGATGGCCTGCAGTTCCGAGAAGTTCGCCTCCGCGCCGAGTTCGAACGCGAGGTCCTGTACCTCGCGGTTGTCGGACTGGCGGTACAGCGTCCCCTCATCGGGGTCGAATCCGAGCGCAAGCAGCGAAAGGACGTAGTCCGTCGCGTGCTCGTCGATTTCGTCCCAGGACAGCCCGCGGGCGCTGTGAGCTTCGAGGTCCGCGATGAGCGCATGTGCGTCCCCGCCCTGCTGTTGATGCCAGATGATTTCGTCGAAGACTAGCTTGTGGCCGATGTGGGGGTCGCCGGTCGGCATGAACCCCGACAGCGCGGCGAAGGGGTCGTCGTTGCGCATCGCTTCGGCGACCGGTCGGTAGTCTCGGTGGCCGAAGATGACGCCCCGCCGCATCAGGTAGTGGGGATTGGGAACTTCGGGGAGCACCTCGTCGAACGCCTCGATGCCGAACTGCTCGAACAGTTTGCGGTAGTCGGCGATAGTCGAGGAGCCCCAGGGGTCGAGCGTCGCCTCGTCGGCCCCTTCGGCCTCAGTGCCGCCGTCCGGTAGCACCGACTCGCCGCCGGAGCGGGCGTCAGGCTCCCGCCACGTTCCGCCCGACTGGCGGCGGTCCTCGTCGGGCGATGCGTCGTCGTGGTGGGAGTCGTCCGTTGTCATGGATGTGGTCGGCTCGCGGTGAGCCACGTTACAGGTGCTTTGGTTCCGGTCGGCGCAAAAAGGGTTCGTTTCGGTGCGCCACACAGAGCGGCGTATCAGGGAACAAATGAATGACCACCGGCCGGTGAAGTGGCGACCAGATCAGGGCGTCAGCCGCTCGACGGCGATCCACTCGAGATCGTTGCCGTTGCCGCTATCGCCACTACCGTCGCCGCCGTCCGCCGTGAGAGCGAACACCATCGTCTTCCGGACGCCGTGGGCCAGGCGAACGTCCAGCGCGAGGTCCCGCGGCTCGAAGCGGTGGTCGGCCGGCAGCACCCGCACCAGTAGCTCTGAGTGCCCAAGGTTCTCGGCACTTTCGACGTCGGCGTAGGTCCGGAAGTCCGCGCCGAATTTGAAGCCGGTCTTCGGAGCGACGCCGCTCGCTCGCAGAGCCGCATAGACGGCCAGCCGACGGTCGAAGCGGTCGCCCTCGACCTCGCGACCCCGCCCGACGACAGCGTCGGCCCCGCCATCGACCGTGAGCAGCCCCTCCTGTGCGAGATACGCGGCCTCCACGAGCGAGAGCTGGACCGCGCCATCGTCGCCGAGTTGCTGCCCGTAGAATGCCTGATCGTACAGCTCCGCCGGCGGTTCCCAGCACACCACCCGCTCTCCGAGCAGTTCACCCGCCGTCGCTGGGACGGCGGCGTCGCTGGTCCCGGAGACCTCGCGTCGGTCGGTATCGAGGTACGTCACTTCGCTCTCCTCGTCGACGACCGCCAGCACGCAGCCGCCCAGGGCCGTCGCGTCGACGGTATCACGCTCGCCGATAACCCGGACGCGGTAGGCCACTTCGTTGTCCCACGGCCCCTTTCCCCGCGGGTAGACCACGAAGTCCGCGCCCGCGGCGTCGTCGACCCATCCTTCGCGGGCGGGCGTGAGGTAAAAACCGCGGTCCCGCAGGTCTTTGTAGACGGCGAAATCGACCTCGGAGACGGCCGCCGACCCGAGGAACGCGCGGAAGTCCATCCCGTCGATGCTCTCGATATCTCCGCGGTAGAGGAGGTGTGCGGCCTCCACCGGGGACAGGTCGATGTCGCCGTTGCGGACCTTCCCGTAGCCGCGCGAGTCGTAGAACCGCTCGCGCGCCTCGTAGCCGGCCCGCACGACATCACCGTCGAGCGTCAGTTCCATGCTCTGACGTGGCTCCCGCGGCGACAAAGCCCCTGCGGGTCAGGTCTGTTTTCACAGTCGCGGACACAAAGGGCCAGAAAGCCCCGAGACGCTGGAGTCGGGGGCAGGTCTGCGCTCCTCGCTTCGCTGCGGTGCTTGAACCAGCCGCCTTCCGCCAGCGTCTCGCCCCTTTCATTCCCACCCAGTGTCGGTTGGGCAACACTGGCTAAGTAGACTCTCAGGAGGTTCAGAACTGTACCCCCAGCAAACACAGGCTTGAAACCTCACCCCAATTCCGAACAGGAGCTGTCCAGACACCGCGTTCCCCCGGCAGTTTCGAACAGCGGCAAGCCACAGTCACAGTCGCCGACGACGACGCCGGACGGCATCGAGAAGCCGGTGTCGCAGTCGGGGTAGTGCTCACAGCCGGCGAGCAGGCCGCCGCGGCGGAGCACCAACAGGTCACCGTCGCAGTTGGGACAGTCCCACTCGCGGTCGAAGGCCGCGGTGACAGCGTCGTCCAGCGAGTCACAATCCCGGTCAAGGCACAGTTCGAACGCCCGCCCGCGTTCCACCCGAAGCGTGGGGAGTCCGCAGTCGTCACAGCGGCCGCCGGTGACCGCGGCATCGCTCGGAATTCCGTAGGCGGCGTCACAGCCAGTACAGGTGACATCGCTTCGGGTGCGGACCAGCGTTCCGGCGCAGTCGGGGCAGTCACGCACCGGGACACCAGCGTTCGAGGCCGGATAGCGGGCACTGCCGTGTTCCTCGTGAGGGACCACCCGGAGGAGTTCGTCGCCGTCGCGGGCGGTCACCGCCCCGTCGTCGATGGTGACGCTTTCGGCGCGCGTGAGCCACGCGATCGGCTGATACCCTTCAGCATCATGAACGAGGACGGTATTGTCCGGCTTGACGACGACGAGCACGTCGCCGCGCTGCTCCCGCTCGCGCGTTCCCTCGAAAACGGTCGTACATTCGCCAGCTATCACACGGGTTCCGTCGTGCATGGGCCAACCTGGCCGGGTTCCGGTACTTAAACCCTCAGTCGGCGACAGGGCCCCGTCGAACGGTCACCGCTGCCGGAGTCGGAACAGCCAAAGCCGTCGCCGAGCGACAGGGGGGCAATGAGCGAACCACCGGCTGCAGTCTGTTTCGATATGGACGGCGTGCTCGTCCAATCCGAAGAGCACTGGGTCCGTGCCCAGCGCGAGGACATTCTTCCGACGGCCGCACCGAACGACGACATCCCTGTCGCCGCCATTACCGGTCGGAACTACCGGGAAGTGTATCCGGACCTCGATGCCGAGTACGACCTCGAAATCAGCCGTGAGGTATTCGAGAGTCTGTTCGAGAAACACGGCGAGCGGATTTACGGCGAAGAGGCGACCGTCCTCGACGGGGCACACGAGCTACTGGACGACCTGCGGGACGCTGGCGTGGCGCTGGCGCTGACGACCTCCGCGCCGTGGGCCTGGATCGACGTGGCCGACGAGCGCTTCGACCTCCTCTCGAAGTTCGACGTCGCCATCAGTGCCGGCGACATCGACGGCCCCGGCAAACCGGAACCGGACATCTACGAGCGAGGCGCGGCAGAACTCGGCGTCGCGCCCGAGGACTGCTGGGCCGTCGAAGACTCCACCGCGGGTGCACGCGCCGCCGTCGCCGCCGGGATGACGACCGTCGGATTCCGGGGCGACGGCGATGAGACGGACCTGTCGATGGTCCACGAGATCGCGGACGACGCCGCGACACTGCACGAGGTGCTGTTAGGCGGTGTATAACAGCCGAGTATAGTCTGTTTGCAGGGGCGGAGAGAGGGCAGACTCATACTCCGGCTGTAACTATTTCAAGAGATTCGCCACCCCGAAGTGGCGATATTCGTCACAGACGTACAGCCGGCAGTATCAGGAGCGGTGGGTAATAGCGATCCGATACAGAACTGGGCCGGAGACCGGGAAGCGATACTGTTCGGGTATTAGTACGGTGTGCAGAGATTCGAGCGTCACGAAACAGCGTGAAATGCCGGCGTGGAGGGGAAAGACCCGGCCAGGTCAGGCGGGGTCACCGTATCCTCGGCCTGCCAGCAGGCCGAAGACGTTGAGGGCAACGACACCCACGAAGATGAGGAAGCTCTGACTGTCCAGCCCGCCCAGCAGCAGCGGCGGATATGCCAGCGGCGTGACGATAGCCAGCCAGAACGCGATGAATTGCAAGGGACGAGTGAGTGACCGGAGGATGAGGCTACTGGGGGCGGCTTCCATCGGGGAACGGAAGGGCGATGCACTGGACATTGTGGGCTTCCTCACTTCTTCGTAAGAACCCATACCCCCATATAAACGCCAGACCCTTGGGGATAATTCGTGCTCTTTTCGGAATGTTAACCGGATTTCAGCACCTTTCAACGATATTTCACGGAGTGCTGTAACGCTTTTAGATAGCTTTGTAAATTTTACCGAGCCATCTGAGCGCGTTTCAGAGAGACAGTCGAAACGTCGATTACCGGACCAGCACGGATCGGGTTTCGGTAATCGTCGGGAGCGGCAGCGCGGGGAACGCGACCTCGACGGTGAACGTGAGTTCGTCCGCGTCCGCGCCGAAGACGGCCACCGGAAGCGTGGCCTCGCCGAGATACGACGGCTTGGCGGTCATCTCGCGCCCGTTAACCGTCACTCGCAGGCCCGCGCGGGCGCTGCCGCCGGTGTTCCTGACCGTCACCTCCCGCATGTCGTTGTCGCCGGGCGCGATTGTCCCGGGGAAATCGCCCCAGTCGATACTGATGACGGGGAGTTCCCGCGCGTTCGCGAGCACCTGTTCGGCGACGCCGTCCGAGAGTCCGGCACGGACGAGGCCGTCCTCGCCGGCTTCGACCACGTCGGCGGGCGACGTGAGCCCGGCGGCGGCGAGTTTGCCCGCTCGGCCGCTGCCGACGCCGTCGATGGCCGTCAGCCCCACCGCGTCGGCGCTGATGCCGTGTTCGACTCTGGCTTCGACCCGGCAGGCGAGGTTCGCGTAGCGGGCCGGGCCGAGCGTGTCGACGAACTCCCGCATCGCCGCGAGCAGGCGAAGGGCGTTCTGGCGGATGACCCACGCGTCGCTTTTGAGTTCCGTGGGCGTCGTCCCGGTCATGCCCGAGCGGAGGATGGCAAGCACCTTCCGCTGGCCGGCGTCGAGACTGTCGTCGACACTGTCTCCCAGCACCGCGTGGACAGCGTCCTCCTCGTCGGAGCGGGCGCTGACGCTGTCGAACTCCGTCGCGCCGGCCACCGCGGTCAGCAGGTCGTCCGCGTCAACGGAGACAGCGGAGTCCGGGTCGGCGGCGTCCTGACACCGTTCGGCGACGTCCGCGAACCGGCGCGCGGTCGAGAGCCGGAGGTAGAACTTCGAGGCTAGCTGCCCGAGCCGCGTCGGTTCGACGTTGAGACCGTCCTGTTCGACGAAACCCTCGTCGACGAGTGCGGAAAGCGTGTCACTGACCCGGTTTCGGAGATCGCTGCCGGCGTCATACTCGTTGGGGGCCGACTGCGAGCGAGCATAGTAAAAAGTCGTGGAGAGCCAGTCCATCACGTCGTCCACGTCGTCGATGGTCCCGAGCGCGATTTCGGCGTTCAGGTGGGCGTCGAGTTCCGCCGCGAGCCGTGACTCGATCTCCTTGCCGTCCCGGAGCAGGCGGCGGTACTTGTCGGCGTCCGAGCGGTCACAGACGACCCAGGCGTAGCCCATGTCGTCGTAGCCGGGCCGACCCGCGCGGCCGAGCATCTGGAGCACGTCGAGCGGGCTCATGTCGACCTCGCCCTCCAGCGGGTCGTGGAGCTTCGTGTCCCGGATGACGACACAGCGGGCGGGGAGGTTCACGCCCCACGCGAGCGTCGAGGTCGAGAAGAGGAGCTGAATCTTCCCTTCCTTAAACCACTGCTCGACTTTGTTCTTGTCCTCGCGCGCGAGGCCGGCGTGGTGAAAGCCTACGCCGTCGAGCACGGACTGGCGGAGCGTGTCGTTCGAGAGGTCGGCGGCGTCGTTGTGGAAATCGTAGTCCCCGCGTGCACCCATCGGGATATCTCGCTCGACAATTTCGTCGCGGGCCTTCTTCGCGGCCTGGACCGTGTCCTGGCGCGAGGAGACGAACACGAGCGCCTGACCCTCCTCCCGGATGTGTGGCTCGGCGAGGTCCAGCGCCCGGTAGAGCCGCCGGTACTTGTCGGCAAAGGCGTTCTCGCCGTGGGAGTAGGTCTTCACGTCAGCGTTCAGCGGCACGGGTCGGTACTTCTCGCCGAAAGCAAAGGTCGTCTCGTCGGGGGCATCAAGCCAGTCGGCCACGTCGTCGATGTTCGGCATCGTCGCCGACAGCGCCACGACCCGCGGGTCACAGAGCCGGCGGAGCCGCGAGACGGTGACTTCGAGCACCGCCCCCCGCCGGTCCGAATCGAGCAGATGGACCTCGTCGATGACACAGCAGTCCACGTCAGTGATGAAAGAGTAGCGGCTGGTCTCGTGTTTCCGGGTGGCCGAGTCGGCCTTCTCCGGTGTCATCACGAGGATGTCGGCCCGCTCGGCGCGGCGGGGGTTCAGGTCCCGCTCGCCGGTGACGACGTAGACGGAGTAGCCCAGGTCCTCGAAGCGCTCCCATTCGCTCTCCTTCTCGTTGGTGAGCGCGCGTAGCGGCGCGAGAAACAGCGCGGTCCCGTCCTCGGCGAGCGTCTTGCAGATGGCCAGTTCCGCCAGCGCGGTCTTCCCGCTGGCCGTCGGCGCGCTGACGACGACGTTGTCGTCGCGGTTCAGCAGGGCCGGCAGGGCCGCCGACTGCATCCGGTTGAACTCCTCGAACGGGAAGGCGTCGGCAAACTCGGGGAGCACCTCCGCGACCGCCACAGTCGGCTCGCTGTCGGTTCTGGATGACACGTCACAGTCGCAGTTCCGCGACGGCAAAGGCGTTTCTATGGGGGAGCGAAAGCGGGTGAGACGTGGCCACATTTGCGGGGTCGCCGTGTGGCTGGTCGTTGTGAGCGCCCCACACTGCTGGCCAAGAATTAACCCGGCCGGCTGACAGTCCGAAAGCGTGCCTATCAGTGACCCCGAGGACTATTACGACGAGAACGACGAGAGCGAGTGGGACCGCCTGACAGCCACGCTACACGGGCAGTTGGAGTGGTCGGGGACCGTTGCACAGCTCGAAGCGAACCTCCCCGACACGGGACACGTCCTCGACGTAGGCGGCGGGGCTGGTCGGTACGCCGTCTGGCTGGCCGAACAGGGGTACGACGTCACGCTCGTCGATCCCAGCGAGGGCCAGCGGGCTATCGCGCGGGAGAAAATCGCCGAGCATGGGCACGAGAAGCGGGTGACCGTCGGGGCGGGCGACGTGCGCGACCTCGGGTTCGAACGGGACGTATTCGACGCGACGCTGTGTCTGGGTGGGCCGCTTTCGCATATACTCGACGCTGACGAACGGGCAGCCGCCGTACGGGAGGTCCGTCGGGTAACAAAAGCCGGGAGTCCGGTGTTCGCCTCCGTCATGGGGCGGCTCAATTGGCTGGTACTCTCACTGGTCGGCGAGTCGGAACACCTCGTCCATGCGGCCGAACTCGCCGAGACGGGCGATTACGACCGCCCCTTCGTGGCGCAACTCGGGCACGACGCGGCGTTCACCGAGACCCATTTCTTCCGCGCCGACGAGTTCGAGGCGCTGTTAGAGGCGGGCGGAGTGACCGTCGAGACGCTGGTCGGGCTGGAAGGGCTCGCGTCGGTACTCGCCGCCGCCCCGCTCCGGGGAACCGCTGACGAACTGTCAGCGCACCAGCGGGCCGGTGTGCGAGCGCTCGTCGACGAACTCCGTACGGACCGGACCGCCGTCGACATGTCCGCACACATGCTTGCCGTCTGCCGGGCGTGAGTCGGCCACGCGGACAGTAGAGTGTGTACTCGTGGGGACACGAGCGAGTGGCGGTCGCTTCGTCTGGGCTGCCTACTCGTCCGATGGTCCGTCCACACAGTGGGTGACGGAACACGCGACCCCCGCACGTTTTTGACCGGGCGAACCTAACTCCGGGTAATGAGTCGTTCGCGCAAGCCTGACTGGCTGAAGATGCGGCCACCGTCGGGCGAGCGGTTCACCGATATCAAGCAGACGCTCCGGGACCGCAACCTCAACACGGTCTGTGAAGAGGCCAACTGCCCCAACCTCGGAGAGTGCTGGAGTGGGCGCGACGGACCGGGGACGGCGACGTTCATGCTAATGGGCGACCGCTGTTCGCGGGGCTGTAACTTCTGTGACGTAGAGACAGGCGGGATGGACCCGTTAGACCCCGACGAGCCACAACAGGTGGCCGACGCCGTCGCGGAGATCGGGCTGGACTACGTGGTGCTGACCAGCGTCGACCGCGACGACCTGCCCGATCAGGGCGCGGGCCACTTCGCCGAGACGATCCGGGCCATCAAAGAGCGTGACCCGTCAATCCTCGTCGAGTGTCTCATCCCCGATTTTCAGGGTGAACCGGACCTTGTACGAAAGATCATCGACGCCGGCCCGGATGTCATCGCCCACAACATCGAGACAGTCGACCGGCTCCAGTGGCCAGTCCGGGACCGCCGGGCGGGCTACGAGCAGTCCCTCTCGGTGCTTCGGCAGGTCGACCGCGAGAGCGATTGCTACAGCAAGACCAGCCTGATGCTGGGCGTCGGCGAGTACGCCCACGAGGTGTACCAGACGCTGTCGGACCTCCGGCAGGCCGGCGTCGACGTGGTCACCTTCGGCCAGTACCTCCAGCCTTCCCGCTCGCATCTGGAGGTCTCGGAGTACGTCCATCCGGACGCCTTCGACACCTGGCAGCGGGTCGCCGAGGAGGAATTCGACTTCCTGTACTGCGCCTCGGGACCGATGGTTCGGTCGTCATACCGGGCCGGCGAACTGTTCGTCGAGAGCGTCCTGCGTGAGGGCCAGAGTGCAGACGAGGCGCGGGCGAAAGTGCGCGCTGACAACTGATACATCGGAGTTATCACTAATAAATTGGGCAGAATTTAAACCGGCTCAGAATGTCTTAGGCACCCATATTCCCAGTAATACCTACGTCGGAGATGTTTTTCAGCCCCGCGAAAGCTCTAAAGGTAGTGCGAGTGAACAGTCGTTGTATGCCACTTCGACGGAGGCGGTTTCTATGAGTGTCCTCCAGCGCGACCCAGCGGACAGGGTACAGATTCTCGATGAAGACGGGACAGTGGTCGACGGCGCAACGGTGCCGGACCTCTCGGACGACGAACTGGTGGAGATGTACCGGTATCTCAAACTTGGCCGGCACTTCGACCAGCGGGCAGTGAGTTTGCAACGGCAGGGCCGGATGGGGACTTACCCCCCAATGTCGGGACAGGAGGCCTCGCAGGTCGGCAGCGCCTTCGCGCTGCGAGACGGCGACTGGGCCTTCCCGAGCTACCGAGAACATCTCGCGATGTACGTCAAGGGATGGCCCCTGTCGGACGACCTGTTGTACTGGATGGGGTCGGAGTCGGGTAATTCGCCGCCGGAAGACGTTCAGGCGTTCTCGTTTGCGGTCCCAATCGCGACGCAGATCCCACACGCGACCGGGGCCGCGTGGGCATCGAAACTCAAGGGCGATGACACCGCTGCCCTCGTGTACTTCGGTGACGGTGCGACCTCCGAGGGCGACTTTCACGAAGGCCTGAACTTCGCTGGCGTGTTCGATGTGCCAGCGGTGTTTTTCTGTAACAACAACCAGTGGGCGATTTCGGTGCCACGGGAGCGCCAGTCGGCCAGCGAGACGCTCGCCCAGAAGGCCAACGCCTACGGCTTCGACGGCGTCCAGGTCGACGGAATGGACCCGCTGGCGGTGTATCAGGTGACCCGCGAGGCCGTCGACAAGGCGCACGACCCACCAGAGGGTGAACTCCGCCCGACGATGATCGAGGCAGTGCAGTACCGCTTCGGCGCGCACACGACCGCCGACGACCCGTCGGTGTACCGCGACGACAGCGAGGTCGAGCACTGGAAGCAGAAAGACCCGATTCCGCGGATGGAGGCGTTCCTCCGGGACCGGGGCCTGCTCGACGACGAGCGGGTCGACGCCATCGACGAATCGGTTCAGGAGGAGGTGGCTGCAGCTATCGACGAGGCCGAGGCGACCGAGCGACCGAAACCGGAAGAGATGTTCGCGGACGTGTACGCGGAGATGCCACAGCGACTCGAACAGCAACTGGACTACCTCGAAGACCTGCGCGAACGACACGGCGACGAGGTGCTACTGGAATGAGTACGCAGGACGCAGACACACAGAGCTTGACGCTCGTACAGGCCGTTCGTGACGGCCTCTACGGCGAGATGGAACGGAACGAAGACGTGGTCGTGATGGGCGAGGACGTCGGGAAGAATGGCGGCGTCTTCCGGGCGACACAGGGACTCCACGAGGAGTTCGGTGACGAGCGGGTCATCGACACGCCGCTCGCGGAGGCCGGCATCGTCGGGACGGCTATCGGCATGGCCGCCTACGGGCTCCGGCCGGTGCCGGAGATGCAGTTTTCCGGGTTCATGTACCCCGCGTTCGACCAGATTGTCAGTCACGCCGCCCGACTTCGGAACAGGAGCCGCGGCCGATACAATTGCCCGCTCACCGTTCGCGCGCCCTACGGCGGCGGCATCCGCGCGCCGGAACACCACTCCGAATCCAAGGAGGCGTTCTACGTCCACGAGGCGGGGCTGAAAGTCGTCGTCCCGTCGACGCCGAAGGAGACGAAGGGGCTACTGACGGCGGCCATCCGGGACCCGGACCCCGTCATCTTCCTCGAACCGAAGCTCATCTACCGGTCGTTCCGCGAGGAGGTCCCCGACGACCCCTACACGGTCGAACTGGGCGAGGCGAAGGTCCGTCGTGAGGGGAGCGACGTGTCCGTGTTCACCTGGGGCGCGATGACCCGGCCGACGGTCGAAGCCGCCGAGGAACTGGCCGAGGAGGGCATCGACGCCGAAGTGGTCGACCTGCGAACGCTGTCGCCGATGGACACTGACGCCATCGTCGAGTCGTTCAAGAAGACCGGGCGAGCGACTGTCGTCCACGAAGCCCCCAAGACCGGTGGGCTGGCCGGCGAGATTATCGCCACCATTCAGGAGGAAGTCCTGCTGTATCAGGAGGCCCCCGTTACGCGGGTGACCGGCTTCGACGTGCCCTACCCGCTGTACGCCTTAGAGGACTACTACCTCCCCGAACCCGCCCGCATCAAAGACGGTATCAGAGAGGCAGTGGAGTTCTGACGCATGTTCGAGTTCAATCTCCCGGACCTCGGTGAAGGGGTCGCAGAGGGTGAGGTGCTGACCTGGCACGTCTCGCCGGGCGACGCCGTCACCGAGGATCAGGTCCTCGCGGAGGTAGAAACCGACAAGGCCGCCGTCGACGTGCCGTCGCCGGTCGACGGCGTCGTGCAGGAACTGCACGCCGAAGTCGGCGAGATGGTACAGACCGGCGAGGTGCTCATCACTATCGACGAGGCGGGCGATGCCGAAGCGGCCGACGCGGCGGCTGGCAGTGCGGCCGACGCCGAATCGGCAGAAGCTACCACAGAGGCAGTAGCCGACGACACTGCGAGCGAAGCCACAGCGGCCGATGCGTCGGACCAGTCGGACGCAAGCACGGCCGACGGCCGCGTGTTCGCCTCGCCGAGCGTTCGCCGACTCGCCCGTGAGAAGGGGGTCGACATCGCGGCCGTCGACGGGAGCGGGCCGGGCGGTCGCGTCACCGAGGGGGACGTCGAGGCGGCCACGGCGTCAGCCGATGAGACGGCTGACAGTGACGACGGCCCCACGTCGGTCGTTTCGGAGGCGTCCGACGACGGGGACGGCCCGACCACAGCAGTTTCGCAGGTCGACGATGCGGACACAGACGACGGGAATGCTGTCAAGTCAGCCGTCAGAAGTGTCTCCGGTGACGGACAGGCGGCCGCCAATCGCGACCAGACGCTGGCGACGCCGGCAACCAGAAAGGCCGCCCGCGAACTCGACGTGAACATCGACGCCGTCCCGACCGACCAGACCCGGGACGGCCAGCCCTACGTCGACGAGTCGGCCGTTCGGACGTACGCGGAGGCACAACAGGCCGCGCAGGCGGCTGATGCCGAAGCTGTCAGCGCCGAAGGTGGTGCGGCGGGAACGGCAGCCGAGGCGGGCGGCGCTGGGGCCGAAACGACAGCCGTCGAGACAGGCGACGGCGAGCGCCGCGAACCGTACCGTGGCGTCCGTCGGTCCATCGGCGAACAGATGGCTCGATCCCGGCGAGAGGTGCCCCACGCGACCCACCACGACCAGGTCGACGTGTCCGGCCTCGTCGAGGCACACGAGCGACTACAACCGCTCGCCGAGGAGCGCGACGTCACGCTGACGTACACGCCCTTCGTGGTGAAATGCGTCGCCGCGGCGCTGGACCAGCACCCGGTGCTCAACACGGCCCTGGACACCGAAAACGAGGAAATCGTCTACAGAGACGTCCACAACATCGGCGTGGCGGCAGCGACCGACCACGGACTGGTCGTGCCGGTCGTCGACGACGTGGACGGGAAGGGCCTGGTCGAACTCGCAGACGAGATCAACGACCTCGTCGGGCGGGCCCGAGAGCGTGACATCGAGCGGTCGGAGATGCAGGGCGGGACGTTCACCGTCACGAACTTCGGGGCCATCGGCGGCGAGTACGCCAGCCCGATAATCAACGTCCCAGAGACGGCGATTCTCGGGATCGGGGCGCTGAAGGAGCGGCCGGTGGCCGAAGACGGCGAGGTCGTCGCAAAACCCACGCTCCCGCTCTCGCTAGCAATCGACCACCGCGTCATCGACGGGGCAGACGCCGCACGCTTCGTCAACACGCTCAAGGAGTACCTGGCGGACCCGACGCGACTCCTGTTAGAGTAGCCGCTCGGGTTCGCAATCGAAACCGAAACGGGTCACTGGAACGACAGGGCTGGTGATGCCCTCCACGAGAGACACATGGATCTGGTACGGATTAGCCGCGCTGTTCGTCTTGCCGCCGGGGTGTATGGCCCTCTCCCGGCTGTCGATGGACCTGTTCATATCGTCAGGGTCGGCCGGTGAAGCGAGTCTCGGAACGTTCCTCGGCGCGTTTGCTCTGACCGTCCTCGCCAGTTGGGCGAGTGTGCTGTTCAGCCTGCTTCTCACGGTCGGCCTCTTTCTCGACAGTCGACAGCTCCGGCGGACCGACGGCGACTGGTCCCCGACACCGCTGTATGCGCTCGCCGGCATCGTCCACGGGGTGGGATCGACACTGCTCCCGGCGTTTGCGGTGTCGGTACCGGTCGTCGGCTATTATCTGTATCGCCGGCGCACGCGAGACACGACAGCGAGGTGAAGGGCGATAGCTTTTCACGGACCCGGACGAGGCACCGGTATGGTCGTCGGAGATGTCACTACGGGAACCGAACTGCTTGTTATCGGCGGCGGTCCGGGCGGCTACGTCGCCGCGATCCGGGGCGCGCAACTGGGACTGGACACGACGCTCGTCGAGCGGGACGCCTACGGCGGGACCTGCCTGAACCACGGCTGTATCCCCTCGAAAGCGCTCATCTCGGCCTCGGACGTCGCCCACGACGCCCGGCAGGCCGAATCGATGGGTGTGTTCGCGGACCCGGCCGTCGACATGGCCGGGATGACAGAGTGGAAAGACGGCGTCGTCACACGGCTGACACGGGGCGTCGAGTCGCTGTGTGAGAGCGCCGGCGTCAATCTGGTGGAGGGGACCGCCGAGTTCGTCGACGACGGGACGGTCCGGGTCGCCCACGGCGGCGATGGGCAAGGCTCGGAGTCGCTGTCGTTCGAACACGCCATCGTTGCGACAGGGAGCCGACCGATGGCGGTCCCCGGCTTCGAGTTCGACGGCGAGCACATCCTCTCTTCGAAGGACGCGCTCGCGCTCGAATCGGTCCCCGAGAAGCTGCTCGTCGTCGGCGCGGGCTACATCGGCATGGAGCTCTCGACGGTGTTCGCGAAACTGGGCGCGGAGGTCACGGTCGTCGAGATGCTTGATGACGTGTTGCCCGGCTACGAAGACGACATCGCGACGGTCGTTCGGGACCGCGCCGAGGACCTGGGTATCGATTTCAACTTCGGCGAGGCGGCCGACGACTGGGACGAGACAGAGGAGGGCATTCGCGTCCAGACCGTCGACGAAGACGACGCGGTCACCGAGTATAACGCCGAGAAATGTCTTGTCGCGGTCGGGCGCGAACCGGTCACGGACACGCTCGCGCTGGAGAACATCGACCTCCAGACGGACGAGAACGGCGTCATCCCGACCGACGACCAGTGCCGGACGGCGTACGAGTCGGTGTTCGCAGTCGGCGACGTGGCCGGCGAGCCGATGCTTGCCCACAAGGCGATGGCCGAAGGCGAGGTCGCTGCGAGAGCCGCCGCCGGCGAACCCGCCGCGTTCGACCATCAGGCGATTCCCGCCGCAGTGTTCACCGACCCCGAAATCGCCACCGTCGGGATGACTGAGAGCGAGGCCGAGGCGGCGGGCTTCGACCCGGTCACTGGGCAGATGCCGGTACGGGCCAACGGCCGCGCGCTCACGGTCAACGAGAAGGAGGGCTTCGTTCGCGTCGTCGCTGATGCTGACGAGGAGTTCCTGCTCGGAGCACAGATCGTCGGCCCGGAAGCGTCGGAGCTTATCGCCGAACTCGGGCTGGGTATCGAGATGGGCGCGCGGCTTGAAGACATCGCCGGGACGATCCACACGCACCCGACGCTCTCCGAAGCGGTCCACGAGGCGGCCGCGGCGGCACGCGGCGAAGCCGTTCACACGCGCTGAGAACGTGTGGGGCTGGTTCACGAAGGCCCAGTCAAACACAACTCTGTGGGTGTTTACTGACAGAGAGACAGAATCTTGCGCCGTGCAAAAGGGTTATATTGTGGATTGAGTAAACTGTCGGTGACTAGGAACCGGTAAGATATGTCTACTGACTCAGAGCCCGACGATACCATCGCCCAGGCGATCATTTCGGGGTCGACGTACGAGCGACTCCGTTATGAACGCCACTCGTATCTCAGACAGACTGTCCCGCGGACGCTCGCACTCCAGAGCGCCCTGCTTGGTGCGCTGGCACTGTTACTACCGATCTACGGTCTGTATCCGGACAGCACCGCGGCGTTTCTCCCGGCAGTTGACCCCGCCGTCGCCTCGCCGAAGGTGCTGTTGCTCGGGCTGTTCGGCGGGTTCTTGCAGTTGTTCGGTGCGACGTTGCTCGTCGGGTCAGTCCTCTACCGAGTCCGGCTTGCCCCGCTGACTGAGCGACAGGCGCACGCGGCGCTCAACGCCGAGGACTTCGCGCGCTACGTCGGCCTCGGGACCGGCGGACTGGCAATCGTGCTCTCGCTTTGCCTGTTCGCTGTGGGGCTTGGCGGCGGTGACGCAGTGTCCGCATACGTCGCGTTCACGGGTCGAAACCCGTTCGTCGACTCCGGGTTCGGCCTGTCGGTTGCAACGGTCTCGCTGCTCGCCTTCGTCGCCAGCGTGACGGTTTTTTACGCCTCGCGATACCTTCTCGTTCACCTCGCGCTGTTCCACCGTAGCAACGAGTGAGGAGTGTCACCGGTAGCGATACAGCAGTGGCGAAATTCCACGTCCGTGAAAAGTCGAGGACGCCGTCAGTTAGTCGCAACGTCGTTGATACCTGACTGTATCAAGAACCACGAAATGGGACCGAAGACGACGAACAGCAGGAACAGGACCACACCACTCTGGTCGGTGACGGCTTCCGCCGCGTTTGAGATCTGCCAGATCCCGATGATGTTTACGAGAGGAATGACTGCCAAGATAGGAGTCAGGTTCTGGTCTGTCCCTGCATCGAGTTGCTTGGCGGTCTTGTACAGCCAGTACAGGCCATAGAGCGTTCCAGTCACGACAAACAGGACGACCTGCAGGCCGAGCGATCCGTCTTCGAACGCGGTTGCGTCAGTCACTTGCGGTGATGCTGACATACAGTCGCTATTCGCTCACGCTTGCTGAAAAAAGTACACCCGCTGTAGATTCGCAAGCAGTCGGACGGGTGCCTGTCTGGCACGGCACTGACGAGGACCTGGCACGGTTGTCCTGAACGGCGGCTGACGCCACCGAGACAGCGTCAGACGGATACCGCGACCGCCCCGGCACAGCGCTTGCCGATGACCACGGTTCTTTTGGTTCCCACCGCTGTACCCCGGGTATGACCACTGTTACCCTGGGTCCCGAGGGGACCTACTCCCACCGCGCCGCACAGGCAGTCACCGACGACGAGATATCCTTCTCCGAGTCGGTGACCGCCATCGTCGAAGCCGTCGCCAGCGGCGAGGCCGAGCGCGGCGTCGTCCCCGTCGAGAACAGTATCGAAGGCTCCGTCACCGAATCGCTCGACGCCTTCGCGGAGTACGACGTTGCCGTCGTCGAGGAGATTATCACGCCGATCCGCCACGCGCTGCTCGCACAGGACGAGTCGTTCTCGCTGGTGGCCAGCCACGCCCAGGCGCTGGCCCAGTGTCGCGGCTGGCTCGACGAGCACTACCCCGGCGTCAACGTCGAGGCCGTCGCGTCGACGGCCCGCGGCGTCGAACGCGCCCGCGGCGACCCGGACATCGCCGCTATCGGCCACCCCGAGAACGCGACCAACGGGACCGAACTGAAGGTGCTCGCCGAGGACATCCAGGACCAGTCCTCGAACGCCACCCGCTTCGTCGTCGTCGCACCGACGAGCGAGCGCAGCGAGGCCGGCGGCAAGACCTCCTTCATCGTCTACCCCGACGTCGACTACCCCGGCCTCCTGCTTGAACTGCTGGAGCCGTTCGCAGCCCGCGACATCAACCTCACCCGCGTCGAGTCCCGGCCCAGCGGCGAGCGCCTGGGCGACTACGTCTTCCACATCGACATCTCGGCCGGCCTCTACGAGCAGCGCACGCAGGACGCCCTCGCCGACATCGAAGACATCGCCGAGAAGGGCTGGGTCCGCCGGCTGGGGTCGTACGACTCGCAGACGGTCGTCAACTGAGTCAGCGGGACACCGCCGGCCCCGTTCAAGCGTTAAGTCCCGGGCCCGTGTACCCCCGTGTATGTCTGACCGCGATCCGTTCAGCGAGATCGAGCGCGCGTTCGATATGCTGGGAGAGCAATTCGGCGTCGACATGGGCGCTATTCCAGTGGATGTCGTCGACGAGGGCGACGCCTTCGTCGTCCACGCGGACCTGCCGGGCTACGACAGCGACGACATCGACGTCCAGCTCGTCGAGGACCGAGAAGTCACCATCAGCGCCACGTCGAGCCGGGAGCAAGAGTCGACTGACGGCCAGTACGTCCAGCGCGAGCGCCGCCAGCAGTCACTGAGCCGGTCGGTCCGCCTCCCCGAAGCCGTCGACGACGATGAGACCACCGCGAGCTACGACGACGGCGTCCTCACCGTTCGGCTGGCGAAGGTCGGACACAGCGAGGACGATAACGGGACGGATATCCCCGTAAACTGACGATGGTACTCGAACCCGGCACGGACGTGCCGACGATCAGAGCGACGAACCAGCACGGAAACCCGGTCCAGCCCGCCTTCGAGCAGCCGACGGTGCTGTACTTCTATCCGGCAGACGACACGCCGGGGTGTACGACGGAGGCGGAGCAGTTCGAGGAGCACGCAAACCGGTTCGAGGACGCCGGCGTTTCAGTGTATGGCGTCTCGACCGACGGCGTGGAGAGTCACCGTGACTTTGCGGAAAAGAACCACATCAGTTTCGACCTGCTAGCCGACCCCGAGGGACGGCTGTGTGAAGCGTTCGACGTGCCGCTGGTCGACAGGCGGAGCCAGCGGACGACGTACGTCATCGCGAAGGAACGCGTCGTCGCCGTCTACGAGCGGGTCGGCCCCGACGGCCACGCGGCGAGCGTCTTCGAGGACCTCATTGACACCGGCCTGGTCAGGGCCGAGTAGGGCTCAGAAAGCGATAGCACGCCGACGGGCTACTCGTCGATGTCGATGGCCGGGCGACCGGGGCCGGCTTTGCCGACGAGGTCGGGGTCCGCTTCCGCTGGTCCCTGAACGATTACGTCGGCGCCGAACTCTCGTTCGACGAGCCACGCGGCACGTTCGAGCGCCGCCTGTTCGCGCTCGGGTGGCAGTTGCTCGTCCAGCGACTGCGCGCGGCCGGCCAGTTCCTTGGCGAAGTCCGCGGCCGCCTCGCCCTGCTCGCGCAGGTCCTCGTCCTGCATGACGGTGCCGACGACGTTGCCGTCGGCGTTCCGAGCGAGGTCCAGCACGCGGTGCTTCCACTGGGGCGCGACGGCGAGCGTGATGGTCTGTGGGTCCTCGATGCCGACCGTGTCGACGATATCGCGGATGTCCTCGCGGGTGTTCTCGACCAGCCGGCGCTCCATCTCGTAGTCTTCGGGGGCTTCAGCAGCCGGCCACTCGGCCTCTGCGATGAGGTCGTCGTGGCCCAGTTCGGCCCACATCTCCTCGGCGGCGTGGGGCGCGACCGGGGCGAGCAGTTTCGCCGCCGTCGCCAGCCCGCGCTCGAAGGTGTCGGCATCGGGGGTGGTCGCTTCCTGATAGCGGCGCAGCAGCGACACCAGTTCCCGCACGGCCTGGAGCGCGTGGTTGAAGCGGAAGTCCTCGAACTCGGCCGTCGCGTTCGCCGCGGTGGCGTCGATTTCGCGGGCGACGTAGTCCGCGATGTCGTCACCGTTCGCCAAGTCTGTGGCTGTCTCCGCCTCGCCGTTGGCGTATTCCGAAACCAGCGTGTACACGTTCTGGAGGAAGCTATGAGCAGATTGGACACCCTCAGGACTCCAGGCGAACTCCTTCTCTGGCTGGGCGGCCTCCATGATGAACAGCCGGGCCGTGTCCGCGCCGTACTCCTCGATGATGCGCTGAGGTGAGACGCCGTTATCCAGACTCTTCGACATCTTGTTGCCGTCCTCGCCCAGCACCATCCCCTGGTTCGTGAGGTTGGTGAAGGGTTCGCGGACGCCGTCGACCATGTCGAGGTCGTCCAGCACCTTCGTGAAGAAGCGGGCGTACAGCAGGTGCATCACGGCGTGTTCGATACCGCCGACGTACTGGTCGACCGGCATCCAGTCGCTGGCCCGCTCGGCGTCGAAGGGGGCATCCGCCATCTCTGGCGAAGTGTATCGCAGGAAGTACCACGAAGAGTCGACGAAGGTGTCCATCGTGTCCGTCTCCCGCACCGCGTCGGCCCCGCAGTCGGGGCAGTCGACGTGTTTCCACTCGTCGGCCGCGTCGAGCGGGTTCCCGGTGGTGTGGACGAACTCCGGCAGTTCGACGGGGAGGTCCTCGTCGGGGACCTCGACGTAGCCACAGTCGTCGCAGTGGATCATCGGAATTGGCGTGCCCCAGTAGCGCTGGCGGGAGATACCCCAGTCGCGGAGGTTGTACTCCGTGCGGTGCTCGCCGTCGAACTCCTCGACGAAGCGGTCGCGGGCTTCGTTACTACTGAGCCCGTCGAACTCGCCGCTGTTGACCAGCAGGCCGTCCTCGGGGTAGGCTGCTTCCTGCACGTCGATGTCTTCGGGGTCAGCGTCCGCGTCGTCGGTCGGTTCGACGACCTGCACGATGTCGATGTCGTGGGCCTCGGCGAACTCGTGGTCGCGCTCGTCGTGGGCCGGCACGGCGTACAGCGCGCCCGTCCCCACGTCGGTCAGCACGTAGTCGGCGACGTAGACGGGAATCTCCTCGCCGGTAGCGGGGTTGACGGCGTACTCGCCGGTAAACACGCCGGAGGTCACGTCGAGTTCGTCCTCGTCGGCCTGTTCGGCCGTTTCGATGTACTCCGCGACTTCATCGTTGCCCTCGGCGATTTCCTGTGCGACAGGGTGGCCCGGAGCCAGCGAGAAGAACGTCGCCCCGTGGATAGTGTCAAGGCGGGTCGTGAAGATGTCGACCTCGCCGTAGTCGCCGACCTCGAAGGCGACGCTCGCGCCCGCCTGCTTGCCGATCCAGTTGCGCTGCATCTCCCGGACGTTGTTCGGCCAGCCGTCGAGGTCGTCTAAGTCCTCCAGCAGTTCCTCGGCGTAGTCGGTGATGGTGAAGAACCACTGGTCCATCTCGCGGGCTTCGATTGGTGTGTCACAGCGCCAGCAGAGCTCTTCTTCGCCCTCGACCTGCTCGTCGGCGAGGACAGTCTCACAGGAGGGACACCAGTTCAGCTCGGCGGCCTGACGCTCGACCAGCCCTTCCTCGCGGAACTGTTTGAACAGCCACTGGTTCCACTGGTAGTAGTCGGGTTCACAGGTCGCGAGTTCGCGGTCCCAGTCGTATCCAAAGCCCATCTCAGTGAGCTGGTCGCGCATCGAGTCGATGCACTGCATCGTCCAGTCCCGCGGGTTGGTGTCGCGTTCCTCGGCGGCGTTCTCAGCCGGGAGGCCGAAGGAGTCCCACCCCATCGGGTGGAGGACGCTCTCGCCGCGCATCCGCTCGAAGCGGGCGTAGGCGTCCGTGATAGTGTAGTTCCGGACGTGGCCCATGTGGAGGCTCCCGGAGGTGTAGGGGAACATCGCCAGGACGTACTCCGGGTCGCTCTCGTCGTCGTCGATCCGGAACACGTCGGCCTCGTCCCACGTGCGCTGCCACCTGGGTTCGATCTCCGTGTGATCGAACCCCCGCTCGCGTTCCTCACCGGTCGTGGTCATGATATCGGAACATCCGGCAGCGACCGTGCTATACCTTTCCCTTCGGGAGGCTATCAGGGGCCGCCGCACGAGCCCACAAGCCGAATGGATGTGAATCCGGGGGACCGGCGTACCACAGAGCGGTAACGTCGCCACAGGTCGACCAGCCGCCCGCTATGCCTGACAGTCGACGTTGCCGATGTCGAATCGAGCGCCGCCCGACTCGCTCTCGGACATGGAGATCGTCCAGCCGTGGTCCGCGGCGACCCGGCGAGCGACGTAGAGTCCGAATCCGGTGTTCTCCGGGACAGCGGTGTGGCCCGCGTCGAACACGCGCTCCGGCGGTTCGACATCGATGCCCGGGCCGTCGTCGGCGACGAAGAAGCCGTCGGCCGTCGTACCGACGGTGACGGTAACCGACGGGCCAGCGTGTTCGAGCGCGTTCTGGAACAGTATCTGGAGCAACAGCCCGGCGGACTCCTGATCGGCGACAATGCGGGTGTCCCCGTCGAAAGTCAGGCACGCCTCACTGCCGGCGAGGGTGTCCCACACCTCCCGACTGAGACGGGAGAGCCAGACGTGTTTTCGCTTCGGGACCTGTTCGATCTCGTCGCGCTGGCTCGAGCCATTCGGATCGCTCGTGGAGAGTTCGACC
The DNA here is from genome assembly GCF_000827835.1 of Haloarcula sp. CBA1115. Lineage (NCBI taxonomy): Archaea > Methanobacteriati > Methanobacteriota > Halobacteria > Halobacteriales > Haloarculaceae > Haloarcula > Haloarcula sp. CBA1115. Next base: position 1,792,359 of record NZ_CP010529.1, on the reverse strand, counting down.
ACGGTATCGATAATCGTCGAGATCTGGGAGAGCGACTCCTCGATGTCGGCGGTCGAATCGTCACAGTCAGCCAGTTCTTCGAGTCGCCCGTAGGCGATCTGGAGTTCGTTTCGAAGCTCGTGAGACGCCACGAGTGCGACTTTCACCATCCGTTCGTGCTGGCGGCGAAACGCGTGCTCGCGGAGCTTTCGTTCCGTGATATCCTGAGTGTGTCCGACGATTCCCCGAACGTTCCCAGCGGAATCGTACCACGGCATCTTGCGGGTGCGGACGTACGACGCGTCGAGATCGAGGAACTCCTCCACTTCGATCCGGTCCGTGTCGCCCTCGATGACGTCCATCTCATCACGCAGGGCCGCTCTCGCGTGTTCATCGGCCAGTTCCGGGACCTCGACGTCGGTGAGGCCAAGCCGGTCGGTCGGCTCGTTGAACCCCCGACCCATCAGGACGTGTCGTGCCTGCTCGTCTTTCGCGTACAGGTGGTCCGGCAACTCGTTGAACAGGGAGAGCAACAGCGTCTCCATCGGGGACGGCGGGCGTCCGGCAACAGTCGGTGGCTCAGCGTCGAGACTGTCCCGGAGGGCCTCGGCGACGGTGTCTTCGAGACGTGTCGACGCCTCGACAGCCGTCACGTCGAGGGTATCCGGGACCGCCGCCGGGTCCTCGCCAGCGACGATCACCGGCAGGTCGGGAAACAGCTTCCTGACGCCGTACGCGATATCGGTTCCGGACTGGCCGTCGACTGTTTCGGGTAGAACGAGAGCGTGGAACACCGAATGGGTGAGCGTGTCAAAGAGGTCTGTGAGGTCCGACAGGTACGTGATCGAAGCCGGCGTCTCAGCGAGAGCGGATTCGAGAGTCCCAGTATCCAGCCTGTCGGCTGCGACGACGAGCACAGATTTGCTACCCATGGTGCGTTCCCAGTGAGCAAACTATTGCGTGTGGTGGACTGTCACTGTTTCGGGTGTTTCGAAGGCCAGACGCCGCTCAGGACTGCCAGTGCAGCGATGTCGCCCGGACTGTCGAGCCGATAGCGTCGCCGGTACTCCGGCCGAGAGAGCGGCGCCCCACACAAGATTTTTGCCGGTCTCGGCTGGTGTCGGGAGTGTATGGTACACTGCCCTGACTGCCAGACCTCGCTGGAAACGGCCGACGACATCGAGTTCGTCGAAGTAGACGCCAAGACCGGCTTGATTAAAGCCTCCAAGCGCTTTTACACCGCCAACTGCGCGGCCTGTGGCGTCACTATCGGTAGCGGCGTCGCCGGCGCAAAGTCCAACGGAGGTGCGGCCTGATGGTCCACTGTCCGGAATGCGACGCGGAGATGGCCGACCAGGACGATGTAGAGTTCCTCGACATGGATTCGACGACCGGCTTCTTCACCGCCTCCAAACGCTTCTACCTCGTGGCCTGTGGCGAGTGCGGGGCCGCAATCGGTAGCGGCGTTGCCGGCGCAATGTAGTTACACCGGGGCCTAGGCTTATACACGTTTCAGTGCAAGAGAAAGTATGTCTGAATCACCTGACGACGACACGAAGGACAGCGGACGACTGCCGGCACCGCTCCGGTCGGTCACGCCGGGGACGCGTAGCCGTCCCAACGAGGGGATGGACGTGATCGGTTGGGGGATGCTCGCCGGCCTGTTCGTCCTGCTGATGCCGCTCCTTCCGTTTATCATCATCGTCTGGGGCATCTCGAAAGTGACCGAGATGCTCACGCCCTCGTCGTAATCAGGACGTGTCGGTGTCGACGAGCGAGAACGGCGTCCCGTCGCCGTCATCGCTTGCGTTCTGATAAACGACGTGGGCGGCCGCGACATCCTGAATGGCCAGCCCCGTCGAGTCAAAGAGCGTGATGCCGTCGTCGTCGGTCCGCCCCGAGAGGGTGCCCGCGACGATGTCGCCGAGCTCCCCGTGGAGGTCGGTATCAGTCAGGACGCCCTCGCCCCACGGGACGTTGATCTCGCCGGAGTGGGTGCACTGTTCGTAGTTGTCGATGACGAGTTTCGCGTCCAGCAGCGTGCGTTCGTCGTGTTCTTGCTTGCCGGCGGCGTCGGCACCAATGGCGTTGATATGCGTGCGCTCGCCGAGCCACTCCCGGTTGACGATGGGCGACTCGACGGGCGTAATCGTCGACAGCACGTCACAGCCGGCGGCGTCCTCGATACTGCCCGCACGTACGTCGAACTGGTCGGCGCAGGCGTCGACGAACGCCTGCTGTTTCTCCGCGTCCCGGTCGGCGACGACCACCGTCTCGATGTCCCGGACCGACGAGATGGCGTCCAGTTGCGTGTACGCCTGCGTGCCAGCCCCGACCAGACCAAGGGAGTCCGCGTCGGCGACGGCGAGATGGTCGGTGGCGACCGCCGCGGCCGCCCCGGTCCGCAGGCGCGTCAGGACTGTGCCGTCCATCACGGCCAGCGGGAACGCCGTCTCGGGGTCCGAGTAGATGAGCGTCCCGAGGACGGTCGGTAGGTCGTGGTCGCGGGGGTTGTCCAGATGGACGTTGACCCACTTGACCGCGGCGGCGTCCCACGTTTCCGCGTTGACGTAGGCCGGCATCGACCTGAAGTCGCCGTTGTACTGCGGCAGGTCGACGTATGACTTGGCCGGCATGATGGTGTTCTCCCTGGCATCGGCGGCGAAGGCCGCGGCGACTGCGTCGATGACTGCCGGCATCGCCGCGTGGTCCTCGACCGCGTCCGCGCCGAGAAGTAGCGTCTGCATATGGTATGTTGACACTCGACAATATTCAGCCCTCCGCCGTCACAGGGGTTATATCGCCACACGACCAGTCACGGGTATGCGTCGCGGGGTGGCGATTGCCGCGGTCTGTCTCTGTCTGCTGAGCGCCGGATGTACCGGTCTGTTCGGGGACGGCTCGGCCGCCAGGGAGACGGTGACACCGGCTCCAGTCCCGACTGCAGACGCACCGACGAGTCCGGCGCAACGCGCCCCGGGCGTCGTCGGCGACCGCGTCGTCAACGCCACCGCGCTCGGCCGCGCCCACGTCGCCCAGCTCTCGAACACCTCCTATCGCGTCCACCACACCAGGACCGTCATGAACGGCAGCGGCCTGCACAGCCGCGTCCGGACCCGTGCCAGCGTCAGCGCGGGCTACGAGTCGTACACGGCCACCCGAACGATATCCGGGGAGAGTGTGACAGCGCGTGAGATCCATAGCACCTGGCGGGACGGCCGCGCGCTCAGTCGGACGACCGTCAACGGGTCGACGTCGGCGGAAGTAGTCGCGGACAGCCGCGGTATCGGTGGCCCGCCACGCCCACCTCGGGCCGCGCTGTTCTTCGAACCCACGTTCAACGGGCGTCTCATAGCGCTGCTTTCCGCCACTAACATCACATCCATCCGCCCCGGCGACGAGGTCATCAAGCAACTGTACGGCGTTCCGTTGTATCGCATCAAAGGAACCGGGTCGGCCGACGACAGCGCGGTTGCCACCCGTCCCGTCGACCGTGTGACCAACGTCTCCCTCTCGGCGACCGTGACGCCCAACGGCATCGTCCGAGGCTACGCGCTCCAGTACACGGTCGTGAACGGAACGGATACCCACAGAGTGACCGAGATTCTCCGCTACAGCGACCTCGGAACGACGGACGTGGTGTTCGAAGACCGACAGCGGACCGAACGCCATCGAAACCGAACAGCGCGTCCCGAATGACGCGAGCGACGGCTGGACGCCGTCGAATCAGTCACAAAACGGAGAGAGGCCCCCACCCGCTGTCACCAGTCCGTCCCACCAAACGGACCGGGACAGTCGATACTTCGCAGAGACGTACCTAACTGTTTCTCCGGTTTCACGTCTCGATATACACGCTGGGATGACTCGGCGCGTTACAGAATCGCAAAAAAACCGAACCGCAAACGGCGATTCGCTCGTTCGGAGATTTCGCTCCGCTCAGAACCTCGCTGTTCGCGGCTTTCGCCGCTCACTATTCGAGGGCCCCTCACTTCGTTCGGCCCCTCGCTTTGCTCACGGACTTCGTCCGTTCGCTCGTTCGGAGACTTCGCTCCGCTCGTCTCCTACATCATGCCGCCCATACCGCCGCCCATGCCGCCCATACCGCCAGGGGCGCCACCGGGGCCGCCGGGGCCGCCTTCGTCGCCGCCGGAGGTCGAGAGCTCGCCGGCAGCGATGATGTCGTCGATCTTGAGGACCAGGTTCGCGGCCTCTGCAGCCGAGGAGATCGCCTGTCGCTTGGCGTGGGCTGGCTCGACGACGCCGGTGTCGAGCGTGTTCTCGACGTCACCGGAGAAGACGTTCAGGCCGGCGCTGACATCGCCGTCCTCGTGGGCGGCGCGCAGGTCGACGAGCGTGTCGATGCTGTCGAGACCAGCGTTCTCGGCGAGGGTGCGCGGGATGATCTCCAGCGCGTCGGCGAAGGACTCGATAGCGAGCTGTTCGCGGCCTTCGACGCTGTCGGCGTAGTCGCGGAGCCGGCGGGCGACTTCGACTTCAGGTGCGCCGCCGCCACCGAGGACGCTGCCGTTGGCAACCGTGGACGCGACGACATCGAGCGCGTCCGTGACGCCGCGTTCGAGTTCGTCGACGACGTGGTCGGTCGAACCACGGAGCAGGAGCGTGACGCCGTGGGCTCCGTCGCCGCTGCCCTCGACGTAGAACAGGCCTTCGGCGTCGTCGCGGGTGACAGAGCCGTGACCCAGGTCTTCCGCGCTCGCGGAGTCGAGATCGGAGACGATGCGGGCACCCAGAACCTCTTTGAGGAACTCGATGTCGGACTTCTTGGCGCGGCGGACGGCCAGAATACCCTTCTCGGCGAGGTAGTGCTGGGCCATGTCGTCGATGCCCTTCTGGCAGAAGACGACATCAGCGCCGGTGTCGGCGATCTGGTCGACCATCCCCTTGAGCTGCTCTTCTTCCTTGTCGAGGAAGTTCTGGAGCTGGCTCGGGTCGTCGACGGAGAGCTGCGCGTCGACTTCGGTCTCGTCGAGTTCGATGGCCGTGTCGACCAGCAGGACGTCGGCGTCGTCGACTTCGGTCGGCATCTCCTCGTGGACCGGGTCCTTGTCGATGACTGCGCCTTCGAGGAGCTCGGAGTTGCCGGCGGAGCTGCCGGTCTGGGTCTCGATGTTGAGGTATTCGAGGTCGGCGATGACGGAGCCGTCCTCGGCCTCGACGGTGACGGCGTTGACCGCATCGACGATGAGCTGGGCGAGCAGTTCCTTGTTGAGCTCCGCGCCCTTGCCCGTCATCGAGGTTTCGGCGACTTTCTTCAGGAGTTCCTCGTCGTCGGGGTCGACTTCCGTGGCGATATCCGCGATTTCGTCCTTGGCCTGCGTGGCGGCCATGTCGAACCCTTTGATGATCGCCGTCGGGTGGATGTCCTGTTCGAGGAGGTCCTCGGCGTTCTTGAGGAGTTCGCCTGCGATGGCGACGGCAGAGGTGGTGCCGTCACCGGCCTCGTCTTCCTGTGTCTCGGCAACCTCGACGATCATCGAGGCTGTCGGGTTGTCGATGTCCATCTCCGAGAGGATGGTGACGCCGTCGTTCGTGACGGTCACGTCGCCCATCGAGGAGACGAGCATCTTGTCCATCCCCTTCGGGCCGAGCGTCGAGCGTACTGACTCGGCGACCGCGCGAGCGGCCGAGATGTTGTGTTCCTGTGCAGACTTGTCCTTCATCCGCTGGGAGTCCTCTCCCAGGATGATCATCGGCTGGCCCTGCATCTGGCGTTGGCTCATAATCAAGCGAAGATTGCATGTGGTTCTATATAAAAGTATGGGTTATGGGACGTTCGTCGGTCACCCGTTGAGACAGCCAGAACAGGTGAAACCACCAGACAGAGGGAGTACGGTCCGTCGGTAATGGTAGCTGTTGGCACGCCCCATCAAGCGAGCGACGACCTGTTTATATATTCACTCGACGGGTTCCGTCCAGTGGACCGTGACCGACCCGACGACGAAGGCGTCCTTCGAGTCGGTGTCCCGTCGGAACTGGATCGTGTTCTTGCCGAGGTGCAGTCGCTCGGGCGCAATCGTGTCCATCCAGAGCTGCCACCCCTCGCCAGGCGCGATGTCGAACCCCGACAGCGCCTCGCCGTTGACCACGATCTCGTGGTCAAAGTCCTCGACGTCGAACACCTGCATCTGCACGTACGGGTCATCCGGTGACGAGGTGGGGATGTCGAAGGAAACCGGATCGGTCGAATCACCGGTGTACTCGGCCCAGGGAACGTCGAGCGAGTCCGCCGACGGACCGAGGAGCTGCTGGAACTGACAGAGCGCGTAGTTGGCACGACGTGACATACGGGTTACGTCTCCCGGGCGGTATAAAAATCAGTGGTCAGTTGCGGTCGCAGTGTCACCCAGAGCGAACAGAGCACGCACAGGAGAGCGGAGCGCCTATGAGTGGCCGGCTGTTGCCCATCGGTATGGACGCTGCGCTTGGCCCGCCAGAGAAGATGGCCGAGCTCGAGGAGGACCTGACGCCGATGATGGCACAGTACTACGAGCTGTGCCGGCAGTACGACGACGCCCTGGTCCTCTTTCAGGTCGGGGACTTCTACGAGGCCTTCTGTGCGGCCGCACAGCGGGTCGCCCGGCTGTGTGAGATCACGCTGACCCAGCGCGAGGACTCGACCGGCGAGTACCCGATGGCCGGCATCCCCATCGACAACGCCGAGTCCTACGTCGAGACGCTGCTGGACGCGGGCTACCGGGTCGCCATCGCCGACCAGGTCGAGGACCCCGACGAGGTCAGCGGCGTGGTCGAGCGGGCGGTGACGCGAATCGTCACCCCCGGCACACTCACGGAGAGCGAACTGCTGGGCGGGGCGGACAACAACTACGTCGCCGCCCTGACCGCTGGCGAGCGATACGGGCTGGCGCTACTGGATATCTCGACCGGCGACTGCTACGCGACCAGTGTCGGCTCGGAAAGCGCCGTCGCCGACGAACTCAGCCGGTTCGGCCCGGCGGAAGCCATCGTCGGGCCGGAGGTCGACGTGGATCGGGACGCCGTGTTCGGTCCGGCCTGTCTGGTGACGCGCTACGACGCGGCCGCCTTCGACCGGGAGCGCGCCGAGGACCGCGTGGGGCAGTACTTCGGCCCGCCGGAGCGCCTGCTCGCCGGCGACGCGGAAATCCGGGCCTGTGGCGGCCTGCTGGCCTACGCTGAGTACACCCGCGGCAGCAGCGGCGCGGTCGGCCCCGACGGCGAACCGGTCGACGCGGACGTGGACCCCGCCGGCACGCTCGACTACCTCAACCATCTCACGCGGTACGACCCGCGGGAGTACATGCTGCTCGACGCCGTCGCCGTCGAGAGCCTCGAACTGTTCGAACGGCGCTCGGTCCGGGGCCACGAGAACCGAACGCTCGTGGACACGGTCGACGAGACCGCCTGTGCGCTAGGGCGGCGGAAACTGACCGACTGGCTCCGCCGGCCGCTGCTCGATGCGGACCGCATCGAGGCCCGCCACGGCGCGGTCGCGGAACTCCAGCGCGACCCGGCGACCCGCGAAGGGCTCTCGGACCTGCTCGCGGAGGTGTACGACCTCGAACGGCTCATCTCGCGTGTCTCTCGCGGCCGGGCGAACGCCCGTGACCTCCGGTCGCTGGCCGCCACACTGTCGGTCGTGCCGGACATCCGGGACCATCTGGCCGACGCCGACGCCCGCCTGCTCGCGGACCTGCACGCCACGCTGGACCCGCTGACCGAGACCCGCGAGGAAATCGAAGCGGCGATCCGCCCGGACCCGCCACAGCAGGTGACCGAGGGCGGCGTCATTCGCGAAGGCTACGACGAGGAACTGGACCGACTGCGTTCGACCGAGCAGTCCGGCAAGGAATGGATCGACGAACTGGAAGCGAGCGAGCGCGAGCGCACCGGCATTGACTCGCTGAAGGTCGGGCATACCTCCGTCCACGGCTACTACATCGAGGTGACAAACGCCAACCTCGATGCTGTCCCCGAGGACTACCAGCGACGCCAGACGCTGAAAAACAGCGAGCGCTACTACACGCCAGCGCTCAAAGAGCGCGAGGACGAGATTCTGCGCGCCGAGAGCGCGGCCGACGACCTGGAGTACGACCTGTTCTGTGCGGTCCGGGACGAGGTGGCCGACGAGGCCGAGCGCGTGCAGGCGCTTGCCGACCGTCTCGCCCGCCTGGACGTGCTGGTCTCCTTCGCCGAGGTTGCGGCGCAGTACGACTACTGCCGGCCGACCGTCGGCGGCGACGGCATCGACATCACCGCCGGCCGCCATCCGGTCGTCGAGCGGACCGAGGACGCCTTCGTCCCCAACGACACGCATCTCGGGAGCGGGCCAGTCCGAGCGAGCAGAGACGGAAGCGACGACGGTGTCACCGCGGACGATATACAGCCCTTCCTCGCCGTCGTCACGGGACCGAACATGAGCGGGAAATCGACGTACATGCGCCAGGTCGCGCTGATCTGCCTGCTCGCACAGGCGGGGAGCTTCGTCCCCGCGAAGGCGGCCGACCTCCCGATTCTCGACCGAGTGTTCACCCGCGTCGGGGCCAGCGACGACATCGCCGGCGGCCGCTCGACGTTCATGATCGAGATGACCGAACTGGCGACGATTCTGGACGCAGCGACCGAAGACTCGCTAGTCCTGCTGGACGAGGTCGGCCGCGGCACGTCGACGGCCGACGGGCTGGCTATCGCCCGCGCCGTCACCGAGCATCTCCACGACGAGGTGGGCGCGTACACGCTGTTCGCGACCCACCACCACGACCTGACGGCCGTCGCCGCGGCGCTGCCCGGCGCGACCAACCGCCACTTCGAGACCAGCCGCAAGGACGACGACGTGCGCTTCGACCACGAACTCGCACCCGGTCCCGCGGCGGCCTCCTACGGCGTCGAAGTGGCGAGCATGGCCGGCGTCCCCGAATCCGTCGTCGAACGGTCGCGGGACCTCCTGACAGATGCCGAGACGGCTGACTCCGACACGGATTCCGCCGCCGCGGAGATAGGACCGACGGAAAACGGAACAGCGGTGGCCCCGGCCAGCGAGGGTGGAGCGGACGGCCACACACAGGAGGCGCTTCGGACGAACGGGTCGACTCCCGAGGCCGAACTGCCGGCGGGCGTGGCAGCGCAACTGGCGTCGCTGGATGTGGCGACGATGACGCCCATCGAGGCGATGAACGCGCTCGCGGACCTGCAGGACCGACTTGAATAACAGCCGCGATCAGCTATCGCTGGCAGTGGCCCGTTCGTCGTGCGGGCAGGCGAACATCGTCGCGACGAGTTTCTGTTCGGCGGCCCGCAAGTGCTTGTGCAGCGTTGGCTCCGAGATGTCGAGGAGTTCAGCTAAGTCCGCGGCCGTCGCCCCGCGGGGCCAGTTGTAGTACCCCGCTTCGTGGGCCGTCGCGAGAACCTCCTGCTGTCGGTCGGTCAGTGGCTCGGTGTGGGACGCGTAGTTCTGGAACCCGAACAGCGGCACGATGGACTCGCGCTGTTTCTTCGCCGCGAGTTCGGCATCCGAGTGGGCCGTCAGGAACGAATCGATAACCGCGGCCGTATCGGTTTGGCTCGGGACATCGGCTACGATAGTCCCCTGTCCATCGACGCTCCGGGCGGTCTGTGGTACTGCCCCGGCGTCCGCAAGCGAGACAACGGGACAGTTGTCCCGCACGTTGATTTCGACGAGCCCACCGTCGCTGGTGCACTCAATCACCCGCGCCGTACCGCCGTTTTCGTCCTCAATGCGTTCGACAAGCCGGCCGGGGCGAGCACCCTCGACCGAAAAAAACTCGGCGTACGTGTCGTCTGTCTGGGGGAGACATTTTTCGAGAATCACGGAACACGATTCGGCTGCAGACACCGAGACGAAGGGATACGACCCATCAGAGAGGGCAAACTCCACGCGGGTGACCGCCCGGCCGTTACCAGACTGTTGGGACATAGGTAAATGTAATTGGCATACTGTGAAGAGTGTTGGCATATATCGTGTTTCGGCGTTTACTATGCTAGCCACACTGAACTTTACATCTACAAGACAAATACAACATGAGGTCAGAGAACCGTGTCCGGAATATCACCAACCGTTATAGAAGTCCACGGCGCCGACCAGTCCATCGTCACGGCAGTCGTTCGCGCTGTCGCGACCGCGGAGAGACGGCCGGTCGAGACGCTCCCCCCACTGGCCGATAGTATCAATCCGGATGCACTGACGACGTGCATCGCTGATTCGAACACCGACGGTCATGTGGCGTTCGACTACAGCGGCTACCGCGTGGTCGTTGACACCGATGGAACGGTTACTGTAGACGGATAACTGCGTCATCCAACCGTGTGACGACAGCGGCAGTCAGTACGGGCGCGAGACTGACAGCTCCCAGAGAAGAGGAGAAAATAGCGGTTATGGCGGCTCGAGCGAGACGAACTCCAGCCCTTTCTCGGCGAGTAACTGACGCGCTCGGTCGGTCACCGACGGAGCGACGAGGATACCTCGGACCTCGGTGTCGGCGTGCAGGTCGCGCTCCAGGGCATCGACGTACCGACCCAGTTGGCCGACGGCGTCGGGACCCACGCGCCGGCGCTTGAGTTCGAGTATCGTCGTCCGGCCGTCGGCGTCCTCGCCGTAGATGTCGACCGCGCCGGCGGGGGTCTCGCGTTCGGTCGCAAGCGGCGTAAAGCCCGACTCCACCAGCGCCGGCTCGTCGAGGATGCGGTCTTTCAGATCGGCCTCCGTGCCGGTGAGTGCGAGGTCCTTGGAGTCGGTCACGTCGAAGGCGGCGGCGTGGGCGACCGTTTCAAAGGCCACTTCGAGCGACTCCTCGGGGGTCGACCGCGTGGAGCGGACGACCAGCGAGCCGTCGTCGACGCTGATGCTGTGCTCACAGCCCGGCGGCTGCCAGTTCACCGGCTGTTGGCCCTCGTCGGTGTGGACCAGCGCGGCCCCGTCGGGCTTGAGCATCACATGGCGGTCGCCGAGCCCCAGCGAACTGGCCGCTCGGCCCTCGTACTCGACCGTACAGGTGCCGACGAGCGTCACCAGCGCGCCGCGGTCGGCGTTGCGCGACGCGAGGTCCAGCGCGTCAGCGGGGTCGGGGTAGGTCAGCGTCTCGACGGCGGTCACGGGTGGCGGTTAGCGGTCCCCGCGTAAAAAGGACGCGTCGTCGGGGCAGTGGACGGACGAAGCGTGGTTTCGGAGCGACGCGAGTAGGGCGCGCCGAACAGTTGCCGGGTCGCAGCCTTCGCTGTCGAGGGCGCGACAGGCCTCGTCCTTGCGGTCGACCCACCACGTCCGGAGCGCATCCGGGTCGTCAGTGCGGGCCAGGACGATATCGTCGAGATCCGACAGCGTCGGGTCGAGCCAGCAGACGGCGTAGGTCCGGACCGGCCCGTCGAGCACGACCAACTGGTCGTAGGTAGCATCGATGGCAGCGAGGACGGCCGACGCCGTCCAGTCGTTCCCCAGCGGCCGGGACTGCGTGATGGGGTCGGCGTCGACGCCCCAGTGTGCGATGCGGCAGTCGTAGCGGCCGTCGGGACGGGTGACAGCGACGAGCGTTCGACGACCCATCAGGGACCACCGAGCGTGTAAGCGGGCATGGGGTTCCGTGGCTCCGTGGTCCTATTTGAACGCTGGCCTACAGGATCCCTATCGAGTGCCCGCCAGCGTAACCGAAACCACCGACCATTGGTAACCCAGCACAACCCTCAAGTAGTACGTTCACGTATCATTACATATGATGGTGAGCGAGTGGCTCTACGGCGCTATCGCGCTTCTCGTGGGGCTCCATGTCCTGACCATGCTGTATGCGTACCGGCACCGGGGTGACCCCGCCGGTGCGACCGGGCAGGGCGATACCGAAGGGCGCCGTGGCAGCGCCACCGACGACAGCACTGAATCCATCGACTGTCCCCACTGCGGGGCGAGGAACGAGCAGGACTACCAGTTCTGCCGGCAGTGCGTCGCCGACCTGACGAGCGGGAGCCCGCAGCGTCAGCCGACGGATCGAAGCCAGCCGTACTGACCGTTTACAAGGCCGGGGTCGAATCAACCGGATTGAGCGCTGCTGTCGGCCAAAGTATTTATTTCTCCGAATATATATTTGAATATACTGACGAACGGGGGTAGACTGTGGAAACCGTTATCGACGTACGCTCCTCGGGTCGACCGGCGATATTCGAGCGAGCGAACACCGACGGGCTGTTCGGACGCACACGCCGGCTCGAGCAGCCGCTGGGGCAGTATCTACGGGCGGCAGAGACGCCACGATATCTCGCGTACAACGACCGGTCCGGCGTCGTCGCTGGCCGGGGAAACGACAAGTCGCTCACGCCGGCCGGCGACTACCGCGCGTATCTGCTTGCAACGAACATCCGGGTCGTGTTCGTCGTCGGCGACGACAACGGCGACCGGACCATTTCGCTCCCTTACGAAGACATTGTGGCCGTACACTGTCAGTCGGGGCTCCGTACGTCGACACTCGAAATCGTCACCGTCGACGAAGACCGCTGGGCGTTCGAATGCAAGGGCGATCTAGCGCCAGTACGGACGTTCGTCGACGAAACCACACAGGTCTGGACGCACACGCTGACCGAGCTTGACCGGGCTGAATCCCAGGTCGAGGCTGCAACGGCGGCACTGGAGGCGGCGAATCCCGACGCAGCAGCCACGCACATCACGGCCGCACAGGAGGCACTCGATAGCGGACGGGAACGGGTCGAATCGCTGGGGGAGGGGGCGACAGCGACCATCGATGCACGCCTCCAGTCAACGCAAGCACAGATCGACACCAGCCAGCGCCGACGGCACGTCAGGGCGGCCGAGGAGCACCGCGACGCGGCCCGGCACGCGTGGGAGGACCGGGCGTACGAGCGGGCCGCGGATGCGTACGCACAGGCCAGCGTCGAGTACGAACGAGCACTGGCGGTAACGGCACCGGAGCCGTCGGCAGAAGCCATCACGGACGCACGGGACGCAGTCGAGGCGGAATACGCCGAACTCCTGTCGGCCCCGGTCGACGCGGCACAGGCGGCTGCGGGCGCGGCCAGAGCCGCGACGGACCCGGCAGCGCGGGCCACACATTGGGAAGCCGCCCTCGACCGATACCGGACGGCGTACGAACTGGACTGGGGTCGTGACCGCCGCTTCGACGGCGACCGGGCGTCGCTCCGACAGGCGCTCGCGGACATCGCCGTCGAACTGGTCGATGCACACCGTGAAGCGGGGCAAGAGGCGCTGCGTGAGGGCAGCGACGAGTCAAAGCGAGAGAGTGCCGGGGCCGCGTGTGACGGTGCGGCGGTCCACTTCGAGCGCGCACGCGAGGTGGCCGCCGAACTCGTGCCCGACAGACGCGAGCCGCCAGCGGACGGACTGGCCGCCGTATCCGAACAGGAAGTCAGCGTCGAGTCAGAAGCGAAAGGTCGGTAATTGTTTATCAACGGAGAGTCGGGTATCGGTATGCGCTTTGGCATTATTTCGACGGCGAAAATCGCACGCAAGGACGTGATTCCGGGCATCCAGAAGTCGGACCACACGGTCGCGGCGATCAGCTCCAGAACCCGGGACCGTGCCAGCGAGGTCGCCGAGGCCCTCGATATAGACAGTGCCTTCGGCGACTACGAGACGATGTTCGCCGAGGCGGATATCGACGCGGTGTACAACCCGCTTCCGAACGCGCTCCACGCCAAGTGGAGCCAGCGGGCCGCCGACCACGGGCTCGACGTGCTCTGTGAGAAGCCACTGACCGTCGACACTGCCGGGGCAGTGGACCTCTTCGACTACTGTGCCGAACAGGGCGTCACGCTGATGGAGGCGTTCATGTATCAGTTCCACCCGCGGACCCGGCGGGCAAGGGAAATCGTCAAAAACGAACTTGGCGAGGTACACACCGTCGACGCGTCGTTCAAGTTCTCGCTCGGCGACGCCAGTAACATCCGGCTGGACCCGGAACTGGCCGGCGGGAGCCTGATGGACGTGGGCTGTTACGCCGTCAGCGCGGCCCGGGGCTTCCTCGGCGAGCCGGACCGGGCGTTTGCCCATGCCCGTGATTCCCGGGACAGCGGCGTGGACACGAACTTCAGCGGCGTCCTCTCGTACGACGACGGGGGGGTCGCCTCGGTTTCCTGCGGGTTCGACGGACCGAGACGGGAGTACTACCGGGTCGAGACCGACGACGGCTGGCTCGAAGCGCCGAACTGCTTCGGCCCGGAACACGACGAGTCAGTCTCGCTGACGTACAGCGTCGACGGCCGCGAGGTCACAGAGACGTTCGACCCGGTGGACCACTATCAGTTGCAGGTCGAGGCGTTCGCGGACGCCGTCGAGAACGGCGAAGCGCCGCCCATCGACCGGGCCGAGACGCTGGGGAACATGCGCGCCATGGACGCGCTGGCCCGGAGCGCGGACACCGGCCAGCCGGTCGACATCGCCAGTCCCGAGTGAAACGTAAATCGGGCGTGTGCCACGACACGATGAGCGCGAAACGGTTTTGACTGCGGCGGATGAGGCACGTACTGTGACACCCCCAACAGTGACGCTTCCGAGTGGCGACGAACTGCCGATGGTCGGCGTCGGGACGTGGGACATCGACGGCGACACCGTACAGGAGTCCGTTCGAGCGGGGCTCGATGCGGGCTACGCTCACGTCGACACCGCCGAAGGCTACCGGAACGAGGCCGAAATCGGCGAGGCCCTGGCCGACTACGACCGCGAGGACGTGTTCCTCACGTCGAAGGTGCTGCCCAAGCACCTCGATTACGAGTCCGTCATCGAGGCCTGCGAGGCGTCGCTCGACCGCCTCGGGACTGACTATCTCGACCTGTATCTCGTCCACTGGCCAAACCCCGCGACTTCCATCCGGGAGACGATGAACGCGATGGCGACGCTCCACGACCAGGGGAAGATCCGCAACGTCGGCGTCTCGAACTTCAGCGCGTACCAGCTCGGGGCCGCTCAGCACGTCGCCGACGTGCCCATCGCCGTCAACCAGATCGAGTACCACCCCTGGAACACCCAGGACCAAGTCGTCGAGTTCTGCCGCGACACTGACACCGTCGTCGAGGCGGCCGCGCCGCTGGGTCGGACCGAGGTGTTCGCCGACGACGTGATTCAGGAGTTAGCCGGGGAATACGACAAGTCGCCGGCCCAGATTATCCTGAAGTGGGCGGTCGAGAACGACGTGGTGGTGCTACCGAAGTCTTCCTCTCCCGAGCACGTCCGCCAGAACCTCGCGTTGTTCGACTGGGAACTCGACGCCGCCGACCGCGAGCGAATCGATGCCATCGAACGCGAGCAGGCGGTCTACGACACCGGCGTCAACGACTGGGACAACGATACTTACGGCATTTCACAGTAGTCCCAGATGGTCGATCCGCCCGCACTGGACCGCTGGGACGCCACGGCCGCGGCGAGCATTGCCGCTTTGCTTGTCCTGGCGTACGTCCTGGTTCCGAACCCGACAGTCCAGTACGGGACGTGGCTGGTCATATTCTGCGTCTGGATGGCCTGGTTCGTCTCTTTCGGTGCCAGATGGTTATATGGCCCCTAGAGGAGGTCGTTGAAGCTTTTACTCGATTCCGTGTCAGCGGAGATTTATTTACTCCCGCTCTCTATACGCACTTGATGCCCCGTATCGAAGTCTCGGAAAACCTGTACCGGCAGATCGAGAGCGAAGCCAACAACGACGACTTCAACGACACGCTGTGGAAGATGGTGGGCTCCTATCGGCGGACGAACAACCCGGAAGCGGACCAGACGTAAACGCACGTATCGCAGTCGTCGACGCCCCGTAGCGAGACAGTTCCGAATGGCCAGTTATCTCCGATAGCCGCTGTATCCGTGGTCGATTTGACGCCGGTGTCCCGTCACTGTGAGCGGCAATCACTACCGTCAGTACGTACGTTTTTACCGTTTGAGCCGCTGCATACTGGTAATGAGGCCACGGATCGCCCTACTGAACGCGGCCCACGACGGCGATGACAACCGCCGGAACTTCCGGCGGGAACTCGACGCCGACCTCGTGGAATACGACGTGACCGAACGCGAACTGCCCGACACCTTCGCGTTCGACGGCTGTCTGGTCACGGGCAGCCGCGCGTCCGTCTACTGGGACGAGCCCTGGATACGGGACCTCGAATCCTGGGTGACCGACGCGGTCGACCGCGACATCGCGTTCCTGGGCGTCTGTTTCGGCCACCAACTGCTGGCGCACGCGCTCGGCGGGACCGTCGAGGCGATGGACGAGTACGAGATCGGCTACCGAACCGTCGAACACGACGGCGAGAACGAACTGCTCACCGGCGTCGACGAGTCGTTTACCGTCTTCACGACGCATTCGGACCGTGTCGCCGAGGTGCCGCCGGGTTCGACCACGTTCGCCGAGAACGACTACGGCGTCCACGGGTTCCGGAAGGGGAACGTCTTCTCGGTGCAGTTCCACCCCGAGTACGACCCCAGGACGGCCGAGACGGTGACGAAAGGCAAGGACGAGCAACTCTCCGACGAGCGCATCAAGGCGGTGCTGGACGGCGTCACGGAGGAGAACTACCGCGCCGCCTGCGAGGCCAAGCGACTGTTCGACAACTTCACCGAGTTCGCCGCGCGTCAGACTGGTGACGCGACCGGCACCGCCGCTGCTTCCGATGACTAAGCCGTCGAAGTACCTTCTGACGGTCAGGTGAACCGGCCGGTCTCGGCGTCACATTCCTCACAGCGTGTCACCAGCGCGTCCCGGTCGTCCGTCATCTCGACGTAGTTGTGCGTGCGACCGCCACACTCCTCGCAGTGCCGAAGCATGTCCGTGTCGCCCATCTCCTGTGGCGCGCCGAGCGCAAGCGCAACGACGCGCTCGTCGCCCTCGTTGTGGCCGCGTTGCCACTCACCGGGGGCAAAGCGGATGGCCTCGCCGGCTCCGACGCGCACGTCGCCGTCCTCCGTTTCGAACGTCGCTGTGCCCGATTGAACGACAAACACCTCCTCCTGGTCCGGGTGTCGGTGGTAGCCGAAGCCGAAGGACTCGCCCGGTGCCAGTTCGTAGTAGTTCAGCGCGATGGCGTCGGTGCCGAGCGGCCCGGCGAGCGCCCGCTTGACTGACGCCGGCCCCATTCGCGACTCGACGGCGTCGAGACTGACTTTCTCCATAGTTGCCATGTACAGCGGACAGTCCTTAACCGTTAGTCAGGGTGAGTCACATCGGTGCCACTGGGGCACGCCACGGCAGAAGCAGCAAAACGGAGCGTCGGTCACTCGCGTCGGTCGATGTCGAGTTCTTCGTCGAGGTCTTCGAGCCAGTCGGCGTCTTCCAGTTCCGCCATCTGTTCACGGAAATGCGTCTTGCAGACACCGACCTTGATGCCGTCGCTCTCGACGGCGATGTCGGCTTCACGGTCGCAGTAGTGACACTGCATACCTGAATAGTAGCCCCGGACGACATTGAACCCTCGGGTTCCGTCTGCCGGTTGTCAGACGCTGAGCGCTGTTTCTACCTTGCCCCAGGCGGCGGCGTCCAGACCGGTGTCACCCAGCGTCTCGCCGTGAGCGTCGCTGCCGCCCGTCGGCACGAGGTCGTATCGCTCGATAGCGTCGTCGACGAGGCTGTCGTCGACCGTACGGCCATAGGGGTACCACCGTTCGACGGCATCGAGCGACGCACACTTGGACAGCGCGGCCGCCGTATCGGGGTATCGAAACGGATGGGCGAGGCCGACCAGCCCGCACGCGTCCGAGAGGACTGCACAGCCGCGCTCGAAGGACGGGACCTCCCGGGCGACGTAACAGGGACAGTCGTCGCCAATTAGCTCGTCGAATGCGGACTGGAAGGTGTGATCCGACACCTCGGCGATCCCGTGGGCGATGTGGGGGCGACCCAGGCCGTCACGCGGTTCGACGGGGAGCGAGACGCCCAACCGGTCCTCGACACACTCGATGATGCGCGCGCCGCGCTCGCGGCGGTTCCGCTGGATGCGCTCACACTCGGCCCGGAGTTCGTCGGTCGGGTCGACGCCGTAGCCCAGCAGGTCCAGTCGCTGGGTCCCGGTTTCGACGCGGAGTTCGATACCGTGGAGCAGCGTCACACCGTCCCGTTCGGTGACGGGCCCGTCGAGTGCAGGCTGGAGTCGGTCGTGGTCCGTGACGGCGACGACCTCAACACCCGCTCGTCTCGCAGCGGCCGGGACCTCGTCGACGGAGAGCGTCCCGTCGGAGCGGGTCGTGTGTACGTGCAAGTCAGCGACAACCATACTTCTCCCACATTCCCCAGCAGCAAGCCGCTTCTGGTCAAATCGTGTGCCATGGGTACACGAAACGCGGGTTCCTTATACGCATTAAGGGATATTATGATTATCTATAGTGAAGGTTTATTAGGAACCATGAACTTTCGGTAGACATGCGAATGCTAAGCAACGCAACGGACGCCTTCCAATCGTACGACTACCCGGTTTCCGCCGAAGAAATCATCGAGGCCGACGGTGACATGGAACTCGAACTGCCAAACGGCACCGAACGCCTGGGCGACGCGCTCAGCCGGTCGGCCCCGGAAACCTTCGAGAGCGCGGAAGACGCTGAATTCGCGGCGTTCTCGGGCGTGTCGAGCAAGGCCATCGGCCGGAAGGGCTACTCCGACCGCGACCCGATCTGCATGGGCGAAGACGGGCCGGACCAAGTCTCTTTCTAACGGCCCAGAACGGCCTGCGGTCCCAGCTCTAGACGGGTTTCCCGTCTCCATCGTTTTACACAGGCGAGCAGCAGCGCTATCGAGAGTCAGTAAGTACGCACGTGTGGACTCTACCGGTCGAGAAAGTCCGGCTTATCGACGGCGTCAGTGCTGTCGATTGATTGCCTATCCAGCAGTTCCGAGGAGTCAAGAGCCGACGGCAGGCCGTCGCGGCCGCCGGTCGGCACGTCGTCTTCGTCGATGTACGTCTTCTCGCCGTTAATCAGGTCAGCCCAGAGGGCGTCCCGGTCGGCACTGGTCGTCTCTGCCGCTTCCTTCGCTTCGTTGCGTCCTTCGTCGTACGCGAGTTCGACCATGCTCTTGTGGTACGCCGAGTTCATCTCGGCGTAGATGGCTTCCAGTTCCTCGCGGTTGTACTCCCCGAGGCGCTCGGCGACACCGATGGCGTAGGCCCGGTCGGTGGCCTCGTCTTTGTCGAGAGTTTCCCAGTCGGTGCCGAACTCACGCTCGTAGCGGCTCATGTCTCCACTTTCCGATCAGCATGGACCTGCAGTCCGGCGTCAGAAAAGGTGATTTCGCGGATATCGCAGTCGATGGCGGTGCCACGCATCTTGATAACCTGAACGCCGCGGGTCATGCTCCCGTTCTCGAGGAAGTTGTGGAAGAAAACCACGCCGTGGGCGAGGTAGTGTTCGTCGCTGTAGGAGGACGGGTCAGTCATCTCGGAGATGAGCAACGTCGTCGCGTCCGTCTGTTTCAGCGCGGAGAGAAAGCCCGTAATCTCGTCTTCGACGTCGTTCATGAAGTGCTGCAACAGCATCGTCGAGTCGATGACGACCCGCTGGATGTCGTTCTGTCTAATGTAGGCGACGAGTCGGTTCGTCAGGCCACCCTCGCTACCGAACTGGGTGATTGTTCGCTTCCCGCTCTCGGTAACGAGGTTGAGGAACTGGATGGCATCTGACTGCATGGCTCGGTCGAACCCGAAATCGTAGCCGGCCATGTCCTGCATCAACTCCGTCTTGGTCTCGTGCATCGTCACGTACAGGCACGTCTCGCCCTCCTTGACGCCCTGTGTAATGAACTGTGAGCAGAAAGTAGTCTTCCCGCTGCCCGGCGGGCCGCTGACCACATAAAGACGATTCGGGAGTAGCCCCCCCTCAATGAGTTCGTCGAAGCCGGGGACCCCACTAGAGAGACGCATATCAGCTACCTGAGTCCGTCTGGACATATGCTTTCACCTTCTATTTTCACCGGTGATAACTCATTCGGCTGCGTCAGCGTTCGATAGCGCTGGGGTTGCTATCGGCCAGTTCGAGCAGTCGCTCCGTGCCAGCCTCGTCGAACCGCATCGGCCGCCGCCACCACGGCCCCTTCCCCGAGTCAGACGACAGTTCGGTGACCAGTTCGTTCGCGTCGGTGCCGCCGCTCGGTGCCGACAGCGGGACGACCGTGTCGTACAGTCGTGACTCGTCGGCGTTGCCGCGAATGAGAACGCGAGCGTCGAAGGGGTCGCGTTTCACGTGGGCGTTCGAGGCAAACTGGGCCTGTTCCTCGGACGGGAGGGTGCGGTACGCCTCGCCGGACACCGCGTCACGGGCGAGCCGGAAGTGACCGATGACGTGGGCACCCCATTCCGGCGACGCCCAGCCCGGGCGCTCGTCGGCCAGCGACAGCGTCGCATAGAAAAACAGGTAGTCACCGGTCGACAGTTCCGAGAGCGGCCCCGCCTTCACGCCGTGTTCGTCACCGTACGTGTAGCGTTCGCCGCCGGCCTCCGGGAACTCCGGGTCGAAGTGAACCGGGCGGTCGGCCACCGCAGAAACGTCGGTCTGGAGGTCGAGGTCGTCGTAGGTCGGCACGGGCTCGCTGGTCGGTTTCGACTCGGGAATGGGGATGTATTCGAAGGAGCCGTCGGAGAACAGTGGCCCGCGAAAGCCGGGCTCGTTCGTGTTGGCCCCGATGTTGATGGCGACGCTTCGCATACCAGAGGTTCGGTCGGTGCGGCAAAAGGACTGCCGGCGTGGCCGCACCGGCTACTGGCGGTCCGGCGGCGAGAGGTCCCGCTGGAACTCGTCGAACTGTTCTAGATTGTCGGGCAGGTCAACGGACAGTTGCCGCTCGGCACGGCGGTCGACGTTCGCCCCCTCGATTGGCTCCGCGACGGACTCCCAGCCGTCCTTGACAGTCAGGGATTTCGCCGGCGTGCCGGCAGCAACGTGATGGGCGGGGATGTCTTTCCCGGCGATGGACTTCGCCGCGAGGATGGCGTTTTCCCCGACCTTGACGCCGGCCCGAACCATCGAGTCGTAGGTCAGGCGCACGTCGTCTTCGATGATGGTGTGGTAGTTGTCGACGTGGGTCTGGTCGACGGCGTCGTGGTCGTGGCTGTAGACGTGGGTGTCATCGGAGATAGAGACGCGGTCGCCGATAGTGAGTCTCCCGCGGTCGTCCAGGTGGACGTCGTCGTGGACCACGACGTTGTCACCAACCTCGATGTTGTGGCCGTAGGTAAAGGAGATACCCTTGAAGAAGCGACAGCCCTCGCCACAGGAGTCAAAGAGGTGGTCGGCGAGCATCCGCCGGAACCGGAGCGCGAACTCGACGTTGTCCGCCATCGGCGTCGCGTCGAACTGCCGCCAGAGCCACTGGAGGTGCTTCGAGCGTTTGAACCGCTCCTCGTCTTTCTCGGCGTAGTACTCGCTTTCGAGGGTCGTGTTACAGGGGTCATAGCCCTGAAGCCGGACCCGCTCGGCCGGGGAGATATCCGCGCCGTCCTGCCAGCGCTCGTAGGCGTCCCGGTCGCCGTGGAGGTCGACCAACACGTCAGTGACAACATCGCAGGTGTCCTCGTCACCGGAAAGGCGCTCGTCGACCTCGTCGATGAACGCCCTGAGCCCCTCTTCAGCGAGCGGTGGCAGCGACACGTGACGCTTCGTCATGTCGAGTACGTGGCTTCGCGGGCAGATAGGGGTTTCCGTTACCTGAAACCTACCCAGTAACACCCGTGTCACGACACCGTATACCACGGAATTCGGCGAGCAAGCCACAGTTAAGACGCCGCCGTTCCAGACGACGACATGGTCAGGTCGGATTTCATCATGGAGATACGGCGCTACATCGTCAATCCCTCTGAGCGCCGGCTGCGAGCGCCGTGGCGGGTCACGCTGTGGGTGTTTCTCGCCGGATTCGGCCTCGTTCTGCTCTCAGGAGTGGTCGCAGTGGTGTCGTCCGTGGTGGGCGTGACGCCAGCGGTCGCAGTTGCGCGCCAGATTGCGCTCTTTGCGGCCGGAACCACCGTCGCTGTCGTACTCGGCTATCTGCTGGACCGACGGACGCTCTCTGACTACGGGTTAGGGTTCGACCGACAGTGGTGGCGCGACGCTGCGTTCGGCCTCGCGCTCGGGGCGGGGCTTCCCACGCTCGTCCTGCTTGTCGAGCTAGGCGCAGGGTTCGTGGAAGTCAGCGTCATCTTCGCTACCGTCGACAGCGGGCCGCTCCCACTGACCGCGTTCGGACCGCCGGTCGCTGTCCTCCTCTTGGGAGCGTTCTTCATCGTCCAGGCGACTGCAGAGGAAGTGCTCGTCCGTGGCTACCTGTTGACGAATGCGGCCGAGGGGCTCGCTGGCTGGGTCGGGAAGCGCCGCGCGGTCATCGCCGCGACGGCGCTGACCGGCGCGCTATTCGGCGTTCTCCACTGGACGAACCCCAGCGCGTCGCTGCTCAGCGTGACCAACATCACCCTCTACGGCCTCCTGCTCGGTGCGTGTTACGTCCTGACCGGGCGACTCGGGGTCGCCAGCGGCTTCCACGTCGCCTGGAACTACACGCTGGCACTGCTTGGCTTCCCCGTGAGCGGCCTCCGCATGGGTGTCTCCCTGCTCTCAACCGATGCGACCGGCCCGACGCTGGTGACCGGCGGCAACTTTGGCCCCGAAGGCGGCCTCATCGCGCTCCCGCTGCTTGGCGTCGGCGGAGCCGCGCTATACTGGTGGGTCCACCGCGAGTACGGCACGGTCGAACTGCTCGATGCTATCGCCACCCCCGAGCTCCGGATTCGGACGCGGTCCGACACCGCAAACCAAGACGGCTAAGTGGACAGCGCCGCTACAACGGGTATGGAATACGCGACACTCGGAAACTCCGGCGTCGAGGTCTCGGAAGTCGGATTCGGTGCCTGGGTCGTCGGCACGGACTGGTGGGGCGACCGCACCCGCGACGATGCTATCGACATGGTCCAGCACGCACTCGCGGAGGACGTGACGTTTTTCGACACCGGCGACGTGTACGGCCACGGCGACAGCGAGGAGATCATCGGCGAGGCGCTGGCGGAACACCGCGACGAGGTCACCGTCTCGACGAAGATCGGCTACGACTTCTACAACAACCCCCAGGCCGGCCACGGCGAACTCCCGAAGAAGGTCACGCCCGAGTGGGTTCACACCGCCGTCGACCGCTCTCTCGACCGCCTCGGCATGGACCACGTCGAACTTCTGATGCTCCACAACGCCAACGTCGACGAGGTCGACGAGGACGTGCTGGAGGCGCTGGACGAACTCCGCGAGGAAGGGAAAGTCGAGGCCATCGGCTGGGCGCTCGGCCCCTCTATTGGCTGGCTCGCCGAGGGCGACGCCGCGGTCGCAAACGAGTTCGATGCGCTCCAGACCGTCTTCAATCTCTTCGAGCAGACTCCCGGCCAGCATTTCATCGACACCATCCGCGAGCAGGACGCCGATACGTCGGTACTCGCTCGTGTCCCGCACTCCTCGGGCCTGCTGAACGAGCAGGTGACCCCCGAGACGGAACTCGGCAAGGGCGACCACCGTTCCCACCGGCCGAGCGAGTGGTACGAAACCGGCTGGGAGAAAGTCGAGGAAATCCGGTTCCTAGAACGTGACGGAGCACGGACGA
Organism: Haloarcula sp. CBA1115; assembly: GCF_000827835.1. NCBI lineage: Archaea > Methanobacteriati > Methanobacteriota > Halobacteria > Halobacteriales > Haloarculaceae > Haloarcula > Haloarcula sp. CBA1115. The sequence continues at coordinate 1,768,816 of NZ_CP010529.1, read as the reverse complement.
TGGGCCAGGCGGCCATCCAGTGGCTCCTCTACAACGACGAGGTGGCGTCAGTCACCCCGACGTTCCGGACGAACGCCGACATCGACGAGTGGGCCGGCGCGCCCGATACGCCGCCGCTCAGCGACGAGGAGTACGACCGCGTGCAGGAACTGTACCGGGACAACTTCGGTATCGACCGCGACGACGGGATGGACGCCCTGCGCTCGTCGGTCGGCGGTGCGGACCTCGAAGAGACCGGGATGAAATCTGCCGGGGACTGACGGCGAGGTGTCGGAGCGCCGACGCACAGGCCACGGCAGATCAGCGGGCGACTGATTTTCTCGCTGTCCACCGACTTTCGTACCGTCCAAACATGGCGGTTGGACTCTGACATCTCCAGTCGACAACTGACCCCTGGAGAACATCGACGACCAGACAGCTGTCTGTCGGTTCCCGGCTGTTACCCCTCTGTTTCGACAGGAGATGTACCGCCGTCTTGCGGTTGGGGTGGCGAAGTTTCACATTCACCACGGTGCGTCTGACGGCCGCAAGACGCGGGACGGAAGGCGGTTCGAGATGAAATGAAGGGGTTCGAGGCGCGGGAGCAGTCCACATGCCAGTTCGGGCGGACGCTGTTGCGGGTCTCGAAAACCGCCGGAGAAAAAGTCTGGAATCGTCGCGTCGGTAGTAGTCCTTAGGACTCGGGCTACTCGTTCAGCAGGCCGTCTTCTTCGACGCGCATGACGCCCTCGCCGTCTGGGAGGTTCGGCGCGTCGACGAGTTTGACGATGCGCTTGTTCCCCTTGGACTTGCGGAGGTACATTCGGAACGTGGAGGTGTGGCCGAGGATGTTGCCACCGATGGGCTGGGTCGGGTCGCCGAAGAAGGAGTCCGGGTTGGAGGCGACCTGGTTCGTGACGACGACGGCGGTGTTGTTGAGGTCGCCGACCCGCATCAGGTCGTGGAGGTGCTTGTTGAGCTTCTGCTGGCGGTCGGCGAGTTCGCCACGCCCGACGTACTCGGCGCGGAAGTGGGCGGTCAGCGAGTCGACGGCGAGCAGGCGGACGGGGAACTCGTCGTCCTGGCTCTCGCTGGCGATCTCCTGGGCCTTCTCGGCCAAGAGGATCTGGTGGTTGGAGTTGAACGCCTTCGCGACGTGGATCTTCTCCAGCACGGAGGCGACGAGGTCATCGAGCAGGTCCTCATCGGTGGGGTCTGCGTCGTCCCCCTCCTCGACGATGCCGTGGAGGACCATCGTGTCTGCCAGTACCTCGTCGGCGAGGCCCTTGACCATCTGTTCGATACGCTCCGGTCGGAACGTGTCCTCGGAGTCGACGAAGATGGCGCTGCCTTCCAGTCCGCCGTGTTCGGCCGGCAACTGGACGTTGACCGAGAGCTGGTGGGTTACCTGGGACTTGCCGGCCCCGAACTCGCCGTACACCTCGGTGATGGACTGGGTCTCGACGCCGCCGCCGAGCAGGTCGTCGACCTCGTCGACGCCCCAGGAGAGCTTCCCGATCTGCTCGCGGCGTTCGAGCACTGTTGAGCCGGTTTCGAAACCGCCGATATCAGCTGCTTCGCGGGCAGCCTGGATGATGTCTGCCGCCGACGATTCGCCGATGTCGGCCGTATTCGACAGTTCGCCGGGGGAGGCGACCGCAATCCCCTGGTATGAATCGTAGCCGTTGTCTTCGAGTTTCTCTGCTGTCGCCGGACCGACACCCGGCAGCTCTTCGAGGTCCTCACTTGCGGACATGGACGTGCCTTGTGCGTCCGGGGGTATAAAGCCTCGTTAACACCAGAGTGAAAGTGAAAGTGTGGGACGGCAGCGGTGTCGTTCGGGACGGAATCGGGAGTTTTAGATGGGAAAGGGGAAAGAGCGCGTCGTCCTACTCCCAGGGGTGGTAGCCGGGACGGTCGGGCCACAGCGGATACCAGTACTCCTTGTCGCCTTCCACGGTAATTTCGTCGCTGAGGTTGCTGTCCAGTTTGAACTCCGCGGACGTGTTGCGTTCGTGGCTGTCGTGAGGGTCCGGCGCGAACGGGTAGTACGCGCCCCGGCGGAACGAGTACACCCAGTAGACAGTCTGGTTCTCGCGCGCGTGCTCGAACGCGAACAGCGCTGCGAGCAGGCGCGACCCGTAGCGCCGCTCGACGAGCGTGTCCGCGGCGAAGTGAATCGACGTGAGCAGGTCCTCGAAGTCGTCGTCGTGCAACACGACCCACTGGTAGCCGTGGTCGTCGGTCTCGAAGGTCGCCCGCGTGCCCGTCTCGACCATCCCGGCGTCGAGAATAGATTCGACCTCGTCGACGGCGTCCTGGAAGTCCGTGCTGTCGACGTCGGCGAAACACAGTGCCGCCTCGCCGGTCGGCTCGTACCCCAGGTCGGCCTCCATCGTGACGTAGGCGGTACTCATCCCGAACAGGTCGTCGGGGTCGGCGTCGCGTGTCGCGTCGGCCTCGGCTTTCACCCCGAGGACGCTCTTGAGTCCGTCGAGCAATCCCATATGCGAGCCTCTACGGGCCGGGGACCAAGGTGGTTTGTGTCTCTGGCGGGAGGAGTCGGATTCAGGAACAGGTAGTAGAACAGCCAGAAAACCCCGCCCTGTAGCTGATTGAGCAGCCGAAACGGTGGGACTGAAAGGGGCGAGACGCTGGGCGTACGAGACGACGTAAGCACTGGAGCGAATGGAATGAGCGAAGCGCGCAGCGAGTGTGCGGCGCTCCGCGCCGCGACTACTCGAACGGCGAGCGAAGCGAGCCGTGAGAGTTACAGGAGCCCAGCGTCTCGGGGCTTTCTGGCTCTATGCAGTAGCTACTGCGAGACGGCACACTCCGTCATACCTGACAGTCAGAAAACTAGCTATTTCTAGCGGCCTTCGAGTTCGCGTTCGAGGTCCTGCAGGCGGTCGATACGTTTCTCCGTCGACGGGTGGGTACTGGCCAGGCGGCCGATCCAGCCGACGTCGATGGGGATGATGAAGAAGGCGTTCATCTCCGCCTGGTCGCGCATGTCCTCCTTCGGAACTTTGTCCATTTGGCCGTCGATCTTCATCAGCGCGTTGGCGAGGGCGGCGGGCTTGCCGGTAATCATCGCGCCGCCGCGGTCGGCGGCGTACTCGCGGTAGCGGCTGAGCGTCCGGATCAGGAGGAACGAGATGACCCAGACGACCAGCGAGATGAGGATGGCGACGATGACCGGTACCTGCTGGCCGCCACGTTCGCGGCCGCCGCTGAACAGCCAGCCCCACCGGACGATGAGGAAGGCAATCGTCGAGAGGAACGACGCGATGGTCATCACCATCACGTCGCGGTTCTTGATGTGGGCCAGCTCGTGGGCCAGCACGCCCTCCAGTTCGTCCTGATCGAGCGTGTCCATGATGCCCGTCGTCACGCAGACGGCCGAACTGTCTTTCGACCGGCCGGTGGCGAAGGCGTTGGGCACCCGAGAGTCGGCGACGGCGACCTTCGGCTTCGGGAGGTCGGCCTGCTGAGCCAGGCGGTCGACAGTCCGGTGGAGTTCGGGGTACTCTTCCGGTTCGACCGTCCGGGCTCCCATCGAATACAAGGCGAGCTTGTCGCTGAAGAAGAACTGCGCACCGAGGAACAGTCCCATGACGACCACGATAAGCGCGAGGTTCTCGAAAGCCACAACGAGCACTCCGAGGAAGACGATGTACAGCGCGAACAGCAGGAACATCGTCAGGGCCATTCGGCCTCGGAGCCCCCAGTCTGTTTGCCACTCCATGCCCAGTGATAGACGGTCGACACTCTAAAACCTCGCTATCGTGGGAAAGTGCCACACGTCGGGGCCAGAGGACCGTCAGCGGGGCAACTGTCCACACACATTTACTCTCAGGGCAACAACTGGATGCATGAGCGACACAGTCGTCGTCACTGGCGGGCTCGGGCGTTCGGGGCGCTGGATCTGTGACCACCTCGCCGGCGAGTACCACGTCGTCTGCGTGGACCTGGACCACCCAGGCTGGGAGGTCCCGACGCGGGAGCACATCGATTTCAAAGCCGTCGACGTGACTGAGGGCGTCGAGGTCCGTGACCTGTTCAGCGAGGTCGAGCCGGACGCCGTCGTCCACTGGGCCGCGTTGCCGGCGCCGGAGCGCCACGCGGGCACGCGAGTGTTCGACACCAACGTTTCCGCGACGTACAACGTCGTCGACGCGGCGGGTCGGGCCGGCGCGGACGTCGTCTGGGCGTCCTCGGAGAGCGCCTACGGACTGGCCTTCGCCGAGGAGACGCCGCTCCCGGCGTATCTCCCGATAGACGAGGCACATCCGACTGCGCCGGAGGACCCGTACGGCACGTCGAAGGTCGCCGGCGAAGAAGTAGCGAAGATGGTCGTCCGGCGTGACGGCGTCAACGTGGCATCAATCCGCCCGTCGTGGATTCAGTACCCCGGCGAGTACAACTGCCGGGACGTGGCCACGGGCGACCTCGCCGACGGTGCGGGCAACTGCTGGTCGTATGTCGACGTTCGCGACGTGGCGACAGCAGTTGCGGCGGCGCTCGATGCCGACATCGGCGGTCACGAAGCGTTCAACGTCGCCGCCGCCGAGAACTACGTCGGCCGGCCGACGGCTGACCTCGTGGAAGAGCAGTGGGGGGAGCTTCCCGCAGAGTGTGAACTGGACGACGACCAGTCGGCGCTCTCAACTGCGAAAGCGCAGGGCCTGTTGGACTGGGAGCCGGAATACGACTGGCGTGAGGCCGTCGACGCCGACATTGCAGCGCCGACCCTCACGGGTGAGTGAGCGCTTGGGAGCAGTGCTGGACCTGCCGACGGCGTCCTGCCGCGGCGGCGGAACACACGGCTTAAACAGTTCAGTACAGTAAGGCCGGTAATGAGCCGGTCGGGAGAGTTCTGTCCACGCTGCGGTGACGAAATACCGGAGGGCACCGACGAGCGCCCGGAGCTGGCTGGAGCCGGCGGCCAGCGCAACTCCGAGCACGTCCTCTGTGACGCCTGCTACTTCGAGGAGTTCGACTTGGTGGACGCCCCCGACACCATCCAGGTTCGGGTCTGTTCGCGGTGCGGCGCGGTCCACAAGGGAAACCGCTGGGTCGACATCGGCGCGGAGGACTACACCGATATCGCCGTCGAGCAGGTCAGCGAGGCGCTCGGTATCCACGTCGACGCCCAGTCAGTTGCCTGGCAGGTCGCCCCCGAACAACTCGACAAGAACAACATCCGGATGCACGCGGAGTTCTCCGGCGTCATCCGCGGAACGCCAGTCACCGAGGAAGTGACCGTCCCCGTCCGCATCTCCCGGCAGACGTGCAAGCGCTGCGGGAAGATCGCCGGCGGGTCATTCGCCAGCATCGTTCAGGTGCGGGCCGACGGGCGCGACCCGACCGACGACGAGCGCGAGCGGGCCGAAGAAATCGCAGAAGAGTACATCGCCGCCCGTGAAGCGACCGGCGACCGCAACGCCTTCATCACCGAGACGAAGTCCGTCGACGACGGGCTGGACATGAAGATCTCGACCAACCAGATGGGGCTGGGCATCGCCAAGCGCATCACCGCCCAGCTTGGGGGCTCCTACTCCGGTTCGCGGCGTCTCATCTCCGAGGACGAGGACGGCCAGGAGCTGTACCGGATGACCTACGCCGTCCGCCTGCCCCGCTACCGACAGGGCGAGGTCATCGACCCGGAGGACGGCGACGGGCCGGTGCTGGTCCGTTCGGTGCAGGGGAACCTCAAGGGCGTCCGCCTGACGACGGGCGAAGACTACGAGGCCAGTTTCGAAGAGGGCGAAACGCCCGACGCCCGCCGCCTGGGGTTCCGCGAGGACGCCCAGACGACCACTCTCGTCGCCGTCGAGGACGACAACGCCGTCCAGGTGTTAGACCCCGAAACCTTCGAGAGCAAGACCGTCCCGCGGCCGGACTACCTCGACACCGACACCGACACCGACGAAGTTCCGGTGCTGAAGAGCCACGCCGGGTTGCACATTCTCCCGGCCGAGGGAGACAACACGGATACCGATGAGTGAGGACGGAGCCAGACGCGAGTCGAGCGAGACGGACGACCAGCAGCTAGCCGCTGTCGTCGCCAAGCCTCGCTCGCAAGTCGCTATCGAATCTTTGCGGGCCGAGGGCGTCTACGACGATACCAGAAGCATCACCGAGTGGACCGCGGACAGCGTCGCGGTTCCGGTGACGGCTCCGCCACAGGAGACGCAGTTCCGGGAGGTCGTCCGGCAGGTCGGCGAGCGCCGTCTCCGAACGCTCGATGACCACCTCCGGGAGCGCGGCTGGAGCGACGAGGAGATCGCTGCCGCGCCGAGTTCCTGGGCCGTCCTCGGCTCCGTCGTGCTGGTCGACATCGGCGACAGCCCTCGGCCGGCGGAAGTCGGCGAGGCGCTGCTGGCGCTCCACGGCGAGGCCGAAACGGTGCTGGCCCGTCACGGCATCTCCGGCGAGCACCGCGAACCCAGCGTCGAAGTCATCGCCGGCGACGGCGACACTGAGACGGTCCACACCGAACACGGCACGCGCTACGCGATGGACCTCGCCGAGGTTATGTTCTCGCCCGGCAACAAGGCCGAGCGGGCGCGGATGGGCGACATCGTCGCGGCAGACGAGCGGGTGCTGGACATGTTCGCCGGCATCGGCTACTTCACGCTCCCGATGGCCCGTGCCGGCGCGCAGGTCACCGCCGTCGAGCGCAATCCCACGGCGTTTCGCTTTCTGGTCGAGAACGTCATGCTGAACGATGTGGACGAGCGGGTCCACCCCTACCGGGCCGACTGCCGGGATGTCGTTCCGGGCTTCGCCGAGGAGGCACGCGCCGACCGAATCGTGATGGGATACTACGAGGCCTCCGCGCCGCGCGCGGAGGACAGTCGGGCTCCGCCCGACGCTTCCCACGAGTACCTCGACAGCGCGCTCGACGCGCTCACGCCCGGCGGCGTCCTCCACATGCACGAGGCCACGCCGGACGCGCTCGTGTTCGACCGTCCCATCGAGCGACTGGAGGCGGCCGCCACCGAGGCCGGCCGGGACGTCGAGATTCTGGATACCCAACGCGTCAAGGAGTACAGCGAGGGCGTCGCCCACGTTGTCGTCGACGCTCGGGTGCAGTAGGGCGTCTTTACGCACGCAATCCAGACAAGTGAGAACAGGTAGCATGCCCCGGGCAGACGGTCGTAACGCCTAATTAGGCGAGTAGTCAAGGGAACGGCATGGACAGACAGCAGATTATCGCCATCATTCTCGTCGGTCTGATGGTCGGGTCGTCGGTGGTCTACGGGTTAGCCTTCGCCTTCTTCTAGTCCCACACGTCCGACAGCGGGTGGTTGCCGTCCCCGGACCGCGAGCGCGAGCGGTCGTGCCGGCGTTTGGTCCCCGAACTGAGCGCAGAAAGCGCCTGGTCCGGTGCGAACCGTGGCAGGTCGGGCGCTGAGAGGCGGTCGACCTGCGCACGGAACCAGTCGGGCATATCGTGCTCGGCGCGCTCAAACAGGTCCAGGAGCGACGTGTCCGCGAGGTAGGTCGCGCCATAGTCGTCGGGCGCGCGGACGACGCGGCCACAGGCCTGGATGACCGTCCGCAGTGCCGTCCGGTAGTACCAGCCCCACTGGTCGTCTTCGAGCCGTCGGGCGACGCGGGAGTCGCGGGTGTTTGGATAGGGGGCCTTGCACAGCACCTGCCAGCGACAGAGATCGCCCTCCAAGTCGAGGGCCTCCTCCATCTTCACCGAGAGGAACACGTCGGGGTTGTCGCTGCGCTTCCAGGCGGACAGCGCCCCGTCTCGGCCGTCTTTATCGTGGGTGCGGACGCGAGCGCCGACGCCGAAGTCGTCGAGAAGGTCCTTCAGTTGCTCCTGAATAGCGTAGGAATGGCAGTGAATGAGCCCCTTCTCGTCCGTGTGCTGTGCCATGATGCGAACGACGGTCCGGGCGATGTCGGGCAGCGTGTCGTCGCGGTGCTCGTAGGTCATCTTCCCCTGGGCCACGTCGTACAGCGGCCGGTTCTCGACGGGGAAGGTGTGGCCGACCTCGACGAGCGCGACGTTACTGGGATCCAGACCGACGTTCGCACAGAACGCCTCCTTGTTGAGGATGGTCGCCGACAGCAGAGCGAAGCGGTTGCCCCGGTCCCAGACGGTGTGTTTGAGGTAGCGCTCGGGGTTCATCGGCTTGATCGTCACCGGGGCGTTCTCGCCGTCGGCCTGGTCGACGACCCAGGTGGTCGCGCTCTCGGTGTCGGTGTAGTCCTCGCGGAACCACCCGAGGTCCTGTCGGAGCGTGTTCAGCGAGTCACGTTCGGCCACCTCGTCGCCGGTGAGTTCCGCCTTGTTCCGCAGTTCCTTCACCCGGCGCTCGGCGAGGTGTTCGACCCGTTCAGTGAAGGAGACGGCCTCGTCCAGGCCGTCGATGTCCGGCACGTCGATGTCGTTCCACATCGGGATGGACTGCGGCGAGAGGTCGATGGTGGCGTACATCTCCGCCCACTCGCCCAGGCCGTGGGCCTCGTCGATAACGACCACGTCGCGCTTGCCGAACACGTCGCTGCCGGCGGTCTGCATGAAATAGGCCAGTGTCATCGCGGCGATGCGGCGGTTCGAGGCGATGGCGCGGTCCGAGAAGTACGGACAGCGGTGTTTGACCTGGCAGTCGAACTTCCGTTCGCGCACGCACGGGGCCTGGTTCACCGGCGTGTCCGTCTCGCCGGGGAGGATGCAGTCGTAGTTGTTCTTCCCGCGGATGACACAGAGGTCCTCGAGCAGAGCGTCCTCGGCCACGTCGTCCAGCTGGGAGACCTGCGGTGTCGTGTAGTAGGCGTCGACGACCTGTTCCGGGGCGGCCTCACCCGCGGTCCGGGCACAGCCGGCGATAGCCCGAGCGAGCAGGGACTTCCCGCTCCCAGTCGGCGCGCGAACGAGGACCACGTCCTTGCCGCTCTCAAAGGCCGCACGGATGTCAGCGAGGGCCTGCTTCTGGTTGCCCCGGTAGGACGGGGCCGGGAACTCGTCGGTAATCCGCGCGGGGTACACGCGAGAAAGCAACGGACGAGGCGGCCTAAACCTTTCTTGTCGTTGGATGAGCGTCGGCGGCTAGCCGAGATGACGGGGGTGTGTCGTGTTCACAGGCACACGGTCGTGGTACTGATACTCTCGGAACTCTTATACATATACCCCCTGTACGTATATTTGCAATGGCAAACGGTAAGGTTGATTTCTTCAACGACACAGGCGGTTACGGTTTCATCTCGACTGAGGACGCGGACGATGACGTTTTCTTCCACATGGAAGACGTTGGCGGCCCTGACCTCGAAGAAGGCGAGGAGATCGAATTCGACATCGAACAGGCCGACAAGGGCCCCCGCGCGACGAACGTCGTCCGCAACTAAGGCAGATTTCCGGTCGCCTTTGGGCGACCACATCTGACACTTGTTCTTATCTGAAGTCACTCGACGAACAGCGCGTACAGCACGGCACAGAGCCCTGCGACGGTCACGAGACCCCTGACGAGCAACACAATGCCAGCCCCAGCGCCCGCCCAGACAGCGATGGTGGCAGTGGCGTAGACGCCGGCGGTCAGCGACCCGATTCCGACGGCGAGCCACCACATCTTCGGCGCATCGTTGCGCCGGTAGCCCCGGTAGGCCAGCGACGCGACGAACAGTCCGACGACGGCCGTCAGGGCTCGCGAGAGTTCCGCGACGGCGTCCGGCGCGAGCAGGTCGAACGGGACCGTCACGACGACTCACCCCCGTAGACGGTCCACAGGATCGTTCCGAGCCCGAGCAGTTCGCAGGCGCTCACGAGGAGCGAGCGCCCGACGACACCGACGCCGGTGGCCGTGGGGAGCGCGATGCGGAGGATCTCCGGTACAGTCGTGAGCAGGAGAAGCCCGACGGCGAGCGTCAGCATGCCCGTCCGACCCGGCCCGCGACGATAGCCGCGGACGAGGACGACGGCGATGGCGGCCGAGAGCAAGACGGAGAGTATCGACAGCGCGACGACGGCCAGCGCAATTTCCGGATCGGTCCCACCCGTGCGTATCTGCAGTAGCGTCGCGAACATCTCAGGACAGCCCCTCGAACAGGTCGGTGAATCGGTCCGCCGGGTCCGACGAGGACCGCGTGACAGCCACGTCGTACGACCCGTCGGCGAACGTGACGGTCACGTCCTCGACGGTCGCGACATAGCGCTTGTAGTGGTGTCCGTCGGGGTCGACGGCCTGCCGTTCGGCGACGAGGTCGGCGGCTTCCAGTCGGTCGAGGCGGCGGTACGCCGTCGGGTCGGACATCTCGCAGGCCGTACAGAGTTCGGAGACGGACATCGGTCCGGTGGTGAGTTCGGCGATGATGGCCCGCGCGTACTCGTCTTCGAGCAGCGCGAGCAGTTCATCGTCGCCGACCGCGTCCATGCTCGCTGAAAGCGAGCGAGACGCAATAAAATCGGTCCACTGGCTTCCGAATCAGAAGCAGTGCCCGCGGTGATACGTCGGTCCCGGCCGGTCGTCCGGACATGCCACCGAAGTCACCGGAGCAAAGAGACAGCCGGACGACCCCGAGCGTCGTCGAGCGGACTGTCTCTCGCCTCGTCTGGCCGATCTGGAACAGCGCGGACGGCAGGCTCAGAGCGCCACTGCGTGCGGTTCTCCCGGCGGTACTGTCGTTTCTCGCCCTCGCGGCGCTACAGAGCGTCGTTCGGGCCCGATTCACGCACCCCATCCGAGAACCGCTCGAAGCGGCCGGGATCGGGGCAGTCCTCGTCGCCACGGTGTTCGTCAGCGCGCGGGTCCTCGACCGCCGACCTGTCGGCGAGTACGGCCTGTCGCTCGACCGTCACTGGTGGCGGTCATTCGCCGTCGGCGGGGCGATAGCGACCGTGATCAATGCCGGCGCGCTCGCCGTCGCAGTCGGCGTGGGCTGGGCCACTGTCGTCGGCGTCGCGGAGGGAGCCGGCGATCTCCCGTTTCTGCCGGCGATGGCCGTCGTCTTCACCTACGTCGCCCTCGCGTCGGCGTGGGAGGAGATCGTCTTCCGCGGGGCGATGCTGAAGAACCTCGCCGAAGGGGCCGACGGGCCCGTCCCGCGGTGGGCCGCGGTCGGCGTGGCGGTGCTCGCGAGTTCGCTCGTCTTCGCCTTCCTGCACGGCGGGAAGGTCGACCACCCGAGCCAGTACGGCTATTACCTGCTCGCCGGACTGGTCCTGAGCGGCGCGTACGTCCTCACCGGCGACCTCGCCCTCCCGATCGGCTTTCACGCCTGGTACAATTTCACCCAGAGCGCGGTGTTCGGTCTCGGCCACTCACAACGGACGCCCGAGCTAATCGCAGTCGATATCGTCGGCCCCGCACGCTGGGTGGGCGAAGAAGGGATCGTCTACTCGCTCTTCGTGGTCGTCGGCGGCCTCCTGCTACTGACGTTTCTCCGCTGGCGCGACGGCCGCCTTGGAATCGACGAGCGCGTGACGCGGTGGACGCCCGGATTCGAACGGGAGACGTGACGACTTAGAGGGCGGCCACGTCCGCCGCCGTCACCTCGCGGTCGTCGGGAAGCTGGTCGATGCAGTCGTAACAGAGGAAGTGTTCGGTGTCGTCGCCGAGTTCGAGGACGATTCCCTCGGTCGGTCTGGACTCCTGCGACCAGATGTTGGCGATGCCGCCGGCTATCGAAACGTTCGTATCGCACCCGTCGCAGGCTCTAGAGGCCATTAGCGAGTTTTTATGCGCTGTATACACTTCAAGGTAGCTGGCCCCTTCGAACAGTTCAGTACAGTTAACTCTCGACATACTTTTGTCGTCCGATGGCCACCGTCCAGATAATGCAAATACTGGTCACAGGGGGTGCCGGGTTCATCGGCGGCCACCTGGCACAGCGGTTCGCCGCCGACAGCCACGATGTGGTCGTATTGGACAACCGCGACCCGTTCTACGATCTGGATATCAAGCAACACAACATCGAAGCTGGACAGGCGGCCGCCCGGAACAGCGACGGGAGCTACGAGTTCATCGAGGGCGACGTGCGTGACGCGGAGCTAGTGACGGACCTCGTCGCCGACGCCGACTACGTCTACCACCAGGCCGCCCAGGCCGGCGTCCGCCCGAGCGTCCAGAACCCCCGCAAATACGACGAGGTCAACGTCGACGGCACGCTGAACCTCCTCGACGCCTGCCGCGACGAGGGCATCGAGCGGTTCGTGATGGCGTCCTCCTCCTCCGTTTATGGCAAGCCAGAGTACCTGCCCTACGACGAGCAACACCCCACGACGCCCGTCTCACCCTACGGCGCGTCGAAGCTCGCCGCCGAGCGCTACGCCTGCGCCTACAGCGAGGTGTACGACCTGCCCGCCGTCGCGTTGCGATATTTCACCGTCTACGGCCCGCGGATGCGCCCGAACATGGCCATCTCGAATTTCGTCTCCCGGTGTCACAACGGCGAGCCGCCGGTCATCTACGGCGACGGCACGCAGACGCGCGATTTCACCTACATCGAAGACGTCATCGACGCAAACATGACGCTGCTTCACGAGGACGCCGCCGACGGCAAGGCCGTGAACATCGGCTCGACGGACAACATCGAGATCAAGACGCTCGCGACGGAGATCCGGGACCAGATCGACCCGGATCTCGACCTGGTCTACGAGGAACGCCACGACGCCGACGCCGAACACACCCACGCCGCGACCGACCGCGCCGAGGAACTGCTCGGCTACGACCCGGACCACACCATCCGGGAGGGCGTCGCGAAGTTCATCGACTGGTACCGCGACAACCGCGACTGGTACGAGCCGCTCGTTCGACAGTCCTGACGGGCGACACGAACAGGCCACGGTTTTAACCCCGTCCCGTCCTGCAGGAAGGGTATGCACGTCCTCGTGACCGGTGCGACGGGGTTCGTCGGGGGCCACCTCGCCCCGGCGCTCCTCGCGGCCGGCCACAGCGTCCGCGCGCTCGTTCGCGACCCGAGCGAGTACGCCCCGCCCGACGGCGTCGACGTGGCGACAGGCGACCTGCTCGACGCGGGCAGTTTCGACGCCGCCCTCGCCGGAATCGACGTCGCGTACTACCTCATCCATTCGATGCGTGCCGGGACCGACTACGCCGAGCGGGACCGGCGCGCTGCGCGGAACTTCCGTCGGGCGGCCGACGCGGCCGGCGTCGACCGAGTCGTCTACCTCGGCGGCCTCGGCGAGGACGACGAGACGCTGTCCGAGCACCTCCGGTCGCGCCGCGAAGTCGAGTTCCTCCTCAAGGAGGGCGAGTACGACCTGACGACGTTCCGGGCGGCCATCATCATCGGCGCGGGCTCAGCGAGCTTTCGGATGATACGCGAACTGACGACGCGGCTACCAGTGCTGGTGACGCCGCGTTGGGTGCGCACGGACTGCCACCCAATCGCTATCGACGACGTCATCGCGTACCTGGTCGACGTGCTCGACACGCCGGAGACGGCCGGCGAGACCTACGAGATTGGCGGCCCGGAGGTGTTGACCTACGCGGAGATACTGCGGCGGACAGGGCGAATCATGGGCACGGGCGAGCCGAAAATCGTGCCGATACCGGTGCTGACGCCGAAGCTGTCTGCGTACTGGGTCGGTCTACTGACCGACGTGCCATCGAGCGTCGCCCGGCCGCTCATCCACGGGCTGAAGACGCCAGTGGTCGCGGACACCGAGGCCGCTCAGGCACAGTTCGCCGTCGACCTGACGCCGTTCGCGGACGCGGTCAGGCTGGCCCTCAGTGAACCGCGGAGTCGCGAAACGGCGCAGGCGGCCGCGGCCACGGGTGGTGCAGGCAGATGAGCGGGGATAGCGCCCGTCCGGAATACGGCGAAACGTGGGTGTACGAGAGCATCATCGGCGCGCTGCCGGGGATTCGGCTACCGACGTGGGCAGCGATGGCGATACAGCTCCTCATCTTCGAGGTCGCCATCGTCGCTCTGTCGTGGTACTACGAGGTCTGGAGCGCCGCAATCGCCGGAACGGTCGTCGTGTTCGTCGCCACCATCGGAAGCGCCGAGATGCTCCGAATCAGCACGCTTATCCGCCGTATCGACGTTCCACCGACCTACCGCGCGCTGCTGTTCGCCTCGAACGTCGAGGTCGTGCTGTCCGTCCTCGCGTACGTGGCGTTGCTCACCCACCTGTTCGTCTTCGACCCGCAGGTCAGCTCGACGCCACTTCTGGGCCAACTGTTCGGGTCGGAGCCGCCGGTACTGGTGGTGTATCTGACCCTACTCATCCTCTGGGACGTGAGCTACCGTATCGGTACGGGCTGGTGGGCCAGCGTCACGGGTCTGTGGCGATCAGCGCGCTACCGGTTCGACCCCGAGACGGCGCGGGTGTTCATCCGGGCCGACCTGGAGATCTGGGGCTTTGGCGTCCTCCAGCTCGTGCTCGTTCCGTTCGTGCTTGACCAGCCGGTACTGCTCGCGGCGCTGGTCGGCCATGTGATAGCCGTCACAGCCGTGACGGCCGCCTCTGTCGGGCTATTGCGCTACCGGTCGAGAACGGCCGCCGTCAGTCAGAGTTGATCTGCTTGAACTGGTCGAGCAGCTCTTTTGTCGACTCGTCACCGTCGTAGTCAACACTCCCGTGGTACGTGCTCCGGTCGTCGTCTTCCGACAGGTCGACCTCGCTGTTCTTGCGTTCACGGCGTTCGTGTTCGTCGTCGTCGTACGCTCCCATCGACATAGGTTACCACGGTGAAACTTGGCTGGTAGTGACTATCAATGTAACGGTGGTCCCAGAAACCGTACCACACGACCTACAGAGTGTGCGAGCAGTCCGAACCGGGGTGTCTCGATAGGGCGGAACGCCCAAGACCACTGACCGTCTACACGGCCCTGTGGCTGGTCCCTTACGTCTGCGACGGTCGAACGAGCGATGGAGCGAGAAGCGGGTCCGGACAGACCTGCTGACACCGCTGCAGAACACCTTCGGTGCGACGATGAACGGTCCGTGGTTCGCCCCGCCGGAGGGGTGGGCCGCGCGCCGACTGGAGATGGACAACGGCGATCTGGCGCTGTTTTGCTGGAACGGCCAGCGCGCGTACTGGGTCGGGAACACCGAGACCCCGGAGACGCTGTGGCGAACGGAGAAGTACACGTTCGACGAGGTGCCCGACGAGATTAGCGAGTGGGTCCAGCGTGAGCTGTTCGCCCAGTTAGAGGTGGAGGACCCGTGGCTCACCGAGTACGAGACGCTGGCGCACTTCTTCCTGCCCGTGTTTCTCTCGAAGGACGGCCGGGAGTCGACACGGACGTTCTTCCGGGACCACGCCAGCGGCTTCCCGGACGCCGACCGGGCGGACGGGCTGGCGTTTTACGACGACTTCCTCGCGACTGGCGAACTCGACGACTACCGCTACACGATGGCGAGCAAACTCGGGACCAGCGAGGGCTTTGACCTCTCGCGGATGCGAGCGACGATGGGCGAGTTCAACGTCGCCAAACTGCTCGTCGACGCGGGCAACGACATCAGACCCGAGGTCGAACTGAACTCGGGCCACTCCGTCGATTTCCGAGTCGAGGACACGCTCGTGGAGGTCACCCGCCCACGGCCGCCGTCCCGACGGCAGGTCAACACCGGTATCGCCGCGGTCAAAGCATCGGGTGACGCGAAGACTCGCGACCAGCTAGCGGCCCACCCCGGAGCCGTCCTCGTCGTCGACTGCAGTTCCTTCCCGGACGACGACTGGCGGCGGGTCTACGGCGAACAGCCCGATGTCGGCTACTCGCCGACCATCGTCTTCCGCGCCCGGCCGGACGGCAGCATGGAAGGGTACGCCTACGGCTCGGTTCCGTTCCCGCTCCCGTTGTAGTCAGTTCGCAACTGACGGTAGGTCGCGTTATCTTCCCCGAAATTCGGGGCGTAACATATAACGCGCCGGACGGGCAACACTGAGAGAGATAGCCGTGGTGGACGACACAGAGCAATCGGGGACCAGCGGCGCGGGTCAGTCGGTTTCCGAGGTAATGGACCGGCTCGAATCGCTCCGGTCCGAGGAAGAAGAACGTTCCGAGAGCGCCACCGCCGGCGTGTTACTGGACCAGTTGCAGGAGGTCGAACAGCGACTATTGGCCTTCGGCGAGGCGCTGGGCGGGACCGCCGATACCGTGACAGACCTCCCGTTTACCGAGGAAGCCGGGCTGGACCACATGCCCGAGCCGCTGTACGTCCGCCACGACACCGAGATGCTGAATCAGGTCACGTCCTGGCTCCTGCAGGACCAGCACATCGGATTAGTGAGTCCCTACGGCACCGGAAAGACGGCCTTCCGGGAAATCGTCCTGCGTGACCTTTCGAAACACGAGGGCTTTGTCATCACGCATCTGGACAATCCACGCGAGACGACGCCGCGAAAACTGTACCAGACGGTGCTAACCGCCGCCTACGCCGCGGGCTACTCCATCGACCAGCGCAACTACTCGCAGGTCCGAGACGGGATTCCGTGGGCGACCGCTGAAGCGAAAGACGCCGTCCACGAAATCGTCCGTCGCGTACGCGAGGACGGCAAGACGCTTCTGCTGGTCGTCGACGAAATCGAGGTGCTGGAGGCGGACCTGCTGTCGCCGCTGCAGGTGGCCGGCGACGCCGGCGTCCGGCTGTTCCTCACCGGAACACCGGAGGGGAAGCGGCGGGTGGCGGAGATCCGGGGAACGCTCGACTCACGGCTTCGCTACTACGAGGGCATCGACCCGTTCTCGCCGGACGACGTGGCCGAGTACGCCGCTCGCTCGCTGGCGTACTTCCGGGGCGACCCCTACGAGGGGCAGGCCCCGGACCTGTTTACGCGGGCCGCAATCGAGGACATCCACGAGCGGACCGAGGGCAACCCCCGTGAGGTCCGCATCGAGTGTCGCGAACTGTTCACCAGAGCGGCGTTTGTCTGGTACCGAACCGGCCAGGACATCTCTCGCATCCAGATTACCCCCGAACTGCGCCACCGGCGGTTCGGAATGGGCCGCTGAGCGCCCCTGAAAGGGTATATAAACCACCTACGTGATACGGTATCACACCGACGAGTGTGGCATGTAGTCGGGCGATACAGCGTCCGGCACCACAGCTTTTATATAGAATCACATTCAATCATCGTTTGACTATGGCTCAACAGCAGATGGGCAACCAGCCCATGATTGTACTTTCCGAGGAGTCCCAGCGGACATCCGGAAAGGACGCGCAGTCGATGAACATCACGGCCGGGACGGCCGTCGCCGAGGCCGTTCGGACGACACTGGGTCCGAAGGGCATGGACAAGATGCTCGTCGACAACTCGGGCTCAGTCGTCGTCACGAACGACGGCGTCACCATCCTCGACGAGATGGACATCGAGCACCCCGCCGCCAACATGATCGTTGAGGTCGCCCAGACCCAGGAAGACGAAGTGGGCGACGGCACGACCACGGCGGTCGTCATGGCCGGCGAACTCCTCTCGAAGGCCGAGGAACTCCTCGACCAGGACATCCACGCCAGCATCCTGGCTCAGGGGTACCGCCAGGCCGCAGAGAAGGCCAAGGAGATTCTCGAGGACAACGCCATCGACGTCGACGCCGACGACACGGAGACCCTCGAAAAGGTCGCCGCGACGGCGATGACCGGCAAGGGCGCGGAGTCCTCCAAGGACATCCTCGCCGAACTCGTCGTTCGCGCCGCACAGTCCGTCGTCGACGACGACGGCAGCGTCGACACAGACAACATCCAGATCGAAACCGTCGTCGGCGGCGCAACCGATGAGTCCGAACTCGTCGAAGGCGTCATCGTCGACAAGGAACGCGTCCACGACAACATGCCGTTCGCCGTCGAGGACGCCGACGTGGCCCTGCTCGACACGGCCATCGAGGTTCCGGAAACGGAACTCGACACCGAAGTCAACGTCACCGACCCCGACCAGCTCCAGCAGTTCCTCGACCAGGAAGAAGAGCAGCTCAAGGAGATGGTCGATCAGCTCAAAGAAGCCGGTGCTGACGTCGTCTTCTGCCAGAAGGGCATCGACGACATGGCCCAGCACTACCTCGCTCAGGAAGGCATTCTGGCCGTGCGCCGCGCCAAGAAGTCCGACATCGAAGCGCTCTCGCGCTCGACCGGCGCGCGCATCATCTCGAACATCGACGACATCGAAGCCGACGACCTCGGCTTCGCCGGCTCCGTCGCCCAGAAGGACATCGCCGGCGACGAGCGCATCTTCGTCGAGGACGTCGAGGACGCCCGCGCTGTCACGATGATCCTCCGCGGCGGCACCGAACACGTCGTCGACGAAGTCGAGCGCGCCATCGAGGACTCGCTCGGCGTCGTCGCCGCTACGCTGGAGGACGGCAAGGTCCTGCCCGGCGGCGGTGCCCCCGAGACGCAGCTCGCCCTCGGTCTCCGAGACCACGCCGACTCCGTCGGTGGCCGCGAGCAGCTCGCCGTCGAGGCCTTCGCCGATGCCATCGACGTCATCCCGCGCACTCTCGCGGAGAACGCCGGTCTCGACCCGATCGACTCGCTGGTCGACCTCCGAAGCAAGCACGACGGTGGCGCAGTCACCTCCGGGCTTGACGCGTACACGGGTGAGGTCGTCGACATGGAAGAGGACGGCGTCGTCGAGCCCCTCCGTGTCAAGACCCAGGCCGTCGAAAGCGCAACCGAAGCAGCCGTCATGATCCTCCGCATCGACGACGTCATCGCTGCTGGCGACCTCAAGGGTGGCCAGGGCGACGACGACGAGGACGAAGGCGGACCCGGCGGCCCAGGCGGCGCGCCCGGCGGAATGGGCGGCGGCATGGGCGGCATGGGCGGCGGTATGGGCGGCATGATGTAAGCCACCTTTTTGCGCAGGGGCCTCGGGCGCTTCGCGCCCTCAACCCCCGCGCAAAAACGTGGGCGAAAAAGGCGGAATCGCCGCAAAGCGGCGATTCCGAGAACCGCGGCCTTCGGCCGCGGATGCCTGCCTCGCCCGTCGACCTCGTGAAGAATCGGTGCGATTCTCTATTTTTGTTTTCAGTATAGGTGGATAACGACGCTATGACGATAGCGTAGCCGCGGTGAACGCCGTCTCGCCCCTAAGAATCCTACTATCACGAAGTAGACGCCACGGTCAAACCGACGTATCCCTTTGAGTCGGTATGGACCTGACACGGACCGAACGGCGGTTGCTGTGGGTCGGAACAGCACTAGCGGGCGCGCTTCATCTGCTCGTTCCGGGGCTGTTACTGTCGCTGGCGCGGCTGGGCTATCGCTGGGTGCTGTCGGTGGAGTTCACGCCACAGGACGGGGCCCATCGTCGGGTCAGGCTGCTTGGCGTTGGGAACCTCGTTGTTGCGGCGGTACTGAGACGGCTACTCGACTGAAACGACGGCTACTGCACGGCAGACTCAACGTATGCGACAGCCTCGGCAGGGGTGTCGACGTGTTCGATGGCGTCGCCGTCGGCCACGCCGTCGAGGCGGTGGGTACCGAGCCCGGCGACTGGGCGATTTATGTCGAGGGCGTGGCCGAGTTCCGAGAGCGTTCCGGTGCCGCCGTCAACGGCGATGACGGCCGCGCCGTTCATCACGACGAGGACGTTTCTGGCGTTTCCCATCCCCGTCGCGATAGCTGTCTGGACGTAGTCGTTCGCGTCGGCCCGGCGCTCGCCGGGTAAAATACCGAGAGTGTGACCGCCCGCCTCGCTCGCACCGCGACAGACGGCTTCCATCACACCCGTGAGACCGCCACAGACGACGTCGTGGCCGTGCTCACCGAGTAGTTTCCCGACCTCGCGTGCCTGTTGGTACTGTTCGTCGGTAACTGTCGAGCCGCCGATGACCGAGACGCGCATAGCTGGTCGTGCAACGGGAAACAGAAAAACGCCGCCGGATTACAGTTGGTCGAGCCAGTCTTGCGCGCGGGATTCGGTGGTTTCGGCGATATCGGCCAGTTCGGCCGCGTCGTACTCGGCCAGGTCCGCGACGCTGTGAATGCCGGCGGCGTGCAGCCGTTCGGCGTAGGTGGGGCCGATACCGGAGACGCTATCGACGTCGGCGGGTTCGTCGGCTGCGTCGGCGTCGTCCTCGGTAGCGTCGGCATCGACATCGTCAGTCGCGTCAACCTCGATATCAGTGGATTCCGACTGGTCCACTGTGTCGTCTTCAGGGGACTCGACCTCGATGTCGACTTCCTCGCTCCCCTTGCTGCGCTCGGAGTACCACTCGGCGACCTCGGGCCAGAGGTCAGCGTGGGTCGACGACGAGACGGAGAGACCGATGTGGCCCGTCGAGAACTCGATGGTTCGCGTGTCGTCGCTGGCGATGACGTCGTTGAACGGCTTGGAGGCCTCCGGCGGGATGAGGTGGTCGTACTCGCCCATGAGCTGGAGGACGGGCATGTCGATGTTGTCCAGGTCGACGTGCTTGCCGTTGAGCTCAAGCTCGTTCTTGTAGAGTTTGTTGTCCTGATACACGTCTTCGAGGAACTGAACGTAGGCCTCGCCGGCGACGTCGATACCGTCACCGAGCCACTGCTCCATGCGGCCGAAGTTCTCGACGAAGCCCTCGTTCTCCATGTTCTCCGCGAACCGGATGTACTTCGTGACGTAGTTCTCGACGGGGTCCATCAGCGCGAAGCCGATGTCGAGCATGTCCGAGGGGACGTTGCCGAACGTATCGACGACGTCCTGCGGGGAGTAGTACTCCTCGGAGCCCCACTCTTCGAGGACGCCGCCGGTGTGATCGAAGCACAGCCCAGCGGCCATCAGGCCCAGGGTGTTGACTTTCTCCTTGTGGAGCGCGGTGTACATCACCGACATCGTGCCGCCCATACAGTAGCCGAGGATGTTGATCGCGTCCTGACCGGAATGTTCGCGGACCACGTCGACGCAGTTATCCATGTATCGGTTGACGTAGTCATCGAGCGTGAGGTGCTGGTCGAGCCGCGACGGCTCGTTCCAGTCGATGAGGTACACGTCGTGGCCTGCCTCAAGCAGGCGTCGGACGACCGACCGCTCTTCCTGCAGGTCGAGGATGTACGGCCGGTTAATGAGCGCGTACACGATGAGAATCGGCACGGCTTCCTTGTCCTCCTCGGCGACCTCGATGCCGGCGGCCTCGGCGTCGTAGTGGAGGAGTTCGAGCTTGTTCTCCTCGTAGACGACGTCGCTGGGCGTCTGGCCGACTTCGACGGACTCCATCAGCTCCAGTCGCTCGTCGGCGATCTGACTGGTCTCGGCGGCGTCGGTCATGTTCTCCAGCGTCTTGCGCTGCCAGTTGAGCGCGGCCTCGAACGGATTGAACGGGTTACTGGACATGAGTTACTCTTCCATGTGTTCGAGAATGCGGTCGAGCTTCTGTTCGACCGCGTGCTGACGGCGCTCCAGTTCGATGAGCCGCTCAGCAACTTCGTCGACATCGTTGCGCGTTGGGAAACCCATCTGCTCCAGAGCGTCCTGACTCAGGTCGTCGGCCTCCTGTTGCATCTCCATCATCGACTCGACGAGCTGGCCGTTGGCGGCCGCGAAGGCCGAGGTTCCCATGACGTGTTTGAACGCCTCGTTGGCGGACTGCAGCCAGATATCACGGAACTCGGCGGGGTCGACGTCCTCGCCCTGTGCGGCGTCGGTCGAGCGCTCGACCATCTGCTCGGCGGCGTCGATCCACTCCTCGTAGGCGCGGTTGTAGCCATCCATCCCGTCGGCAAGGTCCTCTTCTTTGGGAATCGTGTCCTCGACGGCGTCGGCCCACGACTCCACGAAGGCCGCCTGGGCCTTCATGTTCTGCTCCATCGAGTCAGCGACCGCGTTGTTCATCTCCTCAACCATCTCCGTCCATTCCTCCTGAATGTCGTTTGTATTACTCATAATAGTACCTCGGCGGCGGGCGCACAAAAAAACCGACTGTCGTATTTACGCTTCGACGTCGACAGCGTCGGCGGCTTCGGCCTGCACTTCCTCGACCTGTTCCTGAATCTCTTCGACCTGCTCCTGCACTTCTTCGAGTTGCTCGCCGAACTGCTCGGCGGCCTCGACAGACTGCGCTTCGAGTTCCTCGTGGGCCTCGACGAGCATATCGACCTGATCGTTGACGGCGGTGACGTACTCGTCGGTCATCTCGTCGTAGGTGTCAGCGCCCTCTTCGAGCTCCGTTTCCATGTTGTCGAATATCTCGGCGTGGTTCTCGAGCAGGAAGTCGAACTGCTCGTCGACGGTCTCGCGGATCTGTTCGACGGTTTCGGTCATGCCGGGCATCGTCGACGCCATCGCGTCGAGGTAGCTGTGGAACGCGGTCTGCTGAAGCTCGACGCCGCGGCGCTGTGCCGACTCCTGCGTGTCGAGGCTGTCGATGACCGCGCTGTTGACGTTCTTCTGGAAGGAAACGCTCTGTTCGAGCGCCTTCTGGCTCTGCTCGATCGTGGTACGCTGCATCTCGAACGCTGTCGTGACGGGGGTTGTGTAGTCTACCATTGTTGGATTACTCGCTGTTGTTGTTGTTAGTGACCGGGAGGACGACGGCTTGAACGATATCGCCTTCGTCGATGCCCAGCGCCTCTCGCTCCGCATCGGGGATGCTGATCCGACCCCCGCTTTGCACGCGGGTCTTGAACGTCGCCATCTGGCTCATGGCACCGAGCTGATTCATATCGAAACTCGGCATGCCACCGCTGGCGAACATCTGTTTCATCAGCTGCTGTTGCTGTTCCATCGCGTTCTCGCTTGCCTGTTGCATCCCCTTGAACATCGGAGGCCACAGCAGGCCATCATCCTCGTCGGCCATCGGTCAACTACATGTACTCTCCTCAACAATATAAACTTTCCGCTGAAACCCATTGAATACCATTGATTGGTAGAGAATGGTATTACCGATTGAGGAGCGTCGAGGGACGTGCTACGCTCTGTAGCACCGATAACTTCAACCCCAAATACACGTCTGACGCCCGTTAGACGGTATTTACCGACATCTGAGGCGAAACCAACACCAAGGTTTAATACTCCGACCAATAAATTAGCAGAACAGATGAGTTCTGAATCGCCACGAAACCCGCTGTTAGACACATGGACTGAAACATCGTCACATATGTTCAACAGCGTCGTTGCAGCTAACCGGGCAGCGTTCGCTGCGTTCGGCGTCCAGCAGGAGGACGAGAACGGCGTCACGCCCGCAGACCGTATCGAGCCGGACGAAGACCTCCCGGAGTGGCACGTCTCGATCTCCGAAGACCACCCGGGCCGCCTCGGCGTCGGCGACCACGTCGATTTCACGAAGACGATCTCGGAGAACGACGTGCAACAGTTCGCCGCCGCGAGCGGCGACACGAACCCGCTTCACCTGGACGACGAGTTCGCAGAGCAGACGCGCTTCCGCGGCCGCATCGCCCACGGGACGCTCGTCGGCAGCCTCATCAGCGCGGCCCTGGCACGCCTGCCTGGGCTGACGATCTATCTCTCACAGGACCTGGAGTTCCACAACCCGGTCCGTATCGGCGACCGACTCACTGCCGAGTGTGAGATCGTCGAGGACCTCGGCGACGAACAGTACCGGCTAACCACGCGCGTCCTCGCAGACGACGAAGTCGTCATCGACGGCGAAGCGGTCGTCCTCATCGACGACCTGCCAGAATAGTCAGCAGAACGCTCGAACGGCCCGGTTGAAACGGTCGGGGTGTTCCCGCGGCGGACAGTGCCCGCAGTTCTCGAAGATTTTCAGCGTGCTATCAGTGACCGTCCCGGCCGCCTGCTCGGACCACCGACGGGGGAGCAGTGGGTCGACGGCCCCGTGAATCAACATCGTCGGCACGTCTATTTCCGCTAACCGGTCGGAGTAGTCGGTCCGGAAGCCACACCACTGGAACTCGCTGCGCTGCCAGCGCCGCATCGCCCGGACGGTCTGGCGGTCGACGGCGCTGTCGACGTCCTCGACCAGTTGCTGGGGTGGCTCCCCGGGACCCATGCTTCGGAGACTGTTTCTGATCGCCGATTGGGACGATCCCACACCCTGCCAGAGCATATTTCCGAGTATCGGTGTCTGCAAGACGCTGCTGGCCGCTGTGCGCCAGTAGGCGTCGGAACCCAGTCCGTAGCTGTCGACTAATACAAGCCGTTCGACCGGACCGCCGTCAAGCGCGTGTCCGAGCGCGATTGCGCCGCCCATCGAAAGGCCGGCCAGCGCGGGTTCCTCGATACCGAGCGCGTCGATGAACTCGGCCACGGTCTCAAGGTAATAGTCGGTCGTGTACGCGCGGTCTGGCTTGTCGCTGTCGCCGTGGCCCGGCAGATCGAGTGCGTACACCGTCCGTTCCGGCGCGAGTGCGGGGAGTGCGTGACGCCACGAAACTGTCGCGGCGTCCAGCCCGATGCCGTGGAGAAACACCAAAGGCGGCCCCTCGCCGCCGGTCCGGTAGTGAATATCGACGTCCTCACCGTCGACGGACAGTTCGACGCGCTCGGACGAAATCCCTGTCGTCATCGGCGTTCGTTCGGGACCGAGGGCGTATGAGCCTTTGTATCCGCCCAGTTATCACGGCGGGAGCGTCCGAAATCGGTCACTCGGGTCGCTCGTAGGCGCCGTCCCGCCGGAGTCGAGCCTGCTCGCGGACGATAGCCGGCGTCCGACAGCGACCCGGTTCGCCGGTGACCTGCGGGACAGTGCAGTTGTTACAGCTCTCACACAGCGCGTCTGCGCCCTTGAGCAGGCGAGCGCCGAGCCGCGGCTCCGCGTAGAACGGGCGAGCCATTCCGACCGCATCGGCGGCGGGGACGGTTCCAGTCGCTCCGAGGAACCGATCGCAGTCGGCCCGCGTCCGAAGTCCGCCCTCCAGCAGAACCGGCACGTCCACGCGCTCGCGGACCGCCCGGCAGAAGTCGGCGTTCCACCCCGGGTCGCGGCTGAAACGGCAGGCTTGCAGGCGATTAAGCAACTGAACGGCACGCGCTCGTAGTCGGCCGCCGAAGACTGCTGCGTAGTCGTCCTGCAGGTCACTCGCGTCCCAGGCCCGGTCCGGAAACGCACCACGGACAATGCTCATGTCCCAGAACGGGGACACCTCGACCGGAACGAGACCATCATAGCCGATAGCCGCCGCTCGCGTCGCGATAGCCACGCCATCCCTCCGAGTGAGATGCCGTCGAACGAAACTCGGCGCAGCGGTCTCAGCTGGGACCTTCGTGACCAGCGGCACGTCGCCGGCGTGTTCCCGAACGGCGTCGTGGATTGCTTCGAGGAAGCGGACGCCGTCCCGGAACTGGTCGTTCCGACGGTTGTAAAACGGCGAGAGGAACTGCTGGATAAGGCTCATGTTCGCCGCAGAAAGGTGGATGCCGTCGTATCCCGCCTCGACGGCGTAGCCGGCACAGCGCCCGAACTGCTCGGCCAGGGCCCATACCTCCTCTGTCGAGAGCACATCCGGCTGGAGCGAAATCAGGCCAAGCCGGTCAAGCATCTGGAGCTGCCACGGCGGGCGGCTGACGGCGAGCTGGCGCTGGTCCGGGTGCTGTCGGCGGTACTCGGTGTGCCACGTCGCCATGCTCCGGAGACCACCGTGGGCCAGTTGCAGGAAGATTCGACCGCCGTGGTCGTGAATCGCCCCGGTGAGCCGTTCGAGCCGCTCGACGAAGGCGGGGTCGTGGACCCGCGTCATGTTCGGCGCGGCACAGCCGCCGCGGTCGGTGACGATGCTCGCCCCCTGAAAGAGGAGGCCGACACCGGAGGCTGCCGTGGGTTCGAGTTCGTCGATGAGCGTGTCGACGGCGGCCTCGCCGTTGCCGGCACACTCCAGTACCGGTGCGCGGTACAGCCGGTGGGAGACCTCGACGCCACCGAGAGACAGCGGCGTCTCCAGCGCGGTCACGACTGCTCGCGCTCGTCGAACGTTGCCACAGTACGACCGCAGTGCTGTGGTGTCACCTGCTGAACCGCCGCCCGGACCTCCGTCGGCGAGTCGAACTCGCCGTCGGTGCTGCCCGCGAGCGCGGCCGAGAGGTCCTCGGCGGGCGGGTCGGCGCTGCCGTACTCGTTTGCCAGTTCCTCCACGCGGACCGGGTACGCGGCCCCGCCGGTGGTGCGGTCGACCGACGCTTTGACCCGGCGGGCACGTTCGCTGGCCCGCTGCCGTGCCGTCCGCTGTGGATCCATGTGTGGGAATGGCACAGAGATCGTCAAAATTCTATCGCTACTTTTCGACCGGAAGCAACGCGACGCGCTCCCGAACGGCATCGGGAATCCCGCCCGCCGTCGCTGCGAGCTCGGTGTCCGTCACGTCGAAGAACGACCGGACGCGGTCTTCGTCGTACGCGCCAAGCGTCGGCCGGGGCGTGAGGTGGTCACGGACCTCGTCCACAGCTGCCGCGATAGCGTCATCGCCCTCATTTCCTTCGTGCGTATCTCCAGAGTCGGGGTCGACGACGGCCACGACGACGGGACAGGTCCCCTTGCTGACGCCCATCGTCAGCGCGCGGTTGATCTGGCGGCGACCGGCCGCGTACAGCAGGATCTCCACGCCGAAATCCTCAGCAATGGCGTCGCCCCGGTCGTGGGCACGAGTTGCGAGTTCGACAGCCAGTTCGAGGTGGGCCCGGTCCACGACGTAGCGGGCGTCGAACGCCTGCACTGTGACGCCGTGGCTGTCGCCGATTGCACTGAGCGTCTCCACGAACGCCTCCACGTCGTCGATATCGGCAGTGCCCTCGACGACCCGCATCAGAAATCACCCAGGCTCGACTGATCTTCGTTGGCTGTCGTTTCAGCGTTCGTGTCGGTATCCGCACCGTCGTCGAGGTCAACCTCCACGTCGGGCGCGGGCTCGACGCCCTCCATCGACGGGTCCCGGTGGCCGGCGTTTTCGAGGACGTTCTCGGCCGTCTTCCGGCGGCCCCGGAGCGCCGCCAGCACGACGGCTTTGTCCGCGTCCCGGAGTTGTGCGCGGTCGGTGATGCCGGCCTGGAACAGCCGCCGGGCGCGCTTGCGGCCGACGCCGCGGACGCCGGCCAGGTCAACCAGTTCCTCGCGCACGCCGTGTTCGACGCGGATGCGGGCCTCGCTGATGGCCCGGGCGGCGTCCAGGTCGACCTCGCTGGCCAGCGACTCAGCGGCCCCGAGCAGCCACTGGGCCGTCTCGACCTTCCCGCGGATGTCGCCCGGGCCGACGCCGTACCGGTCCGTGATGGTGGCCTCGTCGACCTCCGTGGCCCAGTCTTCGAGCAGTCTGGCGGTCTTCAGCGCCGAGAGCCAGTCCTCGAAGCGGCCCTCCTCGAACTCCGACGGCGTGGGGCCGAGCAACTCTTCTTCGCGCTCGAACAGCTCCATCTCGTACTCCTCGCGGTCGCCCGAGCGGAGATACAGCTGGTACATATCCGGCGTCCGCGAGACGAGATGGTACAGGCCCAGCGCGGAGATATCGTCGGGGTCCCTGTCGGCGTCCTCGTCAGCGTCCTCGGCCAGTTCACTAGCGGTCGTGAAGCCGCTGTCAGCCGGCGGTTCCGCTTGCGCGTCAGCCGGCGACCCGCTCGCCGACGTGCTGTCGCTTGCTCCCCGCTCCCAGTCGCGCAAGCCGTCGACGATTTCCGCGGCGCTCATCGGGTCCAGATAGAGCCGCGAGACGGTGTGGCCCAGCGAGGTAGCGTCGAGTTCGCCAGCTTCGATTTCTAAGAAGTCATTGCGCTGGAGGTACGTGAGCACGTCGTCGACGACGCGTTCGAGCTGGCCGCTGTCGTCGGTCTGGCTGGCGTACAGCGTCTGTTCGAGGAACTCGAGCAGTCCCTTGCGGGAGCGTGCGAAGCCAGAGGCGACCGTCGCGAGGATGTGAGTCCGCAGTGCCGGTTCGGCCGCGAGTTTCGACCGGACCGGCTCCGGGTCGGCCCAGACGTAGCGCTCGAACAGTTCGTCCACTTCGTCGTGGCTGGACGCGATGAGGACCGCCTCGCCGTAGGGGTCGAGCCCCGGGCGGCCAGCCCGCCCCATCATCTGATGGACTTCGAGCACGGACAGCGGGGCCATCCCACCCGCCGAGCCGTCGTAGCGCCGCCAGTCGCGGACCACAACGCGCCGGGAGGGCGTGTTGACGCCGGCCGCGAGCGTCGGCGTCGCACAGACGACCTTCACCAGCCGGTCTCGGAAGGCGTCCTCGACGAGTTCGCGGTGGCCCCGGGAGAGTCCGGCGTGGTGGAACGCCGCCCCGTCCGCGACGGCGTCCGCGAGGTCGTCGCTCGTCTCCGTGTCGCTCACATCCCGAATTTCCTCGGCAATGTCGGCCAGCTGGTCCCGTTCCTCGGTACTGAGGTGGGGCCGAACCGTGTTCGCTAGCCGGCCCGCTGCCGCCTCGGCGTTACGCCGGGAGTTGACAAACACCAGCGTCGACCCGTCGTCTTCCAGCGTATCGCGGACGATAGCCGCCGTCTGCTTCTCGTTGTTTTGTACCGAAAGCCGCTGTTGGCTCCCGTCTTCGAGGTGCAGCGCCTGCCCGTAGTGGACCCCCTTCTGGAGGTCGATAGGCCGCCAATCAGAGTCGACGAGCCCCGCATCGAGCCACGTCGCCAGCGCCTCGGCGTTGCCGATGGTCGCCGACAGCGCGACGGTCTGCAGGTCGGGGTTGAGCCGCCGGAGTTTCGCCAGCGTCACCTCCAGTGTCGGCCCTCGCTCCCCGTCGTCGACCAGATGGACCTCGTCGGTGACGACGCAGGTGAGGTCCTCGATCCAGGGCGCGTCGTTGCGGACCAGCGAGTCCACTTTCTCGCTGGTGGCGACAACGATGTCCTTGTCGGCGAGCCATCCGCCCTCGGACTCGTAGTTCCCCGTCGAGACGCCGATATCGAGGCCGTACTGTTCGAACTCCTCGAAGTCGGCCTGCTTCTCGCTGGCCAGCGCTCGCAGTGGAACGATGTACAGCGCTTTCCCGCCGCGAGCAACCGATGAAAGCATCGCTAGCTCGGCGATGAGGGTCTTTCCGCTCGCCGTCGGAATCGACGCGACCAGATTCTCCCCCTCGGTGACGCCGGCCTCGACAGCCTCGGCCTGGGGCGGATACAGCTCCTCGATGCCGTCGTCGCGCAGGTGGTCCGGGAGCCACTCGGGCACGCCCGGCAGGTCCGCAACGTCCATTACACCCCGCTTGGGTCCTGCCCCGATTTAAACTGTCGCACTGCAACCGCATCGACTCACTGGCGGATCGAGCACCGAGGGGGAACGCCTTTGCCCGCGAGCGGCCAACACGAGGTATGCGAGTCGAGTACGACTACGACACCTGTATCGGGATGTTCCAGTGTGTCGCCGAGTGGGACGCCTTCGAGCGCGACGAGGACGCCGGCAAGGCGGTGCTGGCGGACAGCGAGGAACGCGAGGAGGACGTGTTTGTCCGGGAGGTCCCCGACGACGCCGAACTGGACGCGAAGTTCGCGGCCCGGTCCTGTCCGGTCGACGCCATCACGATTTACGACGACGACGGCGAACAGCTCATTCCCTGATTATTCCCTCGACAGTCGCTTCGAGCACGACGGTGTCAGCGGTGTCGCCATCGGTCGATTTCGCCGCGGCTGTGTCGGCCTGACTGGGTTCGTCGCCGCGATTGCTGCGCCGGACGGTCACGTCGCCCACGAGAGCGACGCCGGCGTCGGGACGTGGGTCAACGTTCACTACCGTCAGCTCGCAGACTAGCGTCTCACCGGTGTACACCGGGCGCTGGAACTGCAGGTCCATCTGCGAGGCGAGCACTTCGAGGTCGCCGCCGATACTGGTCAACAGCGACGCGGTGAGCAGCCCCTGAACCATCCGCCGACCATCTCCGTCAGGCTCCGTGTGGCGAGGCTGGTCGTCTCCGGAGAGGGCGGCGAACTGGTCGACATCTTCGGGCTGGAACGTCCGCGTCTCGGTGAACGTCTCGCCGGCTTCGACGGAAGGCATGTGCTGGCCTGTCGGCGTTACGGGAGAAAAGTCTATGGCCTCGTCCCGAAACCCACAGGGGGCTGGACTTCCCAGGTCAGAGCGATGTCGACTGGTGGTCGCCTCCGTCGTCTTCTGACTGCGTTCCCGGCATTGCTGGCCAGTGCAGGGCTCGTCGACCGAGAGAAGGCGACTGCCGCGACAGATCTCGCCGCGCCGGTGATGGTCACCGGCGGGCTCCGGATCCTGCTGCGCCTCGCCGACTTCCTGATGGTCGGGCTGGCGCTCGGTGACGCAGCTATCGCCGGCCTCGAACTCGGCTTCCAGTACTACTTCGTCGGGTTCGGGCTCTCGCTGGCGGTCTCCTCCGGGACGATAAGCGTCGTCTCACGGCTGCAGGGAGCCGACCAGCCCGAGCGCGCGAACCTCGCTGTCAAGCAATCGCTGTGGATCGCGTTGCTCATCTCCATCCCGCTGTCGGCGCTCTGCTGGCGCTATCCGGATCTTCTGGTGGGGGTTCTCACCGACGATCCGGCGACCATCCGGTTCGGCGCGACGTATCTGGCTATCGTGATGCTGTCGCTGGCCCCGCGGTTCTGGAGCATGGTCGCCGCCCGCGCGCTGGCCGGCAGCGCCGACACGAAGACGCCGATGTACGTCCGCCTGCTCACGCTGCCGACGAACGTCGCGCTCAACGCTGTCCTCATCTTCGGCGTCGGCCCGTTCCCCGAACTCGGTATCGCCGGCGCGGCGTGGGGCACGGCCATCGCCAACACGCTCGCGGCGGTGATTTTCCTCGGGCTGTTGCTGTCCGGGCGCTACGTCGTCACGCTCCGGCCCGGCGGGACGCAGTTCAGCGCCGACCTCATGCGCGAAATCGTCCGCGTCGCGCTCCCGCTGTCCGGAATGCGACTGCTCCAGACGTTCGCCCGCTTCCCGTTCCTGTTCATCCTCGGCGTGCTGGGGACGCCGACGCTCGCGGCCTACGCCATCGGCCGCCGGGTGATGCTGCTGGCGCTGATGCCAGCATGGGGCTATGCGACCGCCGCGTCGACGCTGGTCGGGCAGTCGCTGGGGGCCGGTGACGAGCGGGAAGCGACCGCCTACGGCTGGCAGACGCTTCGCGTCGCGCTCGCCGTCCAGCTCGTCGCGGCGGTCCTGCTCGTGGTGTTTGCCCGCCCTATCGTCGCCCTGTTCGGGACGGCCTACCCCGATCTGGCGGCAGCGTTCGTCCGCGTCTTCGGCCTGCTCGTCGCCGGCTTCTCCATCTCCCGGACGATGCGGGGCAGCCTTCGTGGCGCTGGTGACACCCGCTGGCCGCTGTACGGGACGTTTCTGGGCGGCTACTGCTACCGGCTCCCGGTGGCCGCGCTCGCCCTCCCATCGTCGTTCATCGTGACAGTTCCCGTTCTCGACATCGCCGTCTCGCCGGGCCTCGGACTCGGACTACCCGCAATCTTCGCTGCGCTCGTCGGCGACTTCTACCTGAAGGCCGCGGTCAACGCGGGCCGGTTCTGGTCCGGCGGGTGGCGCGACGTCGCCAGACGGTCGGGCGTCGGTGCGATAGACGACTGACGCCGGAGGCTATCAGCCACACCGGCCCGCTGTCGACCGCGTCACTCGACCTGCGCGACGGCTTCGACCTCGACGACGGCCTCGGGTGTTGCCAGTCCGCTCACCTCGACCATCGTCGCCGCGGGGCGCACGTCGCCGAAGAACTCGCTGTGGGCCTCGCCGACCCGCTCCTGGTCGTCGATATCGGTGACGTACATCCGGGTCTGGACCACGTCCTCAATAGCGGCGTCGAGAGAAGCGAGCGCGTCCTCGACGATACCGAAGGCGTGTTTCGTCTGTTCGTACGGGTCTCCCGGCGCGACGACCTCCCCGCCGTCATCCGTAGCGATGGTGCCGGCGACACGGACGGTATCGCCAGTGCGTATCGCCCGCGAGTAGCCAACCTGCTGTTCCCAGACGGTGCCCGTCGAAGTGCGTTCGCGGCGCATACTCAACACTCACTTTGGACCCCGAAAATCGTTTCTCAAGTTTTAATGTCCGGCCCGAGATACTCATTGGCATGAGCAAGGCCACGAAAATCGTCCTCGGAACAATCGGCGTGTCAGCACTGCTGTCAATCGGCATCGTCATCAACCTCGTCCTGTTCTCGGCGTAGATGTTCACCGAGCGTTCACTGACCGGCGAACTGCCGGCAGTACGTGCGGCCTACGCCCCGGAGACACTCGTACTGAACTGCGACCGTGACTTCGAGACGCTGGACCCCGCAGTCGCCGAGGAACTCCTGCTGGTGACTGACAGCCTCGACCAGATTTCTTACGACGGTGCGTGGCTGCCGACCACAGCCCCGGAGGTACTACAGGAGTACATCGGCAGCGACCTGACTATCGGGATACCGGGGGACGGCGGTGTCGCCTGGACACACCAGACAGTCCCGCCCTGCGTGTTTGTCAAGCCGCGGCTGGAGACCTCACCGGACGACTTCGTCTCGTTTCTCATCGCCGAGGCGCTCGTCGAGGTCAGTCTCGACGAACCTGAGCATTTCCTTGGCTTCTTCGGCGAGCGCTACCCGGAGTTCGTGGCCGCCACCGAGGACCACCTCGACGCCAACGCCCGGTACCAGCTCGCATCGGCGGTGTACACAGCGTATCTGGGCCTCCAGACCCGCGCGGAGTTCGCCGACTGGGCCGACGACTACCCCGAGCTGTACGCGGCATGGGAGGATGCCGGCGAGCGCCTCCAGCCCCGCCTCGAAGACCTCCCCAGCGAAATCGCCCAGGGCCAGACGGAGTTCGCCGCGGCCGCCGAACTCACCTGTAGCGGCGTCAAGCACGGACTCGACCTGCCCGCGCCGTTTGCCGCGCTCGACACCGACGCCTATCTGGAGTACGGCGCTGACTACGCTGTCCAGTGGGCCGAAACGACGTTCGAGAAGATGGACTGACTCGGTTCCGTTTTGCCGATAGAATACGTTTTCCGACGTTGTATTACAGTCGCTCCAGCACCGCATCGGCGTCGTAGTTGAGCGTCAGCTCCCGCGACCGACCGCGACCCTCGACGTTGGTGTAGTCGGCGTCGATGATGTCGAGCTGGTCGAGCTTGTTGATGATCTCGGAGTACCGGGTGTAACCCAGGTCTGTCTGCTCGGAGAAGGCGTCGTAGATGTCGCCGGCCTGCTGGCCGTCGTGGGCGGCAATGACCTCCACAAGCGCGGTTTCCGAATCCGACAGTTCCCGCAACCGGCGGGAGAGGTGGACGTATTTGGACTTGTCGTAGGCCTCCTCGACGTCCTCCGTTTCGACAGAGCGGGAGGCACGCATCTCGGCGTTCATCCCGGCCCGGCGCAGGAGGTCGATACCGACCCGGAGGTCCCCGCCCTGCTCCTCGGTCAGTTCGGCGACGCGGTCCAGCACCGTGGGGCCGACGACACCTTCGTTGAACCCCCGGTCGGCGCGCTCGCCCAGGATGTCCGCGATTTCGGCCTGTCCGTAGGGGTTGAAATACACCTCCTCCGGGCGGAACACGGACTGGACGCGGGTATCGAGGGCGTCGATGACGTCCAGTTCGAGGTCCGAGGAGACACAGATAACGCCGATTTTCGCGCCGGAGTGGGCCTCGTGGGCGCGCAACAGCGAGTACAGCGTGTCACTGGCCTCGCTCTCGTAGAACAGGTAGTTCACGTCGTCCAGCGCGACGACGAGTACCTCGTCTTCCTCGACCAGTTTGTCGGTGATCTGTGAGAACAATTTCTTGAAGGAGATGCCCGAGGACGGTGGTTCGTAGTCGAATATCTCGGCGAACAGGCGCGAGAAGACGGCATAGCGCGTCGAGTCCATCTGGCAGTTCACCCGCACGGTTTTCACGTCCGTCTGGGCGGTGAGTTCGTCGAACAGTATCTGGACGGCCGTCGTCTTCCCCGTTCCGGGCGGTCCGCGGGCGATGACGTTGAGCGGGCGCGACCCGCGGACGGCCGGCCGGAGCGCGTACTTCAGCGTCTCCATCTGGGTGTCCCGGTGTTTGAACGTCTCCGGGAGCCAGTCGATTTCGAAGACGTGTTCGTCCCGAAAGACGGACTCGTCCCAGCCGAGCATCCGGTCCTCGGGGTCGTCGCTCATCACTTTCACCGAGCTTCGCGGCCCACTTAACCATTTGCCACAGCTTCACGAGCAGTGACAGGTACACGAGGGGCCGCGGTTTCGCCGGCCGTCGCTACTCGAACTTCCCGAGTAGATCACTGTAGAACCCATCGGCATCGTCGGCACCGTCGTCGGCGAGCTTCTCGACGATGAGTTCCGGCGTCGAGCGGGCAAGTTTCCCCTTGACAGGCGAGCGCTCGACGCGCAGTTCGCCGTCCTCCAGCCCCTTGGCTTCGATACCGTCGATGCTGATGTCGGTCTCGGCGGCCTCGCTGATGTCGCGTGCGAGGTGGGAGACGAAAATCGCCGTGGCCTGTCGTTCGCCGAGCGCTTCGAGGATGCCGGCCATAATCTTCGCGCTGGCCCCGGGTTCGGTTATCGACTCGAGTTCGTCGACCAGCACCATCACCGGGCGGTCGTCGGTCCCGGCCGCTGGGCCGTCGGTAGCGGCACCGTCGTCTCGTCCCGGGTTGCGGTGATCGACGTCCGCGACGAGGTCCCCGAACTCCCGCAGCGTGGCCTCGAACGCGCCGGCGTCCAGCGTGCCCTGGGTCTTGGCGTGGTAGTGGAGTTCCGAAACCCGGCCGACGCGGGCAGACTCCGCCGGGACGGGCAGGCCCATGTGGGCGAGCGTCGTCACCAGCGCCACGAGGTCCAGCGTCGAGGTCTTGCCGCCGCTGTTGACCCCCGAGAGGACGGTGACGCCCTCGACAGCGTAGTCGACGGGCTCGACTGTTTCGAAGGGGACATCCAGCAGCGGCGAGCGCCCGCCCTCGATGGCGACGCCCTCGGACTCGGTCAGGTCCGGCATCGTGCAGTCGAAGTCCGCGGCGAAGCGGGCGATGGCCAGCTCCACGTCCAGTTCCAGCGTCGCGTCGACCAGCGACTCGGCTGCCTCGCGCATCTCGGCGAGGTCGTCGGCCAGCTCCCGTTTCCGGCGGGTCGCGCGCTGGTCGCGCGCGGCGGTCAGTTCCTCGCGGAGACGGGCGACGACGTCCTCGCTGTGTTCGACCGGGTAGGCCGGCTCGTCGGGGAAGGCCCGGCGCGCCGTCGCCTCCATGTCTCGGAGCGCCAGCGCGTCGACGAGGTGGTCGCGGGCTTTCTCGACGGCGGCGGCGTACTCGTCGGCCAGTTCCCGCTGGAGCAGCGAGTCGACGCCCGCGCCGCGTTCGACCAGCGACAGCAGGTCCGTCCCCTCGATGGTCACGTCCTGCTCCTCGATGGCCTCCCGGAGGTGGTCGTTGGCGACGCTTTCAGCCGTGGAGACCGCCGCGTCGAGGTCGTCGACGGCGGTGGCGAGGCGGTCGAGCTCCTCGTCGCCGCTGACGCTCCCGTCCTCGTCGAGCTGGTCGAGCGCCGACAGGAGCGTCTCCAGGTCACACGGCGAATCGAGGTCGGCGACGCGGTGGACCTCGGCAGCGGCCCGTATCCGGTCGCGGTTGCGAGCGAAGAAGGTGAGCACGCGTTCGGGCACGACGGATTCGGGCTCTTCGAGCGCGTTCGGTTCTACCCGGACATCGCCATCCACGTCAACACCGGCGAAGGCCTCGTCCAGCGCGACGACCGTCGAGTACGAGCGGGCGAGTTCGGCCAGCTGGCGGGCGTCGTCGACGACCTCGACACTGACCTCCGGAATCGCGGCCTGCGCGTCGGCGTAGCGCTCGGCGTCGCGGGTCGCCAGACAGCGGTCCCGGACCCGCACGTCGCCGGGTTCAGAAAGCGGTTCGACGGCCGACAGGGCGTCGAGAACTGCCGGGTCGGGGTCGCGGGCCATCGCCGACTCGGCGAACGCCCGGACCTCCTCGATGCGGCTGCGGACGCCGCTGGGATAGATCGTCTCCAGTCGCTTCGCGGCGTAGTCGGTCACTGTCCGCTCGGTCAACAGGGCCAGTGCATCCTCGTGGATCTCTCGGGCGCGTTTCGTCGCGGTGAACCCACCGGGGTCGTCGTGTTCGGCCCGGATCGCACCGCGAGCGATGCGGGCGGCCCGACCCTCGCTGATGCCCGGTGCGTGTGCGAGCGACGCCACGTCGCCGTCCCGGAGTGCCGCCTCCGGATCGTCTAGTTCCCGGAGCGCCGCGGCTGTCTTTGCCCCGACGCCCGGAACCGATTCGAGCTCCATCTGCCCGCCCATTCGACGCCAGCGAGAAAAAACCCGTTGCCAGCGGCTCCGGCGGCGGAGTGGGCGTCCGACACCGCTTCGACCACGTCAGCTGAACACCGAACGCGAAGGCGTTTTTGCGCTCCACCGAGAAAGGAATCCCATGTCTGCTGTTTCGGAGAAGCTAGCGGCCGCCCGCGAAGACCTCGAATCGCGAGACGGCGTGCTGATCGCCTTCTCCGGTGGTGTCGATTCGAGTGTCGTCGCCGCACTGGCTCACGACGCCCTCGGCGACGACGCTATCGCCTGTACCGCCAAGTCCGAGACGCTCCCCGCTGCCGAACTGACGGACGCCACGCGCGTCGCGGAGGAGATCGGTATCCGTCACGAAATCGTGGAGTTCTCCGAACTCGACAGCGACGAGTTCATCCAGAACGACGACATGCGGTGTTACCACTGCCGGTCGATGCGCCTGGGCGCGATGTACGACCGCGCCCGCGAACTCGGCATCGACGTGGTGTGTGACGGGACGAACGCCTCCGACGTGGGCGAGGGCCACCGCCCCGGCCTGCGCGCCGTCGAAGAACTGGACGCCTACTCCCCGCTGCTGGAACACGACATCGAGAAGTCCGAAGTCCGCGAAATCGCCCGCGAGTACGACCTCTCCGTAGCCGACAAGCCCTCGATGGCGTGTCTCTCATCGCGGATTCCGACTGGGCTCGAAGTCACGGAGGAACGCCTCTCCCGCGTCGAGAAGGCCGAGCGCCTCCTGCGAACGTGGGGCTTCGAGCAGTTCCGCGTACGCGACCACGACGGCCTCGCCCGCATCGAAGTCGGCGAGGAAGAACTCGAAACCGCACTTGATCCCGACTTCGTTCGCACCGCCCGCGACCACATCGAGGACTGTGGCTTCGACCACGTAACGCTGGATCTCCACGGCTACGAGACAGGAAGTGTGAGCCCAGAAACGGAAGAATCAGCCGAAGAAGAGACCGAAGACGTGGTCAGCAACGTGTTCGACGCCGACTACCCGTCCGTCGACTGACGACGCTATCTTCTCTGACGAGTACGTCAGTCAGCCATCGTTGCTCCGCGAGACGATCAGGCACGTAGAGTGGCACTTTCATTGTGATTGGGAGTGTACGATAACACACAAGTACTGGGATGCCGTCGAGGTGAGTATCTCAGACGGCAGCAGACCGCGGCAGGTCTGGAATCGATTCGGAACCAGTTTCGGCCATCCGTGCGGCCAGCTACCCAAACACCGCAGGTATACCACGCTACCACATGGAACTCGCCCTCCTCATTGATTCGGCGCTTCTCGTACTCGGTGTCGGCTCGTTGCTCGCTATCCCGTGGGTTCTCGCACAATCGACCGAAGACGCGGAATCCGAGTACAAGTTGGAGCGTATTGCACCACTATTGATTGTTATTGCGTACGTGCTCTCGAAACTCGTTCCGGGACGGTTCGTTACGGTGACACCGGCCGTTGACAGTGCTATCGGGGCAGTAGTACTGACACTCGTTGCCCTCTATCTTCTGTTAATAAGATAATCAGAGCCACGGCGCGTCGACCATCCGCAGTCGCTGGTACTTGCAGTGGTCACCGGTGGGAGCACAGAATGATACTTCTGGTCGGGATAGCATCGAGAAACGGCGACACCACGCAGTCAGTCAAGCAGCGCCTGCCAGCCGGTCAGTTCCTCGCCGACCAGTTCCGGCTCGTCACCGTCGAGCCGAATCTCGTTGACGGCGCAGTTCAGCTGTGAGTCCTCGGCCAGCGCCGCGTCCGGGTCTATATCCGTGAGTTTCGCCAACAGGACCTTGATGACGCCGCCGTGGGTGACCACCAGCGTGGTTTCACCGGCGTCGGTCGTCGCGATTGCCCGGTCCCAGACCGACTCGACCCGTCCGCGGAAGGTCGGGATGCCCTCGCCGCCTTCCGGGGCCGCATCGAGTGAGATGACGCTCGCGTCCCGGTCGTGGCCGGGAAACTCATCGAGCAGTTCCTCCGCGTACAGGCCCTGCATGGTTCCGAAGCCGCGCTCACGCCAGTCAGTCTCGAACTCAGGGTCGGGCAGGCCACCGTAGCCGTCGTTGGCTGCGGCGGCCGTCTCGCGGGTGCGTCGGAGGTCCGACGCGAAGACGCGGTCGACGCCGTAGCGCTCATCGAGCCACGCCCCGAGCGCCGTGGCCTGCTCCTGTCCCTGGTCGGTCAGCCGACTCGGCGCCCATCCCTGGATGCGCCCGTCGCGGTTCCACGTCGTCTCGCCGTGCCGGGCGACAAGTAGGGTTCCCATCTTATTCACCCCGGTTTCGCCAGCGCGCGACGGCGATAGTCCCCTCGTACAGGAGGACGAGGCCGGCGGCGACGGCGATGGCGGCGTTTCGCGGGAGACTGAACTGGTTCACGAGGCGGAACAGCGTCGGGTCCGGGCTGCCGAGGTAGCCGACGACGATGGCGACGGCCCACACCGGCAGGCGGGCGGCCCGGAACCCGCGCCAGAGTCTGACCGAACCGTAGTAGTTCTTGTTCAGGTACGCCAGCGCCTCGAACAGGACGATCATCCCGCCGCCGACGAGCATCGGCGTGGCGTTCCCGAGGCCGACGGTCGCCAGCGTCTCGGTGACGGTGGCCGGAAGCCGCTCGTAGTAGCCCGTCGGGACCGGCGCGGGGCTGAGCAGGTAGCCGGCGATACCGAAGACCAGCCACGCGGCGGGACGGCGAGCGGCGAGGTCGTCGGCCGTCGGCACCGGCGACGTGCTGCCGGTCCACCGGAGGAGCAGCAGGGTCCCCTCGAACAGGCCGATCATCGTCACGGCGACCATGAGCGGGGCCATCCCGGTCGGGTCCGGGCTGAACAGGAACGCCACGGCGGCGAAGCCACCCCAGAAGTACAGCCGCCGGTCCTGGAGCCACTGGCGCGTCGTCACGCCCATCATCACCGCAAGCATCACGAACAGCGGGATCTGGAAGATGAGCGCGAACAGCCCGAGCATCAGGATGATGAGGTTGAACGTCTCGCTCAGGCCGAAGGCCAGGTCGGCCGCGCGGTCGGAGTAGGTGATGAAGTAGTCGAACATCGCCCGCAGCACGGCGAAGTACGCGAAGCCGACGCCGACGGCTGCGAGGACGAGGCTCGTCGGCACTGCGGCGAGGTAGTAGCGACGCTCGCGGGGGTACAGTCCCGGCCGCATGAACAGGTACGTCTGGTAGACGAACACCGGCAAGGCGGCGATGAAGCCGACTAGCGAGGACACTTTCAGCCGCGCCAGAATCAGCGCGAGCGGGTTGTACACGTTCGGACAGTCCGCCCCTTCGACGACACTGCCATCGGCATTCGTCGCGACCTGACCGCATTGGCTTGCTGGGCCATCGAGGAAGGAGTACCACAGGAAATTGATGAGTTCGTCGGAGTACGGCAGGGCGATGACGGCGACGACGGCCATCACGCCGACGACGACGAACAGCCGCATCGCCATCTCCTCGACGTGGTCGGCGAGGGGCATCTCCTCGTCGTCGGGCGCGCCCTCGTCGACGATGTCCTCATCTGGGTCGTAGGTGGGTGCGTTCCCGCCGCCGTGGGTCGGTGTGGCACTGCCACCAGCCGGTGACGGCGTCGACTTGCCCCAGTCGGTCGGGACATCTGCCGGGACAGCGGCGGCAATGTCCGATGCGTCCCGGTCAAACAGCCCGGCGCTGGATTCGGATTCAGTCGGCGTGGCGTGAGAGCCAACGGTATCCTCATTGCCGCCGGCCGGCGCGGGACCGGGGCTCGTTACTTCGTCCGTCTCCCGATCGGCATCGGCCTCGGCCACGGGGTCGGTGGGGATCGACGACTCGTCGGACTCGTCGTCGGACGGCAGTGGCGGCTCTTCGGACCCGCGCCGCTCGTCGTCTTCGTCACCGTCCTCCATCTGTTCCGGGCTTAGACGGTGGGTGTTGTAAACTTTCTTTTCGAGCAGTGACCGTCACCGGGATGAATAAATTGATAACGCCCACTGGGCTAGGCACAGAGAAGATGGCGAGTGCTATCGACGAGGACACCGTCCAGACGGTCCAGAGCGGGCGCGCGACGCTCGGCGCGATGCTCCGCTCGGCGCAGGTGCACCTCCAGAAGGTGTTCATCGTCTTCGTCATCGGGATGATCGGCACGATCATGGGACTGCAGTACGGCGTCTGGGACACGCTACGCGCCGATCTCCTGTACTCGCAGATGGACCTCACCACGCAGGAGGCCACGAGCATCGTCGCGGTCACGCCCTTCGACGTCATCCTCCTCCAGGTGAAAATCGGGGCCGTCATCGGGATTCTCATGTCGTTGCCGCTGTTGATCTACTTCGGCCGCGACGGACTCCGCCAGCGCGGCTGGTGGCCGGCCGAGCACATCCCGACCTGGAAGGGTGCGCTGTTCGTCACGATCAGCTTAGGTCTGTTTTTCGGCGGCGTGGCTTACGCCTACGAACTGTTCTTCCCGCTGATGTTCAACTTCCTCGCCGGGGACGCGTTCAAGGCCGGCTTCACGCCACAGTACTCCATCGTCAAGTGGTTCCAGTTCGTCTTCCTGCTGGCCGTCTCCTTCGGACTCGCCGCCCAGTTGCCCCTCGTGATGACGGTGCTCTCCTACACCGAGATCATCCCCTACGAGACGTTCCGGGACAAGTGGCGCTACGCGGTAATGGGGATTTTCGCCTTCGGCGCGCTGTTCTCGCCGCCGGACCCCTTCACCCAGATTATGTGGGCCGCGCCGCTGTGTGGTCTCTACGGCATCAGCCTCGCGCTGGCGAAGCTCGCGATGCTGGTCAGGCGTTCCGGTGACCTCGTCAGTACCAGCGCCGTCGCTCGCGGGCACTGGAACACGATTCTCGGCGGTGCAGTGTTGGGCGGCGGCGTGGTGTACTATGTCCTGGCGACGCCAGCATTCCAGTACATCCAGCAGTTCGCCGAGGTGTTCCCCTCCGACCGGCTCACCGGCGACATCCAGCCGCCGGCGCTGTTCGGACTCCCCGTCGAGAGCACGGCACTGCTTCTCGCTGCCGTGTTCGGTGTCATCGGTGCTGTCGTCGTCCTCTACTACCACGTCCTGACCGCCCTCTCGGAGAAGGCCGGTCCCGGTCAGGTCGGTGACCCGACGGCTATCGACATCGACGAACTCAACGCCTCGGCCGTCGAGGTTGCTCCGCCGGAAGTGTTCGAGGAGATGACCGAGGACGAGGCGCTTGCTCACGCCGACAGCGCTCTTGCGGACGACAACAAGGAGAAAGCTCAGGCCGTCCTCGACCGCTGGGACATGGCCCACCAGGACGACCCAGAGCCGGAGGGCGAGGGCGATGGTGCCGACGGGACCGCCGAAGCGGACGAGGAAGAAGCGGGCGTGTTCACGTCGACGACCGCTGGCATGGTCGATGCCTTCACCGAGGACGAGACTACGGAAGACGAAATCGGCGGCTACTACTACGACATTCAGTTCATCCTCAGCGCGCTGGCCTCCCGGGCGTTCGTGATTCTGGGCATCTTCGGGGCAGTGCTCGCCGCCGCGTTCCTGTTCCTCTATCAGGGCGGCATCGGGTCGATACAGCGGACGTTCGTCAGCCGGCTCCCGCCGGAGATGGCCGCCGACGTGAGCATCGTCACGCTCCACCCCGTCGAGCACCTGGTGTTCATCGTCAAGTTCTCGACGATACTCGGGGCCGTCTCTGTCATCCCCGTTGTGCTGTACTTCGCGTGGCCGGCGATGCGCGAGCGCGGCCTCGTCATCGGCAACCGCAACATCCTGGGCATCTGGGGCGGGACGCTGTTCGCCGCGCTCATCGGCGGGAGCCTGCTCGGCTTCCTCTACGTGGCCCCGATGACCATCTCCTGGATCGCCTACGACCAGCTGAACTCGAACATGGTCATCGCCTACCGGGTGAGCAAGTTCGGCTGGCTCGTGTTCTTCCTCACCATCGGGATCGGCCTGCTGGCGGAGATCCCGGTGACGATGTTCCTGTTCCACAAGGGCGGGATTATCCCGTTCCACCTGATGTACGAGCGCTGGCGGGAGGTCGTCATCGCCATCGTCGCCCTCTCGGCGATTCTCTCGCCCAGCGGCATCTTCACGATGTTCATCGTCGGCATT
Organism: Haloarcula sp. CBA1115; assembly: GCF_000827835.1. Classification (NCBI taxonomy): domain Archaea; kingdom Methanobacteriati; phylum Methanobacteriota; class Halobacteria; order Halobacteriales; family Haloarculaceae; genus Haloarcula; species Haloarcula sp. CBA1115. The sequence goes on along the minus strand of NZ_CP010529.1, from coordinate 1,726,676 downwards.
CCGACGGCGCTTTCGTACATGCTCGGCCTCGGCATCCTCTGGGTGTACACGCTCGGCGGCCGGCGGACGACGAACCGCCGCAGCGAACCGGCTGACTGATAGCTGTTCGTAGCGGCGACACGTCGACCGTTATTCGACGATTATTGTGCCGCCGTTCCGGTCGTGGAACGCACAGTGATACTCGTAACGGCCCGTGACCTCGATGACAATCCCCCGAGACTCCCCTTCCTCTAGACTGAAGCTCCAGGCTTTGCCCCCGTCCGGCCTGTCGTGAGTGCAGTAGATTTCGTGGTTTCCGGAAACTGCCTGAAAGTGGACGCCCGCTCCGGACTGAATAGTGATTCTGTCTGGCGCGACGTGGTTTTCATCATCGACGCCCATGCGGATAGTGTTTTCACTGACAGGAGTCGAATCCGCTGTCGTCGGACGAGTGTCCGTCGAACTGTTACGTTCGGTCGCGGTGTCGTCTTCTTCAGCACTGTTCTCATTACTGCAGCCCGCTAGTCCGACCATCAGCGGGACGCTGCCGAGTACTGTGCGTCGCTTCAACTTCCTCATATTTTTCTGTAAATAAATGCAGAATAAAAAGCTATCGGAGAGCTGTCTCAGCGCACGCCGTCTATTCACCGCCGGTCGTCAAACCACAGCCCATAAGATACTCTTGATATATTCTTCAGATATGCCCAAGATAAGCGTCGAAGTCCCGGCCGAACTGCTGGACGACATCGACAAGCACGTCGGCGAAGACGGGAAGTTCGTCAACCGAAGCGAAGCAATCCGCGCCTCGGTTCGGAAGACTCTCGATATGCTCGACGACATCGATGAACGGCAGGGACGACTCGACGATGACCAGTGAGCGGTCGGAGGCGGTGCGCGTCGGCCTCGTCGCGCTGTTCGTGACAGCACTGGTCACTTCACAGGTGACCGCCTCGAAGCTGCTCGCGTTCTCGCTGCCGTTCTCGCTCCCGCTCGCCGGGTCGACGCTCGTCCTGCCCGGGGCCGCGCTGGCGTACGCGCTGACGTTCTTCGCCTCCGACTGCTACGCCGAACTGTACGGCCGGCGGGCCGCGACGATCGTCGTCAACGTCGGCTTCGCGATGAACTTCGTCCTGCTGGCGCTGGTCTGGAGTACCATCTTCGCCCCCGGGCTCCCGCAGGCGGCCCAGCCGGTGGATCTCGCGGCGTTCCGGAACGTGCTCGGGGCCAGCACGGCCATCGTCGTCGCCAGCCTGTCGGCCTACGTCGTGAGCCAGAACTGGGACGTGTTCGTCTTCCACTGGCTTCGGGACCGAACGGACGGCGAGAAACTCTGGCTCCGTAACATCGGCTCGACAGCCACGAGCCAGCTACTGGATACGGTCATCTTCGTCGGCGTCGGCTTCATCCTGTTTCAGGGCGTCCCGCCGGCCGAAGCGCTGGCGCTCATCGTCGGCCAGTACTTGCTGAAGCTCGCTATCGCCGTCCTCGACACGCCCTTTGTCTACGCCGTCGTCGGCTTCGCTCGGCGGAACGACGTCGCACCGACCCCGGCACGGGCCGACTGAAAAACGACTGCCAGCGGCTCACTCGACCGGTTCGGCGAACGCGTACCGGGGCTTCACGTCGTCGATGCGGACCTCGACGGTCTCACCCGCTTCGACGCCGCTGACGAACACAGTGAAGTTCTCGACTTTAGCGATACCGTCGCCCTCCTCGCCGATGTCGTCGATGGTGACCTCCACGATGTCGCCCTCGCGGACCGGCCCGGTCAGGCGGTGTTTCGCAACCAGATACAGCTCCGAGGAGGAGTCACGGGAGGCGTCGGGGCGGACCTCACGGACGTACTCGAACTCCGGTTCGATATCGGCGATGAGGTCGTCGAGGTCCTGTCCGTCGAACACCTTCGCACAGAAGTCCCCGCCCGCGTCGAGCAGGTCCGTCGCGACCTCGAAGGCCTGCCGGACCAGGTGGACCGACCGGGCGTGGTCGAGGTCGTACTGGCCAGTCATGTTCGGGGCCATGTCTGAGATGACCACGTCGACCGGGCCGCCGCTGCCGTCTCCCTCGCCAACGATCTCGCGGATCTCGTCTTTCGTACTGTCCTCGGTCATGTCGCCGCGGACGTACTCGACGGTCGGTTCGGGGTCCTCCAGCTCGTCGATGGTCTGGCGGTCGACGCCGACCAGCGTCCCGCGCTCGCCGATGCGCTCGGCCGCGACCTGCATCCAGCCGCCGGGGGCAGCCCCGAGGTCGACGACGGTCCGCCCCTCGCCCAGCAAGCCGGCCGTGTCGTCTAGCTGCTGGAGCTTGTAGGCCGACCGCGCGCGGTACCCCTCCTGCTTCGCTCTGTTGTAGTAGTCGTCTTTGCCCGACATGGTTACCACACACCGCGCTGTGACACGTTTTGAGCGCCGAAATGCGGCGAAATCGCAGTCATAGTAGTGGGAAGGCGGTCAGCGCTGAAATGGATGCCGACTCGAAGTTTCCGGCCGAGCCACGGCACGACAGTCGCCAGTCGATTGCCGCACCGACAATCAGGGCAAGCGCCAAGGACGTGACTACGTGCTTTACCATCAAGCCGAACACGTTCAGAGCCATTCTTACCGCGCAAGAACGCGTCTCAGCGGCTGAGATTTGCCGTCCCCATATATACAGGTCACGCGCTGAGTCCTATCTGTAGGAAGTGACCTCCCAATGTCAACCATTCCGACGGCGACGCGGAGGCGGGTGTTAGAAGCCCTGGGCGTCGGCACGGCCGCGCTTGCGGGCTGTGCCAGCGCACCGGGCGCAAAAGAGCAACCGACCGAGGCGAAGACGACCCCACAGGAGCCAGCTATGAACGCCGCACAACAGACTGACGTCGACCGTATTGCCGCGGACCCGACCGCAATCCCGGACCCAATCGACCGGTCGGAGCCAAAGACCGTGTCGGTCGAGATGACCAGCAAAGAGCAGGTCGCAGAGATTGAGCCGGGCGTCACCTACACGTACATGACCTTCGGCGACCAGATTCCCGGCCCGATGATCCGAGTCCGCCGTGGCGACACCGTCGAACTCACCATCACGAACGAGGAGGGGAACTCGATGCCCCACAACATCGACCTCCACGCGGTCCGCGGCCCCGGTGGCGGTGCTGAGGCGTCGATGGTCACGCCGGGCCAGACCAAGACGTTCCGGTTCAAGGCCACCTACCCCGGCGCGTTCATCTACCACTGCGCCGTCCCGAACCTCGATATGCACATCTCCTCGGGGATGTTCGGGATGATACTCGTTGAGCCGAAAGAGGGGCTGCCCGAAGTGGACCACGAGTTCTACTTCGGCCAGCACGAACTGTACACCACCGGCGACACCGGCGAGAAGGGGCACCACGACTTCGACATGGAGGCGATGGCGGCCGAAGAGCCGACGTACGTCCTGATGAACGGCGAGAAGTACGCAATCACGCCGGACGTTCACGGCGCGCCCAGCATGCAGGTGGGTGAGACAGCCCGGGTGTACTTCGTGACCGGCGGTCCGAACCTCGACTCCAGTTTCCACCCCATCGGCTCCGTCTGGGACGAGGTCTGGCAGCAGGGCTCTATCGCTGGGCCGCCGAACAAGTACGTCCAGACCACGCCGGTCAAGCCGGGGTCCTGTGCCATCGCGAACCTCCACGCCGAGGTGCCTGGACCCATCAAACTGGTCGACCACGCGCTCTCCCGGGTCGCCCGCAAGGGCATGATGGCTGTCATCAACCGTGAAGGGGCGGCAAACCCCGACGTGTTCGAACCGGAGGTCTGACCGCTTCGCCGGAGTAACGCTCCGCACTGCCGCTTCGCGTTCGGCCCGATTACTCGATAACCGGTGTCGCTCGTAACCGCTGGCCCGTCCGCGGTCGCTCGCGCGCACGCGGTTTCAATGAGGGACTTTTTAATGGATGGGGGCATAGTCCGGTTCAAGATGTTCAACGCCATCGTGAGCGCAGACACGCTCCAGGCGACTCTCGACTCTGTGAGCGTGCTGGTGGACGAGTGCAAGATCCACCTCGAAGAAGACGGGCTGGAAATCCGGGCAGTCGACCCGGCAAACGTTGGAATGGTCGACCTGCGACTCGACGCGGCGGCGTTCGAGTCCTACGAGACTGATGGTGGGCTCATCGGCGTCAACCTCTCCCGCCTCGAAGACATCGCCGGTATGGCCGACGCCGGCCAGCTCGTCCACCTCGATCTGGACGAAGAGACACGGAAGCTCCACATCTCTATCGACGGCCTGGAATACACCCTCGCCCTTATCGACCCCGACTCCATCCGTCAGGAGCCCGACCTCCCGGACCTGGACCTCTCGGCGAACATCGTCATCGAGGGGAAGGACATCGACCGGTCGGTCACCGCCGCGGACATGGTCAGCGACCACATCGCGCTGGGCGTCGACGCGACAGAGGAACTGTTCTACGTCGACGCCGAGGGCGACACCGACGACGTCCACCTCGAACTCACCCGCGACGACCTCATCGACCTCACTCCCGGGGACGCCCACTCGCTGTTCTCGCTGGATTACCTGAAGAACATGAACAAGGCCATCCCGAAGGACGCCGAGGTCGAGATGGAACTCGGCGAGGAGTTCCCGGTCAAGATGCACTTCAGCTTCGCCGAGGGGCAGGGCCGAGTCACGTACATGCTCGCACCGCGCATCCAGAGCGAATAACGACGGATGGGGTCCGCGCCGCCGATTCCGGCCACCGACTGGCTGCCGAACGATTCCGAGACCGAGTCGCTCTCGCTCCCTGACGGTCGGCGGCTGGCCTACGCCACCTACGGCGACGCCGACGGCTATCCGGTCCTTTTCTGTCACGGTACCCCCGGATCACACGTCGCCGCACGGCTGCTCGCCGCGCCGGCTCGCGAACGCGGCATCAACCTCATCGCTCCGGACCGGCCGGGCATCGGGAACTCCGAAGACGCAGCTGTTACGTTCGAGGACTGGCCGGACGACGCCGCGAACCTCCTGTCCCATCTCGATGTCGACGCGGCTGGTGCCGTCGGCTTCTCCGGCGGCGGCGCGTTCGCGCTGGCCTGTCACCGACTGCCCGAGATAGAGCGAATCGCGCTCCTGGGCAGCAGCGGCCCACCGTCAATCGGTTCGACGGGGCGCGTCCAGCAGTTCGTGGGGTCGCTGTCCCGACACGCTCCGTGGGCGCTCGGGCGACTCTTCCGGCTGCAACGATGGTTCGCCCTCCGCCGGGATCCGTCCTACGCTGTCGGGTTCGTTGCCGAGGAGACACCGGAAACAGACGCCCTGGCAGCCGACGAGGTGGCTCGGGTCGTCCGTGCGGATATGCTCACGTCGATGGCACGCGGTCCAAGCGGGATCATCCGCGAGCAGCGACTCCTCTCACAGCCATGGCCGTTTGCCCTCGAAGACATTTCAGTGCCGGTTACTGTGTTTCAGGGACGAAACGACGCCAACGTCGCCCCGTCGACGGCGAAAGCCCTCGCCCAGCGGCTTCCGGACGCCTCGCTCGACCTCGTCGACAGCGACCATCTCGGTACGTTGACAGCTGCTGGCGACGGCGCGCTGGCCGCCGTACAGCGTCGCACACGCGTCTGACGTACCGTTTTGTGGGTCGGGTGCCAACGGGCCGGTATGGAGAATCTCGGGGACGCGTACAACGACCGGCGCTGGGAGGGACGCGATCCCCGCCGCGTCGTTGCCGGTGCGACCCTGGGGTTCGTCGGCGCGCTGGCGGTGGTCGTGGCGATACTTCTGGTGACGACGCCGCTGTCGGCAGTCGTCGGCGCAACTGCACCCCACGCCGCCGAGAAACTCGGCGGGACGCTGGGTGGGCTGGGAATCCCCGCAATGTTCCTGAGTGTCGTCGCCGTGCTCCCCTCGAGCCGCCGGGAACAGAGCGGTGTCACCGTCGGCGCATTCCTCTGTCTGGTCGGCGTCGGGCTGTTTCAGGTAGCATATCCCTACAACTGGACGGTGGGCGGACAGACGCTGGCGTTCGAAACGACGATGGCGTACTTCATCGGGACGTGCGTGGCGTTCTGGTTCGTCTTCACGGCGATGGCGAGCTTCCGGCGACGGAACAACCCACACGGCACCGTGAAACTGGAAATTTCGCACAAAGGCGAGACCAAGACTGTCCAGGTGTCTCCCAAAGAATACAAACGCTACACGCAGGCGGTTCGCGGCGACGGCGGGACGACCGACGAGGTCATTCAGGAACTGGAGTCCCGAATCGAAGACTAAGCGTAGCTGAGCGTTACTCGGCGGCCGTCGTTTCGTTGCCGCGCTGGTCCGACTCCGTCATCGAGTCGCGATCCGTTTCCTCGGTTTCCGTCGTCTCGACTTCGGTCTCCTCGTCGTCATCGTCATTGTCGTCGGCATCTGTACCTTCGCCGACTTCCTCCACCTCAACGTCCTTGCCAGCGACGCCGCTCTCCGAGATGACCGGTAGGAGGTTGTAGCCGCCGTTGCCCTTCTTGACGACGTTGATGTCGAAGACGAAGTCGACCGATTCGCCGGCGACGACTTCGAACGGCTTGGTGAGCTGGAGCTTCTCGCTCGGGATCTTCACGTCGACCGACGCCCCGTCGACGACCCCGTCGACGGATTCGGCGTACAGTTCGATCTTGCTGTAGCGGCCCGCTTCGAGTTCGCCGTCGAGGACGCCGATGGCCTTGTCGCCGACGACCTCGGTGAGGTCGACGGTCGCGCCGTCGAGGTCGCGGACGACGAAGCCGTTGTTGTCGTCGCCCTCCTCGTCTTCCGTCTCATCTTCGTCGGCTTCGTCCTCCGGCTGGTCTACGTCGTCCATCTCCGCCGTCTCGGTCGGTTCGGCCGTTGCAGTCTCGTTTGTCTCTGTCGCCTCCGTCGTGGCAGTTTCGTTCGTCTCGGTTGCCCCGGCCGGCTCCGTGGCTTCGGTCTCACTCCCTGTATCCTCCCCGCCTGCATGGAAGATGCGGGCCCGTGAAAAGGACACGTCGAGCGAGTCGAAGTCGCCGATAGCCGCGGGCTGGTCGCTGATCAGCAGCCGGAACGTCCCAACGGTTCCGCCGTCGTCCGTCATCGCGTCCTCGTCGGTGGAGCCGCCGTCACTGGTTCCGTCACCGCTGGTCCCGTCAGACCCGCCGGAGTCGCTCGACCCGGAACAGCCGGCGAGGAGACCGACCCCGACGCCCGCGCCCGTGGCGATGAATCGTCGTCGTCTCATTGGCGTCGCTCCCCGTTCTGCGCCGCTATCATTACTGTCTCTGCTGTTGCGAACGAAATCATTCCATGACGTGGGATGGGACTGGTGCGTATATGCCCCGCGATAGGTCAAATCGATGTACGGCCCTTTGAACGGAATGAACGGTCTGGCCGTATCTGAACGGTTTTACCCCCGTCGCTCCACGTCCTGATAATGGCAAACTCGAACGCGAAGGGCGACCGCCGCGAGCGCGAACTGGTCAACGCACTCGACGAGGCGGGCTTTGCGGTGATGCGCGCGCCGGCCAGCGGCAGCGCGACCGAGCGGGAACTGCCGGACGTGCTCTCGGGCGACGGCGAGACGTTCTACGCTATCGAGGCGAAATCCAGCGCCGGCGACCCCATCTATCTCACCGGCGAGGAGGTCGAGGCGCTACTGTTTTTCGCCCGGAACTTCGGCGCGAAGCCGCGTATCGGCGTCCGGTTCGACCGCGAGGACTGGTACTTCTTCCACCCGGCGGACCTCCACACGACCGACGGCGGCAACTACCGCGTCAAGAAGGAGAAGGCCCTCTCCGACGGGACTGACTTCGACGAGTTCGTGGGTAACTCCGAGAAGGTCACGCTGGACGAGGTGGGCGACGACGGCCCCGACCAGAGCGTGCTGGACGTGCTGTCGGCCTTCGAGCGCGGCGACCTCGACAAGGAAGAAGCTGCGGCGATGCTGGAGTAGCGGTTCGCAGGCGTTCGATTACTGGGTCTCACTGCCGATGAGTTCGGCGTCCTCGACGCGGCGGAGCCGCGACAGGGGAAAGGCGTACTCTCGCGGGTCGGTCGCGCGGACAGCGTCCGAGAGATACGTCACCAGCACAACGAGGTCGTCGGATGGGTAGCCATCGTTGGTGTCGTAGTCGGCGACTGTCTCGCCCGTCGCCTCGATGGTCCAGTCGTCGGCTGGCGTGTCGGTGACAGCCGTCACGACGAGTCTGTCGCCCGTCTCGCGGTCCCGCACGATGTCGCCGGTCTCCAGTCGGCAGTGCCCACAGAGATGCGGCGCCTGTGCGTCCGCGGCGACGAAGGTGACGGTACCACAGGCGTCACAGGTCGCCCGTTCCTTCCCGGGCGGCGCGATCCGCTTGGCAGTGATTTCGATGGCGACGCGCCGGAGGTGTTTGCAGTGCTCGCCGCGGATGCGGTTGTCGGGACAGGTACAGGAGTGCTGTGCGACGTCGACGAGGTACGTGCTTTCGCTCTCCGTCGTCACAGCGTACGTACTGCCCGCTCGCGGGCGCACGGCCATGCGCTCGGTCCAGGCGCGGGCTGCCCGGTCCGGGAGGGAACGGAGGTCCGGTGCAAGTGCGGTACTGTGCCGGTCAGCGGAAGGCTCGATAAGCGTCATAGGTGCGGACGCGGCTGTATTTTCCAATGCGTCCAGTTGAAACGTAGGTGCTACACGGTCCTAAATGGCTCGGCCAGCGGGCTCCGGCGCTTCGATACCCTTTTTGCCGGCCCTGTGAAACCGCAGAGCATGGATATCGAGCGGGAGACGCTCCTGCAAATCGTCATCTCGGCGGTCGCCGTCGTGCTGTTCGTCGGCGCAACTATCACCGCCTCACAGATGTATCTGGACGGGTCAACCGTAGAGGCGACGGGCGGCTACGCGCTCATCGGCGCAATCGGCCTCTTCGTCGTGTTTATGACCGCTGCCGGCCTCTGGCTCGAACGCCAGCAGTTCTAGGCGTCGGCCTCTTCGTCGCCCTCGTCCTCGCGCCAGTCGACCAGTTCCTCCTCGTCGGTGTCGTCTATCTTCTGCTCGTAGTAGCCCATCGGGTGGGAAATCGTCTCACAGAGGTCGTCCATGTTGACACAGTCGCCGTAGGACTGCATGGTCGAACACGCCGGCGTCGAGTACTCCGTCGGGCTGGTCTCCCCGCGGATGTGGTCGACCTGATACCGGGTCGCCTCCTCGCCGAAGCCGGGGTTGACCTGGAACAGGTCGACGATTTCGTCCGTCGTCATCCCGATACCGATGAGGAAAGTCGCGATAGCAAACCGGGAGTGGTGTTCGAGATGTTCGCCCTTCTGCACCCGGTCGAGGAGGGACTTCATGCAGGGCGGGAACAGTTCCGGGACAACGGTGTCGATTTCGCGGGTGAGTTCCAGTTCCGAGAGCACTTCCTCTAAGCGGTCGACTTCCTCTGTTAGCTCATCGGCGATAGCGTCGGGGACGGTGAACGGCAGGCCGTCAGTGACCCGATGGCGGATGGCCTGTTTCAGGAGGACGTTCAGTTCCTCGGCGGTGACCCTGACCTCGCCGTCGGCCAGTGGCCGATTGACCAGCCGCCAGGAATCGCCCCGCTGGTCGGCCGCCAGGTCGAGATACGCGCCGACCTCGACGCGGTACCCGTCACCAGTGTCGCTGACGGCACTTGCGAGGTCGAACTCCGCGAGGAGTTCCGTGCGGTCCAGCGTCTCCCGCTGGGTCGATTTCAGCTCCGTCGTCGTCGCGAACTCCTCGGTGAACCGGTCGTAGGCCGCCTCGGCCTCAGCCTGTGCGTACTTCCGGGTGCAGATGTGCACGTCGACGAGTGACACCAGCACGCGGGCGACCGGGTACGACAGCAGTTCGACGCGGGTCCGCCGGTGTGGCTCCCCGACAGTGCCGTCCGTGATTGCCGATTCGACCCGCTCCAGCGCGCGCGCCGTGACCGTCTCGTCCGTGGCGACGATTTCGCCCAAGTCCACCGCCGCGGCTTCGACGGCCTCCCGCGACCGCGCCAGAAACGGGTAGCGTGCGTGGAGCGGTTCCATTGCCACCACCTTTCGGATGGGAGCGAATAAAATTGCCGTCACCGGGACGGTCGGTGTCGGATTCCCGACAGCCGGTTCGAGAGTCAGTGCGGCGATATCGCGAGGCTATACATATAGTCCCAGGCCGGCGGCGGGTGAATACAGCTAGTAGACAAGCGGATCCCCGCCACTCTCCAGTGATAAGATGTGGTAAGGACGCGGGTCGGCGACTGCACACGGTTCGGTCGGGGAACCGGACCAGTGCAGTCATCCCCGACGAGGGAACTGCCAGACGAGACACGGAGCACATCGATGACGCACGAGCACGATACCGATTCACAAGAGAGCATCAGAGCGACATTCGAAGAGTACGACGTCGGCGTGGACACGGTCGCCCACATCGGCGACCCCGAAAACCCGTCTGCGTGGATTCAGTCGACGGTCTTCGTCGACGTAACCGAGTAGGGCTAGTCGACGGTCTATCGGCGACACCAGCGGAGCGAGCGGTTTTGCTGTCCGTCTCCCGGGACGGTCCGCCGGGAGATGGGGACCGGTGTTCTGGAGACGTTCAGAGGGAACGCTGTACCGTCTCCGTGGCGTTCCGGACCACGGTCTCGGCTGGGACGTCTTCGGTGACGGTGGTTCCGGCACCGACGACAGCGTTTTCGCCGACCGTGACGCCCGGAAGGACCACCGCGCCAGCGCCGACAAAAGCCCCGTTCTCGATGACTATCTCGTCGAACGTGTCGTTCTGAAACTCCATGCCCGCGTCGGTGAGGTCGTGGGTTACGCCGACGATGGAGGCGTTGGGCCCGACCTGGACGGACTCGCCAAGCGTCGCGTTCTCGACGTAGGCGTTCGCGTTGATATCGGTCGGTCCATGGATGGTCGCCTTCTTGATTGATGCCCCTTCGTAAATCTGGACGCCGTCGCCGATGTCGGCGTCGTGGATTGTCACGTATTCCCGAATCTCGACGTTGCCCAGCGTCGCGTTCTCGACCTGGGCGGTCTCGTGGACAGGCATATGCGGATGTCAGCGCCGACCGTAATCATCGTGGCGGCGGCCAGTGTCGGAACTGGATATGGGAGTCGTAGCGCGGCTCGAAAAAAGTCGCCAGTGGTCGGCGCTCTGGGAGGGGTGCCGCCGCTCGACTGAAAGGCGGTCTTCGCTTCGTTCGGAGCGCCCGAAGCCCTCGCGGGTCGTCCCTCCCCGCACGGGTATTCGAGGCCTCCCGCTGGTCGGTCTCGCTATGTCTCACGGCTCCGCCGCTCGACTGAAAGACGGTCTTCACTCCGCTCAGACCGCCCTACGTCTCGCGGGTCACTGCGTTCCCCGCTGCGCGTTCCGGCGGCCTCCTTTCAGTCGGCCGCCCTACGTCCCGTGCTGCCAGGAATCCATATACTCGGCCTGGGTGTCAGTCAGCGAGTCGAAGTCGACACCCTCAGCGTCGAGCTTGATCTCCGCGACTTCCTTGTCGAGTCGGTCCGGGACGGCGTGGACACCGGCCTCGTAGTCGTCGCCGTTCTCGACCAGTTCGCGGACACAGACGGCCTGCACGCCGAAGCTCTGGTCCATCACCTCGACGGGATGGCCCAGCGCAATCGGCGTCGCGAGATTGACCAGCCGGCCCTCGGCCAGCACGTTCAGGCGGCGGCCGTCGGCCATCTCGTAGGTCCGGACGCCGTCGCGGGCCTCGTAGGTGTCGGCGGCGAGGTCCGACAGCGCGTCGAGGTCGACCTCTACGTCGAAGTGGCCGGCGTTGGCGAGCAGGACGCCGTCCTGCATCGCCTCGAAGTGCTCCTCAACGATGACATCGCGGTTGCCGGTGGTCGTGATGAACACGTCGCCCTCGGCGGCGGCCTCGGCCATCGGCTTCACGTCGTAGCCCTCCATGTGGGCTTCGAGCGCACGGCGGGGCTCGACCTCGGTCACAATCACGTCGGCGTTCTGACCGCTGGCTTTCTTTGCGACACCTTTGCCGCAGTCACCGTATCCGGAGACGACGACGGTCTTGCCGGCCCACGAGAGATTCGTCGTCATCGCAATCGAGGCCAGCGAGGATTCGCCGGTGCCGTGGACGTTGTCGAACAGGCGCTTCATCGGCGTGTCGTTGACAGCGAACACAGGATAGTCGAGTTCGCCGTCATCGTCCATCGCGCGCAGTCGGTGGACGCCGGTCGTCGTCTCCTCTGCCCCACCGATGATGGTGTCGATGAGTTCCGGATAGTCCTCGTGGATGGCCGCGACGAGGTCCATTCCGTCGTCGACGGTGATGGTCGGCTTGTGGCCGATGACAGCCTCGATAGCCTCGTAGTACTCCTCGTCGTCGACGCCGCGCTCGGCGTAGGAAGTGATGCCGTCGACGGCGTCGAGTGCGGCACTCACGTCGTCGTGCGTCGAGAGCGGGTTACAGCCGGTGATGGCGACTTCCGCGCCACCGATTGCGAGGATTTCCGCGAGGACGGCGGTCTTGGCTTCGACGTGCATCGCCATGCCGATTCGCTCGCCGTCGAAGGGCTGGTCGGCCTCGAACTGCTCGCGAAGCGCGCCGCAGATGGGCATATGCTGGATGGCCCAGTCCATCTTTCGGCGGCCGGAATCGCGAGCCTCGTCGAGGTCGTCAAGTCGCTCGGAGATAGGCGTCGTCATGTCACGACAGACGGAGAGAGTTCCTAAAACGCTACCGAAGCCGCTCAGTTACCGCGCTCGTCCGGCGGGCCGGCGTCGTCCGGTGGGCCACCATTGCCGCCGTTGTTGCCGTTGTTGCCGTTGCCGCCGTCATCGTCGTCCTCGTCAGCGTCGTCTGACTCCTCAGTCTCGTCGTCCGGTGCTTCGGTTTCGTTCTCGTCGTCTTCGGTTTCGTTCTCCGCGTCGTCATCACGATCCTCGGGCGGCCCAGCGTCTTCCGGGGGGCCGCGCCGGTCGTCCTCGGTTTCGTTCTCGTCGTCATCGCTGTCCGGGCCGCGGTCCTCGGGCGGTCCGGCGTCCTCGGGCGGGCCGCGTCGGTCGTCGGTCTCGTTTTCGGTCCCGTTCTCGTCGTCACCGAAGATGTCGGCCGGCGGACCCTGTCGTTCGCTGGGGTGGGTCTCGTTGTCGTCGGACTCGTTTGCACCGGTGACGTGTGCGGGCGGGCCGGCGTGGTCCGGCGCGTTGCCGGGGTTGTTCGCCGTCACGAAGCTGGCGACGGCCGGGCCGATGCCGCCGGTCCGGTTCTCGTCGCTCAACAGGTCGCTCACGTAGGCCGACACTTCGAGTCCGAAGGTGTCGAATTCGGTGACGTTGGTGGCGTTCGTCGGCGCGACGGACAGGTCCGCCGTCGTCGTCGCGGTGTGATTGTCGGCCGTCGCCGTCACGTCGACCGTCACGTTCTGCTCGGGGGCGGGCAGTCCAACCGTCCCGTTGCTGTCGGTCGTGTAGTTTCCGGTCCCAGCGTAGGAGGTGTTGTCAGCCGTCTCCACGGCAACTGAGGCGTTTTCGACGGCCGTCTCGTTCTGTGTGGCCGATACCGTCGCGCTGCCGTCGTCAGCCTGTGAGACACCGACAGCGAGGGTGTTCCCTGCGTCGGTGTTACCGGCTGAGTCCGCAGCGGCCGCCAGACCCGGACCGACGGCCAGCAGGGCCAGTCCGACAGCGGCGTACAGTGCGAAGAGTTTGGTGCGCATCGTAGCCAATACGTTCGCCGAGAGCGCGATAAACACCCCCTCCCGTTCAACTCGTTCACGCCGTTCGCAGCATCGACAACACCGCCTGAAATATAGTTATACCGTTTAAAACCCGTTCTCAGCGTTTATTCCGCTCACTCAGTCACCGGCTCGTTCGACCAGCGCGGACGCGTGGTCGCTCGCTCGTTCGCGGACGGCCTGCTCGTCGAACACCTCGACCGTGCGGTCGCGCATGAGCACTTCGCCGTCACAGACCGTGTGGCGAACGTCGCTCCCGTGGACGGCGTAGGCCAGGTGCGAGACGAGGTCGTGGGCCGGCGTCAGGTGGGGAGCGTCGAGGTCGATGACGGCCAGGTCCGCGTTCGCGCCGGCTTCGAGACGGCCGCTGTCGAAGCCGAGCAGGTTTGCGCCGTTTTCCGTCGCCATTTCGACGACAGTGCCAGCGTCGACCGCGCTGGCGTCGTCGGCCGCGAGTTTACCTATCATCGCCGCGTCGCGCATCTCGTCGAACATATCGAGGTCGTTGTTTGAGGCCGCGCCGTCGGTTCCGATGCCGACGGTGACGCCGGCGTCCAGCAGGTCCTGTACCGGAGCCATCCCGCTGGCGAGTTTCATATTCGAGGCTGGACAGTGAGCGACGCCGGTACCAGTTTCGGCCAGCAGGTCGATCTCGCTGTCGTCGACGTGGACGCCGTGGGCCACGTAGGTGTCGCCGTCCAGCAGGCCGATGTCGTCAGCGTAAGAGAGCGGGCGCTGGTCGTGCTCGTCGACGATGGGTGTCACCTCGTCGCGCGTCTCGTTGGCATGCAGGTGAATCGAGCGGTCATCGTCGAGGGCCTTCGGGACGTACTCGCGCAGGTATTCCTCACCGACGGTCGTCAGGGAGTGGGGCTGGAACGTCGTCCGGATACGGCCGTCGGCCGCGCCGTCGAGTTTCCGAGCCACGTCGAGACTCTCCTGCAGATCAGACCGTGCGGCCTCGTCGTCCTTACCGACGGTGACTGCAGTAAAGCCCAGCACTGCTCGTATCCCGGCCTGGTCGACGGCGTCCGCGATTTCCTCGACCTCGAAGTACATGTCCGATAGTGCTGTCGTCCCCGACCGGATCATCTCGACCAGCCCGAGTTCCGCCCCGGCGCGGATGTCCTCGGCGGTCAGTTCCGCCTCGACGGGCCAGACGTCCTCCTGCAGCCAGGCGTCGAGGGGCTTGTCGTCCGCGAGGCCGCGCAGCAGCGTCATGGCGACGTGGGTGTGGGCGTTGACCAGCCCGGGAATGACCAGGCCGTCGCTGGCGTCGAGTTCGTCGTCGCCGTCCAGTGTGCCCGGTTCGTCGACCGCCACGATCTCGCCGCTGTCCTGTGAAACCAGTACGTCCGCACGCTCGACGGTCAGGTCCGGCCGGAGGACCTGCCCGCCGGTAACGAGGAGTTCACTCATGGCGGTGGCTTCGCAACCGCGGGTCTTAGTTCGCAGGGTCCACAGCGCCGCTGTGTGGCGTGTTGCCATATCCCTGGAACAGGCTGACCGCCGAGACGGTGCCTGTTCCGTAGGGGTCTTTCCCCTCCGGCGCGTTCGGAAGGCCAAGAACATGGCGACGGCAGAGCGCATCCGACAGCGGGTCAGCGCGATGCGGCACGGAAGCCCGGCCCGAATGCTGCTTGCCGTCGCTGCCGGCTGGTTCCTCGTCCTCGGGATGCGTTTCGTCGTGCCTGCGGTTCTGCCGACGATACGCGAGGAGTTCGTCATCTCGAACACACAGGCGGGGCTCGCGGTCACGGTGCTCTGGCTCACGTACGCGGCGGTACAGTTTCCGGCCGGAGTTCTGATCGACCGGATCGGGGAGCGGACGCTGTTGGTGGCCGCGGCGTTGCTGTCCGGCGTCGGGCTGCTGGGCTACTTTTTCGCGCCGGTGTTCTCGCTGTTCCTCATCGCGACGGGCGCGTTCGGGCTCGGGACGGGACTGTACGGCCCCACCCGCGGGACCGCCCTCTCGCGGACGTTCGACGCCCGCGAGGGGACCGCCTTCGGTGTCGTGATGGCCGCCGGCTCTCTCGGAGCGGCCGCACTGCCCGCCGTCGCCGCGTTCGTCACGACCCGGTACGGCTGGCGGCTGGCGCTTGCCAGCGCCGCCCCGCTGTTCATGCTTGTCGCCGGCGCGCTCTGGCTCTCGGTGTCGGACCGTCCGACCAGCGAGTCCGAACGGAGCCTCCGTCGGGACCTCCGAACGGTCCTCGTCGGCTTTCGGGACCGCCGGCTCGTGCTGTCGGTTTCGGGCAAGACACTGATGTTGTTCGCCTTTCAGGCCGTGACAGCATTCCTCACCACGTATCTGGTCACGGTCCGGGGCCTCTCACAGGGAACCGCTGGGGCGCTCCTCTCAGTGCTGTTCGTCGGTGGCGCACTCTCACAGACAGTCACCGGTCGGCTCGCCGACCGATACGGAACGCCCAGTGTCCTGACCGCTGTCGCGCTCGTCAGTACCGTTCCGCTCGTACTCATTCCGTCCGTCCGCGGCGTCGTGCCGCTGGCCGTCGTCTCCGGCCTCATCGGGGTTCGGATGAGCGTCGGCCCACTGGCAAACGCCTACATCGTCGACACGCTGCCTGACGCCGCCGAAGGCACCGGCTGGGGCCTGCTCCGGACCGGCTTTTTCGGGATTAGTTCGCTGGGCTCGACCGCTGTCGGCCTGCTCGCCGACCAGAACCTGTTTGCCCTCGCGTTCTACGGTCTCGCCGGTCTGACGCTCCTGGCCGCGGCTACCTTCATCGTCCTCCCACGCCGGGACCGCCTGTAACGGCTCCGCCCGCAGCTGGTCAGTCTGAGGGGAAAGACAGTTGCCCCGCGGCCTGCCAGTAGGCGTATGCGAATCGCCGTCCCCAACAAGGGCCGCCTGCACGAACCAAGCGAGGAACTGCTCGAACGGGCCGGCCTCCACCTGGTCGACGGGGCCGACCGCCAACTGCACGCCGACACCGTCGACCCGGACGTGACCGTCCTGTACGCCCGTGCCGCCGACATCCCCGAGTACGTCGCGGACGGCGCTGCCGACGTGGGTATCACCGGCCTCGACCAGGTCCGGGAGTCCGACACCGACGACCTCGTCGAACTCCGCGACCTCGATTTCGGCCGCTGTCGCCTCGTTCTGGCCGCGCCGGAGGACAGCGACATCGAGACCGTGTACGACTTCGAAGGGGGGCGCATCGCCACGGAGTTCCCCAAAATCACCCGGCGGTACTTCGACCGGGTCGATGTGGACGTGGACGTGACCGAGGTGTCCGGCGCGACGGAACTGACACCCCACGTCGACATCGCCGACGGCATCGTCGACATCACCTCGACCGGGACCACGCTCCGGATGAACCGGCTGGCCGTCGTCGACGAAGTCCTCGAAAGCTCTGTCCGCCTGTTCGCCCGCGAAGACACCGCTGACGACGAGAAGGTCCAGCAGGTCGACACCGCGCTCGGCTCCGTCCTCGCCGCCGAAGACAAACGCTATCTGATGATGAACGCCCCCGAGGACGCCCTCGACGACGTGGAAGACGTGCTTCCGGGCATGGGCGGCCCCACGGTGATGGACATCGCCGGCTCCGACCAGCTCGCCGTTCACGCCGTCGTCGAGGAGCGCGCCGTCTTCGAGACGATTAGCTCGCTCAAAGACGTGGGCGCAAGTGACATACTGGTGACAGAGATAGAGCGGCTGGTCGAATAGCCGTTTTGCTCGTGCTGTTTCTCACGCGCTCACGGAGCGTACTCGACTTTGATACACTCATCGGCGTCGACCGTGACGAGAGACTCGCTGAACCGAAACGAGATAGAATCGGTTTCGGGCGTCTCACGTTTGCTGTCCTGTCTGAACAAGTCATTCAGTGATTCGGGATTGACAACGCCGTACAGTGAGGGGAGCGCTCGTGGATGGCAATCCTCAGCGATACTCACAGCCAGGACGACCGCTTCGCTTACCGATTCAGCGGAACGAACCTCGCGTTTAATCATACTAATCCTATAATTCAAAATATCTAATTAGTTCTGGTTTTCACGTTCTGCATGTTGTTTATTATCCGGGTGAAACATCGGACAGCCCGCCAACAAGGACTCAACGGGGGTTACACGAAGCTGAAGATGTTGTTCAGCGCGAACCCGAGGACGGCTGCGAAGGCCAGGTGCAGCGCCACGAGCGGGGCTGTCGAGCGGGTCGAGAGCCGGTACGTGGTACTAATCGCGATACCGTCGGCCAGCATTGTGAGCACGAGGACGACCAGCACGCCCAGATCTGCTGAGACGATTCCGGACTCGACCCCCCAGCGCTGGAGGATCAGCGAGACGACCGCCGGTGCGGTGGCGGCTTTGGCCGCGAGCTGGCTGGGCACGTCGCCAATGAAAAACGTCGCGGCCAGGTGGAGCGTGACGGCGTAGAAGAGCCAGGTGACGAGAACGGTAACGAGGACGGCGAGGATACCGCCACCGGTCAGGCTAGAGAACCCGGACTGGAGCATACTCGAGGTTCGGCGGCCGCTCGCTTGTGCGTTTTGTTCCCGGGCGCGACCGGCACGCTCATAGCCGCTCGGCCACACCGCTCGGGCGTGTACGTCCTCGAACTCGGCGGGCAGGACGACGCGTTCGCGCGGCGGGAGGCAGCAAGCGCCGCGAGCGCCGTCGACACCCTCGCGCCCGGACTAGCGACGGCACGGGGCATCAGCGACCGCGTTCGCCACCTCGCGTTCACCCACCGGGCCTGTGACCTGATCGGAACCGCGGACCCCGACATCGAAAGCGCCGCCGCGCTGCTGTCGGCTGCGACCATCGACCGCAAGGGGAGCGTCGCCGTGCGAGCGGTTGACGTGCGAGCGAGCACTGGCATCGACACACAACAGGCTGAGCGGACGCTGGGCGGGGTGCTGACCGATCGCGGCTTTGCCGTTGACCTCGACGACCCCGACCACGTCCTCTACGCCTATCTCTCGGACCCGGCTGGCGACGAGGAGGGCGGGACCGGCGAGGCCTGCTGTGCGGTGGGCTGGCTCGCCACCGAGAGCGTCCGTGATTTCGGGGGCGTCAGCCGACGGACCGGCCGTTCTTCCAGCCCGGCAGCATGGACCCGCTCGAAGCCCGCGCGCTGGTCAACATCGCCGGAGCAGGTCCGGAGGCAACGATACTGGACCCGATGTGTGGCACCGGCGGCCTCCTGCTGGAGGCGGGCCTTGTCGGGGCCGACGTGGTCGGCGGCGACGCACAGGAAAAGATGGTCTCGGGGACGCGCGAGAACCTGAGCTACGCGCTCGACGGCAACGGCCATCCCAACAGGGACGCCTATCCCGACCCGGGCGACTGGGGGGTGTTCCGCTCCGACGCGTCCAAACTACCGGTTGCCGACGACGCCGTCGACGCCGTCGTCTTCGACGCCCCCTACGGCCGCCAGTCCCGTATCGAGGGCGAACTCGCCCCCCTCGTTTCCGGTGCACTCGGCGAAGCCGACCGCGTCGCAGGACGGTGCGTGCTGGTCGCCGACCGCGACTGGCGCGAGGCAGGGACCGGCGCAGGCTGGACTGTCACCGACTACTTCCAGCGGCGAGTCCACCGTTCACTTGTCAGACACGTCCACGTTCTTGAGTGAACATACGTCCACCTTCTCTGGACATACGTTGTGATTTATTGCGGTATGAGCAAGGTTTATGCCATGACAAATGCTAATTAGTACCAAGTATGCCGACGTGGTCAGACCCCGCCCCGTGCGACGACGACGAACAGTTATTCGAATGCCCGGACTGCGGAAAGCGCCTCTGTAGCGAGCGCTCGGCGGTCTCCTGTGGTCGCTGTGGAACAGATATGCAGAACCTCAGCGTTCCACGGCCGGAATAAAACCGGTCGCGTCCCGTTTTCTCGCCGGTTACTCCGATACGAGCGCAATCGCCCGCTCGGCGTCACCGTCCATCCGCTCCAGCAGCGACCGGACCCGGTCCCGGGCTTCGGCGTCACAGTCTGCCAGCACCATCCCTTCGTCCGGCTGGCCGTACACGACGCTGGCACCGGCAGGTGCGGCGAGCACTGCGGGGAGCGTGGCGAGGTCCTCCTCGCCGTCGACATCGAGAAGTGTCGTCTCGCCGCTGTCGATACCGTCCCTGAGCGCAGCAAGCAGTTCGGCGGTGAGCGTCGCGGCCGGGTTTGACACGTCTCGCTTCCGGTCAAACCCGTCGATAGCCGCCGACACGTCCGCGTCGACGGCCGAGCGCTTGGTCCGTTCGTCGACCAGCGCGAGGTCGGGCACCCGTCCGGCCTCGATGAGGTGGTACGTGACCATATCGCCAACGGCGATGATGGGGTCACCGGCGTCGGCCAGCAGCGCCGCTGTATCGGTATAAATCCGTCCGAGCGGCTCTTTCAGCTCGTGCCGCAAGTCACTCGGGAGTTCGAGAACGACGTCGGACACGTTAGCGGACTTTCAGCGCGTACTTGCCCGGCTCGGTCACTTCCATCTCCTCAGCGATGTCGGACCGCTCCGGGTGCGCGATGACGACGTAGCCGGCCCAGTCCTCGGTCAGTGCGGTGCCGCCACAGGCCTCGCACTGGCTTTCGATTTCCGCGCCCTGGACGCGGTGACAGTCGCGACAGACGAGTCGGTCCGCCATCAGCTATCACCGGCTTCCGCCGTGCCTTCGCGGCGCTCGCGCTCTTCCTGAAGCCAGCCGTGCTTGCCCAGGCCGACCTGTTTCGCTGTTAGGCCGATCTTGGAGTCCCGCGGGTTGCGCTCGTCGATGCTCTTGGTGACGATGCGCGCCCGGACAGCGTCGCCGACGGTGAGCGTCCGGTTGGACTCCCGTGAGGCGAGTTGCTGGTTCTCCTCGTCGTAGGCCAGATACTCGTCGGATATCTGGGAGACGTGCAGCAGGCCATCGACCGGCCCGATGCCGATGAAGGCCCCGAAGTTGACGACCTCGACGACCTCGCCGTCGACCACTTCCTGCATCTGCGGGTCGAACGTGAGCGCGTCGAACTCGGCCTCGTAGTAGACGCCGGGCTTGTTCGGCAACACAGCGCCGGTGCCGATGTCGTGGACCTCGATGACGGAGACGACGCTGCCGACGTCCTCGTCCATTCGACCTTCGAGCTTCTCTTGCAGGAGCCGTTTGACCAGCCCCGGACTGACCTCCGCCAGAAAGCGTGGCGGGACTTCGACCGTATCGCGTAGGCGTACCCGTTTATACATGTGTTATGGTTGAGTGATACCCAGTTTGTTCCGGCCCCTTAAACTAATTACTGGAACGCCCGCGTCCAGCAGGCGTCGTTTGAGGGGGGTGTCGTTCGTGACCGCGTGTGTCGCATCGTCTGCCTGTGCCAGTTCGAGGACGGCGTCGTCCGCGTAGTCCGCCGTCGTCTCCCGAACCGTACACCGGTCGAGCAGGTCCTGCCCGACCGAGGCGGCCGTCGCTTCCGCACCGGCCCCGTCGGCCAGTTTCGCCAGTTCGTCGCGGACGGCAGCGGGCGCGACGTAGTCCGTCGCGTCCGGCAGCACCCTATCGAGTTCCTCGAACAGCCGTACGTTGCATTCGACCGGCATCATCAGTGCGTTCGTGTCCAGCACAATCATCACCGCAGCGTGCCGACACCGATGAGCCGCCACCGAGCGCCGACACGGCGGTTGATGGCGATCTTCGAGCCCGAGGCCGCACAGACCGGGCGCTTGAGCGCGACTTCACATTCCTCGTCGCGCGCGCTTGTGACCGAACCGACTGTGGTGGCGGTACCGATAGTCAGCATCAGCGGTTCGCCGGTCGAAATCTCGTCGACTTCGCCGCCGTCGTCGCCGACGATGCGTTCCAGCAGGTCGACGTCCATCGTGAACGTCTCGTGGACCGGCGGGAGGCTCCCGGGCGGCCCGGCGACCTGGCCGGCGAGCGCGTCGCCTTTGGTGATTGCGGGGTCGAGCCCGGTCCCGACGCCGAGCAGGCCGCCCGGCGTGACCGTGTCCACGAAGTCGCCGCCGGACTGTAGCGATCGGACCGTCGTCGTCACGGGCTGCCACTCCGTCTGGCCGCCTTCCTCGACCTCGCGGCCGGGGCGGAGTTCGATTTCATCGTCGGATTCGAGTTGGCCGCCTACGAGCGAGCCGCCGAGCACGCCGCCCATCAGGTCGTCCCAGGTCGTACCGGGACGGTTGATGTCGAACGAGCGTGCGACCATCATGCGGGCGTCCTCGTCCGGGTCCCGTTCCGGCGTCGGAATCTCAGACTGGACAGCCTCGATAAGCAGGTCGATGTTGGCCTCCTGGCCCGCGCTGATGGGGACAACCGGTGCGCCTTCGGCGACGGTGCCCTCGACGAACTCCTGAATCTGCTCGTAGTTCTGCATCGCCCGCTCCTCGTCGACAAGGTCGACCTTGTTCTGGGCGATGACGATATTGTCGATGCCGATGATATCGAGCGCGCTCAGGTGCTCCTCGGTCTGGGCCTGCGGGACGGGCTCGGTCGCCGAGATGACGAGAACGGCCCCGTCCATGATGGCCGCGCCGGACAGCATGGTGGCCATCAGCGTCTCGTGCCCGGGCGCGTCCACGAACGACACCGTCCGGAGGTGGTCGGTGTCGACGTCGTGGTCGTCGCAGTGCTCGTCGACGGTAAAGGCCTCCGGCTCCTCGGCCTCCGGGCAGCGACGGAACGTCGCGTCGGCGTAGCCGAGTCGGATAGAGATACCGCGCTTCATCTCCTCGGAGTGCTGGTCGGTCCATTCGCCGGACAGCGCCTGTACGAGCGTCGTCTTTCCGTGGTCGACGTGCCCGACGAGTCCGATGTTCACCTCCGGTTGTTTGTTCGATGTCATTTCGAGAGTAATCTTGGTGGAGTTTCGCCGCGTGCAACTGATAAACCTACTGTTTGCGCCCGGAGCACCCCCGCCGAACCCGGTTCAATCGCCGGTTTGGTCTCTGCTGACGGCGGCAACGTCACCATATTGCTCGGTATCGCCCTCGATATAGCGACGCGACCCCTGTCGGTTGGTGCGAGCGACAAGCTGTACGAGTCGGATGTCACGCCGGCAGTCGCCGTTGCGATAGCTCCGGTTTGGTGAGTGAGAGTCCGCCGCTGAGGTGAGTGCGGCTACAGCCCGCTCTCGTCAGCAGTGTTACGTAACTGTGTTTCTGTGAACGCTTTTGTTCCCACGGGGACAAGTTCACGCACGATGCGAGTCGATGAGTCCCCCGAAACTGATGCCGACATCGACCCGGCGACGGCGTTCTCGGTCATCGCGAGCGAGACGCGTCTGGACATCCTAGAGGCGCTGTGGCGCGCTGAGGACCGGCCGGTTCGCTTCTCGGAACTGTTCGATGCCGTAGAACTGGCCGACAGCGGGCAGTTCAACTATCACCTGCAGGAGCTCACCGGCCAGTTCGTCAGCCAGGGAGCGGACGGATACGACCTCCGGCACGCCGGGGCGCAGGTCATCCGCGCGGTGCGGGCAGGAACGTTCACGCGGACACCCGACATCGACCCGTTCCCGGTGACCGGGGCCTGTACGCGGTGTGGCGGCGGTCTGCTGGCCGAGTACGCCGACGAGCAGTTCGCCATCGACTGCGAGGACTGCGGGAAGGCCCACGGCGAGTACCCGTTCCCGCCGGGCGGTCTGGTCGACCGGACGCCGGCGGAAGTCGCGACGGCCTTCGCCGAGCGGGTGCGCCACCTCCACTGTCTGGCCGCTGACGGCGTCTGCCCCGACTGCGCCGGGCGGATGGAGACGGAGATATCTCGCGATGGCGACTGCTGTCTCGACGTGTCGGTCCGCGCCGAGTTCGTCTGTGAACAGTGTCGACACGAACTCTGTTCGCCCGTCGGGCTGACACTACTGGACGACTCCCGCGTCGCGGCGTTCTACGACGACCACGGCGTCGACCTGTCGAGTCGCCCCTACTGGACGCTCCCCTGGTGTGTCGACGACCAGTACACGACCGTCGAAGGCACCGACCCGTGGCGGCTCGCGGTCCGGATTCCGCTGGCCGAGGCGGAACTGACCGCCTATCTGGACAGGGACCTCCAGCCAGTCGAGTTCGAGCGGCAGGCCTGCGGGCACTGAGCCGATTCGCCGGATATACGGTCGGGGCTGTGCCCAGCGAGCTATTTTCCCGCTGACTGAAATCGTCTGCAGGAGAGCGCCGGTACGCGCCTCCTGCAGAAATATCATTCAGATTATGCTTATCGCGTTTCTGGACCATCGTTTCACTGTAATGTACCAGCCTGCACCGTACACCGACCCCGAACTGTATAGACCGACGTATCCGCCGCTGACCGTTCGTTCCCTCCTCGGAGTGCTGACTGTGTATCTCGGCCTTCTGGCGATACTCTCACTGAGTCCACTTCTCGGACTGGCGGCGCTGGCCTGTCTCTTCGTCGCTAGGCGGTAACCGGGCGCGGGGCTTTTGCCCGTCCCAGCCCTCCGTCCGGTCGTGCGGGAGTTCGACTTCGAACTGGCGCTGTGTGCCCACCTCGAACGCGAGGGCCGTCTAGTGAGCCGCCAACTCGGTGGCGCGGTCCACGGCCGGCGCGTCCTCGACACTGTCGTCGTCAAGCCGGGGCCCGAGTTCGATGAGCGGGCGGCCATCACTCCCGAACGGTTGCCGACAGCGGCCATCGAAAGCAACGTCGGGCCGGGCCGGGCGCGGTACTGGAAAGACGCCTTCGACTGCCACCCCGACCGCGCCGAACGGGCCGTCGAACTGGCGGCCGAGCGTGGATTCTTCGAGCGCGAGCGCCGCGGCGGCCGGACGTACGTCCGACAAACGACGCGGTACCCCGACTGGTTCGACGGAATCGTCGCCATCGAAAACAAGCCGGACCTCGGGCGGCCCGGCGACCTGGAATCCCAGTTGCGGACCGACGTGTCGCTCGCGCTCGCCGACCGCGTCGTACTGGCGACGGCCTCTTACGTCACCGGCGCGCACCTCAACCGGATTCCCGAGGAAGTCGGCGTCTGGCGGTTCGACCCCGACAGCGGAACCATAGACGTCCGTCGGGAGGCGACACCACTGCCGACCGACGATGCCGGCGTCGAACTGCTGGAGGAGGGGCCGGTCCGGACGGACGTGCGGATCGTCGATTCCGCTGAAAAGGCCCGTGCCCGTCGAAAACTGGCCGAGCGAGCCTACGGCAAGGGGTGGCGGAGTTTCGACTACCCGACGTGTGAGCGCTGTTCGCCCGACAGCGACGGGATTCCGTACTGTCAGTGGAAAGGGCGCGCTGTCCGCGAAAGCGACGACTGCGGCCCGGACTGTGGTGGGTACGAGGCAGCCGACCCGCCGGCCGTCGACGGCGACTCACTCCGGGCCGAGCGGACGCCGTGGCGGGCAGACCCCGACGGGCGCAGGCGTCGCCAGTCGGGACTGGATCGGTTCGGATAGCCACGAGAAGTTGTCACCGCTACCGGGTGTCGTCGCTTGACGGCGCGTTATCGGGCGGGACGCCGCCGTCGCCGGCTGTCGGACGGCCGTGCTGTTCGTAGTTGTCTTCTGTCACTTCGGGGGCCTCAGTTGCGACCTGCGCCGCGTGTTTCGTTCTGGCCTGATAGTTTGCCGCGGCCGCGATACCAATACAGGCCACCAGTCCCACCACCAGCACCCAGTCGATACCACCCACGAGGCCCTGCTGGGCGGCGGTTGCGAGGACACCGCCGGCCAGCGACAGCCCACCGACCTCCGCGATGCCGCGCCTGTCCATATAGCGGCATTATCCGCCAGTACCTATAAGCTACGCCCTGTTTCACGGAGCCGAACGGCCATTAGAGCGTGAACCGCTCGCCGTCGAGACCGATGTCATCGGCGAAGGCCCTGTCCGCGGGGACGTAATGTGCGGTGTGGACGATGCGGTAGTCGTCGGCCTCGATGTCGGCGGCGAAGTCCCGCGCGCCGGGCAGGGTCATGTGTTTCGTGCCGAACGTCCGCGGGACGCCATCCTCGTCGTGGTGCGTGCCGCCCTTGGGGTGGTACTCGCAGGCTTCCGGATGGACGATGCCCTCGACGAGCGCGAGGTCGGCCCCGGTCAGCACTGATTTCGAGCGGTCGGGCACGTCGTAGCAGGTGTCGCCGGAGATCGACAGCACCGCGCCGGTCTGTGGTTCCTCGATTCGCAGGCCGTAGCACAGCAGCGGCGGGTGCGTGACCGGGACGAGCGTCACCTCGAAGCCGGCGACGATGAACGGCTCGAACGGCGTCTGTGCGTGGACAGACACCGTATCGAGGTAGTCATAGCGGCTCCGGACGCCCTCTGCGACACTCTCGCCCGTGACCGGGTCTGTCTCGTCGGCGGCGTGGACCGGCAGCTCGTCGAACAGGCGATAGGCGTTCCCGAGACCGTCGAGATGGTCGAAGTGGACGTGGGTGACGATAGCCGCGTCCGGCAGCGGGACCGACTCGCGGAGGAACTGGTGGCGGAAATCGGGGCTCAGATCGATCAGCAGCGACTCGCCGGTTTCGTCGTTCGCCACGGCGACGGAGAAGCGCGACCGCTCGATGCCGTCCGTGGGGTCGATGCCGCGCTCGCGAGCGCGAGTCCGGAGTTCCTCGTCGGGGTCGCGCGCCCGTTCGCACGTCTCGCAGTCGCACTGGACGGTGGGCGTCCCCGTCGTGTCGCCGGTCCCAAGCAGCGTGACCTCCATTACCGTCCCTTCGGAGGGCGACCCGCCTAAGCCCCTCGCTTTCGTTACTGGGTGTCAGCCAGGTCCGCCGGGTCGACCCCCTGTCGCTCCAGCGTCGCCGCCAGCAGGGACTGTGCGCGCTCGTCGGAGAGATCGTCGAACAGGCAGTCGAGGAACCCTTCGAGCAGTGCCGGTCGGATGCGCAGGTCGACGTACTCGACCTGCTTTTCGGCGATAACTACGTCTACATCCCACTCGCCTTCATCGGGGTCAGTCATGCGAACGTCGACCCACGATTCCGCGGGGTCGTCTGTCTCGGTGAACACGTCGTCGTCAGCCATGGCTACAGGGAATGGTTCCTGTACTGATAAGTAAATCGCTCATAACGACGGCCAGAGCCGGCGCTCGAACGGGTGATCCGCCGCTCAGTGGTCGTGATCGTGGTCGTGGTCGCTGCCGCCGTCGCCGGAGAAGCCGCCGCTCCCGGCGACCAGCGCGTCGGCGTCGCCGTCCATCATGTCCATGTTCTTGAGGTTGTCCCGCTCCTCGAAGTCGATGATGGCGTCTTCAAGGTCCTGCTGCGTGAGCGTGGTCCGCTCCTCGGTCAGGGCGTTGAGGACAGCCTCACGGAGCACGAGCCGGAGGTCGCTCCCGGTCAGTCCCTCGGTTAGCTCCGCCAGCGTCTCGGGGTCGAAGTCGTCGATCTCCATCTGCTGGGTGACGATACGGAGGATATCCGCGCGCATCCCGTGGTCCGGCTTGGGGAAGTTCACGATCTCGTCGAAGCGCCGCCAGGCGGCGGCGTCGAGCTGGTCCGGGTGGTTCGTCGCGCCGATGAGCAACACTTCGTCTTGGATGAGCGAAATCTCGTCGATGCTCTTGAGCAGGGTGTTGACGGCGCGCTTGATGGCGGCGTGTTCGTCGGAGGACCGGGTCTTGGCGACGAAGTCGAACTCGTCCATGAAGAGGATACACGGCGAGAGCCGCTTGGCGACCTCGAACACCTTCTCGACGTTCTTGGCCGTCTCGCCGAGGTACTGGCTGGTAATCATCGACAGCTTCACTTCGACGAACGGGAGGTCGAGGTCGTGGGCCAGCGCCCGGGCGACGCTGGTCTTGCCGGTCCCCGGCGGACCGACGAACAGCAGTTTCCCGATCTCTCGCAGGCCGATGCGGGCGAGGTAGTCGCGGTGCTCGATGGCTTTGACGATTTTCTGTATCTCGTCTTCCTGGTCGGTGGTCAACACCAGGTCGGCCAGGGTCATCTCCACCTCTTCGGGGGCGCGAACGTCCACGAGGTCCAGCATCTCCTCGTCGTCCTCGTCGTCGGTGTCGAACGCCTCCTCCAGTTTGGCGTCGATGAACGCGCGGTCGGCGCGCGACGGTCGGTTCTGCTCGCGGGCCCGCTCGTAGTCAGCGCCCTCGACTTGGTCCTCGAAGGCTTTCGCCAGGACCGGATTGTCTTCGAGGGCCGCGGCATCGACCCGTTCGAGGAACCACTCCTCGGCGAGGTCGCGGTCCGTCATGGAGATGCTCCCCGAGAAGTCATCGCGGTCGGTGAACATCAGGCCGGAGATGGCCGCCCAGGGCCGCTCGACGCCGGTGGCCTCGCTCGCGGTCGTGTTGGTGACCGACAGCGGCCGTTCGATCTCGCCGTCGCTCCAGAAGACGGACCGGTACGAGGCCGGCAGGTCGTCCGGTTCGAGGTCCCGCCGCTCGCTGTAGATAGTGGCCGTCAGCAGAAACTCAACGACATCCAGTTCCGGATTGCTCATTCCCACTGATGTTACCACGCAACCGGTATAAGTCACTCGAAGCCCCGGTGTCCGACACCAAGGTAATATACCCCCTCTGTGTACTCCCAACGTGGCAACTGATAACACATTAATCAGCGTGTATCGGAACCGCATCGGCGAGCCGACGACCGACGACGAGGCCTACGGCTACTGGCTGTTCGTCATCGGCATCGTGCTCGGTATCGTCGGCCTCCTTCTGTTTTACCTGACAGCATCGCGGAGCACGCCCCGGCAGTTCGGCTATCTGCTGGGAGCTATCGGGCTCATACTGCTGTTTGCGGGACCGACAATCAGACTGCCGCTGACACGGCGTGGGCTGATACTCACCTATCTCGGTGCCGTAATCGGACTGGTCGCGATGGTGTGGTTCACCACGTTCTATCCATCGAACTGGACCGGCCCCGAGGGGAACCCGGCGGTGACGCTGTACATCGTCGGCCTCGGCCTGATGGCGGTCGGCGCGGTTGTCTCCCCGCTGCTGACCGGGCGGAAGGAAGCATACGACGAGGCCGTGCGGACGGCACAGGAAGCGACGGAGTCCGCCAAACGGTCCTCAGATGAAGCAGAGCGAGCGTCCAAGGAGACCGAGCAGGCCTCTCAGACGGCCAGCGAGCAGTCTCAAATCGCTGAGCAGGCGGCCCGCGAGCGCGACACGCTGGCCGAGAAGTTGGCGACCAGCGAGGCCGCCCGCGAGGAGATGGCGACGGTCACAGAAGCTACCGAGGCGGAACTCGCCGCGGCCCACGGCACCATCGCGGCTGCGATGGACAGCAAGGCGACGTTCGAACTGTTCGAGGACTCGGCGGGCAAGTACCGCTGGCGGCTCCGCCACCGGAACTCGAACATCATCGCCGACAGCGCACAGGGCTATTCGTCGCGCCAGAAGGCGATGCAGGGGCTCCGCAGCGTCCAGTCCAACGCCGCCGGCGGAGCCGTCGTCTTCTTCGAGGACGCGACCGAGGACGACACCGCCGAGGACGTGCCGGTCGTGCCGGCCCCCGAAAGCGACGCGACGTTCGAACTGTTCGAGGATTCGGCCGGGGAGTTCCGCTGGCGCTTGCGCCACGACAACGGCAACATCCTTGCCGACAGCGGCGAGGGGTACGCCTCGAAGTCGAACGTTCGACGGGCGCTGGAGAGCGTCCGCGCGTACGTCCCCGGTGCGGCCTATCTCAAGATCGACCCCGTGGCGTACGAGGTGTACGCCGACGCCGCCGGGGAGTTCCGCTGGCGCTTGCTCCACCGCAACGGCAACATTCTCGCCGACAGCGGCGAGGGGTACAGTTCCCGGTCGAACGCCCGGCGGGCGGCCCGCCGCGTCGGCGAACTCGCGCCCGACTCCGAGGTCGACGACGGCTTCGAGGTGTATCAGGACAACGCCGAGGAGTGGCGCTGGCGGTTGCGTGCGGCCAACGGCGAACTCGTCGCCGACTCCGGCGAGGGGTACGCAAATCGGTCGAAAGCCATGGATGCCGTCGAGCGGGTCCAGTCCTACGCCGCCGACGCCGACCTGCTGGAGATCGGGAGCGCGGCCTTCGAGGTGTACGAGGACAGAGGCGAGGAGTGGCGCTGGCGACTCCGCCACCGCAACGGCGAAATCATCGCTGACTCCGGCGAGGGGTACGCCGAGCGCAACAAAGCCGTCGCCGCCATCGAGCGAATCAAGCGCCACGCCCCCGGTGCAACACAGGAAGGGTAGCGGCGACCGAGACGCCCGGGCGGGCAATTCTCCGTAGCGAAGAATAGCCGAATTAATTAAACAGGTTTCAGTTGAAGTTACACCTATATGACAATAGATACCCTCGAAGCGGCCGGACTCACGCGCATGGACGACAGCAACATCGCGGCGTTTCTGTCGAACCAGCGGGTCGGCGTGCTGGGCCTGCCGACCGGGAACGGACCGTACATGATTCCCCTGTCGTTCGGGTACGACGGTGACCGCTCGCTGTATTTCACCTTCATCGGTGGGTCGGCAAGTCGCAAACAACAGTTGACCGAGGCGGCAGCGGACGCGGCCGTGCTCGTGTACAAGGTCGAATCGATGTTCCACTGGGAGAGCGTCCTGCTGCAGGGCGGCATCGAGGCCGTCCCCGAGTCCGAGTGGGACGAACTCGCAGACGTGCTCGATACGGCGTGGCGGCCGGAACTGCTCGAGGACGCTATCGAGGACGGCGACATCGCAGTCTATCGGTTCCACATCGACGAGAAGGAGGGGCTCAGACACGCCGGTCTGCCGCCGGCGTTCGAACAGGAGTGAGCCCACTGTCCGACTGTTTCGGGGAGCGGTTGGCCCGGTCGGAGACAACGGTTCCCCCACTGTGTAGAGTTTGTCAGGTTTTAACACAGGCCGAGACGTTCCGTTGTCCATGCCCACACCTGTCATCGTGGATGCAGTCAGAACGCCACAGGGAAAGGAGGACGGCGCACTCGCCGGCGTCCGGAGCGAAGACCTCTCTGTGCCGCTTATCAACCAGTTGCTCGCGTCGACCGGCGTCGAGGCCGAGGACGTTGACGACCTGCTGTGGGGCTGTGCCCAGCAGCGCGGGGAACAGGGCAACAACATGGCTCGCGTCATCGCGCTGTTGTCGGACCTCGGCGAGAGCGTCCCCGCATCGACCATCAACCGCTGGTGTGCGTCTTCCGCCGAAGCGCTGATGCGGGCCGCCGACGCCATCGCGGCCGGCCAGCGCGACGTGCTCATCGCCGGCGGCGTCGAGTCGATGTCCCGCGTGCAGATGGACGAGAACACCCACAACGTCCATCCGCGACTGGCCGAGCACTACAATATCGGCGAGCTTCAGATGGGAATGACCGCCGAGAAGGTCGCCAGCGAGATGGAGGTCGCCCGACAGGAACAGGACGAGTACGCGCTCCGGAGCCACCAGCGCGCCGCCGACGCGACGGAGTCCGGTCGCTTCGACGACGAAATCGTCCCAATCGATACCGAGGACGGCCAGCTCGAAGCAGACGAGGGTATCCGCCCGGACACCACGCTCGAAAAGCTGTCCCAGCTACCGACAGTGTTCAAGTCGGACGGGTCAGTCACACCCGGCAACGCCTCGCAGGTTTCCGACGGCGCGGCGGGGCTGATGGTCACGTCGCGCGAGTTCGCAGAAGACCGCGGGCTCGACATCCTGGCGGAGATCGGTTCCCACGAAGTCGCCGGCGTCGACCCGACCGTGATGGGTATCGGCCCGGTCCCCGCTGTCCGGAAACTCACCGAGCGCACCGACCGTGAGACGGACGACTACGACCTGGTGGAACTCAACGAGGCCTTCGCCTCCCAGTGCCTGTACTGCCAGCGCGAACTCGGCTTCGACGACGACATCTACAACGTCAACGGCGGCGCAATCGCCATCGGCCACCCGCTCGGGGCCTCCGGCGCGCGCCTTCCGGTGACGCTCGTCCACGAGATGAACCGCCGCGACGCGGAGCTCGGCCTGGCGACGGAGTGTGTCGGCTTCGGCCAGGGTGCGGCAATCGAGTTCCGACTGCCCTGACTGGGTGCTATCGGCACAGTTTCGGGATTTTACCGCAGTACGTCGTTTTCGAGTGCGTTATTTGCGAACGTCGAGGCGCTCGCGCGAGCGA
Organism: Haloarcula sp. CBA1115; assembly: GCF_000827835.1. Classification (NCBI taxonomy): domain Archaea; kingdom Methanobacteriati; phylum Methanobacteriota; class Halobacteria; order Halobacteriales; family Haloarculaceae; genus Haloarcula; species Haloarcula sp. CBA1115. The sequence continues at coordinate 1,695,072 of NZ_CP010529.1, read as the reverse complement.
GAGTCGAGAGAAGACAGTCGCTAATCGGCAGCCACGTCGCCGGCTGTCGCCGCCTCGGCGGGACTCGTCAGTGAGTGGATGTAGTCGTCGAGGTCGAGCGCGAAGGTGGCGTCGGTCGGGAGATCGACCCACGAGAATTCGAACTCCGCGCCGCGCTCCTCGCCCGTGCCGGTGACAGTGTGCACCCAGTGATCACGGGACTCGTGGACGGGAAGGTGGTAGAACGACCGCACGTACCGCTTCGGGGGTGATTCACGACGCGTCCAGACGTCGGTGGCGATGTGTTGCAGGCGCTCGAAGGAGGCGAGACCGCTCTCCTCGACGGCTTCCCGTTGTACGGCGACCCGCGGTTTTTCGCCCGGTTCGACGGTTCCCTTCGGTATCTGTAGCCCGTCGTGGCCCGGTCCGTCGAACACCAGGAGTTCCGATCCGTTTCTGGTGATGTAGGCGCAGGCCTTCTTCACGTACGTCGCCCGCTGTGGTTGCATACTATCCGGTAGCGACAGCAGACATATAGTACTACCCACATATCTGCCTAAAATCATATTAGGACACCGGATGGCTGAGAAGAGGAGTGAGCGGGCGCAGTACGCCGGTAGCGGCGCACCACAGTACACTGACGCCGTCATTCTCGGTAGCGGATACGCACTGTGATGGTGGCAGTTTCGGGTAGTGAGTGTTAATTTTAATCTAGATTGCGAGGATTAAAGTTGTGTCAACCATGAGGACTGTGTATGGACGGTCACATCACACCTGAGGAGTGGGAACGAATCGAAGCGTTCGCACAGAAACCGAGCTACCTGCGTCGCCCGGAGCATCTACTCCCCGAAGAAGCCACGGAGGACGAAGAGAGCGTGGACGGAGCGGTCGCGGGCGACTGACAGGAAGCCGTGTTCTGTAGAACCGACCACACCTGACCCGTTGTTGTTCGTTCTCGGAGACTTATCAGACTCGGTTCCCTGGAGGTAGCCATGAGTCTCCAATCGATGTTCAACGACATCCCGTTTGTCAAGCAGTTAGGGATGGAAATAACTGCCGTCGAGGACGGCTATGCGGCAGGCGAACTCCCGTTGGAGGACGGTCACTCCTCGAACCCCGAATCGATAATCGCACACGGCGGCGTCACGTACTCGCTCGTCGATACCGTCGGCGGGGCGGCCGTCGTCTCGCAATCCGGCACCGTCTCGCCGACGGTCGACATGCGGATCGATTACCTCGCGCCCGCAACCGCCGATTTGCGGACTGAGGCGGAGGTGATCCGGAGCGGCGGGAGCGTCTCCGTCGTCGACGCAGAAGTGTACGACACCGATGGCCATCACATCGCGAGCGCTCGCGGCACGTACAAGACGGACGGCGACCGCGGCGAGTCGCCGTGGACAGAAGGCGTCGACGAGTCAGACGTTACACGGCTTACCGACGACTAGTCGCCACTGACCATTTTCATCCCGTCGCGGACGGACTCCCGACGGCCCAGCAGCGTCACCATGTCGCCCTCTTCGAGGACGTAGTCGGCCGTGGGTACTTCGGCATTCTCGTGGAGCTCACCGCTGACGAGCGCGACCAGACAGGCGTCGGGCAGCATCGGCCCGACCTCACTGATCGGCTTGCCGATGAGGTCCGGGTTCTTGACTTCGACTTCCTGGACATCCCCGCTGCGACCGATGTCGGTCATCCAGTGGGCGATGGCCGGGCGCTCGATCTGGTTGTCGATGGCCCAGGCCGTCGCCATCGCCGAGGAGATGGTCCGAACGCCGAGGTCCTCGAAGGCCTCGACGTTGTCCGGGTTGTTCGCGCGGGCGATGACCCGGTCGACGCCGAACTTCGAACTCGCAAGCTGTGACACCAGCAGGTTCGCGTCGTCGTCGCCGGTCGCCGCGACGACGGTCTTGGCGTTGTCCGCACCGGCCGACCGCAACATATCGGTGTCGGTGCCATCGCCGATCTCGACGGCGTACCCCTCGTTGCGGGCTCGTTCGACGCTCTCTTCTTCCTGCTCGATGATGACGACGTTCTCGCCCCGGTCTTCGAGGCGTGCGGCGAGCGCTCGGCCCACCTGTCCGCCGCCGACGATGATGACTCGCATTGGTATCACATCCAGTTTTTCCGCGATGAATCGCGCCAGTCCACCCTCGAACAGGGCGGTCGCAAAGATGACGAGGAAGACAGTGCCCAGCAGGATATCCGCCTGCGTCCCCAGCAGTTCGGCCTGTGCCCCAGTGACCTCTTCGGCTGCAGCGTTCAGCTCGACGGCAAACAGCGTGGCGACAGATGCCGGAATAATACCACGCGGCCCGACAAAGCTGACGAACAGTTTCTCGTTCGTGGTGAAGCGGTCGCCGACGGCCGAGACGAACACCAGCAGCGGGCGGATGACTAGCGCGACGGCGAGAACGACGATAATGCCAGACAGTCCGACGTCGATGAGCGACGCGAGCTCCAACTGGGCCGCCAGCGCGATGAACACGAACGACAGCACCAGCAGCGTGATGTCGCCCTTGAACTCCTCGATGTCCTCCTCGTACGGGTGGTCGACGTTCCCGAGCGCCATCCCCGCCGTCGCGGCGGCGGCGACGCCGGCCTCGGTCGCTATCGTGTTCGCACCCGCGTAGGCGATGAGCGCCCCGGCGAGCACGAGCAGTCGGGAGTTCCGCGGCGCGTCACCGGGCGAGAGGTCGACGTACTGGAGGAGGTAGTACACTACGCCAGCGACGAGGAGACCAACGAGTAGCCCCGTCCCCAATCGAAGCGCGAACGCCCGCAACAGCCCCTCGCTCGACGCCGCCGGATTGACCGTCTCGAAGATGACGACGGCGATGATCGCCGCGGTCACGTCGTTGACGATCCCCTCCGTCTCCAGCGCGGCCGCGACGCGGTCCCGAACCGGAACGACGTTGAGGATCGGCGTGATGACCGTCGGCCCAGTTGCGACCAGCAGCGCACCGATCAGGAACGCGAGGTTCCAGGAGACGGCCGCGGAGTTGAACGCGAACTTGACGGCGATAGCGGTACCCACCAGTGCGATAGCCGCACCGACGGTAACGAGTCTGAACGTCGCAGCCGGGGCTTCACGCAGACGGTCGAACCGGAGGTGGTAGGCCCCCTCGAAGACGATGATTGCGACCGCTAAGCCGACGATGGCGGACAGCGCCCCGCCGAAGGTGCCGTCACCGATGATGCCCAGTCCGGGCTGGCCGATGATGACACCGACCAGTAAATAGAAGATGATACTGGGCACCCGCAGGCGCGCGGCGAGGACCTGTGCAAGGACGCCAAGTCCGATGATGCCGGCGACAAGCGGAATCAGTAGCCCCGAACTACCAGCCACAGTTGGCCTCCATCTGTCCAGCCTAACGTATCGGCCTCGTATAAACGCACTCACTCAACGGCACACGAAGGCTCTATCGGGAGCCCAGTCCACGGCCGATGTGACGCTGGCTATTCTTCGCGGTTGTCGAGGGCCACGAGCACGCCCCGGACGTTCAAGCGCATCTCGGCGCGACCCTTCCGCTCGCCCCAGAGGTCGGTGTCGGCCCGCTTGAGGAAGTAATCGATGACAGCCTCGTCGTCGTCGAGTTCCTCGCGCTTGCGCTCGACTTCGGCAACCCACTCGGGCAGGATCTCGGCGTAGGTCTCCAGTTTGTCGCCGGTTTCGGCCGGGCCGTAGTGGCCGAACATGAGGATGTCCGGGTCGAGGTCCTGTAGCATCGTCACGTCGTCGAGGGCCCCCTCCAGCGTGAAGTTGACCGGCGGCGTCGTGACGTGCATCTCGTCGGTCGCCGGCGTGTAGATACCGGCGGCGTCGGCGGTGAACACACCGTCGACGACGGGGTCGTAGAAGACGACCTGGTGTGGGGCATGGCCCGGCGCGTGCATGACGTCCAGCGAGTGATCGCCCAGGTCGATCACGTCGCCGTCGGTTAGCGTCTCGATTCGGTCCTCGGGGACCGGAATCGGCTTGCCGTAGTACTCGATCTGGTCGCCGACGGCGTGTTTGGTCCCCTCCCAGAGCCGCTGGGGGTCGACGAGGTGTCGCTTCCCGGACTCGTGGACGTACACCGTCGCGTTCGGACAGTCCTCGACGAGGTAGCCGGCCCCGCCGGCGTGGTCCAGATGGACGTGCGTCGCCGCGATGACCTCCAGGTCCTCGGGCGCGATACCGACTGACTCCATCGCTGAAAGGATGTTCTCGTGGCGCGCGCCGATGCCGGTGTCGACCAGCGCCGGCCGCTCGGCGTCGATGATGTAAACGGAGCCGTACTCGACTACGTCGTACATCCCGGTGTCGACGTAGTGGACGTCTGTGCAGTCCCCGACCGTCACCTCGTAAACGTCACCGATTCCCATACACTTCCTCGTGACCGGCGGGGGCAAAACCGTTGTGCTGTGGCCGTCTTGACAACCGATAGTCAGGAAGGGCAAAGCCATTTACCCGGAATCAGAAACACCACTGTATGTACGACGCCGTACTCGTTCCGACCGACGGCTCCGAGGGGTCCGTAACTGCGGCCGAACACGCTATCGACCTCGCACAGCGCCACGATGCGAGTCTGCACGCGCTGCACGTCCTCGAAACCGAACAGGTAGTCGAACAGATTCCCGATTTCGAGGACAGCAGCATCTTCGACCGCCTCGCTGACGCCGGCCAGCAGGCCGTCGACGATCTGCGCGCGCAGGCCGAAGACGCCGGCATCGACACCGTGACCACAGCGGTCGAACAGGGCGTCCCCCACGAGGAAGTCGTAGACTACGTCGAGCGCAACGACATCGACGTCGTCGTGATGGCGACAGAGGGGCGGACCGGGCCGTCCAAGGAACTCATCGGCAGCGTCACCGAGTCGGTCGTTCGGGCCTCGCCGGTGCCGGTACTGGCGGTCAAGGTCGGCGGCGAAACGTAACGGAGGAGACGCACAAGTCGACAGTCGGGGGCAGCCCCACCGCGGGACCGACACGCCTAATTTCTGCCGCCGAGAACCGTCGTCCATGTTATCGAGACAGTTCGTCCGGGAGCACCCCGAGACGGTCCGTGACGCTATCGAGCGGAAGGGCGTCACGGACGTAGACCTCGACGAAATCCTCGAAATCGACGAGGAGTGGCGGGAACTGAAGGCCGAAGGCGACGGCCTCCGGCAAGAACGCAACGAAGTGTCGAGCAAGATTGGCCAGCTGAAACAGGACGGCAAAGACGAGGAGGCACAGGAGGCCATCGACCGCTCGCAGGAACTCAAAGACGAACTGCAGGAGGTCGAGGAGCGCGCCGACGAACTGGAGTCCCGGTTGGAAAAAGCCCTGCTGGAACTGCCGAACGTCCCCCACGAGTCGGTCCCGACCGGGGAGGGCGAGGCCGATAACGTCGAGCGCTACCGCGAGGGGTTCGACGACCTCCGGGACCTGCCCGACGAAGTAATTCCTCACTACGACCTCGGTGAGGACCTCGACCTGCTCGACTTCGAGCGCGGCGCGAAGGTGTCCGGCGGCGGCTACCAGTTCGTCAAGGGCGAGGGGGCACGTCTGGAACACGCCCTCATCCAGTTCATGCTGGACGTCCACCGCGAACAGGAGTACGTCGACGTGCTTCCGCCGATTCCCGTCAACTCCGATTCGATGGAAGGGACCGGCCAGCTTCCGAAGTTCGACGAGGACGCCTACCGCGTCGGCGCGCGCCAGGACGACGACTACGACAGCGACGACCTGTGGCTCCTGCCGACGGCGGAGGTGCCGGTCACCAACATGTACCGCGACGAGATCCTGCTGGACGACGACCTGCCGGTCAAACACCAGGCGTTCTCGCCGAACTTCCGCCGCGAGGCCGGCGAACACGGGACAGAAACGCGAGGCTACGTCCGCGTCCACCAGTTCCACAAGGTCGAACTCGTCAACTTCGTCCGGCCGGAGAACAGCTACGACCGACTGGAGAGCCTACTGGACGAGGCCGCCGAGGTACTGGACCGTCTCGAACTTCCCTACCGCGTGCTTGACATGTGCACCGGCGACATGGGCTTTACACAGGCCAAGAAGTACGACATCGAGGTGTGGGCCCCCGGCGACGACATGGCGGACGGCCCCGACCGCGGCGGCCGCTGGCTCGAAGTCTCCTCGGTGTCGAACTTCGAGGACTTCCAGGCGCGCCGCGCCGGCCTTCGCTACCGTCCCGAACGGCACGAATCCGCCGACTACCTCCACACGCTGAATGGCTCTGGTCTGGCAGTCCCGCGTGTCCTCGTCGCCATCATGGAGTACTACCAGAACGACGACGGCACCATTACCGTTCCCGAACCCCTCCGCCCGTACATGGGCGGCCAGGAAGTTATCGAGGGCTCCGAGAAAATCGGCGAGAGCGCCGTCGGAGCCGGCGAGAAAGAGTAGGCCGCCGCGGTCCGTTGCGCTCGGCCGGTGTCCCGCTTTCCCGTATGCGGTGCGTTACACGACACCATATTTTAATGCACTATTACATTCGTTCGTCAGCACCGCCGAAGTATGCCGGACGACGCTTTCGGGCAGATGGTACTGGACTTCCACCGCGACGACCTCGCCGAGCGGCCCCGCTATCGCCGCGACGACGGCGATTTGACCGAGGCGCATCTTGCGGGCTACTTCGAGCCGCCGTCCGAGTGGCATCCCATCGAACAGCGTCTGCTCTCGGACGTTACTGGACGGGTCCTCGACGCCGGCTGTGGCGTCGGCCGGCACGCGCTCGCGCTGCAGGAGCGCGGCCACAGCGTGCTGGCGGTCGACCGGAGTCCGGGGGCTGTCGCGGTCGCCAGCGAGCGCGGCGTCACGGATGCAGTGGTCGGCGACCTCCGGCGGCCGCCGGGCAATGGGTTCGATACTGTCGTTGCCCTGGGCAAACAACTCGGCCTCGGCAGTTCGCTGGCCGACCTCCGGGCGACGCTCAGCGAACTGGCGGCGGTGACACGGCCCGGTGGCCGTCTCGTCGCCGACGTGGACACGCTCGACCGGGCAGACCCGGAGACTGGCGCAGCCCACCTCGCCCAGCCCGGTGTCGCCTACCGCACCTTCCGCATCGAGTACGACAGGCTGGCCGGCCCGTGGACCGACCTGCTGCTGGTCACGCCGTCGCAGTTCCGCGCCGCGGTTCGGGAGACACCGTGGTCCCTGGACACGTTCGTCGGGACCGAAACCGACGGGTCGGCTTACGGCGTCCGGCTGTCGCTGCCGGGACAGTGACACAGCAAATCCGAAAGCAGTCGAGCCTCAGCGCGTGTACGTCTCGATGCGCTCGATATCGTCCCCGGCGAACGTGAACACGTCGACGAAACCGACGATGCACTCGCCGTCGGTATCGAGCAGGCGGCCGCGGGCGACGACTTCCGCCGTCGCCGTGTCGTCGCCGTCGGCCGGCTCCGCTACGCTGTCCGGGCGACAGTAGAGGCCGTCCAGCGGATGCGTGGTGTCTGTCTGGGGCCGCTCTTCACGCATGAACTGTACGAACCGGTCCCGGCCTTCGATAGTCTGATCGGGGCGGTCGTGGACGAACGACGGGGCGAGCAGCGAGGCCAACTGGTCGTAGTCGTCGCCGTCGATGGCGTCGTAGTAGGCCCGTGTACGCTGACGGAGATCGGGTCGCGTCACGGGCCTGATTCGGGTTCCTCAGGGGTGTCTCTATCGCTCTCCGTGTCAGATGGCTCGCCGTCTGTTTCCGGTCCCGAACCGTCGTCCGGCTCGGGGTCGACCGCTGCTCCCGTGTCGTCGTCGGCCATCGGGTCGGCCAGGTCCAGTTCGACTGCGTCGTCGGTCTCTGTCTCGGAGGCAGCGACGTCCGGCGACGGGCCGGCAGTCGACTGCTCGCCGTCCGGTGCGTCCTGTGTCGAGGCGTCGTCGTCCGGTGCGTCCTGTGTCGAGGCGTCGTCGTCCGGTGCCGAGGATTCGTCGGCCGCGCTGCCGACCGTGTCGGGCGGCTCTTCGACCATTGCGGTTGGAGTCTCTTCCAGCGGGTCCGTCGGCTCGGTCTCGGCTTCGCTGGCGGCCAGTTCGGCCTGTATCTCCTCGATATCAGCGTCATCGACGTCCGATATATCACCCTCTCCGTCGGGTACCGACACTGACTCCGGCGGCGCGTCGTCGGCCGACGTTGCCGCAGATTCCGACGCTGACGGTTGGTCTACGGGTGCAGTCGGTTCGTCGGTCGAAGGCGGCGGATTCGTCGACTGGTCAGCTGTCCCCGCTGGTGTCGTCTCCTCAGCTGGTTCTGCCGCCGGTCCGTCGGCTGCGTCTCGCATTTCGTCGGCCGCATCGGCGGCTTCGGGTGATGGCATCGAATCCAGCGCCGACTCGGTAGCCGACGATGCTGTCTCCGACAGTTCGCTGTCTGTCCGTTCGACTTCCGCGTCGATATCCACGTCGAGCGAGGTGTCCACAGCGGTCTCGTCCTGTGTGAGGAACGCCGGCCGGTCGTCGTCCTCCTCCTTTTCCAGCGTCTCCAGAGCTGGTGGCCACGGATCGTCGGGGTCGGGCGGTTCCTCGTAGCCACGGGCAGTTTCGAGCGGGCGCTCCGCGTCGTCCCGGAGTTGCTGGCCCTCGGCTCCGTTCCCGCTAGAGTAGGCGCGGGCGGCCTGGGTGAGCCAGTCGCTGGCCTGCCACAGCGAGTTCGCCTTTGTCTTTGCGTCCTCGTAGATCGGTTTCAGGGACTCGTCGTCGACGAACCGGACCGCGGTGTCGAAGTGGCCTTCGGCGTCTGCGAACTCGTCGCGTGCCTGCTGGAAGTCGCCCTGTGCGACCATCCACTCCGACTCGCGGAAGGCCTCCATCGCCGAGGTGAACGCGCGCCGGCCCTCCGTGTAGTGGGCGTAGCCGACGCGGTAGCGGGCGAACGCGGTGTCGTCGCCGCCGGTGTCGGCGATAGCGTCCTTGATCTCCCCGACACGGGGGAGTTCCTGAAGGTCGTCGGTACTCCAGGCGTACTGCACGTCGCCGTCGTGGTCGATGACGACGACAGCGCGCTCGATGAGCTGCTGGCCGATGTCGTCCACGAAGTCGAGCCCATACTCGCGGGCGACATCGTGGTCGGTGTCGGACAGCAGCGGGATGTTCAGGTCGTAGCGGTCGGCAAAGGCCCGGTGGCTGTACACCGAATCCGGGCTGAGACCCAGGATAGTCACGTCCTTCTGCATCGTAAAGAGGTCGAGTTCGTCCAGATCACAGGACGTCTCGTCACAGGCCGGATTGAAATCCGCCGGATAGAACGCGAGGATGACCACATCCTCGCCGAGATAGTCGGCTAGTCCGACTCGCTGGCAGTCGTCATCGACGAGCGCCGGTAGTTCGAACAGTGGTGCCGTCGTCCCCTCTGAAAGCACACGTTGTACAACCAAGCCCGGCTATAACAGTGTTTGCACAGTGTCACCGAACGAGTCGCTTTTATTCGCCAGCGTAGTAGCGCTCGTGTGGAACTGCACGTCCGGTACGAGGGTGACGACGACCCCGACAAATGTAGCGCGCGGAAGCTGGCCCGGATGGACGAGGCCGAACTCCACCGCGCGACGCGGTCGACGCCGCCCGGCATCGTGCTCAACCCCTTCGCCGAGCAGGCGCTGTCTCCAGCGGACCGGCCGACCGCCGGCGACGGCGCTCGACACAGCCGACTGGTCGCGCTCGACTGCTCCTGGGAAACCGCCGAACGGGAGGCGTTCGACCTCGAAGGGGTGCACCGCTCGCTCCCGTTTCTCGTCGCCGGCAATCCGGTCAACTACGGGACCGCGTTCCAGCTAAATACCGTCGAAGCGTTCGCCGGTGCGCTCGCCATTCTCGGGGAGCGCGACCACGCCGAGCGAATCCTCTCGACGTTCTCCTGGGGCCACACCTTCCTTGAACTGAACGAGGAACCGCTAGAGCGGTACGCGAACTGCGAGGATTCGAGCGACGTCATCGACGTACAGGACGACTACCTCGCCGAGGAGTAGTCATTTGGGCGTTGCTGGCTTATCGAGGAGCGGCGCATCACAGTGTGGACAGGCCCGTCGTGCGTGTGCCTCCAGTACATCTTCGATGCGTTCTCCGCAGGCTTGGCACCGCATGACAATAGTTAGCCTCCAGACAACAATGTAGCTTCGGCTTCATTTCTAAGGGCGTTTACCAGAACCCGGTTCCGATGCCGACCGGCGCGTCGGGTGGCGCAAGCGGACTCGTCGGCAGCTCCGCGTCCGGGTCGGGGTCGTTGTAGCCGCCGGGCGCGACGTCGTTCGGCCCGTCAGGATAGCACAGCGACGCCAGCGCCTGGATGTGGTCGCGACCGACGCCGAGCTCGAACTGGCCGCCGCCGTACAGGTCGATGCCGTGTTGCTCACAGTAGTCGATGGTCGCAAGCACCGACTCGACGGTCCCGCAACGGGACGGTTTCATGTTGAGCCACGCCGGTTCGAACGGCAGCGCCTCGATGCTCTCGACGCCGGTGATAGGCACGTCCCAGGTGACGCGCGCTTCTTCGCCGTCGAAAACCGGCCGAGTTGCGTCGGTCAGGTCTGGGTCCTCAACCAGCGCGTCGGGGAGGCCGGCGACGACGCGGCGGTAGAACTCGGGGTCAGCCTCTACGTCGACGTCCGTCCCCTCGTACAGCCCTTTCAGGTCCAACACGCGAACATCGTAGTCCGTCAGTGCGTCGACGAGGGCATCGCTCCAGGACGGCGTGGGGTCTAGTTTGAACGAAAGGTCGCCGTAACGCTCACACAGCATCGCCAGTCTGTCAGCCGTCGGCGGCGTGTCGTCGTCGGCGTTCGAGAGCCGCGTCGAGACGACGAAGTTCACTGGGTCGTACTGTCGGCCGAGTGCTGCCCCGAGGTCCGTGTCATCCTGCTGCAGCGCCAGGTCAAGCGCCGCGCTCTCGAACCCCCAGCGGCGGTAGTGACGGAACCGCTCCTCGTCGGGGGGCTCGGGCCACAAATCGGTCGCTTCCAGCGTCGCCGAAAACGAATCAACGGTGTACTCGCCGGCCAGCGGGGAGTCCGAACCCTGCAACGTATCGCTGTCCTGCAGCGCGTCGTGGGCCTCGGCCGTGTACGTCACGTCCTCGCCGCTTCCGGTCTCACCCGCACCGGAGAGGTGGACAACAGTGGTGACCCGGTCGAACCCGCTGGAGGTCGCCCGCTCTCGGCGCTCGAACGCACAGTTCTCGACGGTAACTGGCAGGTCTGCGACCTGATTGTACATACCCTGGCTTCGCCGTTCGGGCATCTAAAGCCGGCGACGTCCGGAGTCCGATTCCCGTGCTCGAACGGTCACCGCTCCCCGTACCGAAACTCAAAGCTTAAACGCGCGCACCGGAAAGAGGCGCGCATGGCTAGCTTCGAGACTGCGTCCGACCGACTCCTCAACAAGCAGATCTGCATGCGGTGTAACGCTCGGAACCCACAGCGCGCACAGCAGTGCCGGAAGTGCGGCTACGGCAACCTGCGTCCGAAGGCGAAAGAGACCCGCAGCGCCTGATTTTCGGGTCAGTTGCCGCCGGCATCCGGTGGCGGTTCGTCGCCAATCAACTACTTCTCAGTGGGTTCTCTGTCCGCTGATTGCCGGTCGAGCGTCGCCATGCGAACCGACGCGTGTGAGACGATGAGTTCCAGCAGCTTTTGATCTTCTTCCCCGACAGTCGTCTCGTCCGTCGTGACTGAGAGAACGACCGTCGCCGTGCCCTCGTCGTCCAAAACCACCGCCGACACGCAGTCGGTGACTGACTCGGGGATGTCGACGGAGAACGGCCGGTCGTGAACAGTGATCTCACCCTGTTGCTGTGTCCGGACTTCCTGTGCGAGCGAGCCGACAACGTCGACCGGCACGGTTCGAATCGTGTTCGCGAGCACCACTGCATCGCCGTCCTTGAGCCGGATGACGGCCGTCTCCTCCATGCCGGTCATCGTCCCGAAGGCCTCGACGACGAAGGCGGCGACGCCGTCGACGCTGGGGGCGCTGGCGATGGCGCGTCCGTAGTTGTTCACGTCGGCCGCCTTCCCGGCGAAGGCCTCGATACGGTCGCGCTCGGCCGCCAGTTCGCGGAGCCGACTGCGGCTCCGGGCGTCGTACAGCCCGACCAGAACGCCCGCCAGCGCGCCGACGGTGACGAGGTCCACCGTCAGGTACGACGCTCGGGCGAGTGACCCGGAGGTCACGCGCTGGCTGAACAACAGGAGCGCCGCGATGGCGGCAAACGCCACGGTCCCGCCGGCGGCCCACGCGGCCACCCGGGACGTGGCCCCCTCGAACGTCGTGTCACGGACGAGCCAGACGCCCGCGTACACTATCGCCAGTCCCATCGCCACAAAGGGGAGCGCATCGACTGCAATTGCCACCGGAATCCGGGTTTGCTGGAACGCATGGAGGGCCTGCATAGCGGCCAGCACGACGCCGGAGAGCGCCAGGGCCGTCCCCGTCAGAAGTCGCTGGTTCATGGAGTCGAATATCGGCCCTATCACTAGAGCGTTGCGCCGGTTTCGAGCGGTCACTCGTCGGGATACTTCGGCTCGCGGCGTTGCGCCCGGTCGAGGGCGCGTTCGACGACCTCGCGGACGTCGCCGTGGAAGACGCCGCCGTGACCCGAGTACATGTGTTCGACGCCTGCCGGCATTCGGTCGAGAATGCGCTCGATGCTCTCGATGAGGCGCTCGCGGGACTGGCCGGGGCGGTCGGTGCGGCCGAAGGAGCCGCCCTCGAACGCGCCGTCGTCGTGGACGACCACGTCGCCGGAGAACAGGGACGACTCGGAGACGAGCGAGACGTGGTCGTCGGCGTGGCCCGGCGTGTACACGACCTCACAGTCCTCGTCACCGACCGTGAGCGTGTCGCCGTCAGCGAGTTCGTGGTCCCGGCGCGGGTGGGAGCTGTAGGCGTACAACGGCGCGTCGAAGGCGTCGAGGACGGCGTCGAGCTGCTGGACGTGGTCGCCGTGCTGGTGGGTCAACACGACGGCGTCGAGCGCATCGACGTGCTCGCGGACGACATCGACGACGCCGCGCATCGCGCCGGAATCGACCAGCGTCGTCTGCTCGCCAGTCGCGAGATAGGCGTTGCAGGTGAACGTCTCGGCCTCGGCGGTGACGTTGTGAACGTCCATACACCAAGCCTGTGGCGCGGCCCGCTTGAGTGTACTGTCCGCCGGCAACCCGACCGGAATAGGGTATTTCGGCTCACAGTGCCGAGAAAATATCGGTTATCAAACACGATAGTGTCGCCGAGTGATTTTTTACTAAGAACGTCATAGTTGTACACGTACCATGGGGTTCGGGAGCTACGACGAATCGGAACAAGACAATCAGGAGTACGACACAGACTTCGAGGACGAGGACGGCCTCGATGCTGAAGAAAACGCCCACGAGGGCGACATCGAGTACGAGTTCACCGCGTCGAACGACGAACTACTCGATAGACTGGAAGACATCAAAGACAACCAGAACACGTGAAATCAGGGGCACGGGCCCTCGGCGTGGCGGAGTCGTATCGGGCTGAAACCAGTCAGTTCGCTGGTGCCGTCGTTCGCGCCAGTCGAGTGGCTGACGGCTTTGTTTTCAGTACTGCCACAGTCGGTGGGAGCGACGCGACTGAGACGGTGTGTGCGATGGTCGACAGACTGGACCGCGAGGACGTCCGCTACTTGCTGGTGGCGGGCATCGCGCCGGCGTGGTTCAACGTACTCGACCTCGAACAGATTCACGACCACACCGACCTGCCGGTCGTCTCGGTCACCTTCGAGTCCTCGCCGGGACTCGAAGGGGCCATCCGCGAGGCCTTCGACGACTCCGATGTCGTGCAGGACCGGCTGGCGACCTACCGTGCCCAGCCGGAGCGCCGACCGGTGTCGGTGAACGACGAGACGGTGTACGTCCGGAGCGTCGGCCTCGACGACAGCGCCGCCGCGGATGTCGTCCGCGCGTTCACGCCGGAAGGCGGCCGTCCTGAACCACTCCGTGTCGCCCGACTGGCGGCGCGGGGACTGGTCGAAATGGAGTGACTCACACAGCGGGAGCGACCGACCGGATGCGGTATCGTATTGCCCATCGGTACAATGGACGGCCCGAATTCGCGTCCTTCAGATACCCCAACGACTCATTAGCTATTACTAAGTTAGAGATGGGGGTTTGAACGACATAGGCGGTAGCAATATCCTATCGTAGGTTGTATTTAGCAATAGCTAAACATAGTCTGATTGTCCGGCACTGTGTTTGTAGAGATACAATGGCAGAAAGCAGAACGCAGGCGAGGAATGCTGTAGAGCCCGCAGAAACGAACGAGCAAACGAACATCAACAGTAGCGTGACCCGGTACGAAGGCGACCAGCCGACAGAACACAGCGTCTACGGCACGCGCCAGCAGGACAGCCAACTCGTGTTCTTCGACGGCCAGTTCCCCGACGCGGAAACGGCTCGCAACGGCGACGTTCAGGAACAGACGCTCGCCGCGCTCGACCAAATTCGTGCCATGGCTGCCGAATCCGGTCTCGAACCGCGTGACCTGCTGCGGACGACGGTGTACCTCACGGAGATGGACCACCTACCAGCGGTCAAGCAAGCGTACGCGGCGTTTTTCGACGGGCAGCGACCGTCACGGACTGTCGTCGGCGTGGCACACCTGCCGAACGACGCGGCGGTGCAGATCGAAGCGACGGGTGTAAAGCGGTAATCGCTGCCAGATCTGGACAGTTGTTTTCGCTGAAGCTAGCGGAACCGGATTCCGACCGGAAGCCCGACGGCGGACCGCTGCGTTTGAGAGCCCCCGGCGCAAACGACGGGACATGGAGCAGATGGACGGCCTCAACGTCGTCGGCTGTGAGCGCTGTGACGACCTCTGCCGCTCGCGCTCGCGAATCGTCAACGGCGTCGGCCCCGCGGACGCGGACCTGCTGTTCGTCGGGGAGGCCCCCGGCGCGAACGAGGACGAACAGGGCGAGCCGTTCGTCGGGCGGAGCGGCGACGTGCTCGACGAGGCGTTGCGCGAGGCCGGCCTCGACCGCGGCGACGTGCGCATCACCAACTGTGTGCGCTGTCGCCCGCCGGACAACCGCGACCCGCGAACGGGTGAACTCGCGAACTGCCGCGACTATCTGGAGACGGAGATCGACCGCGTCGACCCCGAGGTCGTCGTCACGCTCGGGAAAGTGCCGGCTGAGCACCTGCTGGAGCGTGACGTCGCCGTCACCGGCGAAGCGGGCGACGTGTTCGACGTGGCTATCGCCGGCCAGCCACGCCGCGTGCTCGTCTCCGTCCACCCGGCGGCGACGCTGTACGACCCCAGCCAGAAGGAGACGTTTGAGGCCGCGATAACGACTGCCGCGGAGTTCACCGACGCCCAGAGCGGACAGTCGCGGCTCGGCGAGTTTTAAAATAGTCGGGTAGTGCGGCCCGGAACCGCTACTTCGCTGCGATGTCCATCGCCTCTGCCTTCGTGTCGACCAGCGAAATGTCGACACCAGGAATCTCGCCGACCCGGCTCTTGAGCGCCATCTTCTTGATTCCCTCGGAGACGATGACCCAGTCCGTGATACCGAACTCCTTGCCCGCCTCGGCGGCCTCCTGTGCTCGCGTGAATACGTCGTCGTTCAGTGACGCCTCCATCTGGAGGTTCGAGATATGCGTATCGACCGCCGGCTGTGAGGCGAGTTCCTCGAACCGTTCATTGACTTTCGCGAATGTCTCGTCTGTCATCTCCATCTCTTCGGGAAACTCAGCGATGAGAACGTTACCGTCGACGTACAGAACGTCTGTAGGATCAACCATCAACGGCCGTATGCGGTAGGTCAATAAAACTGGGCCGGTCTATTTTCATAGTTGATATCCTTATCAGGTCCGGGTGTCCGACTGTAAGCGACACCTCCCGCCGGACAGTGGTCGTGCCGAAGGTTTGTTCGAACAGGAAGTCACTTAGCCCCTGTTCGCCTACGATCCCGTATGAGTGTCAGACAGACGACCGCGGACGTGGTCGTCGTCGATTACGGACTGGGGAACCTCCGGAGCGTCACGCGCGGGCTCGAACGCGCCGGCGCAGAGGTCTCCCTTTCGGAGGACCCGGCGGAGTTCGACGCGGCCGACGGCATCGTCCTGCCCGGCGTCGGAGCGTTCTCCGAAGGGATGGACAACGCCGGGCCGTTCCGCGAGGCGCTGGTCGAACAGGCCGAGGCCGGCAAGCCCCTGTTCGGAATCTGCCTCGGGATGCAGATGCTCCTGACGACGAGCGAAGAGGCCGACCACGAAGGCCAGGGCGACGCCGAAGGGCTGGACCTCATCCCCGGAAAGAACGTCCGGTTCAGCCGCGACCAGACCGTGCCACACATGGGCTGGAACGAACTCGACGTGACGCGGGACCACCCGCTCGTCGAGGGAGTTGATGGTGAACACGCCTACTTCGTCCACTCCTACTACGCCGTCCCCGACGACGAGAACGCGACGGTGGCGACGACGGACTACGGGGCAGACTTCGCCTCGATTGTCGCCAACGACGCCGGCAACGTCTTCGGAACGCAGTTCCACCCGGAGAAATCGGGCGAGACGGGGCTGCGCATCCTCCGGAACTTCGTCGACTACTGCCTCGACCACTGAGTTCTGGGCTCGGGATTCGTTCGTATGTCTACAGGAGATTCTGTCGTCCTGCTCACCGGGGCAGCATCGGGTATCGGAGCGGCGACGGCGCGGGCGTTCGCCGACGACGGCTGGACCGTCTACGCGACGGACATTCGAGCGGAGTTCCCTGCGGACATCCGCGAGCGCTGTCGCTGTCTCGAACTCGACGTGACTGACGAGGCACAGATCGAAGCCGTCGTCGACCAGGTCATCGAGGAGACAGGCCGACTTGACTGTCTGGTGAACAACGCCGGTTACGGAGTGGCTGGGCCGGTCGAAGACATAGCCAGCGACGACGTTCGCGAGCAGTTCGACGTGCTAGTCCACGGGCCACACCGCCTCGTACAGGCAGTGCTCCCCGAGATGCGCGAGCACGGCGGGCGCATCATCACTGTCTCTAGCGTGCTGGGCCACACCGCCTCGCCCGGACTCGGCGCGTACTCGGCCGGCAAGGCCGCCGTCGAGTCGCTGATTGACGCGCTTCGGATCGAGGTCGCCGGAGCGGATAATATCCACGTCTCGCTCGTCGAACCGGCATGGGTAGACACCGGCTTCGCCGACAGCGCGCTGGGAAGCCTGAACGACGAAGATCGGACGCCGACCTACAACCGGACGTACGAGGCGCTGGAGGACGGCTGGGTCCTCACCGGTGGACCGCTGGCGACAACGCCAGAAGCCGTCGCGGCGACGGTACTCGCCGCAGCGACCGACGACCCGCCGAAGGCCCGCTACCCCGTCGGAAAGTTCGCCACGTTCGTCCGGTGGACCCACTGGCTCCCGGCGCGACTGCAGGACCCGATACACCGTGGGTTCGGTCGAGCGAGCGCGCTTCTGGGGCGGTGGTTATGATACACCTGTCCGACGGCGACCGGGTTCGGCTCTCGACCGGCCACGAAGTGACGCTGCCGCTGGTCACCGAGGCGACGGTCGCCGGCGCGGTGCTCCCGGCGCGATACGACGTTGCCGAGTCACTGCTACCCGACGGGCTTGCGCCGGTTCGGGCGACGGCCCGCCGGGCCGCGGTCGTGCTCCTCTGTGTCGAGTACCACCGCATCGGCGACGACGCGATGGCCCCCTACGACGAGTTCGCGGTGCTGATTAGCGCAACGGCGGACGGGCGGCGGCCGCCGTTGCTTCCACTGCTGACGCGCAATGTCGGCGGTTACGTCTGGTCGCTCCCGGTGACGACCGAGCCTGCTTGCGCCCTCGGCGACGAGATCTGGGGCTACCCGAAGACGGTCGCCGACATCACGCACCGCGACGACGCGACCCGCCGCGAGACGACGGTCGTCGAGGACGGGAACCGTGTCGCAACAGTCGGCATCGACTGGCCCCGGACATGGGAGCGTCGGGAAACGGTCGAGAGCTACGCGGTCCGGGAGGGCCAGCTTGAACGGACGCCAATCGAGTTCCAGGGGAAACTGGGGGCCGCGCCGCTGAGCAACCGCGTCGACGTGGACCTGGGCGACCACGAGCGAGCCGACACGCTCCGGTCACTCGACCTCGGCTCCCGGTCAGTGCTTCGGTTCTCGCTGGAAGGGCGGATTACGTACGGCGCTGGGCGGCCGGTGGAGCGGTAACGGGATAGTGCGGTAGCAGGAACGGAGCAGAGCGGTAGCAGTAGCAGAGCGGTGAGGAAGCCGTACCGCATAGCATACCGCGCGCCGACGGAGCGCGGTTTCACTTCTCGCGACCAGCGGGAGCGAGAAGGTCGTTTTTAGCGTAGATTTTTGCGAGGAGCCCTCCCGCAGCGGCGCTACGCGCCGCGAGGAAGGGCGACGAAGTAAAAAGGTACTATAGGAACTCCCGGACCTCAGAGTACCACATATCGTGCTCGTCGACGGCGTCGATAGCCTCGGCGACGCGGACGGCGATGGCGTGCCAGCAGAGCTGGTCGGGGTCGTCCGCATCGAGATTGTACTCGCTGTCGGCGCAGGTACAGCCGCCGTCCTCGACGATGTACTCGTCGTCGTGGCCCACGACGACGGTGAAATCGCGGTACTGCTTGACGCGGCTCTCGCCGACAGCCTCGATGGCCTGGTGGCCGCGGTCGCCGTGGACGTCGACGATAGCCGACACTGCGTCGGGGGTCAGCTCCCCGGCGGCTTCGAGGTCGGCCACCCACTCCTCGACTCCGGTCACATCCATGCTACGGAAAGGGGTGACAAAACGGCGTCGGCTTCAGCAGCCACGTCCCGGCTGGCTCGCAGCCGCAGCAGGGAGTTATCAGTGCTTGTACTGTGCCCGGAAGAATAAACACGGAATACGGGTTTCTTCCGGCATGAACCTCGACCTCCCGTGGCTGGCGCTGGGCTCGTTTGCCTCGGGATTCGGGTCGCTGTATCTGCTGGCCCAGCTCCAGGCGCACTGGGACAAGCCGGGCGCGCGGTGGTTCGTCGCGACCATCGTCACGCAGACGGGCTGGTGTTTCAGCTACGGCGCGGCGCTGCTGGTGTTCGACCCGACACTGCGCCTTGCCTTGGAGATGGTGTCCTGGCTGGGTATCATCTGGATCGGCTTCTGTTTCCTCTCCTTTGCGCTGGGATACACCGGTCGGACGAACGTCCTCGAAAGCGGCTGGTACCGGGCCGTAGCGGTGCTGCCGCTCGCCGGAACGGCGCTCGTCGTCACGAACCCGCTCCACACCGTGGTCTGGCAGGGATTCCGGGTCGTGCCGACCGCCGGTAGCGCGGGAGCCGACTACGCCGTCTTGCCGGTGGGGCTGCTCACGATCATCGTCGCGATGCTGTTCGTCAGTTTCGGGACCCTGCTGGTGTTCGATACGGTCGTCAGCTACGGCCCGCTGTACCGGCGCGAGGCGCTCGCGGTCGGCCTGAGCCCGATACCGCCCGGCGCCGGGGTGTTGCTGTGGGCCGGCGGCGTCGGACCGGTTCCGGCGGTGAATCTGACGACGCTCCTGTTCCTGCCCCACATCGCCCTTGACCTGTACGCGTTCGTCCGGAGCGATATGTTCGAGTTCCACCCGGCGACCCGGCGGGCCGGCGAGCGGGCGGCCATCCACGACATCGCCACGCCGGTCGCCATCGTCGACGAACAGGGACGGGTCGTGAACCTCAACCCCGCCGCCGAGCGGATGCTGGGCGTGGATAAGCGCGAAGGCCTGACAGAGCCACTGAACAGCTTTCTAGCGGGTGACGACATCGCGACAGACGGCGGGAGTTCGCGGGCGTCCATCGAGGCCGGTGGTCGACACCGGGAGTTCAAGGTCCGGCAGACGGCGCTCCGGGACGAGGCGGGGACGCAACTGGGATACACAGTCGTCTTTCAGGACATCACAGACGAGATCCGCCGCGAGCGCCGCCTCGAAGTGCTCAACCGCTTTCTCAGACACAACGTCCGCAACGAGAGCGTCGTCATCCAGGCCCGGGCGGAGTTGCTGGCGGGAGAACTCGACGGCGAGCAGTCCGACCACGCGGCGACCATCGAGCGGTCGGTCAGTCGTTTAGTCGACTCCGGCCAGAAGGCTCGAACGCTCGCCGAAGCGGGTGCTGGCGACGCGGGCCTGGAATCCGTCGCACTTGCCGACCTCGCCACCGGAGTCGTCGAGTCTGCCCGCGAGGAATACGGTGGCTCGGTCACGGTTGAGATACTCGACGACCTCCGGCTGACGACCCAGCCCGCCCTGCTGGAAATCCTGCTTACCAATCTCGTCGAGAACGCTCTCCAGCACGTTCCGGACGCCGTCGTCACCGTCGGTGCGAAGGTCGATGGCGACGATGTCGTGCTGACCGTCAGCGACAACGGCCCTGGCGTTCCAGAACACGAACTCGGCGTGCTGGAGCGGGGCCGCGAAACGGACCTGAACCACGGCAGCGGCATCGGCCTCTGGCTCGTCCGCTGGACGACCACGACGCTTGAGGGGGACCTCAACTTCGACACGAGCGACGGAACGACGGTGACCGTTCGGCTGCCACAGGAACGGACGGCCGCCGAAGCGGCGTGAGCGGAGAGCCTTCGAACGACTTAACGGCGCACGCACGGACCGGGGAGTATGCGCGTCAGTGAGGGCCGGGTGACGGTCACGGTGCCGGAACAGCCTGATGCGGGGAAGGGCGCGGACGTGTTCTTCAACCCCGTCCAGGAGCTGAACCGCGACATCACCGTGGCGGCGCTGCGGGCCTACCGAGAGCGAACCCCCCGCGTGTCGACGTACCTGGACGCCACCGCCGCGAGCGGCATCCGGGGCGTCCGCGCGGCGGCCAACGACTGGGAGACGACGCTGTGTGACATCGACGACGACGCGACGGCGCTGTGCGAGCAGAATCTCGAACGCAACGACCTTGCCGCCTCGGTCCGTCGGTCGGACGCGAACGTGCTCATGCACTCGGAGGCGTTCGACGTGGTCGACGTCGACCCCTTCGGCACGCCGATTCCCTTCGCCGACGCGGCGGTACAGGGCACCAAACACCTCCTCTGTGTGACGGCCACCGACACCGCCCCGCTGTGTGGCGCACACTTCGAGAGCGGCGTTCGGTCCTACGGCGCGGTCCCGCGCAACACCGAGTTCCACGCCGAGATGGGGATGCGCGTCCTCCTGTCGGCGATGGTCCGGACGGCCGCCCGCTACGACATCGCCGCCAGGCCGATTCTCAGCCACGCGACGAAACACTACGCCCGGACCTACCTGGAGTTCGACCACGGCGCGAAGGTCGCCAACGACTGCATCGACGAACTCGGCTACGTCCACCACTGCCAGCACTGCCTCTGGCGCGACCACGACTACGGCCTCATCGCCGACCCGCCCGAGGACTGTCCGGTCTGTGACAAGCACCTCCAGACGGCCGGCCCCATCTGGCTCGGTCGGACCTGCGACCCGGCATTCGCCGACGCCGTGTCCGAACAGGTGACCGAGGAGATGGGCACCGCCAACGAGGCGACAGAACTGCTGGCGACGCTCAGCGAGGAGATCGACACGCCAACCCACTACGACCAGCACCGCCTCTGCAAGCGCTGGGGACGCGGCGCGGAAGCCATGGACGAGTTCATCGAGAAACTTCGGGACACTGGCTACGAGGCCTCTCGAACGCACTACGGCGGCACGACGTTCAAGACGGACGCCGACGTGGTCGAAATCCGCGAGGCGACGGCGGAGTAGCGGGTCGGGAATCTATAGTAGCCATTGAAAATCAATGCACACCTGATCGCACGACGGCAGTGCGATCAGTGTGTAAATCGTTTCAATTGTTACTATAGCTCCGTCTGGACACGAACTACCGACCGTTCGCCCGGCCAACGCTCTCTCGAACCGCGGAGACGAGGTCGTAGCCCAGCAGATACACCGGCCGCAGGAAGTAGTTCGCCATCCCCGCGAGGCCGAGCATGCCGCCAATGGCCTGTACCTCTCCGGGTGTGGCCGACAGGCGGACGAGCAGCGGTAGGGCCGTGACGAGCGGCGCGAGCCACAGCGACTTGACGATGCCGTCCATGTCGACACCGGCGACGGGACCGAATCGGTCCTCGTCCGGTCGGGCGGCGAATAGAACAGCCGTCAGTACCAGCAGGCCCACGACAATCGGCAGGGACGCGCCGACGCCGGCGACGCCGAAACCGATAGCCAGTGCGGCCGCGACGAGCAACAGGACGGTCACCTGCATCGTCCCGTGCCGGATGGCCGCTTCCGTATCCATATCCGGTCGTTGCAGCGGCGCTGTATAAACCCTGTGAGGGCGGCTCACCTTTCTTAACACCTTTCGGGTTCGACCGCAAAGCAGTGGCGAACACGTGCCCTCCACGTACAATCCGGTCCGTGGCGTCCTGCTACTCGTCGGGAGCCTGCTCGCGCGGTTCGGCCTCGTCGAGCGCGAGCGGGTCCGCCGGGCGACGGAGCTGTCCTGGCCCCGCATCGTCACCGGAGTGGCCCGGATGTCGAAGTCGACGGTCGACGTGGCGATGGTGGGGCTGGCGCTCGGGCCGACAGCCATCGCCGGCGTCGGCTTCGCTGCCCCGTTCTGGGAGCTGGTGTTCGCGCTGGGCGGCGGGGTCGCCGGAGGGACAATCGGGATGGTGTCCCAGCGCTACGGGACCGACGCCGACGAGGAACTGGCGGTCACCGTCACGACCAGCGCCGCCGTCGTGCTGGGGCTGACACTCCCGCTGACGGCGGCGTACTGGGTCGTCCCCGAGCTGCTCGTCGACCTCGTCGGAACGGGGTCCGAAGCCGTCGGGTACGGGGTCCGGTACCTGCGCGTCGTCGCCCTCGGTGTCCCCTTCGCCGCACTGAACCTGATCGCCAGCCGGACGCTCGTCGGGGCCGACGACGCCTGGACGCCGATGCTGTTGCGGGCCGGCGGCGCGGTCGTCAACATCGCGTTGAACGCGGTCTTCATATTCGGGTTCGGACTCGGCGTCGTCGGTGCGGCGCTGGGCACGGTCGTTGCGAACGTGCTCGTCACGGCTGGGTTCACCGTCGGGCTGGCTCGCGGTGGCCTGCCGATAATCGGCGCGTTTCCGGTCCAGGTTCCGGTGTCGCGGCCCTTCCTCGACCGCGGACTGGGGCGAGACCTCGCGGAAACCGGGACACCGCTGGTGGGGGCCAACCTCGCGCGGACCGGGGCGCAGTTCCCCCGGCTGTTCATTGTCGGCCTGTTCGGGCCCGGCGTCGTGTCGGCCTACGTCGTGGCGCTCCGCGTCCGGGCGCTGCTTGACACGCCGAACTGGGGGCTGAGCCTGGCGTCCAGCAGCCTCGTCGGGCAGGCGCTGGGCGATGATGACGAGGCCGAGGCGACAGTCTGGGCGCAGACGGTGCTCCGGCTGAGTATCGGCGTGTACATCGTCGTCGCGGCGGCCCTGCTCCCGTTCTCGCGGGGCATCGCCCGCCTGTTCGTCTCGGACCCCACAGTGCTCCCGCTGGTGACGGTGTTCGTCGCCGTCGCGTGTGCCAGCGTCGTGTTCCGGGGCGTCGACGGCGGCTCGGTCGGGCCGCTCCGGGCCAGCGGCGACACGCGCTGGCCGTTTTACTCCCAACTGGCCGGGATGTACCTGTTCGCCCTCCCGCTGGCGTATCTCGGCTACGTCACGCCGCTCGGCGAGCTCGCGCTGTACGCCTCGCTCGTGGTCGAGACGGCCGTTCCCGCGGCAGTGACCTACTATCGCTTCCGGTCGGGGACGTGGCGGGTCGTGAGCCGGTCCTACCGGCCCGACGCGGCGCTCGACGACTGACGGGTGTCGACGGCCAGAACGACGGTCTGGCGTCAGCCAGTCGACAGTATATTTGGGGCTCCACCCCGAGATGCTCGCGTGGATCGCACACGCGCTGTCTCCGTCGCTCGGGATGTCGTCCGCACTGTCCAAGAGGAGGAGGTCTCCTTTCTCGCGGCCGGCATCGCCTACTACATGTTCGTCTCGCTCCTGCCGCTGTTGTTGCTGACGCTGGTCGTCGGCACGCTGGCGGGCGGGGAGGCCTTTGCCGAGCGAATCGTGACGGCTGCGGGGGACGTGCTCTCGCCGACGGCATCGACGCTGCTCGAAGACGCGCTGACCAGCGGGGCCGGCCGCGGGGGCGCGACTGTGCTCGGCGTCGGCGTCACGCTCTGGAGCGCGCTCAAGGTGTTCCGCGGGCTTGACGCGGCCTTCAGCCGCGTCTACGGGACGGACGGCCCCGGTTCGATTGTCGGCGAGCTCGTCGACGGGCTGGCCGCGCTGGGCGGCATCGTCGTGGCGCTGGGCGGGCTCGGCGTCATCGGCGCTCTCGGAACGGTGCTGGGCGTCCAGGTTGCGCTGGGCGGACTCGCACTCATCCCTGTACTAACGGTGTCCTTCCTCCCACTGTACTACCTGTTTCCCGATCAGGAGATGACGATACGGGCGGCCGTCCCCGGCGCGGTGTTCGCCGGTGCCGGGTGGACGCTGCTCGGAACAGGGTTCAACGTGTACGCGGCGCAGGCCGACTCCTACCAGGTGTACGGCGTCATCGGCGGGGTCCTCCTGCTCGTGACGTGGTTCTACTTCGCCGGACAGGTGCTACTCGTGGGCGCAGCGGTCAACGCGGCGCTCGCGGACCGGCAACTACAACAGGTATCGCACCGACGGTCCGGCAAAGCGATGAGTGAGGACGCTGACGAGACCGACACACCCCCGCCAGCCGGAACCGGGCCGACCGGACGAGACACTGATGCGCTGACAGACGAGGAGCTACAGGAACTCCGCGAAGAGTTCGAGTCGTTTCGCGAGGACGTCGAGGACCGGACACTCCACCGTGACGAGGTGCGGTCGGACCTCAAGCAGTACGTCCGCCGCCGGATGCGCCGCGGCCACGCCCGACAGTGGGGCCCCTACATCGTCTTGCTGTACGGCACGATCATGACCCTCGGCGCGTTCTACTACCTGAAGGGGCTCTGGGCCGTGCTGGCGATGCTGGTCATCTGGCTGTCGGTACTGGGCCTTTACGCTATCATGATTGCTGTCGGTGTGACGCTTACTGCCACCGGCCTCCCCGGACGGCTCGTCGACCGAGTGCGCGACTGGCGACAGTGATACGGGCTGTCGGCGTCACCGAGGTGCTGTCGGCGCTGCCCGGCGCAGTCGTCGTGTTGTTCGCCCTCATCACCCAATTAGGGGACTTCTGGTTCACGTTTCTGGCCTGTGGCCTGCTGTACTGGCTCGGCCCGTGGACGCCGAAACTCGGTCGCGGCCTCACTCGGGACCGGACGGCGATGCTCGTGGCGCTGCTCGCCGTCGCCGTCGCGCTCGTCGTGTCACTGAAGGGCGTGTTCGCGCTGCCGCGGCCGCCCGGAGCGGGTACGGCCACCCACGCCGAACTGCTCCCGGCGGCGCTGCGGGGCGTCTACGAGTCGATGGCGACCGGAGAGGGGTTCGGCTTCCCCAGCGGCCACGCCACCCTCTCCCTGCTCGTCTGGGGCGGCATCGCGTGGGCGCTCCGGGTCGGCACGCGTCGGCAGCGCGCCGCCGTCGCCGCGACGATCATCGCCCTCATCGGGCTCTCCCGGCTTGTACTCGGCGTCCACTACCTCGCCGACATCCTCGCGGGCTTTGCCATCGCCGGTGCGGCCCTCGCGCTCGCCCTCGGTGCGCTCAAAACGCCCGAGCGGGTGTTCGGCTTCGCGGCCGTCATCGCCGTGGCAGGGCTGTTCGTCACCGGCGTTTCCCGCAATTCGGCCGGCGCGCTGGGTGTCGCTGTCGCGGGTGCCGTGGTCTGGGCGCTCCTCGGAGATTCAATCCCGGAACCGACCCGGCACGGTGTCGGTATCACGGCGTTGCTGGGCGTTGTCTCGGTTGGAACGTTGCTCGGGGTGACGTTCGGGTTAGACCCGACGCCGGTCGCCGTCACGCTGCTTGCGGCGGTCGGGACCGGCGTCTTGCTGACGCTGCCGCTGGCCGGTGAGCGCCTCGCGAAAAAGGTGTGAGTGGCAGCCGTTAGAACTTCTCGAGGTAGCGGTCGAGTTCCCAGTCGGAGACGTCGACCAGATACTCCTTGTGCTCCTGGGTCTTGGCCTCGACGAAGTTCTCGTAGACGTGCTCGCCGAGAGCGTCCTGAATCACTTCGTCGTCTTCAAGCGCTTCGACGGCTTCGCCGAGGTTCGACGGGAGCGTGGTGATGCCGTACTCCTCGCGTTTCTCCTCGTCGAAGTCGTAGATGTTCTCGCGGACAGGGTCGTCACAATCGAGGTCCTGCTCGACGCCGTCGAGCCCAGCGTGGATGAGCGCGGCGAAAGCGAGGTACGGGTTACACGACGGGTCGGGGAAGCGAGCCTCGATACGGCTTGCAGCCGGCGTTCGGGCGGCCGGCTTGCGGATGAGCGCCGAGCGGTTACGGTCGGACCAGGCGACGTAGACAGGTGCCTCGTAGCCCGGGACCAGGCGCTTGTAGGAGTTTACCGTCGGGTTCGAGACGGCCGTGATAGCCGGCGCGTGCTTGAGGATGCCGGCGGTGAAGCTCTTTGCCGTCTCGGAGAGGTTGAACTCGTCGTCCTCGTCGTGGAACGCGTTCTCGCCGTCCTCGGTGAACAGCGAGAGGTGCGTGTGCATCCCGGAGCCGTTGATCTTCGGGATGGGCTTCGGCATGAACGTCGCGTGCAGGTCGTGCTCGGCCGCGATGGCGCGAACGACGGAGCGGAAGGTGGCGACGTTGTCGGCCGTCGAGAGCGCGTCGTCGTAGGTGAAGTTGATCTCGTGCTGGCCCTGGGCGACCTCGTGGTGGGAGGCTTCGATGTCGAAGCCCATGTCTTCGAGGCCGTAGATGATGTCACGGCGCACGTCGGAGGCGAGGTCCTTTGGCGCGAGGTCGAAGTAGCCGCCGGCGTCGTTGGTCTTGGTCGTCGCACGGCCCTCTTCGTCTTCCTCGAACAGGAAGAACTCGGGCTCGGGGGCGGCGTTGACCGTATAGCCCATGTCGTTTGCGCGCTCGATAGCACGCTTCAGGACGCCACGCGGGTCGCCGGAGAACGGCTCGCCGGTCGAGGTGTCGATGACGTCACAGATGAGGCGGGCACTGGAACCGCCTTCGACGTTTTCCCTCCACGGAAGCACCGAGAACGTCGAGGGGTCCGGGTCCAGACGCATGTCGGACTCCTGAATCCGGACGAAGCCGTTGATCGAGGAGCCGTCGAAGTAGATCCCCTCTGTGAACGCTTTCTCTGCCTGGTCGGCTGTGATCGAGACGTTCTTGATGGTGCCGAGGATGTCGGTAAACTGGAGCCGGAGGAAGTCGACGTTCTTCTCGTCGATCTCGTCGAGTACCTCCTGTGCCGCCTCTGAAAGTTCGCTTGTCATCTTTGGACACCCGATAGGAACGGTGCTACTACTAAAACCCTGCTGATTTGCGCAAAGGTTTCGACGCTTTCGCTTACATTTGGACATTCGTAAAATTCTAATCCCTGGGGGGCGTCCACCAATGTAATGACGTACGAAAATCTCGACCGTGAGCTAGTGAATGCACTTCTGGGGGATGGCCGCGCCAGCCTCCGAAGCCTCGGAGAAGACCTCGACGTGTCGGTAACGACCGTCTCAAACCACCTCTCCGATCTCGAGGACGAGGGAATCATCAACGGGTACACCCCCAAAGTCGACTACGACAAGCTCGGTTACGACGTGACAGCCATCATCCAGCTCAAGGTGGAAGGGTCGTCGCTCCCGGCAGTCACCGAGGACCTCGAAGAGCACAAGCAGATGATATCGGTGTACGAGGTCACCGGCGACTACGACGTCATCGCGGTCGGGAAGTTCACCGACACCGACGGCATGAACGCCCAGATCAAAGAACTCCTCACCGACCCGGATATCAGGGAGTCGAACACCTCCGTCGTGCTCAACGCCGCAAGCGAACACGAGCAGTTCGACCTCGACCTGAAGGAGTAGCGACCGTCCTTCTACCATCGTTCCGAACGCTCTCAGAGCGACGGCTCCTGCGAGTCTGAGCCCGATATAGCAGGGCATGCGAACTCACCCGCAAGCGGTACCGACGCATTCTTGACTGACCAGTCAGTTAGTTACGCGTAATGAACGACGGCGACACGGCCGACGATATTATGGACGCGACCTACCGTGCGCTGTGTACGCACGGCTACGCGGATCTGACGATGCAGGACATCGCCGACGAGTCGGACAAGAGCAAAGCTGCCCTCCATTACCACTACGACAGTAAACACGACCTCCTCTGTGCGTTCCTCGAATACCTCTATGACGGGTTCGTCGACCGGATCGAAGACCCCGACGGCGAGAACCCACACGAGCGCCTGCTGGCGCTCATCGATTCCGTGCTGGACAAGCCGGACGACGGGAGCGAAGAGTTCGGGACGGCGATTCTCGAAATCCGTGCCCACGCGCCCTACGAACCCGGCTTTCGCGAGCGGCTCACCAAATTCGACGACTACCTCGTCGACGAACTCGAAGTGATCCTCGAAGACGGTATCACTGGCGGGACGTTCAAATCCGACCTCGACGCCGAGGAGACCGCCCAGTTCATCGTCACCGTCCTGACCGGGGCTGCGACCGAGCGTGTCACGACCGGTCGCCCGGTCGAGTGTACCCGACGGATGCTCGCCGAGTACGTCGAGACGCATCTCCTGGACGGACAGCAGGAGGTCACAGCGTGAGCGTCCGGCAGAAACTGGGCCGTCTGGGTGCGCGGCTCGGGAACCTGTTCAAGGGGCAAGAGGAACTGAACCTGACCAGCGGCGACATCGGCAAGCCGCTGCTGTTCCTTTCTTTCCCCATCGTCATCACGAACCTGCTACAGGTGGCGTACAACCTCGCGGATACGTTCTGGCTGGGGCAGTACTCCACGACGGCGCTTGCGGCCATCTCATTTGCCTTCCCGATGATCTTCCTGCTCATCTCGCTTGGAATGGGACTGTCAGTGGCAGGCAGCGTGCTGGTCGCCCAGCACACCGGGGCCGAGGAGCATCGCGAGGCCGAGTACGCCGCCTCCCAGACTGTGACGTTCGCGCTGCTGGCCTCCGTGCTGCTCGGCGCGACCGGCTACTTCTTCGTCGAGGACTTCCTGTCACTGCTGGGTGCGTCCAGCGAGGTACTGCCGGGCGCGACGGGCTACCTGCAGGTCGTCTCGCTCGGACTGACGGCGATGTTCGGCTTCTTCGTGTTCATCTCGCTGATGCGCGGGGCCGGCGACACCATCACGCCGATGCTCGTGATGTTCGGGACTGTCGTGCTGAACATCGTCATCGACCCGTTCCTCATCTTCGGCTGGTGGGTGTTCCCCGAGATGGGCGTCGTCGGCGCGGCCGTCGCGACCATCTTCTCGCGTGCCGTAGCGCTGGTCGTCGGCATCGGTATCCTGCTGTCGGGCAGGCGCGGCGTGCGGATTCACCTCAGTGATATGGCCCCCGACCTGGAGTACCTCCGGAAACTGCTCAGGCTGGGCATCCCGGCCTCCGTCGAAGGCACCGGGCGCGCCGTGTCAGTCAACGCCATGCTGTTCATCGTCGGGACGTTCTCCGTGACCGTGGTCGCGGCCTTCGGCGTCGGCATCCGCGTGTTCTCGCTGGTGTTCATGCCCGCCATCGCGATGGACCGCGGCGTCGAAACGATGACCGGCCAGAACCTCGGTGCCGAGCGGCCTGACCGCGCGGCGACGGCCAACCACTTCGCCGCAAAAGTATCGTTTGCCATCCTCTCTGTGCTGGGTGTGGTCACGATCTTCGCCGCACCGGCCGTCGTCAGCGTGTTCAGCGACGACCCCGAGGTCGTCCGCATCGGGGCCGAGTTCCTCCAGTGGGTCGCCCCGACCTTCGGCTTCATCGGCGTCGTCCGGGCCTACTCCGGCGGGTTCCGCGGGGCCGGTAAGACGCTCACCGCAGCGGCGCTGGCGGTTACCATGCTGGGAATCATCCGCCTGCCGGTCGCCTGGGTCGCATCCCGCCCAGTTGCGGTCCCGGCGTGGCTCGGCCCGCAGGTCGTCGACCTCTTCGCGTACTCGCTGGCCGAACAGGGCATCTGGCTGGCCTTCGCCGTCTCGAACGTCCTCGCGGCCGGCCTCGCCGCGGCCTGGTTCCTCCGCGGGACGTGGCGCGAGGCCGACCCCCGGGCCGGCAGCGAACCGGCCATTGCAGACGACTGATGGCACAATCGAGACAACCGCAAAACGTTCTAAAATCGCGTTTCAGCGCCGTTCGGCCCGCTCGAAGCGCTCATCCGTGAGGTACACGTCGCCGTCCCGAACCGTGACCTCGATACTGTCGAGGGCGTCGCCGGCGCAGGGGCCGTGCGTGCAGACGCCGTCGTCGCGTTCGAACTGCGCGCCGTGCTTGTGACACACCAGACGGTCGCCCCGCACAATCGCGCCCCGGCCCGGGTCGAGCGGGACTTCGGGCTGGTGGGGACAGGAGTTGCGCCAGGCGGCGACGGCGTCGCCCGAGCGGTGCAGGATGCAGTTGACGCCGCGCCGGCCGTCGCGCGCCTCGAACACGAGCGTGCTGTCGGTCGGCACCGAGTCGAGTTCGGCGATGCAGCGCGGGTCGTCGTTGCCGTCGGGCGACTGCTCGTCGTCGCCCCCAGCCGCCTGCCCATCGTCTCCAGTGCCGGAAAAACTGAATCGGACGGTTGCGTCGCCGGCTTCGACCTCGCCACCGTCGTCGTGGATACGGACCGATTCCGACTCGTCGTCGGTGTCAACGGTCACGTCCACGGGGTCGCTCATAGCAATGGGTCAGCGGCTGACACACATAGCGATGTCGAAGTCGGTCGCAACGTGCCGGTTGCAAAACTGAGTTATGTCAGCCCCTCGGAAGGTCGGTATGGACCGAGACGACGTTTCCGTCGAAGTGGAGGTCGAGGTAGCGGTAGATACAGCGGAACTGGAAGCCGAAGTCGAAGACATGGCGGAGTTCGAAGCCGAACTGGAAGGCAAGGGCGTCGAAATCGAACTTGAGGCCGAAGTCGAGTTCGCCGAACACGACGAACACGAGGAGATGGACGAGACAGAAGACGAGACGGCGGCCTCCGAAACCGGCGACGAGATGGACGAGACAGAAGGCGGCGACGAAGACCAGGAGTAGTCGCGGGCAGCAACGGACGTGGGGCAGGGCACCCCCAGGAGCGCGGGTGAACTGCTGTCAAATCACAGGTGCGTATCGGCCTCAGCAGTGAATCTCGGCAGCGCTGTGACCGATAGAATTCGGTCTATGTTCATCGATATCAGCTGTCGCGACTGATTCACGATGTCACTACGGCCTGACCCGTGACTTCCTGTCAGAATACGCACTGAAACTTTTTTCTCAGAGTACTTACTAATTAGCGGTGGCTACGAACAGGCACACGATGCACGACACGCCACACGTTATCGGTATCAGCGGAAGCCTCCGCGACGACAGCGGAACCAGAATCGCCGTCCAGCGCGCCCTCGACGCGGCAGTGGGGGATGGTGCAACGATCGAGCACATCGACCTCCGGGAGTGGGACCTCCCGCTGTTCGACCCCGACGCGGGTGAGGCCGACTCCGGTGACGGTCCGGAACTCGCCGCCCGTGTCCGCGAGGCCGACGCCCTGGTCCTCGGAACTCCCGTGTATCACGGCACCATCGCCTCACCACTGAAGACGGCGCTTGACTACTGCAGTATTGACGACGTCGAAGGGGCGACCGTCGGTATCCTCGCAGTGGCCGGCGGCGGGTTCCCCACGCCGACGCTACAGCATCTTCGCGCCTCTGTACTGGAGTTGAAGGGCTGGCCGCTTCCGCAAGCCGTTGCCATCCCCGAATCGTGGGCCGCCTTCGAGGACGGACACATCGCCGACGAAGACATCGCAGCGCGCGTCGAGGAACTGGGCTCAAACGTCGTCGCGTACACGGGTGTTGCGGACCGACGCGAAGAAACAGAACAGTCGGAACTGGCGACCGGCGACTGATACTGTTGACTGTCCCTTCGTGAAGACAGTCGCCAGCTCGGGGTGGCAATATTCGTCAGGGGAGTACAGCCAACAGTATGACTCACTCGAACCAGTCGACGAAACTGCCCTCCAGCAGCGTCTCCTCCTGATGGCGGATGTAGGTGGCCTGCATCCCCCAGATCGCTTCGGCCAGCGGGACGTTCTCCTCGACGCGGCGGCGGACGTAGTCGTGTTTCCAGCGCGCGGGCGTGAGCCGGCGGTCGACGCGCTCGCGTAGCGGCCGGATGTACCCATGGGCTTCCTCCGCCGAGAGGCCGCGCTGTTCGAGGCCCTCGCGTGCGTGCTCGAACAGTTCGCCGTATATCTCCTCGGTGCTGGTCGTCGTTGCCCCGTCAGCGGTGATCCACTCGATTTTCGCCCGGAGGCCGCTCCGAGCGGCGGCGTAGAAGTTCCGCTTCGCCGTCTCCCAGTCCAGCGACCGGATGGGGTGTTCGAGCTGTGGCAGGCTCTCCATCAGGCCGGCGAAAACGGCCGCGAACCCGATTGCGTCGTCGACGGTCGGCTGTGCGGCCAGCGGGCGGAACTCGATGCGGGCGTTGGCCGCCGACCGCGTCGGCCCCTCGAACACCGGCCTGACCCATCGCCAGTACGAGCCGTGCTTGTGCCGGAAGTGAACGAAGTCGTCGTCGAAGCGGGTCCCCGACTGCAGGTCGACCGGGACGATAGTGTCGTCAGCGACGATGTCGTCGATAGCCTCCTCGACGGAGTCGAAATCCGGCGGGAAGCAGACTTTCGGTGGCGTCGAGTCGCCGTCGGGCGGATTGAGGACCGACTCGAAGACGCCGATGCGGTTCTCCATGTTCGCCCCGGCGACGATTTCGGGGTCGGGCGCGTCGTCGTAGAGGTCCGGCGGGAAAAACGGCGAGTTGACGCCGAGTGCCAGCAGCGGCGCGGCGATGCGGAGCGCGTAGGTGAAATACTCCGGCAGGTCCGGGGCGTGGGGAATCTGGTAGTGGGGTTGAATCGAGGTGATGAGCGACTCCGGCATCACCGTCTCGGCCTGTAGCGAGACGTGTGGCGCATCGATCTCGAACGCCGAGGGGTAGTCGGTGTTGGCCATCGTGTGATAGCGGACGGAGTCCGACATGTTCGTCCCGATGCGGACGCCGCTCTGTTCGACGCAGTCACAGAGGTACTCCCGGGCCGTCTCGCCGGCGGGCGGAACGGTCCACATGCCATCAGAGACGAGGCGGATACCCTCGTTGCGTACCCGTTGCTGGGCCGGCATCAGCGACGCCTTCAGTTCGTTGCGCTGGGCCGCCAGCCCGTGGGTGTTCAGCGGCTGCGGACTCGTCTGCATCTCGGCGTTGTGCAGGCCGAGTTCCTTTTCGAACCCGATGAGTTCGAGCAACTGACGCGGGACCCGCTGGAGCGCGTCGGTCTGCTCATCGACGGCATACAGCTCCAGCTCCATGCCGACGATCGCCTCCGAGTTGTCGAAGGTCCCGCTCCGGACCGCGGATTTGAGCGCTTCGGCTTCCTCGCGGGCCCGTTCGTTGAACGACTCGCTGTCCGCTGCAAGCACCTCGGCCACCCGGTCTGCCAGTTCCGAAGCCGACATAACTCCGGGTTTGCAGTCACGGGTGTTAAGCGTGCCCCAGACAGTACGGGAGAAGCGAGAGCAGGGGTTCCACACACGACACCGACTTGCCAGCATCGGTCCCAACTCAGCGAGAGAACGGTAGTCACGCACTCACAGCAACTCGCCGACGTCGCTCACCCCCGACCTCGCCGAGAGAGCAGATCACACATCCTCACAGCAGCTCGCCGATGTCGCTCACTCCCGACCTCGCCGAGAAAGCAAATCACACATCCTCACAGCAGCTCGCCGATGTCGCTCATCGTCTCCCCTAACGGGTCCCGTTCCGCAGTTGTGAGCGCCCCCTCCACCGCATCGCGGGCCGCGGGCAACGGCTCGTGCGTTTCGATGTACACCGCCAGGGCAAACTCCTGTTCAGTTACGTCAGCGAGTGCGATGGCATCGCTGCGAGAGAGGTCCCCGGCGAGCCAATCGGCGATTATCTCACGGCCCTGTGGGCCGACCGGTGACACTTGCTCACCGACGAGATGGAGCGTCTTGGCGGCCATCACAGGCGCAACACCGGCGGCGCGGCCCGCATCGCCGACGCTCTTGCCGGCTGCGTAGGCCTCGACGACGGTCGCCGCTGTCGCCGCCGAGCACGGGAGGTCGTCGGCCACCGGGGCCAATCGCTCCGGGAGCGGGGCGTCCGTCTCGTCGACGGCAGCGACGCCGCGATCACGCTGGTGGGTCGTGACCTCGACACCGGCAGCGATATCCGACAGCGTCATTGAAATTTCATTCTTTGTGCCGGAATTTAATGCTGTCGGTATCCCGATAGGCGCGGGTGTCGAACCCGATAACTACCTACCGGTTACCGGTCGGCAGTTGCATCGAAAACCGCCCGGAAACCCGTCTTTGCATCGGTTTTTTAACCCCTCGCCCAGCCGTAGGTGGGAACATGAGCACGACGGTAACGCAATGTCCGGAGTGTAACGGGTCGGTCAAACAGCAGGGTGTCGAGTCGGTCTGTGGCAGCTGTGGACTGGTCGTCGGCGAGGACGCCATCGACCCCGGACCGGAGTGGCGGTCGTTCGACGATGACGACACTGACCGGGCACGCACAGGCGCGCCATTGACACGGTCGCGTCACGACCGCGGCCTCTCGACGAAAATCGGCCGGTCGACACGGCTGAAAGGGCGCAAGCGCCGTCAGTTCGCCCGCCTCCGCCGCGAGCACAACCGCGCACAGATCAGCTCGAAACGCGAGCGAAACAAGGTGTACGCCTTCACCGAGATCCGGCGTATCATCAGTTCGATGTCGCTCTCGGACGCGATCCGGGACCGGGCCTGCGTGCTGTTCGAATCCGCACAGAACGAGGACCTGCTTCAGGGGCGAACGCTGGAAGGATTCGCGGCCGCAGCTATCTATGCCACCTGCCGGACTGAAGGGGTCGCCCGAACCGTCGACGAGCTCTGTACCGTCGCCAAGGCGACTCAGTCGGAGCTTCGCGCGGCCTACGACGCTCTGAACAGGGAGCTCGGGCTGCCAACCGGTCCGATTGACCCACGCGAGTACGTCCCTCGGTTCGCGACGACACTGGACCTGCCGACGGCGGTCCGCCAGCGTGCGGAACGGCTCGTCGACGAGGCACAGGACCGTGGGCTGGTCAGCGGCCGCAATCCGGCCGGCGTCGCGGCGGCGTGTCTCTACACCGCGGCCCAGGAACGGGACGTGGCGCTCACGCAGGCCGAGGCGGCGGAGACGGCGGACGTGACGCCGGTCACGCTACGGGGAACCTACACCGAGCTACAGGAATAGACGGCATCAGCGAGCGATTCAATCGAGCGCCGAGCCGACGTGTCCGGCGCTGTTTCTCGAAGCGGCTGTCCATGGGCCTGTGCCGTCGCTAGCGGCTCGCTCTCCGGGACAGCGACGGTCGGTGCACCGAACCGGTCCGTGACGGCCTCGGTCGCGGGGTTCGGACCGGCACGGTTGAGGACGACCCGACAGAGTCCGGCGTCGAGTTCACGGGCCAGCGCTCGGACCCGGAAGGCGTCAGCGAGCGCCGCGCCCTCCGGCGTCGTGACGAGTATCGCGGCGTCGGCGGCTGCGAGGGGCAGACCCACGTCGGCGTGCAGGCCGGCTGGCGAGTCTACGATGACCCAGCGATAGGTCCGCTCCAGCGCGGCGAATACGTCCGTGAGGCCTTGCAAGTCGGCGCTTCGAGCGCCGGCCAGCGTCCGCCCGCAGGGAACGAGGGTCACGGGGCCGGTCTCACGGACAGCCTCGTGCGGGTCGGCGCGGTCAGCGAGAACGTCGTGCAGGTCGGGGCCGTGACTGGACGGGAGGTCCGCCATCCCGAGGTCGCCGTCGACGACGACGCTCCCAGCGTTCGCGTTCGAGCGCGAGTCCCTGCTGTTAGGCCGTTCGAGCGCGCTGAGTTCCGCCGCGAGATTGTACGCGATAGTGGACTTGCCGACGCCGCCCTTGCCGCCGGTGACTGCCAAGATCATGCCAGGCGCGACAGCGTCTCGGTCGGCACTGTGGCGGCCGCCCGTCGGTCGGCGAGCCGTTCGGCCCGCCGGGCCAACGCACGGAGCATCTGCTCGTCAGTATCGCCGCGTGTCGTGACCGTCCGGACGCCGGACAGGCCGTCCGCCGCGCGAACCGCAGCTGTCGCCGCCGACAGCGAGTCCGCCTCGGCCAGCCGCTCTGCGCGGTCGACGCGTCGAGCAACGGTTTCGAGCCACTGCGAGACAGCGTCGGGGAGCTGCTGGTCCGGTCGCAGGCCCATCGGCGTCCCCGACTCGGCTGGCGATTTGACGGTCGCTCGCTGCGGGTCCATCTCCTGTTCGACTGTGGATTCATTCGACCGCCGACTCGCGGCTTCGGCCGCCTGCGATGGCTCGCCTGCAGGCACAGCATCAACAGGCGGCGACGGGTCGCCCAGTTCCCTGAGGACGGCATCTGCGGAGTCGAGTCGCTCGTCCGCCGGGGTCGTATCGGACGTCGGCTCGGCACGCACCAGATCTGCCGGCTGGTCAGATAGTGGGGCCGGCGTCGCGTAACCGAGCGCGTGCGTTCCCGGGCCGACGATGCCCTCGAAGCCGTCCTCGGTCCAGCCGGCCTCTGGAACGCCCTGCTTTCTCGGCGGCCAGAGAGGGCCATCGAGACAGTTCCGAACAGTGATTCGAGTCGGTTCGGTAACGTCGCCGACGGTCGCCGTGACGAGCGTCACGCCGTCAACTCGCTCGGCGCGACAGTCGAAGGTAACCATAGGGGTGGTGGTCCGGCCTTCCGATTTAAAAGTCAGCAGCGGACGACAGGGGCGTCGAGACAGTCCGACGCAGCCGTCGGTGACCTGAACCGATCCGTTCCGAGGACGACCGGTGCGGGCGTCCGGGCGACCCGGAGTACGGCCAGCGCGGCCGTTACTGGGTCGGCGTCGAACGGGCTGTCCGGGACCGGCCCCGGAACGGCTTCGATGGCCCGAGCGAACGCATCGGCGCATCGGTCGACGAGGGTCGCCCGGGCACTCCGTCGGAGATTCGCCAGTTCGTCAGCAAGCCGTCGCTGCTCCTCCAGCGTATCCCGGTAGGCGCGTGCCCGCTCCCGGCGGAGTTCGCGGGTCTCTCTGGCGGCAGCCCGTCGGGTCTCCCGTTCGCTCAGTTCTGTCGCCGCGTCCCGGAGGTCAGCCTGTACCGCCCCGTCGTCCGCCCCGACCGCCTGCCGAGCGGTGAGACGGCCGCGGTGGGTCGCGACCGCTTCCTGCAAGCCGTCGATGGTCGACTCCGAAACCGGCTCGACAGGGTCCGGCAGATCCGGCGGCGAACATTCGAGCTCGGCCAGCTGGGCGCGGCACTCCGCGATAGCGTCGTCCTGCGGGGTCTCGTGTCCCCGTGACTGAGCGGCGGCCGCGAGCGCGGTCCGCGTTCGGAGTCCCATCGACGGGTGGACGTATCCGGCGTAGGCGTACACGGCCGGTGGTTCCGGGCAGGAAAGGGCCGGAAAGCACCGCCGCCCACGGATACTCGCGGCGATGATTCGACCGTCGACGCCTCGCGCTCGGAGGTCGACGACAGCGCCCGCGTAAGTGGTTCCAGCGACGCGGAGCTTCACAGGTCGACGCCTCGGAGTTGGTCCGGGTCCGGGAGGTCACGCCCCGACGCGAACCGCTCGTAGGGCGTCGCCGGTTCCTCGCGTGCTTCGTACCGTTTGGCCGCCTCGCGGACGTGCTTCGGGACGTCTGTCGGCTCGAACGGTTCGACGTGTTCGATCTGTATGTCGAGGTCGTGTTTCTCGTGGAGCCGGAGCGCCTGGAAGGCCCCGAACTCGGTTCCGGAGAACAGCGCTGCTCTCCCGAACTGCCGAACGACACAGTCTTCGTGGGCACGACAGACGTTCCGCAGGTCTGTGCGTGCCGCCCGGGAGTACGTGACGACGAGTAGCACTGGGTAGACATTACTATTATTACTATAAAATTTTACTGAATTGAATGTGGTTTAAATTGAATATATATGACGACTGGCCAGAAAGATAGCGGCGGCAGTCGGACTCCGGAGTCGACACTGTGGACAGCAGATGGAGACATCGACAGTACCCGCGGTGCTAGAGAACGTCCTACTCGACGACTGTAACGGTAAATTCGCCGGCGTCCGCGACGAGGTCTTGCACCCGTTCGCGGGCTGCTGTCTCGGATGGCGCGAGGACGACGAGGCCGTCCACGGCGGCCTCACCGCTTGCCCGGTAGGCCTGCAAGTCCCCCTCGAACTCAGTCGCGTAGGTCCGGAGCGTCCCGCGAACGTCCTGTTCGAGGTCACTGAGTGACTTCGACCCTGTCTCGAACTCGGCCAGCGCCTCCTCGATGTTGCGGAGTGCGGAAATGCGGTCCATATCAGGTCGTCCGGAGGTGGTCCGTCCGGGGCTCGTACACCTCACCTTTCTGTTTCAGCTTGTCGATCTCGTGTTCGGCCTTCGACTCGTCGATGCCGACCTCCTCGGCGCGTTCGATGACCACGTCGGCGGGTGCGCCCTCGTCGTACTCGTCTTCGATGTCCGAAATGATGCCTTTGATGTTCTGGATGCGGTCGCGCTGGGTCTTTGACTGGCCGGTCTCGACCACATCGGCGTCGAACTCGCCGGTCTCGGGGTCGACGCCGATCTCCTTCAGGCAGTAGTGGGCGATGTCGACCGCTCGGTCGGCGTCGGCTTCGTCGACGGTGTCAGAGAGGCGTATACGTGCAGAGGCCTCGGCCAATCGGACCAGCGCCTCCAGTTTCCGGGCGGTGACGGGCACCGGCGCGTCCTCGTCCTGTCCCTTCATCCGTAGGTCGACGTAGAAGTCCTCGATACGGCTCTTTGCCTCCTCGGTCATCGTCGGGAAGCAGTTGCGCTTCGCGTAGGCGACGTACTTCCGGAGGAGGTCCGGTTCGATTGTCGGCGCGACCTCCTCGGTGACGGTCCCGACCTCCTCCTCGCTGAAATTCGAAGTGGGGTTTTCCGTCCGGTGCGTGTGGAGTTCGCCGGCGTAGTTGGTCTGGATGATGTGCTCGGCGAGGTTCCGGTCTTTCTCCTCGTCGGGCTTGTCCGTCACGGTGAAGATGAGGTCGAACCGGGAGATGAGCGCCGGTTCGAGGTCGATCTGCTCCCCGATGGGTTCGTACTGGTCGAAGCGGCCGTACTTGGGGTTGGCCGCGCCCAGCAGCGAACAGCGGGATTTGAGTGTCGCGTTGATTCCAGCCTTCGAGACGCTGATACGCTGCTGTTCCAGCGCTTCGTGCATCGCGGAGCGGTCTTCCGGAGACATCTTATCGAGTTCGTCGATAGCGGCGATGCCCTGGTCTGCGAGCACGAGCGCGCCCGCTTCCAGCGTCCACTGCTGGCCGTCGCCGAAGTCGTCGCGCACGGCGGCCGCAGTGAGCCCCGCGCTCGACGACCCTTTGCCGGAGGTGTAGACAGAGCGTGGTGCGATATTCTCGATATATGACAGCATCTGTGAGTTATGCGAGACCACGCCGTTAGTGAGATAGTTGTGTGTTCCCTCGATTTCGAGGTCGTAGACCCACTTTTCGTCGTGTTCGATAGGTTCTATCGATTCGATCCGGTCCCATGCCATATCGCCTTCGACGAATGCAGTGAGTGAATCCAGGTCTTGACGGAGTGACCCCGTTCCGCCGCCGTCGCTACGCGCAGTGTCGCTGATAGGTGTGTCATTGTTCATCTCAGCCAACCGTGCCTGGAACGCATCGAGAACCGATTCGAGACTGTCACGGCTTGGGTTTCGGCGTCCCCGCTCGTAGTGTTGATACGTCGAACGCGGGAGGCCGCACTCGGATTGCGTCAGTCCAAGTGCTTCCCGGATGCGACGGAGTTCCGGACCCAGATTGGGGACAATATCAAGGTTCGTATTTCCGTGGGTTCCCTCGAACTGCCGGCACGCTTCGGTCTTTCGCGCTGTGATGAATCCGATTTGTTCGGCGTAGTCGTGGAAGGAGTTTCCGGAGATTCGAAGCCGGTAGCTACCGTTGTTCCGGGGTTGGAGTTGTGCCGTGATTCCTTGTGTGACGAGCAGAGTTCGAACATCTTCCAGCAGCGGTTTACTCATCGAAGCAACAGTAATCTCCCGCTGTGATGTCGAAACGTGTCCCTCTCCCTCGATATAGCCTCGAATAAATCCGGTGACAACGTTGTCGCTGGCTCGCATGATATCTTGCGGAACGCGTCTCTCCGCCGAGGACTGGAGCAACGTTTCGTCCAGAGATGCGAGGAAGCTCACGAACTCGCCGGCAGAACACAACAGTTCGCGGGTGGTCTTCCCCTCGTGTGAACTCCGTTCCGTAACGTTGAGGTTCAGTGTCTCCAGAACAGATTTCGCGTCATCGAGAACTTCGCGGTCGTTATTGGTTATCGAAACATACCCCGTGTTATCCGGACGTTGCTCGACGTACCCCTCGGCAACAATATAACCGATCAGACGGGCCAGTTCGGGTGTCCACTGCGGTGGAAGGTCAAGGTCGATTCTGTTGTGGGCCTGTGATTGTCGGAACGTGACATCCAGTTCGTTACGGGCATTTGTGGAAACCTTCCGTGGAACGGCAACGTGTGTCCCGCTCTCTAATTCCTCGGCTTTCCTGGCCTGAAACCGCCCGTTAGATTGGACGAACAGTGGATGTGACGGTGTTACATCGAGTTCACGACCGGTCGCGGTTCGTATCCGATACAGTGTTTCCGGTGCCTTGCGCTTCCAAACCTTGGTCGCGTTTTGCGTGGCTACTGTTCCATCGGATTGGAGTGACGGGACATCGAAATCAACAGTGTCCCACACGCCGTCGTCGACTGGTTTGGGATCATCTAAGTTCGATTCAACGACCTCTCGTATCGGCCGTTCGTGGCCGTCTGCGAGAGTTACTCGCGTGTCACCGTGGACGCATTTCCCCGTCCCCGGATCTCCTATCAGCAACATATGGAGATCTCCACGTATCCGAGATCCGTCAGGAAGCTCTTTGGTCACGCCCGAGAAGAGCTGGAGCATCATCGCGAGCTTCTCTTTTTCGTAGCCGTAGATAGAGGGGGCGATGGCCCCGACCATCTTGTCGTAGATGTCAGCTTCGTTGGAGAGTTCGACGATCTCCTTCTTGTCGGCGTCGGTGATCTCCATGTCCTCGAACTGCTCGTCCTCGATTTCGACGCTGACGCCCTCCATGTAGATGTCGAACATCGGGGACTTCTCGTTGTCGTTGCCCCGCTGGTCGAGCTTGAGGATGCCGGTCACGCGGACGTGATCGCCCGCAGTGACGTGGCCTGTGATGTCGTCCTCGATGTTGATGTCGATGGACTGGGGTGTCTCCCCGCCACGCAGGCCTTCGGGGGACTCCTGCACGCGGAGCTTCTGGGCGTCGATGAACTGGGACTGGTCGGTGTTGAGCCGGAACGGCCCCTGTCGTTCACAGCCCTGGCAGTCGTGGGGTTCCTGGAAGTCGCCGGCGGTCTGGGGGATGCGCGTGAGCGTCCCACAGCGCTGGCACTCGAAAGCCGCCTCGATGACCTTCGGGCGCACGTCGGTCGCTTTCCGGATGATGCCCCTGACGGCGACGAGGTTGCCGTGGTGTTCGTGGCGCAGGTCGCGGATGTCCTCCGACTCGGGGAGGTTCCGGACGCGGACGTGGGCCTGTCCGAGCGACACGTCCACCGGCAGGTCGTACAGTCGCAGGGCCTCCTCGGCGTACTCCTGAATCTGCTCGGGCTTGGTGCGGTAGTCGTCGGCCAGGTCCGGATCGAAGCGATAGAGATCGTCCCAGTCGATATACAGCGATTTCTGGTCGTTCGGATATTTCTGGGCGAGCTCACCGATCTCGTTGCGGTAGTAGTTGCGGTAGAACTCCTCGAAGCGGTCGATGAGTTCGGTGTTCTCGGCGGTCGCCATTTGAGTGGACAGTGGTTATGCCCACTGGCCTAAGAAGGTTCGCAAACCGGGGTGGAACTGAAATGAGGCGGCATTGGGGTACTATTAGTATCAGTGCCGAGAATTGGGACCAGTAGTTTTTGCTGGTATACCTGATTCACTCAGAGTAGAATAACCGTGCGCGATCAAAAAATCACAAGGCGTCGGCTCCTCGCCAGCGGCAGCGCGGCCGCGACCGCAACGCTCGCCGGCTGTGCAGGCCGCTTCGGGGATTTCGGAGGGAGCGGAGACGAGGACACCGGCGACAGCCAGCAAGCGACGGAAAGCGACATCGGCGTGAGCGATGCGGCGGCGACTGTCGGAATGGTGTACGCACTGGGCGGGCTGGATGACCGCTCGTTCAACGATGCGGCGAACCGCGGCATTCAGCGCGCGCGGCTCGATGATGGGGTCGAATACACGAACCACGAGCCAAACAGCGTCGCCGGCTTCGCCGAGGTACAGGCCGAACTGGCGAGTTCGACGAACCCACCATACGACCTGATCTGCTGTATCGGATTCCTGCAGGCCGAGGGGCTGTCTGAGACTGCACCGGAGTACACAGACCAGCAATTCATGATCGTCGACTCTGTCGTAGAGGCCGACAACGTGGCGAGTTACGTGTTCCGCGAACACGAGGGATCGTTCCAGGCCGGGAACCTCGCTGGGCTGCTCACGACCAGAGATATCGACCTCGGGGCAGGCTCGACGAACCCGGACGAGACGACCGTCGGATTCGTCGGCGGCCTCGACCAGCCCCTCATCCACAAGTTCGAGGCCGGCTTCAGAGCCGGCGTCGAGTACGCCAACACGGACGTCGATGTCCTCACGGAGTATCTCGGGAATTTCGACGACGTGCAGGGCGCCCGCGACATCGCAGCCGGGATGTACGACGATGGGGCGGACATCGTCTACCACGCAGCGGGTGGCGCAGGTGTCGGCATCTTCCAGGCCGCACAGGCCAGTGGCCGGTACGCAATCGGTGTTGACTCGGACCAGTCCCGCAGTAATCCCCGGTACGCGGACGTCGTGCTCGCGAGCATGGTCAAGCGGGTGAACGTAGCCGTCTACGACGCTGCGACGGCGACGGTCACGGACAGCCTTCCCGCTGGTGAGGTGGTCTCTCTCGGGCTGGATAGTGACGGCGTCGGCGTCGTCTATGGCACCTCCCTCGAACCGGCAATTCCCGACGATGTCAGGGAGGCGCTGTCGACGTCGCGGGAGCAGGTCGCCGCCGGCGACATCGACGTACCCACTGAGCGCTCCAACACGGGTGGTGCCTGATGGCGGGCGGTCCGCTCGACGGA
The DNA here is from genome assembly GCF_000827835.1 of Haloarcula sp. CBA1115. Lineage (NCBI taxonomy): Archaea > Methanobacteriati > Methanobacteriota > Halobacteria > Halobacteriales > Haloarculaceae > Haloarcula > Haloarcula sp. CBA1115. The sequence goes on along the minus strand of NZ_CP010529.1, from coordinate 1,651,871 downwards.
CTGGCGAGCGCGCTTGATCGGGTCGCTCCCGAGTTTGTCCGGCAGCGGTTCGCTGCGAAGTTCGCTGTTGCGTTCCTTGCCGTGTTGCTCGTCATCGCGGGCGCTGGCGCGTTCACCTTCCAGGCGACATCCACAGCCGTCGAACGCCAGACGACCGGACAGCTCGCCGAGACCAGCCAGCTGGAGGGGGGCTCTATCGGCTCGTGGGTCGAACAGCAACGCACGCACACGCGCTCCGTCTCACAGGGCGAACCGCTCCGGAGCGACCGGCGCGCCGCGGCGTACATCCTGTTGCAGGACCAGCTACTGCCCGACGATGTTGTCAGTATGCACCTCGTAAACGATACTCGTGGCGAAGTGGTCGCCAGCACGGAACTCCCGCTGGAGGGGCGGTCGCTATCCGAACTTGACGCGCCGTGGACGGCCGCCGAAGTGCCGGAAGGACCCGGGAACAACAGTCAGGTGTGGTCGAGTAGTCGGTCGTACCGCTCACCGGTCCTCAACGACGAGCCCGTGATGGCGTTCGCTAGCTCGGTCCCGAAGCGCGACGGCTCGTACCTCGTCGTCGTCACGCGCATCCAGAGCCAGGTCGACCGGCTCAGCGATGCCAATTCCACGAAGGAAACCACGATTCTGAACACTAACGACGAGACGGTGTTGAACATCGACCGCGAGTTCGATGCCGACACCCATAGTGAGAGCCTCGCGGCGATCCGCGACGCGAACGGCACTGCAGCACCGGTGACAGCGGTTGCCGATGGTCGCGTGTACGCGTTCGCGCCCGTCCCGACCACCAACTGGGTCACTGTTACGAGCCTGGACACGGCCCAGGCGTTCAGTGTCCGGGATACGGTCGGTCAGACGGTCGGACTGCTTGTCCTGCTGGCACTCGTTTCGTTGTCGGCTGTCGGCCTCGTGCTCGGGAAACGCACGGTCGACCCCCTGAAGAAGCTACGAGACCGTGCCGAACGCATCGAGGCCGGCGACTTCGATGTCGACCTCTCAACGAACCGCGCCGACGAAATCGGCCGCCTCTACGGCACCTTCGACGACATGCGGATTTCCCTCCAGAACCGCATTCAAGAAGCGGAGGATGCGGTCGAGGAAGCGAAGACAGCGCGGGCGGAAGCCGAAGAGCTCCGCACTGAAGCGGAGGATGCACGGGCAGAGGCAGAGGAAGCGAGCCAGCGTCTTCAGGAGCGCGCCACCGAGTACAGCGCGGTGATGCAGGAGATCGCTGACGGTGACCTCACGAAGCGACTCGACGAGGACGCTGAGGAGACAGCGATGCGAGAGGTTGCAGTGGAGTTCAACGCGATGCTCGACGGCCTCGAAGCCACCGTCAGCGAGGTCGCGGCGTTCGCCGACGAGGTCGCGAATGCCACAATCGAGGTCGCAACCGGGGCCGAGGAAATCGAGACGACGAGCCAGACCGTCAGTGACCGCATACAGGAGATCGCCGACGGCGCTATCAGACAGCACGACGACCTCGAGGAGGCCGCCGCCGAGATGGACCAGCTATCGGCGAGCATCGAGGAAGTCGCAGCGTCGTCGACGACGGTCGCAGAGACGGCCAGAGAAGCCGTCGACCGTGGCGAAGCGGGCCGGGAAGCCGCCGAGTCGGCCATCGACGACATGGCGGAAATCGAGTCCCGCTCGGCAGACGCGGTCGACCAGATTCTCGCGCTACAGGAGCGGATGGACGACATCGGCGAGATCGTCGACTTCATCTCGGATATCGCCGAGCAGACGAATATGCTCGCCCTGAACGCCAACATCGAGGCCGCCCGTGCCGACAAGGACGGCGAGGGCTTCGCCGTTGTCGCCGACGAGGTCAAGAACCTCGCGGAGGAGACGAAACAGGCGGCCGCAGAGATAGAGGCCGAAATCGCGGCCGTGCAGACGGAGACCGACGAGACTGTCACGGACATCCGCGCGACCAGCGACCACATCGACACCGGTGTCGAGACTGTCCGCGAGGCTGCCGACGCCATCGAGGATACCGTCGAGGCAATCGAGGACGCCAACGACGGGATTCAGGAGATTGCGGATGCCACCGAAGACCAGGCCGACGCGACACAGAGCGTCGTCCACCGCGTCGATGGGGTTTCCGAGATCAGCCAGAACGTGACAGAGGACGCCGAGCAGGTATCGGCGGCCGCCGAGGAGCAGTCCGCGTCCGTTGCTGAAATCGCCCAGAGCGCGGACGAACTCCGCGACCGCGCCGACTCGCTGGCCGCGACTGTCGATCAGTTCGACACCAGTGGCGGGGGAGACGACCACGGCGATGCCGACGGTGCCAGCGAGGAGCGCACTACGCGTTCCACCCCCGACGGGACTGGCGACTAGCGCGGCGTGCCATCGCTACGGCTTCTTTTCGCGGTATCGCTCGGGTATTCGCTGTGAGCATGTCGGCGGAAGCCGGAACGCGAGTACGACTACGAAGAACGATGACTGCGAGGGACGATCAGAACGAGTATCTGAAGGAACGACAGTAGAAGCGGCAAAAGGGCCACTTCGAGTGTGGTAGGGATGGGATCGCCCAGATTTGAACTAGGGGCGCGGGCACCCAAGGCCCGAAGGTTACCAAGCTACCCCACGATCCCGCATCAACATCTCGACCGGACAGCGAGTAAAGGGTTTCGTTGCGAGGCCGCTGTGTCACGCGGGAGCGAGGCCCCAGAAGTACGCGATGCCGAGCGTGGTCACGACGGCGAAGACGGCCTGTAGCGGCGCTCCGACGCGGAGGTAGTCAGTGAAGCGGTATCCACCGGGACCGTAGACGAGGAGGTTCGTCTGGTACCCGACCGGCGTCATAAAGGCCGTCGAGGCGGCGAAGGTGACGGCGAGGACGAACGCGAAGGCGTTGGCATTCAGTTGCTGGGCCGTTTCGATAGCGACCGGAATCATCAGCACAACGGAGGCGTTGTTCGAGATGATGTTCGTCAACAGCGCCGTGACGAGATACATCAGCCCGAGGACGACGGCGAGGCCGCCCCCGGCGGTGAGGACGCTGCCGGCACCCATGACGAACAGCTCCGCGAGCAGGTCAGCGCCGCCGGTCTCCTGCAGGGCGACACCCAGCGGGATGACGCCGGCAAGCAGGAAGACGACGTCCCACTGGACGGCGTCGTACAGTTCCGACGGGCGGAGACAGCCGGTGAGGACCATCGCGAGCGCGCCGCCCAGCGCTGAGATGACGATGTGAATCGGAGTCAACGCGGCAACGCCGACGACGGCGGCGACGATGCCGACCGCGACGGGAATCTTCGACCGGCGGAAGTCCGGCCGTTCGACCTCCTGGGCGACGATGAAGTCGTTGTTGCGGTTGAGGCGGTCGATGCTGTCGGGGGTGGCCTGCACCAGCAGCGTATCGCCGATGCGGAGTTTGACGTGGTCCATCCGCTGGCGGTACAGCTCCTGGCCGTGGCGAAGTGCCAGCACGGTTGCGTCGTAGCGCTGGCGGAAGCTCGTGGAGACGAGCGTCTCACCGATGAGCGAGGAGCCGGGAGCGACGACGACCTCGACGAGGTTCTTTCGCTCGTTTGCGGCCTCCAGTTCTGCCTCACCGACCTCGACTTCGGGAATCACGTCCAGCCCTTCGACGTCGAGGAGGTCGACGAGCGTGTCCCGGCCCGTCCGAATCGCGAAGACGTCGCCGGCCCGAATCGTTTTCTGGCCGAAGGGTTCGAGGAACGTTCGTTTCTCGCGGACCAGCTGGACGATGTCCACGTCGAACTCAGATACCCTGAGGGCCTCCTCGACGGTCTGACCGATGAGCGGGGAGTCCTCGCGGACGACGACCTCGGTGAGGTACTCACCCATCTCGAACTCCTCGGTGAGGTCCTCCTCGGCTGGGATACGCGACGGGACCAGATAGCGACCGACGGTGAGCAGGTAGATCGTCCCGACGATGGTCACAATGATGCCGAGCTGGGTGAACTCGAACATGCTGAACGGGCGGCCGAGCAGTTCCGCCGAGAGCTGCGAGGCGAGGATGTTCGTCGAGGTGCCGATGAGGGTCAGCATCCCGCCGAACATCGAGGCGTAGGACAGCGGCAGCAGCAGTTTCGACGGCGAGAGCTTGCCCTTGTGCGCGATGTCGGTGACCATCGGCAGGAGGATGGCGACGGCGGCGGTGTTGTTGATGAACCCGGAGATAGGCGCGACCAGCCCGACGGTCGCACTGAGCTGTCTCGTTTCGCTGTCCCCGGTCAGCGAGGCGATTTTCGCGCCGAGAATCTGGACGATGCCGGTCCGCTGGACGCCGTCGGAGAGGATGAACATCGCCAGCACCGTTATGGTCGCCGTCGAGGCGAAGCCAGAGAGCCCGCGGTCCAGCGGCGAAATCCCGTCACCGGCCTGGTGTAACACGTACACCGGCTCGGCAAGCAACCCGAGGTCGGTCGCGAGCACCGTCACCGGTTCGGCCAGCATCAGCGCGACCATGACGGCGATAGCAGTCACGTCGACTGGCAGCGCCTCCGTCGCAAACAGCACCAGCGCAGCGACGATAACCGCGAAGACGAACAACATCCCCGGTGTGACAGGTGGCAGCGACACGTCTGGCCCCTGCGCCGCCAGTGACAAAAGCATGGGTCGTTTGCGTACGGGGGCGTCCGCTCACACCCTGCCCCGGCGGCCGACGTTTATCCCTGTCCGGGCCGAATAGATCACAATGAGCCTTTTCAACGATCTCGGTCGGAAAGTCGAGGAGCTGAAACAGGAGGTCGGGAACGCGTCCGACGACGAAGCCACCCACCGGTGTATCGAGTGTGATACGCTCCTCTACACGGACCACGACGAGTGTCCCGAATGCGGGAGCACGTCAGTCATACCCATCTCTGACTAGCAACAGCGAGAAACCGCCTGGCCGGTGTCGCGTCGCTCACCGCGTCGGCCCGTCACGACCCAGGTCTTCGAGCAGGGCGTCGTAGCTCCGGCCGAACACCGCCTGTTTTCTGAGCGAGGTTATCGCGACCTCGAAGACGGGGATGGCGAACTGCCCGCCCGGTCCGCCGACGACGACGGCCGCTTCGTGGTCCGTCTCGTCGGTCCACTTGCCGTCGAGTTGCCGGACGAGTACTTCGCCGAAGTAGCCGCCGAGTTCCCGCACGACACTGGTGAACGCGCGGTCGTCGAAGGAGTCGTCGCTCCCGAACGTCGTCTCGGCGAATCGCTCGTCGTCCCACTCCGCGTCGACCAGATCGTCGAGTCGCGAAAGCGAGGCCGGCGAGAAATCGAGGTCGTGCTCGCCCCAGAAGTCGGCGAACTCGACGGCGGTGTCGGCGTGGTCCGCCCGGACCGTGCCGGGTTCCCACGAGCGGGCCATCGAGCCAGCGGTCGAGTCGCTGCCGGTGGAAGCAGGCTGCTCACGTTCGTCAGCGGCCGCCGTATCAGGCGTCTCGTCAGCGGTTGCGTCCTGTGACGGTGCAGTCTCAGTGGCATCAGACGCCTCGACATCCCCGACAGGAGCCGATGTGTCGGGACGATCATCGGACTGTTCCACGGCGTCGGATTCCGCAACGGCTGCCGGCGTGTCATCGACCCCCGCGGCGTCAGCGGTGTCTGCAGGCGACTCGTCACCCGTGGTTTCGGAAACCGCCTCCGCGTCTGTAGCGACGTCTGACGACGCATCCGGCGAGATATCGGGCTTTGATTCGTCGTCTATCGATGTCCCGGCCGCTCCGTCGTCGGCTGTATCGGTCACTGCTTCGTCAGCAGATGTGTCGGTTGCTGCTCCCGCGGGCGCGTCGACAGTTCGGTCCTCGTCGCGAGTGTCGATAGCCGAGTCTTCGGGAAGTGTCTCGGCCGCCGGCGCTTCGTCCGAGGGGTCCGCTGTAGCACTGTCGGCTGTCGGTTCCGCTTCGTCGATGTACGCGGCCGCTTCGTCGGCAGTGGCCATATCAGCGGTATCATCGGCATCGGCCGTCGTCTCGACAGCATCAGTCGTGTCAGCAGTCGGTCCGTCTTCAGCGGCGTCGAAGGTCGAGTCCGATGCCGGTGTTTCGGCCGTTGGTTGCTCATCGGCAGTATCAACAGCCGACTGCTCGGCAGCGGGTTCGGTGGCCGGCTCCGCATCGCTTGAGTCGATAGTCGACCCCTCCTCGGTGGTTTTAGCGGCCGACGGCTCGCTGCCGGCATCGTCTGACGCTGACTCGGTCGTCTCGGGCTCTGCGTCCTCGCCGATGTCAGCGGTCGAACCGTCGGCGTCGTCACTGCCCCACGGTGGCTCGTTCTCTGGCTCGTCAGCGGCCTCACTGACGGCTGGTGTGGGGTCGGTGTCGTCCGGCCGGTCTTCGCCTTCCGACTCAGATTCGACCCGCCGGACGATTCGGGTCGGCTCTGTTTCGATGGCCTGGGACGAATCGGTATCAGCGGTGTCGCCGGCAGTTGCCTCACTTCGCTCATCTGTCGCCGTCGGTTCGGGCGGTCCGTCGCGTTCGTCCGCCTGTCCATCGTCGACGCGGCTAACGACCCGCGTCGGTTCGGAGACGACGCTGTCGGCGTCGGTTTCGTCCGCGTCCGGCTCTGTCAGACCGTCGTCGTCAGTACTCTGTATGCTATCCAGTTCCAGGTCGGATTCCAGACGCGTCACGACGGCCGCAAACACCGGTTTGTCGGCGAACGAGCGAGCGGCCACGTCGAACACCGCGACACCCACCTCATCGTCCGGGCCGGCGACAGCGACGCCCCATCGACCGTCTGACTGGACCCACTTGCCGTCGTACGCCCGCACGAGGAGTTCGCCGAGGTAGCTTCCGAACCGAACCGTGTTCTCGGTGTAGGTCGTCACACTCGCGGCGTCGCCGACGGTTTTGCCGTCGTAGCTCTCCTCGATAGCCGTATCGAGGCGGGCAAGCGCGTCGGGGTCGAAGGTCAGCGGGTCCGCGCCGTCGACGACGTGCTCGGCGTACTCCCGGAACGTCGTCGGGTCGAGCGTCGCTGTATCCAGAAGGTCCGGCCCATCGTCGGACGGCGGGTCGCCCCCGGCCGCCCGCTCGTCCCCGTCGGTCGACGAGTCATCGCCACCGACGGCGCGACGGATCGTATCGAACAGGCCCATGGACACCGGAAGTACGTGCCGCTACAAGAATGTACGCCGAAAGGATACTCGGCCGACAGGTCTGCGGAACGAACGCGGCTCAGTGCTCGTCGCGCAGTTCCATGTCGGCGACGATCTCGTAGGGGTGCTGTCCCTTTCGGATGCCGTCGAGCAGCTGGAACGACTCGTCGGGCGCGAGGAAGTGCCGGGTCACGGCTCGGCCGAGCGGCGTCGGTGAGAGCCCGTCGATAAATTCGTACTCCAGTAGCTTCCCGAGCGCGTGCTTGGTCGGGACCTCGCCGACCATCCGGTCGTTGAGCCGCTTGGCCTGCTTGCCGGCGACGGTGACGTTCGCCAGCGTCTCCTCGACGGCCGCGCCCTCGTCGTAGCGGGTGATGACCGGCTCCATCTCGCCTTTCAGGAGCTTGAACGCCACCTCGTCCTCGGTCATCTCCATGCTGTTGTGGTACGAACAGTCCGGCTCGACCAGCATGTAGACGGTGCCCTTGTCGTGGTAGTCCGGGCGACCAGCCCGGCCGAGCATCTGGCTGAACTCCTGAACGGTGAGCCACTCGATACCCATCGCAAGCGAGTCGAAGATGACCTGCGAGGCCGGGAAGTCGACCCCCGCCGCCAGCGCCGCCGTCGTCACGACCGCCGCGAGGTCCTGATCAGCGAACTGCCGCTCGACCCGCTGTCGCTTCCGGTTGTCCAGCCCGGCGTGGTACGGCGCGGAGCTGTACTCCAGTTTGCGTGAAATCTGGTGACACCGGCGTCGGGAGTTCGTGAAGATGATGGTCTGGCCGCGGTACCCCTTGCTCGACTTGTTGTCGAAGGCTCGCTTGACGAGCTTCTTTTCGGTCTCGATCTTCTCGCGGCCGTCGGCGAACGTGACGTGGCGCTCGATGGGGACCGGCCGCTCCTCGAACTCGATGAGCGTCGCCCGGAGCTGGTCGGCCAGCTGGCCGGGGTTGCCGACCGTCGCCGAGAGATAGATCCATTGCGTGTCGCCGCTGTCGGGTGCGCCGCCGGACTCGCAGTAGTATTTGAGTCTGGAAATCAGGCCGTCGAGGCGGTGGCCTCGCTCGTCCTCGCCGAGCGTATGGACCTCGTCGATGACGACCGTACCGACCGTCCCGAGGTCCTTGCCGGTCCGGAGCGCGTGGTCGATTCCCTCGTAGGTCCCGACGATGACATCGGCTTCGGGGTCGAAGCGTCCGCCCTCGTCGGCGATGCGGCTCGCGCCCACGCGCAGCGACACGTCGACCATGTCGCCGTAGCGGTCCTGAAACTGCTCGTATTTCTGGTTTGCAAGCGCGACCAGCGGGACGAGAAACAGCATCGTGCCCTTGTTGTTCAGGACGCGGTCGATGCCGGCCATCTCGCCGATGAGCGTCTTCCCCGTCGCCGTCGCGCTCACGACCAGCTGGTCGCGGCCCTCCGTGGCCCCGTGCTCGACGGCGAGGCTCTGGACCGGCAGGAGCGTGTCGAACCGGGATTCGAGATGCTCCTGCATCCCGGGATGGAGGTCCAGCGAATCAACGCGAACGGGGTCGACCTCGTCGACGGTCGCCGAAATCTCGTCGAACTTCGTCAGGTCCGGGTCCAGCTGGCCCGACAGGAGGTTCGTCACGCGGTCGAGGTCCTGCACTTCGAGCAGGAGCTCTTCGAGCCGGTCGCGAGCGTCGCCGCCGATGTTTCCTTTGTAGGCGAGTTCTCGGTCGAGCTGCTGGCGAGCGCACTCCGGGCAGATGGTCTCGTCGTCAGTCTCGATAGCCGTCTCGCTGGTAATCGGCGAGTAGCGCCCGTCGGAGGCACACAGCCGACAGGTCCGGACGACCTTGGCCTCGATCTGGTACGCGTCGAGCATCTCTCGGATGCGCTCGCGTGCACGCGGAGCAGTCTGCTCGGAAATACGAATGCGGGCCGCACGGCGGGCGAGGTCGACGAACTGGTCGGGCGAGCGAAGCTCCTCGCTGGTCCCGTCCTTGACGCGGAGCCGACGCGGGCGGGGGCCGGCGTCGGTCTCCTTGAGTTCGAGGATGCCGTGGAAGAGCCGCTCGCCGTCCCGGTGGGCGGCGACGCGGAACTCCTCGCCATGTTCGTGGAGGAACAGCGTCTCTACCTGTGCGGCCTGCTGTGACACAATTATCTAGTGGCGACTGCGCTACTTGAGCGGTTCGGACTAGCTGTGGGTGTTACTGGTGCTGTGACAGTTGATTTAAACAGCCGGAAAGCCCCGGTCGGCTACGCTCCCGCGCCTCGCTGTGCGCTTCCCTCGCTTCGCTCGGTACAGTGCTTGCGTCGTCGGGGTTCGCGTAGCCGACCGCCCCTTTCAGTCCCACCCAGCATGGCTTGTCCAACGAGCGACGGGTAGGGCAGTCTGGCCCGCACTGTTCCAAGTACGGGGAGAAGTGAACTGTTGCTCCGGGTCACCCTTGCAGTTTGATTTCGTCGTCGCCGGCGGGAACCGCACAGAGGAACGCGCCCGGTTCGTCGCCGTCGTTGCGGTACCAGTGGACAGCGCCGGCGGGGATGTGGAGGCTGTCGCCGGCTTCGACGTCGTGTTCCTCGCCTTCGATACCGACGGTATACCGCCCCGAAAGGACGTACTGCTCGTGTTCGATGTCGTTAGTATGTTTCGGCACGCTGCCGCCGGGGGCAAGCGTGAAGCGACGGATTGCGAGGTTGCCGCCGCCCCCCTCCTCGCCGATGAGGACGCCCTTTTCCAGCCCGTCGGCTGCGTCGACGGCCTCGTACTCGATGTCGTCAGCGCGGCGAATCAGTGGGTCGCTCATGTGCGGTCCATCGCGGGCGCGCCGCAAAGGCGTACCGGCGTCGGTTACCACGGCAGTTCCGCCAAGGGGGCTTAAGACCGTCCCCCGATAAGCGACGGGTATGCGCCGGTTCCGCATCGGAAGCGCGTTCGGAATCCCGATCCAGTTGGACCTGACATTTCTCCTCGTGCTACCGCTGTTCGCCTGGATTATCGGGACACAGATCGAGCAGACGACCGAGCTGTTGAACGGGACGCTGAACGCCGGGCTGGACGCGGCCGTCCTCACCGACGGCGCGCTCGTCTGGGTACTCGGCATCGGTGCGGCCCTCGGCCTGTTCACCGGCGTCGTCCTCCACGAACTCGGCCACTCCCTCGTCGCTATCCGCTATGGCTTCCCTATTGACTCCATCACGCTCTGGCTGTTCGGCGGCATCGCCCAGCTCAGCGAGATGCCCGAAGACTGGAAACAGGAGCTGGTCATCGCTATTGCCGGCCCCATCGTCAGTATCGCCGTCGGCGCTGTCTGTTTCGTCGCGTTCCAGCTTCTCCCAAGCGGTGCGGCGACAGCCATCGAATCAGCACGGTTCATCCTCGGCTATCTGGCGCTGATGAACATCGCACTGGCGGCGTTCAATATGCTCCCCGGCTTCCCGATGGATGGCGGCCGCGTCCTGCGCGCGCTGCTGGCCCGCCGGCGGTCGTACGCCAGAGCCACCACCATCGCCGCCGAAGTCGGGAAGGTGTTCGCCGTCTTCCTCGGCCTGTTTGGCATCTTCGTCCTCGGAAATATCTTCCTCGCCGGCCTGGCCTTCTTCATCTACATCGGCGCGGCGGGCGAGTCCCGCCAGACCTCGATGCGGGCCGCGTTCGAGGGCGTCACCGTCGCGGACGTGATGACGCCGGCGGACCACGTAACGACAGTCCCCGAGGACATGTCCGTCCGGGAACTCATCCAGACGATGTTCAAGGAGCGTCACACCGGCTATCCGGTCGAGCGCGGCGGCGAGGTCGTCGGCCTCGTCACGCTCGAAGACGCCCGCGCCGTTCAGGAGGTCGAGCGCGAGGCCTACACCGTCGGCGACGTGATGACGACGGAAATCATCACAATCAGTCCGGAGACCGATGTGATGGACGCGCTGACCTCGCTCCAGCAGAACTCCGTCGGTCGCCTGCTCGTCACTGACGAGGACGACTCCTTCGAGGGGTTACTCACCCGGACAGACATCATGACAGCGCTCTCGATTATCAAGTCCAGCGGCGACTTTACCCCCATCGGTGAGACGGAGACCGAGACTGTCCGGCCGGAATCAGGGATAGAGCGGTAACGGTCACTCGCCGTCGAGATACGACATCGCGTCCTCGTCGGAAACCTGGTCGAACTGCTCGTAGTACTGGCCGACGGCGCGGAACGCCGACGGGACCTCCAAGCAGACCACCTCGTCGACCAGCGCTTCGAGGTCCGAAATCGCCCGCGGCGAAGCGACCGGCACCGCAAGCACGAGTCGCTCGGGACCGGCCTGTCGGATCTGCTCGATGCAGGCCCGCGCCGTCGCGCCCGTCGCCACGCCGTCGTCGACGAGGCAGACTCGCTTCCCGGTAAGTGTCGGCGACGACTCCGAACTGCGGTAGCGCTGGGCCTTCTGTCGGGCGGCTTCCGCCATCTCCGCTCGTGTGCTCGCAACGTAGTCCCGGGGTATCTCGCGTTGCTCGATGACATCGGTGTTGAGCCAGACCGCTCCGTCCGCGGCGACGGCGCCGATAGCGTACTCGGGGTTGTTCGGTGCGCCGATCTTCTTTGCGACCGCGATGTCCAGCGGGACGTCGAGCGCGTCGGCGACGGGGCGGCCCACTGGCAGCCCACCGCGCGGTATCGCGAGGACGATGTCGACCGCGATATCTCGCTCGCGCAACGCCTCTCCCAGCCGTCGACCGGCAGTTTGCCTGTTCTCGAACGTCGGGGAGCGGTTGCGTGCCATACTGGTTAATTCGCTGTCGGGAAGCAAATAGCTCCGCATTCTGACGGTCAACTGGAAACCTCGCACCAGCCGAAGGGCACCGTTACTCGTCGGACAGCGCCGCGGCAATCGCTTCGAGTTCTCCCTTCCGGAAGGGCTGTTCCGCGTCCGCCGGGTCGTCGTCCTCGCGCTCGCCGATTGTCCAGAGAATCCCCGCCCGCATCTGCGGCTTCGACGGCAGTCGGTCCGTGTCGATATCGTACCCGACAGCTTCGCAGATGGCCGCCAGAGCTTCCTTGGTGAAAGCAGTCGAGACCGGGCGTTCGTACCGCCCGACAGCCTCGCGGATCTCGTTCCGCAGTTCGTCGACAGTTGGTGACATACGCGTACTGGCGGCGGGACTGATTGTGTAGATTCCGGTCCAGTTACGCCATCGCGCCGCCTGCGACGGGGGTATCTATTCGAGGGATACCGGCCCGCCAACGCAACTCCGCCCGCGAAACGTGACCGAACTCGGCTCGACGGTGACAGCCCGGACACAGCGAGACGACGTTGTCAAGCGTGTGTGCGTCCCGGACGGCGAGCGCTGGCATCACGGCGAACAGCCGAACCGGCACGATGTGGTGCACATCCGGGTTCCGTCCCAGTTCCTCGGCAGCAGTGCCACACAGCACGCAAGCGTGGTCGTCCCGCGCCAGGGCCTGCTCGCGCACCGACCGCCATCCCGGTCCGTACTCGCCCACGCCACCGCCGCGCCAGTTCGGATGCCCGTCACCGGTGAACGCCGCCGAAAGCCACTCCGCGTGGCAGTCACGGCTGCAGAGGACGACTTCACTCTGAATCTGACTCGGATATCGCTCAATGCGGGCGTCGCAAACGTCACAGGAGACCGATAGTTTGCCACCGGACCACGAGTGGTGTGCAGCTCCAGAAATTTGTGGCGGGTCGCGCCACGCCGCGTTCTCGACACAGTCAGAGCAGTATACCCCATCTTTCTCCGACGGGTAATACTCGAACTTCGCGCCACAGACCTCGCAATTCGTCTGCTCTGTCGCATCCGAAAAGTTCGGATTGGCTTTTCCTTCGTACGATACAGCGGCATCGTGGCAGTGCTTCGAACAGTAGGCTCGGGCGGACTCACAGTAGAAGGAATCTCCACAATGGTTGCACTCTCTATTCGGTAGCCGTTCGTCGTGGACGCGGCTATGATGCACCCCAAGACCACGTCGACTATCGAATACCCGACCACATGTCGGACAGTCAAACTCTTTCACAGGGCAGACAAGAACGTAGTAGATAGTAAATATGAGCCGAGTGGGGTGAAAGTAAAACTAAACGTACTGATGTCCTCGGTTCAAAACATATAAGAAAATTGATACAGTCCGGGTGCGGGAATTGAACCCACGTCTCAGCCACCACAAGGCTGAAGGATACCACTACCCCAACCCGGACACGCTTATTGAGGCAATCATAGATATTCCGCTGGAACAGAAATACGTTACGAATCGGGGAACCAGTGAGTCGTGAGAGCGCGTGACAGCGGTGGCACGTCGGTTCGGAGTTGAGTTCGACTATAGTAGCCATTGAAAATCAGTGCACACCTGCTCGCACGCCTGCAATGCGGTCAGTGTGTAAACCATTTCAATTGTTACGATAGCTCACCGGCTGCTTCGAGACGCTTTTACACAGCCGACGCGTACAGAGAGGCACGCGTGGCCATCACGGACAAAATCTACGTCAAGAACCACCAGCAGCTCGCCTCCCAGCTAGAGACGAGCTTCCCGAAGGGGGCGTTCAAGGGTGCGACGCTGGACATCCTGTTTCAGGGCGAGGGGTTGGCAAAGCTCGACGAAGCCTCCAGAGAGCGAGTCCTGGATTTCGCTGAGGACTTCCTCGACTGTGACTGTGAGGCCAACCCCCACTGTGGTTGTGCCGAGCGGAAGTTCATCTCGTACCTGCTGGAACTGCGCGAACAGGGAATGGGGCCGGACGCAATCGTCGACGTGATGAGCGACGACTACATGCTGTATGCGTATCCGGGCGACGTGCTCTCTTTCCTCGATAACTCCGTCAGAACGTTAGAAGCCGTGGAAACCCTGGCCGATGTCGATGGGCGCGACGACGTCGCCGAGGACGTACAGCAGAAACGCCAGCGGTTACTCTAGGTCGTCGAAGCTGCCGATGCGATAGGAGGCGTCTTCCTCTTCGCCCTGATCGAGGTCTTCGAGATGAATGACCTCGTCTTGATCCATCTCGTCGAGTTGCTGGCGGAGCTTCGTGACGTAGCGCTTGTGTTCTTCCAGTTGTTCGCGGAGGTGTTCGGCTTCGAGTTCGAGTCGCTCGTGCTCGCGGACGAAGCTCTTCGGAACTTCGACTTTCGGCGGGAAGCTCTCGGTACTGGTCTCGGTTGCGTCGTCCTCGAACTCGTGTTCCGGCGCGACCTTCACCTGACCGTCGTGGGAAACAAGCGTGTCGACGTAGTCACGAAAAACTGCGGACAGCGAGATATCGCGTTCCTCGGCGATTTCGCGGAGGGTTTCGAATTTGTCCTCGCTGACGCGGAAGGAGATAGTCTTGTTTTTGTTGCCCATAGTTATGTACTGTTTCAGCAGCAACGTATTTAATCGTTTGTCAGACGCTACCGGACCGGTCCCTTGGTGGCCGTCTCTGACGACAGTCGAACCGCTGTGATTTAACAGCCGGCCGACCTCGGTTCCGGCAGAGATGGCGACAGACATCGACGCGACCGCTCACCACTTCGGTATCATCGTCAGCGATCTGGACCGCGCCGTCGAGTTCTACCGCGACGTGCTCGGACTCGACGTGCTGACGCGCTTCTCGGTCGGTGACGAGGCGTTCGGCACCGCCGTCGACATCGAAGGGGCCAGCGCCGAACTGGTGCACCTCGACGCCGGCGGCGCGCGTCTGGAACTGGCGAGCTACGAGCCGGAAGGCGAGGCGATGCCGGACCCGGACCTCAATCGACCGGGAGCGACCCATCCCGGGCTGGAAGTCGACGACCTCGATGCGGTCGCCGACCGACTACCCGATGATGTCGAAACGCTCAGCGGCCCGCAAACGACCGAGAGCGGGACGACGATCATGTTCGTCGTCGATCCAGAAGGGAACCGAATCGAGCTACTAGAGCCGTAGCGCCGGTCGACCTGCCAGCAGCGAAAAATCGAGGACGGTGCCGCGGTCAGTCCGCGCTGGCTTCGGCCTGTTCGTCCTGCAGGCTCTCCAGCGCGCCGACGACCGACTGCCGATAGTTCTCGATTGACAACTGCTCGTACTCCTCGTCAGCCATCGAGATATACTCGTCAGTGGCCGGGTCCTCCATGTCGGCTTCCTTGTACCGCTTGACCCGGTCAAGCGTTCGCTCGGCCGTTTCGACGACCCAGCGGTCCCGCGTCGCTTCGTCGACCTTCGAGATGGACTCGGGGCGGATCGAGACGTTCACTTCGCCCTCGTCGGTCTCGTAGGTGCGTGGCTTGCCGACGACAGCGACGTAGGCCGGCGGCTCCAGTTCGCGCAGCATCGACGCCGCGTCGGGCTGGTACTGCCCGGCGTACATGAAGAACGTGTCGCCGTTGGGGTCGACGACCCGGCCCTGCCAGTACTCGCTGTCCTCACCGACGTCTTCGGTTTCGGTGAGGGTCCCGACCAGGAACACGCGGTTGGCGCGCTGGCCGGTCGGCAGGAGGACGTACACCGGCGCGCGGTCGTCGTCGGATTCCTTGAACGTGTAGCTCGCGTCGTTGAACTCGCGTGCGAAGACGCGCCGTGCGACCTCGCGGGTGGGTGTACTCGCCATTTAGATCGACCTCGCTTTGATGAGAATCTCGTCTGCATCCACGGCCCCGGTCAGTCGCTCCTGCTCGTCGGCGAGCAAGTAGCGGCCAAACGTCGGACCGCGGACGCGGTAATACCGGCCGAGGATTTTCTGTCGCATCTCGTCGGCGACAACGGTGGTGTCGAGCGCGTCCATCGCCATCTCCTTCGCCTCTTCGAGGGCGATGCCGGTCAGCTCCTCGGTCGCGTCCTCGTCGAAGATGACCTCGGTGACCTCCTCGCCGTCGTCGAGGACGCCCTTGATTCGGAGGTCGAACTCGCCTTCGACCTCGCCGTGTTCGCTACAGCGGCCGTTCTGGAGGACGCGCGTGCAGTCGTCCTCCGGACAGCGCTTGATGAGCCCGGAGCCCGACTGGATGTCGACCAGCGCGCCCTCGGCCTCGACGCTGTCGTCGCCGACCTCAATTGCCTCGTCCAGTTCCTCGATAGTCGTCGTTCGGTTGAGCTTCACGGAGAAGCGACCCTGGTACTCGTCGGTGACGACGTTGCGCAGGGCGTAGGACTTCCCTTCTTCGAGCGACGGGAGGTCGGACTTCGACCACTTCGTGAACTTGATCGTGCCCGTCTCGTCGCCCAACAAGCCGACCTGGGCCACGGCGTCGGCGCGCGGCTCCCAGAGTTCGACGACCGTCGCGCGAACGTCGACCCACTCCTCGGGGGCGTCGACATCGGCGACGTTCACTTGCTCGTTGCCGCCGCCGTCGCCGCCGCCCAGCTGGTCGCGGTCCATACCGGCCTCGTCGAGGTACGTGTTAACGACGCTTCGGCGGGCCTCGCTGATTGGGACCTGATAGTCGTTCACCAGCGTATCGAGCCGCTTGACGACGTCGTCGACGTCGATCTCTAGCTGGTCGGAAAACTGCTCGTGTATCTCTGTCGCGTGGGTACGCAAATCTGACTCAGTCATTGGCTTTCACTGTCTCCGCCTGGTTTTCGTTGGGAGACATCCGACGCTTGGTCGCCTTCGGATATAAACACTCGCCCAGCGGAGTGAAAGTGAGTGAGGGTGTTGCGGTCCCACAGTCGCGGCGCGAGAGCCACGCGAGAAGATTGATTTGTCGCGGGGCACAACGGTCAGTATGGCCGACGACGACCGACTCGCACGGTTCATCCGAGATACCTTGCGGTCGGCCGAGCAGCAGCTCTCGGACGCGAAGAAGGCCTACAAAAACGGCAAGCGGTCGGCGGAGGCCGGCCTGCCCAGGGACGAGGAGGGCCGGGCTCGAATCGTCTGTCGCCGCCACGCCGAGTACCGCGCGGTGTCGATGGACGAGCAGCGTCGGCCAGTCTGCTACGACGCAGAGAGTCCGGACTGTCAGGGCTGTGTCGAAGACATCAGGGACGGGACGATAGAAACGTGGTAACTCGCTGACGGCAGTGGGTTCTGTTGGTACTCTCCTCGGTCGCCAGTACAACATTTTAGCACTGGCTGGGCAAAGCCCGAGTATGGAGCGACCAATCGTCGCGCTCGTCCTGGCCGGCGGCACCGGCACGCGCCTGTATCCGGCGAGTCGGAGCGACCGCCCCAAACAGTTTCTCTCCTTCGGGGAAGACGAATCGCTACTCGCCGAGACTGTCAGTCGGGTCGGGTTGGCCGACGAGACCTACGTGCTGACTCGGGACTCGTTCGCCGACGGGGTCCGGGAGCACGTCCCGAATGCAGCAGTGTTGACCGAACCGGAACCGAAAGACACCGGGCCGGCACTGGCGTATGCGGCCCACCGCATCCGCGAGCAGGTCGGCGATTGTGTTCTGCTGTGTCTGCCAAGCGACCACCGGATTTCGGGGCCGTTCGAGACGGTCGCACGAACGGCCGCGCGAGTCGCAGTGGAAACCGAGGGGCTTGTTACCGTCGGCATTGAGCCCGACCGGCCGGCGACCGGCTACGGCTACATCAAGCCCGGGCCGTCCGAGAACGGCTTCGCGCCGGTCGAAACGTTCCACGAGAAGCCGGACCGGGAGACCGCGACGGAGTACGTCCGGGAGGGGTTCTACTGGAACGCCGGCCTGTTCGCGTGGACGCCGACGGCCCTCCTGTCCGCCGCGGCGTCGTCGCCGCTTGCACCCATGGTCGAGCGACTCGACGACGGGGACCATGACGCCGCCTTTGCCGCTGTTGACCCGGTGAGCATCGACTACGCTGTGCTCGAAGAAGCCGAGAACGCCTTCGTCGTCCCGGCGGCGCTGGACTGGGACGACCTGGGCTCGTGGGACGCCTTCGAGCGCATCCTCGACAAACAAGACGGAAACGCGGTGCTGGGGGAGGCGGTCACCATCGACGCCGATGGGAACGTGCTGGCGAGCGACGGGCACGTCAGCGCCGTCGGCGTCGAAGACCTCGTGGTGGCGTCCTTCGACAACCGAACACTCGTCGTCCCGAAAGACGAGGCTCAGCGCGTTCGGGAGGTCGTGTCGGAGCTACGCGATGACGAGCGATTCTGAGCGGATCGGCGGCCAGGGCTGTTAGCTCCGCATCGCGCCGCCGTCGACGGGCAGGGCCGTCCCGGTGACGTAGGAGGAGCGGGCCGACGAGAGGAACGCCACCACGTCTCCGAGTTCCTCGGGCTGGCCGACGCGCTGGAGCGGCGCGTCGGACCAGGATTCGATACCCTCCTCGTAGGAATCGTACTCGCCGCGCTCGACGGCCGCCTCGACGAGTTCCTCGATGCGGGGCGTCTCGTGTGCACCGGGGAGGACGGCGTTGACGCGGACCTCCGGCGCGAACTCGCGGGCCTGGGTCTTCATCAGGCCGATGACGGCCCGGCGGACAGCGTTCGAGAGCACCAGGTCGTCGATGACCTCCCTGACGGATCGGGAGGTGATGTTGACGATAGTACCGTCGTCGGAGTCCCGGAGATACGGATAGGCGGTCCGGGTGGTCCAGACGGCGCTCATCACCAGCAGGTCGTACGCGCCGTACCAGTCCCGTTCCGTCGTCTCCATGAACGGTCCGGGGGCGGGGCCACCGGCGCTGGTGACGACGTGATCGAGGCCGCCGAAGCTGTCGACGGTCTCCTCGACGAGCGCCTCGATCTGGTCGGGGTCAGTGATGTCGGCCTCGACGGCCAGTACATCGCCGTCGCCGACCGATTCGAGCCGGTCCCGTGCCTCGTCGACGTGTTCGGGCGTTCGGCCACAGACGGCCACGTCGGCTCCCTCAGCGGCGAGGGCTTCGGCGCTCGCGAGTCCGAGGCCGCTCGTCGCGGCGGTACACAGCGCTGCGTTGCCATCGAGTTCGAGGTCCATGTCCGGGAGAAGTACCGACTGTCCCAAAGAAGTCCCGCTCGCAAACTGTCCCAATGACTGTCGACCGCGGACTGTCCTAGCTGCCCCAGAAGTTGTCCCGGCTCCCGAGACGCCGGCCGTCGTCGGGGTCGTCGTCCGTCTCGTCGGTCTCGGTGTCGCTCTCGTCGGTTTCGGATTCGGAGAGCTCTTCGTCCATCTCCAGTCGCTCGACCTCCTCGGCGCGGGCGTGGTTCGAGTGGACGTTGGTCACCTTGACCAGCGAGCGGGCCGGCGGGAGCACGCCGTCCACCATGATGATGAAGCCGTCCTCGGTCCGACCGACGCCGGCACCGCTCTCGTGGATGTCCTCGACGTCGACGGCGACTTCCTCGCCCATCTTGACCGGCTGGCTCTTGAGCTCCGAGATCGGCTGGTTGTAGTGATTGCACCACTCGGCGCCGCCACGGTCGCCGTAGTGGGTACAGCCCATCCCCTGGATTCGTTCGGTGAATTTGGGACAGTCGTCTGCGAGCGGACAATCGGCCATATCAGGGGATAACGTGGCCGCTGGCAAAACGCTTGCGACCCCATCTCCGCGCCGCACAGCCTGTTATTACGTTTGAGATTTTCACCGGCACACACTTTACTGCCACTCGCTGGTTGTCGCGTAGCATTCGGCAGCGCCCAGAGCTATGAGAACGCAGATGTCGGCAGGGCTGGTTTGCCTGCTTCTGGTTTGCACGTCTCCAGTCGCCCTCGGTGTCGAGTCGAGTCCACCGGCACAAATCGGCACCAGCGACAGCGATAATTCGATTGATGTCCGGTACGCAATCGACAGGGAGCCGACCCAGACCGGTCGGGTACGGGTGACCGCGACGATTGAGCGACCACGGCACGTCACTGGACTGTCAGTTCGGACGCCGGCGGAGACGACTGTGCTTCGAGCCGACGGCCTCGAGTCCGATGGCGACCGCTGGCGTCTCAGCGGCGATACGAGGACAGCACAGTTGACCTACACTGTGCCGGTCGGACTCTCGACGACGTTCGGCCAGCGGACCGCCGACACCGACAACTGGACGCTGCTGGCCAGACAGGAAGTGTCACTGCGTGCCCGCTGGCGCTGGCACGTCGGGCCGCGGCCCACGTGGAACGAGTCGCTCGCGCTCGCGCCCGGCCAGAACGGTGTCGCCGGGCGTACGGCCGCCTACATCGGCCCACACGAGACAGAACTCAGAACAGTCGACGGGGACCGAATCACCCTCGTTGTCCCGGCGGCTGCGGACCTGCGACCCAACCGAACCGCCGTCTTGGACTCCATCAGTCACGCGAAGCGTGCCTCGACCGCCGGAACGGATCACGACCACATCCGCGTGTTCGTCGCGCCGAACGAACTCGCACCGGGCGGGTACTCCCCGTCGAACGGCGAGTCGGATGTCATCGTCAACGCCGGCGAACCCGTCCGTTCCCCGGTCAACGTCTGGGTCCACGAGTACCGCCACACCCGGGAGACGTTCGAGACGACACCGGCGATGGACTGGCTCAGTGAGGGGAGCGCGGACTATCACACCGCGGCGCTCACCTACAGCGCGAGCGGTATCGAAAAAGACCAGTTTCATGAGAGGATTACGACCGAGCGCCACGAAACCGCTGACCTGACACAGCCCGATAGCTGGGACGGGCCGGGCGCGCAGTACCACAAGGGAACGCGTGTCGTCGCGGCTATCGACGCCCGCCTCCGGCAGGCGACCGACGGGAACCGAACGTTCGAAGCGGTCCTCGACGGGCTGACTCGGCGAGACGAGCGAATTACACTCAGGCTGTTCGCCGAGACGGTGTCGGCTGTCGCCGGGGACGACCTCGACGCGTTCGTTCGACAGGCTGTCACTGACACCGCGCCGTCAGTCCAGACCGACGCGCTCACTGATCGTGACCTGCAGCGAAGCGGCGTAGCGGATACGACCGACCGGCAGGCGAATTTCGCGCCGTCAGTCGATAGCAGCCCGGCCACAGCGACCAGCGGCGACGACGAGGGCAAGCACGGCGTCGGTACCGCACGGCCCGTCACCGACCGTCACGGGGAGTGGACCATGCTCGGGACGCTCGGCATACTGTCGGTGGTACTGGTCGGTCGGCAGCGACGGCGCAAACGGCTGTAGCGCTTCGATGAGCGCTTGGCCTACTTTGAGAGCGTCGCTAGGCCACGCATCGCGTCGGAGCGCTAACGCGGCGTTCTGTGCCGAATATGTTTTTCCACAACTGTCATGCCGGCCGCTTACCTGTCACCTGACAATGGCATCACAGTCCATTTTCGAGCGGATCGGCGGTCGCGACGCGGTAGACGCGGTGGTCTCGGACTTCTACGACCGGGTGCTCGACGACCCGGTACTCGACCCGTACTTCGAAGCGACCGACATGGACCAGCTCCGCAGCCACCAGGCGCAGTTCATCAGTGCCGTCGCCGGCGGACCGGTCGACTACGACGGCGATGACATGCAGACCGCCCACGAAGGCATGGGAATCACCGAAGAAGCGTTCGCCAACGTCGCGACCCACCTCGAAGCCGCGCTCCGGGAGAACGGCGTCCCCGACGACGACGTCGAAGCGATTCTCACTGAGGTCGCTGCCATGGAAGACGACATCGTAGAAGCGTAGCACCGGGGTTCGGACGCATTCAGACACAGCGCCGGAGCCGTTCGGAGACCGGAACAGCTCGGTGTCGCTGTAGGGCTGGCCCTGTGAGCAGGCACAGTCCCAGTAGTAGCAGTACCGATGGTTCACCCGTGTTTTCAAAACAATAGCTGGGTGTGAAAATGTCGCTGTTTCATACGTCTCGCCGGGAAAACCATGGTTGTGGAGGGTGCGAAACTGATACCATCCCCCCAAGTCGGGTTCCGTGCCTCTGACAGGTCATGCGAGCCGACTAGGTATTGGCAGTAGTGCACCCTTCACTGCGACATTCTAAAGACTGGTTCTGGTGAGACATACGGGCGGTGACAGGCATTTTCAGAGCGGTCAGCCGGCAGCGAACTGTGGGGGACGCTGGAATGCGACCGATGGCGCGCTTGGTTGTTTTGAGAATGTGACTCCTCGGCGTGTAGCGTGGCTGTCTACGTTGCTTTTATTCGGAGATGGCGGGATGGTGGGATTCTCACCCGAGGCCAGGCCTCACTTCGTTCGGTCTGGCGTGATTCGAATCCCCCTGCGTGCTGCGGTTCAGCACGCTTCACTATCGTTCAGCGGCTTCACGGGCACGGTGGGAACCTGAATATCGCCAATTCGCAACGTTGATTTTAGTACTCATTGTTCTCAAATATCTGGGAGGAAGTCGCTTCGCTGTTCAGCCTGTTCGCGGTCAGAACGCCGGTCATAGTGACGGTCGAGAATATCTGTGCTGGCGTTGAGTCGATCCTTCACGACTCGGCGGGGAACATCCTCACGACGGTAGTAGGTCACTCGACCACTGCGAACATCGTGAGGAGATCGGGCCGAGGGACACTTACTGGCGTGGTCGATGTGCGTGGCTTCGCACTCATCGAGATCGCGGTCATGCGGGCAGTCCTCACCGCGCCAGCAGGGACGGGTGATCCGATACAGTGTCGTTCGGAACGTGTTGCCAGCTGGTCGACCGTGTGATGTTGTGAGCAGGGGTTCTCGTCCGTACTCGTCGGTTACATCATCCCGGTGGAAATCGATGTAGTCCTCGATGTACCGAGCGGTTTTCTCACTGATTCGGTTCCATCGAGTTCCTGCCTCTCGGTTCTTGAGCGGCGTGTCTGTTTCAGGACGATGGACAAACTGTAGGGCGGGCCCGGAGAACCGTGGATGATCGCCTTCCAAGTCCACATCTGTGAGGTCGAGGCCACGGATTGCGCCAGTACGCGCACCGGTTTCCCAGAGCAGAGCGAGAATGATGTGGTCACGCGTGCTGGGACGGGCCTTTTCGAGATAGTCCAGAATCTCAATTGCGCGCTCAGGGTCGAGCGTGGTCTCCGATACGTCCTCGCCGTTGGTCATCGTCGGCAGCGTCAACTTTTCATAGAACCCCTGCGGGACCGCGTCAATGTCAGCAGCAAACTGGAGGAAGCGGCGGAGTGTCGCCAGTTGGCCCTTGAGAGTAACTGTCTTGATAGGGTCACGGCCGTCGCCCTGGCCTTCTCGTCGCCAGATCCGATACTTGTAGAGGTCCCGACCAGTGAGTTCGTTCAGGTTCTCGATGCCTTCCTCGTCGCAGAACTGCACGAACGCCTGGAGACGATGCTTGTTGCTCTCCCGAGTCGACTTTGCGTGTTCGTCCACCATCGCGTCGTGAAACATCTCGACGGCCTCATGGGGCGGGATCGGATCGAGGTCAGTCAATAGAACCACCTCTGGAAGCCGGGCGAACGCTGGGCTTTTCATCTGGCGAGGCGACTGTCGTCGTGCGGGGCGTAGACCCCGTATCGGTTCCTGTTGACATGGATGCGGTAACGGAACCACCCTCGGGCCGTGTTCCAGCACGGCCCAGTTCTGAATGGCTAAGAGCCATCAGTGGGCTGCCCGCAAGAACACTATTACCCAGAAAGTGCATAAATGTATCGGGAAGCTATATCTGATTGGTTGGTAAGAAAGTGCACGTAAGGACTGAAATAGGTGGGTCGAGTAATATTTGTAATTCAAATGCGCTTATCCGGTTCGTGGCAGAGCGTCTGGGACGACCGTATCCTCGAATGGATGCGAGAGAACGAGGGTACGGGAACACCCAAAGAAGTCCACGATAGCGGGTTAGTCCGCGTTTCGAGAACTCAGGTTGGCCGACGGATGAAGAAACTCGCCGAGAATGGGCTTCTAACTCACGTCGGTAACGGAGCCTATGTGATTACTGACGAAGGGAAAGCGTATCTCGATGAAGAATACGACGCCGAGGAAGGCGTCTATATCAACGGTAGTGGCCCAACGGAGCCGTCGACGAGTGCAGACGCAGAGACGAACGACGTGTAATCGCCCTCCACCATGACGATTCGAAAGACCGCCCGCTGGCAACGAAGTATCGACGACCGGATACTGGAACACCTTCGGGATGACTCGGTGTCGACAGCGAAACAGATGGCTATTCGTGACAATATTCACGCGACAGAGGCGCAGGTACAAGATCGGTGTCGAGTGTTGGCTGACGCCGATCTGGTGGCGTTTCTAACCGAGGATCAGGATTTCGTCGAGCTGACGACTGAAGGCGAGCAGTACCTTGAGGGCGAGATCGACGTGGAATTGTACCCATATCCACGGCATCCAAAGGCCATGGAGTAGGCCGACCGGTGGGTGGGTCGGTGGGTTGGTGAATCAATCATCGTGTTGAGTCGGGAATCTGCTCATTTTGTTCCTCTAATTTTACAACTAAATATCTAGCACTTCCCATAGCTGATATGACTCCAATGATGAATATGTGAAAAGGCTGAGTGTTAGTTGCGGAAATGAACAGTAATGAAACAGTTGCGGTTAATAGTACTACTATTTTTCCCAAAGTATGCCTAACACCTAGTAGTTTTTGTATTGTTTTGGCTTGCGCTTGTAGTATCATCGTAAGAGCCACTAGCATACCAATAACGATGATTAATGCAGTAAGTGGGTCTGCATAGGTTAGAGAAGTGAGAACCTCAGAAACCCAGTCACCTTGCATAGTGTAAAATTGTAGTAATTAAGGTTACAACGCCTGCGAGTGCTATCGTAGGGCTGGAAAGGAATAAGGATACCATCATTAACCCTAAAGATACACTATATAAAGATGCTTCCGGCCTCTCAAAAAATAACGATCTTATTAAACTATTGATAGATGGATTTGATTCCTGCATATTAGTGTTCGAATCAGCATTCCAATGTTGTTCTAGGTTCCCTAACTGAACATTCTCTGCAATAGTGGATAGTTCCTCGTCAGTAAAAGTAGTAGTAGAAGTATCGTTCGTGCCAACTGTTGGAGGTCTAGAAGGCTCGTTAAGTATACCAAGGCTAGACTGGTTTAGTGGATCTTGAATCGGGGTGTTAATATCTGTAGTAGGCCCTTTCTTATATGACCTCAGCTGATCGAACTGGTCAGTTGACTCAGATTTATATTGGTGGATTAGGAACTTTTCAATTAAATCGATTCGTTTTTCTAATTTGTGAATATATTCTGGATATATAACGGAGCCGCTATTATCTTCTGAACTTAACGAAGGTTGAGGAGTGCCGGCTGTACCAGTGGGCTTCTGTTGCTTAGGGGTCCTAGTGTCTGTTGAACCAGAACTATTAATATCAAATTCACCAGCCATAATTAGTCACTAGTACCTGAACTATCTATAAATTCTTTTAGAGTCGTTTCTATTTTATCGATGTCAAGGTCTTCTAATGAATCCACTCTGTACTGAAATTGTAGGTTCCAGATGTGTGGATTTGAGATTGATTCAGTATCTAAAACCATTCTAAACCATCCGTTTTCAGAATTGTTTATATTTGGTTCTATAACTGCAGCAGTGCCATTAATATCGGAGGGACCAAGCTCAGTGAGAGTTTCTAGCTTGTTATTGTTAAAATAGTTAGAGAAGTCATGAGAAGCGCTATCAACTCTTATAATACCATTGTATGTGAGCTCAACAGTTCCTAAAGTGTCAAAATCTGCACCCTCATAAGTATTGAAGAAATCTTCGGCGTAGGAATGTATTTCATCATATGACACATCTTCGGTAGTTTTGAACGTTATAAACGATGAATCACTAAATCCAGATATGTCGGCCTCAGGTTCATAGAGAACCTGGATTTGATTATTTACCGCAAAGGGTCCACCTTCAATTCGAACGCCTCCTTGAAAAACAGAGGCTTGATTCTCAGAATCGACTAATTGGAAATCTCTCTGCGTCAGCCAGTTAGCTAAGTTGCCTTCGTCTACTGGAAGATTGTAGGGGAAAATAAATCCGATGCTGATATTCTGTGGGTTGAGTTTAGTCATAATCGAGTCTAATAGCTAATTACAGAAAACACTGAATGCCCAGTAATCAATCTTTTGTTCATATTTGGGTTCATATACTCCACTCTTATATTATGTATTTTCAGTTCGTGTATCAAAATTACGGCCAGACTCACAAATGCAGTTCAAATAACTATATATCAAGTATGATTATTATTCAACAGGACCACATTCGCGAAGCAAGTCGAGAAGGTCGGACCACTCAACGTCTTTCTCGAATAGACCAGCCCGGAGGTTCCAAGCCCACGGTGCGGCATCATCAGGATCGTAGCCAGTAGCTTTCTCAATCTCTTCGAGACTACCACCAAACAAACGATCAGTAGGCGCGTCAGCGTCAGCAGGCCACGTCTCGAAGAACTCCGCACTTTTCTTAGCAGCCTTGTACATCGCCAGCGTAGAGAGACGCTTTCGCTCGGGATGGAGGTCCTTCCCAGTGTGGACCACTACGGCTTCCATGTCGACGCCGATCTTTGCGTATCGCTTTGCCAACGGCGTGTACTGCTCGGCCACCTCTCGGCGGTTCGTCCGTGCGTCGAAGTGGGTCGAGCCTTCGTCGATCAGGATGGCCTTCGGTCGGTCCCGATGTTCAAGCAACTGCACGGCGAGATCGTGGGCCGACGTGACGACGATATCCGTCTGTTCCCACGTCCGGACGTTCGAGAGTACCAGGAGGTCATCGAGGTCGAGCGCCCGCAGCGTGATCAGGAGGATGGCCGTGTTAGTCTTGCCCGTGTTTGGGTTGCCGGCGGCCGTGACGAACGCCGGAGCGCCGTTGTTCTCGATCTGGTTCAGGAGCATCATCGGCAGCCGCAGCGCCGACGCGTCGAGATCCTGTTCAGTGACACCGACGATGTGGGACATGACCGGGCCGTTGCCAGCAGTGACGGCCTCGGTCGCTGTGTCGGTCAGGGCCTTCGACGAAAGAGCCTGTCTAAGAGGTATATTTAGCTATTCGTTCTATCCTGCGAAAAATCTAAAAAAGGTGCTCAGTTACGCGTCGGGTCCGGAGTCTTCTGCGAGTGTCGCGGAGTTGTCACCTTCGAGCGACTGGTACACAATCCGTGCGGAGAAGTCCGAGTCAGCACCTACTTCAGCAACGTCACCAGCAGCAACCGCTGACCCACCATCGGCACTGGCGTTACCACTTATGTCCGACGCCCACTCTCCACTCGTATCAAGACCACTGCCGCGAAGATACAATTCGTTGCCCTGGACAGCGTCCCCACCGTCGTGCGTGATGGTTAGGTCACCGGATGTTGCGCTATCGGCCTCGTAATCGAACGAGAAACTCGCTGTTGGCGTCTGTTGGGATGCCTGGTCACCGAGACCGAGGACGAAGGATGCGATTACCGCTGCGAGGATTACTGTGATTGCGACCATCAGAATGACACCGATAACCGGCGAGACGGCGTCATCGTCAGTAAGCAATTCTTTCAGGTTTGTTAGATCCATACGGAACAGTCCATGAGAGACAATGGTATAAACCTCTCAGACTGTTCAGAACAAATCCGGCGTTACAAGGCCGCACTGTAGATTTTCAAGACTATGTTGTAGCTTGCAAGCTCGGCTTGAACACCAATTATCAGCAACGCTCTTGCGAAGGAGATTGTTGATAGCGAGAGCTGCGGCTGAAAGTCGAAGAGGGCAAGGGCACCGCGCCAGCGGTGCCCGATATGTTCCCAATAAGCCGGTTCGTGTCGGAATCGGCTGCAGCGGACCTGTTGCAGCAGGTTCGCTGGCGTGATGGCGTCGAGTGCCCCCGCTGCCGTTCTGACCTGGCGGTCAGAAACGGCAGCTATCGGGAGTATCAGCGGTATCTGTGTAAGAATTGCGGCCGGACGTTCAACGACAAGACCGGCACGATCTTCGCTCATTCGAAGCTCTCGCTGAAAGAGTGGTACTTCACGATATACGTGTTCTTACGGTTCAACACGAGTATTCGCCAGATCGAGGCGGAGCTCGATCTTTCGTACAGAACGGTGAGACGGCGCGTCGAGCGCTTCGCCAGCGCGCTCGACGCGCCTTCGATCACACTGTCTGGACCGGTCGAAATCGACGAAGTGTACGTCTCTGCCGGTCTCAAAGGCCGCGAGCGCGACCAGGAGTCGCGCTCGCGTGGCCTGTCCACGCGTGGACGAGGCTCGTACGACGGCGACAAACCGCCGGTGTTCACGCTGGTCGATCGTGGCTCGGACGATCGATACGTCGTGCCAGCGAAATCCGCTGGTGAATCGACTATTCGACTCCTGCTTGCTGACCACGATGAGGAGTTGCTGACCGTCTATACGGACGGATTTCGAGCGTACGAGCTGCTCGAAGAAGACGACGCATTCTCCCGCGAATACGTCGTCCACGGCGACGGTGAATACGCTGATGGCGAAGTACACGTCAACGGTTGCGAGAGCCACGCGTCGCTGACGCGACGGTGGCTCTCGCCCCATCGAGGAGTGTCAAAGGACAAGCTAACACCGTATCTCAGAGCCTTTCAGCTCCGCTGCGAACTCTACAGAAAACCAGGTGACGAAGCGCTCAAACATGCTCTTGATGCTGCCCTCTGAAAATCAACAACGTGCTTCACAAGAGCGTATCAGCAAAACGTATGGATATCGGGGGGCTATCCAGGCCCGGAACACCAGTACAAAGCCGGTGATCCTATATCCCGTTTTCAGCGAGACGGGTCACTGTCTCGCAGTTATAAGTCTGGACTTGGAGTGTATCAAGATTGCGGATACACTCACAAATGTAGTTCCAATTGGTAGAAAATCAGAGGGGAGTGTTATTCAACAGATCCGCGTTCACGGAGCAGCTCGAGAAGTTGTGTCCACTCAACGTCTTTCTCAAATAGACCGGCTCGAAGGTTCCAAGCCCACGGCGCGGCGTCATCAGGATCGTAGCCTGTCACCTTCTCGATTTCTTCGAGACTACCACCAAACAGTCGGTCAGTCGGCGCATCAGCATCAGCGGGCCACGTTTCGAAGAACTCCGCGCTCTTCTTCGCCGCTTTGTACATCGCCAGTGTCGAGAGGCGCTTGCGCTCGGGATGGAGATCCTTCCCTGTGTGAACAACGACGGCCTCCATATCAACGCCGATCTTCGCGTAGCGTTTCGCCAGCGGCGTGTACTGTTCAGCCACCTCACGGCGGTTCGTTCTGGCGTCGAAGTGCGTCGAACCTTCGTCGATCAGGATGGCTTTCGGTCGGTCCCGATGTTCGAGCAGCTGCACGGCGAGATCGTGAGCTGACGTGACAACAATATCCGTCTGTTCCCACGTCCGGACGTTCGAGAGTACCAGAAGGTCATCGAGGTCGAGCGCCCGCAGTGTGATCAGGAGGATAGCCGTGTTGGTCTTGCCTGTGTTCGGGTTGCCCGCAGCAGTGAGGAACGCCGGAGCGCCGTTGTTCTCGATCTCGTTCAGGAGCATCATCGGGAGCCGCAGCGCCGAGGCGTCGAGGTCCTGTTCGGTCACACCGACAATATGAGACATGACCGAACCGTTGCCAGCAGCGACGGCTTCCGTCGCCGTGTCGGTCAGGACCTTCGAGGAGATCGCCTGTCCGAGAGCCGTGCCCTCGAACGTAGAACTACCTACCGGTGACCGGTGGGCTTCTCGCATCGCCGTTTCCATGAACGACAGCGCCGCGCGGTCTTGCCGATCCTCGACGATACCCGTGTGCGGTAGCAGTCGCTCGTCACCGTCAAGTTCGCCCTGTACCTGTTCGTAGAGCTTCGCAGCGGTCAGCAGGTGTTCGTCAACGCTGTCAGTCATCAGCGGACACCTCAACAGAGTCGGAACTGTCCTCGACGAGCTGATCCCGGAACGCGTATGCGAAGCCGAACAGCGGGACGACAACTGAGACGACAGGCAGGGAACCGGGAACAGGACGATAGGCAGGATCGTATATCTGTTCTCCAGCGTTCTGCGTCACCTCCAGTGGCACGTCAAGGGCCTGCGGTGGTACCGACCAGATGCCGGCCCAGAAGCCGGCTACGAACGTCACAGCAGCAGTTACCACGACGATGCTTTTCTCACGATGGGTTAGATTGAGTTCAATCATCAGCGGGAACACCTCCGTCACCAGCGCCAGCGAGATCGGCGAGGTCCTGGTCAAGATCGATGCGGACGCCCGGGACGTCCGACTCGGGAGACTCGTCGTTCTCGGCAGCGCGGATCTTTCGGTCGAGGCCGAACTGTTCGATAGCCGAATCTATCTCGTCGGTCAACCCCTCTCCTTCATCTGGAAGGGTGCCGCGCTCAAACGTCGAGACGATATGGAGAATCGCCTTGCGCGTGGCGTTACGGATGATGGTGAACGCCTGGGCTTCGATGGCGAAGCCGCGCTTGGCGTCAGCTTCGAGCTGGCCGCGACACTCTTCGACGGCCTGGAGCGTTCGCATCAGCTCACGGTCGGAGAGGGTTCCGCGCCAGCATCCTTCGACGGTCTGGGCTTCGAGGTCGACATTCTTGCCGAAGGCGAGATTGGGACTCACCCAGTCGAGTTGGCCGTCCTCGACGGACCACTCGCGGAACCGTTGCCCAGGTGTCCGAAAGATACCGCCTTTCGTGTGACGGGCGTCAATGTCGACGAGCCAGACGTAATTCGGGTCCCAGAGCAGCGACCGGACTTTCTTGCCCGTCGGTCGCCCGGCCAGCGGAATGGTCACGAGCGCACAGAGTCCGATCAGACGCAGGCTTCGTGGGAGTTCGTAGCCGAGAATCGACGCGATGACGAACAGGACAATACCGACACCCGACGCGATCAACAGCAGGTTGTTCGTGAGCCACCGGAACAGTCGATAAGTCCGACTGTGTTCCGGGCCAGGGTCAGCGTTGTGCGCCATCTCGTCGCGGTCGAGATCAGGATTATTCTCGTCGTCGGTCATGCCAGTCGCTCACCTCGCTGGGCCGACCCGATTTTCGCGGAGACGGCTTCGTACAGGACGGCAATCACGACACCGAGCGCACTGCCGAGGGCAGCGTTGCGAACGTCCTCACCACTCCACGGACCAGTGATGATGAACGAATTGGGCTTGCGGAGGTAGTGGAACCGCTGCTGCTCGATGGACTGCTCAGTCCAGAGTGTCACACCACCGCTGGATGGCACTCGAACGGTGGTCGTCGTATCCGCGTCGACGACAGCCGCACGGAAAGAGACGCTGCCCGCTTCCGATCCGGCGTCAACCTGCGGAGCAACACTGACGACCTTGTACTCGTCCGACCAGAAGTCGATGACCAGCTGGCCGTCCTGGTAGCGGTAGTCTGTGACCACCACGTTCTCGTCAACGACGAGTTCGACATCACTGGGTGCGCCATCAGGTGCGGAGACGTTCGTCGAGGCCGCCGTCTTGTTCGTTGTTTCCTGCGCTGCCGCTGGTGCAGCGAGAGCGATACAGCTGACGATTAGTATGAGGAGTATGGGCGTACGTGGGTTCATAGTCGAAAATCCGAGTTTGTCACCAGAGCCAGTCGAGCGACGGTTCCGGGAGCCAAGACGACACCAAATCAATGGCTGGCCCGATCACGTCGACGGTTCCCGAGAGTTGCAGCGCGGCGAGTGCGACTATGACGAGCCACAGGTCCCGAGGAACGAGCTTGAGAGCCAGCCAGTAGACCATCAGTTGTTACCTCCCGTTCGCCGCTGGCTCACGGCGTAGAGTGCGCCAACGCCAATCAGTACCAGCACGAGTGACGATGACGAACCTCCGAGCAGGCCACCGCCAGCCGAGCCACGAAGGTTCTGTTCACGCGCCTCGATCTCCGCTCGCTTCCGTGCCAGATCCTCGTACTGTTGCTTGAGTTCGGTTACGTTAGTCGTCTCGTAGGTGGTTTTCTGGATAGTGACGTTCTGGACGGTCTGGCCGTCCTGTGTGGAGATACTGTCGATAGTAAACTCACCATCCAACTCGACAATGCGATCCGAGGTAACGACGTACTGCGTGCCGCCAATGTTAGACGTGTTGTAGGTCGTCCCATTCTCGAACTGACCGCTGGCTGGATTTTCTTGAGAGAACAGCACACCCTCGTACTGCGTACCGGATTCAGTAGTGACGTTGAAGCTCCCGATCTGATCGAAGTTCTCCGGAGAGTTCGTGCCGAGTAGGGTGAGCTGTGCGGCGGCCCAGCCCTGGAAGTCTTCACCCGCAGATTGCTGGTTCGACAGCACGTAAGGGTCAACGAGATCGCTGTTGTTGATTTCGCCAGCTTGGTACGCGCTATACGTGTTTTCGGCCAGCGTATCCATGTCGGCTTGGACCTCACTGTTCTGGCTTTGGATATCGGAGTTCAGCCTGTTGAACTCCTGCCAGCGAACGATCTTGAGGTTCTGATAGTTGTCGTTAGGCGCACGGATCATCAGCGATTCAAGATGAACACTGGAGCGACCAGAGCCAGCGGACGACTCAACAGAACTCGGGGCTGTGTGAGCGGTCAGCGTGGGATTGATGTTGTCACCGCTATCGTAACCGGCATCAACGAATACCTTCGGAGCCGGATACGTGTGGCTGCTACCGTTCGTGAGGGTGTAGCTAACCGAGTTCAGGCCTTGGTACTCGATAGTACCACCATCTCCGTACGGGTGAGTGTGGGACGTGCCGACGAACGTATCTTGGTTCCCGTCTAGTGTGGAGGCGATGTTTGACTCGTTTGCAGCGACGGAGTGCAGGTAATCGTAGTTCTGGGCCTCGACCTCGTACTGGTTCATGAGGTTGACCTGCTTGGTCGCGTAGTAGTCTGCGACAGCCTGCTTCGCTTCAGTCTTGGCGGCGGATTTACTGGCACCGCTGTTCAGCGCCTTGATGTAGGCATTTTTGCCGATGATGCGAGCCTGCGTTTTCGTATCCGACAGGTAGTTGTCCAGCGTAGTGTGGAAGCCTTCAGATGCCGCGTTACTGTTCTGTGCGGACTGGTAGATGTCCACCTTGGTCTGTGCAGCATCCGTTTCACTGGTATCGACCTTCGTACTGCCCGGCAGTCCAGTCCGGTCGAGTTGGACGACCTGAGGCATTACCGATTCACCGATCTGCTCGTTTAGTTCGTAGTTGAAATCGGCGTCACCACCAGTGTCTCCGAGGAACTTTCCGGAATCTCCGGGCGTCCATGCAGCAGTGACGCCGCCTTTCGAGAAGCCGGGTTCAGCGTCAGCACCTTCGACCTGAACGGTGAAAGTCTCATACGCACCAGCGTTGCGGAAGTGTGCTGATGATGTGCTGGCTGAAACACTCTTCTTCATGATCGTGACGTTATCACCAGCAGGTGACCCGGAAGTAATCACGGAGATCGTCGTCTCGGTGGTGACATTCGAGAGGTCGATTTCGACCTTGTGCGGACCAGTTGTGAATTCCTGAGCGTAGGTGTCCGTTGTCGACTGTGCCAGCGCAGGGCCGACACCAGTAACGACTGCCGACAGGACGAGCAGGCTAGCTAGCAAGATCGAGCGTGCGCGACTCATCGTAGTTCACCTCCGAAAGAATAGCGTCGTGTCATCGGTTTACTGAACAGCGACTCCCCAGGAGACGACCGTAGCGAAGAACGCCAGCTGCATCCCGAGCGGGTCGCCCAGACTGAGGAGGAAGTCGTTCACTTGCGGGACGAACTCGTTGCCGAGGATGACGAGCGGGCCTATGACAATCGCAATTTGCTCCCAGAGTCCGTAGTACTCGAAGCGTTTGGATTCGCTCGAAGCGAATCCCGCTGCGTACGTGCCGAGCGACACGAGCAGCGAGTGCTGGGTCGTCAGCGTGTACGACAGCCACGGGAGTTCGACCGTTGTGATGCCACCAAACTGGTAGAGACTTGCCGCCACGAACGCTACCGAGAGCATCGCTGGCAGCGAACGCATATTCATGTAGTCTCCGGCCACGTCGCTCAGGCGTCGCTGGTAGCTCATCGCTTCACCCGCACCTCACGCGGATTGTACTCCTGTTCTTCACCGTCCTCGTTTTCGAACGACTCCGTTTCTTCGGACTTGCGAACGCCGATCTTCGCACCTTCGATAAGGCCAGCGATGATCTGTCGACGCATCGTCTGGTTGAGCCGAATCGGACGACCATCGATTTCGGCCACACCGTTGTAGCTCGCCAGCGGGTTGAACGCAGTAATGACGCCGGTCACTTCTTCGCCTGGTTCGAGGTCAATCCATCCGTTCGAGTTGTCGTCGTCGGAGACCTCAACAGAATCGAGGTCATCGAACGACGGGGCTTCGTTGGTAGCCATGCTACATTCAGAAATACTAGATACTAGTTAAAAGAGGAGAACCAGATGGAATCTGGTGAAGTTTTAAATACAAAGAATACGGTGAGTTGCAGATCAAGAAACACGAATAGTATCGCCACACGAATCACACTCGAATAGTGATAGAGACTTATCGGTGATTTGCCGTTCGTACTGATAGCGTCCAGAGTCACAGGACAGACAACTATCATTAATTCGTGGATTCTGGAAACCAGTTTGGTTTTCTGAAAGTTGATTCGAGTCGTCCCAGCTCTCAACGTCGGTCGTGATCTCGGTCATTGTGACACCGTTACCGGAGCTGGCCGAGTGGAGTTCGCCATCAATCTCGATAGAATGTACGCGCCACTCCGGAACGCGCTCATGATTCAACCAATCAGGGCGGTGTTCCGGATCATCCAAGTCGGGACGGTCGAAGCCAGCCAGCACGCCACGAATTAGTGCTTCACCATGCTTGTCGGGTAGTTCCGACTGAAGCATTCCAAGCAAGCCAGCGACACCGACGTTCGGGTATCGGCGGGCTTTCTGCTCAATCCGTTCGACGTATTCGACAGCCTTGTTCTCGAACGCATCATCAGGGATATAGGTGTCATCAGGTATCGGAACGGTTGCGTCTACAGCACCCTGATATTCCGCGCAAAGAGGGCACTGATTCGACCCATCAGGGTGGTAGCACTGCCGATCAGCCGTTGTCTGTTCACAGGCACGCCAGGCGTCAACCCAGTCGTCCCATAGCTCGGTCGAGCCACCGTCGGGAACGATTTCAGACGACTCGGCAGGAGAGGTATCAACCCGGTGGTTTGTGAGTGTCTGAGATTGGTCGATACCATGCGGTGAGCCACATTCAGCGCACTCGATAGTGTTAGACCCTTTCTCGGAAACAGTGAGACGGTCGCCGTGTTGACCTTCCAGATCCGAGTGTGGCGATTCGTGCCGCTGTCGACAGCGATCAGCGATAGCCGCCCATCGAGCCGAATCAGACCGGGAAACGGTTCGGATGTTTCCGGCGGTCATTGCAGCTGCCCAAGCGATGTAGTAGGGAGATCGTTCGAACAGGTCAAGCGGATCGATAGAAGCGTAATCCGCAACGTAGGCCGCGAGGTTCTCGACCGATTCAGGATCACGTACTGAAACAGGCGTGTCGCAGTCATCACACGCACCTTCGGCGGCGTCCCACGGGTTCGGTGCTGTATCCGCGTGTTCGGGACACGGAGTATTCGTGTGTGCATCACGTCCAGCACCCTCGGTGGCGGAAACGTGGGTTTCCATAACAGGAGCGAAATCAGACTGTGAAATTTTGCCGTCGACGACAATGATCGAGTGTTCGTGAGCGTAGCACTGGTTTTGGCCGCTGCCTGGATGTGGCTCTAAAACGCGCCAGAACTGCCATTCATTGTTCTCGAAACCGAGCTTGTCGAGTACGTATCGAAGCTTCTGGTAGACTTCGCGCCATGGCTCACGGACCCTATTTGCATGATCGACAGGACCAATCCGAGTTCCATCAGGGACAGAGGAAGCCGAACGAGTCAGGAACGCGACGGAGGGATTATCGAACGTGGCTTCAGTTTCGCCACCCGACGGGCGTGAACCACCGGTAAGTTCGCGGAGCCAACCCTGGCACTGTGCATAAAATTCGCGCTGATAATCGGGAGACCACCGATCAGACGCCGAGAAACTGAATTTCGTGTATTCGGGATCACGAGGCCAACCGTATTGGAGGTTAATTGTTGTCTGACGGGTCCGTTCATGGGATTCAAGTAGGTTCTCGACTGCGACAGCCCACGGGACACCTTCGATTTCGGTAACTCGTTCACCTGAAACAGATTTGCGAACTACCCAAGAGTCAGCTGCATCAGCAGGTGAAAGGGAAAGTCGGTCAATCTCGTCGCCATGAGATTCAGAAACATGACCTGCTGGGTCTTGCGTAGCGGGCATGAAAAACGACTCACAGCGTCCACAGTAGTAGAGAATGTCGGAATCCCAGGTCTCGGTAGAAAAATCAGTGTAGTCCTCTCGGATCGGAGTTCCGTCCTCGAATGCAACAGGAACATCCACGAGATTGGGACACTCCTCGATGAACGACCAGAGAACGTCGTCAGTACTTGGTAGGTCAAGTTCGTCGGATTCAGAAGTTTGGGCTTCAGCGTCTTTCCCGGCGGTTTCACACTTATTCTGATTGGTTTGCCGAGAGTCGCTGGCCGCTGGTTGCCCCTCACTCATCGAACTTGGCAGAAGAATCGACAGCGTTCGACAGCGACCGCACAGCATCCCCACGTTCCGGGCCTTCGGCCGGGCTTTCGCGTTGGGATTGCCCCCGTCGCTCCGCTCGGGGGCGTGCGCTCTCTCGGTCGGTCGGACCCCCATGTGAGGGGGCCGCTCCCTCCGCTCGCTCGCTTGTGGCGGAGTTTAGGACTGCTTCAGGAATGTCATTGAAGCAGGAATAGCAGAGGTCGAACCGAGCAGCGTCTGTATCGGTGTGATTGATACAGATCGCTCCGCAGTCATCGCAGGCGTAGTGAACGTACTCCGACCAGGAGGTCACGGCTGACCACCTCCTTCGAGATCGAGGATTGCAGCTGAGACCTCATCTCGAGTGTGTCGGTGAGCCTCAGTTAGTGTGATTGCTGATGCCGTGGTATCACCGCTCGGCGCAACAGAGACTAACTCGAAACATAGCTCGTCGACGAAAACCCAGTCGGTCATCGAGAACCACCGTCCTCGATCTGCTCGATAGCTCGACGAACTTCGTCGTCGGTTGCCTCTATGAGACGGGACGCACGAACGAACTCGTTTGGAGGGAACGGCCAGTCCTCAGGAGCGGGGGAACTCAAGAATCATCACCCCGTTCACGTCCCGGAACAATGGAAATCGACAGCAGGCGGAGGGGGCCGTTCAACTGCTGAACGAAGTCCGAAAAACGAGTCTCAGCTGAGAATTGTAAGCGGTCGAGAGACGACCTGAACCGTGATATATCGGTATTTGAGCGTAGAAGTTCGAAACCGACGATTTCGGGACGGGCACGGTGGGATTCGAACCCACGACCGTCGGATATCTTCCCCCGATGGCAGCGCCAGCGGAGATAGAAGTCCGACGCTCTATCCGGACTGAGCTACGTGCCCTCGCTGTCGTGTACTTCCGGTAGTGACAAAAGAAATGCGGAACGCGATCGCCGGTCAGTCACCGTGGTCGAGGTCTTCTTCGACGTCATCAGCCGTCGTAATGGCGTTGACGTTCCCGGTCTGAATCGCGGTCAGCCCGTCCAGCTCACAGAGGGCGTCGATTTCGTCCTGCGTGGTCGAGACCAGCAGGTCGTCGAACTGGAGGTGGCGCTCGACGGTCGCGCCGGCGGCCGCCACGGCCGCGGCGACACGGTCGGGGTCAGCATCCTCAGCCGTTTCGAGAAGCAACTCGACAGGCTCGCCTTCGATTGGGTCCGCACGCAGGCTCTCGACGGCACGGGAGACGTACATCACTCGGACGAGGGACCGCCGGGGCCTTGATTGTGCTGTTCGGGGTGGTCGAAGCGGGCCTCCGCGACGGCGAAGGCCAGCGTGCTGACCAGACCAAGCAGGGTCCCGCCGGTGAGCATCACCGCAAGGTACTCCAGATCCCGAATCCCGAGGAAGAAGGCGCTGACGGCGTGCAACACGGCGGCAATCGACAGGACGTAGAAGGGGGCGTTGAGATACCGCCAGCGGAAGCTCCCGTCGAGGTACTCGTCGGTCACGCGGCCGAGGCTGGAGGTGATGCCGGCGGCGGCGAACCACTGGATCGCTCCCGAAACCAGCGACGCGATGACTTCCAGAGCGTCGGGGTCGGTCTGGCGTTCGAGTTCCTGAACGCCGCTGACGCCGCCGATAGCGAGCAGCGCGGCCGCGACGACGTAGGTGATGATCGTCACGCGCCCGGCGTACAGTCCGGACGTCGTCCGCTCGACCGCTTCGTCCAGTATCTTCTCAGCGCCGAGGCCCCGGGCGAGGATGTAGAGCCCAAGCAGGCCGGAAATGACACCAAGCGCGGAGCCGGGGTAGCCCAGCGCCTCGATGGCGATTGTCAGCGGGTAGATGAGCAGGAGTATGCCAAGCGGGACCAGAATTGTGCCGCGGGTCTCCGGATCGTCGAGCACCTGCTTGATGGTGTAGTACATCGATTCGAGGTTCTGGGCCTGGCGGACGACGACGCGGCGGACGCCGTCGATACGGACCCGCGAGCGGATGACAGGGACCACCGATTCGTCCTGTGCGCCGTCGGTGACGATGAGCGCCCGCACGTCCTCGCTGGCCGCCAGCGACGCGAGAACGGTATCGACCTCCTCGCCGACCGCCCGGTTGGCGGCCACGTCGCTCCCGTCGACACCGGTGACGGCCGCGACTTCGACCGGTTCGTCGGTGATGTCGTCGTAGATGTGGACGCCCTCGAAGAGGACGTTCACGTCGGAGTCCTCCGGGTCGTTCGAGGCCAGCGCCACCGCTGCATCTACGACGGCATCGCGCCCGATGACTGGCGTCTCGATGCCGGTCTTACGGCCGAGGTCGTCGTCGAGGTCGATACACAGCACCAGCAGCATCTACCGGCGCTACGCCGTCTGTGTTTAACTTCTTTCGGGACCGCCTCACCCTGATTCAGGCAGCGTCCCCCGGGTCCGCCGCTCGACGAGCAACAGCGCGGCGAGCCCCAGAATGATGAGCGTGTACGCCGCTGCGGCGGTGAGCGCGGCCTGTTCGGAGCTGTACTCACCGGTGCGGAAGATGATAGCCTTCCGGACCATCGCGATGACACCCGTGTAGATCACCAGACGGACGATGCGGCGCGTCTCGCTTTCCTGCGTGTACGCAACGACGGTCTGGTACACCTCGACGATAATAAAGAGGAGCAGGGCCGTGTCGATGAAGCCGACGACGACCAGCGGATCGGTGATGTCGCCGCGGAGCGCGCTTTGGAATATCTGGAGGGTCAGGTCGAAGACGCCGATGGCAAAGAGCAGGACCAGCACCAGCGCTGCGACGACCTCGACGTATCGGATGAGCGACTCGCTGACCCCAAGCACCCTGTCGTCGAACGACTCCGCTGCCGGCAGTGGCCCGCCCACGGGGTCGGACTCCTCGTCATCCATACGGACGAGAGGGGCCCCAGCCGATTCAACTTTATCCAGTGGAGTCCCCGTCCTCAAGGAGCAACGCAACGAGCGGAGCGAGTGAGTAGCGCAGTAGGATGGGGAGGAAACGATCATCATGTTCAGAGGTTGTCCGAAGCAGCGTGGCACTCGGAGTGGGCGTTCGACCGACTGTGCGAGTACGTCGAGTACAAGGCCGAAGCCGAAAGGTTGTTCGTGGATACGACGAATCCAAAGAACACGAGCAAGCGGTGCGCCGAGTGTGGGTTCATCCACGACGAGAATCGCCCGTCACGCGATACGTTCGAGTGCCAGAAGTGTGGGAATCAGAATCACGCTGACTACAACGCTGCCAAGAACGTGGCAGATGTGTATCTCCGACGCGAGCAACAGTCCTCGCGTGGGAGGGGCGTCAGTCAATACGCCCTGAAGTCCGGGACAGTGACGCCAAGTCGGGGATACACCCCGTACCCTGACGGGTTCGAGGCAGAGTCCACGGACAAACCCCACCCTCAATGAGCGAACCCGTCAAGGTGAGCGAAGTAGGGTAGAGTCGTTGACAGCAGTCCCTATCTAGCGTGGCCCGGGTCCGCCGGCCGCGGCTCGAATGATTCCGGGGGTGTGCCCAGCCTGGCGACGAGCCACAGGACCGGGAGCAACAGTACGCTCCCGACGACGAAGGGCGACCAGTAGCCGACGGCGAAGTACAGTCCCCCCATGACCGGCGGGCCGACGGTCCGGGCGAGACTGCCAGCGCCCTGCGTGATGCCGAAAGCGCTTCCCTGGAGGGCCGCGCTGGCCTGCTGGGAGACCAGCGCTGTCAGCGTCACCGAGAGGATGCCGTTGCCGAGCGGCAGCACTGTCAGCACGAGAAGCAAGCCAAGCAGGTCAGCAGTAAGAAACGGGACAAGCGCGGTCAGGTCGGGAAGAACCGAGCCGATGGCCCGCGAAGCCGGGATCGCGCCGACGCCGACGACAAGCAGCCCGGTCCCGAACAGCGAGAGCCGGACCGGGCTGTAGCGGGCCGAGAGGCGGCCGACGAGGACACCCTGCGTGATGACCGCGACGACGCCGATATATGTCAACAGGAGCGCGCTCTGGGCGGCCGTGTAGCCGTAGATGTCGGCGACGTAGGGGACGAACATCACCTGAACCCCGGAGAAGGCAAACGAGACGAGGAAGAAGGCCGCGAGCAGCGGCCGGAGGCCTGGGGTCGCGACTGCCGTCCGGAGCTGGGTGATTCCCGACGTGCGCTCTATCGTGGTCGAGGTGGACGCGGTTCTGGACTCAGGGAGAAAGAACAGTGCGACGAACACACCGGCAAGACTAGCGGCCGCGGCGGCGAAGCTCGGGATCGAGAACCGAGAGATGGGCACAGCCGCCGGCAAGAGACCGGCGACGGCGGCGACCGTGGCGTCGAAGCTCAACACCGCGCCGATGCCGGGGCCGAAGATGAACCCGAGGCCGAACGCGGCCCCGATGAAACCCAAGGCGGCGGCCCGGCGCTCCGGCGGCGTCACGTCGGCGACGTAGGCCTGCGCCGTCGAGAGGTTGCCGCCCATCGCGCCGGCCAGCATCCGGGACAGAAACAGGAGCCACAGCGCGTCGGCCAGCCCGAACACAGTCCACGCGACGACGGACCCACACAGCGATACCACCAGCACCGGGCGGCGGCCGACGCGGTCCGACAGCGAGCCAAGCAGCGGCGCGAAGACGAACTGCATCGCGGAGTACGAAGCCGCAAGCAGTCCGATGACGAACTCCGTCCCGCCCGGGAACGTACGCGTGTAGTACGGGAGGATGGGGATGATGATGCCGAAGCCCAGCAGGTCCAGAAAGACGACGAAGAAGACGACCGCGAGGCCGCGACGGCGGCGGGACCCGGTGATTCCGGTCCCGGTGTCTGTCATACAACCCTCTGCGTCGGGAAGCCGGATAAGGGCGCTGGGGAACGTGCGCACCGTTCGGACCACGTCCATGCCGTCCCGTCCCACGCCAGGCCCGATGCGCACGCTTTTTCCCGCTGGGAGCGGTGGCTAGAGACAATGATTTCCGAGGGCTGCGAACAGTGCGCCAAAGGCGGCAAGATGGTGCTGTTCGTCTACGGCTACTGCGACCAGCGAGACTGCTTCTACTGTCCCCTCGGGGAAAACCGCAAGAACGTCACCCAGATGTACGCCAACGAGCGTCCCGTCGAGGACGACTCGGACGTCATCGAGGAGGCCAAGCGCATGAGCGCGCTGGGGACTTCCATCACGGGCGGCGAACCCCAGGAAGTACTTGACCGGACCTGTCACTATCTGGAACTGCTGAAAGACGAATTCGGCGAGGACCACCACACGCACCTCTACACCGGTATCCCCGGCGGCCGCGAGAACATGCGCCGCCTCTCGGAAGCCGGCCTCGACGAGATCCGCTTCCACCCGCCTCTAGAGCAGTGGGGCGACCTCCACGGGACCGAGTGGGAGGACATCCTCTACATCGCCCGCGAGGAGGGGCTGACACCCGCCTTCGAGATTCCCGGTATCCGCGCCGAGGAGGAGTTCCTCGAGTTCCTCGACGAGGGCGCGGCCGACTTCTGTAACATCAACGAGTTCGAGATGTCCGACGGGAACTACCGCCGGATGCAGGAGGAGGGCTTCGAACTGAAAGAGGACCACATGAGCGCCGTCGAGGGGTCCCACGACATCCTGGAGAAGATGGGCGACCACGAGAAGGTGTACTTCTGTACGAGCGTGTTCAAAGACGCCGCCCAGCACCGCTCGCGGCTCAAGCGGATGGCCCGCAACATCCGCCGGCCGTTCGACGACGTGACCGACGACGGGACGCTCGTCTACGGGAAGGCGTGGACCTCCGAGGCTCGGCTTGAAACCCTCGGCGTCCCCGAAGAGTACTACACCGTCAAATCCGAGCACGTCGAACTCGCCTGGTGGCTGCTGGAGGAGATGGTCGAGGAAGGTGACGTCGAGAAGGGCGAAATCGTCGAGCAGTACCCGACCTACGACGGGACGGTCGTCGAGCGGACGCCGCTGTCCAACGGTGCTGACGCTGGACGGGCAACGGCTGACGACTGAGACCAGGGTTCTGTTTTTCTGTCCGGTTTCTGCATCACACAGGCCTGTGCTGTCCAGCCGTGGCTTTATCTATCAGCTAAGAGAAATGCCGGTGACCCTCCATGCGCCTGGCTATCGACAGCGGGAAACTCCTGTACGCACTCGGTATTCTGTTCGCCGCGGCGGCGCTCCTGTATTTCGTCCGGGACGTCGTGTTTGATCTCTCGATAACGGTGAAAGCGGCGCTGCTGTTGCTGGGCTTTGTTGCGCTGTTCGTTGCGGGCGTGGCCCTCGAACGGGACGTGCTTGACGTCGTAGCCTTCGCTCTCAGTGGCGTGACCTACGTCGTGTTCGCCGGCTACGTCGTTGTTCGGTATTCGCCGGGTGAAACTGGCACGTTCCTGTTGCTCGCCGCGTCGGCGGGACTGTTCGTCGGGCTCGGCTACGCGCTCCGGGCAGGGATTCCGACACCGTCGCGCCGAACGGCGACGGTCGCGCTCGGCGGCCTGCTCGTCGTGAGCGGGGTGCTCGTGGGAGCCGACGCGCTCAGTGGCGGGGTGACCTACGATGTGCAGACAAACGAGTCCGTCACCGTGTCGGTCCCGGAGCCGGAGACCCCGGACAGGTACCCGTACATCGAGGCGGAAATCGGAGCCGTTACCGCATCGAACCCGTCACCGTTCCTGCGAGCGCTAGACCTCCCCTCGCTTTCGGGCTGTCTGGTCGGGCCGACAGACCACCCGCAGGACAGCGTGTACGTAGACACCGATATCCAGTGGGACGAGGACACCATCGGCGCTTCGACGACGAAGTCCTACGCCGTCACCGCCGAGTTGCCGATTGACCCGAACCGGACGGAGCCAAAAACGTACGCCATCGAGCGGGACATCGACTGTAGCGCCGAGCGGCCCGAGCCGACGATAGCGATTCAGGTCGGCGAAAGCGACAGATTAGACTGACTACTCCAGTTCTGTGAGACACTCCTGACAGTAGGAGGCGTCTTGCATGTTCGGCGTACCGCAGGTGCCACAGGTCACGACCGACATATTGGTCTCCGACAGCGGTGACGCCTCGTCGTCGGTGAGCGTGTCGACTGGCCAGTCGGCTCTGGTAGGCGACTGGTCCCGCATCTCGGCGCGCTGGTGGACCTGCTGGATGAGCTCGTCGTCACGCATCGCTTCGAGGCCACACCAGAGCCCCAGAAACAGCAGCGTCGGCGCGACGATAACGAACAGGCCAGCGATGACGCGCAACGCCAGTTCCACCTGGCCGAGCGACATACGGTAACAATGGGCTGGAACGTCGAGTATCCTTCGCCGCATCCGTCGGCTTGCGGGCCGTCAGGCCGCGTCGACGCCTTCTTGTCCCGTCTCGCTGAAGACAGGCTGTGAGTGACCCTATCGTGGCAATCGGTGGCGGGCTCGCCGTGGTCTTGCTCCTCGGGTTGAGCGCGTTCTTTTCGAGCTCGGAAATCGCGGTGTTCTCGCTACAGAAGGACTGGATAGCACAACAGGCGGCGACGGGCGACCGACAGGCCAAGGTGCTGGAGGAACTGTACGACAACCCACACCGCCTGTTGGTGACGCTGCTAGTCGGCAACAACATCGTCAACATCGCGATTTCGAGCATCATCACTGTCCTCGTCGCGAGCTATCTCTCCCCGGGACCGGCGGTCGTTGCAACCACGGTCGTCACCAGCTTCCTCATCCTGATCTTCGGCGAGATCGTGCCGAAGGCGTTCGGCCTCGGCAACGCACAGAAATGGGCACTGACTGTCGCATCGCCGGTCCGGATCGTCGAGCGCGTGCTCTCCCCGCTTATCACGTTGTTCGATGGCATTACCAGTCGCATAAACGCCCTCATTCCCGTCGAAACCGACATCGAGAAGCCGTACCTGGACTGACCGTCAGTACTGGTACAGAGAGACGACGAACGGCAGTTTGTTGTACATCCAGATCGCCAGCGGGAGACCGATGATCGTCACCGATAGCGCGTACGCGACGCCGGTCCAGACGCCGCTGGCCCACCAGCCGACGAAGACGAACCAGACCGCGCGGACGAGCAGCGAGTGTTGCGAGCCACCGTCGGTCTCTGTGACGAGTCGGTCGCGTCGCTTGAGCGTCAGCACGAGCGGTACCCTGTTTATCATCTTGATGCCCAGCGGGATGCCGATGATCGTGACGTTCAGTAGCCACGCGACCGAGAGCCAGATGCCAGTGACCCACCAGCCG
The DNA here is from genome assembly GCF_000827835.1 of Haloarcula sp. CBA1115. Classification (NCBI taxonomy): domain Archaea; kingdom Methanobacteriati; phylum Methanobacteriota; class Halobacteria; order Halobacteriales; family Haloarculaceae; genus Haloarcula; species Haloarcula sp. CBA1115. The sequence continues at coordinate 1,607,421 of NZ_CP010529.1, read as the reverse complement.
ACGAGCAGAAACCACACCGCCCGAACGAGGAGGGACCGCTGTTCACTCATACTTGGAACCTACCCCGGCCGGCATCATAAGCTTCCTGTCCGGTGTGTGAGGACAGAAACCGAGCCAGCCACACAGTGTGGGTCCGGCGTTACGCTTCGAACCCGTCTTCGAAGACGAACGTCCCGTTCCGCTGCACGACTTCGCCGTCGACTTCGATGAACGAGTCCTCGCTCATGTCGACGATCATGTCGACGTGGACGGCCGATTCGTTTTGCTCGTTGTCCTCGCCAACCGTCTCGTCGTAGGCTCGCCCTACCGCCATATGAACGGTGTCACCCATCTTTTCATCGAACAGCATATTGTAGGAGAACTGGTCGATATCCCGGTTCATTCCGATACCCAGTTCGCCGAGTCGGCTCGCACCGTCATCAGTCGACAACACCTCTGTCAGGAGGTCCTCGTTCTTGGCGGCGCTGTGCTCGACGACTTCGCCGTCCTCGAAGCGGAGGAAGACGTCGGTCACTTCCCTGCCCTGATGGTACAGCGGCTTGTCGAACAGCACCTCGCCCTCGACGCTGTCGGAGACTGGCGCAGTGAACACCTCACCGCCGGGCAGGTTCTTCTCGCCGTAATCGTTGAGCGTCTCGTTGCCGGCGATAGACATCGTCACGTCGGTCGTCTCTCCCGAGACAATGCGTACCTCCTCAGCGGGGTCGAGTATCTCGACCATCTGTGCCTGGTGCTCGCGAACGGCGTCCCAGTCTTTGAGGACGGCGTCCCAGACGAAGTTCTCGTACCCCTCTGTGGAGGTCTGGGCGAGCTGGGCGTTCGCGGGCGCGGGGTACTGGGTGAGACACCAGGTCTTCGAGAGCCGCTCGTTCAAGAGTGGCTGCTGGGACTGCTGGTAGGCGGCTGTCGTTTCGGGGTCGACATCGCTGGTCTCGGTGACGTTGTCGCTGCCCTTGATAGCGATGTACGCGTCCATCTCCTCGTACAGCGCCTCGATGTGGCTCGGCGTCTCGAACTCGTCCCGGTTGCGGAGGTAGGCGCGCCGGAACCGCTCGCCGAGGCGGTTCTGCACAACGAGCGGGTTCGCGCCGCGGTCAGCGGCGAACTCGTGTAGCGCGGTGACGAGGTCCGAAGCCTGCGGGTGGGCGTCGATAACGAGGTTGTCGCCTTCGCTCAGGTCGATAGAGTGGTCGACGATGACTTCTGCGTGTTCGCGAATACGTGGGTCCATACAGATAGGCACCACCGACGGCCCCTAACCGTTACCCTCCCGGCTACTTCTTCTTGCTCTGCTGGAACCCTTCTTTGAATCCCTGGAAGGTCCGCCGGAGCATCAGATACATAAAGAAGAAAAACAGGAGCACAGCAGCGAGGAGCGCGTAGGTGAGCAGGTCAGCCATACCGGCGGTTGTCGAGCCGACATCAAAGTCCTTTCGGGCGACCCGGCTTCGGGCGTCTACCGGTCGATATCGGAGGGTAAAATACGGGTTTGACCGATAGCTACAACGATCACTGTGCTTTGGCAAAGACTCATAATCCCATAGAACATACAGATAGTCATGTCGTTGCTGCCCTCTCGGGACCCGGCGACCCCGGACGCCGAACCCCGAGTAATCGGTGTCGACAGTGATGATGCGGACGACGTGCTGTCGGCACTCTCGGCAGAGACAGCGCGCAACTTACTGTCAGAGCTAAACAAGGAGCCAGCACCGCCGTCGGAGCTGGCCGACCGGGTGGATACGTCGCTACAGAACGCACAGTATCACCTGAAAAAACTCAAAAACGCCGGTGCGGTCGAGGTCGTCGATACGGCCTACTCAGAGAAGGGGCGCGAGATGGACGTGTTCGCGCCGGCCAACCAGCCACTCGTTATCTGTGCCGGCGACGAACAGGAGACGTCGGGGCTGCGGGCGGCGCTAGCGAACATTATCGGCGGGCTCGCGATCATCGGCTTCGCCAGTCTGCTGGTCCAGCAGGTGTTCGGGAGCGGACTTGGGTCGCTGTTCGGTGGCCCGACAGTGTCCTCCGGGAGTGCGGACACTGACCCCCGGAATCCGAGTCTCTACGCCGAGAACGCTACCGTGACGGACGGCGGCTTCGAGGCCACTGCGGGTGCGCTCGACACCGCCGCACAGGGCGGCGCTGAAGCCGCCGCTGCTGTGATTCCGCCGGGACTGGCGTTCTTCGCCGGCGGCGCGTTCGTCATTGCAGGCATGGCGGCGCTGTGGTACATGCGCCAGTAGCCGCCGATTCGGTTCACTGTGACGCGAGCTTTTGACGGAAAGTTACCGTGTAACTGTCTCACCGTTCGACGATAGTCGTCGATATCGGCGTGCCATCCGGTGAGCGGAGACGGACGCGAACGTCACCGGCCATCACATCCAGTTCCGCGTGGGCCGGCTGATAGCGCCGCGGGTCCGCGTAACTGCCCGGGTTGACCAGCGTCCAGCCGCCGAAATCAGTCAGTACGGGTTTGTGCGAGTGTCCGACGACGACGATATCGGCGTTTTCCTGCCGAGCCAGCATCCCGAGGGCGGTTTCGGTGTGCTCGTGGCCGTGGACAACGACGATGGTCAGCCCCTCCCAGGAGACGGTCGCAACGTCGGGGAGGCGGGCGCGGACCGCCGGTCTATCGTTGTTCCCGACGACGCCGGTCAGTTCGTCGCATTCGGCGTCGATAGCATCGAGGACCCGCTCGGTCATGAAATCGCCCGCGTGGAGAACGTGGTCGGCCTCGCGGACAGCATCAAGCGTCCGACCTGACAGTCGATGGTCGTCCGTCCCGTGCGTATCTGAGATGACAGTGAGCATACCGCCGGTAACGGAGCCAGGTATAAATCCAGAAGCATTTTGCGTGATGGATGTGACGGAAAAATAATGGCAGGGAGCAAATCAGTCGTCATCGCCGCACTGATAGCCAACGGCGCGATTGCGATTCTGAAGTTCTTCGGCTTCCTCCTTACCGGGAGTGCCGCGATGCTGTCGGAAACGTACCACAGCATCTCAGACACCGGAAACCAGGTGTTCTTGCTCATCGGGATTCGGTTCAGCGAGCGGGAGCGGGACCGTCGCCACCCCTTTGGCTACGGCAAGGCGCAGTTCTTCTACAGTTTTCTCGTCTCCGTGTTCCTGTTCGGCATCGCCGGCTGGGAGAGCGCGAAACACGGCTACAACCAACTGACCGCCGGCGGGCACGGCGGCGGTGGACACGCCGGGGAGGCAGTCGAGTTCCTATTCATCTCCTTCCAGCCGCCGGCGTGGCTGGACCCGCTGTGGGTCAACTACACCGTCCTCCTCGGCGCGTTCGTGTTCGAGACGTACGCGCTGATAAAGGCCCGCGCCGAAATGAAACGCCAGATCGACCGGAACGACTGGTCGGGCTACCGCGAGGCGTTCCGCAAGACCAGCGACGTGACGACGCTGACCGCGCTCACTGAGGACACCATCGCGCTGGCAGGCATCGTCATCGCGCTGGTCGGCCTGTTCCTCGAACAGCAGACCGGCAACCCGTTTTTCGACCGGATCTCCGCGCTGCTCATCGGGATTATGCTGATGGGCTTCGCCCTGGCCCTGGCCTGGGAGAACAAGCGCCTCCTCCTGGGGGAAAGCCTCCCGACGGACGAGGAACAGCGACTCCGTGACGTCATCATGCAGAACGAGAACGTGACGGAGATCATCGGCTTCCGGACGGTCTACTTCGGGCCGAACGAGGTCATCGTCTTCGCGGACCTACAGTTCGACCCGGCACTCGATACTGAGTCGATGGACGACGAGATAACGACCCTCGAATCAGCGATGCAGGACACTAACGGCGACATCAGGAAAGTCTACATCGAGCCGGAGTCGTAGGGGTCGCTGTCTTCGAGCCACCACGGAATCGGGACGCGCTCGGTGTCGGTCGTGACCGTCACTGTCGTATCGATGTCCGGCCGGTCCGGTCGACGTTCGGTGTGTTCGACGTATCTGATTACCCCCTGTCGGTCGACGTACAGCCGCGACCGCCCGATTTCGGACTCGTTCTCGCCAATCGGCGTCTCGACCGTATCCGTCACGGCCAGAACAGCGACCGGTCGTCCGTTCCACTGGACGGAATCCACCTGCCGATACTCGGTATTCGACAGGAGTTGTCGGAGCAGATTACTCCCGGCTGTCGAGGTGACCAGCGAGGTGTTCGGTGTCGCGGGCGTGGTGGCGTACGGCGTATCAGGATCGTCTCGGACGTTGGTGTACACCGTCCCGTTGGCGAGGATCACATCGTCCGATATCGGACCGAACCGACGTCTGACGCGCTGGACCTCTCGCTCACGGTCTACCCAGACGTCGAGCGTGTTCTGTGGCCCCGCCTGTTCGACGTGGCGGTGGAAGCTCCGGGTCGAAAGCGCCTGCTGGTGACGGTCCAGTAGTCGGCCCACGTCGACGGTTCCGTTGCTAGTCGGGACTGTCACTGTCGCGTCCGGCGAGGGAGTGGGGACGGGCGCTGGCGTCACCGGGTCGCCGCCGTCCGCTGTCGACCCGGCCGAAAAGAGGCCGGAACAGCCCGCGAGAAGCGCGATGGCGACAGTGAGCGTGACACGCCACATACGTTTCAGGAAGGGCGCTCGCGGCAAGTAGCTGTGGGGCCGAACCCTTTTGCCGGTGAACGGCCAATCGAGAGTACGTGGCAACGACGGACGACGGCTACATGCGGTTTTTCCCCTTCGAGGAGCCGTACGACCATCAGCAGGAGGCGATGGGAACGATATACGACGCCCTCGACGAGGGCCGGGATGTGCTGTTCGAAGGGGCCTGCGGGACCGGCAAGACGCTCGCCTCGCTGGTCCCCGCGCTGGAACACGCCCGCGAGACGGGCAAGACCGTCGTCATCACGACGAACGTCCATCAGCAGATGCGCCAGTTCGTCGAGGACGCCAGAGCGATTACCGACCAGGAGCGACTGCGAGCGGTCGTCTTCCGAGGAAAAGGGTCGATGTGTCACATTGACGTGGACTACGAGGAGTGTCAGGCGCTGCGGGACACGACCCGTGACCTGGTCGAAGTCGAGAGCGACATCGCCGAGCTCGAACAGCGCGAGGGGGAACTCCTCTCGGACGGCCAGGCGGGAAGCAGCGAGGCGATGGAGGCCCGCAACGCCGTCGTCGAGGAGCTCCGGGACCTGCAAGACGAGCGCGAGGAGATCGAAACCGAGCGGTCGACCTGCGACCACTACTACCGGAACCTCACTGTCGACACCAGCGAGTTCTACGCGTGGCTGTTCGACGACGTTCGGACGCCCGACGATGTGTACGAGTACGCCCACCAGCAGGGGCTGTGTGGCTACGAACTGCTGAAAGAGGGGATGGACGGCGTCGACCTCGTCGTCTGTAACTACCACCACCTGCTGGACCCGACCATCCGCGAGCAGTTCTTCAACTGGATCGGCCGCGACCCCGAAGACATTATCGCCGTCTTCGACGAGGCCCACAACGTCGAGTCGGCTGCCCGCGACCACGCCCGGCGGACGCTCACCGAGAACACGCTCGACCAGGCGCTGGAAGAACTCGACAGCGAGGAGGACGCCCGAACGGACGCCGCGGCCAACGTCATCGAAACGTTCCGGGACGCGCTCGTCGAGGCCTACGAGGACTCCTTCGAGTTCGGCGCACGCGCGGCCGTCGACGAGCACTGGGACGACATCACCATCGCCAACGACGACCGGAAGGACGACCTGACGCTTGCCTTCCTCCAGGGGTACACCGGCCCCGGCTTCCACGAGGAACTGGACCGCGCGCTGGAACTCGGTCGAGACCTCGACGCGCGCTACCAGAAGGCATTCAAAGAAGGTGAGCTGGACACCAGAAAGGAGTGCCAGACCCTGCAGGCCGCCGGCTTCATCGCCGACTGGCTCGACGAATCCGACGAGACCGGCCAGTACCCCGTGGTCAGCGTCCGCCGCGACGAGTCGACCGACGACGTGTACGGCCGCGCGGAGCTGTACACCTGCATCCCCGAAGAAGTCACCCGCGACCTGTTCGAGGACCTGCACGCGGCGGTGCTGATGAGTGCCACGCTCCGCCCCTTCGACGTGACCGAGAACGTCGTCGGCGTCGACGACCCGGTGACGATGGCCTACGGCGCGCAGTTCCCCGAGGACCGCCGCCGAACCTACGCCATCGACGGCCCCGCGCTGTTTTCCAGCGAGCGGGACGACCCACAGACCCAGCAACGCATCGCCCGCACACTCGAAGACATTGTCCGGTTCACGCCCGGCAACACACTCGTGTTCTGTCCCTCCTACAGCGAGGCCGAGCGCTACCACGACATGACCGCCGTGAGCGCGACCCGGTACCTGGACGAACCGGGCACGCAGGCGCGTGACCTCCGAGAGGCCTTTACCGACGGCGACAACGGCGTCCTCTACACCTCGCTGTGGGGGACGCTCGGCGAGGGCGTGAGCTACGACGGCGACGACGCCCGGACGGTCGTGGTCGTCGGCGTTCCCTACCCCCATCTCGACGACCGCATGGACGCCGTGCAGGACGCCTACGACACGACCTTCGGCGATGGCGAGGACGATGCCGGCTGGCGCTACGCCGTCGAAATTCCGACCGTCCGCAAGACCAGACAGGCCCTCGGTCGCGTGGTCCGCTCGCCGGACGACTTCGGCGCGCGCATCCTGCTGGACAAGCGCTACACCGAAGCCGCCGAGATGGAGATGCACGACTACGCCGTTCGCGGAACCTTCCCCCCGGAGGAACGCCGCGAGATGGTCGATATCGGCCCCGAGAAGCTCAAGTTCGCGATGCTGAACTTCTATCAGGACATGGACGCCTACGACGGACCACCCCCGAAGCCGTAGAACTGCTCTGTGACGGCTTCCCGTGAGTCCGTCTCCAGCAGGCTTCAGACAGAGGAGTCTGCCCCAGTCGCTGTGTTCATCACGGGATAATTTTAGATTTGACATCATTTTAAACATAAAGTTGTCGATACGTCGGATCGTTTGCAGGGTTTGGAAAACTACTCGTGGCTTTATTCTCCGGTGTTTTGAACCGGCCATCCCGAGAGAGCGCGATGAAACCAACGACAGACATCTCACGTCGCGAGTTCGTCACGGTGGCCGGCGCAGTCACTGCCAGTGCGCTAGCGGGCTGTTCCGGGAGTTCTATTGACACCGCCGAATCAACGACTGAGACCGCTAATGGGAGCACAACAGGCGCGAATACGACCGGTGACGGAGCAACAGAGACAAACGACCTCGTCAGGGCTATCGATAGCCAAGCAGTTCCGTTCGAGCCGACAGCCCCGTCCAGTGGCCTCGACGATATCGCCACCCGACTCGCTGAGACGCCTATCGTCGGGATCGGAGAGAGTTCACACGGGGTGAAGGAGTTCAAAACAATTCCTCGACAACTCGTTCAGCGACTGGTCAGCGACCACGGCTACCGTCTGGTGGCGATAGAAGGGACGCTCGGGGACTTCGCTTCCGTGAACGCGTACGTTACTGGCGGGGAGGGTGACCTCGACGCGGCGCTGTCGTCACTCGAATTCTACTTCTGGCAGACCGACGAGATCCGCCGGCTGTTCCAGTGGCTACGGGAGTTCAACGACGGGCGACCCAGTGCGGACCAGGCTGTTGTGCGGGGGTACGATGCCCAGTTCTATCACATCAACGCGAGGGCCATCCGGTCGTACCTCGATAGCGTGGATTCGGAGTATCTGGCGGAGATCGAGGACTCGCTCGAACCGTTGACGACGCGGTTTCAGGCGACCGATCCCTCCACGGTCGCGACCGATTCCCAGATGGCACTGATCGAGGATCTCGAAGAGCGGCTGCGGACCCACGAGAGTCGCTACGTGGAACAGCGTTCGGAGACCGAGTTCCGGCTTATGCAGCGCCACGTCTGGACGCTCGAACGAGGGGTACGGTTCGTGGAGAAACTCGCCGCCGAGGAGTACACACAGGGTAAAACAATCCGTGACGCGGCGATGGCCGACAACGTCGCGTGGCTCCGTGAGTGGACGGGTTCGGAGCGCGCCATCGTGATGGGGAACGCCAACCACACGATGAGAAACGTCGGGGACGCGTCGGAGGACGGAGCGCGAATGGGGCAGCACCTGACTGAACGGTTTGGCTCGGACTACTACTCGCTCGGGCTGCTGTTCGGGTCGGGTTCGTTCGCAGTGCCGGCAAACCACGAGAGAACCGAGTTCGAGACGTTCGACCTCGGTGGCCCAGTCGGCAAGACGCTGGAAGCGACGCTGGCGGAGGCGTCACACCCACAGTTTTTCCTTGATTTCGAAGACGTACGGGAGCGAGACTCGATCGACCGCTCGGTCGCGAATACATCGAAGATGCAGGTGACGGCCCCGAAGGCACCCGAAAAAGGTGCGATGGCGATTCCGGAACCCCCCGGTGAACTGATGGATGGCATCGTTTTCATCCGCGATGTCTCGCCCGCAGCGTTCTCTGAGTCAGCGTAGCCACAGCGAAGTCATCGTTTTACGAACCGGGCGCAACAGCTGATTCAGGTTCGCGTCAGTATGTCCCGTATTCGCGACGACTGCTGTCGCTCCCGAATCAGGATCTGAAGGGGCTGTGAGAGAAGGGCGGCGAGACGGAGAGCCTATTGTGGCCCGTCGACGACCCGCTCGGCGTTGTCGGCTGACCAGCCGAAACCGGATGTTTTGAAACCCTCCACGCGAAACTCGCGGGCAATGCTAGTCGCTTTCGACTTCGACGGGACGCTCTCCGATTCGGAGATGACGGTCCTGCTGGGAAGCCAGAACGGGACGGCCGAGGACATGGCCGACATCACAGAGCGCGCGATGAACAACGAAATCGAGTACGCCGAAAGTCTCCGCCAGCGGTGTGCGCTCCTCGAAGGCCTCTCCGAGGAGAAGGCACAGGACGCCTTCGACGAGGTCGCCCTGCGCCCCGGCGCGGCAGAGATCATCGAAGCTCTGCGGGACGCCGGCGTCTACGTCGCTATCCTCACCGGCGGGTTCGAGCGCGGCGTCGAGGCTGCACTCGAAACGGAGGGGGTCGAAGTCGACGCTATCGTCGCCAATCGGCTGGTTATGACAGACGGAGAACTCACCGGTGAGGTCCGCGGCCCGCTCATCTCCGGGACCAAAGACGATGCGATGGAGGTTGTGACCGCTGTCACCGGCGAGGACCGGGACACGACCGTCGCGGTCGGGGACGGAGCTAACGACCTGCCGATGCTCGAAGTCGCGAACCTGGCTATCGGCTTCGACCCGAAACCGGCCGTCGCACCGTCGTGTGACACGTCGGTCGAGACGATGGACGAACTGTACGACCTGCTGGAAGCCGAAGACGTCCTGTAGCGCAGTTTCCGCGCTCGCGCTCCGGATTGTGCATTGAAGCCGTTCTCGCCGCTGACCAGTATCGGATGAGAGATTGAAGCAGGGAGAGGCACGCTCCCCACGGACGCGAGCGTTCGTTGTCGGACCAATGACAGAGTATGGTTGAGCGTGAACCGACGCGTGCTCGCTACCGGCGACGGTTCATTGAATACATTATCCTCTCCCGTAATAAACCTAGTGAACAGGTGAATTCTTGCGTCACTTTGGTACGGATGTCCAGATATTGGATCCAGAATACTGTATCTTCAGTTAGTTGGTTGCCTGACCGATAGCCTGGTCGAGGTCGGCTTTGATATCCTCGACGGATTCGGTGCCGACGGAGAGTCGGACCATGTCATCAGTGACGCCGGCGGCGGCCTTCTCCTCGTCAGTGAGCTGCTGGTGGGTGGTCGAGGCAGGGTGGATGATGAGCGTCTTCGCATCGCCGACGTTTGCCAGCAGGGAGGCGATCTCCGTCGATTCGACGGTCGTTCGGGCGGCATCGTAGCCCGCGTCGAGGCCGAACGTTATCATGCCGCCGTAGCCGCCGTCGAGGTACTCGCTGGCGGTGTCGTGCGTTTCGTGGTCTTCGAGGCCGGGGTAGGTGACCCACGAGACCTCGGGGTGGTCGGCGAGGAACTCGGCGACGCCCATGGCGTTGTCGCAGTGGCGGTCCATCCGCGCGGGCAGCGTCTCCAGGCCCTGCATCGTCTGCCAGGCGTCGAAGGGTGACTGCTGGCAGCCCAGGTCGCGGAGGCCGCGGGCGATGGCGGCGTAGGTGAAGGCCGCGTCGTCGAACCGCTCCCGGAAGTTGACGCCGTGGTACGCGGGGTTGTCGCCGGCGATTTCGGGGTATTTATCGGCGTGTTCCTCCCACGGGAAGGAGCCACCGTCGACGAGAACGCCGCCGACGGTGGTGCCGTGGCCGTGAATCCACTTCGTCGTGGAGTTCCAGACGAGGTCGGCCCCGTGTTCGATTGGGTTGCAGAGGTACGGCGTCGCGAAGGTGTTGTCGACAAAGAAGGGGACGCCGTGGTCGTGGGCGATCTCGGCGAGGCGCTCGAAGTCGGGCGTGACGAGCGACGGGTTGCCGATGGTCTCACAGTGGACGTAGGCGGTGTTCTCGTCGATGGCCTCGGCGTAGGCGTCGTAGTCGAGGGTGTCGACGAACCGGGTTTCGACGCCGTTGCGGGGCGCCGTGTGGGTGTAGTAGGTGTAGGTCCCGCCGTACAGCGACGACGCCGTGACGACGTTGTCGCCGACGTCTGCGAGCAGGAAGGTGGCGAGATTCAGCGACGCCATGCCGGAGGCGGTGGCGACCGCGCCGACGCCGCCTTCCAGCGCCGCCAGCCGTTCCTGTAGCATGCCGACGGTGGGGTTCATTAGCCGCGAGTAGATGTGGCCCGGCTTCTCCAGCGCGAACTGCTTTGCGGCGTCCTCGGCGTCCTCGAAGACGTAGGATGTTGTCTGGTACAGCGGTGGCGCGCGCGAGCGGGTCTCGGCGTCCGGCTCTTCCTGCCCGACGTGCAGCGCGTCGGTTTCGAATCCGTGGTCTTGGTCGTCACTCATACACCCCGCTTCCACCGGACGGGTCTTAATAACAGCCACACCGGTCAGCCCCGCCACTGCTACGAGATACCGGTGATTCTTCGCACTAATGCCGAATAGGTTCGGCCATGGGTCGACAGGGTACAATCTGGGCGGTGCTGTCGAGACAACGTACAAACAGGCGGACGGCCGGGAGCGAGTGGTGCGACAACTGTCGCACCCGAAGCGACCCGGGGAAGGGCAGGCCTGCGGTCGTGCCGGGCGGTTAGCATACCGGTCGCCTGGCGACCGGTTTCCCCGGTCGCGAACGCAGTGAGCGACCGGCCTTTTTCGCCCACGTTTTTGTACGGGGGTTGAGCGCTCGCCGCAGGCGAGCGCGAGGCCCCGTGGAAAAAGGTGGGTTAGGAGAACTTCCGGACCGTCATCTCAAGCGTATCCAGGTCCAGAATCGGGGCGTAGCCGGCGTCGGGGTCGATGTTGACGCTCTTCTGGAACTCGGTCTGGGCCTGCCAGCACCCGGAGTTCAGCGCAACGACGTTGTGATACTCGCCCCAGCCGAGCTTGTGGACGTGGCCGGTGTGGAACACGTCCGGGACCTCCTCCATGACCAGATAGTCGCGGTCCTCGGGGGCAAGCCGGGTGTGGCCCCCGTACTGCGGCGCAACGTGGCGCTTTTTCAGGAGCTGATACATCGCCTTGTGTGGCTCCTCGTAGCTCGCTTCCTCGTCGGGGAGTTCGGCGATGACCTCGTCCAGCGAAACGCCGTGGTACATCAACACTGTGACGCCCTCGACGGTGACCAGCGAGGGGTTGGAGTGGACCTGGGCGTCGTGGGCGGTCATGATATCTCGGAGTTCCTCGTCGAAGCCGGGCTGGGGCTCGGCCAGCCGAACGGCGTCGTGGTTGCCCGGAATCATCCGGATCTCCATGTCACCCGGGACTTCCTTGAGGTACTCCGAGAACGCGCGGTACTGGTCGTAGATGTCGATGATGTCCAGTTCCTCGTCCTGCTCTGGATAGATACCGACGCCCTCGACCATGTCGCCGGCGATGAGCAGATACTCGACGTTCTCGGCTTCGGAGGTGTGGAGCCAGTCGGTGAAGCGGTGCCAGGCGTCCTCCATGAACTCCTGGCTCCCGACGTGGACGTCGGAGATGAGCGCCGCCTGAACGTGCCGGTCGGCGGTCGAAGGGCTGTGCGTTCGGGGCACGTCCGGGAAGTACAGCGAGTCCACGAACAGAATGCCGGCGTCGTCGGCCAGCGTCCCCTCGACGGCGATGACCTCGTCCATGAGTAACTGCTGCACGAGGTCGGCGATAGGGCGGTCTTTCATCACGAGGCAGGGGAAGGTCCCGTTCGTGTCTTCCAGTTCGACCAGCCAGTGCCCGCTAGCGGTCGAGCGGATGTCCGAGACCATCCCGATCAGCGCAGCGTCGCTGCCGCCACCCATGTTCTCGATGGCGTCAGTCGGTCGGTGGTTCACTCTGCCGCGCAGTTTGCTCGCTAGTTTCTCGTAGCGGTCCCGGAACACCGAGACGAAGTCCGAGTACTCGCCGGTCCCGGTAGACTGGCCGGTCATGTCGTTCGCGACTTCGATTGCCCGGAGGGATGTGTCCACGTCCCGTGACCCCCCCGTTTCAGGTGGAACGGACCCACCCGGTTCGGTCGACGTGGCTGCACCTGTTCCAGTCGAAACGGAGGGGTGTGAATTGGGTGGAGTGCCGGTAGTTTCGTTTCCGGGGTTTGGTTCGGTATTCGGCGATCCCCCGGTGGCTTCTGTCGCTTCAATCACGGAGTCGACGTGGTCTGTTGTCAGCTTCAGCGCGTCGTCGGGGAGGGTTTCGAGTGCACGTTCCAGCGTCGCCGATGGGTCCGATGTGTCGGCGATCCGAGTCACTGCCTCGCGCTCCGCGTTGTAGCCGCGGCTCGCGAGTTCGCTGACGATTCGTGCCGGCGTCTCCAGAGGCACGTTCCACACTCAGTGTCTGCGGTCAAAAGGATAGCGAACCAACGGCCGTCACAAGATTGATACCCCGCTGTCGGCAATCCGAGATAGGATGGGCCGGGACGAACCGACCAGTAGCACGCCTCCAGACGGGACAGAGGAGTCTGTGGAGGCCAGCCCTGCGTTTCGTCTCGCGCTATACGTCCGTGACATCGGTACGAGCGTCGGGGCAGTGGTGCTCGTCGGCGCGTTCCTGTTTGCTGTCAGCGGGGTGTGGCCGCCACTGGTCGCCATCGAAAGCGGGAGCATGGAGCCACACATCGACACCGGCGATATGGTGTTCGTCATGGACGCGGAGCGCTTCTCGGGACAGGCGGCCCGTCACGGCGTTGTAACGGCAGCGGCCGGGACAGAGACCGGCTATCGGACCTTTCAGCAGCCCGGGGACGTCATCGTCTTCGAACCCAACGGTAACGAGCAGCGAACGCCGATCATCCACCGGTCGATGCTGTGGGTCGATGCCGGCGAGAACTGGTACGACCGCGCGAACCAGACGTATGTCGGGAGCGCGGACAGTTGCGACGAACTACAGAACTGTCCGGCGCCGCATGCTGGGTTTATTACGAAAGGTGACAACAAAGTAACCAACACTAGATACGATCAGGTCACCGGGCAAGCACCGTTGTCCGCCCGGAGTGGGTCATTGGAACCGGGACCTTCCGAATCCCTCGTCTCGGATACGTCCGAGTCCAACCGTCTCAGCTATGGCACACGTCGGTGTCGATACCGGTCGGAGGAGCTACAGCACCAGCGGCAGCCTGAGCAAATCGGAAGATAGCGTTCGGTCCAACAACAGAAAGTTGATTGGCCGCCTCCGAGTATTCGTGGTACGAATGGCCGGGTCAGACCGTCGGTCGTCGGATGGAGACGAAACCGAGAGGCCGGGAGGGATGATGTACGTGGCCGATATCGTCAGTAGCGCCGGCTCGGTCCTGCTCGTCGGGGTGTTGCTGTTCGCCGTCAGCGGTGTGTGGCCCCCGCTCGTCGCTATCGAAAGCCCGAGCATGGACCCCCATATCAAGGAAGGCGACCTCGTGTTCGTGATGGAAGAGGAGCGGTTCTCCGGCCCGGGTGATCACGGGGGTGTCGTCACCGCAGCGAACGACGACAGCTATCGGACGTTCCAGCGTCCGGGCGACGTTATCGTATACGAGCCCGACGGCAACAGTCGGCAGACTCCGATCATCCACCGAGCGATGCTGTGGGTCGAGGAGGACGAGAACTGGTACGACCGCGCGAACAAGGACTACATCGGCAGTGCGGACAGTTGCGACGACCTCAGCTCCTGTCCGGCCGACCACGCCGGCTTCATCACCAAGGGCGACAAAAACGGCCGATACGATCAGGTCGGCTCTCCCCCCATCAGCGAACCGGTCAAACCCGGGTGGGTCGTCGGTACGGCAGAGATACGGGTCCCGTTGCTGGGACAGGTCCGACTCCAGTGGAACAAGGCCGGAGCGACTGGTGTAGTAACGGACGAGGCGGGGTCAACGGTGACGGACGAGACGGGACCCACAGCGGTGAACGGCACCGCGGCCGGGTAGCCGTATCACTCGAAGGGGATTTTTTCACCTGGAACGGCCGAGCTGTCGAGCGCGAATACAGTTCGCAGGTCAGTTGTCGAACCGGGCCTGGACGAACGGCTGGACGTCGTCGATATCGCCGAGTCTCGAATCCGACAGGAGCACCGCCTCCGTCTCTTCGGTTGGAACCGAGAGGGAGATCTCTTTCGTGCGCCCGTAGCGGCCCTTCGAGACGACGACGGCGTTGACGATGCCGAGCATGTCCAGCTCCGAGATGAGGTCTGTGACGCGGCGCTGTGTCAGGATGTCGGCGTCGATCTCCTCACAGAGGTTCTTGTAGATGTTGAACACCTCGCCGGTGTTGATGTTGTGGACGCCGTTCTTTTCCAGCAAGATGATGGCAAAGAGGACAATCTTCGACTGCGTGGGGAGCGTCCGGACGACCTCGACGACGCGGTCGAGTTCGATCTTCTCCTGAGCCTGCCGGACGTGGTCTTCGAGGACGTTGTCCGTCTGGTCACGCTCGGCGAGTTCGCCGGCCGTCCGGAGGAGGTCGAGCGCCCGGCGTGCGTCCCCGTGTTCCTGTGCGGCGAAGGCCGCACACAGCGGGATGACGTCCTCAGTGAGCGCGTCGCCTTTGAACGCCACGTCCGAGCGTGCCTGGAGGATGTCCCGAAGCTGATTCGCGTCGTAGGGGGGGAAGACGATTTCCTCTTCACCAAGGCTGGACTTGACCCGTGGATCGAGGAAGTCGGTGAATTTCAGGTCGTTCGAGATGCCCATAATCGAGACGCGGGAGTTCTCCAGTTCGGAGTTCATCCGGGAGAGGTTGTACAGCGTGTCGTCGCCGCTTTTCTCGACGAGCTTGTCGATCTCGTCGAGCATGATGACGACCACGCGCTCGTGGTAGTCGACGGCATCGAAAAATGAGCTGTACACCCGGTCCGTCGGCCACCCCGTCATCGGGACTTCCTCGAACTCCGCCTTGTCGGCTTCCAGCGATTCGATTTCGGTTTCGATGTCGTCGAGGGAATCGAACGCCGTCTCTTCGAGTGCAGCCGCGTTCTCGCGTGCACGCGATCGGAGATCTTCGAGTTCGGCGATGCGGTCGTCGATGAGCTGGGCGTTCTTGTCGATGAACTTGTTCGCGAGCTGGGCCAGCACGCGGTACTGGGTGTCGGTCACCTCGCAGTTGATGTACTCCACTTCACAGGGAACCTCGTACTTCTGTGAGGTCGTTTCGAGTTCCTCGCTGACGAACTTCGCGGACGCGGTTTTCCCCGTTCCAGTCTTGCCATAGATGAGGATGTTCGACGGCGTATCGCCGCGCAAGGCGGTGACGAGAATCGTCGCCATGTTGTTGATCTGCTCCTCGCGGTGGGGGAGTTTGTGCGGCGTGTAGGAGGGGCGGAGGACCTCCTTGTTCTCGAAAATGGGTTCCCCTTCGAGAAGGTCGTCGAACAGGCCGCGGGACGCCTCGTCTGAGGGATCGTCGGATCCGGCATCGAGATTGTCGAGAATAACGTCGTCGAGATCGGACGGCCCGGTCGATGCCCCGGAGTCCGTTTCGACATCGAGTTGCTCGTCGGACCCGTCGGCGTCGTTCGACGTCTCTGTCGTCGACGGGTCGGATGCCGGGGCCGAGTTGTCGCTTTCGTCAGTCATAGTCGAGAGAGTCCCCTTCGTTTCGTGTGGAGAGAGTTGGAGACACCGGAACAGAGGGAGCGAGGAGTGCGTCAGTACCGTCGTTAGTGAGCATCAGCGCTCTCCGGTGCGTCCAGTTGAACCACATGAACCGTACCGTGAGTCGATATTAAATATTTCGGTACACCACCCATGAAACATATATGTTGGCATATTTATGAGTGCTCCCGCATGGGTTCCGTTGTCGTAAAGAGGACTATAGCTTCAGTTTCACTGGGTTAGACGGGCATGGCACGGCAGGGGTATGAGTGGAAGGGAAGGGGAGCCATGGAGTGGTTCCGGGAGCTGGTACGCTGTGTGAACACGAGTGGTGGTACCACGGAAGGACGGGACCTGTAGGACAAAGCGACCGTAACGGGCCAACCCCCCCACCCCTTCGTTTCCGGTGGAACGGGAAACAGGCCCGGGGGAGGGGGTGAGGGTGACGAAAATGTCCTCTAGTAAGAGGAAAGATTTAATACACTGCCTCATAAACCAAAGCCGCACTAGATAAAACAAATCCCTAGTAGAGGGTAGTATACAGTTTTCTAGTGTCTAGGCCGTTCTAACTAGCGGTATGGCGAGTCGCGCCGATTTGAACAGCTGGTCCGCTCCCGATTTGATCGGTAATTCTCCACCCCCTCCCCAGGGATGTCTGTCGTTCCACCTGAAACAAAGGGGTGGGGGGCTAGGATGGTCCACCCCTAATCCGAATCGCTGGGTTTCGGATGACCGGACTCCACCCGAACAGTTCCCGTCCCGATTGCATCCGCGGAAACGCGCACACGCTGATCTGTGCTATGCCTCCCCATGTCAGAAAAAGGACTAATGTCTGACGTAGGCTTAAGTGAATTCGCCTATCTTTTACGGGCAGAGCCGCCATACCGGACGACTCCGGGCGGCGGGAGGATAGGATGGGATTGTTAACAAACCTCAAAGATAGCATCTCACGCGCGGCATCGACGCTGTTCTCCGAAGAGGATCCGAAGCGGATCGGTATCTACGGCCCGCCGAACGCCGGCAAGACGACGCTGGCGAACCGCATCGCACGGGACTGGACTGGCGACGCCGTCGGTCCGGAGAGTCACGTTCCACACGAGACTCGCCGTGCGCGCCGAAAGGAGAACGTCGAGATCGAACGCGACGGGAAGAAAGTGACAATCGACATCGTCGACACGCCCGGCGTGACGACGAAGGTCGATTACACCGAATTCCTCGAACACGACATGGAGAAAGACGACGCCGTCCGTCGCTCCCGCGAAGCGACCGAGGGCGTCGCCGAAGCGATGCACTGGCTCCGCGAGGACGTCGACGGTGTCATTTACGTGCTTGACTCCGCGACCGATCCGTTCACGCAGGTCAACACCATGCTCATCGGCATCATCGAGAGCCAGGACCTGCCGGTGTTGATTCTTGCAAACAAGATCGATCTGGAGGAGTCCTCCGTCCAGCGCATCCGAAACGCCTACCCCCAGCACGAGACGATTCCGCTGTCGGCGCTCGAGGGAGACAACATGGACGAAGTCTACGACAAAATCGCGGAGTACTTCGGGTGATATAATGGCAGAAGTCAAAGACCCAGACGACGGCGTCCAGATCGACCTCATCAGCGGCGAACGCATGGCCGGACTGGCCTCGATGGAGAAGATTCGGATGATACTCGACGGGGTTCGTGACGGCAACATCGTCATCCTCGAAGAGGGACTCTCCCCGGACGAGGAGTCCCGCCTGATCGAAGTCACGATGACGGAGATCAGCCCCGACGAGTTCAACGGCATCGAAATCGAGACCTACCCCAAGTCCGAGGCCGCCGACGCCAGCATCCTCGACCGGCTGATGGGCAAACAGTCGACCCAGAAGCTGACAGTCATCGGGCCGGCGAACCAGATAGAGACGCTCCACAAGGACGAAACGCTCATCAGCGCCCTCGTCTCCCGGAAATAATGCCCCACCAGTGTACGGACTGTGGCCGTGGCTTCGACGACGGGTCGAAGGAGATGCTCTCGGGCTGTCCCAACTGCGGCGGGAACAAGTTCCAGTATCAGCCCGAGGGGGCCGACATCTCCGAGACGCCGGACGCGGAGCCACCGGAACCACCGGGACCTGACAGCACTGTCGCCCGTACCGTCGGCAAGACCGCCGCCTCGGTACGTGACTTCGTCAGTGGCTCCGCTCCGGACGGCGACCGTCCCGCCGAACAGTCCCATCTCGACGCCGACCGGTCGGCTGACTCACAGCCGAGTGACCCATCCCACACGTCCGGCTCGCCGTCGACCGAACCCGACCGCACGTCTGCGACCGAGGATTCAGCCCAGGCTAGTGCCCGCGGCGATATCGTCGAACCGGACGAACTTCCGTCCGACGCACCGTCGGCGTCCGAAGCAGAACACCAGTTCCGCCCTGTCGGTGCGGACCCTGACCCACCGGCGGAACCAGAGCAGGAAGACCGGCCCGACCTAGAGGAACTGCGCGCGGAACTCAACGACCAGTTCGAGTCGATCAAGGTACTGGAACCCGGCCAGTACGAACTGAACCTGATGGAACTGTACGACCGCGAGGAATACATCATCGCGCTGCAGGAAGACGGGCACTACTCGATTCAGGTCCCCGAAACCATCCGTTCCGAGTGACCGACACGGTCTTATCGCCGCTTTCACCCATTCGTTAGCCCGAATTACGCCGTAGAACGGCTGCACACTCCATTGAGTATCAACGCGGGCACAACCATTATATAATATGCCGTGGATGCTTCGGATAACGCCATGAGCCACCGAGAACTCTCGACATCGGATTCACACCTCGAAGAGTGGGCGTCACTCCTCGGTGCTGATCTCGACGACGACGGGCGCGACAGCGACTTGCTTGAGGACCAGGACGAACCCGCTTGACATCCTCTCCGCCCTGAAGGGCGAAGATTCCCGACTGCCGTTGGGATATTGTGGTCTACGGGACAACCTGTTCTTGTGGGCGTAATCTGCCCGTTGATTTATCGAACAGGCGCACCGATGGCTGTGCCAAACAGCCGTTACTCCTATCCTGTGACGGACTCGGAGTTACCGTCGCTCGCATATTCTCCGCCGCATTCAGATCACTGTTCGCAACCAAATCACACTCTGAACACACATACAACCCGCGCTCAACACGGTTAGAATCCGCTTCTGTGCCACACTCACAGCATGTTTTCGAGGTTTTTAATCCGCCTTCGGGAACGCGCTCTATACTGATGCCGCGTTCTTCGGCTTTGTATTCAATGTGGCTCAACAGCGTTTCAAACGCCCAATCGTGCAGCCGCTTGTTCCCGTGGCGTCCCCAATCAGAGTCGTCACGAATCTTTTTCGGATGACCTATTGCTATCGTCCCGACATTGCGAGTGGCGCATTGCTCCACAATATCTTTCGATAGTGCGTGCAAGAAATGGTCTTGCCGCCGGGACTTCTTTTGTCGAAGTCGCTGTGCCTCATTGCTCGGGCCGTTTTCACCCTCTGTGTTGTATTCTTCATGACGGAAGTAGTGAGTATCTTCTTTCAGGGCGTTGCCCGGATACAATAGCGTCTCGTCACCGATAGAGACAGCCGCCGTGTTGCAGATACCAAGATCAACACCAGCCGTCTTCTCGCCGGGACTCTCCGACGTTTCAATCTGCATTTCGCAGACGAAATGCAGTTCCCACTGGTTGCCAGTCCAGACAGAACGCACCGTCTGGACGGTTTCAACATCGGAAAGCGTCTGGTCGTCTGCTTGGATCGTGTATTCACAGAGGATGTAGTCTGCGGCGTACCGAGACTCCTTCATATTCGTGCCCTTTGAGAGACGAACGCGGTTGTACTCGGTATCCAGTTTGAAGCCCTTATTTTTCCACGTCACGGTTGAACGCGGGTGTTCGTCGCCGTGTTTGCGATAACCGGGCGGATTCGCGTCAGGATCGTCCTGCTCGTACCACGAGACGAACGCCTCACCAAGTTCTTGGAGAACTCGTTGACTGGACTGAGAATGTAGGTCCGCGTAGCGTTCGTGATTTTTGAGGTGCGAGCAGAGTTCGTCGGCGCTTGGGATATGGTCGATAGCGTCCCAAACACGAGAGATTGTCCATCGCCCGATGTTCCAGAGTTTGCTGGCGGCGAAGCCATGCGAATCAAGGTCGTCAGAGACTTGCGAGTGATTAGTGACACTCGCTTTCAGTGTCCGAGTGACGACCTGATTCGACACACGTAAGCATAGTATTATTACTTATATAATTGTTCGGGTGATGTCTAATAGTGGAATATCCAGCCGTAGCTACGGGTGTAGCATGACGCCAATTTGTCGGATTCATGCCCGCCGTGAACGGCGAGGCTTTCTCCTCGTTTTCCCGTAACGATCACGGTTCGTCAGGGAGCGCCACTCACAGTTACAGCCACGTCTCTCACACCGCTGGCGAGGCGAAAAATACAGCTCGGGACGGATGCCGTCCCGAAATCCGACGGTTGCGAGCGATGCCGGGTTACGAGATTTTGTCGTACTGGTCCGAGAGCTTCTCGGCAGCGTCGGCCATCAGGTCCTGCTCGTAGTCGTCGAGATCCCACTCGACGATCTCTTCGACGCCGTTGCTCCCGAGACGGACCGGGACACCGAAGGCGGTGTCCTCGTGCCCGAACTCGCCTTCGAGCTTGACCGACGCCGGTAGCACTTCGCCGGTGTCGTGGAGGATGGCTTCGACCATGTGCGCGACGCCGCGTGCCGGCCCCCACTCGGTCGCGCCCTTGCGCTCGATGACATCCATCGCCGATTCCTGCAGGTCGCCGAGCAGTTGCTCTTTCTCGTCGTCGCTGAACTCGGGGTCGGTGCCGTCGACGCGGACCTTCGAGAACACGGGGACCTGTGCGTCGCCGTGTTCCCCGAGGATTGTCCCTTCGACGTTCTGAACTGGCGCGTCGAACTCCTCGCTCAGCACGTAGCGGAACCGCGCGGAGTCCAGGCGGCCGCCGAAGCCGATGACCTGCTCGCGCGAGCGGTCGCCGGCCTCGTAGAGGTGGCGGTTGAGCAGGTCGACGGGGTTCGAGGTAGTCAGCGAGACGTAGTCGTCGTTGTGCTCGTCCAGCGAGGACTGGATGTCCTCCATGATCGGCGCGTTGTCGCCGGCGAGGTCGATACGGGTCTGGCCGGGCTGGCGGGGAATCCCGGCCGTGATGACCACGACGTCCGAGCCGGCGGTGTCCTCGTAGCCGCCCTGGCGGACACGCGTGTTCGAATCGTAGGCGATGCCGTGGTTCGTGTCGGCGGCCTGCCCGACCGTGTCGTCTTCCTTGTCCGGGATGTCGACGAAAACGACTTCGTCAGCGATGTCACGGAGCGCGATGTTGTACCCTGCGGCTGCGCCGACTGTGCCGGCTGCGCCGACTACGCTTACCTTTGTCATACCATTCGGAAAGGCTCGGGCGCGAACGTTAAACGTGTCGAAACCCCGATTCCGCCGCACAGCGTTCAGCCAGTACCGACGTCTCGCACCCGTAAACTGTTTTCAGCCCCGTGGCGTTGTGACACGTATGAGCGACTTCGACAAGGAAGCCGAACGCGAGAAACTCCGCGAGAAATTCGAGCAGGAGGAGGACAACCGGGCGGCGACCGAGCAGATGAGCGAACTCCTGTTGAAGGGCGCGACGATGACGAACGCCCACTGCAGCGAGTGTGGCGACCCCATCTTCCGCTACGACGGCCAGGAGTTCTGCCCGACCTGTCAGAAGCCGGTCGCTCGCGACGCGCAGGCCGACGGGGCGGAGACGGACGACGGCGACGAGGAGACGGCGGACAGTACGGGCGACGGGGACAACATCGAGATGGCCGCCCCCAGCGACGAGGCCCGCGTCCAGTTCGGCGACGACAGCAACGAGCCGGACCAGACTGCAGCCGAAGCCGGAGCGGCGGACGGGCAGACCACACCGGACGCTGCTCCCTCCGCACCTCAGGAACCATCCCAGTCGGACTCGTCGACGAACGCATCGCATTCTCCACCCGAAGCGGGGGGCGATAGGACCACACAACCCCGGAGCCAGCCCGATTCACCCGCCCAGAACGCCCGAACCGGCGCTCCGAACCCCGCTGACCGGACCACTGAATCCGAGCGGCAGCCCGGGAACAGTTCACAGGACCCCCCCGCTTCCGCTCGACAGCCCGCGCCATCCGAAGGTGGGGCCGGTGACGTTGCGGCAAATCTCGATGCGGCGTCTGCGCTCCTGGCCGAGACAGTTCACCGCTTCGCCGAGCGCGCCGCGGCGACCGAGAACCCACGCGAGGCTCGCGAGCATCTGCAGGCAGCGAGAGAAGCGGCGGAAGCGCTGGACGCGACGCGGTTCTGAGCGGAGCTACGGGTCGTAGTCGCTGGCGATGACTTCTCGAATCCGGTCGGCGGTCACGTCGCCGATGCCGGACACCTCCAGCAGGTCGTCTTTGTCGGCGGTCATCACCGCCTCGACGCTACCGAAGGCTTCCAGCAGCGTGCGCGCGGTCACCGGCCCGACTTCGGCGATTGAAGCGACGACGTACTCCTGTTGCTCCGGGAGCGTCTTCGACTGTTTCTCGCCGTGGACGCTCACCTCGCGGTCGGCCACCTCCTGCTCCCGCCCGGCGATGACTTCCAGCAGGTCGGCGGTCTCGTCCTCGTCGCTGGTCCGCAGCACGCTCGCGCCGAAATCGACCGCGAGCGACGCGAGCGCGCCCTGGATCGCCTTGTGATGGACGTTCCGCGCACCGAAGAGGTCCTCGCCCTCGATGACGACGACGGGCCGACCGTAGTTGCGCGTGGCGTCCCCGACCTGCTCGAACATCGACCGGTCGCCGCCGGTCAGCGTGTCCATGAAGTCAGCGACGGTCTTGCGCTCGACGACCACGCGGTCCGAGAGGACGTAGTCGCCGACGGCCAGCGTTTCGAGTCGGGTCTCGATACCGTCCCGCGTCGAGAGGTCCCGGGCGATGTTCGAGTCGAGTTCCCGCTGGTCGGCGACGATTTCGACGGGGTCGTCCTCGTCGTCGCGTCCGGCGCTGGCGACCGTTCCCTCGTCGTCCCCTGTTCCGGCGTTCCCTTCGCCACCTGTCGTTCCGGTGGTTTCCTCGTCAGTCTCCGTCACGCCCTCGTTGACTTCGGCCGCTTCCGACGGGTCGTCTGCGAAGGCGTCCAGTCCGGCCTGACCGTCACTGCCATCGTCATCCTCGACTGACTTGTTAGCTCCGCTACCCCTCTCGTTTCGAGTGGAATCCCCGCTCTGTGTGGCGGTTTCATCCTCGCTGGTTCCACCCGAAGCGGTCCCTTCGCCGTCCTCGTACTCGTCGAGCCCGGTCTGGTCGAGGCGGGCCTCCAGTTCGCCGGCGACGCTTTTGAGTTCGTTCAGCTCGCGTTTCATCCGCTTCTGGTCGTTGCGGGCCTTCCAGAAGTACGCCTCGTCGCGGGTGTCCTCGGCCAGCAGGACGACGACGCGGCCCTCGGCCTGTCGGCCGGTCCGGCCCTTCCGCTGGATGGCTCGAATCGCGGTCGGCACCGGTTCGTAGAACAACACCAGGTCGACTTCGGGCACGTCCAGCCCTTCCTCGGCGACGGACGTCGAGACGAGCACTTCGAACTCGCCGTTGCGGAACCGGTCCAGCGTCTCCTGTTGCTGGCTCTGTGTCATCCCCTCGCTGCCGTCGGTGTCGCTCTGGCCGACGAACTTCTGGGTCGTGAAGTGGTCCGAGAGGAAGTCGACGAGCGTTTCGGCGGTGTCGCGGGACTCGGTGAAGACGATGACGCGCTCGCCGTTCTCGATGCCCAGCGTCTCGGCGAGCAGCATTCGCGTCTGGCGGAACTTCGGGTGCAGGTCGTCGTAGTCGCTGGCCTTCCGCATCGCCTCCCGTACTTTCGGCTCGCTGACGAGGCGCTGGTCGGCCTTCGACGCGCCCGAGGAGCGGGCGGCCTCCTTCAGCCGCTCGAAGTACCGCCGCAGGGACTCGACGCTCTGCGTTTCGACGTACGTGACGGCAGTCCGGAGCTTGCGGACCTCCGCGAGAAAGCTCATCCCCTGGTAGCCCTCGCTCTGGTCGTTGTTCATCAGGTCCCGAAGCTGGCCCTGAATCTGCTGGATTTCGCGCTCGGAGATGTCCGCCGAAGACTTGTTCGTGACGCCGAGTTCCCGCAGCTGGTCCAGCCGGTCCTCGATGACCTCATTGATTGCGTCACGGATCTCGACGACGATATCGGGCAGTTCGATGCGGTTCCAGTCGACGCTGGTGTCGTGGGTGTACTCGGCCACGTCGGCGTCGTTTTCGGTCATCACCGCGACCTCGTTCAGCCCGAGGTTCTCGCACACTTCGAGTATTGCCTCCTCGTCGTCGCCGGGGGAGGCGCTCATCCCCGTCACCAGCGGGTTCTCGGCGTCGGCGTGGTAGCGGTCGGCGATGTAGTTGTAGGCGTAGTCGCCGGTCGCCCGGTGGCACTCGTCGAAGGTGCAGTGGGTCACGTCGGCAAGGGAGATGCGGTTGCCCACGAGGTCGTTCTCGACGACCTGCGGCGTCGCGATGACGATGCGGGCGTCCTCCCAGAGGGCGGCCCGGTCGTCGGGTCGGACCTCGCCGGTGAACACGACCACATCTTCGTCGTCGATATCTAGGGCTTCACGGTAGAACTCGGCGTGTTGCTGGACCAGCGGCTTCGTCGGGGCCAGCATGAGCGCTTTCCCGCCGACGGCGTGCAGCCGTTCGGCGGTCACCAGTAGCGAGACGGTCGTCTTGCCCAGCCCGGTCGGGAGACAGACGAGCGTGTGGTCTCCGCTCGCCGTTTCCGCCAGTTCGGTCTGGTAGCGGCGGTTCTCCAGGAACTCCGGCGTCACCAGCGGGCGCTCGACGTGCTCGCCACCGGCGTCGGTGGTCGCCATTACCCACGCGTTCGTCCCGCCGGTGGTTAAGGGTTCAGATACCGCGGTGAAAGTGAACGGACGGCCTTAGAGGCCGAAGCCGGGCAGGTACTGGACGCCGACCCACATCGCCAGCGCCCCGAGCACCGGAATCGAGAAGTTGTCGTCGATGACGTAGCCGGCGATACGCGGCTTGACGCCGTCGGCGAACGTCGCAGCGATACCGCCAAGCACTGCGGCGGCGGGGGGAACGAACGGCGCGGCGAGTAGCGTACAGACGCCGAACATCACCAGCAGGACCCAGGCCTGTTTGACGTTGCTGGCATCAGCCGAGCCCAGCAGGCCGCTGATGGGGTCGCCGATAGCGAGCATCAACATCGCCGGGACGGCGACCGTCTCGGTCATACTCGGGAGTTCGACGGCGAAGGCGACGATGGCGATCCCGACGATGTACAGCGCGTAGCCGGCGGGGTTGTCCTGCTCGTACTCCCGGGTGAGCCGGTCGTACACCACCCAGTCCAGTCCGGTGGTCAGCCGCACCGCTTCGAGAATCAGCACCACGACCAGCGCCACAGCCAGGAATCCCTGGACGACGCGCCATGTAATCAGGTCCGGCCGGAGCAGGTGTGCGAGCGGGACCGCCGCACCGGTGACGTGGACGAGCCGCCGGGATACCTCGTCGGCCATCTACAGGTCGTCGAAGGTCAGATCGCCGGTTGCGAGCCGTTCGAGCCGGTCGGCGAGCCCGTCGATGGGGAGGCGTTTCTGCTCGGTCGTGTCTCGTTCGCGCACCGTGACCTCGCTGTCTTCCAGACTCTCATAATCCACGGTGACGCAGTAGGGCGTGCCGACCTCGTCCTGCCGGCGGTAGCGCCGGCCGATGGCACCGGAGTCGTCGTAGGTGACCGAGAGACCGGCGGCCCGGAGGTCCTCGGCGATATCGGTGGCGAGGTCAGCCATCCCGTCCTTGTCCATCAGGGGGAAGACGCCGACCGTGGTCGGGGCCTGCTCCGGCGGGAGGTCGAGGTAGGTCCGCTCCTCGCCGTCGACCTCGTCGGTCTCGTATGCGTGTGCGAGCACGGTGTAGATGATCCGGCCCACGCCGAAGGAGGGTTCGACGACGTGTGGGCGGATGTGCTCGCCGTTCTCGGTGACCTCGTCGACGCTGAAGTTCGTCTGTTCGACGGGGACGGTGTGGGACTCGCCGTCGACCTCGACGGTGACCTCGTCGTCATCGAAGGCGTCAGGATTCCGCTCGGCCAGCGCTTCGAGTGCGTCGGCGACCGCGCCGGCGTCCCCGCCGAACTCCGGCCCGAGGTAGCTCATGTCGGGATCGACGGTCGCGCGCTCGACGGTAATCGGCTCGTCGTACTGCTTGAACACTGTGTAGTCCTCGCCGGAGTGCTCGGCGTGTTTCGAGAGGTCGTAGTCGCCCCGGTAGGCGAAGCCCGTGATCTCGATCCAGTCGCCGTCGACCTCGCTCTCGGCGTCCCAGCAGTCGGAGGCGTAGTGGGCGCGCTCGCCGGCGAGGTGCTGACGGTAGCGAAAGCGGTCCATGTCGACGCCAACGCGCTCGTACCACTCTCTGGAGACGCCCAGATAGTAGGCGACCCACTCGCTCTCGACGACGCCCTCGTCGACGGCCTCGCGGACCGTGAGTTCGCGCTGGCCGCCGTCCTCGCTCTCCTGTGCTGCGGCGGAGTACAGCGGCAGCACCACGTCCTCGACCTCGGCCAGCGGCGGATCGTCTTCCTCGGGGTCGACGAAGTGCTCCAGTTCGGCCTGGGTGAACTCCCGGACGCGGACAAGCGACTTCCGCGGGGAAATCTCGTTCCGGTAGGCCTTCCCAATTTGTGCGACGCCGAAGGGGAGCTGATTCCGGGCGTACTCCGAGAGCTGCGGGAACTCCACGAAGATGCCCTGTGCGGTCTCCGGCCGGAGATAGCCCGGCGACGACGACCCCGGACCGATGTTGGTCTCGAACATCAGGTTGAAGTTGTCGACCGGCTGGTCGGCCAGGGACGTGTGACAGGAGGGACATTCGATGCCGTGCTCGGCGATGAGGTCCATCACTTCCTCGTTGGGGAGGGATTCGGCCTCCTCGATGTCCGTGTTGTCCTCGACGAGGTGGTCGGCGCGGTGGGTCGCGCCACACTCGCCGCACTCGACGATCATGTCGTCGAAGCCGTCGAGGTGTCCCGAGGCCTCGAAGACGGGCTCGGGCATCACGTCGGGTGCTGAGATCTCTTGATGGCCTTCCTTGACGACGTAGCGGTCCCGCCAGGCGTCTTCGATGTTCGATTTCAGCGCAGCGCCCTGTGGCCCGTAGGTCCAAAAGCCCGCCGCGCCGCCGTAGGCACTCGACGAGGGGAAGTAGAAGCCGCGACGCTTGGCCAGCTCGGTGAGGCGTTCGCCTTCGCTCATAGGCCTCGCAGCAGGTCGATGTCCCGGACGATGCCGGTGAGTTCGTCGCCCGACAGCAGCGGGATCTGTTCGATGTCGTGCTCGATCATCAGCTGGGCCGCCTCCTCGGCGGTGCGGCGCTTGTTCACCGTCACGACCTCGGCGGTCATGAACTCGCGGACGGGCTCGGCAGGGAGCTCGACGTTGCGGGTGGGCATGTACCGACCGCCGACGGCTTTGATGCCCTCCCAGGCCCAGTCGTCGTCCTGATTGGCGATGGAGTCGCCGGTGTCGTCCTCGCCCTCGACGACGCGGGCGACCGCGATGATGTCGACCTCGGTGAGCATCCCCGACATGTCGCCGTCGTCGCCGAGCACGACGCCGTATGGGACGTTCGCGTGGGAAAGCTCCCGTTCGGCGACGGTCAGCGGCGTGCCTTCGTACACGCAGTTGATGTCGCGGTTGGCGAGATCACCGACGATCTTGTCGCCGTCGACGTCGCCGTTGGCGATGGACCGAATCACGTCGGTCACTGTGATGATCCCTTTGAGCTGGCCGTCGACGATGGGGAGGCGTCGCTCGCCGTCCTCGACCATCACCTGCGCGGCGGCTTCGATAGACGTGTCCTCGCTGATCGCCGGGACTTCCTCGACGAGCAGGGCTAGCTGGTCTTCGTCGGGGCTCTCGATGAGCGCATCGCGTGAAATAATCCCTCTGAACTCCTCGCCCTCGTCGGTCTCCTTGATGACCGGGACCGACGAGAAGGCCTGCTCCTGGAGGTACTCCAGTGCGTCATCACGGGTCCCAGGAATGGTGACCGTGACGACCTCCGAGCGTGGCGTCATAGCGTCTGCGACGTTCATACTGCCAGAACTTCCTTCCCGCATCTACTAAGTCCTTAACATCCGTCCGTTTTCGGCATCCGGGTAGCACGCCGGGCGGCCATCGGCTATCGCCGGCGACCGCGCAGACGCCATCTCGGAAACCCAGGGACTGCACCGCCCCGGAAACAACTACGTCTTCTGTCATATTGGTATTCTGAATCTGGGTATGAATAGAACTGCGGAGACAGACTCTAATGGTTGAGATATAAGGTCCTATCCGTATTGGGTCACGAACCATCTCGTCCCAGTACTGACAGGATACGAACTATTGTCAGACAGTTGGCTCTGGATCATACTCCTGCCCTCTATGGGTTTCGCTAAGTTTTTATATGGTTGTTACATATTATCATGCATGGAGTCGGATACTGTCGCTCCGGTTGAGATGGTCGCGGACGGAGACATCATGGCATCCGTCGAAGAGGGTCCAACGGATCAGTTTATCGTCGCTGACGTGACCCGAGACGACGCCTATCTCACAACCCCGCTCGCGGACGCTGCCTCGCTCCCGGCCTGGCGATAGGCCGCTGTCTGTCGGTTCGATTTTCGCTGACGGTCCCACCAAGCAGGATACCCTATCAGCGGCGCGGGCGCTCCGTCCCGAGTGTCCGCACGCAGTCGTTCGGACGGAGAAAACAAGCGTTATGCCGCCCCAGTAAGTTCGATTCGGTATGAAGGTACTCGTCACGGATCCTATCGCTGATGCCGGTCTCACGCGGCTCCGTGAGGCAGGCCACGATGTCGAAACAGCCTACGAGGTCGAGGGCGACGCGCTCCTCGACGCGGTGGCCGACGCGAACGCGCTCATCGTCCGCTCGGGCACCGAAGTCACCGAGGAAGTGTTTGCGGCCGCGCCCGACCTCATCATCGTCGGCCGGGCCGGCATCGGCGTGGACAACATCGACATCGACGCCGCCACGGACCACGGCGTCATCGTCGCCAACGCCCCCGAGGGCAACGTCCGCGCCGCCGCAGAACACTCCGTCGCGATGGCGTTTGCCACGGCTCGCTCCATTCCACAGGCCCACGACCGCCTGAAAAGCGGCGAGTGGGCCAAAGGCGAGTTCCTCGGCACGGAAGTCAACAACAAGACGCTCGGCGTCGTCGGCTTCGGCCGCGTCGGCCAGCAGGTCGCCAAGCGACTCGGCAGCCTGGGCATGGACATCGTCACGTTCGACCCGTACATCAGCCAGGAGCGCGCTGACCAGTTCGGAGCGGAACTCGTCGACGAGCTCGACGACTGTCTCGCCAAGTCCGATTTCATCACCATCCACACGCCGCTGACCCCCGAGACGGAGAACATGATCGGCGAGGAAGAGCTCGCCGAACTCGAAGGCGGCTACGTCGTCAACTGTGCCCGCGGCGGCATCATCGACGAGCCGGCCCTGGCCGAAGCCGTCGAGGACGGCGTCCTGAAGGGCGCAGCGCTCGACGTGTTCGGCGAGGAACCGCTGCCGGACGACAGCCCGCTGCTGGACGTCGAGGACATCATCGTCACGCCCCACTTGGGCGCGTCGACGGAAGCGGCACAGGAGAACGTGGCCACCTCCACGGCCGACCAGATCATCGCCGCGGCCAACGGCCAGCCCGTCGCTAACGCCCTGAACGCGCCGTCGCTGGACGAGGCGACGTTCAAGCAGGTCGGGCCGTACCTCGACCTCGCCGATACTGCCGGTCGCATCGCCGTGCAGTTGTTCGGCGGTCACATGTCCGAAGTGCAGGTCACCTACGCTGGCGACATCGCCGAGGAAGACGTGGAGTACGTCACCGCCAGCGCACTGAAAGGGGTGTTCGCCCCGTCGGATCTCCAGGTCAACGCCGTCAA
Organism: Haloarcula sp. CBA1115; assembly: GCF_000827835.1. Lineage (NCBI taxonomy): Archaea > Methanobacteriati > Methanobacteriota > Halobacteria > Halobacteriales > Haloarculaceae > Haloarcula > Haloarcula sp. CBA1115. The sequence goes on along the minus strand of NZ_CP010529.1, from coordinate 1,577,355 downwards.
CGCCCCGCAGATCGCCGAGGACCGGGGTATCGACGTGACCGAGTCCAAGACCCGCTCTTCCGAGGACTACCAGAGCCTCATCACCGTCACCGTCTCCGACGGCGAGGAATCCGTCTCCGTCTGTGGGACCCAGTTCGGCGGCGAGGAGCCCCGTATCGTCCGCATCGACGACCACCGCATCGAGGCCGTCCCCCACGGGCACATGCTGGTCGTCCGCAATCGCGACGAGCCCGGCACTATCGGGTTCATCGGGACCGTGCTGGGCGAGGCCGACATCAACATCGCCGGGATGTTCAACGGCCGCGAGACCATCGGCGGGGAGGCCCTGTCCGTCTACAACCTCGACGAACAGCCGCCACAGGACATCATCGAGCGACTCAACGGCGACAGCCGCATCATCGAGACGACCTACGTCGAACTCGGCGACGAGTAACACCAGCGGAATTTTCCGAAAGCCAGTCGCAGTTTATTTGCCGTCGATAAGGTGCTCGTACCGGTCGACGACGGCTTGGCGGTGTTCGCGCTCCTGTTCGAGCGCGGTTTCGAGTGTCGCCACCTGCGAGCGCAACAGCGCGATCTGTATCTGATAGATCGTACTGGGCGTCTGTCGGGCCGATGGTGACGGGGAGCCCGACCGGTCCCCGGAGTCGAACGGCGGCGCTGAATCGCGGGACGAGGCCATACCCGTGACAGGACCGCCACAGGCAAAAACACCCGTCGGACGGCCGTCACGCGCCCGTCTGTCGACCTGATGAATCCGGGTGCTACTGTCGCTCACATGAAGTCCGCGATACCTGACTGCTTGTTGTGGTCGTTCTCGAACACCGACTCTATTTTCCGTTCCAGGATCTTGAGCCGCTGTTTCGTGTAGTCGCGGGCTCCGAACTCGTCGGCGACGCGGATGGCCGTGTCGATGTACTTGTTGACCGAGCCCTCGTGGACGGTGAGGTTGACGCGGCCGCCACACTCTCGACAGTCGCCGGTCAGGGGCGCGCGGCGGAACGACTCGCCGCAGTCCAGACAGCGAGTCTCTTGCCGGGAGAACGCCCGGAGGTTCCCGATGAGGTCCGGCAGGAAGTGGTACTCGATGATGCGCTCGGCCACGTCGCTCTCGACGACGGCCCGGAGCTTCCGGGAGATCTCAAGCTGGGCGTCCATCTTGTCCTCCATCGACCCGAGCGTCTTGTACGCCGAGAGGTCCGGCCCGGCGGCGATGTTCGCCGTGTCGTGGGTGTGGCGAAACTCGGTGTACTCGCGGTCGGTCCCCAGTGTCTCCTCGGCGATCTTCATCACGTCCTCGACCTCGGTCGGGTCTTTCATCTCGCGGGTGGCTTCGTAGAACTCCCGGGGATAGCTCTCCATGATGTCCATGTTGTGGGCCTCGTCGTCGATTTCGCTGGGGTCGATGCGCGAGGACATTACCAGCGGGGCGTCCATCTGTCCGCCACGCTGGTTCGGGAGGTAGGACTTCGAGAAGTTCAGCAGGCCGTCCATCAGGAGCATCACGCAGTCCTCGTCGCCGTCGCACTGGCCGACATAGGTTCCTTCGACGGCAACGCGGTGCGTGTCGGCGACCGTGAGACAGTAGACGTGGTCCACGTTGCTCTCGACGTACTCGACAGTCTCGACGGTGTCCGTCGGGGCTGCGCCGTCGGTGGCTGCCGTCGAGGCCTCGCCGCGTGCCGTCATCGTGGTCGTCTCGCCGCCGTCGTAGGCGGGGAGGTCGTCGCCGGCAGTCAGGTCGCCCGCCGGGATTTCCTCAATCCCATCGGAGCCGGCACGGAGCATCGTGTGGTCGGGCGTAACCCTGAGGGTTCGGTCGCCGACGGAAATCTCGACGAGGTGGTCCGGCGCGGGGTGTTTCGAGACGGCGTCGACGGGCTGGCGACAGGGACCGTTCTCGCCCAGCGACGACACGGTGAGGTCGCCGTCTAACTCTTGAACGAGCGTCCCGAAGTCGTCCTCGTCGGGGTCATCCAGTCGGTTTTCGACCAGTTCCTCGATGGTCCCGTACTCCCAGTCGTCATTCTCGTCTTCGTACCACAGCCGCGTGTCCGGGTGGAAGCAGTTCCGGCGTTTGGCGGCGTGGAAGTACGGGTGCGCGTAGCCGACGGCGGCGGAGGTGAAGCCGACCACGCGCCCGACCGTCGCCGCGCTGGTGTGGGGGGCCATCCCGAAGACGAGTTCGCCGACGAGGTCCTCGCGGTCGTCGAACTCGTAGAACCGCTCCAGCCCGTAGTACTGCTCCAGCAGGTCGTCGACGAAGCGAGCGGTCTGGAGCATGTGCTCGGCCGCGCCGTCGGAGAGGACGATGTCCTGAACCTTCAGCTCGACCAGTTGGTCGTCGTGGGTCAGCGGGTCGCCGTGGATGTCCTCCGTGTAGCCCAGGCCGCGGAGTCGCTCGGCGGAGACGTCCAGTTCCGCGGCCCGGACCGCCGTCACCGGCAGGTCCGTCATGTCGTAGCGCACTGTCCCGTCCTTGAACGCCGACACGTCGTGTTTCGCCCGAAGGATACCTTTCTCCATCGGCTCCGGGACCTTCTCCTCGGAGGTGAGCCCCTTGACCGCTTTCAGTTGCTCGAAGGCTGTCTCGCGCTCGCCGACGTTCTGCAGGGCATCGCGGTAGGCCTCTTGCAGGTCGAGTACCTTGTACTGGGTCGGCGAGGCGAGCGTCTCACAGCGCGTACACTCCGCGCGGCCGGACTCGTCGCGTTCGACCTCGGCCTCGCAGTCGGGACAGACGTACACCGGTTCGGTGGTGCCGCCACAGTCGGGACAGCCCGCCTGGTGGGTCTCGGTTCCGCAGTCGGGACAGCGCCGGCGGGCGATCTCCACCTCGACGTGGCCGGGCGTGTCGCTCATCCCGTCGGCGTGTTTCGTCGCCTTGGCAACGTCCCGCTGTGCCCCACCGGCCTCGCCGATGGGGCTGAGCGTGTGGACGGCCGGCGAGAGGTCCCGCCGCTCGGATTTCTCGGGGCGACCCATCCGGTTGCCGATGCGGGTCGGGGCTCGCTCCCGGACCTGAAACGGCGCGATTTCGTTGATTGCCTCGATTGCGTTCTGGCCGTCTTCGCGTTCGGCGTCCTCGGCTACCCCGATTGCGTCGAGCGACTCGCTCTCGCCGTAGGTCTTGGCGCGCTCGGAGAGGTCCGCAGGCGTCCAGTCCCGCTCTAACGAGCGGGAGAACCCGAGTGTCCGCACCAGCGGCACCCAGTCGGTGACGGTAATCCTGTCGTCGTCTTGGGTGTGCTCGACGAGGAGGTGTTCCAGCGTCCGCTGGACGGCATCGGTGCGGGGCAGGACGAGCGCGCCATCGTCGCTGTACGTCTCGCCCGCTGTGTCGTCAGCCTCCGCCTCTGGGTCGGCGTACGCCCCGTCGGCCTGTGCGACCTGTGCGTCCTCGACGGCGTCGGCGAGCGCGCACACCTGGTCGACGCTCACGTCGTGCCAGAGGTAGGTGTATTTCGGGTGCAACGGCACGTCGTAGTCGGTCGCCCACTCGATTGCCTCCTCGGCGCTCGGGTCGGCGAGGTCGACGTGGGGCGAGTCCTGCATCGCCTGCACGTCCGCGCCCGCGGCATTGAGGTCCTGCTCCCACCACTCGACAGTGTAAGAGGCCGGCGCGAGCGGGTGGTTGTTCTCGACGAACTCCCCGTAGTTGACCAGGTACTCGCCCAGGTCGAGTATCTTCTCGACGCCGTTGCGCACTTCCAGCGCCTCCTCGGCATCGTCGATGCGGCGCACGTCCCCGTTGGCCAGGCGGACGGTGGGTCCCTCGATGGTGTCGACCGGGACGACGCCAGCGGCTTTCCCCGGCCGCTCGGTCTTGATCTGGGTCCCGGTCGCGAGGAAGTCGTCGACGAGATGCATCGTCGCCGGATGGACGCCGGCGGTCGCGAAGCCATGGTTACGTGACCGCCCGTAACGAAGCCGGAATCCGCCCGCTTTCGACGGGTGAGAGAACACTGGCCGGCCGGCAATGAGGTCCCGGAGGTATTTGTCGGCTGGCTCGACGCGGGGCGGTCCGGCCTGCTCGTCACTCTCGTCTTCGCTGTCCTCGTTCGCTCCTTCGCTCCCGTCGTCGCTGTCCGCATCGTCCGAGCCGTCCGCCTGGTCGGCTTCGTCTTTGCCGATGGTCCCGTCGATGAGGTCCTGCAGCCACGGCCAGTCGACCTCGTCCAGGTTCCGGGTGTAGCGCTGGATCTTCGGCGCTTTCAGGGCAATCCCCTCGGCCAGTACCAGACACATCCCGCCGCGCGGCGAGTTCGAGTCGACGCGTTCGAGGTCCCGATAGCCCGAGACTTCCTCGTCGCCGGTCGCCTCGCCGTCGAGCATGATCGGCATGTGCTCGGCGATGAACTTCGTCTCCTTCTCCTTGGGCGAGTACTGCAGCCCGGTGTCCTTGTCGTAGAGATCGATCTCCTCGGCGTAGCGCCCGATCTCGTCGTCGCGGGCCTTGTACTGGTCGATGCCCAGCAGTGCGCGGGCGTAGTCGGCGACCAGCACCGACAACGCCTGCGCGGTCCCGCCAGCCGACCGAATCGGGCCGGCGTAGTAGACGTTGATGAACTCCGTCCCATCGTCGTTTTCCAGCAGTTCGACGCGGTCGATGCCCTCGATCGGTGCGGCGACGACGCCCTCGGTCAGCAGGGCAACGGCGGTCCGGACCGCGCCTTCGACTTTCCCCTCGCGGCTGTCGTAGTCGCCGACAGTCCCTTCGACGAAGTCCTCGACCAGTTCCAGCGCGGCCTCCTCGCGGGACATCTGCCCCTCCAGCTCTCGAACCCGCTCGGCAACGCCGTCGATGCCGAGGATGTTCTCGACCCGGTCTGCCATGTCGCGCGCGGTTGGAATCTCGACCTCCGGCTTCGGGTCACCGCCGCGCTCTTTGGCCCGCTCGGCGACGTCGAAGGCGGCTTCGAGTTGTGTTTCCAGCGTTTCGAAGTACTGTTCGTCGGCCTCTCGCATCTTAGATATTCCAGAGGTCCAGGTCGGTTGGCTCGTCGTGCTCCCGCTTGAGCTCTGTATCGAATCCGCGGACGTACAGTTCGCCCGCCCAGACGGTGCCGGCGTTCAGGTGGCCGGCAATCGCTTCGCCGTCGGGCCGTGAGAGAACGGCGTGGGTGTGGGCGAACCGCTCCCCGTCCAGCTGCGAGATGTTGCCCATACAGGCGGCGACTTCCAGCGGTTCGTCGAAGGTCACCGAGTCGTACTCGGTCCGGTCCTGGTCGTAGAACATGAGCTCCGCGTCTTGGACCGCCCCGAGCCCGTAGAAGAAGCCGGCGTCGATGCCCTGTTCGTCCGCGAAGGCCTCGATTTCGCCCCGCCAGTCCGCGCCGTGTGCCAGTCGGCAGACGTACTCGGACGTACTGTCGACTTCCCGGTAATCCATATACGTACTCGATGGCAGGCCGCTCCAAAAGCGTTGCTTTCGGTGCGACCGTTTATATCCGAGGCCGGGATTACCGCCGCCGTGACGTAGCCACGACCCGGCGCGCTCAGCGATTGCGCGGCACACCGCGCCGGGACCGACCCGTGCCGCCTGTTCGCCATTGTGCCGGGACAGACGACCGACCGGCGTTATCCCGGCAGCGACACCCGACTGACCGGATGGTTCCGGTCGGCGTCGTAGAACGAGAGTTCGTCGACGGTCCACCGGATCGGCTCGATGTCCCGCTCGACCAGCCGAGCGGCCGCGTCGCGGTCCCCGCCGCGGGCGACGGTTACGTGCGGGACGTACGCGTCGCCCTCCATTTCGTCGACCGGGTCGACCCGCTCGCAGAGCCGCTCGTGCAGGGCGACAAGCCCCGGGCTCTCGACGGCGAGATACACCACCGGTGATGGACCGGTCACGGCCGTCTCGAACTGCTCGACGCCCGAAATCCGCGCCTCGAACGCCGACTGGCCGCGAAGCGCCTCACGTCCCTGCGCTTCCAGCCGTGCGTAGGCCGTGTGGTCGCCGCCGCCCAGTCGCTTGGCGACCAGCGTGTGCTCGCCCCGTCCCCGCCGCTGTGCGAGCGGCAGGTCGGCCGCGAGGTCGGCCGCCAGCGACGTGACTGCCGACGGGAGCGGGACGTTGATGCTGTACACAGTGGGCGCTCGTCCGCTGTGGGCAAAAAGAGCGCGGTCCTACAGCCGGTCGAGCAGCCACAGGACGATGAGGACGATCAGAATCACGCCGAGGAACGGCTGTAGTATGCCGAGCAGGCCGGTCAACAGCCCGAGCGCTGTATCGAGCACTTCGAGCCCTAGCCAGACCACAATGAGGACAAGGACAATCTTCAGCAGAGTGTCCACGTCGAGTTTGGCTCTGTCCATGCTCGATAGGATTCCCTCGCGGGGCAAACCCCTTGTGGCCATGGGGGCAGGCGATCCAGTCCAACCACCAAACTTGCCTGGGATGTAAGGCCCCTGACTATCAGTTCACACAATCGGCAATAAACGATATACCTGCTGAGGGGATAGCCGCGGTAGGATGGGCCGGAGCGCTGGAACGCTAGTAGTCGTATTCGTCGCGATAGCATTGCTTGTACCGACAGCGACCGGAGTCGGTTTCGGCAGCCTCGGCCAGCAGTCCGTCGACGCGGATGTGGTCGTGATGACTGCTGACGTGGACCCCGACGGGACCGCCGACTGGACGGTCGCCTACCGAATTCGACTTGACGACGATAACGCAACGCAGGCATTCGAGGACCTGCGGGCGGATATTCAGGCCAACCCATCGGCGTACACGGACCGCTTCGAGAACCGGATGCAGGACACTGCCGGGGCAGCCGAAAACACGACCGGCCGCGAGATGGCCATCGAGAACGTCACCGTGAGCGCGCGCGAGGAGACGTTCGGCCAGACGTACGGCGTCATCACCTATCGGTTCCAGTGGACGAACTTCGCCGGCGTCTCCGGCGACCGCATCGAAATCGGCGACGCGCTCTCGGGGCTGTTTCTGGACAGCGAGACCTCGTTGACCGTGCGCTGGCCGGCGGACTATCAGGCTGACTCCGTCGCGCCACAGGCCGACGAACGGGAGAACGCCTCTGTCACTTGGCGCGGCCAGCAGACGTTCGGGGAAAACGAGCCGCGAGTGGTCGTCAGTCCGGGGGACGCCGCTGACGGGGAGGACGAATCGAACGGACTCCTCGTCGGCGGACTCCTCGCGCTGGTCGGTATCGCCGCCGCAGCGTATGCCCTTCGGCGGTACGGCGTGCTCGGCGGCGGTAAGCCGGCCGAACCGCCGGCGTCGATGGTCGACTCGGACGAGTCTGAAGCGGAGCCGGCCGCCGTGACGGACGCCGACGCTGGCGCACCACCGGCCGAACTCCTGAGCAACGAGGAGCAGGTCCTGCAACTGCTCGAATCCAACGGCGGGCGGCTCAAACAGCAGCAGGTGGCCGGCGAACTTGACTGGACCGACGCCAAGACGAGTCAGGTCATCGGGGGCCTGCGCGACGAAGACAAAGTCGAGACGTTCCGCATCGGCCGCGAGAACGTGGTGACGCTGCCGGACACCGACGTGACTGGTGGGGAGGGTGACGGGAGCGACGGAGCCGACAGCGGCGGCGAAACCCAGTGATAAAGGAACCGACCGTTTACTGGAATCTGCCGTCTCATATCACTGCTGTCGGGCGGTTTTAATTCGGCTTAATCGGCGCTAACCCGGCATCACTGACTCCTATTTATAGGGTGTTCGGTGGTCAAGTAACGGCTATAATGAGACGAGCCACTCCGGTATTGCTGGCAGTCGTGCTCGTGGTGAGCACGCTCGCCGCGGTGCCCGCCGCGACGATGGCACAGGAGACTGAAACGGTGACCGAACAGGCCGACGAGAACGCGACGCCCCCGGCGCACAGCTGGCGGGCGTCGTCAGCGTGCAGGAAGCCGAACTTGACGGTGAGGTCCAGTCCCGGACGTTCGGGGTCCGCATCGCGCAGGCGAACACTGACGACGCGAAGGCGTCCGTCGTCGCCGACCAGGTGAACGACTCCGAGGCCCGGCTCGCGGAACTCCAACAGCGCAAGCAGGCGCTCGCCGAGGCCCGCGAGAACGGCTCGATGAGGGAGGGCGAGTACCGGGCGAAGGCTGCACAGCTCCACGCCGAAACGAAGAACGTCCAGCGACTGGCTAACGAAACGAACGAAACCGCCAGCCAGCTCCCCGCCGAAGCCCTGGATAGGCAGGGCGTCGACGCGGCGGCAATCAAGACCCTCTCACAGCGTGCGAGCGAACTGAGCGGTCCGGAAGTCGCCGCTATCGCACAGGGTATCGCCGGCCCGAATGTTGGTCAGCAGGCTCGACCTGACGCTGCCGGCGACCGCGGCGGCGATGCGGTGAACCGCTCCGAGGCAGACGACCGTCCCGGGGTCGAGCGGGAACGAACTCAGGCAGGTGAACGGACAGACGATATCGATGCCACGCCGGCCAACGAGACGGCCACCGATGGCGGTGAAACTGAGCCGCCGACCGATGTCGGGTCCGACACTGTCGACGCTGGCCAATAGCACAAAAGAAGTCGAAGATACTGTTTAACCTCGTCACACAGCGGTCTGCGTGTCGCTACTGGCCGCTACGGGCGACGCGATGGCTACTGTGTCCATGTGTCTGGGGACCATACACACGCCACTGCGAACACGGAAACTATTAGTACTCGAATCACACAGCAGGTAGTACATGACGCGGACCTCTCGCTCCACGATGCTCGCTGCGGACAGCGAGGGGTCCCTCCGTTTCTCCCCACGACGACGACCGGGCCGTTTCTAGGCCCACTACTACTTACTCTTCACTCGACAGGTTCGTTTCGTCGCTAGACGCCGTCGTCGTCGGTTCGATGGGATACTCGATCTGTTGTTCGATCGAGAAACCGACAGGCACACCACGGGACCAATTCAGAACACATCCATGCCAGAAGGAAACGGAACCGTCGCGCTCGCCTTCTCAGGCGGGCTCGACACGACAGTCTGCGTATCGCTGCTGAAAGAAGAGTACGGCTACGACGAGGTCATCGGCGTCACCGTCGACGTCGGCCAGCCCGACTACGAGTTCGAGGAGGCCGAGGAGACCGCCGAAGCGCTGGGCGTCGAACAGCACGTCGTCGACGCCACCGAGGAGTTCGCGGACCTCTGTATGGAGGCCGTCAAGGCTAACGCCGACTATCAGGGCTACCCGCTCGGAACCGCCCTCGCGCGCCCGGTCATCGCCAAAGCCATTCTCTCAGTCGCCGAAGAGGAGGGCTGTTCGGCCGTCGCACACGGCTGTACCGGCAAGGGCAACGACCAACTCCGCTTCGAGTCCGTCTGGCGCGACTCCGACCTCGATGTCATCGCACCGGTCCGTGAACTCGGACTGACCCGCGAATGGGAAAACGAGTACGCCGCCGAGAAGGGCCTGCCCGTCGAGGGTGGCGACGGCGGTCGCTACTCGATCGACACGAACCTCTGGAGCCGCTCCATCGAGGGCTCCGAACTCGAAGACCCGAGCACTATTCCAGCCGACGACATCTACAAGTGGACGGACAACCCCTCGGACAAGGATGCCGAACTCGTCGAGGTCGAATTTGAAGACGGCGTTCCCGTTGCCGTTGACGGCGAGGAACTCGGCGGGGTCGAACTCATCGAACAACTCAACGAGCAGGCGGGTGCCCACGGTATCGGTCGCACGGACATGATGGAGGACCGCATGCTCGGGCTGAAAGTCCGCGAGAACTACGAGCACCCCGCCGCGACGGTGCTGCTGACGGCCCACGAGGCGCTCGAAGGACTCGTCCTCACGCAGGAGGAGCGCCAGTTCAAGGCCCAGGTCGATCAGGAGTGGTCCCAGAAGGCCTACCAGGGCCTCGTCGACGCGCCGCTGACGGGGGCGCTCGAAGCGTTCATCGACGACACCAACGAGCGCGTCACCGGTACCGTCACGGTCAAACTCGAAGGCGGTCACTGCCGCCCGGTCTCCCGCGAGTCCGACTACGCCGTCTACAGCGAGTCGGCGGCCTCGTTCAACGAGGAGGACGTCTCCGGCGGGATCACCCAGCAAGACGCCACCGGCGTTGCGAAGTACCACGGCTTCCAGTCCCGCCTCGCGAACAAGATCCTCGACGACGCGAAGAAGGGCGCTGCCGTAACGGACGGCAGCGGCGACCAATCTGACGCCGCGACTGAGGACACGGAGGAGTAAGCGAATGAGCGACGGCGAGGACCACGAGACGGCGGACGCGGACCACGCGGCCACAGCGGGCGACGCCGACCGAAGCGGCGAGACGGTCGTCCGCCGCGACCGCTTCGCGGGCGGGCCCGCCCGGTCGTTCCTCTCCTCGCTGTCCGACGACGAGCGCATCTTCGCGGCCGACCTGGCCGTCGACCGCGCCCACGTCGTGATGTTGGCCGAACAGGAGATCATCGACCGCGAGACGGCCGGCGACGTGCTGGCCGCGCTCGCGGACGTGGAAGACGCGGGCCACGGTGCGCTGCCCGACGGCGAGGATGTCCACGAAGCCATCGAGAGTGCGGTCATCGAGCGCGTCGGCCCGGACGGCGGGAAGATGCACACCGCTCGCTCGCGCAACGACGAGGTGGCGGCCTGCATCCGCTACCGCCTGCGCGAAGACGTTCTGGACCTCGTCGAGACCGTCGTCGGTGCCCGCGAGCAACTCATCGAGGTGGCTCGTGCCGAGCGCGAAACGGTGATGCCGGGCTACACGCATCTCCAGCCCGCTCAGCCGACGACGGTCGCCCACTGGGTGCTGTCCTACGAGCAGGCACTCCAGCGCGACACCGCGCGTCTGCTCGATGCCTACGAGCGCGTCAACCAGAACCCGCTCGGGTCGGCCGCGTTCGCCGGGACGCCCTTCGACGTGGACCGCGAGCGCACGGCCGAGTTGCTCGGGTTCGAGGGCGTCGCCGAGAATTCGATGGATGCCTCGGCGACGCGGGATTTCCTCGTCGAGACGACCAGCGCTGTCGCGACGCTGGCGACGAACCTGTCGGGGCTGTCCGAGGACGTGGTCGTGATGGCGAGCAAGGGCCACGTCACCCTCGACGACGACTACGCCTCGACCTCCTCGATCATGCCCCAGAAGAAGAACCCCGACACGCTGGAGCTGGTCCGCGGTCGGACGGGTGACGCCGTCGCCGGGCTGAACGGCCTGCTGACCAATCTGAAGGGCCAGCCCCGGGCGTACAACCGCGACCTGCAGCGCGCCGGTCGCCACGCTTGGGACGCCATCGACAGCGTCACCGAGAGCGTGGCAGTCGCCGCGGGCGCGGTCGCAACCGCTGACTGGCCTGCCGAGACGCTCGAAGCCGCAGCCACTGATGGCTTTGCGACGGCGACTGGCGTGGCGGACTTGCTGGCGATGGCCGGTGTGCCGTTCCGCACGGCCCACGAGGTCGTTGCCGAGGCCGCCGCCGGTCTGGGGTCCGAGGAAGACGCGCCCGACTACGAGGCACTGTCGGCCGTCGCCGAGGACGTGCTGGGCGAGCCTCTGTCAGCCTACGTCGACCGCGACGCGCTGGAGGACGCACTTGACCCAGCGGAAAGTGTCGCGATGCGGGACTCTCGCGGTGGCCCGGCCCCCGACGCCGTCGCCGAGCAGGTGTCGGTAGCCGAAGACGCACTCGCCGCCGACAGCGAGGCACTGACTGACCGCTGGCAAGCGGTTTCACAGGCGGCTGACCGCCGCCAGACGGAGGTGGACCGATATGTCTGACCGACCACCGTCCCCTCGCGGGACAATTATACCATACTTCTGATACACGATTCGGAAACGTGGCGGATTTGGAGCTTTGATACGATTAGAAGGCAGTATATCTTGTTAAACTATTCTGATATGTTCGAAGGCTTTAAGTGGATCCCTGTCACAGGATGAACTACAATGGCAGAATGCATCGAGTGCGGGGCGGACGTGTCCCTGCACGACAACCTCGAAGTCGGAGAGATCGTTGACTGTGCCACCTGCGGTGCCGAACTGGAAGTCGTTGGCGCCGACCCTGTCGAGCTCGACAGCGCACCCGAGCTCGAAGAGGACTGGGGTGAGTGAGGTGTTCGCGGTGGCGCGGCGCTCGGCGCCGTACGTGACCGTGGCGCTCGACGCTGCGAGCCGCGAACCCACGGAGGACTCAGTATGAAAGTCGGACTCCTCTACTCGCGCATCCGCCGGGACGAGAAGCTACTCCTGTCGGAACTGCGCGAGCGCGACCACGAGATCGAGAAAATAGACGTTCGCAAACAGCAGTTCAATATCCACGAGGCCCCCGAGGCCTTCGAGGATCTGGACATCGTCGTCGACCGCTGTCTGGCGACCAGTCGTAGCGTGTACGCGACGAAGTTCGCGGAGGCCTACGGCGTGCCGGTCGTCAACGGTCCCGAGGTCGCCGACACCTGTGCGGACAAGGTCAACAACAGCCTCGCGTTAGAGGCCGCGGGCGTGCCGACGCCCAACACCGACGTGGCGTTCACGAAGGACGCCGCGCTGGAATCCATCGAGAAGTTCGGCTACCCCTGCGTCCTCAAACCCGTTGTCGGCTCGTGGGGTCGCCTGATGGCGAAGATCGACTCCCGCTCGGCCGCTGAGGCTATCCTCGAACACAAGGAGACACTTGGCCACTACGAGCACAAGATCTTCTACGTACAGGAGTTCGTTGAAAAGCCCGGCCGCGACATGCGCGTGCTGGCTGTCGACGGCGAGCCCATCGCGGCGATGGTCCGCTCCTCGGACCACTGGCTCACCAACGCTGCCAAGGGCGCTGAGACCAACGAGTTCGAACTCGACGACCGCGCACTGGAACTAGTCGAGAAGGCTTCCGACGCGGTCGGGGGCGGGCTGCTCGGTATCGACCTGATGGAGGTTGGGGTGTCGCAAAGCGACACCCAAGACGCGAGCGGCGAGAGCGAGGCGCAACGCGCCTCGAATGCGAACGGCGACAGCCGTGAGCAAGGCGAGCCGCGAGCGCGCGAGTTCGAGGACTACACGGTCCACGAGGTCAACCACACCGTCGAGTTCAAGGCCTTGAACGAGGTCACCGACGTGGACGTGCCCGCGAAGGTCGTCGACTGGCTCGAACAGAAAGCGGCGACCGAGACTGACGCCGAGGTGACAGCATGACGTACACCGCGAGTGTCGTCGGCGGCTCCGGATTCACCGGCGGGGAACTGCTTCGCATCCTCGACGGTCACCCCGAGTTCGAACTGGCACAGGCGACCAGCCGCTCGAAGGAGAACAAGACTATCGGGCACTCGCACCCGAACCTTCGCCACTCGGACCTGCGCTTCTCCTCGCCGTCGGACCTGGAGTCGGTTGACGTGCTGTTCGCCGCGACGCCCCACGGCGTCTCGATGGAACAGATCGACGCGTTCCAGGAGGCGGCCGGCACTGTCGTCGACCTCTCGGCGGACTTCCGGCTCGATTCGGAGGCCCAGTACGACGAGTGGTACGACGGCCACACACGCCCGGAACTGCTTGACCAGAGCGAGTACGCGCTACCGGAACTCAACCGCGACAACCTCGCGGGCGCGGACCTCATCGCCTCCGGCGGCTGCAACGCCACGGCGACAATCCTGGGCCTGCTCCCGCTGTTCGAGGCCGACATCCTCTCCGGTGACGAGCAGATCGTCGTCGACGTGAAGGTCGGGTCAAGCGAGGGCGGAGCCGGCGGCGGCGAGGCATCCTCGCATCCGGAGCGCTCGGGCGTCGTCCGTCCGTACGCGCCGACGGGACACCGCCACGAGGCCGAGATCCAGCAGTTCCTCGGCATCGACGTGTCCTTCACCGTCCACGCGGTGGACATGATTCGCGGCGCGAGCGCGACCTGTCACGTCTTCCCCGAGGGCCCGGTCTCGAAGGGCGACCTCTGGGGAGCCTACCGCGGCGAGTACGAGGACGAACCCTTCGTCGAACTCGTCGCGGGCGGCGGTGGCGTCTACCGCTACCCCGAACCCAAGTCGGTCGCGGGAACGAACCGCGCCGAGGTCGGCTTCGAACTCGACCCCGGCAACAAGCGACTGGTCGTGTTCTCGGCCATCGACAACATGATGAAAGGGTCGGCGGGCCAGGCCGTTCACGCGGCCAACGTCGCCCTCGGCATCGAAGAGACGGCGGGGCTGGAGTTCCAGGGGCTCCACCCCGTCGGCGCACCGTAACCCCTGACCTGAGTTCTTATGACAGTCGTTATCAAAGTCGGTGGCGCTCGCGCGGTCGACCCTGCGGGGGCGCTTGCGGACGTGGCATCGTTAGTGGCCGATGGTGAGCGGGTCGTCGTGGTTCACGGCGGCTCCACCAAAGTCGACGAGACGCTCGAACGGCTCGGCGTCGAGCCCGAATACGTCGAGACGCCGTCGGGCGTCGTCGGCCGGTTCACGGACGAGACCACGATGGAGGTGTTCGAGATGGCCTTCGGGCACCTCAACACCCAGCTCGTCGCCGGCCTCCAGAGCGAGGGCGTCGACGCGGTCGGGCTCAACGGCGTCGACGGCAAACTGCTCTACGGACCGCGCAAGTCCGCAGTGCGGGTCGTCGAGGACGGGAAGAAGAAGATTCGCCGCGGCGACCACTCGGGCATGATCAAGCAGGTCAACGGCGACCTGCTGGAGACCTTGCTCGGCGATGGGTACACGCCGGTGGCTGGGCCACCCATGGCGGGAGACGATGACGGTGAGGTAATTCCAGTGAATACCGACGCCGATCGCTCGGCGGCGGCCATCGCCGGCGAACTCGATGCGCAGTTGGTGCTCCTCACTGATGTCGAGGGCGTTTACGCGGACCCCGATGACCCGTCGACGCTCATCGAATCGGTCGAGACGGCAAGCGACTGGGACGCTCTTGAAGACGCTGCAGAGGGATTCATGGGCCGGAAAATCATGGCCGCCGAGGAGGCGCTCGACGGCGGCGCATCGGAGGTCGTGGTGGCAGACGCCAACGCCGAGTCACCGATTCTCTCGGCGCTTGACGGCGGCGGAACCCACGTTCACGCGAGCGCACTCGAACAGGACACAGACCAGACAGCGACGGAGGAACAATGAGCGGATTCGTTTTCAACGAGAAACCTATCCAGATCGAACGTGGCGACGGTGCCTACGTCTACGACGACAGCGGCACAGAGTATCTAGACATGGGCGCGTCCTACGCCTGTGTCCCGCTGGGACACGGCCACCCGGCGGTCCAGAGCGCCGTCAGCGAGCAGCTAGAGAAGATCACGTACGTCCAGGCGTCGTACCCGAACGCCGAGCGGACGGCGCTGTACGACCTGCTCGCCGACACCGCACCGGACCCCATCGACAAGACCTGGCTCTGTAACTCCGGGACCGAGGCCAACGAGGCCGCGCTGAAGTTCGCCCGGTCGGCGACGGGGGACTCCAAGATCGTCGCGACGATGCAGGGCTTCCACGGCCGGACGATGGGCGCGCTGGCGACGACGTGGAAGAACAAGTACAAGAAGCCCTACGAACCGCTCATCGGCGACGTGGAGTTCGTTCCCTACGACGACAGCGAGGCGCTCGACGAGGCCGTCGACGAGGACACCGCCGCGTTCATCGTCGAACCCGTCCAGGGCGAGGGCGGTATCAACCCGGCCTCGGACGGCTACCTCGAAGCCGCGCGGGAGATAACCGAAGACGCTGGCGCGGCGCTCATCTTCGACGAAGTCCAGACCGGAATCGGCCGGACGGGCGCGCTGTGGAACTCCCAGCGAGCCGCCGTCGCACCCGATATGATAACCGCGGCGAAGGGGCTCGGCAACGGCCTTCCCGTCGGCGCGACGCTGTGCCGGGACTGGATCGCCGAGGACTACGGCTCCCACGCCTCGACGTTCTCGGGCGGCCCGGTCATCTCGGCGGCCGCCGGCGCGACCGTCTCGACCGTCCTCGAAGACGACCTTCCCGAACACGCCGCCACGATGGGCGATTACCTCCAGACGGAACTGGAAGCGGCCATCGGCGACGACGTGCGGGACATCCGCGGCGAGGGTCTGATGATCGGCGTCGAGGTCGGCCGCGGCGCGAACGCGGCCCTGAAGGAACTCGCGCTGAACCACCAAGTGCTCGCGCTGCCGGCCGGCCGCACGGTCGTCCGCCTGCTTCCGCCGTTGACCATCGACGAGTCCCACGCCGACGCCGTCGTCGACGCGATGGCGGAGGTGGTGGGATGAGCGAAGCCGCGAGCCGCGAGGCCGACACGGAGGCCCGCGACCTGCTGGAAGCAATCGTTCGCACGCCGTCGGTGTCCCGCGACGAGGAAGCCGCGGCCGAACAGCTGGTCGAGTTCTTCGAGGCCCACGACCGCGAGGTGTCTCTCGACGAGGTCGGCAACGTCCGCGCGCCAGCCGATGACGGCGTCTTGCTCACTTCCCACATCGACACCGTGCCGGGTGACATCCCGGTTCGCGTCGAGGAAACCGACGAGGGCGACGTGCTGTGGGGCCGTGGCAGCGTCGACGCGAAGGGGCCGCTGTGTGCGATGGCCGTCGCGGCCGTCCGCACCGGGGCCTCCTTCGTCGGCGTCGTCGGCGAGGAAGTCGACTCGAAGGGCGCTCGCCATCTGGTCGAGGACCGTGAGACAGCACCCGGTGCCGTCATCAACGGCGAACCCTCCGGCTGGGAGGGCATCACGCTCGGCTACCGCGGCCTGCTGGCCGGAACGTACGTCGCCACCAGCGAGTCCGGCCACTCCTCGCGCCCGGAGAACAACGCCATTCAGGACGCCATCGACTGGTGGTCGGCGGTCGACGACGAGTTCGAGACCGACGAGTGGCACCCCGTCTTCGAACGCGTCACCTGCAAGCCCGTCGACTTCAAGGGCGGCACGTCCAGCGACGGGCTGAGCGTCGAAGCGACGATGGACGTCCAACTGCGGGTTCCGCCGGAGTACAGCACCGACGAGATCCGGGAGATTGCCGACGGATTCCTGGAGAACGGCACGGTCAACTGGGACGACAAGGTCGAGCCGGTGATGCAGAGCCCCCGGACCAGCGCCGCCCGGGCGTTCCGGGCCGCGATCAGGAAGCAGGGCGGCGAGCCCACGCTGCTTCGCAAGACCGGCACCAGCGACATGAACGTCTACGCGAAGGCGTGGGACTGTCCGATGGTGACCTACGGGCCTGGCGACTCCGACCTCGATCACGCACCGAACGAGCACCTCCCGCTCGACGAATACGACCGCTCCGTCGCGGTGCTGGAAACCGCGACCGAACGCCTGCTGGAGGACTGACATGGACATACTCGACGTCGACGACCTCACGACCGACGAACTGGCGACCGTCCTCGACCGCGCCGCGGCCATCAAGGCCAATCACGGCGAGGGGAGTACAAGCGACCTGCTCGACCAGCAGACGCTCGGCATGATATTCGAGAAGCCGTCGACCCGGACCCGGGTCTCCTTCGAGACGGGGATGACGCAACTGGGCGGCCACGCCGTGTTCCTCGGTCCCGACGACATCCACCTGGGCCACGGCGAACCGGTCAAGGACACCGCCCGCGCGCTCGGGCGCTACGTCGATTTCATCATGGCCCGCGTGTTCGACCACGCGGACGCCGAGGAGCTGGCCGAATACGCCGAGGTCCCGGTCATCAACGGGCTGACCGACGACGCCCACCCCTGCCAGACGCTCGCCGACCTGCTGACCATCCGCGAGCGGTTCGGCGACTTCGAGGACGTCTCCGTCGCGTGGGTCGGCGACGGCAACAACGTTTGCCAGTCCTTCGTCATCGGCGCGGCGATGGTCGGACTGGACCTCACTGTCGCCACCCCGGAGGGCTACGGCATCTCCGATGACGTGGCCGACCGCGCCGCCGCCTTCGGCAACGCGCCCGAGACGACCCACGACCCCGAGGCCGCCGTCGCCGACGCCGACGTGGTGTACTCCGACGTGTGGGTCAGCATGGGCCAGGAGGACCAGCGCGGCCAGAAACTCGAAGACTTCGAGGGCTTCCAGATCACGACGGACCTGCTCGAAGATCGGCCGTTCATGCACTGCCTGCCCGCCCACCGCGGCGAGGAGGTCACCGACGACGCCATCGAGTCGGACAACGCCATCGTCTGGGCGCAGGCAGAGAACCGCCTGCACGCTCAGAAGGGGTTGTTGGTGTGGCTGTCTGAGCAGGCGTAGACCCGTCCCGAACGGGAAAACGTGGCCTAGAGAAACACCGACGAGGCCCGCTTGACGAAGTCAACTGGATCTGACCTGAGCTGATCGACGTACCTGAGCGGGTCGGATTTGACGGCCTCGATGGACATCCGGCCGTTTCTGGCGACGCGGGTCAGATACCCTTGCTGGAGCATCCGGTTTTGCTCCTTGCTGTAGACGGGTTTGTTCGTCTGCATAGCGATCGTTCGGGCCTGGGAGTGTGAGCTCTCGATGAACAGCTTGGCGTCCGAAGACCCGTACACCTCGGCCTTGTACTCGCCGTGGTTGCCCGCGGCGACCCGCGTAGCCTTGTCCGGGTACTGCATCATCACCAGCTCGTCGTACTCGATTCCGTGCTCGTCGAGCCAGGCGGCGGTCTCGCTGCGATACTTCTCCAGTCGGCAGGTGACGATCTGCCCGATTTCCACCGAGGGAACACAGATCGGGTCGACAGTCGAGATAAACTCCCGGTATTTCGGCCCGTCGTCGTTCTCTTCGGGCGTCGGGTCACGACAGAGGATGCCGTCAAGGTCGACACAGGAGTCCACGAGGAAGTCGTGGTGCATCATGTTCCACTCGAATACTCTCGGGAACGGCAGGGTCTGGGCGTAGGTATCGACGAACCGCTCGGACCCCTCGTCCACGTACACAGCGCCGTAGTACACGTCCGCGGACAGATCAAACCCGTCAATGGTCGACTGCGCATCGGTCATTTCGCTCCCGGTGTAGACGGTGTCGTCGACGACCAGTATCGTCGAGAACTCCGAGAGGTCGAACTCACCGTCGTACCGTTCCCCCGTCTGTAGGAGTCTGCCCTCCCGCAACCCGTCGATATCCGTCATCGGGAGATTGAGATGCAGCGAAAGTAAGTTTGACACTAGCATCCCGCTTCTGGGTATTCCGACGATCAGATCCAGGTCGTCTGGTAGATCGACGATCCACTCCTGCGTATCAGCACTGAGGTGGTCGAAACTCCTGTAGTTCATTGGTTTCTGGGATCGGGAAGTATTAGCATCCTCGTCGTAGCTCGGACACCACGAGGAGAAATGCGCTTACTTCTTTTTAAAGTGACATTAGCCAGTGAGTATTAATGCTTTTGATATGTACTCCGACGAGACATTCTTATGCGGATATAGGTGATCTGTGGCAGCTCTGGTTCGTATGAGGACAATCTCCACCCGAAACAGCACCCTTTTCGATAGGTTTGGTACTGTTTTACACAGTACTAGCTGCTGTTGGAATCCTGCTAGCTGGTCCCTCTAGCTGAAACAGTAACTATCCCTATATCTTCGACAACTGTTCACAGGGGTCTGTTTCCCGAGCCGCTGCCGACAGCTCGGAACCGGATAGAAGCGGACAGTCAAGACTCCGTCGCGGTGAGGTTGAGGTAACGACCCAGTTTATCCGGGTTGGCATAATACAGACCGGTATGTCTGTCAACCCCTCTCCGGACCAGTTCCACGAGCTGATGGTCGACGACGAACCGAACCTCTCGGACGTGATGGCCTGTGTTTTCGGCGTTCAGGAACACGAAGTACGGACGTATCAGACATTGCTCGAAACACCTGCAAGCACTGTCGAAGAACTCGCTGACGAACTCGGTCGGGATCGCTCGAACGTCAACCGGTCGCTATCGACGCTTCGCGAGAAGGGGCTCGCGACGCGGAAACGGCGGTTGCTCGACGGCGGCGGCCATGTGTACCAGTACACCGCGACACCGCTGTCGGAGGCCCGCGAACTGATGCACGAGACCCTCGACGAGTGGACTGTCGCGGTTCATCACCGTATCGACGAGTTCGACGCCAGGCCCAGCGAGTGATAGCTGCCGCGCCGTGAACGCTGGCAGTATAGCCGACAACCGTCCGACTTTTGCCCACTGGGAGCATGGTCCCGACAATGGCTGACCTGCAACTCACCGACGACGTGCCGCCGGTTGCCGATGACGGCGTCTGGCTGGCCTGCATCGAGTGTGGTGAGACGTTCGCTCCCTTCGACGAGATTCGCTACACCTGCGACGACTGTGACGGCCTGCTTGAAGTCCGCTACGACGACCTGCCGACCTTCGACGAGTTCGATGGCTCGGGGGTCTGGCGGTACAACGCTGCCCTGCCCTTCGAAGAGGGTGTCACGCTCCCCGAGGGTGACACGCCGCTGCACGAGATGCCGCGCCTGAAAGACGACATCGGCGTGGACGCGCTCCGCGTGAAACACGAGGGGATGAACCCCACTGGCTCGTTCAAGGACCGCGGCATGACCGTCGGTGTCCGGGTCGCCCAAGAGGTCGGCGTCGACCGACTGGCCTGTGCCTCGACGGGCAACACCTCCGCTGCGCTTGCGGCCTATGGTGCCCGCGGCGGGATGGAGACGCTCGTGCTCCTGCCTGCCGGGAAGGTCGCAGCCGGCAAAATCGCACAGGCGAGCCTCCATCGCGCGCGCATCCTCGAAGTCGACGGCAACTTCGACCAGTGTCTCGACATCGTGCAGGACCTCGCACAGCGCGGTGAGGCGTACCTGCTGAACTCCCTGAACCCCTTCCGCCTGGAAGGCCAGAAGACCATCGGGCTGGAGATCATGGAGGAGTTCTACGCCGACCACGGCGAGTACCCGGACCGCATCGTCCTGCCGGTCGGCAACGCCGGCAACACCGCGGCGCTGTACAAGTGCTTCCGCGAACTCGTCAAGGCCGGCGCAATCACCGAGGAGCAGGTGCCCAAACTCACCGGCGTGCAGGCAGAGGGTGCCGCTCCGATGGTCGAGGCTATCGAGAATGGATACGAGGACACCCGCCGCTGGGAGGACGTCGAGACCCGCGCGACCGCCATCCGCATCGGCAATCCGGTCAACGCGCCGAAGGCGCTGCCGGGCATCCGGGAGACCGGCGGCACCGCCGTCGCTGTCTCTGACGAAGAGATCACCGAAGCGCAGCGCGACATCGCCGGGGAAGGCGTCGGCGTCGAACCGGCTTCCGCGGCCTCCGTCGCCGGCCTCCGGAAACTCCGGCGCGAGGGCGAGGTCGATAGCGACGAGTCGGTCGTCTGCCTGACCACGGGCCACCTGCTCAAAGACCCCGAGGCGGCCGCTGAGGCCGGGAACGAGCCGGAGCCGGTCGAAAACAGCACCGAAGCCGTGCTGGACCTCATCGAAGAACCGTCGTCGGTCGCCCAGACGGTTCGGCGACAGGCGTCGAAGGCCGCCGACGCGCCGCTGGTCCCGGCGCTGGTCGCCAGCGGTCTCGGTGTCGCGTATCTCTACCGCAAACTCCGCTCGAAGAAGTAACGTCGGCGAACGGGCCGCCAACGGCGAGGCCCTGCCCGACTTTCTGGTCGAAAACTGACTGCGCTGGCTCTTTACTCAGTATTTTCCGTCTTCTACCCAGTAGAAATATCTATCTTCCCCGGGAACAGCCAACCAATGGACGCACAGACGCGAAGTGCAGTACGACTGAGCACTGCCGTCGAACCGTCGATTGCGTTGCGGATGCCACCAGCGCGGGTGAGACTGTGACGGGCGTCTACGAGCGGGCGCTGGGCGAGGCCGCGGCCGACCTCCATCCGAAGGTCCGCGACCGGTACAGCCTCGGCCCCGACGACGGGACGGTCTGTGTCGGCCGCGGCGAGATGGACATCACCCGCGGGACGCTGGTCCTCCCGGCGCTGTACGCGATGACGACCCAGAACATGCTGTTTCCCGAAGCCGGCGAGGACGTGCCGTTCTCGGTGACGACGGTGGCCTACACGACGGACGGCGGTCACGAGGCGATGACGACCCGCCGCGCCTTCGACTTCGGCGACACCACCCGCCTGTTCGACTCGCTGACCGTCTGGGACGCCGAGGCCGAGCGACTGCTCGACTTTCTGGGGACACACGGCCGGATCGCCAGCGAACTCCACCCGCGGGTCGAGGACGGGGCGCTCGTGGTCGCCGGCGGCCGACAGTGGGCCCGCCTGGGCAACCACTACGTTCCCCTGCCGGGACCGCTTGCCGCCGATGTCGAGGTACGTGACCGCTACGACGAGGATGATGAACGCTACCACGTCACCGCGACCGTCGAGAACGACCTCGTGGGTCACATGCTCGGCTATCGGGGGACGTTCACGCAGGACCAGACTGCCAGCGACGGGACGCCCGACGAGCTACGCATCGTCCGCGGGCTCGACCGGCTCCCGCCGCGATGAGCGACCGCGCCGGCGGGTCCCGGCAGCCAGCACTCGGCAGTGTCGCCAAGCCGTCTATCCGGGGCATCGCCGTGGCGGACCTGAGCGCGGTGCTTGGTGCGGTGGTCTGGCTGGCGATGACGGTCACAGGCGAACTGGCCGCTATCGAGCGGGCGCTTGCACTCGCACCGCTCGTGCTGGTCCCGCTCGCGCTCCGAACGGCAGTGACCGGGGGGTTTCAGGGGCCTGCGAATCGGCTCACGACCACAGCCATCTGGCTCCAGTCGGTCGGTGCACTCCTGTTTGCGGTATCGCTGGTCGTTCCGTCACCAGCACTGCTGGCCGCCGCGCTCGCAACGCCGTGGCTTGCGGTCACCGGCCTCCTCGGACTCGCCGCGCTCGCACGGACCCGGGTTCGAAGCGGCCTGACGCTCCCGGAGACGGCTATCGACGCCGGCTTCGCCTACGTCTCAGTTGGTGCAATCGCGCTCCTGCTGGCCCATCTCGACCTGACGTTCTGGTTCGACCGCGTCATCATTCGGCTGACGGCGGTCCATTTCCACTACGCCGGGTTCGTCCTCCCGGTCGCGGCGGGACTGACCGGCCGACACCTCGGTGACCGCTCGCGGGGATTCCGAACCGTTGCGGGTGTCATCCTCGTCGGCCCGGCACTCATCGCGGTCGGCATCGCCTTCTCGCCGCTGGTGGAGGTCGTCGCAGTGAGTCTCTTCACCGTCGCCGTCGCGGCCTTCGGCGTCGTGGTCCTGCGTCGCGTCGTCCCCACCTGTCCCCAACTGCAGGGGCTCTTGCTCGGCATTTCGGCCGTGGCGCTCCCGATCTCGATGGCGCTTGCGCTCGGCTACGGGGTGTCGACGTTCACCGGCCGCTCGCTGGGTCTGACGATTTCGACGATGGTCGCGCTCCACGGCTCGCTCAACGCCTTCGGGTTCGGGCTGTGTGCGACGCTCGGGTGGCGGCTCTCGGTCCAGTGACGCCGGTCAGTGCTCCGCTCGCTCCGGCTCTAACCGGTAGCGCGTCGTCTCCTGTCCGTCGAACAGGGGGCCGTTTCCGGTCGAGGTGAACCCAACCGCCTCGACGGCGGCCCGGACTTCTGATTCGTCTTCCGGCAGCAGTAGCTCCACGGACATGTGTTCCCGGCGCGCGAACTCGATAGGGTCGGTCAGGAGTACTTCGCAGGCGTCGCTCGACCCGGCCAGTTGCGTTACGTGGACGGTCCCACGCTCGGCGTCGAAGCTCACGAACCCCACGATGTCGTCGTCCTCTTCGGCCACGCGGACGGTGCGGTCGTGAACGAGGTTCTGCATCACGTCCGGCGGCCCGTCAGCGAGGGTGGCCAGTCGCTCGGCGTCGTCCTCGATAGCGTCGCGGATATCCATGCATATGTGTGGGAACCCCACGCAAATAAACGGTGTGTCGGACGCTTCGGGTCGCGTTCGCTTCCGTAGCAATAGGTCGTCACGCGACGGACTCTGTCGGGTCCTGCCGACAGTGCGGTGTGGAAACAGATGGACACAGTTATCCCGAGCGACGGATAACGCGAGGGCAATGACTCACGTACACATGGACACGGTGGTAGCATGCGCGTAGTCGCCAAGTTCGGTGGGACGAGCCTCGGGAGCGGCGACCGCATCAACCGGGCCGCTGACTCGATTGCTGCGGCCGTCCAGCAGGGCCACGAGGTCGCGGTCGTCGCCTCGGCGATGGGCAACACGACCGACGAACTGCTCGACGAGATCAACTACGACGCCGACTCCGCGGACCGCGCCGAAATCGTCTCGATGGGCGAACGGACCTCCGTTCGGATGCTCAAGGGCGCACTCGCCGCCCGCGGTATCGAGGCCGTCTTCCTCGAACCCGGCAGCGAGGACTGGCCGATCATCACCGACGAGTACGGCGAGGTCGACGTCGAGGAGACACAGAAGCGTGCCCACGCGCTGGCCGGCCAGCTCAAGGACGTCGTCCCGGTCATCACCGGCTTCCTCGCCGAAGATTATCAGGGCAACGTGACGACGCTCGGCCGCGGCGGCTCCGACACGAGCGCCGTGATGATGGGCGACTACATGGACGCCGACGAAGTCGTCATCGTCACCGACGTCGAGGGTGTCATGACCGGGGACCCGCGTGTCGTCGAAGGCGCTCGGAACGTCGGCAAAATCTCCGTCGACGAGCTCCGTTCGCTGTCCTTCCGCGGGGCCGAGGTGGTCGCGCCGTCGGCGCTATCATACAAGAGCGACGACCTCGGCGTTCGCGTCGTCCACTACCAGCACGGCGACCTGCTCTCCGGTGGCACGTCCATCGAGGGCGAGTTCCAGAACCTCATCGACCTGCAGGAACAGCCAATCGCCTGCGTCACCGTTGCCGGCCGCGCTATCCGGAACAGCCCGGGCATCCTCGCGGACCTGTCAGGCGCTATCGCCGACGAGGAGATAAATATCGAGGCCAACTCCTCGGGGATGGACTCGCTGACGTTCTACGTCGACGAAGACGACGCCGAGGAAGCCGAGGCGCTGCTGCACGCCCGTATCGTCGACGACGAGACGCTCTCGTCGGTCACCGTCGAGGACGATATCGCCGTCATCCGTGTCACCGGCGGCGATCCGAGCCAGTCGGCGCTCGCCCATCAGGTCGTCGAACCGCTGGCCGACGCGCACATCCACCTCTACGACGTGATTACGTCCGCGACGTCGGTCTCCGTGTTCGTCCCGTGGGAGGACCGCGAACAGGCCCTCTCGCTCGTACAGGACGTATTCTGATCGCTGGGTACTTGTTAGTCGGTTGAGGAGGCCTGCTCGAACCGGCTCGCGGGCAGCAGGAGTTCGCTGACTTCGGGCAGGTGTTTCAGGTTGTAGACGATTTTCGCGTCGTCAGACACCGGTGCGGCGATACACGAGAGCCGAATCCCCTTCTCGGTGAGGTCCGGCGGGAGAATGTGGCTCGCCGGCGACGGCATCTCGCCTTCGACGACCGCGACGGCGCAGTTCGTACACGCGCCGCCGCGGCAAGCAAAGGGCCACGCAAAGCCGTTCTTCTCGGCCGCTTCCAGCAACGTGTCGTTCGGATCGACGTAGAACCGCCCGAAATCAGACGACCGCAAGTTCGCGTCGGCGGCTTTCTCGAACAGATCCTCGTCTTCGAGCGCCCAGCCGTGGTCCTCCAGCACCTCGAAGTTGAGAAACTCCACCAGCGGGTCGTCCGGTTCCGGCGGGGCTTGCTCGGTCTCGGACCCGGGTTCGCCCGTCGGTGACTCGTCCGGTAGCGGGTCCCCGGGCTCGTAG
Source organism: Haloarcula sp. CBA1115 (assembly GCF_000827835.1). Taxonomy (NCBI): domain Archaea; kingdom Methanobacteriati; phylum Methanobacteriota; class Halobacteria; order Halobacteriales; family Haloarculaceae; genus Haloarcula; species Haloarcula sp. CBA1115. The sequence goes on along the minus strand of NZ_CP010529.1, from coordinate 1,551,807 downwards.
CCGTTCTGCAGTCGCTCGTAGGCGTCTTTGACCGCCTGGAACTCCTCCGTCGAGCCGCCCTGGTCCGGGTGGGCTTCCTTCACCCGCTCGCGGTACGCATCGACGATCTCCCCGTCGTCCGCGTCCGGCGGAATTCCGAGGACCTCGAATGGGGACTCCACACCACACGGTAGCGGTCACGGACATAAATTCCCTCCTCCCGCTGCAGTTTCTGCAGGCTGCCGGCGACAGGCGACGTCCACTCCCTGTGGCTACCGGCCCTGCGTCAACCGGAAGCCGATTTGCCGCGGCAGGTCAGCGTCGGTAACCGCGTCGATGACCTCGCTCGTGTCGTAGGCCACGCGGTGCTCCTCGACAGTCAGGTCCGCGAGGTCGAGCACGGCGTAGGCTGCCCGGTGGTCCTTGTCGCGGGCTGGCCCACGCTTCCGGGGTTCATCACGATGCCGTCCTCGTACACCTCGTGGTGCTGATGGTGTGTGTGCCCCATCACGAGTACGTCCTCGTCGCCCAGCAGGTCCGGGCCGAATTCCTCGGGGAACGTATAGTGGTCCGGGTCGTCCGGGTGGCCGTGGACGAGTTTTACCCGGCCGTCACACACGCGGCGCTCGTCGGGCAGCGCCGCCAGCCACTCGATCTGCTCGTCGGATAACTGCTCCGTGGCGTGTTCGACGCCGGCCTGGGCCATCCCGTTGAACGCGAACGGCGTCTCGGCGGCGACCGCCCTGTCGTGGTTGCCCATCACCGTCGGGACTTCTTCGGTCGGCCAGGGAACGTCTGCGGGGAGCCCGTCAGTGTGCCCCCGCATCGCGTCGACACAGTCGGCGTGCCAGGGGTTGTAGCCGACCACGTCGCCCGCACAGACCAGCCCGTCAACCGGCGGCATATCCGCAAGCACCGCCGCTAGCGCCACCCGATTGCCGTGGATATCAGAGAGGATGCCGAGTTCCATTGCTAGTGTCTACCCCCTGTGGGGTCTTGAGTGTCGGTCCTGGCTCAGTATCTGTGTCCGCTGCGTGGCCATCTGCTCACTCCCCGTTGTACACTGCCACGTCGAACTCGCCCGCCGACCCCGCGACGCCGGCCGAACAGACGGCGTGCTCGTACTCGTGGTCGTACACCTCGCGGGCCACCTCGCCGGCCTCGGTCGCAGCCAGGTCGAACGCCGTCGGGCTGTTCTCCTCGTAGGTCGCCACCAGCGTCGGCTCGGTGACCTCCTCGACCAGCAGCGCGTCTCGGCGGACGGTCCCGATGACCGCTCCCGGCCCGTCGGCGTTGGTCGTCGGGTCCGCCCCGTCGACGCCGACGATGCCGGCGACCCGTGGCGTGTCGTAGTCGTCCTTCTCGAAGTCGAGCGAGAGGAGCGGCTCCGCGATAGCGTCCCGTGCCGGATAGCCGAGTTCGAGCTTCTCCGCGATTGGGTCGACGTGGGAACCGTTCCCGACGACCGCGCCGCGCTCGGTGACGCGGACGCCGTTGTAGGAGATGTATGGGTTGTCCGTCTCCGGGGCGTCCGGCGTCGGCTCGACGGTCACCGTGCCGTCGCGCTGTACTGTCTGGCGGTTGGGGAACGAGCGCGAGGAGACGCGGTACGCGCCGACCTCGGGACTGACGACGACGAATCGTCCGACGTACATACGCGAGTGTGCACGGCACCCCGAAAAAGCGCTGTCGATGTTCGGCTCCGCGGGGTTCCACCTGAAGTGAGAGTGGGGAGCAGATTTGAGGGCTGGTGGCATACGCCATACGGCGATGAATCGCGCAACGCTTACAAAGGGGCACCCGATACTGTAGAGTGCACACAGTCCATTGGGGTAGAGGCCAATCCTGAAGCCTTCTGGGGGCTTCGACCCTGGTTCGAATCCAGGATGGACTATTTCTGTGGCGAGCAAACTCGCGAGCCGCGAAATCGTAATTACTGATTCGAACCCCGCCAGTCGCGCACAGCGAAGCGAGCACGTCTGGTTCTGGTTCGAATCCAGGATGGACTATTCTTGTCGCGAACAACCCGTGAGCGACAGCGTCGTGATTAGTGGACTCGAGTCTTCCACTGGTTCGAACTCATGTGGGACGGGCTTGACACACATCTGGCAAGCGCCGGCTTGCCCGTGGCTACTTGTAGCTTCCTGCCAGAGAGAACATATGGCACCGACGCACGTCCTCGTCCCGCTGGACGGCTCACCGCTGGCTGACGAGGCGCTGACGTACGCGCTGGAGACGTTCGACTGTCGGATTACGGTCCTGAACGTCGTCGCGCCGCTCGATACCGGGATGAGCGAAGGCGGGATGCTCGAACCGGACGAGGACCGCCGGGCGGCGGCCGACGAGCGGGCCGCGAATCTCGTCGACCGGGCGTCACAGCAGGCCAACGAAGTCGGCCGGCAGGTCGAGACAGCCGTCGAGACCGGTGATCCAGCCGAAACGATTCTGGACTACGTCGAGGAGGTCGACGTGGACCAGGTAGTGATGGGTGGTCACAGCGAGACGCGAAACGAGATCGCCAGGCGGTTGCTCGGGACCGTTGCGACGGCGGTCGTCAGCGAAGCCCCGGTGACGGTGACGGTCGTCCGGTAGTCGTCGACCCGGACAGCACGCGGGAGCTTTTCACGCTTGGCTGCCGAGGGCCGCTTCCAGAACCTGATACACGCCGTAGCCGAGCACGACGCTGGTGACGAGTGTGATGAGCCAGAACCCGACAGTCACGCCAATTTTCCGGCGCGAGACGCCGGCGGAGCCGCCAGCCAGGCCGCCGCCGATGACCCCGGAGATGATGATGTTGTTGAACGAGATGGGGATGCCCAGCGCGATGGCGGCCTGTGCGATGATGAACCCGGGAACCAGTGCGGCGATTGAGCGCCGGACGCCCAGCTGTGCGTACTCGCGGGAGGTCGCCTGTAGCAGGCGAGGCGCGCCCATCCACGCCCCGCCGAGGATGCCCACCGCACCGAGTGCCAGCAACACGAACCCGGGCAGGCCGAGTTCGGTGCCGTAGAGGTTCTCCAGCGGGCCGGTCGCGAGGCCGACCTGACTGCCGCCACTGGAGAAGGCGACGACGCTGCCGAGAACGACGAGAAAGGTCTTGATGCCCTTGTCGACGGAGGCCTGGGTCTGCCGGCGGATGTAGTAGAAGCTCCCGGCGGCGACCAGTAGCGTCGCGGCGACAGCCGCGATGTCCGTTCCGGCGGCCATCGCGGCGAAGCCGGCCAGCGAGCCCTGGTCAGTGCCGGTCGGCGACGGGATGATACTCAACTGGACGTTGGCGACGATACCGCCGACGACGCCGGCGAGTAACGGGACGCCGACCGTCTCGGGGATGTCGTCCCGGCGCAACACGGTCGCGGTGAGATAGGCCAGGCTCCCCGACACTGGCGGGACGAGCAGCCAGAACGTGATGATGCGGCGGTAGGTGTCGAAGACCGGCTGACCGCCCAGCGAGAGCCCGACGCCGACCATCGCGCCCGTCGTCGCGAACGCCGCTGGAACGGGGTAGCCCGAGTAGATCCCGAACGCCATGAACCCCGTCGCGGTCAACAGGCCGGCAATGGCTGCGAGCGATGTGATGGCGACACCGTCGATGAGGCCGGCTCCGACTGTCTCGGAGATACTCCCACCCTGGGTCAGTGCGCCCAGCGCGGCGAGGATGCCGATCATGAAGGCGGCGCGCATCGTCGAAATGGCGTTCGCGCCGATAGCCGGGGCGAAGGGCGGTGAGTTGCTGTTCGCACCGAGTGTCCAGGCCGTCACCAGCCCGGTGAGCGTCGCGAGGGCGACCAGCGCCCCGAAGACGACGGTAGTCACCGCGTGCTGGGCCCCGTCAGGGCCTGCCAGTTGCTGCTGTGTGAACGCGACCAGATTGTCATTGCCAGCCGTTCACACCCAGTACATAAAATGTCCGCGGCGTCGGTATCGACAGCCGATCGGCCCGCCTTGCCATGATTTGTCGCCGATGTGGCTAATGTGCGACACCGAAGTCTTTAACGCCTATCGACACCGCTGGTGGGACATGTCACAGCGGAGACGCACGTTCATCAGTAGTGTTGGTACCGCAACTGCAATCGGGTTAGCCGGATGCCTCGGTGGCGATGGCGGGGACGGTGACGGAGGCGACGGCGGGGACACCGACAGCGACGGCGGGGACGGCGGCGACAGCGGCCCGGCCGCTCGTGTCGGAATGGTGTACGCGACGGGCGGGCTCGGTGACGGGTCGTTCAACGACCAGGCTCAGACCGGCGCTATCCGAGCGGCAGACGAGCTGAGTATCGAATACGACGAGTCTCAGCCGGAAGCGGTACAGGACTTCGGCAGCCTCCAGCAGCAGTACGCGCAGTCCTCGAACCCGGACTACGACCTCGTCTGCTGTATCGGCTTCCTGCAGGCGGACGCCCTTACAGAAACCGCCGAACAATACCCGGACCAGAACTTCATGATCGTCGACTCCGTCGTCGAGGCGGACAACGTCGGCTCGTACGTGTTCGGTGAGCATCAGGGCTCGTTCCTCATCGGACTGATGGCCGCGAAGCTGACCAGCCAGGACTTCTCGGCTGGAGCCGGATCCACGCAGGGTGACTCCGCGAGCGTCGGTTTCGTCGGCGGCGTCGAGGGTGACCTCATCGGTCGCTTCGAGGCCGGCTACAAAGCCGGCGTCAAGCACGCGGAGGAGGACGTCGAGGTACAGTCGGCCTACGTCGGCGACTTCAACGACCCTTCCGGCGGACAGGAGGCGGCCCTCTCGATGTACGAATCCGGCGCGGACATCGTCTTCCACGCGGCCGGCAACACCGGAACCGGCGTGTTCCGTGCGGCGCAGGAGGCGGGGCGCTTCGCAGTCGGCGTCGACCGCGATCAGTCAGTCACGAAAGAGAACTTCAGTGACGTCATCCTCGCGAGTATGGTCAAACGCGTCGACAACGCGGTGTACACGTCGGTCGAATCCGTCGTCAACGACAACTTCGAGGGCGGTGCCGTGAACACGCTCGGTCTCGAACAGAACGGTGTCGAAGCGGTGTACGGCCAGCAGCTCGGCTCGGAGATCCCACAGGGCGTCAAAGACGAGGTGTCCGAGGTCCGCCAGAGTATCATCGACGGCGACATCAGCGTTCCGACTGACCCCGACAACGCCTGAGACGGATCGTTAAAGCGATTTGCCGATCTGTTCCGCCCCCGCGGTCGGAATTATCCGAAAATAATATACAACAATCCGTCCGAGTCACCGTGGCCACACACGCGGTTGCCGCATATTTTTGCCAGACATGTGGAACCGTGAAGTTAAAACAACGGGAAGGTAACGGCTCAGAGTATGGAACAGGCCGTCCACCTCGATGGTATTACAAAGCGGTTTCCGGGGGTAGTCGCGAATGACGACGTCGATCTGGCGGTTGAGAAGGGGACGGTTCACGCACTGCTCGGCGAGAACGGTGCGGGAAAAACCACCCTGATGAACGTCCTCTACGGGCTCTACCAGCCCACCGAGGGGACGGTCAACGTGCACGGCGAGACACAGCAGTTCGACTCGCCGCGCGACGCCATCGACGAGGGTGTCGGTATGATCCACCAGCACTTCATGCTGGTCGATCCGATGACCGTCACCGAAAACATCACGCTTGGGAACGAGCCCCGCAAGTGGCTTGGACTCACGGTTGACAGTGAACAGTCCCGAGAACAGGTCCGTGAACTGTCCGAGCGGTACGGGTTCGACGTGGACCCCGACGCTCGCATCGAAGACGTCGGCGTCGGCGTCCAGCAGCGCGTCGAGATCCTCAAAGCGCTCTACCGCGGCGCAGACGTCCTGATTCTGGACGAACCGACGGCAGTACTCACGCCACAGGAAGTCGAGGACCTCTTTCGCGTGCTCGAAGAGCTGACCGACCAGGGCAAGACGATTATCTTCATCACGCACAAGCTCGGCGAGGCGATGGAGGCTGCCGACGAAATCACCGTCCTGCGCGAGGGGAAAAACGTCGGGACGGTACCCGCCGACGATATTACTCGGGAGGAACTGGCCGAGATGATGGTCGGCCGGGAGGTGCTGCTGGATCTCGACCGGGAGCCCGCCGAGCCGGGCCGGTCTATCCTCGACGTCGATGACCTCGTCGTGGAGGACGACCGGGGCGTCCGCGCGGTCGACGGGATTTCGCTCGAGGTCCGGGCCGGCGAGGTACTCGGTATCGCTGGCGTCGACGGGAACGGCCAGTCGGAACTGGTCGAAGCGATCACCGGGCTCCAGATGCCTGACGAGGGGACGATAACGTACGACGACGTCGACCGGACCACCGACAGCCGTCGGGAGCGCATCGAGGCCGGGCTGGCCTACATCCCGGAAGACCGACAGGAGCGGGGACTGGTGATGGACTTCGACCTCGTCGAGAACGGCCTGCTGGGGAGCCAGCACGCGGCCGACTACACCTCGAAGGGGCGCATCGACTGGAACCACACGCGCGACCACGCGGAGGAGATAATCGAAGAGTACGACGTTCGGCCGCCGGATGCCAACGCCCACGCCAAGTCCCTCTCCGGCGGGAACCAGCAGAAGTTCGTCGTCGGCCGGGAGTTCGCCCGGGACCCGCGTCTCGTCGTCGCCTCCCACCCCACCCGTGGCGTGGACGTAGGGTCGATGGAGTTCATCCACGATCAGATCAACGCGCTCCGCGAAGCAGGACGGGCCGTGTTGCTCATCTCCTCGAACCTCGACGAGGTCCAGTCGCTCTCGGACCGTCTCGCCGTCGTCTACGAGGGCGAGATCGTCGACATCGTCGACCCCGAGCGCGTGACCGAGGAACAGCTCGGACTGCTGATGGCCGGGCAGCAACCTGACGCCGTCCCGACCATTGCGGCGAACGGGGAGGGTCACCAATGAGCGACGACGGCCCGTCGCGGAACGGCGACGACCCGCCGGCACCGGCCTCGGACGACCGATGGTCACAGTACCGGCAGCGACTCATCAGGCTGGGCCAGACTTCCGTCGGCGAGCGGATTCTCATCGCCGTCTCGGCGCTGTTGCTCTCTCTCGTCGTCGGGACGATTATCGTCACCGCTGCGGGACTGATGGCGACGTGCCGGTCGCCGGTCCTTACCTTCGGTTCCACGACGCTGTGCTACGACCCGTTCTACGTGTTCAACCGCCTGTTCCTCGGCGCATTGGGTGACCCCTTCACGGGCGGCTGGTCGCCGCTGAACGCGCAGTTCGCGGCGACGCTTCGGGAGACGACGATTCTGGTGTTCACCGGACTCTCGGTCGCCTTAGCCTTCCGTGCGGGCATCTTCAACATCGGGACGCAGGGCCAGCTCATCATCGGCGCGCTGGCGGCCGCACTGACGGTGTTGTGGGCCGGCTCGCTGGTCTCCGGAACAATCGCCCTCGTTCTGTTCATCCCGCTCGGGCTGCTCGCCGGCGCAATCGGTGGCGGCCTCTACGGTGCGATACCCGGCGCGTTGAAAGCTTACGCCGACGCGAACGAGGTAATTACCACTATCATGCTCAACTTCGTCGCTGTCCGGGTCTCGCTGTATCTCGTCCGGAACCACTTCGCCGACCCGACGAGCCAGGCGACACAGACCCGAACACTGCCCGTCGAGGGACAGTTCCCCTCGATCCTGTTCGACCCGCGGACGGACTTCTCGCTGCTCGCGCTCCTGATTGCGCTCCTGTTCGTCGGCGGCGTCTACTACCTGCTCGAACACACGGCCTTCGGCTACGACCTGCGGACCGCCGGCATCCAGCCCGCGGCCGCGGAGTACGGCGGTGTCGACTCCGCACGGACCATCCTGACGTCGCTGACGCTGTCCGGTGCACTCGGTGGTATCGGCGGGGCCGTGTTCGTGATGATGACGCTCGGGAAGTTCCAGACTGGCATCCCGAGCTACGGCTTCGACGGGATCACCGTCTCCATCCTCGCCGGCAACAACCCCATCGGGGCCGTCTTCGCCGCGCTCCTGTTCGGCGTCCTCAAGTCCGGTTCGAACGTGGTGGCGTTCGCGACTAACGTGCCGCCACAGCTGGTCGGTGTCCTGCGCGGGCTCATCATCCTGTTCGTCGCGATGCCGGAGTTCTTCCGTATCATCGGTCGGCGGCTCGCAAGGGGACAGCGCGACAGACAGGCCACCGCGACCGCGGGAGGTGGTGCCGATGACTAACGACAGCGCCATGGAGCGACTCTCGTCGATGTCAGGCCGGCTGTTCATCGCCGCCGCGGCGTTCCTCCTACTGGCCGTCCTCGCCGGATTCGGCCTCCTTGCGCCGGCGTCGACGCCCGGTCAGATATTCTGGGTACTGGCCTCGAAATCGACGCTGTCCTCGACGCTACGGCTCTCGGTCCCGATCGTGCTGGCCGCGCTTGGCGGCATCTTCGCCGAGAAGAGCGGTATCATCAACATCGGGCTCGAAGGCCTGCTCATCATCTCGGCCTTCGCAGCCATCTTCGGGGCCGACGCCACCGGCTCGCTGTGGCTCGGGTTCCTCATCGGCATCGTCGCGTCGACGCTGCTCGCTGCCGTGTTCGCCGTCGTCTGTATCGAGTTCCGCGCCGACCAGATCATCGCCGGCCTGGCCGTCTGGCTCATCGCGCTCGGCCTCGCGCCGTTCGCCTCGCAGGTGTTCTACGGCGGGCCGAACACCAGCAACGTCGGCACCTTCGATACGATAACAGTCCCGGCGCTGGCCGACATCCCGTTCTTCGGCGCGCTGTTCGACGCCTCGCCCGCGGTGTACATCATGTTCCTCGCCGTGGCGGCGTCGTGGTACGTGCTGAACCGCACCACCTTCGGCCGCTGGGTCCGGGCCGCCGGCGAGAACCCGAAGGCGCTGGACACCGCCGGCGTCGACGTGTCCCGCGTCCGCTACGCAGCCGTCCTCCTCTCCGGCGTCCTCTCGGGGATGGGCGGGGCCGCGCTGGCCATCAACATCGGCCAGTTCACCGGCAACGGCCCGACGATGGTCAACGGCAAGGGGTTCATCGCCATCGTCGCCTATCTGTTCGGCAACTACAACCCGGTCGGCGCGCTGCTGTCGACGACGCTGTTTGCCGGCCTCGACGCCGTCCAGTTGCGCCTCCAGACAGCCGATGTCATCGCCGTCCCCGATTCACTGGTCCAGGCCATTCCGTTCGTCGCCGTCATCGTCGTCCTCGCCTTGGTGGGCAAAACCCGCCTGCCAGAAGCCGCTGGCGAGCACTACGAGTCCGGCGAGGAATGAGCTAGACACAACCTTCTCTGGACTTGTTTCTGCCCGCAGCAGTTGATCAAATGCGAACAGCCAGAAAGCCCCCGCACTATCGACTCCCGCGGCTTGCTGCGCCCTTCACTCACTGCGTTCGCGCCAGTGCTTGCTGCGCCGGGGTTCGCCGATGGTGCGGCCCCTTTCAGTCCCGCCCAGCGTGGATTGGCCAACCGGCTATGGGTGGGGATGAAAGGGGCGAGGCGCTGGGCGTTCGAGATCGTCCGAAAATCTTCGATTTTCGGGATGATGAGAGAGCTCTGCTCTCTCGGACCACGACACAAGCACCGCAACGAAGTGAGGAGCGAGGGACCTGCGGTCCCTCGGAACGTGCGAACGGCGTTCCGCGCCGTGAGCAGAGAGCGCAGCGAGTCGCAGGAGCCCAGCGCCTCGGGACTTTCTGGTAGCCACTGGAAGAGAATAGTCCAATCCTAGCCGAACACTCATGTGCGCGGCAGGCACAGGACGAGGTAGCAAATGTCGCGCCGATATGACCACGCCCGGGTTCAAGAGTACTGGCAGCAGGCTTGGGAGCGAGACGGAGTGTTTGAATGCCCCACTGACGCCGAGGACCCGACGTACGTGCTGGGGATGTTCCCTTATACCTCTGGCTCGTTGCATATGGGACACATCCGGAACTACGCCATCACGGACGCGTCTGCTCGGTACCGGCGGATGGCCGGCGACGACGTGCTTCACCCGATGGGGTGGGACGCGTTCGGCCTGCCGGCGGAGAACGCGGCCTACGAGCGGGACACGGACCCCGAGTCCTGGACTCGGACGTGTATCGACCAGATGAAAGCCGACCTCCGGGAGATGGGCTTTGGCTACGACTGGTCCCGGGAAGTCACCACCTGTGACCCCGAGTACTACCAGTGGAACCAGTGGCTGTTCACCCAGTTCTACGACGAGGGACTGGTCGACTACGGCGCGGCGACGGTGAACTGGTGTCCGGACTGTGAGACAGTGCTTGCTGACGCGCAGGTCGAAACGCCGCCGGAAGCTGATGAAGGCGAAACGACTGCCGGCACTGGCCACAGCCACACCCACGGCGGCGTCTGCTGGCGCTGCGGGACCGGCGTCGAGCAACGCGACCTCGACCAGTGGTTCTTCGCCATCACCGACTACGCCGAGGAGCTGTATCGCGGGTTGGATGACCTGGAGGGATGGCCCGACGGCGTTCGGGACAGCCAGCGCAACTGGATCGGTCGACAAGAAGGTGCTCGCGTCGCCTTTTCGGTCGACCACGACGACCACGACACTGTCGAGGCGTTCACGACGCGACTCGACACGGCGTACGGCGCGACGTATCTGGCGCTGTCGCCGGGCCACGACCTCGCGCGAGCGCTGGCCGAGACGGACGACGCCGTCGCCGACTACGTGGAATCAGTGGCGAGCACGGATGACGCCGGGATGAGCGGCGTCGAGACGGACCTCACCGCGACCCACCCCTACACCGGCGAGGAACTGCCGGTGTACGTCGCGGCGTACGTGCTGGACGACGTGGGTACGGGCACGGTGATGGGCGTCCCCGCTCACAACGAGCAGGACCACGCCTTCGCCGACGAACACGACCTGCCCGTCGAGCAGGCTGTCGAACCGGTCGACGGAAGCGGAACGGACCTCCCGCACGCGCCGTACACCGGTGACGGGATGCTCACGGACAGCGGCGAGTACGACGGTCTCGCCAGTTCCGCCGCCCGCGAGCGCCTGTGCCAACACGAGGCCGCCGAGTCCGCAGTGACCTACCGCCTGCGGGACTGGCTCATCTCCCGCCAGCGCTACTGGGGGACGCCGATTCCCATCGTTCACTGCGACGACTGCGGCCACGTCCCGGTTCCGGAAGACGACCTGCCGGTGGAACTGCCCGACTACGTCCAGACGACCGGCAATCCCCTCGATGCGGCTGAGGAGTGGAAGCAGACGACGTGTCCCGACTGCGGGGCCGACGCGGTGCGAGAGACGGACACGATGGACACGTTCGTCGACTCCTCGTGGTACTTCCTGCGATACTTGTCGCCGCATTTCGAAGATGCCCCCTTCGACCAGGAAACCGCCGACGAGTGGCTCCCGGTCGACGTGTACGTCGGCGGCGAGGAACACGCAGTGCTGCACCTCCTCTATATACGCTTTTTCACCCGCGCGCTGTCGGACATCGGCCTGCTGGACCGGGAAGAACCGGTCGAGCGGCTCATCAATCAGGGGACGGTGCTTCACAGCGGCGAGAAGATGTCCAAATCGAAGGGCAACGACATCGCGCCCCACGAGTACGGGGCCGAGACGACGCGGCTGTTTGTCCTCTCGGCGGCCCACCCCTCCCAGGACTTCGAGTGGACCGTCAAGGACGTCTCGACGGCCTACGACTTCCAGCAGACGCTGTACCGACTTGTCACGGAGTACACTGACAGAACCGAGACACGGACCGAAAGCACCGACCACGACGCGTACCTGGAGCGGGAAATCGACCGGACTATCGCGGCCGTCACCGAAGAGTACGACCGGTTCCGGTTCCACCGCGTCATCGGCGAGCTACAGCGGTTCGCCCGGCTGCTGGGGCGCTACGCGGGCTACGACCGGCCCTACCAGTTCGCCTACGGTCGCGGCCTGCGGGTGCTCGCCGGCCTCGTCGCGCCTATCGCCCCCTTCCTCGCCGAGGAGATGTGGCAGCTGCTCGACGAGGACGGCCTCGTCGCCGAGAGCCGGTGGCCAGAACCGCTCCGTGACGTGGACGACTACCGCATCGAGCGCCAGGTCGTCCGGCAGACCCTCGACGACGTGCGCGAAATCACGGAGGTCGTCGACATCGAGGCGCCGAACGAGATCGAACTCGTCGTCGCCGCCGACTGGAAGTACCGCGCCTACGAGATCGCCCGCGAGTCCGACCCCGGCGACGCCATCGTTGGCGAGATCATGGCCGACGACGACATCAAACAGCACGGTGACGCGGCCGCCGAGTTCGCCGACCGGCTGGCCGACCGCGGCGCGGGACTGGAACCGATTATCGACGGCGAACGCGAACTCGACACGCTCCAGCAGGCCGCGTGGCTGTTCGAAGACGAGTTCGGCTGTGACGTTGTCGTCCGGCGGGCCGCACCCGACGACGACCTCGCGGCCAAGGCGCGACCAAACAAGCCCGCGATCCACATCTCCTGACTACTCGGTCGCGGCCGCCGTTTCCGCCTGGGCGGCCTCGTGGGCGCCGGTCACTGCGTCGACCAACTTCTCCCGCTGTTCGTGGTGTATCAGGTGCGAGCGGCAGTCACAGTCCGAGCAGCCGAAGGCGTCGACGCGGTCGAACCCTTTTGCCGCCGGCCCGTCGACCCGTTTGGCGACGGCGCACTCGACGTCGGCCTCGGTCGTGACGACCCGGTCGACGGTCGTCGCCGCGTCGCCCAGCAGGTAGTCGATGTGCCAGTGCCGGGTGTCGTTGTCGCCGGCGGCGACGGCGCGGTGGCGGTCAATGCGGCCGAAGCCGCCGCTGCCCAGCGCACTCCCGGTGTAGGCGTACCAGCCCGCCGGGAACTCGATTTCGCCCAGCGCGCCGACCTCGATTGGCCTGCTGGTGTCCCGTTCGAGAACCAGCGTGTAGGTTCCGCCAGGCATGTCCCCTCAGGTCCCGATATCGGGGTCAGCGGCGAGTTCGCCGAACCCGTCGATACGGAACGGCCGGGAGTCGGTGCAGTCCTCATTTTCAGCGGCGAGTTCGCCGATGACCCAGTTGAACTGGCGGTCGAACCCGTCGTAAGGCGCGTCCGCGAGCAGGTCGGTGACGCGGTCGCTCGTCAGCTCCTCGTCGTACTCCTCGGCGAAGTCGGCGATGTTCTCGGCGGCCGTCTGTGCGATTTCGTCATCGGTCTCGTCTGCGAACGCCGCGGTGAGGGCGTCGGTCAGTTCGGACATACGCGACATAACGCGACGATGCCACCTATGCGTTCTGAAACAGAGGGCTGTCCGAGCGTTTCTTGTGTTGAGAGCGACAATATCGGCACAATGAAGCCGTTGCGACAAAGCCCAACCGTGGTCACGCTGGCGGTCATCGGTGCTGTGTTCCTCGCACAGCAGGCCGTCGGCGTGGTGACCGCCCCGCGGAGCCTGTTCGCCCTCTCGCCCCCGCTGTTCAGTCGTCCCTGGACACTCGTCACCAGCGTGTACGCACATGCTGGCCTGTCGCATCTCATCGCAAACGCCGTCGGAGTGGCGCTCGCCGGTGTCGTCCTCGAACGCCGGACGTCGCCGCTCCGGTTCCACGCCTTCTTTGTCTCGACCGGCGCGCTCGCCGGCGTCTCACAGGTTTCGATTACCAGTCTCGTCGGCCCGCTGGTCCCCGGGATGGTCAGCCACGTCTCCGTGCTCGGGGCCAGCGGCGCGGTGTTTGCCCTCTTCGGCTACCTGCTCGCTGCCAACCGCCTGACCGACACTGTCATCGGGGGCTTCGAACTCGCGCCGCGCGTCCAGTTGGCGCTGGCCGGCATTGTTGCCGCCGCGATCACCCTCGCGACCGCAAACCCTGGCGTCGCGCTCATCGCACACTTCACCGGCCTTTTGCTAGGGTTCCTTGCCGGGCGCGTCCACCTGCTGCGGCCGACGGACTCGTCACAGACGCCCGAGGCCGCCAACTACTGAGCAGCACGTCGTTCCGAGACAGCTTCGCCACGCCCGTTCTGATAGGACGCTGCTGATACAACTGGCCCCACACTTCGTAGGTGCCTGGTAACAATATGTACTGAGTGCGTAGCGCAGTGTATGTGGGACAGTGACATAGAAACGGCCGACCCACCGCTGGGGAGGTGTCCGGTCTGTGACGTGAGGATTCCCGCAGCGAATCTCGTCATCGCGTACGACACGGCCGGCGACTGGCCGCGGATGCTCGCGACGTGTCCGGATTGTGAGGGCGCGGTGAATCCGGTGTGATTCCTGCTGGAACAGACATGACAGAAACCGTGGACGTGAATATACATAGACACGCCGAAGCGGCCGCCTATATGTGTAACAACCACCGATTAGGTGCGGTATACTGTTGTTTCGACCAATGATACCAAGGCCAGACAGGGTGAGTGACAGTGGGGTCATCGAGCAGCGATAGCCCCCCGCTGCCCCAACGGAGCGACACCGATAGATTACGACCGACGGACGCCGGCCGATACCTCGACACGCTCGTGTTTGCGGTCCGCGGAGTCTGGACCGTGACGCTCGTCGGTGTCCGACCGTTCGCGTTCTGGGGAGCCGTACTACTGCCGCTGTTGTATCTCCCGTCGCTCTACGGCGTCGGCACCGGACAGGATACGGCGCTGTTCCTCGAACTTGTTGCCTGGCACGTCGCTTCTATCGTTCTCGGACACGGGCATACGCCCTTCTGGAGTCGATAACTCGATACGCCTGGGTTCACCAGGATCATTTGATATTCCGTCACACTTCCACACTCCACTCGAAACAATGGGGGTATGGTGACGGTTCACGACCGGTTTGTCAACCAACGAAAACCTGCTCGTCAAGCCGCTCGGTGGCTGTCTCGGCCAGCGTCTTGAGGTTCACTGTATCCTCCCGGTTGTACGACACCAGCGTTTCGAGTGCACCGTCTCGGCCCTGTTCGTGTTCCCGCCAGAGCCGCACCGCGTCCCGGCCAGAGATGTCCGGTCGGTCCCGTTCGATGCCGATGTCCTGCTCGACCTGCTTGAGGCCGCCGGAGAGCCCGATTTTCTTGCAGGTGTACATCAGGTCCAGATGTGGGCGGTCGAGATTGACATCGAAGTTCGCTTCGAGGAAGGGCACGTCGAATCGCTTGCCGTTGAACGTCACCAGCAGGTCCGCGCCGTCGAAGGCGGCCCGGAGGTTCTCGGCGGTCAGGTCGTCACCGGCGATGAGCGTCTGCGTCTCCCCGTCCTGATGGAGGCTCACCGTCGTCACCTGATTGCGGTCCTGATCGAGTCCGGTCGTCTCGATGTCGAAGAAACAGGCCCGCTCGCGGAAGGTCTCGTACAGTCGCCAGCGCTCGCTGCTGGGAAACGCGTGGTCGAAGTAGGACACGTCGGTCTCGGCCACGCGGTCCCGCCCCTCGTCAATGAACTGTTGGATTCGGTCGCCGCGCTGGCCGCCGACGACGGACGGTTCGAACTCGTCCCAGTGAGTCACGCCCTGCTCCCAGATGGACCGCTCGGTCTTCTCCCCGACGCCGTCGGTTCCGATGAAACTGTTCTCGACGCGCACGCTCTCGGGTACAGGTTGGGCTGTATGTAAGCCCGTCGGTGCGCGTGACAGGCCACCGGAGCGTCATGTCCGACCCCGCCTAATGTCCACACATCGGAAGGATGCTGTTGTACACTGATTGACTTTCCACGGAGACGACGACTGTGCTATCGCAGCTATCACACACTGACTGGGGCCGGCCGAACGTCCGCTCACAGAACGGACAGACGAACCGTACCGGGTCCGGGGTTTCGGATAGGGGCATGGCTTCGCAAGGAGTCCCGTATATGAGTAGCCAGCCGCTATGTGTATGCTACGCCCCCGATTCTATTGCTACCTGTATAGTTGCCCTTCGTTGTGGGCGCTGCTGACGAGCGAAAGCACGAAGCCGAGCGACGCCACAGAGTAGCCCATGACGACGTTTCTGCTCGCCACCAACTCGGTCCACGTCACTGCGGCCGCCGCTGACTACCTCCAGAAGCGCCTCGACCCGGCAGCTGATGACGACGTCATCGTGGTCGCCGTCCGCGACCCCGATGCACCGTCGCGCGACGCGGGCGACGCAGTCAATGTCGCCCGGTCGCGGCTTGCATCGTTCATGCCCGCAACAGAAACAAAGGACGGAGAGCCAGTAACGGAGATACTGGCGGCTATTGACGAGCACGACCCGGACGAACTCCTCATCGGTCCCCATCGCGGAACCGACGACAGCGAGGGCGTCGGGTCGACGGCCCAGGAAATCCTGGCTCGGGTCGACCGCCCAGTCATCGTCCTCCCGCTTCCCTAGCGAGAGAACAGGCCATCGTCCTCGAAGGTCAGACCGAGGTCGACATCGAGCAGGTCCTCGGCCATCGCGGCGACGGTCGGTGCGACATCGGAGTTGGGGTCCGTCGCAAGTGGTCTGGGCGCGCCCGCGCCGATGTGCGGAACCGTGTGTGCGGCGTCCTCGACGGGTTCGCTGTCATCGCCGTGGACACGCGTCGCGACGACGGCTGTGGCCGGCGCACCGATGTCTCGAAGCCGGCCCTGCTGTCTCGGAAGGAGGTCGCCGCCGCGCCGGCTGGCCGGCACCACGAGCGCCCGCCGCTGTGCGGTCGTGGCAGCGGCGACGGCCTGATTCGACGCAATCGGCGGCACGTCGAGCAGGACGTGGTCGAACCGGCCGGCCACCTCTTCGATAGCCCGTTCGAGCGTCTGTGCGCTCTCGGCTGACTTCGCTCGCGCGAGGCGCTCGAACGGCGCGTGGGCCGGACAGAGCGCAACCCGCCCGTCGGCGTCGATATCCCACTCGAACAGCGCGCTGTCGACCGGCACGTCGCCGACGGCCACCGCAGTCACGTCGGCGTCGAGCCGCCCGTCGACGTACGTTGCCAGCCCCTGCGTGCCGAAGGCCGCGTCGACGACGGCGACGGACCGCCCACCCCGGGCCAGCGTCGCCGCCGTCTCGACTGTCAGCCTGGTCGTTCCAGCCCCACCGGTACACCCTATGAACGCGAGCGTCGGAACCCCCATGCGTCGCTGTTGGATTATCTTTCGATAAAAAGATACGGAATTTTACGCCTGTTCGGCCACGATATCGTCCTCGATGTCGTCTAGTTCGTCGTCGGAGAGGTCAGGACGGTCGTTGACCAGCGCGTGGATCGGCCGGCCGCCGTCGTCTTCGAACCGCGGGATGATGTGGCCGTGGACGTGCGGGACTTCCTGGCCGGCCGCCTCGCCGTTGTTGAACGCGACCGTGCTGGCGGGGCGTCGACGGCCGCCTCGACGGCGGGGACGAGTTCGTGCAGGGTCGACAGCACCTCGCCGGCCACGTCGGCGGGCGTGTCGTTCAGCCGTTCGTGGTGGGCCTTCGGGATGACGAGCGTGTGCCCCGGCGAGAGGGGATTTGCATCGAGGAACGCGAACACGGTGTCGTCCTCGTAGACGGTTCGGCTCGGGATGTCACCGGCGACAATCTGGCAGAAGATGCAGTCCTCGCTCATGGTCGTCCCTGTGTCCGGCGGTCACAAGAAGGTTCTAGGTGTCATCGACACTGGTGACCGTGTCGGCGATGGCCGCCGTGTACTCGTCGTAACTGTAGCCCAGCCGCGAGAGCCAGACCTCCTGATACGAGGGGTGGAGCAGCGGGACCACGGGAACGCTCAGCGCCTCGCTCTGCAGCGGGTCGAGCACGCTGTCGAGAAACCCGTCGAGGCTGTCGTCGTCCAGCGCCAGCACGGTCTTCGTCGCGTGCTTGCCGGTGGTCAGCACCGCCGCTGGCTCGATTGCTTCGACTTCCTCGACGAGGTAGGGGCGGCAGTTCGCCAACTCCGCGTCGGTCGGGTCGCGGTTCTCCGGCGGATGGCACTTCACGGCGTTGGTGTAGTAGCAGTCGTCGTGGCCGAACCCGGCGTCGGCGAGCACCTGCCGGATTTTCCGGCCGGAGCGCCGCGAGGTGTAGGCCATCCCGGTCAGGTTGCCGCCCCGCCACTGCTCGGCTTCCGGGTCGCCGTCAGCCGGTGCTTCGCCGATGACCACGAGGTCGGCCGACGGCGGGCCGTTGCCCCACGAGATACAGGTCCGGCTCTCGGCGAGTTCCGGGCAGCGTCGGCAGTCCTCTGTGAGGGCGTTTTGCTGCTCGTCGGTCGGGAACGCTGGCACATGCGCTGGCACGGCCGTCGGCGGCAAAGCCGTGGCGGTCGCCACCACAAGACGTTTATCGCCGGTGGCCGCTCCAGCATCTGTATGCCCTCCTACGAGTACCGCACTATCGAGGTTGACAGTGATGTCATGATCGCCGGACTCGGCGGCGAGGTCACGCCGCCGGTCGAACAACTGAACGAACTCGGAGCCGAGGGGTGGCATGTCGCCGCTCCGCTCACAGACAAGACCGGCGAGACGGTCAGCTTGCTCCTCCAGCGTGAGCGCGAGCCCTGAACAGCACACATACAACCGATTGTCCTTTATTGGAGGCGGCGAATGTGCCGGTATGGAACGTTTCGCCGCTGTCGACGACCAGTACAACCCCGACGCCGTCGAGGACGGGGTCTTCGAGTACTGGGACGACGTCGACGCCTACGAGCAGACGAAGGCCCACCGGGCCGACGGCGAGGACTACTTCTTCGTTGACGGGCCGCCCTACACCTCCGGCGCGGCCCACATGGGGACGACGTGGAACAAGACCCTGAAGGACTGTTACATCCGCTACCTGCGGATGCAGGGCTACAACGTCACTGACCGGCCGGGCTATGACATGCACGGCCTCCCCATCGAGACGAAAGTCGAGGAGCGCCTCGACTTCGAGAACAAGAAAGACATCGAGCAGTTCGGTGAGGAGAACTTCATCGAGGAGTGCAAAGACTTCGCCGAGGAGCAACTCGAAGGCCTCCAGACGGACTTTCAGGACTTCGGCGTCTGGATGGACTGGGACGACCCCTACAAGACGGTCAACCCCGAGTACATGGAGGCCGCCTGGTGGGGCTTCCAGCAGGCCCACGAGCGCGGGCTGGTCGAGCAGGGCCAGCGCTCCATCAATCAGTGCCCGCGGTGTGAGACCGGCATCGCCAACAACGAGGTCGAGTACCACGACGTTGGCAAGCCGTCGATTTATGTGAAATTCCCTCTGGCGGACCGCGAGGGCGAGCGGAGCGAGACCTCGGAACGAGCGAGCGGTGAAACCGCGAGCCGCGAGGGCAGTCTGGTCATCTGGACGACGACGCCCTGGACAATCGTCGCCAACACCTTCGTCGCCGTCGACGGTGACCTCGACTACGTGGGCGTCGACGCTGAGAAAGACGGTGACACCGAACGGCTCTACGTCGCCGAGGCCTGCGTCGAGGACGTGCTGAAGGCCGGCCGCTACGACGACTACGAGGTCGTCGAGGAACTCACCGGCGAGGAGATGGTCGGCTGGGCGTACGAGCACCCGCTGGCCGAGGAAGTGCCGGACCACGCGCAGGGTGAGGGCTCCGGGCAGGTGTACACCGCCGACTACGTCGAGGCCGACCGCACGGGCCTCGTCCACTCCGCGCCCGGCCACGGTGAGGAGGACTTCGAGCGCGGACAGGAACTCGACCTCGAAATCTTCTGTCCGGTCGGGAGCGACGGCGTCTACACCGACGACGCGGGCAAGTACGCAGGGACGTTCGTCCGCGACGCCAACGACGAGGTCATCGACGACCTCGACGAGAACGGCGTCCTGCTCTCCAGTGAATCTGGCCACACCGTCCGCGAAGGGCAGTGCTGGCGCTGTGACACCGACATCGTCCGTATCGTTACCGACCAGTGGTTCATCACGGTGACCGACATCAAGGACGAACTGCTTGCGAATATCGAGGACAGCGAGTGGTACCCGCAGTGGGCGCGAGACAACCGCTTCCGGGACTTCGTTGAGGACGCGCCGGACTGGAACGTCTCGCGGCAGCGCTACTGGGGCATCCCGATCCCCATCTGGCTCCCTGAAGACTGGTCCGGTGACATGGACGACGCCATCGTCGTCGGCGACCGCGAGGAACTCGCCGAGCGGGTCGACCAGGACATCGACCCCGAAAACGTCGACCTCCACAAGGGCACGGTCGACGACCTCACCATCACCGAGGACGGCACGACCTACACCCGCGTCGGCGACGTGTTCGACGTCTGGCTCGACTCCTCCGTGGCGACGTGGGGGACCGTCGACTACCCCGAACAGACTGAGGACTTCGAGGAGCTGTGGCCCGCCGACCTCATCATGGAGGCCCACGACCAGACCCGCGGCTGGTTCTGGTCGCAACTGGGCATGAGCACCGCCGCCACCGGTGAGATTCCGTACAAGCAGGTGCTGATGCACGGCTACGCCAACATGCCCGACGGCCGCGGCATGTCCAAGTCCAAGGGCGTCCTCATCGATCCCCACGAGGTCATCGAGAAGCACGGCCGCGACCCGATGCGGCTGTTCCTGCTGTCGGTGACTGCCCAGGGCGAGGACATGAACTTCTCCTGGGAGGAGACCGCCGAGATGCAACGGCGGCTCAACATCCTCTGGAACGTCGCGCGCTTCCCGCTGCCGTACATGCGTGCGGATGATTTCAACCCGGAGGAAACCACAGTCGAGGATGTCCGGGATGACCTCGAACTCGTCGACGAGTGGGTCCTCTCCAGGCTTCAGACCGTGACCGAGGCGATGACCGACTCGATGGACGACTTCGAGAACGACAAGGCGGTCGACGAACTGCTCGAATTCGTCGTCGAAGACGTCTCTCGCTTCTACATTCAGGTCGTCCGCGAGCGGATGTGGGAAGAAGAGGACAGCGCCTCGAAGCAGGCCGCCTACGCCACCCTCTATCGCGTGCTGGAATCGGTGGCCGCGCTGTTCGCCCCGTTTACGCCCTTCGTCGCCGAGCAGGTGTACGGTGCGCTCACCGGTGATTCGGGGCACCCGACGGTCCACATGTGCGACTGGCCCGAGGTCGACGCCGACCTGCACGACCCCGCGCTCGAACGCGAGATCGAGGTCGTCCGCGAGGTCGAGGAGGCGGGCTCGAACGCCCGCCAGCAGGCCGAGCGCAAGCTCCGGTGGCCCGTCACCCGCGTCGTCGTCGACGTGGACAGCGACGACGTGGCCGACGCGGTCCGCGCGCAGGAAGCTATCATCGCCGACCGGCTCAACGCCCGCGCTGTCGAGGTCGTCGGCGCTGACGAGGAGTGGGGCGAACTCCAGTACTCCGCCGAGGCCGACATGAGCGAACTCGGCCCGGCCTTCGGCGACGACGCCGGCCGCGTCATGAACGCGCTCAACGAGGCCCGCGTCGCCGAGCAGTCACTCGATACCCTCGAAGGTACAGTACGCGAGGCGCTCGGTGAGGACGTCGACCTCACCGAGGAGATGGTCGCGTTCCGCCGCGAGACGCCCGAGGGCGTCACCGGGACGGAGTTCGCTGCGCTCGATGGCGGCGGCGTCGTCTACGTCGACACGGCGCTCACCGAAGACATCGAGAGCGAGGGGTACGCCCGCGAGGTCATCCGCCGCGTGCAAGAGATGCGAAAGGACCTCGAACTCGATATCGAGGAGCGCATCGTCGTGGACCTGGCAATCGACGACGAGCGCGTGGATTCGCTGGTCCGCGAGCACGAGGCGCTCATCAAAGAGGAGGTTCGGGCTGACGAACTCGGCGGCGTCGAGGACGGCCATCGAAAAACGTGGGACGTCGAAGGGATTGAGATGGAAATCGCGATAGCACCGGTCGCCGCGGCTGAGGCGTCGGATTAAGCGGCACGCAGTCGCGTTACAACGAGCGGGGTTTTTTTGCCCCTCGTGTTTCAGCACCGGTGTCTACAGCTCTTCGGCGACGACCGGTGCGGCGCTGACCTCGCTGACGGCGCGTTCAAGCGTGTCCGTGCCGTAGACGGCTTCGACGCCGGCGCTGTTGAGCTTCGTCAGGGCGTTGCTGGCGAGCATCGGGTGGATACAGGTGACGAACACCCGTTCGGCGTCGCGGTCGTCGAGGACGCCAACGGACTCGCTCATCGTCGACCCCGTGGCGATGATATCATCGACCAGCACCACATCACGGCCCTCGACCGGCGCGTCGCTGGGGCTGATCTCGATGTCGCCGGTGTCGTAGTCACGATCCTTCTCGAAGAAGTCCGTCTCACCCTCGCCGTACGCGTCCCGGACCGTCGTCGCGAGGGCGATTGCGCCTTCGTCGGGCGAGAGAAAGAGGGGGTTCGTCAGGTCCGCAGGCAGCGGGTCGGCGAGAACACTCGCCGCGTCGACGTTGGTGGCTGGCACGTCGAAGAAATCACAGACGGCCGGTTCGTGGGGATTTACGGTCAGTACACGGTCGGTTCCCGTCGAAATGGCGCGGGCCATCGCCCGCGAGGAGACCGGTTCGCCAGGCTTGAATGCCTCGTCCTGACGGGCGTAGCCCATGTACGGGATGACGGTGATGACCTCACTCGCGCCGCTTTCGCGGGCCGCGTCCTGCAACTGGAGCAACTGGAGGTGCGCGTCGCTGTCGACAGTGGATGCGACGACGACGGCACGCTCGCCAGCGACTGCTTCGGGGACCCGGACGACGTGCTCACCATCGGGGAACCGTTCGTACTCGACCCGTCCAAGCCGCTCGCCCGTCGCCTCGGCGAGGGTCGCCGCGAACGCCTGCGTGTCCGCCCCGGGGATAATCATGTGCGGTGGGTGGCTGTCCGGGCTAAACCTCTTTTCGATTCCCCGACATCGTGGCTGACTCTCCCTTCAGACAACTGTGCATTGTAATTGACACCCATAGCGACAACACTCACGTAACTTGTGTGATCATGCCTATTTTCCGATACAATGATATATTTTCATAATATTATTTACAACTAGATGAGGTATTTATCTCTGCTCGATTCCAAAGTACGAACAGCGCAGTCCCTCCAAAATCATGAAGGTATTACATTTAGATGACGAACCTGATTTTGCGGATTTGACCGCCCAGTTCCTCGAACGGGAAAACGAACGGCTCGAAGTTCAAACGGCAACGAACGGTACTGACGGTCTTGCGATTCTTCGGGCGGAGAACATCGATTGTATCGTCTCGGACTATGATATGCCAGTAATGGACGGGCTGGAGTTCCTGGCTGCAGTCCGCGAACAGTCTCCTGACCTGCCGTTCATCCTTTTTACTGGCAAAGGGAGCGAAGAGATCGCGAGCGAAGCTATCACGGCCGGCGTGACGGAGTACATCCAGAAAGAGCATGGGACTGACCAGTACGCGATCCTGGCCAATCGAATCACGAACCTTGTCGAACGCTACCGTGCCGTCCGTACAATCGACCGTAGCTACAGGGCGATGAAGACTGCCAGCGAAGGGATCAGCCTCATCGACCCGGACGGGACGTTTTCGTATGTGAACCCTGCCTTTGCGGACCTATTTGGATACGAGCAGGATGAACTGGCCGGCGAGCCCTGGACAATTCTGTACCACGACGATGAAGCGGACCGGCTAGAGAACGACATCATCCCAGCGGTCAAAGAAAACGAGTACTGGTCGGGTGAAACAGTTCGACTGATGAAAGACGGCGACAGGCTCGTTACGAACCATCGCCTGGCTCACGCTGACGACGGGGTACTCGTGTGTACGGCGCGGGACATCACCCCCGAACGGACGCAGTTGGTGGAACAGAGCACTCAGTTCGACGTTCTTATCGATGCCATGGACGACCACGCCTTTTTCACCCTCGACCATGAGGGCTACGTCACTCGCTGGAACGACGGTGCTCAACAATTCACTGGCTATAACGCGGAGGAAATCATCGGAGCGCACGTTTCGACGTTCTTCGAGGAGTCTGATCTGGCGAACGGCCTTCCCGAGCAACTCCTCGATACCGCGAAAACAGACGGGACCGTCTCCCACGAAGGGTTACAGATCCGTCAGGACGGCACGCGCTGCTGGACAGACATGACGCTCTCTGCGAGCTTTGACGAGTCCGGAGCGCTCCGTGGCTACGGCATTATTTTGAAAGAGGCCGACAGACAGCAAATACCGCAGTAAGAGTGCATGGACGCCGGTCGATACTGATTTATTGCCATGAAGGCCGGATAGAACCGCGAAGTCCCGCTTAGATACTACTGATCGAATCAGGCCACAGCGACGCCAACGACGTCGGGGACGCCCAGCGAGCGCTGTCGCCAGCCGCCCTGTCCGTCGGCGGTCGCCTCGGCCGCGGTTGCGACGAGGAAGGTCCCGTTCTCGGTGATCGCGTAGGTGTCGTCGCCGTAGGTCACGTCGACGACGCGCTCGGTCGCTGGCAACGTGCAGGGCTCCCACGCGCCGGCTGTCAGTTCGTACAGGCCGTCCGCCGCGGCGGCATGGACCTGCTCACCGTCGCTTGCAACTGCCAAGTGTCGGCCCGACCGGACCTCGGTCCACTCGCCGTCGCTGTCGGTGCTCCCGCCTTCGTAGCGGTACAGCCCGCTCTCGGTCGCGGCGTAGTCACCGGCCATGTCGACCACGTCCACCAGGCCGAGTCGGTCGAGCGACGGGAGGGCGTACACGCCCTCGGCCGCGGCGAGGCGGTCGCCGTCGATGGCACGGACGTCCGCGACCTCGCCGATATCTCGCCACTCCCCGCTGTACCGAGCGACGCGGCCGTCGCCGGCTGCGAGCAGTCCGTCGCCGTCGTAGCCGACGGCGGTGGCTGGCCCGAACCCAGTCGGAACGAAGCCGTCGTCGGTCAACACGAGCACGTCCTCGTCGGTGGCGACCGCGACTTCGCCGCTTGCGCCGGCCACATCACGGGCATTGCACCGTTCGCTCAGGCTGAACCGCCCGATCTGGCCGCCGGCCGTCTCGACGCGGGTGACGCCCAGTCCCGACGCGACGTACGCGTGGGTCTCCGGACGTTTCGCCCCGTACATTCGCTTCTCGGACAGTGCGATGTCGTCGTCGCTCACCTCATATCGCCTCTTTGTATGCTTCGAGCGCATTCTCTATGTCTTCACCTGTGTGGGCATCACAGATGAACTGTGACTCGAACTGGTTCGCCGTGAGGAACACGCCCTGGTCTTTCATCGCAGGCCAGAACAGGCGCTCCCACCGCTCGGTCTCGGCCTGTGTCACGTCGTGGCCGGTCTTCGGACAGTAGTCGAAGCGTGGACAGGACTCCCGCTGCCGGCAGCCAGCCTCGCAATGTCCGTCGAAGGAATCAGGCCCGTCGCGGGTGAAGATGACCTTGAACATCGAGTCCCGGCCGACGACGGTGTACTCGGGGGCCTGGTCTTCGAGGATGTCCTGCAGTCCCGCTCGGAGCCGGTCGCCGAGCTCGTTGACGTGGTCGTATACGTCGTGTTCAGCCGCATACCGCAGCGTCTCCAGGCCGGCCGCCATCGTCACGGGGTGGCCAGAGAACGTTCCGGACTGGAACACATCGCCAGCGGGGGTGAACTGCTCGATGATTTCGCTTTTGCCGCCGATGGCCCCGACCGGGAAGCCACCGCCGACAATCTTCCCGAACGTGGTGATGTCGGGGTCGATGTCGAACGCGCCTTGGGCACACTGGAGGCCGCCGACGCGGAAGCCGGTGATGACCTCGTCGAAAATAAGCAGGGAGCCGTGGTCGTCACACAGTTCCCGGAGCGTGTCGTGGTAGCCCTCGACCGGGTGGACGATGCCGTAGTTCCCGAGGATAGGTTCGGTGAGCACCGCGGCGATGTCGTCGCCGTGTTCCTCGAACACCTCGTGGGCGGCTTCCTCGTCGTTGAACGGCACGGTCAGGGTGTGCTCAGCGAAGCTCTCGGGGATGCCGGGGCTGGACGGGGCCGTGTGGTCGCCCTCGCCCTCGACCAGCGTGGACTCCTGTGCCCCGTGGTAGCCACTCTGCATCACGACGATCTTGTCCCGTCCGGTGTAGCCACGAGCCAGTCGGACTGCCGAGACCGTCGCCTCGGTCCCGCTGTTGACGAACCGGAGCATCTCGACGCTGGGGACGTGTCGGGTGACGAACTCGGCCAGCTCGACCTCGACTTCGGTGGGCGCGCCGTACATCGGCCCCTCAGCGGCGTGTCGCTGGATGGCTGACTGGACCTGCTCGGGCAGGCTGTGGCCCAGCAGCAGCGGACCATAGCCCATGACGAAATCGATGTATCGGTTCCCGTCGGCGTCGATGACGTGCCCGCCGTCCCCTTTCTCGACGAAGAACGGGTAGGGCCGTGTCGCTCGCACGGAGGAGTTGACGCCGCCAGACAGCACCGACAGGGCGCGGTCATACAGCGCTCGCGACTGCTCGTGGTTCATACGCTGCCGTTTGACCGCTGTCAGAAAGAAACTGTTGTTAGCTCGCGGTCCCACCGACCTAGTGGACGGATGTCATGCGTTCACCGGTAAAATAAATATTTCGTAAAGAGTCACTGTTATACGGTGCGTATTCGTCTATATAATTACGATAATGACATCCGAACGTACTGCGATATCATGCCAAACTGGACAAATGGGCGTCTTGACGGCGCGTGGGCGGCTGTGAGCGACTGGGTACCGACGACGTGTATGCGGTGTGCCGTTGGCTGTGGCCACATGCACCAGGGCGCCGACGAAGGGTACGGTATCGACGCTGTTCGTGGCGACGCCGCCCATCCGGTCAGTCAGGGACTCGCCTGTGCGCGTGGCCTCCGGGAGAGCAAGGCCCCCGACGGGGAGTGGCTCACCCGGCCGATGGTCCGCAGCGACGGCGAACTCCGCCAGACACAGTGGGACGTCGCGCTGGCCCGCGCCGTCGAGGGGCTTCAGGCCGTCCACCAGCAGGACCCCGACTCCGTCGCCGTGCTGGGCAGCGGCCAGCAGACCAACGAGGCCGCCTACGCCTTGGGGAAGGTCGCCCGCGGGGGCTTCGGCACGACGAACTACGACGCCAACACGACGCTGTGTATGGCGAGCGCCGTCACCGCCTACTACCAGGCCTTCGGCAGCGACGCGCCGCCGTGTACCTACGCCGACATCAGCGACGCCGACCGACACGTCGTCTGGGGGGCGAACCCGGCGGTCGCCCACCCCGTGATGTTCCGCTGGATTCAGCAGTCTGCTGACGAGGATGGCGTCGAAATCATCGTCGTCGACCCCGTCCGCTCCGAGACCGCAGAGAACTCCGAGCACCACGTCGCGCCCGACCCGGGGAAGGACCTCGCGCTGGCCCGGGCCGTCCTCGCCCGCATCGTCGAAACGGGGCGGGTCGACCGCGAGTTCGTCGACGCAGCAACCGAGGGATTCGACGACCTGCTCGCGACCCTGCCCGACGCCGCCGACGCGGCAGCCGAGGCCGGTGTCGAGATGGCCCAGGTGGACCTGCTGGCCGACGCGATGGACCAGCAAGCGCTGGTCTACTGGGGCATGGGCATCAATCAGCACGTCCAGGGGACCGAGACCGCCCGGGCGCTCATCGACCTGACGCTGGCGACGGGGAACCTCCGGCCCGGTGGTGGCCCGTTCTCGCTGACCGGCCAGGCCAACTCGATGGGGACCCGCATCTGCTCCTCGAAGGGGTCCTGGCCCGGCCAGCGGGCCTTCGAGGATCCGGACCACCGCCGCCTCGTTGCCGACCACTGGGGCGTACCGGTCGACCGCCTCCCCGACGACACCGGCCCCGGCCCTGTCGGGATGCTCGAAGGCGAGCCAGACGCCGTCTGGGCCGTCGCCACCAATCCCGTTGCCGGGATGCCCGAGGCCGAGAGCGTCCGCGAGACACTGGAAGACGCCTTCGTCGTCGTACAGGACGCCTTCCACACCGAAACGACGGAGATTGCCGACGTGGTCCTGCCCGCCGCGACGTGGGGCGAGAGCGACGGGACGACGACGAACATGGAGCGGACCATCTCCCGGGTCCGGTCGGCGACTGACCTGCCAAGCGGCGTCAGGCCGGATCTGGACATCATCGCCACCATCGGCTCGCGGCTGTTCCCCGGCCTGTTCGAGAGCACGTCGCCGGACCCCTCGGACGTCTTCGACGAGTTCACCGCCCTCACCGAGGGGACAGTCGCCGACTGCTCGGGCATCACCTACGAACGCCTCGACGACAGCCACGCCGTCAGGTGGCCCGCGCCCGACGGGGTGAGTTCGGGCGGCTACCGCTACTACGACGACGAGTCGTGGTCGTTCCCCACCGCCTCCGGCCGCGCACAGTTCTCGACGGGCCGCCAGGAGTCGCTCCCGGAGCCGACCGACGACGACTACCCGCTGACGCTGACCACGGCCCGCGAGGCCGACGGGTATAACACCGGCGTCCGGTCCCGCGGGGGTGAGGCCGGTCCGCTGGTGGCCCGCATCCACCCCGAGACCGTCGAGGAACACAGCGGCCTCGTTACCGACGACCGGCTGACCGTCGAGACCCGCCGTGGCTCCGCGACGGTCGCCATCGACCGCGACGAGGGCGTCCCCGAGGGGATGGTGTGGCTCCCCATTCACCACCCGGCAACGAACCGGCTGACGCTTTCGGACCGCGACCCCCAGTCCGACGAACCGAACTTCAAGCAGTGTGCCGCCCGCCTCGTCGCCGCCGAGGCTGAACTCCCGCCCGCCACGGCCGACTGAGCCGATATCGGGCGCGGCCCCGACGGTTCGTCGACACGCGCTTCTCCATCGCCGTCCGAAGTAATCTAAATATGTCCAATTATTCCCCCGTCCGCTGGGCGTTCAATGTCCTTAAACAGGGGATATCCGATGATATATTTGCGGTCTATCCACTCAGGCTGGGTAGAATAGCCGTTCTGTAAACGGTTACTGTTATTAAATGGTGGGACTTTCGGACTTCATGTACTGATGTGGGCACACATCCAAAATAAAGGCGGATTGGTGAACAAAGTCTCGTTATCGACCGTGAACAATACCGCGTCCGTAACCGAGGTGTCGGCATGGGACTGATCAAGATGACGAAGTACCGGACGCTGTTGCTGGCGACTATCGGGTTCAATTTCTCGTTTCTCATCTGGTTCTCCTTTGCGCCGTTCACCGGCCCGATGGCAGAGGAGTTCGGGCTCTCGACCGCGGAAATCGGTATTCTCGCCAGTTCGGCCATCTGGATGGCACCGTTCGGCCGGATGCTCACCGGCTGGCTCTCGGATAAGTTCGGTGCGCCGGCCATCTTCGCCATCGTACTGGCCTACGTCGGCGTGTTCTCGATAGGGAGCGCCTTCGCACAGGACTACTCCGTGTTCTTCGTGTTGCGACTCATCGTGGCGACGGCCGGCATCACGTTCGTCATCGGCATCCAGCACGTCGCCGAGTGGTTCGAAGAGGAGAACCTCGGCCTGGCGGAGGGCATCTACGCCGGCGTCGGGAACGCCGGTGCCGCCGGCGGGGCGCTCATCCTGCCCCGTGTGTTCGGGTCCGGCTGGAACGGGCCGCTGTTCTCGACGAACTGGCGGGCCGCCTTCTTCTACACCGGCATCGTCTCCATCCTCCTCGCAATCGCCTACTACACGCTGGGCGAGGCCGCGAAAAGCGAGGCGAAACGCCAGGCGACCAAGGAGGACACCAACTTCAAGGGCTGGCTACACACGGCCACGCGCTACGGCACCGTCGTCCTCGCCGCCGCGTACATCATGTCCTTCGGCCTCGAACTGTCGATGAACGGGTGGCTCGCCACCTACTACCGCGAAGCGTTCAACCAGGACAACCTCGTCATCGCGAGCACCTTCGCGGCGACGTTCTCAATTGCCGCCGGCCTGCTCCGGCCCTTTGGCGGCTACGGCAGCGACCTGCTGGCCCGCAAGGAGAAGAACCTCCTGCCCTTTTTCGAGGGCCAGTACCGCGAACAGTGGACGTTCCTCGGGCTCTGTTTCATCGTGGTGATGATGTTCGCCATGACGCTGGCCGGCCTCTCCGGGGTCCTGATGAACGCCGTCGTCATCGGCTTCCTCGTGGGCACGGGCTGTGCCTGGGCCGAGGGCGCTATCTTCGCGCAGGTGCCCGCGATGTTCCCGAACGACTCGGGTTCGGTCGCGGGCGTCGTCGGCGGCGTCGGCACCGTCGGCGGCATCGTCTACCCGCTGTTTTACTCCGCGCCGTGGCTGGCGAACCTCCACCTGGGGTACTCCGTGGCCGCCGTTACCATGATTCCGATTGTGTTGCTGTCTGCATGGGTGTTCCAGCCGGAAATCGCGAAAGTCGCTAACACGGCTGGGTTCGTCGGAAGCACGCAGGAAGGCACCACCGTCGCCTCCGGCGACGACTGACGCTCATCGCTCTCAAACGAGCCGTTCTTTCTCTTTTCCGCACGCGTGACGCACTGAACAGGCCGGTGTGTCGCGTCCCTCGTCGGTTCGGCTCGCGCGCGACTGACACCTCAGTTCTACGGGGTCGCGCTCCGGTCGGGCGAATCACGCCCGCGGAGCGTCCCCGACGCACAGTCCCGAACTCGACCGGACAACCGATTGCCGTCCTGCGGTTTCATCTCTGTCGACGGGGCAGTGTATAACCTCTTTAAACACCTCTCAGACGGTATAATTCTGGACGGCCATTTTCTAACGCTCTATTATTCTTTATTTCTTTAACGAATAGCGTTATAAGGAATCGAACTCAGTACTTAGACGTGAATTAGCGGACATTCAGATAGATATGAGAGATAAAAAACTACATCCATTAAGAACGGGGGCGCGCGAAGATGGCACATAAAAAGGAGGAGTACAAGGCGGAGCTGTACGGCGACGAGGTACGGGAGAAGTTAGAGGAGTTCGCCGAGAAGGGCTGGGAGTCGATTCCCGAGGACGAACGCGAGAAGTGGTTCTCGCGGTTCAAGTTCTGGGGGGTGTTCCACCACCGCGGCGGCCAGGAGTCGTATTTCATGATGCGGCTGACCAACTGCGGCGGCGTCCTGGAGCCCGACCAGCTTCGGGCCATCGGCGAGGTCGCTCGGGACTACGCGAAGGGACCGGCCGAGAACCCCGAGTTCGGGAACGGCTGGATCGACCTCACGACGCGACAGTCCATCCAGTTGCACTGGCTCAAGCTCGAAGACATCCCGGAGATCTGGGAGAAACTCGAAGCCGTCGGCGTCTCCTCGCGCTCGGCGGGCGGGGACACGATGCGGAACATCTCCGGCTGCCCGGTCGCCGGCAAGGCCGAGGAGTACGTCGAGTCCCGCCCGATTCTGGACGAGATTCAGGAGACCATCCGCGACGATAACGACCTGGCCAACATGCCCCGGAAGTTCAATATCTCGGTGACGGGGTGCAAGCAGGGGTGTGCCCAGGACAGCATCAACGACATCGGGCTGGAGCCGGCCCACAAGTTCATTGCTGGCGAGGAAGTCGAGGGGTTCAACGTCCGCGTCGGCGGCGGCCTCGGCGGCCGCGAACCGCGCGAAGCCCGTCCGCTCGACCTGTTCATCCGGCCCGAACACGCCGTCGAGACGGTCCGTGCCTTCGTCGAGTTCTACCACGAGGTTGGCAACCGGACGAACCGCTCGAAGAACCGCGCCCGGTTTTTCGTCGACGAACACGGTACCGACGCCATCCGGGAGGAACTCGACGAACGGCTTGATTTCGAGTTCGAAACCGCCGGGACCGACTTCCGCGGGGAGTACACGTACAACGCCGGCAAGTCTGCTGAACACGGTGCCCACGACCACGTCGGCGTCTACGACCAGAAAGACGACAAGAACTACGTCGGCCTCTCGGTGCCGGTCGGCCGACTCTCCGCCGAGGACGCCATCGAACTCGCGGATCTCGCCGACGCCTACGGCTCCGGCGAGGTGCGACTGACCCGCCGGCAGAACCCGCTCATCATGGACGTCCCCGACGGGAACATTTCGAATCTCCTCAACGAGCCGCTACTGGACAAACACTCGCCCGAGCCGAACCCGTTTGTTCAGGGGGCGATGGCCTGTACCGGAACGGAGTTCTGTTCACTCGCGCTCACCGAGACAAAGGCGCGGATGGCTCGCCTGCTCCGCTGGCTCGGTGACAACGTCGATGTGCCCGATGATGTTGACCGCATCAAAATGCACTTCTCGGGCTGTACGGCTGACTGCGGTCAAGCGATGACAGCCGACATCGGCTTACAGGGGATGCGCGCCCGCAAGGACGGCCAGATGGTCGAAGCCGTCGATATCGGTGTCGGCGGCGGTATCGGCGCGGAGCCGACGTTCATCGAGTGGGTCCGCCAGCGCGTCCCTGCTGACGAGGTGCCGGGCATGATCGCCAACATCGTTGAGGCATACGCCGCGCTTCGCTCGGAGGGGCAGACCTTCCGGGAGTGGGTCGACGCCACCGGCCACGAAACAATCGTCGAGCTGGCCGAACCAGAGGAAGTCGAGGGGTACACCGACCCGTGTCTGGCCGACGGCAAGCAATCGTGGTATCCCTTCGACGACGGCGAGAGCCCCGCCCCGACCGACGCCGAGGGCCAGCCGATTTCGGCGGACGACTGACCATGGCTGAGACAGACTGCCCGACCGACAACGACGGTGACGACCCGTCGGAATCCGCGGTCAAGGGGGTGGCATACGACGCGGCACCGGAGCTACTGGAGTAACGCGGCCCGGCTCCGAACAGCCGGATGTGCCGACGTGACGTGTCCGTTTCAGGGCGCGTCCGTCTGCCTCTGACAGTTGGGGACTGCTTGTGTCCAGTCCCCGCTCGGTTCTCCGTTTTCCGTATTTTCCGTTTCGCAGTAGTCGCTGTGCGCTGGCTCTAGTCCCCGTAGTCTCCGAGTTCGCACTCGGCGGCCGGGCCGCCGTCACAGTCGTACCCGACCGCTTTCGTAACCCTGAGCAGGTCGTAGAACCGACCGAGGGACTGCTCGGACTCGGGAAGCCCTTCGACCACTGGCACGCCACGCTGGGCCTGATGGTCACAGCGCCGCATCGTCTGGCTGCCCATCCCGACGGTGTACTCGCGGTTCTCCAGTTCGCGGATGACCGACGGCGGGTAGAACGTGCCGGCCCGCTCGACGGCCGCGGCGTACTGGAGCGTCTGTGCGTAGGCCAGATGGGCCACGCCGGAGGGTCGCTGTGCGTTCCCGTGCTCCGCGGTGAAGGCGTTCTTGAACGCATTGGAAAGGTCAGACGAGACGCTGGTGTCCCACGCGACCGTCCCGACGACACCGCCGAGCGCCGTCGAGGCGTTCTGTGCCACGATGCGGTTGTACAGCGGCACCACAATCCCCACCTCGTCAGGGAGAATTTCCTGGGCCGTTGTCAGCGAGTTCGCGGCGTCGAGTCCGTAGTGGTCGAGGAAGACGACCTCCGCACCGGCGTCCCGGGCCTGTTTGAGCGGTTCCTCGTAGTTCGTCGTCCCGAGACGCGTCGGGATGCTCGTGAGTTCGACCCAGCCACTTGAGGTGAAGAAATCACGGATCGACGACTCCATCGTTTGCCCCCAGTTGTAGTCCGCGTAGATCTGGACGTACTGGGCCTCCCGGCCGAACCGTTCCTTGAGTACCGGAAGCAGCGCCTGTGCGGTCATGTACGCGTTGAACATCTCCCGAAAGCTGTAGCGGACACAGTCCGTCCCCGTCGTGTCGTTCGAGTGGGTCAGACAGCACATATATGGGACCTTCTGGGCCTGTGCGACCTCCTGCTGGGCGATAGCAACGGAACTGGACGAGCCACCGGAGAACATGATGACGTCGTCCTGCTTGATCATTTCCTTTGCGTTGGCTGTCGCAACATCCGGCTTCGTTTCCGTGTCTGCAGTGACGTACTCGACGGTCTTTCCGAGCACGCCGTCGCCGCTGAGTACGTCAAAGGAGCGCTGTCCAACCCAGCCGCCGCCCTCGTTGAGGTGTGTGACAGCGAGCTCATATCCCCGGAGTTCGTCGCGCCCTTCGGCGGCGTACGTCCCTGACTGTGGCACGTTGAAGCCGAGTGTGACCGCATCGCCGTCGACCGGATAGTTCCCGAGCGGTGGGTGCTCCGGTGTGTTTTCGGCTCTCGACCCCCCGCCCTGGCACCCTGCCAGCCCGGCGAGCCCTGCGGTACCGACCCCACCGGCGATCTGTAGTACGGACCGCCTGTCAACTGCTCCCCCTCTTTCCGATCCCATACCAGCTTTTTGATGGTAAATATATATAATACTTTTTTCAATAGGAATGAGTGAACAATTAGCATAGAAGGCGCTGGTATCTGGTAGTGACGGCCTTCAGACTGTCTTCTCGGTGATTACATCCACCCTGGCCGTGCGAGGAAAAGGGGGAGAAGAGATAGGGGACCGATGTCAGTCGAGAATGTCGCTGGCTTCGGTGTCTACTGCGACGTCGGTATCGAGGTCGATATCCTGGATGAGCGCGACGAGGTCCTCCAGTTCGGGGAACGTGTACACGGTCATCCCGAGGTCGCCGTCGTCGACGGTGATACGCGAGTCGACGACGAACACCAGGTCGGAGTCCGGCCAGCCGCCCATCTCGTCGACGATGCCGTCGGCCGGCCCGAACACGAAGTTCGGTGTCCCCATGTCGATGGTCGTCTCCAGCACGTTGGCCCACCCGTCGATGAACGCGGAGGTCATGATGTTGCCGATCTCCTGCATCGCCGACCGTTCCATGTCGGAGAACCCCTCGCCCTCGCTTGGCTCACCCATTCCACCCATCATCGCGCTGGCCATCTGCTTGCTGTCGTCTGGTTCGAGCAGAAACAGGACGTAGCCGTAGGGCGGTTCGTTCAGTTCGACGTAGATGCCGACGCCCTTGTCGTCGCCGATGTGTGTTTTGACGTCCGCAATGTCGAGAAAATTGATCTGTGAGGTCCGAACTGTCGCGTCGAGCCCGGTCAGCTGCCCGAGGTTCTCCGCGACTGTCCCAGACCCCTCCTTTGCCATCTGATTGAAAAGGTCCAGCTTCCGCACGTCCACTTTCAAGCCCATATCTTCTGGAGCGGCGCGAGCGGCTTAACGCCACCGCCCCTCAACTGTCGGCCGTCTCGGGTTCGTACGGCCCCAGGTCAGTACACTCGCTTGCGGGATACTCCTCGCAGCCGTACGCGACGTCAGTCGAAAGCTGAATGACGTCGAGTACCTCGGGGCCCTGACTGGATCCTTCGACGACGGGAACAGGTCCCACCGACTGGTGATCGCATGCCCGTAACGTCGCCTCGCCGCGTCCGGCTTGGTACGTGGTGCCTTCGAGTTCACGGATGACGGCCGGCGGTTCGAACGTCCCGGCCCGCTCGACGGCCGCGGCGTACTGGAGCGTCTGCGCGTAGGCCAGTCGAGCCTGGTCTGACGGGACCCGGACCTGATCGTCGGCGTACGCCGCATCGAACGCCTCCGTGAACGCCGTCGAGAGCGGTGTCTCGATGCTGTAATCCCACGAAATAGTGCCGACGATACCGGCCATGTCGGCGCCGACATCGCGGGCCAGTTGCCGACTCACGATCGGCATGACGATGTCCATCTCTTCCGGGACTATATCCGTCGCCTGGTTCAGCGCGGTGACTGCGTCGCGCCCGCGGTAGGACAACACGATGGCGTCGACGTCAGTGTCCACGGCCTCCTGCAACTGCGGCCTGAAGTTCTCCGTTCCGACCCGCGTCTTCGTCGCGCCCATCTCGCTCCAGTTCTCCGACTGGAACCGGCGCTTGAACTGCTCGGACTGCGTGAAACCGAAATCCGAGCTGGCGTGCAACTGGTAGAACTCCGTTCGCCCGTCGAACCGCTCGGTCAACACCGGAGCCAGCGCGTTGGCGGCCATCCGACCGTTGTGCATCTCCTGAAACCCGTACCGCGAGCAGCCGATCCCCGTAACGTTCGTCCCCGGCGCGAACCCGAGCATGTGGACCACGCCGCGGGTCGGACAGTACTTGAGCAACTCCCGGGCTGTGTTCGTCGACCCGCCGCCGGCGACCATCACGGCACCGTCCTGCTCGACCAGCGTCTCTGCCACGTCACGGGCCGTTTTCGAACTGGACTCCGTGTCAGCTATGACGCTCTCGACCGTCCGGCCGAGAATGCCGTCCCCGGACAGCGCCTGCCACGCGTCGGTGTCGACCCAGCCGCCGCCCTCGTTGAGGTGGTCGATGGCCAGTTCGAACCCGCGCTGCTGGCCGGTCCCAAGCGGCGAGAACGACCCCGACTGCGGGACTGTGAGGCCAAGCGTCACCTGGTCGTCGTCGACCGGCTGGTTCGCGTACGCTGTGGCACTGCTTGTCGGCGTCGTGGCGCGACTGCCCCCGCCACAGCCAGCAAGTCCGGCGAGCGAACTCGCTCCGACGGCTCCGAGTAGCTCCCGTCGCGTCACCGTTGACCCCCGAGCATCCCAATCCATGATGAAAAATATATTACTACTGCTGTAATTAAACCTTCCTTCATCGCTCAATAGGTCTCCAAACCGATACGGGACGCTACTCACTGCTGTGGTTGCCAGTCGGAAAACAGGCGTCGTCCTCAGGCGTCAGTTCCGTCGACCGGGAACTGCTCGTGCTCACACACCGTGTTCAGCACGACTGATGTCGAGGCAGACCGGATGTCCTCGTCGGTCAGCAGCGTCTTTATCCGCTCGTTCATCGACTGCGTGTCGGTGAACTTCCCGACGGCCACGATGTCGTGGTCGCCGGTCACTTCGTAGACCGCGATCATCTCGCGTCGATCCCGTAACCGGTCCACCACCCGTCCGAGCCCGTCGCCCTCGACGGAGAGCTGGAACACGGCGGTCACGTCGTAGCCCAGCGCCCCGTAATCGATGTCGACGGTGTATTCGTCGATCACACCGGTCGCCTCCAGGTCGTCCATCCGGCGAGACACCGTGGTCGCCGCGATACCGGTCGCGGCGGCGACGTCACGGGCGCTCGCCCGGCCGTCCTGAAGCAGTGCGTTCACTACCTGTCTGTCGGTATCATCGACCATTTCGTCCGCTCAGACTGCCTCTGGGCCTTCTTTACCGGTTCGGACCTGGTAGGCGTTGTCCACGGGGAGGACGAATATCTTGCCGTCACCTTTCTCGCCGGTGTGGGCACCGTCGGCGATGGCGTCGACGACATCCTCCGCGGGGATGTCCGCGACCACCGTCTCGACTTTGACCTTCTGGTGCAGGTCGACGACGTACTCCTCGCCGCGCCACTGCCCCTTCTTTGCGGGCTGTGAGCCGCGACCGGAGACGTTCGTCACTGTCAGCGAGGGCGCGCCGACCTCGGCGAGCGCCTTCTTCACGTCGCCGAGTTTGTCCGGTCGAACCATTGCGACTACCATCTTGATTTCAGAGTCGTCGGTTTCGTCAGTCATCTTGGGAACCTCCGTCAGTACGCATGCTCGGGCTCACTTTACCACCATCGGCGACGACGCTCTCGCCACCACCGAACTCGGGGTAGGTCTCGACGCCGTGTTCGCTGACGTCCAGCCCTTCCTGCTCGTGTTCGGGCGTGACCCGCGCCTGGCCGGCCGCCTTGAGGGCGTACCAGACGACCCCGGTTGCGACAATCGTCCAGCCCGCGATGGCGGCGACGCCGATCAGCTGTGCGATAAAGGCGTTAACGACCGACCCGACCGTGCCGGACGTGGCGACGAACGGGAACAGCAGCGTGCCGAGCACGCCGGCGCTCCCGTGGACCGGGAAGACGGCACAGACGTCGTCGATTTTCATCCGGTTCTCGATGAAGCTGAACACGACCGGCAGCTGTCCGCCCGCGAGGCCGCCGACGACGATTGCGCCCCACCACGTCGTGGTGTCGGGGATCGCCGTGATGCCGACCAGCCCGGCGAGCAGCCCGTTTGCCACGTACAGGGTGTCGACCTTCCCGGTCTTCAGCCACGCGACCAGTCCGGCACCCATCGCACCGCAGGCCATCGCGATGGTCGTCGTCATCGCGACGCGGCCGACCGTCGCGAACGCGCCGAGGGCGAGCGATCCGTCCTCAACGACGAAGACGGTCGCCGCCGTCCCGACGTTGAAGCCGTACCAGCCGAACGCGAGGATGAGCGTTCCCAGAACGGCGAACGTCAGGGAGTGGCCCGGAATGACGTTCGCGGAGCCGTCCTCGTTGTACCGGCCCATGCGTGGGCCGAGGACGTACGCCGCCGTGAGGCCCGCGATGCCGCCCATGCCGTGGACGATCATCCCGCCGGCGAAGTCGTGGAACGCCTCGCCGCCGAAGCTGATGTACGCGCCGGCCCACGTGATCCCGGTGACGACTGGGTAGATGACCGCCGCCAGCAGGAACGTGTACGTGATGTACGCACGGAGCTTGGCCCGTCCAGCGACCGCGCCGGAGACGATGGTCGCCGCCGTCATCGCGAAGACGGCACCGAACAGCCAGCCGACGTAGTCGTTTGCGGCCCCTGCGCCGAAGGCGGGCGAGAAGCCGCTCCCGCCGACCAGGGCACTGATCCCCGAGCCGATCAGGAAGAACACCGTCACGCCGACCGACCAGGTCAGGAGGTTCTTCGTTAGCTGGTTCGCGACGTTCTTCGAGCGCACCTGGCCCGCCTCCAGCATGGCGAAGCCCGCGTGCATGAAGAAAATCAGGAACGATACCACCAGTACCCACAGCAGGTTAACCCCCTCTGCGAGTACGCTCGGATCTACCTGTAGTGCAGTGTAGCTCATTTCTAGCTCACCTGTTTCGTTTTCGTATCGACAGCCGTCTGCATGTCCAACTTTGCCCCACTTTGGCTCAACTTCTTCAACTCTTTCACGAGAAAGGCTCTGGTAACAACACTACATAAGGTTTGCCTTTATGAACACGGAAATTAGAGGGGATATGGTAGACGACCGTCCAGATTAGGGTATGATATTATGGATATAAGGTTGTTCTCCGTCAAGAAAGTCCGTATATGCACACTGGAATTTTGGACGTTTGTTGCCCCCAGTTCCGGCCAGAGGGGGCCAAATAGGCCGTTTTCCCTTGCGCGCGCTCCCGTCTGGCGGGTGTTGCCAGCGACAACAGGGTTATATCTCGCGAATACAGATTCTGATTCAGTATAAATGTCCGGAAAACAGTGGCGTTTCGTGGCACAACGTCCCGAGAAACTGTACAACTCGACTATGAATCGGAGGGACAGTAGCTGATTATGGCTTCAGACCACTATCCCTCCGTTCCGGACCAGTCGACGGCCGTGACAGAGGAGCGAGCGGTCGCAAACGCACAGGGCGCACTTGATGTCGTTCAGGCGGCGTCGGCGACCGTCGGCGAGCAACTCGCGGCGATTGACGACCGCGCAACGGCACAGGCGACCGACGCACAGCAGATCGCCGACGACGTCTCGTCGCTTTCCGCCACAATCGAGGAGATCGCTGCGACCGCGACCGAGGTCAGCGAGCAGAGCCAGCGGGCGACGGATGCGGCAAACGACGGCCGGGAGGCCGCATCCGACGCCATCGAGTCGATGGACGAGGTCCGCGAACTGGGGCAGGCAGTTGCCGCGGAGGTGGCCGCCCTGGAGGACCGGGTCGACCGTATTGCCGATGCACTGGCCGGCATCGACCGTATCGCCGACCAGACGAATATGCTCGCGCTGAACGCCTCGATAGAGGCGGCGCGGGCGAGCGACACCACCGACACAGACGGGTTCGCCGTCGTTGCAGACGAAATCAAGGGGCTCGCCGAGGAGTCCCAGCAGCAGGCTGCGGAAATCGAAACGACGCTGGCTGCGGTTCGCGAAGCCACAGACGACACCGTTGCACAGCTCAACGAGGCCATCGACGGAATCGACACTGGGGCCGAGCAGGTCACCACGGCGATGGCGCGGCTCGACGACGTGGCCGATACCGTCGCGGAGACGGCCGACGGCATCGCGTCTGTCTCGGCGGCGACCGACGAGCAGGCGACGACGAGCGAAGCGGTCGCCGAGCGGTGTGAGACGGTCTCGGACCGCGCCGCCGCCATCGAAGACGACCTCTCGGAGATACGCGCCGCCCGCTCCGAGCAGACCGCGATGCTGGACGAGATTGACGACGTACTCGCCGCTGCAGAGGCTGACCGGCAGGACCGTCTGGCGGACGCACCGACAGTCTCGACCGGTATCGACGGTATCGACGACCTCTGTGGCGGCGGGCTCGTCATGGGGGGCCAGGCTGTCTTCCGGTACTCTGACGGGACGCAGGTCGACGGCGCTATCGCTCAGTTGTGCGCGACGGCCGTCGCCGCCGGCCGGGCGGTCTCGCTGACGCCGCCCCCGTCGCTTGACCGGTCGACGCTGGCCGCTGCGTTCGCGGCGACCGACCGCTCGCTCACGGACGCACTCGACGACGACGCCCTGTTCATCCTCGATGCGTTCGGGAACTGGGACGCCCGGTACAACGTGTTCGACCTCGAACGGACCTCGCTGGCTGCCGCCAACGAGACGACGGCCACCAGACGGGACGCCCCGCTGGTCATCGTCGGAAACATTCAGGGCGAGATACGGATGATGGGCGAACAGGCGGCCAGGGAAGCCCGGTACGAGAACGACGACGGCGTCTTCGACCCTCACGACACAGTAGTCAACGTCATCAACGACGACGCGGTCCCGGCCACGCTCGGGGCGTTCTACTCGGGCGCTGCCGACCAGGAACTCACGCTGGCACGGACTGACGGCCGCGAGTACCTGACGCTCACGGCCTCGCCGCGTGGTACTGTGGGTGAGAAACAACCGGTCTCACAGCTGTCGAGCCCACCCTTCCTCCGAATCAGAGACAACTGATGTTCTGCATCGACGACACTGGTCGGTTCACGTTCGCGACGGACGAATTCGCCGCATTGCTTGGGCGGACGCCTGCCGAACTTGTTGGAACACCTGTCGAGGCGGTGGTCGCAGCCGAGGACCGTGAGCCACTGGCCACAGCGAGACAGGCCGTCAGCAGCGCGCCGGGCCGGCTGACCAGAACCTGCCAGGTTACGCTCCCGCAAAGCGATCTTCCTGGTCCAGTTCCGGTTGAGCTCACGACGGCGGCCGACGGGTCCGTCGTCGGCTCGCTCTGTCGAACGGCCGAGACGGCCGACCCCTTTCAGTACTTGTTCGACCTCATCCAGGACGCGGTCGTCGGCTTCGAAATCGTCAATTTCGTCCCGATTGTCCGCACGGTCAACCCCGCGTTCGTCGACACCTTCGGCTACGACCGCGAGGAAATCGTCGGCGAACCGCTCAACGAGTACATCGTTCCCGGCGACCGCGTCGAAGAGGCGGTTAACTACGACCAGCGGACGGCCTCGGGCGAAATCAACTACGCCGTCGTCTCCCGGAAAACAGCCGACGGCTGCCGCGAGTTCATCTACCGCGGCGTCCCGTACGACACGACCGACGGCCGTCGCTGCGGGTTCGCGATGTACACGGATGTGACTGACAGCCGGCGGCAAAAGCGGCGACTCCGCGTTCTCCACCGCGTCCTGCGGCACAATCTCCGCAACGAACTCTCTGTCGTGCTCGGGACGGCTGAATACGTCCGAGCCCACGCAGCTGACTCGTCCGTCTCGTTGGCCGCGTCTCGCGCCCTCGATGCGGCCGACCGCCTCGCCGCCGTCAGCGAAAAGGCCCGAAGCGTCGAGACCGCGCTCGACGGCGAATCCGATCAGTCGGTCGACGCGGCGGCGCTGGCTCGGTCCGTCGCCGACAGTTATCGCCCCGAGACACCGGTCGAAACAGCACTCCCCGAGACACTCCCTGTCACCGGCGGGACGGCCGTCTACGACGCGCTCGACAACCTCGTCGAGAACGCGGTGAGCCACACACCAGAGGGCACAGCCGTTCGAATTACGGCCGAGCGGACCGGTGGAGACGCGTTCGTCCGCGTTCGCGACGACGGCCCCGGTATCCCCGCCGTCGAACGGGCCGTCGTGTTCGAGGACGCGGATATCACCAATCTCCAGCACGGGAGCGGCCTCGGTATCTGGCTCGCTCGGTGGGTCGCCGAGGCGGCCGGCGGCGGCATCGAGTACGAACGAGCCGACGGGTGGACGACCGTCTCGCTCAGGCTCCCGCTCTCCGATGCCGATGACGTTCTCACACTGGCTGACACCGCGGAATCCGAGGTTACACCGACGCGGAAGTGAGCGCTGTCCCGTCCGCTGTGACGCTAGCGCCTGAGCGCCGCGGTCAGCGCGATTGCGCCCAGCACGACGCTCGCCAGCGCCAGCGGTGACAGCGGCGGCACGTCGAGCTGAAAGAGCAGCGTCGTCACCACGACGCTCGCCCCGACAAGCCCTGTCGTTCCCGCGACATGGGTGAGTTCCACGGGCGTTCCGGGCGCTGTTCCGAGGTCCGCGTAGAGGTCGATAGCCGCGTGTGCGAACGTCCAGGCCAGCACCGTCGCGCCGCCGGCGACCAGCACCGTGGTCGTCGTTGCCCCCTGAAGGGCGGCCACCAGCAGCGCCAGGAACAGTGACGCGCTGGCGACGTCGATGAGCCGGCCGGACTGAATCAGTTGCCCGCCGGCGAGCAGCACAACGCCGACGAGGGCGGCAGCGGTCGAGACCGCGCTAATGCCGGCGACGAAAAGCGTCACGACGCCCGCCGTCAGCGCCGCACCGCCACAGACGGCTCCGGTTCGCGGTATCATTGGCCACCCCGCCAGGCCCGTTCGGTTACCTGTTCCAGCGGCTCAGTTGCGGGCCAGTCGTGGACGGCGATGCCGGCGGCTCGCAACCGACGGAGCCGCTCACGGCGTTCGAGCCGTGCCAGCCGGTGGCCCGCCGTGTCCGTCGCGGTCGGGTCGGGACTCAGGACCGTCACCGGGTGGCCGCTGGCGGCGAGTCGACGGACCAGCGCCTCGCTGTCGTCGTCACACAGCGGCCCGAGGAAGACGACGTTCGCCGCTGTCGGCAGTTGTGCGATGAGCTTCGTTGTGTCCGGTGTTCGGGTGACCGATGTCGCGGCGAACGCGCGGTCGGTCCTGAGCAGGTCCCGGGCCTGTTGCTGGTGCGCGGCGCTCGTGCCCGGTGCGAGCCACGCTCCGTGTGGCGAGTACGCCGCGACGCCGACCTCGTGGCCGTCCTCGGGGAGCCCCTCGACGAGGGCGACGGCAGCCATCGTCGACCGCTCGATGGCTGTCTCGGCGTCCGGACGCGGCGCGAGCGCGGCGGCTGCTCTGGCGTCGACGACCACCACGACCGTCGCGGATTGCTCGCGGCGGAACTCGACGGTCCGCAGGTCGCCGGTGCGGGCGTACTGATTCCAGTCGACGCGGGAGAGCGGGTCGTTCGACCGGTGCTCCCTGACCGCGTAGAAGGAGACCCCTTCGCCGCCCTCGTCGACGGGCACCGTCCCGGGTCGGCGGGCCACTGCGGGGACCAGCGGCAACAGCGCCGAACTGGTCGGCTGTTCCCAGGTGACGGTGTCGGGTTCGGTCGTGACGGACGTTCGTCGGGCGACGACGCCGACCACGTCCCTGACGACGACCGTCGCCGGGTCGAACACGCAGCGGTCGGTCCCGCCAGTAATCTCGTAGGTAATCGTCGTCGATGCGCCGGGCCGCAGCGCCGTCCCCAGCGACGCCGACCCGTCAACGACGCGGACAGAATCCGGCACGCCGTCGGCGAGCCGGAGGTCCGGAATCGTCCGTGATCCGTCGTTGCGGACGGTGAGCGCCACGGTGACCCGCTCGCCGAGTGCGGGTTCTGTCGGTGTGATGGACCGCTGTATCGACACGTCCGCCGCTGGCGGGACAGCGACCCGGTCGTACGCGCTCAGCGTGACGCCGAGCCCGCCCAGCAACACGAGCGCGGGGACTTGCCCCACCAGTCCGACGCCGACGGCGACCAGTGCGGCCCCGGCCAGCCCGAACCAGCGGCCGGTGCGGTGGACCTCGCTCATCGCTCCTCGTCGCGCCGTCGGAGTTCCGCCGTCGCGTGGGCGACGCGCCGCTGGAACGGACGGATACCCGAGAGCCACCCGGACAGCCGCGCCCGGAGCGATATCGGTGTCCCGTCGAACAGTTTCCGAGCCGGCTCCCTGTCCGTCCACGCGCCGGACCGGAGCGCGTCCGCTGCCTCGTCGGGAGAGAGCCCGTCGCGCTGGAGGACGGTGACAGCGACCCCCTCGACGCGCCGCCGGATCGCTTCCTGTCCGGCTCCAGCAGCAAGCGCCTCGTCGATATCGTCGCCGGGGACCGTGACGTACTGGCTGTCTGTGTCCGGCAGCGCCATCCCGCGTTCGCTGTCGAGGGAGCGAACCAGGAGCGCGAGGAGCGCGACACCGCCAGCGAAGACGGCCACCGCGAGTATCGGGAGATCCGAGACAGCGCCCGAGGGCAACAGCGGCGCGCCGAGCGCGGCGAGGCCGAGGCCGATGGCTGTCGCGACGAGGCCAAGTGCCAACGGGAGCCGGCGCAGTGTCACGCCTTGCCCTCCCCGGCGGACCCGTCGGCGTCTTTGTCCGCAGAAGGCATCTCGTCGGGATTCGCCACGATGTCGTCCGTGTCGTCGGTCGCTCGTTCCAGCGCCTCGCGGGCCTGCGATTCCAGATCTGCGTCCGGCCGGTCTCGGCCGTAGCGAACCCGCTCGAACACCGACCTGAGCGAGGCGACAGCGTCGGGGTCGGCACCGGCAGCCGTCGCGTCCGCCTCGATGTCCTGCGGGGACGATGCATCGTCGTCCACGGTCACCGCATCTTCGAGGGCGGCCCACGCGCGGTACACGTCGTTGGTCAGGGGTACGTCGATTGCAGCCGCGCTATGCGAGGGGGCCTTCGCGGACTCCGCTGTTGCGACGGCTGGCGTTTCGCCGCCCGTCTCGTCGATGGTCCGGCTCTGACCGGCCAGCCGCCAGAGGACGACCAGACCCACTGCGAGGCCGACGGCGAGCGCACCGACTGCCGGGGCGGGGACACTCGGCAGCAGCGCGCGAGCGCCGTTTTCGCTTTCGGGTGGGTCGATGCTACCCGGCGGGTCGCTGAGGCCCTGTCCGTCGGGGTTGTCGATCTCGCTGTCGTCACGGGTCATCTCCGCCTGGTCGGACCCGGTGGCGGCGTCGAGGCTCGCGGCGCCGACGCTGAACGACAGCAGCGCAATCGCGGCGACAACCGCCACGAGGAGGGACTGTCGCTGCATACGGCCACTCCGCCCCTGTCACATGAATAGGTTAGGGACCTGCCGTTCGCTGGAACCCATGGGCGCGG
The DNA here is from genome assembly GCF_000827835.1 of Haloarcula sp. CBA1115. Lineage (NCBI taxonomy): Archaea > Methanobacteriati > Methanobacteriota > Halobacteria > Halobacteriales > Haloarculaceae > Haloarcula > Haloarcula sp. CBA1115. The sequence goes on along the minus strand of NZ_CP010529.1, from coordinate 1,506,979 downwards.
TTCGAACGGGTACACACGGGGACTGTTCCCGCCTATAGTAGCCATTGAAAATCAATGCACACCTGATCGCACGACTGCAGTGCGATCAGTGTGTAAATCGTTTCAATTGTTACTATAGAGTTCGTCAGCGAGGTCCTCGGCGAAGTAGGTCAGAATGAGGTCCGCGCCGGCGCGTTTGATGGACAGCAACGACTCGTAGGCGACCGCTTCGAGGTCGAGCCAGCCCTTCTCGGCGGCGGCGTGGAGCATCGCGTACTCGCCGGAGACGTTGTAGGCGGCGACGGGGTGGTCGTAAGACTCCCGGATCTCCTTGACGATGTCCAGATACGGCAGGGCGGGCTTGACCATCAGCACGTCTGCGCCCTGCTCGACGTCGAGGTCGACCTCGCGGCTGGCCTCGCGTGCGTTCGCGGGGTCCATCTGGTAGTGCCGCCGGTCGCCGAAGGCCGGCGCGCCGTCCGCGGCGTCCCGGAACGGGCCGTAGAAGGCCGACTCGTACTTCGCGGCGTAGCTCATGACGGGCACGTCGGTGTCGCCTTGGGCGTCCAGCGCCTCCCGAATCGCCCCGACCATCCCGTCGATCATGCCCGACGGGGCGACCATGTCGGCCCCGGCCGCGGCGTGGCTCGCGGCGATTTTCCCCAGCAAATCGAGCGTCTCGTCGTTACGTACCGTCAGCCGCGGGTTCTCGGCAGCGTCATCTTCGAGGACACCGCAGTGGCCGTGGTCGGTGTACTCACAGAGACAGACGTCCGTGATGATGTAGGCGTCCGTCTCACTCGTGATGCGGCGCGTGGCTTCCTGCACGACGCCGTCTTCGGCCCAGGCGCGGCTCCCGCGCTCGTCTTTCGACTCGGGGACGCCGAACAGCATCACCGCTTCGACGCCGGTTTCGAGGACCTCCTCGACGCGCTCAACCGCCTCGCCGACCGGGACCCGTTCGTGACCCGGCATCGTCTCGATTGGGACTCGCTCGTCGGTCGTCGCGTCGACGAACACCGGCGCGATGAGGTCCGACGCAGAGAGCTCCGTTTCGCGTACCAGCGGTCGCACGCCGTCGGTTCGCAGGCGGCGCGGGCGCTGTGTCAGGTTCATACTGCCATTTCAGACCGTGGCCGGCATGAACCCACCGTTTGTGTGCTTAAACGCAACCACTTTTTTGACAGACGGAAGCCTATATCGGGGTAGTCGCTCTGTCGTCGGGGCCCGATTTACGAATACATCGGTGAACTGGCCGTATTATAGGCTGTAACTGAATATTCCGGCTAGTCTGGACAGTCAGGACACGCACTGCACACGAATCTGAGCGAAGCTCTCCCATCCACACACTGGCTTGTCCCGATCCATTTCTTACCGGTAGCATTGACGCCCAATAGGTGCAGAATACGCAACTCAGCAAGGAGCGACGGTATCACCGGACAGTCTTTCAGTCCCTGTTTTGGTTACGAGATAGCGGGCATAGTGCTCAGCGTCATACACTGCTTCGCCCTTTGCCGTCGAATATGGTCGTCTAACCCGAACAGTGAGACCACGATCTGATCGGTTTACGACGGTCACCTTTGGACCAACAGTGAATGAACCGACATCCCAGCTATCAAGACAACTCGCATTCTGAAGCCGAGCAGTCACATAGTCCGTTTCCGAGTTTAGTGCGCGTTCTTTGGCTTCAGAGACGTTTATTTGTGCGCCAATGGTTGGGGTTTCCTGACCACTGTCTACGGCCGATTTCGGCGTTGCTGGGCCGTCGGAAAGTGTAGAACATCCCGTGAGCACAAGGCTACAGACAATAGCGAGAAGTAGAGCCCTTTGATCGTACATACAGAGAAATAATTTATAACTGACAAATGCCTTGTGGGAAATCCCATCTTATGACGTGTCATCTATTGCCGCTTCAGCTGTACCCGCAGGAGTAGCTACCAGATACTGGGTCCTCGTGCACCGGTCTGGACAGTCACCAGATAGCAGGAGCCTGTGACGCCTTCGAGGGAATCTCCGGAAAGCAGTTCACTCGATGTCGACGACCTCGATTCGCTCGCGGAGCCACGCCGCCGCGTCGGCAACGGTTGCCGGGTCGTCACCGGTAATCTTCACCCGCCCCGGTGCATCGTCCTTGCGGGGATAGCTCCCGACGGCAACCGCGAACTGCTCGCGGGCCGCCGTGATGTGGGTGACCAGTGCGCCTTCGGGTGCAGGCGTGTGAATCGTCTCCGTCGTCCGGTCGCCGTCGAACTCGTCGGCAACGGTCTCGTACATCGCTTTCAGTTCCTCGGGGATACCCGGCAGGACGTACACGCGGTCGATGACACAGCCGGCGGCGAAGCTCTCGTCGGTCAGCAGCGCCTGCCCGCCCTCGGGGATCGACGCCCACGCGTCGAGGTCCAGGTCCATGTCGTAGCGGTCCACCATCTCGGGGTTGTCATCAGCGAACCGCTCGGCCTTCGCTTCGAGGTGTGCCCGCACGTCGTCGGGAACGACGAGGTCGCGGCCGAACGCCCGCGCCACGGCGGCTTTGGTTATGTCGTCGGGTGTCCCGCCGATGCCACCGGTGACGATGACCGCGTCGAAAGCGTCGTGATACCGCGCCACGGCGTCGGCGATGACCGCCTCGTCGTCGGGCACAGTCAGGACTCGGGTGACGCTTGCGCCGGCGGCCGTGAGCTGGCGGCCCAGCCACGACGCGTTCGTGTTCTCCGTGTCGCCAGCGAGCAGTTCGTCACCGACGGTGAGCAGTGCGACCTCCATCATCTCGCTGTGAGTGTCTGGCGGCGTTAAGCGTTTGGCTGGACGCAGGTGGACACAGACTCAGGTGTCGTCGGCCCGCTGCGGACCGAATGAATATGGATAGTGTATAATGGCATTATATCTAGTCTAGCCATATTTCGGTAACATACATATACTGGGTCCGGCAATTCAAAATCATGGTACTTGTCACCAATTGTGCTGATTGCGTCAAACGGGTGTACCCGAACCGAAGTCGCGTGCCGAGTACGGACCGCGACAGCGCTGGCCCGGTCGACGAAGCGTCCACAACATCCGCTGGAACGCTGACAGACTGACGCTGCTGGCAGCACACCGCGTCGTCGCGCTATCGGGCTCGTCGCGGTGTGTCGTAACGGCAACTCTTGGCAGGTAGCTACAGCAATGGAACACAGCGATAGCACAGGGCCGGACCGCTCGCTGCTCCGTCGGCTTTCCAGACCGGTTCTCGCGTTCGTTGGACTCGTCGCCGCCGGTGTGTTCGGATTCGTCACGTTCGGTGGCGTCGGCGTCGTCAACGCCCTGTTCTGGCTGCTTGACCCCACGAGCATCGAACTCCACTTCCAGACCCACGAGGGGCCCGCGACGCTGGTCAAAGGCTACGCCATCGTGGTGCTGACCGGTCTCGTCGTCGCTGGACTGTGGATAGGTGAAACAGTGCTGTCGGCAGCCTTCGGCGGCCAGATTCAGCAGGAACTTACACGTATGCAGATTTCGCAACGACTTCAGGAACTGGACGACCACATCGTCGTCTGTGGCTACGGGACGTTCGGACAGACTGTCGCGGAGCAGATAGGCGGCACGGACGCACAGGTGGTCGTCATCGAGAAACAGACAGAACAGTACGAACGGGCGCTCGACGACGGCCATCTCGCGCTGGAGGCCGACGCGAGCCGCGAGGGCGCGCTGACGGACGCGGGCATCAAGCGAGCCGACACGGTCATCGGGGCGATTGACGACACGAACGCAAATATTCAGATTGCGGTGCTGGCGAGCCAGCTTGCGCCCACTGTCCAGCTCATCGTTCGGGCCGGCGACCGACAGGACGAGACCGTGGCCCGCCGCGTGGGCGCGGATGAAGTGATAATCCCCGAAGTCGTCAGCGGAAAACAGGTGTGTGAGCGGCTGTGACCACGGGTCAGACGTTACTCCTCGGATAGTTCGGATTCCAGTGTCTCGACCCGGCGTTCGAGTTCGGAAACCCGCTTCTCGTAGCCGCGTTTACCGTCGAGAAAGTTGTAGACGAGTACCATGCCAGCGGCTGGTAGTCCGATGTACACCGCCAGTACGAGTACCATGAGGATAAGTTCTGTTGCGCCGGGTAGTCCCGGTATCTGGAGGAGGGCCATGGTGAGCCTTTTCGTTTCAGCTACTTGAAAACTCACATCTGAGCGATCAGACTCCCGCTTCCCCGACCGCTTCAGCGAGTAGCTCCGTGACCCCGACGATTTCAAGGTCCTCCTCGTAGCCGCCGGTTTTGCGCCCGTCCTCGTACATCGTCATGCACATCGGGCAGGCAACGACGAACTTCTCGACGGCCGCGCCCGCCTCGGTGTCTTCGAGGGCCTCGCGCAGGCGTTCCTCGCTGGGTTTGCTCTCCTCTTCGAGGTCCATCCAGAGGCCGCCGCCGCCACCGCCACAGCAGAAGGAGTCGTCCCTGTTGCGGGGCATCTCGTGGAGGTCGGCTCCGGTCGCGTGGATGAGGTCCCGCGGCGCTTCGAACTCGCCGTTGTACCGCCCGAGGTGGCAGGGGTCGTGGTAGGTGACAGTGTAGTCCAGTTCGGTCCCGGAGAGGCCGAGCGCGCCCGCATCTGCGAGGTCGGCGACGACCTGCGTGTAGTGGAACACGTCGTCTTCGCCCCACTCACAGGCCTCGAACTCGGGGTACTCGTTCATGAACGTGTTGTAGGCGTGGGGGTCCGTCGTGACGATGGACTGGAACTCACAGTCCAGTATTGCCTCGGCGTTGTCCTCGACGAGCATCTCGTAGAGCCCTTCCTCGCCGACGCGGCGCACGTCGTTGCCGTCGGTCTGTTCGGCCTCGTAGAGGATGCCGTAGTCCACGTCGGCGGCCTCGAAGACGGTGGCGAGCGCCTGCGCAATCTTCTGGTTGCGCTCGTCGTAGCTCGGGTAGTCGCCGACGTACCAGAGGTACTCCACCGGTTCGTCGCGGGCGTCCGGCACCTCGAAGTCGAGGTCCTCGGTCCAGTCCGGCCGGGCGCGCTCGGGGTCGCCGAAGGTGTTGCCGTGCTGGAACACGTTCATCATCGCGTCCTGGACGTGTTCATCCATCTCGCCGGCCTCGGTGAGCCGGCGGTTCATCTCAGTGAACTGCGTGACGTGTTCGATGTCGACCGGACAGGCGTCCATGCAGGCCATACAGGACATGCAGGACTCCATCGTGTGGGCGTCGATGACCGAGGTGCCGCCGTCGGCGATGATAGGCACGTCCTCGCCGCCGGCGTCGCGCTCCTCGCGGTAGCGTTTCAGGTCGAGGATGACGTTCCGCGGGTCCAGCGGCCGCCCGGACGCTTTTGCCGGACAGACCGACGAGCACCGGCCGCACTTGGTACAGGCGTCGTGGTCGAGCAGTTGCTTCCAGGAGAAGTCGTCGATGTCGCTGGGTCCGATATCGTCGGGGTCAGCGTCGGCCGGGACGCCGGGTAGTCGCACGCCGGCTTTCTCGTCGCGGGCGACGAGGTTGGCAAACGACGAGAGCATGTGGAACGGCTTCGCGTAGGGTATCCAGGCGACGAACCACAGCGCGACCAGCGAGTGGCTCCACCAGACGAACGGGTACGCACCCGCTGCCATTTCCGGTGTCATCCCGGCCATGACGAGCACTTCCTTGACCGACCAGCCGACGAAGCTCACCGTCTCGAAGGAGACGTCACGCACCGTCGAGGTACCGAGAATACGGATGCCCTCGGTGAGGTAGCCGCCGACGCCCAGCACGAACAGCGCGCCCAGAAACAGGTCGTCTTCGCGGGAGGTGTGGCGGTCGTGGAGGCGGTCGAGCTTGCGGCCGTAGCGCCGCCACAGCGCGACGCCGACGCCGACGACGAACAGCAGCCCCATCGCGTCCATGACGAACGAATAGGAGAGGTAGAACTGGCCGACGAAGAAGGATTCACCGGTCAGCGGCCGATAGAGGTCCATGTCGATACCCAGAATCGTCGTCCCGATGAGCAGCGTCAGAAAGCCCCAGACGATGAACGCGTGCATCACGCCGGCGACGGTGTCGCGGTCCAACTGCTTCCGGTTCGACAGCGCCAACTGCGCCGCCGCGAGGGTCCGCTGGGGCAACTCGTCCAGGCGGTCGAAGGGGTCGTCGCTGCCCTGGGCATAGCGGGTGACGCGGTTGTACACACCGTACAGAAAGACGATGATGGCGAGCGCTGCCAGATAGTAGAACAGCGCTTTCCCCACGTCGCCGATACGCCAGAACGTCGGGCGCGTGGTCGTCTGGAGTATAGATGACATACGGTAACACGCGATTTGTGTCCGCTTAAATCTTGCCACGCCCCGCCGCAGTCCTGCGAGAATTAGTGACCTGTTGAAAGTTTCCCCGTGTTACGTTGCTCATCCGACAGATATATGACTCCCGAGAAGTAGTTTCATGTTCGATGGACGAGAAGACCGAAGAACTCCGTGACATCTTCATGGACGTCTCCGACGAGGGGGCTGTGACGGAGTCTCAGGAAGCGTCGAGAGGGTCCCTGGCCGATACTGACGAGGCCGGTGTCGCGGACCGACTCGGTGATGTCATCGCGCGGATGCGCGAGCGGTACGAGTTCCGAACCGACCTCGCCGACGAATCCCTGGTAACAGTGGTCCGACTGTTCTACGAGGGGAGCGACGACGCGACCATCGCGGCCGAAATCGGCGCGGACGAGCCTGACGTGGTGGAGGCGCGGCTGGACCTGCATCTCCTCCGCGACGAGGACACAGAGGCACCGTTCGACCTGGCCGAGTTCCGCCGCCGCGTCGCCGACGCCGACCCCGCTGTCACCGAACTCGCGGCCGAGTTCGATATCGACGAGTCCTGGGCCGCCCACTACCGTCGCGTCGTCGCCGCACAGGACGCCGCGCGCCGGGTCTCCCACCGGTTCCAGAGCGAGTTCGAGGACGTGCTCACCGACGCCGGGCTGTCGACACAGCACGCTGCCGGCCTCCGCGAAGACGGTCTCGACGAAGCCACTGAGGACATTGACTCGCTGGATTCCGGCGCTGACGTGTCGATGTAACTCTGGGCATTCTTTTACACTAGCTGTCGGCTGAGATGGCAGGGTTTTCTGGCTGTCCGAAACACGACCGTTCCGTCCCGCCGAACATTCTTGTAGTGGAACACGACCACGCAGAGCCATGCCGACCCACACGTTCCGAGAGCTAGAAACGGCCGCCTACTGCCCCCGGAAGCTCTACTACCGCCGCCGCGACGGGGCGAGCGAAATCCCCGACGAGATTGAGTCGGTTCGCCGGCTCGCCCGTGATTACGAGCGGCTGCTGACCGACGACGCCGCCCTGCTGGCAGCCCCCATCGAAGTGGGTCCGGACGAGTACCGCGACCGGCTCAGAGGGCTTCGAGAGCGCCTGGCCGACTGGGACGCGCTGGTCGCCCCGGCGGCGACCGACGCGTATCTCGAAGGGAAGGACGCCCGCGGTATCGCACACAAGGTCGTCGCCGGGCGGGACGGTCCGGTCCCGTCGCTCGTCTTCGCCGGTCGGCCGCCCGAGGACGGTGTCTGGGAGCCCCAGACCGTGCGGTTGGTCGCCGCCGCGAAGGCGCTCTCTTGGGAGCGCGAGCGTGACATCGACATCGCCTACGCCGAGTATCCGGCATACGGCGTCATCCGGCGCATCGAGGTGAACGCACGGCGGGCCGGCGTCTACCGTCGGGCGGTTCGGACTGCCGACAGCATCGACGGCCCGCCCGGACGGGTACACAACGACGCGAAGTGCGAGCCCTGTGAGTTCAGCGACGACTGCGGGGTGAAGACGCGGTCGCTACGGTCGATGCTACGATAGGGCAGATAATCGCCCGGACAGCGGTGAGTGTCAGCCTTGGGCTTCGAGCCACGACTCGACGGCGTCAGCGTGTGCGCCGCGGCGGTGTATCGTTCCGGTGTCGACGTTCACCACCGTCGAGCCGGTCCCGCCGTCGGTTTCGCCGGCGTCGAGCACGACGGCGGCGCGCTCCCGGATGGCGTCGAGGTCGTCGACGGAGCGGGCGCTTGGGTTGCCGGAGATGTTGGCGCTGGTGGCGGTTAGCGGCCCGGTCTCGGCGAGCAGTTCGAGCGCGAGGTCGTGGTCGGGGACCCGAACCCCGACGCGGTCCCGGCCGGCGACCAGCACGTCCGGCACTGCGTCGCGGCGCTCGACGACGACGGTGACCGGGCCGGGGAGGAACTCGCGCATGAACGCCAGTTCGCGGTCGCTTGGGTGCGTGTACTCGCGGGCGGACTCGACATCGGGGACGGCCATCGACACCGGCTTGTCGCGCTCGCGACCTTTCGCCTCGAACACACGCTCGACGGCATTAGCATTGAGCGCGTCCGCGCCGAGGCCGTACACCGTCTCCGTGGGATAGACGACCAGCTCTCCGTCGCGGACCGCTGCCGCGGCGTCGTCGACTGTCGCCATCGTTAGAGCTGGGCTTCGACGTCGTCGTAGTCGGGGAAGTCGGGCCACTCCTGGGCCACCCAGGCGTATTCGATGGTCCGGTCGCTATCGAGGACGAACACCGACGGGCGCGGTTCCTCGATTCCGGCCATCCCGTCGAGGTCCATGTCGATGTCGTACTGCTCTGCGACGCCGTTGGCCGGGTCCGAGAACAGCCGGTAGTCCCCCTCGATATCCCGCTCTTCGAGCAACTGCTTGTGCTCGTACGGCGTCGAGATGGAGACGCCGACGACGGTGGCCTGCTCGTGCCACGCGCGGTCGCGTATCTCGTTCCAGATGTACGTCGCCGGGAACGCGCCGTCCATCGCGTGGAACACGAGGACGACCCGGTCGCTGTCGGCACACAGCGACGAGAGCGACTCGTCCTCCCAGAACTCGTCGTTGACGAGCGGGCGTGTGAAATCCGGCGCGGTGTCGCCCTCGTCGGGATGGTCAACCGGGTCGAGGTCGACGACATCGAAGTCGAGGTCCATCAGGCCACACCCCCTGCGGTCTCCTCACCCTCGCCGTATGTCCGCTCCAGATACGCGACGATGTTCGCGCTCTCGGACATCGTGACGCCGGTGTTCTCGTCGACGATAGCCGGCACGGTCCGCTTGCCGGACAATCGCTTGACAACGTCGCGGTCGGCGTGCATCGGCTCGACGAACCGCGACTGGTAGTCGAGGTCGTAGGCGTCCAGCTTCCGGACGACGCGCTCACAGAACGGACACGCCTGCAACCGGTACAGCGTGATATCGGACTCGCTCATACTCTGTGGAGTGATACGCGTGAAAGCCGGGTAAGGGCTTCGCTGACAACCCCTTCATGACAAGCCTTAATCCGCACCCATTACAACTTCGACCGTTGATGGCCCTGGATCCACCTGCGCCGTTTGAGCTGTCTACAGCGATGTTGCAGGGCGTCGAAATCGTCGGCGTCCCAATACCAAAAGACGCGGTGCTCGTCGCTGGTATTGTCACGCTCGTCGCACTGGTCGTCCTCTCGGCGTTCTTCTCGTCCTCAGAAATTGCGATGTTCTCGCTGCCTGCACACCGGACGGAAGCGCTCGTCGAGGACGCTGTCCCGGGTGCGAAGACGCTCAAACAACTCAAATCAGACCCCCACCGCCTGCTGGTAACGATTCTCGTCGGCAACAACCTCGTCAATATCGCGATGTCTTCCATCGCTACTGGACTCCTTGCGATGTACGTCGATAGTCAGGGGCTGGCTGTCGCCATCGCGACGTTTGGCGTTACCGCCGTCGTTTTGCTGTTCGGCGAGAGCGCGCCAAAGAGCTACGCGGTGGAGAACACCGAATCGTGGGCGCTGCGCATCTCCAAACCGCTCAAGGCTGCCGAGAAGGTGCTGCTCCCGCTTATCCTGCTGTTCGACTACCTCACGCGCGTCGTCAACAAAATCACCGGGGGCCGCTCCGCCATCGAGACCTCCTACGTCACCCGCGAGGAGATACAGGACATCATCGAGACGGGCGAGCGCGAGGGCGTCCTCGACGAGGACGAACGCGAGATGCTCCAGCGCACGCTGCGGTTCAACGACACTATTGCCAAGGAAGTGATGACGCCGCGCCTGGACATGACCGCGGTCGCCAAGGAGGCTTCTGCCGAGGAAGCCCTGGAGACGTGCATCCAGAGCGGCCACGCCCGCATCCCCGTCTACGAGGGGAGCCTGGACAACGTCATCGGCGTCATCCACATCCGGGACCTCGTTCGGGACCTCAACTACGGCGAGGCGGTGGCCCGCAACATGGACCTCGAAGACCTCATCGAGCCGACCCTGCACGTCCCCGAATCGAAGAACGTCGACGACCTGTTGACCGAGATGCGGGCCGAGCGCCTCCACATGGTCATCGTCATCGACGAGTTCGGCACCACCGAGGGGCTGGTGACGATGGAGGACCTGACCGAGGAGATTGTCGGCGAGATACTCGAAGGCGAAGAGGAGGAACCCATCGAGTACGTCGACGACGACACGGTCACGGTCAAAGGCGAGGTCAACATCGAGGAGGTCAACGAGGCGCTGGACCTTGACCTGCCCGAAGGCGAGGAGTTCGAGACCATCGCCGGCTTCATCTTCAACCGGGCTGGCCGACTGGTCGAAGAGGGTGAGACCATCACCTACGACGGCGTCGAGATCCGCGTCGAACAGGTCGAAAACACGCGTATCATGAAAGCTCGCGTTGTCCGCCTCGAAACCGACGAAACCGAGTCGGTCGACGCCGAAGAGGTCACGGACTGAGCACTTGCGGGAGCAGTCGTTTTACGTCGGTCGCTGTTGACAGGGATGACATGGGTTATCACCACCTCGCAGTCGACGATATCGAGCCGACACCGGACCGACCCAGTGTCCAGCGCTCCATCAGTGACGCGGCCGGCCTCGAAAACGCGGCCGTGAACGTCTACGAGGTCGCCCCCGGCGAGGACATCCCGCTCGCGTACCACTACCACGACGACCAGGAAGAGCTGTTCTACGTCCTCTCGGGCACGCTCGCCGTCGAGACGCCGGAGCAGACCTACGAGGTCAGCGAAGACGAGGTGTTCGTCGTCGAACCGGACAGCCCCCAGCGAGCGCACAACCCCGAATCGGCGGCCGAACCGGTGCGGACGATCGTCGTCGGCGCGCCCGCGGTGGACGACGTACATCCCTACGACCCCGAGTAAGCCGAGCGTCGCGGTCGCTCTGCGAGGGCTACTGGAGCGTAATAGCGTAGGTCAGTGCGAACAGCAGTATCGCGCCGGTCGCGACGTTGATAGCCGTGAGTTCCGCCGCGCCGATGACGCTCAGCCCCCAGACAATAGTGGCCGCAAACACCGTCGAGAGCACGACGTTCATCGCGATGAGTACCCGCGGGTCACCCTGCGACCCGCTCGCCCCCTCCTCGAACCCGTTCGCGTCGCTCATGCCCACGAACACGGACGGGACGCCCCTTAGCTCTTTGGCAGTGCCCGGCGAGTTCGACACGCTCTAGCCGGCGGCGGCCGAGTCGCGCAACTAAACACGCTCGGCGCCCAAGACGGGCGTATGAACGTTCAAAACCGTCATGGGGACCCGGTCGACCCGGTCCCGTTTCTCGTCTGCACCATGACGGCGGTGATGCTGCTGTTCTCCGTCGGCCCGCTGTATGGCCTCGCGTACGGGCTGCCAGTGTGGGCCGGCCTGACCGTTGCCACAGCCGGGACCGTCGCTGTCGCCGCCGTCGCGTATCACCGGCTTGTCTGGACTGCCCCGCCGCCCTGGGTCCAGATAGCCCCGGAACTCCGATTTCAGCGGCTCATCTACATCGGTCTCGGCTTCGCTGTCTTGCTGGTCGGCGTCTCCGCCCCGCTGGCCCTGTGATTTACTACCCCGGTGTGTCTGTGGACTGGTATGCGCGAGGTCGAACGCTCTCGGTTCGTGATGGCGCGGCCGCCGGCTGTCCACCGCACGCTCTCGCCGGAGGCGGTCGTCGCGGCGGAGGGGACGTTTACCGTAACGGCCGTCGAAGAGACAGACACGGGCACGCTCGTCACCGCCGCCGGCCCGGGAATGTCGGTCCCGCTACGCTTCGAGTCCCGGGAGGACGGCCTCCGGTACACTGCCGAGGGCGAGGTCGGCCCGTTCGACCATCTGGAGACCCAAGTCATCGTTACACCGGAGGAAAACGGGTCCCGCCTCACGATGCGGTCGACCGTCTCGCTGAACCTGCCGCTGCCCTTCGCCGACCGCATCGCCGCCTGGAAGCGCGGCAACGAGCTGGAGCGGGCCATCGAAGACCTGGCGGCGGACGTGCCCGGGGCGTGAATCGGCTGCAAAAGCACTGAACGTCACGATTGTCGCTGGTCGTGAGACGACTGCACACAACCACGGTACGTTTAGTAGCCGTAATTTCAATATACGATCATGAGCATCCTCGACAGCGTCAAGGAGGCACTCACGTCAGAGTCGGACGCGAAGTCCCGCCCCGACGACGGGTCCAAGGGGGCGTACTGGTGTGACGACTGCAGCGTTCGCATCAGAGACGTCGAACTGGAGGGCGAACCGGTCTGTCCGGACTGCGGCGAGGAGATGCGCTTCGAGCGTGCGGCCGGTCGTGACTGTGCCTGCTAAGGGCTCCGGATAACCGTTTCATCCCCCTGTTCTGACGGGAATGGACCCGCGGGTGGGTCGCTTTCGGTCCATTCTTCGTCCGTCACCAGCGCGTCGTCGAGCGCCGTCCGAAGGGCGTCCTCGTCGTAGTCCGTCCCGATGAACACCAGTTCCGTCCGTCGGTCGCCGTGCTCGTCGTGCCAGTCGAGTTCCGGCCGGTTCGAGCGGTACATGTCCCGCTCGACTTCGGGGAGGCTCGCAATCCAGGGTCCCTGTGCCTCGGCCCGTATCGAAGGGCCGGCCTGGCCGATGACGACGCGGCGCTCGGTGCCCGCCAGCCAGACGGTGCCCTTCGAGCGGACGACACCTGACGGGAGGTCCCGCAACGCGTCGGCGAGTCGGTCGGGGTGGAACGGCCGGCGGCGGCGGTAGGTGAAGGAGGTGACGCCGTACACCTCCTCGGGGTGCTTGTGGTCGGCGTGTCCGTGGCCGGCGTCGTCCGCATCGCCCTCGGCACCGTGGTCGTGGCCATCTCCGCCGTGGCTGTGCCCGGCCTCGGCCAGCGCCCGCTTCCAGCCCGGCAGGTCGTTGATTTCGTGCTGGTCGAACAGCCCGCGGTCAAACAGCCGGTCGGGGTCGACCTGTGAGAAGGTCGTTCGGATAGTCTCGGCGTCTGGCTGGAGCGCCCGCACCAACTCTTCGGCCTCGTCGAGCTCCGCGTCCGTACAGAGGTCCGTCTTGTTCATCACAACGAGGTTCGACAGTTCGACCTGTTCGACCATGAGGTCAGAGAGGGGGCGGTCGGCGTCGTCGGCCGCTGCGCCGTCGCCATCTCCGTCGGCGTTCGCTTCTACAGTACCGCGACGCGCCGGCGTCTCGCCGGCGAATGCGTCGAGGAACAGTCGGGTATCCAGCACGGTCACGAGCGTGTCGACGCGATAGAGCGCGGCCACGCGCGATTCGGTTGTGAACAGCCGCGCGACGGGCGCTGGCTCGGAGATGCCAGAGGACTCGACGACCAGCGCGTCGAAGTCCCGATTGTTCGCCAGCCGGACGACTGCCGTTTCGAGATCGTCCTGCAGTTCACAGCAGATACAGCCGTTCGAAAGCTCCGCGACGCCGTCGTCGACGTCCAGTTCGGATCCCTCGGCGATCAGTTCCGCGTCGACGTTGACGGTTCCCATGTCGTTGACGAGGACGGCGATGTCGCGGTCGCCGGCCTCGGTCAGCAGGTGGTTCAGCAGTGTCGTCTTCCCGGCCCCGAGGCTTCCGGAGAGAATCGTGACGGGAATTGTGTCGCGCATACCTCCCGTTGTGGGCCGCCTCCCTTCAAATCGCGCCTCGTTTCCGGGAGCCGAACACGACCGCTGTCCCGCCAGAGCGCGTGGGCACTATCGACGGGTAACTGCGACAGCTTTTACTCCGTGCCTCTCGCACACACGACCCACGATGGAACTGGCCGACCGAATCGAGCGCTTTCGCCGGACGCTGCGGGAGTGGGCCCGCGGCCTGTACCACGGCATGATAACGCACCCGGCCTACGAGAAAATCGAGAAGGAGGCCGAGGACATCGAGGACGCGTTCATGCTGGCCTGTTTCCCCGACGCCTTCGGCATCCCGTCGCCGGTGTCGTACTACACCGCCGAACTGCTGCCGTACCTCGAAGACACCTTCGAGGCCTGGGAGCGACGGCTGTGGGACCGCGGGTCCTACATCGAACGCAAGGGCCAGCAGTACCACTTCTGATGGAACCGTTCGTCTTCTTCGGCGGCAAGGGCGGGGTCGGCAAGACCACGGTCTCCTGTGCCTACGGCGTCAAATCCGCGCGAGCGGGCCTCGACACGCTCGTCGTCTCGACGGACCCAGCCCACTCGGTGACCGACGTGTTCGACCAGCCCTTCAGCGACGACCCCGAATCCGTCGAGGGTATCGACGGTCTCGACGCGATGGAGATCGACCCCGAGACCGAGGCCCAGCGCCACCTCGACGGCATCCGTAACGACCTCTCCGAGCAGGTGTCGGCGGCGATGGTCAACGAGATCAACCAACAGCTAGAGATGGCCCATCAGACGCCGGGGGCCTACGAGTCGGCGCTGTTCGACCGCTTCGTCGACGTGATGCGCAACGCCGACCCGTACGACCGGGTCGTCTTCGACACGTCGCCGACCGGCAGCACGCTCCGGCTGCTCGGCCTGCCGGAGTTCCTCGAAGGGTGGATCGACCGGCTGATGCACAAACGCGAGAAGAGCATCGACCTCTTCGAGAAGGCCGCAATCGGCAGCAACGAGCCCCGGCGCGTGATGGACGGCGACCCGGTGCTGGCCCGCCTGCAGGACCGCAAGGAGTTCTTCGAGTTCGCCGGCGGCGCGTTGCAGTCCGACGCCGCCTTCTTCCTCGTGCTCAACCCCGACCAGCTCTCGGTCAACGAGACGCGGCGCGCCATCGCCGAGATGCGGGAGCGTGACCTCTCGGTTCGGGGCCTCGTCGCCAACAAACTCACGCCCGAGCCGGACCCCGACGAGGACGGCCGCGGGGCCCGGTATCTCCGAGACCGCGTCGCGACTGAGAACGAACGGCTACAGGAGGTCCGAGAGACGCTCGACCCGCCGCTGGTCGCGGAAATCACGACCCGCACGGCGGAGGTGAAAGGCGACCTGCTCGACGATGTCGCCGCCGAATTCGACGTCGAGACGGACGCCGAGGCACCGACGTTCGTCTGAGCCACCGGCCGCCGCTCATGTGCGGGCCGCGCATAACCGATAAGTAATCAGATATTAGATTTTTCGTTGATAGTCGAAGCCGTGTGACCGAGCGGATTCTGACGGATTTGAGATATATAAGAAAAATATAATAACTATTAATAGCTTGATGTTGGTTACCATTCATGCACATACATGACACAGGTAATCTGGATCGTCCTGGCAGTACTGGTGACGTTCAGCGTGGGGTACCTGGGGTATTCGAAGTACCTCGCGCGGTTCCTCGAACTCGACAACGCCAACGAAACACCGGCACACAAGTACGAAGACGGGCAGGAATACGTCCCGTCGAAGAAACCGGTATTGCTGGGTCACCACTACTCCAGTATCGCGGGTGGGGCACCGATTGTCGGACCGATTACTGCGGGGGCCATCTGGGGGTGGGTTCCCGCACTACTGTGGATCGCTATCGGCAACCCACTGATGGGTAGCGTCCACGACTTCGTCTCGCTGTCGGGCTCGCTCCGACACGAGGGGAAGTCCATCGGCTACATCGTCGGTGAGTACGTCGGCGAGGGCGGAAAGAACATGCTGCTGTGGTTCGCGTTCCTGACGATTATCCTCGTCGTCGCAGTGTTCGCGCTGGTGGTCGGGATCGTGTTCAACGCCTATCCCGAGGTGGTGACGGCGTCGCTGGTCTACATCGCCCTCGCGCTGGCGTTCGGCGTGTACCTCTACCAGCTCAACGGGCCGTTCATCCCCGGCACAGTCCTGTTCGTCGCAGGCGTTTTCGCCGGCGTCTTCGCTGGGATTCAGTTCCCGATTGCCCTGTTCGAACCGACGGCCGAACGGACCGCGGAGATGTCCGTCATCGTGTTGCTCGGCGGGAGCGGTTCCTGGGTGCCTGGCGCGAGCGCGCTGGGCGGCAACACTGCGGCGTGGATACCGGTCATCATGGCCTACGCCGCCGTCGCCAGCGCGCTCCCGGTGTGGGTGTTGCTCCAGCCGCGTGACTACCTCTCCTCGTTCCTGCTGTACACCGGTGTCGGCGGCGCGCTGCTCGCCATTATCGTCGGGACCATCCTCGGCTCGTCGAGCCAGCCGCTGGTCATCGACAGCTCGCTGGGTGCCTTCAACGGCTTCTGGGGCGTCGAGGGTGCGGGTCTGTACCCGCTGTTCCCGCTGCTTTTCATTACCATCGCCTGTGGAACCATCAGCGGCTTCCACTCGCTGGTCTCCTCCGGGACGACGGCGAAGCAACTCGATAAGGAGACCGACGCCCGCCTGATCGGCTACGGCGGGATGCTCGGTGAGGGGCTGCTCGCGGCCGTCGCGCTGTCGACGCTCGCGGTCGCCGGCTTCCCCGACCCTGCGGGCGGTATTGGCGCGGCGCTGCCGAACTTCGCGACGGGTGGTGGCATCATCCTGACGAGCCTCGGCCTCCCACAGTCCTTCGGCGCGCCGTTCATGGCGCTCGTTCTCGTGAGCTTCCTGCTTACGTCTACTGACACGGCTGTCCGGCTCGGCCGCTACATGATGGAAGAGATCGTCGGTCTGTCGGCCGGCCAGACATCGACTGGCCTCGACGTGGGCGGTGGCATCCGTTCGACGCTGGGCGAACTCGGCCGCGGTCGGTACACGAACCCGATCATCCAGTGTGGCCTCGCGTACGTGATGGTCATCTCCGGCCAGTGGGTCGTCCTGTGGGCGCTGTTCGGCGGTGCGAACCAGCTGCTGGCCGCGCTCGCACTGCTGACCGCGACGGTCTGGCTGGCTAACTGGGACAAGAGCAAACAGCTGTACTCCACGGGCGTACCGATGGCCGTCATGGTGGCGATAACCGTGCTCGGCCTCGGCTGGCTCGCGTTCTACCAGAACATCTACCAGACGATTATCGTGGGCGGTGCGAGCGGTGTGCAACTGTTCGCAACGATTATCCAGACGCTTCTGGCACTGACCCTCATCGGCCTCGCTCTGGCGCTGGTCAAGAAGGGGTACGACAACATCAGCACCGTCCGCGAGAGCTACGGCGGCGGTGCCGTCGAACCGAGCGACGACTGACGCAACCGATCTCTTCTCCGTTTTTTCGGCGCTGACAGCGACTGCTACCCGAGCGTCATTTCCAGAACCGCTTGGCGAGCCGCGAGAGAACTCCTTCCTCGGGCTGGGTCACGTCCTCCCAGAGGACGAACGCCTCGACCACATCGGCGGCCTCGCCGGCGACGGCTTCCTGCTCGTCCGGAACGACGACGCCAAGGTTGACCTCGTAGTGGCCGTAGTAGCCGTATTTCAACAGCGTGCGCTCGCGCTGGCCATCGACGAACGACCGGACTTCCTCGGGCAGTTCGTCGGCGACGAGGACGAACGTGAAGTCGGTGCGGTAGTGCTCCTCGTTCGGCGTGACCCGTTTGTCGGCCAGGTCGTGGCCGAGTTCGACCAGCCGCTTCAGTTCGCCGACCGTCGGCCGGTCGACGCGGCGGGCGTAGAGGAACTCCTCTGATTCGTGGTCGCCGTAGGACAGCGCCGGGTGGAAGAACTGTTTCTGATTGAGGATCCGCATCTCGCCGTAGAGGCCCCAGCGCTCGCCGCGGAGCCGGTGGTCCCGCTCCAGCGTGTAGTTGTACATCAGGCGGTCGCTCACCCGGTCGAAGTACGGGTCGTCCGTCCAGTGTGGGACCTCCTCGATGATTTCGTCGGGCAGCTCCGATTTCGGGACCGCCCCAGTGACGGGGTCCTCCCAGTCGTCCGCACCGTAATTCGGGGGCCCCTTGACTGACCCGGACTCGGAGTCTTCGCTCATCGTATCGAGTCGCGTGGGCATTCAGTTCGCACCGATCCCATGCCGCGGTAGCTCATACCATGCCGATACCGTGTCGGAGTCTTAAGCGCATCGGTCAGTCGACGGTCGTTCACGGGCCGTACACGACCGCCGCGGCAGGTTTTTGACGCTGGCCTCCGAATTAATCACTAACAATCATGGCGAAAGACACCGAGGCCTGCGGCCGCTGCTCGATGACCGTCGTCGTCGACGCCGTCGACGAAACTGCGGACGAACAGCCCCACGACCCCTTCGGCGACGACCGCATCGAAGTCGACCAGCGGGATATCGAGCGCGTCTCGCCTGAGGCCTGGATGGGCCGGCTCTCGACCCGCGTCAACGAGGCCGTGAGTCGCTACGTCTGGGGTCGCTAAGCGAGTCAGAGGAGTGCGTCGATAATCCAGAAGAGGCCGTAGCTCAGTCCGAACGCCAGCGCGAGCGACCCGATCCAGGCCAGCACCGTCTTGCCCATCTTTTCTCGACTGACTTCGCCGCCGCCGGCGGCCGCGCCGGAGCCGACGATAGCGGAGACGATAATCTCGTTGAACGACACCGGAATACCGAAGAAGACGGCTGCCTGCGCGATGATGAAGCTCGGAATCAGCGCGCCGATAGACCGGCGCGGGCCGAGCGAGGAGTAGTCCTGTGCCAGCGCTTTGATCATCCGCGGCGCGCCCGTCCAGGACCCGATGAGGAGGCCGAGTCCGCCGAACAACAGGACTCCGGTGATGGGGATGGCTGCCGTCGGCCCTTCCCCGAGTAGCGGGACCAGCGGCCCCAGCGCCAGGCCGACCTGGCTCCCGCCGGCGGAGAAGGCCACCAGTCCACCCATCACCAGCAAGAAGTGCCGCTGCCCGGCGGCTGCGTCCGCTCTGATGTCCAGATACAGCAGTCCCCCGGCAAGCACCCCGGCAAGGAGCGACACGACGACCATCGACGGAAATATTGGCGTCCCGGCCGCTCGTGCGACGGCGCGGGCGACCGACGCCTGCCCGCTGCCCGGCGCGAGGAGCACGAACTCGATGTTCGCCAGAATCACACCGACCAGCCCGCCCAGCAGCGGTACGAGCCGTTCCTCGGTCGTGGCCTCGTGTCGGAGCGACCACGCCGTCCCGAAGGCGATGCCGCCGCCGACGAAGGGCGTCAGGACCCACAGCGAGACGATTTCGAGGTACTTGGCCGTCGCCGGCTGGCCGCCCATCGCCAGTCCGACGCCGACCACCGCACCGGTGACGGTGAACGCCGTCGCGATGGGGTACCCAGTGAAAATCCCGATGGCGACCAGCACCGCCGCGGTGATGAGGGCGACGATAGCGGCGATAGCCGAGAGGCCGCCGCCGCTCGGGAACAGAACGAGTTCGCTCCCGACAGCCTCCGTGACGTTGGCCCCCTGCAGGACCGCGCCGGCCAGCCCGAGGATGCCGACGAAAAACCCGGCCCGCATCACCGAAATCGCGTTCGCTCCGACGGCCGGCGCGAACGGAGTGGACCCGGACGACCCGGCACCGATAGCCCAGGCCATGAACAGACTCGCGGCTGACGCGACAACAAGCGTCGCAATCGTACTCGTCGCGACCATCTGTCACGGCGTTTGCCCCGGCCTGCAATGAGCCTACCGTTCGCGCGCCTTCGCGAGGCCGACTGCCGACACCGACGCGGTCGTCACGGGCAAACGTTCAGGTGCCAGCGCGTGGTTCGGTCCCGTATGTCCGCCACTGAAGAGACTGTTCGCGTCTGGCTGGTCGAACGAACCTACTCCGACGACGAACAGAACCTCATCATCCTCACGTACGCGACGCCCGACGGCGAACAGTACTTCCGCAAGGAGCGCGCTTTGACCTCGTTTTCAGATGTGCGGGAGACGACGGCCGCCGTCGACGCCGACCCGGACAACCTCGGCTCCGTCGAGGACGAGGACCTTCGGGCGCAGTACGCGGCCGAAGCGACGCGGATGGCCGAGAAACACGACCCCGACGACGCTATCTGACCGTCTGTGTGGCCACGCTTGCGCTTCGTTCGTTTTCGCCTCTCGGACCCAAAACCGGTGCCGCTCGCCCGGCGGCGAGCTCAGTTCGTCTTCGCATCGGTCTCCTCGCCCGGCTCTGTCGCATCCACACCTTCGGCAGCCTCCACAGCTTCGGTGACCTTCTCGGTGTCGACGTGCCAGCGGTCGACGGCCTGCTCGAAGTCGGCGAGCTTGTTGGAGACGCGCATCTTCAGGTCGTCGTCGTTGACGTTGACCTCGAAGACGTACTCGGGGCGGTCGCCGTCGCCGACGCGGCGGAGGTTCGCGCTGATGAGGTCGTTGTCGAAGTAGTAGGGCGCGATCTGTGTCATCACGTTGCGGTAGACGGTGTCCTCGACCTTCCGCAGGGCCTTCCGGCTGGCGGAGTCGGCCGCGCGGGCCACGTAGTCGACGGACTCGCTCCATCGCTCCATCGCCTCGTCGGGCTCGTCGAGGTTTTCGTAGGACTCGCTGAGCTTTTCCCCGGCGGTCTGGAGGTCCTCATCGGGGCCTTTCCCCGCTTGCTCTCCTTTGCCTTCGTCGACGCTCGCCTGGTCGGCGGTTTTCTCGTTGACGTCCTCGTCCAGTCGCTCGTGGCTTTTCGGTCGCCACTCGTCGAACTCACTGAGGGCGTCGTTGTCGACATCCTCGTCCGAAGCGATGTCTTTCAGCGCCTGCGTGATGCGCTCGCCGTGCTCGACGATGTCGACCCAGCCGCCCTTCGTCTTGAATCCTGAAACGCTCTCTTCGATGTCTGCCATGGTATAATAGATCGGTCTATGACAGCCGCGGGACCTGCTGCAGTGGGCTGTCCATCTGTACACAGCGGATTGCTGCTCAGTAGGGTTAAACGTTTCCGCCATGGCGGTAGACATGATACTTACCCGCCCTACTCCTCCCCAGCCCTCGACATCGGCACGCAGACGGCGTGCTGCCACTGCATAGCGACCCGCCCGCTCGGCCCGCTTCGCTCAACACCGAACGGCTGCTTATAAGGATTGCACGCGAATGGTAGTTTGATGTCATCCGCACTATTCGTCGTAAGCGAACACGGGTACTGGGGCGAAGAATGTATCGAGCCGCTGACAACACTCTCGGACGCCGGTCTGGATATCACGGTGGCGACACCGACCGGCGAGCCGCCGGTGCTTGACGAGCGCTCCGTCGACCCGGAAGAAGTCGGCGAGGACCTCTCAGAGCACGTTCGGGAGGTCCACGAGACCGATGAGCGCCTGAACAACCCGATTCCGCTGGCCCAGGCTGACGCCGAGGACTACGACACCGTCGTGTTCCCCGGCGGCCACGGCGCGGAGTGGGATATCACGCAGGACGTCCACGCCCGCGAACTGCTGCGCGAGAGCGTCGCCGGCGACGACGGCAAGGCGCTCGTCGTCTGTCACACGGTCGGGATTCTGGCGTTCACCAGAAACGCTGACGGCGAGTTCCTCGCCGACGGCCGCTCGGTCACCGGCTTCCCGAACGCCTGGGAGGAAGGCATCGTCGACGAGAACGACCTGCTCCCCGACGGCCGGAAGCTCCCGTACTGGGTCGAAGACGAAGTGAAGGCTGTCGGCGCTGACTGGGACGCCGAACTCGACGCCGACACCAGCGTCACGGTCGACGGCGACCTCATCACGGCTCGTGGCCCGCCGTCGTCGGCTGCGGCCGCCCGGACGCTCCTCGACGAACTCGGTATCGAGACGTCCGCGTAACGGGGTCCGGAACGTCAGCTACTGACACACGTCAAAGAATCCGAATTTCTCCGAACAAAGGACATCTCGCCCGGTCGAGTTATCCCGTCCGGTCGTCGTCCCCGAGAATACGTTGTCATACGGTATCGCACGATATAGTCAAATAACGACTGTGTACTAGCTAACCTTCTTGAAGGCCCCGTGCAACGTAGACATACGTATGACTAACAACTCCACGCGCAGGCGGTTCCTCAAGACAGCAGGCGTTGCAGGTGTCGCGGCACTCGCCGGTTGTGGCGGCGACGGTGGCGACGGCGGGTCGACCGAAGGCGATGGCGAGATGACTGACGGCGACGGTGGGACGACTGAGGGCGACGACATGACCGAAGGCGACGGCGGTGACACGGAGACACGCCTCTCGTGGCACGCCGGTGGGACCGGTGGGACCTACTTCCCGCTCTCGAACGAGTTCAAGACGGTCGTAGAGGACAACACGGACTTCACGCTGAACGTCCAGTCGACCGGTGCAAGCGTCGAAAACGTCGGCAACCTCGCAAGCGGTGACGCCGACTTCGCGCTCATCCAGAACGACATCGCCTCGTTCGCGAAGAACGGGACCGGCATCGATGCGTTCCAGGACAACGCCATCGAGAACCTCCGTGGCGTTGCGACCCTGTACCCCGAAACGATCACAGTCGTCACCCTCGCGGACACGGGCATCACGCAGCTCTCCGACCTCGAAGGCGCGACGATCAACACCGGCGACCTCGGGAGCGGGACCCAGGTCAACGCGCTCCAGATTCTGGAGTCGGTCGGCATCTCCGACTTCACCGAGCAGAACGCCTCGTTCTCCCAGGCCGCCGACCAGCTCCGGAACGGCGACATCGACGCCGCGTTCGTCGTCGGTGGCTGGCCGGTCGGCGCTATCGAGGACCTCGCGAACACGAACGACCTCGTCATCGTCCCTATCTCCGGTGACAACCGAGACGCAGCGAAAGAGGACGCGTCCTGGTTCGCCGACGACACCATCCCCGGCGGCACCTACACCGGTGTCGACGAGGACGTCGAAACGATCGCCGTCCAGGCGATGATTGCGACGAACGCTGAGCAGCCCGAAGGGACGGTCGAAGCGGTCACCGCGGCCATCTTCGACAACGTCGACGACCTGTCCATCAAGACGGACTTCATCAGCAAGGACTCCGCACAGGACGGGATGTCCATCGAACTCCACCCCGGCGCGGCGACCTACTTCGACGCGTAACGCCGACTGACGTCATCCGCATCGTTCACTACCCGTCTTCTATTACCCAGCAACCGGAATGAGACGACGATACGTCGCCACCGCGGTGCTCGTTTCCCTCCTCCTCATCGGGACTGTAGCGGCGCTACCCGGCGGCCGTGCACTGGTCGTTGCGGACGCCGAGACCGGCGACCAGTATCTGACGGTCCCGGTCGAGGACGGGACGACCGTGGCGCTGGAATATATGCACAGTGTTGAAAAAACGCGCGTCTACGACGAGTACACGGTCCGTGGCGACCATCTCGAAATGACCCGCATGGAGTTCGAATCGTTCGGCTGGGGGCTTCCGAGCGGGGCCAACGTCACCCGGGAAGACGGGGTGTACGTCTTCGACCCACCGGGCAACTACACGCGTGTGACAGTCTCTCCCGGTGATGTTGCAGGGCATAAACTTCACGTCGGAGCCGAAACCTACGATTTGGTAGCCCGCACCAACGGCCGCTCGGTCCATCTCTACGTGACCCAGCGTTCGGCGTTCGGTGCTGCGAAAGACCAGCTCAACACATGACTGACGACACACGACCTGACGACGGCGGGGAGGCCGTATCGGACGAGGAAGTCGACGAAGTACTGCAGGAGATTGAGCGAAAACGCTCGCTCAGAGGCTGGGCGCTCGTCCTCGTCGCGCTCATCGGCATCTCGTTTTCGGTGTTTCAGATGTGGCTCGCGGCGAAAGGGTTCAACCTCTCGATTTCGCTTCCGGGTGTCGGCGACCCGGACCAAGTCCCCGAGGTCGTGTTCGCGTCGCTGCAACTGCTCCAGATAAACGCCGTCCACGTCTCCTTCGGCCTCATCCTGACCTTCCTGCTGTATCCCGGCAGCACCGGCGACGGCCCGCTCTCCCGGCGCTGTATCGCGCTCGGGACGCTGGTCGACGAGAAATTCGGCGCGGAGCATCCGGTGTCTCGCGTCGTTCACGCTATCGGCGACGCGCTCGCCTGGGCGTTTCTGGACGCCGAGATGGACCGCGTGACGCCCTCTGATTTCGTTTTCATCGCGCTGTCGGTGCTGTCGGCCGCGTACTTCATCACCGACTTCGACGAGATCCAGCGCATGCGTGCGCTGGGACTTGAACGCGGCCGACCGATTCAGGAAGTGTTCACCTTTCTGGAACCGATAGCAGGCCTGCTCGGGCCACTTGCCGATACCTCCTACGCGTTCGTGCTGGGTGTGCTTGGCGTCCTGCTCGTCCTCGAAGCGACCCGCCGGGCCATCAGCCTCTGGCTGATGGTCATCGTCGCGGCCTTTGTCGTTTACGCCCGCTTTGGCGTACTCATTCCACAGAACGCAGCCTACGTCGGCGTGCTCTCCATCCCGGAACTGTCCTGGGCCTCTATCATCCAGAACCTCTGGTACAACACCGAAAACGGGGTGTTCGGGATTCCGGTCACCGTCTCCGTGCAGTTCATCTACATCTTCATCCTGTTTGGCGCGTTCCTCGAAATGTCCGGCGCGGGGAAGTGGTTCATCGACCTCGCGTACGGCGCAACGGGGACGCGAAAGGGCGGCCCGGCGAAGGCGTCCATTCTCGCCAGCGGATTTATGGGAACCATCTCCGGGTCCTCGATTGCGAACACGGTGACGACCGGTGCGTTCACGATTCCGCTGATGAAGCGGTCGGGCTACTCGCCGGAGTTCTCCGGGGGCGTGGAGGCCTCTGCCTCCTCGGGCGGCCAGATCCTCCCTCCGGTGATGGGGGCCGCCGCGTTCCTCATCGTCCAGTACACGGCGACGCCGTTCGCCGACGTCATCGTCGTCGCGACGATTCCCGCCATCGTCTTCTTCTTCGGCGTCTGGGTGATGGTCCACTTCGAGGCGGTCAAGGAGGATATCGGCGGCCTCGACTCTTCGGAACTGGTGAACATCCGTAGCCACCTCCGGAGCGGCTGGTTCTACCTCGTCCCGCTCGTTCTTTTGCTGTACTACCTCATCATCGAGCGGCTGTCTGTCGCCCGCTCGGCGTGGTTTACGCTCATCGCAATCGGAGCCCTCATCGCACTTGTGGCGGCCTACAGCGACGAGACGCGGGCCCGACTCGGCATTACACTTGCGTCCCTCTTCGGGCTGACGACGCTCACGCAGTACTTCACTGGGCAAGGCATTTTCGGATACCTGTTCAATCGGTTCGTACAGGCCACTACGGCATTCCCGCCGCTGTTCAACCGCATCGATGGCCTCGTCGCGGCAGACCTGGCAGCGGAAGGGGCGCTTGCACTGCCCGGCCCACAACCGCTTGGTGCCGCGTTTTCCGCGGCGCTCGGCAATGTCGGCACGTTGATCATCCTCGCCGGCGTCCTGACGCTGATTACCCGGCCCAGACTCGACTCGCCGCTGCTGTCGTTCGACAATGCCGTCGACGATGCCGCCGAAACGACGTCCGATGCTATCGGCCGTCCAGAGTTGGCTTCGAACGGACTGTACAAGCTCGGTGTTTTCCTCGGGAAATCTATGGAGAGCGGGGCCAGAACCGCCGTTCCAGTCGTTATCGCCGTCGCCGCTGCCGGCATCATCCCGGGTGTCATCAGCGTCTCCGGCCTCGGTCCGAACCTCGTCTCGCTCATCACGGCTGTCGCCGGCGGGTCGCTCGTCTTGCTGTTGCTCGTCACCGCGTTCTCGTCGATTATCCTCGGGATGGGGATGCCGACGACGGTGACCTACATCATCCTCGTCTCTCTGCTCGCGCCGGCGCTGACCGAGTTCGGCGTTCCGCTGCTCGCGGCGCATCTGTTTATCCTCTACTTCGGCGTCATCGCCGACATCACGCCGCCGGTCGCGGTGGCCGCCTACGCTGCCTCGGGCGTCGCGAAGTCCGATGCCTTCGAGACCGGTATCGAGGCGTTCTCGCTGTCGCTCAACAAGGCCATCGTCCCGTTCGCGTTCATCGTCACGCCGGGCATCATCCTGTTGCGGCGCAACCCTGACGCTGCCACCCTCGACATCGGGGACAAATACCGGGTCGTCGGGACCGCGGACCTCCTCGATGTCGGCTACGCGATCCCCGAGATTCTCATCCCCGTGATCGGCGTCTTCCTCGGCGTCGTCGCACTGGCCGCGACAGTCATCGGGTTCGCGTACGCGCCGGTCTCCCGTGGCGAGCGGGCAGCGTTCGCGTTCAGTTCGCTCCTGTTGATGGCTCCTGCGCTCGCTGTGTCCGGGGTGTACGACCTCCTCGGACTCGTCGGCATCGTCGGCGGCGAGATGACGGTCCTGCTCGACGTTGTACTCCGCGGCGTCGGCCTCGCCCTGTTCCTCTTCCTCATGGCGAAGAACCGCCAGCGCGGCGGTGACCCTGCGGTACGGTCCGGCACGGCTGAGCCGGCGTGAGTGAGAACCGTTTAACCCATCGGGGGTCAACGGGCACGATATGCCAATCGAACAGCGCGGCGACGCCTCCGTCGTCACGCACGCGCTGGCGCGAGATGAACTGACACGGATACGAAACGTCGAGACCGAACAGGTCGCGTTCCGGAAGGGACTGGTCCGTCTCGGCCGCATCTGTGGCTACGAGATCATCGACGGTCGGATGGAGACCGAGTACACGGAGGTCCAGACGCCGCTGACTACGATGATGGGCGAACGCGTCAAGGGACTCGATGACGTGGTCATCGTCAACGTCCTTCGTGCGGCGACGCCGTTCGTCGAGGGACTGCTCAAGGCGTTCCCCCGCGCCAGGCAGGGCGTCATTTCTGCCAGCCGCGACGAGGAAGCCGGGATGAACGACGACGGCGAGTTCCCCATCTCGGTCGACTACGTCAAACTGCCCGAAATCACCGAGGATGACACCGTCATCATCGCGGACCCGATGCTTGCGACCGGGTCGACGATGACGACGGTGCTCGACTACATCACCTCAGAGAAGACCGAACCGGAGAACCTGCTCGTTCTGGCTGCGGTTTCCGCGCCGGAGGGTATCGTCCGCGTCTCGGAGTCCCAGTCGGACGCAGACATCATCAGCGTCGCTATCGACGACGAACTCGACGAGGACGGGTTCATCGTTCCGGGACTCGGCGACGCCGGTGACCGGGCTTTCCGGACGACGTAAGCGGTCGCGGCCCGCTCGACCTATCGGTTGAGGGACGAAACGTTTTTATCTGTGGCCCGAATCAGCCGATGATGTCGCGATTTTCCGTCTGTACCCAGCTGCTGTACCCCCTTCCTTCACATGGAAACCGACAGACGGCAGCGTAATTTTGGTCCAGTTGAAACGAGAGTGACGGCCGTGAACCGCCCCGCGGTGACCGGGCGTGGCTCCTGTCGGACGGTACTGGACCGGGAGGCTTTCGTACTGACGGCACGGCAACCCCGTATGGTTCGACGACGATACCGCGTTGCGGACACTGCCCAGCAGCTCGTCGGGGGTTCCTGCTCGCGGGGCCGTTCGTCGTGACTGAGGAGGTGTGGGTGCTGGCCGAGAATATGTCCTGGTATCACGCGGTAGTCGTCGTCGGTATCGTGTTCGCTATCGGCTACGGGGCGCTGTACAAGGCCGACGCCGGCCGAGACATCGACACCGAGGCGGAGGTGGCCGGTATTCCAGTCCGGTTCGTCTCGCTGATGATTGTAGCGTTCGGTTCGGTCGCCATCCTCGCGACAGCTTTGACCGCCCCGGACACGTTTCTCGTCGACGGCGGGATTCTGGCGGACCCGACGCCGATGGCCGTCACTCTGACGACCCTGAAGGCGATCATCGTCGGTGCGATTTTCAGCGTCGTCGGGGCTGCGACGGCGGACAGCGTGTTCTGACCGCGACCCGCACACTTAATTGGGTGCCACTCTCCTTGATGTGCATATGGAGTATACGCTGGCTATCGACAACGCACCGGAAACCGTTCCGGGTGGCACGGGGGTACTGCTCCTGCATCCGAGTACCGGCGAGACGGACCGACTCGACACGGATTTCCTCGCAACCGACACGGATTCGATGCTCGTCATCTCGACCCGGACCACCGCCCGAGAGGTCAAGCAGAAACTGGAGTACTACGAGGTTGACGAGTCGAAGGCGACCATCCTCGACACGCTGTCGGTCGAACGCGGCTATACCCGTCGCCGCTCCGAGGGGGTTCGGTACGTTTCTGCCCCGGACGACCTGTCCGGCATCGTCTCGGAGACCGAGACGTTCCTGCAGGAACACGACGGGAAACTCCGCGTAACGTTCGACTCCCTGACGGAACTCATCTACTACGCCGACGAGGACGGCGCGCTCTCGGCCGTCGAAGACATCCTCGACCTGCTTGCGGAGTACGACGCTGTCGGGATGTTCCACCTCGCCGACGAGGTCCACGACGAGGAGACGGTCGCGGCGTTCCGGGAACTCTTCGACGGTGTCATCGAACTGTCCGAGGACGGAACCATTACCAGTTCCTTCGAGGAGTAACCGGACACGCGCTCCTGAATCCGCCGCTCCTTCGATGAAATTGTGGCAGCCGGCCGACACTACTTCGCCCATCGAACACCCCGATGGCGTCCTCCCTCTCGAATGAAACGGTGTTTTCACCCGGCAGCGACGCCAACACCCCGTATGTCAACTCTTACCAGACCAACAACAATTAAGAGGGTATGACCCACATACAGGGTTGTATGCCGGAATGCCAGAACTGCGGTAATTTTGTAACGGCTGACTACGCGCGTGTGTTCACGCCGAACGGGGTCGAAAAGCCCAGGGTCTGTCCGCAGTGCGAGGACAAGATTCGCGACGGGGCAGACGTCCGTGAGGCCCGGTCCACACGTCGCGGATAGAACCGGTCAGGAACTGCCGCCCTGTGACCTGACGGTTGCGGGGACGTTTTCCTCGCCGGCTGCACTCGCTACCAACCGCTGTTTTACTGCACAGGCGTTTCAGGGGCTATGCTAATGCATCTGTCAGGCGTGTCCGTGCCTCCTCGAACACCGCGTCAGCACGGTCCGCGTCACGGGCTTCGGCGGTGATCCGAACGAGCGGCTGGGTCCCGCTGGCCCGCAGGAGGAACCACGCGTCGCCGAGGTCGACCCGGACCCCGTCGAGCGTCGTCACGTCGTCGTAGGCGTCAGTCACCGTCTCTCGAACGCGGTCCATCACCGTTTCCTTCTGAGCGGTTTCGACGCTGTCCCGGCGGATGGGGTACTCCGGCACATCGGCGGCGCGGTCGCCCAGCGGGCGCTCGCTGTCCAGCGTTGCGGCGGTACAGGCCGCCAGCGGCCCGTCCGGACACAGCGTTCGCTCGGGCCAGATCCACGCGCCGCTCGGCTCGCCGCCGAAAGCGACCCCGTCCTCGCTCGCGGCCTCGGCGACATACACGTCCCCGACCGGGGTGTACTCGACGGCCACGTCGATATCGCTGAGGTGGTCCTCGACGGCGAGGCTTGTATCAACCGGGACGGCGACCCGCTCGCCCGGTGACGCCGCAGTACGGGCGAACACGGCCAGCAACACGTCGCCCGAGAGGAAGGTCCCGTCGGCCGAAACCGCCCGCATCCGGTCGGCGTCGCCGTCGTGTGCGATCCCGAGGTCGGCGTCTGATTCGGCCACTAGCGTCGCCAGTGACTCGCAGTTCTCGGCTTTCGGCTCCGAGGGCCGACCCGGGAACGCGCCGTCGGGCTGACCGTTGAGCGTCTCGACGGAGCAGCCCAGCGCCGAAAGCGCGTCGACGCTGACTCGACCCGCGCCGTTGCCCAGATCGACGACGACGTGGCTGTCGAGGTCCAGTTCGCCGATTTCCGCGACCAGCGCCTCGACGTGGCGCTGGCTGGCATCCCGGGACTCGATGTCGCCGCTCTCGTCCCACGCCGCTGGCTGGAACGCATCCTCGTCCAGTCGCTGTTCAATCGTCTCCCGCAGGTCCGCGTCGAAGGCTTGCCCGCTGGGCTGCCAGAGCTTGATACCGTTGTCCTGGGGCGGGTTGTGGCTCGCCGTCACTGCAACCCCGGCGTCGGCGTCCTGCCATGCCACCGCCCGTCCGATAGTCGGCGTCGCCGCACCGCCGAGGTCGACCACGTCGACGCCGCTCTCTCGGAGCCCGGCCACCAGCGCCGCCTGCAGGTACTCGCCGCTCGCTCGCGGGTCCCGGCCCACGACCACCCGCTCGCAGTCGATGCCAAGCGCCCGCCCCACCGAAAGCGCCACCTCGGCCGTGACTGTCTCGCCGACGGGACCCCGAATCCCGCTCGTTCCGAACTGTGTCATTACTGCTCTCTGGGGCGGGCCGCCCCTAAAATCCATCCGGCATCGGACAGGTACTGTGGACCGATGGTGCTGACGCTCGCTCCGTCGCTGTGTCGGTGACCACCCACAGACCGCGCCGCTACTGCGTCGGCGCCCACTCGCAGGCCGTCCCGGTCGTCAGCCCCGCTTCGTCGATGTGAGCCGAGAGGCAGCCGTAGTTGCAGAACTGCGTTGTCGGCTTCCCGTCGGGTGTCTCGCTGATGTAGACGGGGTCGTGGGCCTCGACGGAACAGCCGCAGTACGTGCAGTCGGCCATACTGACGCTTGCGGCCGGGAGAACAAACGTTTTGTCCGCGTCTGTCGACCCACCGCACATGAAACAGGGCGGCTCTGACGCGGCGAAACAGGCAGCGGGGGAATCGGCGGCCGAGGCAGTCGAGGACGGCATGGCCGTCGGCCTTGGCACGGGGTCGACAGCGGCCCACGCTATCCGTGCTATCGGGCGAGCGGTCGACGCAGGACTCGATGTCGTCGGCGTCCCGACGTCATTTCAGTCCCGTCAGCTGGCCCGGGACTGTGGCATCCCGCTGGCGGACCTCGACGACGTGTCGGTCGACCTCGCTATCGACGGGGCCGACGAGGTGGCCGGCGGCAACCTCGTCAAAGGTGGCGGAGCAGCCCACGCCCGGGAGAAGATCGTCGACGCGAGCGCTGACCGCTTCCTCGTCGTCGCCGACCCGACCAAAGAGGCCGAGTCGCTCTCGGTGCCGGTGCCGGTCGAGGTACTTCCGATGGCCCGCTCGACGGTCGCCGGAGCAGTCGATGATCTAGGTGGCGACCCGACACTTCGCCGTGCAGAGCGCAAGGACGGCCCCGTCGTCACCGACAACGGGAACCTCGTGCTCGACTGTGACTTCGGCCCCATCGACGACCCCGCCGCGCTCGCCAGCGACCTCGCCGCACTCCCCGGCGTCGTCGAGCACGGGCTGTTCGTCGACATGGCCGACGAAATCCACGTCGGCACTACTGACGGCGTCACCGTCCGAGCGCTATCGGAATAGCTGTCGCTGATCGGCGTGCGTCAAAAAATGCGCTGCTTGAAACGACCTTACAGGTCGCGCGGCTGGACCGTCTTCCGGTCGTTCTCGTCGGCTCGGCGGGCTGCGTCCTGGAGCAGCTCTTCGACTTCCTCGTCGAGTGCGTCGTAGAAGTCGGACGCTACGTTCATGTCGTTGAGCTCTTCCTTAACGGCGGCTTTGACGATTAGGTCTGCCATACAGACGAGGTATCGACGGGGGTTACTTATATACTTTCTCCAATTAGTTCGCTCTCGACCCTATTACCGGCAGTTTGAGGCATTATACGACACATAACCCCTTATAAATTCGCATTTGTGTCCTCTGTAATCCATCAGAATCCGTGCTTTCGGCTGTGCTAGACGGCTATTGTTGCGTTACTCCGGCCGAGCGTCGCTCACGCGCGCTCGCACAGGTCGGCCCTGAAACGGGCGATACGTTCGCCTCGGACCGACGGATAGGAGTGGCCGTATCACTGAATGGGTCCTATGCGCGACATACTCGATTCGGTTGCGGCGGGTGACCTCTCCCCGGTAGAGGCCGAGGCGGCGCTTGCGGGCTACGCGACCAGCGGGGCCGGTCGGTTCGACGCCTCTCGGGAGGACCGTGCCGGTGTTCCCGAGGCTGTCCTTGCAGATGGGAAGACGCCGGCGGAAGTAGCGGAGCTTGCGGTGACAGCTATCGAAACGACGGGGCGGGCTATCGTGACGCGGCTCGACACGGCAACTGCGACGACCGTTCGGGAGCGGTTGGACGAAACCGCCCCAGATGCGACAGTTCGCTGGGACGACCGCTCGAACTGGCTGGTGGCGACGACGCCCGCCTTTGAGCGCCCGTCGCTGGACGCGTCAGTCGGCATCGTCACGGCCGGGACCTCCGACGCCGTTCCGGCCGGTGAGGCCGCGCTCATCGCCGAGGAGATGGGCGCGACCGTGGCCCGTATCGACGACGTCGGCGTCGCGAGCCTCGCCCGGACGATAGACGCGGTCGATAGGTTCCGGGACCATGACGTGCTCATCGTCGCGGCGGGTCGCGAAGGCGCGCTCCCGACGGTCATCGCCGGGCTCGTGGACGTGCCGGTCATCGGATTGCCCGTCTCGACCGGCTACGGCCACGGCGGTGAGGGCGAGGCGGCCCTCTCGGGGTTGCTCCAGTCCTGCACTGCCCTCTCCGTCGTGAACATCGACGCCGGCTTCACCGCCGGGACGCAGGCCGGCCTAATCGCCAGACAGCTCGACGATGCACGGACGTAGATATCTACGCCAACTGCAGACATACCCAAGTATTTGGGTAAAGAGCTATGGGAACAACGTGCGTACGCGTATACGTCGGCGGTGGTGTCGCCGACGAACACGATGCCTGAATGTGATCATTGCGGCGCGCACGTCTCAGACCAGTTCGCCCGAGTGTTCGCGGACGAACGCGGACACATCCGGGCGTGTCCGAACTGCTCGGCGAACGCTGGCATTGCCGAGGTATCGAGAGAGCGCGCCCAAAAAGTGTGAGGCCCGCTGGGCCACCAGCATCGTGCGATGACTACCGCGCGGAGCCCTTACCATGTGTACGTCCTCCGCTGTAGCGACAACACGTTTTACACCGGCTATACGACCGATGTGGAGCGCCGCGTCCGCGAACACGACGCCGGCGACGGCGCGAAGTACACGCGCGGCCGAACCCCGGTCGAACTGATCCACGTCGAGTCGTTCGACTCACAGTCCGAAGCGATGAGCCGTGAGTACGAGATCAAGCAGTACACCAGAGCAAAGAAGGAACGGCTTGTCGAATCCAGCGACGCCGAAGCGGACTTCGATATCTGAACCGCTATCGATACAACTGAAGAATTAGCAGCGCTACCGCCTCAGATGCCGAGGCTCACCTCTTCCCGTCGGTAGCCGTGAAGTGACAGTTTTGCGATGGGGCGTGATTTTTTGTCGAGGGGCTGAGAACCGCGAGATATGGACAACGACGCGGATGTCGACGCAGGTGCGATCGCCTTCGGGACGGACGGCTGGCGGGCGACGCTGGACGTGTTCACGAAGCCGCGGGTCCGGATGGTGGGACAGGCCGTCGCCACCACCCTGCAGGAACGCGGGGCGACCGGGACCGTCGCCATCGGATACGACGCCCGCGAGACCTCGCCCGGGTTCGCTGACGAACTCGCACACGTCCTGCGCGCGAACGGCTTCGACGTGCTCTTGCCGGACCGGGACACGCCGACGCCGATTGTCGCCTGGACGGTGAAAGACCGCGACCTCGCAGGGGCGCTCCAGATTACGGCCAGCCACAATCCCCCGGAGTACAACGGCGTGAAGTTCATTCCCGGCGACGGGTCGCCGGCGCTGCCGGACTGGACGGCCGCCTTCGAGGAGAACCTCGCCGTGCTCGACCCGCTGCCCGAGGACGAGTGGGGCGAGCGAACGGAGGAGGACCTGATCGGGCCGTACCACGAGCACGCGCTGTCGTTCGTCGACGCCGACCTCGACGGCCTCCCGGTCGCCTACGACGCGCTGTACGGGAGCGGCCGCGGCGTCACCGACGCCCTCCTCGCCGACGCCGGCGCTGACGTGACCCGACTCAACTGCGAACAGGACCCCGACTTTGGCGGCGGGTCGCCCGAACCGTCGGCGGAGAACGCCGAGGGACTGGTGGCGGAAGTCAGCGACGGCGACGCTGCGCTGGGAATCATCAACGACGGCGACGCCGACCGCATCGGCGTCGTCACGCCCGAGCGGGGCTATCTGGACCCCAACCTGTTTTTCGCCGCGATGTACGACTTCCTGCTCGAAGACGGGACAGGCGACGTGGTTCGGACGGTCTCGACGTCCAGCATCGTCGACCGCGTCGCCGAGGCCCACGGTCAGTCCGTCCACGAGGTCGCCGTCGGCTTCAAGTGGGTCGCCGAGGCGATGGCCGAGCACGACGCGCTGTTCGGCGGCGAGGAGTCCGGCGGCTTCGGCCTGCCGGACCACCTGCGGAACAAGGACGGCGTGCTGGTGGCGCTGGTCGCCGCCGCAGCCGAACGCGAGGAACCGCTTGACGCTCGTGTCGACCGATTGCTGGACGAACACGGCGAAATCCACCAGGACCGTATCAGCGTCGACTGTCCGGACGACCGCAAGGAGTCCGTCCTCGCCGACCTCGAAACCGCACTTCCAGACACGCTGGCGGGAGTCGCTGTCGACGGCATTAACACCGTCGACGGGTTCAAAATCCGGCTCGAAGACGGGACGTGGGTGCTGGTCCGCCCGTCCGGAACGGAGCCGAAGCTCCGCGTCTACGCCGAGGCGTCGAGTGCGGAGCGCGTCGAGGACCTGTTAGAGGCGGGCCGGGACCTGGTCGAACCGCTGGTCTGACCTCACTTGCTTGCGCTGACGACGTACGTGCCGGCCACGCGGTCGCCGAGGCGCTGGGCGTCGTCGCTGACGAACATGACGGCCGCCTCAACGAGGAGCCAGCCGCCCATGAGAACGAGCGCGAAGAGGAACCCGAATCCGCCGAAAATGCCGCCCAAAAGGAGCATGATCGGGAACGGAGCCAGCAGCACGGCCGTTCGGACCAGTCGGTCACGCTGGGTCGGCGGCGCGCCGTTTTCGTCGACGACCGCGACGTTCTGGGACCGCTTCCCGACCGTCTCATTGGACTCGGCGTAGTAGCCGAAGTAATAGACGAGCACCGCACCGATGGCGAGCCACAGGGCGAAGTTGATAACGATGCCCAGCAGTCCCGCAGCCAGCACCGAGCCGCCGCCCATCGCGCCCGGACTCTCGGGCGAGGCGGCGGCCATCGCCCCGACAGAGAGGACCGTATTGAGAACGAACGTTACGAGCCACAGTCCGAACGCGACAGCGCTCAGAATGGCGAAGTCGATGAGGTACGCGACGACGCGGTCGTCCCGCGCTTCGACCGCGTTTTCAGGGACAGTTGCTGACATCGTTTTAAAATCATTCTCGAAACCATATGAAAAATGTTACGACGCTGTGCCAACGGTTGTGATCTCGCGCCGAACGATTGCCGCGCCTACGCACGCTCGCCCCGGAAACGGTCGGGTTCGCCCAGCGGCTCGATGGTGAACCCCAGCGCCTCGTAGAACGGCCGAACGTCAGCGTCGAACTCGGCGGTGACACAATCTCGCCGGTCGAGCGCGGCCTCGACGAGCGCCGTCCCGATACCCTGCCCACGACGACGCCGACGGACAGCGACGGCCTCGATGTGAGTGTCGTCGAGTACGAGTGCGCCGAGAACGCGCTCAGCCGCCGGGTCATCGTCGGACACTGCGACGAGCGTACCGTCGTCTTCAGCACCCGCCCGAACGGTTTCCACGGCTATCGAGAGGACCGCTCCGTCGAGGACGTTCATCACCGCCGGCACTTCGTCGGCGGTCGCTGTGCGGACGTGCATATCTGTTAGAGGCCGCTGCTTGGCGGTTCAGCCGCCTTTGATGAGCCTGACGACCCGAACGTGGTCGTGCTCGACGGGCTGATCCGTCGGAACGTGCTCGCCGTCGACGAGGACCGACACCTCGTGGGGGCTCAGGTCGACCGGCGAAAGCAGGTCGGCGTAGGTCGCATCCGCGTCCACCTCCAGTTCGTGGGTGTCCTCGCCGGCGATCTCGACGGTGACGTACATACACCGACTACTCCGCCGACGCACCTGAGACTGTCGACTCTCGCGGGGTTTAAGACCGGCCCACGCTTCCCATCGTCCATGAGTGAGGCCGAGTCCGAGTCGCGGGCGGGACGCGAGGAGGTCTGGATCGAGAAGTACCGCCCGCAGACGCTCGACGACGTGATGGGCCACGAGAACATCGTCGGGCGACTCAAAAGCTACGTCTCGCGCAACGACCTGAGCCACATGCTGTTTTCCGGCCCCGCGGGGACGGGGAAGACGACGTGTGCGACGGCTATCGCCCGTGAACTGTACGGCGAGGACTGGCGCGAGCACTTCCTCGAACTGAACGCCTCCGACGAGCGCGGTATCGACGTGGTCCGGGACCGAATCAAGAACTTCGCCCGAACGAGCTTCGGCGGCGTCGAGTACCGCATTATCTTCCTCGACGAGGCCGACGCGCTGACCAGCGACGCCCAGTCGGCGCTGCGCCGGACGATGGAGCAGTTCTCGAACAACGTCCGATTCATTCTCTCGTGTAACTACTCCAGCCAGATCATCGACCCCATCCAGTCCCGCTGTGCGGTCTTCCGGTTCTCGCCGCTGGCCGACGACGCCGTCGCCGAGGAAATCCGAAACATCGCCGCCGAAGAGGACATCGAACTGACCGAGGACGGACTGGACGCGCTCGTCTACGCCGCCGACGGGGATATGCGGAAAGCCATCAACGGCCTGCAGGCCGCGTCGGTCAGCGGCGACACGGTCGACGAGTCGGCGGTGTACGCGATCACCTCGACGGCCCGCCCGGAAGAGATCCGGACGATGGTCCAGTCGGCGCTGGACGGCGACTTCACCGCCTCGCGGGCGACCCTCGATAGACTGCTGACCGAGGAAGGCATCGCTGGCGGTGACATCATCGACCAACTCCACCGCTCCATCTGGGAGTTCGATATCGACGACGAAGCGGCAGTCCGAGTGCTCGAACGCATCGGCGAAACCGACTACCGGATCACCCGCGGTGCGAACGAGCGCGTGCAACTCGAAGCGATGCTGGCCTCGCTCGCCCAGGGCGAGTAAGGCCGTACTACCGCTACGATCCGGCTTTTCACACCTGATAACTGGCGGGTGAGCTTTATGATGAAAGGAAAGTAAGAGTATCAACAACTGAAATGCAACGTTTACGACCATCTACGGAGGGGACGGGTGAGGACCGCGGTCAGGTCGGGATCGGGACGCTCATCGTGTTTATCGCGATGGTGCTGGTCGCGGCAATCGCGGCGGGCGTGCTTATCAATACTGCGGGGTTCCTGCAGAGTTCCGCCCAGGCGACGGGGCAACAGTCCAGTGATTCGACGACCAACCGCATTCAGGTTGTGGGGATTACCGGGGACCACTTCACCGACAACAGCGAGATCGGCGTGGTTGACATCGTCGTCAGGCGGGCACCGGGGGCAGGCAACGTCGACCTTGACAAGACGACCGTCCAGTGGATCGGTCCGAGCGGGTCGTACTACCAGCTCGCGGCTGGCGGCGCAGACGGCAACCCCGATGGGCGGTTCGCTATCTCTACCGTGCAGGACAACGACGGCTCCCAGCCGGTGCTGAACGACGTTGAAGACCGGTTCAGAATCACGCTCGACCTGGGGACCGATAATTCCGTTGGCGCTGAGCCATTCGGTGAGGAACTGCCCGAAGGAGAGACTGCGACGCTGCGCATTACCTCGCCAGCCGGCGGGATGACGACCGAGGAAGTCGTCGCGCCGAAGACGCTCTCCGGGGAATCCTCTGTCACGCTCTGACGGCCAGGGATACCGCCGGCCCCTTCGGAACAGTTTTAGGCGAACGTGGGCCAACTGAACACCAATGAGCGACCTCGACGAGGCCTACCAACTCGATTACTTCGAAGAGGAGGGCTTCCACCGCCAGGAGTGTGTCTCCTGTGGCGATATGTTCTGGTCCCGCATCGAGCGCGAGACCTGCGGCGAGCCGCCGTGTGCGGAGTACGACTTCATCGACAACCCCGGGTTCGACGAGTCCCACTCGCTGACGGAGATGCGCGAGGCGTTCCTCTCTTTCTTCGAGGACCGTGACCACGAGCGCATCGACCCGTACCCGGTGGCAGCCAACCGCTGGCGCGACGATGTCCTCCTCACGCAGGCGTCGATTTACGACTTCCAGCCGCTGGTCACCTCGGGGACGACGCCGCCGCCGGCGAACCCGCTGTGCATCAGCCAGCCCTGCATCCGGATGCAGGACATCGACAACGTCGGGAAGACGGGCCGGCACACGATGGCCTTCGAGATGATGGCCCACCACGCGTTCAACGCGCGCGAGGACATCGAAGACCCCGAGCAGTACGCCTACGAGGGCGAGGTGTACTGGAAAGACGAGACGGTCCGGTACTGCGACGAACTGTTCGAGGAGATGGGCGCGAACTTAGACGAGATCGTCTACATCGAGGACCCGTGGGTCGGCGGCGGCAACGCCGGCCCGGCCATCGAGGTCATCTACCGCGGGGCCGAACTCGCCACGCTCGTCTTCATGTCCATGGAGCAGGACCCAGAGGGCGAGTACGAGATGAAAGACGGCAACCGGTACTCGCCGATGGACACCTACATCGTCGACACCGGCTACGGGCTCGAACGCTGGACCTGGATGAGCCAGGGGACACCGACGGTGTACGAGGCCGTCTATCCCGACATGATCGCCTTCCTCAAGGACAACGCCGGCATCGAACTCACCGAGGAGGAGGAACGCATCGTCCACGAAGCCGCGAAGCTCGCGGGCCGGATGGACATCGACGAGGCCGAAGACATCGAGGCCGAACGCGACACCATCGCCGCCGAGGTCGGCGTCGAGGTCGCGGAGATGCGGGACCTGATGGCACCGCTCGAGGACATCTACGCCATCGCCGACCACTGCCGAACGCTCGCGTACATGCTCGGCGACGGCATCGTCCCCTCGAACGTCGGCACGGGCTATCTGGCACGGATGGTGCTGCGCCGGACGAAGCGACTGGTCGACGGCGTCGGCGTCGACGCGCCGC
This sequence comes from Haloarcula sp. CBA1115, assembly GCF_000827835.1. NCBI lineage: Archaea > Methanobacteriati > Methanobacteriota > Halobacteria > Halobacteriales > Haloarculaceae > Haloarcula > Haloarcula sp. CBA1115. The sequence goes on along the minus strand of NZ_CP010529.1, from coordinate 1,468,097 downwards.
TGGACGAACTCGTCGACATGCAGGCCGAGCGGCTGGGCTACGAGAACCGCGACACCATCCGCGACATCGTCCGCACCGAGGTCGAGAAGTACCGCGAGACGCTGGACCGCGGTGGCCGGCGCGTCCGCCAGCTGGCCGACGAGTACGCCGAAAAGGGCGAGCCGATCCCGACCGAGGAACTGGTCGAACTGTACGACTCCCACGGGATTCAGCCGGACATGGTCGAGGAAATCGCCGCCGAGAAAGGCGTCGCGGTCGACGTGCCCGACGACTTCTACGCGGTCGTCGCCCAGCGACACGGCGGCGACGACACCGCCACCGAGGAATCACAGACGCCCTACGAGGACCGGCTCGAAGAACTGCCCGAGACCGACCGGCTCTACTACGAAGACCAGCAGCGGACCGAGTTCGAGGCCGTCGTGCTTGAGGTGTTCGACCGCGACGACGACAACTACGACGTGGTGCTCGACCAGACCATGTTCTACCCCGAAGGCGGCGGCCAGCCGCCGGACGAGGGGACGCTGTCGACCGACGACGTCTCCGCCGAGGTGACCGACGTCCAGCAGTACGGCGACGTCATCGTCCACACCTGCGACGACGACCCCGGCAAGGGCGAGTTCGTCCGCGGACAGGTCAATGCGAGCCGCCGCCAGCGCCTGATGCAACACCACACCGCGACCCACATCGTCATCCACAGCGCCCGGCAGGTACTCGGCGAGCACGTCAGACAGGCCGGTGCCCAGAAGGGCACTGACTCCGCCCGCATCGACATCCGCCACTACGAGTCGGTGAGCCGCGAGGAGGTCAAGGAGATCGAACGCCTCGCCAACGACATCATACAGGACAACATCGCCGTCTCTCAGGAGTGGCCCGACCGCAACGAGGCCGAGGAGCGCCACGGCTTCGACCTCTACCAGGGCGGCATCCCGGCCGGCGAGCAGATCCGGCTCATCACCGTCGGCGACGACGTGCAGGCCTGCGGTGGCACCCACGTCGCCCGAACCGGTGACATCGGGGCTGTCAAGCTCCTGAACACCGAGCGGATTCAGGACGGCGTCATCCGCCTGACCTTCGCCGCGGGCAACGCGGCCATCGAGGCCACCCAGCGCACCGAAGACGCGCTCACCGAAGCCGCGGATATCCTTGACGTTGCGCCCGATGCCGTCCCGGAGACTGCCGAGCGGTTCTTCGACGAGTGGAAGGCCCGCGGTAAGGAGATCGAACAGCTCAAGGAACAGCTCGCCGAGGCCCGCGCCAGCGGCGGCGGCGACAGCGAGGAAGTTGACGTGGGCGAGGCGACCGCCGTCGTCCAGCGCATCGACGCCGACATGGAAGAGCTCCGCGCCCAGGCGAACGCGGTCGTCGAGCAGGGCAACATCGCGGTGCTCGGATCGGGCCTCGACGGCGCGCAGTTCGTCGTCTCCGTGCCCGACGGCGTCGACGTCGACGCCGGCGAGGTCGTCGGCGAACTCGCCGGTCGCGTCGGCGGCGGCGGCGGCGGCCCACCGGACTTCGCACAGGGCGGCGGCCCAGACGCGGACGCGCTGGACGAGGCGCTTGAGGACGCACCTGAGATACTGCGAACTGTGGCGAACGTCTGAGACGGGCTGCTGCATCATTTCCGCATCGACCACCTGCGGACGGCGACTATCACGGGAACCAGGGACGGCGTCCGCCTGAACCGTCCCCGTTCTTTCTCGCCGCTGGTTCCGTTCTACGCTCGGTTACCTCGGACAGTTGTCCGATTAAGGCTCGATATTCTGCCCGAACGGTCCGAATACGCTCAAGAGATACAATTACATTTAGTTGTATTAGGTGTACCTGGATGAGTTTCCAAAAGTATTTTTAGCAACTGCCCATCTATAGCAGATATGAGCGGAGAACGTGACATCGCACACATTCGGACTCACACCGAGTACGTTCGGTCACAACGGACGTGTTGGCGATGTGGGACCAGTGTCCCCGCTGCTAGCGGCCGTACTACCGATGAACTGTGTGAAAACTGCAGTGCCACCCGTGCTACCTGACCCATGAGTACGACCACGACGCCCCCGTCGGACACTGACCTCGACGAAGCGCCGGAGTTCGAACTGGACTGCCTGTACGACGACCCTGAGAACCCCTCGGAGCTGACGATTTTCCCCTCGGACCGCCAGCAGTCCGTGACAGAGTGGGTTACCGCGGACCGTTCGGCGACCGTCTCGCTCGACGAACTGCGCTGAGCGGTACGTGCTGCCCGCTATTCGCCCTGACACAGCCGTCTGGCGTCCCGCATCGCCTCGTTGGTCTCGCAGACGAGCGTCAGGTGATCGCCGCTTGCAAGGCGGAAATCGCTGTCGGGGACTCTGTCTGTTCCGTTACGGCTTACCATTGCGACCAGACAGCCGTTCGGAAGCTTCTCCGCGGTTTCCTCTATGGTCCGGTCGACCAGTGAGTCGTTGCTGAGTTCGACTTCCAGTACGTCCCCTGTTCGGCCGGAGTCCGACAGCCAGTGGGCCAGCGCTGGTCGCTCGACCGCGTCGTCGATTGCGTCGGCGACGGCGAAGCCGGCGGATATCGTCTCGACGTCAAGGTCCTCGAAGGCCTCGACGTTGTCCGGCTGGTTCGCTCTGGCGACCACGGTGTCGACGTCGAACCGGGTCGTCGCCAGCTGTGCCACGAGCAAATTCACGTCGTCGTCTGCGGTCGCAGCGACGACAACGGACGCCCGGTTCGCCCCTGCTTCTTCGAGGACGTGCGCGTTCGTCGCGTCCCCGTGGACGACGCGATGGCCGTCGGCCCGCGTCCGCTCGACCGTGTCCTCGTCGCTGTCGATGAGGACGACCTCCTCGCCGCGTGATTCGTATCGTACTGCCAGTTCCCGGCCGACGCGACCGCCACCGACGATGAGTGTTTGCATGGGAAGGATGTCGAGCGCTTGCGCGAAGTGACGGGCCAGCCCGCCTTGAAACATGACGGTCGCGAAGATGACGAGAAAGACAGTCCCGACGAGGACCGTCGCAGCATCCGGGTTCTCGGGACGCAGTTCGATGGCGAACAGCGTGGCGACGCTGGCTGGGACGATACCGCGCGGCCCCATCGCGCCGACGAACATCCGCTCTCGAACTGTCAGTCGGCCACCCAGCGTCGAGAGGAACACGCCGAGCGGGCGGACGAGCGTGACGACGACGATGACGACGACGAGTCCGCCGATCCCGAGTGCACGCAGGTCACCGAGCGATAGCTGGGCGGCCAACACGATGAAGACGAACGAGAGGACAAACAGCGTGATACCGCCCTTGAACTCGGCGATCTCCTCTTCGTGGGGGAGGTCGGCGTTCCCCAGTACGATACCGGCAACGGCGGCGGCCGCGATGCCGGCCTCCGAGAGCCATATGCTTCCCAGCGCGTACGCCAGCAGCGCTGCGGTCAGGACCACCGCCCGGGCGTTTTGCATGGCGTTGTCCGCCGAAAGGTGCCACCGCTGGAGCAGGAGTGCGATACCGCCGCCGACGGTGATACCGACGATGTGGCCCACGACCAGCCGGGCGACGAACGCCTCGACGACGACTACCGGCGAGGACTGGCTCGCGATGACGAACTCGAACGTCGCCACCGCGAGGATGGCTGCGGTCACGTCGTTGATGATGCCCTCTGTCTCCAGGGCGGCGGCGACCCGGTCCCTGACCGGGACCACTTGCATGATCGGCGTGATGACCGTCGGCCCGGTGGCGATCAGCAGGCTCCCGACGAGGACGGCGACTGGCCACGTCGTCCCGAACACGACCTTGACGGCGACGGCGGTTCCGACGAGCGAGACGAACGCGCCGATTGTCACCAGTCCAAGCGCCTCCCTGGACGCTTCACGGACTCGCTCGACGGTAAGGTGGAACGCCCCCTCGAAGACGATGATACCGACGCTGAGGCCGACGATAGCCTGCAGCCCGGCCTGTCCGAATATCGCGGGGTCGACGAGGTCGAGGGCCTGCGGGCCGACGAAGACGCCGGCGACCAGCAGGAACGCGACGCTCGGGATCTGGAGCCAGTCGGCGACCAGTTGCGCGGCGACACCCAGACTCACGACCAACACGACAGCGCCGATAAGTGATGCTGCTCCTGACACGGGACTGGCGGCCCTTCGACAGCCAGCGCTAAAGACCTACTCACCGAAAGAGACACACCACCGGCGAAGGAACCGACAGCCAATGCCGACCGCACGCAACCGCGACGTGTCCCTCTACTACGAAGCCGACGGCGACGGCCCCACCGTCGTGTTCATCAACGACGTGGGGTACGGGGCGTGGCTCTGGGGCTGGCACTACGACGCCGTCGCCGGTCCCTACGAGACGGTGGTGTGGGACCTCCGCGGAACCGGCCGGTCGGACGCGCCGGCGGGACCGTACGACGCGGACACGCTGGCGGCTGACCTCGAAGCCGTGCTGGCCGACCACGGCGTCGGGAGCGCCCACCTCGTCGGGGCCGGCCTCGGCGGCATGGTCGCGCTCGAATACGCTCACCAGTACAGCCGCGCCCGCTCGCTGACGCTGTACTGTACGGTGGGATCTGGCGATGCGGTGGATCGGGCGGAACTGGACGCGCTCGCGCTGGACGCCCCATCGTCGCTTGCAGGAGCGTTTTCGCCGGCATTCCGCGAACACGACCCGGACCTCATGGAGCGGATCGCAGGCTGGCGCGCTGACGAGGACGCTACTGGCGCGGCCCGCGACGCGCAGGCCAACGCAATGACGGCTTTCGACTCGCCGCCGCTGTACGAGATCACCCAGCCCGCTGAGGTGTACTACGGGCTGGACGACCCCGTCGTGTCGCCGGACGCCGCGCAGTCGCTGGCGGCCGACCTCCCCCGCGGGACCGGGGAGGCCGTCGAGGGTCGCCACTGCTGTTTCGTCGAACACGCGCCGGCGGTGACCGACCGATTGCTGGCGCTACTGGACGAGCAGACAGAGTAACTATTGGACCGGATGGCCGGACGCAATCCACAAATACGCGGCCTGATAGGTGATACGTATGACCGACCGGACGGCGGCCGTCACGCGGACCACGGCCGAGACGGACATCGAGGTCACGCTCGACGTCGACGGCGACGGCGACAGCACCATCGATACCGGCATCGGCTTCTTCGACCACATGCTCGATTCGTTCTCGACCCACGGGCTGTTCGACCTGACCGTGCAGTGCGACGGCGATCTAGACATCGACGACCATCACACCGTCGAGGACGTCGCCATCACGCTCGGCGAGGCGTTCACCGAGGCGCTGGACGACAAGCGCGGCATCCGCCGGTTCGCCGACCGCAAGGTCCCGCTGGACGAGGCCGTCGCGAGCGTCGTCGTCGACATCTCCGGCCGGCCGTACTTCGCGTTCGACGGTGACTTTTCGCAGGGTTCGGTCGGCGGGATGACCAGCCACATGGCGAAGCATTTCTGTCGCTCACTGTCGATGAACGCCGGGCTGACGCTGCACTGCGGCGTCGAGGGCGAGAACGCCCACCACGAAATCGAGGCGCTGTTCAAGGGGCTGGCACGAGCACTCGACGACGCGACCCGCATCGACGAGCGCCGCTCCGACGTGGCGAGCACGAAAGGCGAGCTGTAGTCGACGGCGGTGCGAAGCCGTCGCCGTTTCGGCTGCTGGCGGCACCGATTAGTGGCCCCACGTCCACCACTCCGTATGTTCGACGAGATTATGCAGAAATTCGAGGACTCCCCGGGCCAGCAGGATGTCATCCGTTTGCTGCTGGAGCGAGGGTTCTCCGTCAACGAGGACGGCCGCGTCGTCTCGGGCGGTATCGAAATCCCGAACACGGGTATCGCCCGCGAGGCCGACGTTGACCGCCGCGTGGTCAACGCGACGACGGACGCGATTCTCGACGACGACGACCTGCGGCGCATCTTCCGCAACATCTCCTCCGTGCCGAGCCTGCTCGATCTCGCCCCGGTGCTCGATCTGCACGCAGTGACTGTCACCGTCCGCGCCGCCGACGAGTCCGGCATCGTCTCGACGGTCACGTCGGCTATCGCCGACCACGGCATCTCTATCCGCCAGGTCCTGAGCGAAGACCCCGAGTTCACCGACGAACCGAAACTGTACGTCATCACTGACGAGGAACTGCCCGGCGACCTCATCAACGAAATCCGTCGCCTGGCGTTCGTCCGGACCATCGAACTGGCCTGATGCCGGCGACGCTCACCGTCGAGACGCCCGGAGGGGAAACCCACGAACTCACCGCCGAACGCGGGGCCGTCCTCCGGGACGTGCTTCTCGATGCCGACCTCTCGCCACACGGTCGCTACGCGAAACGGGTCAACTGCGGCGGCCGCGGCATCTGTGCCACCTGCGGCGTCCGTCTCGCTGAGCCGCCCGACCCCGACCACTGGCACGACGACCTCGCCGACCGGTTTAGCTATCCCCGGCTCTCCTGTCAGCTCCGGGTTCGGGACGGAATGAGAGTCGAACTGCTTGACAAGCGGGTCTGGGGGTCGCGGCAACCGGACGGCAGGACGGACTGACTCACTGCTGGGAGCGCGAACGACAAACGCTATTCCGCCGCCGGGCCTACGCCGGGCCGTGACGGACAGCTACCTGACCGTTCCGGGCCGCGGCGAGGCGCGCTTCGAAGTGCGCGGCTCGGAGTTCATCGGTCACGTCGCGCCGGCGGCGACCGTCGAAGCCGCCGAGGCGTTCGTCGACGCCGTCAGCGAGGAGTACGCTGACGCGACCCACAACGTCCCCGCCTACCGCGTGCGATCCGATCCCTTTCGGGAGTATTCGAGCGACGACGGCGAACCGAGCGGCAGCGCCGGCGACCCCGCGCTGAACGTTCTCCAGCAACGCGATATCGAGAACGCCGTCGCCGTCGTCACGCGCTACTACGGCGGGACGAACCTCGGCGTCGGCGGCCTCGCCAGTGCCTACTCCAGAGCGGTGAAAGAGGGCGTTGACGACGCAGGCGTGGTCGAGGAGGTGCCCCACGAGCAGTTCACCGTAACCGTCGCCTACGACGACTCCGGCAGCGTTCGGAGCCTGCTTGAATCAGCAGGCGTCGAGTTTGCAGCTGACTACGAGGCCGAAGTCGTCTTCGAGGTTCGGGTGCCTACGGCTGAGGGGAGCGACCTGCGGGACCGAATCCGGAGCGCGACCAGCGGGCGGGCGGCTATCGAACTGGCGTGACCCCCGCTACTCGTAGGTCGGCAACCGCGCCGACTGCGCCGAGCCGTCGATAAAGGGCAGGTCGACCTGCTGTGCGCTGACCGGTTCACCGTCGATGCGGATGGTCAGCGCGTCTTCGGGCCGTTCCCAACTGAGATTCGCCAGCGCAATCGGGGCTTCCCGCATCGGGCTCTGGCCGGCACGGGTCACGTCGCCGACGTGCTCGTCGCCGGCGAACACTGCGGCACCGGACTCGGGGCATTCCTCGACGGCGAGGCCGACCAGACGTTGCGTGGGGTGGCCGCGGTTCTCGATTCGCGAGACGACCTCCTGACCGACGTAACAGCCCTTCTCGAAGTCCAGGGCGTTCCGCAGGCCAAGATCGTTCGGGAGCGCGCCCTCGATTTCGGTGTCGAACAGCGGCGTCCCGGCCTCTAACGTCAGCGTCTCCCAGGTCCGGTAGCCGAAGGGGACGGCGTTGAGCCCCCGGTTGACCAGCGTGTCGAAGACAGCCTCGGCGTCGTCAGCGCTACAGACCACGTCGTAGCTCTCCTCGCCGGCGAGGTTGTCCGTCCGGATGACGGAGACGCCGGCGTCGCCGAGTTCGCCCCGCTCGAAGGTCAGCGGCGCGGGCGGGGTCCCGGTCTGGTGGAGAACGCTGGCGATTTTCTCTGTCGCTTTCGGCCCGTGGACGCCGAAGACGGCGAAGTCGTCGGTCGCCTCCTCGAACTCGACGTCCTGAATGAACGTCTTGTCCGCCCACTCTGCGGCAAGGTCCTCGGCTTTCTGGGGCGGTGTGAACACGAGCAGGCGCTCGCCGGCGTTGTACACGTACATGTCCGTGTCGACGCGGCCGTCGGGGTCGAGCAGGAGCGCGTAACAGCCCGCGCCGTCATCGTCTGGCACGCGGTTCGAGACGGCGTTGTCGACGTAGTCGACGCGGTCCTCGCCGGTGACGACAATCACGCCGTAGCCGTACTCCATCGCCCCGACGACGTTCCGAACTGCGCGGTGGGTCCGCTCCGGTCGCCCGTAGTTGTCGACGACGCGCCGACCACCGACCTCCCTGAATGTCGCTCCGTGGGCCTCGTGAACGGACTCGAGAACAGTCATTGTACGGGCATGCGGCCCTCGTGGGGAAAAACGTCCCGTTAGCGCCGTCGGTGTGTGCGGGAAGGGGCTACAAGCCGTGCGGCCATCGTCACGGCGGCGGTGACGCGCTGACCGCTGCCGTCTGTCGCGTCCACGGTCTAATTGTCACCGCGTCACGGCGGACGTCCCTGGCTAATAGCGGAGTAAACAGAGATCGGTACGGCCGGCCGGTACGTGCCACCTACGGCCGTCTGGACTGCTGTGAATCGACGAGGCGCTCAACTTCGGACGGTTCGAGCGGTGTCAACGGTCCAGACAGTGTCCGGGAGAGGGCTGCTGCTGCGACACCGTGGAGCAGCGCTTCGTCCGTGTCAGCGCCGGCGGCCAGTTGCTGGAGCGTCGCGCCGATGAAGGCCTCGTGTTGTCCCGACTCGTCGACGGCGGTCGTCTCGATGGCATCCTGCTCGTGAATGACGCCGTCGTGGTAGGCCACCGCGCCGTACTCGCTCCGTGTGAGAATCACGCGGGTGAGATCGTACTCCGTCGCGAGCGTGTGAACGACTTCGCGCGGACTCCCCGTCGTGTCAAACACCGCGGAAACCTGCTCTTCGGCCGCAAAGAGGGTATCGACGGCCGGTAGCAGGTCTGCAAGCGCGTCGCGGGCGTCCTCGGCGTCCCATAGCCCCGGATGGAAATCGAGATCGAATGCTCGCATTCCTGCGGCCGCTCTGAGTAACGCCCCGGTCGTGTCGGCGGCTGTGTCAGAAAGTGAGAGGGTTGCGCCAGAGGTGAACACCACGTCGGCGTTCTGTATCTCGCCCATCGGAAGTTCACCGGGCGTCAGCGTCGCCATTGCGGTGTTACCGCGGTCCTGTAGCAGCCGCTCGGCACGGGGCGGGTCGGCGTCCTCGTGGAACGTGAGCCCTTGCCGTCCAGCGTCCGGGTCTGCCCAGACGATGTCCGTTTCCAGCCCGAACTCGTGGAGTTCCGCGACGACGCGCCGCCCGAGTGGTGTGTCCGGGATCTTCGAGAGCCACCGTGCGTCAGCCCCGAGTCGGCCGGCCGTTGCCGCAACGCCGCTCGCGGTTCCGTCGACGCGAATCGACGCCTCGCGGGCCGTCTCGAATCGCTGTCCGTCAGGGGGTGCAAATCTCAGAGCGGTCTCACCGAACGTTACGAGTGACATACCGCGTGCATCGGGAGACGGAGGTTTAGTTCAATCGGCTGTATCGATTGTTGTGTCGGTGCCGCCCTCTCAGGCTATCGCCGCCGACCGCCGTGTCCGGGGTAATCCCGCTCGAATCGGTCTTCCAGTTCCTGCCGGTCGATGTGGATGACCGTCGGTCGTCCGTGGGGACACGCGTAGGGGTTCTCACACTCGTCCAGCGCGGCGAGTAGCTCCCGGACGGAGCCTTCGGTCAGCGATGTGTTCCCGGTCACCGAGGGGTAACACGCCAGATCACCGAGCAGTTCGTCGGCCGCCGCTTCGACCGTCGCCGCCGCTTCGTCGTCGCCGGCGACGAACGCACCGAGTACGTCCCTGACGATGTCCGGGCCGGCCGCATCGGCGATGACGCCCGGAAGGGTCCGGACCTCGACGCTTCGCTCACCCGTGCGCGCCGTGTGGAACCCCAGACTCGCCAGCGCGTCGCTGCGCCGGTCGAACACCTCGGCCTCGCGCGCGGTTAGTTCCAGTTCGACAGGGTTAGCAAGTGCCTGCGTCGTCGTTTCGCCCTCGAACTTGGCCTTCAGCCGTTCGTAGTTGACCCGCTCGTCCGCCGCGTGCTGGTCGACCAGCACGAGGCCGTCGTCCGTCTCCGCGACGACGTAGGTGTCGGCTAACTGTCCGAGAATCCGCATCGAGGGCAGCGACTCGTGGGTTGCTTCCGGGTCGTCGCCGAGGCGCGCCTGCTCCTGCCCGCCGGTGAACTTCCGCCCCTCGCTCTCCGTGGCTGTCCGTCCCGCCGCGGACGCGTCACGGCGCTCACCATTGCTATTTCCACTCGAAACACTACCCTCTGGATCGCGCACCCCGGATTCGCCCGACGCATCGTCCGTTGGGCCGGTCGCGGAGGGCCGTTTCGTGTCGGCTGATTGAATGGATTGGGCTGTGCCGGAGGACTGGCTACCCGCTGTCTCGGTCTGCGTGCTGTCCGGTCGGTCTGTGGGCTCGGTATCCGGCTCCTGTGCTGTTGCATCAGCGCTGCCCGTTGCGGTGGTATCCGTCCGTCCCGGCGTTGCTGCTTCGTCTCCGGTGTCCCGGCCGTCCGGACTCGACCGCTCGCGCTCGCTGTCGCTCGTCCCGTTCGATTCCGGCGTTATCTCTGTCTGCTCGGGTGCCGACCGGCCACGCGGTGCTGTCGAGCGCAGTAGCCCTTCCCGCAACAACGCGTCCTCGACGGCAGTCCGGACCTGCTCGCGAACACCCTCGTCGTCGGCGAAGCGGACCTCCATTTTGCGGGGATGGACGTTCACGTCCACGTCGCCCGCGGGCACGTCCAGAAAGAGGACGGCGAAGGGGTAGCGGTCCGGCGCGATCTGGGTCCCGTAGGCGTCGACGACGGCGTCGCGAACGGTACCGGCCCGGACATAGCGGCCGTTGACGTACGTCGAGAGGTACTCGCGGCCGGCGCGGTTCGTCTCGGGGTGCGAGACGAGGCCGTGGACGCCGTCGAGCGGCCCGTCAGGGAAACTATCACTCTCGTCGCCATCCGCGTTCGCTTCCGAACCTGCTCCGACCGAGATCATCGACTCGGCGACTTCCCGGCCGTAGACGGACATCACCGTCTCGCGCAGGTCGCCTTGGCCGGTCGTCGAAAACGTTTCGCGGTCGCCGTGGGTCAGCGAGACGGCCACGTCCGGGTTAGCCAGCGCGTAGCTGGCGACGACGGTGTTGACGTGTGCGAACTCCGTCGACTCTTGTTTGAGGTACTTCCGGCGGGCTGGGACGTTATAGAAGAGGTCTTCTACCGCCATCGTTGTCCCCTCCGGACAGCCGGCGGGGCTGACTGACGTGACGTCACCGCCTTCGAGCACCAGTTCGGTTCCCACGTCGCCGCCGCGGGGTCTGGTCCGGATCGTCAGCCGTGAGACCGCCCCGATCGCGTGCAGCGCCTCGCCGCGGAACCCGAGTGTTCCCACGCCACCCTCCAGATCTGCAATGTCGCGGATTTTCGACGTGGTGTGCTCCTCGACGGCCGTTTCGACGGCTTCTCGGTCCATCCCGATGCCGTCGTCCGTGACGCGAATCCCGTCGGTTCCGCCAGCTTCCACAACCACGTCGACCCGGCTCGCGTCGGCGTCGATGGCGTTCTCGACCAGTTCCTTGACGACGGAGGCCGGTCGCTCGACCACCTCGCCGGCCGCGATGCGTTCGACGGTCCGGTCGTCGAGTCGCTGGATATCGGTCATACGTGCCTCCGCATGTGATTGCCACCGGCTAACGGGCGAAGCGACTTGATACTGTCTGCCTTCGCCGTGCCTATCAGCATTGTCATGAAAATAGTTAACACAAAACAGTCCTGAACCTCCCATGGTGACGACCTATGTGCCACCACAGAGAACGCTCCTGGACCGAAGCGACGGCGGACGACGAGGCAACTGACGAGGACGAGGAGGAACTCCCATCCTTCCTCAACGAGGAGGCGACCGAAACCGAGGTGCTGACCGACGGCGGCGACGAGGCGTAGCAGCGGCACACCTTCGATGCGGTGTTGGCAAACCAGCCATTTTTTGTCGTGTGTGAGTATCGCAAACCCGATAGCTAAAGTACGCTCGCCGTTAGTCGCCACTATCCTGTGGATATCGACATGGAACAATACGACCAACTCTACCGTCTGTATAAGAGCGTAGACACGACGACGCTGCGTGGCTATCAGGAGTTCGTCGACCTGTTTCCTCCGCTCAGCTCGACTGTCGCCCTGGAACAGTGGGAAACCGCCAGTGACCGCCTTGACGCTCTCAAATCCGACATCACTGACGAGTTTCCCGGGACCGGCGAGACCTATGCGGAAATCGCGGCCCGGCTGACCCGCGACGAGGCCTTTACCGCGCTCGACCTCTACTCGAAGTACGACCGGTCGGTGAACGTGCTCGTGCTGGACGTCGACGAGACGCTCCGGTCGGCCGGTGACACCGACAACGAAATCCCCCGTGACACGCTGTATCTCCTGACGCAGTTCCACGAAGCGGGCGTCCCTATCGTCGTCTGTACCGGCCAGACGCTGGAGAACGTCAAGGGGTTCATGATACAGGGGCTTGGCAACGATCTCGTCTCCTCCGGCCAGATGAGCATCGTCTACGAGTCCGGTAACGGCGTGTTCACGCCCAAACACGGCGAGGACACCAAGCGACTGCTCTACGAACGCCTCGACGGAGCGGTCGTGGACGTGTTCGAGACCGTCCGGCGGCGAGTCCTCTCGGAGGCCCCCGACGCCGTCGGCAAGCGCTGTCACCTCCAGGGCAACGAGTTCAACGTCACGCTGAAACCCAACGCCGAGGTCGGCAGCGACAACGCCGTCGAAATCATCGACGAGTCGCTGCGGTACCTCTGTGGCCTCGTTGGCGACGCTATCGCCACACAGGTCGACGCCGAAGTCGACGACCCCGCAGGCTACGCGCGGGCCTACTTCAGCCGCGACCCGGAGATTCTGGACGTGCTGGCGGCGAGCGACCTGTCGACCGACGCCGACATCGACGACGCGCCCGAGGCGTTCCGCGACATCCTCGAACGCGTCGACCTGGGCTACTACGAGGGCGACGCGGCCGAACTCGTGAGCCTCGAACTGGACAAGTCCGCCGGCGTCGAGGAGGCCTTCGACGTGCTCGGCATCGACGACCCGTTCGCGCTCGTGATGGGCGACAGCAAGAGCGACCTGCGAGTGATGCGCTGGGTCGACGAGAACGACGCCGGCATCGCCGCCGCGCCCGCGCATTCCTCGCCCGACGTGCTCGACCACGTCAGTTCGAGGGACGACCTGGTGTACGAGGCCGGCGACGCTAGCACGGTGTTGCGGACTATCTACGGTATTAGCCTCGTTGAGCAACTGGACGAGCAGGGCGAGTGAGCCGACGCCCCATCTGTTGCTGTGGTTCGTTCCCGATTCGGACGTGCGTCCCACCCAACAGTTAGGCGTCGGCCGACCGAACTGCTACCATGAGTCTCGATACCGTGTTCGGGCAGGTGCCGGACCCGCAGTCGTACTCCTTCCCGGATTACTCGCTCCCGCAGGGCGACCCCGTCAAACCCATCGCGCTGACCGACGACGAACTGGCGGCGTTGCTTGACCTGTACGACGCGTTCAGCGCTGTGGACCCGACGGGCATGGACTCGAACCCCTTCCTGCGGGCCACCAGCGAGTTCCTCCAGCAGACGCTCGGTGCGCCGCTCACCCGGCCTGACGAGCAACTGAACGACGATATCGCTGCCTTGCTCAACGACTTTTCGGACGACCTGGGCGGGCAGTCGATGGGCGTCGTCGACGCGACGCCGGCCCACCACCGGACGCTGTACTTCTTCCTGACAAGTTGCAAAGCGTACCACATGGCTCCGCACCTGCAGTTCGACCCCGACCCGGCCGCCGTCGAGACGCTGTATGCCGTGTACGAACGCGTCACCGAGCAGGCGTTCTACCTCAAGCGGCCGAAAAGCGTTCTCGAGTGACTGCCAGCGTACGCCCGGCGGACGCTCCGGTCCGTTTATCGGGGAGCGAAGTAAACTGCCGCCAATGACAACCGATCAGCCCGAGATTCCGGTCGTATGCGAGGAGTGCGGGACGCGGACATCGGTCGCGTTCGAGGACGTCGAGGACGCCGTCGCGCGCCACAACGAGCAGCTCCACGACGGTGAGCCAGTCGCCGAAGTCGACCCCGACGTACTGGAGGAACTCGCCGACCGACTCGCGAAGGACATCGGCCTGCTGGAGTAGTCAGTCGTCCGGCGTCACTCGTCCAGCGGCAGCCGCTCGTAGGCCTCACGGTCAGCGCCGGCGGCGAGCGCCCGCGGCCGCAGCCGGCAGACGTTCTTGACGGTTCGTGGGCCGAGCACGCGGGGCGAGACGAACCGCGGTCGCCCCGGCTCAGTTCCGGGGCCGTCGCCCAGCGCGAGCACCGCGCCGTTGAGGTCGGCGAGCGGGATACACGCCAGGTCGCCGTTCGCCGATTCGAACTGGACGTGGGTCGTGTCGCCGGGCATCGCCGCCGCATCTAACAGCTCGAACACATCGATGCCGGTGTACTCCCGTTCGATCCGGTCGCCGGAGGCACACTCGAACGCGACTGGGCCGCGGACGACATCGAAGGGGAGCGTTTCGGGTGCAACGTCCCAGGGGAGCAATACCGGGTCAGCCCCGTCGATGCGGACCGTCGGCCGTCCCCCCGCAGTTTGCGCCATACGTATCCTTTCCCCCTGAGACCCTTCAGCGGTTCGGGACGGCCGTGATTCGCCACACACATTCCGACTCTCACTCCCGGGAGTGGAGCGAGTACGCGATAAAGAGGACGCCGACGAACTGGAAGGCGCGAGTGACGAGTGTCAGCGGTTGCTGGAACTGGCTGTCGAGCAGGCCCTGGCGAAGGAGGACCGACCCGGTGAACGCGACGACGAAGGCCACCGCCGTGAGGCAGAACAGCCCGACTGAGAGGTACTGCATCGCGCGGCTGTTGTGCCGGCGATACCCCCGGTAGGCCTGGTAGCCGACGTATCCACCCAGTACTGTCGAGCCGAACGCCAGGGCGGTGATGAGCCAGTCCATCAGCGTCTCGATGGCGACCATATCAGAGATTCTCCCACATTTTTGTGAATCGGTCCGCGGTGTCCTGTTCATCCTGTCCCGGGAACGCCGGCGGTTCGGTCCGCTCGATCTCGGTTTCGAAGTCACCGTCAGCAAGCGCCAGCGAGAACTCCGAGAGCGTGGCAGCGAACACGCTGTAGTCGTTGCCGCCCGTTTCTATCTGGGTCTGTTCCTCTATGAGGCCGTACTCCTGAAGCCACTCGACCCGTCTGTACACGGTCGGTTGTGACATCTCACACTGGTCGGCGAGCTGTTTCGCGGACATGGGTTTGACACTCGTTGCTGCGAGGATGTCCCGGGCGTACTCGTCACTGAGCAGGTCGAGGATGTCGCCCACGGCCGGGTCCTCACTCACGTACTGGACCAACGTCCCGTCCCCGAATAAAAGGTCCCGTCAGTTTCCGAGTCAGAAGTCAGCCGCGTCGGAGAAGGGCGCAGTGTCAGCGGAGACCGGTGGGGTCAGGGCACCGCCCTTGGGCGAAGGTGGGGCGAGGTAGGGGACCAGTTCGCGGGCGGCCTGGCCCACATTCCCCCCAGGGTGGCGGCCCTGGGGAACCATAGGGCAGTATGGTGGACAGACAGCGGCTATTGCCGGAGGGCGCTGGTGGCACGGTGTTGTCAGGGCCGCTGCACTCGAATTGAGGAGCGGTTCCATAATATAACGTGCAGTCGAACTTCTGGCCCAGAAAACGGCGGCTTGATATGCCAGCGAGGGTGCTCACTCGCCGCCGGGACAGCCGATTGACTGGCCGACCGTGACGAGTCGGTCCGCGGACACGCCCTCACCGCGAACGGTGTATCGGTAGCGCTCACAGCTCCACGAAACTGAGGTTGTCAGTCCGTAGCTGACCTGTGCCGGTTGCCCGTCGATTGTCACCGCTCCGCTGGCGCTGTCCCTGTTAGCGGGCCGGTCGTATTTGCCGACAGTGATGAGACTGGTCCGGTTCATGTAGCGGAGGCCGACGCTGTGGATCCGCCCCCGCGTCTGCGTCGCGTAGGTCAGTTCGTACCCCGGCGGGATGTCGGGCTCCGGAACCTGGATCTCGGTGTCGGCTTCGAGCGCACCGACCGACTCGTAGGTCTGTCTTTCGGGCGTCTCTGGGACAGTGACAGTCGTGTTGTCGGGGAAGTTGGGGGTAAACACGTCCTCGGACACACCGGTGTCGTAGGTGACGCTCGTGTGCGTCGTCGTCACGACTGTTCGCTCACCGTCGGCTGTCCACGCAGTGCGCTTTTTCACCGGGAAGAACTGCTCTGTGTCCACCCAGACCGTCTGCTCGTAGGCCGCTGTGTCGTCTTTCGGTGCCACATGAATGACGTAGGCGTCACGCCCGTCGATTGATTCAGTACCGCGATAACTGACGCTCATCGAGCCAGCAGAGACGGTCGGCCGCTGCTCGCCGCGGGGAACGACGGGCAACGGCTCAACCGACGGTGAGTCGGTCGTCGTGTCGGTTGTCGTCTCCATGTTGAGATTCGCAAACAGACGCTGCAGCCGCTCACCCTGGTCTGAATCGGTTCTGCTGAGAGAGATGCGTGTCGCCTTCGCGCGGCGCTGGTCGTACAGCCACAGCATCGACCCGTTCGACACTCGGCGGTCGTATCGCTCGACGGTGCTGTTGACGACCACCAGCCGTTTCTTCTGGGTCCCCGGCCGGAGCGCGGCGTCGTAGGTCGTCCGGCTCGCAACTGTCCCGTTCCGGGTGATCGTCGTCGTCTGTGTCGCGTTCACACCGTCTATCGACTGGTAGCGTTGTTGCACGTCCGCGTCGATCTGGGGCTGATCAGCGGTTCCGGTACTCGCGAACGCAAGCGACCAGATCGCAACAGCCAGTACACCAACGACGACGACCGTCGCGACGGTGAGGACCAGTCGTTCCGATGTGAGGTGTCGAGTGGCCATATATCAGGTTACCGGGTGTGGGGAACTGCCCGACTGCGTTCGGTCTGTCTGAACGACAATATTATGTAGCACATAACTGGCAGCGCAGGTAAAACCTCCTATCTGATGGTACCGGAACGCTGACTGCTGTGTCGTCCGGGAAGTCGGGGGCAAACTCGTCATGGGGAACTCCGGTGTCGTACGTGACGTTCGCATACCTCGTCGTCACGACTGTGTGCTTCTCGTCTGCCGTCCAGGCAGTCCGCTGCTTGGCCGGGAAAAACCGCTGTGTGTCGACCCAGACGGTTTGCTCGTATGCTTTTGTCCCGTTTCTCGGCGTCACATGGACGACGTACGCTTCGCGGCCGTCAACTGGCTCCGTGCCCCGGTAGCTGACGGTCATCCCCTCGGTTGAGTTGACCGGCCGTCGCTCGCCTCGAGGGACAACGGGGAGTGGTTCAACTGACCGGGGGTCCGCTGTCGACTCGTCGAGTTTTGTGAAGAGGCGCTGTAGCCGCTCACCTCTGTCGGACTCAGTCTCGGAGAGGGGTATTCGTGTTGCCCTTCCACGACTGTCGTTGTACAGCCACAGCGTCGACCCGTCCGAGAGACGCACGTCATTCGCCTGTGACGTACTGTTGACGAGTACGAGCCGTTTCTTCTGGGTCCCCGGTTGGAGCGTCGCGTCGTAGGTTGTTCTGCTCGTAACTGTCCCGTTCTGTGAGACTATCGTCGTCTGGGTCGCGCTGACACCGTCTATCGACTCGTAGCGTTGCTGTACGTCCCTGTCGATCTGGGGTTGGTCGGCGGCGCCGTCACTCGCGAACACGAGCGACCACGTCGCAACAGCCAGCACACCAACGACGACCACTGTCGCAATGGTGGGCACCAGCCGTTCCGATGAGAGATATCGAGTGACCATTTGTGGGGTGCAGGGCAGAGGACCGCCCGACGCTGTGTGCGTAGCCCGAGCGAGAGTGTTACCTATCACATAACCGGCACCTCAAGTAAAACCTCCTGTCTACCGAAGTCAGTAGTCGCCGAGTACGCCGAGTCGTCTGGCCCGACGGGTCGTGTACTGGAACACGACGTACCCCAGCAGGACGTAGCCGACCGGGACGCCGACGAGGAGCCCCAAGTCGATGGCCGAGAACTGCCAGAGTCGGGTCCCGTCGACCATCGCCCGCTGGAGGAGCGCGCTCCCGTGGGCCAGCGGCAGCACCCGCGTCCAGCCGAGTTCGAACACGGGCGCGGAGATGAGGATAATGAACCCGAACTGGAGCAGATTGAGCCAGTTCCCGATGCGCTTGTACAGCACCGCGACGCCGCCGGCAGCGAATCCCAGACCAAGCACCGAGGCGATGGTCAACGACGCGACGACGACGACGGTAAGGACGTTCAACTGGAGCGTCGTCCCGGTAATCGCAAGCATCACCGCCAGCACCACTGTCGAGGTGATGAACGTCCGGACGACTTTCGCGACACCCTTGCAGAACGCGACCGGCGCGAAGCCAAACGGCGTCATGACGTGCCGTTCGAGCGTGCCCCACTGGGCCTCGCTCCCGATGTCGTTCGAGATGGACTGGTACGCGCCGACGGAAAGCGACCACAGGAAGTAGCCGACGATGATGCCCTCGATGGAGTCGGTTATCGCCTGTCCCGCGAGCATCCGGCCGCCGTAGAACAGTAGGCCGAAGAAAAACACCGAGATGACGATACCGCCGACGGCGTTGGCCGGATAGCGGACGAAGATGAGGTACTCGCGGTACAGCACCGCCCGCGCGAGGTCGAGATAGCCCGCCTGCATGGCGGCTCTGACAGCCTGGGCACTGGTCCCATCACTGTCCTCTGTGCGCGTGTCGGCGCTCGCGGTCATCGTCTCGTCTCCGCCACTCTCATCGTTTCTGCCCCGTGATTTCGACGAACACGTCCTCCAGACCCGGTTCGACCGTGCCGACGGTGGCAAGCGTCACATCGTGGTCGCGACACAGCGCAAGCAGGCGGTAGAACCCGTCGCTATCGGTCGCTACCTCGACGCGCCGGCCCCGTTCGACGCTCGTCACGTCGACCACCTCGAAGCGCTCCCGGACGGTCGCAAGCAGGTCGTCGGTGATGTCCGGACTGGTGACGGCGAACGCGTTCGCGGTGAACTGGTCGAGGACGGCCGCCACGCTGTCGTCTGCGATGATCTCTCCCTCGTTCATGATGATGACCCGGTCGCAGACGTCCTCGATGACGTCCATGTCGTGGCTGCTGACGACAGCCGTGAGGTCGCGCTCGTCGACGATGCGGCGCAGTTCCCGACGCAGCGTCAGCGAGCTTTCGACGTCGAGTCCCAGCGTCGGTTCGTCGAGAAACACCAGATCGGACTCGCTGGCCAGCACACTCGCCAGCGACACCTTCTGTTTCATCCCGCGGGAGAGGTCCCGGACCGACTCGTCGGCCTTCTCCAGGAGGTCGAGTTTCTCCAGTAGCCGCTCGTGACGGTCGGCGACGGCATCCGGCTTGACGCCCTTGATGGTCGAGAAATAGCGCAGGTTCTCCCGGACAGTCAGCCGCCAGTAGTCGTTTCGCGCCCCTTCGAGCATCCCGTCGACGTGGCGGTAGGCTGCCCGCGGTTTCTCGCTCATGTCGATACCCTGTATCCGAACACTTCCGGAATCAGGCAACACCAGCCCGAGAATCGATTTTATCGTCGTTGTCTTGCCCGCCCCGTTGGGTCCCAGCAGGCCGACAACGGTGCCTTGCTCGATGCGAAACGACACGTCGTCGACGGCCGTCACCGCGTCTGCACCGCTGCCGAACTGCTTTGACAACCCCTCCACGGCGAGTGCAGGCGTCGCTCCGTCCCGCGGCGCAGCCGACTGCTCGGCGGTCTGCGAGTCCCGCTGGGAAGGGCGCTGGGATGACATTACCCATACTGAGGGCTTCAGAACCAAAAGGTCAGTCACGTCCCGCAGTGGGCCTGCCGCAGATGTCGCTGGCCCGCACTCGGCGACTGGCCTGTCTGCTCAGGCAGGTTCGAGCCCTGTCACCTCGAACCGCGCGCCGCCGGCCTCGCTCTCGGTGGCTGTGACCGTCCACCCGTGAACCTCGGCGATCCGCTGGACGATTTTGAGCCCGAACCCGGTCCCGTTCTCGCCGGTCGAGTAGCCCCCCTCGAACACCTGTTCGCGGTCCTCCGATGGAATGCCCGGCCCGTCGTCGGCGACGTAGAAACCGTGCCGATCCGTGTCTTCGACTGTCCCGACCCGCACAGTTAGGTTCTCCTCGTCGTGTTCCGCGGTGCGGTCGGACGGTGCCTGAGCGCGCGTGGATCCGTGTTCCACGCTGTTCCGGAGGAGGTTCGACACCAGCCGGCGGAGTTTCGCCGTATCAGCCCGGATCTGACGGTCGGCCTCGACGACGAGCGTCGCCCGGTCCCCCTCGACGGTCTGCCAGCACTCCTCGGCGATGTTTGCGAGCGTGACGGATTCGAGGTCGGTCGCCGTTTCGCCGGCGCGTGCGAAGGTGAGGAGGTCGTCTATCAGCGCTCGCATTCGCTCGTGGGCACGCGACACCTCGTCGAGATAGTCGCTGTCGCGTTCTGTTCTGGCCAGTTCCAGATTCCCCTCCGCGACTGTCAGCGGGTTTCGGAGGTCGTGGCTGACGATACTGGTGAACTCGTCGAGGCGCTCGTTCTTTCGCTCCAGTTGCCGTTCGTACGCCCTGCGCTGGGAGATGTCCCGCCCGATACCCACGGTCCCGGCGACCGCTCCATCAGCGTCTGTCAACCGGGTGCCGGCAAACTCGTACGGAATCCGCTCTCCATCGGCAGTCAGAATCTCGGCTTCGAGAGTTACTCGGCCGGTGGTTCGCGTCTCGTCTATCGCTGCTTCGACTGCCCCGTGCTCGTCATCGGGGAAGAAGTCAGCGACAGCCATATCGCCGATTTCGTCGTCGCTGTATCCCGTGACTTCGGGGATGCGCTCGTTCCACCGCCGAAGGCTGCCGTCCGTGCCGATGACGTAGAACAGGTCGTCGAGCGTATCCAGCGCCTGGTCGATGAACTCGCGTTCCTCGCGGAGCTGGCGATCACGGTCGAGACGGTTAAGCGCCGCCGTCGCGTGGACCGAGAGCGTCCGTGCGAGTGTGACGTCCGTGTCGTCGAACGCACTGACCTCGCTCGACCCGATGAGGAGGACGCCGTGGTCCCCGAGCGGAAGGATGAGCTCGCTGCGGATATCCGTCTCCGGGTTGTACCGGTCCGGGCTCGACGTGATATCGTCGTGGACCCGGGCCTCGCCGGTTTCGAAAGCCTGCCACGCGAGCGCTTCTCCGGCTTCGAACACCGGGGGCGTGCCGATGAGTTCCTCGACCTGTTCGGTCCAGGCGACCGGATACAGGCTGTCGCCGTCGGCGAAGTGGACGCCATTGGCTGGCATATTGAGGATGGTTCTGGCGGTGTCCACTGTGACTTGGGCAACCGCATCCTCAGTCGTGGCTCGCATGAACGCCCTGGCGGTGGAGTGTAACTCCTCGATAGCACGCTCGCGTCGCGTGCTCTGTGCGTGTTCGATGTCGTCGGCTGTCCGTTCGACGGCGTCGACGACGGTGTGTGCGAGCCGTGCGTACGGCTCGGCGCCGCCGTCGACCCGGATATATTCGGTGACACCGGCGGAAATCGCGTCGCTGGCGGCTGCTTCGCTCCCCTCGCTGGTGAACAGGACGAACGGCAGGTCCGGCGCTCGCTTGCGGACCGCGTCGAGGAACTCGACGCCGGTTTGCTCCGGCAGGTCGTAGCCGGCGACGACACAGTCGAACGCGTCGCTGTCGAGCCGTTCGATGCCGTCGGCAACGCTCGTCGCTGTCTCGACCGTGATGCCACAGTGCTCCTGTTCCAGAGCGCTCGTGGCCGCTTCGACGACAGCCGGGTCGTCGTCGACGTGGAGAACGCGGATCCGGTCGGTCATTGCCTTCTAGCAGTGACAACTCCCCTATACCCTTTCGGGCGTGAGTATCTCCGTTGAAAATCGGGTGGCGTCTGCTACTCGTCGTCCAGTTCAGCCTGCCACTCCTGTACCTTCGCCATCAGCTCGACCGGCGGCGTCTCGTTGACGTCCAGTTCCGTCAGTTCCGACAGGACGGCCTCGGTTTCCGGGTCGAGCGACGTCGCAGCCGCGTCGCCTGCAGGACTCTCGGCTGCGGACTCGCCGGGCGCGTGTTCGGGATCGCCGTCGGTCGCAACCGGCTTAGTCCCCGAATCGGCCGACGTGCCCGCCGACCCGGCCGTGCCGTCCCTGAACTGCCCCGAATCCAGGTCGAACACGGCCTGCGTCGTCCCACCGTCGTCCCGCTCGCTCCCCCGAATCTCGATGGCCTTGTCGTCGCGCAGGCGGTCGAGCACCTCCTGTGAGCGACCGACGACCGGCTCGGGGACGCCAGCGAGGTCGGCGACGTGGACGCCGTAGGAGCGGTCGGTCGGCCCGTCTCGGACCGTTCGGAGGAACGTCACGTCGCCGTCGCCCTCCGCGGACCGCGGCTCGCCGTCGACCGCGACGTGGACGTTCTCGACAGTCGGCAGTTCCTCGCCCAGCGCCGTCAGTTCGTGGTAGTGGGTCGCAAACAGCGTCTTGGACTGAATGGAATTGACGATGTACTCCGTCGCCGCCCAGGCGATAGAGATGCCGTCGAAGGTAGCGGTTCCGCGACCCACCTCGTCCAGAATCACCAGCGACTCGTCGGTGGCCGAGTGGAGAATATTGGATAGCTCCTGCATCTCGACCATGAACGTCGAGCGGCCCTGTGCGAGTTCGTCCAGCGCGCCGACGCGGGTGAAGATGCCGTCCACCAGACCGACTGTCGCCGACCGCGCTGGCACGAAACTGCCCACCTGGGCAAGCAGCGTGATGAGCGCCGCCTGGCGCATGTACGTCGACTTCCCGCTCATGTTCGGCCCGGTGACGATGAGGAACTGTCGGTCGTCGTCCATGTAGAGATCGTTCGGGACGAACTCGGTGGTCTGTTCGACGACCGGATGACGGCCGGCCTCGATGGATAGTTCGTTGCCGTCGACGACCGCCGGCCGGGTCCAGTCGTTCTCGACGGCATGGACCGCCAGTGACGCGAATGCGTCCAGTTCCGCCAGCGTCCGGCCCACGTCCTGCAGTAGCGTCGCGTGCTCAGCCACGCGCGCCCGGAGCCGCTGGAAGTGCTCGTACTCCATGTCGTGGCGGCGCTCCTCCAAGCGCAGCACGTCCCGCTCTTTCTCGTCGAGTTCGGGTGTCGTGTACCGCTTCGAGTTTTTCAGCGTCTTGATGTGCTGGTACTCCTCGGGGACGGCGTCGGTCTCGCTCTTGCCGACCTGGATGTAGTAGCCGTCGGTCTTGTTCCGGTCGACAGAGAGGTGGGTGATGCCGGTCCGCTCCTTCTCGCGGTCCGGCAGCGTCTCCAGCCACTCCAGAGCGGCCTCGTGCTCGTCGATAATCTCGTCGAGGTCGTCGTCGTACCCCCGTTTGAACAGTCCGCCCTGCCGGATCGTTCCCGGCGGGTCAGCGACCAGTGCGCTGTCGAGGTCCGCGGCCAGCGCGTCGGCCGCCTCGCGGTCGGCCCCGTCGAGCGCGTCGGCGAGCGGCGACTCGGCCAGCCGCTCGGTCTCGGTGACGGCGTCGGCGACCTGCCCCAGCAGCGCCAGGGTTTCCTGAACTGCTCGCAGGTCCCGCGCGTCGGCGCTCCCCGACGTGGCCCGCGCCGCCAGCCGTTCGAGGTCGTAGGCGTCCGACAGCGTCTCTCGAATCCGCTCGCGGGCCATCGCCGCCTCCGACAGCGCCGCCACGCAGGACTGCCGGCGCTGGAGTTCGGTCCGGTTTCGCCGGGGCCGCTGGAGCCACTGCTGGAGCAGTCGCCCGCCGGCGGCCGTGACCGTGTGGTCGATAGTGTCGAACAGCGACCCCGAACTGTCGCCCTGCATGGTCTCTGTGAGTTCGAGGTTCCGCTGGGTCGTCGCGTCGAGGTCGACGTGGTCGCGCTCGCCGTAGGCCTGCAGCCGCGTGACGGCCGCCAGCGTGCCGACCCCGGTGTCCTCGACGTAGGACAGCACCGCGCCGGCGGCCTGGACCGCCACGCTCTGCTCGCCGATACCGACGCTATCGACCGTCTCGCTCCCGAGCTGCTCGCGGACGGTGTGGCGCGCCCGGCCCGGCTCGAACGACGCCGAGTCGTGCAGCGTCAGCGCCGCGTCCGTCCGCTCGCGCAGGCGGTCCAGAAACGCGTCGTCGTTCCGGAGCTCCGGGCCGGGAAGAATCTCGGCCGGCCCGAACGTGTACAGCTCTGTCAGCGCCTCGCCCGCGTCGGCGTCGTCGAGCTGTGTGACCTGAAACTGGCCCGTGGTCACGTCCGTCGCCGCGATACCGTAGGTGTCACCGCCGTCCCGGCTGGCCTCCCGAACCACCGCGGCGAGGTACTGCGCCGACTCGTCGCCGGTCTCTAGATGCGTTCCGGGCGTAACGACCCGCGTTATTTCGCGAGCGTGGCCGTTCTCGGTCTCGTGCTGGTCGGCGATGGCGACCCGGTAGCCCCGCTCGACCAGCGCGGAGACGTACGGCGTCAGGTCGTCGACCGGAACCCCTGCCATCGGATACGACGAGCCATGCGAGGACTTCTGGCTCACCTTCAGGTCGAGTTCGTCGGCGACGATTTCGGCGTCCTCGTCGAAAAACTCGTAGAAGTCGCCACACTGCATCGCCAGCAGGTCCGCGTCGGTCCCCTCCTTGAGCGTGAGGAACTCCCCGACGATTCCCGTCGCCTCTGTCATACACGTCCGTGTGGCCGTCCCGGGCGTAAGGATTGCGGGTCGGGAGAGCGTGTTCGCGGCCGCCGGGCGTGGCCAGTGAAGGGGCCACAGGCCGTAGGGCCGAGTATGAACGCAGCAGAGACTATCGCGGCCTACTACGCCGCGCTCCGGGCCGGCGAGCCGCTCGGCCCCTTTTTCGCCGATGACGCAGACCGCTCGGTGGTCAAGTTCGGCATCTCTGAACAACTGGTCGGAACCGGCGCTATCGGAACAGGACTACGGGAACAGACCGAGACGACGGCCGACTGGACTGTCGAGAGCCATGCGCTCCGGGTGACAGAACGCGAGGGCTACGCGTGGTTCAGCGACGCCGTCGACCTGTGCTGGACCGACACCGAGGGCACGGTCCGCCACGAGTACGACACGCGCTGGAGCGGGACCCTCGAAGCTACCGGCGAGGCGCGCGAGTGGCAGTTCGTCGGCATGCACGTCAGCACGGCCGACGACCTAGGGGAGTAGGCGGTCGCTAATCGCCGTCAAGCGTGGCGAAGACGAACTCGCTATCGCTCCCGAGGGGGTCCGTCGCAGTGACGGTCTCCGTGTCGGTGAAGCCGGCGTCGGCCAACTGGTCGAGCGTCGCCCGCCGACCCGGTGCCGAGAAGAACATCGACCCGCCCATCCAGCCGCGCCGGACGGTTTCGAACTGGCCGCTCGGCAGTGTCATCAACACGGTACCGCCCGGTCGGAGCACGCGAGCGAACTCACGGTAGACCGTCGGGTGCTGGTCCTGCGGGACGTGGAAGACGGCGTGGTAGGCCGTGACTGCGTCAACGCCGTCGGTCGCAACCGGGAGCGCCGTCATGTCACCCTGCACGAGCCGGCTGTCCGGTACTGTCTCGGCGGCGAGGTTCAGACCCGCACGCGAGAAGTCCAGACCGACGCTGTTCGGCGGGAGGTTCGCAAGCGTCCGCGCGCCGTCACCACAGCCTACGTCGAGAACTGTCGGCGCTCCGGGGAGCCGTTCGAGCAGGTCGTCGAGCAGGGCTGCGTCCGACCCGGTCGGGTCGCGCCGCTCGGCGTAGGTCTCGGAGACACTGTCCCACGCGTGGCGCACCTCGTTGCGGTCCATGTCTACACTATGTGTGCAAGCCGGATAGGCGTTCAGCTACCTCTCCACAGTCACCTCCCTATTTCGACTCCAACACGATATTCCGATGGTGTTCACTGATTCATTGACCAACTGGTATGCAATCTAGGTGAACTTTTATTACTTATCCGCGGGAGGAACGACTCGATGTTTGAAGAAGAATCACAGCCCAAATCTAACCCGAGCCGAAGACAGTTCCTCGGTGGGGTCGGTTCGCTGCTGGCCGCGTCGGCGTTCTCGGTCTCCGTCTCCGACGACGCTGCCGCACAGGTGACAGACGGCGACGACTCGGCCACACAGACTATCTCGTCACCTAACGGGGCAGTAACACTCACTGTCGATGTCAGCGACGGTGTGGCAACATACGAGGTCGCACACGACGGGACGACGCTCATTGGGGAGTCCGAACTGGGCTTCGAGTTCCGGAATCAGGACCCGTTCCGTTCGGGTCTGGCCGTCACCGGGAGCGAGCGAACCGAGGTCGATACGTCCTGGACGCCAGTCTGGGACCGTTACGACGAAATCACCGAGCGGTACACGGAACTCCGGCTGGGGGTCGCGGAGTCGACCGGGGCGGAGCGGTTCGGGACGCTCGTCTTCCGGGTGTTCGACGACGGCGTCGGCTTCCGATTCATCTTCGGGGAGCCCTTCGGCGACCAGTTCGTCGTCACATCCGAGCGGACCGAGTACAATTTCGCCGGGGACTACACCTCGTGGTGGATTCCCAACGACTACAACAACTTCGAGGTGGAGTACGAGGAGACGCCGCTGAGCGAGGTGGCCGGCGAACTCGACGGCACTGGCTTCGACGGCGTCCACACGCCGATGACGATGCGAACCGACGACGGCCGTCACCTCGCCGTCCACGAGGCCGACCTCACGGACTACGCCTCGCTCGCGCTCACGCCATCGGACGCCGGCGACACGACCTTCGAGTCGACGCTCGCACCGCTACCCGACGGGACCAAGGTGTCGGCGTCGGCCCCGCACGTCACCCCATGGCGAACAGTTCAGGTGGGGACCAGCGCCGGCGACCTCGTCGAGTCGAATCTGGTGGTGAACCTCAACGAAGACTACGACGAGGAGGTGTTCACGCAGGGCATCGACTGGATAGAGCCCCAGAAGTTCATCGGCGTCTGGTGGCTGATGATAACCGGCCGCGCCGACTGGGAGTACACCGGGGAGACCTCCGGCAACCACGGCGCACAGACCGGCCGCGCCACGCAGTACATGGACTTCGCCAGCGAGCACGACATCCCCGGCGTCCTCGTCGAGGGCTGGAACGAGGGCTGGTCGAGCTATCCGGGCGATGGCAGCAGTTTCGATTTCTCCACACCGTATCCGGACTTCGATCTGGCGGAAGTGACCGACTACGGCGCGAGCCTCGACCCGCCGACCCAGATGACGATGCACAACGAGACGGCCGGGGACTTCCGGAACTACGAATCACAGCTCGACGAGGCATTTTCGTTGTACGATGACCTCGGAATCCGGACCATCAAGAACGGCTACGTCTCCGACAGCGGTGACCTTGCGGGCGAGCGTTACAGCCACCACAACCAGATACTGGTCAACCACCACACGCTGGTCGCCGAGACGGCGGCGGCCAATCGACAGATGCTCGATATACACGAGCCGATTCACCCGACCGGCCGCCGGCGGACCTACCCGAACCTGATGACCCGCGAGGGGGTCAAAGGCCAGGAGTACGACTCCTTCGGCGACGTGAGCCCCGAACACCACGTCACCTTCCCGTTCACGCGGATGCTGGGCGGGCCGGTCGAGTACACGCCGGGCATCTTCGACATGGACTCGGGGTCGGGCGGCATCGAGACCACGCGCGCCAAGCAACTGGCGATGTACCCGACGTACTTCAGCGGCCTCCAGATGGCCGCCGACCTACCCAGTTCCTATCTGGCCGACCAGCCGCCGACGGCCGCCGTCGGCGAAGTCGCCCAGGCCGAGTGGGGCGACATCGAGGGCTTCTCGACGGCCGCCCGCTGGGCCAACGCTCAGGGCGAGCAGTACGTCGCCATCGACCCCAACAGCGCCGCGCCCGGTGCGACCGTCTCCTGGACCGTCGAGGACGCCGACGAGGGCGAGTACGACGTTCACTTCCGGTACGCCAGCGACGCCGAGGAGAACGCCATCGGCGCGGACACCGACCGGACTGCGTCGGTGCTTGTCAACGGCTCCGCGGCCGGCCAGGTCACGTTCCCGCCCACGGAGTACTGGGACGTCTGGGAGAGCGTCTCGACGACCGTCTCGCTGTCCGGCGACGAGGACGAAATCGCCCTCTCGCTGACCGCCGAGGACACCGGGGGCCTCAACCTCGACGCCGTCGCCGTCACCGACACCGGCGCGCCGATGCCCGACCCCGAGACAGCTCCCATCCGCGGCGAGACCGTCGAGGCGTTCCAGTTTATCGAGGACGTGCCCGCCGCGGGCTGGGACGACACGCGCGTCATCGACGCCGAGATCGGCGATTACATGGTCACGGCACGGCAGAAAGGCGAGGAATGGTATCTCGGCGCGATGACTGACGGGGGCGGCCGCGCCATCGACGTACCCCTGTCGTTCCTCTCGCCCGCTTCGGATAGCAACGGACAGGGGCCGGGGAACGACAACGGCGAGAAGAACGGGACGAACGAAGCCAGCGGCAACGGTACCGGCCCTAACGGCCCGAAGTACGTCGCCGAAATCTATTCCGACGGCATCGACGCGGCCTACGACGAGAACCTGACCGACGTTCGCGTCGACGAGGCCGTCGTCACACCGGGGACGACCCTGCTCGCGTCGATGGTCGGCAGCGGCGGGACGGCTGTCCGCTTCCGGCGCGCAACAGGTCAGGATATCAACGACCTGCCGGCGTACGAGCGGCCAGCACAGGACTTCGACGTCACCATCGGCGACGAGGTGTTCATCCAAGAACCGTTCATCCGGGCCACTGGGCGCAACGACGGGGCGTTCATCGGCGGGACCACGGTGACGCTCCGCGTCGACGGCGAGACTGTCAGGACAGCGAACGTCCGCTTCCCGCCCAACACAAGCGACGCCACCTACGAGTTCGGCTACAGCATCGACGCGGCCGGCGACTACGACGTGTCAGTCGCGCTCCCGGACGGCACGACGCTCGCCAGCGGAACGGTGACGGTCAAGCCGCCGGCGACGGTGGCCGAACTCGCCGACCCGTCCGGCGACGACACCGGTCCAGGTGCGTACACGTATCCGACCAGTGGTGACTTCGAGGACGGCGCGTTCGACCTGGAGTCGCTGACGGTCGAACAGACACCGAGCCTCCATCGCTTCACCTTCAAGGTGGCGACTCTCTACAACGCTTTCGGCAGTAGCCGCGGCTTCTCGCCGCAGTGGTTCGTCCTCTGGCTGCGCGACCCGAGCGCTGACAGCGGGTCGACGACCAGCCTCGACGACCTCGGCGCGACCGTCGACTTCGAGGCCCCGTGGCAGTACCGCATCGAAATCAGCGGCTTCTCAAAGAGCGCGGTCGACGCCAGCGGTGCGACGCTGACCGACGCCGACGGGGACGCGGTCTCCCTCGGCGAGACCGTCGACGTGGACGCGGGGACAGTCACGCTCAGCCTCGACCGCGAGGCCGTCGGCGGCGCGGACGCGGCGGACCTCGAAGTCGTCGCGATGGTGCAGTCGGAGGACCGCGGGTCGCTCCGGCCAGTCGCCGAAGAAGCCGGGGGCTACGTCTTCGGCGGTGCCAAGCCCGGTGCAGTCGAGAACGCACCGCGAATTATGGACCTGACGACACCGGAGAGCGTCAGTCAGGCCGACGCGCTGGCCTACAGTGCCGACTCGCGGGCGACGCTGCCGTTCGTCCCGCTCGATTAATCCTCGGCGAGCGCGTCAATCGCCGCGTCGAGCGTGAACTGCCCCTCGTAGAGCGCGCTGCCGACGACGACGGCGGCGGCCCCGGCCGACCGAAGCGCGAGCACGTCGTCGATGGTTGCCACGCCGCCGCTGGCGACGACGGGGATGTCGACGCTGTCGACCAGTCGGCGAACCGGGTCGGTCCGAACCCCCTCGAGCTGCCCCTCGACATCCACGTCGGTGAAGAGGATGCCGCCGGCCCCGAGGTCGGCGTACCGCTCGGCGGCGTCGGCGGGGTCCAGACCAGTGCCTTCGGTCCATCCGGAGACGACCACCTCGCCGTCCTTCGCGTCGAGGCTCACGAGCACACTACCGGGGTGTTCGTCGCTGATTTCGCGGACGATCTCCGGCGTTTCGACGGCCGCCGTGCCGAGGATGACGCGGTCAAGCCCGCGGTCGAGCAGCGAGACGGCGTCCTCGGCGGTTCGGATGCCGCCGCCGAGTTGCACGTCCACGTCGGCTCCCACCGCGTCGAG
This sequence comes from Haloarcula sp. CBA1115, assembly GCF_000827835.1. NCBI lineage: Archaea > Methanobacteriati > Methanobacteriota > Halobacteria > Halobacteriales > Haloarculaceae > Haloarcula > Haloarcula sp. CBA1115. The sequence continues at coordinate 1,437,895 of NZ_CP010529.1, read as the reverse complement.
GACGGCGTCGATGGCCGCCGCGTTCCGTCGCTCGCCCTCGAACGCGCCGTCGAGGTCGACGAGATGGAGCGTCCGCGCGCCGGCGTCGACCCACCGCTGTGCGGCCTCGACCGGATCGCCGTAGGTTTTTTCGGTGCCGCGTTCGCCGCCGACCAGCTGGACCACCTGTCCGTCCTGCATGTCGACCGCGGGGACGACCTCGAATTCGGGGTACATGGCCGGTGGTCCGGCGGCGGCCGTCGAAAGCGTGTCGGTCCACCGTGTACGGACGGCTGTCTGCACAAATTCACCCCCATCCTTTTACGGCGTGATGGGAAAGGTCCGACATGGTTACTGCTACACTCGTCCTCACACCGCTCGCCCGTCGGCTCGAAGCGATCATGTTCGGGCCGTACGAGCGCGAGTACCAGCTCTTCGAACAGGCCGTGATGGTCGTCGCCGTCGGCCTGGCGCTGGCCTGGGGGCTGGCCGCGTTCGGTGTTCTCCCGCTCGGTGCCGGCACGGTGTCGGTGCTTGCGACCGCCGCCAGTGTCGCCATCTCGGCGTTCGTCGTCGTCGGCTTGCTACAGTTCCTCGTCCTCGCGAACGTCCTCGAACGGACGAACGAGGACGTCGCCACGAAGGCCGCTGAACTCGAAGAGGCCGCCGAGCAACTGGAAACGACAGCCGAGGAACTGGAGACGACCGCCGACGAGGTCGAAAACGCGGCCGAGACTGTCGACGAGGCCGCCGAAGATGTCGAACAGACCGCGGACGAAGTCGAGCAGACGGCCGGCGAGGTCGAGCAGACAGCGGACGAAGTGGAGGAGACCGTCGACGAGGTCGAGGAGACCGCGGACGAAGTCGAGCGGACGGCCGACGAAGTCGAACAGACTGCGACCGAGACCGGCGACGAGGACGCCGCCGAGAAGGTGACCGAGGTCAAGGACAAGACGACCCAAGTCAAGGACAAGACGACCGAAGTGAAAGACAAGACGACCCAAGTCAAGGACAAGGCGACGGAAGCGAAAGACAGGACGACCGAAGTGAAAGACAAGACCACGGAGGTCAAAGACAAGACCAGCGATGCGAAGCAGACCGCCGAATCGGTCACCGACGAGGTCGAAGCGGCCAAGGAAACGGCGAACGAAGTCGAGGAGACCGCGGCGGAGGTCGAGGAGACGATGCCGGCCGACGACGAGCACCTCGCTGACGAGGGTGGCAAGTCTGACACCGACGACGGTGGCTCGGACGAGCGGTCGTCGTAGCGGCGGTCGCCGTCGCTTGGCACATTACCCGTTCGGTACGTTTTAACCCAGTGAGGGACTGGCACCTGTATGGTCGAAGTTCTCTTTGCCCTCGGTGTTCTGGTGGCTATCTTCGTCGGGTTCAATATCGGGGGCTCTTCGACGGGTGTCGCGTTCGGGCCTGCAGTCGGGTCAGATACGCTTTCGAAACTGTCCGCGGCGGCCCTGATGACCATCTTCGCGCTGGCTGGGGGACTCATCGTCGGCCCGGAAGTCGTCGAAAGCCTCGGGAGTGACCTCGTCGAGACCGCCTTCTCCCCGCTCATCAGCATCGTCGTGCTGTTTTTCATCGGTGTCGCGCTGTTTCTCTCGAACGTGGTCGGCGTCCCGGCGTCGACCTCGATGACGGCTGTCGGCGCTATCGCCGGTCTCGGCCTCGCTCGCGGGACGCTAAACGCCGCCCTGATGCTCGAAATCGTCTCGTGGTGGCTCGTCTCCCCGATCATCGCCTTCTGGGTCAGCGGGGTCATCGGCCGGTACTTCTACCCGCGCCTCGTCGAGTGGTTCGCTGTCTCCCAGAGCGAGGGGTCGCTACTGGATTTCGACCGGTCCGGTTCGATTCCACGGCCGTCACTTGGGGAGAACACGACACCGCGTGAGTTCGTCGGGACCGTCGTCGTCATCGGTATCGGCTGTTACATGGCCTTCTCGGCGGGCGCGTCGAACGTCGCCAACGCCGTCGCCCCCTCGTGGGGAACGGCTCGCTAGATATGTACCCGGCTATCCTGCTCGGCGGTGGCGCTATCGGCCTCGGTGCCTTTACCATCGCCCGTCGAACGATGGACACGGTCGGCAACGACCTGACCGACCTCCCGCTGGTCGCCGCCATCGTGGTTGCGGCAGTTGCCTCCACCATCGTCACCTTCCTCTCCGCGCTGGGTATTCCGGCGAGTTTCGTCATCATCGCCACGATGAGCATCGTCGGGCTCGGCTGGGGCCGTGCAACGCGAACGACGAGCCTCTCCGACACTGTGCAGGGTGAGACGCCCGTCGCGTCTGTCGGTGCGCTGACCACCGACGCGGAAGCCGCGGATGCGCCGACTGTCGGCGGGAAAAAGGGGACGCCGAAGCCGGCCGAGACCGAACCCATCGGCGAGGAATCGCGGGAGGACATCCCGTCGGCGTCGGACCTGTTCGAACCCGGGACCACCGCCAGAGTGATTTTCCTTCAGAACATCGTCCCCTCGATCGCGACGCTCGCGGCGTATCTGGTATTCAAGTTTTTGCCGATTGCCTGAGCGGTGATCGGTCCCGAACAGCTGTCGTCGGTTTCCGACGAATCCCCGCGTTGTCCCTCATTATTTTGCACGGCCTAAAACCGAAGGGCAAAGTCTAACAGGGCGGGGTTCGAACCAATCAGGTGATGCCCACGGTAGAGTACCTTAACTACGAAGTAGTGGACGATAACGGCTGGGACATGTACGACGACGACGTCTTCGCAGAGGCGTCAGATATGGACCTCGACGGTGAGGACTACGGGTCCCTCGAGGTGAACGAAGGCGAGTACATCCTGGAAGCCGCCGAGGCGCAGGGCTACGACTGGCCCTTCTCGTGTCGCGCCGGTGCCTGTGCGAACTGTGCCGCCATCGTTCTCGAAGGCGACATCGACATGGACATGCAGCAGATCCTCAGCGACGAGGAAGTCGAAGACAAAAACGTTCGCCTGACCTGTATCGGCAGCCCGGACGCCGACGAGGTCAAGATCGTCTACAACGCCAAGCACCTCGACTACCTGCAGAACCGCGTCATCTAACGCGGCTCCTGCAGCGCACTACACTTTCTTCTTCCAGCAGCGACTGCCTTCGACAGCCGTCGTATCGGAACCATTAGGGGTACCCCTGTATTGCGTACAGCCGTGCTTGGGTCGATACCGGACCTGCTTCGGCTGGTCGCCGTCCCGGTGTTCGGGTGGGCGGCCTACCGCGACGTGAAAACCCGCCGGGTGCCCAACCGGACCTGGACCCCGCTTGCCGTGCTGGCGGTCGTGCTCCTGCTGTGGGACGCCTACACCGTCTGGGCCGGCCCGACAGCGGTCGGCCAGCGGCTGTTCTTCATCAGAGTCGCGATCAGTCTCGGCTTCGTCGTTCCGCTGTCGTACGGTTTCTGGCTCATCGGCGGGTTCGGCGGGGCCGACGCGAAGGCGTTCATGCTCGTCGCCGTCCTCTTTCCCGTCTATCCGGTGTACTACCTGCCAATGCCAAGCGTCGCGCTCCCGCTCCAGCAGAGCGCTATCGGCGTGTTCTCGCTGACGATCCTCTCGAACACTGTGCTTGCTGGCATCGTCTACCCGCTTGCCGTCGCTGCCGGGAACCTCGCCCGTGGTCGTTTTTCGCTGGCGATGTTCATCGGGCGGCCCGTCGCCGCCGCCAACGTCACCGAGGAGTACGGCCGCCTGCTCGAATCCCCCGACGGCTTCGACCGCGGCGGCCTCGACCTCGACGCCCTCCGGATGTACCTCCAGTGGCGCGGCTGCTCGCTTGCTGACATCCGTGCCGATCCCGAGCAGCATCGGCTGCCGACCTCCATCCCGGCGGTCCCGAACGACCCCGGCGACGGCTCGCTGGCGACCGACGGCGGCGACCCGGTGGCCGACGACGTGGACGAGCCGGCAAACCGTGACGCCGGGGCCGATGAGACCGACCGTCCCGACCACATCGACGATCCGTGGGGTGCAGAGCAGTTCTTAGACGACATCGACCACTCCGCCTACGGCACGTCGCCGGCCCAGCTCCGTGACGGACTGGACGTGCTCGCCGAACAGGACGAGGTGTGGATTTCGCCCGGGATTCCGTTCCTCGTCCCGATGTTCGCCGGGCTTGTCGTCTCGCTCACCTACGGCGACGTGCTGTTCTCGCTGTTGCAGGCTGTTGGGCTCGCGTGACCCCCGGTAGCAGAAGACCTATTTTTCGGACACGCCTCCGCCCGAGTATGACCGAGGTCGACCTCGCGTTCGACGAGCAGGAGTACATCCCCGCTGTCGCACAGGACGCCGACACCGGCGAGGTACTCATGCTCGCCTACGTCACCGAGGAAGCGCTGCGGAAGACCCGAGAGACGGGGGAGGCCCACTACTACTCGCGGAGCCGCGACGAACTCTGGCACAAGGGGGCCACGAGCGGCCACACCCAGACCGTCGAGGAGGTGCGGGTCGACTGCGACGGGGACGCGCTGCTGTACGTCGTCGACCAGACCGGCGGGGCGTGCCACACCGGCTACGAGTCCTGTTTCCACCGGACTGTCGACGGCGAGACGGTCGGTGAGCAAGTGTTTGACCCGGACGACGTCTACTGATGGCGCGATCCGATACTGAGATCGAAAGCAGTGCAGGAACCCCCGACGCCGTCGAGAACCTCGAACAGGCCGCCGATGCGCACGACCGAGCGCAGACGCGTGTCGAGGAGGTCGGTGCCGACGCGTTGCGTGACTGCCGTGACATCTACAGCGAGCTGTGGAACCTGCTAGACAGCTACGACGGCCGGGCGACCGGCGGCGGCGACTTCGAGGCGTTCATGGAGTTTCAGGGCCGGGTCGGGACGCTGACCGACGATCTCCCCGAGGATCTGCCCGAGCGCGATACCTTCGAAGAAATCGACGATTTCCTCCAGCAGCGGCGACTCACCGAGGGCGATTTCGAGCAGGCCCGCGAGATGTTGTCGCCCATCGGCGACCTCGTCGGGCGACTCGACGAACTCGACGACGCACGCGAGCAGTACAAGAAAGCCCGGACCGAGGCGAACCGTCGACGCGACGAACTGAGCGACCGCATCGACGACCTGGAACGCCTCCAGCGTCTCGGCGACGCCGATCTCGATGCTCCGGTCGAGCATCTCCGTGACCCCATCGAGCGCTACAACGACGCCGTCACCGAGGCGTTCACCGAGTTTCGCCGCAATACGCCGGCTAAGGACGCGCTGGCAGTTATCGATCGGTCGGACGCGTACCCGCTGGTCGAGTTCCGGTCCCCACCCGCGGAACTGCTGACCTACGTCCGCGAGCACGACGCCGGCCGGGAGCCGATTCCGAAACTACTGGAGTACGCTGACTACTCCGCCTCGAAGCTGGACCACTACGTCGACGACGCCGCGGCGCTCCGTAGCGCCGTCGCCACCCGGCAGACGTACCTCCGGCGACTCGACGCCGAGCCGGTGCGGATCGACTGGCCGCCGCCGTCGGCCGACGCTCTGCCGTGGTTCTGCCGTGAGTACCGCTCGGTTGTCGCCCGCTTCGCCGACGAGTCCGTGGTCGCGGGGCTACGGGAGGTGCGTGGACTCGCGGAGCGGGACGACTACGAGCGGCTCCGGGAGAGCGCCGTCGCTCGGGCAGAACTCACAGAATCCGAGCGCGAACGGCTGGCAAGCGGTGCTGTCGAGCAGGAACTATCGACCGCCCGCGAGGCCAGGGCAGCTATCGACGACGCGCTGGAGACTTATTCGCCGCTGTAAGTGTCAGCCTGCTGGGTTGCTCGCCTCACCATCGTTTCGGCCAGCTCTTCGGCGCGGTCGAGCGTGCGCGCTTCGGCGTAGACACGGACGACGGGCTCCGTGCCGGACGGTCGGGCGAGCACCCAACCGTCGCCGTAGTCGAGGCGATAGCCGTCCGTCGTGTCGAGGTCGGCCGTCGCGTCGTTCGCGTGGGCCTCGATGCCTTCGAGCATTGCTTCGCGCTCGTCTTCGGTCTCGTATTCGAGGTTTCGCCGGACGTTGTAGTAGTCGTCGTAGTCCGCGGCCACCTCGCTCGCGGGCCGCTCGGCGACGAGTTCGAGGAACTTCGCGGCGGTGAACGCCCCGTCTCTGGCGATGCGGTAGTCGGGGAAGAGGATGCCGCCGTTGCCTTCGCCGGCAATCGCGACGTGGGTCCCCTCGTCCTGCAGTTTGCGGATGCGGCTGACGATGTACGTCGAGCCGATGGGGGTGAGCGAGAGGGTCGCGCCGGCGTCCTCGACGACGTCGACCAGCCGCTGGGAGGCGTTGACCGCCGAGACGACGCCGTCGCCCGACTCGATTTTCGCCGCCGCGAGCGCGGCCAGTGCGGCGTCACCTTCGATATGGGTTCCGGTCTCGTCGACGAACATCCCGCGGTCGGCGTCGCCGTCGTGGGCAAAGCCGAGGTCGGCGTCGGTCGCCCGGACGAACGCCCGGAGGTCTCCGAGGTTCTCGGCGACGGGTTCGGGGTCGCGGCCGGGGAAGTGGCCGTCGGGCTGGGTGTTGACGGTGTGGACCTCACAGCCGAGTTCGCGGAACAGGTCGGGGCTGGTGAGGGAGCCAGCGCCGTGGCCGGAGTCGACGACGATAGTGAGGTCGGCGTCGGCGATGCGGTCGCGGTCGACGGCAGACAGCACCTGCTCGCGGTAGCGGCGGCGAGCGCTGGCGATGGCGGTGTCGGACCCGACTGTCTCCCAGTCCGCGTAGGTCGGGGTGTCGTCCCGGAGGGACTGCTCGACGTGGTCGAGCGTGTCCCGCGTCAGTTCGACGCCGTCCGCGCCGATGAGCTTCACGCCGTTGTACGCGGCCGGATTGTGACTCGCGGTAATCATCACGCCCGGGACCGACTCACGCTCGCAGTAGGCCTGCAACCCCGGTGTCGGCACGACGCCGAGGCGGTCGACGTCGAACCCGACGGCCGTCAGCCCGCTTGTCGCGGCGTTGATAAACGTCCGCCCGGTCGTCCGCGTATCCCGGGCGATCGCGACGCGGTCGTGGTCGTCACGCCAGACGTCCCCGGCGGCCTGTGCAACCCGAAGGACGTACCGCGGTGTCAGCTCATCGCCCGCGACACCTCGGACGCCACTCGACCCGAACACTTGCATTCGAGCGAGTGTCTGATGCGGAGGGGCTTAGGAATGTCGCTGTCCGAATTCAACAGTCATTAGCCCCGTGACCGTGCAGTGAGCGTATGGCAAACGACGACCTCATCGCGGCGCTGCGGGACGCCGACGCCGTCAAGTTCGGGGAGTTCGAGCTCTCCCACGGCGGCACGTCGAACTACTACGTCGACAAGTACGTCTTCGAGACCAACCCCGACTGTCTGGACCGCATCGCCGAGGCCTTCGCCGAGCGCATCGCCGAGTGGGACACGGACGCCACGCTCGCCGGCGTCGCCCTCGGCGCAGTCCCGCTGGTCGCGGTCACCAGTGTCGAGACGGGCATTCCCTACGTCATCGCCCGCAAGCAGGCAAAGGAGTACGGCACGGGCAACCGAATCGAAGGGGATCTGGCCGACGGCGAGGAGGTCATCATCCTCGAAGACATCGCGACGACCGGCCAGAGTGCGGTCGACGCCGCCGAGGCGCTCCGCGAGGCCGGCGCTATCGTCAACCGCGTGCTCGTCGTCGTCGACCGCGAGGAGGGGGCCAGCGAGAACCTCGCCGACCACGACCTCGAACTGTCCTCGCTCGTGACTGCCTCTGACCTGCTCGCCGACGCACCCGACGATATCGACGTATAGCGCTGGTCGGAACGCTCTCGGCCCTGCACGAGACGAGCACACCACCGATGTGTTCTTGACGCTGGCTCGCCTACCCACGAGTGCAAATGGCTAATCTCGAACTCTACGAACTCGAAGGCTGTCCGTACTGTGCGAAGGTAATCAAGAAACTCGACGAGCTGGGCCTCGACTACGAATCCCACATGGTCCCGCGGTCCCACGGCGATCGGACCGAAGTGAAGGAGGTTTCGGGCCAGACGGGCGTTCCCGTCCTCGTCGACGAGGACAACGGCGTCGACGGGATGCCTGAATCCGACGACATCGTCGAGTACCTCGAAGAAACGTACGGGCAGTAGACTCGGCGCTTACGGTAGTTCTCGTTTTTACGTGACAGCGAAGACTGAGAGCGCCCGCTCAGGCCACTTCCTCGGGTTCCTCGCCGCGCTCCATAATGAGGTCGCGCAGGTCGATGGCGTCCTCGATGTTTTCCATCTCCTCTTTCTCGATGAGCGCGGTCCCCTCGACGGACTCCCGTCGGAGTTCGTCGACGACGTACACCGAACGGGTCCGGGTCACCTCGCCGACCGAGGACATGATACGGGCCCGCTTCTCGGCCGTCTCGGTGAACGCCGAGTGACCGGCAAGGACCTGCCCGTGCTCGTCGTCGCTCTCGTTGACGCTCTTGAACGGCGCGCGGTCCGTCGGGTGGACTTCGAAGCCGATACGAGTGAATACCGTCACAATCGGCTCGTCTTCCGGTGCGACGGCGGGGTCGTCCGGTGTCGGCTCGTCGTCCCGGACTTCCTCGGCGCCGTCGAGGACGCTCACCGGCGAGGTCAGCGGCGCGTCGAACAGGTCCTCCAGTTCGGCGGCCACCTCGACGGAGGCGTCCATCCCGTCCTCGTATTTCGAGACCGTCCGTCGGGAGACGCCAAGTTCCTTCGCCAGACGGCCGAGCGACCAGTCGCGGTCCTCGCGCACGTCGGCGAGAATCTCGGAATCGATGTTGACGTAGAGTCCGCCCGGAGCGGCGTAGATGAGCGGTGGGACCTCCTCGACGAACAGGTCCATCGCGGTGTCGGGCGACAGCACGGGGACGCCGTGCCGGAAGTAGACGACGCCGGGTTTCAGTTCCTCGTCACGGGTCCGGAGTCCGACTACGATCGGTGTAGCATTCAGGTACGTGCCCAGTCGCCGCATCTCGCCCCCGGTCTGTGCGTCGAAGGCGTCGATGTTGCCCAGTATCTTCAGGAGCAACACGTCCTCACCGCGACGGGCAGCGATGTCGAAACTCTTCGGACGAATCGCACAGCGGTCGCTGACGAGGAAGCCAGCGTCTTCGAGCATCGCCATGACGTTTTCCACCAGCGCCGACCGTGACATAGTACTCTGTACCTCTACTGAGTCTAGCCCGCTCACCCATTATATGCATTGCGCCGTTCGTTGACCTCTCAGGCTCCTACCGACAGCGTGACGAAAGGGGTTTGACCGTTTCGGGGCTACAGGCGCTTGTGACTGTCGTCGGCCTCGATGATACGGACTCGCGCGAGCGGGGGATGTGTACGACCTACGCCGCCGCCAGCCTCGCGGAGTCGATACACGACGCCGGGGGGACCGTCGAGCGACTGCTCCTCGTCCGACTGAACCCCGCCGTTGAGCACAAGACCCGCGGGAACGCGGCGCTGGCAGTGCATACGGACCTCGACGCCGACACGGCGCTTGAACTGGCCGGGGACGTGCTCGACATGGCCGAGACCGACGACCCCCGGACCAACCCCGGCGCTATCGTCGCGGACTGCGACCCCGAAGACGTCCCACCGCAGGTCGCAACGTTCGCCTGCGAGACAATCCAGTCGATACAGGACCCGATGGCCGCGACGACGCTAGCTGACGTGGTCGGGTTCGCCCGCTGTCAGCGGGGCAACGGCCGCGGGCTCGTCGGCGCGCTCGCGGCGGTCGGGGCCTGGGCCGCGCTGTCGGACTGGACCTACGAACACATCGCCTACCGGGAGCGAGACCGGTGGGGCACTGAGCGGGCGGTCGACGGCGAGAGCGTCCGCGACGTAGCGGCCGAGTACTACCCCGACGTGTGGGACACTGTCGACCGTGCATCGGGCTATCCGGTCTGCGTTCCCCGGACGCCGTGTCCGATTCTCTACGGGATCCGCGGCGACGACCCCGACGCCTGCCGCGCCGTTGCCGACGCGATCGACAGCGAACCCATCGCCCGGCGAGCGACGTTCGTGACGAACCAGGGGACGGACGTCCATCTACAGGACGCCGCTGTCGACGCGGTCACGGCTGACAGCGCCTACCGCGTCACCGGCGACGTGGTCGACGCCCCCGAAACGCGGGAGGGCGGGCATGTGTTCGTTACGCTCGAGGGCGACGATACGACCCTCGACTGTGCGGCCTTCGAGCCGACAAAGGGCTTTCGCGACCGGGTCCGCTCGCTCAGGGTGGGCGACCGAATCACCGCCTGTGGCGAAGTGACTGACGGCACGCTCAAACTGGAGAAGTTCGCGGTCCGGGAACTCGTTCGGACGGAACCCGTCACGCCGGACTGCCCGGACTGTGGGCGGTCGATGAAATCCGCCGGCCGGAACCAGGGCTATCGGTGTCGGGACTGCGGGACCAGCGCCGACGGCAAGGTCGAGCAGTCAATCGAGCGGGGACTGGAACGCGGCTGGTACGAAGTGCCGCCGGTTGCACGCCGCCACATCGCGAAGCCGCTGGTCCGTGGCGGGTTCGACGCGCCCACTCACCCGTCCCGCTGAGACCGATTAGCGTCGCGGTGTACCGGTCTCTCTCGACCTCGGGGACGACATTATCCGGAAATCAGATCCGACAATTCGAATGCGGTGTGACATCGTCGCGTAAACATCCCACCCGACAATCAATCGTGGCCCTGGTCCTGTCTTCTATCTGGTTCGAACCGGCTACCGTCGAGTAAGCACCACGAATATTCCGGTAATACGGGGATATACCTCGATTTAGACTACGGATAACAATATTGATATACCGTTATGTGCGGCCATGAGCACCGAAGGGGCAGACACCCACCGGCGAAATACGACGGACGGCATGGCCGCCGAGAAGCTATTGACTGTCGAACACGAGCCGGCTGCGGGCGGCGGCCAGCGCTCGATCCTGTATCCGCCCGGCAGCACGCCCTCCGAACTGGAAGCGAACTGGCTGGCCGTTTCGTCGGACCTTCTCGTTCCGCTTGACGACGTTCAGTAGCCCTTACGCCCGATAACCGACAGGTAACAATAATGATACCTGTCGTGAACCGAGACATGGACTCCGATACCCGGTCGACGAGTGCGGTGACGGCAGCGGCTGACGCTGACGAGGGAACGCTACCTGCCGTGGTACGCTCCCGTCCCGACGGCAGTGAGCGACTCATCTGCTACGCGCCGGATGTCGACACGACAGACGTAGAGGACCAGTGGCTCTCCGTCGATGCCGACTTTCCGGTCTCGACACTGCTGATGCGGTAGGTTAGTCGTTCCGTCCGGTCAACGCAACAACCACGTCGTCACCGTCCTGGAGTTCTCCCCGCTCTCTGAACTGAGGGAGCGCGGCCGTCGCCGTCGCACACGTCGGCTCGACGTGAAACCCTGCCCCACTGAGTCGGTCGCGCTCTCGCTCGGTTGCCGCCGCGGAGACGGCGACGGCGGCACCATCGGTCTCGTCGATAGCGTGCCGTATCTGCCGGCCGCGTGGTGGGTCCCGGATGTGGATCCCGTCAGCGAGGTCGTTGGCAGCAGCGTCGTCCGGTGTACTGCCCTCCTCGTCGGCGATGGGACTGTACCCGACCGCTTGCGTCCCCAGTATACGCGGGATAGCGTCCGTCCATCCAGCTTGCTCCAGTGCCCGGAACCCGCGGTAGAGGCCGAGAAACAGCGTCCCGTGACCGAGCGGTGTGACGACGGCGTCCGGCACGCTCCAGTTTCTCTGGGCGGCGATTTCGTAGGCGGCCGTCGCCGTCCCGGCGAAGAACGCGGGGTTCCAGGCGTGACTGGCGTACCAGCCCGCCCCACTCTCGACGGCGTCGATACAGGCCGCGGTTACGGACTCTCTACTCCCCTCGACCGGGACCACGTCGGCTCCGGTCCGTTCGATGCGGCGAACCTTCGCTTCCTTTGCGCTCGCCGGGACGTATATCTCCGCGTCCAGGCCCGCCCGTGCCGCGTAGGACGCGACTGCCAGCCCGGCGTTGCCCGAGGAGTCTTCGAGCACGCGGTCGGCTCCGACTCCGAGCGCTTCGGCGATGACCGTCGCCGCGCCGCGGTCCTTGAAACTCCCCGTCGGGTGGAGATACTCCAGTTTGAACGTGGCGTCCCACTCGGGCGCGTCGACCAGCGGCGTCCAGCCTTCGCCTAAACTGACCCGCTCACCCATCGGGAGGAAGTCAGCGAAGTCCCAGACGCCGCTGGCCCGCGAGAACTGCGCCGGTCGGCTGTCGGGCAGGGGCTGGCTGGCGTAATCAAGCGGAGCCCCGCAGGAACACCGCCAGGGTTCCTCACGGGGGTACTCCCGGTCGCAGACGCTACAGGTGCGCATGGGCTTGCTCCGTGGCGAACCGTCCAAAAGCTGGCGGCGTCTGTGGCGCGGTAGTCGGTGCCTGCGGCTGGGCTGGCGGAGCGCACGGAGCGATGGCCGGGCGGCCGCGCCGTCGGCCGCCCCGGGGAAAGGCAGGTCAGCAAGCGAGCATACGCGGCGCGAAGCGCCGCGTTTCACGGGACCGAGCGTAGCGAGGTCCCGCGTTTTCCCCACGTTTTTGCGAGGGGGGGTGCCCACAGGCCGCACCGCGGCCGAGGACACCCTCCAAAGTAAAAAGTGGTTGTTAGTAGGTGTCGACGTTCGTCCCGACCGAGCAGACGTACTCGCCGGTCGCGACCTGCGGGAGCCGGCGGGCGCGCCAGAACACGCCGCTGGAGTCGGCGGTGATTTCGGCCTTCGGCTCGCCGAACACGTCGGTCACCTCGAACAGCGTCTCGCCGCGGGCGACGCGGTCGCCGAGGTCGGGCTTGAGGTCGATGAGGCCGCCGACGGGGGAGCCGTACTGTTCGAATCCGGAGGCGCGGGTCTGGGGGCGCGTGTCATGGTGGCCATCGAGGAAGCCGTAGTAGTGCAGGACGTTGAAGACACCGTCGACGCCCCGCTGGATGGACTGTTCGTCCCAGCCGACACAGCCGCCGAGTTCGGGGTCGATTGTCGGCACGCCCTCGTCGGGGGCGGCGCGAGCCAACTGCCCGTCGGGGCCTTTCTGGTCGAGGATGTAGCCACAGCCGAACACTTTCGCGAGTTCGAGACACTCCTCGTGGAGGCGGTGGCGGGTGCCACACCGGACCCGTACCTCGTCGATCATCCGCGAGGTCGACCCCTGGTGTAGGTCGAGCACGTAGTCGGCGCTGATGGCGGCGTTGAACGTCGCCGCGGCGATGCGCTCGCTCGACGTCCCCGTTTTGTCGCCCGGATACGCCCGATTCATCTTCGTGTCGTCGATCGGGTTGCGGTGCTCGGCGACCTGGAACGCGTGGTAGTTGACGACGCCACAGACTAGAATCGTTCCGGACAGCTCTGCTGGGTCGAGCTGCGGGAGTGTTCGCTGGATGACGCCGACGCCGTTCAACTCGTCGCCGTCGCTGGCCGCCTGTATGTAGAGGGTCCGCCCGTCGTCGACACCGTTGACGACGGCGACCGGTAGCCCGAACGTCGACCCGTCGCGGGTCTCACCGACCTCCAGCCGCCCCGTGTCTTTCTCACCGGGGGCGGCGGTCGCCGTACCGAAAGTAACCATTGTTCCCACGTTTGCCTTGGGAGCCTTTACTGGTTCGGATTTCGCCAGCAGTTGCGCCGGACCGACGGCATCTTGGGGCCGCCACCCCTATCGACAGGTGTGTCCCAGTCCGAGCCACAGAGCGGGAAAGCGGCGATGGTCGCGGCGCTGAACGTGCCACGGAACGCGAAAATCGGCTTCGTACTCGCCGGCCTGTTCACGGCGGGGCTGTTCGCCCTGTTCGTCCTGCCGGGGACCCAGCGCCCGATGGGGTTCTACGTGGCGCTGGGGTTCGTTCTCGCGACGTCGCTGGGCGGTCTGCTGACGGCGCTGTTTACGGCCGTGTCTGCTGTGCGACTCGCAAGACAGTAGCAGAACGCTATTTTCCCTCGGCCAGTTCTGTAAGCCGACCGCCGCCGGTTCGAGTCCCCTTCGCGATGAGCACGTCGCCCGTCTGAATCTGCGTTTCCGGGCCCGGCGAAACGACCCAGTCGCCGCCCTCGCGCCCGGTCCGTTCACTCTCCCCGGCCCCGCGACGTATCGCGATGATCCGCATACCCGTCGCCGTCTTGACCGCCGCGTCGCCGATGGTCGTCCCAGCGAGGTCGCTGTCGGGGTACACCGCCGTCCGGACGATGACCTCGTCGGACTCCTGCACGGCCTCGGCGACGACCGGATGGGTCGACAGTCCCCGCAGAACCCCCTCGCTCATCTCCAGCGCGGCGTCGGAGATAACCTCCGTCGAACGGGCCAGGTGGACGAGGCCTCGCAGCGACACGGGGTCGTCGATGTCGGCGGCGGCCCGGAGCGTCCAGGCCTCGAACCGGGACTGCAGCGCGTCGACCTCGGCTTCGAGTTCGACGACTTCCTCGGCGACTTCCGTACTGTCGAACAGCACCGCGCCGTAGGCCAGATCGACGGCCAGCTCGCCCATGTCTTTCATCAGGACGATGGAGTCGACGGCGCGTTCGAGGTCCCGGACGCCTCCCTCCGGCGGTTCCGGCGGCTCGTACACGTCGCCGGTCGCGTCCTGATACACCTCGGCGATGCCGGCCTCTGGCCCCCGGAACAGCACCACGTCGTCCGCTTCGAGGCGCGTCTCCCGGTCGGGGTTGAGCAGCCAGTTCCCCTGCCGGCGGATCGCCAGCGCGCGGACGCCGGTCTCGGTTTCGAGGTTCAGGCTCCCCAGCGTCTCATTGGCTAGCCGAGAGTCCGAACCGATTGTCGCCCGCACGAGCGTCTCGACGGCTTCGGGCAGGGCCGCCCGCATCGTGTCTGGCAGGCCGATATCCTCTAGCACTATTTTGGCGATGTCGCCGGCCGCGTCGCTGATCTTCTCGGCGGCCCCGACCATCCCCAGGACGGGGGCCAGCGACTCCGCGTCCGCCGTCGACCGGCAGGCCATCAGGAGGCTCATGCGTGCGCGCAACTGGAGCACGTCCATCTTTTCCTCTAACTCCAGCACCTCCGCGGCCACGTCGTCGCTACCCAGCAGGACAGCCGAGTACGAGAGGTCGATGAGCAACTCGGCGGTGTCTTTCATCTCGGCCAGCACCTGCTTGACGCTGACCGGTTCGTACTCGACCGTCCCTGTCGGGTCCATGGCCGTCGATTCGATGGCCCCGAGCAAAAACGTTCCTCACTGTGTGGAGAGATAGCGCGCCCCGCTGTCAGCCACGACTGGCCGTTTGCATACCAGTGTGGGTGCTACGTTGGGGTATCGACCCAAATAGACCGGTAATCAGATGGACAGTCGTCCAATAACTGTTCCTGACATTGTGCCACACACGCTCGGAAAGAAAATGTTTTTCCCGGAAGGTAGGGAACTGATTGCGTATGTCCGACGACCTCAAGAAGGGACTCGAGGGTGTCATCGTCGCCGAGTCCGAACTCAGCGTTATCGACGGCGACGCTGGCAAACTCGTGTATCGGGGGTACACCATCGAGGACCTTGCGAAGGGTGCCAGCTACGAAGAGGTGCTGTACCTGCTCTGGCACGGCCACCTGCCGAACCGGGACGAACTCTCCGAGTTCAAGCAGGCGATGGTGGACGCGCGCGGCGTGGACGACGACGTCATCTCGACCGTGCGACAACTCGCCGAAGCGGACGAGAACCCGATGGCAGCGCTCCGGACTGCGGTGTCGATGCTCTCGGCGTTCGACCCTGCGCCCGAGGACGCCGAACCGACCGACGAGACGGTCAATCTTGAAACTGGACGGCGAATCACGGCCAAGATCCCGACCATCATCGCGGCGTTCACCCGTATCCGCGACGGCAAGGAACCCGTCGCACCTCGCGACGACCTCGACCACGCCGCGAACTTCCTGTACATGCTCAACGGCGAGGAGCCCGACGACGTGCTCGCCGACGTGTTCGACCAGGCGCTCGTCCTCCACGCCGACCACGGCCTCAACGCCTCGACGTTCTCGGCTATCACGACGGCGTCGACGCTGTCGGACGTTCACAGCGCGGTCACTTCCGCCATCGGGACCCTGAAGGGGCCGCTCCACGGTGGGGCGAATCAGGACGTTATGGAGATGCTAAAGGAGGTCGACGACGCCGAATCCGACCCGCTGGACTGGGTCAAGAACGCCCTCGACGAGGGCCGCCGCGTCTCCGGCTTCGGCCACCGCGTCTACAACGTCAAGGACCCGCGCGCGAAGATTCTCGGCGAGCGCTCGAAGGAACTCGGCGAGGCCGCCGGGACGCTCAAGTGGTACGAGATGTCCACCACTATCGAGGACTACCTCATGGAAGAGAAGGGGCTGGCCCCGAACGTCGACTTCTACTCGGCGTCGACGTACTACCAGATGGGCATCCCCATCGACATCTACACCCCCATCTTCGCGATGTCCCGCGTCGGCGGCTGGGTCGCCCACGTCTTCGAGTACATCGAGGATAACCGTCTGATCCGACCGCGTGCCCGCTACGTCGGCAAGAACCCCGACGAGACGGAGTTCGTGCCGCTGGACGAGCGGTAAGGCGCTCCCGCTGTCAGTCGTCCGTAGCCTGTCACTACCGTGTGGCCGTGAGCGCGTTTCATCGCGCGAACCGGGGAAGGGCAGGGCGGCCAGCGTCCAGCGGCGACGCCGCCGGTTCTCGGAATCGGCCCAAGATGCATCTCCTGTCGAGTCTCTCCAATATCGAACTCTGCGGTAACGGACGCGTAGCGACTGTCCGCGAACGAAGTGAGCGGTTCACCGAACGCGAGCATAGCGAGCGTTCGGCCTTTTTCGCCACCGAAAGACTCGCGAGGCTCGTCTTTCGAGCCTTGCTTTGCTCCGCTCAGCAAGACCACGTTTTTGCGCCGAGCGGTGCGTGAAGCGCACCCGAGGCGGAAAAAGGTGGTTAGCCAAACGTCGATTTGAACCGCGTCACGCCGTCGTCGGTGCCGGCGATGACGAGCTTGTCAGTCGGTTCGATAGTCACGCCAGGACCGAGGTCAGTGATGACTGCACCGTCGCGTTCGATGGCGACGACCGTACAGCCCGTCCGTGAGCGGACATCGGCCTCGCCGATCGTCGTATTCCCGAGACCGTTAGCGGCGACGCGGATGACCTCGACTTGCTGGTCCATCGAGATGACGTCCTCGTCTTCGAGGATCGTGGAGGCGAGCATCCGGCCGCTGACCGTCGACAGCGCGAGGACGTAGTCAGCGCCCGCCCGGTACATCTTCTGGACGTTCTCGCTTTCCTCGGCGCGGGCAATGATTTCGACGTCCGGGTTGAGGTCACGGATGACCAGCGTCGCGAACTCGGTGTCGGTGTCCTCCGATAGGGCGAGAATAACCGTTCTGGCTGCGCCGACGCCAGCGTGTCGCAGGTCGTCTGGCTCCGTGGCGTCGCCGACGACATCGACGCCGGGCTCGTCGGTCTGATCGAGCACTGTGTGCGGCACCCCGGCGTTCGTGAGCGCCGCCGTGATCGTCTGGCCGACCTCGCCGGCACCGATGATGACAGTCTCCCCGCGGCGGAAGCCGTGTACGCTAGAAAGCGTCATCTCCTTGAGCTGTTCCAGCTGACGTTCGGTCCCCGAGACCAGCAGGACAGTACTGCCGTCGAGTTCGGCGTCGGGGTCGGGCGGACTCACGAACTGGCCACGGAACCACGCGCCGATGACGTTGACGCCGGTCTCCTCGCGGATGCCGCTGTCGGCCAGCGTCGTTCCGACGAGGTCGCTCCCACGGTGGATCGGCAGTTCGGCGATGTCGAAGTCCTCACCGATCTCTATCGAATCCCCGAGCGTCGTCGAGACGCCGGTCGTGACTTTGCTCGCGAGGCTCTCACCGAGCAGTCCACGCGGCGACAGGACGGCGTCGGCGCCGGCGAGGTCGTGGTACTTCGCCCGGTCGGGCTCCTTGACGACACTGACGGTCTGGACGGACTCGTCGACTTCACGGGCGGTGAGGATGATACTGGTGTTCACCTGGTCGGACGCGTCGGCCACGACCGCGCGGGCGGACGACAGATGGGCTCGCTCGAGCCCGTCGACGGACTGCGGGTCGGCGTGGATGACGTAGTACCCGTCTTCGTAGAGGTCGTTGGCCCGGTTCCGGTCCGGCTCGACGATGACGTAGTCGACGTCCCAGGTGTCGAGTTCGGTGACGAGTGTCTCACCGCGGGGAGAGAACTGACAGATGACGACGTGGTCGCTGAGTCCGTTTTCGACCGTATTCGGGGCTTTCGTCTCCATTGCCTCCTCGAACAGCGGAAACAGCAACACCGGTAATGCGAGGAAGATGAGCACGACGCCGGTGATGTCCATCACGATGATGAGTAGTAACATCTCCGTGCTCTGCCAGTCCCCATCCGAGCCGTAGCCAGTCGTAGTAAACGTCTCTACGACGATTTGCAGCGATTTCAGGAACGTGCGCGGCTCGTTCTCGAAGGCCGACATCCCGTAGTCGTAGGCCAGCGCATAGGCTAGGATGATGCCAACGAGGCCGAGAACGTACAGCGCTGTTCGTCGCTGCCAGGTATCCATCTACTACGTTCTGGGATACCGAGTGTAAAACAGTTCTGTCCGGCTAGTCGACGGCCCTCTCAGGAAACGAGCGCCAGGGAGAGTTTCTCACCCGGCCGTTGTCCCGCACTTTCACTTTCACCGCGCTACGACGGGATTTAAGTTAATCGCGTTCCTTCTCCCGCGTGCAGTCACACGCTCCCCCTTTCCGTTTCAGGACACTACCCGAGCAGTCGTGGCTATGGCGGCCGTCGATGCCGCATGGTCGGCCGACAGTATAACATGGTCCGGTGAATAGCCACTCCCATGCTCTCATTTGAGGACGTCCTCGCGGCACAGGACACCGTCTCTGAAACGGCCAGGCACACACCGCTCGATTACTCGCACACGTTTTCGGCGATGACAGGCGCGGATATCCATCTCAAGCTCGAACTGTTCCAGCGCACGGGGTCGTTCAAGATACGGGGTGCGACCAACCGCATCGCGTCGCTCTCGGACGCTGAACGGGAAGCCGGTGTCGTCACGGCGAGCGCCGGCAACCACGCTCAGGGAGTTGCACTGGCCGCCACGCGAATCGGCGTCGACTCGAAAATCGTGATGCCGGAACGAGCACCAGTCTCGAAGGTGAAGGCGACCCGGAGCTACGGCGGCAACGTGGTCCTCCACGGCCGGGACTACGACGCGGCCGCCGAACACGCCCACGAACTCGAGCGCGAGGAGGGCCGGACCTACGTCCACGCTTTCGACGACGAGAAAGTGATGGCGGGGCAGGGGACCATCGGACTGGAAATCTACGAGGACCTCCCCGGTGTGGACACGGTCGTCGTTCCAATCGGCGGCGGCGGGCTCATCAGCGGCATCGCCACGGCGCTCAAAGGTAAGGACGAAAGCATCCGCGTCATCGGCGTCCAGGCCGAGGGAGCGTCCAGCGTGGCCGAATCCCTGGAGAAGGGGCACCGTATCGAACGTGACAGCGTCGAGACCATTGCCGACGGCATTGCCACTCGTACCACCGGCGAAAAGACGTTCGAGGTCATCAGCGAACGCGTCGACGAGGTCGTGACGGTGTCGGACTCCGAAATCGCTGTCGCCCTGACGACGCTGTTAGAGCGCTCAAAAACACTCGCCGAGGGCGCGGGTGCCGTCGCGCTGGCCGCCGTCATGGAGGAGAAGTTCGGTTTCGAGGACGACGAGACGATTGTCCCCGCGCTGTGTGGCGGGAACATCGACCTGAACATGTTGACTAACGTCATCATGCGCGGCCTCGTCGAGACCGGCCGCTATCTCAAGATCCGGACTGTCCTTCAGGACCGCCCCGGCGCACTAGAGGAACTCGTCGAGGTCCTCTCGCGCGAGCAGGTCAACATCTATGGCATCGAGCACGACCGGACCAGTCGCGACGTGGCGATGAGTTCGGCCGAGGTCGAACTGGATCTGGAGACCCGCGGCCACGACCACGTCGACGAACTCATCGACGCGCTCACCGACGAGGGGTACGAGGTCGACGTGCTCGTCTGACTGGGTCTCGCCCCCCGAGCCAGAGCGCGCCGAGAGAACTGTTCTCGACTGATTTCGGCGGGGTTTTAGCCGCGGCGGCCACCGCTTCGTGTATGCGACGGCTCGCACGGACAGTACCTGCCGATACAACAGCACGGAACGGAGGGCGCTGATGGACCCGCGAACGAAGGCCAGCCTCCTGTGGGGCGTCGTCGGGGGCCTCGCGTTTCTGGTTCTCGTTCAGGGTTACGAACTGCTGGCCGGGACGCCGGTGTCGATATCAGCCAAAGCCGGCGTCGCCGTAGCCGTCGGTATCGGGGCGACGCTGGCCTCTTACCGCATGCAGCCCCGGCTGTTCGGAAACGAAAGCCCTTAATCGCCCGCCCTCGCACTCTCGAAATACGTGCCAGGATGGCCGAACGGTAAGGCGCACGCCTGGAAAGCGTGTTCCCTTTCGGGATTCTGGGTTCAAATCCCAGTCCTGGCGTTTTCTGTGACTGACTGCGAGTGAGGAGCGACAGCGACGAGCGAGCCAGCAGTCACGAAACGTACACTGACTGGAATTTGAGCACGCGAGTCGCAGCCCCGGGAGCACAGCGAAGCGAGCACCCCGGAACGTCTCGCCATCGGTTCAAATCCAGTCCTGGCGTAGGGAAGTTCGAACGAAGTGAGAACCTCCGGAAACGCAAACGGCGAACGGAGTGAGCCGTGAGCGGATGTTTTCTGTGACTGACTGCGAGTGAGGAGCGACAGCGCCTGTCACATTGCTGTTCCGACTGCCAGTGCAACCACCGCACCGTTTTCCCGCCCACAGCCCTGATACTCGGTCGATGGTCGAACAGCGTGACGGCGACGAGATAGACCTGCTGGACTCCTCTATTCGGACGACCAGCGGGGCGCTGTTCTCGACGACGCTGTTCGTTCTCAGCGGTATCGTCTACGCGTTCGTCACATCGCCTGGAGCGACTGGGACGTATTTCTTCGTCAGTATCTCGGTCTCGCTCGTCCTTCGTCCGATCCGGGGCATCAGCCAGACGCTGCAGAAAGTCGGCAGCGAACGGGGCGAAGCTGTCGGCCCGTATTTCGGCCTGGCAGTGCTATTCGCCCTCGGCTATCTCCTCGTCGCCGGTGTGGCTGTGGCCGCGCTGGCCGGCGTCATCGTCCGCAATACCGTGGTGTCTCCGGGACTGCTCGCGCCTGTCGGTCTGTACGCCCTTGCGGTTGCACTGTCGATGGTCGCGACGAGTCTGGTCGGTGCCATCGGCTACCCGGGCGTACAGACGTGGCTTAACGGCGTCCAGAGCGCCATCCAGCTCATTATCCTGCTGGCGCTGGCCCCGACACTGACGACCGCTGGCGACCTGCTGCTCGTCGTGGCCGGGGTTCGGCTGGCGGTGCTCGTTCCCGTGACCGTCGCGCTGGGCGTCGTCCCGACGCTGCCGGACCGACACGCCGTCGAGCGCGCGTGGAACTTTGCCAGGTGGAGCGTCCCGGACCAGGTGCTGGACCGTCTGTCGTACAATATGCCGGTGTACGTGCTGGGCGTCGTCGCGACGCCGGCGGCTGTTGGGATCTACGAGGCCGCCGACCGGTTCGCTGACTTCGGGGCGACGATCTCCTGGCGGCTCTCCTCCCCGCTGCTCACGAAGGTCAGCGGGGACTCCTCCGCCGGTGACACGCAACTCGCGTACCTCGACGGGGCGGTCACCGGCGGGACGGGCGTCACCTTCGTCGTTTTCGGCTACCTGTTGGCCGCACACGACGTGGTTGCGCGGATCGCTTTCGCCGGCTCGGAGGGTGTCTTCTCGACGACCGTCCTGCTCGTCGGCGGCGTGAACATCCTCCGTGGCTTCTGGACGCTCACGTCACACGCCATGGAGGGTATCGGGAAACCGAGCGTGAGCTTCCGCACGAAGCTCTACGGACTGGCGTTCAGCGTTCCAGTGCCCACGATCTTCGGGGCGGAGTTCGGGGCGGTCGCCGGGGCCGCCGGGTACGGCGTCATGAATCTGGTCGTCTTCGGGTACGTCATCTACTATTCTCGGGCTGTCTTCGGCCGGATTCCGCTGGATTCCAGGGTTGCGGCGTACCTCGCTGTCGGCCTCGGAGTCTCGTTCGCACTCACGACCGGTGCGGTCGCCGGCCTCACGCGCGCTGGCCTCTCCCCGGTAATCGTTGCCAGCGCGGCCGCTGTGACGTGCCTCGTCGGCTTCGGCGGCTTCCTCGCTGCGGTGTCCGAACCGGCTCGACTCGTCGCCACCCGGACGGCAGCGCTATGGCGCGGTCGGGTTCGCTCCCTGCTTGGGTGAGCACTGCTCGTTCGCTGCGGACGTCGCCGCTCAGAGCCAGCGGTAGAACTCCAGTGTGTACCCTTCGGGGTCCTCGACGAAGGCGGCGAAGGCCTCTGCAGCGTCGACTTCAGTCGGTTCCAGCACCGGCGCAGCGCCGGCGTCGATAGCTGCCTCGAAGGTCGCCTCGACATCGTCGACGGTGAACGCGATGTGGTCCACGTCGGCGCGGTTCGGCGCGACCGGGGTGGTGCGGTCTGGATCGTAGCGCAGTTGCAGGTCGCCGTCGCCGTCCCGACCGAGGTAGACGTTCTCGACGCCGTCTAACGTGAACCGATTCGTCTCCTCGAAGCCCAGCGCGTCGTAGAACTCCATCGCGCGGTCGAGGTCTGAGACGCAGATAGCGGTGTGTGCGAGGTCCATGCCGCGGCGTTGTGGACGGGGCGAAATGAGTGTGCCGGAAACCCGGCTGTCACGGCCACTTAGAGCAGGTCGCCGCGAGCGACGGCGACGACGCTGCCGCCGACTCGGACGCTGATGTCCTCGCCGCTGCCGTCAGTTGAGAGATGCAACAGCGACGGTCGCCCCATCTCGTAGCCCTGCTCGACACGGGCCTCGACGGCAGGGCTCCCGAGCATCTCGTGGCGGGCGAGATACGCGGCCAGGCAGCCGTTCGAGGAGCCGGTCGCGGGGTCCTCCGGCACGTTGTAGAACGGCGCGAACACGCGGACGGCGAGGTCGTTATCGGCGCTTCGCGGCTCTCGACAGACCGCCAGGACGTTCTTCGCGTCCCGGTCGCCGGTCACGGCGTCGTAGGCGTCGCGGTCCAGGTCGATGGCTTCCAGCGCGTCGCGGTCGGCCACCGGGACGACAATCGTCGCCAGCCCCGTGGAGACGATTTCGACCGGCCAGTCGTGGTCCAGTCGGTCAGCCGGCAGGCCGAGAACGGCGGCGAGGTCCTCGTGGGCCAACTGCTCGCCGAACTCGGGGGCCTGCTGTGTCATCCACAGGATCTCGCGGCCGTCGCGCTCTCGCACTTCGACCGGGACCTCGCCAACAGGCAAGTCCAGCGTCACCGTTTCGGGATTTCCGTCGGCCAGATGATCCCGGATGACCTGGACCGTACCGAGCGTCGGGTGGCCGGCGAAGGGTATCTCGGCCGCCGGAGTGAAGATGCGGACCGGCCACGCGCCGTCGGTCGGTTCGCCGGTGACGAACGTCGTCTCGGAGTAATCCATCTCGGCGGCGATGGCCTGCATTTCGTCCTCGTGGAGGTCGCCGGCATCGGTCACGACGGCGAGTTGGTTCCCGGCGTATCGCTCCCGGGCGAACACGTCGACGATGTGAAACGGATGGGACATACCTGTTCGCTCGGCGTCGCTCCCAAAGAACACTCCGGATGCCTGTCGGATGGTACCGAGTCGCTTGAAGCCACCGGGCTATTTCTCGCCGTCAGCCGTATCGAGGGCATGGACACTGTTGCAATCGCCTGCTTCGACGGGTTCGACGAACTGGACGCCATCGGGCCCTACGAGGTGTTCGAGAACGCGGCGCGCTCTGGCGCGTCGTGGGACGTGACGCTTCGCTCGGTGCGCGACTCGGACACGGTCACTGCGAGCCACGGGCTTCGAGTCGAACCGGACGGATTGCTCGCCGACGTGACCCCGGACCTGCTCGTCGTCGCTGGCGGCGGGTGGAACGACCGAAGCGAGGCCGGCGTCTGGACGGAGACCGAACGCGGCGACCTGCCCGACGCCGTCGCGGCGGCACACGACCGCGGCGCGACTGTTGCCGGCGTCTGTACCGGCGGGATGGTCCTCTCCCGGGCCGGCCTGCTCGATGGCCGGCCAGCGGTGACACATGGCGGCGCAATCGAGGACCTGCGGGCGACCGACGCGACGGTTGTCGACGCCCGGGTCGTCGACGACGACGACGTTCTGACCTGTGGCGGCGTCACGTCCGGGCTGGACCTCGCTGTCCACCTCGTCGAACGCGAGTGGGGCGCGGACGTGGCCGCCGCTGTCTGTGAAGAGATGGAGTACGAACCCCGTGGCGACATCTTCAGGGGCGAATCGGCCTAAGAGCGCCGGTGGACGGGCGTCTCAGGCGTTTGAGCGGGCGTCGTCGAGCAGCGCCTGCACGTCGACGGCCTCGCCGGTCGCGCTGCTCTCGATGGCGGCGAAGACGATAGCCATCGACTGGAGGACGCTGTCGACGTTCGTCGGCATCGGCTCGCCGCCATCGACCCAGTCACAGAACTGCTCGATGAGCCAGGCGTTCTTCCAGTGGGGCCGTTCGGCCAGCGGCACCGCCTCGCCGTCGCCCTTGCCGATGCTCTCGAAGTTCCCGGTGTCGTACGCGTCGGCGTGGAACCGCTCGACATCGCGGCGGTCGAGGAGGACCGTCTGGTCCGAACATTCGGCGCGGAACTGCTCGTGCCCCCAGCCGTTCAGCGTCGTCGCGTTGGCGTAACTGCCCTCGTACTGTGCACGGGTCCCGTCGGCGAAATGCAGCGTCACGAGGCCGCTGCAGTCACCGTCGTAGTCGGCCTCCTCGGGCGTCCACGTCTCGGCGTACACCCGCTCGCAGGGCGAATCGGCCAGCGACGCGAGGATGTCGAGGTGGTGGATTGCGCCGTCGAGCAGGAGCATGTTCTCCATTTCGTAGACGTAGTCGGCGTAGAAACCTCGCTCGCGGACGTTGCCCGTGTACCGAGCCGTCAGATAATCGATGTCGCCGGCCTCCTCAACGGCCCGGCGGAACGTCGTCTTGTCCCGGTCGAACCGGTGGCTCATCGTGATCCCCATCTTCTTGCCGGCCTTATCGACCTTCTCGGCGACCCGAACCGACGCCTCTAGCGTGTGGGCGATCGGTTTTTCCGAGATGATGTGCAGGTCGTGGGCGAGCGCCGTCTCCACTACGGCCTCGTGGGTCGACGGCGGCGTCACGATAGAACAGATGTCGGCCGGCCGCTCCGAGAGCGCGGTTTCGAGGTCGGTGTAACACTCCTCGGGCGACAGCCCGAGTTCCCGTTCGGCTACCTTGTGCCGTTCCGGGTCGGTGTCGACCGCGGCGACGACCTCGATTCGGTCGTCGTGAACGTTCGGCGGAATCGCGTCTGTCGCCCAGGTAGAGCCCTGGCCGCCCAGACCGACGTGGACTAATCGGTGTGTCATGGCTCCGTTATTGCTTCAACGAATAAATGCTGCACTATCTCATCAGTACTCGTCCGCGTCCGGGAACTCGACACGTCGCTCCATCCCGTCTTCCGCGAGCACGACCTCACCGTCGAACGCGTCGCGGGCTTCGTCGACTAACTGGTCGGTGCTCGCGGCGTAGCGCGTCGAGATGTGCGTCAGCGCCAGCGTCGACGCCCCAGCCTGTCGCGCCACGTCGGCGGCTTCCCGGGCAGTGGAGTGGGCCGTCGCCTTCGCCCGTTCTTTCCGGTCCTCCGCGAAGGTGGCGTCGTGGACGAGCAGGTCCGCGCCCTCGCTCGCCTCGATGACGCTCTCGGTGGGGAGCGTGTCGCCGGTGTAGACGAACCGACGACCGGGACGGGGCGGCCCGACGACGGCCTCCGGCTGGATGGTCTCGCCCTCGTGTTCGACGGGTTCGCCGCGGTGGAGCTTGGAGTACTTCGGCCCTGGCGGGATACCGAACTCCGCTTCGGCTTTCTCCCGGTCGAACTTCCCCTTCCGGTCGTCCTCATCGAGGACGTAGCCGACGCTAGCACAGCGGTGGGCTGTCTCGATTGCCCGAATCTCGTACTCCGACCGGTCGAGGACTACGTCTCCGGCCGACACCTCGTTGATGCGGACGGGAAACGAGGGTGTCGTCCCGTTGGCCTGGATGAGCTGTTTGATGTTCCCGCGCGTGCCCGCCGGCGTGTGGATGGCGATGGCGCGCTCGCGTTCGTTGAAGTCCCACGTCTGGAGCAGCCCCGGAATCCCGAGGACGTGGTCGCCGTGGAGATGCGTGACGAACAGGTGGTCGATAGCGAAGCCGGTGCCGTAGCGCATCATCTGCCGCTGTGTGCCCTCGCCGCAGTCGAAGAGCAGGTAGTCGCCGTCGCGATTGACGAAGATGCTGCTCGTGTTGCGCTGGGTCGTCGGCACGGCCCCACTCGTCCCGAGAAACGTCACGCGCATAGTCATCGAATCCTCTACTGTCGACGGGTAAACCGGTGTCGAAAGGGTGTCGTCACAGGAGCGGTAGCACTCTTCGTCTTGTCACTGCGCCGCTCGTTTGTGTGTCGGGATGTGACATGGCTGTTTCTACTGACCGGTAATGGCGGCTGCTTTCCGGCGTCACACACTGTCTCGCGCGCTTCTCCGTCGAGACCTTAACCACCAGCAAAACAATTTAACACTGAGTAAGTGTCGCTCAGTCTCACTTTCCCGAGCCGGCAGTAACAGATGACGGCTTAGCAGGTTATTATGTCCTATTGAACTGTCTCGCCAGTTTATGTGTCCCTCACCCGTTGCATCGTTCGCATTGCCTTCCGATCACCGCAGAACCGCATCATGATACGCACACGCACACTCGCCGTTTTCGCTGCGCTACTCGTCGTCGGCGGCCTCACCGCACAGGTCGGGGCTGTACCGGGCGTGACAGCGCAACAGGCATCGCCGTCAGAACAAGCCGGGAACACAGGTGTCGCAGTCGATTCCCTGACTGCCCCGGAGAGCGTCGCACCGAACTCGACTGCTGACGTGGCCGCGACGGTCACGAACAACGAGAACACTACAGTGACTGAATCCGTGGCGTTCCGGTTCGACGGGGCTGTCGTCGACCGGACGCTCGTCACGCTTGAGCCCAACGAGACCACCACAGTCCAGTTCTCCGCGGACACAACCGGCGTCGCGCCCGGTGACTACCGCCACGGTGTCTTCACCAGCGACGACGGGCAGGTCGCTCCAGTTACCGTCTCTGAATCGTTCACCCTGGAGAGCCTCGACGCACCGACGACCGCTACCGCCGGTGACAACATCACTGTCGACGCGTCCGTCGCCAACCCGAACGACTTCAACACGACACAGGCCGTCGAGTTCCGACTGGGTGGCCAGCCGCTGGCCTCCGAGTCTGTGACCCTCGACGCGAACGAATCCACTGACGTGACGTTCACCGTTGACACGACCGGCGTCGAGCCGGATACGTACACTCATAGCGTCTTCACGCGCGACGACGGTGCGTTCGCCGAGATCACTATCGACTCGGCCGTCGATGTGCCCGAAGAGCCGACTGAAGACGAGACTGAAGAGCCGCCGGCGAACGAGACTGAAGAGCCGCCGGCGAACGAAACTGAAGAGCCGCCCGTGAACGAGACCGAGGAGCCGCCCGCGAACGAAACTGAAGAGCCGCCAGCGAACGAAACTGAAGAACCGGCTGAGAACGAAACCGAAGAACCACCAGCGGACGAAACCGAGGAGCCGCCCGCGAACGAAACCGAAGAACCACCAGCGGACGAAACTGAAGAACCGACCGAAGGCGAAACGGAAGAGCCGCCCGCGAACGAGACTGAGGAGCCGACCGAAGGCGAAACGGAAGAGCCGCCAGTAGACGAGACTGAAGAGCCGCCAGTAGACGAGACTGAAGAGCCGCCAGCAGACGAGACCGAAGACGAAACTGAAGCAACTGACGAAGGTACTGAGACCGACGAAACGGACAACGCGACCGAAGAAGCCGCGACGACAGAAGGCTAACGCGCGCCACCCTGTCACCCGTTCACATTTTTAATGGTGGCCGTCGTACCGTAGTCCATGAAGTTCGTTATCGTTGGCTATGGCCGCGTCGGCATCCGGACCGCACGGATTCTGCAGAGCGAGGGTCACGAGGTTGTTATCGTCGACAACGACCCTGTGAAAGTCGAACGGGCCTCGGAGACCGGGTTCGAGACGATTCAGGGTGACGGCAACGAGGAGAGCGTCCTCATCGATGCCGGCATCGAAACCGCGGACGCTATCGGCGGCCTCACGGGCGACCTGAACACGAACTTCACCGCCTGTATGATCGGCAAGGAGTTCGGCTGTCGGACCGTTCTGCGGATCGACGCCGACTACCGCGAGGAGATCTACGAAAAGTACGCTGCTGACGTGGATGAGATAATCTACCCCGAGCGACTGGGCGCGGCCGGCGCGAAGACGGCACTGCTGGGCGGTGACTTCAACGTCCTCGCAGACCTGACCGAACAGCTCTCGGTCGCGAGTATCCGCATTCCCGACGACTCGCCGTTCGTCGGGAAACGGGTCGTCGAGGTGGAACTACCAGGAGACGCACACATCTACGCACACGGCAAAGACCACGAACCGATGACGATTCCGCTCCCACAGACGGAAATCGAACCCGGCGACAGTGTCGCGATCATGGCTGATCCCGGCGGGCTGGACGACATTCGAGCAACGCTCCGGGGCGACGCGTCAGCCTGAGATTCCGGACCCCATCCCGCTTTGTCGTATCTTTTCAGGTCAATAGTGATCGCCGTCTTCGGCGAAAGCCGGGGGGAGTAGAATATGAAAGGGAGGATCGCGGTGTCCGGGCGCGCCTGGGGAGGATAGGATGGCACACAGTGGCACCGACATCCACTGGAGCCGTGGAAGCGCGCCCGTACCGGGTGGAATGCTACCGGTAGACATAAATGCCCGTCAGACAGGCGGCCGACGGACGACAGACGGCACGGCTTTTTGCCCGTTCAGCTACTGCTTCCTGCTATGACCTGGGCGACGTTGTTCGAACGTGCGGCGGACCACCAGACCACGGTCGACGCTGTCCGTGTGGCCCTCGACGAGCACCGGGCGGAGGACGACGATGCGTGAGCCGTCGCCGGCGCGTGTCGTCGCCGACGCCGACGTCCTCGCCGCCGATCTGCTGTGTGGACCAGACAGCGATGCCCGTGCCGCTATCGACCACATCCGCCGGCACTCGTGGGTCACGCTCGTCGCGAGTGACCACCTGCTAGACGATGCCGCTGCCGTTATCGCCGACCTCGCCGACGACGACCTGGCGGCCGATTGGCGGGCGCGGATCGAACCCGACTGTGACATCGTCGAGCACCCGGTCGGCGACCAGCCCGCGCTGGCATCGGCCTATCGGGGCGGCGCACAGCACCTCCTCTCCTACGATGACGACCTGCGGAGCGCCCGGACCAGCGCGTCGCTCAACCGTCATCTGTCCCTGAGTGTCAGACCACCGGACGCCTTCGCGCGCCTGTTCGACCCGGAGTCACTATACCCAGTCGTCGAGGACGGCGAGTATCCCGGTCCGGACCGTGACCCACGCGCGTAGCCGGTAATTTCGCTGCTTAGTCGTCAGCCGTCGTTACGGTGGTTGTGGCGCCTGCTCCCGACGGCCCGGCTGCGTCCTCGGCAACGTCGAATTCTGCAAGCACCTCACGCAACTCGTCGGTCTGGGCCGCCATCTCCTGTACCTCGGTGGTCACTTCGGTAATCGTCGCGGTCTGTTCCTCGGTCGCGGCGGCGACAGCCTCGGACTCCTCGTTGGTCTGCTCGCTCACTGTCGCGACTTCGTCGACCATATCGACGACCTCCTGCGTGGTCTCTGCCTGTTCGGAGGTAGCTCCTGATATCTCCTGAATCGAATCGTTGACCTCGCCGAGCACGTCGACGATGTCCTCGAAGTCCCGGAGCGCCGACTCGATGGTTGCGGCGCTGTCGGTCACCTGCTGGTTCGTCGCTTCCACGTCGCTGACGGTTTCGCTGGCCTCGTGCTGGACCGCCTCGATGCGGTCCGATACGTCCGTTGCAGCGTCACGGGTCTCTTCGGCGAGCGTCTTCACCTCGTCGGCGACGACGGCGAACCCGTCACCGCTTCCGTCCGCGCGGGCCGCCTCGATGGAGGCGTTCAGCGCGAGCATATTGGTCTGCTCGGCGATGTCCGTGATGACCTCGACGATGTCGTCAATCTCGCTGATCTGGTCGACCAGACTCTCGACCGCAACGGCGATGTCGTCGATACGGGCCTCCATTTCGTCGAGTTCATCGATAGCTTGCTCGGCGTCCGCGCGCCCCTCTCGGCCTCGCTGTGTCGCCTGCTCGGCGGTCCCGGCGGCGCTTTCGGCGGTCGCGGCGATCTCTTCGACGGTGGCAGACAGCCTGTTCATCTCCGAGGCGACGTCGTCGTGGCGCGACGCCTGCTGACTGGCTCCCGCCGAGATCTCCTGAACCGACCGGGAAATCTCGTCGCTCGCATCGTCGATCTCTTCGACGCTCCGGGTGACGTGATCGCTCGTCTCGTCGACGTCCTCTGCGAACGCGGCGACGGTGGCAACCGTCTCCCCCAGCGTCGTCACGAGGTCGTTGTAGTTCTGGACAACGGCGTCGAACTGTTCGTCGTCGGCCTCGAAGTCCTCGTCGATAGTGGCCGTCAGGTCCCCGTCTTTCGCCCGTTCGGCGGCGTCACCGAAGGCGACGACGAGGTCGTTCAACGCCTGGGAGCGCCGTTCGAGGTCGCTGGTCATCGTCTTGAGTTCGGTGGTGTAGTCGTCCATACTGGCGGCCATCTTCTCCAGCGACTCTCCGAAAGCTCCGGGGACATCCTCGTCGAGGACGTCGGCGTCGAACTCCTGTCGGGAGAGCGCGTCGGCCTGTCGGGACACCGTCAGAAGGTAGGATTGCATCGACCGAAACGACGAGAGCAGTTCGGCGACCTCGTCGTCCCGCTCGCTCTCGGGCAGTTCCACGTCGAGCTCGCCGGACGCGATGTGGTCCGCACCCGCGGCCATGGCTGTGATTGGCTCGACGAAGTCCTCGCGGGTGATGAACACCGTGTTGGCGAACGCGACGATAGCGCCAGCGAGCAATACACCGGTGACGACGAACCGGACGGTCCCGCTGGCGACGAGAGAGACGACTGCCAGCGCGACCGAGGCGGCAAACTGTAGACCGACGGCCGCGAGCACCTTCCGCTCGACGGAGCCGGAGACGCCGAAGAGGTCCAGTGATTCGCGTATCACCGCTTTGTACTGTCCGACGGGGTCTGTGAGCATACGCACCCTTTTCTTACAGTGTTTAATAATGTTCCAGTCTAATTCTCGGATATTGAAAAGAAATCAGTGGACGTAGGCCCGGTAATAAGCGACACAAGCCCAGGGCCGATAGCGTTCTCGTACTTGATTCTCTACCGGCCTCGATTGACCAGCGCTGCAACGCGCCGGACGACACAGCGCGGCGTCACCCTGACCAGCCGGTCGATAAGCCGCATCGACCGCCGCGGAATGACGACAGTCTCGCCAGCGGCGGCTCCTTCGTAGGCCGCCGTCGCGACTGCTTCGGGCGTATTCGAGGCGACAGACCCAACCATCGAGTCCGCCATCCCGGCTCGTTCCTGAAACTCTGTGTCGACCGGGCCGGGACAGACGACCGTCACATCGACCGGAGTCTCACGGAGTTCCTCGGCCAACGCCTCGCTGAAGCTGTTGATGTACGCTTTGCTCGCGTAGTAGCCAGCGAGATTCGGTCCCGGCTGGAACCCGGCGACTGAACCCACGTTGATAACCGCGCCGCCGTCGTCGAACTCGTCGAGGAATAGCCGCGTCAGTTCGACCGGGAGCATGACGTTCAGCCGCAACTGCGTCCGCTCGGCGTCGAGATCGCTTTCCGCGAACGGGCCGTAGGTCCCCACGCCGACGTTGTTGACGAGGACACCGATGTCCAGCTCGCGGTCCAGCACCTCCTCGTACAGGGCTTCGGCGGCCGCCGCGTGGTCGAGGTCCATTACAATCGGTGTCGCCGTGACGCCCCTCGTTTCGAGGGCCGCGGCCAGCCGCTCCAGTTTCCGCTCGCTCCGGGCGACCAGCACCACGTCGTGCCCGCGTGCGGCGAACTCCTGTGCCAGCGATTTGCCGATGCCCGCCGACGCACCGGTTATCAGGGCGGTGCCGCCGGTCCCGACGACCGGCACGTCGCTACCGCTCACCGTACCACTCCGCGACCGGTGTCGCTTCGGGTTCCAGCGCCGTCGGTCCCTCGTCGCTGGAACTTCCGAGGGATGGGCCCCATCCCTCGACGGACGGTTCGCTACCGCTCACCGTACCACTCCGCGAACTTCGACAACGCCCGCCCGCGGTGGGAGATCGCGTTCTTCTGCTCGGTGCTCATCTCCGCGAACGTCGTTCCGTCGTGCTCGAAGATCGGGTCGAAGCCGAACCCGCCCTCGCCGCGCGGCGCGACGATTTCACCGTTCACGCGCCCCTCGAACAGCTTTACCGGGACTGTCTCGCTGCTCCTCCCCGCGCTCCCGTCGTGGACCTGTTCGTCCGTCGTCGCCGCGCCGCGGTCGTCGGCCGCTAGGTCCTGTCCGCGCCGGTCCTCGCGGTCGATCCCGCCCGGATCAGGCGTCGCCTCGAACCCTTCGCCGTCGCAGTAGGCGATGACCGTCTTGAACGCCGCGCCGCGGTCGTCCTCCGGCTCGGTCATGCGCCAGACGCGCTCTACGCCGACGGTGTCCTCGACGTAGGAGGAGTACGGCCCGGGGAACCCGTCGAAGGCGTCGATGAACAGTCCTGCGTCGTCGACGATGACCGGTCCGTCAGCCGCTCGGTAGGCCGCCCGCGCCCCCTCGGCCGCGACCGTTTTCAGGTCGTCTGCCTGGACTTCCGGGTAATCGAAGTCGAACTGTTCGACCTCGTCGTCGAGATACTCGGTCGCCTCCCGGACCTTCCCGGGGTTGGTCGTGACAAAATTGAGCATACCGGCACACAGCGACCGGCGATAAAAGAGCCGTCGAAACTCCGCAACCGCCCAACCAATCCGTCTCAGTCGACGACGACTTCGACCGGTTCGTCCTCGCTCTCGGATTCGAACTCCTCGCTGCTGCCGCCGCGTTCGAGATACAGCATCACGCCGGCGACCGCCAGCACGACCCACGAGCGCCAGTTCGCCAGGTTCAGCGTGTAGCCGATGCCGAACGGCTTCTCCACCAGCATGTCATCGCCCGGCTTCCAATAGGCCGACACCAACCGCTTGAGGCTCGGTCGTTCGAAGTTGTACGGCACGCCGAACAACGTTCCCGACTGGGGTTTTTCTGCCATACCGATTCCTATTCGGGCCGAGGTTAAACCATTTGTCCACCACCTTTTTCGACGGGGGCATCGCGCTCGCTCCCGGCGAGCGCTCAACCCCGGTCCAAAAACGTCCTCAGAAGTCGGAGACTTCTGATGGGCTGCACAAGAGCTTCGCTCTTGTGAACGTGGGCGAAAAAGGCGCGAATCGCGGAGCGATTCGCGTGAAACCGCGGCCGAAGGCCGCGGTATGCTTGCTCCGCCGACCGCAACTCAGCACCGCCCTTGGTTCCTATCCTACTGATACCGGCCCCGACCCTCGATGTCGTCGAGGCTGGCGAACACCGTGTCGGCGTGGTCGCTCTCGGTCCGGTAGGCGTCCTCGGCAGCCGACAGCAGCGTCTCGGGATCGTCCGCGGTCCCGGCGAGCGACTGGGCGAGGACGTGGAGGTCCATCGCGTGGTCCTCGGCCTCCTGCGTGTAGTAGCCGAGGCCGAAGTCGATCAGGAACGTCTGGTCCGCCTGTTCGTCACGACCACCGACCCGGACGTTTCGCGTCGTCGGGTCTCCGTGGACGAAGCCGGCGTCGTGGATGCGAGCGAGCCATCGGCCCACGTCTGTAACGCGTGACTCGGACAGCCCCTCGCGCAGGTCAGCATCGCCCACGCGCTGGAAAACGATACGAGATTCCTGCGGGTCCACGTCACGGACAAGCGGCGTCGGGACGCCGTTGCGCCGGGCTTCGCTGGTGAGTCGGGCCTCCTGTCTGGTGCGTTCGATTCGCAGGCGCTCGTCGAGCGTCGGATGGCGGTAGCTCCGGGGCACGCGCTCCTTGACGACGCGGTCCCCGTCGAAGCGGACGGTCGCCTCAGCGCCCTGGACTTCGTCGTCTGCCGCCCGATAGCTGTCCACCGACTCTTCGGTCCCGCGCCAGGTGACGGCCACCTCGTCGGGCCGGAAGTTCGAGTCAATCTGTGAGTCTTCGATAGCGATGGTGTCGCCGGCCGCGTACATCTTCGCGCCGAGTATGGCTATCATCCCCGCGTTGTCCCGCAGGAAGCGATTTTCGGGGGCGTAAAACGTTGCGCCGCGTTGCTCGCACATCTCGCCGAGCATCCGCTGGAGACGGTCGTTCTGGCCGACGCCGCCGCCAAGCACCAGCTCGTCAGCGCCGGTCAGCGACAGCGCCCGCTCGGAGACTTCCGTCAGCATCGCGAAGATGGTCTCCTCCATCCCGCAGCAGACATCGTCGACCGGAACGCCGTCGTCGACGGCCTGCTTGGCGGCGCTCATGATGCCCGAGAACGAGAAGTCCATCCCCTTGACGACGTAGGGCAGTTCGTGGTACTCGCCGTCGCGGGCGTGCTGTTCGACCTTCGGTCCGCCGGGATGGGACCAGCCGATGTGGCGGGTGAACTTGTCGATAGCGTTACCGACGCCGGTGTCCATCGTCTCGCCCAGCACGCGGTACCGGCCGTTGCGGTAGCCCAGGATGTGGGCGTTCGCGCCGGAGGCGTTCAGACACACCGGCGAATCGAAGCCCGAGCGATGGCGGCCCACTTCGAGGTGGGCGACCATGTGGTTCACGCCCACCAGCGGCACGTCGAACCGTTGGGCGACCGCCCGAGCGGCTGTGGCGACGATGCGAAGACAGGGGCCGAGTCCCGGGCCACGAGCGAAGGCGACGGCGTCAATCGGCGCGCTGTCGTCTCCGTCCCCGTTCGTACCGCCAGCGGCCGCCCGCTCGTGTGCATGTCCGATGACCGTCTCGACGACGGTCGGGATGGCTTCGCCCATGTGCTCGGCGGCCTCGCGCGGGTGGATGCCGCCGCTGTCTGGCGCGTATGCGTCCGTCTCGATGAAAACGTGGTCGTCGTCAGTTACCTGCGCTGGGTCCGGCGTCTCGAACACCGAAGCACTGGCTGCCCAGGCGGTACCTTCGATACCCAGAATACGCATCGGGCGGCCTTACTTCCACTCGGTGTAGCCGCACTTGCCGCAGTGCTGGCGGTCCTCGTGCTCGGCGAGGACGGTGTCACCGCACCGGGGACAGGTCTCGCGGTCGAGTTCGCCGTCGTCGCTGTAGTACTCGTTGTGTGGCATCTATGCTTCCTCCGCTTCCTCTTCGCCGTCGGCGACGATCTTGTTGCGTTCGAGCATGTGGTCCTGCTCGACGTCGCGAGCGTACTCGGGGTTGTCGTAGACCTTCGCGTAGCCGACCGTCTTCCGCATGCCGAACTTGGTGTCGAGCTTGTGGATGACGACTTCTTCGGCATCCTTGTTCAGCGTGGCCGCAAGAGAGTCGCGGACAGAGAGACGGGAGGGGGTGGCTTCGTCGTGGACGACCTCGAACCGGACGTCCGTGCGGTGCAACATGGGATTCTCGTCTTCTTCGATGATGTCGATATCCATGGTTCGTTGTCCGTATCTACCCGCCGAAGCGCGTAAAAGGATTTCGAAGCGGTTGACGCCGCCTCGGCGGCTGAGCGTCCGCGATTCCATGTCACCGCGCCGTATCGCGGTTCGGCAAGAGGCGCGGGAACGTACAGTAGCGGCCGGCTGTGTCCCGTACAGCGCCCCAGAGCATTATCGGCCGGCAGCTGTTCCCTACCGCTCGCCCAGCTGTGCGAGGAGGTGTGAGAGATGGATTCGCTCGTTGGCCGCGTCCACGAGCGCCATATCCGTCTCCCCGGCCATGGTGTGAATTTCGGCCAGTCGATCGCCGGAGTAGCGTGACCGGGCCACCGCCAGTATGTCGTCGAGGATGTCGGACGCGCCATACCCCTCGTCGACGAGCAGGTCGTCGAGCGTCGACCGCGCGTCGGTAAAGCGCCCGTCTTCGGCCGCGTCGATCATCTGCTCGACCTGGTCGTCGGCTTCGACGGCGTTCAGCGTCTCGAAGGCGGCGTCCATCGTCACCTCGCCTTCGGCTTCGGCGGTCGTCTGGGCGGCCAGCACTGCTGTTCGGAGGTCCCCCTCAGCGTAGCCGGCGACGTACTCGATGCCGTCGTCGTCGTGGTCGACGCCCTCCGCGGTGACGATGTCCTCCAGCACGGACGCCGTCTCCTCGTGAGTCGGTTCGCGCATCACGACCGGGAAACACCGCGAGCGGATCGGCGGGATAACGGCCGAGGGCTGGCGCGTCGCGATGACGAACTGCGTCGCCTCGTAGTACTGCTCCATCACCCGACGGAGCGCCTGCTGGAAGTCCTCGCGCATCCCCTCAGCGTTGTCGAGCAGGATGGTTTTGTAGCTGCCCGACACCGGCGAGTAGCTGGCGGACTCCTTGAGGACGTGGTTGATGAGGTCGGCCTTCGAGGATTCGCGGCGGCGCTTGCTGTCGATGAACGACGCGAACCGCGGGTCGTTCGAGACCTCCTTTTTCGTCATGTCGAACACGTCCGCCATGTTGAGTTCCGTGAAGTCCGCGTCGGGGTTCTCGTGGACCTCCCGGGCAAAGGCTCGGACAGCGGCCGTCTTCCCGCTCCCTTTCGGCCCGTGGACTAGGAGGTTCATCGGCTCCTCGATGGCTCCTTGCAGGTGTTCGCGGGCCTTCGGCTGGCGGATATCCGACAACTCCGGGGCGTGTGTCTCCGTCCACAGCGGCGCGTCCATCTGTTGGCACTGGGTATGCCCGGCCCCGACAAGTATCCCGCGGTCCGCGGGCTCACGCTATCCGCTGGTACCAATAGTGAGTAACGGCGCGGTCGGTGCCTCTTCTCTCGGCCGAAATACAACAGTGACTGGCCCAATAGCACCGGTCGCCCCCGATCTGGCTTACGAGAGCAGACTGTCCGCAGTTGGCCGCCAACCGCATTCCACGCACTCGAACTCCTCGTCGGCTGTTTTGATTACCGGCTCGTGGCATTTCTTACATTCCAGTAGGGGATTGTGGGGCCGAGTGGCTGGTCGAGGCATACGTTAACATACTACATATTATCCTCATATAACCGTTCATTCTACGTACCTAGAATCGTGTCGCTACTACCTGCGGAGTTCGAACTGCACGCTTTTTGCGTGGCTCGATCTCCGGCTGTGGTTGGAGTTCATGGATTGCTCGCAGCAAAACCCGCCGGCCGGGAGTGAGCGAACGCGACGCGTTCGCGAACATCGGGCGGCAAACGACCGCAGGGAGTGCGCCGGCCGGGAATTGAACCCGATTGCGAGACTCACTCCGTTCGCCTCGCGTGATTCAATTCCCGTGGACTGCATTTGCTGCTCGCGACTTGCTCGCAGCAAAATGCGCCGGCCGGGAATTGAACCCGGGCTATTGCCTTGGGAAGGCAATGTCCTACCACTGGACCACCGGCGCTCGTTGCACTCGCGCCGAGCATTGCGGTTCCCTTGGAACCGCATTACACCGGCGCGCATCGTTCACTACGGTCACTCGCGCGCCGAGGCTCGCAAATCCGTCGGATTTGCTCACCACCGGCGCACTTCGGTAGACTGCAGGTCGGTCGGACCTGCGAACCCCGTATCGAACTGTCAACAGCGACCGCACTTGAACGTAGCGTTTCGACTGGACGGTCGTCCGAAAATATCGCGCCGATGGATGGGTATTAGTTCCGCCCGG
This sequence comes from Haloarcula sp. CBA1115, assembly GCF_000827835.1. Classification (NCBI taxonomy): domain Archaea; kingdom Methanobacteriati; phylum Methanobacteriota; class Halobacteria; order Halobacteriales; family Haloarculaceae; genus Haloarcula; species Haloarcula sp. CBA1115. The sequence continues at coordinate 1,400,063 of NZ_CP010529.1, read as the reverse complement.
CCAACTAGTAGATATGGCAACAGCGGACTCCGTCGTACGGGCCAACGACCCGATCGACCTGACGTTCTCCGAGGCTGAACTGGACGCCCACCGCGACCATATCACGTCGTTCATCGAGGACCAGGTCGACGCTGCCGGTGTCGACACCGTGGTGCTGGGGCTCTCTGGCGGCATCGACAGCACACTCGTCTCACACCTGGCTGTCGAGGCGCTTGGCCGCGACGCTGTCCACGGCCTCGTGATGCCCAGCGAGGTCAACCGCGCGGACAACATGAGTGACGCCGAGCGCGTGGCCAACGACCTGCTCGGCATCGAGTACGACGTTATCGAAATCAACCCGCTGGTCGACGCATTCCTCGACGCCTATCCCGACGCCGAGGGCGACCAGCTCGCCGTCGGCAATCTCCGGGTTCGCTGTCGGGCGGTGCTGAACTATCTCGTCGGCAACCACGAGCAGGCGCTGGTCCTAGGCACCGGGAACCGGAGCGAAGCACTGGTCGGCTACTACACGAAGTACGGCGACGGCGCGGTCGACTGCCATCCCATCGCGGCGCTGTACAAACAGCAGGTCCGACAGCTGGCGAAACACGTCGGCGTCCCCGACGACCTCGCGGAAAAGACCGCCAGCGCCGAGATGTGGGCCGGCCAGACCGACGCCGACGAGATGGGGATGGACTACGACACGCTCGACTCTATCCTCGCCCTGCATATCGACGGCGGCGTCCCGGCGGCTGCGACGGCCGACCGGCTCGGTGTCCCGCTGGATGTTGTCGAGACTGTCCGAGAAATGTACGAATCGAGCGCCCACAAGCGAGCGATGCCGCCGGGTGCGGACCCGCTGTACTGAGGCCTGTTCCTTCGAGTTAGCCGTCAGCGGACCGGGTTCTCCGGCCCGCGGCCCAGATACTCCGAGAGGAACGCGTGGACGGTGTCGGCGTCGTAGCTGTCCAGCGTTAGCTCGTGCCGCCACGCCGTCACGACGTAGGTCGCCCGCGGGTCATCGTTGGGGTTCGGGACGGCGACGACGCTCCGCCAGGTGCCGGTGTGGGTGCTGGAGAACTCCCGAAGGCTCTCTCTGGCTTCTGGGGAAATTGCATCGGGGTCGTAGTAGACGATGACCGCGCCGTGTTCGAGCGTGTGGACGAGCGAACCGAGCAGCGGCGTCGCCTCGTAGAAGCCTGCATCGACTGTCGAAGCGTAGTGCGTCCCGGAGAGTGGCGGGACCCGCTGGTAGTCGATAGCACTGCCTTCTTCGACGTGGGTGGTCCCTCTGTCCGGGAACTGCTTGACGCCGGCCAGTCGGTCGCTGTCGCCGGTGTCGTCCAGTGACGACGCTTCGACCCCGGAGGCCTCGACTGCCGACAGCGGCTGTGCGCCCGCCGTCCCGACGAGGTCCGCGTCGCTGCCGCCGTCGCCACCACTCAGCTGGGTCGCGTACACTGTGAGTCCGATAGCGAGCACGACGACGACGCCGATAACAATCGGCCCGACCGGGAGGGCGTTCCCCTCTTCGCCACCGGTATGCTCTTCGACGCGCCGTCGATCAATCGCGCCCAGTTCGCCGTCGTGGGCGTCGGCGAGATGGTCAAGGTAGGCGTCGTCGCCGTCGAACGATTCCCCGCAGTACTCACAGTCGACCATTGGCGGTCCGTATGCGAGGCGTCGTCTTGTACCCTTTCCTACTCAGTCTTCGCGTTGAGGTCGGCGAAGGCCTGCTGCTCGCGGCGCTCCTGTGTTTCCCTGTCTGCATCGTCTCGCATCCGTGCTTTCAGCACTCGAAGCGCGTCCGCGTCGACGGCTGCTATCTCTTCAGCGACAGCCCGAGGCTCCGCAGTGACCCGCGAGACAAGCCCCATCTGCAGGGCCGTATCGGCGTCAAGCGTTCGGCCAGAGAGCGCGATATCCAGCGCGTCGCCGGTCCCGACGATGTCGGGGAGCCGCGCCGTCCCGCCCCAGGCTCCGAACAGGCCGAGTTTGACCCCGGTTTCGGCCAGCGTTGCGCCGGGCGTCGCCACCCGGATATCGCAGGCCAGCGCCAGTTCGACGCCGCCGCCCCGCGCCGCGCCGTCGATACCGGCGACGACGGCCCCCTCGTAGGATTCGAGTGTCTGGGCGACTCGCTGGCCCAGCGCCGCGAACGCCTCGGCGCTCTCCGAATCGAGGGCCTTGACCTCGTCGAGGTCCGCGCCGGCGCAGAACGCCTCGCCAGCGCCGTGGAGATACAGCACTGGCTCGGTCGCTGACTCGACTGCTGTTTCGAGGTCACGTAGCGCCGTGCTGGTGAGCGCGTTGCGCTGGTCGGGCCGGTCGAGCGTCAGGGTCCGGATACCATCGCCGCTCGTGGTCTGTACCATGCCTGCTGTGACTCTGCGGTTTCCAAAGGTCTTTGCCCTTCCCGTCGCTAGACCCTCATAATGGAGGAAGTGGCGGCAGTTCGCCGAGCGGCGTTGGCGGCAGTCGACGATGTCGAGCCTGACCGGCTTCACGAGCGGATCGCCGCTCGCCTGGACGACGCGTCGCTTGCGCCCGGCGTCCTGGCGCTCGTCAGCGCGGGCGCAACCAGCGACCCACCGGTCGACCTGGCCGACGGCGTCGCCGACCGAGCCGCCGGCGTTCAACTCATCTACGAGGGACTTTCGCTCACTCGCCAACTGGCCCACGACGACCCTTGGGTCAACGGCGACCGCGACGCGGCCGACCTGGATATCCTCATCGCGGACATCCTCGTCTCGCGTGGCTTCTACCTGCTCGCCAGGACCGAGGCCGCCGACGCCGCCGTCTCCGTCGTCCGTTCGTTCGGCCACGACCAGACAGTCCGTCAGACGACCAACGACGACAGTCTCGACGCCGCGCTCGAAACTGACATTCTGGAACTCGCCGTGGTCGCCGGCGTCACCGCCGCCGGCATCCGACCCACACCGACGCTCCGCGAGTACGCGACTGAACTGGCCGTTGACGGCCTCCCGTCGAACGCCAAATTGCTCGGTGAGGAGGTTGCCGACGCGCTCCGGGCCCGCGCGGGGGCCGAACAGCCATCCGGCGACGGGACCGAGGCCGCCGCCGACCACTGATACTAATCGACACACCGGCCCTGAATCGAAACGACTTTAGACAATTGCCGGATACACATTGATGCGTGCCTGGGTAGCTTAGCGGTAAAGCGCGTCCTTGGTAAGGACGAGACCCCGGATTCAAATTCCGGCCTAGGCTTTTTCCAAGCGACTGACCCAGAGCGCCAGCGATGGGTCCGGAGCGCGTGAAACGCCGGATCCGGAATTTGAATCCCTGCCAGTCGCAGCGCCGACCAGCGTGAGGGCGACCGTCCTGCTCCGGTTCACATTCCGGCAGAGGCTTTCTACAACGAATTAACTGTCCAGAGCGACGGACTCCGTGATCAGGTGAGGCAATAGTGGCAGTTGCAAGCCCGAAATTGTACCGAAGCGTGGAATCCCGAAACCTTCAGTTCTGCTGACTGCTTGCAAAGGGATATACCGCTGTAGGCCCAACATTGCATGTGGGTACCACACACGACGAGACGGCAGAGGCGGTATCGCAAGCCGAGAACGGCCGCGCCATGGGGCCCGCCGCGCTGGCGTCCGTCGCGTCCGTTGCCCTGGCGCTGTACTTCTACTACGTCCGCGGCGACAAACAGCGGGGTCAGTTCATCGGTCTCTGGCCTGCGACCATCCTCGGACTCGCCGCGTATCTCAGACTCGGCGAAATCAAACGGCTTCTCCGAGAGGGCGCTGACTGAACAGGAACTGACGCCGGATTCCGCCGTGGTATCGAGTTACAACCAGCCGTCCGACCAGCCACCACCATCGACACATGCGCTCAACCCTCGCCCAGACCATCACACGCCTTGACCTTGACACCCGAATCCAGTACGGACTGATGCTCCTCTTCGGAGGACTCTGCCTGCTAGCGGCGGCCGCCCCGCTTGGCCCCCTCACGAAGGCCGTCGTCGTCTCCGCGCTGTTCGGATTCACCGGCGGGCTCTGGGTGTCACACCTCGTGCAGATCATTCAACGGGCCGCGGAAACGGCACAGCCCGAGGCCGAGCAATGACTGAAGATGTCACCGAGGACTCGCCACAGACATCCGGCTTCCTCGCCGGGCTCGAGTTTCTCACCGGTGAGGACCCCAGCGCAGGCTCGTTCCTGCTGGTCGTTGGGATGGTCACCTGCGTCTTCATCGCCGCGTTCCAGTTCATGCTGACCCCCCCGATTTCGACACTGCTTACGGGGCTCGTTCTGGTCATCGCCGTTATCAGCTTCATACTGGGCGCGGTGCTGGATATGCTCAATTACTTCGACACGCCGCGGAGCCCGTCACATTGAGCCTGGCGCACGGAAGCCATCCCGCTAACACCGCCCTCTAGTGGCAGTTCCTGTCGGCTACCGCTGCGGTTCTTCTGCGAGCGCCGTTTCCCGTAGTCGCTTGCATGCCTCGCTTTCGGCCGTCAGTTCGGGCACAGGCGTGGGCGTGCCGTCGTCGACGGCGACGAAGGTGGCGTAGGCGCTCGTCGTCTCCTCCGTTTCGCCCGTGTGGGGGTCCTCGCGGGCGACTTCGATGCGAACCCGGACGCTGGTTCGGCCCGTCGCGTAGGCGTATGACTCGATGAGTGCGGTGTCACCGATGGGTATCGGGCGCTCGAAGTCGACGCGAGACATCTGCGCGGTCACGCAGGACTCTCTGGCGGCCCGCATGGCCGACATCGCCCCGATTTCGTCCATCCACTTCATCACGATGCCCCCGTGGGCACTGTTGTAGTTGTTAGCGTGGGTCGGCTGGACGCGCTCACGGTTGACGATGTGCGTATCGGCGATAGTCGGCATACCGTCTCGTAGAGCGTGTCCCGGGAAAACGGTGTGGTGCGCGGCTGACGGGATTCAGCAGTGACGGCGTGCATTCATACTGGTGCCGTGGCTCGCAACCGCCAGACAAACAGCTCCGGTGCCGGACTTATCCGGTGAACTGGTGGTATTCGAGGCCTTTGTGTTTCATCTCGTTGTGCTTGCGTTCGAGGAACGAGTAGACGGAGCCATGCGGTGCACCGTCCAGAATCATCTCGGCAGCCTCCCGGACGGCGTCGACCTGCTCCGGGCCGCCGATGATGCCCAGCGTCGAGCCGTAGATGACGACGGCCGCGCCGGAAAGTTCCTGCATGAGTTCCCGCGTCCGGCCGCCCTCACCGATGAGGCGGCCCTTCTGGCGGCGGAAGTCGTTCTTGTTGCGGGAGGCGGCCTCGATATCGATGAGTTCGAACATCATCATGTCGTCCTCAAGCAGCGCCAGCGCGTCGTCGGGCGCGAACCCGCGGCCGATGGCCTTCACGATGTCGGGGCCTTTCAGCGCCGTCACGGGGTCGCCGACGGACTCGACTTTCACCGTGCCGTCCTCGGAATCGATATCCAGCCGGACCTCTGCGCGCTCCTCGATCTCGCGCATGGTCTCACCTCCCTCGCCGATCAACACACCGATACGGTCCTGCGGAATCTTCACGTGTTGCATAAGTATACCTCTCTGTAGGAGGGTCTGCCTGTTTAAAACTTCGGCAGTCGCGTGACTGTAAGATGCCGGGCGCCCGTCCGCCGGCAGAAGCCATTTCAGTCCAGGAACTCGACGCCGGTAATTTCGAACCGCGCGCCGCCCGTGTTGCTGTCGGTGACGAGGATATCCCAACCGTGTGCGCCCGCGATGGTCCGGACAATCGAGAGGCCGTAGCCGCTGCCGTCTTCGGCAGTCGTGAAGCCGTGGTCGAACACGTCGTCTTTGATGTCTGCCGGGATGCCGGGGCCGTCGTCCTCGACGTAGAAGCCGTGGTCCAGCGGGCCGACGCGGACGATAACGGCTCCGTCGCCGTGCCTGATACTGTTCTGAAAGAGGTTCTCGAACAGTTCGATGAGGCGGTCGGCGTCGGCGCTCACCGAGCCGACGTGGTCGTAGTGGAGCGTGGCTCGCTCGGTGGTTCCGCCGGCCCCCTCCCAGGCGGTGTCGACGACGTCCTTGACGTTCGTCGTTTCCGGATCGGTGACGACGTTGCCCTGCTTGGCGACAGAGAGCAGGTCATCGACGAGGCGGGCCATCCTGTCGCTCGTCTCTTCGAGCGCGTCGAGGTGTTCCTCGTCACCGGTTTCGCGGGCCAGATGCACCCGTGAGGAGATGACGCTGAGTGGGCTCCGCAGGTCGTGGGCGAGGATATCCGTGAACTCCTTGAGCCGGTCGTTCTGGCGTTCGAGCATCTTGTCGTACTGGTGTTTCTCGGTCGTGTCCTGGCTGACTGCGACGAACCCTTCGGATTCCCCATCTTCGAGCGGTGAGAGCGAGAGTGTCGCCCAGAACACCGACCCGTCAGCCTGTCGGTGCCAGTGCTGTGTCTCGATGGGCTCGTCCACCGCCTCCGCCAGAAGTGATTCGACGGTCGTCTCCATCTCCTCGGGGTCGGCAAACAGCATGTCGACGTGGTGGCCGACCGCCGCGTCCCGGTCGTAGCCGTACAGCGTCGCTGCCGGGTCGGGCCAGGTCGTGATGGTGCCATCAGCGTCGAGCATGAACACCGCATGCGAGGACAGTCCCTCGATGAGGCGCTCAGACACCGAGGCGTCGCTGTTCGCGGTCTGCTGATCCGAACTGCTGTCTGATGGGGTGGTGTCCATCAGCCGCACCTGCTTGGAACAGGCCAGCGCCGACTCACACAGCATGGGTAGCACTGTGACAGGTCATCCATGTGTATATATACGCCCTCTAACATTTTACGTACCGTGGTTTTCACAGTCAAACCGGGTTGTGAGGAAGCGGGTAACAACGGCAGTGTGCTGCGGTTTGTCTGCCGGAACTCAGTGCCATGGGTGATAATGGCTACAATTCACATATCGCCGCTGCGATAAGATTCTACCCCCCAAAAAACATCACGCGAACAGAACGCTGGTGGTTACTCGTCGTCACGACGGTCGGCTGGCGTCCCCTGCGGGACGGCGTCGTCGTCGCTCCCCGGGGCGGTGTCGTCCTTGTCCTTCGGTGTCGCGTACTCCCGGACGTACGCGAGCAGGTCCTCGGGCGTGGCGTCGACGCCCTGTCTGGCGAAGAAGTTCGCGACGTTGCGGCAGTCCCGTTCGAGGAAATCGTCGGCGTTGGGGTGGTGGATGGTCACCGCCTGGCCCAGGTCGATGATGTACAGTTGGCCCTCGTGGAAGACGATGTTGTACTCCGAGAGGTCGCCGTGGACGAGGCCAGCGTCGTACAGCCGGCGGGTGTACTCCTTGACGACCTCGTAGGCCGTCTCTGGGTTCTCGATGTGGACCTCGCTGAGACGTTTGCTGCGGCCTTCTTCGGTTCCGAGGTACTCCATCACGAGGACGTTTCGCTCAACGGCGATGGGCTCCGGCGTGCGGACGCCCGCTCGTCGGGCGCGCTTGAGATTCGACGACTCCTTGCGGACCCACGCGGTGACGACCTTCTTCTTGTCCGAGCCGATGCCCTCGAACCGGGGGTCGCCGTCGAGATAGCTCCGCATGTCCTTGAAATCGGAGGCGTTGATGCGGTACACTTTGACGGCGACCTCCTTGTCGCCAGAGAGTGCGGTGTAGACGTTGGCCTCTTTTCCGGTCGAGATTGGGCCACCGAAGGCGTCGATGTGGCCGTCCTGCACGAGCTTGTACAGCGCGCCGTAGGTGGCGTCGTCGAAGACGCTGGCCTCGACCTTGAACTGGTCGGCGTCCTTGATGCGCTCGCGGAACTCGCTGAACTCGCGGTCCCGCTTGCGGGCGATGCGGTCGGCTTCCGTGTCGGAGACGTCGACCTCTTCCCATTCGTCACCCGGTGAGTCAACGTCGTCCGTATCGAGCAGGCCGAACTGCCCCTCGGTCACGCTTTTGCCTCCGTCGAGCCCGCGGCCAGATACATGTCAGGCTACTCCTGGATGTGCCCCTCCTCGCGCAGTTGGTCGGCGTCCTGTTTCTCATAGCGCCATGTGATGTCGGCTTTCTCGTCTTGCCAGTCCCAGGGTTCGACGAGGACTACGTCGTCTTCGCGTATCCAGATCCGCTTTTGCATCTTGCCCGGAATCCGGGCTGTGCGCTCGACGCCGTCCATACAGCGTACCTTGACGCGGTTCGCGCCAAGCATGTCCATGACGACGGCGAACACCTCGTCCTCTTCCGGCATCCGCAGGTTCTTTCTGCTGTCGTTGTCGCTCATAGACGGTACTTCGACGGGGAGAGGTTTAAGGTTTGGAAAAGTTGGACCGAGAACCCGGTCCGTGGCCCCCGTGACGGTGTGGGACAGACGCTGGGGCCGTAGAAAAGCGATGTCGTCGCGTCAGTCAGCGCCGAGACAGCCGACCCACGAGCAGTCGGTACAGGTTTCGATGCCTTTCGCCGTCGTCGTCTCCCCGCGACAGCGCGGGCAGATGGAGCCGATCTCCGGCGGCTGGACGGACTTACTCATCGGTGATGATGTCCGCCGACAGCCCCTGTGCCATCTCGATGTCCTTGGAGTTGTTCAGCGTCCAGGCGGTGCGCTCGGTGACGGCCTCGATGACCTCGCGGCCGCTCGGGAGGCCGTTGCCGGACTTCTTGACGCCGCCGAATGGCAGGTGGACCTCCGCGCCGATACACGGGAGGTTGCCGTAGGCGAGGCCGATTTCGGCTTCGTCGCGGAACTGGTTGATCTGGCGGTAGTCCTCGGAGATGATGGCACCGGCGAGGCCGTAGTCGACGCTGTTGTGCATCTCCAGCGCCTGATCGAAGTCACCCGAGTACTCAAGCAGCGCGACGTGGGGGCCGAACACTTCCTCGTTGATACAGCGCAGGTCCTCGTCGTAGTCGATCTCGTAGACGAACGGGCCGACCCAGTGGCCCTCCTCGTGACCCTCGGGAATCTCTTCGGCACCGAGGTCGGCGCGGTCGACGAGCACGTTCGCGCCCTCCTCGCGAGCGAGGTCGTTGTAGCGTTTGAACTTCTCGACCTGGTCTCGCTCGATGAGCGGCCCCATGAAGGTGTCTTCCTCCAGCGGGTCGCCGACGGCGATGTCCGCGGCGATGTCGACGAACCGCTCCTTGAATTCGTCATAGAGGTCCTCGTGGACGATGAGCCGCTCCGAGGAGACACAGCGCTGGCCGGTCGTCTTGAAGCTGGACATCACGGCCGAGTGGACGGCGATATCGAGATCGGCTTCCTCCGTGACGATGACGGCGTTCTTTCCGCCCATCTCGCAGGCGGCGATCTTGCCGGGTTCGCCGCCGACCTTGGAGGCGATCTTGTGGCCGACTTCGGCGCTGCCCGTAAAGAGGACCGTCTCGACGCGGTCGTCCTCGACGATGGCGTTGCCGGCGTCGCCGTAGCCCTGCACGAGGTTGAACACGCCGTCCGGGATGCCCGAGTCCTCGAACATCTCGGCGATGATGTGGGCACACCACGGGGTCTGCTCGGCGGGCTTCCAGACGACGGTGTTGCCCTCGACCAGCGTCACTGCGAGGTGCCAGAACGGGATTGCGACCGGGAAGTTCCACGGGGTGATACAGCCGACGACCCCCTTCGGCTTGCGCCGCATATAGGCGTCCTTGCTGGCGATCTCGGACGGTACCACGTCGCCGTGGGGGTGGCGGGCGTTGCCGGCGGCCCACTCGACCATGTGCCAGGACTCGGTCACGTCGGCCAGCCCCTCGCTGATTTCCTTGCCACACTCCATGGTGACGATTTCGCCGAGTTCCTCGTGGCGGTCACGCAGCTCGTGGTAGATGTCCCAGAGGTACTCTGCGCGGTCGATGTGCGAGAGCGAGCGCCACTCGTCGTAGGCGTCTTCTGCCGCGGCCAGCGCGCGGTCGACGTCGGCCTCGGTTCCGCGGTGGAACGAGGCGAGCGCCTCGCCGGTAGCCGGGTTCTGACTTGTGAACGTTTCCTCGCCGGTGCCTGTCGTCCATTCACCGTCGATGTAGTGTCGCCGTGAGTCGTCTGTACTCATGGTAGGTACTGTACGCGTCCCCCACCAATATGTTCCACCGTCCATGGTCAGGGGGCTGGTCGTAGCCTGATATATCATCTACAATCCGGCATTATCTCCCATGGTCGGTGTTCCCCTTATGAACCGCACCTTTATCTGCGTCCATATCGTGACTGTCTTTAGCACCCCTTCATACGGAGGGCGCCCAGTATGAGTGAAGCACAATCAGAACACGGGGGACTCCAGCTCACCCTGAGCATCTGGCATCCTGACTGCTGGACCCTCGAAGTCACCGATCAGACCGCGGCTGGCCTGTTGGCTCACGGCGTGTACAACACCCAGAACGGCAGCGTGAAGGGCCTGTTCACGGCGTACGCAGACAGTATTAACGACGTCGAGGATCTCATCGACGCGACCCGTGATTCGTCGCTGACCGACTCCGTGCTGGAGTTACGCGAGCGCCACGGCGCGACTGGCACGTCCTCGTCGCCGGGGAACACGACCCGCGAGCTGTTCGTCGAGTACGACCCGGACAACACCATTAGCGACAGCCTTCTCTCGCGGGGGTTCATCCACAACGACCCGGTTCGCGTCCGCCACGGCCGCGAGCACTGGCCGGTGTTTTTCCCGGACTCCCGCGACGAGGCCGAGTCGCTCCTCGACGAGATCCGCGAGGAACAGTCGGCCGATATCGAAGTGACTCGAATCACGTCCGCCGGCGGCGGCAATCCGCAGCAACTCCGGCGGATGGACAGACTCTCGGACAGCCAGCGCGAGGCGTTCGAACTCGCCAGACAGGAGGACTACTACGCGTGGCCGCGGGGCATCTCGACGCGCGAACTCGCGTCGAAACTCGGCGTTTCGAAGACGACGCTGCTCGAACACCTCCGGAAAGCAGAAGCGAAACTACTCGACCCGGACCAGTAAGTTAGCTCAGAACGGCCCGAACAGCGAACAGCGCGTTCTCTTTGCGTTCACGGACGCGCCGGTAGAAGTAGGAGAACCACTTGTCGCCGTAGGGGATGTACTGCCACATCGGGACGCCCTCCGCGGCGAGGTCGCGCTGGGCGTCGTCGCGGACGCCCATTAGCATCTGCACTTCGTAGTCAGTGCCGTACTCGTCGTGGAGGTCCTTCGCGTAGTCTATCATCGCCGGATCGTGGCTACCGACGCCGATACCGCCATCGAACTCCTCGAACATCAGTTCGAGACAGTCGCGGTAGGCTTCGTTGACGCGCTCTTTTTTCTTGTAAGAGACCTCTTTGGGCTCGGAGTAGGCTCCCTTGACCAGCCGGACCTTCCCGGGAAGAGGAGCGAGCCGTTCGAGGTCCTCGGGCGTCCGCTTGAGGTTTGCCTGTGTACAGACGCCGACGCCGCCCTCGTGGTCCGTGACGAGTCGTTCGTACGCGTCGAGGGTCACATCGGTCGTCGTGTAATCCTCCATGTCGACCCAGACGAAGACGCCGTGGTCGTCGCCCGCCGCAACGATCCGTTCGAGGTTCTCGACGAACACGTCGTCCCCAACGTCGAGGCCGATCTGCGAGGGCTTGACCGAGATAGCGCAGTCGAGGCCGCTCCTGTCGATTTCTTTGACTAACTCGATGTACTGGTCTGCGTCCTCGTTGGCGGGCTGGCGCTCGTCGTAGTGTTCGCCTAACAGATTTAGGATGCCCTTGACGCCGTCGTCGTTGAGCGAAGCGACGTGGTCGAGCGCCCCCGGGGCTGTCTCCCCGGCGACGAAGTTGTTCGCTATCGGCGGAATCATTATCGAAACTACGCCACTATATGAGCCTAAACGCACCCCCTACCAAAAAAGTCCTCCTCCATGGCCTGAAATTAAGTGAGTGTGAAACTGCCGAGCGTATCGTCGTCGTCCCGGTAAAACGTGTGATCGCCCGTGATATGCGCTGTACCCGAAACGACCGGGCTGGTCACGGTGACACCGTCGTCGACGTTTGTCTCGCTGATATACCCCTCGAACGCCGACCCCACCGGGCCGGTCACTTCGACACGCTCGCCAACAGCGAGGTCACCGTCGACGTGGTGAAGCGTCAACCGCGCACACGTCCCCGTCCCACAGGGAGAGCGGTCGATAGATCCGTCGGCGAACACCACACAGCTCCGGTCGCTGTCGCCGCCGGCGGTGAGTTCGACTGCCGAGACGGTCACTGACGAACCGGTGACTGGGTCGTCGGGTGCGACGTCGTTGACTGCTCGGCGGAGTGCCAGTGCGGGCTCGATACACTGCGTGGCATCCTCGCCGTCGAGCGTGACGCCCAGGCTCTCAGCGTCGACGACGGCGAAGTAGTTCCCGGAATAGACGATACGAGCCTCGACCGGGATGCCGTCCTGTTCGACGGTAATCGTCTCACAGACGTAACTGTCGACGTTCTCGAACGCGACGCGGTGGACGACGCCGTCAGCTATTTCGACCGTCACGTCGACCAGCCCGGCCGGGGTTTCGACGGTCAGTTCCCGCGTTTCGGGGAGTTCGCCCCGTTCGACGAGTGCGGTCACGACCCCGATGAGGCCGTGGCCACACATGTCCAGATAGCCGTCAGTGTCCATGAAGAAGACCCCGAGGTCGGCCCGGTCGGTGGGCACCGGGACCGCCCCGAACATATCCGCGTGTCCGCGGGGCTCCTGCATGAGGAGTTTTCGGACGCCGTCTGCTGTGGCTGCGAACCGGTCGCGTCTCTCCCGGACGGTCTCTCCGGCGAGTGTGTCGGCCTCGATGCCGTCGAGTACGATGCGCGTCGGCTCTCCGCCCGTATGCGTGTCTACCGTGATAAACTCCGTTCGTTCCATAGCCGTAGCGATACTCTATGCGGGAAAGGCGTTCCAGAAGTATTAATTGACGGCTTTCCGTACGCCGTCCAGAACATGGTGCCTACCATGGACGGTGACAGGGTTATACAGGGACTTACGAAAAAGGATATCAGTATACCATGAACGACCATGACAAGTCTTCGATCGACAGGCGAAGCGTAATCAAAGCCGCTGCCAGTGCCGGACTCGTCGGCCTCGCCGGCTGTTCCGGTGGTGCTCCCGACGAAGGTGACGGTGGCGACGGTGGTGACGGCGGCGACGGTGAATCGACGGACACCTCGACGGACTCAGGCTCCGAAACCTACACCATCGGGATGGTCGACAGCCTCTCCGGCTCACTATCGGCGTTCGGACAGCGGAATCAGCGCGGCAAGGAAATCGCGCTTGACGACGTCAACTCGGTCGGCGTCGGTGGCGGCGAACTGGCGATCTCACAGCAGGACGACCAGAGTACGAGCCAGGGTGGAGTCAGTGCAGCCCAGACACTCGTCAATCAGGAAGAAGTTCCGCTGCTCATCGGTACTGTCGGGAGCGGCGTCAGCACGGCCATCCACGAGAGCGTTGTCCAGAACACTGATGTCGTCCAGATCAGCCAGAACAGCACCAGCCCGAACCTGACGAACTTCCCGGACCTGCTCCGGATGCCGCCGGCCGGCAAGGCACAGGCGGAGGCGATCTCAACGCTCCTCGATGAAGACGGTAACGAGTCCGCTGCCCTGGCCTGGATCAACAACGATTACGGGCAGTCCGTCGGCGAGGCCTTTATCGAGGCCTACGACGGAGAAATCGTCTACAACGAACCCCACGACCAGGGCCAGTCCTCCTACAGTAGCACCATCTCCTCGATGGCTAACACCGACGCCGACGCGTGGGTGTTCATCACCTACCAGCCGGAGTTCGCAACGATGTCCCAGGAGGCGTTCGACCTGGGCGTCACCGATCAGGCCGCCTGGTACGGTGGGGACAGCGTCAAAGGCCCGAAAGTCCTCGAATCAGCTCCCGAGGGCAGCCTCGACGGAATGAAGGCCGTGGTGCCGAGCGTCCCACAGGACGCCGAGAACTACCAGGCGTTCGTCTCGGAGTTCGAGGAGCGCTTCGGCGAGGAACCAACGTCGTGGTCGGCGTACGCCTACGACGCGGTGGTCGTCAGCGCACTCGCTATCGAAGCCGCCGACGAGTTCACCGGCTCGGCGCTCATGGAGGTCGTCCGTGACGTGACTCGTCCCGAAGGCGAGGAGGCGACCACCTATGAGGATGCACACGAGATTCTGGCCAACGGTGGCTCGCCATCGGACGTGGACTACACCGGCGTGAGCGGCCCGATCGACCTCGACGAGAACGGTGATCCCGTCGGGTTGCTGCAGGTGTTCGAAGTCGTGGACCACGCGTACGAATCCAGCGGCTTCATCGAGGGCTAAGGCGGCCACGACCCTTTTCCAATTTCACCAATGGCGCAGATATTACAGTACCTGGCAAACGGGCTCGTTTTCAGTAGTATCATCATCCTCGGGAGCATCGGACTCTCGCTGGTCTACAGCATCGCCGACTTCGCGAACTTCGCACACGGCGATACGATGACGCTGGGCGCCTACGGGGCGTTCGTCGCGTTCGGCGTGTTCGGCGGTCTCGGCGGCACCGTTCTCGGTCTCCCGATCGGGTTCTTCATCGCCCTGGCAGTCGGAATGGCGCTAGCGGCCGTCGTCGCCGTCCTGACTCACATTCTCGTGTACAAGCCCCTCGATACGGACTCGATCGGGCTCCTCATCACGAGCATCGGCGTGGCGTTCGTCTACCGCGCGGTGCTACAGGCGTCCTTCGGGACGGACTTCCTGCAGTACGATATCCGTCGCAGCGGGCCGATTCAGGTGTTGCTGGACACGCTCGGCGTCGCGGTGACACAGCGAGACGTCGCGATCATCGTCAGCGCGGCGGTACTCGTCGTCGCTCTACACCTCTTGCTCCAGCGGACGACGCTGGGCCGGAAGATGCGTGCGACGGCTGACAACCCCGACCTCGCACGCGTGAGCGGCATCCGAACCGACCGCGTTATCCTCGTCATGTGGGTCGTCGGCAGCGCCCTGGCCGCCGCCGGTGGCGTCTTCCTCGCGCTGTACAGCCAGCTCGACCCGCGCATCGGCTTCAACATCCTGCTGGTCGTGTTCGCCGCGGTCATCCTCGGCGGTATCGGTTCGGTGTACGGGGCGATGCTCGGTGGGCTGCTCATCGGGATGCTCCACGAACTGACGCCGTTGCTCGGCGACATCGGGCTCCCCATCAGCAACGCCTACGCGCCGGCCGTCGCATTCGTCATCATGGTCGCGGTCCTGCTTGTCAGGCCCCGCGGCATCGCGGGTGATATGACATGAGCGCGCTCGATGTCGGTGGGTACTCGCCCCGGGAGAAAGGCGTCGCGGGGGTGCTGGGCGCGCTCGCCGCGCTCTTGCTCCTCGCGGTCATCACCGGCTTCCTCGCCCCAGCGTACCTGCTGTATCTCGTCGGGCTGTCGGCGATGTACATGCTCCTCTCGATGGGGCTGAACGTCCAGTGGGGGTACGGCGGCATGATCAACTTCAGCGTCGCGGCCTTCTTCGGCCTCGGCGCGTACGGGACCGCCCTGCTGACGGCATCCGGCTCGCCGATATCCGGTGGTGTCAGCCCCATCGTCGCGCTGTTCGGCGGTCTCGGTCTCGCCGCGGTGCTCGCGGTAATCATCGGCTATCCGACGCTGAAACTCCGCGACGACTACCTCGCAATCGCGTCGCTAGGGCTCGCAGAGGTCGTCCGTATCTTCATCCTCAACGAATCCCAGTGGACGGCGGGCAGCGCCGGGCTGACCGGCATCCCGCTGTTCTTCTCCGACTGGCCCGTGCTCGGTGACCTGACGTACCCCTACATCTTCTACGTAGGCGGGACGCCGGTGTTCAACATGAGTCAGTCGGTGGTCACCAGCGCGCTGAACGTCGTCCTCGTCACGGTGATTGTCGCGGCCGTCTACCTGTTCCTCCGGCGCATCCACCAGTCGCCGTGGGGCCGCGTCCTGCGAACCATCCGGACCGACGAGGACCTCGCGGAGACGCTGGGCAAGAACACGTTCGCGTTCAAGATGCAGGCCTTCGTCATCGGGAGCCTCATCATGGCGCTCGCGGGCGTGTTCTACTCCCACCTCGTCCTGTTCGTCAGTCCCTCGGACCTCCAGCCGATCACGACGTTCTACGTCTGGGTCGCTGTCATCCTCGGCGGCACCGGCAGCGACCGCGGTGCGATGCTGGGCGGGTTCACTATCGTCGCCATCCAGCAGGGGACGCGCTTCCTGACCGACACTGGCGCACTGCCCATCGGCGCGGCACCGCTCCGACTCATGCTGGTCGGCCTGCTCATCATCTTTATCGTCAGGCTCCGCCCGGAGGGGATTCTCCCGCCGGAGCGCGAGCTTATCTGGCCCGACTCGCTGGGCGGTGGTCGCGATGAGTGAGCAGTCGCTCGTCTCCGACGGCCCCGTTCTCGGCAAGGAGGACCCCGTCCTCCGTGCTGAGGGGCTGGAGAAACGCTTCGGCGGCCTCGTGGCGACGGACGACGCGTCAATCGAGGTCGAACGCGGCACCATAACGGGCCTCATCGGCCCGAACGGCGCCGGCAAGTCCACGCTGTTCAATCTCGTCTCGGGCTTCTACGAACCCGACGCCGGCTCCGTCGCAGTCAACGGCGTCGACGTGACTGGCCAGAAGCCCCACCAGATCGCCGATCAGGGGATGATCCGGACGTTCCAGACGCCGCGCAAACCGGAGGGGATGACCGTCCGGGAGGCGCTGCTCGTGGGGCCGCACAACCAGACCGGGGAGTCGATCATCCCGCTGTTCACCTCGCCTGACACCGTCGAACAGGAGGAACGGCGCTCGCTGGAACAGGCCCAGCAGATGCTCGAACGGTTCGAGATCGGCGATCTGGCCACCCAGCCCGCGACGGACCTCTCGGGCGGACAGATGAAACTGGTCGAACTGGCCCGCGGGATGATGGCCGAACCCGACCTGCTCCTGCTCGACGAGCCCGTCGCTGGCGTCAACCCCGTGCTGGCCGACAAGCTGGCCGGGTTCATCGAGGAACTCAACGAGGAGGGGATCACCTTCCTCATCATCGAACACGACATGAACTTCATCATGCGCCTGGCCGACCCGATTATCGTCCTCAATCAGGGGAGTGTCCTCGTCGAGGGGCCGCCCGAGGCGGTCCGGAGCGACGAGCGCGTCATTGACGCCTACCTGGGAGGGCCGTCGGAATGACCGACCCCATCCTCACCGTCGACGGCGTCGACAGCGGCTACGGCGAGGTGCAGGTGCTCGACGACCTCTCGCTGACGCTCGGCGAGGGGGAGATCGCCTGCCTCGTCGGCCCGAACGGGGCCGGCAAGTCTACCGTCCTCAAGACGGTGTTCGGGATGCTGGAGCCATGGACCGGCTCGGTACGTTTGGGCGACCGCGAGATCGGCGGCATGGCCCCCGAAGACATCGTCCGTATCGGCGTCGGCTACGTCCCACAGACCGAGAACGTGTTCGGCTCGCTGACCATCGACGAGAACCTCCGGATGGGCGGGGTCGCCCGCGACGGCGGCCTCGACGAGGTCGTGGCCGAGCTGTACGACCGGTTCCCCATCCTCGACGACAAGCGTACCGCGAACGCGAAGACGCTCTCGGGCGGCCAGCGGCAGGTGCTGGCCTTCGCCCGCGCGCTCGTGATGGAGCCCGACGTGCTCCTCATCGACGAGCCGAGCGCCGGGCTGGCACCGAACACTGCGAAAGAGGTGTTCGACGACGTGGAGACGGTCAACGACCTCGGCACGTCGATCCTCATGGTCGAGCAGAACGCCCGCGAGGGGCTGGGCATCTCCGACCGCGGGTTCGTCCTCGACCAGGGGACAGTCAAGTTCGAGGGCGAGGCGGACTCGCTGCTCGACGACCCCGAGGTGTCCCGGCTGTATCTCGGCGGCGAATCCCGCCGCTGAGGTCTCACATCGCTGTTTTATTCGCGCTCGCCGCGGAGCCGCGACGACGACCCTGCTGGCGTCGCATTCGAACGGACAAGGCAACACAGAAAAGCCCCCCTTGCATACCGCCTGCCAATGACTGTGACGCTGCCGACCGAGGCCGACGACTGGGCCGCCGCGTGGCGCGACCGGATAAACGACCGGTCCGAGTTCGCCGACAGCGCCGACGGCTTCACCGCCGTATTCTGTTTCGAAATCCGTGCTGACGACGCCTATACCGGCGAACCGATACAGTTCGTCGTTGTAATCAAGGACGGTGTCTGTACCGCCGCTGGGACGGTCGCGGACCCCGAGTACGACTTCGCGTTCCGTGGTCCCTACAGTCAGTGGGTCACGATGCTGCAGGGCGACCTCGATATCTCCGCCGCGGCGATGGACGGGACGTTCGACGTCGAGGGCGATACGATGCGGCTGCTGCGCCGCCAGGACACCATCGCCGAGATGGTCGCGGCGGCACAGAACGTCGACACCGAGTTCGAGCACTGACCGACGGGCTTTTGTCCGCCCGCTTGGCCTACACGGGTATGCTCGACAAACTCGGTGCGGTTGGTATCGGCGGCATCGTCGTTTTGCTCGCCGGCATCGGTCTGGTCGCGTGGAAGGCACCCATCGTCGCCGTCGGCATCGCTCTCGTTGTCGGGGGCCTCGGACTGGTCGTCTACGGCCTCGTCACGAGCCTGCTCGGCGCGTTCGGACTCGGCGGCGGCATGGGCGGTATGGGTGGCGGCGGCATGGGCGGTGGCGGTATGGGCGGCGACGGCATGCCCTGAGGCGGAGACGACTAACAGGCGGTGTCCGCATCAATATCGAACTCGAACCGTGCACCGCCGTGTTCTCCTGCTGTGGCACGTACTGTCCAGCCGTGGGCTTCGGCGATTGCCCTGACGATATAGAGACCGAAGCCGGTCCCATCAGCCGCCCGTGACGCGCCCGGTTCGAACACCCGCTCCCGTTCGTCGGGAGCGATTCCCCGGCCGTCGTCCTCGACCGCGAAGCCGTCGGGCGTCGGCACGACACGAACTGTTATGCCGGTCGCGTCACCGTCGCGTTCCTCGTCAGAGCCCCGTTCGTCGCGTTCAGGACCGTGTGTGACGGCGTTGGCGAAGACGTTCTCGAACAGTCGGAGCAATCGCTTTGCGTCGGCTTCGACCAGTATCGACGGCGGCGGTTCCAGCACTGCACTGCCGGTTTCGACGTGGTTCCACGCTGTCGTCGCCACGTCGGCGATATTGATGGTCTGCTTGTCGGCCGCCAGCGCTCCCTCTCTGGTCGCGGTTCGCATATCGTCGATGATGGCTTCTAACCGCCCCAACCCGTCTCTGGCGGCGTCGATACGTTCGGGCGACAGCTCCTCGGCAGCGAGTTCGAGGTGGCCGCTGGTGACGGCAAGCGGCGTCCGGAGGTCGTGTGCTAGCAGGTCAGCGAACTCCGTGAGCCGCTCGTTCTGCCGCTGGAGGTGCCACTCCCGTTCGCGCCGGTCCGTGATGTCGCGACCGACACCGCTGAACCCCTGCACTGTGCCGTCGTCCCCCGTAAGAAGCCGACCGCTGAGTTCGAACGTCACTACCCCTTCTGTCGTCTCCGCCCGCGCTTCGACGCTCGTTTGACCTGATTCAAACACCTCCTCGATGGCTGCTTCAACGGCTGCCCGGTCGTCCGCGACGAAAAACTCGGTTGGGTCCATGCCCGACAGTTCGCTGTCCGTCAGGCCGAACAGTTCGTTCAGTCGGGCGTTCCAGTAGGCAAGCCGGCCGTCCGTGTCGTAGACGTAGAAGACATCGTCGAGCGTTTCGAGTGCGGCCGCCAGAACACGACACTGGTCATCCATGCGAGAGAGAGGCACCCAATGAATATAACCACGCAGTACAGACGGCCCGCGGTTCGGCAAGTGACACTGAACGGGGTTCCATACAGCTACTGTCCGCCGACAGCCCGGACAGCGCCTAGTTCTCGCTTGTCGGCCGGTCGGCCCGGTGTTCGCTGATGATCTGGTCCACCATCTCCGCGTTCTGTTCCTTCCGGCGGTCGGCGGCGCGTTCCTCCCAGTCCTCGATTGCGGCCTCGATTTCGCCCTCGCGGGCGACGGCCAGTTCGTCCACTTCCTGCACGGTGACCAGTTCAGCCGGTGCGACGGGGACCTCGTTGTCGAACAGCACTTGATCAGCGATATCGGAGAGATTGCCGTTCCGGAGGACGATTTTCGGGTCGATGTCGGCCAACTGCTGCGCCGTCGAGCGACCCGCGCCCGAGGCGTCCCGGAACATGACGATGTCGTCCTCGACGAGGCCGAACCGCTCGTCGGCGTCGGCGATGGCGTCCTTGGTGAACTGCTCGACCACCTTGACCGGGGTGAGCCCCTCCTGTTTCTCCGACACGTCGGCGAAGTTCGAGTGGTCGAGCTTCCACAGCGCCTTCAGCCGGTCGAGTTTGTCGGCCAGCGCCTCGCGTTTCTCCTCCTCTTCCTCGACCTTCCGCTCTAAGGCCTCGTTGCGCCGCTGTAGCCGCGTCACCTCGCGGTCTTTTCTGACTTCGCGCCGGCCCTCGCTGCGGGCCTTCTCCAGCTGTTTGTCCTTCTCGGCGAGCTGGTCGTCCTTGCGCTTGATCGTCTCCTTGAGGTCGTCGACGTGTGATTCGAGCCGTTCGATGCGGGCGTTCAGCCGCTTGATCTCCTTCTCGTCGTCGGTGAGCTCCCGGGGCTCGTGAGCCGTGTCCTCTTCGGCCTCGCCGTCGTCGTCTTCGAGGTCACGCAGCACCGTCTCGACGCTCTCTTCGCCGGCGACGACGCGGTCGATGACCGGCCCCACGTCGTGCTGTGGCGGCACCTTGCTCGCGACGCGCTCGAACTGGTCGGCGTGGTGATCGAAGGCGTAGAGGGCGGCGGCCATCGCGTCGCGCTCGTGGTCGTTGTCGTAGGCTTCCTCGCGTGTCCGGTGTTTCTTCTCGTCGACGGGCAGGTCCGTATCGGGCTCCCAGCCGGCAGCGCTGAACGAGCGCCGGAGTTTCTCGACGGTCTCGGGCATCGGCGTCACGTCGGCGGCGACGACGACGGGCCGCCCGCGCTCGATAATCCACTCCGTCGTCGCGGCGGTGCCGTCGGTTCGCGAGGAGTATACATCCAGTACAGTGCCGTCGAGGGAGACGATGGCGACAGCCGTCGTTGTCCCGGGGTCGACGCCGACGACGACGTGGTCGCGCCGCTTCGCCAGCGGTTTGAACTCGATACCGTCCCGCCGCTGGCGCTCGATTTCGACGCGCGTATCGCCCGAACGCGCTCTCGATACGGGGATGTCCTGCGGTCGGGCCGACACCAGAAAGACGGCGTTCGAGAAGCCGCCGTACTTCTCGGTCACGTCCCGCTCGTACTCCAGGCCGGCCGCGTCGAGCTCGGACTCGATTTCGCGCGCTCGCTTCCGGACTGCGCCGTGGATGCGTCGCGTGTAGCGGTCTTCTGACCACCCACCTTTTCCGGTCGAGCGGCCCCGCGAGACCTTCACCTCCGTCGTGTCGGTGAATGCGGACACCTCCTGGCCGACGTTGGCGGCAGCCAGTCGGGCCGCGGCCTCGGCCTCCTCCATCGGGTCCTTGCCGTAGGGGACGCCGTGGCGCTTGGCGACCCGCGAGAGCGGTTCCGGTCGCTCGTCGCCTGTCACCTGCACCAGCTTCGTCTCGTCGGGGAGCGACCCCAGAAAGTGGATGAGGGCGTTTTTGTCCTCGGCGAGTTCGTACATGTTGTCCGTCGCGACGATGGCCGGCTCCTCGTCGTCGATACGCCGGCGGAGCTTCCGCCGCGAGACCACGTCTCGCTCGACTGATTCCCCGTCGAAGACCACTAGCGCGTACGACGGCGCGTCGCCGCGCACGTCGCCGCTCTGGATGTCGACACCGAAGACGACTGCGTCGAGCGCTGCCGTGCGGTTCACGAACCATGGTAGGCGACGGTCGACTATAAATCCGTTCCGGGCTAGCAGTATGGGCACTGTTCGGTACGTGAGTGAGACTTCGAACAGCCAGAAAGCCCCACCCAGCGTGGATTGTTCAACTGGCTTGCGGAGGGGGTTATTGTTCGGGATCGTTGACCCCAACACCTCTTATCAGGGCGCTCCGACGGCCCACTATGACCATCCCTCGCTACGCCGCGAGAGAGACTTCGGAGGTAGGTCGGCATGGTATCTGAACGGGAGAAGATGCTCGCGGGCGAGCACTACGACGCGAGCGACCCAGAACTCGTCGCGGCTCGCGAGCGCGCGAACGAACTCACCCGGGAGTACAACCGGACCGATCCATCGGACACCGACACCAGACAGGCACTCATCGAGGACCTGTTCGGCTCCGTCGGTGCGGACTGTCACGTCGAACCGCCCTTCCGGTGTGACTACGGCGACAACATCCACGTCGGCGAGGGCTTTTACGCGAACTTCGACTGCGTCGTGCTGGACGTGTGCCGGGTCGACATCGGCGACGACTGCCTGCTCGGGCCGGGCGTCCACATCTACACCGCGACACATCCGCTGGACCCGGACGAACGACGCAGCGGCGTCGAGTACGGAAAGCCAGTGTCTATCGGCCACAACGTCTGGATCGGCGGTCAGGCGGTCGTCAATCCGGGCGTCACCATCGGCGACGACGCCGTCGTTGGGTCCGGCGCTGTCGTGACCGACGACGTTCCCGCCGGCGTCGTCGTTCAGGGGAACCCCGCGTCGGTCGTACGAGAAATTGAGGACTGACGGCCCGCGCAGCAAGCGTGGCTGAGCGGCTGTGACCCGTCGCGGGGTTCTTCGCGCTGTGGCACGTACTGACTGTATGGACACCACGACCGAAGATATGGACACGACAACGGAACACGGCGTTCGGACGGTCGAAACGCGGGACGAACTCGACGACGTGCTGGCGACGGCCGACCGCGTACTGGCGATGGTCCGGACAAGCGGCTGTACAATCTGCAAGTCGATGGAGCCGATACTCGACATCGCCGCGAAAGCCACCGACGCGACAGTCGTCGTATTCAATCCCAAACGCGACCTCGATGCCGTCGACGCGTTCGACGTGCGGAGCGTCCCGACGTTCCTGCTGTTTGCCGACGGGGAGCTTATCGACCGCCGTGCCGACGGGTTCGTCCCGGCCGAGGAGCTAATCGAGTTCGTCGAAAGCGGGTCGGAATCGGACGCGTGAACCGAGTGGCCTTCTCACACTGAGACAACACTTATGTCCCCGCTTGTCGAAGCGCTCCCTTGATGGCCCTCCAAATCGGCTCCGTCCTCGAAGAGGCGGGGTATCGGCTGTTCAGTCGTACCGGCGCGATACTACTCGTAGCGTTTTTCGCCCTGATGGCTAGCTTTCAAGCACTGTTCAACACGATCGTGGCGACGACCTACACCAGGATGGGATACGGCGAGATCGCCGCAGCCCTGCCGCTGACCCTCGACATCTCGCTCAATGTCGCTGGTGCCGGTATCGCCATTGGCTCTGTGGTCTCACTGTATCTCACCATCGTGTCTTTCCGGACGTTCGCTGCCGGAGCGCGTGACAGTTTCCCCACGGGAGCGCTCACTCGGAACGTACCGCTGGCGATGGTGAACGTGTTCGTCGGCGGAATCGTCTACAGTCTACTGGTGTTCATTGGGTCGGTCCTGCTCCTCATCCCTGGCATCTTCGCCTACGTCGCGTTCATCTTCATGATGCCGTACGTCATCGTCGAAGACCGGAACTTCGTCGCGGCGCTCAAAGAGAGCTATCGGCTCACCGAGGGCAACCGGCTGGCGCTGTTCGGACTGCTGTTAATTGTCGGTACCGCCGCGGCGCTCGTCGGCGGTGTCATCGGATTCGTCGGCGCGCTGGCGCTTTCGGGGCCGACTTCGCAGCTTCCGACCATCGTCATCCAACCACTGGCGTCGCTGTACGGCACGGCGATTATCGCGGTCGCGTTCGAGCAACTCCGTGAGCGTGACGGGAGGCCGCCGTCGGCCCCGAGCGAGGACGATACGTCGATGGCCGCTCTCTGACTGGAGCCGCTGGCCGCTGTTGTCCCCACTCGGGACTACAGCGCGCTCTGTCGGACCGTGACTGTCTTATCCGTCCAGTTTCCTACCGGGAGCAATGCGACGGCATCGGGTCGGGACAAGCATGTACGCTGGTGTGCTGTTCGTTGTTCTCGGGACGCTCGCGTGGGCGAGCGGGCAGCCGTTCATTTTCCCGAGTCTGGGCCCCTCGGCGTTCATCCTGTCCTTCCAGCGGAACGGCGACCGGACGGACCTGATAAGCGTCGTCGCGAGCCATCTCATCGGCGGCGTTGCGGGGCTGTTCGCGTACAGCCTGCTTGCCGGCGGTGTCTCACTCGTCGCGGACCCGACCGCATTCTCCATGGCCGGGCTCCGCCTCGTCGCGAGCGCGACCCTCTCGCTCGTCGTGACGAGCTGGGGGATGATTGCAACAGATACGGTCCACGCACCGGCCTGCGCGACGACGCTCATCGTCTCCTTAGGGCTGCTCTCGACGCCGCTGCAGGTCGCAGTCATCGTCGTCGGTGTCGGCGTTCTCGTCGCGTTCCACGCGCTCGTGCTGTCAGCGTACCACCGAGCTACTGATCCGTCCCGGACAGCCCTGGTCGATGGCTGATGCGTCACACTGGCCCCTGTACCGTGCTCACTCGTCCGACAGCTGGACGGTCAGCACCGGCACCGGCGATTCGCGGACGACCGTCTCTGCAACGCTGCCGATGAGATAGTGGTCCAGTCCGGTCCGGCCGTGGGTCCCCATCACGACGAGGTCCGCCGGAATCTCCGTGACGGCGTCGACGATTTCCGTCTTCGGGACGCCCTCTCGCTGTGTGGTCTCGACCGAAACGTCGTCGGGTAGCTCGGCGACGGTCGCATCGATGGCCGTCCCTGCGCGCTCCCGCTCCGCCTCGATCCATGCGTCGGTCGAGAGACCGCTCGACGGGCTCTCGAACCGGTTGCGGGTGTCGACGACCGAGAGGACGTGGACTGTCGCGTCGAACCGACCTGCAATCGTTCCGGCATGCCTCGCGGCCGCACCGATACCGTCGCTGCCGTCGGTCGGGAGGAGGATCGTGTCGTACATCGTCTTAGACACCACCCGTCGCCATCAGGAACAGTGCTACGGCGATGACTGCGAACAACCCGCCGACGAACTTCTTGATGGTCCCGGTATCCAGTGCGGTCGAGACGTACGGTGCGATCTGGCCGCCGGTGACGGTCGCGGGCACGGTCCAGACGACCATGTTCCACGGCGTCGACGCGAGGTCGATCGAGTGCGCGCCCGGAACGAGGCCGCCGCCGAAGACGTGAACCAGCGACGCCAGCACGGCCGTCGTCGCGACGACGATGTGGTTCGTGCCGATGGCGACCCGGACAGGGACCTCCGTCCGAAGCATCGAGATGATGCCCAGTTCGCCGACGCCGAAGCCGGCCAGTCCCTGGAAGACGCCGCCGATGCTGTAGTTCGCGAAGCGTTCGAGATAGCCGCCGCGCGTGTAGCCGTAGTCGTTGCCGTCGCGGTCGACGCGCGTCACTGCTCCGTCGTCGGCCGTTTCGACGCCGGCCGGGCCGAGCTTGTTGTCGTCGTCGGGGAGTGTCGCGTCGCCCCCATCAGCCGATACCTCCGGGTCACTGTCGCCTGCCGCGCCCGGCTCCTCGTGGCCGAGGTCAGCCTTGAAAAGCAAGTACGACGCCGCCAGCAGAGCGATGCCGAGCAACGCGTGAAACAGCGGCTCCGGGATGACAAACGACAGTAGCGCGCCGGCGATGACAAAGGGCACGCTCCCGAGGACGAGGCTCAGCGCGAGCCGTCGGTCGACGAGCCCGTACTGGATAAACGCGAGTGCGGAACTGGAGAGGCCGAACGATTCGCTGATGAGCCCGACCTTCACCAGTGTCTCCGGTGTCAGCGTCTCTCCGGCTAGTAGCGGGAAGATGAAGATGAGAAACGGAACGAACAGGGCCGACCCGCTGATACCGACCGTGTTGACGATGGTTGCACCAGTGACGAAGGCGATACAGAGCCACCAGTACTCGAACCAGTAGCCGGTGCCCGCGTCGGCGGGCGTCGGTGCGGCGGTGTACACACCGACGACGAACAGCAGTGGTGCCAGAAACACGAAGACGTGCTGGTACTTGAGAAACCCCTTCTGGAGTCGACTGGACGGTGACGACGTGGTCATTGACGCGTGAAGCCAGCATTGTTAATTATCGCTTAAATCCCTTGTTGTCTGTACTTGTTTCAAAAATGATGGCATAAATACGCGAAGACGGCAAAAACACACGAGGTCTCCGGTGGCCTAATATCCCTAATATTCATTTCACAGCCCGTGGTAACACATATCGTTATGAGTTTTCCAGAGGGACCGATGGAGTCGGGCGGCCGGTCGAGTTACGATGAAGACGTTTCTGCCGACGCCGCGGACACAGACGGACTCTTTGGAGCCTTGCGACGGTTCTCGAAGCGGTGGTCCCGCCGCTACATCGAGATGCGTGTCGACGCGCTCGAAAGCCGCTGGGACTGATCGGTTCGACATTTCGCCGCGTTCCGGAAAAGGACTATACTGTCCCCGCCGCAGGGACGGACATGGATATCGCTAGAATCGCTGTTCACGAGTCAGTTGCGAAGGCCTGTCCGCTGGAGGCGATGGTCGCCGCGCTACAGGGGCTCGGCGTCCCTGTCGAAGTTGTCGGCGACGACGCAACCTTCGATACCAGTGACTGCGTCGTCACGTTCTCTCCGCGGGAGGCGTTTCTGGACGCCGCCTGGGTCCACGGCATCCGTGCGGGCTACGACGAGTTCGACGTGGACGCCTACGAGGCGGCCGGGACGGTACTGACGAACAGCACTGGTATCCACGGCGACACCGTCCCGGAAACCGCCGTCGGCTATCTGACGGCGTTTGCTCGCCGTCTCCACGTCTACCGGGACCGACAGGGCGACAACGACTGGACGCAGGAACCGTACGACGCGCCGTTCACGCTGACTGGCGAGCAGGTATGCGTGGTCGGTCTGGGCACCATCGGCCAGGGAATCGCTGACCGGGCCGACGCACTGGGGATGGAGGTCGTCGGCGTTCGCCGCTCCGGTGACCCCGCCGAGAACGTCGAGCGCGTGTACACACCCGACGAACTGGACGCCGCCGTCGCCGACGCACGCTTCGTCGTGCTGTGTTGTCCGCTCACCGTAGAAACCGAAGGCATGGTCGACGCCGCTTTGCTCGCGCAGATGCGGGCCGACAGCTACCTCGTCAACGTCGCCCGTGGGCCTGTCGTCGTCGAGGACGCGTTGCTGAACGCGCTCGACGACGGGACGATTGCCGGGGCAGCCCTCGACGCCCACTGGGCGGAACCGCTCCCAGGCGACCATCCGCTCTGGAACCACGAGTCAGCCATCGTGACGCCACACGTCGCCGCGTCCACGAGTCGGTATCACGAGGACATCGCAGCACTCGTTGAAGAAAACATCGAACGGGTCACACACGGCGAACCACTGCGGAACCGCGTCGCGTAAGTTCGCTTCCTGCTATTCGAGTACAGCGACCGGCTGCGCCGCTCAGGTGCCTTCGACCAGCCGTTCTAGCTGCTCGGGCGGGACCGCGCCGCGGGCGGCGTGGCCGTCGTACGCGAACGTCGGGACGCCGGTGATGCCCTGGCGCTTGGCCGCCGTGAACTTCTCGCGGACCGCAGACCGGAGGCCGTCGTCCGCGAGCGCCGACCGGATCTCGTCGCCGTCGACGCCCGCGTCCTCGGCTAGGTCGACCAGCAGGTCCTCGTCGCCGATATCCTGCCCGTCCTGCCACAGCGCCTCGAAAACGGCCACGTCGAAGGTCAGCCACGTCTCGTAGTCGTAGTGCTCCTTGACGTAGTAGGAGGCGATCTGGGCGGGCAGCGAATCGATGTCGGTGGCGATATCCAGATCCATCTCGACGCCGTACTTATCCTGGAGCCGACGGACGCCCTGCTTGGCCTGTTCGTAGTAGTCCTCGTCCTTGCCGTCGTCGACGGAGTGATCGATGGAGCCGTCGGGGTTGCGCTTCCCGCTCCGGAGGTCGAAGGGGTGCCAGTCGACCTCCAGTTTCTCCTCGCGCGTCGACTGATACTGCCTGAGCGATTCGCGTCCGAGATAACAGAACGGGCAGACGTAGTCCGAGAAGACCGTGATCCGCTCGCTCGACTGTGTCTCACTCATACGTCCGGGTATGCGTTGCTCGCGGTTAAACGCGGTCACCGTCTGTGTCGACACAGCGCACGACCGACCGGCCCGCTACGCGCCGTCCCCGATGGTCTCCACCCGGGAGACGAGGTCGTCGACGTCCGCTGCGAGCAGCATCACGCGGCCGTCGGTACCCACGCCCTCGCGGCCGACGACGGCGACCGGCGTTCCGTCGCTGGTCCCGAACGCCCGGTCGATGCCCCACTGTGCCGCGGCGTCGTCGGAAACCTCGTCCGGTTGCTCGTCGGGGTCGTACGTAGCGACTGAGCCGTCCAGCGACGCCAGCGCGTCCTCGACGGCGTCGGTCAGCCGGCAGTCGACGGCGAACCGAATCGCCGGGTCGTGCTCCCGGGCGGCCAGGAGGGCGCGAGCCACCGTCGTCGATGCGCCAAAGCGGACGCCGCGGTTCGGCCGGACGCCGTCCATCGTGCGGGCGATGCGGCCCTCGACGGCGGCGACCGCGTCCGGCGTCTCCGCGTAGGGCGTCGCGCCGGCGACGGTCATCCCTCGCTCGGGGACCAGCGTCGACACGTCCGCCTCGACGAGCGCCGACACAGCCCGCTCGACGGCCTCGCTCGTCGGATGGCGTGCGGCGTCGTTGCGCGTCTGGACGAGGTGGTGGACCGCACCCGGGCCTTCACCAACGTCGAGGTTGTACCGGACCGCGCTCGCAAGCAGGTCGATACTGTCTCCGACTGCCGTCGGCAGGTCGTCGCCGTGGGCCAACTGTGTCGCGATAGCCGAGGAGAGCGTACAGCCAGAGCCGTGAGTGGCTTCGGTGTCGATGCGGTCGTGGCGGAACGTCGTTACCCCGTCCTCGGTCACGAGGGTGTCGACGACGTCGTCACCCGGGACGTGGCCCCCTTTCACGAGCGCGCTGTCGGCCCCCATCTCGACGAGGTCGCGGCCCGCTCGTTCCGCGGCCGCGGGGTCGTCGACATCGCGTCCGGTCAGGACGGCGGCCTCGTCGGCGTTCGGTGTGACAAGCGTCGCTTCGGCGATGAGGGTCTCGTAGGCGTCTTCGGCTTCGGCGGCCAGTAGTCGGTCGCCCGACGCTGCCACCATCACCGGGTCGACGACGAGGTTCGGCAGGTCGGCAGCGTGTTCCACGACCAGGTCGATGACGTCGCTCGTCGCGAGCATCCCCGTCTTGACCGCGGCCACGTCGAAATCTCCCGTGACCGCCTCGATCTGGGCCTCGATCTGTTCAATCGGGAGCAGATGCTGGCCCTGTACGCCCGTGGTGTTCTGTGCCGTGATGCTGGTGATCGCGCTGGTCCCGAAGCCGCCACAGGCCTCGATGGTCTTGACGTCGGCCTGGATACCGGCCCCGCCACCGGAGTCGCTGCCGGCGACGGTCAGCACGACTGGCGGTGTCACTGGGGCGTCCGCTCGTGTCATACCTGATGACTTCACCGGCGGCCACATATCGGTGCTGGTCTCTCAGTCGGACGAAACTACGCGGCCAAATCCTAGTATGCTAATATTACTCCATACTACATTTGAGAAACATTTATGTGTCACTGTGTCGGATGTGCCCTTGTACCACAATGGAACCAGCGTCGCGCGATACTACCGACTCCGATGAGCAGTACGGCAGCTTCACAACTGGCGGCGGCGACGTCGTCGTCTACGACACCGAGAACCCGACCGCGTGGCTTCAATCCAGCTATGCGGTACAAGTCGGCTGCTCGTCGGAACGAAAGTCGGCCTGACCTTTCTATCCGACCGATATCATCGCGATACCGACGATAGCCAGCCCCGCAGCGGCCAGGCGTGCTCGGAACTGCGCTTCGTCGAGAACAATCGCGCCCAGAATAACGGCGACGATGGCTTGCCCGTTGACGATGGGTGAGACGATACTCGCCGGGAGCAACTGGAAGGACAGCAACACGATGTGGTTCGCGTAGGCGACGAACATCGCCGCGACGACGAACTTCGGGAGGTCCCCCCGCCATCCCGGCGGGACCTGATACCGGAACGCGAGCGGCGTCATCAAGACGGCGATGCCGACGGCCATCACCGGGATGTAGGTCGTCGGTTCGACGGCCAGTTCCTGCATCAGCACCCGCTTGCTTACATCGACGAGCGCGAACGCCGCAGCCGACAGTAAGGCTAGCTGTGCGGGCCGGGACTTCCGGGCCCGCTTGAGCGGGGCCAGCAACGCTGTGCCCTGCCAGTTCGCGACGTAGACGGCGGCGGTCGCGACGACGACACCGCCGACCTGCAGCGCCGAGAGATGCTGGCCCAGCAGTCCGACTTCCAGCGGTAACACGAACACGGGAACGATTTTGCTGATCGGCGACACGTAGGAGACTTCGCCGACGCGGATCGCTCGAAAGAGGGTGAGCAGTCCAACCGCCGTCACCGCCGTCACGGCGAGAACCGACGAGAGGACGTTGACGCGGTTGCCCGCCGGGAGGAAGGGCTCGTTGCTGACGAAGACGATGGGGAGGTAGACGATGGGGACCAGGCTGTACGTAAGCAACAGGAACACCGGCGACGGATACTCGGTGAACCACCGCTTCATCACGAACAGGTACACCCCGAACACCAGCGCCGACAGAACGGCGTACGCGATTCCGACGTTCACGGTTGACAACGGCTAGCCGACCGCAATAACTGTTCCCTTCGGCCTCGTGTCAGGAACCGCGCTGACGGGCGATCAGGGCCGCAAGCAACACCGCGAGACCGGCCACGAGCGCGGTGAAGCCGTTGCCCTCGCCGGCTGTCGTCTGTGTGTCTGTGAGCCGCTCCGTCGGCGTCGACGTTGGTTCGGCTGTTTCGGTCGAGACGACCACCTCGACCGCCGTCGCGGTCCGTCCGTCACCCGCCGACAGCGAGACTGTTCCGGGTTCGCCGAGGGTGACCGTCCGCACGACTGTCGTCGTCGCCTGTGGCGGTAGATACAGCCGTTGCTCCGCGAACACGGTGCCGTTGCGGCGGAACTCGACCGCGATTGTCCCCGGAATCTCGTTGTCGTTGGCGACAGTGGCGGTCACGTCCACACTGTCCCCCTGCCTGACTTCTTGCGGACTCGCGGTGACGTCAGTGACGCTGGCCGCTGCCGGTTCCGTCACCACGACAGTGACGGTGTCGCCGTCGACACTGATCACGTATCGGCCGGGGTCGGCAAACGTGTGTGTCACTTCGACCTCGGTCCGCTCCCCCGGTTCGATCTGGCCCTGTTTCGCGGCGACGACGGTCTCGTTGACCGCGAGCGTCACGTTGTACGCCCCTGCCTCGCCACCGGCGTTCTCGACGACTGCGTCGACCGCGAGCGTCTCGTTGGTCGCCAGCCGGATCGGCTCGCTCCCGCCGACCGGTGCGTCCGACCGGTAGAGACTGTCTGCGCGGTAGGCGTCCGCGCGGTCGACCGGTGGGAGGCTGTAGCCGATACGGGCGGGGATCGCACCGAACAACCGCCGGTGCGTCGTCTCGTTCCACATCGCCACCGTTGTTGTCGTTTCGGTCTCCGTCGCGGTCGTGTTCCGGACGCTTGCCCCGCCAGCGGCCTCGACCTCGCTGAGGAACTGCGATTGCGTGACCGGGTCGCGGTAGCCGTTTAGCGACTGGAACACAGTCTGGAGTGTCTTGTTGCGGTCAGTAGCCGAGCGGATATGGACGTCTGCCCGCCCGGCTACCAGCGCGCCCTTCCTGTAGTTCGCGTCGTTCGTCCAACTCGACCGGTCCGTCAGCGCCACGTCGCTGTAGACGGGGCGTCCGCCCGCTGCGAGCTGTGCCCGGAACTCGTCGAACCCGATCCGGTCCTGTTCCAGCGTCAGGACAGCGGCGTAGTACGTCGCCCAGCCCTCGACCGTCCACCGCGTCTCCCGCGTCGTCTCGTAGGCCTGCCGGCTGTGGACGTACTCGTGGAGCCAGACGTTGTTGGCGGTATCCAGCGATTGCCGGGACTGGACCCACATATCTGCGTCACCGATCTGATACCCCTCGACGCCCCACTCGACGGCCTCGGACGGCGCGGCGACGACGAACACCTGCTCG
The DNA here is from genome assembly GCF_000827835.1 of Haloarcula sp. CBA1115. Lineage (NCBI taxonomy): Archaea > Methanobacteriati > Methanobacteriota > Halobacteria > Halobacteriales > Haloarculaceae > Haloarcula > Haloarcula sp. CBA1115. The sequence continues at coordinate 1,368,039 of NZ_CP010529.1, read as the reverse complement.
TCACGGTCACCGACCCGGAGGGCGTTCGACGCGTTCGCCATCGAGTCGAGGACCGAAATCGGCGAGGCCGTCATCGTCGCCCGCTCCGGTATAGCCAGCGTGAACGTCTGGTTGTGCGCCGTCTCCTCGAAGGTCGCTACCTCGCCGAGGTACACGATCTCCTTGCCCGCCGCACCCGGGCCTGCCGTCCGGAGTGTCCGGTTGTACCTGACGGGGTCCTGGCCAGTGTAGCGCCAGCGCGTCGGCGTCCGTGACCGCGTGAGCAGCGCCCAGTCGCCCGTATCGACGCTGAGATAGCGGCCCTCGGCCCCCTCCGGACCGCTCTTCTCGATGGTCCGGTTCGGGTTGATGCGGTAGCTGACCGTCGCCGTATCCGTCGTTTCTTCCCACTCGTAGACGGACTCGTTGACGCGCTCGAACCCGTCGGTGTCAGTCACCGTCGCTTCCGCTGGGACGTGTGTTTCGAGGTCGACGACCCGGTCCGGAACCTCGTAGGTCAGGGTCACCGCGACTTCGCCCGGCTCCTCCGGTATGCGCGCGTAGGTCTGTGTCTGCTGAATCACGTCGCCGTCGTCGGTCTGTGTCGCACCCGACGTGGCTGTCCCTGTCTCAATGCTGGCCGCCATCGCGACGGCCCCTCCGGCAGTGTTCCCACCCTGTCGCCGCGGCCGTCGACGGTGTGTATCGGCACTTCCGACCCGGGCTAGCGAACCGCTCGCCTCGGCAGTGGCCGCTGTCTCGCCTGTCCCACCACTATCTTGCTCTGACGTCCTATCAGCCTGATACGTACTGTTCTCGCTGGCTCCGCCGACTGCTGTGTCGACGCTGGCCCCGGTCACCGCCCCGTGGTCAGCGCTCGCCGCCACCGGGAGCGACGCGAATCCCCCACCGAGGAGAAGGACCACGAGTCCGACGGCCACCACCCGTCGGGGTACAACGAACATTGCAAACAGTTACCTCCCCGTGGTTGAAATAGTTGACCGCCGATTATGGGTGCTGGTATCATGCAACAAAATCTGTCTCGACCAGTCGCTACCAGAAGCGCCCACGACGGTAAAAAAACAGCCAGACCTGAACCACTCGTGGCCGGCCGCAGCGAACACTCGCGAGCAGACCAGACTGAAAAGCTGGCGAGCAGGTCACAGCAGCGGCTTGCCACGGCGCTCTCACGAGAACCGTTGGCAGTCAGGAGTTCAGGCGACGTTGAAACCTTTGTCGCGGAGGAAATCCTCGACGCGGCCCGTGTGATTGCCCTGGAGCTCTATCTGCCCGTCCTCGACAGTGCCACCGCAGGCGAACTTCGATTTGAGGTCTGAGGACAGCGAGTCCATGTCGACGTCTTTCGGGTCGAATCCCTCGATAATCGTTACCTCCTTCCCGTAACGGCGCTCGTCGATGCGGATGTTAATCTCCTGGGACTCCTTAGCGACGTCCTCACAGACGCAGAGCTCCTCAGGCAGCCCGCACGTCGAGCAGACTTCCGACATTACAATCGCGCCTACGAACACGACCTATTAAACACTGTCGGGGACTACCGGGCGGAGACGATTCTATCAGCGATTTCGACGGCCTCGTCGGCAACCGCTTCATCGACCTCGCCGCCGTACCGGAGTCGTTCCCGTAGCGCCGCCAGCCGACGGACCCGGTCGTCGGCCTCTATCGCGTCGAGATACGCCCGGACTGTCTCACCGCTCTCGCGGTCCCGGTGTTCCGTCGCAAGGACGTACATGGCCCGCTGGAACGCTCGCTCGATGTCGGTCTCGGGGTCCACGCGGCGCTGGTAGCGCAGCCACACTGCCCGGTAGGCTCGCCCGCTGAGGCCGGACCGACGCGCGCCCGCCGCGATACCGAGCAGTGCAACGACGCCGAGCGTCATCTCCTCGCGTGACGGGAGGTCCGGCAGGCTCGGCCCCGCATCGTCGCCCGTGCCCGGCTCCCTTGCAGTGCCGGTTGGCGTGTCGGTTTCTGTGGCCGTTGGTGTCTCAGTCGGCTCGGCCTCGGTTTCGTCGGTCTCGGTCAGCGGGGCGGGTGTCGACGTGTCGGATGGCGTGTACTGTTCGACCGGGTTGTCGTCGCCGACAGTGGGTGACGATTCGTCCGAACTCGCCTCCTCGATACGCTGCTGCCTGACCGCCTCGCGCGGCCCGGACGGCGTCGGGTCGAACTGCACCCAGCCCTGGTCGGGGAAGTACACCTCGACCCAGGCGTGGGAGTTGAGCCCGCGCACAACCCACTGGTTCTCGTCGATTCGCTGGCCGGACGTGTAGCCGACGGTCATGCGCGCTGGAATGCCTTGTGTCCGGAGCATCGTCACCATCGTCGTCGCGAAGTAGACACAGTACCCCTCGTCCATCTCGAAGAGGAAGGCGTCGGCGACGTTGAAGTCGGGTCGGTCGACCTCCAGCGAGTAGCCCTTGCTCTCCTGGAGCCACCGCTCGACGACCAGTGCCGTCTCGTAGGGGTTTTCGGCGTTCGCGGTGAGGATGGACGTCCGTTCGGCGACCCGATCCGGCGTGCTGTCGGGGAGTTGAGTGTACAGCTCCGCGGACGCGTCGTCGTAGTCAGTGCCGGCCCCGCGCAGCCCGTCGGGCGTCGCCACGAGCAGTTCGCTCCTGACCTCGTAGCTGTCGCCCGTCGACAGCGTACCGTTAGGCTGGAACCCGCCCTCGCTGGAGACCAGTACCGACGGCTCCCCCGAGTAACGGACGGGCTTCCAGGCGGCCGGGACGGTCCCGATGGTCGACTCCGCCCGGAACTCCTGTCGAAGTGTCCGGGTCTCTCCCTCAGGAGAGTCGAGGCGCTGGTCGTCGTACGGGATGGGGTTCCCCGTCCGCACCCACCCGTTGCCGGTGTAGCGGTCGTAGGAGGCGACCCGCCAGTAGCGCGGTTCCTCGCTTTCGACCGTGTACCGTATCTCCGGCGTCAACGAGATGCTCCCGAGCACCGAGAGGGACTCCCCGGCGTCGAAGAGGCTCCCTTCGACGGTCTGGCCGTCCGACCCATCATCGTACGACAGCAAACTATCCCGGGTGATCGGGACCTGCGAGAGCGCCGCCGGGACGACGATTATCGCCGCCAGTTGTTCGAGGACGGCTCGCCGCCCGGCGTCGATGCCCTCGCTGTCGTCGTCCGTCTGTCCCGTCTCGCTGCTGCCGGACATCGCATCGGGTCGCTTCGTCAGGTCCGCCGGCTCGTCCGCCGACAGCGTATCGAGCGTCCCGAAGCCGATGGTCGCCGCGATGCCGACCACGCCCAGCAGCGTCGTCACCACGCCGGCGTCGGTCGTCAGGGCGAAGAACGCCAGCGCCGTGCCGGCCGCCACCGTCGCCGTCACGTACCAGCGCCGCAAGGCGAAGTACCAGGTCAGAAACACCGGTGCCGGCGCGAACGACAGCACCCACAGCCTGACCTTGGCAATCTGGAGCAGTGACCGTCCGGTCAGCAGAGCGGCGGTGTCGGCCAACAGCTCCGTCACTGCCGGATTCGTCGAGAGGTTCAGGATGTACGCACCGAGACCGCCGGCGAACAGCACTGCGCCGACAGCGACCGCGAGGGGCGGTCTGAGCACGCGAGCCAGCAGCGTCGCACCGACGAGCGAGAGCGCGGTGAGCGCCAGAAACAGAGTCGGGTCGCCGACTACGTCGCTGAGATAGTACATCGTCCGCAGCGGCGCACCGATGGCCAGCGCCGCCGCAAGCAGCGCCAACGTTCGTGACCCGCTCCACGGGACTCGGCGGCGGATTCGTTCCACGACGACGGCGCTCATCCGTTCACCTCGCCTGCGATGGGGTTGTCCCGACTGGCGGTCACAGCAGCGAAGGACTGGCGGCGGCCGTCGACCGACACCGTGACCCCGTCGCCGTTGGCTGTGACAATCACGTCGGCGTCGTCTGTCCGGCCGGTCTGGCCCGCGTCAGCCCGGGCCAGCAGTTCGAGCAGTCGCGTTCGGTGGGTGTCGCCGTACCCCTGTTCGACCGCGCCGTTCGGGACGGCGAGTTCGACGGCGAGACCACTCTCCAGCGCGGCCATCGTGATCGTCGCCGCCGCGGCGGCCATCTCGTCGGCGTGGCCCCGCTGGGCTTCCGCGGCAACGAGCAGGGTCCGGTCGCTCCGGTTGTCAGTGAACTCCTTGACTAACAGGTCCTCGCGCTTGGCGCTTGACTTCCAGTGGACGTTCCGCAAGGAGTCGCCGCTGACGTACTCTCGCAGTCGGTCAAACGACTGCCGGTCCTCGTTCTCCGGTGTGAACGTCCGCGCGAACGCGTCCGTGCCGCCCAGTCGGTAGACGGGCGGATACACCAGTACGTCGGCCTTGCTCTCGATGGTGTAGCGCTCTCTGATGAGTCCCAGTGCGTCCGTCACCGTCGCTTCGACGGGGCCGACCTGTTGCTCGCCCCGGGCCGTGTAGGTGACTCGGTAGGTCACCGTCGCGGGCAGGGATTTAGTGACTGTCGTCTCCCCCTCTAACCCCTCGGAGAGCCGGTCGGTGACTGTCGCGATGCCGCTGCCGTCGACATGGAACTCGACGGGTTTCGTCTCGCCGGGGAAGCCACGGCGGAGTCGGCTCCGTTCGACGGTCGGCGCGCCGCTCCAGCGAACCTGGACGGCGGCGGCGAACACGCCGACGAACAGCGGGCCGGCGACAGCAGTGAGCCCAGGCTGGCCGAATCTGGCACTGACGAGGAGGGCGGCAACGGCGACGGCGAGGACGGCGAAACCGCGGCGCGTCGGTCTCATTCGACGTAGACGGTATCGAGTGCCTCCGCGACGAGTTCCCGGGCGTTCTGCTCGCTGCTCTCGGTGCGGATGCGATGCGGGAGGACGACCGGCGCTTCCGTCTGGATGTCGTCGGGGATGACGTAACTGCGGCCGTCGAGGACGGCCCGGGCCTGTGCCGCCCGCAGGAGGGAGATGCTCCCCCGCGGGCTGACGCCCAGTTGCGCGTTCTCCCGCGTGTACCGCGCCAGCCGGGTCGCGTACGAGCGAATGGGTTCCTCGACGGTTACGTCCGCCACCGTCTCCCTGGCGGCAGACAGCGCTTCGAGGGTAGCGACCGACGTGAGGTCCTCGATGGGATGGTGGCCCACCACGTCACCCAGCATCTCCGTCTCCGCCGCCTCGTCCGGGTACCCGAGGTGCAGCTTCGTCATGAACCGGTCGAGCTCGGCCATCGGCAGGTCGTAGGCCCGGTTCTGCTCGACCGTGTTCTGCGTGGCGATGACGGTAAACGGCTGTGGCACGGGATGTGTGGTCCCGTCGACGGACACCTGCTGTTCTTCCATCGCCTCAAGCAGCGCCGACTGCGTCTTCGGCGGGGCGCGGTTGATCTCGTCACCGAGGACGACGTTGGCGAAGATGGGGCCGGGCCGGAACTCGAACTCCTGGGTCTTCTGGTTGTAGACGTTGACGCCGGTCACGTCGGTCGGCAGCAGGTCCGGTGTGAACTGGACGCGCTTGAACTCGCCGTCGAAGGAGGCCGCGACGGAGCGGGCCAGCATCGTCTTGCCGACGCCGGGGACGTCCTCAAGTAGAATGTGTCCGCGGCCGAGCACCGCCGTCACGATGTGCTCGATTGCGTCGTGTTGCCCGACGATGACCTGCTCGACGTTTTCGATCACCTGATTGGCGACGCGTGTGGCGTCGCGGAGGGGACTGTCCGACTGTTGACTGCGTGAGGTGTCAGTATCTGTCATAGTCGCGATCTCGTGGGACGACGCCTTGGCACGGGGACTGGTGGGATAGTCTGCCCTGTCGACCAGTAAGTGTCTTGTGTGGGTGCCACATCCTCCGGGCCGGTCAGTTGTAGCCACGCCTACGGCGTGAGCGCATGTAACTCTGTGGATGGGTGAGAGAAACACACATCCGTTTGACGGCCAGTAGCGCCGTTCACCAGGACTTACAGGCCCCACAGACGAGGAGCCCGTCCTGTGTCCACCGGCGCTCGACGACCTCGCCACACTCGTCACACGCCGCTCCCTCGGGCGACCACGCGTACGTCGTCACGGCCGGGTCGACCGCGTCAGTCGAGGCTCCGGAATCGGGGGCTTCGCTCTCCATCCCTACAGTATCGTCTCCCGCAGAAATACCGTCGTCCCCCTCGTCCTCGCTCTCGCTGCTATCGTCGAGAAAGTCCTCCAGCGAGGCGTCTTCGGCCATACACCCTGGTTTTGGTTGCGGTCACAAAATACCCTGTCGGTCGTACCGACGCCGTGCTCTGATGCCTACCTCGTTATTCGGTGGCGACGCCGACGGTCAGCAACGTCCCCAGTTCGCGGTAGCGCTCGACCATCGCCTCGCGGGTCTCGAACTCGTCCGTGGGGAACGCATCTGCCGGCGGAATCTCCACCTCGCGGTCGGGGATCGTGTCCTGCGACGCAACGGCTAGGCCGGCCTCGCGGAAGGCCTCGCGGTACTCCGGGCCGCTCCAGCGGGTCATCTCGATGTCGATGAACTCCTGCCACTCGTGGGAGTGGACGTTCTCCTCGTAGTAGTTCACCGCGATGTGGGCGGTCCCGCCCGGTCGCAGCACTCGCGCGATTTCTTCGAGGGTGTGTGGCGGATCACTGGCGTAGTAGAACGCCTCCATCGAGAACACATGGTCGATGCTGTCGGTCGCAAACGGCAACGCGTCGAAGTCGCCACGCAGGAACCCGATACCGTTGTCGTCCGTGTACTCGCGGGCGTTCCGGAGCATCTCCGGTGACCCGTCGAGCCCGTAGCAGGGGCCGGCGTCGTTGGTGTCACGGAGTGCACGGAGCGCGTAGCCCGAGCCAGTACCGAGGTCGAGTACCGTGTCGCCCGGTTCGACCGGCATCCGGGCGAGGACGTGCTTGGCGGTGTGCCAGTGCCGGTCTTCCATCCCTCTGTCTTTGCCTTCGGCCGCCCACGCGTCGAATTCCTCGCGAACGCTCATACGTCCCTCCAGCAGTTCTGGCCTCAAAATGCCCGCTATTTTGGCCTGCCAGAAAGACGTGTCCACCGATAGCCGTACCCGTCTGGTGATGGACATCTCAGCCCACCTCTGTACACAAAATATCAGATGGGGAATAAGTCAATCGGCGTACTGCGACACAGCATGCGCTCGTACAAGGCTAAATCGGTAACGTCGATACAGCTTCCGCCCCGTGAGCGACGTGAGACCGCGCTCAGCGAAGCCGGACACAACGTCTTCAACCTCGCTGCGGATGATGTCTTTATCGACCTGTTGACTGATTCGGGGACTGGCGCGATGAGCGACGACCAGTGGGCGGACGTGGTCCGCGGGGACGAGGCCTACGCCGGTTCGCGCTCGTTCGAACGCTTCCGTGAGGCGGTCGCTGACGTGATGGGATTCGACCGCGTGGTGCCGACACATCAGGGCCGCGGCGCGGAGAACGTCCTGTTCGGGGCGCTACTGGACGAGGGTGACGTCGTGCTCAACAACACGCATTTTGACACCACCCGCGCACACGTAACGAATCAAGGCGCTACTGCAGTCGACTGCCCGGCAGAGACGGACCTGACCACTGATAGCGTCGGGACGTTTGCCGGCAACTTCGCCACAGAGCGAGGGTGGGACGCTGTCGAGGAGTACGGGCAGGACGCCGTCTCGGCTGTCGTCCTGACGATCACGAACAACTCCGCCGCCGGCCAGCCAGTGTCGATGGCGAACATCCGCGAGACGGCCGCCTTCGCCACGGAAATCGACGCAACGTTCGTCATTGACGCCTGTCGGTTCGCCGAAAACGCACAGTTCATCAAGCAACGGGACCCCGAATACGCCGACACGCCCCTCAGTGAGATCGCTCGCGAGCAGTTACGCCCCGCGGACGCAATCACGATGAGCGGGAAAAAGGATGCCCTCGCAAACATCGGCGGGTTCACGGCCGTCCGCGACACTTCCCTGTTCGAACAGTGCAAACAGCGCGCGATCCTCTACGAAGGGTTCCCGACATACGGCGGTCTCGCAGGTCGTGACCTCGAAGCGATGGCCACCGGTCTGCGGGAAGCGGTCCAACCGCCGTACGTCGCCGAGCGGATCGAACAAGTCGCGACCCTCGGCGACCTCCTGCGTGAGCGCGATATCCCGATCGTCACGCCGACCGGCGGCCACGCCGTCTACATCGATGCGGCCGCCCTGCTCCCGGACATCCCCGCCGACCAGTTCCCCGGGCAGCGGCTCGTCTGCGAACTCTACCGCGAAGGCGGCGTCCGGACAGTCGAACTCGGTTCGTTTGCCTTCCCCGGCACCGACCGCCCAGAACTCGTTCGGCTTGCCCTTCCTCGCCGGACGTACTGGCGAGAACACCTCGAACACATCGCGGAGACCGCTGCTCGCGTTCGCGACTGTCGCGACGAGTACACTGGCCTGAAAATCGTCTGGGAGCCACCGATGGAAGAACTCAGACACTTCTCAGCGGAACTCGAGCCCGTTGCGTAGGGTCGTTCGCCCGTGGCCCCGGACGACAGCGACCCACGAGCAACCACGTTGTGGCCGGGAACGCAAACACAAAGTAGGGCCACGCTAACGTTCAGGTAATGCAAGGACTGCTGTCGGAACTGCTCCAGAGCATCATCGACATGCCCGGCTGGTTCATCGACGTGGCACTGAACGACCCGCTGGCGGCACTCATGCTCGCCGTCGGTGCCGTCATCACGACCGTCTCGGTCGTCTTCTTCGGGTACCTGTCGCTGGGGGCCGTGCTGTCGCTGTTCAGTGGCTCCGGCGGTCGAGGACCGCCCCAAGCAAATCGATAGCCGTCTCGACGTCCGGCCCGAGCGGCGACGCGAACACGATACTGTCGGCATATTCTTCTAATTCTGCCGTGCGCTCGGCCACCGTCTCCGGCGTTCCGGCGATACAGAACGCGTCCAGCATCGCCTCCGTCACACCCTCGAACGCGGCCGGGAACTCGCCGGCCGAAATCGCCGCCCCGATGTCGGCGGCGGCGTCGTGGTCGATGCCGTGGCGGTCGAGCACCGGCGGCGGCGACCCCGCGGCGACGAACGCGACCGGTGGCCGGGCGGCTTCCCGCGCCTCGGCCTCGTCCTCGGCGACCGAGACGCTGGCGTAGGCCGCGAGGTCGAACTCGCCGTACTCCTCGGGCCGTTCGTCGGCCATCTCTTCTACTTGCTCGCGTGCCCACGCGAGGTCTTTCGGGTGCGCGCCGTTGTACAGCGCGCCGTCGGCGTGTTTCGCCGCCATCCGGGTCATGTGTGGCCCCTGTGCACCGACGTACACCGGAATATCGCCGACCTCGTAGTTCAGCCCGGCGTCGACGGCCTCGAACGTCCCGTCGTGGTCGACCCGCTCGCCGTCCCAGAGCTTCCGGGCCGTCGTGAACGTCTCAAGCACGCGACGCAGGGCGTCGTTGTGGTCGAAGCCGAGGTTGCTGAGCGTCGATTTGTCTCCCGGCCCGATACCGAAGACGGCCCGGCCATCGCTCAGTTCCTCCAGCGTCGCCACCCGCGAGGCCAGCGTCACTGGATGCGTCTCGTAGGGGTTGGCGATGCCGGGACCGAGCAGTATCTCTTCGGTCCGTTCGGCCATCGCGGTCAGCGACATGAACTGGTCGCGGTTGTTGTAGTGATGGCTGACGTACACGGCGTCGAGCGCGTTCGATTCGGCCTGTTCGGCAAGCGAGGCGAGCTGTGCGACCGGGTGTTCCGGGGTGAGTTCAATCGCGTACATGAGACCAGTCTCTGAGTGCTTGTCTGACTACGTCCTTCTCCGGGTCGCGGAACAGTTGCTCGCTGCCCGCGTGGTCGCCGAAGTCGAAATCGCGGACGACTGCGACGGGCGTTCCGCCGTCGCCTTCGCCGGTGACGAGGTTGGCCGCGGCGGCGAGTTCGTCGACAACGGCCTGGACGGTGGCTTCGAGTTCGCGGCCGTCGCGGTCGTGTTCGCCCCGCCAGTCCCGAGAGGCAGGGAGCCCGGCCCAGCCCAGTGCGACGCCGCGCTGGCCGAGTCGGAACGGCCGCCCCGACGTGTCGGTGACGATAACGCTGGGTTCGACGCCCGCTTGTTCGCGGATGCCAGCACGGATGGCTTCGGCCTCGGCCGTCGGATTCTCGGGGAGCAAGAGGAGGTCCGCGCCGGGCACGTTCGAGCGGTCGATGCCCGCGTTGACGGTGATATGCCCGAACTCCGTCACGCCGAGGATGAAGGGGGCTTCGACCAGCACCTCAGTACACTCATCGAGAATCGCCTGTGCCATTCGCGGGTCTTTCTCCTCACCGGCGATGTCCTCGATGGTCGCCGCGATGCGCTCGGCACGCGCGCTCGGCTCGTACGACGATAGCGACCGGCCGCGTCCGTTGGCCTTGGAAACGATAGTGCTGGCGACACAGATCACGTCGTCGTCCCGGAGGTCGGCCTGCTCGACGAGCAGCCCTGCCACGTCGTCCCCGGGGCGGACCTCGGGCAACCCTTCGACCGCGAAGACTTCCATACCGTTCCTGCGGTCCCTGCGGGAAAAAGACCCGCGTTCGCTGCAAAGCCGGCCAACAGTGGCAACAGCTGCCGGTACGCGGGAGCGAACCGCGACAGCCGAGGCCTTACAGCTCGTATTGGTGCACGTCGAGCGTGCCGTCCTCGACCGTCGCCGTCAGCATCGTCGGTCGGCTGGCCGGCGATGCGCCCGTGACGCTGCCAGGGTTCAGGAGCCGCACACCCTCGTAGACAGTGTCCGTCAGTTCGTGGGTGTGGCCGGCGACGCCGACGGCACTGCTGTCGGCCTCGTCGCGGACCGCAGCGGCGACACGGTCCGCCCAGCCCCGCGGCGACCCGGTGCCGTGTGTCACGACGAACGTGACGCCGCCGAGTTCGACTGTCGCCCGCTCCGGCAATCCGATCTGTGGGTCGATGTTGCCCGAGACGGCGGTCAGCCCCGTCGCCATGTGGCGGATGTCAGCGAGCGCCCCCTTGCTGTCGAAGTCACCGGCGTGGATGACGTGGTCCGCGACTTCGATGCGCTCCCGGAACGACGGCGGGATTTCGTGTTCCCGGGAGGGAATGTGCGAATCGCTGATGAGAGCGACATCCATACAAATCCATCGCGTCGGCGTTCAAAAAGGGTTTCTGCCACGGAAACGGGTGCCGACCGATCGCTGTGGCGGCGCTACTCTGTGGACGAAAACACGTCCCGCAGTCCGTCCAACTGCTCGACCAGTCGATCAATGCCGCCATTGATTGTTGCGACCCGCTCGTCGATGTTGTCCACCGGAATCGCTCCCTGCGGCGTCGGCTCGATGAGTTCGTCGTCTTCCAGCATCCGCAGCGAGTACCGCACCTTGTGTTTCGGGACCCCTGTCTCCTCGGCGAGCCGAACGATACCGATCGGCCCGTTCTCGATGACGGCTTCGAGGATCGACAGGTCCCGCCCCTCCTTCTCGACCTGATCTTCCAGTCGGTCCATTCCCATAGCAAATCGTATCTGTGCATTTAGGGTCGTGACACATAAACGCCTCAGTTGCGGCACTGCGACGCGGGTTGTCCCTCTGTACCGCTCTCTACCTATGTGAACCATCAGTCGCTACTCGTCCGAGACCGGCGTCCGGCGAAGCTCGTCGAGCTGGTCCCGGAGCTTGCTCAGCTCCGTCTCCAGTTCTTCACGGCGGTCGATGAGCGCGCTCAGCTCCTCCGTGTTGACCGAGTAGTCGTTATCCATCGCCACGTCCAGCGCGTCGGTCGTCGCGCTCGTGAGGTCAGACGCCACCCGCAACACCTCGCTTGGCGTTCCGCGGGACTCGTACAGCTCCTGTTCGCCCGACAGCGGGCTGTATGTCACCATCGGCGACTCGACCCCGCGGTGGTAGCTCACGGCGTAGCTCGTGTCCGTCACCGGATTGAGGCGGTCGTCCGCCCGCTCCGTTCGGACGATGTTGAACGGCTCGGCCAGCGCGGGAAACGTGTCGGCGAGGTCCCGAAGCCGGTCCGCGGCGGTCACGTCCAGTTGTGCCTCCACGTCGCCAAAGAACTGCCGGGAGTTGGTGAGGCTAAACGCTACGGTGTAAAACACTGACTCGTCGCTGTCGGCCAGATTGCGAACGCGGTCGCGGACCTCCTCGTGACGGCCCTCGATAGTGAGCTTCTCCAGTTCCTCAAGCAGCGCCCGGACGCCCTCCTCGCGTTCGAGGAACGCCTCGACGATCGCGCCGGGCATTTCCTCGCCATCCACGTCCTCCATGGCCCCTCTTTTGCGGGGCCTCGTAAACAGTTTGTCGCTGGCAGCCGCTAATCCGCACGGCTTATACTGTCGGCTGTACGTCTGTGAAGAATTTCGCCACCCTGAGGTGACGAATATCTTGAAATAGTTACAGCCGACAGTATTACAACCAACACAAAACATATGCCATCCCGCGTGAAGTGATAGCACGTCCGACCCCGGTGGACGGACACTATGACAGGCCAAGGGGGGCACTTCCCCGGACGTCTGCTATTGTGCCGGGCGTGTAATATCAGTATATGCCGTTTTATCGACCAGTAAGCGGTGTTTACTGCTTGCTGGACAGCCACTGAAACGGGGCCCGGAACGGAGTGAGCGATCACGACGCGATGAAACGCGTCGCTCACCGAGTCAAATTCAGAGAAACGCCCGGAGCGGGATTTGAACCGACGGAAGACGGTCGCCTCACTCCGTTCGGCGCTGCGACTTCCAGGGTTCAAATCCCTGTTGTGCGTTTCATCGCTCACGATGGCGAGTACACGCTAAGCGGTGCTCGTCGGAATCGTTCGAAATAGAAACGCCCGGAGCGGGATTTGAACCCGCGTCACGACCGTGACAGGGTCGTATGATGGGCCACTACACCATCCGGGCAGCCTACGAGCACATACTGCACGGTGCTCGTCAGTTAGGTCGCAATAGGAACGCCCGGAGCGGGATTTGAACCCGCGTCACGACCGTGACAGGGTCGTATGATGGGCCACTACACCATCCGGGCCTTCGTTGCATTTCTTCGTACCTTGGTGTCGGTATTAAGACTTTCCAAAGAAATCCGCCCCGTGATGAGTGCACATGACGGGACCCAAAGTTCTATGTCCGGTCTGCTTCATGTGATTGGTAGGAGCAACCACGCCCGCAGTCCGCGAGGGTGGGCGGGTCCGATAGCCACGGCAGAGCGACTTGGTAAGTGTTATATGCACCCCGACAGTACGGCCCTGTAGTATCTCGTGACAGCCACCTTCTCCAGCAGCAGGCCAAACGCACACGCACACACATGGTAGATGTAAGTCAACACGACCTCGTCCCAGACCACAGTGTCGTCGACGAGGACGACCTCGAAGCAGTACTCACGGAGTATGAAATCAAGAAGACGGACCTTCCGAAGATCAAGCGCACCGACAAGGCGCTGCCCGATGACGCCGAAGTCGGTGACGTGGTTCGGATCGTCCGCGACTCCAGAACGACGGATGAAGCCGTCGTGTATCGACTGGTGGTAGAATAATGAACACACAAGATCGCCGCGCTATATCGCGTGAATATTTCGCCAAGGAACGACTCGCCGAACACCACTTCCGCTCGTTCAACGCCTTCCTCGACCGAGGGATGCAGCAGGTCGTCGACGAGAAAGAGACCATCGAGACCGACATCGGTGACAAGGAAGGGCAGGAACCGGTGTGGGTCGAACTGGGCGACGTCCGCGTCGTCACCCCACGGGTTCGCGAGGCCGACGGCAGCGAGGAACTGCTGTACCCGCAGGAGGCCCGCCTCCGCAACATCACCTACTCCGCGCCGGTGTTCATGGAGATGGCCATCGTCCGCGGTGGCGAGGAGGAACCGGAGGAAGTCGTCGACCGGACCGAGACCAAAATCGGGCGGATGCCCATCATGGTCGGGTCGAACAAGTGCAACATCGCGGGCTTCACCGACGAGGAGCTCATCGACATCGGCGAGGACCCTGCAGACCCCGGTGGCTACTTCTGTGTCAACGGCTCCGAGCGGGTGCTGATGACCAGTGAGGACCTCGCCCCGAACAAGATTCTGGCCGAGTACGACACCAAGTACGGCGACGAGGTGCAGGTCGCCAAGACGTTCTCCCAGCGCCGTGGCTACCGCGCGCTGGTGCTGTGTGAACGGACCCGGGACGGGCTGCTGGAAGTCTCGTTCCCGTCCGTTTCGGGCAGTATCGACTTCGTCACGCTGGTCCGCGCGCTGGGGCTGGAGTCGGACGAGGAGATCGTCCACCGCGTCAGCGAGGACCCGGAAATCGTGAAGTTCATGCTGGAGAACTTGGAGGAGGCCGAGGTCCAGACGACCGAGGAAGCCATCGAGACGCTGGGCAAGCGTGTCGCCTCCGGGCAGGGCAAGAACTACCAGCTCAAGCGGGCCAACTACGTCATCGACCGCTATCTCCTCCCGCACCTGCACGAGGAAGGCGTCGAGGAAGAGGAAGTCCGTATCAACAAGGCCTTCTACCTCTGCCGGATGGCCGAGGCGTGTTTCGAACTGGCACTGGGCCGTCGCGAATCCGACGACAAGGACCACTACGCCAACAAGCGGCTGAAGGTCAGCGGCGACCTGATGACCGACCTGTTCCGGACGGCGCTGAACAAGCTCGCCCGGGACGTGAAGTACCAGCTCGAACGGGCCAACATGCGGAACCGCCAGCTGTCGGTGTCGACAGTCGTTCGCTCGGACGTGCTGACCGAGCGGCTCGAACACCCGATTGCGACGGGGAACTGGGTCGGCGGCCGCTCCGGCGTGAGCCAGCTGGTCGACCGGACCGACTTCATGGGGGTGCTGTCACACCTCCGGCGACTGCGCTCGCCGCTCAGTCGTTCCCAGCCGCACTTCGAAGCGCGGGACCTGCACGCGACCCAGTGGGGTCGTATCTGTCCCTCCGAGACGCCTGAAGGCCCCAACTGTGGGCTGGTGAAGAACTTCGCCCAGGCGATGGAGCTGTCACAGGACGTGTCGGACCCGCAGGGTCTCAAACAGGAACTCGCAGAGATGGGGGTCCAGGGCATCCCCGGTATCGAGTCGATAGAACAGCAGCCCGCGGACGATTAATATGAGTCAGGGACGCGAAGCCAAAGTATACGTAAACGGTAGTCTGGTCGGGACACACCCCGACCCGGAACAGCTCGCAGAACAGGTACGACAGGCGCGACGACGGGGGGACGTCTCCCAGATGGTCAACGTCTCGGTGAAGAACCGGACCGGCGAAGTCATCATCAACGCCGACGCCGGCCGTGCTCGCCGCCCGCTGCTGGTCGTCGAGGACGGCGAGCCGCTGATGACCGACGAGGAGGTCGAGCAGGTCAAAAGCGGCGAGCTCGAATTCGAGGAACTCGTCGAGCGTGGCCTCGTCGAGTTCATCGACGCTGAGGAGGAAGAGGACATCCTCGTCGGCGTCGACGAGGACGAACTCACGGAGAAGCACACGCACCTGGAAGTCGACCCGCAGCTGATGTTCGGTATCGGTGCCGGGATGATTCCCTACCCCGAACACAACGCCTCGCCCCGGATTACGATGGGGTCGGGGATGATTAAACAGTCGCTGGGCCTGCCGTCGGCGAACTACCGCATTCGCCCGGACACGCGCCAGCACTTGCTGCACTACCCGCAGCTCTCGATGGTCAAGACCCAGACCACCGAGCAGATTGGCTACGACGACCGCCCCGCGGCGCAGAACTTCGTCGTCGCCGTCATGAGTTATGAAGGCTTCAACATCGAGGACGCACTCGTGATGAACCAGGGGTCGGTCGACCGCGCGCTCGCCCGCTCGCACTTCTTCCGCACGTACGAGGGTGAGGAACGGCGCTACCCCGGTGGTCAGGAGGACCGCTTCGAGATTCCTGACGACGAGGTTCGTGGCGCACGCGGCGAGGAAGCGTACACGCACCTCGACGACGATGGCCTCGTCAACCCCGAGACGAAGGTCGGCGAGAACGCCGTCCTGCTCGGCAAGACGAGCCCGCCCCGGTTCCTCGAAGAGCCGGACGACATGGGCGGCCTCTCGCCCCAGAAGCGCCGGGAGACGAGCGTGACGATGCGCTCGGGCGAATCCGGCGTCGTGGATACGGTCACGCTGATGGAAGGCGAGGACGGCTCGAAGCTCTCGAAGGTCTCTGTGCGTGACGAGCGCATCCCCGAACTCGGGGACAAGTTCGCGTCACGCCACGGACAGAAGGGCGTCGTCGGCCACATCGCCCCCCAGGAGGACATGCCCTTCACCGAGGAGGGCGTCGTTCCGGACCTCATCATCAATCCGCACGCACTGCCGTCGCGGATGACCGTCGGCCACATCCTCGAGATGATCGGCGGGAAGGTCGGCGCACTCGAAGGCCGCCGCGTCGACGGCACCGCCTTCACCGGCGAGGACGAGGAGGAGCTCCGTGGCTCGCTCGAAGACCACGGCTTCGACTCTAGCGGCAAGGAGACGATGTACTCCGGCGTTACCGGCGAGAAGATCGATGCGGAGATCTTCGTCGGCGACATTTTCTACCAGAAGCTGTACCACATGGTCTCGAACAAGCTGCACGCCCGCTCGCGCGGGCCGGTGCAGGTGCTCACCCGCCAGCCCACCGAGGGACGCGCCCGCGAAGGTGGCCTGCGCGTGGGTGAGATGGAGCGGGACGTGCTCATCGGGCACGGCGCGGCGATGGCGCTCAAGGAGCGTCTGCTCGACGAGTCCGACCGCGAGTGGATCAACGTCTGCGGGCAGTGCGGGATGACCGCCGTCGAGAACGTCGAGCAACGGCGCATCTACTGTCCGAACTGCGAGGAGGAGACGGACATCCACGAGGTCGAGATGTCCTACGCGTTCAAGCTCCTGCTCGACGAGATGAAGGCGCTCGGAATCGCCCCGCGGATCGAACTGGAGGACGCAGTATGAGCTCACAACAGACACCCCAGGAAATCGGTCAGCTCAGCTTCGGGCTGATGGACCCAGAGGAGTACCGCGAGATGTCGGCCACGAAAGTGATCACGGCCGACACGTACGACGACGACGGCTTCCCCATCGACATGGGGCTGATGGACCCGCGGCTTGGGGTCATCGACCCCGGACTGGAGTGCAAGACCTGCGGGAAACACAGCGGCTCCTGTAACGGCCACTTCGGCCACATCGAACTCGCTGCGCCCGTCATCCACGTCGGGTTCGCGAAGCTCATCCGCCGACTCCTGCGCGGGACCTGCCGGGAGTGCTCCCGGCTCTGTCTCGACGAGCACGAGCGCGACGAGTTCGCTGACCGACTGACACGGACCCAGGACCTCGGTCGCGACCTCAACGACGTGACCAAGGCCGCCATCCGGCAGGCCCGCAAGAAGGACCGCTGTCCGTTCTGCGGCGAGAAGCAGTACGACATCAAACACGAGAAGCCGACCACGTACTACGAGGTGCAGGACGTGCTGGCCTCAGACTACCCCGAGCGGATCGCCGCCGCGATGGAGGAGTCCGAGGATCCGATCTCGCCGATCGACCTCTCCGAAGAAACCGGCATCGACAGCAGCCGTGTGCAGGAGATTCTCAGCGGCGAGTTCCGACCCCGGCAGGAGGACCGCCGCGCTCTGGAAAAGGCGTTGTCGGTTGACCTGACCGAGGAGGACATGAACAAGCTGATGCCCAGCGACATCCGGGACTGGTTCGAGGACATCCCGGACGAGGACATCGAAGTGCTGGGGATGAAACCGGCCCGCTCCCGACCGGAGTGGATGATTCTGACGGTGCTGCCGGTGCCGCCGGTCACCGCTCGCCCCTCGATTACGCTGGACAACGGCCAGCGCTCCGAGGACGACCTCACCCACAAGCTTGTGGACATCATCCGCATCAACCAGCGGTTCATGGAGAACCGCGAGGCGGGTGCGCCACAGCTGATTATCGAGGACCTCTGGGAACTGCTGCAGTACCACGTCACCACGTTCATGGACAACGAGATTTCGGGCACGCCGCCGGCGCGACACCGCTCCGGCCGTCCGCTGAAGACCCTCTCTCAGCGCCTGAAAGGCAAGGAGGGCCGCTTCCGTGGCTCGCTGTCCGGGAAGCGTGTCAACTTCTCCGCTCGTACCGTCATCTCGCCGGACCCGACGCTCTCGCTGAACGAGGTCGGCGTGCCGGACCGGGTCGCCAAGGAGATGACCCAGACGATGAACGTCACCGAGCGAAACCTGGAGAAAGCGCGGCGCTACGTCTCCAACGGGCCTGAAGCCCACCCCGGCGCGAACTACGTCAAGCGGCCGGACGGCCGCCGGCTGAAGGTGACCGAGAAAAACTGCGAGGAACTCGCGGAGAAGGTCGAAGCGGAGTGGGAAGTGTCCCGCCACCTGGTCGACGGCGACATCATCATCTTCAACCGCCAGCCGTCGCTGCACCGGATGTCTATCATGGCCCACGAGGTCGTCGTGATGCCGTACAAGACGTTCCGGCTGAACACGACGGTCTGTCCGCCGTACAACGCTGACTTCGACGGGGACGAGATGAACATGCACGCCCTGCAAAACGAGGAGGCCCGGGCCGAAGCCCGCGTCCTCATGCGCGTGCAGGAACAGATGCTCTCCCCGCGCTTCGGCGAGAACATCATCGGCGCGATTCAGGACCACATCAGCGGGACCTACCTGCTGACCCACACCAATCCGAAGTTCAACGAGACGCAGGCGCTTGACCTGCTCCGGGCGACGCGTATCGACGAACTGCCCGAAGCCGACGGCGTCGATGAGGACGGCGAGGAGTACTGGACCGGCCGCTCCCTGTTCTCCGAACTGCTGCCGGACGACCTGAACCTGGAGTTCACGTCCTCCGCCGGCGACACGGTCGTCGTCGAGGACGGCCAGATGACCGGCGGCACCATCGACGAGGACGCCGTCGGCGCATTCGGCGGCGAAATCGTCGACACCATCGCCAAGGACTACTCGCGGACCCGCGCCCGGATTCTGGTCAACGAGGTCTCGGCGCTGGCGATGCGGTCGATCATGCACTTCGGGTTCTCCATCAGCATCGACGACGAGTCCATCCCGCGGGAGGCCGAAGAGCAAATCAACGACGCCATCGACAGCGCCTACGACCGCGTCGAGGAACTCATCGAGACCTACGACCGCGGCGAACTCGAATCGCTGCCCGGTCGGACCGTCGACGAGACGCTGGAGATGAAGATCATGCAGACGCTGGGCAAGGCGCGTGACTCCGCCGGTGACATCGCCGAGGACCACTTCGGCGAGGACAACCCGGCCGTCATCATGGCCGAGTCCGGCGCGCGTGGGTCGATGCTGAACCTGACCCAGATGGCCGGCTGTGTCGGCCAGCAGGCAGTCCGTGGCGAGCGGATCAACCGCGGCTACGAGAACCGCACGCTTAGCCACTTTGAGGAGAACGACCTCTCGGCGGACGCCCACGGCTTCGTGGAGGCGTCCTACCGCTCCGGGCTCGGCCCGAAGGAGTTCTTCTTCCACGCGATGGGTGGCCGCGAGGGACTGGTCGATACGGCTGTCCGGACATCGAAGTCCGGGTACCTGCAGCGCCGGCTCATCAACGCCCTGTCAGAACTCGAAACGCAGTACGACGGGACCGTCCGGGACACCTCGGACACCATCGTCCAGTTCGAGTTCGGCGAGGACGGCACGTCGCCGGTCGACGTGTCCTCGAACCAGGAGGGTGACATCGTCGACGTCGAGCAGATCGCCGACAGCGTCCTCGACGAGGAGTTCGAGAGCGAGAAACAGAAAGAGAGCTTCCTCGGCACGCGGACCGAGCGGACCAACCTCTCGGAGCATGCGGACGACTGGTGGATGGCCGAGGGTGACGACTAACAATGACAGCACACGACGTATCAGCAGACATCGAAGCCGTCGTCGAGGACACTGAGCTGCCGCGACGGCTGAAAGACGAAGTGTACAGCACCATCGATGAACGGGGCGTCGGCGTCGACGACGCCGACCGCATCGCCAAGGCCGTCGAGTCCCGCTACCTCGACACGCGTGTCGACCCGCTGGACCCGGTCGGGACCGTCTCGGCCCAGTCCATCGGCGAACCGGGAACGCAGATGACGATGAACACGTTCCACTACGCGGGGGTCGCCGAGATCGACGTGACCCAGGGCCTGCCACGGCTCATCGAGCTGGTGGACGCCCGGAAGACGCCGGACACGCCGATGATGACGGTTCACCTCGACGAGGAGTACGCGGATGACCGCGAACGCGCACACGAGGTCGTCTGGAAGATCGAGGCGACGCGCATCCTCGCGCTGGGTGACATCTCGACGAACGTCGCGGATATGCTCGTTGAGATCGACCTCAACGAGGACACGCTGCTGGAGCGGTGGCCGACGGTCAACGACACGGACGCCATCGCCGAGGAGATCGCCGAGACCATCGAATCGAATCTCGGCGTCTCGACCCGGCAGGCCGGCACGGTCATCGAGTTCGGCCCGGAGGAACCCAGCTACCGCGACCTCCTACAACTGGTCGAGGAGTTGCGGGAGATCGTCTTCAAGGGGATCGAGGAGATCACCCGCGTCGTCATCCGCAAGGAGGAGACTGACAACGGCGAGGAGTTCGTCCTCTACACCGAGGGGTCGGACTTCGGCGAAGTGCTCGACATCGAGGGCGTCGACGCCTCCCGGACGACGTGTAACAACATCCACGAGATCTACCGGGAACTCGGCGTCGAAGCGGCCCGCGAGACGCTCATCAACGAGACGATGAACACGCTCGAAGAGCAGGGGCTCGACGACGTGAACGTCCGGCACCTGATGCTCGTGGCCGACATCATGACCAACGAGGGGACCATCGAGTCCATCGGCCGCCACGGCATCTCGGGGTCGAAAGACTCCGTGCTTGCCCGTGCAGCGTTCGAGGTGACGGTCAATCACTTGCTCGACGCCGCCATCCACGGCGAGGTCGACGAACTCGACGGCGTCACGGAGAACGTCATCGTCGGGAAGCCGATCAAGCTCGGCACCGGCGACGTCAACCTCCGGATGGGCACGACCCAGGACTGATGCGGGTCGAACTCTCGGACGAAGCGCGTCGACTGGTCGCCCTCTTCGAGGACGAGGCAGCCGTCACCGTCCGGGATTGCGTCGTCGACGAGGACCACGACCAGGTGGTGTATCTGGTCAAGCGCGGGGAGATGGCCGACGCTATCGGCCCGGGCGGTCAGACGGTCGAGCGCGTCGAGGAGCGCCTCGGCCGCGAGGTCAAACTCGTCGAAGCCGCCGAGACGGCCGAGGACTTCGTGGCCAACGCGCTCGCGCCGGCCGCGGTGTACAACGTCACCGTCTCGGAGAACGACGACACCGTCGCTTACGTGGAAGTTGCACAGGAAGACCGCGGGGCTGCTATCGGCCGCGAAGGCCGAAACATCGACGCCGCCCGGCAACTGGCGAAGCGACACTTCGAAATCGACGGCATCGAACTGACCTGAGCGAGGCGATTCGAGCGGGTCCACGGACCCGCCTGCTCGGGCAGTCGATGTGGAGACTGACAGAAACCGCTTTTTTGATTGGTCGTGAACCGACTGCTATGCCTGCACTCCGGCGTCCAGACGGCGGCGACCTGCTGGCTCCGCTGACTATCGTCGGCATTTACCTGTATCACGCACACGTTCTGGGGAACCCCCCGTCCGGACTCGAAGGCGCGTTTATGCTCGCGCTGTTCGTGTTGGTGGGTGCCACGAGTCTCGTCGAGGGACTGCTCGCGTCACCGGCGTACCCGCTCGTCGGTGGCGGACTAACCGCGGTCTTTTATCTCGTCCGGTTCAGCCAGCGACAGGATATCGGCTCCGCGCTCGGCGTTTGTGCCGGGGTTCTTTTCGGTAGCTATGGCCTCTACCAATTGGTCACGTCGAGCGCCGAACCGAAACTGTAAGTGGCAGATGAAACAGGAGGCGACGCTCAGTCGTCGCCAGTGGCCGGGTCGTCCGCGCCGTGTTCGTACACGTCGGTATCGCTGTGCGTGGTGCCGCTGTCGACATCGAACGTCTGCAGGAGTTCGCTGAGGTCGCCGGCCTGATCCGAGAGGGACTCGATGCCGCCGGTGACTTCGTTGATCGTCGCGGTCTGTTCCTCCGCGGCGGCGGCGACGTTCTCGGCGCGGGAAGCGGTTTCCTCGCTGATTGTCCCGACCTCGTCGGTCATCGCCACTGCTTCCTCCGTCGTCGCGGCCTGCTCGTCGGTGGCGTCGCTGATGGACTGGATACCGTCGTTGACCTCTTCGACGCGGTCGACGATCTGTTCGAGGGATTTGATCGCGTCGTCGACAGTGTCGATACCGTCCGTGACGGAGTCGCCCATCTGCCTGATGTCGGTCACGGCGTCACCGGTGGTGTCCTGCACTTCCTCGATAACCGTCGAGACCTCCTCGGTGGCTTCGGTCGTCTCCTGTGCGAGGCCTTTGATCTCGTCGGCGACGACGGCGAACCCTTCACCCGCCTCACCGGCTCGTGCGGCCTCGATGGAGGCGTTCAGGGCGAGCATGTTGGTCTGCTCGGCGATGTCGTCGATGAGGTCGACGATGTCGCCGATCTGTTCCATCTCCTCGTCGAGTGACTCGACGCGGTCGATAGTCTCGTCGGCTCGCGTCTCGATGTCGTTCATGACCTCGATAGCCTCCGATGCGCGCTCGCTGCCGGTTTCACCGATCTCTGCGGCCTCGTTCGACGTGGTCGCGACTTCGTCGGCCTGTGCCGCGACCTCTTCGACCGTCGCGGAGAGGCCGGACATCTCGTCGACCGTCTCCTCGATGTTCTCGTACTGCGTCTCCGCGCCGTCGGCGATCTCCTGTACGGATTCGCTGACCTCCTCGCTGGCGTCACGGACCTCCGTGGCGCTCGCGGTGATCTGGTCGGCGGAGCCGTCAACGTCGTCGGCAAACTCCCGGATACGCATGACCGTCTGGCCAAGTTGGGCGAGCATATCGTTGAACGCGGCGGCGATGTCGGCCATCGCGTCGTTGTCCGTGTCGGTGTCGAGTCGCTGGGTGAGGTCGCCGTCGGCCGCTTTCCGCATCACGGCCGAGAACTCCTCGGCCTGCCGTTCGAGCGTTCCGGCCAACTCCTCAGCCTCCTCTTTGGACTCTTCGGCCTCTTGCTGGGCCTGTTCGAGATCGCTGATGAACGATTCGAGGTTGCCGTGCATGCTCGATAGCGACGCTCCGAGCTGGCCGGGGATGTCCTCGTCGAGCACCGGGTCGTCGAACGCCTGTCTGGAGAGTGCGTCGGCCTGTGCGGCGACGGTGTCGAGATAGGTCTTCATCTCGTAGAAGGCGTTCTGGACGTCGCCGATCTCGTCGAGGCGGTCAGACTGTTCGATGTCGGTGTCGAAGTTCCCCACCGCAAGGGCTTCCGCCTGTGTCGAGAGCCGTCTGAGCGACTGCATGATGCCGCGACCGACGAGGACGCCGATGAGGGCGAACCCGGCCAGTGAAACGCCGATGATGGCGACGAAGCTCCCCTGAATACTGTCACGTAACGCGAAGGCGGTCGATTTCGGGGCCTGCTTGACGACGATCCACGGCGTGTCATCGACGGACTCCGCGGCGATCAGGTACGGCCCGCTCCGGGCCACGTCGCTCTCTCCCGCTGTGAGTGCGGTCAGGTTGGCGGAGACGTTGTACTGTGTCCCGATAGTCGAGGCGTCCTCGGCGAACTGGACCGTGCCGTCCTGTCGGATAATCCGCGTTTCACCGCCGTCGATGGAGTTGCGGAACTGGGCCGTCCGCGCGGTCACGTTGTGGACCACGACGACCAGCTTGTCGCTCCGGGCGACCGGGCTCGCGAAGGCGATGTACTTGCCCCCGTCATAAGTGTACACTGTCGACATATCGACCGAGTTCGACCCGGTGACCGAGAGGCCCCCACCTTCCCACTCGAAGTCGTCAGTCCGGAGCGACGTGTCGCGTCGGTCGCTCAGCGACGACTCCTCGATTTCCAGGGTCTCCTCGTTGACGTAGTGGATGGCATACACGGACTCCGGCTGGTAGAACGCTTGCCGCTGTAACGCACCACGGATCATCGTTGGACTCCCCTCCTGAACGTCGGACAGCGTTGAGAGAGTTCGTGCGGCGTTTCGCTGGCTACGGACCCAGTCCGCTGTTGTCGTGGCCGTCTGGATGGTGCCCGTCTGCAGTTCGTTCTCGCGCTGTTCAGTCAGTTCGTTTGCGACCGTCCGCTCCGCAGTGACGCTGACACCCGCAACGAGCAGGGCAATACAGAGAATGATGAGCGTCAACTTCCGGAGGTACGTTCGCCGGACGATGTCTGGGAGACGTTGTTCGAGTTTCATAGATACTACCCGCAGGTCTGTCTGAATAACTCAAGCGCCGGTACTAGAAACCATCTGCCCAGTTATCACACCTGATTCCATGTGGCCGGGCTATCTCCCGGCCTGGCGGACTGGGACCGGTGTCTGTGACTCCTGATACGTACACTGTCGGCTGTGACGAATTCCGCAGACCGATGCTAGTGGGGTCTCCCGAAATAGTGTCAGAATGCTCTGTGAAGCCTGAAATCATCGAATATGGGTTCCCGAAGGACCGCCGGGAACTGTTTTGCGCGTCATACGCCGACCGAAACACCTTGTTACCCGTTTCTTTCCCGCTGTCGTGGCCTCTCTTCGCGTTATCTAACCCAGTTCTGCACCTGATTTCCCCGTCTATGGCACAGAACGCCACACACGGAAGCGCTACCGGCTGAGTCCGAAAGAGGAGTCTTAAGTACCTCCGAAAGGTACCAGTGCCTACTATGGCGAACGGCAAGTACGCCGCGCGCAAGCTCAAGAAGGACCGCCAGAAGCACCGGTGGTCCGACACTGACTACGCGCGTCGCGAACGCGGCCTGGGCAAGAAGTCCGACCCGCTCGAGGGTGCGCCCCAGGGACGAGGTATCGTACTGGAGAAAGTCGGCATCGAGGCCAAGCAGCCTAACTCCGCGATCCGGAAATGTGTCCGCGTCCAGCTCATCAAGAACGGTAAGCAGGTCACCGCGTTCTGTCCCGGTGACGGCGCTATCTCTTTCATCGACGAGCACGACGAGGTCACGATCGCGGGTATCGGCGGGGCGAAGGGCCGCGCGATGGGCGACCTCTCCGGTGTCAACTACAAGGTCGAGAAGGTCAACGGCGTCTCTCTCATCGAACTCGTTCGCGGGAACGCGGAGAAACCGGTCCGATAACCATGAGTGCCGAAGACACACCCGAGGCTGACGCTGACGAGGCTGCGGAAAGCGAGCCGGAGACGGCCCGTGCGAAGCTGTTCGGCGAGTGGGAGATCACGGATATCGAGTACTCCGACCCCTCGACTGAGCGCTACATCACTGTCACGCCGATCGCCCACACGATGGGGCGACACGCGGACAAGCAGTTCAAGAAAAGCGAGATCAGCATCGTCGAGCGGCTCATCAACCGCCTGATGCAGACCGACGAGAACACGGGCAAGAAGCAGCTCGCGACCTCCATCGTCACTGAGGCGTTCGAAATCGTTCACGAGCGCACCGACGAGAACCCGATTCAGGTGCTCGTCAGCGCTGTCGAGAACAGCGCCCCGCGAGAGGAGACCGTCCGCCTGAAATACGGTGGTATCTCGGTCCCGAAGGCCGTCGACGTCGCGCCACAGCGCCGCGTCGACCAGGCCCTGAAGTTCATCGCAGAGGGCGTGTACGGTGGCTCGTTCAAGACCACCACGAGCGCCGCCGAGGCGCTCGCACAGCAGCTCATCGGCGCTGCTAACGACGACGTCCAGGCCTACGCGGTCAACCAGAAAGAAGAGAAAGAACGCGTCGCGGCCGCCGCTCGCTAACCCGGCTGTCTCCGACATCTTTATTCTTCTTTGCTCTGCAGTGAAATCTATGCGAAAACCGTGCCAGGACGGCGGGTCTCGTCGCCAGTATCTCGCCGCACTCGCCGCCGCCGGGGCGACCGCGCTGGCCGGCTGTCGCGGTGAGTCCGGGTCACAGGACGGTAGCTCGGACCCGACACCGACAACCACAACGACGGCAGACCCGGCTCGGGCGCTGGACCGCTACGACGTATCCATTAGCCACGAGCGCAGCCAGTCACCCGACACCGACTGGGCGGCTCCGACCGCGTCGCCAACAGACACACCGCTCGCCACCGAACCACTCATCGAGGATCTGGAGATCCCGTGGGACCTCTCGTTTGCCGCGGACGGAACGCTGTTTCTCACCGAGCGGGTCGGCCGCGTCCTCTCGTTTGTGGACGGCAGCGTCCGAACAGTCACCGAACCGGCGGCAGTCATCGACGCGGAATCGAGCGACGATGGCTGGTGGGTAACGGGCGGTGAGGGCGGCACGCTCGGCGTCGCCGCGCACCCGACTTACCCCGAGCCGCCGGTAGTGTACGTCTACTACACGACGACAACCGACGACGAGCGGGTCAACCGGGTCGTCGCCATGGATGTCTCGGCCGAGGACCCGGCCGCCACGGAGTCCGTCCTCGTCGACGCCATTCCCGGAAGCAAGATACACAACGGCGGTCGGCTCACGTTCGGCCCGAGGACTACCTCTGGATTACGACCGGGGACGCCGGGTCCGGCGAACTGGCCGCCGACACCGACTCGCTCGGCGGGAAGGTCCTTCGCGTGACGCCCGCGGGCGACCCCGCTCCGGGGAACCCGGACCTCGGTGGTGACCCGCGGGTGTTCACCTACGGCCACCGGAATCCACAGGGGATCGCGTGGCTTCCGGACGGCACTGTCGTTGCTTCCGAACACGGCCCGACCGGGCGGGACGAACTCAACCGCCTCGTGGCTGGTGGGTACTACGGCTGGCCAGACACCCGCAAGCACGAGGAGTACGCCGACGCCGGCCCCGAGGTCCGCCGCCCGCTCGCAAACACGGGCAACGCCGGCGGCTGGGCTCCCTCCGGGTCGCTGTTCTACACCGGCGACGCCGTGCCGTCGCTGCGGAACAGACTGCTCACTGGCGGCCTGAAGGGCCAGAAACTCCTCACAACGACGCTGACGCCGGCCGGTGGGGACCTGCCACCGGGTGACGACGCCGAGGTGTACGACGCTGACTGGACCGACGACGCCTACACCGCGACGACCCACTCCCTGCTGGCCGACGAAGTCGGCCGGATTCGACACGTCGAGCAGGGGCCGGACGGCGGCCTCTACCTCGTTACGTCGAACCGCGACGGACGGGCCGGCGACGGCTTCCCGCGGGAGCGCGACGACGTGCTCGCCCGCATCACGCCGGCCGAGTGACCAGCGCGGGCGGGCACCCGCTCTGTGAACCACTGGCTATATTTCGGTTGACGAGAGAGGGAGACCCATGGCAACAGAGCAATCTGTCGACCTCGTCGACGACGAGACTGTGGGCTTGTTCACGAAGGCGGTGCTGCTCGCGGCGCTGACCGCGGCGCTCGCACAGATATCTATCCCGCTTCCGGGACTGCCGGTGGTATTCTCATTGCAGCCGTTCGGGATGTTCTTCGCCGGACTGCTACTGGGACCGCTGTGGGGCGGCGTCGCGCTCCTGTTGTACCTGCTGGTCGGTATCGCCGGTGCGCCGGTGTTCTCGAACGCGAACGCGGGTATCGGGTATGTCATCGCCGGCCAGTCCGGCGGTTTCCTCGTCGGGTTCCTCGTCGGCGCGGTCGTCGCCGGCGCTATCGCACACCGAAGCATAGCGCCCAAACCGGTCGCTGATCTCTCTGTCCCGGTGCAGGTCGTCGCGCTCACCGCGGCGATCGCCGTCGTGTACGCTATCGGCATCCCGTGGATGTCGTTCGTTGCCGGCCTTCCGCTCACTCGTGCCACCGCTCTGATGGCTCCGTACATACCACTTGACCTCCTGAAGCTCGGTATCGCAGTCGCCGTTGTGCAGGGCGGATATCTCGACGGTCGATGATAGCGGTCAGCGACCTGCGCTATCGGTACGGCGACGTCGACGTCCTCGACGGGCTCACGCTGTCAATACCCGACGGTCAGTACTGCCTGCTCGTCGGACCGAACGGGAGCGGCAAGACGACGCTCGTCCGGCATTTCAACGCCCTGCTGACGCCCGACGCCGGAACGATCACCGTCGACGGGACCGACGTGACGGACGACCCGGTCGTCGCCCGGACACGCATCGGGATGGTGTTCCAGCACCCCCGCGACCAGTTCGTCGCCGCGACCGTGGCGGCTGACGTGGCCTTCGGCCCGGAGAACCTCGGCCTCGACAGGGACGAGATCGACCGCCGGGTCGAAACGGCGCTTGACGCCGTCGACCTCGGCGATGCAGCGGATAGCCGCATCGACGCTCTCTCGGGCGGTGAGCAGGCCCGCGTCGCCATCGCCGGGGCGCTCGCCATGGAACCGGACTACCTCGTGCTCGACGAACCGCTCGTCGGCCTCGACTGGCCGGCCAGGGAGTCGGTGCTCGACCACCTTGACGCGCTGGCCGCCGATGGAACGGGCATCATCGTCGTCACGCACGACCTCCGGGACCTCCACGAGCGGGCCGACCGCCTCGTCGCGCTGCAGGATGGGCAGGTCGTGCTCGATGCGTCGCCATCCGAAGCGCTCGATACCCTCACGGACCTCGGTATCCGCGACCCACGATGTTGAGCTACCGGCCCGGCTCGACGTTCGCGCATCGGCTGGACCCGCGGTCGAAGCTCCTGGTCCAGTTCGGGCTCGCCATCGCCGCGGTCGCACACCCCACGCTCCCGTGGCTCGTCGGGACGACCGCGTTCGCGCTGGGGACGCTCGCGGCGGCACGGCTCTCGCCGCTGGCCGTCCTCCGCTCCTACCGGGTCGTCCTCGCCGTGCTGGCGCTGGCACCGGTCGTCGCCGGCGTGGCGCTCGGCCCGCCGTGGTTTCGGGTCGACCCGGCGCTCCGTTCGGCCCTGCACGTCGGGCGCATCCTCCCGGTGTTGCTCGTCAGCGCCGCCTACCTCACCTCGACGCCAGTCCGGGATACCCGGGCGGCGGTCCAGCGCCTGATCCCCGGCAAGCCCGGCCAGATCCTCGGTATCGGGATGGCGCTCGTCGTCCGACTGTTCCCGCTGGTACTCGCGGACGTTCGGGAGGTGCGCGATGCGATCCACGCTCGCGGCGGTGAGGCCCGCCCGCTACGGGACCGCGTTCGGCTGCTTGCCGTTCGGTCGCTGGAACGGACCCTCGACCGCTCGGACCGGCTCTCCGTCGCCCTGCGGGCCCGCTGTTTCGCGTGGAACCCGACGCTGCCGCCGCTTGCCTTCGAGCGTCGTGACTACCCGGTGCTCGCCGTCGGCATCGCGCTGTCGGTGTCGCCGCTCGTTCCGGTTTAGCCGGTCGCCTGTGTGCGCCCGAGTACAACGGTGGATGGTGGTTTCGCTATTCTGTCACTCCACGATATCGACACCGGTAATCTCGAACCGTGCGCCGCCCTCGCTCCCCTCGTCGATAGTTACCGTCCAGCCGTGGGCGTCGGCGATCTCCGCGACGATCCAGAGCCCGAACCCCGTCCCGGCGTCTGACGTCGAGTAGCCGGTCTCGAACACGCGTGACCGCTCCGATTCGTCGATGCCATCGCCGTCGTCTTCGACGTAGAAGCCGTCGTCAAGTTCTCCAACGGTAACCGTCACGTCGTCGCTGCCGTGTTCCACGCTGTCGCCGGCCCCCGGCCGACTGCTTGTGGAGCCATGCTCCACACTGTTACTGAACAGGTTCTCGAGCAGTTGTTCCAATCGGCTCCTGTCAGCACGAACGACGGCGTCTGTCTCGACAGTGAGTTCGGCGTCGTTGGTTTCGACGTTGTGCCAGCACTGTTCGGCCGTGTCCGTGAGCGCCACTACGCCGGCGTCAACCGCTGACTGCTCGTCGCGAGCGGCCGCGAGCAGGTCGTCGATGAGCGTCCGCATCCGCGCGAGCGCGTCGCTGGCGCTGTCGAGGTGTTCGCTGTCGTACTCCTGTTGGGCCAGTTCGATGCGTCCCTCGGCGACGGATAGTGGGTTCCTGAGGTCGTGGCTGACGATGCTCGTGAACTCTTCGAGACGTTCGTTCGTGTCCTCCAGTTCCTGCTCGCGGCGCTTGCGCTCGGTGATGTCACGGTCGATACCGATTGCCCGGACTGGCGTCCCGTCGCTGTCGGATTCGACGCGGCCCTTTGCCTCCATCCAGCGGACCTCGCCGTCACGGACGATTCGGAACTCGGCTTCGTACGTGCCGGTCTCGGTCGCTGATTCGATTCGGGCCGCGACTTCCGACTGGTCCTCGGGATGGACCAGCGGTAAAAACTCGTCCAGCGACTCGATGTCGGTGCCGTACAGCGTCTCGGACCCGGGGTAGTACGACAGGCCGCCGGACTCGAACTCGCGGTCCCAGACGACCGTATTAGTGGTCTCTAGCGCGATTTCCATCCGCTCGCGAGTCCCTTCCAGTTCGCGCTCCCGGAGCTTTCGGTCCGTGATATCCTGGACAGAGCCCCGGAGTTTGACAACATCGCCGTTCTCGGTGACTGGTTCACACAGTGCGCGGACCCATCGGTCGTGGTCGTCGTCGCCGATACGCACCTCCATGTCGTATCCCTCTGCTGTTTCTATCGCCCGCTCGAACTCCGTCATGACGGTCTCCCTGTCGTCGGGGTGGTACAGGTCGACGATAGAGTCGACGGTCAGTTCGTCGTCCGGAGTCAGGCCGTGTATCCGGTAGAACTCGCTTGTCACCGTCATCTCCGGCGGCTCGCTCGTCACGTCTATCTCCCAGCCACCGACGCTCGCGATCCGCTGGGCCTGGTCGAGGAGTTCCTTCGTTCGCGTAAGCTCCTGCTCGCGTGCCTTCCGTTCGGTGATGTCCCGGCCGATGCCGGCCAGCATCGGGTTCCCGTCGGGGTCTTCGACGCGGGTCGCCGTGAACTCGTGGGGGATCTGATCCCCCGATTTCGTAATAAACGGCACTTCCACCCGGGTCGTGTCGCCCTCGAACACTGATTCGATAGCGGCCCCAACGAGGTCCCGATACTCCGCCGGGAAGAACTCGGCTCCGTAGGTCCCGGCGACTTCGGCGGCCGAGTAGCCGGTTACGTTCAGCAGACTCTCGTTCCAGCGCCGGAAGCGGCCGTCGCTGTCGAGGACGTAGAACACGTCGTCGATGGCGTCCAGCATGTCGTCGGTGTACTCCTTGTACCGTTCGAGGCGTTGTTCGCGCTGCTGGCGTTCGAGTTCGTAGCTCACCCACTGCGTCGCGAGATGGACGAACGTCTTCTCGTCCTCGGTGAAGGGGGTCTTGCGGGCCTCCCGGTCGACGAAACAGAGGCTCCCTGAATGTGCGTCACGGACACGGACCTCGGCGCTGATGTACGTCTCGTATTCCCAGCGGTCGTATGCCGGGTCCGAGGCCCACCCCTCATCGGACGCTTCGGCGATTGCCATGACGCTCCCTGTGTCGATCATCTTCCGGCAGTACGCCTCCGACAGCGGTGTGACGGTTCCTGGCTTGAGCCGTTCGTCGCTCCCGCTCGCATAGCGGACGGTGAACTCGTCGCGGTCAGTATCGTTCGCGGACAGGAACGCGCCAGCGGTCCCAAGGCGCTCCCGACCAAGGTCCAAAACCGCCTGTATCTTCTCTTCAAACGAGGCGTCGGGGTCGGCGCTGATCTCGTAGAGCTTCCGGAGCGTCTGGTTGTGCTCTGTGAGCTGGTTCTTGGTGGCTTCGAGTTCGCGCTCGCGGTTCCGCCGCTCGGTGATGTCACGGGCGAACCCGGCCACGCGAACGACCTCGCCGTCGTCGTTCGTGATCGGCTCGCCCTGTATCCAGACCCAGCGCTGATACTCCTCCGTTGCGTTGACACGGCATTCGACGTCGGCCGACTCGCCGTGCATGAGACGCCGCATCGCGTCTTTCATCAGCTCGCGGTCCTCGGGATGGATACCGTCCAGGAAATCGTAGGGGTTGTCACGGAGCTTGGCCACTGACCGCCCCCAGATATCCTCGTAGGCGGAGTTGATCACGAGGACTTCGCTCAGGTCGGCTGTGAACTCCCAGAGGATATCGTTGGTTGCCTCAGTGAGCTCCCGGACACGGCGCTCTGACTCGGCGGCCTGTCGCTTCGCGCGGTACTCGGAGACCGCGTTTTCGATGCGGTTGGCCAGTAGCTCGTACACCTCGACTCCGAACGACTTCTGTAGATAGTCGGTGACGCCCATCGAGATAGCTTCGCTGGCCACCTCTTCGCTGCCCTTGCCGGTGAACAGAATGAACGGTAGGTCCGGGTTCGTCTCCCGAATCGCATCGAGCAGATCGATGCCGTTCATCTTCGGCATATCGTAGTCGGAGACGACGGCGTCGAATCCGTTTTCGGCGAGCTGGTCGAGCCCGTCTCGTGCGCTGGTCGCGGTTTCGACGGAGATCCGGTCGTCCGCAGCCTCCAGGGAATCCGCTGCGACAGCCACGAAATCAGGGTCGTCGTCGATGTGTAACACCTGAATCCGTTCGCCGACGACATCGGTTTCCCCGTCGAGATGCCGGCCGCGAAGCGCCTCGGTCATAGTCAACTAGTTCACAAGTCCACGCAAAAACAGTTCTGCCAGTTAATTTGTGTTCGCGCGCAAGCGAAGCCGGCAGTCGGTGGCGACGAGGCTATCGCCTGCGTGTGACAACACCCGGCCGTCAGTGAGCCGGTCTTCCCGGGACATTCGGTTTCAGTCTGCCGCTCGGCCGCCGCCGCCGGCGTACGCGCGAGTCACGTCGACGAGCGCCTTCCGGAACTCGGACTCGTTCGGCTCGGGCGACAGCGAGGCGAAGTGGCGCTTGAACTCCGTGAGGTCGATCGATTCGGCGTCCTGGGCCGCGGCGTGGGCGAGGTCGTACAGCCGGTGGTCCGGTTCGACCAGGTCGTGGCGCTCACACAGCGCAAGGGCGAACGCCGCATTGACGGCCGTGATATCCGGGTCTGCAGCCGGCGTCAGCCGTGCGGCCGGTTCGCTGGGGTGGCGCACTCGGGTCGGTGACGTCGAGCGGTCCCAGGTCGGTGGGTCGCCGGGGCGGTCCGCGACGGCGGCCGCGAGGCTGGCTTCCAGAAACGGCACCAGTTTGTCGCCGGGCACCACCGGCATCCAGATGTCGTCGGCGTAGACGTCTTTCATGT
The DNA here is from genome assembly GCF_000827835.1 of Haloarcula sp. CBA1115. Lineage (NCBI taxonomy): Archaea > Methanobacteriati > Methanobacteriota > Halobacteria > Halobacteriales > Haloarculaceae > Haloarcula > Haloarcula sp. CBA1115. The sequence continues at coordinate 1,335,057 of NZ_CP010529.1, read as the reverse complement.
GGTTGGCGATCTGGTAACAGTGCGTGAGCTTTCGCTGTTCCACCGAGCGCCCCGCCAGCGCGAGGTAGATGGCCTCCCGCGTCGACTGGGTGTGTGACGGATGCTCCCGTTCGTGATGGTGCATGTGCGCGTATTCGTGTAACGCCAGTTCGCGGGCCATCGCGCTCGTCGCGGCCTGGCGGGAGATTGTCAGCCGGTGGGCATCGTCGCTGTGGCTGACGCGGGTGCGCTCGTCGGGGTCCTCCCGGATCCGGACAGTCACTGGTCGGTTCAGGTCGTGTTCCGTCGAGAAGAGGTCCCGCGCCCCGAGAAACGGTTCGGCCGGCCCACCCTGCACGTGCACGTCCATGTGTCACCTTCTCATGGGTCGCAGAGCTATTAATCCACGGGTGGGGGCAGCGTTCGCACAGAGCGGGTGCTCAGGACTCAATCGCCGCGAAACCGCGCTCCAGGTCGGCCCGGAGGTCCTCGACGGCTTCGATACCCACCGAAAGGCGGATAAGCGTGTCAGAGATGCCGAGTTCGTCCCGCGCAGCCGGTGAGAGGGGTTCGTGTGTCATCGCCGCCGGGAGCTCCGCCAGGCTCTCGACGCCGCCGAGGCTGACTGCCAGCGTCACCGTCTCTAACGCTTCGAGGAAGCGCTTGGCGTCGGCCATGTCTCCGGCCAGTTCGAACGAGAGCACGCCGCCAAAGCCCTGCATCTGCTCGCGAGCCAGGTCGTGCTGTGGGTGGCTCTCTAACCCTGGGTAGTGGACCGTTTCGACGCGCTCGTGGTCGTCGAGGTACTGCGCGAGGGCCATGGCGTTGTTCTCGTGGCGAGTCATCCGGACACCCAGCGTCTTGATGCCCCGCGAGATGAGATAGCTGTCGAACGGGGCGAGCATGTTCCCGAGCGCGATTTGCTGGCGGAACTCCACCCGCTCGGCCACCTCGGGGTCGTTAGTAATCAGTGCGCCGCCGACGGCATCGCTGTGGCCGTTGAGGTACTTCGTCGTGCTGTGGACCACGAGGTCCGCGCCGAGGGCCAGCGGCTGCTGGAAGTACGGACTCGCGAAGGTGTTGTCGACCCCGACCGTCGCGCCGTAGTCGGCAGCGACGGCCGCAATCGCGTCGATGTCACAGAGTTTTATCAACGGATTTGTCGGGGTCTCGACCCAGACTAACTCCGTTGCCGGCGTCATCGCGGCCGCGACAGCGTCGGCGTCAGTCGCGTCGACGAACTCCACGTCGACGCCAAGCTGGTCCCGGAACAGCGTTTCGAACATCCGTCGCGTGCCCGCGTACAGGTCGTCGAACGCAACGACGTGGTCGCCCGGTTCGACCAGTGAGAGCACCGCTGTTGCAACGGCCGCTGTCCCCGAACTGAAGGCATAGGCTCGCTCTCCGTCCTCTAGCGCGGCTAACTCCTGTTCGAGGCCGTGTCGTGTCGGGTTCGACAGCCGCGAGTAGAGGAACTCGCCTTCACCGGGGTCGACGTCCTCCAGAGAGAGGTCCGTGTCGAGCCCGGCCAGTTCGTAGGTCGACGAGAGGTGTATCGGGAGCGTGACATCCCCTGCTGCTGACGCCGTCTCGGTATCGACTGCAATCGTGTCGAGGTGTGGACGCCGAGTCATACGCTTCCGTCTGCTGGCTGGCGCTAATACCTTTGCAATCATTACTCATCCGACTGCAAATAATTATAATCGCTGGGTATACTCCCGTGACTATACTGTCGGTTGTTCTCCCGTGAGGGGTTGCCCCACAGGTAGCGACTATCTGCACGAAGACACAGCCAGCAGTGCACCGACCGTTCGGAATGCCAGACCATGACACGCGAACGGCCGGATTTCGAGCGGTCACGGCCGTAGTGAAACACTATCCTTTTGACCCTGCTGTTGATAGAAAGCTGTATAATGGGCCGACGTAAGAAAATCGTCCAAGAATGTGAGACACTGATGGACGATCCGGAGCACATCCGGAACATCGCCATCGCTGCTCACGTCGATCACGGAAAGACGACGCTGACAGACAATCTGCTGGCCGGTGCCGGCATGATTTCCGACGACACCGCCGGCGAACAGCTGGCGATGGACACTGAGGAAGACGAACAGGAACGTGGGATCACCATCGACGCGGCTAACGTTTCGATGACCCACGAATACGAGGACCAGAACCACCTCATCAACCTTATCGACACCCCTGGCCACGTCGACTTCGGTGGCGACGTGACCCGTGCGATGCGTGCCGTCGACGGCGCGCTGGTGGTCGTCGACGCCGTCGAGGGCGCGATGCCCCAGACCGAGACGGTGCTCCGGCAGGCGCTCCGCGAGGGCGTCAAGCCGACGCTGTTCATCAACAAGGTCGACCGCCTCATCTCCGAGCTTCAGGAAGGACCCGAGGAGATGCAGGAGCGCCTGCTCGCGGTCATTCAGGACGTCAACGACCTCATCCGCGGCATGACCGAGGAGATGGACGACATCGAGGACTGGACGGTTTCCGTCGAGGAAGGAACCGTCGGCTTCGGCTCCGCGCTGTACAAGTGGGGCGTCTCGATGCCGTCGATGCAGCGGACCGGCATGGACTTCGGCGAAATCATGGAGCTCGAGCGCAACGACAACCGCCAAGAACTCCACGAGCGCACGCCGCTGTCCGACGTGGTGCTCGACATGGTGTGTGAGCACTTCCCGAACCCTGTCGACGCCCAGCCGATGCGAGTTCCGCGTATCTGGCGTGGCGACGCCGAATCCCAGCTCGCCGAGGACATGGCGATGGTCAACGAGGACGGCGAAGTCGTCCTGATGGTCACCGACATCGGTGTCGACCCCCACGCTGGCGAAATCGCCGCCGGTCGTGTCTTCTCCGGCACGCTGGAGAAGGGGCAGGAGCTGTACGTCTCCGGAACTGCGGGCAAGAACCGCATCCAGAGCGTCGGTATCTACATGGGTGGCGAGCGCGAGGAAGTCGAGCACGTTCCCGCCGGGAACATCGCCGCCGTCACGGGCCTCAAGGACGCCATCGCTGGCTCCACCGTCTCCAGCGAGGAGATGACGCCATTCGAGTCCATCGAGCACATCTCGGAGCCGGTCATCACGAAGTCCGTCGAGGCACAGAACATGGACGACCTGCCGAAGCTCATCGAGACGCTCCAGCAGGTCGCCAAGGAAGACCCGACCATCCAGGTCGAAATTAACGAGGACACCGGCGAGCACCTCATCTCCGGGCAGGGTGAACTCCACCTGGAAGTCATCGGCCAGCGTATCGAGCGCAACCAGGGCATCCCGATCAACACCGGTGAGCCGATTGTTGTCTACCGCGAGGCCCCGCAGAACGAGAGCCGCGAAGTCGAAGGTCGGTCGCCGAACAACCACAACCGCTTCTACATCAGCATCGAGCCGCTCGGCGAGGACATCGTCGAGACCATCAAGATGGGCGAGGCGTCGATGGACATGCCAGAACTGGAGCGCCGTGAAGCGCTGCAGGAAGCCGGCATGGACAAGGACGACTCCCAGAACATCGAGCACATCCACGGGACCAACATCCTGCTCGACGAGACGAAGGGTATCCAGCACCTCAACGAGACGATGGAACTCGTCATCGAAGGCCTCGAAGAAGCCCTCGACGACGGCCCGCTCGCGTCCGAGCCGGTCCAGGGGTCGCTCATCCGTCTCCACGACGCCCGCCTCCACGAGGACGCCATCCACCGCGGCCCGGCCCAGGTCATCCCGGCCGTCCGCGAGGCTGTCCACAACGCGCTCATCGACGCCAGCATCAAGCTGCTGGAGCCGATTCAGCAGGTCCGCATCGACGTGCCCAACGACCACATGGGCGCTGCGAGCGGCGAGATTCAGGGCCGCCGTGGCCGCGTCGACGATATGTACCAGGAAGGCGACCTGATGGTCGTCGAAGGCGTCGCCCCGGTCGACGAGATGATCGGCTTCTCCTCAGACATCCGCTCGGCCACTGAGGGCCGTGCCTCCTGGAACACCGAGAACGCCGGCTTCCAGGTCCTTGCCGACAACCTCCAGCCCGACAAGATCAGCGAGATCCGCGAGCGCAAGGGCATGAAGCAGGAACTGAACCCGGCTATCGACTACTTCTAAGTACCTTTTTACTTCGTCGGGTTTCCTCGCGCCGCCGATGGCGGCGCTGCGGGAACCACTCCTCGTAAAAATCTACGCTAAAAACGACCTCCAAGTCGCGCTCTGTGAGCGCGCTCGGAGTGAAACCGCGCGCCGCCGGCGCGCGGTATGCTGTCTGCCCGCTTTCTCTTGTCTCTGCCCCGCTACAGGACTGCTCTCATTCTCCCGCTTGTTCCCGCAACCGGTCGATTCGGTTCCCCAGCGGTGGCGATTTCGAGAACGGGTTCGCGAGTCGTCGTCTCGACGGCTCCATTTCGTGGACGGTAGCGTACCGTTCGAGGGCGTCGGCAACGGCATCGGGGCCGACGCGGTCGGCCGCGTAGTCGTCGGCTGCCCGGACACCGCGGCGGGTGACCCACAGGCTGGCGACGATGAGTCCGAGACTTGCGCCGGCAAGCGGCCACAGCGGGCCGACGTCGGCCAGTGCCACGAACAGCGGAACTACTGCGACAAGCAGGCCGCCGACGACCCGGGCAAGGACTCGGGCGTTCTGGCGGCCGGCCTGGATTGCGAGCAGGGCCGTCGCCGTCTCGTCGTCGAACACGTCGAGGAACGTGCTCGTCAGGAACAGGCGGCGATACCCGGGGAAGCCGCGCACGGTCACGTTCGCGGTTCTCTCCTGTTCGGTGTCGAACACCCGGACGTCTCGGACAGTCAGTCCCGCACGCTCTTTGAGTCGCTCCAGCGTCTCCGCTGTCGGTTCGTCCGGTCTATCGACCGACCGGATTAGCGGGATGAACCACGGGGAGACAGCCTGTACGGTGACAGCGAAAACGGTAACGAGAGCCAGCAGTCCGGGGGGCGACAGCCCGGTTTCGAGCGGTACCACGACGACAGTCACCAACGCAGTGATTCCGAGGACGTACCGTCCCATCCGGACCACCGCCCGACCGGTCGAGAGTTCGATGTCACGAACGCTGCGGATACCCGGGACAGTCGGCGCGTAGGCGGCCAGTCCGACGGTGCCGGCGGCGAGCAGCTCGGCGAACGTCGCTACCACTGCTCCGACCACTCCGGTCTGCCCGCCGGCGATCAAGTGGCCGAGTCCGAGCAACAGAAAGACGACGTACGACAGCAGCGTGAATGGGAGTATGATGCCGAGGAACAACTGCCGGTATCTGGCGACGGGGTTCGAGAGTCGTCGTACGACCGCGCTTCCGAGCGCGCCGATGCCCGCTCCGACGACGGCGAACGTTCCGAAGACGAGCAGCGCTGCACCTGTCGACAGCGATGTGGCTTGGAGGGCGTACACATACGAATCGCTCTGCTGTCAGGCAAAAAAACGTAGCGTTCACCTGTCTGTATCCGGCACGACTGGGAGTGCCCCACACTTAGGGCAACCAACGCCGAACAGGGCGGTATGAGCGACCGCCTGCATCAGATTGTGGACCTTCTCGTCGCTGCTGTCATCGCCGGCACGTCGACGTTCATTTGGAGTTTCGTCCTGCCGACGGGGCTGGCGCTGACGCTTGCGGGGATGTTCGCGGCGATGTACTACTTTTCACGCAATCCCTGGGGGTCGCCTCGCGGCGAGGCGTACAACGAGTGGATCGACGACCTGTACGACCGCTTTCTGCCCTGAGACCAAACGAACGGTTTCTTATACGTGCCCCTGCTGAGTCATCCACAATGAGCCGAGATACTCAGGAGGTGAGCGGGCGATGAGCGACTCGACCGACGAGGTACGGTCCTACACAGTTCGGCTGGAGCTGGTCGACGAACCGGGCGAACTGCTGCGGGCGCTCGAGCCCATCGCCACGAACGGCGGGAACCTCCTCTCTATCTTCCACGAGCGGGGGAACGTGACCCCGCGGGGCCACATCCCCGTTGAGGTCGACCTGGAGGCGACCCCCGAGCGGTTCGACGGAATCGTCGACGCACTCCGGGACGCGGGCATCAACGTCATCCAGGCCGGGGCCGAGCAGTACAGCGAGGCGTTGACGATCATCCTCACCGGCCATCTCGTCAACACAGACCTCTCTGACACGCTCTCGCGGATTCACGAGTCCACGGACGCGACCGTGACCGACCTCTCGCTGTCGGCACCGGAGGGGACCGACGACGCCTCCAGCGCGCGCATCCGACTGGCGACCGAGGAAGGGGCAGTCGACGAGACGATGACTTCGATTCGTGCTGTCGCCGACGAGAAGGGGCTCCACGTCATCGAACCGCTCGCTGCGGGAGGTGAGGCATGAGGCTCGCCGTCATCGGAGCCGGTGCAGTCGGCTCCAGCGTCGTCGAATTAGCGAGCGACCACGGCCATTCGGTCACCGCGTTCGCTGACTCCAGTAGTGCCGTCATCGACAGCGCCGGCATTGACACTGCCGAGGTGCTCGACCGGAAGCGAACCGACGGCGTTGTCGGCAGTGCCGCACCCGAAGACGCGCTTTCGGCCGAGTACGACGTACTCGTCGAGGCGACGCCGACGACGCTCGGCGACGCCGAACCGGGGTTCAGCCACGTTCAGGCCGCACTCGAACGGGACCGCCACGCCGTGCTGGCGAACAAAGGCCCGGTCGCAGAGCGGTACGCCGACGTTCGCGCGCTGGAACGCGAAAGCGAGGGGAGCGTGCTGTTCGAGGCAACCGTCGGCGGCGCGATGCCGGTCCTCTCGACCATCGACGACTTCGACCCGAGCCACATTACCGCCGTCCGCGGGGTGCTCAACGGGACGGCGAACTTCATCCTCTCCCGGATGGCGACCGAGGGTCTCGATTACGAGCACGTCCTCGCGGAGGCGCAGGACCTCGGCGTTGCCGAGGCTGACCCGACCTTCGACGTCGACGGCACCGACGCGGCGCTGAAAGGCGTCATCGTCGCGAACGTCCTGGCCGATGACGAGACGGAATACACGCTCGATGACGCCGAAGTCGAGGGCATTCAGGATATCTCCGGCAGTGCGCTCGAACTCGCACGGGCTGACGGCCGGACCGTTCGGCTCATCGCCGAGGTCGTCGAGGGCTCCGTCCGCGTCGGCCCGCGGCTCGTTCCGGACAACGCGCCGCTTGCCGTCTCCGGGACCCGGAACATCGCGCAGCTAGAGACCGAACACGCCGGCCAGCTCAACATCTCCGGGCGCGGTGCCGGCGGCCCGGAAACCGCGAGCGCGGTGCTTGCCGATATCGGCCGACTGTAACGAGATAGCGGGATTTCCGACGCGCCTGTATCGTTCTCTTATTCACTGTGCTTCCCTCAGTTGGCAGTCCCGTTTGTCACTCCGAAGGACACAAACCCGGCCGTGACTGCCGGTATCGGTCGTTCTCCCTGACCAAGCTATTGAGTGCCACACTACCATGCCATGTCGTGCCGAATCGCAAGAAAGCGACGGGCTGACGCTTACACGCTTTCGAAATCGTTTTATGAACCACCAGCTAATAAACCCGATACAGCGCCTCTGCGCGTGAGAGATAACAATGAGCGACGAACAACACCAGAACCTGGCCATTATCGGCCACGTCGACCACGGGAAGAGCACGCTCGTCGGCCGACTCCTGTACGAGACAGGATCGGTACCGGAGCACGTCATCGAACAGCACAAAGAAGAAGCCGAGGAGAAGGGCAAGGGCGGCTTCGAGTTCGCCTACGTCATGGACAACCTCGCCGAAGAGCGTGAGCGCGGTGTCACCATCGACATCGCCCACCAGGAGTTCAGCACCGACGCCTACGATTTCACCATCGTGGACTGTCCTGGTCACCGCGACTTCGTGAAGAACATGATTACCGGCGCGTCCCAGGCCGACAACGCCGTCCTGGTCGTCGCCGCGGACGACGGCGTTCAGCCGCAGACTCAGGAGCACGTGTTCCTGGCCCGCACCCTGGGCATCGGCGAGCTCGTCGTCGGTGTCAACAAGATGGACCTCGTCGACTACGGCGAGTCCGAGTACAAGCAGGTCGTCGAAGAGGTCAAGGACCTCCTCACACAGGTCCGCTTCGACCCTGACAACGCCAAGTTCATCCCGCTCTCGGCGTTCGAAGGCGACAATGTCGCCGAGGAGTCCGAGAACACGGACTGGTACGACGGCGAAATCCTGCTGGAAGCACTCAACAACCTGCCGGCTCCGGAGCCGCCGACGGACGCGCCGCTCCGACTGCCGATTCAGGACGTCTACACCATCTCCGGTATCGGTACGGTCCCGGTCGGCCGTGTCGAGACGGGTATCCTGAACACGGGCGACAACGTCAGCTTCCAGCCGTCTGACGTCTCCGGTGAAGTGAAGACCGTCGAGATGCACCACGAGGAAGTCCCGAAGGCCGAGCCCGGTGACAACGTCGGCTTCAACGTCCGCGGCGTCGGCAAGGACGACATCCGACGCGGTGACGTCTGCGGTCCGGCCGACGACCCGCCGTCGGTCGCCGAGACCTTCCAGGCCCAGATCGTCGTGATGCAGCACCCGTCCGTCATCACGGAAGGGTACACGCCGGTCTTCCACGCCCACACGGCACAGGTCGCCTGTACTGTCGAGTCCATCGACAAGAAGATCGACCCGTCCTCCGGTGAGGTCGCCGAGGAGAACCCCGACTTCATCCAGAACGGGGACGCCGCCGTCGTGACGGTCCGCCCACAGAAGCCGCTCAGCATCGAGCCGTCCTCCGAGATTCCGGAGCTCGGTTCGTTCGCTATCCGCGACATGGGTCAGACCATCGCCGCCGGCAAAGTCCTCAGCGTCAACGAGCGATAACGTATGTCCCAGCAGGCACGCGTTCGGCTCGCGGGCACAAGCCCCGAGGACCTCGACGACATCTGCGCCGACGTGCGGGAGATCGCGAACAAGACCGGCGTCGAACTCTCCGGTCCGGTTCCGCTCCCCACCAAGACGCTGGAGGTTCCCACCCGCAAGTCCCCCGACGGTGAGGGGACCGCGACGTGGGAACACTGGGAGATGCGCGTCCACAAGCGGCTCATCGATATCGACGCCGACGAACGGGCACTGCGCCAGCTGATGCGCATCCAGGTTCCCAACGACGTCTCCATCGAGATCGTCCTCGAGGACTGAGCCTCGGGACCTGTCGCTTCGCGACAGCGTCGTTGTGTAGCCCGACCGAACCGCTGGCCGGGACAGTGTGAATCGCTATCGAAGGCCGCTCTCACGCGCAGGGTTTTTATAACTCCGCGTTCGAGTGGCAGACCACGCGGGCTCGTAGATCAGTGGCAGATCGCTTCCTTCGCAAGGAAGAGGCCCCGGGTTCAAATCCCGGCGAGTCCATGCGAATTTCGCTTGTTCGGTAATCGCAACACGCCGCCGCTTCTTTATAATCGACATACCGTCGAATTGTGTCTCCGTTCTGGCTGCAGCAGCTTTGCCGGTAGTGATTCGAGACGCTGTCAGGAGGGGAAAACCCGTCCCAGGAGGATAGACGAAACCACCGGTGTGTCGGTATCGGCCTTGGTTTCGGATGAGCAGCGGGTCGACCCGCTGAGTCGTTCAGAAGAACTGGAACAGATCGTCTCGCTGGGCCTCGTGAAGGTGGTGCCGGACGGCCTCGTTCAGCGGCTCGACGGAGCCGCGCTTCGCGCTGATCGGCGCGATAGTCTCCTGCCACTGTTGCCATGGCGGGTGCAGTCCGAGTCGGTCACAGAGTTCGTTCAAGCGGTCGTCCTTGTCGTCGACCTTGTCCATCTTGTTGACGGCGACGACCGGCTCGACACCGACCTCCCGGAGGAAATGAAACATCTCCACGTCGTGTGGGATCTCGTCGGGGCCGGAGTGGCGGTCGATGATGTCGATGACTGATTTGCCGTCCACGACGAGGATACCGACGAGAATATGCTCGGCGTTCCGCTCGACGTACCGGACCACGTCGGTCTTGATTTCCTCGCGGACGTCTTCGGGACGCCTTTCATGTACCCGAAGCCGGGGAGGTCACTGATGACGAAATCGGCGCTGGCCCAGTCGAAGTGGTTGGGCGAACGCGTGACACCGGGTCGCTGGCCCGTGTCGAACGTGTGGCCCGTTATCTCGCGCATCAACGTCGATTTCCCGACGTTTGACCGACCGACGAGCACCACCTCGGCGTCCCGGTCCGGTCGTGATTCGAACATACCCCGTGTACTCCGCCGGCGGGGAAAAGCGCGTTCGTTTCCCGAGGACCGACTGTTTCGTGATTCACGGCGGCGTTTCGCTCCAGTTCTGCACCCGGGACTCGCTAACTAGCCGCTTTTTTACCCTCGCGGGTCCCACCCGGAGCCGTGCGGCTGGTACAGATACTGATTCCGACCGGAAAGCGAGACGCCGTCCTGGGCGTGTTGGCCGAGGAGGGCATCGACTACGTGCTCACCGACGAGACGAGCGGGCGGGAGTTCACCGCTGTCGTCACCTTTCCAGTCCCGACCAACGCACTCGAACCAGTCCTCGAAGAGCTGCGGAACGTCGGTATCAACGACGACGGCTATACGGTCGTCGTGGACGCGAACACCGTCATCTCCAGCCAGTTCGACGAACTAGAGGAGAAGTACGCTGAGGAGGAAGACGAAGACCGCATCGCGCGAGAGGAACTCACCTCGAAGGCAAACGACCTCGCTCCCTCGATGTCGAACTACGCGCTCATGACCATCATCAGCGCGATTATCGCGACCGCCGGGCTCCTGCTCGATTCCCCGGCCGTCGTCGTCGGCTCGATGGTCATCGCGCCGCTCATCGGCCCGGCGATGACCGCCAACGTCGGCACCGTCGTCGACGACCACGAGATGTTCATTCAGGGCGTCAAACTCCAGGCCGTCGGGCTCGGACTCGCCGTGGCAAGCGCGACTGTCTTTGCCCTGCTGGTCCGGTACGCCAACGTCATCCCGCCGCTCGCCGATGTGACCACAGTCGGCCAGATACGCGAGCGGGTCGCCCCCGACTTCCTCTCGCTGATCGTCGCGCTCGGCGCTGGCGCGGCCGGCGTCGTCAGCCTCACCAGCGGCGTCTCGACGGCACTGGTCGGCGTCATGATCGCCGTCGCGCTCATCCCGCCGGCGGCCACGGTCGGCATCGGTATCGCGTGGGGCCAACCGCTCGTCAGCCTCGGGTCCGCCGTGTTGCTGCTTGTGAACGTCCTCTCGATCAACCTCGCAGTGCTCGTCGGGCTCTGGTATCAGGGCTACCGCCCGGAACACTGGTTTCAGGAGAGCAACGCACGGTCGGCGACTGTCAAACGGATCGGCGTCCTCGTCCTGTCGATACTCGTCCTGTCGGCGTTCCTGGGCGGCGTCACCTTCGACTCCTACCAGCAGGCGACGACGGAGTCGGACATCCGCGACGCCATCCAGGGCAGCGTCGACTCGCCGGCTCGCGTGCTGACGGTCGAAATCGAGTACACCAACACTGCGATCTTCCAACAGCCGCGCCGCGTCATCGTCACTGTCGGTCTGCCGCCGGACGCGGAGCAGCCACTGCTTGTCGACCAACTGGATGCTCTGGCTGATGACGCGGCCGGCCGAGACGTTGCGACGGAAGTTCGCTACGTCACTGTCGAGCGGAACGGCTGACGCTCAAAACCGACTTTGACCGTTCGGTGACATAAATACCGTTGGGCGTGTCGGGGACGATATGGTATCACGACCACTCGCAATCGCTGGCGTCCTGGCACTGCTCGTCGCCGGTGGCGTCGGGTTCGCACTCGCGGACACCGGAGCCGTCGCGCCGTCGACGAATTCGACCGTGAGCGTCAACGCTGACGCGACCGTCGAACGCGCGCCCGACCGTGCAACCGTCACCGTCGCCGCCGTGGGCCGCGGTGAGACCGCCGAAGCGGCGCGCAACAATCTCAGCGGTGATGCTGACGCCATTACGTCGGCGCTGGAAGACGAGGGCGCGAACGTGACCTCCTCGCGGTTCCAGATCCGCCCCGAGTACGAGGAGAGTCGAGAGGGCCGCGAACAGGTCGGCTACGTAGCGATCCACACCGTCGAAGCCGAGACGAGCAACGTTTCGACTGCCGGGACACTCATCGATGCCGCAGTCGACGCCGGCGCTGACCGCGTCGAGGGCGTGCGCTACTCCCTGAGCGAGGAGACGCGACAGGCCGCACGCGAAGAAGCCCTGACGACCGCGATGGACAACGCCCGAACGGACGCCGAAGTCGTCGCCGCTGCGGAGGATCGGTCCGTCGGTGACGCCGTCACGGTCCAGACCAGCAACCACGGCCGCCCCGTCGTGTACGCGGAAGCGATGGCCGCCAGTGACGCCGGCGGACGGACAAGCATCCAGCCCGGCGATGTCACCGTCGACGCCTCTGTCAGTGTCTCGTACGAACTAGAATAAGCCGTTCTGACTCGCTACTGCGGTTCCTTGTTCGGCGTTTTCAAAGACACTGCCCGTTGGTGACCGCAATCCTCGCGGGTCGCTTCGCTCCCCGCTCGGGTTCATCGAGACGCCTCCCGTTGGTCGGCGTCTCGCTACCTCTCGCTACTCGTCAAACGGCAGTTCGATCTCGTACCCCACCGCGTCGATAGCGGCCTGCAGGACACCGTCGACGTTGTCGTCTTCGGTGACGCTCATGTAGTGGTCGGCCTCCACATCCGTCGAGAGGTCGCTCTTGTTTGCGATGGTCAGAACGGGCACGTCGAAGCGCGCTTCGATGGCGTTGCGCAGTTCCAGCTGGTCGGCCAGCGGGTAGCCGCATTCGCCGGATGGGTCGACGAACACGAGGACGGCGTCGGCGAGGTGTTCGAGCGCGCTCACGGCCTGTGACTCTATCTCGTTGCGGTCCTCCGGCGGCCGGTCGAGCAGGCCGGGTGTGTCGACGAGCTGGTAGCGGATGCGCTGGTCCTCGAAGTGCCCGACGCGGATCTGCGTCGTCGTGAACGGATACGAGGCGATCTCGTTGTCGGCCCGCGTGACGCGGTTGACAAAGGACGACTTGCCGACGTTGGGGTAGCCGGCGACGACGATGGCCGGCTCGTCCGGGCGGATGTCGGGGATGTCTTTGAGGGCGTTGTGCGCCGTCGAGATGGCGGCGAGGTTGTCTTCGACCTCCTCGACCACGTCGGCGATACGGGCAAAGGCCTGCTTGCGGAGCTTCCGGGCGGTGTCGATGTCGCCGCGTGCGACGCGGCTCTCGTACTCCTGGCGGATCTCGACGACCTTGTCGGCGGCCCACGAAACTTCTGCGAGGTGCTGTTTCAGCGCGTCGATACCGGGGTCGTTGTCTGCGGGGTAGGCTTCGCCGATGACCGCGTCGGCGAGTTCGATATAGAAGGGGTCCAGATCGTCGATCGTCGGCCACGCCGTCACCACGTTCTCCATGTTGTCGGAGGCGATGTTCGACGCCGTCATCAGCATCGACTGCTGGGCTTCGTTCCCGTCCTTGGCCCCGCCGGCGCGCGACGCCCGCGAGAAGGCTTTGTCCACGAGCTCCTCGGCGGTAGGCGTCGTCGGCAGACCCTCGAAGGGATGGCTCATAGGTCACGTTGACGGCCGGAGCGTAAAAGCGCGTTCAATCGCGCCCCAAACTGTTGCGAGTCACGCTTTTGAGCGTCCCGACCGCAGTTCCGGTATGGCACAGATTGACGCCGGCGAGATTCTGCCCAACGACCACGTCCAGCAGATGGCCGCCGAGGGACGGGTCACCCAGATGCACCGCGGCCACCAGTACGCCGACGAAGGCGACACCTTCGAGATCGACGGCACCGAGTTCGAGGTGACAGACGTAACACACCGGACACTGGGCGACATAACCGACGAGGACGCACAGCGCGAGGGGTCGGAGGACCTCGACGCGTACAAGGAACGAATGAAGAAAGTCCACGGCAGTTTCGAGTGGGACGACGACAGCGAGGTCGTCCGGCATCGGTTCGCGCCCGTCGACGAGTGAGGCGGGACCGTCTGACGACGGCCAGCAACTGAATCGACGGCCGAGCGGGCTGCCACCGCGCCGCAGACAACCCTTATCAACTACGGTAACTATCAGTAACTACATGACAGAGACGATGAGCAAGTCGAAAGCGGACAATCCGGAGCGGGCGCATCTCGCGGACGTTGCGGATGGCTGTGGCTGCACCGAAATCTGGGAGCACATGAGCGAAGCTCGCGACGCAGACGACGACTGAGCGCCCTATTACTCCGATACCACGTCGACGCCGGTAAACTCGAAGCGTGCGCCGCCGGCATCGCTTTCAGTGAGGGTGACTGTCCAGCCATGCGCAGCGGCGATCTGTGAGATAATCGAGAGCCCGAACCCGGTGCCGTCAGTTGTCGTCGAGTAGCCGCTTTCGAACACCGCCTCCCGGTCGGCTTCGGGGATACCCGGACCGTCATCCGAGACTGCGAACCCGCCCGGAATCTCGCTAATCGTTACTGTCACGCCTGGTATGTCGTGTTTATCGGTACCACCGGACTGAATCCGACTGTCCGTAGCGCTGTGCTCTACGGCGTTTCGGATCAGGTTCTCCAGCAACTGTTTGAGCCGCGTCATGTCCGCCTGTATCTTGCGGTCGGTGTCGACCACCAACGTCGCGTCGCCGGTATCGACGACCTCCCAGCAGTCCTCGACTGCTGTCGCCAGTGCCACCGTTTCCATCTCTGTAATGTCGTCGCCGGTCCGGGCCAGTAACAGGAGGTCGTCAATCAGCGCCTGCATCCGCTCGAGAGCCTGTTCTATCGCGGCCATATTGCTGTCGTCGTCACACTCCTCTTTCAGCGCGCCCAGCCGGCCGATAGCGACGTTGAGAGGGTTGCGAAGGTCGTGGCTGACGACTGTCGCGAACTGTTCCAGACGGTCGTTTTGCGTCGATAGTTCCTGCTCACGGTCACGGAGCTGTCTGTCGCGCTCGACGGCGGCGAGAGCCGCCTCCATGTTCGCCGCGAGGACCCGCCCAGCGACGATGTCTGCCTCGTCGAATGCATCGACGGTCGTCGATGCGGCGATGAGAATGCCGTGTTCCCCCAGCGGCAGATACAGTTCGCTGCGTATCGGTGTCTCGGGGTTCTGCACGTCCTCTTCCAGCCGCACGTCGGGGACTGCGGTCGCTTCGCCACGCTCGTACACCCGCCAGGCGATGCTGTCGCCCGGCCCGAACGTCGGGATATCACCGACCAACTCTCGAGCCGATGCGGTCGCGGCGACGGGTTCTAACTCCCCGTCGTCGTTGAGGAGGTGGACAGCATTCGCGTCGAGCCCGATAATCTCCGCGGCCGCGTTGACGCCGATCCCGGCAACTTCGTTGTGGACTTCGGCGGCCATCAACTGCCGGGTGGCCTCGTGCAGCGCTTCGAGCCGCTGTTCGCGCTCGTCCGTATCGCCCCGGTCGCTGATGACCGACACTGTGCCGTCTTCGCCGTCCCAGGTCACGTCACACGCCGTGACGCTGGCCTGCACGCTGTTGCCAGCGAGGGTCCGTATCGTCCGGCTGACTTGGCCAGCCGTCTGGCCGTTCTCGACGACGCGTTCAACGGTCTCGGTCCCGCCGTCCGTTGTCGGTTCGACGAGGTCGGTCAGTGGCCGGTCACAGAGGTCGTCGCTGTCTGCTGCGCCGAAAAACTCCACCGCCGCCGGGTTCGCGTATACGACGGTGTCGGCGACGCTGATGAGGGCCGCATCGCTCGTTGCGTCGAGAATCCGTTTCGTCCGTTCCTGTGCGGTATCGGCCGTTGCTTTCGCTCTGACTCGCTCGACTGTGTTTCGGATCCGCTGCGCGAGCACGGCGTACTGCTGGGACCCCTGCACTTTTTGAATGTAATCGGTGACGCCGGCCGTGACTGCCTCGCTTGCGAGCGACTCGCTCCCCTGACTGGTAAATAACAGGAACGGCATATCCGGGTCTCTGGCACGGACCGCCTCCAGAAACTCCAGCCCGTCGATGCCGGGCATATCGTAGTCGCTGACGATGCAGTCCACGTCGTGCGCATCCAGATACGATAGTCCGTCCGTAGCGCTCGTGACTCCGGTGGCGTCGATCGCCTCGTCGTTGCGTTCGAGATGTGTCGCGATCAGGTCTGCGTACGACGGTTCGTCATCGACACAGAGGACTGTAATGCCCGACGCCACATGGCCCATGCCTCCTGATATGAACTGTGTCAGTGTCAATCTATCGCGCCCCTCACCTGGTGACGGGTCGCCTTACCGCCGCTTGGCCAGTTCTGCACGCAAATCGTCGACGTCCATGTCTTTCATCGACAGCAGAACGAGCAGGTGATAGACGATATCGGCCGATTCGTGGGCGAGCTCTTCGGTATCGTCGTCTTTGGCCGCCAGAATCAGCTCCGTCGTCTCCTCGCCCAACTTCTCTAGCACGGCGTTTTCGCCCTTCTCGTGGGTGAACAGCGACGCCGTGTAGGAGTCCTCGGGAAGGTTCGCCTTGCGGTCCTCGATGACAGCGAACAGTTCGTCGATAACGTCGCCGGTGTCGTCGCTCATAGCCGCCGTTCGGTCAGCGGGGCCTTCAGGCCGTCGCTACGACTCCACCGAGTCGAAAAAGGCCAGGTCGTGGATGCGCGGGTCTTCGGTCAGTTCGGGGTGGAACGACGTGCCGACGACCGGTCCCTCACGGACCGCGACTGGGTGGTCGTCCCACGTCGCCAGCACTTCGACGTCCGTGCCGACGTAGTCGATGACCGGTGCGCGGATGAACACCGCCGGGAACGGGTCGTCAAGACCCTCGACCGCCAGTGGGGCTTCGAAGCTGTCCTTCTGTCGCCCGAACGCGTTGCGCTCGACGGAGACGTCGATGACGTTCAGCGTGTCGACGCGGTCGTCCTGTGCGTCGCTCGCGCTGACGATGAGCCCGGCACACGTCGCCAGCACCGGCTTGCCGGCGTCGACGTGGGCCTCGATTTCGTCGGCGATGCCCTCCCGGTGGATGAGCCGCGATATCGTGGTCGATTCCCCGCCCGGTAGCAACAGCACATCGCAGTCGGGGACGACCCCGGACTCGCGTATCTCGACGACCTCCGCCGTCTGGTCGTGGGCCGCTGCCGCCCGCCTGATCGCGTCTCCGTGTTCAGAGACATCGCCCTGAACCGCGAGTACACCCGCGCGTAGCGTCATACGTCCCCGTTAGTGTGCCTGTGCGAAAAGCCTCTCGTCTCCTGCAAAGATCCGGTAGCAGGGCCGTCTTTGACTCCTCCGGCGTCGTCTACGACGCCGCTCAGTGTCCGTTCGGATATAGTCGAACCAAACGGTTAGGTGAGGCGGCCTGTAGACGTGGCACATGGGAAAGCGACGGCAGGACCCGGTCGAGGTAAACGCGGACGGGTCGGCAGACCTCTATGAGATATCGACTTGGGAGCCCCGGTCGAGGCTGGACCGGTTCGCCCACTGGCTCTACCACATCGGAATACGGACGCTGCGGTATCTGGTCATCCTTGCAGCCATTCTGATCCTCCTCCTGCAGGTCGCGTTCGGGAGCCTCGGCGCGCTCAGCGACCAGCCGCTGTTTGCCGGGATGGCCATCCTCTCTGCCGTGCCGGCGCTCGGACTCGCGGCCTACATCTACTACGCTGATGTGACTACGGAGGAACCACTGACGCTGCTCGTGGGAACGTTCTTGCTCGGAGTGTTGTTTGCCGGCTTTGCCGGTATTCTCAACGGGTTCCTCGGCGAGCCGGTTCAGGCAATCGGCTCCGGGTTCGGGCTCGTGCCGTTCCTCGGTCAGGTGTTCGTCTTCTTCCTCATCGTCGGTCCCGTCGAGGAGACCGTGAAACTGCTGGCGGTACGCCTGTACGCCTTCCGCGACAACCGCTTCGACGCCGTCGTCGACGGTGCGGTGTACGGCGCTGTCGCCGGTCTCGGCTTTGCGACTATCGAAAACGCGCTGTACATCACACAGAACGCCGAGATGGCTACCGGGACGGTCGAGTTACTCGCCGCGAGCAGCGACATCACCGCGATCAGAGCGCTCGCGGGGCCGGGCCACGTCATCTACTCGGCCTTCGCCGGCTACTACCTCGGTCTGGCGAAGTTCAACCCCGACGACGCCGGCCCAATCGTGCTGAAGGGACTGCTCATCGCTTCGCTCATCCACGCCGTCTACAACACGCTGGCCGGCCCGGTGACAGCTATCCTGGCGGGCATCTACAACGTCAACTTCCTCGTCGCGTTCTTCGGCTTCGTCATCGTGTACGACTCGTTTTTCGGCCTGCTGTTGCTGAAGAAGGTTCACGCCTACCGGCGGGCCTACAGGCGCGCTCACGAGGACCCGGACGAGACTGCGCTTCGCCCGGAACAGACCGAGTTCGACCCTTAGACCAACTGCTCGACGTATTTCGCGACCACGTCGACCTCTAAGTGGACTGGATCGCCGACCGACTTCTCCGACAGCGTCGTCTCGGCGTACGTCGTCGGAATGATCGCCACGTCGAACTCCTCGGAGCGACGGTCGGCGACGGTCAGGCTGATGCCGTCGACCGTTATCGACCCTTTCTGAACCAGATAGTCCTGATGGGCCTCGGGCAGGGAGAACGTGAACGTCCAGTCCTCGCCCTCCTGTTCGATACCGACGATCTCGGCCGTCGTGTCGACGTGGCCCTGCACGATGTGGCCGTCGAACCGGCCGTCGGCCGGCATCGCCCGCTCAAGGTTCACCCGGTCACCGCCGTCGAGGTCATCGAAGAACGTCCGGGCGAGTGTCTCCTGGGCGAGAAACACCTCGAACCACTCACCGTCGGCCGCCTTCTCGACGGTGAGACAGACGCCGCTGACGCTGATCGACTGGCCGTGGTCGAGTCCCTCGAACGGCGCGCCGATCCGCATCCGACGCCCGCCCTCGTCGTCAATAACCGCCTGCACCTCGCCGGTCGTCTCGACGATTCCGGTGAACATACCCCAGATACAGCACGGCTGGCGGAAAGCACTTGGCTTCCCGGAGACGTAATATAGACTCGGAACCGAGTAATTACTTACAATGTATTGGCGGAAGGAATTTATCCTCGCCGCTGGTAGCGCGGTGTATGGCAGCTACGCCCGACGCTGACCACGACTGGACTGGCCGTCACGCACGGACGGAACCGACCGAAACCGGGCGAATCGTCGAGGTGCCCGACGAACTAATCGAAGACTGGGACCTGCGACACGCGGAGACGAAAGGCCGCAGTTAACGCTGTAGCGCTTCGACGCCGACCAGTTCCGCGCCGGTCAGCGCCCGGATGTAGGCCCCGCCCGCGATAGAGACGTGGCCGAACTCGTCTTCTTCCATCCCGTACATCTCGATAGCTCGTGAGGTGTCGCCGCCGCCGACGACGGAGAAGCAGTCGGTGTCGGCGATGGCTTCGAGCACGCCGGCGGTGCCGACCGAGAACCGCTCGTCCTCGAACATCCCCAGTGCGCCCTTCACGAAAACGGCCTCGGAGTCCCGGATGATCGGCGAGTACTCCATGACGGTCTCGCTCCCGACGTCGAGGTAGGAGACGCTCTTTTCCTCGATGTCGTCGACGGCCTGCTCGGCGCGGTCGCCGTTCTCGTCCTCGTAGGCCAGGTCGACCGCGAGCGTGATCTGGTCGCGGTGGTCTTCGAGCATGGACTCGATCTTCTCGCTGTTTTGCTCCCACTGCTCGTCGTAGAGGTTCGCGTCATCGATGTCGTAGCCGACCGGGTAGCCAGCGGCTCGGAGGAACAGTTCTCCGGCGATGCCGCCCAGCAGGAAGTCGTCGACCTTCTCGTCGAGGTGGGTCATGACGTCGATGACGTCCGTGGCCTTCGTCCCGCCGACGACCATCGTCACCTGCCCGTCAAACTCCTTTTCGGCGATAGCGGTGTTGGCCTCGTACTCGGTTTCCATGACACGGCCGGCGTAGGCGTCCATGACCAGCGGGAAGCCCACCAGTGAGGCGTGCGAGCGGTGGGCCGCCGAGTACGCGTCGTTGATGTAGGCGTCGAATTCGTCTTTGAGCGTCTGGACGAACTCCGTCTGTGACTTGATTTCGGGGTCCTCCTCGGGCAGTTCGTCGTCACACATCCGGGTGTTCTCTAGAACGAGTACGTCGCCGCCGTCGAGGGCCGCGATGTCGTGAATGGCCTGTGGGCCATAGGTCTCGTCGACGAAGTCCACGTCGTGGTCGATGTGATCCGCGAGGATGTCGGCGTGTTGTTCGAGCGAAACAAAGTCGTCACGGCCCGGACGGCCCTGGTGGGCCAGCACCGCGACCTCGAACCCGCGGTCGACGAGTTCGCTGATCGTCTCCGCGTGGCGGTCGAACCGTCGGTTGTCCTGTACCGTGCCGTCCTCCACCGGTGAATTGAGGTCGAGGCGAACGAGGACGCGCTGTCCGTCGTCGAGGTCGTCGAGCGTCTGGAAGGTCATCACTCGGGAGGAAACCTGCCGACCGCTTAACGGTTTCCGAGTCCGAACAGTGGGCGGCTTGTCGGGAGCTACCGTCGTTGTTTGCACTGGCTACCAGCGTAGAAATGGGGAGAGGGGTGGGAGTGAGGGTGGGGTGGGAGTCGGGATGGGGACACCGTTGTCGCACACAGCCGGCACCGGGTCACAGGATGCCGACTGGGGGCACAACTGTCTGTGCTGACACACAGAGTCGACCAGTGGGCAAACACCGGTTCGGACTCTATGTGTGCAACATCTTTAGTGAACAATAATTATAAACCTTCCTGACGCCGCAAATCGTTTCTGCGTTTACTCAGTGATGTACTCGGCCACGTCGAGCATCCGGTTCGAGAAGCCGTACTCGTTGTCGTACCAGGTGAGAATCTTCGTCATCCCGGAGACGACGTTCGTCGACTGCAGGTCGACCTGCGTGGAGTACGGGTCCCCGAGGATGTCCGAGGAGACGACGTCGTCGCTCGTGACGCCCAGCACGCCTTCGAGTTCGCCGGCAGCGGCCTCCTCGAAGGCGGCGTTGACATCGCTCTCCGTCACGTCGTCGTCGAGGTCGACAACGAACTCGGTGATGGAGCCGTTCGGCACCGGGACGCGGATAGCCATCCCGTCGAGTTTGCCTTCAAGCTCGGGCAGGACCTCGGTGGTCGCCTGCGCGGCACCGGTCGAGGTCGGGATGATGTTCTCGGCAGCCGCACGGCGACGGCGGGGCTTGCCGTTCGGGCCGTCCATCAGGTTCTGGGAGCCGGTGTAGGCGTGGACCGTCGTCAGCTGGCCGGCGTTGATGCCGAACTCCTCGTCGAGGACCTTCGCGACCGGCGTGATGGAGTTGGTCGTACAGGAGGCGTTCGAGACGACGTCTTCGCCGTCGTACTCGTCGTGGTTGACGCCGTAGACGAGCTGTTTGACCGGCTCGTCGCCCTTCGGCGGCGCGGAGATGAGGACCTTGTCGGCCCCGGCGTCGAGGTGCTGGCTCGCGTCCTCCTTGGTGCGGAAGATGCCGGTCGCCTCGAAGGCCACGTCGACATCGAGGTCGTCCCACGGGAGCTGTGTGGGATCTGTTTCGTGGAAGATGCCTGCTTCGAAGTCGGTCCCCTCGACCGTGAGGACGCCGTCGTCGACGCTGGCCCCTTCGAGTTCACCCATGACGGTGTCGTACTGGGCGAAGTAGTCGATTTCCGAGTCGTCCATCACATCGTTGATACCGACGACTTCGACGTTGTCGTTGTGTAACGATGCGCGGAATACGTTGCGGCCGATACGGCCGAAGCCGTTGAGGCCGACGCGGACTGGCTCACTCATTGGTGTCTAGAGAGGCAGTCGGTCAGTGTAAAGTGTTTTCGGATTTGTTGTAAATTTGTGTTTGTTTATGCGCGTTCGAGCGCGAATGATTAATAGTGAAGGTGGCCGTTCGTGTGAGAGTACCCCTCGACGGCGTCTGGTAACAGGTACTATATTCGTCCGAAGGCTTTTGAAACGGACGGACGTACTGATTGGTAGGAATGAGACGCGATGACAGTGACGACCCGTTCGACGAGTTCTTCCGGGAAATAGAGCGGATGATGGACGAGATGATGGGGGCCGAAGGCGACGTCCACATCGACCGGGACACCGGTGGCGGTGGGGCCGACCTCCACGTCGACGTTCACGAAACCGACGAGGAGATCCGGGTCGTCGCCGACGTTCCGGGCGTCGACAAGGACGCAATCGACCTCAAGTGCGACGGCACTGTCCTCACGATCAACGCCGAAAGTCCGGAGCGCGAGTACCACGAACGACTGACCCTGCCGACCCGCGTCGACGAACACTCAGCCGCCGCGACGTACAACAACGGCATCCTCGAAGTCACCTTCGACCCCGAAGAGGACTCCGCGGACATCGAACTGTAGCACGCCCGGCACACGGTTCTGATTTTCCGCGCGCCACTCCAGTGCGCTTGCTTCGCTACTGCTCAGCCGTTTGCCGTATCAACGCCGCCAGGTCGTCCCAGAAGCCGTCCTCGTACTTCGTCGCCGAGTCGATTGTCGGGCGGGCGTTCGTCTCGTTGACGACTGCGCGGTCCTCGGTCACCAGCAGGTCGACGCCGAGGTACGGAATCTCCAGTTCGTCGGCCGCGTCTTCGGCCAGTTCCCGTAGCGCCGCTGGCAGTGCCTGCCCTTCGGCTTCGGCCCCGCGGTGGACGTTGTGTTTCCACCGGCCCTGCGCGCGGCTCGCGTCGGGGAGGCGGCGCTCCACCGCGCCGACGTACTCGCCGTCGACGACCATCACGCGGTAGTCGGCGGCGTCGGCGACGTACTCCTGAACGAGAAACGACTGATCGCCGACCGCGCGGTAGTCGTGGACCAGATCGAGGTAGTCGACGATGCCGAGAAACGAATCCAGATCGTGAGCCTTGGCCACGCCGACGCCGCGGGTCGTCGAGTTCGGTTTCACGACCACGGGTGGGTCGAATCGCTCAAAGGCCGCCGTCAGTTCGGCCTCGCTCGCCGGGTTCGACACGACGACGGTCTCGGGAACGGGGACGTCCGCACGGCCGAGACGCGCCAGCACGTCGGCCTTGTTCCGCGAGCGGAGGATAGCCTCGCGGTCGTTGACCCATGGCACGTCCAGCATGGCGTCGGCGACCGCTCCCTCCATGATTCGGGAGGGGTAGACGAAGCCCACGTCGTACTCGTCGAAGGGACTCTCGTCGAGCGCCAGTGTCCGCTCGGCCGTCTCGACGTGGCCCACCTCGATGTCACGGGCCGCCAGCGGCCCCTGCATCCGCTCGAAGGTCTCGGCGTTCGTGGCGACGGCCAGCCTGTGCATAGCTTGCAGTTGTCGTGGAGAGATAAAACACGCTCGCAGCCGCTCTCGGCACACGGTGACCGGACTCTGCTGCGCGTCGCGTACCTATTCTCGCCAGCCACAGAATTGCGGCATATAATGGATGCATACGCAACTATTGGCGGAAATGACAGATAAACGCTAAGTATACCGGGGAATAATAGACCACGCGTGTACGACGACATTCTCTTCCCGACGGACGGCAGTGACGGCGCGGACGAAGCGCTTTCACACGCGCTCGAACTGGCGGAGACGCACAACGCGACGATTCATGTGCTTTCCGTGGTCGACTCGACCTATCTCGGAAGCGCCGCAGCAGAAGCGACGACCATCGAATCGCTGCAGGAACAGACCGAGCAGGTCGTCGACGAGACGGTCGAGGACATCGCTGACCACGGCACGGCTGTCGTCGCAGAGCGCCGAATGGGTGATCCGTACGAGGAAATCCTCGACTACGCCGGGACCGCGGGCGTCGATATGATCGTCATGGGGACCCACGGCCGGAGCGGCCTGGACCGGTTTCTGCTGGGGAGCGTCACCGAGAAGGTCGTTCGGACGGCGGATGTGCCGGTGTTGACGGTCCGACTGTCCGACGAGGCGTAGCGGAGCAACTGCAGTCAGCCCCGGTCCGCGTGGCGCGGTGAGTCACCGCATAGCTCACTTGCCGCCGCGCCCTCGCCGGAGCGCCCACAGTATGAGGAGGACACCCTCGACGCGGGCGGCGCTGTACACCCATGGGCGCATGTCTATCTCGTCACCGTTCGTCGCCGCCAGCCCCATCCAGAAGTCAACGACCTTCCGGGGGCGGAGCAGTTCGATGACGCCAAGGGCCAGGAGTATGACTCTGAGTACCATACTGGTGGTACGTGGAACGGGTGCAAGAACATTATGGGTGCTGGTACCATAAAGCAAGAAGCACGCTCCGAGTGTATGGGTTCGCGATTGAGATACGACTCAGTATTCTACGGAGCGGCACGGAGAACGAGGCAAAGGGCGACGAGTTGCGGACGTCTCGCCCTGCGAACGGCGAGCGAACACTGTTTGACTTACGCGACCAGCAGGTCTTCGCCGTGTTCTGCGAACGGTCAAAAGACGTTGTTGACCGATTTACGCGATCAGCTTCTCTTCGCCGCGTTCGACCTTGATGCGGCAAGAGGGCGTGATCTTGTTGTATGCGCGGCGGAACGCTTCCTTGACGTGCTCTGCGTCCTCGACGTTGACGTAAGCGGTGAACAGCTGTTCGCCGGCTTGGACGCGGGCGGCGGTGCCGACGATCTTCCCGAAGGCGGCGCGCATCCCGTCAGAGACACGGTCGGCCCCAGCACCGGTCGCCTGCTTGTTCTCGCGCAGGACCTGGTGGGGGAACTTCCGGAGGGTCATCTTGTAGTCACCCTCTTCGCCGAGCTCCTTGATCATGTGGCGGTTGGCCGACAGGCGGGAGGCCTCCAGCGAACCGTGACGGAGCTGGACGGTCTCCTCGACGATGAGGCTGATCTGGACGGGGTAGTCGTCGGCGTCCTTCTGCTTGCGGCCCATCTTGTGCTGTGCGATCTTCGACCCGGGAATGCCTGTGATGTATTCGCGTCGGGTGTACGCGGGCTTGTCGATGTCCCGGTACATTGAGGCGGGTTTGTCCGACATAGGTACTCTTGGAGAATACGTCGCCGAGCGGCCCAATAAGGGCTTCGAACCCGCCCGGCGGCGTGCCGTGGTGTCCCATACACTGGCGCGCGACCGCCAGCGGCCCCGGACTGACCGTTGCTGGAGTCCCTGCTCTCGGTACCATCGGGAACATCGGTGTTGGTCCGGTAACACCGCTGTCACCGCGCTCTTTTACCACTCGCGCGCGTACGATTGGTTATCATGAATATGCTCGTCGACGGCGAGTGGCGGACTGACGCGTACGAAACGACAGACGAGGACGGGGCTTTCGACCGGCAGGACACCACCTTCCGAGACCGGATCGAGGACGACCCCGACGCGCGGTTCCAGCCCGAGGCCGGCCGGTATCACCTGTACGCCTGCCGCGCCTGTCCGTGGGCCCACCGGATTCTGGTCGCTCGGAAACTGCTAGGACTCGAAGACGCCATCACCGTCGACTACGTCGACCCGTTCCGCGGCGAGGACGGCTGGCAGTTCACGCCCGACAAGGACGGCTGCACGCCGGATACGGTCAACGGATCGGACTACCTCCGCGAGGTCTACGTCGCGGCCGACAACGACGCGACCTGCCGCGTGACGGTGCCGGTGCTGTGGGACAAACAGGAAGAGACCATCGTCAACAACGAGTCCGAGGAGATCCTTCGGATGCTCGACACTGAGTTCGACGACGTGGCCGACAACGACGTCGACCTCTACCCCGAAGGCTATCAGGACGAGGTCGACCGGATCATCGACGACATCTACGAGCCCATCAACAACGGCGTCTACCGCTGTGGCTTCGCGAACAGCCAGTCGGCCTACGACGAGGCCGTCGAGGAACTGTTCGACGCGCTGGACCACTGGGACAGCGTCCTCGAAGACCAGCGCTTCCTCGCCGGCGACCGCCTGACCGAGGCGGACATCTGTCTGTTCACGACGCTCGTGCGCTTCGACGAAGTGTACCACACCCACTTCATGTGCAACCACAAGCTCATCCGCGAGTACGACAACCTCTGGCCGTACCTCCGGGACCTCTACCAGCTCCCCGGCGTCGCCGAGACGGTGAACATGGACCACATCACGGAGCACTACTACACCACTCACCCCGACGTGAGCCCGAAGCGAATTGTCCCGATGGGACCCGACCCCGACTTCGAGGCCGACCACGACCGCGACGAACTCCCCGGTGACCTGCCCGAGACGCTGTTCCCGACGGCGTAACCGGGCAGTTTCGCGACCGAATATCGAACGCTGAGTCGACGCTGTTCCTTTTATATACCCAGTTCTCACCTGTGTTCAATGAGTCGGGTAGACGGGCGACGTCGGGCCGTGAGCCCAGTCATCGGTGTCGTTATCCTCGTCGGAATTGCTGCAATTCTCGCTGCCACCATCGGTGTGTTCGCGCTCGGCTTCAGCGAGCAGCGACCCACGCAGGCACCGCAGGTCGCTATCGTGGCCGACTACAGCGAGCGGACCACCGGCAACGGGGAGTATCTGAACCTCAGCTTCAGCAGCGGTGAAACCGTCTACCGGGACAACCTCACTGTCGTCGTCTCCGATGCCAGGAGTTCCGACGGCAGCGACGTGACGCTTGACACCGATCCGATACAGGCACAGGCCTCGACGCGGATTACGTCGGGGACAGAAATTACGATACATCAGGGACAGTTCGCCGGCATCACGAGCGGGGAGCATCTGGACCTGAGCGACGCGACGCTTCGACTCGTCTGGAACCCAGCGGACGAACCGGAATCGGAAACATACGTCATCTACCGGTGGCCGGACCCGAGCCAGCGTAACTGAGCGGGCGTTTCGGCCCCGCTGTCGGACCGGCTCTCCTCACTCGGCCAGCGAGAGCGTGACCGCGTCGGTTTCGTAATCTTCGATGAACGACCCGGAGCCGCCCAGCGAGACAGTCCGGTCGCCGACGTCGACGACTAGCGTGTGTTCGATGGGGTAGGAGTTGGTCTGTGGCTCGGCGACGCCCTGTTTCGTCTCGACGACGGTCCCTTCGATGGTCGTTGTGTCGTCGTCCGCCTGTACTGCCCGTACTTCGGCGGAGACGTGGATGTCGTGGCCGGCGCGCAGGTGGAGCGTCGCCTGGAGGACGGCGTGGCGGAAGTCGTGGTAGGTGGCTGGGAGCGGGGCCGGGTCGGTGACGGTCTCCTCGGTGGCCATCAGCCAGTAGTTCCCGAGGAACGACCCTGACAGCACGGGGACGAGCTGTTGCTGGACGAAGGCGATGGCCCGCTGGTCGGAGTTAGTCCGTGTCACCATCTCCGCCGGGGAGACGAGGCCGAACTGGGCGTCGACGGTGAGCATTATCGGCATCGGCTGGTTCCAGGACCGGACCACGGAGGCCAGCCCGCGCACGTCGTCCGGTTCCAGGCCGTCGGCGCTGCTGACGACCAGCATCACGAGGACGCCGCGGTCGACAGCCGCGACCAGTTCCTCCGAGATCTCCGGGAGGTACTGCTGGGGAACCGACAGCATGATCTCCCGTTCCGCGTTTCTGATGTACTCCGTGAGTCGCTTGATGACTGTCACCCGGGACTTGATGACGTCGAACTGCTGTGGTTCCCGCGCACTCGCCGAGTATCTGGAATCGAGCGCACCGCTCATCTCTTCGAGTCGGTCGGTCAGGGCGTCGATGACTTCCTCGGGCGGCCGGGCGCGTATCGTCGTGGGCACGACGTGGTCGTTGACCTCGATGAACCCACGGTCTTCGAGCGATTCGCTGATGCTGTAGACGTACCGTTTGGAGACCCCGGTGTCGTCGGCGATTTCACTGGCCGTGGCCTCGCCGCTGCCGAGAATCGACAGGTACGTGTCGACTTCCTTCTCCGACAGGCCCAGTTGCCCCAGCCTGTCCCTGAGAGTCGAATCGTCCATCTGTTCACATCTGGTAACGGCGGCGGATAACTGTGTTTCGGTGCTATGTGGCCCGCCAACGCCTCCGAAGCCGCCCCAATGGGCCGTATCGTCGACTGGCCCACACCGAGCTCACAAGAATGAAAAACTATTACACCATATTTTATATCCCCCGCAGTGGTGTCTCTCACCAATGACGCTCCGGACGGCACTTAACGACTTCAAGCGGACCCGGGACCGCCGCCACCAGTTCCCGGGCGAGTTCCGCTCTACGACGGGCACTTTCTCCGGACTCGACAGCCGGTTGGTGCACGTCGACAGCGATGGCTCACTGCGGGACTACTCCTATCCGCTGTGTGGGCTCACGGGGATCGACCGCTCGCGGTTCGGTATCGACACGGGTTCGACGACGTGGTTCGACGCCGACGCCGACCAGCGGTATCGTGGTGACGCTGGCGTCGTCGAGACTATCCACGACTGCGGCGACTGGGCCGTCGTCCAGACGGACTGCACTATCGAGCAGGCCCACGTCACCCGGTTCGAACTTCGCGGCGACGCCCCCGCCGACGTATCGCTTCGGGCGTTTGTCGATTTCGCACCCGACGGACGGGACGGCCAACAGAGCCTGCTGATGCACGGCAACACCGTCGAGGCCTACCATCGCTCCGAACACGACTTCGTCGGCGTCTCTACCGAACTCGACGCCGTTCAGGGCCAGATTCCCGAGCGGTTCCCCGAACTTGTCGACGACGACCCAGTCTCGTTCCCACGGGCGACCGGGGAGCGACGGTACGAGGACACGACGCTAACTGGCGGCGTCCTGCTGTCCGCGCCGTTCGTCGACGGTGGCGTCACGCTGACGACGCTGCTGACGGACGCGGACGACACCGACCGCGATACGGCGCTGTCGACCATCGACCGTCTGGTGAGCGACCACTACACTTCGGAGACACTGCTCGAAGCAGGGCAGGCACAGCGCCGCTGGAGCGTGCCCGCAGAGACGCCGAACCGGGAGAGTGTCGTCGCCGACCTCCGGGTCCTCTCGCTGCTTTCGGCTGCGAACGGGGCCAGAATCGCCGCGCCGGACTTCGACCCGTACTACGTCACCTCCGGCGGGTACGGCTATACGTGGTTCCGCGACGACGCCGAAATTTCGGCGTTCCTGCTCGAAGCTGACGGGACGTTCGACCTCGGATTATCGCCGTGGCACCAGCGTTCCGCCGCGTTCTACTGTCGCACGCAGCGACCGGACGGCAGCTGGCCCCACCGGGTCTGGCCCGGCGACGAGACGCTCGCGCCGGGCTGGGCGAACGCCCGGCTCGAAAGCGGTTCTGACGCCGACTACCAGGCCGACCAGACCGCGAGCGTCACCAGCTTCCTCGCGACGTATCTCCGGACCGGCGAGCCGGCCGACCCGGAGTGCATCGAAGCCACGCTCGGACGTGCCGTCGAGAGCATCGACGACACGCTGGCCGACGACGGCCTCCCCATCGCCTGCCAGAACGCCTGGGAGAACATGCAGGGTCGGTTCACGCACACCGCTGCGACCTTCTTGCACGCCTACGCGGCCGTCGCCCGCGCACCCGTCTCCGCCGCGCTCCGGGATCACGCCCGTTCACAGGCCGAGACGGTGTTGTCTTCGCTGGACGCGCTGTGGACCGGTGACCGCTACGCCCTTCGCGAACACGACGGGACCATCGACGACCGACTGGACTCCGCGACGCTGGCCCTCCCCGCCGCCTGTCGCGTCGCCGCCGAGGCCATCGACCTGCCGGCGGCGACCCGTGACCGGCTCTACACCCACGTCGAGACGACACTCGACGGGCTGGAACGGGACACCGGCGACATCCGTGGTCTCATCCGCTTCGAGGGCGACGACTGGCGGCGCGGCTCGCAGGACCGCGAGAAAGTCTGGACCGTCTCGACGGCGTGGGGCGCAAACAGTGCCGCCCAGCTGGGTGCGCTCCTGCGTGACGCCGACGACAGCCGAGCGACGGCGGCCTACGCCCGGTCCCGGGACCTGCTGGACGAGATCCTTCCCGGTGGCTCGCTCGTCCAGTCCAGCGGCTACCTCCCCGAGCAACTGTTCGACGACGGGACGCCGGACTGTGGTACGCCGCTCGGCTGGCCCACGCGCTCCGGCTGGCAACCGTCGCCCACCTCGCTGACGCCGAGGCGCTCACTGCCGAGCCGCTGAGCGCCCGCGAGTGAACTGCCGAGCCGCTGAGTGCCCGCGAGTGGTTTTTTGTACGGACCGTGCTGCTCGCGCACTCGCAAACGTAGTAGATGGCCGTAGGGACTCTATAACTGATCGAAAACAGTGACTACGCCCGGACGCGGATCACTGACTATCGTCCTATTGCGGTGCTGCGACGGGCGCGTCCTCGCCGGCCGTAACCGTCTCGCCGGTCTCCGGGTCGAACAGGTGGACGGCGGATTCGTCGAACGACACCTGCACGCGGTCGCCGATGGCCGGCTCCACGTCAGTACTTACCCTGGCGATGAAATCCGGCGCACCGTCGCCCTCGAACCCGGTTTTCGATTCGCCCAGATCGAGGTAGAGGTAGTTGTCGCTACCGATGGGTTCGAGCACGTCGACCGTCGCCGGAACAGCGTTCTGGTCGCCGCCGTCGCTGACGGAGACGTGTTCCGGTCGGATACCCAGCACGTACGAACCGCCTTCGATGTCGCCGAAGGCACTGGCACGGCCGCCCGTGAGGTCGTAGGAGAAGTCGTCGTGAGCGCCGGTAAGCCGGATGCCGCTGCCGAGTGGCTCCGCGGTCACGTCGAGGAAATTCATCGAGGGCGAACCGACGAAGCCGCCGACGAACTGGTTGGTCGGGTTCTCGTACACCGTCTTCGGCCGGCCGGCCTGCTGGAGCTTCCCGTCGTTGAGGATGACGATGCGGTCGCCCATCGTCATTGCTTCTTCCTGGTCGTGGGTGACGTAGACGGCCGTGATGCCGAGTTCCTCCTGCAGGCGCTGGATCTCCGTCCGCATCGTCGTCCGGAGCTTCGCATCGAGGTTGCTGAGTGGCTCGTCGAAGAGGAACACGTCCGGCTCCCGGACGATGGCGCGCCCGAGCGCGACCCGCTGTTTCTGCCCGCCGGAGAGCTGGTCCGGCGTGTCATCGAGCAGGTCCCCGATGCCCATCATCTCCGCCGTCTCAGTGACTCGCTCCTGCCGTTCTTCCTTCGAGAGGTCCGTGCTCATCCGGAGGCCGAAGGCCATGTTCTGCCGGATGGACTTGTGTGGGTACAGCGCGTAGTTCTGGAACACCATCGCCACGTCGCGCTTGCGGGCGTGAACGTCCGTCACGTCCTCGTCGCCGATGCGGATACGACCGCTCGTCGGCCGCTCAAGCCCGGCAATCATCCGTAGCGTCGTCGATTTCCCACACCCCGACGGGCCGACCACCGTTACGAACTCCCCGTCGTCGATGGACAGGTCGACATCGTCGACCGCCACGATGGAGCCACCGTCGAACTCCTTCCGGAGACCGTCTAGTTCGAGACTCGCCATTACACAGAGTCTCACACCCATCGCTAATAAGTTTGATGGGATTTTTCATAGAAGTTCTAGCAGAGTCGGTTCGGTTGTGGAACCGAGCGCTGTCAGCGCTCTCTCGTCGCCGGTACCACAACGATATCTCCGACCTCGACCGTCCCGCTGCTATCGACCGGGTCGCCGCTGAGAAGGTCGGTGTCCCCGACCGGGGTGTCGAGCGAGACGTTCGCCGTCCCGTCGCCGAAGTGTAGCACGACCACGAGCGTTTCATCGCCGTCGGTGCGCTCGTACGCGACGACGCTGTTCGCATCGCCCGATTCGACGGTGTGAGGAACCGGACGTACCCCGGGCGCGCGCAGTGCCCCGTGGTCCGCTCGCAGCGCCACCAGTCGCCGGTGGAAGTCGGTCAGTGCGTTATCGCCGTCGTGCCAGCGCATCGTCCCGCGCTGTTGTTCGACGCCCCGTTCCTGGCCGGCGTAAACCATCGGCGTTCCGGGGAGCGTGAACGTGGCCCCGACGGCCGCCTGCAGTGACGCGGCTCCGCACTCGTCGAGATAGCGGTCTTCGTCGTGGTTGTCGACATACCGCATGTGGCCGGCACGGTCGGGGTAGCCGTGCTCGGCCGTCGCGTCGAGCGCCTCGAACAGCACCGACGCTGGTTCCTCGCCGGTCCCGATGTCGCGGAGCGTGTCGAACAGGTCCGTGTCGTAGTGAACGTCGAACTCGTTTTCGGCGAAGGCGGCGTCGCGTGGGACCGTCTCGTCGAGCAGCAGGAACTCGGGGTCGTCAGCTTTCACCCGCTCCCGGACTTCCTTCCAGAACCCGTGTGGCACGCCCCAGGCGACGTCACAGCGGAACCCGTCGACCACGTCGCGCCACTCGTCTACCACGTCGAGCATCCAGCGCCGCACCGCGAGCGAGTCGTAGTTGAGGTTCGGGATTCGCGTCCAGTTGAAGTAGTAGCCCGGCGCGTCCTCGCCCGCCCAGTCGATATCGGAGACGTCCTGTGACACCGGAATCCGCTCGTAGTAGTCGGCGTACTCGGGGACGCCGGCCCGGTGGAGCTGGAAGGCCGGATGGTCCCGCGAGCTGTGGTTTATTACCAGGTCGAAGACGACCCGAATCCCGGCGTCGTGGAGCCGGTCGACCAGCGATTCGAATTCGTCGCGCGTTCCCAGGTCTGTGGCGGTGTCGAAGAAGTCCGTGATATGGTAACCGTGCCGGGTCGGACTCGCCTGAATAGGGGTGAGCCACACCACATCGACGCCCAGCGACTCGATGTAGGGGACCCGCCGCTCGATGGCTTCGAAGGTCGTGTCGACGGTCTCGCCGGCAAACGACCGGACGAATATCTCGTAGATGGTGGCGTCGCCGGCCCAGGCCGGCGGGTCGGCCGGCCGTGTGACGGGCACTGTGCCGCCTGCGGTCGCGTTTCCGGTTCCACTGTCGCGTTCCACGACTAGCGTGTCCGCGACGCTGTGGCGCTCGGCGACGGCAACCGCGTGAACGCGGGCCATCTCCGGCAGGGCTTCGTGTGGCACCCGGAGTTCGTCGCCGTCGATGGTCACGGCCGACTCTTCCAGCGCGTCGCGGCCGTCGAGATAGAACTCGACTTCCGGTTCGCTCCCCGACGGGGCCGCGCGGGCGTCCGCCGAGACGACGAAGTCTCCGTTCACCGTCTCACCGGTGAGTTCGACCCGGGGGCGACCCGGTCCCTCGACGGTGACCTCGTCTGTCGCGGTCGACTCGAAGGAGCCGTCGAAACTGAAGATCGCGTGGTGGGTCCCCGGTGGGAGGTCGGTTTCGATGACCCATTCGTCGCCGTCGCGCTCGGCCCAGTGTGTCCCCATCGTGAAATCGTTGAACGTCCCGATGACGATGGCGCGGTCGGCGACGGTGAGGTCGTCGGTACCGCCGTCGCAGTCGAAGTCCTCCGCCGTGACGCTGAACCGGGCCGTCTCGGTGATGCTCGGGAACGCCCGGACGACTTGCTCGTGTGTGCCGTCCGGTGCGGTTACCTCCGCTCGGTAGACGCCCGGCACGTCGGGTTCGAGGTGACAGACCGGGCCGTCGCCGAGCGCTGCCGTACTCGCCGCTGGCCGCTCGACTAACCGCCACTCGGCAGCCATGCCGGGGTCGGGCTGACGCGGGGCCAGTTCGACCGATTCGCCGACGGTGGCGAACCGTGGCGGGCCTGGATGGTGCATACGCCTACGGTACGGGGTCGGTACTGTGAGTGTTACGCTTCCGGTTGAATTTTAGAAAAGATATTACTTCGCTTATTCTCCCCTATCCGATCTGTTGAAACCGATACACGGCGAGGCAAATTCTCGCCGGGTCTCGGAATCTATCATCATTGTCTCCTTCTATTTCCGAATGATTTAAGTTATGAAGGACTATTTCATCCCATATCTATCCATGACAATGGAACGACGGACAGTGCTCAAGCGGATCGGCGGTGTCGGGGCGGCTACAGCCTTGGCTGGCTGTAGTGTGCAAGAGCAGGGCAGTAGCGGCTCGGATGGCGAAACGGCTTCCGGTGATGGTTCGGGCGATGGGTCAGGCGGCGGGAGTCAACAGTCCGGCGGGACCGCGACGGCGTGGTACCAGCTTCAGGACTCGGAGATACCCGCACGCGAGGCCGCGATGGAGACGTTCGCGAGCGAGACGGAGTTCGGCGTCGACGGGTCGGACATCTCCAATATGGAAAAGAAGACCACGAGCGCGATTCCGGCCGGGCAGGGGCCGGAGGTCTTCGAGTGGGCACACGACTGGGTGGGCGACTACTACCAGCGGGAGTTCGTCGTCGACCAGTCCGACGAACTCTCCGTGAGCTTAGACCAGTTCACGGACGCCGCCGCCTCCGCCGTCCAGTTCGACGACGCCGTCGTCGGCCTCCCGCACTCGGCGGAGACGGTGACGCTCATCTACAACACGGACATCGTCGACGAAGCGCCCGAGACTATCGACGACATGGTGTCGGCCATGGAATCGTACCACGACCCGAGCAGCAGCCAGTACGGCCTCGCCGCGCCGTTTGACCCGTACTTCACGAGCGGGTGGATACAGGCCTTCGGTGGCTACTACTTCGACCCGGAGCAGGACCCGGCGCTCGGGCTGGATGCCGACGAAGCTATCGAGGGGCTCCAGTTCGCTCTCGACACCCTCCGTCCGTACATGCCCGACGACCCGAACTACGAACCGCAGGCTGCGACGTTCTCCGAGGGGAACGCCGCCTTCGCGGTCAACGGACCGTGGTATCTGGCGACGCTGAACCAGAGCGACGTGAACTACGAAGTGGCGACGTTCCCCGATATCAACGGCGGCGAGGTGACGCCGTACACCGGCATCTCGATGTGGTACTTCGCGGACGCGATGAGCGAGGGCGGGGCCGACGCCACGGCCGCCCGGAACTTCGTCGAGTGGTTCGCCACCAACGAAGACCACGCCACGCGACTCGCTAAGGAGCAGGGCGCGATTCCGGTGCTCGACAGCCTCGTCGGCAGCGACGAACTCCCCGACCACGTCCAGACGTACTCCCAGACCGTCAGCCAGGGGGTCCCGATGCCGACCGACCCGCGCATGAACAAGGTGTGGTCGCCGCTTGAGAACGCTCTTATCGAGGCGTTCAACGGCGATTCGAGCGCCGAAGACGCACTGACGACTGCCGCCGAAGAAATCCGCAGCAACTGGGAGTGAGAAACGCCCATGAGTACGGTTTCACGAGCGGCGGACCGCATCGAGTCGGTCCCGTTTCTGACGCGGGACGACGCGTCGTTACTGTTAGTGCTCCCGGGGCTGTTCGTCTTCTCGGCGTTCATGCTGTTCCCGGTCCTCTATCTGCTGGGGATCTCCTTTACCAACGCCCAGCCGGCGAATCTATTCGCCGGTGAGGGCGTCATCGCCGTGCTCACGTTCGGCGACGCGCTGTTCGTCGGACTGGAGAACTACGCCGACGTGCTGACTGACGGCCAGTTCTGGAACTCCTTCGGTGTCACCTGGCTGTTTGTCGCCACGAGCGTCACGCTCAAAATCGGGGCGAGCCTGGCCATCGCGCTTATCGTGACCAGTGAACTCGTCCGCGGCAAGCGCGTCCTGCGCTCGCTCATCATCTTCCCGATGGGCCTGCCGCCGATCTTCACTATCACCGTGTGGCGTGGCATCTTCAGCTCCGCCGAGTTCGGGCTGATGAACCAGCTACTGACCGCGTTCGGCGCGAGTTCGGTCGCGTGGCTGTCGGGCCGCTGGACCGCCTTCGTCGCGTACAACGTCACGGAGGCGTGGCTGGCGTACCCGTTCATGGTCATCATCACCGTCAGCGCGCTACAGGACGTACCCGAGGAACTCCACGAGGCGGCCGTCGTCGACGGCGCGGGATTCCTCGCACGCTTCGCTCATATCACGCTGCCGTCGATCAAACGGCCCGTGCTGTTCGCGTCTATTCTGACCTCCGCGGCCTCGTTCCAGCAGTTCCTCATCCCGTTCGTGTTCAATCAGGGCGGCCCGGCACGGGCGAACGAACTCATCGTCGTCTACGGCTATCGTGAGGCGCTGTCGTTCCAGCAGTACGGTCGCGGTGCGGCCATCAGCATCATCGCGCTCGCCTTCATCGGCGCGTTCATGTGGCTCAACGTCAAGAAAGGCAAACTCGCCGACGGGGTGAACGACTAATGCTCCTCGGTGCAATCGCCAGAAAGCTCGGCAACGACATCAAGACGTTCGCGACGATGCCCGCACGGACGGTCCGCAAGTGGTCCTACACTGTGCAGGCCGTCCGTCGGGGCGAACTGCCCGCGTCCGAAGTCCTGAAGGTCATTCTCTCGACCATCGGCGCGACGCTGGTCGTGCTGGCACTGCTCTTCCCGATCTACTGGATTCTGATGGCGGCCCTCTCCGGCTCCGGAAGCTCGCTGTACACGTCCGAGAGCTTCTCGCTGTTTCCCACTAATCCGACGGTCAAACCGTTCATCTGGGTCATCGGTGACCTCATCGTGCCGTCGTACTCGATATCCGCCGCCATTCCGTTCACCGACCTCGCTTTCGTGTTCCAGACGCCGGGGATCGAGATTCTCGACGCCTCCGACTACGGCGTCGACCGCCCCTCGGAGTTCAAGCACTTCCTCTGGAACAGCCTCATGGTGGCGATTCCCACCGTGCTGATCGCGATGTCGCTCATCATTCCGGCGGCCTATGCCCTCTCGCGGCGGGAGTTCCTCTTCCGCCGGAAGATCCTGTTCCTCTACGTCCTGATGACACAGGTCGGAGGCGGTCTCGGCGTTGCCCTGCTCATCGGGATGTACGCACTGTACGTCCAGTTCGGCATCAACGACAGCAAACTGGCGCTTGCGGTGTACTACGCGGCGACCGCCGTGCCGTTCAACACCTGGCTGCTGAAGACCTACATGGACGGCATCCCGGTCTCCTACGAGGAGGCCGCCGTCGTCGACGGCGCGCCGCCGTGGCGGGTCGTCACTGAGGTCATCATCCCGATGTCGACCGCCGGGCTGGCAACGGTGTTCATCTTCGTCTTCCTCACCGGGTGGACAGAGTTCGTCGTCGCCCAGACGCTGCTGGGGACGGAGAACTACACGCTGCCGGTCGGCCTGTACGCGATGGTCGACGAGTACTCCATCCCGTGGGCGCGCTTCTCCGCGTTCGCGCTCACCTTCGCCTCGCCGATTATGCTGGCCTATCTGTTCGCGCAGCGCTACATCGAGGGCGGCCTCTCCTTCAGCGGGATGGAAGGCTAAGCTGGCGCGACGCCCGCCGTCATCCAGCACCCCTCATACGGCGCGTCACTCTGCTTTTCGACCGTCCACTGGTAGCTCGTCGTCGTTCCGTTCCCATCGACGACCGTCACCGGCTGTGACGCGGTGTCGCCGTCGCGGTCGAGCGGCCCGTACCGCACGCCGGTCGCGTTCAACAGCGGTTCGAACCCACTTCGAATGGTTCGGACGAAGTTCGAGTACGGCCCCGTCAGGCCCCGGTTCGACGGCGACGCGAACTGCCAGGTCGTGTTGATGCCCTCGTTCGTCGCCGGGTCGTTGTTCTGCAGTGCGAGCACCTGGATGTGGACGACGAGCCCCGGCGGGCGCTCGCAGTTCGGTCGCAGTTCGAGGACCCGCGGCTGTGTCACCGCCGATCTGTTGGTGTCGACGGAGACGTTGCCCCAGTACTCCCGCCCGCCCGCTGCCGGTTCTACCGCTTTCGTGTCCTCTGTCGGAACTTCCGCGGGCGTTATCGTCGCTTTCGACTCCGTCGAGTCGCCGCCGCCGAAAAACGCACCGCAGCCCGCCAGTGCTACGACCGCGGCAAGTGCGACGAGCGCCAGCGACCGAACGGCTGTCATACCCCTGTATTGGGGTGACGCTCCTTCGATGTTCCGTCGCCGTGTACAGTGCCCATATCGCCTGTCAGCGGTCGATGCCGTCAGCCGAGCCGTTCCTCGACCGCGTCGACGTCGCTCGGTTCGTTGACGTTGTGACACCAGCCCTCCAGTTCGACCGCCTCGACGCGGTGGCCGGCGCTCAGTAACAGGTCGATTGCGTCGGGGAGTTCGTACTCGCCCCGCTCGGAAGGTCGCGTCAGCGCGCAGGCGTGGCCGACGGCCGGCTCGAACACGAAAAAGCCCCGCGTGACCAGCGTCGACGCCGGGTCCGACGGCTTCTCGACGAGGCCGGTCACCTGTCCCCCGTTGTCCGTCGTGACGACACCGGTCGTCTTGGCTTCGGCCCGCGACACGTCCTCGACGAGCAGCGTCGCGCTGGCGTCGGTCTCGAGGTGGTGCTCGATGGCCCCGTCGAGATTTGCCCGGCAAACGTTGTCGCCGTTCAGCACGACGAAGGTCCCGTCGACGGCTGTGCGGGCCTGTTCGAGCGCGTGCGCCAGTCCTAACTGTTCGTCCTGCCGGACGTACGCTATCGGCGTGTCCCGATACTGCTCTCCGTAGTGTGCCACGATGTCGTCGCCGCGGTAGCCGATGACGACGACCAGGCGGTCGACGCCGACTGACAGCAGCGTGTCGAAACAGTGTGTCAGCAGCGGCTTTCCGGCCACCTCGACCAGTCCCTTCGGCTTGTCTGCAGTGAGCGGTCGCATCCGCGTCCCTTCGCCGGCAGCGAGTACGACGCCGTCCATATCCGGCCCCACGCTTGCGCCGGCTAAATGCCTGTGGGCGAGCGGGTTCTGTCCGTGGCCGCCAACCTTGACGCATGGCTGAGGAGTGTGACACCTGCGGCCGGTCGGTCACCGTCGACGAGGCGGTCCGCCGGGCGACCTTCGGTGACCTCGACAACGACCGCTGGCAGACGCTGTGCTGTCCGGACTGCGGTGCGCGGCTCCGGACAATATTCGTCGGGCCGGACTCCTGACGGGGAAAGAGACAGGTAGCAGCAGTGTGTGACTCTGACGCATGGAAGACGAAGCGTGGCGCTCGGTCGACATCATCCGGGACAACGACGGCGTACCGCACGTCCTCCAACAGAAGATGCTGGTGTTCACAAGCGGTGTCTCCGAGGAGTCGGCCGGCTACACGAAGCCAGCGATGGAACACCGGCTAGTACCGCTCAAGGAACTCACGAAGTTCGGGCAGTCGTAATGAACAGCCGCCGGAACAGTCTGCGCCGCGGCCGATAGCTCGGACGCTGGACCGGTTGGACAACGAACACCTCGGGATACACTTTTGCGCCTATCCGAACGAGTATCGATAATGGCTGAACCGCTGTACGTCGGTGTCGACCGGAGCGACGAGTCCTGGGTCGCTGTGGCGCTCACCGGCGACGGGTTCGACCACGCGTCGGTGTTCGACAGTATCGGCGAATGCTGGTCAGCGTACGAGGAGCGCGCTCGGCTGATTCTGGTCGGAGTGCCGATTGGGCTCGTGGAATCCGGTGATCCGGACCGCCGGTGTGACGAACTCGCCCGGTCGGTGCTCGGCGAGCGGAGCGCGGCAGTTCGCACGCCGCCGGTACGAGAAGCGACCCGGAAACAGCGCTACTCGACGGCCAACCGCGTCCACAGGCGCAAGACCGGACAGGAACTCTCTGAGCAGGCGTTCGCACGTAGCGACAGCCTCGCCCGGATCGATGAACTCTTGCAGGAACTGCCCGAGGCTGCCGCAGCCATTCGGGAATCCCACCCAGAGGTCTGTTTTCGGGCCTTCGGCGGCGAGCCGCTTAGCTACTCGAAGCGCACCGCCGGGGGATATGCCGAGCGGATGCGGATTCTCGCACATTACGACCGCGACGCCGCCCCGACGGTCCAGAAAGCCGCCGAAGCGACCGGCGGCGCGGCGGTAGCCGTTCACGATGTGCTGGACGCCGTCACTCTCTCCTATACGGCGCAACCGGGCGACAGGGAGTTGTACACGCTGCCGCCCGAGCCGCCGCGAGATGCGGCGGGGCTGCCGATGGAGATCGTCTATCGGGCGGCGTCGCCACTGATCACGTCGTGACGTGTTCCGGCGAGCGCCGTCGCTCGTCGTGGGTTATGTGCATGCCAGCGACACTGCCGTGTACGCTACACCGCGACCGCTGACAAGTGATTATAGTGCTAGACTGTAGACAGAAGCCGTCTTACAGTCGCGTGAGGTTGGTCGCACGCGGACCCTTGTCCGCCTGCTC
Organism: Haloarcula sp. CBA1115; assembly: GCF_000827835.1. Classification (NCBI taxonomy): domain Archaea; kingdom Methanobacteriati; phylum Methanobacteriota; class Halobacteria; order Halobacteriales; family Haloarculaceae; genus Haloarcula; species Haloarcula sp. CBA1115. The sequence goes on along the minus strand of NZ_CP010529.1, from coordinate 1,295,226 downwards.
GATGTCGAACTCGACTTCCTGCCCCTCTTCGAGGTCAGGGCCGCCGACGTCTTCCATGTGGAAGAAGACGTCTTCGTCCGCATCGTCGGTTTCGATGAAGCCGTAACCACCAGTGTCGTTGAAGAAGTCGACAGTGCCTTCCGCCATTGTTAGAGCCTCGTGACGTTGTTGGCGCGCGGACCCTTGTCCGCCTGCTCGATGTCAAATTCGAGCTCCTGTCCTTCCTCGAGGTCCGGGCCGCCGATGTCTTCCATGTGGAAGAAGACGTCCTCGTCCGCGTCCTCAGTGTCGATGAAACCGTAACCGCCAGTGTCGTTGAAGAAATCAACCGTTCCTTTCGCCATTGCAACCAAAGAGATGCCAGCACCACGGATAACAGTGTCGGTACGATGCTCTGGTGGGAAACAGAAAGATCCGACCGCTGTCTGGCGATTAGGGGGTGTGTAATACTGTCATGGCACATGCGCCGCCGGCTCTCCCGGCTGGCTATAGACGCCACGGCGTCGCGTTCGGTCTTACCGGATCACTAACCAAATGGAATTAGCCGTTCGAGCACAAGTCATAATTATGTACCGTGGTGCCCGGGCCCGCCTTGCGCCGTGGCTGCTTGCTGGCTTCGGACTCGCGTTCACAGGTGCGGCCATCGTCTGGCACCTCGGTATCGAGACACAGCGTATCGGACAGGTCGGCGGCCCTGCGCTCGCGTTGGCCCTCGACGGGCTACTGCCGCTGGTGCTAGTGTATGGCAGCTATCGCCTCGTCTCGTCGTCGACACCGGGGGAGCAGATATGGACAGTTTTCGTCTGGAGCGTTGTCGGCAGCGCTGCGGTCGGGGCTATCATCGGTTTGAGCGTCTTTATCCGCATGATGGAGGGTCGAACAATCGCCGAACCGGTGTTCGTCACCCTGTTGGCGATGGAGACGGGCGCTGTCACGGGACTCATCGCGGGCACGCTTGCGGTTCGGGCCCGTCAGGATGCCAGTCGGGCGACCCGAACCGCGAACACGCTGTCGTTCGTCAACGACCTGTTTCGACACGATATCGCGAACGGACTCGTCGTTATTGATGGCCGCGCGACGATCATTCGACGGAACGCCGACTCGGACACGGTTCAAACGGCAGCGGACGCGATCCACGAGCAGGTAACCGAACTCGATAGCTTGGTCGACAACGCCGGGGCGGTCGTTGAGACCCTCAGTTCCGACCCGGCATTCGAACCGACCGACATCGTCGGGATTGCCGAGGCGGTGATACAGCGAATCGAGCAAACACATCCCATCACCATCGAAGTTCAAGCCCCGGACAGCGCAATGGCATACACCAACGAGGCCGCTCGCCCGGTTCTCCGGAACCTCATCGAGAACGCTATCGAACACGGGACGCCGGCAGCAGAACTCTCCGCCGAGGGGACCGCGACGGACGGAGCAGCGCTGCCGAGCGAGGCACAGCGGGCGGAGACGACAGAGTTGACGGGAGACAGATATCATCAGCCATCGGTGTTTGTCGCGATCCGGGAGACCGACGACGATGTCGAGACCCACGTCGTCGACGACGGACCGGGGATTCCCGACGACCGGCGTGACAGCGTTTTCGACCCGCGGGCGGGCGACACGCACGGCGGTGGGCTCCATCTCGTCGAGACACTCGTTACGAGCTTCGGCGGCGATATCTCCCTCGCCGACACCGCCAGCAAAACCGACGCGCCCTTCCCCGACACCGCCCTAGACGGCGCGCACTTCGTCGTCGAACTCCCGCGGGCATGACACCAGTCCGCACGACCGACGTTTCTTGATTGTGGGAGGCACAGTGAGGCGTATGTTCCCTCGCTTGCGCGCACAGGGCCCGACCGTACTCATCCCGCTCGCGTGGCTGCTCGTGGGGCTGGCTCATCTCGATGTGGTCACTGACCGGACGGTGCTGGTGTTTCACGTCGTCGCTGCCGTCCTCATCGCTGCGTTCGCCGTCCTTTCGTGGGACGAGATGGAGACGGGCGTCCTCCGGGTCTGGCGCGACATTCTCCTCGTCGGCCTCCTCCTGACCGTCGGCGGCATCGTCGGCTTGCTCTACGCTCCGCTTCGGATCCCGTTCCTGACGACGACGATACTGGGATGGATGGTCGTTCCGGGCGTGGGTCTCTACCACACTGGCAAGCGCGTTCCAGCAGGCCAGCGGGCGTACATGGCCGGAGCAGTATTGAGCGTTCTCGGTGGGGCGGTCTACGCCAGTGCGCTGTTCCCGCCGGCGGAAACCGCGTTGCTTGCCGGCATCGGGCTTGCGCTGGTCGGCCAGACAGTCGGTATCGCACAGGCGGTTCGCCAGCCAGACGAGATTGACTCAGGCTAAGGCAGCGTCGAGCTTCTCCACCGGGTGCGGTGGCTCGCCGTCGCTTTCGTCCCAGTCGTCCAGTTGCGTGCGACAGGACGCGCCGGGCGCGACCACAGTGTTGCCGCGACTCTCTCCAATCTGGTCGAACAGAATCGAGCCGATGGCCTTGCTCATCGAGAAGTGCTCGGCCTCGTAGCCGAAGGAGCCGGCCATGCCACAGCAGCCCGAGTCCAGCGGGTCGACGTCATAGCCGGCCCGCCGGAGGACGCCGACGGCGTGGTGGTCCTTCTTCGTCGCCTTCTGGTGGCAGTGGCCGTGGTAGGTCAGCGTCTCACCAGGGGCGTCCCAGTCGGCCCCCTGGTCCAGCCGGAAGGTGTCGAGGTACTCACAGACGCCGTAGGCGTTGGCCGCGAGCGTCTCCGCGTCCTCGCCAGAGAGCAAGTCCAGATAGTCCGACTGGAACATCACGGCATCAGAGGGTTCGACCAGCACCACGTCCCAGCCCTCCTCGATGGCGGGCACGAGCGCGTCGACGTTGTCCCGCGCAGTCGCCCGGGACTGGTCCAGAAAGCCCTTCGAGTGGGCCGGTCGCCCGCTGTCGGTCTGGTCGGCCAACTCGACGTGGACGCCCGCGGCTTCGAGCACGCGGACGGCGGCTTTCCCGACCTCGGGGTGGCTGTAGTTCGTGTACGTGTCGGGGAACAGCAGGGCTTGCCGCTCGGCTTCATCCGCCGGGACTTGCGGACCGCGCTCGTCGAACCAGTCCTGTAGCGTCGTACGCCGGAAGGTCGGCAGCGTCCGGTCGGGTGCGATGCCGACCGCCTTCTCCAGCACGGTTCGAGCACCCGGAACTTTCGTCGCGAGGTTTGACAGCGGCGCAAAGGCGCTGCCCAGACCTGCCAGTGCGTCAACGTTGGCGAAGATTCTGTCTCGGATGCTGGAGCCGTGTTCCTGGTGGTAGGCGTGGGTCACCTCGGCTTTGAGCTTCGCCATGTCGACCTCGCTCGGGCAGTCCTTCGCACACCCTTTGCAGCCGATACAGAGGTCCAGCACCTCGTGCATGAACTCCTCGTCGGTGGGATCGTCCGGCAGGTCGCCGCTCATGGCCTGCCGGAGCATGTTCGCGCGGCCGCGGGTCGTCGTCATCTCCTCCTCGGATGCGCGATAGGTCGGGCACATCACGCCGCCGGTGGTCTCCTGCGGGCCGCGACAGCCGCCACAGCCGTGACAGAGTTCGACCATCCCCTGCATCCCGTTGTCGTTGTCCCACTCCAGCGCGGGGTCGAAGCCGGCGTCGAACTCATAGGCCGGGTCGAATCGGAGGTTCTCGGTCATGTCGACCGTGCGTGCCCGCTCGGGTTTCTCGCCGGACTCGACAGCGGCGGCGTCGACGCCGACGACCTGGCCGGGGTTGAGCAGCCAGTCGGGGTCGAACGCGGACTTGAGCTCCCGGAACGTCTCCCAGAGGTCCGGGCCGTAGAGCTTCTCGTTCCACTGCGTGCGGGCGCGGCCGTCGCCGTGTTCGCCCGAGACGCTGCCCCCGTATTTCACCACGAGGTCGGTCACTGCGTCGGCGATGGACTCCATGGTCTCGACGCCCTCGACTGTCTTTGTGTTGATGAGCGGGCGGATGTGGAGCACACCGGGGCCGGCGTGGGCGTAGAAGGAGGCGAAGGTGTCGTGTTCTTCGAGAATCTCCTGGAAGTCGGCGACGTACTCCGGGAGGTTCTCGGGCGGGATGGCGGTGTCCTCGATGAACGAGCCGTGTTTCTCGTCGGTCGTCCGCGAGAGCAGGATGGGGAGGCCGGACTTGCGCATCTTCCAGAACTTCTCGCGTTTTGCCTCGTCGTGGGCCTCCATGGCGTCGAACGCCCGCACCGGCGCGTCGACGACGGTCCGGCCATCTGTTGGGGCAGCGATCGAATCGACGCCGTTCGTTCGGTCTGCCAGGAGGTCGGCGACCTTCCGCCGGCCGCTCTCCGCGTCGTCGGCGTAGAACTCCACGATGAGGACCGTGCGAGTCCCCTCGGGCAACATGCCGACCACGTCCTCGAACTCGGCGGTGTCCCGGGCCAGGTCGATGAGCACGTCGTCGAGCACCTCGACGGCCGCCGGGTCGTGTTCGAGGATGTCCGAAACGTCTTCCATGGCCTCGATGAGCCCCTCGTAGGCGAGCAGGGCCATCGACTTGGTCTCGGGAATCGGCTCCAGGGACACCTCGGCCTCGGTGACGATGGCAAGCGTCCCCTCGCTGCCCGCCAGCAGCGACGCGACGTTGACAGTCCCGTCCTGTGCATCTCCGAGGACCCAGTCGAGGTTGTACCCCGAGACGTTGCGCTTCAGGTCCGGGTAGTGGCTCGTAATTTCTTTGCCTTCCTCGGCGAGTATCCGCTCGATTTCGGCGTAAATCCGGGCTTCGAGGTCACCGTCGGGGTCCGCTCGGTCGCGCAGTTCCTCGCGGGTGACCTCGCCGAACGTGGTGACGGTGCCGTCTGCGAGGACGACCTCGCACTCTTCGATGTAGGCGTCGGTCTTGCCGTACTGCAGGGAGTGTGCGCCGGTGGAGTTGTTACCGATAGCGCCGCCGAGAACGCTCTTGTCGCCCCACGCCGGGTCCGGCGCGAACTTCAGCCCGTGGTCGGCCAGCTCCCCGTTCAGGTCGCCGAGCTTGATGCCCGGCTGGGCTCGCGCTCGCCGGTCGTCGGGCCGGGCCTCGACGAGGTCGTTCATGTACCGCGAGAAATCCAGTACGACGGCCTCGTTGACCGTCTGGCCGGCGAGGCTCGTCCCGCCGCCGCGGGGCAGGACCGGAATCTCTCGCTGGGCACAGTAGGACATGACCGCGGCTACGTCATCGGTCGACCGCGGATAGACGACGCCGATAGGCAGCACCTCGTAGAGGCTGGCGTCGGTCGCGTACAACTGTCGCGAGTACTCGTCGAACCGCACCTCGCCGTCAATGCGCGCTCGCAGGTCGTCGACGAGGCCCGACCGGGCGACGGTGTCGTTCTGGTAGTCGTAGTTCGATACCTCGTCAGCCGAAGGATCTATCCGGGTGCCGGAATCGGTTGCCATGGTGTGTCTCGTTTCCAGTCGCCCGGCCACCGACGGACCGGGTACTCGGCGGTTTGCTCTGGCTGTTCTAGCTGTACGCCTGCCAAAACAGTTCCGCTACGGTAGCCCATGAGGCACTTTTGACCCGGTCGAGCGTCTGCCCGGGGCACGCGCTTCTGTCTCCCTGTGATAGCACATGTTACGCAACTGTTAATATCAGTACTAGCCTATATAAGGTGATTATGACACACAGCAACGATCCGTTCGAGACGATGCTCCGACTCTTCGCACAGACGCGACGGTCGATGATGGACGACAGCCAGAGTCGCTGGACAGACGACAGTTTGGGCCGCCGGATGGGTGACGATTCGAGACACCGGATGGACGACAGTCCGGAACGCCGTACCGACCGACCGTCCACGGACGTACGCCGGAGCGGCCACCGCCGGCCCGGTATCGACACGAACCTCCACGTCGACGAGACCGACGACGGATACGCCGTGATGGTCGACCTCCCGGGCTTCGAGCGCGACGACCTCGTCGTCCGCTTCGAGGACGGCGTCCTCAGCATCCAGGGCGAGAGCACGGTCGCTGAAGAGACCAGCGACGGCGCTCGCCGCCACAGCCGACGGGTCGCCGAACGGGTCACTGTTCCCGAACCGGTCGTGGACGACGACATCACCGCCACCTACCACAACGGCGTTCTCGAAATAACGCTGCCGCGCGCGGACGACGCCGACGACTCGAACCGGATCGAAATCAAATAGACTCGCTTTTCGGCTGTTGTCTGCCGACGTTACACGACTGTCCCAGTGAGAACGCCCTTAACAACCTGCTATCCCGGTATTAGTCAGCTACTGCTGCTCTCTTATCGCCTCTATAGTTTCGTGCGACCGCCGGGGTCTCCGTGCTGTGAGGCCGTAATATGTCCGACGCGACCTGGGACGTTCAGGACGGCGCAATCGTCGAGCGGCCGCGGAACGTCCGGAAACACCCGCTGTTGCACCGAATCTACGAGCGACACGACGAGCTACTAGCCGAACAGCTCCCGCCCGGCCGGACGCTCGAACTCGCGTTCGGCCAGCATATGCATCCCCGCGCCGATGTCGGACTGGAAGGCTGGCCGTCGAACGTTGAAACCGTCCGCAAGCCAGCGCTGGCTGGTGACGCCCGAGCGCTCCCGTTCGCCGACGATTCCTTCGACGCTCTCATCGGCCGCCGGTTCCTCCACCACGTCCCGCCCGCGGACCGTCCGGAAATCATTCGCGAAGCCGCCCGCGTCCTCCGCCCTGCGGGCCGTATCGCTCTGCTCGAAGGGACGCCGGGCTGTACCGCAAGCTCACCAAGGGTGCCGCGTTCCGGCTGGGGCTGCTGGAGGAAGACACCGACATCTACGGCCACCTCTCGGAGACCGCCGTCACCGACCTCGTATCCGAATCGTTCGAAGTCGCCGAGAAACGGACGCTCGGATCGCCGTTGATGCTCGCGAGCATCTCCGAGTCGGACGCGTCGGCGCGGCTGCTCGACCTCTACGAACGGACGCAGTTCGTCAAGTGGTGGACGCTCGTGGTGGGCGAGCGTCCCGAATCCGGAGCGTGACTACAGGTCGACAGTCACGCGCAGTTCGCTGTCAGTGATCGTTCCGATGGCGTCGGCGGCGACCTCGATATCGTCCTCGTCGGCGTCACCGAACCCGAGCCCCTGCACCCAGGCCTCGGTGAGGTCCGGATCCGGTTCGACGTACGCGACCTGTCCCTTCGGGTCGACCTCGGTCACGATGCCGATCTGCTCTCCCTGTGCGTCCATGAGGAACTTCCCCTCGTCTTCTGTCGATAGTACTGCCATTCTGTGTGACATTTCTGGCCGGGCTAAGTAATAAACGTCGGTTGCGCCACTCGGTCTACCTGCGTACCGACGCCCGCTGTCGGGCGGTTCCAAGCGCTAGTACCGCGAGAAGTTCTCGTCGGGGTAGACCCCCTCGTCGGTGATATCGACAACATCCAGCGTCGCCAGCCGACTGAGGCGGTCTGCCGCGTCACCCTCGTCGACGCCCAGTTCCACTGCCCGCGCCAGAACGCGGTCTCGGCTGGGTACAGACTCAATGAAGCCGTCGCTGTCCGTCTCTGTTTCCTCTGCGATAATTGCCTTCAGGATGGCCCCATGTTCACGCTTCGACGGCGTGGTGCTGTCGCCGGTCCAGTCCACGCTCAGCGTCCCGTCCTCGTTGACGTGGGAGACGACGAATCCGTCCGGCAGCGCTTCCGTCACCGCCGCCACCAGCGCCGCCCGGTCGAGTCGCGCCTCGAACCGGAACCGCTTACCGTCTTTGGACTGCCCGAGATTCCCGACGTTCGCGCCCGCTTCTGCTATCGCCTCCGAAACCGCGTCGGCAAGCCGGTCCTGCACTGCCGCCGCGACGGCGTCCCGCTCCACACTGAGGGCCGCGAGTTCGTCTGTCAGGGTCGCATGGCGCTCCATCTGCTCGTGTGCTGGCTCCTCTGTCATACCCATGCCACTCGTCGCTACGGAATTACCTGTTCCGGCGACCGTGTCTCCCGACCGGGGCGACGCGGTTTCGCCCGCGCCGTTCAACTGCTCGATCGTCATCGGGCGGTTCGGTGAACCACATACCAGATGAATCGAAGAGGAGTCGATTCCGCTGTTCGCAGGTAAATGCTGTCCCCCGCCTGATGGACTACGGCCAGAAATACTCGCTCCGCTGCGCCTTTCCGGCCTCGTTCAAATCCATTCGAGTCGCACTAACGGAATCTACTACGCTCGCTTCGCTCAGCGGGTAGGTTCAGAGAAATGCCGCCTCCCGGATTTGAACCGGGGACAGCTCGATCTTCAGTCGAGTGCTCTCCCAGTCTGAGCTAAGGCGGCGTGCACTCCAAGCGATGACGAGGGTAGAAAAAAGCATTTCGAAAGCGGGCGCAGGTTCTGTGGGGTCGGCCGGGCGGTTCGACCGCCGATTACGGGAGGAACAGGTCCGCGCTGTCGAACGTCTCGCCACAGTCGTCGCATTCGTATTCGGTGCCGTTAGTCGTCGAGACGTGCCCGCTGCAGGCCGGACACGTCGAGCCATCTATCATGCCACGCACTACCACCACTCCGGATATATGGATTACGGGCGACTATCAATCGAGATAGACGCTCTGGTACCTGGGTCATGATATCGTGCGCGACTGGCAGGAATCGAATCCACAGGGACCATCCGCTCCTCACGTCCGTTCGTCGCAGGATGGGTCCGGGCGTCCTCGTGAGCGAAGCGAACGAGGGCTCGGGAGAGCAGTGCTCTCCCGGCGGATTCGAACCACGGTCACTCCGCGCTGCTTCGTTCCCTGATTCGAACCGCCCGGCCGAATCACACATGCGGCGCTCGGAGGTGAGCGCCGCGAGAAGTTCAGTGGGTCCGGGCGGATTCGAACCGAAGCCAGACGTGCTCACTGCGTTGCGCGCGACTGGCAGGAATCGAATCCACAGGGACCATCCGCCCCTCACGTCCGTTCGTCGCAGGATGGGTCCGGGCGGATTCGAACCACCGGCCTCGGCCTTGTAAAGGCCACGTCATAACCAACTAGACCACGGACCCGTATGCCACCGTTTTCCATCGGCAGGAATAACGCTTTCTCTCTCGGTCGACAGTGGGCACCGACAGTATTACCCACGGCCTGCCCCTCACACGGGGTATGCAGCGCCCCGCTGTGATTGTTCTCGGACTCGTCGGCCTCCTCGTCGCGGCTGCCGTCGTTCTCCAGACTGGCCTCTGGATCGAGGTACTCGGGACCGGCGAGTACGAGGAGGGCACAGTGACGGTTCGGGAAGCCTCGGACGCGGCGACACCGACCGCGACACAGCCTTCGACGGATACTTCGATGCCGGAGACGACCATCGCGGCCCGTGAACAAGAGGCTGGGGAACCGCTGGGCACGGTCGAGGTTCGCATCGCACAGACGTTCGATCAGCGGTACGTCGGCCTGAGCAACACCGAGTCGCTTGGGCCCAACGAAGGAATGCTGTTCGTCCACGACGAGGCGGGCCAGCACACCTACGTCATGCGGAACATGTCGTTCCCGCTTGACATCATCTTCATCGACGCCAACGGCACTATCACGACCATCCACCACGCGGCGCTCCCGCCGGAGGGGACCTCCGAGAACGGCCTGACAGGCTACGCGGGGCGGGGCAAGTACGTCCTCGAAGTGAACCGCGGGTGGACAAACCGGACCGGCGTTGCGGTCGGCGACCGGGTCGACCTGCCGCCCGAAGCCACGTAGCCCGACGGCCTTTTGCGGGCTCAACCCTTGGATTCGACAATGGATTTCGACGCGGGTTCGGACGACGACGTGTTCGAAGACGCCAGGGAACGCGTCGACCAGCCGATGCTTCGACTGTTCACCGGCTACGGCCGAGGACAGTGGGGAGCGTTCGTCGTCGGCCTCTGCAGTTCTATCGTGGCTCGGATGTTGGACCTGCTGCCGCCGATTCTTTTGGCGCTGGCTATCGACGCTATCTTTCTGCAGGAGGTCGAATACGGGCTCTTTCTGGTTCCCGATGCATGGATTCCCAGCGGGCAAGGCCCACAGCTATGGCTCACGGCCGGCATCATCGCCGCGTCGTTCGGTATCGGGGCCGTCTTCCACTGGAGTCGGAACTGGGGCTGGAACAAGTTCGCCCAGCACGTCCAGCACGCCGTCCGGACGGACACTTACGAGACGATGCAGCGGCTGAACATGGACTTCTTTGCCGACAAGCAGACCGGCGAGATGATGTCGGTGTTGTCGAACGACGTGAACCGGCTGGAGAAGTTCCTCAACGACGGCCTCAACTCCGCCTCCCGGATGATAATCATGGTCGTCGGCATCGCCACGTACCTGTTCTACATGAACTGGCAGCTGGCGCTGGTCGCGCTGTTGCCGGTCCCGATTATCGCCGTGTTCACGAAGCGATTCATCGACGTCATCCAGCCCAAGTACGCCGAGGTGCGGTCGACGGTCGGCAAGCTCAACTCCAGACTGGAAAACAACCTCAGCGGCATCCAGATAATCAAGACCGCCAACACCGAGCCCTACGAGGCCGACCGGGTCGAGGACACCTCCGAAGACTATCTGGACGCCAACTGGGACGCCATCGAGACGCGAATCACGTTCTTCCCTGGCCTCCGGCTGGTCTCTGGCATCGGCTTCGTCGTCACCTTCATCGTCGGCGGGCTGATGGTGACCGGTCAGGCTCCGGGGCCGCTCACGGCGAGTCTCTCCCGCGGGCAGTTCGTCGCGTTCATCATCTACACCCAGCGCTTCGTCTGGCCGATGGCCCAATTCGGACAGATTATCAACATGTACCAGCGGGCCTACGCCTCCGCCGAGCGCGTGTTCGGGCTGATGGACACCCCCGGCCGCCTGGAAGAGGCCGCGGACGCGCCGCCGCTCGACGTGACCGAGGGACGGGTCGAGTACGACGACGTGTCCTTCAGCTACGACAGCGACGACGAGTCGGTGCTCTCGGACATCTCTTTCGAGGCTGACGGCGGCGAGACGGTCGCCCTCGTCGGCCCGACCGGTGCGGGGAAATCCACCGTCCTGAAGCTCCTGCTCCGGATGTACGACGTGGATTCCGGCACGGTCCGCATCGACGACCAGAACGTTCAGGACGTCCAGATTCAGAGCATCCGTCGCGCCATCGGCTACGTCAGTCAGGAGACGTTCCTGTTCTACGGCACCGTCCGCGAGAACATCGCCTACGGGACGTTCGACGCGACCGACGAGGAAATCGTCGCCGCTGCGAAAGCCGCCGAAGCCGACCAGTTCGTCCGCAATCTCCCGGACGGCTACGACACGATGGTCGGCGAGCGCGGCGTCAAGCTCTCGGGCGGCCAGCGCCAGCGCATCGCTATCGCCCGGGCGATTCTGAAAGATCCCGAAATTCTCATCCTCGACGAGGCGACCAGCGACGTGGACACGGAGACGGAGATGCTCATCCAGCGGTCGCTTGACGACCTGACCGCCGACCGGACCACGTTCGCCATCGCCCACCGTCTCTCGACGGTGAAAGACGCCGACACGATTCTCGTCGTCGAGGACGGCCGTATCGTCGAACGGGGGAGTCACGACGACCTGCTCGCCGCGGACGGCCTCTACGCCAACCTCTGGGCGGTTCAGGCCGGCGAAATCGACGAACTCCCCGAAGAGTTCGTCGAGCGTGCGATTCAGCGACGGGCGCGGACGGATGCTGATGACTGAAACGGTGAGAACGCAATGTTCGAACCGTCAGTTATCAGCAGTTGCCGACGACTGAAGCGGTGAGGACGCCATGTCTGAGCCGTTTGGCTCTGTTAACAGCCGCTTCTCCAGACCTAAAATGGGCTGAAACAGCCGGTCGCTGAAGGGTGTATCCTCCCAGACTCAACCTCTATCCTGTCACTTTAGCTTGACAGTGCCAGCTGGGCCATACGATGGGCTACAGCACACTCTCACAGCTTAGGCAGCAGTTCCGCCGCTATCGCCGACCGACCCTCGCGTGACAAACAGATACGAAACGACGAACGAGACCACAAACAGCGGCGGGAGAGCCAGAACTTGCATCATCGGGTCTGGCGGTGTGACGAACGCGCCGACCACGAACGCCAGAAGGACGGCCAGCGAGTAGGCAGTGACCACCCGTTCACGCCGGTCGGCTGGCTCCGTGCGCGGCTCCCAGTCGTTTCGGACGTAGCGGACCCAGACATAGTAGACCAGGCCAAAACCCGTATACAGAAACAGGAACGTCCAGAGAGTTGAGCCGTTACGTGCGCTGGCCTCCGCACGGGCCCAGTAGCCCAGTGCGATCAGATTTCCAAGGATGATGGCGACCGAAAGCGCGAAAGCAGCACCCATAAACGGCTGTTCACCGGCGAACGGGGCGAATTGCACAGATTCAAGTTGTTCTTAGACACGCATAGACTTTCTGTGAAAGGATAGACACCGTCCGCTGGCCAAATAGCAACATCTGTCCGTTAGCAGCGGTTGCCGACGACAACAGCGACGAGAACACCGGTTTCTCGTCGGCCGGGCACAAACGATTATTACGCATTGTGTTGTAATGCTATCACATGTCAACCACGTACCTCGCTAGCACGGCACTAATGGGCGTGTTGGTGATGGCGGTGGTCGCATGGATGGTCCGCGGGCGCGGCTGGTATCACTACAGCCCGGGGTCGTCAACGAGCGGCCGGTCTCCAACCAGTGACCGCGAGAGTCGCTTCGAGACGTATGCCGACCAGCCGATGGTCTGGGTCGCCGCGTTCGCGGTGCTGGTCGTCGGGCTCCTCATCGGTGTCGTCGCGTCCATCTCCGGCCCCGTCGAGACCCAGTCGATAGCCGGGCTGGCGGTCGCTGTCGTCGGCGGGGCGGGTCTCTGTGGCTACCTGCTGTTTGGCGTCTACCTGTCGGCGACGCGACGAGGGCATCCCCGTTCGCTGGCCGTCGCCGAGTCCGCGACCGTCGCCGGCGTGCTCTTCCTCATCGCCATTGGCTTCCAGTTGGTGGCCTGACTTTCAGGTTGCTTGGCCGGTCACAGTATCGAGTACGCCGCTGCGCCGGTCAGCGCGAGCGCGGCGACAGTCCCGCCGAGGACGAGGTACGTGACGGCCCGTGGTTCCCAGCGCAGGTGCTGGTAGTACGCGGCGACGCCGACGGCCTTGATCACCGACAGCACCATGATGAGCGCGAAGGCGGCCCAGTAGGCGCTGTCGACGAGGCCGGCGAACTCGACGACGGCCTGCGCGGTCGCGAACACGAACAACACGACGTATATGACGGTGTAGCCTTTCCAGTCCATTGTTCTAGAGGATGTAGAAGAGGGGGAACAGGAACAGCCAGACGATGTCGACGAAGTGCCAGTACAGGCCGAAGTACTCGATGGCCCTGTCGTCGCCCTGGTAGGCCCCGTTCCAGGCCCGGACGGTCATGTACGCACAGATGATGAGCCCGATGATGACGTGGGCCCCGTGTAGCCCCGTCGTCAGGTAGAACGTCGACGACGCGATGTTCGTCGAGAGGTTCCAGCCGTTCGGGAACGCCTCTGTGCTGATGTGGAACAGGTGCTGCCACTCCAGTCCCTTGTTGACGAGGAAGCCGACTCCGAGCGCGAACGTCCCGACGAGCGCGGCGACGGTCCCACGCTTGCTCTCGCGCTCTGCGGCGACCATCGCGAGCACGACGAGGAAACTCGACGTGAGCAACAGGTACGTGTTGATGAGGCCGGGCATCGTCACATGTTCGGCCGGGATGAGGTCGTGGTGCCAGGCCGTCCAGCCGTACGCGACCCGGACGAAGGCGTAGGAGCCGATGAAGGCCCCGAACAGGACGATGTCGCTGGCGAGGAACGTCCACATCCCGAGTTTCATCTTCTCGACGCGCTCGAAAGGCCACCGCTCGGCGATGGCCATCTCCGGCGCGTGGAACGGCTCGCGGGTCATGCCGACAAGCGACCCGAACGTCGCCACCCCGCCGATGGCCGCCATCGACAGGTAGAACACGCTCCCCGTCCGCACGCCCGAGAGCCCGAGAAAGGCGATGAACCCGCCGAGGCTGACGAGGAACGGCCAGAAGCTGGCGTGGCTGGCGTGTTCCTCGCCGCCGACCTCGTGGGCCGGCTCCACCGAAGTGGCCGTCGCCGCGGCCCTCGCTGTCACCGCGCCGCCGTCCGTCGCGGTCCCGCCGTCGGTCGCCGCGTGGCCGTGGGCCGCGGCTCCGGGCATGCTTTCGGTCCGCTCGGCGACCGTCTCCTCGTCGAGGAACTCCAGTTTCCCGGTGGCGTAGCTCGGTACACCGGGGAAGTTTTCGAGCGGCGGCGGCGAGGCGGCGGCCCACTCGGCGGAGGTGGCGTACTCCCAGGGGTTCGGCCCGACATCCTCCCCGCGCCAGAGGCTCACAAAGAGGTTGTAGAACATGAGGAGGAAGCTCGCGCCGAGAATGAACCCGCCGACAGTGGCCATCGTGTGCCAGATCTGCAGGCCATCGGGGTAGACGAACACTCGCCGCGGCGTCTCCCAGGCGATGAACATCGGGAAGTACAGCAGATTGAACCCGAGGAAGTAGACGCCGAACTGTATCTTCCCCAGCGTCTCGTTGTACATCTTCCCCGTTATCTTGGGATACCAGTAGTAGAGGCCGCCGAACAGCGCCGTCGCGCCCGCGACCATCACGTAGTGGAAATGCGCGACGACCCAGTACGTCCCGCGGAACTGGTAGTCCAGCACGATTGCGCCGAGGAAGACGCCGGTGATGCCGCCGATGATGAACAGGATGAGCGCGCCCAGCGAGAACAGGAACGGCGTCGTGAACCGGACCCGACCTTTCGCCATCGTGTAGATGAGCGAGAACACCATCAGGTCGAAGGGTAGCGAGATGCCGATGGTCGTCGCCATGAAGATGGTCTTGATTGGGAGGTTGATGCCGGTCAGGAACATGTGGTGCATCCAGACGACGAAGCTCTGGAGCGCCACCAGCACCATCGAGATGATGAACCACTTGCGGCCGACCAGCCGCCGGCCGGTAAAGGTCTGGAAGCACTCGGCCATCACGCCCAGCGCCGGGAAGAAGACGATGTACACCTCCGGATGGCCGAAGAACCAGAACAGGTGCGCCCACAGCAGCGACGCACCCGGGTTGTCCGCGTCGGTCGCCATCGTCGTCCCGTCGATAGAGTACTGGAAGTAGGTCGTTCCGAGGACGTGGTCGGAGGCGAGTATCATCAGCGCCGCCAGCAGCGCCGCGAAGGCGAACAGCATCATCCAGACAGTGAGGTTGATCGACAGCGAGAAGATGGGGATGTCCCGCATCCGGAGCCCCTCGGCGCGCATCCGGTACATCGTCGTCAGGAAGTTCACCGACCCCAGCGTCACCGCGGCGGTGAACATGATGAGTGCCAGCACGACCGAGGTCGCCCCCAGTCCCTCGCCGGGGATGTACGCCGGCGTGTTCAGCGGGGCGTACATCGTCCACCCGCCCGCGAAGGTGGTCCCCTGGAAGAAGGAGACGCCCATCAGGATGCCAGAGAACAGGTACAGCCAGTACGACAGCGCGTTCAACCGCGGGAAGGCGAGGTCGTCCGCGCCGATCTGTAGCGGGACGAGGTAGTTCGCAAAGCCGAAGGCAAACGGCGAAATGAACCAGAACACCATCAGGAGGCCGTGGGTCGACACTGCCTGGTTGTACCCCATTGACCCCAGCAAGTCAGCGCCTGAGGAAATCAGTTCGAGGCGGAACAGCAGGGCGAGGACGCCGCCGAAAATCAGGAAAAACAGCGCGGTGATGAGATACAGCACGCCGATGTCCTTGTGGTTGGTCGTGAGGAACCACCGGCTGACCGACGACTTGGGCGGCAATCCGTGTTCGTGGTCGTGGCTCATGCGGGCGCACCTCCGAGGGCGGTCGCCTCAGTCGCGATTCGCTGGTCCGTCTCGTTGCCGCTCGCCGCCGTCCCGTTCGTCTCCGCGTACCACTCCTCGTACTCGTCCTGTGGCATCACAACCACATCCGTCGTCATCAGCGAGTGGCCGCTGCCACACAGCTCGTAGCACTTGGCGGCGTAGGTCCCCGTCTCGTTGGCCGTGAACCAGGCCGACGTGTACTGGCCCGGGACGGCGTCGGTCTTGACTCGCAACTCCGGTATCCCGAAGTTGTGGAACACGTCCGTCGAGGTCACCTGTAACCTGACCACCCGGTCCTGTGGCACGTAGAGCGTGTTGGTCGTGTGCCCGTTCGGATACACGAAGTCCCAGCCGAACCGGTATCCCTCTACGTCGATCTCCAGCGCCTCCTCTTGAGCCAGATCGGGACCCTGTTCGATGTACAGCAGCTGCGAGTACGTCCAGGCGATGAGCGAGACGACGATGATGGCGCTGATGCTGAACGAGTAGAACACCTTCCGGCCGCCCGCGCCGCCGGTCGGCATCTCCCCCATTTCGGGCCGTTCGACCTTGTCGGCGTACGGGTCCGTTCCGCCCCCGTCGTCGCGGTACTTGAGCGCGTGGTACATCGTGTACGCCACGACGACCACCCCGACGGCTGTTCCCAGCAGCAGGAACACCTCGAAGATCTGGTCGAACACCGCACTGGGTGCCCTGACGTCGCCACCGTGCAAGGGGAACACAACCATGGCGTATGTTATCAAGGATGCCGCCATTTCTTCATGATTCTTCCCACCTTGTAATAGGTATTGCGGACAGATTTCTGACATATGTCCTTCGCTGGCCTAACGTGTGCGGGAACTTTTTTATCTACTGCCATGTTACAACACACCATGGAAGACACGTCACCCGGCGTCGAGGACCCGCCTATCAACGACGACGGCCTCACAGAGGTCGAGGAGTTCGATAGCCTCGCCGGGATTCTCGCCGACGGTGTCGTCGGTGCTGCCGGCGGGCTGGTCGGGACCGCGATGATGTCCGTCGTCTTCCTCATCGCCCAGTCACTGGGCGCGTTCAGTCTCGACGACTTCGCAATCCTCACCGAACTCGTGGGCCTGACCGGCTACGTCCCGGAGGTACTGTTCGGCTTCTTCATCTTCCTCGGCGGCGGGATGTTCCCGTGGCCGCTGCTGTTCGCTTCGCTGAAAGCGTACCTCCCGGGCCAGTCCGATCCCGTCAGCGGCGCGTTCTTCGGCGGCGCGATGTGGACCGGGTTCGTGCTCGCCTTCTACACCGACCAGTCCGGACTCACGCTGGTGCTGTACGCGGTGCTGACGCTCATCGCTCACGTCGTCTACGGCATCGGTCTCGGCGCGGTGTTCAACTACTTCTCGACGCGCCCGGACTCTATCGTCTGAGGCCGAAGACCTGTCTGAGATTGCGAGCTACTCCGTCGTCACTGTCTCCGACGCGGTGAGCGTCGTCGCACGGTGTGTTGCGGACGCGATCTGGAAGTGAACTGTGTGCTCGCCGGCCTCGTATGCATCGCCCAGTTGCTCGGCGAGGTCGAGGCTCCCGCTCGTCGAGCCATCGCCGTAGTGGACGTGTCGCGCATCGTTTGGGATGACCTCGCCGGTCGGCACCGGATCGGTGTTGACGATCGCGTGCAGATGGCCCGTATTCGACGTGATACCGTCGCTGGTGGGTCCGATGGTGTAGTTCTCGACACTGGCCTCCCAGTCAACGACGCTCCCGTCGACGCTCGTCTCGACACTGAGGCTGGCCTCGTCGCTGACGGTCACGTCGACGCTGTCGGTCAGTGCCATCGCCGTGTGTGCGCCGTCCCCCAGTTGGAGGTGGAGCGTGTGCTCGCCGGGGTCTAGTTCCAGCACGCCGTCTTTCTGCCCGGTCCCGTAGTGGATGTGGGCGTCGTCCGTCGGAATTGTCTCGCCCGGCGTTACAGGGTCGGCGTCAACGATGATGTGGTAGTGCCCGGCCCCGCTGGTCACTTCCCCGGCTTCTTCGATGGTAACGCCGTCGGCGGTTGCCCGCCACTGTACGGACGGACTGGTAAGGGCCGCAGTATCGTTTGGGACCGCAACGGAGACGCTGGCGTTCTGTCCGACGCCGTTCCGATACGCCCCGGTCTCCGCTTCTGTGGTGTCGGTGTCCCCGCCGTTCGCTGGCTCCGTTGCCATGCTATCGGTTCCGTCTGTCCGGGTCGGTGTCACCGCGCCGCCGCCCGACTGGTCCTCGCTACAGCCCGCGAGACCGGTCGCTACAGCAGTCGAGACGCCACAGACGAACGTTCGGCGTGTGAGTCTGTCGTCCATATCGCGTGGCCGGAACTGTTGCTCCACGAACACTTAAGCGCTCGACCGGCCGTAAATACGGCTTTGGATAGAATGTCACACCGGTTGCCAGGCACCGGCCGGACCTGTTTCTGCAGTCAATTTCACCGAAACCGGGACTTGCGGGACAAAAGTCGCTGGACGACGCGAGCGATGCGCTGGTGACCGGCGGAGAACGCGGTGAGCATTCGCCGGAACGTGGCTAGCTTGCGCTCAGGCTTCGGCTTCCGCATCGGCGTCGCCGTCCGCCTCCGCGTCCGCCCCGTCTTCACCCTCGAACTCTTCGAGCGTGCTTCGGAGCTGTGGGATCGTCGCGGTGAGGTCACCGATCTGCTCGCGGGCGTCGTCGACGTCGTCGATGAGGTCGGCGATGGTTTCGATTTCCTCGGCGAGGTCGTCGGCGTCCTCGAAGGCGTCCGCGCGTTCGCCCATCGTGTACCACTTCTTCGCGTCGCGGAGGTGGTCCTCGGCGTCGCCCACGTCGAGTGCCGTTTTGAGCGAGTTCAGAACGCCGAGCGTGTTGTCGGCCTCCACGTCCCAGACCGAATCGGCCTCGGGGAGCGCGTCGCGAGCCTCCGCGAGCGACTCCTCGACGTCCGTGCGCATTTCGTTGGCCGCCTCTCCGAACAGTTCGTCGTCGTCCAGACTTGACTGACTCATACGGAGACGTTGGGGCGGTGAGGGATTAAAAGCCCGCCTGAAAGTGAAAGTGAAACCGCAGGATGTGACCGGTCGGCAATTCCTGAAACCGAAAAGCCGTTGTGGCTACTCGGCCCGGATGTCCGAGCGCACCTCGGGAATCGGGTCCATGTCTGCGTCGATGTCACCCAGCACGAGCATCGCGTAGTACCGCAGGAACGTCGTCAGCGGGACCTGTATGAGCGCACCGATAACGAGCAGGACCAGCAGCCCCAGCAGCCCGACAACCCCGGCCAGGACCACGCCGACGGAATTCTGGAGCGCGAGATACAGCGCAAACGCAACGAGCCCGAACGGGATCAGAACGACGATAAATGCGATGATGCCGAGAATCGCGCTGACGATACCGACACCGATCTGGAGGACGATGGAGAAAAACAGGTAGGCGAGGTACTGCTTGGGGTGGCCTTTCATCGACCCCCAGAGCCGCGACCACCCGGAGAGGACGCCGTCGTCGTCCGCCGTCATCAGCGGGACGACAAACACCGTGGTGAAGCCGAAGACGAT
The DNA here is from genome assembly GCF_000827835.1 of Haloarcula sp. CBA1115. Lineage (NCBI taxonomy): Archaea > Methanobacteriati > Methanobacteriota > Halobacteria > Halobacteriales > Haloarculaceae > Haloarcula > Haloarcula sp. CBA1115. Next base: position 1,275,899 of record NZ_CP010529.1, on the reverse strand, counting down.
ACCGTAGCTTATCGCGAGCACCGCGAAAACGGCGATGAACAGTCCCGATAGCGCGAGGGCGCTCGACGTACCGACGTTTGCGGCTTCGCCACCGAGCGCCAGGAAGAACACGGCCGCACCGATCACGAGCGCGACGCCGAGCCAGATAACCCCGAGGACAAGCCGGAACAGGAACAGCCGTATTCCGTTCCCGACGTGGTCGCTGAAGTATCGGCGGACGTGTATCTCGCGGTCGATGAGCGCCTGGGTCAACACGAACTCCATGAAGTTACTCAGGATGCCGTACGCGAATGCCAGCAGGATGAACAGGCCGATGACGGCGAGCACAAGGAGCCCAGCCCCGGCGAGTAGTTCGTCCGGTGCGCCGGACGGGACGCCGGGCTCGGAGACTTGCAAGGCGAGGTTCCCGGGCACGGACATCACAGTTTCAAGCGGCGCGGCCAGCTGAAACTCGCTTCCCGGGCCGCTGGGACCGCCGGGTCCGCCGTTCCCGCCGAAATCGCCGAAGTTGCTGAACGACTGGACGTTGTTCAGTCCGACACCACCGCCACCGATGAAGAACACGACGAACGCCATTCGGAGCCACGTCCCCTTCTCGAACGGGAATAGAAACGACTTCGTCGCGTCGATTGCGTCGTCGATATCGTCGACTGCGTGGAGGGCCATATCGGAAGCCTCACAGCCCGCTCTGGTAAAATTTTCGGGCCTGTGACAGTGATTCAGGCTCCCGTCCGGCCATTCACTCCTGCACTGCGTCGACCTGCATCAGCGGGTAGCCGTCCTCCATCGCCATGCTTGTCTCGACCGTGACGCCCTCGTATTCGATGCGCATCTCGACGTCGATGAACCGCCCAGTAAGTTCGGTGTAGTCCGCCCCGCCCTCGGCGATAGCGTCTTCCAGCGCCTCTGTTCGGACGCTGACGGTGACCGCCTCACAGAACGGCTGGTTCTCGATGGCTTCCTCCATCGCCGCCGCAAGCGAGTCGGCGCTGGCCGGGCTGATCGGGGTGCCGGCAAACTGGTGATACAACGACCCGAACTTGACGCCCGCTTCGAAACACGCCTCCTGCGGAGCTGTGGGTTCCATACGCTCGGTCCGGCTGGGCGACACAAAAGCGAACCGCAAGCTACCTATTGCGTGCGACGTATCGTCTCATACGAATGGACGACCCGGTTCTGCTCACCGGCGCTGGCGGCGCTGTCGGGGCGGCCATCCTCGAAGGCCTCGAGGACGCCTACGAGTGGAAACTCATGTTCCACAGCCCACCCGCCGAGGAGCCCGACCACGAGTACCTCGTCGGGGACGTGTCCAGCGAGGGCGACGTGGCCGCGGCGATGGACGGCGTCAGCGCCGTCATCCACCTGGCCGGCGACCCCCGGCCCGAAGCCCCCTGGGACTCCGTCCTCGAAAACAACATCGACGGCACCCAGAAGATGTACGAGGCCGCTGTCGACGAGGGCGTCGAGAAGTTCGTCTTCGCGTCCTCGAACCACGCCGTCGGCTCCTTCGAAACGGACGAGCGCACGCCCGAGATGTACCGCCCGGACGACCAGTACCGCCTCGACGGGACGGAACTTCCCCGCCCCGGCAACCTCTACGGCGTCTCGAAAGCCACCGGCGAGGTGCTGGGCCGCTACTACCACGACCAGTACGGGCTCTCCGTCTGCAACATCCGTATCGGCAACCTCACGCGGGGCCACCCGCCGATAGACTACGAGCGCGGGCAGGCGATGTGGCTCTCCTACCGGGACTGTGCTCACATCCACGACTGCGCGCTCCAGGCCGACTACGAGTACGAAATCGTCTACGGGATCTCCGACAACGACCGCAAGTACTACTCCATCGAGCGCGCGAAAGAGGTACTTGGCTACGACCCACAGGACAACTCCGCGCACTTCGACGGCGAAGAACGCGTCGCCGAACCGGAACCGTAGCGCTGTTACCGGCGTCAGTGAGCTTTTGCCGCCTGCGCCGATACGGTAGCGTCTCCGAGCAACAGGCTGGTTCGAATCGTCCAGTCGCTCTGTCGGACACCAGTCCGGTTCTATTCGTCCGAAGAAACGATCCACTCGCTTCGTCTGTTATCTTCTCCGAGATGGGGCCGACGCTCGCTTCTCGCCGATCGTGGCGCCGACGAGTGCGCCGAGCGCGGCACCACTACTCGCCGCACTTTTACTGAACAGCCCACCGATTCCAGCACCGACGGCAGCGAAAGCGGCAGCGTTCTTGGCACGACTCCACGCACGGATAAGGCGGGACTGCATGTCTCCATCTATTCGGAGTGTTGACATAAGTGCGTGGGTTGGGACACGAACCCAGCAAAAACGCCCGTATCGAAGCTCAGGTCGCCGAACCGGAGCCGTGGCGGGCACACCACGGACCGCTACCACTTCTCGCCGAGCACGCCGCGCTGCCGGTCCTCGTAGGTCCCGTCTCGAAAGACAGTGACCCGCCCGTTCTCCTCGCTCAGCGTCACCACTGCAAACACGGCGTCCCGAGTGGAGGTCTCCAGCGCACTCATGTGTCGTGTCCCCATCCAGTCAGCATACGGGAGCTGGTCGACAGTTTCCGCCTCCGCTTCAGTCAACTGCGTGAGCCGAACCATCGATGGTCTGACTGTGCCGTCACTGCGGACGACAACTGCGCCGTCACACGCAACCGCAACCGACCGGGCCGCCTCGAACAGCGCCCCGGACTGGTCGAACACGCTCGGGCAGTCCTCGACCGGCCACCGGTTCGACCCCATCGGGTCGGAAAACGCCGTCGTCGGGTCGCGCTCGATGACGACGTACAGCCCCGGCCCCCGTACGTGAGCGTCGTCCCACCGGTCGAACGCCAGACTCACGTCCTCGACACAGCCCCTGATTCGGTCGAGAACAGCACTCTCCGGGGCGGCCTCTCTCTCCGCGTCTGTGGGACTCGGACGTTCAATCGAGTCGCTCATTCGGTCGTCTGTCGGTTGGGCCGCCACGGGCATAGTCGGTGCGGATTTCCGGAAAATCCGTTGTGTTGATTAAATGGGTAACCAGCCAGTCAAGCGGCCCGAGCTACTCGAACAGCCCCCGCACGTCGTCGTCTTTCTGCTGTTCCAGTTCGACGTGGTCCCGGAGCCGCTGGTAGACGACGGGGCGCTGGTCGCGCTCGCGCACGAACGAGAACACCATTCCGACGAACTGCGAGCCGCCGTCGCCGTCGAGTTCATCTCGCGCGCGGTCAACAGCGTCGTCGATGACTTCCTCGTCGTACCGGCCAGCCTCCGCCAGCACTTCGGCAGCGATGGCGGTAGCGTCGAAATCAAGCGTGTCGTAGCCAATCGCTTCGCCGTCGTGGGTCACCACTGGCGGGTCCGCCGCTGCGTGGTGTGGGTCCGCCGCCGTCGCCGCGAGGAACGACCGGACCCTGTATAGTGCCACCCCGCGGTACGGGTCGGGCAGGCCGTCGAGGTACTCCACCGCGCTCTCGGCCAGTCCCTGCGCGCCCGACCAGTTCTCCTCGCTAGCGTGGTGGACGACCGCGGTGAACTGGATGAGACCGTGCAGAAACCGCTCGTCGTCACCTTCGTCGAGGTCCAGCCAGTACGCCTCCCACGCGTCGTGTGCGGCGTGGTAGCGACCTTCGTTGTACACTGCGATGCCGGCACGGAGATGGTCGCGCACACGGTGGGTTGTATTCGCGGTCGGAAAACCACATCGCCATCTGTGCAAAGTTTCGACAGCGAGACCCTATTACCGTCGCTCGGCGGTTTGCGTCGGTAGAAACGTCCGGACGGAGTTCCACGCGAGCGTGGAGCACGTCCGGTCGTGAATGGAATGAACGTCCGGACGGAGATTTGAACTCCGGTCCCTGGCTCCGCAAGCCAAGAGGATAGTCCACTACCCTATCCGGACTCATTTCCAGAGAGGGTGGTGCACCTAAAAAGGGTGACGGTTCGCGTGCCGTCACGCGACGAGTAGGCACACTTCGCTACAACGCTGATTTGAGCGACCGGGAGCATCTTTCAACTGGCCTACATTCGGGTGAATATGAAGCGGCGACAACTCCTACGATACGGTGGTCTCGGTTGCTCGATAGCGCTCGCTGGCTGCTTTGGTGGGGCGCCCGGTAGCGGGGAAACATCCACAGAGGGCGCGAGTGAAACCCCGAGTGTGAACGAGACAACATTCAGCGTCACCCAGCGACAGTCCGGGTCACAGACAAGTTCGGCAACGGTGGCTTTCGACGGCGATCAAGTCGTCGTCGAAGGCACTATCTGGGGATCTGATGGGTGCAAAACGGCCGACCTAACAGACGTCACGTACGATTCGAGTGCCGATGAACTTCGCATCAGTGTTGGGACGAAGGATAAACCGGACGCTGGCGATGTGTGTACGCAAGCCATTATGGAGATCGACTACCGGGCGACGGCGACGTTTGAGAACGGGCTCCCCGGCACGGTGTCTGTGTCTCACGACACCGGCGACGGCCAGAGCCCCGTAACAACAGCGACACGCTAACGGCTGCCCACGACTCTCTCAACGTGGTGGCATAACAGTGCCCGCTGCCGGGCCAGCGGACGAGGGTTTATACCCCATCGCATGACCACCATCGAGTAATGGACGGGAGACCACCGAAATCGACCGACAGCGGCCGTTCGCTCGCCCAACGACAACGCTTAAGCGCGCCCCAGCCCAGCGTCCCATAGATAGATGGGTGCGATAGAGGACATTTACGAGGACCTAGAGACGGACGTCCCCGAGGAGGAGTTCCGCGAGGCCGTCGAGGAGAAGGTCGAGCAGATGGGCGGGCTCGCCGACGAGGAGACGGCCGCGATGCTGTTGGCCCACGAGCTCAACGAGAACGAGGTCAACGCCATCGCCGATATCGAACCCGGGATGGACGAGGTGAAGTTCCTCGCCAAGGTGATGGCCATCGGCGACCTGAAGACCTTCGAACGCGACGACGAGGACGAGGACGGCCGGGTCATCAACGTCGAGGCGGCCGACGAGAGCGGCAGCCTCAGGCTCGCCTTCTGGGACGGCCAGGCCGTCGACATCGACGAGGGGCAACTGGAGGTCGGCGACGTACTCCGGGTGAAGGGTCGGCCGAAGGACGGCTACAACGGGCTGGAGGTGTCCGTCGACAAGGCGGAGCCGGACGACGACGCCACAATCGACGTGGAGCCGGGCGCTGGCTCGTCCATCGACGCGCTGACGATGGGCCAGTCCGACGTGACGCTGCGCGGGCTCGTGCTTGATACCGACACCATCCGGACGTTCGACCGGGATGACGGCAGCGAGGGCCGTGTCTCGAACCTCACGCTCGGCGATGAGACGGGGCGTATCCGGGTGACGCTGTGGGACGACCGAGCCGACCGCGCCGAGGAACTCGATGCGGGGGCGGCCGTGGAGATAATCGATGGCTACGTCCGGGAGCGGGACGGCTCGCTGGAACTCCACGTCGGCGACCAAGGGGCCGTCGACGAAGTGGATGACGACGTGGCCTTTGAGCCCGACGCTGACCCAATCGCGGAGGTCGAACTCGAAGAGACAGCCGATATTGCTGGCGTCGTGCGCTCGGCCGACCCCAAGCGGACGTTCGACCGCGACGACGGCAGCGAGGGACAGGTCCGAAATGTCCGCATCCAGGACGCGACGGGCGACATCCGCGTGGCGCTGTGGGGCGACAAGGCGGACAAGGACATCGCGCCGGGCGACGAAGTGCTCGCGGCGGATGTCGAAATCCAGGACGGCTGGCAGGACGACAAGGAGGCCTCGGCGAGCTGGAACTCTACGGTCGTCGTGCTCGACGACGGCGCGGATCTGGCGACTGGTGGCGCAGGTGGGGGAGCCAGCGCCGAGACGACCGACGCCGAACACGCTGGCCTGTCCTCCTTCGGTGACGGTGCGGACGACGCTGATACCGACAACAGCGGCGACGGGGCGGCCGCAGTCAGTGCTGGTACCGGCGACACGTCGCCGGACGGTGGCGCACAGAGCGCCGGCCAGCAGGTGGAGTTCACCGGCACCGTCGTCCAGACCGGCGACCCCGTGGTGCTGGACGACGGCGAGCAGACGATGAGCGTCGAAACCGGCGAGCGCGTGCAGTTAGGGCAGGAGATAACGGTCCGTGGCGAACTCCGCGACGACCGGCTTCACGCTGAGGACGTGTTCTGAGTCGCCGAGCGACGCTACGGAAACTCTTAAGACCGCAACACTCCCGGGTTTGGGTATGAGTGTCGAGCTACCGTTCGCACCGGTGGATGCGGTCATTCGGCGGAACGCGGACGGGCTCCGGGTGAGTGCCGACGCTGCGGAGGAACTGGCTCGTCGAATACAGGACCACGGCGCTTCGCTTGCCGTCACAGCAGCCACCGAGGCCACCACGGACGGCCGAAAGACGCTGATGCCGGCCGATTTCGGCATCGAGCAGGTCCCGGAGAAGGACGGCCTTGAACTCCCCGTCGCGCCGGTCGACCGCATCGCACGGCTCGACATCGACGACGACTACCGCGTCGCAATGGACGCCCGCGTCGCCCTCGCGTCGCTCCTCGAAACGTACGCCGACGACACGGCCGCCGCGGCCGCCACGTTGGCTCGTCACGCTGACCGTCGGACGATCAAGGCAGCTGACGTCGAAACGTACTTCGAACTCGAACAGTACTACTGAATGAACTTCGGCTACCGCGAGGTCTGTCTGGACCACGACACCGGGCCGCGACATCCGGAGAGTCCCGACAGACTTCGAGCGATACGGCGCGCGCTCAAGGAGAACCACGGTGTCGAGTACGTCACCGCCGACGACGCCGACATCGACCTCGTGCGCGAGGTCCACGACACCGACTACATCGAGGAGTTCCGCGAGTTCTGTGACGACGGCGGCGGGAACTGGGACGCCGACACCGTCGCGGTCGAGGAGACGTGGGACGCCGCGCTCGCGTCGGCAGGCCTCGCTGTCTGGGCGGCGGAAGCCGCGCTTGACGGCAACGCCGGCCGCGACACACCGTTCTCTCTGGGCCGACCGCCCGGCCATCACGCTGTGGGCGACGACGCCATGGGCTTCTGTTTCATCAACAACGCGGCCGTCGCGGCACAGGCGGCCCTCGAAGCCGATGCCGAGCGCGTCGCCATCTTCGACTGGGACGTCCACCACGGGAACGGTACACAGGACATCTTCTACGACCGTTCCGACGTGTTCTACGCCTCGATACACGAGGACGGCCTCTACCCCGGCACTGGCGACATTGAGGAGACCGGCACGGGGAACGCCGACGGCACGAACCTCAACGTCAAGTACAAGCCCGGCGCTGACACCGCCGACTACCTCGCCGCGATCGACGAGTGCATCGCGCCGGCCATCGAGGACTACGACCCCGACCTGTTGCTCATCAGCGCCGGCTTCGACGCGCACGAACACGACCCGATTTCACGGATGCGCGTCTCGACGGAAGGGTACGGCGCAATGACGGACCGCATGCGCTCGCTCACAGACGCCTGTGACGCGGCGCTTGGAATCATCCTCGAGGGCGGGTACGGACTTGATACCCTCTCAGACTCGGTTACGACCGTTCACGAAGTCTTTGACGGCTACCAGCCGATGGAACCGGACGACGACGTCAGCGACGACGCCCGCGACGTTCTCGATGACCTCGCCGATCAGGGCTTCGGCTCGAAGTAGTCCGCCAGATCGACGCCGAAACCGTCGGCAAGCGCTGTAATCTCTGTGCCGACCAGTACCTCGTAGCCGTCCTCCAGTGCCGACTCGATCCGTGGCCCCAGCCCCACGTCGAAGACAGCATCGCTCAACAGGAACCCGGTAGCTGTGGTGATCGCGCGTGGCCGCTCGACGACGTAGCGGTCGCCGTCGATGAAGGGGCCGGCCACCTCGGGGTCGTCGTCGTACTTCTCGAAGAACCCGCTCGCGTGCTCGCGGACGTGGACCGGCGGCCCTTCGTGGCGCTCGACGGCCGGCCGCTCGGCGACGGCAAATTCGAGCAGCAGGACGGCGTCCCGCTGTGCTGGTGATCCGCTGTCGCCGCCGGCGGTAGCTCTCGCACTGTCGACGGCTCGGCCCCCGTCGTCTCCGCTGCCGTCCTCGACGAACGCGGCCGACCGCAGGACCTCGAACCCCAGTCGGTCGAGTTCGCTGCAGAGCCCATCGAGGGATTTCCGGAGCTGGGGCCAGAGCTGGTCGTCGACCACGTCCGGGGCGACGAAGCGGAGCGCCATCGGCGTTGTTTCCCGCTGTGACACAGCGGCTTCGATGTCTGGTGCTGCGAACGGCTCAGGGTCGTCCTCGGTGAACAGCGAGGCCCGTGGTTCGGCGAGCAGGTCCCGGGCGTAGTGCTGGAGCCTGGCGACGTTCGTGGCGGACAGCACCGCCGCGACGTTGCGCTCCGGGTCCGTCGGGTCGATGACGACCAGCGGGTCGTCGAACGTCTCGCTCCCGTGGTCCTCGGGGTCCAGCCGAACCGGCGGGTACCAGTCCGCGACTGCCTCGACGAACGCCCGGAAGCCGCCGTACTCGAGTACCAGCAGCTCCGTCAGATAGCCCGAGAACCCGCGTGTTCGGAGGTCGCTCCCGTAGACACCGATACCCTTCAGGAACTGCTTTGCCACCCGCACCTCGCCCGCGCCGTCGTCGTCCAGTCGCTCCTGCAGATATCTGGTGTGAAACGGTGTCCGGTCGACCGCGGACTGGATCTCGGTGGCGTCCTCGACCGCGTAGCAGGGCACCAGATCCACGGCGTACCCCTCGCGCTCGCCGACGACGTAGGGGTGTTCGGCGTACTCCTCGCGCCCATCGGGGAGGACTTCGTGCCCGACCGTCAGCCCGTATTCCTCCAGCGCTTCGCGGTCGAGTGACGGTGGAAAACAGACGAACACGTCCACGTCTCGGTCGCCGGCGGTCCACGTTCCGCGGGCCGTCGATCCGACTTGCACTACCTCCGCAGCGACCGGCAGGTCGGCGACGGCCGCCTCGGCGTCGGCCATCACCGCGTCGGCGACCCGCTGTAACTGCGCTCGCTCGTCGTCGGTTGGCGAGGCCCGTGCTCGCATCTCCTCGACGACGGCGTCGAACTCATCGCTCATACCGCCGCTTGCGCACAAGTGCGTGAAAGCGTGTCGATGCCGACTGGAAACGAAAGCCCTAATTACCAACTCTGGCAATGATTGGATGCGTTCGCGCCGCCGTAGCTCAGTTGGTAGAGCACCTGGTTGTTACCCAGGTTGTCCCAGGTTCGAGCCCTGGCGGTGGCGTCGTTCTTTCACTCACAAATCGACGAGCGCTGCGACTCCGTCACTGTCGGCTTTCAGGGCCGCTGGACGGTGAGATATGCAGCCGATGCACGAAACTCTCTGTATCGACCCACCTGTCTCTCCGAACCCCACCACTCCAACCCGACAGGCTAAAGATGCGGACTCATCAACACCATTCTGAAGGGCCCTTAGCTTAGTCTGGTTAAAGCGATCGGCTCATAACCGATTGAGCGCTGGTTCAAATCCGGCAGGGCCCATGTCCACCACTGGCAGAACGGTCTGCAATGCGGTCGGAGTCTCATATTTTCGAGGGGAAGGCGACTCACACGCCTACAACTCACTCGTCCACGACGACGACCTTGACCTGTTGGACACCACCAATCGCCCGGAGACGGTTGGCTAGCTCCGTGATATTGCCGCCCGCGCCCTCGACGACCAGGGTCTCCATGCAGGTGTCGTGGGAGAGATGAATGTGCTGGACGGAGGTGATGATGTCGGCCATCTCGTGTTGGACCGTCTGAAGCTCGTCTGCGATGCCCGAGACGTGGTGGTCGTGGACGATGACGATGGTCCCGTGGTGGTGTTTTTCGTCACCGGACTCCCACTCGTAGGTCGCAAAGAAGTCACGTAGCGAGTCACGAATGGCTTCCGACCGGCTCGCGTACTCCCAGTCGTCGACGATACCGTCGAGTCGGTCGACCATCGACGAGGGGAGTGTCAGGCTGATCCGGTCGAGGTCCTCACTCATGTGTGTCGATAGAGAGGGGCTCGCATATGGATATCCGGGCTTCGGTAATACTCACTCGTCGGCAGTAATACTGCCCGATGAAAAAGTATTATTACTGCGCCGGGGCCAGACCCGGGTAGCATGCACATTCCCGACGGATATATCGATCTACCGCTTGCGTTGCTGTTCGGTGCGCTTGCGGTCGTCGTTCTGAGCGTCGCTGCCAAGCGTGTCAACGGTGAGATTTCCGATGCGCGCGCGCCGCTGCTCGGTGTCGTCGCAGCGAGTATCTTCGCCGCACAGATGCTCGACTGGCCAATTCCCGGGGGCACCAGCGCCCACTTCGTCGGGGGCGCGTTCGCGGCGATTCTCCTCGGTCCGCACCTGGGCGCGCTCTGTGTCGCGACTGTCGTCACGATTCAGGCGCTCGTCTTCGGTGACGGCGGGCTCGTGGTGCTTGGCGCGAACGTGTTCAACATGGCTGTCGTCGAGGTGTACGTCGGCTACGCCATCTATCGCCTGCTCGTTCCCTACGGCGAGTTCCGCGCGGCCTTCGTCGCGGGGTGGCTAGGAATTACGGCCGGCGCGCTGACCGCCGCCCTTCAGCTGGGCCTTTCCTCTGCGTTCCAGTACCAGTTGCTGACGACGCTGTCGATAATGGGCGTCGGGCACCTCGCGTTGGGCCTGATTGAAGGGGCCATCACCGCCTCGGTCTACCGCTATCTGGCCCGCGCTCGCCCCGACCTGCGACCGAACGCCGCCCCGGAGGTGAGTGCGTGATGGCCCGGGATCTTCCCGACTGGCTACCTCGTGCCCTCGCCGCGCTGCTGGTCCTGACATTGCTCGCGCCGGTGTTCGGATGGGCGGCCGGTCAGGTCGGCTACGCCGAACCGCTCGAAAACGCCGCCGAGGCGACCGATGCGACGGAACACGCCACCGCCGTCGGTACCGCGCTGTTCCCGGACTACGGCGTCCCCGGTCTCGGTGGTGCAACCGGAACGTTCGTGTCGGCCGTCGTCGGGACGGCGCTGACGCTCCTCCTCGGTGCCGGCATCGGTCGCCTGCTCGGGGCGGATACCGACCAGCGGCAGTAGCTGATGTCCGGCAGAGACCTGCTCGACCGGACCGTTGCGGCCATCGCGGCCAGCGCCCAGTGGTTCCTGCTCGCTGAGGACCTGCCGGACCGGGACGGGTTTCTCCAGGCCGTCACGCCGACGGTCAAGCTCGTCGGCGTCGCGACGCTCGTCGCCCTTACCGTGACACAGCGGACACTGGCAGTCGTCAGCGCGCTCGCGCTCCTCGCTTCGGTGCTTGCGGCCATTTCTCGGATACCTATCCGTACTTTCTTGGGGCGGCTGACCGGCCCGCCGGCGTTCGCGTTCGTCGTCGTCGCGCCACAGGCCATCCTGATGGGTGGTCCCTCGCTTGGCTCGCTCCCGCTCTCGGCCGCTGGCGTCGACTACGTGCTTACGTTCGCCGTCCGCGTAACCGCGTGTGTCGGCTTCCTGTCCGTGCTGCTGTTGACCACCCGCTTCGCCGACCTCTTGGCGGCGTTTCGCCGGCTCCGGGTCCCGTCGATTGCCGTCTCGCTGCTCGGAATCACGTACCGCTATCTGCTCCTCTTTTTCGCCGAACTCGAACGCATGGTCCGGGCTCGCCGGAGTCGAACCATCGCCGAGCCGAGCCTCCGCCGGAACTGGCGCGACTCGGGGAACTTCGTGGGCTCGTTTCTCGTCCGCAGTCTGGAACGCGGCGAGCGGGTCCAGCGGGCCGCTCGCGCTCGTGGCGGGACTGGCTCGACGCCGGCACAGCCCCGGGAACCGCTCGGGCGGGCCGACCTCGCCTTCGGACTGGTCGTCGCGCTCGCCGTCGTGGTGGTGGTCGCGTGACTGCTATCGAGGCGACTGACCTCCGGTACGCATACCCCGATGAAACGCTGGCCGTCGACGGCGTCGATGTGTCCATCGAGCGCGGCGACCGCGTAGCGCTGCTCGGCCCGAACGGGGCTGGCAAGTCGACGCTGCTGGAACTGCTGGGCGGGCTGGTCGACCCCGATGGCGGGCGGGTCCGGTACTTCGGGGAGACGACCGACGCCGACACCGTCCGCAGCCGTCTGAGCGTCCTCACGCAGAACCCTGCGGACTACCTGTTCAACCCGACCGTTCGCGAAGACCTCGCCTACGGGCCGGCGCAACTCGACTGCGAGCGCGCGGAGGTTGACCGCCGCGTCGAGCGAGTCGCGGCCCGGCTCGACCTCGACGGCCTCCTGTCGAAGCCGCCGTTCCGGCTCAGCGGCGGTGAACAGCGCCGGGCTGCTCTCGCCAGCGCGCTCACCGTCGAACCGGACGTACTGTTGCTCGATGAACCGGTGAGCAACGTCGACGCCGCGAACCGGGAGACGATTCTCGACCTGCTGGACGAACTCGCGGCCGAGGGCGTCACGCTCGTCGTCTCGACGCCGGACACCGAACTCGTCCCGCACGTCGCGGGCCGGGTCCTGTTGCTCGACGATACCGGCACGATTGCCGCGAGGGGGCCCACCCGCCGTATCCTGACTGATACTGACCTGTTGCGGGACTGTGACCTGCGCCCGCCACAAGTCGTCAGACTGTTCGAGGGCCGGACGGACGACGTGCCACTGACCGTCGCGGGGGCCGCCGAACGGCTGGACGCGGACGGTCCGGATACCATGGAGTGACGGTCTGACGCGCAGAGAAACTGGCGCTTTTCACACCACCCTCACTCTGACGCGTCGAGCAGGCGGCCGTGTACGTCGATTTCGCCGTTCCGAATCCGGGTGCTGCTGATCCGCGTGCCGTCTTCGGCGACGACAAACGGCGGCGTGTGGATCTCCAGCGGGTGGAGCCCCGCGTCCCGCCGCTGCTGATTGAGTTCGTAGGCGCGGCGCTGTGCCTTCGCCTCCGGCGAGGCGACGAGCGCATCCACGTCGGCCCGCGTCGCGGCTGGTCCTTGCGTGTCCTCTAATTGGAGAATCTCGTAAGTGGCGGTGTATGACTCGCCTAACTGGCCCAACTCGGCATCGAGCGCGGCATGGCGGTCGTCGTACGCACCCAACTGCTCCGCGTGTCCCGGGTCGCTACGCGTCTCTGTAGCCAGTTCGGAACTCGTCAGACCGACGATGACGTGGCCATCGCCACGTCCGTCGTGGCTTGCGGTCTGGAACGCCTTGTGTAGGAGCGCCCGGTGGCCGTTGTGAATCGGTGTGAAGGTCCCGCCGAGAATCGCTGTCCGGTCCGCGTCTGCCATACGCGAATGTCCCACCAGTGTCATATATAACTGCTGTCCGTCGCATGACTCGCCAGTGCCAACAGCTTCTACCGACTGTACCCCGGTAACACTCACGTCAGCAGTCACTCAAGTAGTTCCGGCACGTATTGCTCCCAATGACCGAAGCCACCCCTACTCCGGGCATCCATCACGTCACATGCATCGCGAGCGATCCCCAGCAGAACATGGACTTTTGGGTCGAAACGCTCGGGCTCAGGCTCGTCAAGCGCTCGATCAACCAGGACGACCCCAGTACGTACCACTTCTTCTTCGCCGACGCCGCGGGGAACCCCGGGACGAGCATGACGTTCTTCCCGTGGGAGGACCACGCACAGGGGAAGGTCGGCTCTGGACAGGTCTCACGCACCGCGTTCCGCGTTCCCGAGGGAAGCCTCGACTACTGGGAGGACCGCTTCGACGAGTACGGCGTCGACTACGACGACCGTGTCGAGCGGTTCGGCGAGACCGTCCTCCCGTTTCGCGACCCGGACGGGCTCCCGGTCGAACTGGTCGAAGTCGGGATTCCCGACGACGACCCGACCGAGCCGTGGACGGAGTTCGTTCCCGAAGACGCCGCCATCCGTGGCTTCCACTCGGTGACGCTCTGGCTCGCTGACCCCGAACCGACGGAGGACCTGCTCCAGAAGATGGGCTTCGAGGAAGTCGGCACCGAGCAGGCACAGGGCGATACGCCCGGCGACGAGCGGACCCGCTACGCCGCGACGGGGTCTGTCGGGAAGTACGTCGACGTGTTGCCGACTATCGAGGGCGGCCGGCAGGGCCACGGCACGGTCCACCACGTCGCCTTCCAGACGCCAACCGACGAGGACCAGCAGTCGATGCGTGAGGCCGTTCGCGGTGCGGGACTGCGCCCCACATCACAGATCGACCGCCACTGGTTCCGGTCGGTCTACTTCCGGGAGTTCGGCGGCGTGCTGTTCGAACTCGCCACGAGCGGCCCCGGGTACGACAGCGACGAACCGCTTGATGACCTCGGTGGCCGGCTGGTGCTGCCCGGGAAGTTCGAGGGCCGACGCGAGGAAATCGAAGCGGGGCTCACGGACGTGACGATTCCCCGGCCAGCGGCCGCCGAAGCCGACGACTAACACCGACGAACCGACCGGTATACGCCTCATTCTTCCTGTTAGCCTGTGAGTAAATATGAGTGTCCGGACTGTCCCACGTTATATGTCCACAGAGGGGCAGGAGTACGTTATCGCGCCGTGGGGTGAGAGCGAGTGTGAGACGACCGATATCACGGTCGATCTGCCGTCCCGGGAGCTCGCGGCCCAGCTGGAAGTCCCGACGAGCGTGCTAGACCGCATGGCACAGCTCGGCGACGAGCACGACATCCCGGTGACGCAGGCGCTCGGGGAGCGGCTGGAAATCAACCGAGCACGGGTGTCGCTCTGTGCCGCGAAGTCGGTTGACGACGTGGCCGCGGTCCAGCAGCATCTCACGGACGCCCGCGAGCACCTGTCAGGCGTCGAAGCGCTCGATACGGCTGATCTCGAAGCTGACATCGAACACCTCTGGACCAACGAACTCGGCGGCGCGTAACCTCGTCCATGGGGCGAGTAATTGAAACTGAAGTGGCTATTTGTGACCGTAGATGCCCGATAAACCGGTTTATTGATAACGCCGAATAATTGGTAATGAAGTGGGAATCGGAGCACTGCCCAGTACGTGGGTGGAACCTGCCACCCATTTCAACGGGTTAGAATACCGTTTTCAGCGCCGTTCCCAATTCTTTACCGTTGGCTTGGAGTTTACAGTAAGTTTAATTCACTGAGTGTCTCACCTGCGTCCGTGGTATTATCATGAACGATGATAGACGACTGTGGTTCGTCGCTGCAGTGTCGCTACTCCTGATATTCAGCGGGAGCGGGCTCGCATGGACAGTACAAACAGACGCCGGTTCCGTCGAGGTTCGCGACGTGAAGTTCTCCGGGACCAACGGGACGATGATGAGCGGGACGCTGTACATCCCTGAGGAGGCGAGCAGCGCTTCCCCACAGCCGGGGGTGTTAGCCGTCCACGGCTACATCAACTCGAAGGAGACGCAGTCGCCGTTCGCTATCGAGTACGCAAGGCGAGGTTTCGTGGTTCTCGCTATCGACCAGACCGGCCACGGCTACTCGGACCCGCCAGCGTTCAAAAACGGCTACGGTGGCCCCGACAGCCTCGAATATCTCCGGTCGCTGGACTACGTCGATAACGAAAACATCGGGCTCGAAGGCCACTCGATGGGTGGCTGGACTGTCATCACGGCGGCCGCGGCCCATCCGGACGGGTACGAGTCGATGGTCATCGAGGGGTCATCGACTGGGTCGAACCGTGCCCCCGAAGGTACTGACTCGTTCCCACGGAACCTCGCCGTCGTGTTCAGCGAGTACGACGAGTTCGCCCCGTTGATGTGGGGGACGGCGAGTGCGTCCGACGTTGAGCAGAGCGACAAACTCCAGACGGTGTTCGGCACGGACAGCGCCGTCGAGGAGGGGCGTACCTACGGCAGTGTCGAGGACGGGACCGCACGGCAACTGTACACCCCGGCAACCACTCACCCCGGCGACCACTTCTCGACCGCAGCCATCGGCGCGTCCATCGAGTGGCTCCAGCTAACGCTCGAAGGCGAAGACGAGATGGACCCGAGCAACCAGGTCTGGTACTGGAAATCGCTCGGGACCTTTGTTGCCCTCATCGGCGGCGTGCTGTCGCTGTTCCCGGTCGGCGGCCTGCTCATCGACCGGGCACCGACCGACAGGCTCCGACGGGAGTACCCCGACGGGAAGGGGATGACCGGCGCGAAACGCTACGGGGCGTCGCTGCTCGCCGCCGCGATTCCGATTGTGACGTACTTCCCGTTGCAAGACGTTGCACCGGCGATTATCGGCCTCAGTTGGCTGTTCCCACAGCAGATCAACAACGGCGTGATCGTCTGGGCGCTGGGGAACGCGGTCATCACCGCGGTGCTGTTCGCGGTGTGGCACTACACGACTAACGCGGACGACCCCTCGGTGTCGCTGGCGAGCTACGGCCTCGATACGGGCGACGGCGCGCGGACAGTCGGCGTCTCGGTCCTGGCCGGTGTCGTTACCGTCGGTGTGCTGTATCTGCTGGAAGCCGTCGTGGCGTTCCTGTTCCAGACGGACTTCCGCATCTGGGTGTTCGCCATCAAACTCCTGTCCCCGGCGCAGTTCCGGATCAGCTTCTCGTATCTCTTGCCGCTGTTTGCCTTCTTCGTCGTCCTCGGTGCGCTCCTGCACGGTCAGCTCCGTCCCGAGGGCGAGTCCCGGTCGCTCCGCCGCGCGATGGCGACGAACTGGCTCATCGTCGTCGGTGGGTTCGTCGTACTGCTGGCGGTTCAGTACATCCCACTGCTGACTGGCCAGCCCCTGCCGCTTGGCCACCCGCTGCTGACAATCCTGGCGCTGCAGTTCGTCGCCCTGCTCAGCATCGTGGCTTTCGTCAGCACCTACTTCTTCAGGAAGACGGGTCGGGTCTGGGTCGGCGCGACGATCAACGCCGTCCTCGTGACGTGGGTCATCGTCGCCGGGACGGCGACGCAGTTCCCCGTCTAGATCCGACGGTTCACTCTCTTCTCGTTGCTGTCGGCGAGCCGTGTTCCGGCCGTGATGACCACAGCCGAAACCCGGCGGTAACTCAGTCGTCGCTCATGACGCCCTCCGCGACGGCCATGTCCTCGACCGTGGGGTCGTCCTCGGACCGCCGGAGGACGAACCGCTTGCGGATCAGGTCGGCCGCGTAGATGGCCGTCCCGAGGATGATGAGCGTGTCACCAGGGAGCCGCGCCCAGAACAGCGTCTGGACGAGCGGCTGGTTGTAGAACGCCACGCTCCGGGCCGCGGCGTAGCTCCCGGTGAACGCCGCCTCCAGCTGGAGGAAGCCCACGGGCAGGACAGAGACGAACACCATCAGTGCGAGGCCGACGTTCCAGCACCAGAACGCCGCCCGGAGCCAGGAGCCGTCCCAGCGGCCGGGCTTGATGGCGAGCTGGAGCATGTAGGTGACCATCCCCAGCGCGAGGAAGCCGAACGCCCCGAACATCGCGGCGTGGGCGTGGCCGACCGTGAGGTAGGTGCCGTGCTCGTAGTAGTTGATGAGCGGGAGGTTGATGAAGAACCCGAGCACGCCGGCACCGACGAAGTTCCAGACCCCGCTGGCGATGATGAACATGAACGGGAGCTTGTAGGGGAACCCACCGGTTTCCGACATCGCCCGGTACTGGCCCAGCGCCTCGTAGAGGATGAACACCAGCGGGAGCAGCTCAAGCGTCGAGAATACGCTCCCGATGGGGACCCACATGTCGGGCATGCCGACCCACCAGTAGTGGTGGGAGACGCCGATGACGCCCGTACTCATCACCAGCAGCGCCTGGAGCATGACCGCCTTCTCGGCGCTGCGGCGGCTGAGCAGGTTCATCGACACCAGCGTCAGCCCGATGATGGCGACGATGAAGAACTCGAAGGCCCCTTCGACCCACATGTGGACGACCCACCAGCGCCAGAACTCCGTGACGGCGATGTTGGTCTCCGGGGTGAAGAAGAACCCGGCGGTAAACAGCAGTGCAATCGAGCCGCCGGCGTACAGAATCATGTGGGCGAGGCCGAACACCGGCTCTCGGTCTAGCAGCGGTTTCAGGCCCCGAATCGAGAGGACGGCCCACAGGCCGAAGCCGACGAGCAGTCCGACCTGCCAGACCTTCCCGACTTCGAGGTACTCTAGCCCTTCGTTGCCGAACAGCCACCAGAGGTCGCCGAAGTAGCCGTGCGACCCGAGCCAGATGCCGCCGAGGCCGCCGACGGTGACGACGACGATGGCTCCGAGCAGCACGTTGATGTACGTCGACTGGCGTTTGGGCTCGTGGCCGGTCAACAGCGGCGGCAGGAACAGCCCGGCACCGAGCCACGTCGCGGCGATCCAGAGAATGCCCAGGTCGATGTGCCAGGTCTTCGCCATCGCAAACGGCAGAATCTGGAGGATATGGACACCGAAGATTTCCTCGATGCCGAAGAACCCTGCCCGTTCGATGTAGAAGTGGGCGAGTAATCCACCGAGTAACACCTGCGCGAGGAACAGCCCGGCGGCGACCGGGATGAACCGCAGGGCGGCCCGCTGGCTGGGGAAGATGCTCACGTCGCCCGGCTCGGGAACCGAGAGGTCGCCGGCGGACGGTTCCGGGAGGCTGACGGACTGGTACAGCCAGATGCCGCCACCGGCGGCGGCGACGAGCAGGACCATTGCGATGACGCTCCAGGTCATCGCCGCGCCGGTCGCGTCGTTACCGGCGGCCGGCTCGTAGGGCCAGTCGTTCGTGTAGGAGTGTTCGCCGCCAGGTCGGTCGGTGTGGGAGAACCACGCCGTCCACATGGCGAAGTCGGCGAACTGTCGGGCGTCGGCTTCGGAGTCGATCATCCCCTCAGGGACGCCCCGTTCGTGGCTGCCCTCGTGGTACCGCTCGACGTACTCCTGACGGACCTGCTCGTGGGCGTACAGCTCTGCGGCGGAGTACTCGATGTTCCCGCCCTCGTACTCCCCACTGAGGTCCTGTTTCACGTCGTCATCGACGGCAGCCTGTTCGGCCGTCGACAGCGAGTCGTACTCGGTCCCGTAGCGCTCCTCGGCGTAGTACGTCCGCATGTGCTGGGTTTTCAACTCCAGCGAGTCGGCGGTGTAGTCCGCGCCGTAGTACGCGCCGTTCCCGAGAATCGACCCGTGGTTCATCAGCCCGTTCTTCTGGAACGCCTTCTTCCCGTCGCGGATGTCCTCACCCGTGACAAGCGTCTCGCCGTCGGGTCCGACAACCTGCTCCGGGATGGGTGGCGCTTCCTGATACGCGATCCACGCGCCAGCCCCCATGACGACGAGGTTGAAGACGAACGCGGCGGCGATCACCTTCGCGATCGTTTTGCGTTTGAGTTCCATGTGGTTGGAACTCCAGTATCCCAAAATAAGAAGGGGGTAAGACGTTCTCAGTCGCTGGCGACGGGCGGGAACATGTTCGCCCTGATAGGGACCAGTGATGTCCCTTCACCGGATTTGGTGTGGTACGTGGCGGGGTATCACAAGGCAGATTACGACCTGTCCCTCCCACTCTGGTATGCGCCGTCGCCACCTCCTCCAGACGCTCGGGGCGTCAGCACTGGTCGGGAGCGCGGGCTGTACCGGGCAGTCGGACGACACGACACCGGCTTTCGAAGTGTCGAGCCCCGCGTTCAGTTCCGGGGACGAGCTTCCGGCCCGGTTCACCTGTGACGGCGATGGCGTTTCGCCACCGTTCGTCATCGAGCGCGTCCCGGAGCCGACGGCAGCGCTCGCTGTCACAGCCGAGTACGACGGCGGCGTGTTTAGCCAGCCGGTGTTCTGGACGCTGTGGAACGTCCCGCCAGAGACGGACCGGATTCCGGCCGGCCTCCCTCGCGAGCCGACCCTCGACGCGCTCGGCGGCGCTCGACAGGGAACACAGCCCCCCAACGAGCCGGGGTACGAACCGCCGTGTCCGCCGGCCGGCCAGCCGTACGAACACCGGTTTCAGGTGTTCGCTCTCGACGAAATGCTTTCCATCGAGGGTGGGACAGAGCAGGAACAGGCGTCAGAGGCCATCGCGAACGCGCTCATCGCAAGCGCCCGCATCACTGTTGATTACACCCACCCGGTTGCGACCGACAGCTAACGGGTGGTATCGGAGACAACCGGGCCAGCGCACCGTCTGAACGACTGCTCATCTGATGTTGTCTTCTGGTTGTACGGCTCCTGAGTGGCACGGCTCGCTGTGACTGACCGTCTCGTCGCGCGTGGTGCGTCGTTACTTATGGCAATGTTTCACAATACCATTAAACCTATATACTGATGTGATATACCATAGCATGTATGGCGTCCGCACCGAGTAGTGACGATATGTTCGACGAGTTCCTCTCCCAGCGTGGCCACGACGTGGACCAGAGCGGTTGGGAAGAGAGCTATAACAAGAAGCAGTGCCCTGATTGCGGCGGTCTTCACGAGTCGACAGCGGCACAGTGCTCGGTGTGTGGCTGGACACCGGTACGGTAAGGATACTCCCTTTTCATCCCTTCCGCCTTCATCCGGTAGCGGTGGTACTGACCCGTAGAACCGACAGTTCGCTCTCTGTCGGGACGAGCTTCGCTACGTCTCGTGTCTGGACAGCAACAGCTCAGGCAGTCGGGACTGTATCACGTTGCGCAGAAAGGAAGTGGGGAGTCTTTGTGTGGCCAGCCGACGGTTGGGGGGTGGTGTGTCGGCGAGCCGACCGGTTCGTAGCCGACGATTGGGGGGTCGTGTATCGGCAGACTGACCGGTTTGTGGTGGTTACAGCGCATCGAGCGACGCGTGGAGGAACAGCCCGAGCGCGAGATGTTGGGACGCGGACGTTGCGATCTGCTCTTTCGCAGCCGCATCGTCCGCGATTCCGTACTGTTTCGTCTGGACGAGTTCGTGCATTTGGAGCGTGCCATCCGCTTCTAACTCGTGTAGCCGGGGGTACACTGTCCCCGGACTCAGTTCGGCACCGAACTGGGCTTCCAGTTCCTCCATCAGTCCGGTCCCGTGGGTGCCACCATCGGCGACTGCGATCATCGCCAGTAGGATCTCTTCCAAACTCTGTGTGACCAGGCCGTCATCGACCGCGGTCTCGCCGTCGACGACGTCGTCAATGACCGGGTCCAACGACTCCGTGATGGCGTCACGACTGGGTGGGTCATGCGATTCCGGGCGCTCTGTATCGCCGAGAGGGGTCACTCGCTCATCGGCGTTCTGGCCCTGCATCTTGCCCGTCGTCACGCGACGGAGGTTGTCTCCGGACATCGTCTCACCTGAACGCAATCCGCAGTGGGAGCTACAGGGGCTATCATCATATAAACGGGGCAGTGTTTTCTGAACGTGAAACCACCACAGTGCTCGAAAACGCTTATATAATATGACGCGAATCTTGGTGTAGTGGCTGAGGAACAGAGCATCGAGGAGATTCTCGATACAATCGGTGACCAGCACGCGCGCCGTGTGCTCGCCGCAATCAGTCGTGAACCGCAGTCGGCGAAGGAACTCGCGGAGGAGTGCGACCTCTCGCTGCCGACGGTGTATCGACGTATCGAACTGCTCGACGAGTACGACCTCGTCACCGACCGAACGCTCGTCGCCGAGGACGGAAACCACTACAAGGTGTACGAGTCCAACTTCGAGTCGACGGTCATTTCGCTCGAAGACGAGGAGTACAAAGTGCGCATCTATCGGGAGGAGAACCTCCCGGACCGGTTCAGTCAGCTCTGGGACGAGCTGAACCCGGAATGAATTCACTCTCCAGCGGAGGCGTGACTGCATGACGACCGGCGTGGCTATCGCACGCGGCGTGCTCATCCTGATGCGGATGGTGGTGTTCGGGCTGACGCTCGGGATCACCCTGATTAGCTTCCAGGCCTACCGGAAACGCCCGTCAGAACGACTACAGTATGCGTTCGTTGGCTTTGCGTTCATCAGTATGGGTGTCGCTATATCCAGTGTCATCACGCAACTGAGCGCCGGCGAGACCGGTGCCATCGTTCGCGTGTTCTTCCAGATGGCGGAGACGATTCCGTTCATCATCGGGTTCGCGATGCTGTACGTGTCGCTGTACCGATGAGAAATCCGTTCGGGTGCGCCTGTTAGTTGTCGTCCCCGTAAAGCACGTTGTTTATTTGGCCGCGGTCCCACTACATGTTCAATGACTGATTCGACCACCGAGGTTGTCCGCCTGTTCGGTGGGCCCGGTAGCGGGAAGACGACGGCGCTGCTCGACCGCGTCGACGAACTGCTGGAAGACGACGACGTCGATTTCCGTGACGTACTGGTTGTCTCGTACACGCGTGCGGCGGCCGCCGAGATCCGTGAGCGACTCGCGGACCGACTCGGCCTGTCCCCTCGTGCCCTTCGCGGGAACGTCTGTACGATGCACGCGAAGGCGTACGAACTGCTGAACCTCTCCCGCGGCGACGTCGTCGGCGAGGACGACAAGGAGGCCTTCTGCGAGGAGTTCGGCATCGACTACGAGGACGAGTACGAGGGCTCGCGCCGTCGCTCGGCCCGCTCGACCACCCTCGGGAACAAGATCATCGCGACGAGCCAGTGGCTCCAGCGGACCCGCCGCGACGTGGCCGACTGGTACGACGTGCCCTTCAAGTGGGACGACGAGGAAGTCCGACTCCCGCCGGAGATCGACGACAACGCCCAGACCGGCAACAAGTACACGCCGACGTGGCCGACCGACGACGACCGTGTGGACGTGCCCGCCGCCATCCGCGGCTGGCGCACCTACAAGGGCGAAAACGACTTGACGGGCTTCGCCGACATGCTCGAACGGGTCGCCCAGCGCTCGCTGCTCCCCAACGTCGACTACCTCATCATCGACGAGTTTCAGGACATCACGACGTTGCAGTACGACGTCTACGACGAGTGGAAACCCCACATGGAACGGGTGCTCATCGCTGGCGACGACGACCAGGTCGTCTACGCCTGGCAGGGCGCGGACCCGGACCTCCTGCTCGAAGAGGTCGTCACCCAGGACGAGGTGCTGCCCAACTCCTACCGGCTCCCCTCGCGCATCCTGAACGTCGTCAACCGCGAGGTCCGCCACATCGAGAAACGTCAGGAGAAAGACCTCAATCCGCGCAAGGAGGGCGGCCGCGTCGAGGCGGTCCAGAACCCTTCGATGTTCGACCTCTCCCGGAACGTCACGCGGACCATCGAGCAGTCCGATGAGACGGTGATGGTGCTGTTCCGGGCCCGCTACCAGATGTTCCAGTTCATCGACGAGTTCATCGACAACGGGATCCCCTTCTCCTGTCTCACCGACCAGCGGATGTGGACCGATCGGCTCACCCAGTACGTCAACGGGCTCGAAGCCGTCGAAGCCGACGAACCGCTCACGGTGCTGGAAGCGCGCCGGCTCGCCGATATGCTCGTCGACTCCGCCTTCGGCACGGGCGAACGTGACGACCTCTTCGACGCGCTCGAAGAGATCGACGAGTCCCACGAGGACGAAGACATCGCCGATATCGAGATCGACCCTGACGTCGTCCACGACCACGTTCCCTTCCTCCCCGACGCGGCCTCGGCGGGCGACATGCTCCGGAAGGTGACCAACTTCCAGGAGCGGACCGTCGACGCGTACTTCACCGGCGATTACACCGGGATGGACGCCGACCGGGTCCGCGTGGGGACGATCCACTCCGCCAAAGGTCGCGAGGCCGATCATGTGTTCGTCGCGACCGACCTCACCGAGAAAGTCGTCGAGCAGATGGCCGCGACTGTCGACCAGCAGGGTATCGAGGTACCCGGAATGGACGAGTTCACGAAACATACCAGTCCCGTCCCGACGCTGACCGACAACGAACGGCGCGTGTTCTACGTCGGGATGTCCCGGGCTCGCGAGCGACTCGTCCTGCTCGAGAACCTCGTCGACGGCGCGCCGACGCTCCCTATCGACGTCTTGCTGGAAAACGAGCCAAGCGACCGCTCCATCGAGCAACTGCTCGACGACGCCAGCGAGACCATCGCGGCCGACTGAAGCCGCCGATTTCCTTCCTCGTCGATGATTCCACCTTCCAGGTAGTACCTCGTCTCGTCGCGCTCGACGTGGCGTTCGAGCGCGTGTTCGAGGAAAGCCCGTCCAGAAGGCCGAGGAATCGCGGGCCGAAACGGTCGAGGAACACGACCACATGGCGGCGGTGGACAGAGTCACCTCGGACCGCTGGCGCGACGAGAGTTAGTCGTCGTCGCTACTGTTCGGTGGCTTCCCGCCGGGGAGCGCACTCCGCGCCCGCCCGGCGATTGCACCGGGGATGTCTGTCGGAGAGGGAGCGACCCACTCGATAATCAGTAAGGCGGCGGCTAACCCGAGAAAGACCGCACCGATCGCCGTCTGGCCGCGGGCGAGGTTGTCGACGCCGAGAAGGGTGACCCGCGCGGCGAGTACGACCGCGACCATCAGCTCGATTGTCCCGATGAGTCCCCGTGCCATCGGCCGTCGTAGGCGGTGACTAAACAAAAACGTCGCGCCTGTGTGACGACGGCGGTCCCACCTGTGTCGTGGGCCACACGTTCAAGTCGCTCCCGGCTGAACGTCGTCGGTATGCAGATCGGCATCGTCTCGGACACGCACGACAACGCCGCGCAGGTCGAAGCCGCAGTGGAGACGTTCTCGGAGGCGGACTGTGAGACGGTCGTCCACTGCGGCGACTTCGTCGCCCCCTTCTCGGTGACGCCGTTCGACGGCGACTGGTCGTTTTACGCCGTTCGTGGCAACAACGACGGCGAGTGGGCAGTCCAGTCTACCGTCGAGGAGTTCGGTACGTACTTCGGCGAGATGGGCGAGCTGAGAATCGATGGAAACACCATCGCGGTGTATCACGGGACCAGCGGGGAGATCGTCGACGCGCTGGTCGACTGTGGGACCTACGACTACGTTTTCCACGGGCACACGCACGAACGCGGTTACGAGGAGCGCGGGGGCACGGAACGAATCAACCCCGGCGGCATCTCGATTCCGCCGGCCTCCGAGCCGTTCTCGGTTGCGACGCTGTCGACGGACACCGGCGAAGTCGAGTTCCACGAACTGGGGTGAGAATCAGTCGTCGGCGTGACTGTCGACGCGCTGTGGACTGCCGTCGTGTTCGACGAGGCCGCGCCCGACACCGAGGGCTTCGTCGGTCCGTCGGATGCTCTTCTCGGCGCTTGCGGTCCGCTCCGAGAGCGCGCGAACGGCGTCGATGTTCTCCGGCACGACATCGGCTTCCTGGTGAATCGCCTGAAACAGGTAGAGGTCCCGCCCTTGGACTGTGATTGATTCGGCCCAGATACAGTTCTCCCACACGTCACCGCGCGGGCGACCGGCATCACGGGTGTACTCTTTGAGTTTCCCTGCACCGTCGATACCCAGCGTCTTCGGGATGAGGAACAGTCGCGATTCGTCGGTCAGTAGCGACGTGACTTCCTCTGTCGTTGGTTCGCTTTCCAGCGTGACGTTGACGCTGTGGGTGTGCATCTGCGTTGTCGGGACCTTCATCCCCATCGTGTCGATGTCGAGGTCGGGAAAAATCGTCTGGACGTCAGGACCGTGGTGGGAGGGGATTTCGACGGGGTCGGGGAGTGTGTCGTTGATGGGGCCACGACCGGTCTGGCCCGGGTCGGCACCGCGCCGGACCAGTGTCACGCGCGATTTCTCGACGCCGTATGATTCCTTGAGCGGCGCGAGAAGGCGTGAAAGTCCAGTCGTATTGCAGGAGACGACGCGGGCCGTGTCAGCCCCGACTGCGTTCTCGTAGTTGGCGCGAGCGTTGAAGCTCACGTCTGCCACATCGGCGTCCTCCCCACCCTGGAAGATGGCTGGCGTATCGTGCTCGGCGTACAGCGGCGCGTTGGCCGCGCCGACGCCACTTGGCGTGGTGTCGACGACCACGTCGCTCGTTTCAATGAGGTCATGGACCGTACCGGCCGTCGCGAGATCGGCTTCATCGAACGGTTCGCGGCCGTCCGCGGCGTAGAGGTCGTAGCCGCGGTCGTCTGCGATAGTTGCCTCGAAGTTCGGCGAGCGCTTTGCGACGCCCGCAACTGTCATATCTGGCTGGACACGCACCGCGTCAGCGACGCGTTTCCCGATGGTGCCGAAGCCGTTGATGCCCACGTGGAGCATACACGTCCATATCTCCGGGGAGAGTATATTCTTTGTGATTAATATACGGAGAAATTAACTCACATAGTTGTACCTCTGGCGATTGTGAGCTTTGACCACATTCCTCTGAAAACACTGAGACGTAGCGCGTTTCGACGCCCTGCGCCGACAGTCCATCAAGAGTTATTCAGTCGGAGTACGCAATCAGTTGTATGGACAACTCGTCGCTTCGCGCGCCCGCCGAGACCGCTGTCAAACAGTGCCTGAACCTCCAGCCCGACGAGTCATGCGCCGTCGTTACTGACGACCAGCGGAAATCAATCGGCGAGGCGCTGTATCGCGTCGCCGCGGAGATTACCGATAACGCCGTTTTCGTACGCTACCCGCCGGGCGAACAACACGGTTCGGAACCGCCTGCGCCGGTCGCTGGCGCGATGGAAACTGCCGATGTCGTGCTCGCGCCGACGACCAAGAGCCTGAGCCACACAGAAGCCCGGACCGACGCCAATGAGGCCGGCGCTCGCGTTGCAACCTTGCCCGGTATCAGCGAGGGCGTGTTTCTGATGGGATTAGACGCCGACTACCACCGCATCGAACAGCACTGCAAGGACGTGCTGGCGCAGGTCGAGGACGCCGATGAAATCCGAGTCACGTCGCCCCAGGGGACCGATATCACGTTCGGCATCGGTGCGCGCGAGTGGCACATGGACACCGGTATCGTCCACGAGGCTGGCGAGATGTCGAACCTCCCTGCCGGCGAGGTGTTCCTCGCTCCGGAGACTGCCGACGGCACGTTCGTCGTCGACGGGACGATGCGTCCCCACGGCAAACTCGACGGCAAGCGTCTCACCTTTGAGGTCGAAGACGGCTACGTCACGGATATCGACGACCCCGATATCCGCGCACAGGTCGAGGAGGCTGCCGAGGAGGTCGGCCGGGACGCCTACAACCTCGCCGAGCTCGGCATCGGCACGAACGTCGCCGTGACCGAACTCGTCGGCTCCGTCCTCCTAGACGAGAAGGCCGGCGGGACGGTCCACATCGCTATCGGCGACGACCACGCGATGGGCGGCGACGTGCACGCGCCGATCCATCTGGACGGGATTTTGACGGAACCGACCGTGTATGCGGACGGCGAGGAAGTGGAACTTCCTCGCGTCGAGTGAGCGGCGAGAACGGACTCCCACAAAGACCCGTGAATAGCGGACGCTGACTGACAGCCAACCGCCGCTATCAGTCTACGTATTCTGCTTTCAACGCGTACGCGACCATGACAACCGTCCAGACGAGCGACCCGACGAGGACGATGTCGAACGGGACCGAATAGCCGAGGTTCCACGCGAGCACGAGCCCGTGTATCCCACTCATGAACGCCATCGTTGCGACGGTGATGGTGGCTGCCACCCGCGGCACGTCCGGCGGGTCGTAACGGAACGCCAATTTCAGCACAATGAGTGTTGCGAGCATCAGCGCCGGCATGAGAACGACACCGACCGGCTTCGAGACGTAGTTATCGGGCGTGCCCGACGCGGAGAAGTGAATCGCGACCTCTGCGGGGAGGCGCGACCAGACCGCCACGCCGGCCAGGGCTGTCAGGGCGATGATGGCACCGCTTGCGATGTCAGTACGGCTCTGTCGGCGCGCCATACCCGTTGTTTCGTCCCGCCGCTCAAGAAGGTCGGCGTGACTGTGCGAGTGAGAACCACGAGCAGCGCCGTGGCGACGACCATTTACGGGAGCGTAGTCAACGACTGCATATGACAGACGCTACACCGGGCGACCGCATCGCCCTCCCGTGTCCGGCCTGTTCGCCGGACCTGGAAACGGTTCACGAGGTGCTGAAGCCGGGCGGCCATGTGACGGTTCGCTGTACGGACTGCGACCACGTCCACAAGGAACAATTGCCGGAGGAAGAGACGCTGAAGCGAAGCGTCGTTGTCTCACAGGACGGGGACTCCTTTACCGCCGAGGTCGACGTCCCAGCAGAGGAAGAACTGTCCGTCGGCGAGGAGTTCCTGCTGGAGACAGAAGAAGCAGTTGTGACGGCGCGGATCACCAGTCTGGAGACCGCGGACGGCCGCGAGGACGAGGCGGCCGCCGAGGACGTCGAGACTATCTGGTCGCGGGCGGTCGGGAACGTCTCGGTCAACGTCACGATGCATCCAAAGGACGGCACTCACGACGAGACCGAGAGCTTCAAGCTCCACGTCCCCGGCGACTACGAGTTCGTCGTCGGCGAGACCGAGGAGTTCGGCGAGGAGGAATTCACCGTCGAGGGGATTCACGTCCGCGACGACGCACACGGCTACGACCACGAGAACATGGACCACGACGGCGACATGGGTATCGCGAAAGACATCAACCGACTGTACGTCAGGGACGAGTCGACCACGGCGTGGTCGGCGTGGTAGGATGGCCGACTGGGGCCGAAAACGGTCGCGGCTGGCCGACCGCCTTCGCGAGCGTGTCTCCGACGAGGCCGTTCTCGCGGCGATAGCGTCGGTTCCCCGCCACCGGTTCGTTCCGGACGACAAGCGACACGACGCCTACGCCGACCGCCCGCTCCCGATCGGGTCAGGTCAGACGGTTTCTGCGCCGCACATGGTTGCAATCATGTCCGAGTTACTGGACCTGTCCCCGGGGGATCAGGTGTTAGAGGTCGGTACGGGGTGTGGGTACCACGCCGCGGTGACCGCCGAACTGGTCGGCCCCGAGAACGTCTACAGCGTGGAGTACCACGCATCGCTGGCCGACGAAGCACGGGAAACGCTGGAAGCGACCGGCTACGGCGACGTTTCCGTTCGCGCCGACGACGGCAAGGAGGGGTGGCCCGACCACGCCCCCTACGATCGGACGTATCTCACATGTGCCGCGCCGGAGTTCCCCGCCCCGCTCGTCGACCAGACCCGCACCGGTGGTCTCTTGCTGGCTCCAATCGGTGACGGGCGACAGCGTCTCATCCGCGCGGAGAAACAGGCCGACGGCACGCTCGATAGCGAGGACCACGGCGGCGTTCGATTCGTCCCGCTCCAGTAGGGTCTTTCGACAGACGCCGCCGTTGTCGCGCCATTGATATAGCTCTGGTCGAATATACTGGTATGGACCCAGCGGTACTGCGGGACGACATGGTCGACAGCCTGCAACACGAGAGCAAGGGTGTTGTCCGGAGCGCGTGGCTGTCGGCAGCGATGCGTGCCGTCCCCCGGGAGGCCTTCGTCGGCGAGCAACAGGCCTACTCCGACCGCCCGTTCGAGCGCCTCGGCACGCGCGTGCTCTCGCCCAGTACCGCCGGTCGAGTGCTCGAAACCCTGTCACCCGAAGAAGACGACGACGTGCTCGTGGTCGGTGCCGGTGTCGGCTACACGGCCGCGGTGCTTGCAGAACACGTCGGTGCGGCCAACGTTCACGCGATAGATATCACGCGGCGGCTCGTCATCGAAGCCCGGCAGAACCTGGCAGAAGCAGGCTACGACGCCGTCCTCGTTGATCGCCGCGACGGCGCTGCCGGGCTACCCGAATACGCGCCGTACGACCGCATCCTTCTGGAAGCCGCCGCAATCGACCCGCCGCGGGCGCTCCTCCAGCAACTGACCGATGACGGTCGACTGGTGATGCCGCTCGGAACCGGTGAACAGTCCCTCGCTGTCGTGGAGGCCGACGGCTCGGTCGAACGACACGGCACCGTCGCGTTCCAGCCGATGCTCGTCGAGGGCGAGCAGGCCGACACCGTCGAGCGCAACCGGACCCATCGTGAAGACCGCGAGCGCGCCCGGCGGGCGGCCCAGTCCCGCGCCGGCTGGGAGCAGGAGTGGATCGACTGGGACGGCTAGGGCGACTCGACGACGAGCAGGTCGGTGTTCGAGCGGGCGTCCTCGTAGTTGCTCCCCGCTGGTGGTTTCACCTCGAACGTGACCGTGCCGTCCTGTTGATTCGGTCCGAGCGACGGCGACAGTGAGAGGGTCGCGTTCCCTGCACTCCCTGTCTCGCCAGTCTTGACCGACGAGAGCGTTGCAGTCCCGCTTTTCGCGACCACCGTCGCGCCGGAGACGGGCGACCCCTTCGAGTCGACGACAGTGACAACTACGTCCTGTGTCCCCGGATTAGCCACTTCGGGGTGTGGTTCAACATCGACCTCGGTTACTTGTAGCGTCTCGATTCCGGAGATGGTGCTCATCATCACGGAGAGGCAGGCGACGCCGACCACCAGCGCGATGACCAGGCGGATCGGCAGTCCCTCGATGGCACGTTCGTCGCGCCACAACGAATCTGACATGTGCTGGGGTGGCCCCGGGTTCGTACTTGAATCCCCGGACGAACGTTCAAATATCAGAGCGGAGCAACCGCCGGCATGGTCGTTATCGGACGTGAGGGGGCGACGGGGGCGACGGCGCGGCTGGGTCACTATCGGGCCCGCGACGGGAGCCGCGGCGCTGCGGTCGACCTCGATGTCGACCGGCCACACGTCGGTCTCGTCGTCGGCAAACGCGGGTCGGGGAAGACATACACGCTCGGCGTCCTCGCCGAGGGCCTGCTGGCTGCCGAGGGGGTCGCGCCGGTCGTCGTCGACCCGATGGGGGCGTTCACGCCACTTAGCGCCGCGGACGTGTCTGCCACGGTGGTCGACCCCAGCGTTCGCGCGGACGCGCTCGACCCGCGCCAGTGGTGTACGGTGCTCGGCCTCGACCCCGAACGGGGCGCGGGCGCGCTCGTGTGGCGAGCGGCGAGCGAGCGTGCGACGCTTGGCGGGATGCGTTCGTGGGTGGCCGATGCCGATGTGGCGGCGAGCACCGCCCGCGCGGCGACGAACCATCTCGCGCTCGCCGCGTCCTGGGGCGTCTTCGAGCCTTCGGGTATCGAGGTGGAGACGCTGTGCAGCGACGGCCTGACCGTGCTCGATATGTCGGAATTCGCTTCCCGACCGGCCGGTGCGGTCCTCGCCGCTGTCGCGACCGCGCTGTACGATGCCCGGGTGACTGACCGGACGGACCGACTGCCCTGGCTGCTGGTCGACGAAGCCCACGCGTTCACCGACGGCGTCGCCCGGCGTCCGCTCCGTCGGTTCGTCACCCGGGGCCGCCAGCCCGGCGTGAGTTGTGTGCTCGCGACACAGCGACCTAGCGCTGTGCCACCGACGACCGTCTCACAGACGGACCTGCTCGTCGCCCACCGACTGACGAGTACGGCAGACATCGACGCGCTACAGGCGGCCCAGCCGACGTATCTCGACGGCGATTTCACGGCTCGACTGCCAGAGACGACCGGCGACGCGCTCGTCGTCGACGACGATACTGAATCCGTTCATCATGTAACGGTCCGCGATCGGCGGACGCCCCACGGCGGCGAGACGCCGCGAGCCAGCGATCTCAAAGCAGACAGGGAGCACGAAGCTCGTACAGGGGGTTCTGAAATCTGATGGTCCGGCACGAATCACACGATCTGTACGACGCCCCAGGCCAATCCGATCCCGGCCAGCGCACAGGCGAGGTTGGCGACGGCGTTGAGTACGGCCAGCGCCACGTAGCCGTCCTCCCATAGCCGCACCGTCCCGACCGAAAACGAGGAAAACGTCGTGAACGAGCCACACGCGCCGACACCGACCAGCAGCGCTGCATCGCCGGTGACGCCAGCAAACGTCAGCAGTCCGAGGACGAAGCTCCCGATGACGTTCACCGTGAGCGTCCCGAGCGGGAACGTCTCTCGCTGGACAGCCCCCGCCAGGTAGTGACGACAGAGCGCGCCGATAGCGCCGCCGGTCCCGACCAGATGCGCCGGCTCGATAGCGACCATCAGCGGCCACCTCCGGCGAACAGCCGGACGGCCTCACGGCCGACGAGGACACCGGCAAACCCCAGAGCGTAGCTGCCGACGATGTTCGCGACAGCCCACTCGGGCGTTAACACCGTCTCCACTGCGAACGTGCTGTAGGTGGTAAACGACGAGATGAAGCCGGTCGACGCGGCCAGTTTCGTCTCGCTGGCCAGCGCACCGACCTGCAGCCCTTCGTACACGAGCACGCCGAGCGCGAAACTGCCGCAGACGTTGACCAGCAGTGTCCCCTGTAACCCCGGAACAAAGAGGCCGACGAAGTACCGGAGGTTCGAGCCGGCGAAGCCCCCCAGACCCACAAGGACGATAGTTTCGACCGTCACCAGTGGGTGGGTGTCTGCCATCTTCACTCCCCAAGTATCTCCGCTAGCCGCGCTTCACCGAGCGTGTCGACGAGCTGTGCGAGTTCGATAACCCGTTCTTCGCCGAGCGCGTCGACGAGTTCACGGATCTCTGCCGGGTCGAACGTTCGGGCGACGTAGCCGAGGTTCTCCACCATCCGCGTCGTCCGGTCTAGTGTCTCTTCGTCGGGTCGTAGCGTTAGCGGCCGGTTCGTGAACTTGCCGTTTTCGTTGAAGTAGCAGAACCGTAACTCGGCGGTGTCGCTGTCATCCGGATCGACGATCTGCAAGACACCGTACCCACTGTCCCACTCGTCCAGTTCGACCTCGAGCAGCGTTTCGTAACGGGTCATACGACCTGCTTCCGATCACGCCGACTTATAGGTTGGCATCTGAAGAGACTCACAAGCGGTTAAGATTGCTATCCACAATAAAACAGTAGTATAAGAGAGAAAAACCTCCTCTCCCTCCCGTCAATCCTTCTGTATCGGAATAATATTGGTACAGGTGTTATTCCGGAATCGACTGTCAGTCTGTGCGCTGTCTGCCGTGTCTCATCGCCGTCGAGTCTGGCGTGTCCGCCCGCACTCGGGGCGCCAAGTGTGTAATTTGGTTTTCGGCAATGAAATTATTTTTATATCCGCTCCGACTACAGCAGACCAATGCCAGAATCAAAGCAAGGATCTAGTGTCGCCCATTTTGATGTCACCAATATCGGTGGGATCGACGAGACATCAGTCGATATTCCACCGGGTGTGACGGTGCTGACGGGAAAGAACGCCACAAACCGGACGTCGTTTCTGCAGTCTATTATGGCGGCAATGGGGAGTACGCAGGCCACGCTGAAAGGCGACGCCGACGAGGGGAGCGTTGCCCTCACGTATGGGGATGAGGTGTACGAACGGACGCTCACGCGGGCGGGGGATGCTGTTCAGTTTGACGGCGACGGCTACCTCGACGACCCCGAGGTCGCCGACCTGTTCGCGTTCCTCCTCGAAACCAACGAGGCGCGCCGGTCCGTGGCTCGTGGCGACGATCTCCGCGAGATCATCATGCGGCCGGTCGATATCGACGCGATCCGTTCGGAAGTCGAACAGCTGGAAGCGGAGAAAGGCGACATCAACGACGAACTCGCCACGGTTGAATCCCGCCAGCGCGACCTTCCGGACCTCGAACAGCGCCGGACCGAACTCCGCGAGCAGATCGAGGAGAAGCGCGAGGAACTGGCCGAGCGCGAGGAGGAGATCGACAACAGCAGCCGGGACATCGAGGAGAGCCGTCAGGAACAGGACGTCCTCGAAGAGAAACTCGACGAACTCCGCTCGACGCGGTCGGACCTCGAATCCGTCCGGCGGGACATCGAGGCACAGGAGGAGAGCATCTCCTCGCTGAAACGCGAACGGTCCGACCTCGAAGACGAACTGGACGAACTGCCGGAGACGCCGATGGGCGACCAGCAGCACCTCGAAGACGAGATCGCAAGCCTGCGCGACCAGCGCCAGCGGCTGAACAGCGAGATCTCCGACCTTCAGAGCCTCATCCAGTACAACGAGGAACGGCTCGAAGAGGAAGACTACGACGTCATTCAGTCACTCGAAGACGCGCCCGAAGGCTCCGACGGCGCGGTGACGGAGCAACTCCTCGAAGGCGAAGACGAGGAATCCGTCGTCTGCTGGACGTGTGGCTCGACGGTCGACCGCGAGCAGATAGAAGACACCGTCGACCGCCTGCAGGACCTCCGCCGGGGGAAGGTCGAGGACCTCAACGACATCAAGTCGGAACTCGACGATCTCAAGACCGACCAGCGCGAGGCGGAAAAGAAGCAGCGCCGTCGCGAGAACGTCGAGCGGAAGATACAGGAGACCGAAACGGAGATCGAACGCCGCGAGGAGCAGATCACTTCGCTGAAGGAGCGACGCGAGGAACTGACTGACGACGTCGAGTCGCTGGAAGACGAGGTCGACAACCTCGAATCCGAGGACTTTGACGAGATCCTCTCACTACACCGGGAGGCAAACCAGCTCGAGTTCGAGATCGACAGCCTGGAATCCGACCTCGACGACGTATCAGCCGAAATCGAAGAGATCGAGGAGATGGTCAAGCGGGCCGACGACCTCCGCGAGGAACGCGACGCCCTCGTTGAGGAACTCACCGACAAGCGGACGAAAATCGACCAGATCGAGGCTAACGCTGTCGACGAGTTCAACGAGCACATGGACGCTATCCTCGGCATTCTGGAGTACGAGAACCTCGAACGCATCTGGATCGAACGCGTCGAGCAGACCGTCCGCGAGGGGCGCCAGAAGGTCGACCGAACGGTGTTCGAACTCCACATCGTCCGGACCACCGAGAACGGCGCGGCTTACGAGGACACCATCGAGCACCTTAGCGAGAGCGAGCGCGAAGTGACCGGGCTCATCTTCGCTCTCGCGGGCTATCTGGTGCACGACCTCCACGAGAGCGTTCCGTTCATGCTGCTCGACTCGCTGGAGGCCATCGATTCGGCGCGGATCGCCGAACTCGTCGAGTACTTCGCCGACTACGCCGAGCATCTCGTCGTCGCCCTCTTGCCGGAGGACGCGCAGGCGCTGGACGACGACTTCAACCGCATCACCTCGATCTAACCCCGTAGTCTTTTAGTTCCGGTTACCGTACGTGGGAACAACAGATGGCGAATACGACAGACGGCCGGCCGTCGAGCAAAGTCGCTCGGCTCATCGACGAGTACGAACTCGATGGACTCGGTGCGGAGATGGAGGCCCGCTGGACGGGCGACGGTGAAGAGCGCATGAGCCTCCGTGACCTCGCGGAGTTTTTCAACAAGCGCCTCCTCGAACGCGAGTTGGTCGATGCGGGCCTGAGTGCCCTCGAAAGCGACGTGGAATCGACCTACGAGAACCTCACCGGTGACGACATCAGCACAGGTGTCAGGACCGACACCGTCAATCGACTCGAACGCAACGGCGTCGACGTCGATGGTCTCGAAACCGATTTCATCACCTACCAGGCTATCCGGTCGTATCTGAAGGAGTGGCGCGGCGCGGAGTACCAGGGACTGTCCGACGACGAGAAGATCGAAAAGGACCTCGAGAGCATTCAGCGGCTACTGACCCGAACGCTGTCGGTCACCGACCAGCGCATCGAGAAACTACGCGATACGGGCCGCATTGACATCGAGGACTTCGAGGTGTTTCTGGACGCGCAGGTGCTGTGCCAGTCGTGTGGCAGCCAGTACGCCGTCGCGGAGTTCTTCGAGCAGGGCGGTTGTGAGTGCCAGCAAGACTGAGTTACCACTCTACGTCTTCCCTGACTGTCGGGATAGACTCAACGATTCGAAAACGTCGAAACGATCGACAGAGTTTGTGAAACACAACAAAGTAAAATATACGGTAGCTACGGGTAGTCGCAGAACCAGAATCGTACTACTGTTCCGGAACCCCGACTGCGAAACTGCCTACTGGCTCACATAGGGCTGAAGGCGTCGGGGGCCATCGGAACGGACATGGACCCAGCCGAGCTCCGAGCGTCGATTCCGGCACTCGAACGGTGTACGTACTTCAACACGGGGGCAAGCGGGCCGACGCCGCGCCCCGTAGTCGACGCTGCGACGGCGTTTCTCGAACGCCACGCCTTCGATGCACCTGCCGGCGACGGCCCTTACACGGTTGCGTGGGACGCTATCGCGGCGGCCCGCGAGGTCGTCGCCGGCCACATCGGAACCGAGGCCGCCAACGTCGCGTTCACTCGCAGTACCGCCGATGGGGTCAACATGGTTGCAGGGGCTATCGACTGGCAGCCCGGCGACGTAGTGGTCCGGACCGACCTCGAACACCCCGCCGGAACGCTCCCGTGGGACCGGCTGGCCGACACCCACGATATCGAGGTCCGCGTACTGGAAACCGAGGGTGGTCGGCTCGACATGGCTGACGTAAAAGACGCCGTGGCCGACGCCAGACTGGTGGCGCTGAGTTCGCTCACTTGGACACACGGGACCAGACTTCCGGTCGGGGACGTCGTCGACGTGGTCCACGACGCCGGCGCACAGGTGCTCGTCGACGCCGTCCAGTCCGTCGGGCAACACCCCGTCGACGTGACCGAGTGGGGCGCGGATTTCGTGGCCGCAGCGGGGCACAAGTGGTTGCTTGGTATCTGGGGCGGCGGGTTCCTCTACGTCGACCCCGACGCCTACGACCGACTGCGCCAGACTCGCATCGGCTACCGGAGCGTCGAGAATCCCACTGGGGACGGATATGAATACTACGAGGGTGCGCGCCGGTTCGAGGTCGGCACCACCTCGCCGGTCCCGTACGTTGCGCTCGCGAACGCTATCGAGACGGTCGAGGGGGTTGGATTCGATACGATCCAGCCCCGTGTCGAACGCCTGACTGACCGGCTTAAGGACGGCCTCGACGACCGACTGTTGAGCCCCCGCGACTACGAGTCGGGACTCGTGACGTTCACTGCCGACGACCCCGAGGCGACCGTCGAGCGACTCGCGGCCGAGGGTGTCATTATCAGGTCACTCTCCCACCCCGAGGCGCTTCGGGCGTCGGTCCATGCGTTCAACACGGCTGACGATGTCGACCGCTTGCTCGACGCGCTGTAGTTCTCTCAACGCATCCCGCCTCGACTGTGGCTCTCACTGGCCCGGACTTTATTGCCCCGGCCAGCCGTTCACGCCCGTATGGAGACACGCCCTGTCGTGACGTGCTTCCTACGCAGCGATGGCGAGGTGTTGCTGTTGCGCCGGAGCGATGCAGTCGGCTCGTATCAGGGCCAGTGGAGCGGGGTCGCGGGACACGTCGCCGACGACGCCGGGCGAGATCGGGACCCGGAGACGGCCGCACGGGCCGAAATCGACGAGGAGACCGGGCTGGTCGACGCGGTGACGCTCGTCCGGCAGGGCGACTCGTTTCGGGTCGCTGACGACGACCGGGGCGTTCGATGGGTCGTTCATCCGTTCCTGTTCGACTGCGAGGCCCGCACAGTCGCGACTAACGAAGAGACGACCGAGACTGCGTGGGTCCACCCACCCGACATACTGGTCCGCGAGACGGTCCCGCGGCTGTGGACCTCCTGGGACCGCGTTCGCCCGCGAGTGGCGACAGTACGCGAGGACCGGACCCACGGCTCGGCGTGGCTGTCGCTCCGGGCACTGGAGGTGCTGCGCGACGAGGCCGCCCTGGCCGATGCCGGACGGTCTGACGACCTGGAGACGGCCGAGCGGGACGGTGACGGCTGGGACATGCTCGCTGCCCTCGCCGCTGAAATCCGCGAAGCGCGCTCCTCGATGGTCGTCGTCGCGAACCGTCTCAACCGAGCGATGGCTGCCGTGACCGATGAATCGCCAGCGGCTGTCGAGCGGGCGGCGACCGAAACGCTGAATCACGCGGTGACCGCCGACCGCGTCGCCGCCGCCGTCGCCGCCGAGCACGTCGGTGACCGCCTCGCGACGCTGTCTCGCTCCGGGACAGTCCGTGCAGTGGTCGACGCCGCTGCCCCAGCGGCCGTGCTCGTCGCCGAGTCACGGCCCGGCGGTGAAGGCGTCGCCGTCGCGGAGACGTTCGCCGACAGCGCCGCGGTGACGCTGACTCCTGACGCAGCGTTCGGTCACGAACTGGATGTGTGGAATGCCGACACGCTCGTCGTCGGGGCCGACCGAGTTCTTCCGGATGGCCGCGTGGTCAACAAAGTTGGAACCTGCCCAGCAGCTCTGTCGGCGGCCGCCGCGGCCGTGGACTGCTACGCCGTGTGTGCCACGGACAAGATCGCGCCACGCGCTGCGTGGGGCCGAGAAGAGCGGGAGCCAGAGGAGGTGTACGACGGTGACGCCGACATCGCTGTGTCCAACCCCACCTTCGACCTGACGCCGGCATCGGCAGTGACGGTCGTCACCGAACGCGGCGTTCTGGGGACGGACGACATCGAGGAGATCGCCGAGGCCCACCGGGAGCGGAGCGGGTGGGCCGACGGTGGCTAACGCCGATCTTTCGCCCGCTCACTGCTCGTCTAACACGACCGGGACGCCGGCTTCGGCTACGTCGGCAGCGAACTCACGGGAGTCGGCTTCAAGGTTGGAAAAGGTGTTGTAGTGGACTGGCATCACGAGGTCCGGGTCGATGGTCGCGGCCAGCGAGGCGGCCTCGTGGCGGTCCATGGTCGCCCGCGGGCCGATAGGCGGACACAGCAGCGATACCTCAAGGGTCCGATGCCCCGGCAGTACGTCCGAATCGCCCGGATAGAACGCTCTGGTCCCCTCGACGGCGATCATGAACCCACAGCCGAAGCCCTCCGGGTGGTAGGGCGTTCCATCGGGGAGCGTATGCGGCCCGTCCGGTTCGTTGTACGCCGGCGTCGACCAGATCGGTACGTCTTTGACGGTCTTCTGCGATTTCATTCCGACCTCGACCACGTCGTAGGGCAGCGAGGACAGTGGTGGGAGGTCCCGGTCGCCCACGCGCTCGTCGATACCCTCGTAGGCGACGATAGTCGCGTCCTCGCTCGCGACGCGCTCGATGCCGTCTGGGTCGTAGTGGTGGACGTGGGTCACACACACCACGTCGCCGTCTTCCGCGCGGTAGTCGCTGCTTGGCGGGTGGCCGATACCGTCCGTGTGGGGCTCCCATTCGCCGGTGAGCACGCCGTACCGGCCCGGGTCGACGTACACCACCGTGTCGTCGCTGGCGAACCGGAGCGTCGCGTACCCCAGCCAGTCGACGATCAGCCCGTCGTGTCGAACTGTCATTAGGTGTCCGTACACGCTACACCCTGAATAAGGCCGCTACTCGCTGGCGTCGCCCCCATCAGAAGATATACCCGGCCACTGTCCGTTTGCTTGCCCGTGCGAAACTTCCACATCACGACGGTCTGGGGGATTCCGATACGGGTCAACGTCTCGCTGCTGATTTTCCTGCCGGTGCTGGCCTGGATTATCGGTAGCGGGGCTCAGATATCGGTGTACGCCGGCATCGTGAGCGCTCTCTCCGGCGTGACGCTCGACCTCACGGTGCTGACCGCGGGCCAGACGCCGTGGCTCATCGGCACCGCCGCGGCGGTGGGTCTGTTCGCCAGCGTCGCACTGCACGAACTGGGCCACGCCTGGGCGGCGATGCGCTACGGGCTCCGGGTAGAGTCGATCACGCTCTGGATTCTCGGCGGCCTTGCCAGCCTCGAATCCATGCCCAAGGAGTGGAACCGGGAACTCGTCATCGCGCTGGCCGGCCCGGCCGTGAGTATTCTGACCGGGCTCGCCTGCTACGCCGCGCTGTTTGCCCTGCCAGCGAGCGCGCAGGTGACGCTGTTCGTTATCGGCTGGCTGGCCGTCACGAATATCTTTCTCGCCGTGTTCAATATGCTGCCGGCGTTCCCGATGGACGGGGGCCGCGTGCTCCGGGCGCTGCTCGCGCGAACGCGGCCCTACGCGACGGCGACTCGCATCGCCGCTCGTATCGGGACCGGGTTCGCCGTGCTGTTCGCCGTCGTCGGCGTCCTCTCGTTCAGCCCGCTGTTGTTGCTGCTCGCGCTGTTCGTCTACGGTGCTGCGTCGAGCGAATCCCGCACGGTTGCCCTGGCCGCCCTGCTGGAAGGGCTGACCGTCGACGACGTGGCCAGCCCGCTCGACGCGACTATCGAGGCCAGCGCCAGTATCGAGGACCTCGTCGACCGGATGTTCGCCGACCGGCGGACGGAGTTCGCTGTCACGCGCGGCGGCGACGTGGTCGGCGTCGTCACCGTCGGCGATTTCAGGGAACTCTCGAAGGCCGAACGTGAGGCCGACACCGTCGCCGACCTGATGGAGACCGACCTGCCGCGCTTTGCCTCGGAAACTGCCGCTTTCGACGTGCTCGTCGAACTCGACACCGCCAGAGCCACCGCCGCCTTCGTCGACGGCCCCGAGGGGACCCGTGTGGTCTCCCGCGAGGACTTCTCCAGTGCGATGGAGATGCAGCGGCTCGTTGGGTCGCCGGAACCGTTCTAACACAGCGTTTACTCGCTCGAATATGGTCCCTACCAGCTAGAAGGCGCTACCTGAAGCCGGCTGGACAACCTGGGCGAGCCGGGGGTTTTCCGATTCTGTACGGAGACGACGCCAGAACCTGAGACGCCACCTCCCGACTGCCGGTACATCCAAGAGGGGGCGACGTCCACTACTCGACAATGCAATCCGGGTTCGTCGACCTGTTCGTCGACCTCGTCGGCACCGACCCGCTGATAAACGGCCTCGTAGGTGGGACCATCATCGCGACGATGAACCTCTTCGGCGCGTCGCTCGTGCTGGTCTGGCGTGACCCCTCGGAGCGGGCGCTGGACACGGCGCTCGGGTTCGCCGCCGGCGTGATGCTGGCCGCCGCGTTCACGAGCCTCATCATCCCCGGCATCGAGGAGTACTCGGGCGGGAACCCGATTCCGACACTCGTCGGTGTCGCACTGGGGGCGCTGTTTCTCGACCGCGCGGACGGCCTCGTCCCGCACGCCCACTACCTCCTGACCGGGAGCCGGCGGTCGGACGCCGCCAACCCCAGCCAGGACCTCTCGATTGACGAATCCAAACTGACGGGCGTCATCCTGTTTATCCTCGCGATCACGCTGCACAACATCCCGGAAGGGCTGGCCGTCGGCGTCGGCTTCGGCGCGGCCGCCGGCGACCCGCTCCGGATCGGGGGCGCGCTCTCGCTGATGCTCGCCATCGGCATCCAGAACATCCCCGAGGGGCTGGCCGTCTCCGTCGCAGCGATCAACGCTGGTCTGGACCGTCGGCTCTACGCCGTCTTCACCGGGATTCGTTCCGGCGTCGTGGAAATCCCGCTCGCGGTGCTCGGCGCTGTCGCCGTCGTGACCGTCGAACCGCTCCTGCCCTACGCGATGGGGTTTGCGGCGGGCGCGATGCTGTTCGTGATTTCTGACGAGATAATCCCCGAGACCCACCAGCGCGGCTACGAGCGCGTCGCGACGCTCGGACTGATGGCGGGCGTCATCGTCATGCTGTACCTAGATATCGCGCTCGCAGCTTGAGTCCTGTTTCGTATCTGCTATTCCTCGTAAGGCCAGTTCGGGTCGCGGTCGAGGCCGGTCGGCTCCTCGCAGTCCCCGGCCTCGTCGGGGGAACACGCCCCGTGTTCGCTGAAGTTCTCGCGCGCTTCCGTCAGCGACACATGGTTCGTATCGCTGACGAACTCCGCGTCGCCGAACTGGATTGGGTCGTCGAGCCAGTGACACACCGGACACATCTCGTACGACCCGGGCCGCCCCTCGGGGAGTGTCTGGTAGCCACAGCACGGGCAGTAACCCAGCTCCCGTGCGGCTGGATTACCGGGCGTCTCGGTTGACATATTTCGTGGTATGTGTCTTCACACCATAGAATTACCGACCCGTAGCGGTGCATGATTATCGCTGAGACGAACAGACTACTCCGATTGCGCGTCTTTGACCTTCCTGGCGTACTCCTCCAGTTCGGCGGCGAGTTCGCGTGCCTGGGCCGCCGACAGCGTCACTGAGTCCGCATGTGGTTTCACCGCGTCGAGGTCGGTGTTGTCCATCTCTAACTGGAGTTCGACGTGGTCCGGGTTCTTCCGCGGCGCGGTCACGTTCAGCACGGCCAGGGCCTCCTCCTCGAAGCCGTGGCCCTCTACCTCACCGTCGAGCAGGTCGAAGGTCGTGTACGCGTTGACCTTCATGATGCGGTCGACCATACCGCGTGTTCGCGGGCCGGAGACTTAACGCCCGTTACTCGGCTGCGGTCGCGCCTTCGTAGTCGACCCGTTCGGCGTCCGCCGCCGCGCGGTCGATGGCCCCGTCGAGGTCGAACTCCCTGACGATGTCTCCGTCACGAATCAGTGGTTCCAGTAGCGATTCGGCGTCCTCCGGCGCGTCGCGGTCGGCCAGGCCGATGTGGTGGCCGCCGTCGGCGGTACGGTACACCGATTTTGTGCCGGTGAGCTTCCCCCGCTTGGCCGCCGGCTCGCCGTCCAGTTCCACGATATCCAGCGCGAAGTCCAGCGGATCGGCGTTGGCGACGTAGCCCCCGACGCCGAAGCCGTCGGCCACGTCCCGTAGCTCCCGGAGCGTCGTCGGGGTAAGTCCGCCGGAGAGGAACAGGTCCACGTCCTCGTGGCCGTGGGCGTCCAGCGTCCAGCGAACCTCCCGGACGATGTGGCGGAAGTCCCCGCGGCGGGATCCAGTCGTATCCAGTCGGACGCCCGCGAGGTCGTCGACGGCTTCCGCTGCGCGGAGCGCCTCGTCGACCTCGTCGCTGTAGGTGTCTGTCAGCGCGATGCGGGGCGTCTCCTCGGGGACGGCGGCGTCGAACGCCTGCCACGCCTGTTCCTGATTACCG
This sequence comes from Haloarcula sp. CBA1115, assembly GCF_000827835.1. NCBI lineage: Archaea > Methanobacteriati > Methanobacteriota > Halobacteria > Halobacteriales > Haloarculaceae > Haloarcula > Haloarcula sp. CBA1115. Next base: position 1,233,468 of record NZ_CP010529.1, on the reverse strand, counting down.
CGGCCGAAACAGATCATGAGCGCGTGGGGCATCGTCCCACCAGCGTCCCGGTCGATGACCTCGCCCGCAGCGACGTTCGAGATACCGTCGAGACCGCCCAGCAGCGCCGAGCGCTCGATCATCGCCGCTATCGACGGGTGGACGTGACGCGAGCCAAAGGAGAGCACCGTCGACTCCGGTGCGGCGTAGCGGGCCTCTAGCGCCCGCGTCGCGATGCCTGTCGGATGCGAGAGAAAACCAAGGAGCGCCGTCTCCAGGCGACAGAACTCCCGGTACGGCCCCTCGATTCGCATTACCGGGCCGCCGTCGAACAGTTGTCCTTCGGGGAGCGCGTCAACGTCGACGCTCCGTCCTTCAAGCAACTCGGCGGCGTCTTTCAGCCCCGCCAGCAGCTTCCACTGCCCCGTCGCGAACTGGTTCGCCGTCACTTCGGCGACCACGTCCGGGTTCTTTCCGGCGTGTTCCAGCGTCTCCATTGTCCGGTCGAAGTAGGCGTCGGTCGCCCGCCCCTCGCGAATCGCCTCTGGCGAGACGACGTCGAACTCCTCGGTCATAACACGGTGTTTTCAGTGTGGCGAAAAAAGCGGTCCGGTCGGCGACTGGCCCTCAGGACTCCGCTGGCTGGTGAATCTCGTCGAGATCGCTCACTGTCGGGCCGTTGACGATGCGGACGGTCTTGCCGGACCGGACGACGCGGAAGGCGTCGTTGAACTGGTCGTCCGCTGGGACGACGTAGACGTTACTCCGGGGCTGGCTGGCGTCGTGTTCCTCGGTCAGTGCCGCCCGATACGCCTGTGCGAACTCGCTGGCGTCCTCCTCGGTATCCCAGCGGATCTCCCAGACGTAGCCGTAGCCGCCGGAGCCGTTGCGGTAGGGAACGACGAGATCACCGCCCCAGCCCGCCGACATCTCGCTCTCGTAGCTGTAGCGGTCGCCCTCCGTCTGGCCGTTGTGGTACATCATCGCGTAGATCGATGTTTCCCCGACCGTGTCGCCGACCGGATCGTGGTCGAAGCGGCTCCACTCGTCGGATGAGCGGTCCGCGACGCTGACGCTCACGGGCTCTTCGTCGGGATACTTCTCAGGGTGGAGCACCTGCTCGGTGCTGTCGGGGAAGTCGTCGTGGAGGGCGTCGACGGCGTCCCAGCCGCCGTCAGAGCGCACCTGGTCGACGAACCGCGGCCCGGTGACGTACGGCTGGTAGAGGACGGTGAACAGCCCCTCGTTGTAGCTCGGCTGCTGGCTGGCGTCGTCTCCGTCGCTGCTTCCGCCGTCGTCACTGGTCCGGTCCGGGAGCGCGATACAGCCCCAGCCGTCACCACACTGTCGCTCGTAGAGGATGCGAACATAGTTGGCCTCGCCCTCGGTGACGCCCTGCCGTGACAGTTGCGTGTCCTGCGTTTCCGCGGAGCCGTTCAGCCCGAAGTGCTGGTCCTGCAGGGCGTGAACGAGTTCGTGTGAGAGTGTCCGTCGGTCGATCTGTGGCGTCTCCGTCGGGCTGACGATGACGATTTCGTCCTGACTCGGGGAGTAGTAGCCCTGAACCGTCGTCGAGAGCGTGTCGTCGATTTCGTCGCTGCTGCCGGAGTCCTCGCCGATGAGCAGGAGCGCTTCCCACACCTGGTCGTTCCAGGGGTCCTGTGGACGACTGCTGCCGCCGCTGTCGTTGCCCCCGGACCGGTTCTGGTACTCTGCCCGGGAGATGACCGAAACCGGAACCGGCTCTTTGAACTCCAGGTCGCGGACCTGCTCGACGCGGGCCATCGTCCGGGCGACGACGGCCTCCCGTTCTGTCTCGTTCAAGCCGTCGTCGGTCGTCACCGACACCGAGTCGTCGTACCAGTAGCCGTTCTCGTAGCCGATGGCGTCGTCCCCGGTCGGTGTCTCGGGGTGGTCGCTGCCGCCGAAGGACGGGACCGTACAGCCCGCCAAGACGACTGCCACCGCGACGAGCAGTTCCTTACGCATTGTGAACCTCGTCGAGTTCGTCGGCTGTCGGCGCGTTCACGACGGTGACCGTGTCCCCGTCGACTCTGACGGTGACAGCGTCGGTGTAGGGGCTGTCTCCCTCGATGAGCCAGTGGCCCTCCGCGGTTCTGGTGCCGCCCCAGTGGGCGATGACCGCCTCCCAGGCGTCAGCGAACTCGCGGGCGTCGGCCTCGCTGTCCCAGGTCGTCTTCCAGACGTAGGCCGTCTCGTCGCCGTTGTCGTAGATGTGCATCCGGCCGCCCTGCCAGCCGTCGGTGGCGGGCAGGTCGTAGTTGTACGGGTCGTCGCTGTCCAGCGATCCGTCCTCGTAGTTGATGACGTCACGCGTCCGGACGACGCTCGACTCGTTGTAGTCATCGGCGATGGTGTACGCCATCGACCCGGCGATGGCAGAGGGACCGACGACGGCGTAGTCGGGCCGGTCCCGGTCAGTCGAGGGTTTGACCCGCTCCCAGTCGTCGCTGGACCGGTCCGCCAGCGAGACGGACTCGGGTTCCCATTCGGGGTAGCGCTCGGGGTAGGTCACTTCGGCGGCCCCGTCGGGATAGTCGTCGTAGGCGTCGGTGACAGCACTCCAGCCGCCGCGTTCTCGGAGGGCTCCAATCAAGCCGGGACCGTCGCTGTAGGGGAAATACTGCATGAAGTTGATGCCGAAGTGGCGGTCGCCGCCGCCACCGCCGCTCTGGGCGGGCCTGTCGATACAGCGCCATTCCTCGCCACAGCGGTCGGTGTAGGTCTGGGTGACGGCGACGGCGTCGCCTTCGACCATTCCGTTTCGACCCTGCACCTGATCCCGCGTCCGCGCGTCACTTTCGAGGCCGAAGTGCTGGTCCTGCAGGGCGTGGACGAGTTCGTGGGCCAGCGTCCCCCGGCTTATCGTCGGCGTCTCGGAATCGCTGACGATGACGATTTCACCGCGCTGGCTGCTGTAGTAGCCAAGCACGCTCTCCCCGCGGTTGCTGTTCTGGACGGCGATGGAGTCGCGGTCCTCGCCGATGAAAAACAGCGCCTCGAACTTCGCGTTGTCGAACCGACGCAGCGAATCGCCGGTTTCGCCGCCGCCCGTGTTGTTTCGATACTCGGCTCGCGAGACGACGGAGACCGGCACTGTCTCCTCGAACTCCAGCCCGCGAATCCGCTCGACGCGGGCCATCGTCCGGGCGACGACGGCTTCCCGCTCCGTCTCGTTCAGCCCGTCCCCGGTTGTTATCGACAGCGATTCGTTGTACCAGTAGCCATTCTCGTAGCCCAGCCGGTCCGTCGCAGGCGCTGGCGGGGCGGAGTCGTTGCTCCCGTAGTCGGTCGCGGGCTCACTTGGCGTCAGGTCGTCGCCACCAGTTTCCGTCTCGGGCGACGCACTGGGTGCCTGACAGCCCGCCAGTAACAGCACAACGGCACAGAGAACGACGAGGGCGAAAGGGCGGCGCATCTACCTTTACGCTGGGTTACCACAGTGAAAAGTCACACGCTAATCGCGGGAACGTTCGTCGGTCAGAAAGACTGCTCGTGTTTGTTCCCGCCGTCCGAAATTCACCGTGGGAGTAACTTTCGTAGTCGCGCCCTCCCAAGGTCCCGCATGGAACTCGACCCAGCACAGACCGCTCTGGTCGTCGTCGATATGCAGAACGGCTTCTGTCACCCCGATGGAAGCCTCTACGCACCGGACAGCGAAGCGGCTATCGAGCCCTGCGCCGAACTCGTCGAGCGCGCCCGTGAGGCCGGCGCGAAAGTCGTGTTCACCCGCGACGTCCATCCACCCGACCAGTTCGAGGACACTCACTACTACGACGAGTTCGACCGGTGGGGCGAACACGTCGTCGAAGGTTCCTGGGAGACCGAACTCGTCGAGGACCTCGACCCGCAGGACGAGGACCTGACCGTGGTCAAGCACACCTACGACGCCTTCTACCAGACGGAACTGGAGGGGTGGCTCGACGCCCACGGCGTCACGGACCTGGCTATCTGTGGCACGCTCGCGAACGTCTGCGTGCTCCACACCGCCTCTAGCGCCGGCCTGCGGGACTACCGCCCGATCCTCGTCGAGGACGCCGTCGGCTACATCGAGGACGACCACTGCGAGTACGCGCTGGAACACGCCGACTGGCTGTTCGGCGAACTGACCGACCGGGGCGAACTCGCCTTCGCCTGAGATGGGGGCTGACCCATTCGCGGCGACATGGCCGAGGTCAAGGAAGGTCCCGAGTACGACCTGGACTTCCGCGCACATCCCGAGCGGTACGACAAATCGTAGTTACAGAGACGCCTCGTCACCGGTCGTGGCCTGCTCGATAGTCACCTGCACCTCGTCACCGACGGCGAGGTCGATGGTCTCACCGACGAGCTTCGCGCCGAAGCGTTCGCGGCCACAGAACAACGCGATGCCGGTTATCGGTTCGCCGTTTGCCAGGACGGTCAGGTCGTCCCATGTGACCGTGCGGCCGTCCGCTGTCCCGACGTGCTGGCCTGCAAGGGCTGCGGCGTCGGTTCCGTCACGGCCCAGCAGCCCGCCTCCGGAGTAGTGTGGGAGCCCGCCGTCGAGGACTCCGGAATCGCCGCCGTCGGCGTCGTTGGCGATGCCGACGAAGGATTCACCAGGTGCCGGATGAGCAGGTTCGTCAAGTCGGACCCACGTTTCGCCGCCGGCGACGACGGTGCCGGTCCCGTCCCAGGAAAGCGGCGTCACGTCGACAGCCACGTCGACCGGCAGCGACCCCGACGCCCGGTAGGGGTTCGCGTCGGGATCACGGAAGCCGAGGTGGATGTGGTTCGGGACCCACGGCGCGAAAAAGCCCGCCCGGACCAGCTCCCCGAGGTCGTCGCCGACGGCCACCGTCTCGCCGGGTTCGACGGCGGGGTCGACATGCAGCAGCCGAGCCACAGTGTCGCCGGTGTCGATCAGGATGAGATGGTCGTGTTCGGCGGCGTAGGCCTTCGGCGGGGCCTGCACCGTCTTCGTGTCCAGCACTTCGCCGGCGACCGGCGACGGCGCGCGCTCGCCGTCTGGGTAGAGGTCGATGGCACACCCCTTGTCGTGGGCGTCGAACGGCGAGTTGTACAGGGAAAAGCGGTAATACTGAAAGAGTACGCCTCGCGGTATCGTGACGACCATCGGCGGCGATTAGGCGTGTGTCGGTATGGCTCTGTCGCCCGAGAGTTCAAGACCCATGCCGAGGCCACCGGTTCGTGTGCGCTGACGACGACCGCGGCGGGGGCAGCGGGAGCGCGACACGTCCCGCCGCGACGGCCATGTGTCGCCTGTTCGCTATCCACCGCTGAGGGGTATCTGCTTGACCGGCGGACCGTTTTAAGCCCGAGGAGCCGTACGGTCCGCTATGCGTCTGCTACGGGGTCGCACCGCTGACCCGGAAACTGACTTCGAGCGGACCCGCAAGATGGCCGAGACGGTCGCCGAGGACCGCGAGCCAGCCCTGCGAGCCTGGCGACCGCACAGACAGGTCGCATTCGGCCGCCGTGACACGAACAGCGACGGCTACAACCGAGCGCGCCGGGCCGCTCGCGACCGGGGCTACACCGTCATCGAGCGCGCCGTGGGGGGTCGCGCCGTCGCCTACACCGGGTCGACTGTCTCGTTTTCCATTGCCGTCCCGACCGATGACCCGCGAGGGTCTATCGATGACCGCTACGAGTGGGCCAAAGCCGCTGTGAAGCGCGCGCTCGACGACTGCGGCGTCACCGCTCGGACGGGCGAACCGGACGCCTCTTTCTGTCCGGGGAGCCACTCGCTGCAGGCCGATGGCAAAATCGCGGGGCTCGCACAGCGCGTCCGCCAGTCCGTCGCTGTCGTCGGCGGCATCGTCGTCGTTCGGGACCACGAGGCTATCGCCGAGGTGCTGGCTCCCATCTACGAGGCAATCGATGTCCCGTTCGACCCCCAGAGCGTCGGGAGCGTCGCCAACGCTGGGGGAACCGACGACCCCGAACAGGTTATCGTGGCGCTGGAGCGGTCGCTGGCTGACGGCCCCGACGTGTCGGTGAGCGCTATCCGAGAGACTTAGGGGTGCGCCCGGCCGACTGGGCGTATGCTCATCCGTAACGCGACGCTGCCGGACGGCCACCAGCGCGACGTCCGGGTGCGTGGCGAGTCCATCGTCGAAGTCGGCCGCGACCTCGACGCGACCGACCAGCACGTCATCGAAGCGACCGGCAAACGCCTCTTCCCGGGAATGATTGACGCACACGTCCACTTCCGCCAGCCCGGCTACCCGCACAAGGAGACGTGGGAGAGCGGCTCACGGTCGGCGGCGGCCGGCGGCGTCACGACTGTCGTCGACCAGCCAAACACCGACCCGCCGACCGTCGACGGTGAGGCGTTCGACCAGAAAGCCGAGTTCGCCGCCGACTCGGTCGTCGACTGGGGTATCAACGGGGGCGTCACGGCTGACTGGATTCCGAACGTCCTCCTGCGCCGTCGCCTGTTCGCACTCGGCGAGGTGTTCCTCGCGGATTCGACCGGCGACATGGGTATCGAGGCCGACCTGTTCGCCGACGCGCTGGAGGCCGCTGCTGACACCGACGTGCCGGTCACGGTCCACGCCGAGGACGCCGACTACTTCAACGACGACGCGAGGGCCCGCGACGACGCCGACGCCTGGAGCGCGTTCCGGACCGCGAAAGCTGAAGAAAAGGCCGTCGAGCGGGCCTGTTCCGTCGCGAAAGGGCACGACGCGACCATTCACATCGCTCACACCTCCACGCCGGAGGGCGTCGACATCGCCAGCGAGGCCGGAATGACGACCGAAGTGACGCCCCATCACTTGCTGCTCTCTCGGCGCGACCTCTCGGAACTGGGGACGTTCGGGCGAATGAATCCGCCTCTGCGCCGCGAAAAACGCCGTCAAAAGCTCTACGAGCGCGTCGTGGACGGCACCGTCGATATGATCGCGACGGACCACGCGCCACACACCCGCGAGGAGAAAGACGCCAGCATCTGGGACGCGCCGTCGGGTGTTCCCGGCGTCGAGACTGTCCTCCCGCTCCTACTAGCCGAAGCCCGGGACCCGGACAGCGGGCTCACCTACGAGCGCGTTCGGGACCTCACTGCACGCAACCCGGCCGACGTGTTCGACATCCCACAGAAGGGTGCCATCGAAGCCGGCAAGGACGCCGACCTCGTGCTCGTCGACACGACCGAGACGAGTGAGATCAGCGGTGCGGCGCTCCACTCGAAATGCGACTGGACGCCGTTCGAGGGCCGTGAGGCGGTGTTCCCCGAATGGACGATGGTCCGTGGGACGGTCGTCTACGAGCGCGGCGACGCGTTGGCTGACGATGCAACGCCGCAGGAAGACGTGTTCTACGACCATCAGGGCGAGAACGTCCGCGGCCCGGACAGCGAGCGGCTAGAGTAACGCCGCGACGACTGAGGTCCCGACCATTATTCCGCCGCCACCGCCACAGAGCCGGGCCATTGCCCGCCGCGAATCGCGCTCGGTCCAATTGCTTCGCGTGCCCATGTGTTCCTGCATGGCTTCGATGCCGCGGCCGGCGAGTATCGACCCCGACCAGCCCAGCAGGCCGAAGCCGAACACGAGCGCGCCGAGGGCGAACACCGCCGCTTCACTCGACCGTGCATCACCGGTGTAGAGCGTCCAGCCCGCCGTTCCGAGGCCGCCAAGCAGGAGGCCGACGACCAGACCGCTCCCCACCAGTCGCGCCCGGGCCGCGACGTACTGCCGGAGCCGCGGTGGGTCACCGTTCTGGGCCATCAGTCGATCGCGTCACGCATCCGCGGGTCGAGCGCGTCACGCATCCCGTCACCGAGCAGATTGAACCCGAGGACGGTGATAGCGAGGAACAGCCCCGGGAAGAAGGAGAGCCACCACTCACCAGTCAGGAGGCCGTTCTCGACGCCTCGGGAGAGCATCAGGCCCCACGACGGCGTCCCGGCCTGTGCACCGAACCCGAGGAAGGACAGGGCCGCGAGGTCGATGATGGCGAGCCCGAAGTTCAGCGTCGACTGGACGGTAATCGGCGCGAGCGTGTTCGGCAGGATGTGCCGGACGAGCACCCGCGGGTCGGTCGCGCCGAGCGCAACTGTCGCGTCGACGTACTCGTCTTCGAGCACTTTGAGCGCGGCTCCGCGGACGACCCGAGCGAACCGCGGCGTGTACACCAGCACGAGCGCCACCACGGCCCGCCAGAGCCCAAGGTCTCGCGGGAAGATGGCGACCAGCGCAAGTGCGAGCAACAGCGGCGGGAACGCCAGTAGGACGTCCATCGTTCGCATGATGACGTTGTCGGTCACGTCGCCGTAGTACGCCGCAATAATACCCAGGCCGACACCGACGGTAGTCGATGTACCGACGGTAATCGTCCCGAACTTCAGGGCCAGCCACGCGCCGTACAGGCTCCGCTTGTAGATGTCACGGGCCGCCGCGTCCGTCCCGAACAGTTGTTGATTCGCGGGCGCGGGACCGAGCCAGCCGGGCGGTGCGCGGTCAGCGATCTCGGTACCGAGCTGTGAGCTGGCAAGCGCGCCGAGGTCGTAGGTCACGCGGGCGTAGATGGCGACAGCGGCCATGCCGAGGATGATCGTCAGCCCGACGACGGCGAGGCGGTTCGTCAGCAGGTCGGCGAGGAACGGGGACGCCCGCAGGCGTCCCAGCGTGCCCCGTGTCTCGGTGTCCGTACTCATTGTTGAATCCGTGGGTCGAGATAGCTGTATGTGACGTCGACGAAGAGGTTCACGAGCGTAAACAGCAGGGCGAAGGTGAGCACCGTTCCCTGTACGACCGGGTAGTCCGAGACGCCGATGGCGGTGACGATAGTCAGCCCCATCCCGTTGATACCGAACACGGTCTCGGTCAGGACTGCCCCGCCCAGCAGCGTCCCGAACTGGATACCGATGACGGTGACGACCGGAATCAGCGCGTTCCGGAAGCCGTGTTTCATCAGCGTGATTTTCGCGCCCTGACCCTTCGCCCGCGCGGTCCGGATGTAGTCCTGCCGGATGACTTCGAGCATCGAGGAGCGCATCATCCGCGAGATCAGTGCCGTCGAGTAGACGCCGATGACCACCGCCGGCAGGAACAGGTGATGCGCCGCCGAGAGGAAGGCCTCGGTGTTCCCGAGCAGTATTGTATCGACTGTTATCATCCCGGTAAGGGGCAGCTCACGGCCGAGCAGTGTCCAGGTGTCGGGCAGAAATAGCGTTGAGGCGATACGCCCGCTGGTCGGGAACACGTCAAGGTACGTCGAGAACAGCAGGATGAGCAGCGGACCGGACCAGAATATCGGGACGGAAATACCCGTCAGTGCTCCGATCCGGGTGACGTGGTCCGTCAGCGAATCCTGCTTGACCGCGGAGATGATGCCCAGCGGCAGTCCGAGCAGGATACCCGCTGCCTGGCCGTAAATCGCGAGTTCGAGCGTGATCGGGAGTCGGTCGGAGATGACCGAGCGGACGCTGTTCCCGCGGCTAATGCTGTAGGACTGTCCGAAGTCGAACCGTGCTGCGTCCCACAGGAAGGTCAGGTACTGCTCCCAGAGCGGCCGCCGAAGTCCCAGTTCAACGCGTATTTGTTCGAGCTGTTCGGCCGACGCTCGCTGGCCGGCGATAATGATAGCCGGGTCACCCGGGGCCAGGTGGAGAATCGCGAAGACGACCGATGCGACGCCGAACAGCACCGGGATGAGCAATAGCAGTCGCTTGATGACGAACCGTGGCGGTACCACCGGCTCAGCCAGCCTGAAAAGAAACTGTGTCCAGTTCATTCGGAAGTTCCCTTGAAGCGCTACTGCAGTTCGACTGTGTTAAGATACGGGCCACCTACGGAGCTGATCGTGTAGGTGTCTTCGACGACAGCCTCGTTGACCGCCCGGAGCGTCTCGGCGTAGTCGATGAACACCCACGGGGACTCGTCGTAGGCTATCTGGCTGGCCTCTTCGTACATCGTCTCGCGGTCGCTCTCCGCGTAGGTCTTCTGGGCTTCCCGGACCAGTTCCATGTAGTCGGCGTTGGCCCAGCCGGACACGTTGAGGGTGTTGTACCCGTCGGCGTCGAAACTGACCCAGTCCTGCCCGTCGGGGACGGCGTCCATCTCGACCTGTGGGTCCAGCAGGACGTACAGGAAGTTGTCCGGGTCGGCGTTGTCGGTGTACCAGCCGAGGAAACACGCGTCGTGTTTCCCGGCCGACGTGTAGTCCAGATACGGCCCGAAGTTGGAGAACTGGTTGATGTTGACCGTCAGACCGATTTCCTCCAGGTCAGACTTCACCTGGTTCGCCGTGTTGACCGGGCTGGGGTTGTATCCGCGAGGGTTCGAGAACGTCGCGAGTTCGAACTCGAAGCCGTCGCCGTAGCCCGCCTCTTCGAGCATCGACTGGGCCTTCTCCTTGTCCGTCGGATACGGATCGAGGTCGTCGTTGTGCCCGAGCACGTCCGGTGGGAGCGGCTGGGAGGCCTGGGTCGCAAAGCCCTGGTAGATCTGGTTGACGATGGCCTCGGTGTTGACGGCGTGGGCGATGGCCTGGCGGACCTGCCGGTCCCGGAACGGCTCGAACCGCGCCATGTTCATCGCCATGTAGCCGTGGTTGATGCCGTCCTTCCGCAACAGCGTCGCCGTCCCGCTTTCCTCGGCGCGCTGGAAGCCGGAGGAGTCGAGGTTGTCCGTGATGTGTGAGGCCCCGTTGATGACGTCCTGCACTCGCGTGCTGTTTTCGGTGATGGTCTTGAAGACGACCGTTCCGACGTTCGGGCCGTCGCCCCAGTAGTCGTTGTTGGCCCGCAGTCGGATGCGCTCGTTCGGGTTGTCGAGCGTATCGAACTGGAAGGCCCCGGTGCCCGCGGGTTCGCTTCCGAGGTCGGCCTGATTGTCGCCCATCGATTCGATCTGGGCTTTCGAGAGGACTGCCGAGGCGAACATCGCGAGGTTCCGAAGGAACGGCGCGAACTGCTGTGTAAGCTCGATTGTCAGCTCGTAGTCCTGGCTCGCGTCGACGCTTTCGATCCAGTCGCCGAGCGTGAACGGACCGTACCCCGACCGGGTATCGTCGCCGAGGTAGTACTCGTAGTCGCTCTGGGTGAACCGCTGCCAGGTTGCCTTGAAATCTGACGCGGTGAACTCTTCGCCGTTGTGGAAGGTTACACCTTCGCGAAGCGTCAGCGTCGCGGTAGTTCCCTCGAGAGTGTAGTCGGTCGCGAGCGCGTCTTCGAGTTGGCCGCCGCTCCCGGCCGCGAACTGGATGAGGGTGTCAAACACCTGATTGGTGACCTTCGCCACCTCGCCGCTGGTCGACTGCTGTGGGTCGTAGTTTTCCGGGTGGTCACCGCGGGCGTACACGAGCGTCTGGTCGCTTCCGCCGTCCCCGCCGTCGCTACCAGTGCCGTCGCCACCGTCTCCACCTTCGGTTCCGCCACCATCGCCGCCGTCGCCGGAACAACCTGCGAGCGTTGCGGCTGCCGCGGCACTGCCGGCCGCGGTAAGGAAGCTCCGTCTGTCCAGAGAATCACCGGATGACATGGAACTTTGTTCAAACAGATCTATTATAATTGTACCGGATAGATCAATGATTCTGCTATATATCTCCTGAGAGTTATGTGCAGCCAAGTAATATTATTCAGTTACTGCTTTCGTCCTCCTGTTCGTAGAGGTGACACGCTGCTGGATGGGAGTCCGGTTGTAGTTCGGGGTGCTGTGTCTCACAGACGCTCTCGAACCGATCCCGTAGCGCCGACGCGGCGGCGTCCCAGTCCTCGTCCGCGAGATGCTCAATCGACGTTTCGACGACGCGGCGGTTCTCTCCGGTCAGGCTCGTTTCGAAGAACCGGTCGAACATCGTCTGTTTGAACGCTGCCATCGGTACCTCCCCCCTGCCGCTCGGCGGCTCGGTAAGGTCCGCGCCACCGTCCGTCGCCGCTGTGGCACTGTCGGTTTTTCGGGCCTGCTTCCGAACTGCATCGATGGCGATGGCCTCGTCCTCGACCCGTTGCCGGTAGTCCATTACCTCGCGGTACGTCTCCTGTTCGATGTCGATGTCGGGCGGGATGACTTCGGGACAGCGTGTCCGGAAGTGACAGCCCGACGGCGGGTCGATCGGCGACGGAACGTCGCCTTTCAGCAGTATCCGGTCGGCCTCCACGGTCGGGTCCGGTTCCGGGATCGCCGACATGAGTGCCCGCGTGTAGGGATGTTTCGGGTCCGCGAACAGGTCCGGCGTGTCGGCGACTTCGACCACCTCACCGAGATACATCACCGCGACCCGGTCACAGATGTGGCGAACCACGCTCAGGTCGTGGGCGATAAACAGATACGTTAGGCCGAACTCATGCTGGAGGTCCTCCAGAAGGTTGATTATCTGTGCCTGGACGCTCACGTCCAGCGCCGAAACGGGTTCGTCACAGACGATGAAATCGGGGTCGACGGCGAGCGCGCGAGCGATGCCGACCCGCTGGCGCTGTCCGCCTGACAGTTCGTGCGGGTAGCGGTCGTACTGGTCCGGATCGAGCCCCACCGCCTCCATGAGGTCGGCCACGCGGTCGACCCGCTGTTCGCGGCGTGAGCCGTCACCGGTGTCTTCCGGCAGGTCGTGGATCTTTAGCGGCTCCATGATCGTCTGGCCGACTGTCATCCGCGGGTCGAGGCTGGACATCGGGTCCTGGAAGATCATCTGCAGGTCCCGACGGACTTCCCGCAGGCCATCCTTGTCGAGGTCCGCGAGGTCTTGGCCGGCGAAGACCACGGTCCCGTCTGTCGGTTCTAGCAGTCTGAGGATGGTCCGGCCAGTCGTCGATTTCCCACAGCCGGACTCGCCGACGAGCCCCAGCGTCTCGCCCTCGTAGATATCCATCGAGACGCCGTCGACGGCCTTGACCGACTCCGGCTCGCGCCCGATGTACTTGTCGAGCAGGTCGTCGGCCCGCGAGAAGTGTTTTTTCAGCCCGTCGACCTCCATGAGCTGTCTGTCCGTTCGCGTCGTCTCCGTCGCGGCGACGCCGGCGTCGCCAGTACCGTATTCGTCTGTATCGAACGATTCGAGGATACATTTCGAGCGGTGGGTGACGTCGTCCGGCCCGTGCTGGAGAGACGGAATCTCGCCCTCGCGACACTCGGGCTCGGCCCACGGACAGCGGTCAGCGAAGTGGCACCCTTCGGGCATGTCGATGAGGCTGGGAACGTTTCCTTCGATTGGAGTCAGCCGCTCCGTTCCCTCGCCCGGTATCGATTCCAGCAGCGTGTACGTGTAGGGATGTGACGGGTTCTGGAATATCTCCTCGACCGGCCCCTCCTCGACGATTTCGCCGGCGTACATCACGGCGACGCGGTCGCAGGTCTCGGCGACGACGCCGAGGTCGTGCGTGATGAACAGGACCGACATCCCGAGGTCCGCCTGGAGGTCGTCGATGAGGTCCAGAATCTGTGCCTGGATAGTCACGTCGAGCGCCGTCGTCGGCTCGTCGGCGACGAGCAGCTTCGGGCGGCACGCCAGCGCGATGGCGATGAGGACGCGCTGGCGCATCCCGCCGGAGAACTCGTGGGGGTACTCGTCGACGCGGTCGGCCGGCTCCGGGATTCCGACCTCTTCCAGCAGCGAGATAACGTCCGACCGGATCTCCTCGTCCATCTCGCTGCCCCGGCTGAGCGAGGGCGTAATCTCCCGGACGGCGTTGAACCACGAGTCGTTCCGCTTGCTCCCGTAGCGGTGGAGGCGCAGGCTCTCCGCGACCTGCTCGCCGACCGTTATCGCGGGGTTCAGCGATGTCATCGGGTCCTGGAAGATCATCCCCATATCGCCGCCGCGGATGTCCCGCATCACCCGCTCCGGGGCTGCCGTCAGGTCGACGTAGCCGTCGGTGATCGTGACGGGCGCGTCGCCGCCCTCCGGAAGGGCCTTTTTCGGAGCTTTCCGAATGAACTGCTCGGCGAGCGTCCTGTCGTCAGCCGTCGTCGAAACCGAGTCGGGGACACGGTTCCGGTCGACCGTCGCCGCGTCGATGGTGATGAAACCGCTGTCGCTGTCGGCCGTCCGTACTGCCTTCGGATACTGCCGAGACAGCCGTGTGACTGTCTCAAGCGCGCCGAACCGGATCTCCCCGCCGGCGATGTGTCCGGGCTCGTCGACGATGTCCATTGCCGATAACGCTGTGACGGATTTCCCTGATCCCGACTCGCCAACCAGACCGACGGTTTCGCCCTCCCTGACAGTGAGGTCGATGCCGTCGACGGCTTTGACGGTGCCGCGGTCCGTCTCGAACTGGGTTCGGAGGTCAGATAATGTTAAGAGGTCGCGCATCTGTCGCCTTCTTCTCAAAATACCAGTAAAACTGTTGTGCCACTGGCCCACCAACAATTTATCCCGGCCGCCGCCACACTCGACGTATGAACGACCCTGTCGACCCCGAGTCTAACCCCTTCGACCGTGTCGTCGGTCACTGGGAGCAGGTCATCGAGGACATGGCGGCCACGGCGACACAGTACCGCGACAACGGGCGCGAGGCTATCGAACTCCACCCCGGAGACGTGGCGGTACTGACCGGCGAGCCGCGAACGATGGCTGAACAGACCGGCGAGTACGAGCCGGAGACCCGGCGGCTCGGTTTCGATGTTGTGGTCCCCGGCGACGAGTTCCGGCGGGTCGCCGACGCACTCGAAGACCGCACCGTCGAGCGCAGCGAGGTGTTCCGGGCGACCGACGACGGGATGGTGTTCCTGCTCGTCGCGCTGGAATGTGGCGACGACCTCGCCGTGCTCGTGCCGCTGTACTACGACAAGACCGACCGCGCGGACCTCTCGCAGGTCGCCGCCGACCACGGACTGTACTCACATATCCGACCTCTCACCGACGACGAGGTTGTCACCGTCACCCACGAGGACCCTGAACCGTTCTTCCCCGAGTGAAATCTGGTTCCAGACGGGTCACAGACCGCTTAGCTACGAGGTCTCTCGGACTCGGGTCAGCCGGTATGCCGGCACGTCGAAGACGAGACCGTAGAGTGCCCGGTTGGCGATGACACCGATACCGAAGCCCGAGAGAACGGCCGCGAGTACGAGCGTCACCGACGCCTCGGAAAGCGTCACGAGGCCGGCGACAGCCCCGGACAGCACGATGAACGCCGCCAGTGCGGCGACCTCCGGGTAGACGCCCGGGACCGCGTCGTGTTCGACGACAGCTACCGTGATCCCCGTCAGGAGTCCGAACCCGACAACCACCGCCAGTACGTCGACCAGTGCTGTCCCCGCCTCCGCGTAGCCAAGCACCGCCCCGCCGATGCCAATCGTCAGATCAGTCCGCAGCACTTTCTGTGTCGCTTCGTGGACCGACATCGACGGCTGTGTGTCGGGGCCGATGTCGTCCATCTCAGCCGTGTCTACTCGTCGACCTGGAATTCATTCCCACACTCCGGACAACACACCTCGTCGTGTCGCAGCGCCGCGGACTGCTCGCGGACCTCCCGCATCACTGAGGAAATCCGGTCTTCGGCCTCCATCTCGTCCTCGACGGCGAGGTCGACGCCCTCGACTTCGAGGAGGAACTTCGCGACTTCGGTGGCCTCGTACATCACGTCGTCGAGATCCTCGGCGGTGAAGAAGTCACACATCGCGCCGTAGAGGAAGGTTGCCCCGGCCTTCCGGACCTTGTCCTCGAAGGCAGCGCGGGCCTGATTGACCGCCTGTGGCGTGTACGTGTCCGTCATGAACGGGACGAGTTCGGGCAGGTTCTCCCCGATCTTCGTCATCTCGACGCCCGTTTCGGTCCGGAAGTCGGCACAGAGGCGGGCGATGGCCCACTCGCGGGCGGTAATGTACGTCCGGTCCCGGAGGAAATCGTTCGCGCGGTCGTAGGTCCCGCCCTCGATTTTCTTGAAGCGGTCGTACTTTTGTACGTCGGACGGGACGTCACTGGCTTCAGAAACCGCTGTCCCGCTGGTTGGCTCGGCCGGTGCTGTCCCCTCGGTGGCCGAGTCGGCGGGCCGCTTTCCGTGGTCTCGCCGTCGTCGGCCCCGTCATCCGCGGCCGCCGGGTCGTCCGGCTGGTGGCCGGCCGAACCGTCGTCTGCCGCCTCGACGTCCGTCTCGTCCGGCGGTGCGCCCTCAGTCATAGCCGGGAATGCGTGCCCGCGGTGAAAAAGGGTATCGCCGCCGCCCCGCTGTCATTGTCTCCAACCGACAGTTCAGCCGGGTGGCTTTTTTACCGCTCCCATGCATGGCCCGACTATGAAAATACTGCTCGGTGTCGGGGGCAGCGAACTGTCCTACCAGGCACTGACCGAGACACTCGAACGCGTATCGGAAACAGGCGACGAGCTGACCGTCGCTGTCTTCGAAAACGGCGACATCGACGCCGACCTCGAAACGGTCCGGCAGCGGATACAGGAGTATATCGACGAAAGCGGGCTCGAGCCGCCGATCCGCCACGTCGAAGGCACCTCGCCGGGCAGCGAGCTGGTGAACATCGCCGAGAGCGAGGAGTTCGATAGGATCGTCCTCGGCGGTGGCGGCCGCTCGCCGCTCGGGAAGATACAGCTCGGCCCCATCGTCGAGTTCGTCCTGCTGAACGCACAGACGCCAGTGACTCTCATCCGATGACTCGAACGTACCCAGACGAACCCGCCGAAGAGTTCCCACAGCCGCCGCGGACGATCACCGACCGCAAGGACCGTCCCATCGACGTCGTCCCCGCCGACGTTGCCGACACGGAGAGCCTCGTCGAGATGTATCTCGACTTCGACCCCGCCGACCGTGCGCAAGGCATCCCGCCGGTCAAAGAGGAAGCGATCCGCGAGTGGCTCGAAACGATCCTCGACGGCGACTGTGTCAACGTCGTCGCCAAACACGACGACACTGTCGCCGGCCACGCGACGCTGGTCCCGGACAACGAGGACGAGCACGAACTCGCTATCTTCGTGCTACAGGCCTACCAGGGCGCTGGTATCGGGACGGCGCTGGTCGAGACGCTGCTGGGTCACGGCCAGGCCGAGGGTATCGACCACGTCTGGCTCACCGTCGAGCGGTGGAACGACCCGGCGATATCGCTGTACGAGAAGGTCGGCTTCGAGATCAGTAGCGCCGAGAGCTTCGAGATAGAGATGGCGATCCGTCTCTAAACGGTGAGCACCGGCTGGCTGGCGTACTCGATGACGTAGATCGCCGCGCGCCCGACGGCCTCTTCGCCCTCGCTTCTCTCCTCGCGCGGGACGACGATGAAATCCGCGTCGACGTCCTCCGCCACGTCGAGGACGACGCTCCCCGGTGTCTGCATCAGTCGTGTCTCGGAGAACGCGGTCGCGGACGACGTTTCGAACGTGCCGTCGTGGACGTCGCGGAACCGTTCCCGGATGCTCTCGGTGAACGCTCGATGCTCCTCGGCGATCGCGGTTGCGCTCACGTCGCCGCTGTCGATATCCTGGTGGAGCCGTTCGTCGATGACGAACAGCAGGTGGAGATCGGCGTCGTACCGCTCCGCGACGGCGATCGCGTACTCGGCCGCTCGTTCCGACTGGTCGCTGCCGTCGACCGGCGCGAGTACGAGGTCGATGTCCATCACTCGCCAGTGCGGCCCCGGCCGGCAAAAATCCACCGAGGTTCGTGCCGACCCCGTGGCGTCATCCGGAGCGTCCCTCGCCGTGACCAACAGTGTATTTAGTCGCGGCTTCGATGCGTGGTGTATGTTCGATACGGTGGTCATCGCCACGGACGGCTCCGGCAGCGCAGAGCGGGCCGTCGAAGCGGCGCTGGACCTGGCAGCGCGCTTCGACGCAACTGTCCACGGGCTGTACGTCGTCGACACCGGCGAGGTTGAGACGACTCCCGAAGAGGTTCGCGAGGCGCTGGAGCGCGCGCTGGCGACCACTGGCGGCCGCGCCCTCTCGTTCATTCTGGAGGCCGCCGACGCCGAGGCAGACGAGGAGCTCGTCACTGCCGTCCGGGAGGGTGACCCGGCCGACGAAATCTGCAAGTACGCGGCGGAACACGACGCCGATGTCATCGTCAGCGGGACTCGGGGCCGCCACGGCGAACATGGATTCCTGCTGGGAAGCGTCGCCGAGGAACTCATCCGGGAGGCCCCCATGCCGGTGCTGACGGTCCGCCAGCTCGAAGGCGAGCCAAACCCCGAGCGCGAGGACGTGTAACGGAACCCGACGGCTTCTTGACGCCCCGCCCGCTTGCTGGGGCATGGACGATTGGCTCATCGACGACGACCGTCTCTCTATCGGCCGCAAATCCGTACTCCCCGGCGAGGGGTTCTTTATCCCGGATTCCTACGAGGAAGAGCAAGCCGAAGCGGAAGCCGCCGAGACGCTGGACGACGCCGGTGTCATTGTTATCGCCGACCCGGACGCAGACGGACTGGCCTGTACCGCACTGATTCGCGAGGCCCACGGAGAAGGCGCACTGCTGCCTGCCGGCCCACACGAACTCACCGAAGCGCTCGAATGGACCGCCGAGTACGCCGACCCCGACGCGACCGTCTTCATCTGTGACCTCTGTCCCGACCGCGAATCCGACATCGCGCCCCTCGATTCGCTGATCGAGCGCGTCGAACGCGTCGTCTGGTTCGACCACCACCAGTGGCCCGACGACCTCGCCGCCGACGTGGACGCGGCCGGCGTCGAGCGCACCGTCGGAGATAGTGAGGAAGTGTGTACCGCTGACGTGGCGCTGTCGGAACTCGACTACGACTTCGACGAGCAGTGGGCCGACCTCGCCGCCGTCACCCGCGACCACGACCTCTGGATCCGCGACGACCCCCGAAGCGACGACCTCGCGGACCTCTCGTACTGGAGCGAACCCGAGGAGTACATCGAGGCGGTTCGCGACCACGGCCCCGACCTCTCGCCGGAGTTCCACGAGTTCCTCGACGAGAAGCGCGTCGAGAAGGAGGCGCTCATCGAGAAGGCCGTCGAGCGGGCCGAACTCCGCGACGTCGGCGAGTGGACGGTCGGCGTCACCTACGGCCGCTGCTCACAGAACGAGGTCGCCGAGGCGCTGCGCGAGCAGGGCGCTGACGCCGCCGTCATCGTCAAGCCCGCCGGCTCCGCCTCGATTCGTGGGACGGATAACTTCGAGCGCGCCCACGAGGTCGCCCAGCAGGTCAACGGCGGCGGCCACCCGAAGGCGGCGGGCTGCAAGCCCGACATCTACGACGACATGATGGACTACGCCCACCACTGGACGACGCAAGGGGCCGTGGCGAAACAGGCTATCGTAGACGCCTTCCGACGGCTGCCCGAGGAAGAAGCGGAAGGCGTCGATACCGACCGATAGGCGGGCCCGTGAACGAACTGAACGGTATCTCGCCCCCTGACACAACGTTGATTTATCTCTCCCCCGTCACTGCCGGGTGATGTCCGAGTCCCTCCACACGCGAATCGCGCGCGAAACAGCTGTGCGACGGCGACTCGGAAGCGCCGTTGCCGTCGGCGTGACGCTGTACGTCCTCGACGGCTCGGTACGGTATGCTGCGGTCGCAGCGGCGCTCGCCTTCTGTGTCTGGCTCGTCGCCGACGCCGCCCAGGCCACTGTCGGCGACTACGCCGACCACATGGTGTTCGGGCTCCTCGTGTTCGGCTTCGTGGCGTACACGGTCGCGGCCGCCGGCCTAACGTGGGTCGTCGTCCCCGGGGCGCTTCTCGGCTGCTGGTTCATGATTGACGGCATCCAGCACCTCCGGCACGGCGTCACCCGCAATGAGGTCGGGGTGTCGTACTCACACGATGGCGGCCCCGTGACGGGCCTGCCGAAGGCACTGCTTGTCAGACTTGCCGAACCGTTCCTGCTGTAGGCCCGGGGACTACTCCCCGACGACCCACTTGTCGCTGTACCGTTCTCCACAGGCACAGACTGCGTAGGCGTGGACCACGTCTCCCTCGGCGTAGAGCCCGCCTACGTCCTCGTTCTGTTCCTCGGCGAAGGCGAAGACGAATCGGGTCGTGTGGTCGCTCTCCGGCTCCTCCTCGGCGATCGGACAGACCGCGTCGGTCAGGTCGTCGTCGATGTCGCCCTCGGTTCCCATCGCCTGCTGAGCCAGTCCCATCGGGTCGATGCCCGTCGCCGACTGGAACGCGCTGCGGCCGTCGTCGCCCGGCAGGACGAGGACGTGGCCGTCCTCGACTTCGTCTGCGTACTCGGCCAGCGCGCCGGGGTTCGAGACGGCGTCCTCGTGCAGGAAGAAGAGCACGTCTTCAGGCCGCTCGCCCGCCAGAAACTCCGTGTGTTTGGTCATGCAGGGGGAGAGTCACTCGCCGGGCAAAAGTGCCGCGTTCCGCTCGGGAACGAGACGCGCTGTGTCGCCGCCCCTTCCAGCCTCACTTTTAGGCTCACTCGCCTGGTATCGTCGTCCATGACCGACTTCGGCGAGTACGTCACGGATATCGTCCACGAACCGACCCAGACCGACAGCCCGGGGTTCGACCTCACCGTCGGCGAAGTGTACGAGGTCGTCGAGCCGGGGCGGATCGACTTCGGCGGCGGCGAACTCGACGCGGCCGGCGTCACACCCCATTCGAGCGAGAAGCGGAATCCGGACGACGACTACGAGTGGTGGACGCTGCGGGCCGGCCAGTATCTCGTCGAGTACAACGAATCGCTGACCGGCGCGGCGACGGTGACGCTCCAGCCGCGGACGGAACTGCTCGAACGCGGCGCGACGCACCCGACACTGCACGTCGACGCGCTCCCGCGCGTGCCGCTATCGGTCGGCGGCGCGGGGCTACAGCTCAAAGAGAATGCCAGAGTCAGTACGATTGTCGCGGCCGAGGAGTAAACGGGTAGACAATCCGTCTCATACGGATTGTTGTAGCGATTTACCGGTATGTGTCGACCCCGTGATCGGCACTATCCGGAAATAATCTACAACAATCCGTATCAGGCGTTGACGTCTTCGAGATGGCGGCTGGCGACGACCTTGCCAGTCGGCGTGAGCGTCGGCCCGTCGGACGCGTCCTGAACGAGGCCGTCCTCGGCGAGGTCCTGGAGAATCATCGACACCTGTGAGGAGTCCTTGCCGAGAATGCTCGCCAGCGGCATCCCGTCCATGTCGCCGGTCGAGTACATGGCGACCAGCACCTCCTTCTTGTCCTTGGTGAGCTCGACGTTTTTGAGCTCCTCCATGAGCTCGGCGTACTCGCGGCGGAGATAGCGCCCGAGGATCGACATCTTTCGACTCGAAGCCATCGCGGCCAGCGTCGTCATGGCTGTCCCGTCTTTCATGTGCCGGACTGTCAGCACCGGCCGGCCCGTGCCGTTGATCTCCCGCGTGTTCCGGTCGAAGTCTGACACCGTTTTGAGATCGACGTTGAACGATCCGTCCTTGCGTCGGAACTCGACGTTACCGGGTGTGAGAAAGAGCTTCGCAGTCTTGAACGACTCGTCGGTGACGCGGCCACCGACGCGGGCGCGCTCTTTGACCGTCGTTTCGGTGCCGTTGATGACAGCCTTGAACAGCACTGTCCCGAACTTCTCGATCTTCTCGTCGCCAGCCTCGATGGCTGCGACGAGCCGCTTCCCCCTGTGTTCGAAGGCGATCGTCACCGTCGAGTCGAAGAAATCGCCCAGGTCGGGCGGGACCTGCCCGATGGCAATGTCGAAAATCGAGTCCAGCGGGATCGTCAGCTTGTCGTCCTCGCTTGCGGCCAGTACCAGCCGCTTTTGCGAGAGGACGATCCGACCCCTGATAGGGTCGCCCCGACCGGCCACTTCGGAGTTGAATTTGCCGACGAAATCCGCGATCACTGATTCCGACATTCGTCCGTTACCCGATGTACAGCAGCACTGATATTGAGCGTTTCGCGCGAGTATCAGCAGCAAAAATCGGCTTCATTCGGGAGAACGGGGGCTAACGGCGTCAGTTGTCGAGGTTTCGAGCAATATCTGACAGCGAGGCGTCCGGCCCGCCGGTCGCCGTATAGACGACGCGCTTGCCCGGCGTTCGGAGGCCGTACTCGGTTCCGTCGGTTACCACGTCGAGATGTGCTGACCCGCCGAGCGAGACTTCGCCGTCGGCGACCCACTCCGCGAGGCGGTTCGTCCCGTCCCGTTCGCGGGCCAGTCGGCGGTTGTCGGCGACGTGTGAGAGCACCGGCTCGCCGTCGAGATTCGTCTCGACGACGGCGTGGTACCGGTCGCCGTCCAGCGCGAGGCGGACGGTGTCGCCGTCGTCGAAATCGAGTTCGTCCGGGAGCACGACCCGGGGTCGGTCGGTTCGGCCGACCGACTCGACGGGAACGCGATGCGTCTCGACGGTTTCGTGGTCACTGGGAACGCGGTCCGGCACTGACTTACTCGTCGTCGTCGCCGAGGAGTTCGGCCACGTCGTCGCTGCCGCGGGCCGTGATCTTCGCGTTGATCTGGCGCGTGTCGTCGCTGACCTCGCGGCCGCGGACGGTGATGCGCTTGCGCTCGCCGTCGGTGGTCGGTTTGAAGCCGACGCCGCCGTCGGACATGATTTCTTTCGTCATGACGCCGCGAACGTCGGGTCGCATCGGTCGGCCCGAGGTGTCCGACCCGCCGGTCAGTTCGAGCGTGTAGCCATCGAGGCCGACAGCGCCGCCGTCGACCTCGTCGCCGAGCTCGCGGCCGATGAAGCGGTTTGCGTCCTGTCCGTCGACGTCGATCTGGTAGGTGTGGCCGTCCTCCGGATCGGAGACGGCGACCGTGAATTCTGCCATACCTGTTCTCAATCAACCGCGCTTCAAAAACGCGTCGAACCGTCCGTCCCGGTCGCACCGTCTCAGCGTCACGGTTACTGGTCAGCCATCGCATCGCTCGCGATTGAGCGGCCGCGGGCCTCAAGCTGGACCTCCCGGCGTGTCCGGACCGGTTCGAGGATATCGGCTTCCATCAACCGGTCGTACACGGCTTCGACTTCCTCTATTTCCATATCGACGAAGTCCGGAATCTTGAACGGCGAGATGCCGGAGTACAGCGCCATCAGCACCTGCGTCTCCTTATCCGAGAGGTCCACGTCGTCGGCGATGTTGCGCTGCTCACCTTGCCGGACGAGTCCCTCGATGAGCGAGACGTGACGTGGCGTCCCCGAAATGTGAGTCTCGACGCTGGTCCCTTCGATGGTGTGTTCGACCTCCAGCAACGGTCGCTCGTCGCCCCGAATCGTCTTTTCCTTGCTCTCGACGGTCCCCACGTCGTCGATGTCAAGTTCGACGAACGTACCGCTGGCGATGGCCAGATTGATGCAGTCGCCGTCGAGTTTGAGTCGCCCCTTCTCCCAGCCGCCGTCCTGAACGACACCACCCTTGACTGCGGGATGGTTGACGAGGACGACGGTCTGGTCGAGCAGCGTGCTGTAGAGTTTCTCCTGGAACTCCTCGGCCTTTTTCGCCGAGATGAGCGTCACGTTCCGGCCGGCCTGCACCTTGATGTAGCTGTCCACCTGTGCGAGGGGCTGGTTCATCTGGCTGGCCGTGACGCTGCTGACTTTCGACAGTGGGATGGTCCGCTTGCCGTCGTTGGTTGCGAGGACGAGACGCTTGTTCGAGAGGAGTATCCGACCGGGTAGCCACTCGATGTCGTTTCGCTTGCGCCCGTCCGAGACGACCTGGACGAACTTCCCCTTCGTATCGACCAGTGCGTGTTCTCCGTCGCTCATCGGTTAGCCAGCTATCGCTCTGGTGTACGCCCCGCCGCGTCTTAATCCACTCGGCTGACTCATCCGCGGCCACCGAGCTTCGAGATAGCCGAGAACGCCTTCTTCCTGACCACGTCGTGTTCGGTTTCGTCAATGAGCTTATCCAGCGTCTTCCGGGACCGCTCGCCGCCGACTTTCCCGAGGGTGAAGATGGCCTGGCCACGAACGTTGGGGTCGACGCCGTCGTCCTGGACAATTTTGAGTAGTCGCCGCTCGACCATGTTGTCGTCGTCGCCGAGTTCGGCGAGGCTGGTCGCGGCGAACTGCCGGAGCATCTGGTCGTCGTCGCCGAGCGCGTCGACCAGCGATTCGATGACGCGGTCCCGCTCCTCCTGACTGGTGACCCGGCCGAGCATCCAGGCGGTGTTGCGCCGCTGGGCCGACTGCGTGCTCTCTTCGAGAATTTCGACCAGCGGCACGACGACGCTCCGGTCGTCCGTGTTCGAGAGCTTCTCGACGACGGTGTCGCGGATCTCGTGGCTCTGGTCGGTCGGGACGTTCGACAGCAGTTCGATCAGCGAGTAGACGGCCGTCCGCCGCACGGCGGCCGACTCGTCTGAGAGGGCTTCGATGAGGTAGTCCACCGGCCGGTCGTTGCCGAAGTTCCCGAACGCGCCGACGGCGATACGCCGGACCCGCTCGTCGTCGTCCTCGTACAGCGGCAACAGCGCTTGGAGCGCCTGCCGGTTCCCGATGTTCCCCAGCGCGTCCGCTGCCTCGCGCCTGACGGCGGCTTTGGGGTCCGACAGGACGTTTTCGAGCGGGTTCGTCGCCCGCGAGTCGCCGATCTTCCCGGCTGACCGGGCCGCTCGCGCCCGCACTCGTGGGTCCGGGTCCTCGAAGCGCTCTGCGAGCTTCGGGACCGCGTCGGCCTGGTCTAAGTTTCCGAGGCCGTTCGCGGCCGCCATCCTGAGTTCGGGCACATCGGCGTCAAGCACCTGCATGTACGCCTTCGCCTTCACCCAGTCTGCGGCGTCGTCTTCGAGGTCGACGCCGGCCATTCCCCCGATGAGTTGCGTGATGGCGTCGTCGCCGAGTTCGTCCAGCGAGTCGATAGCCGCGCCGGTGATCGCGTCGCTGTCGCTCTGGGCCGCGTCCACGAGCGCGTTGACCACGTCGCGCCGGTCGTCATGGTCGTCGAAGTTCCCCAGTAGCTCCGCGGCGCGGGTCTTGACCCGCTCGTTGTCGCTTTCCCTGAGGAGGCGGATGAGTTCCTGTGCCTTGCCGTCCCGTTCCAGTTCGTAGAGGCTCATTGGTCGCTACACACGCCGGTAGATGCGGTGTCGTTTGTCGACCGCTTCGAAGGAGTCCCGACACTCCGCGGGCAGCGTCTCGGTCATGCCGATCATGAGATATCCGCCCTCGCGGAGCGACCCGCGGATCGTCTCGAAGATGGGGACCTTGAACTCCGAGTCGATGTAGATGAGGAGGTTCCGGCAGAACACCAGATCGAAATCGCGCTTGGGGTCGCCCCGGATGAGGTCGTGTTGCTCGAACGTGACCATCTCTTTGACCCGGTCCCGGACCTCAAACGTGTTGCCGTCCTGCTCGATGTACTTCGTGTAATCGTCCAGCGGCTCCAGCTCGTCTGCGATGTCGGTCGTCTGGGAGGTCGCGTAGGTACCCTTTCGGGCTTCTTCGAGGATGTCGGCGTTGATGTCCGTCGCCGTGATCTCGACCCGCCGGGCGTCGATCTCGGGGTCGTCGAGTGCCAGCATCGCCGCCGAATACGGCTCGCGGCCGTCGGCACTCGGGGCCGACCAGAGCCTGACGCGACGGTTGTTCTCCGTGAGGTCCCGGAGGACCGGCCGCAATCGCTCCCAGGCGTCCGGGTTCCGGAAGAAACTGGTGACGTTGATCGACAGCGAATCGAGCAGTTCCTCGCGCTCGCCGTCGTCGCGCTCCAGCAGTCGCTGGTAGGACTGGTAGTCCTCGGTGTCGGTCCGGCGCATCCGCGCGGTGATGCGGCGGTCGAGATACGAGTCGTTGTAAAAGCCCGACTCGAAGTCCATCTCCTCGCCGATGAACTCCACGAGGTCGTTGAAGGTGCGCTCGCTACCTTTGTTCATAGCGTCACCACGTCGAGGATGTGGACGATGTTCCCGTCGCCGAGAACGGCCGTGCCCGAGAGGCCGGGTGTTCCCGAGAGGATACCCTCCAGGGGCTTGACGACGACCTCCTCCTGGCTGTTGACCGAGTCACAGTGGAGCGCGACCTGGCGTTCGGACTCGCGGATGCGGACGAGCATCCCGTCGCCGTTTGCCGTCTCGCCCTCGATGTCGAAGGTGTCGTCGAGGTGGATGACCGGGTAGATCTCGTCGTTGTGCTTGATGACTTCCTGGCCGTTGACCTGCTTCGCCTCCTCTGTTCCGGTAATCTCGTCGACGTTCTTGATCGGGACGCCGTACTCCTCGCCGCCGACCTTGACGAACAGCACTTTGACGATAGCCATCGTCACCGGCAGGCGCAGCGAGACCGTCGTTCCCTCGCCCGGTTCGGAGTCGACGCTGACCGACCCGTCGAGCTGGGAGACCGTGTCGTGGACGACGTCCATGCCGACGCCGCGCCCGCTGGTGTCAGTCACTTCGTCGGCCGTCGAGAAGCCGGGGTGGAACACGAGGTCGTACACCGCGGAGTCGTCCATCGCGTCCAGTTCCTCGGGCGAGCGGACGCCCTTTTCGACGGCCTTCTCCCTGATTCCACTCACGTCGAGCCCGGCCCCGTCGTCTTCGACTTCGATGATGACGTGGTCGCGCTCGCGGGAGGCCCGGAGCGTGATGTGGCCCGTCGGGTCCTTGCCTGCCTGTTCTCGCTCCTCGGGCGACTCGATGCCGTGGTCGACGGCGTTCCGGAGGATGTGCATCAGCGGGTCCGAGATCTCGGTGAGGATGGTCCGGTCGAGTTCGATGTCCTCGCCCTCGATCTCGAACTCGATGTCCTTGTCGAGTTCGCGCGCGAGGTCCCGGACGAGCCGCGGGAACTTCCCGACGACCTTCTTCAGCGGGATGAGCCGCATATCCATCACCGTGTTCTGGAGGTTCGCCGTGATCTTGTCCAGTTCGTTCAGCGTCTCGCCAGTGGAGTCGAGGTCGTCTTTCTCGACACCACGCCGGAGCTTGATTCGGCTCGTGACCAGTTGCTCGACGAGCCCGTGGAGGTCGTCGAGCTGGTCCACGTCGACGCGCACGGACTTGATCTCGTCGACGCTGTGTTCCTCCTCGTTGTCCGGCTCCGGGTCCGCGCTCGGCTCAGCATCCGACCCGGCAGCGGCGACTGCGGCGGCGTCCCCGGTCGCTAGCGCGTCGGTCACGTCGGTCACGTCGAAGCTGTCGACCTTCCCAGTCGTTCCCAGTTCGGCGTCGACGGTGGCCGCGTCGGGGCCGTCGAGATACAGGACGAACGTGTCCTCGAACTCGCCGTCCTCGATATCGGCACGGCTCGGACTCGAATCGAGAATGTCGAACCGCCCCTCGATGGACTCGACGGCAAGCATCGAGTCGACGCCGAGCATGTCAGACTCCCCGACGCTGATTTCGGCCTGCAGGACTCGCTCGTTGACAGCGTCGGCGTCGATGTCGGCATCGCTGACGCTGGCATCCGCGGAGAGCGACTCGTCGCTGTCCGAGGAGCCACCGTTGTCTGTCGTTTCGGTGTCGCCCGCGGCGGCGGCCCCTTCTTCGAGGACGGCGCGGAGCTCTTCGACCATCTCGTCGGTCTCCGTCCCCGATTCGCCGTGCTCTTCGATCTCCCCGACGATGACCTCGATCTTGTCGACGCCGGCGAAGACGAGATCCATCAGGTCCGGCGTGACCTCCATCTCGCCCTGGCGCATCTCGTCGAGCAGGTCCTCCATCGCGTGCGCGAGGTTCGCTGCGTTGTCGAAACCCATCGCTCCGAAGTTCCCCTTCAGCGTGTGGGCTGTCCGGAAGATCGAATCCATCGCCTCCGTGTTGGAGGGGTCGGACTCGAGTTCGAGCAGCGAGTTGTTGAGTTCGGTAATCGCTTCTTCACTTTCACGGATGAATGCGTCTAAATACTGGTCGTCCATTGTCAGGTCACCTCAGTGGTAATCGTGTCGATAATGCCGTCCGCAATGTCGTCGATAGGCAAGACAGTGTCCACACAGCCCGTCTCGGCGGCGCGCTTTGGCATGCCGTACACCGCGGACGTGGCCTCGTCCTGTGCGATGGTCTTGCCACCGGCTTGCTTGATCCGCCGAATCCCGTCTGCGCCGTCTTCGCCCATCCCAGTGAGGATGAGTCCGACGAGCGGGTCGTCGATTGTCTCCGCGGCCGTTCGCATCGTCACGTCGACGGCCGGCCGGACGCTGTTGACCGGTTCGTCCTGTGTCAGCTTCGTACGCAGTCGGCCGTTCCGGTAGTTCTTGACCTCCATGTGCCGGTCGCCGGCAGCGACGAGTCCCTCGCCGCCGCCGATGCGCGCCCCGTCTGTGGCCTCCCGGACCTCGTAATCACTTCGCGTGTTGATCCGCTCGGCGAACCGGCCGGTGAACCCCTCCGGCATGTGCTGGATGATGAGCACCCGGAGGTCGGCCTCGATGGGGAGACTTTCCATTACCTGTTCCACCATCTTCGGGCCGCCGGTCGAAGAGCCGATGACGAGCGTCGGGTTCGCAACGTAGGTCGTCTGACTCGACGAGCCTCCGGTTGTCCTCCGGTCAGTGGCTGAACCGCCGGTTGTTGGTGAGCCCGCTCCGCTATCGCTGCTTGTCCCGCCGTGGCTGTGTGTCGCGCCGACATCGACCGCCGCGACGGAGCTGACCATCTCGACCAACTGGTCTTTCAGGCGTGACATCTCCATCGATACCTCGCCACCGGGCTTGGTGAAGAAGTCGACCGCACCCTTATCGAGCGCCTCGAACGTCACATCGGCGTTTTCGTCGGTGTGGGCCGACAGCATCAACACCGGTGTCGGAGACTCCGCCATGATGCGCTCCGTCGCCTCGATGCCGTTCATTACTGGCATCTCGACGTCCATCGTCACGACGTCCGGTTTGTGTTCGATAACAGCTGACACTGCCTCCTCGCCGTCACGCGCCTGCGCGACGACGTCGATACCGCCATCACTGAGGATATCAGAGATGACACTCCGCATGAAGTGAGAGTCGTCTGCGACCACGGCGCGGACACCATCTGCCATATCACCAACGCTCCCGTCGGACAGGAGACATCGGCGAACGAGACATCCTCATACCTACTTCCAAATCCCGTCCGGCCCCGAAATAAATACTCCGCCCACGTAATCAAAGTTGATAGCCCAGCAGGCACCTTTATGCGCCCCTGTCCGCGACAGTTTGGATAAGAACCGCAATGGCAGCACAGTCAGCCACCACCGGCCAGGTACTCGAGTTCCAGCTCGGCTCGGAAACGTACTGCGTGAGTATCGACTACGTGACTGAGATCGTCGATATCGGCGAACTCACGTCCGTCCCGAACGCCCCGCCGCACGTCCGTGGCGTCATGGACCTTCGCGGGCGCACGACATCAATCGTCGACCCCAAGGTCGTTTTCGGTATCGAGGACGAGGGCGAAGAGAAGCGCATCATCGTCTTCGACCCGGAGATCGTCGAGGAACAGGGTGCGGCCGGCTGGCTCGTCGACGAGGTGTATCAGGTAGTCCAGATCACGCCGGAGCAGGTCGACCGGTCCCCCGCGAACGACGCCGGCTCAATCCGGGGCGTGATCAAGCGAGATGACAGTTTTGTTATCTGGGTGGACCCCGCCATCGTCCACGCTGGTGACTGATTCCGGTTTGTTTAGCGACACACCAGCAAGACTTTTTAACATTCCCGACAGAGAAGTATCTAATCAACTTCCAGTTCCTTCCGAAACTATGATTGAGCAAACCAAAACGGGGATCGAGGGCCTCGACGACATTCTGAACGGCGGTATTGTGAAGAACTCAACGACACTGGTGAGCGGTAACCCCGGTGCCGGAAAATCGATCCTCTGTCTCCAGTACATCTACAACGGCGTCGAAAAATACGAC
This sequence comes from Haloarcula sp. CBA1115, assembly GCF_000827835.1. Classification (NCBI taxonomy): domain Archaea; kingdom Methanobacteriati; phylum Methanobacteriota; class Halobacteria; order Halobacteriales; family Haloarculaceae; genus Haloarcula; species Haloarcula sp. CBA1115. Next base: position 1,203,868 of record NZ_CP010529.1, on the reverse strand, counting down.
GAGAAGGGCATCTATCTCTCCTTCGAGGAAGACGCGTCGGACCTCCGAGAGGCCGCCGAATCCATCGGCTTCGAAAACTGGCAGGATCACGTCGACAACGGCGACATCAAGGTGTACGACAAGCAGGTACTCCTGCGCGAGAACGACTTCACGTCCTCACTGGATATTCTCCTGGATGAGCTCGAAGACGGCGACTACGACCGGTTGGTGCTTGACTCACTCGCCATGTTCGAACTGTTCTTCGAAAACGAGAAGGAGAAGCGGACGTATCTCCTGAAGTTCACCGACATCCTCAGCGACAGCGGTCTCACGACGCTGATGACCAACGAACAGGGGGCCGTCTTCCCGGACACCGAGATCGGGCTGGAGAACTATCTGACCGACGGCAACATCTACCTTATCCAGACGCCGACTGATACCGGTGTGAACAGATACGTCTGGGTCGCCAAGATGCGAAAGCAAAACATCGAGACGGACATCTATCCGATGGAGATCGACCGCGGCGGTATCGACGTCCACCAGAACGCCAGCGCCTTCTCGATGATGAGCGAGGAAGAATCACCAATTTAGCGATACAATAGAGCCATTATTACTCGGTAGAACGATGGATACAGCGGCACAGGCCGCTGTTTTCGCACGAGTCCCCTGTAGTGCGTGTTTGTCTCCTTTCAGTCGATATCACAGGCGATAGCTTTATTATCGACTGAATTTATTATTTGATAACGATGGATTCAGGGGAGATTCTTCAGACGCTTGGCAATAAATACAGTGCCGAAATCCTCGACGCGACGGACGAACCGGTCTCCGCACAGGAACTCAGCGACGAACTCGGAATCCCCATCGCGACGTGTTACCGACGCATCGACGAACTGACCGAACACGACCTCCTGGAACTACACGACAACATCCTCTCTGACGACCGCCGACGTATCAAGGTGTATCGGCGGAACGTGGACGAGGTCCGGGTCGATTTCGACGACGAACTGACTGTCCACATCGAAGAGCGGTCGGAAGTGACTAACAAACTCGACGAGGCGTGGCGGACTCTATCTGAGCGGTAGAACGCCTCTTGTCGGCGTTATCACGAAAGATATTTTCGAGCGTGGATTTAATAACGGGTTCGCTGTAGCCCTGTACAGTGCTGATGATAGAACTTCTCTATGCCATATCGACGCTGGTGTTCGTCGTGGCCGGACTGACAATGGTTGGGATGGCCATGCGGGCGTACGTCCAGACATCCCGGCAGGCGATGCTTCACCTCTCGGTGGGATTTTCGCTTGCAATCGCGGGCGCGGCCGCGACGATGATTAGCGCGTTCATCAACGACTTCGAGGGCGTACGGTCGTTGTTGCTAGTCAACAGTGGGTTGACGACGTTCGGCTATCTGTTCGTGATGTACAGTCTCGTCACGTACGAGTGAGTGTCCCGGCCGTATCAGCTGACCGCCTTGCCTGTGAGCGGATTTCTCTGTGCCTGACCTCTCTCTGCTGATTCCGGTTTCACCGTCTATTTTCGTTAGACCGCACCAGCTTGCACGCAACACGATACCTCTCGGCCACACACAAGACAACCAGCTATTTCCATCGCTGATACCGACCTATAGAAGCAATTAAATCTGATTCTTAGATGCGACGTAGCTCAGTTATCTTCTTCAGACCTAACTATAGGTGTTCTTCTGTCGAAGCAACTCCTCAGGCCCTCAGCGATCTATTATCAAGTAGTATAATTTGGGGGGAGGTATTATTACTGACGAAAAGAACGGTTGCATAGGGTCAGACAGACCCGGATTAACAATGCTAACGGAACTAACGAACGACGACGACCGCGGGCAGGTCGGTATCGGCACCCTGATCGTGTTCATCGCGATGGTGCTGGTGGCGGCAATCGCTGCGGGCGTCCTGATCAACACGGCTGGCTTCCTCCAGAGCAGCGCCGAGGAAACCGGACAACAGAGCAGTGACCAAGTGACGAACCGACTGCAGCTCGTCAACGCTGTCGGTGAAGAGATTCAACAAGACAGTAGCACAATCAATACGGTCAAGCTGACGGTGAAGAAGGCACCCGGTGCGGGCAACATCGATATCGGTAGTACGATCGCCCAGTGGGTCGACTCTACTGGGTCGTACGATCTCACCTCGTCTGGATACGCGAGTGATCCAAACCCAGGGACGGGCGCTTTCGCTGTCACTGATGTGCAGGACGAGGACGGCTCGATTTCCGGGAGTCAGGTCCTGAACGATCCAGCCGATCGCGCCACCATTGTATTCAGCGCGGAAGAGATTCGTGATAACAACGAAGGCCTCGGAGAGGGTGAGACCGCAACTATCCGACTGAACACCCAGTCCGGCGGCACGACGACTGCTCGGTTGGTCGTCCCGGAGACTCTGTCTGGTAACTCCGCAGTCAGCCTCTAAGGCGTCATATCTTTCAGTTTCAATTGCTGATATATTCGTAGCTTATTTTACCTTCTGCATGCTTTCCACCGGTTAGCTTGCGGCACACTACTGGCTCCGACACGTAACGGTCATTTAGGATTCCTCACACGGACAGACGTTTTTGTTGACTGCTGCTCTCAGAGATAGAATTCAGCGCTCCGTCTATTCTCGGACAAATATCTGTTTCGGCCGCTGAGACTGTTGCTTACGACGATCAGTGGCTTGGTTATCAAGACGTATAATTTGAGAGGAGGTATTATTACTGACGAAAAGAACGGTTGGATAGGGTCAGACAGACCCGGATCAACAATGCTAACGGAACTAACGAACGACGACGACCGCGGGCAGGTCGGTATCGGCACCCTGATCGTGTTCATCGCGATGGTGCTGGTGGCGGCAATCGCTGCGGGCGTCCTGATCAACACGGCCGGCTTCCTCCAGAGCAGCGCCGAGGAGACCGGACAACAGAGCAGTGACCAAGTGACGAACCGACTGCAGCTCGTCAACGCTGTTGGTGAAGAAATCGATTCTTCAAGCAGCACGATCGACACGGTCAAGCTGACGGTGAAGAAGGCACCCGGTGCGGGCAACATCGACATCGGTAGTACGATCGCCCAGTGGGTCGACTCTACTGGCTCGTACGACCTCACTTCGTCTGGCTACGGTGACACCCCACCCTCCGACGGGTCCTCCTTCGCTGTCTCTGATGTGCAGGACGACGACGACTCGATTTCAGGGAGCCAGGTCCTGAACGACCCGTCTGACCGCGCGACGATCATATTCAGCGCCGAGTTAATCCGCGGAAGCGGCACCGGTGACGGCCTCGGTGAGGGTGAGACGGCGACGATTCGCCTGAACACCCAGTCCGGTGGCACGACGACCGCTCGGCTGGTCGTCCCGGAGACTCTGTCTGGTAACTCCGCAGTCAGCCTCTAAATTCGGTTATCTTTTCGGTTCGACGTAGTTCTCTTTTCGTCCACCCTGACCAGCGACGGAGTTATACGATAGCCTCACACACTAGTACCTATGGCTCGGCGGTCAGACGAACCGAATCCAGAGGAGGGCAAGGTACTCTCGCCCGAAGAGCTCGATATCGCCGACGACGAGCACGTCACTGAAATCGACGAGGGCCGCTACGTCGTTTCGTCGGACGTCCGCACTGACGACTCCTACGGGAACCACGTCTCATCGGATTCGGCGTCTGAATCCCCGCCGTCTCCTGCACCGGACCCGGAGCCGTCGACTCCCGAGTTCTCCGATGCGAACGTCCACGAGTGGCTTGCCGAACAGATGGCCGACTCGAACGCCAGATACGGCTTCGACGTGACCGCGAAGTTCGACGGCGACGTCGACCAGCAGCAGCTCGCTTCCAACGACATTGTCACTGTTTTCGAGAGCTTCATGCTCTGGTACGGTCGCCAGATGGACGGGTCGACACCGGTCGAAGAAGTGCTGGGTATTCTGCTGTCGGAATCGAACGTGCCGGTCCGCTATCCGCCGGCAGTCATCAAACAGCTCGTCCGGTCGACGCAACTGACGCCGGACGATTCTATCGCTGATCTCTTGGAAGCCGTCGAGGCCGCCGACGGTGCCGAACTCTGAGACGGGCCGCTGTAGGTCATTTCCACAACGACCACCTGCAATCGAGCAGCTATCGCGATGAACAGGGGCAGCAACCTGCCCAACCGACGAGGGATTTAAATCCGGTCACGGCAGTGTGTAGGGTAGATAATGGTCCCGCGCCATCCGCTGACGGCCGTTGCCCTGTTCGTTCTGGTAACGCTCGTCGTGACGGGACCACTCGTCGGCGTCGACGCTGTCAGGCCACAGCCGACGACTATCGGTGACGGGTCGGCGACTATCAGTTCCGTCCAACTGCCGACGTCGGAATTACGGTTCACGGACGGCCGATTCGGCACGAACGTCGTGTATCTCAGAGTGCCCGATGCCAGCGTGTCCGTCGACTCCGTGACGGGGCGTCCGAGACTGCTGTATCAGGTCGCAGTCCCTGCGCTCGACATCTCCCTCGAAGACGAACAGGTCCTTTCGGACGGTCAGTCCGGGACGTACCGGCTCGCACCCGGTGACAGAGCGGTCACGCCGTCGTCACTGGAGCGGGACGTGTACAGGGGAACCGTCCTGCTTCGGGTCCAGAGCTTCGAAACCGCTGAGACAATCGTTGCTGAAAACGTGACAGTGCAGGTGGAGCAATGATTCGAGACATCGAACGGCTCACTGGCCGCTGTCGCCAGGTCGGAACGGCAATCTTCGGTGACCGCTACGGCTATGCCCTCTGGCTCGGCCTGCTCGTGACGTTCGGGCTCTACTGGCGCGTTGGGATTTTCGTCACCGACACGTACACCACTGCCAACGCCCTCGTCGCTGTCTCGAACGGGCACCTCCACATCGTAGAGACGCCGTACTCCCTGACACTCGGCGCGCAACCGGGTCTGCACGAGGCCGGCGGCAGGCTTTACGGACGCAACTACGGCCAGATACTTCTGGCTGTCCCGCTGGTCTGGGCGTTGCAAGCGCTGTCCGTGCTCATTACACCCCGGCTACTGCTCCTTGGACTCTGGTCGGGCACTGCGCTCGTCTTCGTGGCTCACGTCAGCGTGCTCGGACAGCGCCACACCAGTATCACCAAGCGCACAACTCTGTGGGTCGGTAGCGGTCTGGTTGCGGTCCTGTTTCTGATCGGTGCGCTGACAGCGACAGCCCTCCCGGACACTTCGCTCCCAATAGCCGCGTTCCAGATATCGACGATGCTCGCAGCAGCGACGACCAGCGTCGTCCTCTACCGCCTCGTCGGAATCTGGCACGACCGCTCAGTCGCCCTGGCGGCTGGTGTCGCAATCGGTATCGCCTCGTCTGTCGGGTTCTGGGCTTCGCTTCCGAAACGGCACGTTCTAGTAGGGCTATTGATACTGACGACGGTGTATCTGTTCGCTCGGAGCCGAGTTGCGTATGCGGACGCCGAATTTCGGCTCGGGCTGGGTTTTCGTGCCGGCGCGTACATCGCCGCTGGTCTGGTAACCTGGACCCACGCCTTCGAGGGCTTTTTCCTCGTGGTGACGCTGGCTCTCGTAGACCTTGTCACTGCAAGGCGAAACTCGCTTCTCCATCTGGCCGTTGCCGCCCTCGCGCTCTTCCTCGGCTCGCTCCCGATGCTCGTGACGAACTTCCTTATCTCTGGTAACCCGGTCAAACCGCCGCGGTTGCTCTCCGCCGTCGGGGGTGCGAACGTCGAATTCACACCTGAGACCGGCGGCGATGCCGGAACCGGTGGCGGTAGCGGCACTGGCGGCACTGAGGGTGCCGGAACGGACGGTGGGACTGGCGGGGGTTCCGACGGGAGTGATGGCGGGTCTAGTGGTGGCAGTGATTCCACAGGGGCGGACAGTGATACCGGAACGCCGATCATAACACCGATTCTCGGCCTGTTCGACCGGATCATGGGACCTGCGGCCCCCGCGATGGTGTTCGTTTCGGATGCGGTCAGCCGTGGTCTCGACGTCCTGGCTACGCCCGAGCGACTGTCACAGATTTTCCTGCGGAGCGGCTCCGCGCCACAGATCAACTACACCCCGAACTCCTACGAGGCGATCGAACTCACGATGGTCGAGGCCGTCCCGCTTTTCGGCGCGGTCGCGGCACTCCCCGTGGTTCTAGTCCGGTCAGCTGTTCAGCGGATGCGGCAGTGGAATGTCCGTCCGTCGTACTATTCCCCCCGAACCCAGACCGATATGCTCGTTGCGACCCTCGCAACTGTGTTCACGCTCGTCTATCTGAGCCGCCTGCCACTGCACACACAGCTCACTGTTCGATATCTGCTGCCGACGGTCCCGCTGATCATGTACGGCGTCGTTCGGATTCCGGCGGTCCACGAAACCGTCAGCGACGCGAAGCGGTGGCTCGCCGGCGGGTACGCTGCGAGTACAATTGGTGGTCTCCTCATCGGACTCGGCGTCGTTGCCGGACTTGATCTGGCGCTCGGGGAAGCGGTACAGTTCCACGCACTCCTCAATCTCGGTGGTGCTGGTGTCTGTGCTGGGGCTGTGCTGGGCCGCATACTCGTTCCCGACCGCGTCCCGTCCAGAGTGGTCGCACTGGGTCTGGCGCTCCCGGCGGGGCTGACGACAGCGTACCTCCTCCTCTCGGGGCTCGTGTACTTCCAGTATGGCTCCTTCGCGCTCGATTTCATTCGCGTTCTCACACCGCATCTCCCCGCGGTGTAACTGGGTTTCGGGACCCACCGATATCACACGCGATAATTTACGGGACACCTTTATCTAACTCATCACGATATGTAGGCTTGATAGGCATGCCAGACGTACTGATCGCCGACGATTCAGAGTTTATGCGTAACCTCCTCCGCGAGATTCTCGAAGAAGACCACGAGATCGTTGGGGAGGTCGAGAACGGTGTCGAAGCTGTCGAAGTGTTCAAAGAAGAAGGGCCAGACCTGGTGATGATGGACATCGTGATGCCCATCCGGGATGGCATCGAGGCCACGGACGAGATCAAATCTTCCAATCCCGATGCGAACGTCATCATGTGTACAAGTGTCGGCCAGGAAGAGAAAATGAAGGAGGCAGTGAAAGCGGGGGCTGACGGATACATCACCAAGCCGTTCCAGAAACCCAGTGTGATGGAGGCCATCGAGGACGTCGTCCCCTCATAGATGAACGTCGATATTCAGTCGCTCGGTACGTTCAACCAACTCGCTCACGAGGGGGCCGAACAGGCCACGCAGTCGATGGGCCAGATGACGGGCATCGATGCCGTCGTCGACGTAACCAAGATAACGCTGCTCGACAGAGCAGATGTCGGCGAGGAACTGGCCGGCCGTGACTTCGTCGGCGTCCAGTTCTCTTTCGATGGCGTTCTGGAGGGCGATACCGTTCTTGCCTTCGACGTAGACAGCGCCGGCACGATCACCGAGGAGATGATGCCCGGTAGCAGCGACGACGAGGCGATGGCCAGGAGTGGCATCGAGGAGATCGGCAACATCATGATGAGCGGTTTCATCGACGGTTGGGCCGACTACGTCGGTGCGACCATCGACCACTCGCCGCCGGAGTACATCGAGGAGTCCGGCGGTGACGTGCTTCCCGATGCACCCGAGAACGGCGACCACCAGCAGGTGTTCGTGTTCAAATCGGAGATCGAATGGATCGACGAGTCGGTGAACTTCTACATCTACATGCTCCCTGAGTACGAAGCGCTCACGGAGATGATGATGGACCACGTCGACACGGACGGCGACGCCATCCCCATCGACAAGCTCCAGACGTTCAACGAGATGACGACTAGCGGCACCCAGAAAGCCGCTGACAACGTCGAGATGATGACCGGCATCCCGACCGAGTCGGAGGTGACTCAGATCAGTTTCGCCCCCATCGAGGACGTGCCAAAGCAGATCGGCACGGACACGTTCGTCGGGACGGTCGTCGAGTTCACCGGGACGCCCAGTGGCTACCTCATGGTGCTGTTCGACGAGGTCTCCGCGATCAACGTCGCAGAGGCGATGATGCCCATCGAGATGGACAGCGACGAGCTAACCGACCAGCACAAGGCCGCCATCGAGGAACTGGGGAACATCATGACGAGCGGGTTCGTCGACGGCTGGGCGAACGTCCTCCAGACGTCAGTCGAGCACACGCCGCCGCGGGTCGTGCACGACATGGGGCGGGCGATTATGGACCCGCTGGCGGCGCAGGTCGGACAGTATCAGGAGCACGCGTTCATCATCGACTCCCAGATGCGGACCGACGACATCGAATTCCAGGCTGAGATTCACGCCCTGCCCAACGAGAAAGAGTTACGCGCCGCCCTCGACGACCTCGATGTCGAGCGGGCGACCGAGACGGGCGCGGACGTCGAACAGATATTCAAATAATGAAAGTATACGATGGTAGCCAAACAGAGAGTCCCGAACAAAGTACGCCCGAGCGTATCAAAGTCGGCATCGCGGAGTACAAGGTGACCACAGAGCCGGCTGTGCTGACCACGAGCGGGCTGGGCTCCTGTATCGGTATCGCGGTATACGACACCCGTAACACGGTGGCCGGGCTCGTTCACGTCATGCTTCCGTCGGCGGCTGATATCGACGGCGGCAACCATGCGAAGTTCGCGGACACGGGCATCGAAGTGCTCATCGAGGCCATGGCGGATGCCGGGGCGTCGACGGAGGCGATGGAGGCCAAAATCGCCGGCGGGAGCGATATGCTCGACTTCTCCGAGAACGGCTCCTCTATCGGTTCGCGAAACGCCAAGAAGGTGCGCGAGACGCTGGATGCACACGGCGTTCCCGTTGTCGGCGAAGACCTGGGCGGAGACCACGGCCGGTCCGTCAAACTAGAAGCGGACACCGGCAATTTCATCGTCAAAAGCGCGAACACGGATTCGATAACGCTGTGACGTCTGCGAGCAGGACTCGTGCTCGACTCCGGACGTCAGACGGGTGACTGCCGTTCGTCTGCCGGGGGCGCACTGACACACTCTGTTCCCCCGATCTTCCGTCCGAAATTAATCTGAAATGTAATAGGCTAGTACTTGAATAGTTAATTTACTGTATCTGAGCCGGGAAAATGGGATATTATTATCAAATATGATACGCTAAGGGGAATATTCAAGAGTAGAAACAGCATGAGATACAAGAGATGAGTAGTCTCGCTCTCGTGCCGCTGGCTCCAGCCGTCTCACCGGAACTGGTTGGACTGGCACCCGCCCTCTTTGTCTTGCTGACCGGCGGGCTGGTCGGTATGAGCATCAAGAATATGTTCGATTCGATCCTGTCGGACGACGAGAGCGGGGATGCGAGCGAGGACGGCGGTGGCGGCGAGATGGCCGACGGCGGCGGTCTGATGGCTGACGACGGCGGTGGCGGCGACGACCTCGGCGGTCTGGGTGGGCTCGACGACGGTGGCGACGACATGGGTGGGTTCGGTGACGACGAGTTCGGCGACATGGAAGACGCGAGCGGACCCGACACCGACGAACTGGAACACCGTCTCGACGAACTGGAAAACGAGGTCGGTAGCCTCTCTTCGACGGTCAACACGGTTCGGACAGAAAACGAGAGCATCTCCGAGTCCGTCGAAGAGACCGAGGAGAACGTCCGGAAGCTGCTCGATATCTACGAGATGGTCACCCGTGGCGTCAACCCCTTCGCCGACGACGTCGACGGCGGTATGGGCGGCATGGGCGAAGGCGGCGGCTCTTTCGGCCTGTTCGACGACGACGGGAGCGACGATACAGAGGAGGACATCGACGACGACGTCGCCAACGCCGACGCAGAGGGCTTTTTCGACGAAGACCTGACGGAGGACACTGGCGGCGACATGTCGATGGACGACGGCGGTGTCGACGACATGTTCCCCGACGACGGTGGCGACGACATGGGCGACTTCGAGGACGACGGCGGGTCGTTCGACGAGGAGTTCGACGACTTCGACGACACGGAGGACGACATGAGCATGGACGATGGGATGAGCATGGACGATGGGATGAGCATGGACGACGGGGAGAGTATGGACGAGGACAGCGACGACGGCGACGGCGGCAAATCGTTCGCAGAGCTCAAAGACGAGTACGAGTCCGGCGACGCCGAGTGGGCCGAGGGCGAGGAACCCGAGGAAGAAGCGGACGACGACGATGACCTGCTCGGCGAAGGCGATAACGACCTGCTGGGCGAGGAGGACGATATGCTGGGCGAGGAGGATTCGGACGACGATATGGGCGGGCTGGAAGACGACGACCTCTTCGACGAGGTCATCGAGGACGACGGGAGTGACGAGGCCGAGGCGGCTACGGAAGCCGAACCGGAACCGGAGCCAGAGCCGGAACCCGAGCCAGCCGTGGAACCGGAGCCCGAGCCCGAGCCGGAACCGGAGCCCGAGCCAGAGCCGACCGCCACGCAAACGGACACGGCAGCCGCCGGCAGCGGCGATGAATCAACGGTAGACGACGGCTCGGATGCGGACGCGGACGACGACGGGAAACCGTACCTGGCGACGATGCCGGAAGGGTTCGCGGCGGACCTCATCATCGTCGAGTGGCTCGAGTTCCTGGTCCAGCACTCGGGCTACCGCGAGACGGCTCGCGCTATCGACTACTACGAGACTATCGACTGGATCGACGAGTCGGTCGCGGACCAGCTCAAGGAGTACCTCCGCGGCTTCAACGACGTGAACGACACCGGGGATGGGCTGTCTATCGACCACCACACGGAGAGCCTGCACTACATCTCGCAGCTTGACAGTGACAGCGGGGCTGACGCCGTTGCGCTCTCGAAACTGGTCGGTGGAGGTGGTTCCGATGGGATTCAGCGTTAGCGGCTCGGCAGCCGTCATCTTCGTGGCCGCGTTCATCGGCTTCGGAATGTTCTACTCCGCGACCGCGAACAGCTTCGAGCGCGTCAACGACGCTCGCGAGGACCAGCGAGACCAGCTGCTCGACCAGCAAAACACCGACATCTCGCTTGTCTCGGCGACATGGAACGCGAGCGGCAGCGAGAATCTCGTCGTGACCGTCGACAACACCGGCTCCGAGACGCTGTCGGTCGAAGCAACCGACCTGCTGGTCGACAACGACTATCAGGCGGGCTATGACACGACCGTTGACACCGACCCCTCGACGGATATCTGGGCGTCACAGGAACGGTTAGAGATTACCGTCACCTCACTCAGTAGTCAACCCGACCGGGTGAAAGTCGTCACCGAGAACGGCATCGCCGAAACGATGGTGGTGAGCTAACATGGCGAGCGTTTCCGTCTCTCACCTGATCCTGTTCATCGCGTCGATGGCTATCGCCGCGAGCGTGGCCGGCGTCTTTACGAGCAGTATCGGCGAGCTGAGCAACGCTGTCTCGGAACAGGGGCTGGACGTGAGTAGCGACGTTCGGACCGACGTCGAAATCATCTCCGACAGCGGCAGCAACACCATCTATGATAACGGCGCGAACACAATCACGATTCACGTCAAAAACACCGGCTCAGAGACGTTAGCACCAGTCCCCGGGCAGATAGATGTGTTCGTCGATGGGGCCTTCACCAGTGACTACACGGTGACGCTGGAGCCGGACGGCGGTAACAGCTGGCGGCCCGGTGAAGTCGTTCGCATCGACATCAACGGCAACCTTGACGGTGGCGACCACCGCCTCAAGCTGATTGTCAACGGCGACGAGGAGGTGTTCGAGTTCAACACATGAGTATCGCAAGTACTGACCTATTCTCGCTCGGACTGGACGATCACGACCGACTGAACAAGGAACTGGGCGGCGGTATCCCGCCCGGCAGTATCATCCTCGTCGAGGGTGACTACGGGGCCGGCAAATCCGCCATGAGCCAGCGGTTCACCTACGGCCTTTGTGAGGAGGGCCACGAAGTGACCTACCTCTCGACGGAACTCACCGTCGGGAGCTTCCTCGACCAGATGCACTCGCTGTCGTATGACATGGTCGACCACATCCTCGACGAGGACGTGCTGTTCCTGCACGCCGACATCGGCGAGTCGAACGCGCTCACCGGCGGTGACGAACAGTCCGAGCGGAAGGAACTCCTCAAGCGGCTGATGGAGGCTGAAGTGATGTGGGACGCCGACGTCGTCGTCATCGACACGTTCGACGCCATCCTCCGGAACGACCCCAAGTTCGAAGCCCTCGTTCGGCAAAACGAGGAGCGACAGGCCGCACTGGAGGTCATCTCCTACTTCCGGGACGTCATCTCCCAGGGCAAGTGTATCATGCTCACCGTCGACCCGTCGACGCTCGACGAGGAGGCTATCGGTCCGTTCCGGGCCATCGCTGACGTGTTCATCGAACTGGAGATGATCGAGGTTGGCAACGACGTGCGCCGGCAGATCAACGTCCTCCGATTCGCCGGCATGGGCGAGCAGGTTGGTGACACCATCGGGTTCTCGGTCCGTTCGGGAACCGGCATCGTCATCGAATCGCGCAGCGTCGCCTAGAGGTGATATAAGATATGACAGACCACGGACGTGCGAAACCGTCGGACGAACTTCGACAGATGGCAGCGCGGCGGCCCCACCTGCGGGACCACCTGAAGAAGTTCAAGCAGATCACCGGTGAGTTCCCGATGCTCATCGACGAGGCCGACGACGAGTACGAGACGAACCGGCCGAACGTGCTCTACCCGGTCGGCGGCCCCATCTTCTGTCATATCTACGGCGACGTTGGCCAGGACATGAAGTACTACGCCATCGAACCGGAGCTGGACGAGGACGAGCGGGCCGTCTTCGGGAAGGTCCGGAACCGCCTGCTCCAGCGCAGCGTCAACAAGCCCGCGCCCGAAAACGAGGCCCAGTTCGACGACCGTATCGAGGAACTCCTGCAGGAAACCACCAAAGTCCGAGACGAAGACAGCGACAGCGGCGTCCTCACACGCCTGTCGAACTTGACCGACGTGAACAGCGTCGAGGTCACACAGGAGACCTACGAGAACATCCTCTACCGGCTGAACCGCGATATCGTCGGCCTCGGCCCGCTCGAACCGGTCATGCGCGACCCGGCCAACGAGGACATTCACGTTATCGGCCGAAGCGAATGCCACGTCGACCACGGGGTCTATGGCATGCTCGAAACCACCGTCGAGTGGCAGAGCGAGGAGGCCTTCGACCAGTGGCTCCGCAACATGGGCGAACGGATGGGCGACCCCGTCTCTGACTCTGACCCTATCGTCGACTCGACGCTGCCGGACGGGTCACGTCTGAACCTCATCTACTCCGACGACGTGAGCCTCAAAGGCCCCTCGCTCACTATCCGTCAGGGCGACGAGGTGCCGCTCTCCATCTTCCAGATTACCAAGTGGATGACGCTGTCGCCGCAACTGGCCGCGTATCTCTGGCTCTGTCTGGAGAACGAACAGACGGTGTTCGTCGTCGGGGAGACGGCGTCCGGGAAGACGACGACGCTGAACGCCATCACCTCGTTCATTCCCGACGACGCGAAGATCTACACCGCGGAGGACACCGCCGAGGTGCTGCCCCCGCACAACACTTGGCAGCAACTCCTCACCCGTGAGGGCGAAGACGAGGGAACCAGCATCGACATGTTCGATCTGGTCGCCGCCGCGCTGCGTTCCCGCCCCGACTACATCATCGTCGGGGAGGTTCGTGGTGAAGAGGGGCGGATGGCGTTCCAGGCCGCCCAGACCGGTCACCCGGTGATGCTGACGTTCCACGCGAGCGACATCGTTTCGATGATTCAGCGCTTCACCGGCGAACCCATCAACGTCCCCGAGACGTTCATGGACGTGGCCGACGTGGCGCTGTTCCAGAACCGCGTCAAGCAGGGCGATCAGGTCCTGCGCCGCGTGACGAGCGTTCAGGAGATCGAGGGGTACTCGAAGGAGATGGACGGTGTCGTCACCCGGCAGGTGTTCAACTGGGACCCCGTCGAGGACGAAATCATCTTCCAGGGGATGAACAACTCCTTCGTCCTCGAAGAGCAGATCGCGACCCTCCTGGGGTACGAGGACACGCGTGACATCTACGACGACCTCCAGTTCCGTGCTGACATGATCGAGCGGGCCATCCAGGAGGGTATTCTGGGGTATCACGAAGTCAACGACTTCATCTCCGACTTCCAGCGTGACGGCGTCGAAGGGATTCCGTTCAACATCGCCAGGCCTGACTAACGATGGCACAGGGCGAAGCCGAAAGCGGACTCGACCTGACGATATCCGAGACGATCCAGTCGCTCGTGGAGTCCTACCGCCAGATGACGATCCCGCTGGAGCGGTATCTCTTCCTCATCCTGCTGCCAGCCGTCGCCTTTTTCGCTATTTCCACGGTCGTCGCCTTACTGCTGGATCAACCCCTTGCGGTCCGAGCACCGATTCCCCTGCTTGGATTTCTGGTGATGGCGTCGGCGATTTTCTACCCAAAGATCCTCCTGAGCCAGCGCAAGCGCGAACTCAACAACCGGTTTCACCTGCTTATCACGCACATGACCGTGCTCGCGACGACGAAAATCGACCGCATGGAAGTGTTCCGAACGCTGGCCGAGGAAGACGAGTACGGCGAACTCGCGATGGAGATGCACCGCATCGTCCAGCTAGTCGACACCTGGAACCTGAGTCTCGACGACGCCTGCCGTCGCCGGGCCAAACAGGTCCCGAGCCGCGCAGTTTCGGACTTCTTCGACCGCCTCGCGTACACGCTCGGGGCCGGACAGGGACTCGACGATTACCTCCTGACTGAACAGGAGCAGATCATCCAGCACTACTCGACGGTGTACAAGAGCTCGCTCGACAGCCTGGAAGTCATGAAGGACCTCTACCTCTCGATGATTCTGTCGATGACGTTCGCGCTGGTGTTCGCCGTCGTTCTGCCGGTGCTGACCGGAACGAACCCGACGATGACCGTCAGCGCCGTCATCGTGATGTTCGTGTTCGTCCAGACCGGCTTCTACCTCGCCATCCGCTCGATGGCCCCCTACGACCCGGTGTGGTTCCACCCGGTCGACTACCCGTCGCCGATCGAGTCCAAACTCAACAAATCGATGGTCGCCGGCGTGGGACTGTCGATGCTGCTCGTGTTCATCACGCTTGGGGGGATGCTCGGCATCTCGCCGATCACGCTGAACGACCTCTTTTTCATGTTCGACGAGGTGCCGCTGCCGCTGTACGCCGCCGCGCCGATCACGCCGATGCTCATCCCCGGCATCGCCTTCCGACAGGAAGAACAGCGCATCAAGGACCGGGACTCCGAGTTCCCGAACTTCATCCGTGCGCTCGGGGCGACCGAGGGCGCGAAGCAGTCGACGACCGGTGCGGTGCTTCGTACCCTCCGCAAGAAGGACTTCGGCGCACTCTCGCCCAACATCGATAATCTCTACAAGCGACTGAACATGCGGATCGAGCCGACCTCTGCCTGGCGCTTTTTTACCGCCGACTGTCGCTCCTATCTCATCCAGACCTTCTCCGAGATGTACCTCATCGGCCGCGAGATGGGTGGATCGCCAAAGCAACTGGGCGAGCTTATCTCCGAGAACATGAATCAGGTGCTACAACTCCGCCAGAAGCGCAAGCAGGCGGCAACGACGCTTGTGGGCCTCCTCTACGGGATGACCGCCGCGTCGACCTTCGCCTTCTTCATCGGCCTGCAGGTCGTCAACATCCTCGCCGACATGTCACTCAACCTGTCCACTGGGAGCCGACTCGACGCCGCCTCGCTCATCAATACCAGCGTCTACAACATCCCGCTCATCGAGTTCCTGCTGATCATCATTATCATGTTCGGCGCGATGCTGTCATCGTTGATGATCCGGACCGTTGACGGTGGCCACAACGCCAACACCTACATGCACTTCGTGGTGCTCTCGTGGATCGGCGCAATTACTGGGACGTTTACGAAGTGGCTGGTGTCGCAGTTCCTCTCTATCTAGTACCTTTTTACTTCGTCGCCCTTCCTCGCGGCGCTTCGCGCCGCTGTGGGAGGGCTCCTCGCAAAAATCTACGCTAAAAACGACCTCCGAGTCGCGGCCTGCGGCCGCGCTCGGAGTGAAACCGCTCGCTCCGCTCGCGGTACATCAGCAGCGCAGCCTTCGGCAGGCCTGCCCTTCCCCGGGTCGCGCCACGGAGGGCGCTCCCGGCCCACGGATCATGACATCTATTCCCGGCCCACAGCACCGCGACAGTGGCTCTCCGCAAGCACGCCGCAGCAGTCCCGCGACAGCTACCCTTCGAAGCCGTCTTCCCAGCGGAACAGGCCGTCTTTCTGAATCGTCTCGCCGTCGACTTCGAGCCGCGACCCCTCGCCCATCGTCGTGATGAGGTCCTCGTGGACGGCGCTGTCGTTGCCGGATTCGCCCTCAGGGAGGCAGGCGTCGTACGCGCGCCCGAGCGCGAGGTGGACTGTCCCGCCCATCTTCTCGTCGAAGAGGATGTTGTCGGTGACGCGGTCGACGCCGCGGTTCATCCCGATACCGAGCTCGCCCAGTTGGCGCGAACCGCCGTCGGTCCCGATGATTTCGCCGATGACACCCTCGCCCTGTTCGGCCGCCCAGTCGACGACAACGCCGTCCTTGAACGTCAGCTCGACGTTTTTCACCCGGCGGCCCTGTATCGTCATCGGCACGTCGAAGGTGACGACGCCGGCGGTGTCGTAGGGCGCGGTGAACACCTCGCCGGAGGGGAGGTTGTGGGAGTCGTAGGCCACGCTGGCGGCGGAGTTGACGGCGATACGGCCGTCGATGTACAGCGTGATGTCCGTCCCGTCGGCCACGATTCGGACCTCTTTGCCGTCGTCGAGGATATCCTTCAGTTGGGCCTGCTCCTCCGCCAGCGCCTCCCAGTCCCGGAGCGTTGCGTCGTAGACGAAGTCTTTGTAGTCAGCGTAGGCCATCCCGGCCTGCTGGGCCATCGCCCGCGTCGGGTGCTGGGTCGACACCCAGTCGGTGTCCAGCCGGGCCTCTCTGATTGCCTGTCGCGCCGTCGAGTACGCCTGTCGCTGGTCGCTGTCCACGTCGGCCGTCTCGGTAGTGTTCCGCGACCCTTTCAGGAACAGCACGCTGTCGGCCCGTTCGTACAGCGCCAGTTCGTACTCGGGGTTCTCGGTGAATGACCCGTCGTGGGCCCCCAGATAGGCCCGCGTGAGTTCGTCCGACTGGTACGTCGACAGGAGGTTCGCGCCGCGGTCGCCAAGCTGCTCGGCCACGGCGACTGCGAGATCGTGTGCGCCGTCCTCGACAGCCACGACCACGTCGTCGCCCGCGTCGATGCGAGCGCTCCAGTCGACGAGAATCCTGGCGTGTTCGCGTATGCGGTCGTCCATATTCTCACCAAGAGTGGCCGGAACAAAACGGCGGTGGTCCCGGGATTACAACGGACGATGTGATTGTATTCCGTGGATTTTTTGCGTTCCAGAGCCGGAGTATCCGGTGCAGTACGGGACAGGACTCGTGGCAATTGCTGGCTCCCACGACCGCTTCCGAGACGGTCGGCTGGGGCGGTACCATGACTGACGACGGCACGGGTGGTGTTCGTGCCACGCTTTTCTGTCGAACCGCAATCCCTACCTGTTCGGTCAGCGACTCCCCGGTATGGAACTTGGCGTCATCGGACTCGGACGCATGGGCCGAATCGTGGTCGACCGCGTGCTCGAAGCCGGCCACGAGGTCGTCGTCTTCGATATCGACGAGAAGAGCGTCGCCGACGCAGCTGAAGCCGGTGCACAGCCGGCATCGTCCATCGCCGACCTCGCGGCGAAACTCGGCTCGGAGAAACGAATCTGGCTGATGGTCCCAGCCGGGGACCCGGTCGACGCCGCGCTGGATGAACTGGCCCCATCACTGGACGATGACGACATCGTGGTCGACGGCGGTAATTCCTACTTCGAGGACTCGGTTCGCCGTGCCGAGTCGACCGATGCGGCCTACCTCGACTGTGGCACCTCCGGCGGCCCCGCCGGTGCGGAGCTGGGCTTCTCGCTGATGGTCGGCGGCCCGCAGTGGGCCTACGACGAACTGGTTCCCGTCTTCGACGCCGTCGCGACCGGCCCCGACGGCCACGACCGGATGGGGCCGGCGGGGTCGGGCCACTACGTCAAGATGGTTCACAACGGGGTCGAGTACGCGCTGATGCAGACCTACGGCGAGGGCTTCGAACTGCTGGCTAACGGCCGGTACGACCTCGATCTGGAATCGGTCGCAAACACCTGGAACAACGGGGCCGTCATCCGCTCGTGGCTGCTGGAGCTCTGCGAGGAAGCGTTCCGCGAGGAGGGCAACGACCTCGGCGACGTGGCCGACCGCGTCGAAGGCGGGTCGACTGGGACGTGGACCGTGCAAGAAGCGCTCGAACAGGAGGTGCCGGTCCCGCTCATCTACCAGTCGTTGGCCGAGCGGTTCGGCTCGCGGGCCGACGACGGCCGCTTCTCGCGCCGCCTCGCCAGCCGCCTCAGATACGGCTTCGGTCGCCACGACGTCCCACGTCGGACGTGAGTGTGCTACCGTATCGCTTCAGAACTCGCTTGCCTGAGCGGTACCCTTTGCGAGCACCGTTGTCTGGTCGTCCCCGTGCCAAACGAGGCTGACTTCAGCTCCGTCTTCGACGCTAACGCGTGACTGGTCGCCGGCGGTCACCTCGCCGTCGTCATCGTCCCACCCCACTGTTCGTCCGTCC
Organism: Haloarcula sp. CBA1115; assembly: GCF_000827835.1. Taxonomy (NCBI): domain Archaea; kingdom Methanobacteriati; phylum Methanobacteriota; class Halobacteria; order Halobacteriales; family Haloarculaceae; genus Haloarcula; species Haloarcula sp. CBA1115. The sequence continues at coordinate 1,185,285 of NZ_CP010529.1, read as the reverse complement.
GCCACTTCGATAGTGAGTTGCTCTGCACTGATCGTATCACCACCGTCATGTGTCACGACGGCAACGACGCCGTCTGTCGTCTCCTCGTACTCGAACGTGAACGAGGCCTGCGGGGCCACAGCTACGTCGCCGCCACTGCTACCCATGCCCAGCACGAAGGACGCAATTATCGCCGCGACGATGATGATGATCGGAATCAGGATGAACAGGACAGCCAAGCCGACGCCTAGTCCGACGAGTACCTTTCCAGCGGTACCGAGATCGTTCCACGAATCTTTTACTCCCATGGCATACTCCATTAATTGATAGTACTAAACAATATGGAAATTAATCGCCCGTCGCCGGGCACACAGTCGTCTGGTGGCCGGGCCGTTCGCGGGCGGCTGCGGGTGAAACAACAGCTAATTAAACCAGTATTCCATAGCCGGACACATGGTAGAACTCGTTGGACTCGCCGCCGGGGCCACGCTCACCCTGATAGTGGTCGCGCTCCACTACGCCAAAGGGACCGGTTGGGAGGCACCGGAAGACATCTCCCAGGAGGTCCTCGAGCAGCGGGCCGCGACAGTCCCCGAGACGGACTTTCCGGAGCCGTACAACCGCTCTATCGGTGGTGGCGGTGCCACAGCGATTCCGGCTGGTGAGGCCGAAGGCGAACTCGGCGAAGGCGAGGAGGCCGAAGAGGAGGACGAGGGCTTCGACCCCGACGACATCGCCGAGGACGAGGTCGAGTACTACGAGATCGAATTCGCCAAGGAGGGTGAAACGATCGAGGTCGCCAACAACGAGCCGCTCCTCGACGCCGGCGAAGAGGAGGGCTGGGACCTCCCCTACGCCTGCCGCGAGGGCCAGTGTATCTCCTGTGCCGGCCACATCGAGGACGGCCCGGCCGAGGACTACATCCGCCACAGCAACAACGATTCGCTGATGGACGACGACATGGAAGAGGGGTACTGCCTGACCTGTGTCGCGTACCCGACCAGCGACTTCACCCTCGAAACCGGCGAGTCACCCTGACGCTGCGGTTCATAACCGTTAAGACGGACAGCCTGATAGCACTTTTCGTGGGCGGCTAGTTCAGCGGACAGAACGCCTGGTTCCGGACCAGATGGTCGGGGGTTCAAATCCCTCGCCGCCCGCTATTCTGCGAGGAACGGATGTGACGAGCGAATAGCAACACAAGAGCGGTTTGAACCCTGCCAGTCGCGCGCAGCGGAGCGAGCACGTCTGGCTTCGGTTCAAATCCCTCGCCGCCCGCTATTTTGCGGCCACACTGTGACCGATACGTCTCGTCCTACAGCTCTAGACAGCGGCAGGACTGCACGGCAATCGCCGCAACGTCCTTGAGGTTCCGACACAAGGTACGAACACATGCGTGTGCTCGTTATGGGTGCGACCGGATTCATCGGACAGCGACTGGTTCATACCCTGGCCGAAGCGGGCCACGAGGTGGTGGCGTTCTCCCGGAGCGCGAGCGAGGAATCCTTTCCCGACGGCGTCGAGCCGTTCGAGGGCGATCTCGGCGACCCAGACTCCCTCGATGGCCTCTGTGACGATATCGACGTTGCGTACTACCTCATCCACTCGCTCACGTCCGAGAACTTCGCCGAGTTAGACCGTCGCTACGCCCGCCGGTTCGCCGACTCGGCGTCGGCTGCGGGGGTCGACAGGGTCGTCTATCTCAGCGGCATCAGCGGTGACGAGGAGAACCTCTCGCCTCATCTGGCGTCGCGGCGCGAAGTCGAGTCGGTGCTCGCAGAAGGGTCGTTCGATCTGACAGTGCTCCGGGCGGCGGTCATCATCGGCCCGGAAAGTGCGAGCTTCCGGATCGTCGACGACCTGACCGACCGCCTGCCGCTGATGCTCGTCCCCAAGTGGGTCCGAACGCCGTGTCAGCCCATCGGCGTCGACGACGCAATCAGCTACCTCGTGGAGCTACTCGGTGCCGACGAGACCCGCGGCGAGACCTACGACATCGGCGGGCCGTCGGTGTGGTCCTACGAGTCGCTGCTGAAACTCACCGCCGCGGAGAAGGGCAAGCGGGTGTTTATCATTGCCGTGCCGGTGATGACGCCGGGCCTGTCCTCGCACTGGCTTCGCTTCACGACAGACGTACAGTACGCCATCGCGCGGCCGCTGGCCGAGAGTATGCGGAACCCGGTCACGGTTGACCCGGAGATGGACCTGCAGGACGTCGTGCCGATTGACCAGACGCCGATCAAGGACGCCGTTCGGCGGTCGCTGAGGGCATCGTAGGCCCTGCGGGACTGTTTTGGGGCTGTGCGGTGCAGACGTAGCTATGCCCGAATCGGTCGCCGTTACTGGTGGCAACGGCCGCGTCGGCCAGCACGTCCTCGAACACCTGACTGCAGCGGGGTATCGAACGGTCAACCTCTCCCGTGGGAAACGGGAGGAAGACCATTCGGACGCATACGTCAGGACTGACCTGCTCGATGCGGGCGAGGTCTACGGCGCACTCGCAAAATCCGGCCCCGACGCGGTCGTCCATCTCGGGATGATTCCCACGCCCGACCACACGCCGGGGTACCGGACCTACGAGAGCAACGTCATGTCCAGCTATCATGTGCTGGAGGCGGCCGGCGAACTGGGTGTCGATACGGTTGCCCTAGTGTCGAGTTTCAGCGCTATCGGCGGCGGGTTCGAACCGGACCCCATCACAGTCGACTACCTTCCGATCGACGAGGACCACCGCCTCACGCCGTCGAACCCGTATGCAATGGGGAAACAGGCACTGGAGATCACCGCCGACGGGTTCGCTCGCCGGAGTGCGGACGCCCCGGACACTATCACGTCGCTTCGGCTTCCGTGGGTCGTCGACGACGACCTGGCCAGGGAGACGTTCGTCGGGGCAGACCGGACACTCACCGGGTCTCGGGCGTCACCGCACTTCCACACCCAGCGGAACACGCTGTACGCGTACGTCCACACCACCGACGCCGTTCGGCTCGTCGAGCGGGCCGTCGCGGCGTCGTTCGACGGCCACGAACGCGTCTGGGTCTCGGCACCAGATACGAGCGCCGAGACGCCGAGCGCCGAACTCGCGGCGGAACTGTACCCCGATGCTGACTACTGGGGGCCGACAGCCGACGACGAGAACCCGTATGCGACGCTCATCGACACGACGAAAGCCGAGCGGCTGCTCGACTGGGAGCCGACTTGGAGCTGGCGACAACTGGCGTGAAGTCAGCGGCGGCCCGCGCATCGATCCGGACGCCGCCATTACCACGCCGCATGTAGCGGCCGTTTCATCCGGAACACGTTGCTAAAATGTAATGTGTATGTAACTAACATGCATGAGTGACGCCGAACAGCCGTCAGAGAGCGAGACACACGACCATCACGAGCATCACGACCACGAGGGGCCGGGCTATGCCACCCCGCAGGCGGCCATTGAGGAGGCCGAGCGCGAACGGACCGCCTACGTGATGGGGCTGCACGTCGGCCAGGACGTCGACGCGCCGGACTTCCTGGCCGTCGTCGACGTAGACCCCGACTCAGACACGTACAGTGAAATCATCAACCGGGTCCAGATGCCGAACAAGGGCGACGAACTCCACCACTTCGGGTGGAACGCCTGCTCGTCGTCGTGCCACATGGAGGGGTTGGAGCGCCGACACCTCGTCATTCCCGGCCAGCGCTCCTCGCGCATCCACATCGTCGACACGAAGGAGCGCCGCGACCCCGAACTGACGAAAGTCATCGAACCGGAGGCGGTGTACGACCACGACCTCTCCGCGCCCCACACCGTCCACTGCATCCCCGACGGTGAGATTCTCATTTCCATGCTCGGCGATGCCGACGGCGACCTCCCTGGCGGCTTTCTGGAACTGAACGACGACTTCGAGGTGCAGGGCCGATGGGACCCGCCCGGCGAGATCGAGATGAACTACGACTACTGGTACCAGCCCCGCCAGAACGTGATGCTGTCGACGGAGTGGGCGGCCCCGAAGACGTACTACCCCGGCTTCGACCTGGACGATGTCGAGGACGGCAAGTACGGCCAGCGGCTCAACTTCTGGGACTGGGAGGCCGGCACCGTCGAGCAGACCATCGACCTCGGCGAGGACGGCCTGATTCCGCTAGAGGCCCGCTTCCTGCACACGCCCGAGAGCACGCACGGCTACGTCGGCGCGGCGCTATCCTCGAATATCATCCATTTCCATGAATCGGATGGCGAATATCACGCCGAGCCGGTCATCGAGTTCGACGACCGCGAACACGAGGGGTGGGACATGCCGGTCCCGGCACTGGTGACGGACATCCTCATCTCGATGGACGACCGCTACCTCTTCGGGTCGAACTGGCTCCACGGCGAGGTGTGGATGTACGACATCTCGGACCCGTCGAACCCCCGAAAAGCCGATTCCATCTCTATCGGCGGCTACTTCGGCGACATCGAGCAGGTCCAGGGTCGCGATATTGTCGCCGGGCCGCAGATGCTCCAGCTCTCGCTCGACGGCGAGCGGCTGTACTGGACGACCTCACTGTTTTCGTCGTGGGACAACCAGTTCTTCCCCGAGGAGGCCGAGCAGGGGTCGGTGATGCTCAAAGCCGACGTGGACCCGCGGACGGGGACGATGTCGCTGGACCGGGACTTCCTCGTGGACTTCGGCGACCTGCCCGAAGGTCCTGCTCGTGCTCACGAGATCCGGTGGCCCGACGGCGACTGTACCAGCGACGTGTGGCAATGAGGACGATGCGACTGGGCGGCCGATGACCGAGGTCCTGCTGGACTGGCGGGACAGCGACCGGACGGAGACGGTTTCGGTGCCAGACGGCGAAACGATACTCGACGCCGCGGAGGCCGCGGATATCGGGCTGCCGTTCGGCTGTCGAACCGGAGCGTGCGGGACCTGTACCGCTCGCCTGCTGTCCGGCGACGTGGTCCATCACCGCCCGCCGCGGGCGCTCAAAGAGCAGCATCTGGCGGACGGCTACGTCCTGCTCTGTGTCGCCGAGCCGACGACCGACGCGCACCTCGCCGTCGGCGCGACGGTACAGGCCGAACTGGTGCCGAACCCCTGGAAGTGACCGGCACCGATTCCGCTCAGCCCGACAGCGCTTGCTGGAGGATTTGTCCCAGAAACCCGATAGCTGGAATGACGAACACTGTCGCGTGGACCCAGGCGTCGTAGGTGATGTCGCCAGGCTTGGTCAGGAGAAACAGGCCATAGAGGACGATCATCACGACGACCCACAGGACGGTGATGACCAGGAACGGCACGGCGTCCCGGACCGGCTCGGCGACCGCTTCGCGCAGTGTGGCGGACATACCCGGGTAGTCGGACGGAATCGGCAAAAGCGTACCCCGCGACGGTCCGAACCCTGCCTCCGGTTCGGTGCAGCCGGTTTCGGCTTCCATGGCCGCCGGCACGTCCGCGACGGCGCTGTCATCGATGCCGTGCCCCGGACAACGGCGCACCGGACCGCTGACCGGCCAGCTATCGGGAGCCGATTTTATGTATCCTCTCCAGCCATCTCCCAGATATGACCTTCCTCCCGGTTGTTGTCGCCCTGTTCGTGTCGCCGTCCGTCACCGCGCTGGTGTACGCCGACGCCAGGCGGCGCGACCTGTCCCAGCGGTACTGCACCGCCGCCGCCTCCGCCGTCGGTCTCGCCAGTTTCGGCGGGTTTCTCGCCGCGAGTGTCCTCGGTAGCGGGCTCCTTTCGGCGTTCTACCGCCTGTTGGACCGGCCGGTCATAGCCGTCACGCCGCTCGACCTCCTTTTCTCGCTGCTCTTCTTCGGACTCGCCATCACTGCAGTCGCAGTTCTGGGATACGGGTTCGCCAGCCGGTACGGCCCGCTCGCCCCTTCGTAATTGCTTCGTCGGCCGCCCGACGACCCCTAATTTCAAACCCGGCACGGCCCCACCGGGACGTATGGACGACACTGACTGGATCGGCGAGACGTTCACCAGCACGGCCGGCTGGGATCACTTGGAGACGCTGGTCGACATCGGGAACCGGATGGCAGGCAGCGACGGCGAACGGGCGGCCGCAGAAGCGACTCGGGACGCGCTGGCGGCGTACGCCCGCGACGCTCGGCTCTCGGAGTTCGCAATCCAGGGCTGGGAACGGGGCGACAGCGCCGTCCACGTTGACGGGTCACCGGTCGCAACACAGGCCCACGAGTGTATCGCCCTGCCGCGGTCGCCGGCCGGCGAGGTGACCGGCGAACTGGTCGACGTTGGGCACGGCCTCCCGGAGGAGTTCGAAGACGCCGACTGCGAGGGCCAGATAGTGATGGCCCGCTCTGACGTGCCCGACTGGTACGACCGGTACATCCACCGCCGGGAAAAGTACTATCACGCCGTCGAGGCCGGCGCAGTCGGATTCGTTTACCGCAACCACGTCGAGGGCGTCCTGCCGCCGACCGGAAGCGTCGGGACAGCAGACGCACCTATCGGCGAGATTCCGGCTATCGGCGTCGCCAGCGAGACGGGCGCGCGACTGTCGCGTCGCTACGCGGGCGACGATATCACTGTCAGCGTCGACTGCGGGACGCCCGACGCGACGAGCCAGAACGTCCACGCCGAACTGGGACCGGACACCGACGAACGACTGCTGGTGACCAGCCACGTCGACGCTCACGACATCGCGGAGGGGGCGATGGACAACGGGGCCGGAACGGCGATGGTCGTCGAGGCCGCCCGCGCGCTGGCCGGCCGCGAAGACGAACTGGAGACACGCGTGGAGTTCGTCGCCTTCGGTGCCGAGGAGGTCGGCCTCGTGGGGTCGAACCGCCTCGCCGACGAAACTGCTCCCGACGACGTGACGGCCGTGCTCAACTTCGACGGCGTCGTCCAGGGCCGCACGCTGAAGTGTTACACCCACGGCTTCGACGCACTCGCGGCCGCCGCCGAGGACGTGGCCGACCGCTTCGATCACCCAATCTCGCTCACGCCGGAGCAAGGCCCCCACAGCGACCACTGGCCGTTCGTACGCCGGGGCGTCCCCGGCTATCATGTGACCAGCGAAACCGGCGGTGAGGGGCGTGGCTGGGGCCACACCCACGCCGATACGCTGGACAAACTGGAGCCCCGGACGTTCCGCGAGCAGGCCGTCCTCCTGACCGAACTCGCCGTGACACTTGCAGACGACTCAGTGCGATCTGCTCACAAAGACCCCGCAGAGATAGCCGATGCGCTCGAAGCCCAGAACCTCGCCGAAGGGATGCGGATTACAGGTGACTGGCCCTTCGACGACTGACGCGACGCCAGTCACTTCACTGCCGCGTTCGACTCCCGCCACCTGTGCGAAAGAACTACCAGATTTCTAGCATTTTCGCCTCCTCCAGTGTTCCGGTTCTCTGGTCGCTGACGATTGGATATAATGATTTACTCAGTATAGAAGTAACATATTTCGTAGGTTATTTACCATATGGGTACCTGGAAATCGATGGCAGGTTGATTGGTCTACGTACTGTAGCCGTATGTGAACGCCGTCACCGGCGTTCGCTGCCAAGCTCCCATGCTTATCGGTCTCGCGGAGTCCGAGGCCGAGTCGACGTGAGTAAACCATCCCTGCCGTCGTCAGTCAACACCAACACCAATACCTGACACAACGGCCGTCCATGTGCCAAGACGGCCGTCGTGTCCACTTTCGGACTATTCCTCTGAGGAACACCAGTCAGTAGCGAGCGCGATGCAAGGCGACACCCAGCGGCGGAGCCGGTCTATGACTCGTAGGCCTGTTCTACGTCAGCCTTCGCCGACGGAATGACCTGCTGTTCAGCCCGTCGCATCGACCGCAACGCCTCGTCGGTGAACTCGACGTCGAGCGTAGGGAGGGCTCGTGCCAGACCGCCCAGCACCTCACCGGGGTCGATGGTGAGTTCGAAGGCGAAGGCGTTCTGATTCTCCCGCAGTGGGACGGAGAACTCGAAATGGGTCTGGACGATGTCCGTCGCCCTGTCCTGATCATATGCGTCGGTGACAGCCGTCCAGAAGTCGTCGCTGTCGGCGGCGACAAGCGGTGCGAGGTCGTCCCCGAACGACTGCTGGCGGGCCAGCAGGCTCTCTCGAATCCGGTCCCGGCGGTCGCCATGGACGGTGTCTCGAAGTGCGTTCCAGTAGATATCACGGGCCAGCACTTCGTCAGCATAGGTATCGAACGCCGCGTCAGTGGCGGCGTAATCCAGTACGGGCTCCAGTTGGGCGAGTATCTGTTGCTGGTAGGACTGGAGTTTCGGCCGGACGACGTGGCGCTCCAGCGGGCGGCTGTTGTTCAGCAGTTTGCCCGCAACGCGGCTTCCGCTCCCGTTTGACCCGCGTAGCACGGCTGCCACGTCGAAGGCCGCGTACGTCTCGTCGACGAACTGCGAGAGGTAACGTTCGAACTCCCGTTCGACGGCACGTCGTGTCACACCCGACTCTGTGGGCTGCAGCGACCTATCCCTTACGCCGATGTCCGCTGCCGATAGTCGTTCGCGATACGGGCCGCCGCCCATCGCTGTACAACTAACACGAGCGTTATGACTGTGCATAACTAACCGCGGATGTGCCCAGAGACCTGCCCAGCGACGTCCATGCGGTGCTGACACAACTCGCTGAAGAGGGCGAAACAGCGATTATCGCGGCGGAGTTCGATACGGCCCGACAGACAGTTGCGACGGCTGAGACGGTCAGCCGGAACAAACTGCCGGAGTGTGATCTGCGGTCGCGGTTGTTGCACGGCTGCGAGCAAGTGAACACCGCGCTAGATAACGACCATCCCGATGCTGCCGCCGAGTATCTACGAGCGATGAACCGACGACTTGCGGCCGTCGACGACTGCTGATACCGGTCATCAAACTACTGTTGGCTCCGTAGTATCGAGACATTGGTGGGCCAGCTCCCGTGAGAGTTAAGACACCGAATGATAATACCGTGGTATGTCTCAGCGACTATCGAAGGCCGAGGACACGCTCGCCGACGCGGGCGAACGCGAACTCGTCGTCGGCGGTGACCGGCCGATCCGGATCTCTGCGGGCCATCGACTCCGACACCACGACGGGAAATGTTCGCGCCCACACGGACACAACTACGAGATAACTGTCCGCGTCACCGGCGAACTCACCGACGAGGGGTGGGTCGTCGACAAGGGTGAGGTCACGGACGTGGTCGACGAGTGGGACCACCGCTTCCTATTGGAGGCCGGCGACCCACTGGTCGAGGCCTTCGACGCCAGCGGCGACGGCGACGCTGTGGTCGTCCTCGACCACCCGCCGACAGCCGAAGTCATGGCGACGATACTGGAGCAGCGACTCGCCGACCGCCTCCCGGAGACGGTGTCGGACGTGGCTGTCTCCGTTCGGGAGACCAGCGAACTCTGTACCCGCTGATGCCGGTCGCAAACGACGCGCCCGGGGTCGATATCGAGGGGACCGACGCCGACGCGGAGACGGGCGACCTCCCTATCAACGAACTGTTCCAGTCCCTTCAGGGCGAGGGCCGACTGGCGGGCGTCCCGAGCGTGTTCGTCCGGACCAGCGGCTGTAACCTGCGGTGCTGGTTCTGTGACTCCTATCACACCTCGTGGGAGCCGACCCATGACTGGTTCGCCGTCGACGACGTGCTCGCGGCTATCGAGGAGTACGACGCCAACCACGTCGTCCTGACCGGCGGCGAACCGCTCATTCACGATTCGAGCGAGGACTTGCTGGCGCGGCTGGCCGACCGGGGGTATCACACGACGGTCGAGACCAACGGGACCGTCGTCCCGGACGCCCCTATCGACCTCGCCAGTGTCAGCCCGAAACTGGCCTCCAGCACGCCGACGGCCGACCGCGACCCCGACGGTGACGGCGAGTGGGCGGACCGCCACGAGGAGCGCCGGCTCGATGTGCCGACGCTGGCCGAACTCGTCGAAACCTACGACACGCAACTCAAGTTCGTCGTCACGGGCCGCGAGGACATGGCCGAAATCGAGCGCCTCGTCGAGCGACTCCGCGACGCCGCGTCTACCTGCGTTCGTGACGACGACGTGTTGCTGATGCCGGAAGGCCAGACGCGCGACCAACTCGAAGCGACCCGGGAAACGGTCGCGGACCTCGCGCTGGAGTTCGGCTACCGGTACACACCGCGACTCCACGTCGACCTCTGGAACGACGCACCGGGAACGTAACTGCTTGCGACACCACGTACAACGATGACCGACGATACCCGCGCTGTCGTGCTCGCCTCCGGCGGCATGGACAGCGCCACGGCGGCCTACGAAGCACAGACACGCGGCTACGACCACCTGTACCTGCTGCACACCAGCTACGGGCAAAACACCGAAGACCGGGAGTACGACTGCGCCAGCGCGCTGGCCGACCACGTCGACGCGGCGGACTTCCTCCACGTCGAGACCGGCCACCTTACCCAGATAGGCGCGTCGTCGCTGACCGACGATTCGATGGACGTGGCGGACGCCGACACCGACAGCGACGAGATTCCGACCTCGTACGTCCCGTTCCGCAACGCCAATCTGCTGTCGATGGCAGTCTCCTACGCCGAGGCTAACGACTGCGGGGCCGTCTTCATCGGCGCACACAGCGAGGACTTCTCGGGGTACCCGGACTGCCGACCCGCTTTCTTCGACGCCTTTCAGAGCGTTATCGACGCCGGCACGAAACCCGACACCGACATCGACCTCGTCGCACCCTTCGTCGAGTGGTCCAAGACCGACATCGCCGAGCGCGGCGTCGAACTCGGCGTCCCCTACGAGGACACCTGGAGTTGCTACCGGGACGACGAACCGGCCTGTGGGACGTGTGACGCCTGTGCCTTCCGGCTCGAAGCGTTCCAGCGAATCGGCGAACGTGACCCCATCGAGTACGCGGAACGGCCGACGTACGCTGAGTAAGTAGATTGCAGGCGGTTGTCTCCCGCTCCGACGGGCTAGTCGTCGGCTTCGTCTCGAACCAGCCCTTCGAGGATGTACTCCGCTGAGGTCCGCGTCGTCGCCAGCGGTACGTCGTGGACGTCACAGATACGCAGGAGGGCCGAAATGTCCGGCTCGTGGGGCTGTGCCGTCAGCGGGTCCCGGAGGAAGACGATGCCGTCCATCCGGCCCTCGGCGACCTCAGCGCCGATCTGCGTGTCGCCTCCCATCGGCCCGCTCTCCTTTCGTTCGACGGTGAGATCGGTCTCTGCCATGATGCGCTTGCTCGTCGTACCGGTCCCGACTAGGTCGAACTCCGACAGCGTGGCTTCGTAACTCTGTGCCAGGTCGATCATCTCGGGCTTCTCGTCGTCGTGTGCGATGAGTGCGACGCGGGTCATATCTGGGGCTCTCGGGCCATCGTCTTATGTCATTTGGACATAGCACCGACTCAACTGTCGACAGAAACCTCTCCGTCAGCGGTAATCGTCACGTCGTGTCCTTCGACACCGAACGTGAGCGACTCCGTCGTCCTCTCTGTGACGACCGCACGGAGTGACTCGATGTCGACGTACGTATCCAGTCCGTCAATATCGTCCGCATCTAGATCTGTCGCTTCGATCACCGCATCGGCAATAACATCACCTGCGGGTTCGGGGCTGACCCAGTCGTCGGACCCCTCCGTGGCCCGGTTCCGCAGCATATACACGGTCCCCTCGTTCGAGCTCATACTCCAGTGTACGCTCCCGTCTCTTATAACAGCGGACGAGCTATTTCACTGTCTGAAATAACCGGTGGGCCGATGACGCATCAGACGGCCCGTATCCGCACACTGTCAGCCCAGACAACACAGCACGCAGCTATTCGGCAATATGTCGCCCCCAGACCGGCTGCTCACGGAGGGCCGGCGTTCCACCATCTTCGCTTTCCACCAACCGGAAGCCGTCCGTGGGTTACTCGGGCGGTGAGCCGACAAGCGGCCGTTCAGGGGCCGCCAGCGTGTTCTGTACCAGCGTTCGCGTCCCGCGACGGAGTCGCTCCGAGGCGGCCTGACTGGAGATCCCGAGCTCCGCGGCGAGGTCCGAGAGGGACGATTCTCGCGGGACGGTGAAGTAGCCACGGTTGAGCGCGAGCAACAGTACTTCTTGCTGTGGATCCGTCACGCCGAACTGGGGAGAGGCTTCCGTGTCGTCGGTGATGGTCTGAATGTCGATGTTGATATCACTGGACACGAGCACGTCACGGAACGACAGCACCGAACTCTTCTCGGGGAACCGGGCTCGAAACACCCAGTCGTCGCCGGTCTGTGCGGCACCGAGTAGGAACCCGTCCGCGTTCAACAACGCTTCTCCGATCGTATCGATTATCGTGTCAGTTGTATGCAGGGTGTACCAGTGACCATCTCCTTCTGCCGCTACGTGGGCATAGTCGGTGATACTCTCGTCCTGGGCCAGATTCGCTTCGATGGCGGGCCGCTCGACGGGGCCAATCCAGGCGACGGCACGGCAGTCGCCACTCTCGCAGTGAAGTCGCTGTATCCGTATCGCTGCTTTACTCAGCGTTTCAGCTGTTCGCTGCAAGAGGGGGGCATCGATGTGAAATTCTACTATCATGTCTCACTGTCACGCAGCAACGGTGATAAACCCCGGTCAGACAGTTGTCGTACCTGAAAACGGTGCTTGTGTAATTTCCGGGTACTGAAGGCTGACGGCAGTATGGACCGAGGTATAGTTGCTTCAAGCACCAATCGATAGCACTCAGGAAATCCACTTAAATTCACAGCATGGCCTACCATGTCTCAGGCTATGAGACGTGTTTCGGACCGCGATCACGCATCAGAGATTCTCACCCTGATACGACCCCTCGTACGTCCCCTCGTGAGCGGCGTCGGCGAGAACGAGCTGTGCGATCCGCGCGCCCTGTTCGAGTTCTATGGGATGGTGGACCTCCAGTAACCCCTCACCTCGCCCCTCGTAGCCGGCGTCCCAGACGGCCGTATCGAGCATACACGAATTACGGAGCAACGACGACCGCGGGAGGAGAAAGCCGATGTGTCCATCCGGAATGACGACCCGGTCGGCGTACTCGACGATGTAGCCGCCGCGGTCGAGCTGATAGATCCCGTCGCTGGGTTCGAGTTCCCGACGGTCGCCGACGGTCTTGCCGCCGCGTTCGATGCGTCCCGGCTCGCTCTGCTCGTAGATCGCACCGAGCGTGAGGTCGACGCCGTTCGGTTGTACCTGTGATTCTCTCAGGTCGCCGAGGGAATCGGCGACGAACCGCCCGCTTTTGAACATACGCGATTCTGTGCGAGTGTCGTGGAAAGACCTGCCGATCTGGCCGACCGCCGTTCCGGTCGGTTGACTCGCTTCTGAGCGACGGACGGAGCGGGTTTTTATATGAAAAATACGACGGAATACGCGGGATTTATACCGCCGCGCCATCCATTGACGCACGTTATGGGACAGACGCTTACGGAAAAAATTCTCGACGACCATCTCGTCGAAGGGGAGCTAACACCCGGAGAAGAGATCGGTATCGAGATCGATCAGGTGCTGACACAGGACACGACCGGGACGCTCGTCTGGCTGCAGTTCGAAGCGCTGGGCCTCGAAGAGGTCCAGACGGAACTGGCCGCCCAGTACTGTGACCACCAGACCTACCAGTTCGACTTCAAGAACACCGACGACCACCGCTTCCTCCGCTCTGCGGCAGGCACGTTCGGGGCCCACTTCTCGCGCCCCGGTAACGGTATCTGCCACAACGTCCACAAGGAGAACTTCGCCGCACCCGGCAAGACGATGCTCGGGTCCGACTCCCACACGCCGACCCCCGGCGGTCTCGGCGAACTCGCCATCGGATCCGGTGGGCTCGACGTCGCCGTCGCGATGGGTGGCGGCGCGTACTACATCGAGATGCCGGAAGTCGTCAACGTCCGCCTCGAAGGCGAGCTGCCCGAATGGGCCACCGCCAAGGACGTCATCTTGGAGCTGCTCCGCCGACTGTCGGTCAAGGGCGGCGTCGGCAAGGTGCTCGAATACACCGGCCCGGGCGTCGAGACGCTGACCGTCCCCGAGCGGACCACCATCACCAACATGGGGACCGAACTCGGTGCCACCTCCTCGATCTTCCCGACGGACGACCAGACCAAGGACTACCTCGAACGCCTCGGCCGCGAGGACGTCTTCGAGGACATCGGCCCCGACGAGGACGCCGAGTACGCCGACGAGATCGTCGTCGACCTCTCGGACCTCGAACCGCTCATCGCCGAGCCGTCCATGCCCGACAACGTCGTGCCCGTCTCCGAGGTCGAGGGCGTCGACGTCGAGCAGGTCATGATCGGCTCCTGTACGAACGGCGCTTACGAGGACATCCTCCCGGCCGCGAAGATGCTGGAAGGGCGCAACATCGACAAGAAGACCGAGATGATCGTCGCCCCCGGCTCCAAGCAGGCCTCCGAGATGCTGGCCCGCGAGGGCTGGACCGCGGAGATGATGGCCGCTGGCGTCAACTTCTCCGAGGCGACGTGTGGTGCCTGTATCGGCATCGGTCACGTCCCGGCCTCCGACTCCGTCTCCCTGCGGACCTTCAACCGCAACTTCGAGGGTCGCTCCGGTATCGAGGACGACAACGTCTACCTCTGCTCGCCGGAAGTCGCCACCGCGGCGGCCATCAAGGGCGAAATCGTCGACCCGCGGGACCTCGCCGACGAACTCGGCGACCTCGAGGCCCCCGGTCTGGAGATGCCCGACCAGTACATCGGCAACTCCGAATCGGATCTCATCGCGCCCGACCAAGCCGTTGACGACGAACTCATCAAGGGCCCGAACATCGGCGACGTGCCGCTGAAGGACCCGCTGGAGACCGAAGTCGGCGGTGAAGCCCTCCTCAAGATGGAGGACAACATCACGACGGATCACATCATCCCGGCCACGCAGGACATCCTGATGTACCGGTCGAACGTCCCGAAGCTCTCCGAGTTCACGCTCTCGCGCGTCGACGACACGTTCGCGGAGCGCGCACTCGAAGCCGACGGCGGCGTGCTCGTCGCCGGCGAGAACTACGGCCAGGGCTCCTCGCGCGAACACGCGGCCCTGTGCCCGATGTACCTGGGTATCGAGACCGTCCTCGCACAGAGCTTCGCCCGCATCCACAAGGCGAACCTGTTCAACTTCGGTATCGTCCCGCTCACCATCGACGAGGAGACCTACGAGAAGATCGAGGAAGGCGACGACATCGAGGTCGTCGACGACGCTGCCGAAGCCGTCCGCTCCGGTCAGGAGGAGTTCACCATCCGCGTGAACGACGACTGGGAAGCGACCGGCCAGCTCGATGCCTCCGAGCGCGAACGCGAGATCCTCGCCGCCGGTGGCAAGCTCTCGCACACGAAACAGCAGCACGACGAAGGCGGCGCTGCACCTGCAGACGACTAGAGAGACTCCGAACATAGTGAGGAGTCTCTTACGGGTCGAACGGCGCGTCGCGCCGTGAGACACGCGAGGTTTCGCAGAAACCTCGTATTGGGAGCGGGACCGCAGGTCCCGCGAGCAGAGCGATTCCGAGCGTAGCGCGGTCGCCTTGCGACCGCGGTTTTTTGTGAGCGGTGAAGCCGGAACAGCGAAGACGCTCGGTTTGTGCAAACGGCGCGAAGCGCCGTGAGACAGTGGGTTGCTCCCCGACCGCGGCTTTTCCGGCAGTGAAATCGGGCCTAGTGCCACGTCTGTCCTAGGTCAACGGCGATATACGAAGTCTGCCTCGCGACAGTGCCAGACCCATCGTGCCCTTCTGTGACTGCTGTCGCTTCCCCGGCGTGTGCAGTCGACTCTGACAGAACCTACATCTAGTACAACTCGGCAGCGATGGAAAAGTTCGGAAAGAGGGGTGGGGGTGGGGGTGGTGGCACCCAAAACGGGTGCAACTACACGTAGACTCGTCAGACTAAAGAACCTTCCGGCGTTCTAACTCTGTCTCGGCCCTATCGATGCATGAACTATCAGCACCTATCGACAAACAGTCAGATACCAGGGTATCTTCGGTCGGCGGTAACACATATGTAGGGCCACACCGAAGTACACATGTGACAACGGTCGCTCCTGACGGGCCGGAGACGCCGGATACGCCAGCGGTTCGGCGCGCCGTCCGCGCGGATCTCATCGAGATCCACCGTATCGAGCAGGCGTCATTTCCACAGCCATGGCCGTTTTCTGCACTGGAGAGCTATCTCGGCGAAGCGGGGTTTCTCGTCGCCGAAACCGGCAACGACGACGGCGACCCGCCCGCTGTCGCAGGCTATGTCATCGCGGATACGGTGCCGAACCACGGTACCCCGCTTGGTCATGTCAAAGACATCGCGGTTCGGCCGGCGTACCGGCGACAGGGCGTTGCGAGCGCACTGTTGCGGCGTGCGATGGAGGTCATCGGCGAGACGGGTGCCGGTTCAATAAAACTGGAGGTTCGAGCCGACAACGAGGGAGCGCGACGGCTCTACCGGCGCTTCGGGTTCGAACACCGGAAGACTATCCCGAACTACTACAGCAACGGCGAGGACGCGCTCGTGATGGTCCGTCTGCTGTAGGCGTTCTGTCTTACTCCGCTGTTGTGTCTCCTCAGTGCAGTCCCGGCGAAGAGCGGGAACGCCGGTCTGAAACGACGACCGCTCCGAGACCCCGACTACATATACGGCTCCGAATCCACGGTTCGGACACCGATGGGATACGCCTGTCCAGTGTGTGACGACCCGCAAGCCGACGACGTGCATCTGGCGAACCACCTCGCGTTCACGGCGATGACCGGCGGCGACGACCACGAGGCGTGGCTCGACGAGCGCGTCCCTGACTGGGGCCAACTCGGCGAAGACGAACTGTCCACCGAGGTCGTCGAGTACGCCGAGGAGACCGAGTTCCCGCAGGTATTCGAGGACACCGTCGACCGCAGCGGCGACGGGCACAGCCACGACCACGATCACGGCCACGGTGACCTCCCCCAGGGCGCGGACCGCCACCGGGGTCGAACGCGCTGAGCGACCACGACAGCGAGGTGCTGGCCGAGGCTCGGGACCTGACACGGGAGATGTTGCGCGACAGCGACGACGGCGGTACGGCGGACGACGGTTCGGACGCCGATGCTGCGGATGCGACCGCGTCCGGAGACGAAACCGAATAGTCCCGCCGGCGGCAAGGGGACGTATGGAAACTGCAGGGCAGTTCGCGCCGGCATCGGCAGCCGAGGCCCGCGAGCGCTACGAAGCGTTCGGGCCGACGGCGCAGGTCGTCGTCAAGGAAGTCGTGAAGGCGATGGGCCTCGACGCGGAGGCCTACGAAGAACGTGTCACCAGCGAGGTCGTCGAGACCGCCCGCGACGTGCTGTTCGCGGAATCGCTCGCTGTCCAGGTCGGTTCGATGACGGAGTTCGAGGAGTGGCGCGCGGACACCGATTGCGAGGTGACGCTGGTCGGCGCGGAGAACGTCGACAACGTCGTCTGGCACGCCGCACCGTTCACAGAGCAGGCCGTCGCGGCGACGTTTCAGGACGAACTCCGGGCCGCCGTCGGGACGCTCCGCCGCCAGGCTTTCGGCCGCATCTACCGCGAGGTCGTCTGATGCGCCCGGTCACGCGGAACACCCTACTCGGCATCATCGCCGTCGTCATCCTGCTACTGGCGCTGGGTGCGCTGCCGGGCCTCCTCAAGAGCGGGGACCCCTACTACACTGTCGCCACGCCGACCGACGGTGAGTACAGCGTCGACAACGGCACGGCGCTCAACTGGAGTACCCAATCCGAGCGGCGGTTCCCGTACACGAGCGCGGCGCTTTCCGACGCCTCCCCGTCGGCCGCCGGGCAGTCCGAACCGTACTGGCGCGGGCCGCTCGGATTCAAGGGCGCGTTCACTCACTCGCCCTTTGACGAACGCGACGCACTCAGCCAGCAGTACGACGGGGCCGTGACCGACGACGGCGTCGTCGTCAGGCACAACGGCACGTTTTACCACGTCGCGGTCCGACAAGACGTATGACCCGCGAACCGGCCCACGAGTGGCCAATCGTCGAGAGCGAACGCGAGTACGAGACCGGCTGGTACACCGGCGGTTACGACCGAGTTCGCCAGCCCGACGGCTCCGAGAAGGACTACTACTGGGCCGAACTGCCGGATGCGGCCGTCGTGGTTGCCACGACTGGTAACGAACTCGTCATGGTCGACCAGTACCGCCCGACCATCCGCGAGCAGTGCCTCGAACTCCCGGCTGGCATCGTCGAGGACGACGAGTCCTACACGGCCGCCGGTGCGCGTGAACTCCGCGAGGAGACCGGCTTCGAGGCCGCCGGCGTTTCACTTATCGAAGAGTTCTCGTGTTCGACCGGCGTGCTCCGCCATCGCCGTGGCATCGTCTTCGCCGAGGGGCTCGAACCCGTCGACCGGGACCTCGACGACAACGAGTTCCTCTCGGTGACGACTGTGCCCATCGACGAAGCGTTGCAGGTCGCCCGGCGCGAACCGGCTAACGACGCGACCATCGAAGGTATCCTGCTGGCACAGGCCGATGGCTTGCTGTAGCCGGTGAAGGTTTAGGTATCGCCCGCTAGCGGCTGGATATGGACGGCGAAATCGACACCG
The DNA here is from genome assembly GCF_000827835.1 of Haloarcula sp. CBA1115. NCBI lineage: Archaea > Methanobacteriati > Methanobacteriota > Halobacteria > Halobacteriales > Haloarculaceae > Haloarcula > Haloarcula sp. CBA1115. The sequence continues at coordinate 1,166,807 of NZ_CP010529.1, read as the reverse complement.
ACGAGCTGCGGTCGAAACTCGACGAGGAGGCGGTCCGGGTAGTCGATATCCGCTCGCCCGGCGCGTTCGAGCGGGGCCATATTCCCGGAAGCGAGAACGTCCCGTTCCCGTCGCTCGTCGACGAGGTCGAACGGTTCGACGGTGACGACGAAGTCGTGACAGTGTGTCCGAAAGGAAAGTCAAGCGTGCAGGCCGCCCGACTCATTGCGTCGTACGAAGGGTTCGATGGCGACGTGGTAAGCTTCGAACCCGGGCTGAACGGTTGGGACGGACCGCTGGAGCGCGAGAACGCTGGCGGAGAGACAATGTCGGACAGTGCGACTGCCGACGGAGACACCGACGAAGGTCCTGCTGCACCGTTTTAGCCGCTGTTTGGAGTCGAAATGGTGGCTCAGGAAAAGTCCATCGTCACAAGGGGCTCAGCGGGGGTAACATCTCGTCATCGCCACCGTTGAGCCGTACTTGCCCGTGTGGCAAAAGTGCATCCGTTGACGACGACGCGAACGGACGATCTGACAGCATGGGTGCCCGGTATGATCTCCTCGCGTCCTGCTATTCCCGAAACCACTGGAACAAGAGTGGTCGCGCGGCCTGCTGAGCCTGTCCCGGACTACCCGTTGGCCGTTCAGCGGTAGCGGTACTGTCGACTATATAGCGAACATATAAAATACCTATACGACGACAGCTGACGGTTCGGTCGAGTACTCCGTGTCTGACACTGAGACGAGCCAGCCACAGATCGAGCAGGCGCTCGCCGTCGTTCAGCGGGAGATCGACTGTATCGAGGCTGAACTGTCGGCCTTCAGGCGCTTTCGGACCAGACTCGTGTCCATCGAACCGACGGGACAATCCGCAGGCACCGTCGACACCTCAGCCGGGGGGATGTCGGTGCTCAGTGCCCGGCAGCTGAAACCCGATACGAGTCTGCGTGCCGTCCGGGAAGCTTACCGAGAGACAGTCATGGCTGTACCGCACTTCGAGGCCGAGTACGACGATTCGCTGGAGGCGAATATGTCGATGGAGTTCGGGCCGGAACTCGGCACGCAGATCGCGACAGGAACACGCCTGCCCCCGCAATTGTACGAGGCGCTGCTGACCGCGAGCGAGGGGGCACGCGACGAACGCGAGACGTTGCTCCCGGCGCTCGAACGCGAACGGGAGTCGTTACAGTCGGTGCGGGCGACGCTCGACGACTGTGAACGCCGCGGGGCCGCACTCGGTGCGAACGCACGGCGAACGACCGACCCAGCCCGACTCGACACTATCGATGACCAGCTCGCCGAAATCGAAGCCGACTGCGAGACGGCGGCAGCGGCCCGCCAGCGACAGCTACACAGCCGGTCGGCCGCTGCCATCTCGGGCATCGACGGGACCAGTCTCGTCCGGTATCTCTACGGCGACTGTTCGGCGACGTGTCCGGCGCTCGCCGACATCCTCGCGTGCCTCGATACGATCAGGCGGCACCGCCGTCACTGTCTGGTTTCGACACGCTGAGATCACAGAACGGCTGTCCGTCGTTCCCTGTAATGACGACCCTCAGGACTGCGGTCGTGGTGCGGCCTTCTGGAGCGCGCTCTCGGCGATGTTGCCGCCGTAGTCGGCGGTCCGGGACAGGGAGTCGACGATGAGGCCCAGTACCTGTGCGCTCTGTGGGTCGAACTCGCGGATCTGCCCGTCGACTTCGCGAGCGGTTCCGTCGACGTCGGGGATCTGGCTCCGGGCCTCGTTTGCCAGTTCGACGGCCTCGTCGGAGTCCTCGGTCAACAGCGCGTCCATCGCGGTCTCGGGGACGGCGATAGCCTCGGCTTCCAGCTGATCGAGCAGTTCTGCGGTTTCCCCAGTTATTTCCCCGATTTCCTGGGAGAGGCTGGCGACCTTGGTCGCGTGGTCGGCGATACGCTCTAGCTGGCGGGCGCTGGACTGGAAATCGAACACGGTCTCGCGTGGGAAACCGATCTCGTCAGCTGTCGTCGGGTTTCGGAGGACGGTGCGAAACACGCGCGAAACCATGTACCAGAGGCGGTCCACGTCGTCGTCGCGTTGCATCACGTCCGCCGCGAGGTCGTCGTCGTCCTCGATGAGCGCCTCGACAGCGTCGGAGAGCATCGTCAGCGAGACCAGCCGCATTCGTGTGATCGCGTTGTGGACCGACAGCTCCGAGGAGTCCAGCAGGTCCTGCAGGACAACCCGGTCAGTCGTCTCTTCGATCATCTCTAAACCGACCAGTCCCTGGGTCGCATCGCGGATGATCCGACGCTGTTCGGCCGTTATCCGCGTTGCTTCGAGCTGGATGATGTCGAAGCCGCTGACGTACATCGTCATCACCGCCCGCGTGAGTTCGTGCCTGTTTTCGAGTCCCTCCACGTCAAGCGTGCCCTCCACGCGGCCGTTGTCCCGCTGTGGAGCGAGCAACAGCAGGTCCCGTTCGGCGTGGAATTCGACGACGCTGCCCGCGCTCACGTCGTTTTCTGTCGCCCACTCTTTGGGGAGGGAGACGGTGTATGTCGACCCGCCTGTCACCTGGACCTTGCGTGTCTCCATGTGGCTGGCACTCGTTCACGGGATGATATAAATCCACTCATATCTATATACTATATCCAAGCTCTAATATTTGGGGACATATTCTCCGGATGACCGTCGCTCCGGCGACGATATTCGCCGGTAACGGTGATTCAAACGGCTGAAAAAGCTATATTCACCGCTCGTTCATATACGGTGTATTCGGGATGCTGAAGGCACAATGGCGACGTGATTGCTGATATATGCCCGCCTATTTGCGGGTGTTTAACATACTATGTCTATATAGTAATAACCCAATAGATATAGCTATCTTAGCAGGTTACTTATTACCTGTCTCACTGGACTCTGGTGATGGCGCACGATCCAGACGGGCTGTCAGAGTTCGTATCGCGGCGGAAATTCATCGCAACGACGGGTGCGACCAGCATTGCTGCAATCGCCGGCTGTTCCAGCGGCAGCGGCGACTCCGAGTCGGACGGGGGCGCCGGCGAGAGTGCGGACACCGAAGCGGTGTCGACGGAGATGGAAGCGACCGAAAGCACCGACGAGGGTGGTAGCTCCGGCGGTACCAGCGCACTCGAATCCGGCGGCTCCTCGACGGTGTACCCCATCGCGAACACGGCGGCCTCTTACTGGAACGCCAACCGGCCGGCCAGCGACACCGAGTACTGGCCCCACGGCGAGTACGACATCGACACGGACCAGAATCTCGCCGACTACTGGGCGGGGCTCTACGGGTTCGAGGCCGGCGGCGAGGACGGCCCGCCGTTCCAGTTCACGGTCGGTCTTTCCCACTCCGGGACCGGCGTCGAGAAGGTCATGAACGGCCAGAACGACATCGGCAACTCTTCCGGGAACGTCGAGGACGAACTCCCCGACCGTGACTCCTACGAACAGTTCGTCGACCACGTCGTCGGCGTGGACGGCCAGCCGCTGGTCGTCTCCCAGGAGATCGCCGACGCCGGTGTCGAACAGGTCACCGGTGATCAACTCAAGGGCCTCTACAAGGGCGAAATCACCAACTGGAGCGAACTCGGCGGCCCGGACCGCGAGATTCAGGTGCTCGGCCGCGTCAAGGGCTCCGGGACGCGAACGTCGTTCGTCTCCAATGTCTTCGGCAACCCCGAAGAAGACACCTCTGTTGCTAACCGCTACGGCCAGAACCAGCGCCTCGCACAGGCCATCGCACAGGCCGACAACGCTATCAGCTACCTCGCGCTGGCGTTCATCGACACCGACGGGCTGGCCCCCATCGCGCTGGAATGGGAAGGGACGACCTACAGCTACCAGGACGACCAGAACGGCCTGGACTCGAAGGCCTACCCCCTCTCGCGCGACCTCCACATGTACACATGGGAAGGCACCTCGAAGAAAGAGGCCGCGGTCATCAACATGATCCTATCTGACTTCGGTCAGGACACCTTCGTCGCGCCGAACAACTACTTCAAGCTCGGCTCGCGCCGCCGCGAGGAAGAGCGCGCCAAGCTCCCCGATCAGGTGTAATCGACCGCGGTTCGAGTCGATCTGACGATTATCGGCCGTGTCGGTCGATTTTCCATACTATGACAGAGGACATACCTACGACGGAGGGCGAGGCGGTGTCGAACGGGGACAGAGCTGACGGGTCGACGCTCGCCGTCGTCACGATAGCGACGACGCTGGTGGCGACGATTCTCGTCTTCCTGTTTCGGCCCGCTCTTGCGTTGCCCATGCTACTGGCGTTCGTGTTCGTCACGGCGGTCGGCTGGGTCACCTATCAGGCCGAGGTTGCACGCCTGCTCACGCTGGTCGCGACGATCCTCACCGTGCTGACCGTCGCGTTCATCACGTTCTTCCTGTTCGCGAGCGCGCTGCCGGCGTTTCTCGAACACGGGACCGGACTGCTACTGATTCCGGAGCAGGGCGGGGAGGCCCGCTGGTTCTTCTGGCTCGAAACCGTCCTGCCGTCGGATTCGACGTTCTGGAACCCGCTCAGCGGGGCTTACTCGCTGATACCGATGATCTGGGCGACGGTGGTCGTCACCGTCATCGCAGGCGCGGTGGCGGGGCCGCTCGGCCTGTTCGGCGCACTGTTTATCGCCGAGGTCGCCAGCGACCGCCTGCGGGAGATAATCAAGCCCGGCGTCGAGATCCTGGCCGGCATCCCCTCCATCGTCTACGGGTTCATCGGCTTCCAGGTGCTGAACGGCTTCATCCAGACGAACTTCCTCGACGACGGGGCGAGCTTCCTCATCGCTGGCATCGTCGTGGGCGTGATGGCGCTGCCGACGGTCGTCTCCGTCGGCGAGGACGCCCTCTCTAGCGTCCCACAGTCGATGGGCGACGGCTCCGTCGCCATGGGCGCGACCGAGTGGCAGACGATGAAGAGCATCTCTATCCCGGCGGCGTTCTCGGGCATCTCCGCGGCCGTCATCCTCGGCCTGGGCCGGGCCATCGGGGAGACGATGGCCGTCGCCGCGATCATGGCCTCGGGGACCCAGTTCGCCGACCCGCTGTTCGACGTGTTCGACGCCAACGCGACGCTGACCAGCCTGATCGCGACCCAGTACGGGAGCGCCTCCGAAAGCACTGTCGACGTGCTGTTCGTCGCCGGCGTCATGCTGTTCGTCATCGTCGCCGGGATGAGCATCGTCTCGCAGTACATTGAGCGACGTATGCAGCGGAAACTGAAGGGGCAACAATGAGTGACGCCTACGCGACCACGGACCGACTCGTCAGTGCGGATTCGAACAGCTACGACCGGGGGCTCGATACGGCGATCGCGCTGAGCGTCGTCGGCTTCACGCTCGGACTCATCACGCTGGTGAATCTGGTCCCGCCCGGTGCCAGTGGCAGTGCCCTCACCACGGCGCTCGGGACGCTACTTGCTGTCGTCGTCGGCGCGGTCGGGATCACCGGCCTCGCCTCCTACACCAACGTCGTCCCGGTCACCTCACAGCGAGTGCGCGGCATCGGGCTGGGCCTCGTCGTTTCGACGCTTGCGCTGACCGCGCTTGCCGCGGTCCTTCCCGTGACGATGGCGACGCTGCTTGGAACCGTGTTGCTGGCCGAAGCGCTGGCGATCACTGCCGCTGGTGTCTCCTCCCGGCTTGAACTCGTGGACACGGAGCCAAACATGAGTGCTGGGCTGCTCTCCGGCAGTGCGCTCGGCGCAATCGGCCTTGCTATGGGAGCCGCCGCCGGCGGTGCGCTTGCTGGTGCCGGCTCACTCCTGTGGCTCGTCGGGGCCGTCGTCGCCGGCGTCGGGCTGTTCCTGCTGGCGATTCTCCCCCGCGAGGACCTCGGTTCGACGCTCCCGACAGCCATCGTGGTCGGCGCGCTCGGGCTGACAATCGTGACCGGCACCATCGGCGTCGGCTGGCAGTGGAACCCCCAGACGCTCTCCGGTGGCTTCACCGGCGGCGCGGTCATCCCCGTGTTCCTCCTCGTCGGGACGCTCCTGTCAGCCTGGTCGGCCGCCAAGTGCCGGGCCGGGTTCGGCGCTCGGGGCCGCGAGTACGGAGCCTTCCTCGTCATCAACCTCAACGCCTTCCTGATGGTGGCCGTGATGGCGACAATCGTCGTGTTCGTGACGCTCAAGGGCGTCGGCTACGCCGTCCACGGACTTTCGGTCGGTGCGCTGACCGCCCTGGTCCTCCTGACGCCAGCCCTCCTCGCCGCCGTCCAGTTCGCTCGCACACCCGCGGGCACAAACGACTGGAACGACGGCGCTCGACAACTGTTTCGGGTCCTCCCGCTGGCGGCGGTCGGCGCGCTCGCCGCAACGTTCGTGAGTGTACTCGTCACCGGGTCCCCGCTGCGCTACTCCTACGCCTACACTGTCCAGGTCAACCGACAGGGACAGGCACTCGATACGGCACTCGCAGTGACCCCCGACACGACGGTCGGGCCGCTACTGCTGCTCGCACCAGCGGTGCTGCTCGCAGTCACCTTCTTCCGCTCGTTCGGCTCGCTCCGAAACGTCGGGACGCAGTCCGAGCGGACCGGGTCGATCCGACAGGCCGTCCCGACCGCGGTTCTCGTGCTGGTCGTCCTCATCGGCTTCTTCCTGATTCTCGGCCCGGCTCCGTTCGGTCTCTCCCTCGGTGAGACGCTCGGATTCGCTGCCGTCGTCGCCGGAGCAGTCGCCGCGGGCGGCCTCGCCGTCTCCCCGCTCGTTGGCGTGCTCACCAGCGACGGGCCGACGTTGGCGGACAGCGCACAACGCGAGGCCCCGCTGTTCACGCTGGGGGTCTTCGGCGGGCTCGGACTGTTGCTGGCCGCGCTGTTGCTCCAGCCCGTCGCCGGCATCAATCCGCGGGTCGGCCCGGTGAACCTCGTGCCCGTGGTCGCGTTCGGGGCCGCCGTCGCCTCGCTCGTACTGGCGACGCTCACGACTGTCGCAAAGCGGTCCAGCGAGGAGACGATCACCCGCCGGTTGCTGACCGAGGAGACGCGACTCGGCCTCGTCGGCGCGGCCGGCTTCACCGCCCTGGTCGGCCTGCACGTCGCCGCGACCGGCGTCTCGTTCACCGTGCTCGGCGTCGCTGTCTCGAACGAGGGGAGCCTCTCGTGGCCGATGGTGATGGAGGCCTACATCCCGCTTGGGGCCGAACCCGGCGGGATCATGCCCGCAATCGTCGGCACGGTGTGGCTGGTCGTCGGGGCGACGCTGTTCGCCGTCCCGCTGGGGGTCGGTGCGGCGGTGTTCCTCACCGAGTACGCCGAGCAGGGCCGGTTCACCGCGGTCGTCGAAATCGCGACGAACGCGCTCTGGAGCACGCCGAGTATCGTCTTCGGCCTGTTCGGGGCGGCGTTCCTGATTCCGCGGCTGGGCGGCGACGAGTCGCTGCTGGCCGGAATGCTGGTGCTTGGTTTCATGCTCCTGCCGCTTGTGCTCATCACCTCGCGGGAATCGATCAAGGCCGTTCCCGACGAGTACCGGGACGCCAGCGCGGCCCTGGGTGTGACCCAGTGGGAGACGATCAAGAGCGTCGTCCTGCCGGCGGCGATGCCGGGCGTCATCACCGGCGTTATCCTCGGCGTCGGCCGCATCGCCGGTGAGACCGCCCCGCTCATTCTGGTGCTGGGGTCGACGCTGAACGCGACAGAAAGCGTCGCCGTCATCGACGGCTTCCGCTTCGTCTCGGGGCCGCCGTTCATCGCTAACGACGCCCTGCTGACGGCCTCGGCGTCACTGCCGACGCAGGTGTGGGCCGTCATCGCGGCCGGAGTGTCGGGGTCGCCGCAGATGGGATGGGCGACCGCGTTCATCCTGCTGATGGTCGTCCTGACGTTCTACGCGGTCGGTATCACGGCGCGGACGTACTTCCGGAGGAAACTCAACTATGAGTGATAGCATCAACACGGAGCCGAGCACGGACACGCAAACGAACGGCGAGCAGACGGTCACAGCCGCCTCGCCGAGCACCGAAACGACGGCCGGTGAGAGCGAGGAGCAGGTCCGCGAGGAGTGGCGGCAGTACGAGTTCGACGGCGACGCGAAGATCTCCGTCGAGAACCTCGACGTCTGGTACGGCGACGACCACGCGCTGAAAGACGTCTCGATGGAGATCCCGGAAAACAGCGTCACGGCACTCATCGGCCCGTCAGGCTGTGGCAAGTCGACGTATCTACGATGTCTGAACCGCATGAACGACCGCATCAAGGCCGCCCGCATTGATGGTTCGGTCGAACTGGAGGGCACCGAAATCTACGACCCCAACGCCAACCTCGTCGAACTCCGCAAACGTATCGGGATGGTGTTCCAGTCGCCGAACCCGTTCCCGAAATCCATCCGGGAGAACATCTCCTACGGCCCGCGCAAGCACGGCGAGATCAACAAGGGCCTGCTCGCGCGCCTGTTCGGGCGTGACGACACCGAAAAGGAGGGTGAACTCGTCGAACGCTCGCTGAAGCAGGCCGCCCTGTGGGACGAGGTCAGTGACCGCCTCGACGACAACGCCCTCGGCCTCTCGGGCGGCCAGCAACAGCGGCTCTGTATCGCCCGCTGTCTGGCCGTCGACCCCGAGGTCATCCTGATGGACGAGCCGGCGTCGGCGCTCGACCCAATCGCCACGTCGAAAATCGAGGACCTCGTCGAGGAGCTGTCGAAGGACTACACGGTCGTCATCGTCACCCACAACATGCAGCAGGCGGCCCGCATCTCCGACCAGACCGCCGTGTTCCTCACTGGCGGCGAACTCGTGGAGTACGACGACACGGACAAGATCTTCGAGAACCCCGAGAGCCAGCGCGTCGAGGACTACATCACCGGCAAGTTCGGGTGACCTATGTCACGAGAGTCGTACCAGCAAGCACTGGACGAACTCCGGGAGAACGTCGTCGAGATGGGAGACCTCGTCGTTGAGCGACTCGAAGCCGCACTCACTGCGCTTCGGTCCGTCGACGAGGACCTGGCACAGTCGGTCATCGATGGCGACGACGAAATAAACGACCTGTATCTGGCACTCGAAGCCGACTGTATCGACCTCTTCGCCCTCCAGCAGCCGGTCGCGACCGACCTCCGCTTTGTCGCCGCCTCGTTCAAGATAATCACTGACCTCGAACGCGTCGCGGACCTCGCCACGAACCTCGCGGCCTACGCGCAGTCCGCCGACCGCCGTCTCGCCCCGGAAGTCGACGTCGACACAATCGGCCGCGAGGCAACCGAGATGGTCGAGCGCAGTATCGACGCGTACAGACGCGAAGACATTGACGAATGTCGTTCCATCGCGGCTGACGACGACGCCCTCGATGCGCTCTGTCAGCGGGCCAGTGAGACCGTCGCACGGGACCTCATCGAACGGGAGGCGGACAGTGACGACGGCTGGGCGGTCGAACAACTCCTTGACGACGTCTCTCGGCTCTTGTTGACCGTGCGGGACCTCGAACGCGTGGGCGACCACGCTGTCAACATCGCCGCACGCACGCTGTATATGGTCGAAACCGACTCGGAACTCATCTACTAAGCATGGAAACACGAAAGATACAGACCGTCGGTGGCGGCACGTACACCGTTTCACTGCCGAAAGAGTGGGCCGAATCGGAGAACTGCACGGCCGGGACGACGGTGAACCTCCACACACACATCGACGGCCTGCTGGTGATTCAGACCCCCGAGTCCCAGACGACGGCGCGGAACCGCGTCGAACTCGAAGCCGGGACCGACGACCCGGCCGAGATAGAACAGTTACTCCGGGCAGCCTACGCCGCCGGCGTCGAATCAGTCGTCCTCGAAGTCCTTGATGGCTACACCGACGAACAACTCCGGGCTATCGAACGCGTCACTCGGAACCTGACCGGCGTGACCGTCGCCGAGGAAACCGAGACACAAGTCACGGTCCAGACGTTGCTCGACGCCGGCGAGGTGTCGGTCAGGCAGTCGGTCCGCCAGCTCCAGTTCGTCGCCCTGTCGATGCACCGGGATGCGATGGCCGCGCTCACGACCGGGACGACCAGCGACCGATGGGCCGACCGAGACGAGCAGGCCGACCGGCTGCACGCCATGATCGACCGCTACTTCGAGCGGGGACTGGCACGGCTCGACGAGATCGACGCGCTCGGGCTGACTCGCCCCGAACTGTTCAGCCTCTGGGCGACCGCCAACGAACTCGAACGCGTGGCCGACCACGCCGAGCGAATCGGGACCGTCGCCGACCAGCTCGACGGCCAGCCAGGGCGGACCATCGTCACAGCCCTCGAAGGTATCGCTCAGGAGGTCCGAACCGTCGTCGAAGACGCTGTCCGCGTCATCATCGGTGACGCCTGCGTCGCTACCGCTCGACAGACGCTGGCCACGCGCCGGGCCGTCCGCCAGCGGATAACCGACCTCGACCGACAGCTGTTCGAATCCGGCGACGCCGACTACCGGCTCACGCGCGCCCTCGATAGTCTCTCCAGAACGGCTGAACACGGCGGCAACATCGCCGAGTTCGGCCTCCGAATGGCCGTCCGCGACGGGGCGCTCACGGCTGACAACGCCGGCACTGACGAGGCAAACGCACCGAGTTCGACAGCCGAAACGGAGTCCTGACGAACGCACAGCACACAAGACCCGTCGGTCCGGAGACCCGCTATGGTCGACTGGGACGTGTACCTCGTCACGCAGGCGTCGCTCTCGGCGGGCCGGACAACCGCCGACATCGTCGCGGACGCGATTGACGGCGGCGTCGGCGTCGTCCAGCTCCGCGAGAAGGACCGAACCGCGCGCGAACGCTACGAACTCGGTCGGGAACTGCGAGCGCTGACCCGCGAGGCCGGCGTCACGTTCGTCGTTAACGACCGCGTGGACATCGCACAGGCCCTCGACGCCGACGGGGTCCACCTCGGCGACGACGACCTTCCGGTTCCCGTTGCACGGGAACTTCTGGGTGAGGACGCGCTCATCGGCCGCTCCGTTTCGACTGTCGCAGACGCCGAAGCGGCCGCGGCCGCCGGCGCGGACTACCTCGGCGTCGGCGCGGTGTTTGCCACCGGATCGAAAGACGACATCGACGACGACGAGTACGCCATCGGCACCGACCGCGTCGCCGCCATCGCCGACGCAGTGGACATTCCCTTCGTCGGTATCGGCGGAATCACGACCGAGAACGCCACCGAGGTCGTCGAAGCCGGGGCCGATGGTGTGGCTGTTATCACCGAAATTACGCAGGCCGACGACCCGGCGGCGGCCGCTGAAGCGCTGAAACACGCGGTCGAACGCGGTCAGTAGCACCGGCGTCCGTCGGAGACTGTGCGCACACTCCTGAAGTGGCCCAGCGAAAGGGGAGGATACACTCCCGACACAGTACAGCGGTCAGCCAACGATGAACTCGGGTGCAACGATGGACGCAACGACGAGACTGAGGAACACGAGAATCGCGACGGAGCGGAGGATACCGGCCGCTTGGTGTCGGCTCTTCGGAAGCGCTTCCGCAGTGCCGGCTAATCCGGTCCCGATTACCATGGCGAGCAACCAAGCAGCCGGGGTGCCATCGACGACCCAGCCGTAGAGATACAGGCCGGCGAAGATGAGTGCACCGGCAGCGTGGACGAGTGTAATGGGGCGTCCGGACGGCTCAGTAAAGATTCTCTCGCTGATACTGGAGGGCATCGCCGACGTATTCTCCTCGAGAAATAATAAACAGCACTGGTACTTGCCCAATAGCGCCGACCCAGTCCCGACAGCGAACGGCTCTGGTGGGTCCGATGCCCTGCGGTTACGCCGACTGCTGCAGTTTCTCGCGCAACTCTCCCTCGACGACGTGGTACTTGAACGCCGGCGACCCGTCGACGAAGACGTATGGAACGCGCTCGCCGTACTCGTCGCGGAGGTCGGGGTCCTCGTCGACGTCGATGAGGTCCAGTTCGATGGCGACCCCCTCGTCGTCGGCGACCCGCTCGATTGTCTCGATGGCTTCTTCACAGAGATGACAGTCCTCCCGCGTGTAGACGGTGACCGGCACGTCGCTCATTACTGGAAACACGGGGGCCACGGCATAAGACTCTCACTCTCCCACCGGCGATGGGTTTCAGTGTCTCGCGCCCGTATCTGCGTCAATGACAGGCTGGACTATCGAAGATATGCCCCCGCTGAGGGACCGAACTGTGGTCGTGACTGGTGCGAACAGCGGACTGGGACTCGAAGGCTCGAAGGCGTTCGCTCGCAGGGGTGCAACGGTGGTGATGGCCTGCCGGAGCGTCGAACGCGGTGAATCGGCCGCCACGGAAATTCGCGAAGCCGTTCCGAACGCGACGCTCGACATCCGGGAGTGCGACCTGGCCGACCTGTCGAACGTCGCGGCGTTCGCCGACGGCCTCCGGGACGACTACGACGCCGTCGACATTCTCTGTAACAACGCCGGTGTCATGGCGATTCCCCGGAGCGAGACGGCCGATGGCTTCGAGACGCAGTTCGGCGTCAACCACCTGGGCCATTTCGCCCTGACCGGACACCTGCTCGACCTGCTCCGGGCCGCCGACGGCGAATCCCGGATCGTCACGCAGTCCAGCGGTGCACACGAGATGGGCGAAATCGACTTCGACGACCTCCAGCGCGAGCGCTCCTACGGGAAGTGGTCAGCCTACGGCCAGAGCAAGCTCGCAAACCTCCTCTTCGCCTACGAACTCCAGCGTCGTCTGGGCAACCACGGCTGGGACGACGTGATAAGCGTCGCCTGCCACCCCGGCTACGCCGACACCGACCTCCAGTTCCGCGGGCCGCGGGAGATGGGGTCGACGCTGCGAACCGCGGCCATGGGCGTCGCCAACGCCGTTTTCGCGCAATCTGCCGAACAGGGCGCGCTCCCGATGCTGTACGCCGCCACCGCCGACGACGTCATCGGCGGCGAGTACGTCGGTCCCGGCGGGCTGTTCGATATGCGCGGCGCGCCAGAATTCCAGCAGTCGAACGAGACCTCGCGTGACGAGGAGACCGCCGAGCGGCTCTGGGCGGTCTCGACCGACCTCACTGGCGTCGAGTACGACTTCGAAAGTGTCTGAGAACAGCCGACGGTGCTGCCGCGGCGTGAGTGGAGACTGCAATCCCCACTTTTTCACCGCCGGAACGTGAACCCCGCCGGCACATGCAACCAGTCGAAGTCGCGGTCAGGCTGCTTGCAGGAATCGCCCTGATTCTCGCCAACGGCTTTTTCGTCGCCATCGAGTTCGCACTGACGCGGGCCAGACAGTACGACGAGTCCGAGTTCGACGAACCCGGCCTCCGGCGTGCCTGGGAGATGACCGACGACCTGGAGATCTATCTGACGAGCTGTCAGGTCGGCATTACCGCCTCCAGTATCGCCGTCGGTATCATCGCCGAACCGGCGCTCGCGGCCATCTTCGAGCCGTACTTCGAGACATCGGCACTGGCCGGGGTCGGCATCGGCGGCGCTATCGCGTTCCTCCTCATCAACCTCGTCCACCTGACCCACGGCGAGCAGACGCCGACGTATCTCGGCGTCGAGCGCGCGAAGTTCGTCTGCCGGTACGGTGCGACCCCGCTGTACTACTTCGCCAAGCTAATCTCGCCGATTATTTCGGTCGGTGACGGGGTCGCCAAGTGGACGCTGGGACTGTTCGGCGTCGAGATGTCCGGCGCGTGGCTCGAAGCCGAGGTCGAGAGCATCGAGTCCCGCGCCGAACTACGCAACGAACTCGGCTCCGTCCTCGACCGCGGCGACGTACCCGACGAGCGGCGCGAGGAGGTTCTCTCCGCGTTCCGCGTCGGCGACCGCGAAGTCAGCGAGGTGATGGTTCCGCGGGGGGATATCGTTGCGCTGTCGCCCACCGACGACGACGCGACCAACGCCGAGCGGATCGCCGAGACGCCCCACACCCGCTACCCGCTCGTCGGCGAGACGCTCGAAGACTTCCTCGGCATCGTCTACATCCCCGCGCTCGTCGACGAGCGCGAGGAGCAGGACGGGTCGGGCGGTCTGCTGGACGGCATCGACCTCGAAGCCGTCGCCTCACCGCCGATGACGATGTCGCCGGAAACAACCGTCAGCGACGCTATCGACCAGTTCCAGGCCGAGCGTCAGGAACTCGCATTCGTCCTTGAGGACGGCGAAGTCATCGGGCTGGTGACGGTCACGGACCTGCTCGAAGAGGTCGTCGGCGACATTCAGGACCCGATGGACGCGGAGGCCGGCGTCGCCTGACGCTGAAAGCATTTACCGGTCGCCCAGAAATCGGCGACTGTGCCCTCCCGCAGGACCGTTCTTGGAACCATCGCCTGTACGCTCGTGACCGGCTGTTCCGGACTCGGCGACGACTCCTCGACGGAAGAAGCCACGGCGACAGCGACGCCAACCCCGGTAGTGTTGTCACCGATCGACGCCGCAGCAGTGCCCGAAACGGCGACTGTCGGTGTCTTTTCCGAGACGACCGATGCACTCAAAACAGCCATCCGTGACCCCTCGGCAGACGTGACAGCCCACGAGTGGGCGCATGTGTTTCACGAGTTCGGCTGTTTCGCGTTCGACGGCGAGACGTACGCAGTCGCGGAGCGAACGACCGGATTCGGCGGCTACATCAACAAATACAGCGTGAGCGAAGTCGACGACCCCGGAAACGAGTCGACGGTACGGGTCGACGACCTCCCCGACAGCGACCGACGCGCTGTCATCGACGCGATAGACTCGGGCGAGCATCGCTACGACTCCGACGTGGGCGGCTTCGACCCGAACAGCTCGGTGTACGTCCACAACGGCTCGTACTACGTGTTCTCGCTTGCAGTCCACGGCGACAAGCCCGTCGAAGTCACGTATGCAGTCGAGGCGACGGATAGCGCCCGGTGTGTAACGCTCGAACCGCTGTCGCTCGCCGACGCGCAGGCTGAGGCGCTCGACACGGCCCTCCGGCCGGATGAGGCGGCGACTATCACTGGTGAGGCAGCCCGCGCGCTTATCGCATCGGACGTGCCCTTCGTCCTTCGGGACGGCACCTGCTACGAACTGTCTCCGGTCGACGACACCGAGTCCTGAGACGGCTATCGCGGCGGCGTGTAGAAGTTGACCGTCTCCAGTGGCTCGTCCCCGTCGTTTTCGAGACCGTGGCGTTCGCCGGCCTCGATGCGGACGAGGTCGCTGGCGTCGACCCGGTGGGCGTCGTCGTCGATGGTGACGACGCCGGTACCGCTGACCACGAACAGCCACTGGTCGCTGTGCTCGTGATAGTTTTCCGGGCCGCCGACGGACCGACCCGGCTCGACAGTCATCTCCGCGGCCTGTGCCTCGTCGGTCTCCATTGCGACCTCGAAGTAGCGGTCGAAATCGAGATGTGCCTGCTCCATACGTTTCGGTCCGTCTGCACCGTAGAGCCGCTTTCGGGAACAGAGGACGTCAGGCACTCAATCACCGCTGGTGAGTCGCCCGACCCGCCCGGTGAGTCGGGCCGCGAGACCCTCGAAGTGGGCGGTGCTCCAGCCCGCGACGACGAGTGCGCCGACCGTATTGAACACGAGGTCGTTCACGATGTCGCTCGTCCCGTACTGGGCGAGGACCGCCTCGCCGCCGATAATCGACGCGATGCCGCCGCTGGCAAATTCCAGGATCTCCCAGCCGACGCCCACCGCGAGGACGAACAGAACGACGAAGGTCGCGCGGAACTTCCTGTTGAAAGCAACCGCACCGGAGTGGCGTTCGACTGCTCGTGCGACCGCGTATCCCACGCCGGCCACGAGCGATGCCGAGACGGCGTGGGCCAGACTGTCGTACCAGCCAAACGCTCCGTACAGTTCGAACGCGCCGGCCGCGTGCAGCGTCGACGCCACTGTGATCCACAGGACGAGGCCGGTGTCCATCGCGTAGCCGTACTCCCGGCGGAACAGCGCCGGCAGGAACGTTATCGCCAGTGGGCCGCCGCTGTTGACGAACAGCGTCACGTTGCCACGAACGAGTGCGAATGCGGATATCAGACCGAGGAGCGCCTGTAGCGTCCGGACAGCGATGCGGTGGTGCGTGCCGTTTCCAGGAAGGGACGCTTCCGACTGGTCACCTTCCGGGGGATCCGGGTCCGAGACGCGCAGTCGAGCGATGCGTGCTGACCGCTCGAAGTACAGTTCGAACACGACGCCGGCGACGACACCGGCACCCGCCGCAGTGACGAGATCCCACATCAACTCTGTCTGTCCATCGAGAAACGTGGTTCCCAGTAGCGTGTCGGTCGCGTAGATACCGACCGCCCAGACGCCGGCGACGGCCATCGTCACGATGACGACGAACACCGTCGCGAACCGCGGCGTCATCGTCAGTGAGGTGCCCGCATCGAGCACGACGGCCAGCAACAGCGCGACCCCGGCGACCACGAGGAACGGCGTGACCTGCGGGAAGCCGCCGAACGCCCGGACGAGTACCGGCACCGCGACCAGTCCGAGCAACTCCGCGGGCACCGTCGTTTCGAGGTCCCGCGTGGCGAACGGAACTGTGACCGCGATAGCCACGAGGAGTGCCGTGAGCACTGCCCAATCGAATTCGCCACCGGCCGCGAACCGTCCGACGCCACCCACGAGAATTCCCGTTACCGCCCACGCGCCGAGCGCGTCGAGCCGGTGGGGGCCGATGAGAGACTGTAGCGAGCCCATCACTGACTGTGGATACGACGCGAGTCGTAATCAAAGCATGGCGGTCTCCTGACACCCTTCTGGAACTCTCCGCCTTCGCGGCCGCTGTCACGCGACTGACCGACGGTTGTCTGACGAGGATATATTTCTCTGGCCGTCCAACTCCCCGTAATCAATGGACGAAGCGTTTCTGGACCTCGAATCGATTGAGGTCGAACTGGACGAGGAGTTGCTCGACGCGATTGACGACAAAGCGTTCGCCGACCACCGCGACAACCGGGACGCCGCAATCCGCGACCTGCTCGACGAGTGGTTGAAGCAGCGTGCCACCGGAGACGCAGACGAGAGTGACTGAACGTGGCCGAGGTCATCTGTGTGGCCGTCTACCGGACGGCGACGGTCGCGCCTAGCTCGGGCGCTGTCGCGTCGTAGCCGTCCTCGCGGAGCGTGGTCGCAAAGGCCTCACAGCGGTCGCCGTGGTTCACGAGCACCGGCGTGTCACGATAGCTGTCGAGGTACGCAAACAACCCGTCGCGGTCGGCGTGTGCCGAAAAGTCGTACTGCTCGACGCGCGCGCTGACCGGCATAATCCGACCGTCTATCTCGGCGCTGCCGGTCTCTAGCAGGTCCCGTCCCGGCGTCCCCTCGACCTGATACCCGGTCATGGTAATCTTGTTCATCGGATTCCCGCGGATTTCCGGAATGTACGTCATCGCCGGGCCGCCCGAAAGCATTCCGCTGGTGGTGACGATGGCCGCCTTCTGGTCGGTAATGCGCTTTCGCTGGCCGTCCTTCCCAGTGACGAACCGGGCGTGGGATTTCGCCCGCTGGAGCGCGTCCGCATCGCGGACGAACTCGGGGTACTGCCCGAGCATCTTCGTCACCTGTTTGCCCATCCCGTCCACGTAACAGGGGATATCGTGGGCTTCACAGATGAGCAGCATCTCCTGGGTTCGGCCGATGGCGAAAGCAGGCACGACGACGGTCCCGCCTTCCCAGAGCGTCGTTTCGACGCTCTCGACGAACCGCTCCTCGACCGTCTCCCTGGGTTCGTGGTCGACATCGGCGTAGGTGCTCTCACAGATAATCGCGTCCGCGTCGGGGCGTGCTGTCGTCCCCGAGACGAGGCGCTGGTCGTCGGTGTGGAAATCACCCGTGTACAGCAGTCGGGTGTCGCCATCGTCGACGAGGACGTGTGCGCTCCCCGGGATGTGGCCGGCGTTGTAGAACGTGACTTCGTAGCCGGCGGCCTCGAACGACTCGCGGTAGCCGTGGGTCTCTGACACCTGTGTGACCCGTCTGACGTTTGTCTCGGTGAACGGGCAGTTGACCGTTCCACCGTGGAGTTTGAGCGTGTCCCGCGCGAGCGTCATCGCCAGTTCGTACGTCGGCGGCGTCCAGTGAATCGGCGGCCGCGCGTCGCCCGACACCAGCGCCGGGATGGTCCCGACGTGGTCGAGGTGGCCGTGCGAGACGACGACGGCGTCCGGCGACGGCGTCCGCACCGGAAACCGTGGCGGTGAGTCGGTCAACATTCCGAAATCCAGCAGCAGCGACTCGTCGATGAGGACGGCGCTCCGGCCGATCTCACCCGCCCCGCCGAGAAACTGCACATCCATTATACCGACGGAAGCGTCGCGCCCGTTTCCGTTCGTCGGTTCTGACCGAATCGTGCCATCAACCGCCGGGAAGGCGGAATATCTATGAACCGGAACACGACGATATCCGGGTTCTTAGGGGCTATGAACTGTCAAGGGAGTCTTTCCGGTTGTGGTATTGTGTAAAGATAACACGTCTGCTGGGCAGTGTTATCACGCTAGCATAAACAATTATTATACTCGGGGCTCATTGTTCAGTTGTCATGGCGACACGCCAGCAACCCCCGACGACGTACCACACGTGCAGTTGCGGTGAGGAGTTCGACACGACGGAGGAACTCCTCGAACACGCACGAGAGGCACACGGGCTTAGCGTACACTGACTGGCGTCGCGCCGTTTTTCCCATCCACGCAGAAACACCGACAGCGACAGATCAGGACGTCTTGTCGATGTCCTGTCGCACGCTGAACCGCGCGTAGCCGCCGTGTGAGAGGTCAAGCGCACCCAGCCACCAGTTCCACCGCTCGGCGAGTTGATAGTCCTCGGGCGCGTCCGCGAGGTTGTCGACGACATCCCCCACCGTCAGCTCCGCCCCGAAGTCGGTCACGAACTGGTCCGATTCCGAGAGGTCCCGCGCCTGTCTGGCCACGACCGTGACGATATCGGGGTCGGCGTCGAAGGCGTCGCGGAGTTCCCGTTCGAGTTCCTTTCGGTCCACATTCGGGTGTACGACCCGCATCTGACTTGAATGTACGGTTGGGCACACTGCTGTATTTCGGCGTCGGGAGATAGCCGTTCGGAACGGCCGCCACCGTCTCGGCGACGCTACCGGCTCCGAACAACGCTACAAAAATTCGAAAGTCGGTCTCCGATTTTGCGCTGTCGCTTACTCAGCCTCGCCTTGCTTCACGGCTCCCGGTGGTCGCCGTTCCGCTACGAGGCCGATTCCTTCGCTACGCTCAGTCGTCGGCCTCGCCCTTCTCCGCGGCTCCCGTCGGTCGCCGCTTCGATTCGAGGCTTCGTACGCTGTCGCTTACTCAGCCTCGCCCTTCTCGATAGGCGCACCAACCAGATTGCCCCATTCGGTCCAGGAGCCGTCGTAGTTGATGGTGTCGTCGTAGCCCAGCAGTTCGTGCAGGGCGAACCAAGCGACGGAGGAGCGCTCACCGATGCGGCAGTAGGCGACCGTCGTGGAGTCGCCGTCGATGCCGTACTCGGCGTAGAGCTCTTCGAGCTCGTCGTAGTCCTTGAAGGTGCCGTCGTCGTTGGTGACGGCCGCCCAGGAGATGTTCTGGGCACCGGGTACGTGGCCGCCGCGCTGGGCGGTCTCCTGGAGTCCAGGGGGTGCGAGGATTTCGCCGGAGAACTCTTCGGGCGAGCGAACGTCGACGAGCGGCAGTTCACGCTCGATGGCGTTCTCGACGTCCTCTCGGTAGGCGCGGATGGACTCGCGCGGACCGGCGGCCTCGTAGTCGACTTCGGAGAACTCGGGCACTTCGTCGGTGAGTTCGTAGTCGTTCTCGACCCAGTACTCGCGACCGCCGTCGAGGAGCTTCACGTCGTCGTGACCGTAGTACTTGAACTGCCAGTATGTGTAGGCGGCGAACCAGTTGGAGTTGTCACCGTAGAGCACAACCGTCGAGTCCTCGCTGATGCCGTGGGCACCGAGCAGGTCCTCGAAGTCGTCCTTGTCGAGGATGTCCCGCGTGGTCTGGTCCTGGAGGTCCGTCTCCCAGTTGAAGCCGATTGCGCCGGGTGCGTGGCTCTCGTCGTACAGTTCCGTGTCGACGTCCACCTCTACCAGTCGGTGGGCGGGGTCGTCGCTCTGGAACTCGTCCAGATGCTCGCTGACCCAGTCGGCCGAGACGAGCACGTCGTTAGCGTAGTCAGTCATAGTGCGTCGAAGCGTAAGTCTACCAGACATATATTACCACGACTTTCGGCATGTTCGGCCACTCATCCACCCTGGCGGCATATATTACCCCTATTTGGAGGTGCCGAAAGACGGCGTTCCAGCGGTGGAGGGAATAAGGGCCATGGAGTACCATGTCCGGGACGGCTCGCTCTGTTCTCCCGTGAGAACGAGCAATATTTGCAACCACCTTCGACCGACTGCGATGGGAGTTTTCAAGCGGACAGAGCGGTAACGCCACGACAATGACTGATTTCGTCTCTGCGGAGTGGGTGGCGAGCCAGGGCGAGGGTATCCGAATCGTCGACGTGCGCGACGCCTGGGAATACGACGGCCTCGGCCACCTCCCGAATGCGGTGAGCGTGCCCTTCGATTCGTTCCGGGCAGACGAACACGGCACGGAGTCCGACGCCGACGCTGGCGAAGGGATGCTCCCCGACGAGGACGACTGGGCACAGTTGCTCTCGGAGGCCGGCGTCTCCCCGGAGAGCGACATCGTCGCGTACGACGACCACCACGGCGTCTTCGCCGCGCGGTTTCTGGTCACCGCAGAACTGTTCGGCCACGACCCCGCCCGGCTCCATCTCCTCGACGGCGACTTCTCCAGTTGGCAACTCGAACGGGAAACGTCGAGCGAGACGCCGGCTGTCGAGCCGACCGACTACGAGCTGACTCGTCCCGACGCGACGCCGCTGGTCGGTCCGGACGCGGTCGCTGACGCCGCGGACGACCCTGACGCGGTGCTGGTCGACACACGCGAGGACGGGGAGTACGACGAGGGCCACATCCCGGGTGCGGTCCTGCTGGACTGGCGGGCCCTCGTCGACGACGAGACGCGGGGACTGCTTCCGCAAGACGAAGCGCGATCTGTTCTCGAACGTGCAGGTATCGTCCCCGAGAAACGTATCGTCCTCTACTGTAACACCGCTCGGCGAATCAGCCACACGTACGTCGTTCTCCGGCATCTCGGCTTCGAGCAGGTGGATTTCTACGAAGGGAGCCTGACCGAATGGGAGGCACAGGGGCGGCCGCTGGAGACGAACTAACTGTTATACCGACTGCTGGCTCAGCTCAGTTGCTGCTGGTCTCCCTGCCGCTCGTTCGTCAACAGCGACGACAGTTCGACCAACAGCGCGATGACGACTGGCCCGGCGATAAAGCCGATGACGCCCAGCGTCAGCACGCCGCCGGTGAACCCGACGAAGTAGAGGCTGGCCGGGAGGCCGGTCGTGTAGCGGGCGAGTTTCGGCCTGATGACTGCGTCGGGGAGGAAGCCGACGAAGACGAGGCCGAACACGGTCACCAGTATCGCACCGGTGATGTTTCCATTGATGAGGTCCGCGACAGCGATGGTAAGGACGACGACGCTGGGGCCGATGACGGGGACGAACTGCAGGATGCCGGCGACCACCGCCAGTGCGAACGCGCCCTGATAGCCCAGCAGCCAGAACACGACCCACGCCACGACGAAGGTCCCGAACGCCGTCGCCGCCTGGAGAACGTAAATCGCGTACAGCGTCCCCCGGAGTCGCTGATGGAGTCGGTTGACGACCTCGTGATACGACGCCGGCACCGTCCGATAGGCGGCCTTTTTGGGCGCCTGTGGCCGCCACAGCATCGCGTAGACGAGAATCGTAAACAGGACGGCTTTCAGCGCCAGGACGGGCGATTCTGCCGCGAGGTCGACTGCGAAATCCGTGAGTATCCGTCGCGCTGATAGCAACGTCGGCGCGATCTCGACCGGGTAGCTAAACCCGCCGACATCGATGGTCACCATCGGTGGGAGTTGCTGGAAGAACGAAAACAGGTCACGACGGCGGAGATACAGCACGGCCCCGAGCGGGACGACGATGAGTGTGCCGCTGACGAAGGCGATACCAGTCGTCACGGCCGCCGACAGTCGCTTGTTGAGCCCGTGGCGCCCGAGCCACTTCGAGACGGGGAACAGGACGTATGCGACTGTGATTGCGAAGAATATCGTCGATAGCACTCGCGCGAGCAGGACTGTCGTCAGACAGCCGGTGAGAACGAGCAGGCCCGCGAGGACGTAGGTTCGTCGGCGTGTTACCACGCCCGTCCTTTTATATTGGTCGGTAAAAACGTTATCTGCACACACCAGTCGAGTAACAGGTCCGTCAGGACCGGGAGAACAGCGCCGCCAACTGCTCCCGTGAGAACAGCGTCGTCGGCCGGTCCATGTGGACGCCGATCTCGCCCTCGAAGGCCTTCATCCCGGCTTTCTGTATCGGCTCCGGCGCGGAGTAGCCCGCCCGGACCGCGTGGCCCAGACGGATTTCCTGCCGGAGGTCGTCGCGCCACGCACGCTCGTACTCGCCCAGCGTCGCCGGGTCCTCCGAGTCGATTTCCCGGGCCGCGTGGTCGGCCGCGGTCATGCCGTAGCGGATACCGCCGCCGGTGAAGGGTTTGGTCTGGGCGGCGGCGTCGCCGACGAGGAACGACCGCCGGCCGGTGACCCGCTTCGGCGGGCCGATGGGGATAAGTCCGGAACAGCGGTGGTCGGTTTCGACGCCGTAGCCGTCGACGAATTCCTCGAAGCGCCCGCGGGCGTCGTCGCCCGGCGGCACAGCCAGCCCGTACTCGACGCCGGCCTCGCCCCGCGGGATGCGCCAGGCGAAAAAGCGCGGGACTGTGAGGTGAACGTCGACGAAGTCGGTGTGGTCCACCTCGTCGCTGAACCCGAGCACGCCGTGCAGCAGTTCGTCGGGCTCCGGCAGGTCCAGTTCCCGCCGGACGCGGCTCTTCGGGCCGTCACAGCCGGCAACCATTTTCGCTCGGTGCGCCTCGACGCCGTCGTCGCCGCGGACCTCCACGGTAACGCTGTCCCTGTCCTCGGTGACCCCGACGACGGAGTGTGCTTCTCGAACGTCCGCACCGGCGTCGCGGGCCAACCCTGCGAGGTGCTTGTCCAGGCCGACGCGGTCGATGACGTTCGAGATGACCTCATCCTTGTAGAATGGGTGGTCTTGGCTCCCGGGGCCGCCGGTGTGGAACCGCGCGCCGGAGATCTCGTTTTGGAACAGTTCGTCGCGGGCGTCCTCGGTGAACTCCCAGATATCTGTACTCACATGGCCCGAGCAGGCCAGCGGCTTGCCGATCTCCCCCTGTTCGAACACCACCACGTCGAGCCCCCGGCTCGCCGCCTGACGCGCGTACCGGGACCCAGCCGGACCCGCGCCGACCACCACAACATCGTGCATACACGTTCTCTCGGTGTCACGAACCAAATAGCTTCTCGATTCAGACGGACTGTTGTACCTGTTTTCGGGACGACCGCTGGGTTAGCTATCCGTCGCAGGGACCCGAGAATGGGCCTGTTGCTCGGCCAACCGCCGAAACGGCCGTCGCGTCACCAGCCGAAGCAGGGCGTATTTGTCGGTGTAGCCCCTGTCACCGCCCATGGCAGAGTACCAGCCCGGCGTCTGCAACATCGGGGCGAACCAGCGCCGTGCCCGCCGACTGTCGGCCATTGCTTCGTTTGCAGTCGCCATCGGTATCGCCCTCGCCGCCACCCTCGGCGCGATACCCGACCTGTCGCTGTGGGCGACCGTCCCCTTCGTTTTCGGCGGGTACGTCGGCGCGCTGCAGGATTACTTCCGGTTCTGCGTCGCCTTCGGGGCACTCGCCCGCTACGACCTCTCCGGGTCGGGCGGGGAAAGCGGGCGCGTCGACGCAAGCGAGGCTGTTCGCGCCGACCGGCGAAAAGCGGCGAAGATTCTCCTGCTTGCGACCGTTGCGACGGCCGTGACGAGTGGTCTCGGTGCCGTTTTGGTCCGACTGGCGTAGCTGCGGACGGACTCTGATGCCGACCACTTGCTCGGCCGCCCCTCACACGACGGCCAGTCCGCTCGGGACCTGGTCGTACTCGACCGGCCAGCCCACGCCGTCGGGACCCTCCCGAGTCCACGTCTCCCCGCGCTTTGACTGGAACAGGCCGTGGTTCGTCAGCGCGAGGAAGCCGCCGTCCGGGTCGGCAGCGAGGACCGGCCGGGCCAGCCCTTCCGGTCCCGGCAGGCCGTCCATCGACTGTCTCCACCGGTCGCCGTCCCACCGGTAGACGTAGCTCTCGCCGCTGGTGCTGTGGGCCGACCGGGGGCCGCTGGCGGCCGAGACGACGATGCAGTCCGGATCGTCAGGATGGACGGCCAGCCCCCACACGTACCGATGGCCCAGCCCCTCCTGTGGGTGCGTCCACGTCGTCCCGCGGTCCGTCGACAGCGCGAAGCCGTCGCCGGCGGCGGTGTACACCCGGTCCGGGGCATCGGGATGAGTCGCCAGCGTGTGGTTGTCCCGCCGCGCGCCCTCGGGGTGGTTGACCCACCTCCCGCCGCCGTCGGGACTGCGGACGAACGCGCCGGCCTCGATGGCGGCGTACACCTGTTCCGGGTCGTCCGGTGCGAGGGCGATCCACCGGACATGGTGGGTGTCGGGCCGCGGCGGGAACGACCACCGCGAAGCCGAGTCCAGTTCCGTCAGCCCGGGTTTCTCAGTCCACGTCTCTCCACCGTCGGTCGACTGATAGACCGCGCTCGGCTCCGTTCCGGCCCACACCACGTCGGCATCGTGTGGGCTGACTGTGACGCTCGTCACGCGGTCCCCGGCGTCAAGGGCCGACTCCCACGTCGCTCCGCCATCGGTCGTCCGCTGGAGACCAGCGTCTACGGTGCCCACGAAGGCACGGTCCGGTTCCGCCGCTCCTGCAGCGACGCACTCGACGTCGTGGCCGAGCAGGCAGTCGTCCCAGCCGCTGTGGCCGTCGCCGACGAGGACGCGGTCACCGAGCGCAGCGTAGGCGGTGTGCATGGCCGACTGTACGACGCCCGAGCCAAGAACACTGGCGGTGTCAGCGACTGACCGACCGCGTCAACGCGAAGACGTACAGCGCGGCGAAGCAGCCGCCGAGCTTAGTCGTCGGCGGCGACCGTTTCGGTCCCGATCCGGCGGTCGAGGAAGCCATCGAGCAGGCGGAACAGCCGCGTTTTCTGCTCGATGTCGGAGGAGGCGTGGCCCTCCTCGCCGAGTTCCCGATACTCGAAATCGCCGTCCGGTCCCTCGGTGTAGCCGGCGACTTCGAGCGCGTCGCGGAACAGGCGGGCCTG
Source organism: Haloarcula sp. CBA1115 (assembly GCF_000827835.1). Taxonomy (NCBI): domain Archaea; kingdom Methanobacteriati; phylum Methanobacteriota; class Halobacteria; order Halobacteriales; family Haloarculaceae; genus Haloarcula; species Haloarcula sp. CBA1115. The sequence continues at coordinate 1,141,636 of NZ_CP010529.1, read as the reverse complement.
CGAGACGGGGACTCGACGGTCGTTGACGCCGTGGACGATGAACAGCGGGGCGTCGAGGTTATCGGCGTGGGTGATGGGCGACCGCTCCTCGTACAGCTCCGGGTTCTCCGCCGGGGTGCCCATGTTCTTCTCCATGAGCTCAGTCCGGTAGTGTGGCATCGTGTTCTCGTACTGGTCTTCGAGGTCCGTGAGGCCGATCCAGGCGACGCCGGCGTCGTACAGGTCAGGGTACTGGACCATTTGCCAGTACGCCGAGTAGCCGCCGTAGGAGCCGCCGAAGACGACGATGCGGTCCTCGTCTACCCACTCACACGTCGCGAGGACGTGCTCGGCGGCCGAGGCCACGTCGCCCTGCTCGGCCCCGCCCCAGTCGTCGTACAGTTCGCGGATAAACTCGCGGCCGTGGCCGGTCGAGCCCCGGTAGTTCACCTGCAACACCGAGAAGCCCCGGTGGACGAGGAACTGCGTGTAGAGGTCGAAGGATTTGCTGTCCACCCAGCGCGGGCCGCCGTGAGGATTGACGATGAGCGGCGACGGCCGCTCGCCGGAATCGTACAGCAGACAGCCGATCTCCAGCGTGTCGTAGGGGTCGTGCTCGACCGCGGCCTGCCGCGTCTCTGGCACGCCGTCGGACTCGATGGTGAAGTACTCCGCGTCGGCGAAGTCGTCAGGTGAGAACGGGCCGTACTCGGCTTCGACCAGCGCCTCTGTCTCGTCGGTGTCGAGGTCGTAGGCGAGCAGTTCGGGGCGGCGCGTCGGCGTCGTGTGTAGCGCCAGCAGGCGGTCCCCGGAAAGCACCGGGTCGCCGCCCATCATGCCGAAGGAGGCGACGCCCTCTGGCAGGTCGAGTTCGCGCTCCTCGCCGGATTCGATGGCGTACACGACGGGCACCTTCGTGGCCTCGCGGGTCCGAACGGCCAAGAACCGCTCGCCGTCGGGCAGGAGCGCCTGTGGCTCCTCCTCGTACTCGCCGCCGAACCACGTTACCTCGTCCGTCGCCAGGTCGTAGACACCGCTCCGGGACAGGTCCTCGCTGTTGTCCACGACCAGCAGGCGGTCGCCGTCGGGTCCCCAGTCGGCTGGGGCGGCTTCCGCGCCGGTGACACCGATTTCGAGGGGCTTCGGGTTTGCCCCGTCAGCGTCGCTGACGTACACGTCCATGTTGTCGAAGTCGTCGGTCTCGTTGGTCGTGTATGCCAGCTGCGAGCCGTCGGGTGAGAGGATGCCCGTGTGAACCGCGCGGTCGTAATCGGTCAGCTTCGCCGTCTCGCCGCTCCCGAGGTCGTGGCTGTAGAGGTTCATCTGGCCGTCGCGTGTCGACCCGACCAGCAGGGCCTCACCGTCCCTGCCGACGTCCTGTATCACCACCTGCCCGTCCATCTCGACGACTGCCTCGACCGACCCGTCGCGCTCGATGGCGTACACGTCGTTCTGTTCGTTGCCGTCGTCGTCGAGGTGGAAGAACACCCGCTCCCCGTCGGCTCCCCACTCGACGTGCCAGCGGGCGTTCCGGGGAACTTCGCCGTCGCTCCACTGCTCGTGGGTGCCGCTCTCGACGTCAAGGACGTGAAGCTCGTTGCGCCCGCTCACGTCGTAGTAGAAGGCCACTTCGTCGCCGTTGGGGGACGCCGTCGGATGGGCCAGCGTCGGGAGTCTGGCGAGTTCCTCCAGTACCGTTTCGGGGTCCGTCGCACCGCTTTCAGGGTCGGACATACGACGTGTGCTAACTCCGGCTAGATTGTAGTTGTTCTGCCGACACGAGAGCGTATGTGGTAAGGATGACTGTTCCTGTCGCCCCCGATGGGCGGTACCCACAGACTACGGCGTCCACCAGCGCAGGCCGACCATCACGAACACGATTGCCAGTTGCAGCAGCCCCTGCAGGCCCCCGAGCCTGGCGTTTCGCATCCCGATCTCGGAGACCAGGTCCACGTCCGGGTTCTCTGAGACGACCTGCCGGTAGATGCGGACCTCGCCGGGCAGGATGACCCCGAAGCCCTGCACGGACAGCAGCGTCACGATACCGAGCGTGGCGACGATCCACCACGAGGTCATCGCGAAGGCCGGCAGCGTGGCCGCCAGATACGCGCCGGAACCAACGACGGCGACGCCGAGGACGCCCAGCGTCTTCGGGTCGGTCAGCGCGTCGAACTGGTAGCCGATGAGGAGGACGACCGGAAGCAGCGTCGCGGCGGTCAGCAGCGCCAACCACGGGTCGGCGTTGGGGAACTTCCCGAGGCGGAGCGCCAGCAGGATGCCGCCGCTGATAGTCACCGTCGCCAGCGACGGCATCAGGAACGTCATCTTGGGCGTGAACGAGGCGAAGAAGTCGGCCCGCGCCTCTGGTTCCTGGCCGCCGAGCACCGGCCCCAACACGAGCCCCATGAACAGGTCGATGCCGGTCCACAGCACCCCAGCCATCACATGTACGTAGGTTAGCGCCCGGATGTTGCCGCTGGCGACGGCCCCCGCAAACGCAATGAGCGGGACTGCGACTGCGCCCACGGCAAAGGCCGGGTTCGCTTGCTTCGCCAGCCCACCGATACCCCGTTTCCGCTCGATGCGGTCCGCTGTCGACTGCGCCATAGCTGGCTATATCAGGTTTCGCCGTCGACTAAAACGTTGGTGGCGGGTGCGGAGATTTATCCCGGAACACGGCATCACTCTCAGGTATGACCGCACGCTTAATACGATGCAATACGTTGCATTTCGCATGGAGAACGTCACTACTCGAATGAGCGATACGGAACTCGATCTGGTGGCGCGTCTCGCTGAGGCGAAAGGAGAGAGTCGGAGCGACGCGATCCGACAGGCGATCCGGCAAGGCGCTCGCGAGGAACTCGTTCGGGTCGCCCTCCAGCGCTATCAGGACGGAGCGGTCGGGATGCGCGGTGCGGCGGAGTTGGCAGGGCTCACCATCGCGGAGATGATGGCTGAAGCGAACGACCGCGGAGTTCTGTCGAACTACGACGAGGTCGATCTGGCCGACGACGTAGACGCACTTCGATGACCTGGAACGGGCGGGTCGTACTTCTTGATGCGAGCGTTATTATTACATTAGCTGAAACCGGGTCGATTGATTTACTCGATTCCGTGCGTGGCGGATTGGCCGTCCCTCGGGCGGTAAAATTCGAGATCTCGAAAGAGCCTGCTAAATCAGCACTCGACACCTGCATAGATGAAGGGAGTATCGTTCAAACTAATATTCTCGCCTGGGCCGGAGAGGAAGATCAAGATGAACTCGTTTCCGATTCAGCAGCTCGACTCGGGAACGATCCTGGGTCAGTAATTGATACCGAAAGAAAAGTTCCAATGATCGTCGACGGCGATGTTGCACTGCTCACCGGCGCTCGACTTGCGGACGAGTGTGTCGTCATCACCGATGACAAACCGCTCCGGAATGCTTGTAAGTCAATATGGCTACCAGTTTCGGGGACAATCGGTGTACTCGTCCGTGCCGTGGAAACCGGGGATATTGATCCGGACGCCGCAAAGGAGACGCTCTATGCGATGGATGAAGTCGGAGCCCGCCTCAGTGCGAGTCTCGTGAGGCGAGCGGAGCGATTGATCGACGACGCGGCCGATTAGTCGTCGTCCGCAGCCGGCTGTTCGGCCGATAGCTCGCGGTCTGCTCGCGGCCCCTCTAGGTCGACGTTCGGCAGCAGGTCACGGAGGTACTGCCCGGTGTAGGACGCGTCGGTCCGGGCCACGTCCTCCGGGGTGCCCTCGGCGACGAGTTCGCCGCCGTTCTCGCCGCCCTCCGGCCCGAGGTCGATGATGTGGTCGGCGTTTTTCACCAGGTCGAGTTCGTGCTCGATGACGACCACCGTGTTGCCGTCGTCGGTGAGCCGGTGGAGCACGTCGATGAGCTTGCGCTCGTCCTCGGGGTGGAGCCCGGTCGTGGGTTCGTCAAGCAGGTACAGCGTCTCGCCCGAATCCTTCTTGCCGAGTTCCTCGGCGAGTTTCACCCGCTGGGCCTCCCCGCCCGAGAGGGTGGTCGAGGGCTGACCGAGGCGCATGTAATCCAGGCCCACGTCCTTCAGGAGCTCCAGCCGGCGGCGAATCCCCGAATGGCTCTCGAAGAAGTCGTAGGCCTCCTCGACGGTCATCTCCAGCACGTCGGCGATGGTCGCGCCCTTGTAGGTCACGTCCAGCGTCTCGTCGTTGTAGCGCGCGCCGCCACACTCCTCGCAGGGGACCGTCACGTCAGAGAGGAAGTTCATGTCGATGGTGACCGTCCCCTGGCCGCCACACCCCTCACAGCGGCCGCCCTTGACGTTGAACGAGAACCGGCCTTTCTCGTAGCCGCGCTGTTTCGCCAGGTTCGTTTCGGCGAACAGCTCGCGAATGTGATCGAAGACGTTGGTGTACGTCGCTGGGTTCGACCGGGGGGTGCGACCGATGGGCGACTGGTCGATGAGCCGCACCGTCTCGACGTTGTCGAGGCCGTCGATGGCGTCGTGCTCGCCGGGGTTCACGTCGGTGTCGTTCATCCGACGGACCAGCCCTTTGTACAGCACGTCGTGCATCAGCGTCGACTTCCCGGAGCCGGAGACGCCTGTGATGGCGGTGAAGGTCCCCAGCGGGATGGACACGTCGAGGTCCGCGAGATTGTGCTGGCGAGCGCCCCGGACCGTGAGTTCGTCGTCGGCCTCGCGGCGGCTGTCGGGCACCGGAATCGTCCGCTCGCCCGAGAGGTACTCCCCGGTCACCGACGCCTCGGTGTCGATGACCTCCTCCATCGGGCCGTTGACGACGACCTCGCCGCCGCGCTTGCCCGGGCCGGGACCCATGTCGATTATCTGGTCGGCCCGGCGCATCGTCTCGGTGTCGTGTTCGACGACCAGCAGCGTGTTCCCGAGGTCCCGCAGTTCCTCCAGCGTGTTCAGCAGGCGGTCGTTGTCCCGCTGGTGGAGGCCGATGGAGGGTTCGTCAAGGACGTAGAGGACGCCGACGAGGCCGCTGCCGATCTGCGTTGCCAGCCGGATGCGCTGGCTCTCACCACCAGAGAGCGTCGAGGCCTCCCGGTCCAGCGTCAGGTAGTCCAGACCCACCTCGGTCATGAAGCCAAGCCGGGCCCGAATCTCCTTCAGAATCTCCTCGGCGATTTTCCGGTCCCGAGCGGACAGGTACTCCTCCATCCCCTCGAAGTGGGCCAGCGCGTCGCTGATGGACATCTCGTTTACCTCGGTGATCGAGGTGCCGTCGACGAGCACCGCCCGCGATTCGGCTTTGAGCCGCGTCCCTTCACAGGCCGGGCACGTCGTGGTCGCCATGAACTCCTCGATGTGCTCGCGAGCGCGGTCCGAGTCCGTCTCGACGTGTCGCCGCTCCAGGTTCGGGATGACGCCCTCGAAGCGCTCGGTCTTCTCTCGGGTGCCGTTCTTGGTCCGCCACTCGAAGTGGACACGGCTGTCGGTCCCGTAGAGGAACTGCCGCTGGATGGATTCGTCGAGTTCCTCGAACGGCGTCGAAAGGTCCACGCCGAAGTGCCCGGCGACGTTGTCCAGTTGCCGTGAGTAGTACGTCCGGTCGTAGCTCCAGGGCTCGAAGACGTGCTTGAGCGGCTTCGATGGGTCGGTGATGACCAGATCCTCGCTGACCTCCTTGGTCTCGCCCAGCCCCTCACACTCCGGGCAGGCTCCATGGGGTGAGTTGAACGAGAACGACCGCGTCTCGATTTCGGAGATGTCGATGCCGCAGTGGGTACAGGCCAGATCCTCGGAGAGTTCGACGACGAGGCGGCCCGCGGCGGTTCCGTCGCCGTCCTCCTCCCCGTCGGCGAGGTCGCCGGTCGCCCTGGCATCCGACCCGCCGAGCGCCTCCGCCGCGCCCTCGGGCGGGTCCGGCAGGATGACCTTCAGCGTCCCGTCGGCCTCTTCGAGTGCCGTCTCGACGGAGTCGGTGATGCGCGAGCGGGCGTCCGGCGATATCTTCACGCGGTCCACGACCACGTCCACCGTGTGGTCGTAGTTCTCGTCCAGGTCGGGGCGGTCCATCGTGAGGTCGAACTCCTCGCTGTCGACCTCGACGCGGCTGTACCCCTCGCTCACGAGGTCGTCGAACAGGTCCTCGAAGGCCCCCTTCTGGTCGCGGACGACCGGCGCACACAGCTTGGCGCGGGTCCCCTCGGGGAGTTCCAGAATCCGCGAGACCATGTTCTGTGCGGACTGCTCACCGACTTCACGGCCACACTCCGGACAGTGTGGCGTGCCGACCCGAGCGTACAGCAAACGGAGGTAGTCGTGCAGTTCAGTGACGGTCCCGACCGTCGAGCGGGGGTTGTTGGCCGCGTTCTTCTGGTCGATAGAGATGGCCGGTGACAGGCCCTCGACGTTCTCGACCTGTGGCTTGTCCATCTGCCCCAGGAAGTTCCGTGCGTAGGCGGAGAGCGATTCGATGTAGCGCCGCTGGCCCTCGGCGTACACCGTCTCGAATGCGAGCGAGGATTTGCCCGACCCCGACAGCCCGGTGACGACTGTCAGTTCCTCGCGGGGGATCTCCACGTCGACGTCCTTGAGGTTGTGTTCCTCGGCCCCCCGGACCTCGATTATATCCTTGCTCATCTTGGATTTTACTTGGCCGGCAGGGGGGAAACCCTGTCGGTTCGGGCCTCGGCGGACGACTTCAGGCGCGTGACTGTTTTTATTTTGATCAGTACGTCGAAAGATTTACCACGAATATCGAATATGAGATTGGTATGGGAACGAGCGACTACGACATCAAGGGGATCGACCTCTCCGACGACAGCTACACAGTCGAACAGAGTCTGGTCCGCAACAAGTACAAAGCCATGGACGCCGCCGGGAACGTCGTCCTCCGCGGGAAACAGAAGATGATGAAGATGAAAGAGGAGTTCCCGTTCGTCGACGCAAACGACAACGAGGTGTTCCAGGTCAAGGCCGGCGGCATCATCGACGTGGCCGGCAACTACGTCCTGACCGATTCCAAGACCGACGAAGACATCGTCATCCTCGACAACGACTACTCCATCTTCCAAGATACGTGGAAGATTCGGGACGCCAGTACCGAGGCGAAGATCGCCGAGATCACCTCACAGGGCGCGCTCGTGACCATCGCTCGCAACGTCGTCCCCTTCGGCGGCTGGATTCCCCACAAGTACGAGATCAGCGATCAGGACGGCAACCACGTCGGCAACATCGACGGGCAGTTCTCGCTGAAAGACCGCTACGAGATTACTATCGACGACGCCAGCACGGTTCCGAAGGAGCCGATCATTGCCGCGGCGATGGTTATCGACGCGATTCAGGGGAACTGACCCCTCACCGGAATCCTTCTTGCCCTGGCTCCCGCATGGACGGCTATGCGCCGCCGGACGGTCCTCCGACGACTCGCCCTCGCAGGCACAGGTGTCGGCCTCGCTACGGGGACGACCCGCGGCCATCCGATGCCGACCGGAGATGGGACAGCCGAGCCAGCGGCCTCCGACACCCCGACTGGCGAGGACCCGCTGGGCGTGCTAGAGATGGAGACGGTGTACGAGGTCGTTACCAGCCTCGACGGACACACGGCCTACGTCGCGACGGGGGACGGCATCGCGCTCGTCGACCTCGTCACGCCGACCAGTCCGCGACTGCTCAGCCGACGGACCGACCTGCTGGCCGAGAGCGATGACGGGCCAATACAGCGTGTACAGGACCTCGCTGTCAGCGGCTCACGGCTGCTGGCCGCCGGTCCCGCTCACCCCGCCGACGGCGCTCACGGTTTCGTCGTCTTCGACGTGAGCGACCGGCAGGCTCCGGAGCGAATCGCGGGCCTCGAACTGGACACACGGGTCCACAACTGTCACTTTGACGGCCGCTACGCCTATCTGACCGCGAACGACCGCGACGGCAACCCCTTGCTCGTGGCCGATATCGAAGCCGAAGAGGAAGTCGGCGAGTGGTCGCTGCTTGATGCCGGCGACGCCTGGACCGACGTGCCGACGAGTCTCTGGCCGCTGCACGATGTCTGGGTGGAGGACGACCGGGCCTACTTGGCGTACTGGGACGGCGGGACGTGGGTCGTGGACGTATCCGACCCGAGCGACATCTCGCTCGTCTCGAAGGTCCGCGGGCGCTCCCCCGAAGACCTCGCCGCCATCGAGGACCCCGGGACCGAGCGGAGCGAACCGCCGGGCAACGACCACTTCGTGACGGTCAATGAGGACGCGTCGCTGCTGGGCGTCGGCGGCGAATCATGGGACCTCGCGGACGACGACAGCGGCGGCCCCAGCGGCATCGACCTGTACGACATCAGCGACCCGACCGACGCCGAACTGCTGTCCACGCTCGACCCGCCGCCGACCTCGGACCCGTCGCCGGGGGGCATCCTCACGACGGCACACAACTTCGAACTGACCGACAACCGCTGTTACTCCGCGTGGTACAACGGCGGCGTCCGTGTCCACGACCTGACGGACCCGACCGCTCCGGAACTCGCCTTCGAGTGGCGCGACACCGAAGCGACCTCGTTCTGGACCGCACAGCGGGCCGCCGGCTGTTTCGTCGCCGGAAGCACGAACGCGAGCCAGGGGACGGAGGTCCAGCCCGGACTGTACACGTTCCCGGACCCGCGGATACGGACGCCGACAGCGGACCCGTCGGCCACGGGCGACGAGGGCGGCGGCGCTAACAGCACTGATGGCACCTCCCTCGGGGTCGGCGGCCCGGCTTCGGCGTCGGGTCGGCGGTTGCAGCGGTCGGGCTGGCAGCCTGGCGCGCCCGACGCCGGCAAGACTGACCTCGCCCGCCTGATTGAGCCCCGTTGCGTCACTCCAGTGCGCTCTTGACAGCGGCGGCGACACTCCGGGCGCGCTCGGCCAGCGGTTCGGAGATGTGTCCCCGCTCGACGGCCGCGTCGAGTTCGTCGTCGTCGACCCGCTCGACGGTGCCGTCGGCGTGTTTCACCACGTCGACGTGGAGGTCCACGTACCGGGCGGTGTCGGGGAAAACCTCGACGGGCGTGCAGACGTTGACGTAGGTACCCTTCTTTTCGCCGTCGCTGTCGCGGTACACCGTCGGATACCACCAGCGCCCCTCCTTAACCTTCGTTTCAGCGATGTCGCCGGCCTCCTTCGGGACGCCCAGTGCGTCGTAGGTGCCGCCGGGACTCATCTCGCGCTCGATGGTCACCGTTCCGTCGTCATCGACGGACTGGACCTCGCCATTGCCTAGCGTGATGAGTCGGCCGTCGGGCTTGCCGTGACCCAGCGACAGCGACCCGCCGACCTGCGGGCCGAACTGCCGGGTCGTTACGGTGAAGGGGAAGTCCGTCTCGCCGGTTTCGGGGTCGTCACACAGCGCTTCGACGTAGTCCACAGCGGCGCTGGCCGCGCGGTCGCCCGCCTTCACCCGGTGGTGGCCCGGCATGGTTGCTGTCACTTCGCGGCGGACCTCGTCGAGCGCGAACCGGCTCTCGCGGCCGAACCACAGCCACGTCGTCGCCAGCCCCGTGCCGTAGCGGGTGGGGGCGCAGTCCTCGGGGGCGTCGGCTCCCGCAAGCGCGTCGTCGACGGTCGCCGCGCGGTCGTTGGCGGCGTCGAGGGCCTCGGCCAGCGCGTCGAAGCTCGCGTCCTCGCTCGCCGACGCCCACGAGACGCCCCAGCCGTCCCGGGGCTCCGCGGCGATGACGTCTAGCATCGCTGGGCCACCGGTCCCCGACCTGTTGGCGGTCCCGCCGCGCACGAGCGAGAGGAGCGACCCGCGAACCGCGACGGTGGTGTCCAGCACGGGGCGGCCGTTCGTCCACGGCGCGCTCGCCTCGACGACCTGCACCCGGAGGGTATCGCCCGTCGCGACGCGTTCATCCGAGGACGAGTACGGGAGAAAGCCCTCGCCGTCGCCGAGGTCGACAACAGCGCCGCTCCCCAGCGTCTCCGTTACCGTGCCGGCGTAAATAGCGCCCTCGGGCGTCGGGTCGTCCCAGCGGAGCGTGTCCCGACCGATTTCAGTCAGGCGGTCGGTGACTGTTTCGGCAACGTCGCGGTCCCCCACGACGCCGACGCCCTGCTGGTCGTCCGTCGTCACCACGGTGACCGCCGCCCGCTCGTCGGCGAACTCGCCGTCGAAGCGGTCCTCGATAGGACCCGATGCCTGGACGACCTCGTGGTCCGCCTCGCGCAGTAACTGGGTCAGCGCCGTTGCGTAGATGCCCCTGACCCGGACGGTCATAGCGCGTCCTCGTCGGCGGCAAAGCGGACCCGTCCGTGGACTGTCGGCCCCAGCGAGAGCTCTACTTTCTCGTCGCTCAGAACGCGTCCGCCCTCGACCGGGACGCCCCAAGTGTCGAAGCGCAGATATCCCCGGATATCGTCGGCGTGGGTGAACAGGTCGCAGTATTCGACGGTGTGTTCCTGAATCTCGCTGGAACTGTGAGCGATATCCATATCGGAGTACACCGTCTCGCGGCCGTCGAAGAAGGCTTCCAGTTCTCCGGCCGCGTCGTCGGTGGCTTCGACCACCGCGTCGGAGGCCGCTTCGATGGTCGCTTGCTCAACGCCAGCATCGCGGAGCGCCTGCTGTTCGCGTTGCGTGAAGTGCATACCCGCGAGTCAGTGGCGGGGAGAGGAAAACAGTGCGGAATCGCCTACACGATCATCGCGTTCAGCACGAGCATCAACAGCCCGAACATGACGCCGGTCGCGACGATTGTTCGAGGGTCGATACGGATCGTGTTCTGGTCTTCGGCGTCGAAATATCGGACCAGTCCCGCACTGGACATCAGTCCGCCGCCGTCGCTGCCACTCATACTTCAGGGTGGTGTATCACCAACACTAAGCCTTTCGGGTCGCCCGCGATTGCGTGCCTCCGGTACACATGGATAACCCTTATCAGATACCGCGGGCTAACACGAACAGAGTACTATGACGGTTACACTGAAGGACTTCTACGCGGACTGGTGCGGCCCTTGCAAAACGCAGGACCCGATCCTCGAAGACCTCGAGGAGGACTGGACGGACGTCGAGTTCGAGAAGATCAACGTCGACGAGGAACAGGACGTTGCCAACGAGTACCAGGTGCGCTCCCTCCCGACGCTCATCATCGAGAACGACGACGGCATCGTCGAGCGCTTCGTCGGCGTCACGCAGGCCGACGACATCGACGACGCGCTGCAGCAGGCCTCGGCGTAACGCAGTCGTTTTTGCGGTTCGTCACGTCAGCCGATAGCGACCGCTAGCTCACTCCCGTTCGGCCAGCCCCGAATCGTCGATTTCGTCGACGGCGATGAGCATTCGGCCGCCGTCGAGTGCCGTCACCATCTTCGATTCGGTGAAGGTGGTCTCGTCGGCCCGCAGCCCTTTGCTCTGGCCGGTCCACTTCCCGCCGCGTTGGACGACGGGGATGACGTGCGTTCTGATGTGCTGGACCTCGTTGCTCGGGTGGAGTTCCGACCAGTGCTTGCCGACGAGTTCCTCCGACTCGTAGCCGTAAAACGAGGCGTAGGTCTCGTCGACTCGCTCGAAGCGTTCGTCCGAGCCGATAACGCCGACACCGCTGAGTTTGACTTCGCTGCCCGTCTCGAAGCTGCCGTCCGAGTCGACGGCGTGTTCGACCCGGCGGATGAGCGACGTGTACTGGTCCGTCCCGACGGACTTCTTGAGGTAGTCGGTGACGCCGGCCTGGATGATCTCGGCGGCGACGTCGCCGGTCTCCTCCCCGGAGAACAGCAACACCGGCAGTTTCTGGTGGGTCTCCCGGATGGCTTCGAGGAAGTCGATGCCGTTCATCTCCGGCATGCTGTAATCGCTGACGACACAGTCGAAATTCGTCTCCGAAGACCGAATCATCGTGAGAGCGTTCTTGGGATTCGTCTCCGTCGTGACAGTACAGTCAAGGCCGCTGTCTTCTCGTTCGAGATACGTTTCGACGAGGGCTCCCAACGCCGCGTCATCGTCGACATGGAGTATTGAGAGCGAGTCTTCCATCTCCATTCTTTGCTATCAGGGATAGAGTACGCAAGTAGTTGACGCCTATCTTGAGGTATTTGATAATCAACTGCGCGACCAGCCGCGGGCCGCGCCAGCGTCTCGTCGCTGGCGTCGGGGAAGGGCAGGGCTGCCGCTGGAACAGGAGTAGCAGTAGCGCCGTCGTTGCGGTGGCCGAGTGAGTGCAGTAAAGCATACCGCTCGCCAGCGGCGAGCGGTTTCACTTCTCGCGACCAGCGGGAGCGAGAAGGTCGTTTTTAGCGTAGATTTTTGCGAACCCGCTCCCCACAGCGCGCTCTGCGAGCGCGCGAGGAGAGGGGGTGACGTAAAAAGGTACTATTGGAACCGCACGCCGAGGTCGTGCAGACCGTCGTTGTGGCGGGCGACGTTGATGAGCAACGGCGTCAGTCCCTCGATTTCGGCGGCGTTGGCGAGCGGGCCGCCGTCCAGCGCACGCAGCCCCTCGATGCCTTCGGCGAGTTCACAGACGGTGTCCTTGGCGTCGGTGTCGTCGCCGACGACGATGGTGTCCCAGTCCAGATCGGCGTCGAGGTTGGCGAGGCGGCCGGCTGCGAGGTTGTGGAAGGCACCCACGACGGGGGTGTCGTCGGGGGCGGCGTTGGCGGCCAGTTGCGTGACGCTGCCGGCACCGGGGCGGTTGTAGTGGAAGCCGTCCTCGTCGCGTTGCATCCCGACGGCGGGGGACACGAGCGTGGTGTCGTCGAGTTCGTCGGCGACGGCGTCGATGGTGTCCGTGAGGTGGTAGGCGGGGACGGCGGCGACGACGACGTCGGCGCGGGCGGCGGCGTCCTCGTTACCCAGGCCAGCGATTGCCACGTCGTCGTGGCCGCGGCTGGCCAGTTCTGTCTCGTACTCCTCCGCTTTGTTCGCCGCCTTCTGGGCTTTCCGGGAGCCGATGATGATCGTGTGGTTGGTGTCGTCAGCCCAGCGGAGGGCGAGACCTTGGCCGATGTCTCCAGTACCGCCAAGCAACGCGATGTCCATACTTACGGCGTAGGCCGACCACTGAATAAACGTTGTGTGACAGGTTCGGTCATACTGTTGGCTGTCCCTAGTGTCCGATATTCGCTACCCTGTGTGGCGAAATTCTTTACAGACGTACAGCCGACAGTATCAGGTGTACTCCTCCCAGGCCCGGTCGAACCCGCCGGCGAAGGCGACGTACAGCGCGCTCCCGAGGCCCACCAGATAGCTGAGCCACTGTGTCGCGACGCCGGGGATCGAGGTGGCCCCGAGCCAGAGAGCAAATATCGTCGAGAGCGGGACCATCACGAAAAAGAGGACGATGATGAACATCCCGACGCGGCCCGGCCGGTGGACGGATTCGAGGATGTCGTCGCGTTCGCGCATCGTCCAGTAGGCCACGACGAGGCCGATTAACTGGCAGGTGACGGCGTACAGCGGCACCAAATCGACCGACGGTTCGTGGATGACCGCGCCCCCGACGAGCCCGGCCCAGATGCTCACCAGGAATGCCCAGCCAAACGTCGGCAGTCGTCGCATACCCGAGGTCTCTGTCCCGCCGGTGAAACCGTTGCTGTTTGCGGTCGAGGGGCGCTGCCGGTGACCCGATGACGCGGGCTACGCCGCATCCAGAAGCTCCGGCAGGTCGGTGACCGATTCGACGACGGCGCTCGCGCCGTTGTTGGCGAACGTCCGGCGGCCGGCGTCGCCGGTCAGCCCGCCGGTCAGGACGCCGATGCCGTAGTACACGCGGTCGTCGTCGGCTTCGTCGGCGTTGACCGCCGTCGCCACGTCGTCGAGGGTATCTCCAACGAAGGCGACCCGCTCGGCGTCGAAGCGCTCGGCGAGCGTCCGCAGGGCGGCGGGGTGGGGCTTGCCCTCCTCCCAGTCATCCATGGTGAAGCGGTGCTCTGTGGGCAGGTCGAGACCGACGCGCTCCAGCGCGATGTCGGCCTCGGCGGCCGGGCGGCCGGTGACGACGCCGACGGCGAAGCGGGCCTGCAGGGCCGACAGTGTCTCGTCGTCGACCAGCAGCGGCTCGTCGTGGATGTAGCCGGGCGCGGCAAACGGCGGCTCGCCGCCCTCGATGTCCCGGTAGAGGTCAGTGCCGAGATACAGCGTCTGGAACACGTCCCGGAGCTGTTCGCGGTCCCAGGCGTCGAAGACTCGGTCTTCGGCCGGTTCGTCCAGCAGGTCACGAACCACTGCCTCGGCCGCGTCGAGGCCGCCGCCGCGCTCGGCGATGGCGTCGGTGAACGCCGCCAGGTCGGAGACGGCGGACTCGCGGTCGGCGAGGACGAACAGCGCCGCTGCGTAGGTCAGTTCCCAGTCGTTGTTGAACCCGCCGGCGTCCTTGAACTGCTGGACCGCCGCCTTCTTGATCGTGTCACCGTACACCCGGTCGATAGATTCGACGATTGCCCGACGATAGGAGTCGGCCACGTCCACCAGCACGCCGTCGATGTCGAGGACGACCGCGTCGATTTGCATGAGCGAGCGAAGGCGGTCCTCACTCAAGCGCCTTGCTATCTTTCGCCCGGTACAGCGTCTCCCCGCCCGGGAGCTGTTCTCGCTCGACCGCGACCGTCGGCTGGTCGCCGCCCAGCGTCGTGAACCAGAATGCCGCCCCGACGGTGTTGGCGACGGCCAGCGTCGGTCGGTGCAGCTCCGGCGGTAAATTCCGGGCGAACACGATATCACACCCCGCATAGACGGACTCGTCGGGGTCAAGAATATCGTCGACAACGAACCGCACGCCCTCGGGGACCGCCCGTTCGACGATGTCCGTTGCGGTCACATCCACGCCCCGCTCGGCCAGGGCCCCGGCTACGTCAGGGTGGTTTCCGATGCCGACCTCGACGACGGAATCGACAGACGCCAGTCGGTCGACAAGCGGGCCGGTGGTGTCGGTCACGTCGTACAATTTATGAGATGCGGGCGCATATGCGTTCCCATGCACGTCGACATCGTGCCGGTGGGCGAGGTCTCGGCCCAGGTCAAACGCGAGGCCTCGGACGGACTTCGATCCGTCTACGACTGTGAAGTCTCGATGCACGAGCCACAGTCCATTCCCGCCGGCGCGTACGATGGGGACCGCGACCAGTACCGCGCAGAGGAGTTCATCGACCTGGCTCGCCGGGTCGGCTCCGGCGGCAAAAACATCGCTATCACGCCGAAAGATCTCTTCTACCGCCGCCGGAACTACGTTTTTGGGCTCGCATATCTCGGTGGCTCCGGCAGCGTCATCTCCACGTACCGGCTCCAGACATCCTCCGATGGCGGGTTCTCGAACCGCTCGGCCGGCGAAATCTTCTCGCAGCGAGTACGCAAGGAGGTCGTCCACGAGGTCGGACATACCCTCGGGCTGGAGCACTGTGACAACAAGCGCTGCGTGATGAACTTCTCCCCCACTGTCCGACAAGTCGACGTGAAGGAAGTCTCGCTGTGTGGCTCTTGCCAGCGAAACGTGCTGTAGTTTGCGAACGGATACCAAACTGATTCGGTATAGCGCCTACACTCCTGTGGTACTTGTACACATACGCGATGAGCAAGAGTCAGTCCCCCGAGCGCGTTGCGGAACTGCGAGACATCTTTGTGACGGTCACCGGTGACGAATCGGTCACTGAACCCCAGACAGACGAGCAAACCGACCGCGAACTCGACCCGGACGAGGAGTTCGACCCGGCCGAAGTCGCTGACGGTCTCGACGATGCGGTTGCGGGGTCCGAGACGGACGGTGGCAATGACCCTGCGGCGTAACGCCGCGGACTACTCCTGTCTCCTTTGCGAGTAGCGGCTGTACTACTACCTGAGACGTAGTCTCACCAGCTAACTCCCGGGGTGACATGTGGAGTCAATAGCCACGCCGAGCGCGGTTCGGCAGGCGCGACCGTCGAGTATCGACCTCCGTCGACGAAACCGCTTGAGCACAGCTGTTCTCGCAAAAACGACTCCGGCTGAGGTCTCTTCACCCGTAGATTTCCGATGACGAGACAGTCGCCGTCTGGCTCTCGCCAGCCTCGCTCCCGCTCTGAGCCTACGGCGCGTAGTAGTACTCGCCGGCGTTCTTCTGTTCGCGGTCCAGTTGCGAGTCGGGTTTGTTGATGCGAGGGCGGGAGGTCCGTTCGTCACGGCGGAAGGTGATGTCGAGGTTCTGGAGGAACTCGTTCATCCCCTCGCGCATGCCCTGTGGCGGCGCGGCGTGGCCGTTCCGGGCCGGTTCACCGTCGAAGACGAGCAGGCGGTCGGCCAGCAGGTCGATCATGTAGATGTCGTGGTCGATGACCATCGCCGTCGCGTCGTGGTTCTCGGCGTAGCGACGGATCGCGGAGGTCGCCATGACGCGCTGTTCCACGTCCAGGTGGGCCGAGGGCTCGTCCAGCAGGTAGAGGTCGGCGTCCTTCGAGAGGCAGGCCGCGATTGCGACCCGCTGGCGCTCCCCGCCGGAGAGGTCGGTGAGCTGCTGTTCCATCACCGACTCCAGTTGGAGCGGCTGGGCGATTTCGGTGTTCCAGTAGGAACTCCCGAAGTCGTCCGTGATCGACGCGAGGAAGGCGTCGACGCGCATCGGCTGGTCGATCTCGATATACTGGGGCTTGTAGGCGATGTCGAGGCTGGTGTCGATTTCGCCCGCAGTCGGTTCGAGCCGGCCGGCGAGCATCTTCGCGAACGTCGACTTCCCGATACCGTTCGGGCCGACGACGCCCAGCACTTCGCTCTCGCGGATGGTACCGGCCTCGACATCCAGCGAGAACTCGCCGCTGCCGTAGCTCTTCTGGAGTTCGGGGTACTCGATGACCACGTCGCCGGTGGAGGCGCTCCGTGGCGCGTGTTCCTCGAACTCGATGTCCGTCTGGCGGATGCGCATGTTCTCGTTTTCGAGGTAGCCCGAGAGGTACTCGTTGATGCCCTTCTTCGTCGATTTGGGCGGCGTGATGATACCGAACGCGCCGGGGGTCCCGTAGGCGACATTGATGTTGTCCGCGAGCAGGTCCAGGATGGCGAGGTCGTGCTCGACGACGAGCATCGAGCGGTCCTCCTCCTCGGCGAGTTCCCGGATGAGCCGCGCGGCGGTCATCCGCTGGCCGATGTCCAGATACGGCGTGATCTCGTCGAGGAAGTAGAAATCGGCGTCCCGCGCCAGCGTGGCGACCAGCGCGACCCGCTGGAGCTCCCCGCCGGAGAGATCGTCGATGTGGTTGTCCACGACCGGCTCGATGCCTGTCCGTTCGATGAGATAATCGAGGTCGCCGCGTTCGTCGGTCTGGTCCAGCAGTTCGATGGCTTTGCCGTCGAACTGGTCCGGAATCCGGTCGACGTACTGGGGCTTGCGGGCGACGCTCACGTCGCCGTCGCGCATCTGTTCGAGGTACTCCTGCAGGGCAGTCCCGCGGTATTCGTCGAGGATCTCGTCCCAGTTCGGCTCCTCGCCGTAGCGGCCCAGGTTGGGCTGCATCTCGTCGGCGAGGATGCGGACGGCGGTGGTCTTCCCGATGCCGTTCGGGCCGAGAATCCCCGTCACCTGGCCTTCGGCGGGGCTCGGAAGCCCGTACAGCGCGAAGGCGTTCTCCCCGTAGCGGTGGACCGGCTCGTCGGTCAGCTCCTGTGGGAGATTAATGATCTCGATGGCGTCGAACGGGCACTTGTTCACGCAGATACCGCAGGACTCGCCCAGACAGATCTCCTCGGAGATGCGGACCTGGTCGGGCTGGCCCTCGAAGGGTTCGTCCTCCTCGTACTCGTCTTCCCGCTTGACGATGCACTCTTTCCCGCTGCGGTTGGGCGGGCAGTAGTTCATGCACTCGTAGTTACAGCGGTCGGGCTGACACCGCTCTAGGTCGACGACGGCGATACTGTCTTCGGCCATCGTTACGCTCCCGTCGTGAGGAGAATGCCCCACGAGACGAACCACAGCGAGAAGGTCATGAAGCCGATGTAGAGCACGTCCTTCGCCGAGAGGTCGTCCGTGTCGATGCCGATCACCCGCAGAATCGGGAACTGTGCTGCGATAGCGACCGCGAGGACAAGTATCCCTTGCGGGGCGTCCGGCGTGGCCGCTAACTCGTTGGAACCGAACGCGGCGGCGATGCCAGCGACGGCTGTCAGCGTCGTGACAGTGAGCCCCCGCATATGGGAGCTCATTCCGTCCGCCGTTTCCGTAGCCATACCACACGTTCCACTACCCGCAACCAAAAGGTGCGCGGTTCAGTACTGTGACGCGGCCGCAAATGCGTGCGGCGGCGAGACGGACTCCTCAATCTTTATGCGCCCGGCGCTTGTGATTACGGGTAATGACGGACTCTGATGGGGAGGCCATCGCAGACCTTCCGCCGAGCGCAAAGCTCGTATACAAGGTTCTGGAGTACGACGGCCCGCTGACACAGAAAGGCATCGTCGAGGAGTCGATGCTCTCGGCACGGACCGTTCGCTACGCTCTGGAACGACTCGACGAAGTCGGTGTCATCGAAGAAGACGTGTACTTCGCCGACGCGCGACAGAATCTCTACGAGATTATCGACCAACCGGCGGAAGCGGACGCCGCCGTCTCGGACTGACACGCCTTCTCGCTTGGCTGTTTCGCGACGCGTTCACGCAGCCGCTGGTTACAGCGACGCGACCACGTCGTCCGTCATCGCGATCTCCGCGAACTCACCGCGCAGTTGCGCCAGCGCAGTCCGGTGAACGAGCGACGGCTCGAAGCGTTCGCCGTCGAGCGTTCGGTCGAACGTCGCCGTCGCATCGCCCGGGACGACAACCTCAAACCCGCGGTTTTCAGCCATCCGCGTCGTCGTCGACACGCAGTGGTCAGTCGTCAGGCCACAAACAACGAGCGTCTCGTGGTCCCGTTCGCGGAGCCACGCCTCCAGTCCGGTGTCGACGAACGCGCCGTTGACGCGCTTTTCAAACGTCGCTTCTCCCGGTTCGGGCTCCAGTTCCGGCTTGAACGCGAACCCCGGTTCGCCGTGCCGGAGCGGCGAGTCCGGCTCCGTCGAGTTGTGCCGGACGTGGACGACCGGAAGCCCACGCTCTCGCCATTCGGTAAGCAGGCGTGTCGCGTTCGCCTCGGCGTCGGGGTTGCTCCGCGTCCCCCACGCCGGGTCGTCGAACCCCTGCTGGAAATCCACCAGCACGAGCACCGGTGTCTCGGGCAGTGCGACCATTTCAGTCGGCCGGCTCCGGGGCGGGCGTCCCGATGAGCCACTTCGATTTCGGGTGCTCGCGCGTCACGGTTATCGGACACTCGTCCGGCGACGCGTCCTCGTCCGACGACAGCATGTACTGGGGCCACTCCCGATCGCCCTCGACGCCCCAGTCGCCCAGGTCGGCGTGGGGACAGACGCCGTCGTACTCCTCCAGCCGTCCCTGGATGATATTGCGGGCGTGCTGACCGGCCTCGGTGTCGGCCGTGACGTTCAGGTCCTCGAACAGCGCCCGGGGCTGGAACGTAACTTCCAGCCCGACCGGACAGTAGCGGCTCTTTCGCGTGTCGTAGAACGGTGCGCGGCAGGTCGGAAACATCGGCTTGCCGCCGAAACAGAACTCCCAGTGAGGGTCGTCCGGGTCAGTCGGAATATCCTCGGGCCACGGCTCCGGGTCGTGGACGTGGAGGAACTGAAGAATGTGCCAGAGTCGGTCGTGGTACTCGGCCTCTGTCAGTGGCCGTTCGGGTGGCCGGAAGAAGGTCACTAGCGAGGCCCGCTCGCTGTGGTCTTGGTAGGTGTCAAGGTACTTCAGGAGCGTCTGGCCGAGGTCGAACAGCGCGTCCGGGTCGCTCATCGACGGGACAGCTGTGTACAGCGGCTCGCCGTCCCGAACCGACTCCGCGCCGAAGAAACAGGGGAACGGGGAGCCGTTCCGCTCGCCGGTCAGCCCCTCGCGGAACGTCTGCCAGTGGTCGGCGACCCAGTCGGGCGCGACCCCGCGCTCCACGCGGGCAGCCAGTGTCTCTTGGTCTTGTACGTTCCCGACGACTGCGTCGGTCATGGCTAGTCGGTCGTGTTCCACCGGAATTTAGCTGTCGTTTTCGCCGGCTCGGCCCCATTTCTCGGCGATAACCGCACGACCGGCTTGCTCGCCGAACCCTACGACGGCACGACGGTAATCGTGCTGCCGCGGTCGATCGCTCGCTCTAGTTCCTCGGCGATGCCCGACCCGCGCGAGACCTGAATCTCGCCGCTGCGGGAGACCGTCGCGGTAAAGAGGTACTCACCGTCGGCCTGCAGTTCGACCGTGTCGCCGGCGTGGCCGTCCAACGGGACGATGACGTGCCGGGAGGTGACTTCCGGCTGGACGATCTCGCCCTGCTTGCCGCCGGATTCGGTCTGGGGGCCACCGGAGGGACCTGACGGCCGTTCCTCGAAGGTCCGCACGTCGATGTCGATGCCGAGGCGGTTCTCCACGTCGGAGATGCGGCCGCCGCCCTTCCCGATGACCTGCGAGATGTCGTCGTCTTCGACCCAGACGACGGCGGTGTTCGGACCGCGGAGTTCGACCTCGACGTGGCCGCGGGCGATGGACCGGATCTCGCGTTCGACCTCCTGCTTGGCGAGGCGGTCGACGCCGGAGTCCTGCTCGTCCTCGTCGTCGCCCAGCGGCACCGTGACGACCTGGTTGTTGAAGGTGTAGATCTCGAACTCCGGCCGCCCGGTCTCGAAGTCCTTGACCATGATGACCGGTCGTGCGAGGTCTTCCTCCATGAGCCCCTGTGGGACCTTGACTTCGGTCGTCACGTCGTAGACCGTGTCGACTTCCCCGGCTTCGATGTAGACGACGGTGTCGACGATCTGGGGGATGAGCCCCAGTTCGACGCGGCCGATGAGCCGCTGGAGCGCGTCGATGGCGCGGGTCGCGTGGACGACGCCCACCATGCCGACGCCGGCCAGGCGCATGTCCGCGAACACCTCGAAGTCGTCTGTCTTGCGCACCTCGTCGTAGATGGTGTAGTCCGGCCGGACCATCAGCAGCGAGTCGGCGGTCTTCTCCATGGAGCCGCCGAGTTCGGTGTACTGTGTGATGTTCGGGCCGACCTGGAGGTCCCGTGGCTTCTCCATCGTCTTGACCGCGTAGTCGGCGTCGACGAGGAACTCCCCGACCGCCTGGGCGAACGTCGATTTCCCGGCCCCGGGTGAGCCGGAGATGAGGACGCCGCGCTGGTGTTCGGTGAAGCGGTCACGGAGCTGGTCCGCGTACTCGTAGTCGTCCAGTTCGGTCTTGACGATGGGCCGGACGGCCGTGATTTCCAGTGCGTCGGCGAAGGGCGGCCGCGCGATGGCGATCCGGAAGTCCCGGAACTGGGTGATCGTCATCCCGGGCTCGTCGAGTTCGAGGAAGCCGTCCGGCGAGGCGCGCGCGCTCTCCTCGATGTCGGCGGCGTACTCCCGTAGCTCACTTTCGGTTGCAGGGTCGTCGCGGATCGGCGTGTACTGCATGTCGCCGATAGAGCCCTTCTTGGCGTAGGGCTGGACGCCGACCTTGAGGTGGACGCTCATCGTCCCCTCGTCGAAGAAGTTCTCGATCTGCAGGCGGTCGACCGTCCGCTTGACCGGCTCGACGAACTCCACTGCGAGCCCTTTCGCGCGGGCCACCTGGGCCTGCACGTCGTCGCTGGTCACGAGCGTGGCACCGCGGTCACCGGCGATGTCCCGGATGAGCGCGTCGATCTGCCCCTCGCCGGCCTCGCGCTTCTCGATGGCGTCGGGTCGTCGGCCCACGTACTCCACGTCGATAGTACCCCCCTCGGCCAGGTCGACGAGCGTCTGGAGCTCTTCAAGGCCCTCCCAGCCCGTCTCGCGGCCGTCGTTCGCCTGTGCTTCGAGTTCGCCGACGACGGCTTCGGGGACGACGACCGTCGCGCCGGCAAAGCCCATGCCGTCGACGTCGGTGTCGGGGTCGGCATCGGCCTTCACTTGGTCGGACACGCGGCCGTCGATGACCACGCTCGTGTCCGGTACGATTTCCATATCGGCCGTTGGAGACTGCCGTTGATAAGGGTATGGAGTCCGTGCCCTCTCCGTCCCTGCCGTCCGCGGGCAGGCTCACCTGCCCCGGATTTTTGCCGCTCCGGCACACGACCCACGGTATGGAGACGCTGCCGTCGCTGACTCGTGCCCTCGTTTCGATCCCCAGTCACGACGACGAAGCGGCTGCTGGGGAGTACATCCTGACGTGGCTCCGGGACCACACCGATGCGCAAGTCACCCGCGACGACCACGGGAACGTCATCGCCCGCAAGGGCCAGGCCGACGACTCGCTCGCCTTCGTCGGCCACCACGACGTCGTCCCGCCGGACGAGTCCCAGGTCGACGCCGACGGCGAGTACGTCGTCGAGGAACGCGACGGCCGTCTCTACGGCCGGGGCGCAGCGGACATGAAGGGGTGTGTCGCCGCGGCGTTGCTGGCCTTCCGGGACGCCGACCCCGCTAGCGAACTGATTTTCGCTTCGTTCGTCGGCGAGGAACAGGGCGGCATCGGCTGCCAGGCCGCCATTGAGGACGGCTTCGCGCCCGACTACGCCGTCGTCGGTGAGGGGTCGACCGGCTACTCCGCACCAGGAACGACGGACGTGGCCGTCGCCCACAAAGGCCGGCGGGGATCGACTATCGTCGCCGAGGGCGCGGCGGCTCACGCCAGCGAACCTGAAGCCGGCGCGAACGCCATCTACCGCGCGACCGACGCCGTCGACATGGTCCGGGACCTCGACTTCCCCGAGACGACCGTCCTGGGCCACGAAATGAGCGGGAGTGTCGCCGTCACGGAAATAGATGGCGGCTCGGCCTGGAACGTCATTCCCGAGCGATGCGAGGTCACCGTCGACGAGCGGACAGTCCCGGGCGAGCGCGCGCCGCTGGACCGGGTCGAAGCTATCGACGGCGTCTCCTGGCGCGTCGACCAGGACCTCCCGCCGATGGCCTGTGGCGACGCCGACTTCGCGGAGCGGGTGCTGGACGCCGCTACCGCCGCGCAGGACGCGACACCTGAACACGTCGTCAAACCGCACGCGACCGACGCCGGCTGGCTCGCCCAGGCCGGGACGGACTGCGTGATTGTCGGCGCGGCCGAACCCGGCGAGGCCCACACTGGTGATGAGAGCGTGTCGCTGGCTGTGTTGGAGCGGTGTCGAGACATCTACGAGGACGTTGCCGAGTCGTGGCCGCCCGAGTGACTGTCGGCTGTTCCGCGCTGCCCTGATGTGTCCTGTTAGCTAGTGCACCCCTTACCGGCGGCGTCGGGCCTTTACGGTCACCGGCCTAACGCCGCCGTATGGCAACAGCGAGCGAGGACAGCGAGTCCACGTACGAGCAGTTCCTGGATCACGTCCGCCGCCTCCACTACGTCGAGGACGCCGGCGGCGTCCTCAACTGGGACCAGCAGGTGATGATGCCCGACGCCGGCACGCCGGCCCGGGCGAAACAGACCTCCGCCATCTCGACGCTCCATCACGATCTGCTTACCGACGACGATCTGGCCGACTGGCTGGACGAACTCGACGACGCCGACCTCGACCCCGAACAGGAGGCCGTCGTTCGGGAGGTCCGGCGGGACCACGAGCGGGCCACCAGGGTCCCCGCAGACCTTGTCGAACGCCTCTCCGAAGCGTCCTCGAACGCCCTGCCGGTCTGGAAGGAAGCCAAGGCCGAGGACGACTTCGACGCCTTCGCCGACACGCTGGAGGAACTGGTCGAACTCCGCCGGGAGTACGCCGCCGCCATCGACCCCGACCGCGACCCCTACGAGGTGCTGTTCGAGGAGTACGAGCCGTATCTCGGCATCGACACTGCCGAGGAAGTACTCACGAACCTCCGCGACGCGCTCGTCCCGCTCATCAACGACATCGCCGACAGCGACGTGACGCTTGCCGACCCATTCGAGGGCACCTACGACGACGACACCCAGCACGACCTCGTCGAGACGGCGCTTGACACGCTTGGCTACGACTGGGACCGCGGCCGCCTCGACACCGCTCCCCATCCGTTCTCCATGGGGACGCAGTTCGACGCTCGCGTCACCACTCGCTTCACCCCCGAGGACCCGCTTGACGCGCTCGGCTCGACCATCCACGAGTTCGGTCACGCCACGTACACGCTCGGCCTGCCACAGGAAGCGTACGGCACGCCGCTGGGCGACAATCGCGACCTCTCCGTTCACGAGTCACAGTCCCGCTTCTGGGAGAACCACGTCGGCCGCTCGCGTTCGTTCTGGGACTTCTTCATCGAGACGGCCAACGACCATCTCGGGACCGACGCCACCGCCCAGCAGTTCTACGAAGCGTTCAACGAGGTGTACGACGACAACCTCATCCGGGTCGAGGCGGACGAGCTAACGTACCACATGCACATCATCGTCCGCTTCGAAATCGAGCGAGACCTCATCCGTGGGGACCTCGCCGTCGAAGACGTGCCAGGGGTCTGGAACGACAAGATGGAAGAGTATCTCGGTATCCGCCCCGACACCGACGCCGAGGGCTGCCTGCAGGACATCCACTGGACCAACGGGGCCTTCGGGTACTTCCCCACCTACACGCTCGGATCGGTGCTGGCCGCGCAACTGGACCACCACGCTCGGCAGGACATCGACGGCTTCGACGACCACGTCCGCGCCGGCGAGTTCGGCCCGATTCACGACTGGCTCACCGAGAACGTCCACCAGCACGGCGCACGCTATCGGACTGACGACCTCGTGGAAGAAGCGACGGGCGAGTCCTTCACCGCCGAACACTTCCTTGACTACGCCGACGAGAAGTACCGTGCGCTGTACGACTGCTGACACGACGGTCGACGAACCCCGTTCCAGATATCGACTCTGATACTATTGGGCAACTCGTTTTATATTCCCCTCCCATTGTGACGACTACTATGGCTGAGAGACCGACGGAAAATGTAACGAACCAAACAGGGACGGGGATCGACACGGACATCCAGGACGACGTCGCGGAGAATATCGACACGGAGGCCGGCTACAGCCACACTGCAGCGAGCGAGATCCAGACGATGCTGGCCGAGCTGGAGGGCACGTCGGTCGGAATCGCGGAGGAAACTGCCGAGATCCGCGAACAGGCCGCCGAGCAGTACGAGGGACTGACAGACATCGCAAACGAGGTGTCGAACCTCTCGGCGTCGGTCGAGCAGATCGCCTCGTCGTCCGAAGAGGTGTCCGCGGCCTCCCGCGAAGCAAAGGAACTCGCCGAACGCGGGCAGGGGAACGCTGACGACGTCCACGAGGCGATGGAGAACATCCAGCAGGCGGCCGACAGCGTCGCCGAGGACGTCAAGACGATTCAGGAGAGCGTCGAGGAGATCGACGAGATCGTCGACGTCATCAACGACATCGCCGACCAGACCAACATGCTGGCGCTGAACGCGTCCATCGAGGCCGCTCGCGCCGGTGAGGCGGGCGAAGGGTTCGCCGTCGTCGCAAACGAGGTCAAGAGCCTCGCCGAGGAGTCACAGGAGCAGGCGACGACCATCGAGCAGATGATCGACGGCATTCAGGACGACACCGAGAACGCCGTCGAGAGCCTCGAAGAGAGCAACGAAGAGATCGACGACGGTATCGACACTGTCGAGGAGTCGACCGAAATCCTCGAAGAGATCGACGACACTGTCCGCGAGGTCAACAACGGTATCGAGGAGGTCGCTACGGCGACGGACCAGCAGGCCGCCTCGACCGAGGAAGTGGCCAGCATGATCGACCAGTCCACGGACGCAGCCGAGGATATCGCCGACGGTACGGCCGACATCGCCGAGGAATCCGATGAGCAAACCGACCTTCTCACCGACATCAATCAGGCGATAGACGATCTCGTCGCGGACCTCCAGCGCAACAACTGAGCGGCGAACTGTCCCGGCTGTTCGGATCAGCTCTGCGTCCCGAACGTGCCCCCCGCGACGAACCCGTCGTTTATTTCTCCGGGTGGCGTACGGCCACTATGCGACCGGATCTGGATCCAGAACAGCTTGACCGGTACTCCCGGCATATCATCATGAACGACGTGGGGCCGGAGGGCCAGGCCGCGCTGCTTGACACCGACGTGCTGGTCGTCGGGGCCGGCGGCCTCGGCGCACCGGTCCTCCAGTACCTCGCGGCTGCGGGCATCGGGCGGCTGGGTATCGTCGACGACGACGTGGTCGAGCGGTCGAACCTCCAGCGGCAGGTCATCCACGGCGACGACGATGTCGGCCGACCGAAGGTCGACAGCGCCGCCGAGTTCGTCACCGGCCTCAATCCCGACGTGACCGTCGACCGCCACGACCTGCGGCTGGCGCGGGAGAACGCGACCGACCTGGTAGCCGACTACGACATCGTCGTCGACGCCTCCGACAACTTCGCCACGCGGTTCCTCGTCAACGACGCCTGCACGCTGTCGGGGACGCCCTTCACCCACGGCGCGATTTTCCAGTTCGAGGGCCAGGTAACGACGTTCTCCGGCGACAGTCCGTGTTACCGCTGTCTGTTCCCCGAAGCGCCGCCGGAGGGAACCGTTCCCGACTGCGCGACCGCGGGCGTTCTCGGCGTCCTGCCGGGCACTATCGGGTGCATGCAAGCGACCGAGGTCGTCAAGCTCGCGATGGACTACGGCGAGACGCTGGAGGGGCGACTCGTCGCCTACGACGCCGCCGAGATGTCCTTCGAGGAAATCCCCGTCGCCGCCAACCCCGACTGCCCGGTGTGTGGCGAGGACCCGGCCATCGCGAGCGTCGCCGACGCAAGCTACGAGGGACGCTGTTCGCTCGCCGAGGACTGACCGACTCGCTCTGTACTGACCGGCTCGCCCTGTACTCGCCGCCAGTTTTCATGGCTGATACTGTGGAAGCGAGCTTTATGCGCCGACAACCGCGAGTATCGGTATCCCCTCACATGTCCAGCCCTGACCACGCATCGCATCCCCTCTCGGTTCGCCTCCAGATGCCCGGCTACGTCGAACTCGTGTTCTCGCTGGTGCTCGTCTGGGGCTTCGGCGATGCGCTGTCGACGCTGTTCGCCGCGCAGTTTGCCGGGCCGGGGCTGGAAGCAAACCCGTGGATACGGACCCTCCTTATTCACGAACCGCTGCTCGTAATCGCTTTGAAGATGGCCGTCGTCCTCTACGTCGGCGTCGTCCTGCTGGAGTGTCGCGACGTGGTCGAGCGGGTCCCGCTGTGGCGGGCCTGGTTTCTCTCGGTCGTGGCCCTCGGTGTCGTCGTCGTTCTCGGGAATACCTACGTCGGGCTGGTCGCTGCGGTAGTGTGACGCGAGAACGACTCCGTTCTGTCGATTCACAACGCTTTCGCACCGTCCCCCCGGAGTATCTGGCCCAATGGAGACACTCACGTCACCCGACGGGACCGCCATCGCGTACGACCGCCCTGGCGACGGACAACCGGTCGTGCTGGTGCATGGAACGACCGGCACGTCGGCGGTCTGGGACCGGTTTCGCTCTCAGTTACCCGACGGCTACACGCCCGTCGCGGTGGATCGGCGGGGCCGAGGCGAGAGCGGCGACGCCGACGACCACTCGCTCGCCCGCGAGGTCGACGACGTGGTCGCACTGATCGATTCGCTCCCGGGTGACCCAGTGCTGTTCGGTCACTCCTTCGGGGGGCTCTGTGCGCTGGTGGCCGCCAGAGAGACCGATATCGCCCAGCTAATTCTGTACGAACCGGCGATACTGGTCGGCGATCACCGCGACGGCGCACCGCTCGCGCCACGGCTCCGGGGCCACCTCGACGCGGGCGACCGTGAAGCCGTCATCGAGGCGTTCTTCCGCGAGACGAGCACCAGCGGCGACCCCTCGCAGTGGCCTACCGCCGAGCGTGCGCCGCTGGCCGAGACGGTCGTCCGGGAGAGCGCGGTCGTCGGGTCCTACGAACTCCCGGACTCGCTCACGGTCGATGCACCCACGCTACTCCTTGCTGGGTCCGAGAGTCCGGCGTATCTCCGCGACGGAATTCGGGCAATCGACGACGCGATGAGTGCTGCCACGTTCGTCGAACTATCCGATGTCGGCCACGTCGGTGTCTGGCGAGCCCCGGAAAAGGTCGGCGCGGCGGTTCGCTCGTTCCTCCCCGACCGCTGATGCCGCGTTCGGTACCCTGACAGTTTACGCCCGGAGCGCCGGCAGGTCTACAACCACATCTTGTGGCGGCGTCTCGAACAGGTCCGGGTGACACAGCGCCGCCAGGAACTCAAGCGTGTCCACGAGGCGCGGCCCCGACCGATTTACGTAGTGGTGGCCGTCCATCACGTACGCCCGGCCGTCCCGGACCGCAGTCAAATCGTCGAAGCCGGGCCGCTCGGTCAGGTCAGCGATGTTCTCGCGGGTCTGTGCCACGTCGAAGCCACAGGGCGCGGCCACCAGCACCTCGGGGTCGTAGTCGACGACCTCCTCCCACTCGCGGGGCCGGGAGTGAGCGCCCGCCTCTTCCATTCCATAGGTGCCGCCGGCTTTCCGGACCATCTCTGGCACCCAGTGCCCGCCGACCATCACCGGGTCGAGCCAGTCGAGCACCGCCACGCGGGGCGTCGTCTCGGCCCGCGCCGCTGTTGTCTCCACTGCTGCGACGCGGTCACGGAGGTCCGCGACGAGTTCGGCGGCGCGCTCGTCGCGCTTGATGGCTGCACCGACCCGGTGGATGGACTCGAACAGGTCGTCGAGGCTGTGGACGTCCAGCGTCAGCACGTCGGCGTCCAGTCCCAGTTCCTCGACAGCCTCAGCGACCACCACGTGGTCGACAGCACACACGTCACAGACGCCCTGGGTGACGATGAGGTCGGGGTCCAGTTCTGCCAGCGTCTCGCGGTCGATGGCGTAGACGCCGCCGTCCTCCTCGGCGGCCGCGACCTGCTCGTTGATCTCGCCGCTTGAGGCCGTCGGGTCGACACGCGAGCGATTGACTGACGGCTTCTCGCGGGCCGCCGGCGGATGGTCGCACTCGTGTGAGACGCCGACCGGCTCGACGCCGAGCGCGTAGACGATTTCCGTCGCCGAGGGCAGCAGCGTGACGACTCGCATACCCTGACCTTAGCCCGCGCGGACAAAAACCTGCGTCCGCCACACCGTCCGCACGGTTCGTTACGCTTACCCTCTGTCGCCGAGGAGACGCGGGTATGGAAGTCAAGTCGCGACACCACCTCCGTTCGGACGAGGTCGACACCATCACGACGGCGCTGTCGGACAACCTCGGTGTCGAACTCGACGCGGACAGCTTCGAGAAGGTCGAGTTCGACGACAGCGACTGGGACGTCGTCCTCGTCGATGGCGACCCGCTCGTCCTCTATCTGAACGGCGAACCGTTCCTGACCGTTCAGGGAGCTAATCAGTACCCGCCGGAGAAACACATCGTCACCGTGGACGCCGGGGCCGTCTCCTTTGTCTCGGACGGCGCTGACATCATGCGGCCGGGTATCACCGAGGCCGACGACGACATCAGCGAGGGCGACCTGGTCGTCATCAACGAGGAGTCCCACGGGAAGTTTCTCGCTGTCGGCCGCGCACAGACCGACGGCGACGACATGGTCGGCGACAGCGGAAAAGTCGTCAAGTCGCTGCACCACGTCGGCGACGACCTCTTCGAGTTCTCGGTGTAGCGCAGTCCACTGGTATCGCACTCCAGTCACACCAGCGGCCGAAGCCCGAACCGGTCGAGGGTACGGTCTATGCCGATTCTAGCAACCGCTTCGGCCACGCCAGCGCTCACGGCCACCCCGAGCAGCAGTGGCCAGACGGTGAGATACGACGACAACGGGTGGAGATGCGTCCCGTAGAACCACTGCGACACCGTGTTGCCAAGCAGCCAGAGCGTCACGAGGACTGGCGTAACAAGCGAGAGGCGGCTACAGAGATACAGCGGGACGGCACCTGTGAGGACCATCCCAACGGCGGCGTAGCCGGCCCCGAACGCGAGTGTCGTCGGGTCCTGCGACGAGAAATGGACGCCGCTTGCAAACAGCCACGACAGCACCCCGATGGCATAGACGACGCCACCGACGGCTGCGACGGTGCGGGGAGTCGTTCTGATGGAGGGCGGGCGCATCGCTGTCGGTGTTTGCTCCGCCGCTGAATAACGTTTTGTGTGGGACTCGCTGTTCCTGCTCGCCACCACGGCCGATCAGGGGTGCTGTGGCGACACGTTCGATGGACGAAAAGTTGAAACGGGTAGCGCACGCCGTGAGTGACATGGGACTGATGAGCAAGATCCTCGGGGAGTCTGGATCCTCTCGGAACACCGAGGATTACGTCGAACTGAACGCGAACGAATTCGAGATGACCGGGACGGAACTCGAACGCCAGGTTCGGATCGCCCGTATCAGCGACAAGCAGGACGTCATCGACATCAAAGACGCCGTCTACGACGGTGACGTGGTCGTCGCGGACATCACGCGCCACTCCACGCAGGACCGTACGATGGAACACATCAGCGACGAACTCAAGCAGGTCGCCAACGAGGTCGGTGGCGACATCGTCCAGAAGGACGACGACCAGCTCATCATCACGCCGGCTGGCGTCGGCATCTCCCGGGAACGCCTCGGTCAGTAGGATTGTGACAGCCCGGCCAACGGGACCTCGCCGTTCGGTCGATCTTGTCAGCTTGTATCAGTCTAACTGCCGGTTTTCGGGGGCTTCAATGCGTTTTTCGGTGTCGCCACGCTAAGGGCGGCAATGACTGAACCGGCGATACGCGCCAGTGGATTAGGGAAGCGCTACGGCGACGTCCAGGCGCTCGACGACCTAGAACTGACAGTCGAGCAGGGCGAGTTCTTCGGGCTGCTCGGGCCGAACGGAGCCGGCAAGACGACGTTTATCAACACGCTGGTCGGCCTCGTCCACAAAGACGCGGGGACCGCCGAGGTGTTCGGCTTCGACGTGGAGGACGACTACCGGGAGGCCCGCGACCGCATCGGCGTCGCGCCACAGGAGTTCAACGTCGACCGTTTCTTCCCCATCATCGAGGTGCTCGAACACAAGGCGGGCTACCACGGCATCGGTCGGGCCGAGGCCCGGGAGCGCGCCGAAGACGCGCTGAAGACGGTCGGTATCTGGGACAAGCGCGACACACGCTTCGACTGGCTCTCCGGCGGAATGAAACGGCGGTTCGTCCTCGCGCGCGCGCTCGTCTCCGACCCCGACCTGCTCATCCTCGACGAGCCGACGGCCGGCGTCGACGTCCAGCTCCGGCACGACCTCTGGGAGATTATCAACCGGATGAACGACGCCGGGACGACAATTCTGCTGACGACGCACTACATCGAGGAGGCTGAACGCCTCTGTGACCGGGTCGCGATCATGGACGACGGGCAGAAAGTCGAGGTGGCGACCCCCGACGACCTGATGGCCCGCGGCACTGACACTATCGTCCTCGAACTCGCCGAGATGCCGCGGACGGCCCCGCGACTCGACGTGGAGGGGATCACCGACGTCGAACTGACTGACGAGGGTCTGGCTGTCACGGCGATGGGAGGGAGCCAGACCGCGCCGGCGATCATGCGCGACCTCGAAGCGCAGGGTCACACCGTGACCTCGCTCGATATCCGCCGCGCGTCGCTCGAAGAGGTGTTCGTCGACATGACCCGCGACGACCGCGAGTACGCGGAGGTGTCCGCATGAACGCGAACGCGACGCAGTTCCTGACACTTGTTCGGCGGGAAATCCTCCGGTTCGTCCGCCGGCCGTACAACACCTTCCTCCCGCCGATTATCACGAACGCGCTGTATTTCTCCGTGTTCGGCGTGATTCTGGGGAGCCGGATTGGGGAAATTGCGGGCGTGAGCTACCTCCAGTTCGTCCTGCCCGGACTGGTCGTACTCGGGGCCATTTCGGACAGTTTTGAGAACGCCTCCTTCACTATCTTCCACGGGCGCTGGAATGACTACATCCAGGCTGTTCTCACTTCTCCGATGTCGAACCGGAGCATGGTGGCCGCCTATGTCTCGGCCAGCGCACTCCGGGGGGTCGTCACGTCACTGCTGATCGTCGGTGTGGGCCTGATATTCACCTCGGTTCCCGTCGCCAACCCCGTGTATCTCGTCTCGTTCCTGCTGGTGATTACCACACTGTTCGGCGGGCTCGGCGTCATCGGCGGCCTCTGGGCGAGCGACTTCGACTACCTGACAGTGATGAACCAGTTCATTCTCCGGCCGCTGGTGTTCTTCGGCGCGGTGTTCTACTCGCTCGAAGTCCTCCCGGCGTTCTGGCGGAACGTCTCGCTTCTCAATCCCATGGTGTACATGGTCAACGGCGTTCGCTACGGCATGATCGGCGTCACCGAAATCGATCCGAACACGTCGCTGGCCGTCCTGACCGGGACGACCGTGGTCGTGCTGTCAATCGACTACGTGCTGTTCAAGCGCGGTTACGGGCTCGCCGAGTAGCGCCGTTCTGACTCTCGAATCTTTCCGATCAACGGCTGCATTTTGTCGTCGATATCGCGCCGATGAAACGGGAATGCCGGCTCGGTAACTGACCTGGCCGCGCTCGAATGCCGGATTGGGTCCGCTCCGGCGGGCGGACAAACTATGACAGGCTGCCCCGGAGCTGGCTCCGTGGCAACACGAGGGGTGTCTCGTGCCCCGGATACTTGTGCGCGCCTCCGGGTGAGGCGTATGTGAACCTATGCCACAAGCGTATTTAGATGTGACGCCCGTCTGACGCTGCGTGATACTGGCGGTACTCAGTGTCGATATCGAAGAATTTCCGGATGGCTACGCGGGCCGTGCCGAACCGATACGCAGTACCAGCCTGCCGGCACTCGCGGACTGCGTGCGCCCGACGACCGTCGTTAGACGTTGTCCGGGGCGTCGGCGTCGTCCTCGACCGAGCGCTTCAGTGAGTCGCGTCGTGCCTTCGCGTCGCGGTCGGTCGCCTCCTCCAGGAAATCGTTCTTGATAGCGACGGCGTCCTCGGCCGCATCGACGTTGCCCTCGGCGATGACGTCCTCTGCCGGTCGCTCGTCGATGTGGAGTGCGATCTTGTCTTTCTTCGAGCCGTACTCGACGCGGCCCGCGACGACCCGGTCAAACACGGGGTTGTCGGGGTCGTCGACGACCAGCAGGTCGTTGCCTTCGTACTCTTCTGTATCCGTTACTTCGCCGAAGTACTCCTCGACGAACGCTTCCATGTCAGGGACGCGGTCTTCGAGATGCTCGCCCCGTCGCATCTTGTACTCTCGCATGGGCGAGTTTTTGCGAGGGGCTGTCTTACCCTTTGCGTTCACTCCTCGCCCCGGGTGATAAGTGACCCTTTGTGACACTCCGGACAGAAGTCCCCAGCGCGCAACGACGTCGATTCCACCTCGGTGGTGAACCCACACTCCGGACAGGCGAACTCGCCTTCCGGAACCGTCACGGCGCTGTCGCTGGTCGGTTCGACGCTCGAATCGTCGTCCGTTCCGGTATCGACCGGCATCGTCTCCGGCGACCAGCCGTCCCCGTCGTCCCCCGGTTCATCGGGCCATTCGCCCGGCTGGCGGTCGTCGCCGGCCGACTCCGATTCCTCTTCCTCGCCGAGAATGAGCCCGTCGTCTTTCTCCGGGTCGGTCTCGTCTTCGGTTACCGGCTCCTCGCCTTCGGCGTCCGGGACGTCGACCGTCGTCGTCGGCTCGTCCAGTTCCACGTCGCCGCTTTCTTCCTCGCCATCGTCACTATCGTCGATAATCTCGGCGTCGTCAGCCGACGGATCAACCGGTTCCCCGGCGTCTACGCTTTCGTCGCCGATTCCTGTGTCGTCCGGTGCTTCGACCGGGTCGTCGACGCTATCCCAGCCACCCGAGCGCTCCGATTCCTCGTCTGTGGGTTCGGCCGCGCTATCAGCAGGTTCGTCTTCTGGCGGTGACTCGGTCCCCGCCGTTTCGGATTCGGACTCGTCTTCGACGAGGTCGCTGGCGATGTCCGACGGCGTCTCGATTGCCGTGACCTCCTTGTTCTCCGAGACGATCCGCGTATTTCCACACCGCTCACAGGTCTCCCGTTCCTGGATGGTGATGACGACTTCGCTACCCTGCTCTTCGCGCTCGCGCTCGACGGTGGTCTCACCGTACTTGTGCCCGAGGACGGAACATTTGAGACCCATTGCCAGAACTTCCCACCGTGGCGTACTTAAACCCTGCCCGTTGGCTCTACCGCTCGTGACAGAACGCTACCCTGTTTCGCGACGCTGCTACATTAATTTCAGCACAGCTTGTGAAATTTTATAACTGGAAGCGGTACTACGTTACGCCAATGCAGCGGATGACGACGCTCGTGGTGTCGGTCCTCGCCCTCTCGGCGCTTCTCGGCGGGACAGCGGTGGCGACCGGGAACCAGCCACCGCTTGCCGACGCCGGACTGGACCAGTCCGTCGAGCGAGAGACGTCGGTCCAGTTGGACGCCAACGGCTCGCGCGACCCCGACGGCACAATCGAAGATACCGAGTGGTCCATCGAAACGCCGGACGGCACGACGCGCACGCCCGACTGCCAGACCTGCGTCCAGACGACGTTTTCACCAGCCGACACCGGCCAGTACAACGTTACTGTCACCGTCACTGATGATGACGGCGCGTCGCGCTCGGACACGCTCCACGTCGATGTGGTGGCCGCCGGTGGGCCGTCAGTCTCGATGTCGGCCCCGTCTGCGGTTCCCGTTGGCCTCCAGCGGAATCTGACTGCAAACGCGACTGCCGGTGATGCCGACCTCCGAACGCTCGCGTGGGTCGTCAACGGCACCGCACAGAACCAGACGCGACTCGCTGGCGAGAACGGGACCGCAACCATTACTCACACGTTCAACGACTCCGGCTCTGTGTCCGTCCGCGCGGTCGCCTACGATGCCGACGGACGGCGCGGCGTCGCTAACCGGACGATTCGTGTCGCCGACTCGTCCGGCAACGGTGGCGGCGGCAGTAATTGCCCGGGTGGTAGCGGAAGCTACTACGTCGACGGGCAGAACAAGGGCTGTACTTCGGCCGCGATGACTATCGGCGACACCATCGTCGACACCGACGGCCGGGACGGTTTGTGGATGTACGTTGACAATGAACTCACTAAGATCATCGATGAAGAGAACATGAACAAGTACTCCGAGGACGGTTACGGAGGCACGTTCAGTAAGGAGACTATCGATGAACGAAAAGACGATATAAAGGAGCGGAGTTCCGTTGCGGAAGAGCCTGACGACTCCAATGATGACGGTTCTGGTGATAGAAGTACTAGTGACAGTCGTAGTACCCGACCGGCCTCCAGCGTACCGAACAACTTGATAAACCCAGATGGGGGGAGTGGTGATGACGATGATGGCTATGATTGGTCTTACGATAACGGCGGTGGCAGTAGCAGTGATGACAGCAGCAGTAGTGACGATAGCGACAGCAGCAGTAGCGAAGGTGATGGCGATGACGATGATGGGGGTTTCTTGGATGGACTAACTGGTGGTGGAGACAATGACAGCGGCGGCGATGACAACGATGATGACGGTGGTTGGTTTGGTGGCGGTGGTGATGATGATAGCGATGATGACGGCGGCGGCGGAGGGTGGAGCTTCTGGTAATGCCTTCTGTTCTAAACTCTAAAGCTAGTGTTTATAAACTAAGTAGATAAATTCTAAATAGAATGTGGCGAAAACAGTGGGCTGGAAAAGAAGTCTCATACTTGTTAGCGACGACTGCACTTTCTCTTATGCTCCAAGTCTCTGCTCCGGTAATCATATGGGCAAGTACCATGCGTATGCGGACAAGTCCCAATGGATGTCAAGTACTTAGTCCTGAGATGGGTTTGTCAGCATCCAAAGCATGTTCCCTATGTGGACTTGTCTTCGCTGTCCCCCATTCGCGGAACCGCATTTTTCAATGCTGGTGGTGGGGCTGTGCGCGGTGCGCTATTTACAGGAGTGGACAGAAACGGGTCGGCAACAGAGCCAACGCTAGTCCCGAATTAAGATCTGACTCATCCACTTGTTGATAAAGAAAACAAAGAAAAAGACGCCAACAATGAAATTCAAGAACCATGACTAATACTAAAATAATTCTTAGCGGTGTTGCTATCGCTCTATTAATTATGTCTGCCGGCTGTTCCGCGTTCCTAGGTGGAAGTGGACCAGCCAAGCAGACAGATACGCCGATACAGACGCCAGAACACACACAGGGGGCTACTGAGGCCCCAGCCACAACATCTGAGCCGACGGAGGCCAAAAGTACGCTTGTGGCTACTGAGGAATCAAAAATAGAAACTGAATCCAACAGCGAGAAAGAACTTAGTAAGGCAGAGAAATTTGAGCGGTTCGATGAGCATATGCAGCGGATATATCACGAGCTTGATTATAACCGGTCTGCCGAGACAGAAGCCTTCCCTGAAAATGATTCATACCACATGACGATTCAGATGCGGGACACCACGAACCGTACTAAAACTGTAGATGACCGGCTTGACCCACTCTGGAACTACTATGTCATTGTGGAAGACTACAATGACGACGATGATAGTTATTCAGACCGGGACCACACGTACATTCCTGATACGGTCAATGTGACGTTCACTACGGAAGACGGCGGGGTGTTTGAAACAACTCACATCAAATATATTTGGGCGTACAAGTACTATACCGACGAATGGTCGCTCCGAGTCTTCATGGCAAAGTATGGCTCTACCACTGAAGAGGGGCCAGCTTACCATGAAAAGGGACGATAGCGAATCACTCGGTTCGGAATCATAAGTCACAGCGAGTTTGTCGCTGACGACCGCTCCGATCAGGGGTCTGACTTACCGGTTCAGCAGTTTATACCGTGTCGGATCAGGTTCCCAGATTAGATTCACGAGGGACAAAGATTAGACCCAGCCGGTTTTAGAGGGACATATGAGAGCGAAGCCGGAGTATCGCGACCGGGACGACACAGAGGTTGCGGTGCTCGATGCGCTCGCTGACCGCCGTGATGAGGGGATGACCGTCTTCGAGCTTCGGTCGCGGACGGAGGAGAATATCGACCGCATAGAGGACGCGCTCGCGGCTCTCAAGGCGGACGACCTCATCGAGGTCGAGGACAACGGCGAGCGAACCGTCATTCTCCCGGGCGAGGGCGTGGTGGGGGAGTCGTTGCCCGACGAAGACGAATCGATTCTGGATCAGATCCGCAAGCGACTCCCGTTGTAGCCGCTGTTGTGTCGTGGCGGTGTCACACCGCGTCCGACGGCGCGGCCGCGCAGTTGTTCGGACCGAGTTCGAGTTCGAACGCGGTGTCGTCGTCGGCCGTCTCCGTTCCGAGATTGATGGCGATAATCCGCTCGAAGTTGGCGGGGCGCGGCGGGATATCGTCACAGGCGTACTCCACGAACGCCTCGCGGTCCATCGCGAACCCCGGGAGCCGGTCGCGGAGAGTCCCCAGGGCAGCGGTGAATGTACCGTCGTCAGCCGGCGTTGTCGACTCGCTGTAGTGGCCCGGAGCGACGACTGTTTCGCCGGGTAGCGTTGCGAGTCGCTCGGTCAGCGTTCGGTGGAGGTCGCGGGCCAGATCCCTCGCTCCGTCAGCGCCAGCTTCCAGGTCTGGGCGGGCGACGCTGTCGAGGAAGACGCTGTCGCCGGCTAGGAGCACGTCGCCGACGGTGAAGCCGGTCATGCCGGTCGTATGCCCGGGTAGGGGACGAGGCTCCAGTGTGGCCGAGCCGACGCGTAGCGTTTCGTCGGCGGCCAGTGCGGTCACGTCGTCGACACCGCGGGCGACCGCTCGTTCGGAAAGGATCGGCTCGGCACCGGTCTCTGCGGCGAGACGACGGACGCCGCTGACGTGGTCGGCGTGGACGTGCGTGTCGATAGCGTGGGTGAGCGAGGCGTCGTGGTCGGCGGCGTCGGCGACGTACCGGTCGGTGAACGCTCGGAGCGGGTCGACGACAGCGGCCGAGCCATCGCTGACGACCATGTAGCCGAGACAGCCGGACGACGGCCGGCGGTACTGGAGGACGGTTGCGGCGTCGCAGGTGATCTCGCGGGCCTCGTAGAGCCGCGCCCACCCCTCCATGCCGTCGCTGAGGTTCTGTGCCTCGATGCCGTGTTCGGTCAGCAGGCCGGCGACGAAGGCGCTGGCCTCGCCGCGGCCACAGACGACCGTTATCGGGCCGGTGCCGGCCACGTCGCCGACGATGTCGTCCACTTCGCCGGTCACCTTCGCCTGAAGGAACTTCGTAAATGGGAGCTGTGTCGCCGTCACCGATTCGCCGCGAATCCGCCACTGCTCGTACTCGTCGCGGTCGCGAACGTCGAGCAACCGGAACGACTTGCCGGCGTCCAGTTCCGCCTGCAACGCCGCTGCCGATAGTGACGGCGGGTCCGTCGGCGGGTCAGGGTAGTCATCGGCCATACCGACTGTAGCGTTGCCCGGCGGATAAATCGGGCGGGGATTTCAAGCCCCTGCCGCGCCCAGCGGACGTATGGACGCTGGAGCCACTATCGACGCCGTCCGCGACCAGACTGAGACGGAGCGGGGCAGACTGGGCTCGGACAAGATGCTTATCGCAGCAACAGATGCGACACTGGAGACGGAGGCAGTGCTCACAGCAGCGGCGACCCGCGAGTCAGGACTCGCAGATATCCTCGACCGGTGGGCTGCCGAGACTGATAGCGACGTGGCGACGCAGTTCGGGGCAGCCGCCGAGGCCGCGGCCGAGCGGGCGGATCGTATCGACGCAGACGCTGGGAACTCCGGTGGGTTCATTGATCACCTCGAAACCGTCAGTGGGACTGCGCGGCGCGTCGGGGCCGGCCTCGTCGCCGCGCCGCTGGTCGCCGACCGGTTCTACTTGCAAGTAGTGAGCTTCTTCATCAACGAGGCGGACGAACAGCGGGCCGATACGTTTCGCGAGATTCGGCGGCAGGCGTCGGCACTCGACGGCGGCGAGGCCGCCCTCGAACACCTCTCGGAATCCGGGCGCGAGACGGCAGCCGCGGCCGCGACCGAAGCCATCGAAGCGGCGTACGACGACTACGCGGAAACGCTGGAGGCGATGGGACTGGACCCGAAGCCCATCTGCTAGTCGAGTCGGTAGGTCGCGACGCGGTTGGCGGCATAGAGGAAGCCGGCGACAGCGCCAGCGACGGCGATTGCGGCGCTCGCTACCAGCCCCCCACCGAGAAGGAGCGCGCCATCGACCGGTAGCGCGAACAGGTCTCGGACGGCGAGCAGGTACGCCAGACTCCCCGGCGCGACGGCCACGCCGAGAACGAGGAAGTACAGTCCGAACGCCCAGCCGCTCGGGACCACCACTTCGCGGCCCTGCACCGACGAGGATTCGAACTTCGGGAACACGACGCCGGTGCCGACGGCGATGGCCGGCGCGGCGAGGGTTGCCACGAGTGCGAGTGAGAGTGCGACGGCGAGCGTGACTGGCGGTGTCCCGGCCGCGATACCGAGGCCGACGACCAGTAGCGTCGTCACCACGACGCCGGGGAGCGCGCCCGCAAGGACGAGCCCGGCGACGAAGGCTCGGCCGGAGACGTTAGCGGTCAGCGTCAGCGGCAGTACCCCTTCCTCGCCGCCGAGCGGATTGAGCGAAAACGCGGCCCCGAACGCCGCCGCGCTGGCGAGGCCGGCGCTGAGCGGGAGCGTCGGCGGCACTACCCGCTCCAGAATGACTATCTGGAGGTGATACACCAAGAAGAAGAACGGCATGACCGCAAACTGGACGGTGACGGGGGCTCGCTTGGCTCTGAGCCACGACTTCTGTGCGACTACGCGGGTCGCGGTTGGGACCCGCCCCGCCAGCAGACGGTCCGAGAGCGTTCGCTCGTCGGCGTCGAACTCGTGGTCGGGCTGGACCGGATCGGCATACCAGGCCCGCCCGGCCAGCCACAGACACGCGACTGCGCCGACCGGGAGCGCGCCGAAAATCCCCGCTGTGGCGACGACGGCAGCGACCGAATTGCCGCCGGTCCCCAGCACGAGCAGGACTACGTCGGCAGGCCACGAGAGCGGTGACTGGGTCGCCAGTTGGAGCACGCGAAGCTGTACCGTCGGAACGGCCGTCATCGCGACCCAGCCAAGTGGCAGGATGAGCGAGACGGCAGCCCCGACGCTCGCGCGGTGACTGGCGACGAAGGCCGAGCGGTTCGCCACCAGTTTTGTCACCAGCCCCAGGCTGAAGCCGAGGACCGTCCCCAGCAGGGCGACCGCGACCGATCCGACGAGCACCACGAGAGCGACGAGTACCCCGGCGTCACCGGCTGCAAGCCCGCCTACCAGCGCCACAATCGGGATGGCGAGCGCGAGCGACACGCGACCGGCCTCGGCGGCGAGCAGCCCGGCCGCCGCGTCCTCGTAGGGGACCGTCGTCAGCAGGCCGTCGGCGGCGTCGGGCTCGCCGGCCGATTTCACCGTGTGCTGGAGCGTGAAGAAGCCGACGAGGCCGAGCAGTCCGACGATACCCGCCGTCGTCGCAAGCCTGACCGTGTGGGGGTCGCTGTCGGCCAGGGCACCGCCGAAAAAGAACGCCCCTGCGCCGATAGCGAGACTGTATATGCTGATGCCCAGCCCGCCGCCGAGGAATATGAGTGCGCCGCGTGTTGTCCCCTTGAGCTTGCGCCAGGTACGCCGCAGTTCCGTCCGCGCGATCAGTCGTGTCCGTCGTCCGCTCGGCCGTCTCATCGCTCTCCCGGGTGCTCGCTGGTCACGTCGAGGAACACGTCTTCGAGCGTGCTCCCGGACTCGACGCTGTCGGTCAGTTCATCGGGAGACCCCTCCGCGACGAGGTCGCCGTCGTACAGGACGCCGACGGTGTCGGCCAACTCCTCGACGACGGGCAGGATGTGCGTCGAGAGAAAGACCGTCGTGTCAGCGGCCGCGACTTCGCTGATGGTGTCACGCACTGTCCGGGCGGCCCGCGGGTCCAGCCCTGAGGTCGGTTCGTCCAGAAAGAGGACCTCCGGCTCGTGCAACAGCGCCTGGACCAGCCCGAGCTTCTGTTTCATCCCCTTCGAGTACGTCTCGACGCGCCGGTCGGCGTCCTCGTCGAGGTCGAACCGGTCGAGCAGCGATTCCACGCGGCCCCAGTCCTCGTGCCCGCGCAGGCCGGCGACGTACTCCAGCTGCTCGCGGCCGGTGAGTTCGTCGTACAGCGGCGGCTCCTCCGGCAGGAAGCCGATGTGTTCGACCACCGCTGCGCGGTCGGCGACCGACTCACCGGCGACCCGCGCGGTGCCGCTTGTTGGGTTCGTCAACGTCGTCAGGATGCGAATCGTCGAGGTCTTACCCGCGCCGTTGGGGCCGAGGAAGCCGAAGACGCTCCCACGCGGGACCGTGAGGTCGAGGTCCGCTATCGCCGAGACCCCACTGTAGCGCTTCGTCAACCCCTCGGTGACGATTGCGGGTGCTGGAGGGCACATACGGGCAGTGCCGTACCGACTGTGAAAAGGTCTTGCTGTTGCTATGTGCGACTCTCTGGGATGGTTGTTTGGTGCTGCTACGGCTTTGTGGTGATATTTGAACAGCCAGAAAGCCCCCGCGCTATCGGCTCCTGCGCCTCGCTGCGCGCGCTTCGCGTGCTTGCGTCGTCGGAGTTCGCCGATAGCACGGCCCCTTTCAGTCCCACCCAGCCGGGGCTTTCTGGCTCCCGACGGCCGTAGCTGCAGAACCATGCACAACAGAACCCGATACTTTAGCTAGCCGTTACTCTTCAACGGCTGCGTCGGCGGCATCGGCTTCAGCGTCTTCATCCTCGCCATCGTCATCAGGATTCTCGACGACTTCGATACCGCGGTTGTTGACCGCTGACGGGTCCAGACCGACCTCCTGCAGGAAGTTCTTGTACTCGCGCTCGCACTGCTCGGCGTCCTTCTGGCGGTCGCTGGCGCGGTCACACAGCGCGACGAGGTCCTCGGGCACGTCGTTGGTGTAGACGATCCAGTGGTTGATGAGGTCCGACAGGCGGCGGATCGGCGAGGTGAAGTGGCCGTAAATCTCGAAGTTCAGGGCGTGGTGGCCGCCGAAGGGGTCGTTCATGTACTTCGCGCGTGGCATGACCTTCATCACGGCCCACTGAATCTTGTCGAGTTGGCGACCGGGGGCCTGTTCGAGCGTGGCGTTGACGGCCTTTCGCGGGTCGTCCCAGGCGTCGCCGGGGATGGAGACGCCGTCGAGTTCCTGAATCTCGACCAGCGCCTCGTCCCACTCGTCGGGGCTCGGCTGTGGGTGGACGCGGTACATCGCCTCGACGCCGCGGTTCCACATCAGCTCGTGCGTGACGGCCTTGTTGGCCTTCAGCATACACTCCTCGATGATGGTGTGGGCGCGGTCGCGGGCGGGGTTGAGGACGAGCGAGCCCTCTTCTTTGCGCTGCTCGTGCATCCGGTCGGCCAGTTCCCAGACGCGCTCGGTCTTCTCCGCGAGGTCGACGCTCTGGTCCTCTAGCACGTCTTCTGCGGTCTCCGGCTCGTCCAGCAGGCGCTCGGCCTCGGTGTAGGTCAGGCGAGCGTCCGAGCGGATGACGGACTTGTAGATGTTGATCTCCTCGTAGCCGAGGTTCTCCTTGTCGAGGTGCATCTCGACGGTGTGGGCCAGGCGGTCCTCGTTGGGGACCAGCGAACAGACGGTCTCGGCGAGGACGGGCGGCAGCATGTGGACGGTGTAGGCCGGGAGGTAGACGGTGTTCCCGCGCTCGACGGCCTGCTCCCACATCTTCGTGTCGGGGTTGACGTAGTGAGTCACGTCGGCGATGTGGACCCAGAGGACGATCTCGTCCTCGCGCTCCTCGATGGAGATGGCGTCGTCGAAGTCCTGGGCGTCGATGGGGTCGGTCGTCCAGGTCGTCATCTCCCGGAGGTCTTCGCGTTCGTCGACCTCGTCCTCGATTTCGGCCTGGACGCCCTGCGTGCGCTCTTTGGCCTCCTCCAGTACCTCGGGCGGGAACTCGTCGGGGATGCCGAACTTCTCGAACAGTTCCTCGCGCTTGTTCTCCAGATGGCGGGCCATCTCCGGGTCGATCTCGACGGGGCCTTGCCCCTCGGCGGTCCCGGCGGCCGCTTGCGCGTCCTCTGTAGTCATGTCACCCGGTACGAACAGGGCGTAGTTAGGGCTGTCGGGGTGGGACTGGGCCGTGACTTCCGCGTCTCATTCCCTGTGCGTGTCGCCCTCGGAGAGTTCTCGGAACCGTCTCAGGAAGGTCTCTTGGTCGGTCTCGCCGGCCCCGGCGGCGTCAAGCGTCGTTTCGAGGCCGTCCCGCGGCTGCTGGCACAGGTCGGCAAAACAGGCTTTACAGAGGTGCTCGAACGTCTTGTTCCGGCGGTCCCACCGGTCGCCGTGTTTGTCGTACTCGCGGGCCTCGGACCGTGGGACGGACTCCCCACACGCGATGCAGGTGACTGACTCCCCCCGGGAACTCCGGGACCCGAACATACGAACCAGTTGCGACTGACAGCGCTTAGAGCTTTCCGCACAGGCAACAGTTCCCCGTTCCGGGCCACACGTTTATTCACCCGCCGCCACTACACAGGGTATCGGCTATTCGGAGCCAGGGACACTGAATGAAGCCACCAGAGACACTCGCTCACTCGACGTTGGACACGCTACCCATCAACATCGCGGTCCTCGACGACGAGGGGACGATCCTGTTTACCAACCGCGCCTGGCGGAAGTTCGCGGGCGATGAGGATGGGGAGATGGAGGGGACGAACTACTTCGCGACAACTGATGTCGACGCAGACGAGTACGCCGGGCAGGCACTCGGCGGCATCGAGTCGGTCATCGACGGTGAGCAGGACCTGTTCACGATGGAGTACCCGTGTCACTCCCCGGAGGAGAAGCAGTGGTTTCTGATGCGGGTCGCACCGCTGCCCGACGACGAGGCCGGGAGCGCAGTCGTCGCACACATCGATATCACCCAGCGGAAGCTCGCTGAACTGGCAGCCGAGCGCCGCAGCGAGGAGCTCAAGGCCGAGCGCCAGAACCTCAAGCAACTCGTTGACCGGGTCGACGGGCTGCTGAAAGCGGTGATGGGCGACGTACTGACCGTCGACTCGCGCGAGGCCATCCAGCAGACCGTCTGTGACCGGCTGGCCGAGGTCGACTCCTACCAGTTCGCCTGGGTGTCCGAACTGGATCTACGCGA
Organism: Haloarcula sp. CBA1115; assembly: GCF_000827835.1. Classification (NCBI taxonomy): domain Archaea; kingdom Methanobacteriati; phylum Methanobacteriota; class Halobacteria; order Halobacteriales; family Haloarculaceae; genus Haloarcula; species Haloarcula sp. CBA1115. The sequence continues at coordinate 1,097,698 of NZ_CP010529.1, read as the reverse complement.
CGAGACGCTGTCGTCGACGGCACTCTCCGCCGACCACCCGACAACGCTGTCCATCCCGCTTAACGCCGACGACCCGGTTGCGGAGGCGGCCCGAACCGAGGAGATGCAGGTCGTGACCGGTGACATCGACGAGCAACACAGCCGACTCGCCGACTCCGACGTCGCGTCGGTCGCGGCAGTCCCGCTCGTCTCCGGCGAGTCGCTGTACGGCGTCCTCACCGTCTACGCCGACAGCGACGACGTGTTCGACCCTCGCGAACAGGCCGTACTGGGGACCATCGGGCGGGCGACCGCGGCGGCCATCGACGCCCGCGAGACCAGCCGGCTGTTGACCGCCGACAACGTCACCGAACTCGAACTGCAGGTCACCGACCCCGACGTTTTTTACATCGACGTGGCGAGCGAACTCGGCTGCTCGATGGAGTACGGTGGGAGCGTCCCCGACGGCGAGGAGACGGTGATGTTCTTCCTCGTCGAGACGGACGACCCCTCGGCTGTCTGTGCCGTCGCCGCCGACCACCCGCAGGTGTCGGGCGTCTCGCACGTCTCGACGGCGGACTCGTCGGCGCTGTTCGAATTCACCGTCTCGGACCCGCCGGTCGTCTCGGTCGTCGCCGACCGCGGGGCCCAGACGGGCGACATTCTGGTCGAACCGGGGAAGGCGACAGTCACCGTCACGCTCCCGGCGTCGATGGAGACCCGAAGCGTGGTCGAGCAGGTCCGCAGCCAGTATCCGGAAACGGAACTGCTCTCCGTGCGAGAACGGGACGAACCGCCGGTCTCCCGGCAGGCGTTCATCGCAAACGTCGAAGAGCGGTTGACCAACCGCCAGCTAACGGCGCTCCGGAAGGGGTTTCTCGGCGGCTTCTTCGACTGGCCACGCGACGTCTCCGGCGAGCAACTGGCCGAGTCGATGGACATCTGTCCGTCGACGTTCCACCAGCACCTCCGTGCGGGTGAGCGAAAGCTACTGGAAGAAGTGTTCGAAAACTGGTAACCAGTGCTTGCGAATCCCTACGCCTGCGGCGGACTCCTGGCACGATTCCCGAAGCAGTTTGGTAGTCCGCTTATACCGATAACAACCGTATATACATGTAGTGATACGGAACCAGTGTCCTGTTTGTCTCCGGCGAACCGACGGGACACAGTCCCCCGTGACAGCGGTGCACTCACGGATCGACCGAACTATTACGGACAGCCTGCCGACAAGCGCGCGACGCATCGCCCGCCGAATGACCGCCCGATAGCTTTCAATGCACTCCGATAACATCCAAACCAGCAAATCGATACAGCAGGAGACCGGCCGGACGTTTCACCTCGCGACGCGTCTGCTTCCGGAGCGTATCCGCCACCCGACCTACGTCATGTACGCCTTTTTCCGGGTCGCGGACGAGGTCGTCGACCAGACGGATGGGCCGCCCCCGACCGTCCAGCACGAGCAACTGGAGGTAATCCGCGAGGCCGCGCTCGGGAACGTCGACCCGGCCGAGACCGACCACGAGGCGGTCATGGCGGCGTTTCAGGACCTGGCCGAGCGTCACGACATCTCCGAGGAGACGATCAACGTCTTCATCGACGCGATGGAGATGGACATCGCACAGGCCCGCTACGAGACGTTCGAGGACCTCCGTGAGTACATGGGCGGCTCCGCCGTCGCTGTCGGCCACATGATGACGGAGGTGATGGACCCGCCACAGAAGGCGGAGGCCCTGCCCCACGCGACGGCGCTGGCCGAAGCGTTCCAGCTCTCGAACTTCCTGCGGGACGTCCGCGAGGACATCCACGACTACGGCCGGGTGTACCTCCCACAGGAGACGCTCGACCGCCACGGCGTCACCGAGGAGCAACTGGCCGACGCCGAGGTCGACGACGCCTTCCGTGCCGTGATGCAGGAGGAACTGGCCCGGACCGACGAACTGTACCGCGAGGGCGTGGCCGGTATCCGATACCTCCCGGAGGACTGCCAGTTCGGCGTGCTGCTGGCTGCGGTCCTGTACGCTGACCACCACCGACTCATCCGTGACCGTGGCTACGACGTGCTGACGGAGACGCCGGACCTCACTCGCCGCCGCCGGCTGTGGTTGCTCGCCCGTACGTGGTGGCACTGGCGGCGCAACGGCGACCCCGAAGCGACGTTCTACACCGTGAGCGCTGTCTCCGAGCGCGGCCCCGGCGAGACGCCGACGGACGCCCACGGCCACGGGCAACCCGCGTGGCGTGGATGACAGCCACGCACCGGGTATCGTTTCTGACTCCCTGTTGTACCTGAACTAATGTTGCCCACGCTCACGTATCTCCAGTTCCACGCCCTGTTCGTGGTGCCGGTCGTGGCTGGATTGGCACTGACAGCCACCTACCGCCTCGGGAGCCGCCGGGACGTACTCACGGGGACGGCAATCCTCGCAGGACTGGCCCTCGTCTACACGACGCCGTGGGACGGCGCGCTCATTCGACGCGGCGTCTGGTGGTACGGCGACGGCGCCGTACTGGTGCGGTTCTGGTCGATTCCCCTCGGCGAGTACCTCTTTTTCGTCTTGCAGACCGCGATGGTCGGGCTGTGGGTGGCCCGGTTTCGGGTGGACACTGAGCGCCAGCTAGCCACGCCGATGCGGACGCGGCTCGTTGGACTCGCCGCTGCGCTCGTCGTCGTTCTGTCCGGCCTCGTGCTCCTGCGCTCCGACTCGGGACTGTACCTCGGGTCGCTGCTGGTCTGGAGCGGGCCGATTCTCGCCATTCAGTGGGCCTTCGGCTGGCAGTTCCTCGCCAAGGAGTGGCGGACCGTCGGCGGCGCGACACTGGTTCCGGCGGCCTATCTCTGCGGTATCGACAGCGTCGCCATCCGACTCGGCGTCTGGACCCTCTCGAAACAGTACACGACCGGCTACACGATTCCCCTGCTCGACCTGCCCATCGAGGAGGCGGTGTTCTTCTTCCTGACGACGCTGTTCGTCGTGCAGGGAGTCGTGCTCTACATCTGGCTTCGGGACAGATGGGAATGAGCCGCCGCACCACCGTCGAGCCGTCGGTTCGCTACCGGGTCGCGCTGGTCCCCGGCTGGATCGCCAGCCTCGCCGTCGTTGCTCCGTTCCTCGCCGGGGTCTCGATACCGCCCGCGCTCCAGTACGCCCCGCTGGTCGTCAGTGCCGTTCTGCTCGGCCTCCCCCACGGTGCGGTCGACCACCTCGCGGTCGCACGCACCCGCGGCAAGCGCCCGGACTGGCGGGCTATCGCCCGCGTGTTCGCGCTCTACGGCGTCGTCGGCGGAACCTACGCCGTCGCCTGGTTCCTCGCGCCCGCGGCGGCGTTCGTCCTCTTCATCGCCGTGACGTGGTTCCACTGGGGGCAGGGCGACCTGTACGCGCTGCGTGCGCTGGCCGACGCCGACCACCTCCGAACCCTTCCGCAACGAATCGGAACCGTCCTCGTCCGCGGCGGCCTGCCGATGCTAGTCCCGCTGCTCGCGTTCCCGGAGTGGTACCGCCGCGTCGCGACGGACCTCGTCTCGCTGTTCGCGCCCGACGCCGTGGCCGCTATCGGCTGGGCGTTCCGGACCGACGTGCGGACCGCGCTCGCCCTCGCCTACGGCGCGCTCGTCGTGGCGACGCTGGCCGTCGGGTTCGCTCGCGCCGATGCCCGCCGGCCGTGGCTGCTCGACGCAGGTGAGACACTGGGCCTGCTCGCGTACTTCGCCCTCGTCCCGCCGGTGCTCGCCATCGGCGTGTACTTCTGTCTGTGGCACTCGCTGCGCCACGTCGCCCGCCTCCTGCTGGTCGACGACGACGCCACTGCCGCGCTCGAAAACCGCGACCCGACAGCTGCCCTGGCGCGGTTTGCCCGCGACGCCGCCCCGCTGACTGCCGTCTCGCTGGCACTGCTCGGCGGGCTGTACTTCCTGGTTCCGAACCCGCCGGGGTCCGTTCCGGAGTGGGTCGCGCTGTATCTGGTGTTTATCGCCGTCGTCACACTCCCCCACGTCGTGGTCGTTAGTATCATGGACCGCGAACAGGGTGTCTGGGCGTAGTCGGCTCCCTCTCTAGACGGCACTAGGACCGGATGTCTGGAAGAACTGAAGTCGAAAATCACGGTGGACATCCGCGCGAGCGGAGCGAGCGTTCGGCCTTTTTCGCCACCGAAAGACTCGCGTTGCTCGCTCGTCTTTCGAGCTGCTCGGAAATCGAAGATTTCCGGCATGACGAGACGGCAATGCCGTCTCGAACCACCTCGCTCGCTTCGCTCACGAGGACCACGTTTTTGCGCCGAGTGGTGCACCTCCGTACCCGAGGCCGAAAAAGGTGGGTTACTTGCCCTTGCCGCGGTTGCTGCGCAGCGACGGGCGGGTCTTCTCGCTCCCTTTGCCCTTACCGCTGAGGCCGCGGTTGCGGCGGCCGGCACCGGTCAGACCGCGGAAGACGCGGTCGGCCTGGTCGTCGGCACAGATCCACGACAGGTCGTCGTCGTTCTGGATGGCCGGGTGGTTCGGGTCGATGAGGATGACTTCGTGCCACTTCTGTCGGCCGTCCTGACCGACGGAGTAGCTGTTGAGCACGCGCAGGTTCGGGAAGGTGCGGGAGGCGCGTTCCTCGGCGACGCGCTGGATGTCCTTCCGGCGGGTGATGCGCGTGACGCCCTGGCGCTTGGACCGGCGACCGGCCTTGTGTCGGCGCTTGCGTGCGCCGCCCTTGCGGACGGAGACGCGGGCGACGACGACGCCCTGTTTCGCCTTGTAGCCCTGCGAGCGGGCCTTGTCGAGGCGGGTCGGGCGCTCGATGCGCTCGACGGCCCCTTCGTCGCGCCACTCCTGCTGGCGCTGCCACTGTAGTTCTGCGAGCTGTCCGTCGCCCGGGTTCTTCCAGGCGTCTCGAATGTACGAATATGCGCTTCGTGCCATATGTATTCACCACGGGCGTTGCGTGGTTCAAGTCGCGCTCGGCGCGACTCACATCCCGACCTGCACACGCAGGTGCCCGCTGGTGCCCGTCGTCCAGCGAGTTACCCGGAGTTTGCCGTTCGGAGTCTTAAACGGTTCGGACCAGACTCGCGGATGTGACCCGCTCACGCAGGGACGCGACCGCTGAAAACGTCGGATATCTGTGGTTTAGCAACACAAACCGTTAAGTTGTTCCCAGCCGGAGGGTCATGTATTACCATGACAGACCTTGGTGGCTTTCAGGACCATGTGGCGCGAATCGACCTCGGGGACGGGGACGTAGCCTACGAAGGTATCGACGAGGAAGACGCGAAAAAGTACATCGGTGCACGCGGGCTCGGCGTGAAGTACGTCTTCGATCAGGGACCGGACGTGGACCCGCTGGGTCCGGACAACCTGCTGGCGTTCATGAACGGGCCGCTGACGGGGACACAGGTGACGATGAGCGGCCGTATCGCCATCTGTACGAAATCGCCGCTGACGGGGACGGTCACTGATTCCCACCACGGCGGCTGGTCCGGAGCGCGGCTGAAATGGTCGGGCTTCGACGGACTGCTGTTCGAGGGCCAGGCCGACGAGCCGGTGTATGCGCTCGTTGAAGACGGCGAAGTGGAACTGCGCGACGCCTCGCACCTCTGGGGGCAGGGCGTCCACGACACCATCGACGACCTCGAAGGCGAGATCGAGGGCGGCTCGCTGGGCAAGAACCTCTCGGTGATGGCCATCGGACAGGGCGGTGAAAACGAGGTCAAGTACGCCTGTATCATCAACGAGGACGACCGCGCGTCGGGCCGCGGCGGCACCGGCTGCGTGATGGGCAACAAGAACCTCAAAGCCGTCGTCGTCAAGTCCAGCACCCGGATGCCCAAGCCGAAGGATCAGGAGACGTTCCAGGAGGGTCACAAGCAGGCGATGCAGGTCATCCAGGAGTCCGACGTGACCGCACCCAACGAGGGCGGACTCTCGATGTACGGCACGAACGTCCTGATGAACCTCACCGAAGAGATGGACGGCCTCCCGACGAAGAACGCGAAGTACTCTTCGACGCGCTCGTACTCGGACGCCGAAGGCGACGGCGAGCGCATTATGGATTCGGAGAACGTCTCCGGCGAGAACGTCCGGGAGAACATCCTGGTCGACGAGCCGACCTGTCACTCCTGTCCGGTCGCCTGCAAGAAGGAAGTCGAGGTGCAGGCGATGCACAAGGGCGAGGAGATGAACGTCCGCACGGAGTCCTACGAGTACGAGTCCGCGTGGGCGCTCGGCCCGAACTCCGGCCACGTCGAACGCGACAAGATCGCCGTGATGCTCGACCGGTGTAACGACGTCGGCGTCGACACCATCGACGTTGGCAACACCATGGCGATGGCGATGGAGATGACCGAGGAGGGCAAGTTCGACGAGCTCGGCGACGGCCTGGACTGGGGCGACGCCGAGACGATGATCGACATGATCGAGATGATCGCCCACCGCGAGACGGAACTCGCGGACCATCTCGCTGAGGGGCCGGACCACCTCGCAGAGGAGTTCGATGCCCACACCAACTCGCTGGCGGTCAAGGGCCAGACGATGGCGGCTTACGACCCGCGCTGTATGAAGGGGATGGCAATCGGGTACGCGACCTCGAACCGCGGCGCGTGTCACCTGCGCGGCTACACGCCGGCGGCTGAGATTCTCGGCATCCCGGAGAAGGTCGACCCGCGAGAGTGGGAGGGCAAAGGCGAGCTGTGTGCCACCTTCCAGGACCTGCACGCTATCAGCGACTCCTTCGACATCTGCAAGTTCAACGCCTTCGCCGAAGGCATCGAGGAGTACGTCCTGCAGTACAACGGCATGACTGGGCTGGACGTGAGCGAGGAGGAACTGATGGAGGCCGGCGAGCGCGTCTACAACCTCGAACGGTACTACAACAACCTCGCGGGCTTCGACGGGTCCGACGACGACCTGCCAAACCGGTTCGTGGAGGGCGACGAGCACGCGATGCCGGCACAGGGCGGTTCCGAGGGCGAACTCGCGGAACTCTCGAAGATGAAAGACGAGTACTACGAGGTGCGTGACTGGGAGAACGGTGTCGTTCCCGACGAGAAACTCGATGAACTTGGCATCGACATCGGTCCCGGAACCGGCGTCAGCTCCGGTGGCGCAGCGGCACCGAGCGACGACTGAGACAGCCCCGGCAGCCGAACACACTTCAGTTCTCTAATGCGCAAGGAAGATATCGACGACTTCGAATTCCAGGTAGAGTCCCGACTGACCAGCCACGGCGTTTACGTCACCGAGTTCGACGACGAGGGCGAGACGTACCGGCTCACCTACGAGTCGATTTCGGCCGACGAGGCGGCCGTTATTCCCCACCGGGAAATCGGCCGCGTCATCAACGTCTTCCGGGACCTGCACGCCGATGACTGGTCCGGGGTCGACATCGAGGCGACGGTGACGGACCTCGAAGACACCGAACTCGGCGAATGGTCAGTCGACAGCGAGTGGATCGATGCCCTCGAAAACGGCGATCTCTCGGAGACGGACTTCTCCCAGCGCGTGCTGGAGACGATTACGGTTCGGAGCTGACCGCCAGCACGTCCCTGATTTCGAGCGTCGTCTCGAACTCCTCGCTTCTGTCCAGCCGCCGGCCGTCGCGCTCGAACTGGGCGGCGTGAGCCCGCCGAACCGCGTCCCGCTCGCGGTCGCTCAGCCCGAGTTCTGTACCGATACTGTCCCAGCGGCCCGACTCGGCGCAGACGTAATCGGCCTCTCTGGGGCCGCTGATGCGCTCGTACTTCCTGTCGTAGCTCGCACGGTTCGCCCGGAGATACGTCTGGACCCGTCCGAGCAGGTCAGGGAGCTGGTCGAGCGGCACGCTGGCCTGTGTGCCGGCCAGCAGGACAATCTGCCCCTCGATGGGGTACGACGGGTCGGCCATCGCGCCCCGGTCAGCCGCCCGCCCGCATCGCTTTCTGTGCGAACTTCTCGATGAGCGGCTCCAGCGTCTCCGGCTCGCCGTCGAACTGGATTGTCACCTCGTTGAGCTGGAGGCTCGGCCCGATAGCGACTTTTTCCTCGGAGAGCGTTGCTGCCCAGCCGTCACCTTCGACGGTCGCGTCGCCGCGTTGCTCGCCGCCCAGGTTCTCCAGATAGCCGATAGCAGCCCGTGCCGAGATGCCGCGAAAACTCCGTTCACGCTCCATTACGTGGTCGTTACGGGTGCGGTCGTCTAAACTTATCGGCGGTCCGGCGCTCGTTTGCCACACCCGCGCTATCCCGGATGGCTCCACCTCTCCCGGACGGCGACGGCCTACCCCGGACGGATACACTCTATCCCGGCCGGATACCGTCGTCGACGATGCGGGCGTTGCGCTCGCGATTGATTCGCTCGTCTAAGTCCTCGTGGTCGTAAATCTGGGCGATGACGGCGGCGTGGAGGTCGCGCCAGGCCATCGCGTAGATGGGTGACTGACCCCATGCCCGAAGTTCGACAACGTACTCGTCGTAGGCCTCCCACCGGCTCTCGAACTGCTCGATGTGGTCGACGACGGCGCTGGCCGGCTCTTCGGTATTGAGCGCGGCGTTGAGCTCCCGCTCCCAGCCACCGACGGCCTGTTCCATGTCGCGTTTCGTGTCCTCGCTGTCCGGCGGTAGCGAGTCGACGATTCCGGCCGGAATCCCCAGTTCGATGTCGTCCATATCGCCACACAGAGTTCGCGGCCAATAAACCCCAGCGATGGGCGAACATGTTCGTCTCTACTGATTTGTGTCGGCGGGTCATAACACACGTATGAGCAGTGAGACAGTAGAGCGACAGTCGTCGGCACCGGACCTGACCACTGTCGAGGTCAGGTGTACCGGCCACGTCCGCCGGGTCGTCGGCGAACCGGCGCTGTCATACACGTTCGAAGGGAACACGCTACGTGACTTCCTCGACGCGTTCTTTCAGGAGTACGACGTGGGCGATATGCTCATCGCGGAGACCGAAGCCGACGCCACCACCGAGGGTTGGGCCCCGGAGATGGCGGACTTGCCGGGCGACTGGGCGAAAAACCCCGAAGGCGAGCAGACCAGATGCTACGCGCGAGTGGCGGTCAACGGCGAGTTCAACGAACACCTCGATGGACTGGACACTGAACTGGAAGCCGGCGACCGTGTCGGGCTGATGTTCCCGTTCATCTTCTGCTGCTGATTCGAGTCCCGCCTGCTCCGCCGGGCCGTTCTACCCCCCGGCGACTGGCGGGAACACGCTGAGTTCGTCCCCGTCCTCCAGCGCGGTCTCTAGCCCGTCGAGATGGGCAATATCCGTTCCGTTCCGGAGAATCGTCAGGTACTCCCGCAGTTCGCCGTCCTCGAACAGGTCCATCTCGGTGAACTCCTCGGAGAGCTGTCGGAGCACGTCACCCGCCAGGAGGCCGTTCTCGTACTCGCGCTGAACCGTCTTCTGTCCGACGGCTTCCCGGAAGTTAGCGAAAAACCGCAGCTCGATTTGCATACCGCTGGGTTGGCGGTCGAGTGGCTTAAATCACAGCGCTCGGACCGCGTGAATCGAACGAGCAACTGATTTATTCGTTGTATTCAATCGATTATGGACCTCGAATTCCTATTCGATGGGAACGACTTCGACCCGTTTTAGCGTCCCAGTCCATGACTCCGCGTATGGAACGTGTGGTCGCAAGCGATGACCCGATGATAGCTGTCGACCGACTGCGGGCGGCACTCGACGCCGATGTCGTTGTCGCGGAGACAGACGACGAGGACGCGGTCCGGGACGCTGCCGCCGGTGCAGCGGCGCTCGTTGTGGACGTGAACACGCCGGTCACCGCCGCGGTGCTCGACGCGCTGGACGACCTCCAGATCGTCGCGCGAGCGGGCGTCGGTATCGACAACATCGACGTGTCCGCGGCAGCGGACAACGGCGTAGCCGTCACGAACGTCCCCGAGTACTGCACGGATGAGGTCGCGACCCACACGGTGACGCTCCTGCTCGACTGCGTTCGGACACTCACGGCCTACGACCGCGACGTTCGCGACGGCGGGTGGGGCTGGGAGCGGACCCGACCGGTACACCGCGTCCGCGACCAGACGCTCGGTCTCGTTTCCTTCGGCCCCATCGCGAGACGAGTGCGCGACCAACTGCGGGGGTTCGACATCGACGTCATCGCCTACGACCCGTACGTCGACGCCGAGGAGATGGCTGAAGCCGATGTCGAGAAGGTCACGCTTGAGACGCTGTACGAGCGGGCCGACTACGTCTCCCTCCACGCGCCGTTGACCGAGAGCACGGCGGAGATGATAGACGCTGACGCGCTCGCGGCAATGCGCGACCACGCCGTCCTCGTCAACACCGGCCGCGGCGGCCTCGTCGACGAGGGAGCGCTTCGGGCGGCGCTGGACGACGGGACGATTGCGGCCGCCGGCCTTGACGTGCTGGCCGAGGAACCGCCGACGGCGGACCACCCGCTGGTCGGCCTTGACAACTGCATCGTTACGCCTCACGCGGCCTGGTACTCCGAGGAAGCCCGCGACGATCTCAACGCCGCCGTCGCCGCGAACGTCGAGGCCGCGCTGGCCGGTGAGACGCCACCGAACCGGATCGACCCCGAGACGGACTGGCTGTAAATATACGGCCGTGGTTGACCGCTAAGACCGTCGAAACGGTTGTCGGCGAGTGGTGTGACCGCGCTCAGCAGCGGATGAACTCCCGACGCTGGTCGCCGAGGGCGCTCTGACCCGTGACTGCTGTCTTGATATCTCTGACGAGATTCGAGAGATACGCGCGAAGCCCGGGGTCACATGTGCCGACGCGCCTGGCCTGCCGGTAATCACAGCAGAGCGCGACCGGCAACAGCGGGGCCGCAAACAGTCCCGAAAGCGTGACGCCCAACTGGAAGGGGTGGCCGGCCGGGACGGCGAGCCACGCAGCGGCCACGACCGCCCAGAACACGACTCCGTAGATGACGGTGTGTCGCCAGTTGTGCGTCGGCAGTTCATATCTGCGAATACGCGATGAGGGCTCGTCCGGCGTGCCGCCGGCGGCCGGTCCGCCGGACGATTCGCCAGTAGATGCGGAGACAGGACACGACATACTCTATCGGTGGCCTCCCGTACCAATTACAGCTTGTTTGGCATACGCCGAATGAGACAGTGCGTATAAACGGCTTGGCACGCAACGGGAGGTATATGCGAGAGTTCATCTTCACTATCGACTACGAGCGGAACGTCGACCCTGTGATGGACGTGTTCATCGACTACCCGGAGACGCACTCCCGGACTATCGCGTGTAACGTCACACGAGACGGGATGTGGCGGCTCGAACGGGTCGCCGGCCCGGAGACCGCCCTCGAACAGCTTGACGACGTGTACGACAACCCAGTCCAATGTACCGAGTGCATCGGGACGCGGAACTGCAAGACCGACTGGACGTACGAGGTCATCGGGTCGGACCCCGGGGTCCGGACGGTGTACAGCTACCGGTCCGAAGCCGGTGACTGTCACTCGATTCCGCGGCTGGCCATCGACCACGTCGGCCGCGGTGTCCTCGTCGAGACCGAACGCCGCGGGAGCCGGTGTGAGTGGCGGCTGCTCCTGTGCAGCGACGCCGGCGTCGACGGACTGTTCGAGGAGATGGAATCCGAGCTCCGCGAGGGGCTCACCGTCGAGTTCCGGCAGCTTAGCTCGCCCTCGTACTGGGTCGACGAGGCCGTGACGCTGGCGGAGCTCCCGCCGGAGCAACAGGCCGCCGTCGAGGCCGCCGTCGAACACGGCTACTACCGGACGCCCCGGGATACTTCGCTCACCGAACTCGCCGAGACGCTCGACGTGTCGCGGTCGACGCTCCAGTACCGCCTCCAGCGGGCCGAAGCGTGGATCGTCCGGTCGTTCGTCACGCGGTCGATGGGGCCAGTTCAGGCCGACGAAGATGTCGCCGAGGGCGGACGCCTCCGCATCGGCCGCTCGGGCGTGTAAACGGCGATATCGTATCCGGAACCGGGCCGAACTGCACTACCTGAATACTGCCGCGTCGCAGGTCAGCACAGGATGACAGCGGAGGGGCGTCGTGCGCTGTGGCGCGCGAACGTGACAGTTATCTATCGCTTATCGGGATTTCGGCATATGCCAAACGAGTCGTCATGGGGGATGCACCCCTATAATTGGGTACGACCGCGGGCGTCCCACGCGCTCGCAGAGGCACACTATGACGACACGCAGCATCTATTCCCCCGACGAACGCGATGAAAGTGCGGACGAACAGGCCGAGTCCGAGGCGAGCACTGGCCACGCCTGCCCGGACTGTGGCGGAAGCCTCGTCACCGACGACAGTCGCGGCGAGACGGTCTGTGAATCCTGCGGCCTCGTCGTCGACGAGGACGAGATCGACCACGGCCCGGAGTGGCGCGCCTTCGACAGCCAGGAGCGCGACAACAAGCGCCGCGTCGGTGCCCCGACGACGGAGATGAAACACGACAAGGGCCTCTCGACCAACATCGGCTGGCAGAACAAGGACGCCTACGGCAATTCTCTGTCGACGCGCCAGCGCGAGAAGATGCAGCGCCTGCGGACCTGGGACGAGCGGTTCCGCACCCGCGACCACGCCGAGCGCAACCTCAAGCAGGCGCTGGGCGAGATCGACCGGATGGGGAGCGCTCTCGGCGTCCCCGAGAGCGCCCGCGAGACGGCCAGCGTCATCTACCGCCGTGCCCTCGACGAGGGAATGTTGCCCGGTCGCTCCATCGAAGGGATGGCGACTGCCGCGCTGTACGCCGCAATCAGACAGTCGAACCTCCCGCAAACGCTCGACGACATGGCCGTCGTCAGCCGCGTCGACGAGATGGAGTTCACCCGCGCGTACCGCTATCTCAACCGCGAACTCTCGCTGCAGGTCGGCCCGCCGGACCCCGCGACCTACCTCAGCAAGTTCATCTCGGAACTCGACGCCGACGACGCCCTCGAACGCCAGGCCCGCGCCCTCATCGAGGCGGGGAAGGAAGCGAACGTCCACAGCGGCAAGAGCCCCGTCGGCCTCGCCGCCGCGGCCATCTACGCCGCCGGCCTGCTGCTCGGCGAGGAGATGACCCAGGAGACCGTCAGCGAGGCCACGGACATCAGCACTGTGACCATCCGCGAGCGCTACCGCGAACTGCTGGAAGCCGAAGCGGAACTCGACGACAGCGCCGTCGACGCGACGAGCGGCGCTGAATCCGGTGCGAGCGCCTGATTCGGCCGCTATCCCTTTGTTCTCCTAGCTTCGGTCCCCTTCGAAATCGTCCAGCCATCCGCGCACAGCGTTCTGTACCGCGCCGGTCGTACTCCCGACGTGCAGTATCTGGTACCCCGACTGGGCCTTCTCGTTCACGTCGTCCATCCCGAACCCGAGGCCGCCGACGGTGACGTCCGCTTCCACCGCCGCCGAGCGGACCGTCTCCACCGCCTCCTGTACCTCCGGATGCTCGATTTCGCCCGGATGACCGAGCGACACCGAGAGGTCGAACGGGCCGATGAACACGAAGCCGAGATCGGGCACGTCCAGAATCGCGTCGATGTTCTCCACCGCCGCCTTCGTCTCGATTGTGGTTCCGACCAGCGTCTCCGCGTCCGAGGCCTCGATGTAGTTCTCGCCCAGGCCCCAGCGACGCGCTCGGGGCGCGGCCAGTCCCCTGTCGCCCGGGTCGCCGTCGTACCGGAACCGCCCTGATTTGACGGCTTCCCTGACTTCGTCGGCGGTTTCGACCCGCGGCAGGAAGACGTTCTTGACCCCAAGGTCCAGCGCCTTCCGCACCAGCGTCGGAGCCGTATCCGGCAGGCGGACCAGTAGCTCCGTCCCGGTGCCGTCGGCCGCCCGCAGCAGATTCTCGACGGTCGCCGCGTCCCACGGGTCCGGCCCGCCGTGTTCGAAGTCGAGCCAGACGAAGTCGACGCCGAGGTCCCCGTAGAACTCTACCAGCGTCGGGCTGTATGTGTTGTCGAGGACGCCCAGCGCGACGCCGCCGCTATCGACCGTTTTGCGGAGTCCGTTCGTCGGCAGTGGTTCGGCCATGTCTTGTCAGTGAACTACAACACCGATAAGCGTGGTGCGGAAACGGCCGGTCAGTTCTGTTATTCCGACGGCAGCCCCTTACTGTCCCGGCAAGGGACAGAGGCTCGCGGTCAGCACGACGACGCCATCGGTGTGATTGTGCGCGCCGTGGGCCTGCCCCCGCTCGTTCAGCACGACCCCCGGCGCGGCGATGGCTTCCTCTCTATCCTCCTGCTGGACCGTCACCTCGCCACGGACGACGTGGAACACGTTCGTCGCGTCGTCGTGTTCGTGCGGGTCGATTGTCGCGTCCGGCCCCAGCGCGAACGCCTTCACCAGCACGTCGTCGGTCACTGCCAGTTCCCCGTCGATGACTTCACCCTCTTCCGGTTCGGCGTCGAACTCGGACAGGCGGTTGAGCGTCATATTTGTCCGTGGGCCGGCGCTTCCTTAGCCGTTCGGTTGCTAGGAAAATCTGTGTCTCTTTTCGTTTCTTGAGTGAGTGTATTATCTAACAGCCAGAAAGCCCCGGCTGGCTGAACTTGGGGGTGGTTCGAAAGACGCGTCGCGTCTTTCGTCATCACGAGAGAGCAAAGCTCTCTCGAACGACCTCGCTGCGCGCTTCACTCACTACGTTCGTTGCAGTGCTTGCGTCGTCCGCCGTCGTTCAGCCAGCCGCCCCTTTCAGTCCCACCCAGCCTGGATTGACCAACCGGCCACAGGTGGGACTGAAAGGGGCGAGACGCTGGGCGTACGAGACGACGGAAGCACCGCAACGTAGTGAGGAGCGCAGCGAGTCACAGTAGCCCAGCGTCTCGGGGCTTTCTGGCTGTTCGAACTCTCGTCACGAAATATACAAGCAACTCATCACTCCGCTAGCCGGAACGCGAGACTGTACATCGTCCCGGTTCGCTCGGAGCCGATAGCAGCAGCTATGTCGTCGGCCATCGCGGCCAGCGGTCCCCCAACTACGTCTGGAAGGTCGTCAGCGTACCCACGCACCACCTCCGCGTGGGCGTCCAAATGCGCCTCGGTCCAGGGTACCGGGTCCAGCAAGGTCTTCTTTCGCTCGACAGTCCAACCGTGGTCGGCGAACACCGCGGCCAGCACAGCGGGCGGGTAGAACGTCAGCGCCGGCCGGCCGTCGACGGCTCTGGCAGCGGCGTTTTCCAGCGCGAACAGTCGGTTGACAGACGCATCGGCGGGCGGCACCGCGTAGTCGTCGACAACGAGGTGGCCACCGGGTTTTGCGACCCGCGTCAGTTCGGCCGCGACGGCGTCCAGTGCAGTCGGTGGCAGGACGTTACAGAGTCCGTGGGCGGTGACGAGGTCGACGCTATCCGTCACGAGTGGCGTCGCCCGGAGGTCGGCCTCGACGACGACAAGCCGGTCGGCGTTCCCGTCGCCGACGCGCTCGCGGACCGTCGCGGCGTGATCGGCGTCGTTCGTCACCGCGTACACCCGCTTCGCGCCCGCGGCCAGCAGTCCGGCCGTCGTGTTCCCGACGCCGGCCCCCGCCTCAAGACAGACCTGGCCTTCGACCTGCCGGTCGGCGAGGGCGGCCGTCACCGTCTCCGGAACGCCGTCCACGCTCAGTGGTGCAGTTGCTCGGGCACCGGGCTGTCGTCGTGGCGCGCTTCCTCGACGAGCGCACGCTGGCGGGCCCCGTCCATTCCCTCCGAGCGGCTGGCGGCGTCGAGCACCATCGCCACGAGCTTCGGGTCGCCGGGGCTGACGACGGTATCGAGCCCCTGGGCGGCGGCGAAGTCGAACCGTTCACGGATGACTTCCGGCGTGTCGACCGGCTCGTACCAGTTCGCGTACGGGCGGTCGGCCTCGGCCAGTTCGTCGGTCGGCGGCCACGACCCCTTCGCGAAGGCCTTGATTCCCAGCGTGCCGATGCCCTCCGCCTCGCAGCGGTCCAGGACGGCCTCGTAGTCGTACTCGTCGTCATCTTTCCCGGCGACGACGGGGTTCAGTGGGAACATCACCGTCTCCAGGTCGTCGATGCGGTCGATGGCGTCGAGGATGAGTTCGGGATTACCGTGGCTCGTCAGCCCGATATGGTTGATTTTCCCGTCCGCTTTTGCCTCGCGTATCGCCGCCAGCGCGCCGTCGTCGGCGGTGATGGTGTCCAGTTCGTCCTCGTACTCCAGGCCGTGAATCTGGTAGAGGTCGATAGTGTCGATGCCCAGGCGGTCCAGCGACCGGTCGATTTTCCGGGCCGCGTCCTCGTACCCGCGCTCCTGGGTCTTGCAGCCCAGGAAAATCTCCTCGCGGTGCTGGCGGAGCTTCGGCCCCAGTTTCAGCTCCGCGTCGCCGTAGGTCGGCGCGACGTCGAAGTGGTTGACGCCGTGGTCCAGCACGAGTTCGACCAGCTGGTTCGCCCCTTCCTGTTCGAGCCAGTTGAGTGCTATCGAGCCGAACGTCAGCACCGTGCTCTCCTGCCCAGTGTCGCCCAGTGCTCGGGTTTCCATACCGGTTGCACGACCCGGAGCCCAATAACCGTTGGTCGCTGCTCTCTCAGCCTGTCCAGTGCGGCAGACCGCAACAGGGGACGCCGACCGGGGTTTATTACTCCCGCAGTCCGAACGGGATGTATAGATGTTTGGGAGAGAACAACTGTTCTCGGCGATGACGGCGTCGTACGTGATCGCAGTCACGCTCGCCCTCGTCGTCGCCGCGATATTCGCGCCGGTCATCTGGAACGGCGTGCCAAGCGGTGGCGACGACGATCCGAGCGTCGCCGTCGTCACCCTTCGCGGCGGCACAACCGACGCTAACGTCAACGCCGTCAAGCAGGACCTCCGCGAAGCACGGAACAACGGCTCAATCGAGGCAGTCGTCCTCCGGGTCGACAGCCCCGGCGGGCCGGTCGACTCAAGCGAGGAGTTCTACCTCGCCGTGAACCGGACCGCCAGCGAGATGCCCGTCGTCGCCTACGTCGAGGGCACGGCCGCCTCGGGCGGCTATTACGGCATCGCTCCGGCCGACGAGATCGTGGTCAAGCCGAGTTCGAACGTCGGGAGTATCGGCGTCATCGTCCAGGCCCCGCTGAGCCTCATCGAGCAGGCCGAACAGCAGGGCGAGACGTTCGTCCGCTCGGGGCCGGACAAGGCCCAGATAAGCAAGGACGGCCTCCGAGAGGATATCGAGGTGCTCCAGCGCTCCTTCGTCGGGACGGTCATGCGTCACCGGGGCGAGCAACTGACCGTCTCCCGCGAGGAAGTCGCCAACGGCGGCACGTACCTCGGCGCACAGGCAACCCAGAACGGTTTCGCCGACCGCATCGGTGACTCCGAACTGGCCATCGAGCGGGCCGCCGCACTCTCAGGCGACATCGAGGGCGACGGGTACGACGTGACATATCTGGGAAGCGGCGGTGCCCAATTCAACGCCATCATCGTCCCTGCCGGCGCTGAAACCGTGCAGGGCGCGAACAACGTGACCTATCTCGTCCATCCCGACGACAGCGAGACGATGTTCCGGGAACCGGTGAAGTACTACGCCGTCTGGGGAATCCCCGCCGAGGACAACAACGCAACGGTGATCCGCAATGACTGAGGGCCGTATCGTCAAGCCGCTCGCCGTGTTTATCGTCGTTCTCGTGGCGATACTGGGCGGCACGTTCCTCCTCGCAGTCGTTAATCCGGGGTCATCCGGCCCGCCGGACGGCCAGTCGATCGACGGCCAGTCTCCGTCGCAGTACCAGCCCGACGCCGTCAATGCCCCTGTCGACCCCGAAGAAGGGGAGATATCGGTCGACTCCGAGGCGAGTGACAAGCGGATACTCGTCGACACGAGCCACGGCAATCAGGTGTCCGAATCGGAACTCGAACCGATCACCGAGGCGGTGTTCGAGGCGGGCCACACCGTCGAGTACGGCACGTCCGACACCGCCTCGTTCGCCGATTCACTGGGCCAGTACGACGGTGTGCTCATCGTCCAGCCGCTCGGCAGCTACTCGCAAGAAGAACGCGAAGCGCTACAGGAGTACACGGACGACGGTGGCCGTGTCGTCGTCCTCGCCGAACCGACACAGACCCGGCTCTCGACCGGCTTCACCCAGTCGACGACGACGGTGTCGTTCGGCGCCAACAACGCCACCGAGCGCTACGGCGTTCGGATGGGGGCCGAACAGCTGTACAATGTCGATGATTCGGCCAACGACAACAACTTCAAGGCCATCTATGCGTCGCCAAGCGACGACGGCGAACTGACCAACGGTGTCGAGACGATCACCTTCGACACCGCCGGCTACGCGGTGGTAAACGGCGATGCCGAGACGAAGTTCACCGCTGCCGATGGCACCCGGACGCTGGAGACGCGTCGCACCGGCACGTACGCGACAGTCGTCCGCAACGACAACATGGTGTTCGTCACTGACTCGACGTTCATACGCAGTTCCGAGATATACGACGCCGACAACGAGGTGTTCATCGGGAACCTGCTTTCGTTCCTGCTCGACGGTGAAGCACCCGACCCGGATGCCGGTGAGACCTTCGATGGCGGCTTCGGGACGGACGAGGAAGCTGTAACCCCGACTGAAACACCAGCAGAGCCGACTCCCACACCTGCACCGACCCCTCCCGGATCCTGATCCGCATCGCCCGGTGCGCGATTGCTCGCGTCTCTACTGATCGCTGATGCTGACTGTCGTCTCGCTGTACAGGCCACGCTCGGCAGCGTCGGTCACGTTCAGCCCTGCGCCGATGGTGTACTCCCCGGCCGGTGCGGGCTCCCACTCGTCGTCGCTGACCCGGAACATCCGGTCCCACTGTCGCCTGAACCGCTTTTGTTCGTCGCGGTCGAACTGGAGGCTACCGTCCTCGCTGGGCACGCTATCGACGTGGGACGCCTCGGGCACTCCATCGACGTACCACGTCCACGGCCGCGGCGAGTCCGTCGGTAGCGTTATCGGCACCGGAAGCGCGTTCTGCATCGTCACGACGAACGCCACCTCGGTTCCCGCCGGATACGTCCGCTGTGGCACCTCGATGTCGACCGAGACGGCGCGGTAGCGGAGCCACGTCGGTACCAGACGGTCGCTCCAGGCCCCGCCGTCGATACTGCGTGCGGCCTGTGGCCGTGCCCCGCGCTCAGTGGGTGCCTGTGGCTCATCGTCGTCGCGGTGGAGCGCCCCCGAGTCGTAGATGCGACGCATTGTCGGATTGTGGACTGGCGTGCGCAAAAGCGTTGCTCGGGGCTACCCCGTCCGCGTCGGCGTGTCCGGTCGCTCGTCGTCGTGCAACAGGCAGGCGATGCGGTGGTCGTCACCGACGTCGAACAGCGCGGGGTCGGTTCGCTCGCAGGGGGAGCTGAAGGCGTCGTTCATCGCCGCCAGCGCGTCCTCGAAGGCCTCGTCGTGCAGGTGGTCGAGCGCCGCCGCGAGCACGTCCTCGGCCTCCCGGTCGCCGACCGTGTCCGGGAGGCCGAACTCGGCGCGGACCCGGGTTTCGAGTGCGGACCGCGAGAGCTGACTCAGGTCTTCGTCCTCGACGCCCTCTTGCACGGCGGTGACGGCCTCAAGCGAGTCGGCTTTGCGGAGCCGCTGTTTCAGGTCCATCAGTGACCGCCACTCGGACTGGGCCATGTCGGTGCCTTCGGGCTGGATGACCTTCGGACAGCGGGTGTGGAACCGACAGCCCGACGGGGGGTTCAGCGGCGACGGAACATCGCCGGAGAGGAAAATACGGTCCCCCTCCCAGCCGGGGTCCGGCTCCGGAATGGCCGACAGCAGCGCCTCGGCGTAGGGGTGATACGGCGGCTGGAACACGTCCTCGGTCGGGCCGACTTCGGCGAACTCCCCGAGATACAGGACGCCCACGCGGTCGGAGATGTGCTCGACGACAGAGAGGTCGTGGGCGATGACGATGTAGGAGAGGCCGAATTCGTCCTGCAAGTCCTCCAGCAGGTTCAGAATCTGGGCCTGCACGCTCACGTCCAGCGCCGAGACGGGTTCGTCACAGACGATGACCTCGGGGTCGACGGCGAGCGCGCGGGCGATACCGATGCGCTGGCGCTGACCGCCCGAGAACTCGTGGGGGTAGCGGTGTGTGTGACGCGGGCTCAGCCCGACGGTCTCAAGCAACTCTTTGACACGCTCGGTTCGCTCCTCGCCGTCCGCGATCCCGTGGATGTCCAGCGGTTCGCCGACGATGTCGCCGACCGTCAGCCGCGGATTGAGGCTGGCGAAAGGGTCTTGGAAGATGTACTGGATGTCCTTCCGGAGCGCCCGCAGGCGGTCGTCAGAAGCCCCCGTCAAGTCCTCGCCCTTGTAGCGGACTGAGCCGGCCGTGGGTTCGATGAGCCGCAGCAGCGTCTGGGCGAGCGTCGTCTTGCCACAGCCGGACTCGCCGACGATACCTAGCGTCTCACCGGGGTAGAGTTCCAGGTCGACGCCGTCCAGGGCTTTCACCTCCTGACTCCGGCCCAGCAGGGTGTCAACGATGGTCCCGCCAGACTCGTAGTATTTCGTGAGGTTCTCGACCTCCAGGATCGGGCTATCGGCCGTCTTAGCCATCCTGTTGCCCTCCCGAGTCGTCTGGGCCATCGCGGTCTAACAGGTCGGTGTCGAGACCGACCGGGTCGGAGTCGGCCTGGAGTGGTTCCGTGTCCGTGCGCCCGCCGCGGGGGTCGGGCTGGGTATCGTCGGGCGGACTCCCCCGGCCCCCTTTCACTTCGACTTCGTAGTCCAGTTCGCTATCGAGGTCCCCGGTGTAGGCCAGACAGGCCGCCGAGCGGTCGGACAGACCGACACCGTCGCCGGTTTCGGGGTCGACGAGCGGCGGCTGTTTGCGCGTACAGGCTTCCTCGGCGAAGGGACAGCGCGGGTGGAAGCTACAGCCAGAGGGGACCTCAACGAGGTCCGGCATCGTCCCGGGAATCGTCTGGAGCCGGTCCTGCCGGTCGCCGATGCGTGGGATGGCGCTCATCAGCCCGACGGTGTAGGGGTGTTTCGGGTCGTAGTACAGCTCCTCGACAGGGGCGTTCTCGACAGCGCGGCCGGCGTACATCACCATCACCCGGTCGCACATCTCCGCGATGACGCCGAGGTCGTGGGTGATGAGCTGAATGGCCGTGTCGTATTCGTCGGCGAGGCGGTCGAGGCGGTCCAGGATCTTCGCCTCGATGGTCACGTCCAGCGCCGTCGTCGGCTCGTCGGCGATGAGGAGTTCGGGGTCACAGGACAGCGCCATCGCGATGATGGCCCGCTGTTGCATCCCGCCGGAGAACTCGTGGGGGTAGTCGTCGTATCTGGCTTCCGGCTCCGGGATGCCAACGTCGTCGAGCAGCCGGATCGTGCGGTCCCGGGCCTCCGCGTCGCTGTAGTCGAGGTGGTGCCGGATGGCCTCGGAAATCTGCTCACCGACGGTGTACACCGGGTTCAGCGCGGTCTGGGCGTCCTGGAATATCATCGCGATGTCGTTGCCCCGCACGTCCCGCACCGCTGAGTCGGACAGTTCCATGAGGTCCTGGCCGTCAAAGCGGATCGTCCCGCTCTCGATACGGCCCGGTTCCTCGATGAGGCGCATCACTGACAGCGCGGTGACGCTCTTGCCCGCGCCGCTCTCGCCGACGACGCCGAACTTCTCGCCGCGGTCGATGCGAAAGGAGAGGTCGTCGACGGCGGTGACGACGCCTTCCTCGGTGTAGAAGTTCACCGTGAGGTCTTCGACTTCCAGCAGTGACATCAGACCTCGCCTCCAGTGGCTACGTCAGTACCTTCCTGCGCGTTGAGCGCGTCGTTGATGCCGTCACCGATGAGGTTCATCGACATCACGAACAGGAAGATCGCGCCGCCGGGGAACACGGTGACCCACCAGGGAATCGTCCCGCCGGGTCCCTGGACGATGGTCTCGCGGGTTGCGTCCAGCATCGTCCCCCACTCGGCGGACCCGGGCGGGAGGCCGAGGCCGAGGAAGCCAAGCGCCGCCACGCCGATGACGACCGTCCCGATGGAGAGCGAGGCCTGAACGACCAGCGGCGCGATAGCGTTGGGGACGACGTGTCTGAAGATGACGCGACGGTCACGCGCGCCCAGCGCCTTCGCGGCCATGACGTACTCGTTTTCCTTGACCTTCAGTATCTCACCGCGTATCAGTCGGGCGTAGCCGGCCCAGCCGAACACGGTGAACGCGAGCACCAGCTCCCAGTACCCCTTGCCGAGCACGGCGACGATAATCAACGCCAACAGGAGGCCGGGGAACGCGAAGATGAGGTCGAGCAGCCGCATCATCACTTCGTCGATCCGGCCGCCGTAGTAGCCCGCAATGGCACCGTACACCAGCCCGATGGCGGCGGTAATCGAGACCACGATGAAGCCAATCGAGAGGCTGAACCGACCGCCGTACAGCACGCGGGAGAACACGTCCCGGGCGGAGCCGTCGGTGCCGAACGGATGGGCCAGCGACGGGGCCTCGTACGCGCTCACGTCGAGACCCTGCACGTACAGAATCGCGCTCGGGTCGTAGGGGGCCAGCGAGAAGGGCTGGACTGTCACGCCCGCGATTGTCACTGGGCGTGCGAATACAGCCAGGATTCCCATCAGGGCAACAATATAGAGCCCGAGCATCGCGCTTCGGTTGTCACGGAACTCGCCCCAGGCGCGCTCCCAGCGACTCTCGGTTTCGGTGTCTCGTTCCTCTGTCCAGTCGGATAGCGGTTCGCGGGACTCGACGCGGTCGGCGTCGAACCCCGTTATGCGTATGCGTCCTCGTTCAGTACTCATTGGTCAGTCGTAGCGAATTCGTGGGTCTAACAGCGCGTACACAATGTCTGCGAGCAGGTTCGCCAGGATGATCGTCACACCGGTAAACAGCGTGATCGCCATGATGAGGTCGACTTCGCGGCCGGAGATCGCCTTGACGAAGGCTCGCCCCAGACCGGGCCAGGCGAACACCGATTCGACGACGACAGCGCCGGCGAAGATACTCGCCGTCAGGAACGCGGCGATAGTGGTCACCGAGATGAGCGAGTTCCGCAGGACGTGTTTCAACACGACCGTCCGCTCGGGCAGCCCCTTCGCCCGGGCCGCCGTGACGTACTCCTTGTTCATCTCCTCGGCCATCGACGACCGCATCACCCGCATCAGCGTGGCCGACGACGCCGTCCCGATGGTGACGCCCGGGAGGACGAGATACTTCAGCATTGCCGGCGAGAACAGCGGTTTGTTCGGAGCCAGCACCGGCCAGAGGTCGAGCCAGAGCGCGAACACGAGGATGAGCATCAGGCCGAGCCAGAAGTTCGGCAGCGAGATGCCCGACAGCGCGAACACCCGCGAGAGGTCGTCGCCCAGCGTGTCCTTGTTCACGGCGGCGTAGATGCCGGTCGGAATCGCGATGAGCAGGGCAATAACCCAGCCGAACAGGCCCAGTGCGATAGTCTGTGGTAACCGGTCCATAATGTACGGACCGACCGGCTGGTCGACGTTGATGACCGTCCCGAAATCGCCCTGGAGGACGTTGGTTATCCAGGTGAAGTACTGCTGCCACACCGGGCCGTCGAGCCCGTATCTGGCGCGTATCGCCGCCTCCTCGGCGGCCGAAATCTGGGGGTTTAGCGCCACTAACTGGTCGATCGGGTCCCCTGGCGTCAGGTGGACCATCGCGAAGGTGAACACCGAGACTCCGAACAGTATCGGGATGGTCGTGAGCACCCGGACTGCGATGAAGCGTCTGAGGCCCATGGGTTACTCCCGGTTCAGATAGGCGACCTGCTGGTCTTCTGGGGCGTGGAGGCCGTAGGGCAGGATGCTGCTGGAGAACGTGTACGTGTTGTAGCCGACGTACTCCGTCGACAGCGCCGTCACGTTTGTCCCGAAGACAGTGTAGCTGTTCGGGGCCTGCTCGATAAGTCCCTGCCACACCTTGTCGTACTGCTCGCCCCGGAACTGTGAGTCTTCGACGGCCTCGACGGAGAACCGTGCCTCCGTCGCGATTTCGTCCAGTTCCGGCGTGTCAATCCGGTTGAAGTTACAGCACTGGCCGAAGTTGTCGATGGAGTTGACGGCGTCGTAGAAACTGCCGGGGTTGAACGTCCCCGAGAGGCCGATGAGGACGATGTTGCCCTGCTGGTAGTACTCGGAGCCGAGGATGCGCTGGATGAATGTTGTGAACTCGAAGTCCTCGACGCTGATGTCGAAAAACTCCGTGTTGCTCAGCACCTGCGCGATGAGTTCGGCCTCGCGCAGGCGGTCGTCCGTCGCGTTCGTCTCGATTGTGGCCTCGATTGGCGTCTCGACGCCGAGGTCGTCGACGGCCTCCTGCAGCAGTTCGGTCGCCGCCTCGGTGTTCTGCTCGGTCTGTGGGCGCAGTTCCTCGGTGAGTGCCTCGTAGTCCACCGTCCCCGCTTTGGCGGCCATTTCAGGTAGCGGCGTGTAGGCCGGATTCCGATACCCGTTGTAGATGTTCTCGGCGATCTGGGCACGGGGAATCAGCTGATTGACGCCCCGGCGGATGCGCGGGTCGTCCCACGGTGACTGGGTGACGGGGTACTGGAGGAAGTTGTACGCGCCGGCATTAGTCACGCTGAGCCGGAAGTCCTCGGCACTCCGGTACTCGCCGTACGTGCCGGTGTTGAGCCCGTAGGTGAGGTCGATCTCGCCGTTGTTGAGCGCCGCGGCACGGGTCGCGTTGTCCTGCACGATGGCGACCACGACTTCGTCGACGACCGGACTCGTCGGGAAGCCGTCCGGGCCGTCCCACCACTCCAGCGCGTCGAGGCCGAGGTCGTCGAGCCAGTAGTCGTCGAAGGAACTGAACTCGGCGCGTTCCTCGGTCTCGTAGGATTCGAACTGGTACGGTCCCGTCCCGATGGGGGTGTGGTCGTTGCGCGGGTCCGCGCCCGTGTCTGGGTACTCCTCGATGTGCTCCATCGGGTACACGTCGACCGGGAGCTGGTTGTCGGCTTCCGCATCGGGCTCTTGCCCGTAGATGTTGACCGTATAGTCATCAACAACCTCGGCGTAGAGGAACGAGTCGAACGTCTGGGCCGAAATCGAGGAGTTCTCGACGACCTCGTAGGACCGGGCGACGTTCTCGGCGGTCATCTCCTCGCCGTTGTGGAATTTGACGCCCTCGTGGAGTTTGGCCTGGTACTTGATGCCGTAGGTACCGTCTTCGACGGCGTCGGGGCCTCGTTGACAGTCAGAACTTCACCGGCCTCCTGATTCCGGATGAGTATCTGGTCGTCGTCGACGAGGTTCCCGTCGTCGTCCGTATCAGCCGACACCATGTACGGTTCGTAGGCTCCGTCCTCGACTTCCTGTACGTCCACCCGTTCCCAGGACTTCGCTAGCCAGGGATAGACGGTGCCTGCGGCGTCCTGTGTGATGATACTCTCGTAGACGAGGCCGTGGACGTTCCCGGACGGCGCATTGGTGCTGTAGGACGGGTCAAAGGAGTCGATTCCGGCACCGAGGCCGAACCGGAGGGTCCCCCCGTCCTGAATCTCGTCGACATCGACGTCGACGCGCTCACGGACCGGGTCGGGAGCCCCACCGCCGCCTCCGCTACTGGCTCCGTCGTTGGTACCGGTGTTACAGCCGGCGAGTGCGGCCAGTGTGGCGGCACCCGTAGTCTGAAGCATCCGTCGTCGCGATACTGTCGGCGTTCCGCTGGCATCTGCATCTTGAGACATGAACACATCCCTCGGAGGGTAAGATATGTGTTATTGTTGATCATACTTATAGTGTAAACATGATATCATGAACTGCGGCCGAAACCACAGTAAAACGCTATTACACCGATTATGGGTTTATTAGTGCCTCCTGATGGAGGTGGGAACGGCTTCAGTTGAACAGTCGCCCATGGCACAATCGATAAGATCATGGATAGTCAAGCAACAATCATGATATACTCAACGGGGCCGCTGCTGACAGTCGACCTGTCAGCGGGTGAGAGAAACACGGAGGAGATAGACGGCATCCTCGAACAGTACCTCGGTGGTCGCGGCGTCGGGACGCGGCTCGCCCACGAGCGGATCCCGTTCGACGTTGACCCGTTCGGATCGGAGAACCGACTGGTGTTCTCGACGGGGCCGATGCAGGCCGCCCAGATGAGCTTCACCGGCCGGATGAACTGCACCGGCGTCTCGCCGCTGACTGACGGACTGCTCTCCTCGAACGCCGGCGGGTTCATGTCCAGGAACTTCGCCGATACCGGGTACAGCGCTGTCGAACTCACCGGCGAGAGCGACGAACTCGTCATCCTCCACGTTCGGGACGACGGCGTCGAGTTCGAGGCCGTCCCCGACCTCGCCGGCGCGACCGTTCCCGAGACGCTGGAGTACCTCGACGCCGAACACGGTATCGAGGCCGACCAGACGGCCGTTATCGGCCCGGCCGGCGAGAACCGGGTCCGGTTCGCGTCCATCATGACGAGCGGGGAGCGGGCGTTCGGTCGCGGCGGCCTCGGCGCGGTCATGGGCGCGAAAAACGTCAAGGGACTCACGTTCGCGGGCGACTCCCCACCGGACATCGAGGTTCCGCCGATACAGACGGACATTCACCGGGAAGCCGCCACAGCGGACCACATCATGAAACGGCAGGGAACCGTCTCGGTGATGGACCTCGCCAACGAGGTCGACGGGCTCCCGTCCTACTACTTCTCCGAGCAGTCCTTCGCGGGCGTGGAGGGCATCAACGGCGACGCCGTCGAATCGAAGAAGTACAAGAAGGGGACCTGCTCAGCGTGCGCGTTCGCCTGCAAGCTCCCGACGCGGGACGAGGAGCGCGGCGTCGAGACCGAAGGCCCCGAGTTCGAGGTGGCGATGGCGTTCGGGTCGAACTCCGGCGTCGACGACATCGTGGACGTGATGCAGTCCAACGAACTCTGTGACCGCCTCGGGATGGACGCCATCTCCGCCGGCAACACCGTCGCCGCGTATCTCGCCAGTGAGGACGCCTTCGGCGACACCGACCTGATTCACGAGACTGTCGAGAAAATCGCCCATCGCGACGGAATCGGCGACACCCTCGCGGAGGGCATCGACCGCTGTTACGACGACCTCGGTGTTGAGAACTGGACGGTCAAGGGGATGGACTTCTCGGCTCACGAGGGCCGTGTCCTTCACGGCCAGGGGCTCTCCTACGCCGTCGCCAACCGCGGCGCGGACCACATGTATGCGACGTTCTACTCCGTCGAGTACCCGCTCGTCCCCGACGAACAGGCGGTGGCTCCGGAGGGGACGCTCGGGAAAGCCGACGTGCTGGTCGAGCGGGAGAACCTGATGGCGCTGAACGACAGCGGCGTCGTCTGCAAGTTCTCGCGGGACTTCATGACTCCCGAGCGCTACGAACAGCTCTTCGATGCCGACTTCGAGGACCTGATGTCCGTTGGCGCTCGCACCGTGACCCTCGAACGCCACTTCAACAACCAGCGCGGCTTCGACCGGACAGACGACGCGCTCCCCTACGAAATCCCGTCGTTCGAAGCAGCGCTCGACGAGTACTACGACGCACGCGGCTGGTCCGACGACGGCACGGTCCCCGA
The DNA here is from genome assembly GCF_000827835.1 of Haloarcula sp. CBA1115. NCBI lineage: Archaea > Methanobacteriati > Methanobacteriota > Halobacteria > Halobacteriales > Haloarculaceae > Haloarcula > Haloarcula sp. CBA1115. The sequence goes on along the minus strand of NZ_CP010529.1, from coordinate 1,070,280 downwards.
GAATACGCTGCCGGTCTAATTCTCGCCCCGGAATCCTCGCAGATAGCTACCTGACTCCGTCCACACACTGACGGCAGCCCGACCGGTCAACCGATCTCTCCTCGACGGCGAACGCTGTCCGGTGTGAATAAAACCCAGTCCCGGTCAGTACCGGGCAAATGTCGACAGTTGCGATCCGGATACGAGCGGGCGCTCAGAACGGCGGGCTGTAATCCTCGTACTCGTCCATCTCCTCCATGTCGTCGGTCTTCGAGGGCATGACCGCGGCGCGCGGTCCGCCAGAGCGGACGACTTCGACGTCTTCGAGCCCGTCGACGCTCTTGGGGAGTCGCTGTTCGATTGCCTTCATCGTCATCGGAGCGATGCCACACCCCGAACACGCGCCGCCGATAGCGACGGTGGCTGTGCCTGCGCTTTCGTCGACCTCGCGGACCTCGAAGTTGCCGCCGTGTTGCTGGATCTGCGGGACGTTGTTGCTCAAGTAGTTACGCGTCTGTCGTTCGAGTCCTTCTGCGCTCATGACAGCTCTACCTACGCACCAACATATCATAAAACTGGTGTTTTTGGGGGGCCTAAAATATCATCTTTTAGGCCGCCAAAACCCAGAATCTTGGCAGGCCGAATTTTTACTATATCAATTCTATCAACTTTTCGCACGGCCTAAAATAGGTCTTGAACAGTACAGCCCCCTCACGCAGTGTCCCCATCGGAGGTCGTCGAGTCTGAATCGGTAACCCCCCGTGTACCCTCCGCCCCGGCGTCACAGGGGAGCGTAGCCGCCAACCGCTCGGCGACCATCGGACTGACCAGACCGGCCAGTTCCATCGCCTCCGTCTCGTGGTCGTCGAGATCTAGCACGCCTCGGAAGAACCACGAGACGGTCACGTACGTCTCGTGTAACTCTGTGGCTTCCTCGCGCCCCGATTCAGTTAGCGTCACCCCATCGTAGGGCTCGTAGGAGACGAGACCGTCTTCGGCAAGTCGTTGGCACATCTCCGTCACCGCCGCCGGAGACCGATCGAGCATCTCCCCCAACTCTCCCGGTGCGACTGGCGGGTCATCCCGGTGCTGTGCGATGTAGATCGCCAGCAAATACTCCGGTGCCGTTCTCATCGCTCCGCCGAATCCGCCCCATCCCCGCCGCTTGCTGCGGGCGTACTGGCCGTCGACTCCCCTGTCGACTGCTCACCGGTCCCGAAGACCACCGCGTAGGCCCAAGTCCACAGTCGAGCGCGCGACCGTTGCGGGCGTTTACCCATCGTTCGGTTCCCCCGATATCCCGCTACCGCTGTCGCCACTCATCAGGCAGACGCCCCCCAATAGTGTCGGCAGAGCACGGGCGGTCGAGCAACTGCTCGCCACTGGGACCTCGGGATATGGCCCGCGGTGCACGCCGCTACCCCGCGAAGGGTGCCGACGTCGTCCTCGACGATACGACACCGCTCGCCATCGAGTCCTCTGCGGGTCTCTCCCCGTTTGTGCCCCGCACGCAGTACCGTCGTCTGCCATATGTTTTAGGCCAACCTAATAATATAAAACGTCTGCGGTTTTTAGGACTGCCTAATCCAATCTGCGAAGTCGGTAAATGGAACAGTTGACTCCGCTGTCCGACGCAGCGAGTCCGTCGCGTGGCACTCAGCTTCGCTACCCGGAACACACCGCCTCTCTCACCGCTGTCTCGAATCGACCCGCTCAGTCGGTTTAACCATTTTCGTATCGCATTATATGGTTTATTCAGCCCGCGATCGGCCAAGCTCCGACTCGTCCGTGAACAGCCAACAGAAGGTGCATAGCGGCTAAAACGTCGCTACTCGGTAAAATCGGTAATAGAATCGAACGCGTCGGTCGCCAGCCGTTCGGCGACTGCGTCCCTGTCCACGTCGCTGATTTCCTGCGGGTATTTTCGTTCGAAGTAACTCACGATGTTCTCGACATCGCGAGTTAGCAGTTCCCTGGCGTTTTCGTGGTCGGTCGGGACGGCCTGGGGCCAGTCGAAGACGACGACGCCCTCGTTCGTGACGAAGACGTTGTACTCGCTCATGTCCGCGTGGACGTACCCCTCGCGGTAGGCCGTCTGCATCTCCTCGAGCACGAGATCCAGAATCGGCAGTACCTGTTCCGGTTCGAGTTTCGTTCGGGAGAGTTCGACGCCGTCTATCTTCTCCATGACAATCGCATGGCGGTTCGTGTCGATAGGCTGTGGGACTGATACGTCCGGATACAGCGTTTCGAGGGCATCGTACTCCCGTTCGGCGGCCTTCCGGGCGGTGTAGAGCCAGGAGACGTGGTCGCGGTCGGCGGTGTACTCCCGCTCTTTCATCACTTCGCGGAAATTGGTGTACCCTTCGCGGTGGTATTTCAGCGCTACCGGTTTGTACGACTGAGCCTCGTACACGTCGCTTTCCTTGCCGACACCCAGCGGCGACCCAACTCCTTCGATAGTGTCGCGCTCGGCAAAGGTGTGCAGCGCAAGCGTGTCGTACCCCTCGAACGTGAGTTTGAACCCCTCGTACTGGATGGTCTTGCGCTCGACCAGCCCCCGGTCCGCACACCGGTCGAGCCGGTAGTCGACGTCCTCCGTCGTCAGCCGGGAGAATTCGGTCAACTTCTCGCGGGCGACGTACTCCGAGAACCGCATCCCCTGTTCGACGCCAGAGAGCAGATGGAAGTCCTCGGGTTCCAGCTCCGCCATCACTGAAGCCACGTTCTGGACCATTAGGGTTCTCTACTGGGCCAACTGGTAAAAGGCCGACGCGTTCGGCGGATGGCATCAATAAATTAGCATTCGCTATACAAAACCCTGTCTCGGCCTCGTCGCTGTTCGGTTTGCAATCGGGCTGATATGGGTATCTAGCTACTCCGATACGGACCTGATTTCGGTGTTTCGCGCCCAACAGCGTCTGAGACAATGTCCTGCCGAGTAGGAATACTTTAACCCACATGAGTACAGGTTCACATAGTAGTATTATCGGTCGGGTATCACCGCTGTATTACGTCTCTGTAGCTCAAATCACGACTGAGGACTCGTGAACGCTGGCTCTGACCGGTTGCAGGCTTCCTTTATATGAACGGTGTCTGAAAGGGGTTGCGAGCTACACATCAATCTACAAATACAATCCTAACTTCGGTAGCAGTATATGTAATGCGAACAGTAGCTGCCTTTGGCTACTGAATATATTCTAAATTAGTCTATACTTTTGGTCACCTGAACACAAACAGCCCGTGTGAGCAGACGAAACAAAGATCAACTCAGAGATCTGCTTCGCTCGCTTGCCCTCCATCCCCACGATAGACGACTCGCGTTTCCGGTACTGTTTGCCGTCGGCACGCAACTGTACTTTTTCGTGACAATCACACTCGATTCCACTCGACCGCCTATGGCACCCGACGCTGGTATCTTCCAGCACCTCGGCTGGTATTTGACACGCGGAGGGCGGTTGTACGTCGACGCCTGGGAACCGAAGTTGCCGCTGTCCTACGAGACGACCGGGATACTGGCATTGCTGTCCGGTGGCGATATGTACCGACTCCACCTCCTCAGCGTGGTGCTGATGAGCGGTGCGGTGTGTGCAATCGTCGGACTCGTCGTGATACTGGTCTATGACATCACTGGCGATGATATCGCTGCGCTGCTGGCTGGCCTGTCGATGTTCCTGTTGCCGGGGTTTGCCGTCCGGCCGGCGTATGGGTTCAAAGCGAAATATCTCCTCGTTCTCTGTGGATTACTGGCGATATATCTGTACACGCGTGGCTACCCGGCACTGAGCGGCGTGGCTGCGGCAGCCAGTGTTGGATACTGGCAGGCTGGGGCCATCTTCCCGCTGATCGTGGTCGGTCTAGCGATCCAACGGCGCGACACGCGGGCGCTTGAGCGTGTCGTCACCGGCGGTCTCGGCTTTACCGTCGTCATGTTGCTGCCGGTGTTTCTCCTCTGGCATTCAGCCTCGGAGATGGTCGTTCAGGTTCTCCTCGTACCGTTACAAACGGAGGAACACGCGTCGTTGCTCGCTCGGTTCGTCGCCGGTGTCGTCCACTTTAAATGGGCGTCACCGTTCGTCTTGCTTGGCGGGCTCGGCCTCGCTCATACCGCTCGATGCTGTTTCACAGACACTGACGGCGTTGCCGGGCGCACCGAATGGTGGATTCCGGTCGGCGCAGCGTGGTTCGCGTTTCTGATACTGTTCGTCGATTTCGAAACAGGCGGCTACACCGACCTCATTCCGGGGCTCGCGTTCGTCGCAATCGGTATCGGCATGATCGCAACGGTGCTTCGCGACCGACAACAGGCGCAGAATCTCGGCGTCGTCCTTGCGCTGGTCCTCGTCGTGAACGTCGCCTTCCTCGGTAGCGTCGGCGTCGTCTTCACACCCGTCGAGACGCCGGGACCGGTGCCGATGTCGGACCTCGAAACCCACGACCTTCCAGCGGCCTATGACGAGGCCGAACCAGTACCCGACGTCCGATACATCTACTGGCAACAGATCGAGCCGTCGACGTGTCACTACCGGCTCTCGCTGATGGAACTGCGGTGGCTCGACCGAGTCGACTCGTCGGTAGACAGTCGGTGTCTCGACTTCGGGACCGCCAGAGCCCGACTCGGGAACGGATAGCCCGTTACGACTCCGCGGAGTCGTAGTCGGAGAGCGACGTTTGCGTCGTTTCGACTGAGCCCGTGATGATGTAGGGAACGAGAATCCGGAAGAACTGGGCGGCAAGGACCAGCAGAATCGGGCCAAGGAAGATGCCGTAGAATCCGAACACGATCGGTCCGAAGATGTACGCGAACATCAACAGGCCAATGTGGGTCAGGTCGCCGCTGACGTACGGCCGAATCAGGAAATCCGGGATGGTGTCGACGACGACCAGCGTGACTGCGAGGAAGAGAACGACCCAAGCCAGGGCCGCCGTTTGTCCCGTGACGACAGCGGAGATCGCAAGCAGTGCAGCGACGGGCAGGTAGACGATTTTCATTCCGACGACAGGAACGAGGCTCCCGATGCCGGTGAGTGCGCCGACGAGTGGTGCAAACGGAATCTGCACTGAGCCGGGAGCGACCAGATTGTACAGCGAGAACACGAAAATCCCGATTACACCAGTCACCAGTGCGTTCAGGATGTTCCCGAAGAGAATCGAGGACAGTTCCTCGTCGACTGCTGCCGCGTACTCCCTGAGGACGCCCGACCCGTCGAAGGTGTCGAGGAACCAGCCGACGAGGCGCGGTCCGTCGGTAAGCAGGTAGTACGTTCCAGCGAACACGATGAACACGCGCAGCAGTAGCGCCGTAAGCATGCTCACGGAGCCGATGAGCGTATCGGATATTTGCCCCAGCCACGACTGGACTGTCGCGTTTCGCAACAGGTCGATCACCTCAGCCGGTCCCATTGCCAGCAAATCGGTGAAGCCGAGGTCGGCGAGCGGCCCCGGCAGTGAACCACCCTGGAGATCCTGGAACTGCGCGAGGTACGCCGCGCCCAAGCCGCCCTCGCCGAAGAACGCCTGTAATTCGGGGACAATGAGGACGAGCGTGTAGCCGACCAGAACCACGAACGGCAGGAGAAAGAAGAAGATCGTGGCCGCCGCGTGGACCTGCTTCTGGTAGGGGACGGCTCGATTCAGGAACGAATCGGGCAGCGGAAGCCGCCCGAGCCGTCGATAGATCGGTCGGCTGGCGTAGTACAGGAAGACGGTAAACACGAGCGTCGGGAGGAACTGGGACAGGACGAACCCGACCACGAGGAGGAGTGCTACGCCTGCGAGGGCAAAGAGGGCGCGCCGTCCGAGGTCGGTACTATATTCCATATGTTTTCAATACAACATCTCGATGAAAAATAAAACCACCGGTCGGCTCGATGATTTCTAGCGTGGCGGAACGAAATGGGCGGCGTCACGCTATCGGCTGTGGCTACAGCCCCTCGAACTCCGTGATCGCCTCCCGCCAGTCTTCGGGGATCGGACGCGAGGATTCCGTGTCGCGATCGTACGTGACGACAGTCGTTTCCCCGGTCGCAGCCACACCGTCCTCGGTCCGGACCTCGTACTCGAAGGGGAAGCTCTTCCCGCCCAGACGGGGCACCCGGACGGCAACGGCGACGGAGTCACTGATCCGGACCGGCTGGATGTAATCGATTTCGAGGTTCGCGATGACCATGCCGGTGCCCGACTCGCTGCCCGAGAGCAGCGCTTCGCCACAGTCGACCACGTCGTGCAGGTAGTCGATGCGAGCCTCCTCGAAGTAGGTCGCGTATGTCGCGTTGTTGACGTGGCCGTACGTGTCGATGTCCGTGTACCGGACCTCGACTTCCGTCGTGTACTCGAAGCTCATGCCAGCAGTTCCGCGTGTTTCTCTTTGAGCTTCTCGATTTTCGGCGGGATGGTCAACTGACAGTAACTCTGGTCCGGATTCTTCTCGAAGTAGTCTTGATGGTACTTTTCCGCGGGATAGAACGTCTCCAGCGGCTCGACTTCGGTGACGATGTCGCTGTCGTAGCCCGGCTCTATCTCCTCGATGAGGGCTTCGACGGTTTCGCGCTGGGCCTCGTCGTGGTAGAACACGGCCGAGCGGTACTGCGTGCCGACGTCGTTGCCCTCCCGGTCTTTCGTCGTCGGGGTGTGCGTCGTGAAGTGGACCGCGAGCAGGTCCTCGTAGCTCACCTCGTCCGGATCGAAAGTGAGCTGGACGCACTCGGCGTGGCCCGTTTCCCCGCGGCAGACCGCCTCGTAGCTGGGGTCGGCGACGTGGCCGCCGGCGTAGCCCGAGACCACATCGGTCACGCCGTCGACCTGCTTGAACACCGATTCCGTACACCAGAAGCAACCGCCCGCGAATGTCGCTTGTTCAGTCATCACCGGACGTACGTGCCCGGCGTACAAAACTCACTGGCTGTGTTCGTCCCAGACGGACATCGGCCTACCGGTCGACCTCGCCCATGATAGTGTCCAGACTACCGATCGTCGCCACGAGGTCGGGGATGTACTCGCCGCGTGCCATCTCGGACAGCGCCTGGACGTGCGAGAAGGAGGGACCGCGGATCTTGAACCGGGCTGGCGTCTCCGTCCCGTCCGAACGGATGTAGATGCCGAGTTCGCCCTTGGCGGCCTCGACGGCGCGGTAAATCTCGGCGTCGGGATCGGGCCGGAGCGTGCGGGGGACGTTCGCCTGTATCTCGCGGTCGTCCTCGGGCCAGTCCTCCAGCAGGTCGACACACTGTTGGATAATCTTCGCGGACTCCTCTACTTCGCGCAGGCGCACGAGCAGGCGCGAGAAGTTGTCGCCGCCCTGCTCGGTGACGACCGACCAGTCGAGTTCGTCGTAGTAGCCGTAGGGGTCGTCCCGCCGGAGGTCGTAGTCGACGCCCGAGGCTCGGGCGACCGGCCCGGTACAGCCATAGGCCTTCGCGGTCTCGGCCGGGAGGTGGCCCGTGTCAACCGTTCGCAGTTGGAGGATTTCGTTGCTGGTGAGCATGTCGTGGTACTCCGTGAGCTTGTGCGGCAGGTCGTCGAGGAACGCGCGTATCTTCTCGAAGAACGCCTCGCGGGGCTCGGGCAGGTCCCAGGCGACGCCGCCCAGCCGCAGGTAGTTGAACATCAGCCGCTGGCCGGTGAGGTCCTCAAGGATGTCCTGCACGAGCTCGCGGTCCCGGACCCCCCACTGGAAGGTGGCGGTGAACTCCCCGACCACGTCCAGCGCGTAGGTCGCGACCGCAAGCATGTGCGAGAGAATTCGCGAGAGTTCGCCGCCCATCGTCCGGATGACCTGGGCATACGCCGGCACCTCGATGTCGGCGAGGTCTTCGGCCGTGCGGGCGTAGGCCCACTCGTTCAACAGCCCGGCCCCGCCCCAGTCCCAACGGTCCGGGTAGGGCATGATCTGGTGGCGGTAGGCCCCCTGCTGGCACATCTGTTCCTCACAGCGGTGGATGTAGCCGATGTCTGGGTCGACGGCCGCCACCTGCTCACCGTCGAGCTGGACGTTCAGGTGGAGAACGCCGTGCGTCGAGGGATGGTGTGGCCCCATGTTGAGGTGCATCGTCTCCGGCCCCTCACGGCGGTCTTCGAGCAGGCGCTCGTGCTCCCGGAAGGAGACGATCTGTGGCTGGTCCTGATTGTAGTCCCGGCTCAGTGGGTGGCCCTGCCAAGTCTCGGGCAGGAGAATGCGCCGGAGGTCCGGATGGTCCTCGTACTCGATGCCGACCAGGTCGTAGGCCTCCCGCTCGTGCCACGCCGCCGTCGGGTACACGGGTGCGGCTGACTCGCTGCTCGGCGACTCCCTGGGTGTCGGAACGACGACCGAGAGTTCCTGTGTCGGGTCGGCGTAGCGTCGCAGGTGATAGATCGTCTCGAACCGGTCGGCGTACTCCTGGGCTGTGACGCAGGCGCAGTGGTCCAGACCGGCCTCGGTTCGAAGCGTCGAGAGGACGGTCTGGACCTCGTCAGCACGGATGACAGCAGCCGGGGCGTTCTCGTGGCGTTCGGTGGAAAGGACGTGGTCGGCGATCGGCTCGATAAGCGGATGGACATCGTCGGTTCGGTGGACTGTCTGGGCCATCTCCGTGACCGTGCGTTCGGCGTTTGCGTCCCTCGACCTGTCCCCTCATGCCCGAGGTTATTTTAAATACCTCTCGGAACAGTCAGGTATGAAGTACGTCACGCTCTCGCTGTGGATGGCCCCTGAGGTCCGCCACTCGATGCACCAGTTCGTCGTTGAGCACGACGGCTACGAGGCGAGCTATCTCCTCCGGGGCAACGACATCGGTTCCGACCTCCAGACGCTGCTGTTTCACGTCGACGGCTTCCCGCCGGAGCCCTACCGAGCGGCGCTGGAACAGGCCGAAACCGTCCGGGAATATGCTATCTCGACGTGTCCCGACGAGACGTTCTTCCTCTACGTACAGGATTCGCCGTCGGCGACCGGTCACGACCTCGTCGACGCCCTCACGCGGGCCGGTCTAGTCATCGTCTCGCCGGTCGCCTACCACGCCGATGGCACGGTCGGACTCACGCTGGTCGGTCCGGGCGGGACGGTCCAGCAGGCAGTCGAGACGGTGCCAGACGGCGTCTCCGTCGACGTTCGGGAGGTGGGGGAGTACGACAGCCGGCGGCTCGACACCGGCGCGGCGCTCACCGACCGGCAGTTCGAGGCCGTCGCCGCCGCCGTCGACTGTGGGTACTACGGCGACACTCGCGAAGGCGGCGTCGACGATGTCGCCGATGAACTCGGCTGTGCACCCGGAACTGCCGCTGAACACCTCCGGAAAGCTGAGGCCCGCGTGATGGCTGACATACTCGAACAGCGTCCCGCATCGACGGCGTAGTCCGCTCTGCCCGGGAACTGTCGGAGCGGTTGCCTACCGTATGCTGTCCCGAAAAACTATAAACTCCGGAACAGTGCCTTCTAATGCTGGATTGCGAACGCATCACAGGGGCCAGCGGTAGCCCGACTCAGGACAACACCGACCATGAACACAGTAACTATCGACGACGTACCGGTCGAACGGAACCCGATGCAGGTACACGACATCCGCAAGCCCGTTTCCCGGAAACTCGGGACCGAGCATTTCGCGGCGAACTACTTCGAACTCGAACCCGGTGACTCCTTCTCGGGAAGCCTCCACCGCCACCACGACCAAGAAGAGGTGTTCTACATCGAACAGGGACAGACCACCTTCGAGGTCGGCCTCGACCGCGAGGAAGTCGATGTTTCGGGCGGCGAACTCATTCGCTTCGAGCCCGGCGAGTTTCAGGAAGGGTACAACTCCGGCGACGAGCGCGTCATCGGCTGGGCCTTTGGCGCGCCCGGTGCAACTCACGACTGGGACGAGCTAGAATCGAGAGCGCACTGCCCGGAGTGCGACGAAGAAACGACCCAGAGCGTCGCCCTCGCCGAGGGTCGGTTCGAACTGACCTGTACCGACTGCGGGAACGTCCAGGGCTAGGACCCACTTCTGTCGCTCTCGTGACTGGTAACAGGTGTTTGTACAGCCAGAAAGCCCCCGCTCGCTCGACTCCTGCGACTCGCTGCGCGCTTCCTCGCTCCTCAACGTCGCTCGTCAGTGCTTGCATCGCCTCGAACGTCGAGCGAGCGGCCCCTTTCAGTCCCACCCGTAGCCGGTTGGACAAAGAATGCTGGGCGGGACTGAAAGGGGCGTTGTCGGCGCTGTGCGCCGACTGCTCGGGAGACCGCAGGTCTCCCGGTGGGCGGCTGGACGAAGGCGGGCGATGTAAGCACCACAGGAACGACCGGAGGGTGTGACAAGGAGCGCAGCGAGCCCCCCGAGTTCAGCCGGCCGGGGCTTTCTGGCTCTTTGCATAAACAACGACCCCGTCAGTCATTCCACCCGTTGCTAGCCCGCAATTCATATCGCATCGCGTCACGAAGCCCAGGTATGTCACTGGCCGACCTGGAGTGGCGCGTCATCGGCGAGGAAACACGACCCGGACCGATGACGATGGCACTGGAAGCGGCCGCTGCCGAAACCGTCGCGGCTGGCGGTCCGGCAACGGTGCGGGTGTACACCTGGCCCGATACGCTGTCGCTGGGCTACGGACAGGACCCAGACACGATCGACTGGGCGTTCTGCGAGCGCGAGGATATTGGGGTAACACGACGACCCACCGGTGGCGGCGCAATTTATCACGACAGCGTGGCGGACATCTCGTACGGCATCATCGCGCCGGCCGACGCCGTGCCGGGCGATCTGATGGCGTGTTACGAGCAGTTCTGTGAGCCCGTTTTGGACGCGTTCGAGCGCATGGGCGTCGACGCGTCGTTTGCCGACGACGAGCGGTCGGCGGTCCACCAGCCGGCCTGTTACCTGCGGCAACTCCATCCGGCCCACGATATCGTCGGCCCCGACGGCCGCAAACTCAGCGGGAACGCGCAGTACCGCCAGAAGGACGCCGTCATCCAGCACGGTTCCCTGTCCGTCTCGCTGCGCCCCGACCGCCACTGCGGCTGTTTCACCGCCGACCCCGACTCGGAGCGGTTCACCGAACGTGTCGGGGCGATAGACGAGTACGCCGATATCGACCGCGCCGAAGCCGTCGAGACGCTCCGCTCGACGCTGGCCGAGTGGGTCGACGCGACCGAGGGCTCGTGGACGGATGACGAACTCTTACGCGCACGCGAGCACGCGGGGGATAAATTCGACGCAGACGAGTGGATTCGCCGGTCGCCCTGACGCTGGCGGTGCGGTCCGGCGATGACGGCCGTGCCGGGCCACCACGAGCCGCGTCCTACCCTGAAAGATCGCCCTTCAGAGTGTTTCTTCGACAAACTGCGAGATAAGGCGGTCCTCGGCAGTCCGGAGCTGGTACTGCACGGTCGACCGGGGCTCGTCCAGTATCGATGCGAGGTCCTTGACCGAGACTTCCCGCGGCCGCTCGTAGTAGCCGTGGGTCACGGCGGCCTTCAGCACCCGCCACTGTTGGGGCGAGAAGTTCGTCGCGACCCGTTCGGTGGCCTTCCAGTTTCCAGCACTGGTGATGTGAGACACCGAGAGTGTGACGCCATCGCGGAGGCTCGATTCGATTCTGTCGTACACCTCGCCGATGGGGTTCGACCCCGGATAGAGGACGCGCCAGCGGTACTCGTCGCCAGTCCGCCGGGATTCGAAGATAGCCCCGTCACTGACGTGTCGGTGCAGGAAACTCGGCAGCGACTGACAGCCGCTGATTTCGCGACGCAACGTGTACACCGTCCGCGACGTTTCCCCGCGGTCCAGCATATGGTAGGTTCGCGTCGTATCACAGCTCACGACGTCGAAACACTCGTTACAGCGGTCTTCGTCCAGAAAGACCTCGTCGAACGCACTCAGGGCCTCGGGCGTCCCCTTCGCGTGGTCCAGCCGCCACATATGGTCGTCACCGACGAAGATGGCCGAGGACCACACAGAGAGACTTTCGTGCTGCCGGAACACGTCCATCAGGCTATCGGCTCCCGCGTCGAACTGCAAGACGAACTCGAACTCGCGTGTTTCATTTACTGCGGCCTGTGATTCGGTCATTTGGCTATTACTAACTTATCGAGACCGGTATAAGTCGATTACCAGTCGACTGAAGACGCTCAAAACTAGATAGTTGGCTATTGATAAGAATATGCTCGACAGCGAGGTCACCGATGTCGGCGCGGTGGTCGATTTATCGTGACCCTCACGCCTGCAATGACGGGCTACGAGGGCGGACTGTCCAACGTTCCTGACAACAGAGCTACGTCACCGTTTTGTGGCAACCCGGCCAAGCAGTGGCATGGTCTCGTCCCCCGCTGATGACGACGCTGCCGACACCTCCGCCGACCCTCAGGCAGCCGACGGCAGCGCCGCAACGCTTTCCGAGGAAGAACTGTACGCGGTTGTTCGGGTGGCTACCGAGGACGCAGTGCTTGGCGCGCTCGGCACGCTCATGTTGGTCGGTATCGGCATCGTACTGGCCTCTTGGGGCGCAGCGTTACTAATGTCAGCAACGCCGCTTCCAGCGGCTATCGGCGTGGTTCTCGTCCTGTTCGGTGCATACCTCGCGCTATCGAGCCTCCGCATGATCCCGCCCGTTCGCGAGTGGGTCTGAGGCGGTCGGGTATCCCTGTTCCCCGGTCTGTCGTCCCGCCCCGGCGAAATCCGGACACGAGCTATAACCGACCGTGGCACTCCGGAACCTCTTTTGTCGGGCATCACCGACCGGTGTGCATGGTACGAGTCGGGGCGCACACCTCTATCGCCGGCGGCGTCTACAACGCCGTCGAGGAACAGGTCGAGTACAGCGGCAACTGCGGGCAGATATTCTCCCATTCGCCACAGGTCTGGCAGGACCCGAACATCGACGACGACGAAGCCGAGCAGTTCCGCGACCTCGCAGCCGACCACGGCGTCGGCCCGTGGGTCATCCACTCGTCGTATCTGGTCAACCTCTGTACGCCCAAAGACGACCTCCGCGAGAAGTCCCTCGATTCGATGCAAAAGGAGGTCGACGCCGCCGCGAAGCTGGGCATCGAGTACGTCAACGTCCACCTCGGCGCTCACACCGGCGCGGGCGTCGACGGCGGCCTGGACAACGCCGCGAGCGTGCTGGACGACCTCGACATCCCCGAGGGCGTCACCGTGCTGGTCGAGTCCGACGCCGGTAGCGGGACGAAACTCGGCGGCCAGTTCGAGCATCTCGCGACGGTTCGGGAGCGCACCGACCAGGACATCGAGTTCTGTCTCGACACGGCCCACATGTTCGCCGCGGGCTACGACCTCTCGACGCCCGGGGCCGTCGACGAGACGCTCGCGGAGTTCGACGAGGTCGTCGGCTTCGAGGACCTCGCCTGCGTTCACCTCAACGACTCGAAACACGAGTGCGGGACGAACAAGGACGAACACGCCCACATCGGCGAGGGCCACATCGGCGAGGACGGCATGCACGCGTTCGTCAATCACGACGCCATCCGCGACGTGCCGCTGGTGCTCGAGACGCCGACCGAGAACGGCAAGAGTTTCGCCTGGAACATCGAGCGCGTCACGGAACTCCGCGGCGAATAGACGTCGCTATCGAGCGCGGCGTATCCGAGCTTCTCGACTCTGTGGGGAAGTTCGAGCGCGTTCGACCGCGGTACTTTTGGGGGCGACTCGACTCTGAGGAACTGTGCGCAGGTTCTCCGCCGACTACCTCGAAACCACCCGCAGGGGGATGTGGGCCGACTCCCGCGAGGCGCTCTCGGACCTGCAGTTAGGCGAGTGCGAGCGCGTCCTCGACGTGGGCTGTGGGACCGGTGAACTGACCCGTGTCCTCCGCGAGGAGACCGACGGAACGGTCGTCGGCCTCGACGCTGATACGGATCTGCTGGCCGCCGCCGGCGACCCGACCGTCTGCGGCGACGCGACGCGGCTCCCCTTTGCCGGCGACAGCTTCGACCTGGTGGTGTGTCAGGCGCTGCTCATCAACCTCCCTGACCCCGAGGTCGCGGTTCGGGAGTTCGCCCGCGTCGCCACCGACCGGGTGGCCGCCATCGAGCCGAACAACGCCGCCGTCACCGTCGAGTCGACCGTCGACGCGGAGCCGACACTGGCCCGCCGCGCTCGCCGGCTGTTCCTCGATGGCGTGCGGACGGACGTCACTCTCGGGAGCGACGCCGCCGACGTGTTCCGCGACGCGGGGTTGTCCGTCGTCTCGACGACGCAGTACGACCAGGAGCAGCGCATCGAGCCGCCCTACGACGACGCGGCGATGCAGGCGGCCCAGCGGAAAGCCACTGGAACCGGACTGGCACACAACCGCGAGACGATTCTCAACGGCGATGCGACGCCCGCCGAGTACGACGCGCTCCGCGAGCGCTGGCGGTCGATGGGCCGGGACGTAATCGAGCAGATGCAAGCGGAGGCCTACGAACGCCGCGAGACGGTCCCGTTCTTCGTTACCGTCGGCGAGGTTCAGTGACCTGCTCGTTCTCGGCTTCAGGGAGGAAATAGCCCGCCAGTCTGTAGACTGCGCCGTCCAGCAGGCTGGCGACCAGTCCGACGACGCCGCCGACGACAGCGGCGACACCGGCCCCGATGAGCAAGACAAGCAGCACCGCCTGCAGTCGGACCCCGCCGCTCTGTAGCGTCGGCACGAGTGCCACCGCGAACAGACCCAGCAGGAACGCGACGCCGGTGGCACAGCCGGCCGCAACTCCGTGGAGGACGAGCGTGCTGACTCCTGCCGAGTCAAGCGCCACCCGGCCGTGAACCCATCGGACCGCCAGGACGAACAGCGCCCAGAGGTAGCAGAAGACGGCCACGCCGACGAGGGTGTTCAGCCCGGCAAGCAGGTCGGCGAGGCCGCCGCTCGCGTGGGCGGCGAGGACGCCGAGCAGGACGAACAGGGCGGTGTCGAAGGTCGCGAGCGTCCACGTCACGAGCGATACCCGTCGCGCGTCGGCCCGTTCCGCGGTGTACGCTGGCTCGGTCTCGGTCCCGGTCGCTATCTCGCTTTCACCTCTCCGCTCACGCTGGTCCTCAGCCATGCGCGAGTACCTCCGCGAGGACGACGATGCTCAGGAGGACGGCCGCTGTCGCGCCGTAGGCCCGCGAAAGCGTTCGCCGAAGGGCTGGGGACAGGTCACCGGATGTTGCCTCGCGGTCGCTGGCTTGAACGAGGAGGAGCGTCCGGACGACCGACCCGACGACGAGGGCGACGACGACGATGAGTTTCGCCAGCAGGGTTCGTCCCCAATCGGTTCCGGGTCCTGGCGGCCCGAGCGTGCCGAGGTTGCCGACGCCGGTGAACACGAGCACGCCGACGCCGGCCCAGAACAGCCACTCGAACTGTCGCGCGGGCGCGAGCGAAGCGATAGCGCCGCTCCGATAGCTGTACCAGAGGAGGGTCGTGCCGCCGACGAGGACCGCCATCGCGAGGACGTGGAGGGTTCGAATCGGGAGGGCTGCCATAGCTGTCGCTTCACCGGCAGGTCGCAAAGAATCAGGGGGTCACTCCGACCGGTCGACTGTCACTACGTCCTCGCCCGTCGCCACGTTGTACCGTGTCGACGGGTCGACGGTCAGGCTGACGACGCCGCTGTCGAGTGCGTCCGGGCGCTCGAACCTGACGACCGTCGACCGGGCGGTGAAATCGCTGGTGTAGACACAGGGCTGTGTGTAACAGCCGAACGCGTGGATGCCGTCCGCCGTCTCCTCGATGCGTTTCAGGTGGGGGAGAATCGACCCTGACCCCCAGCCGGTCTGGACGACGAGCACGGCGTGGCTCTCGAAGTCGGTGTCGGCGGCGAGACTGTAGGCGTCACCCCTGTCGTTTTCGAACCGTTCGATGTCGTCCGCATCCGTCAGCAGCGTCGCGTAGAGCTGGTCGTCGGTGTTGTCTTCGACGAACTCCAGCCCTTCGTCGGCAAACAGCGTCCCTCGCGTCGACGCCTGCTCGAACGACAGCGACGGCTCGGCCGGCATGTTTGCACAGAGATACAGCGGGTCGCGGTCGCCCTCGCCGGAGTCGTCGATGTTGCATTCGATGTCCTCGATTTCGTACGGCGGCGTATCGACCCGGTCCAGGTCGCCGGGCAGCCTGTTCGGCGTGTCCGTCGGCGTTTCGTCGTCGGTTTCGGTATCGGTGGCTTCGTCCTCCGTCTCGGTGTCGGTGGCTCCGTCGTCGGTCTCGGTGTCGGGAGCAGTTCCCGGCGACGGATGCGTGCGTGTTTCCGTGCCGCCGTCCCCACTGCCGTTCCCGCCCGGCGCGAGACAGCCGCTCAGGGCACCCATCGCCATGCCACCGACCAGTCCCAGGGTCGCTCGTCGCGTCCGTTGCATACGATTCCCTTCCCGTGGTGTGGGTGTATTCCTTCTGTTCGCTCAAAACCGCGTTGTAGTTGTCATGGGCTGTGTTCGCGCCCAGCGGTTCCGCGCGGGGCGATGGCACCCGCCGATAGACCCTTGCGGGGCGAGCAGCTACGGACGACACGTACCGATTCGCGTCTCCACATGATACCACCGCTCGTCCGCCGCTGTCCGGAGTGCCGACACGTTACCTGGAGCCGCCGGTTCGCTGCCGTCGACGACGGCGAGCGCGGCTCGGGGCTCGTCGAATGTCCCGCCTGCGGACATCGATTCTCGACGGTCGCCGCGCCCTGGCTGCAGTAATCGGCCTACCAAAGCCGGCGGCGACCGCCTACACCACGTCGCCCCGAACCGTCGCTCCCTCCTGCTGTGCCCGGTACTCTTTGACCGCGTCGGCGGCGTCGCCGGCCTCCGTCTCGTCCATCCCGAGCATCGACAGCGACTGGGTCAGCGTCGGGAAGACGAACTCGTTGTCACGGAGCTTCTGGAACGCCTCCGGCGACCGTTCGCCGTCGAGCCACAGGCAGGCCCCGCGCGGGTCCAGAATCTGCTCGTAGTCGTTTCGCATCTTCGCCCCCTTGAGCCGCTGGGTGACGTTGTCCTCGAAGGAGGCGTTACACACTTCCAGATGGACCGGCTCGTCGTCGTTCAGGAGGTGGGCGGCGAGGCACTTTTCGGGCGCGGCGTGGCCGTTGGCGTTCGCGCGGATGTACTCGGGATGCTCGTCGGCCCACGCGGCGCGGACGGTCTTGCCGACGCCGTCGACGCCGTGACTGCGCTGGAACTCCTCGGCGCGCTCCGGCGCGTCCTTGAACAGGATGTCCTTGGTGACGTACACGTCCAGTCGCTCGACCGGGTCCAGCCCGAGCGCCACGTCGCCGTACACCCACACCTCCCGGACCGGGACCGGCATCGTCTCCGCTTCGACCGTCGTGACGATCTCCTCGACGCGCTCGACTGCCTCCGGACGGTCCATACTCATTGTCCCCTCTACCGGTCGGGCGGCCTAAACGCTGACTCTCCGCGCCCGTCGCGTTGCGGCTCGCCATGCCACCTTGTGATGCTCACCGACGAACGTGATCGGCCGCGATTTTGCTCCCTTTGACGCAGGCGACGGTGCCAAGCCCCGGCCAGGTGGTGTCGCCCGCGAGGTAGAACCCCTCGATACCGATGTTCTGTGGCACAGCCCCCTGGTTCGCGTTTGCCCGCGTCTGCTTGTACCCGCCGACAGCCCCGCGGGGTCGCTTCGTGAACTGCTCGTAGGTGACCGGCGTCGCCACCTCGGAGACGACCGGGTCGGTCCCGAGGTCGGGATAGACGGTCCGGCCGCCCGCCAACAGTTGCTCGCGAGCGGCCGCCTTCTGTTCCCCGTAGGCCGCCTCGTCAAGGCCTTGCCACGGCTCGACTGCACAGTGGGTGGATAGCATGACTGCCCGGTGCCTTGCCGGTGCGCTCACGTCGTCACCCGGCGCGGAGACGGAGACGAACATGTTGTTCCCGTTGCCCAGCGGCTCGTCGTAGGCCTGCAGAATTTGGTGGTGCGTCCGCTCGCGGCTGTCGACCTCGGCTGCCGGGACACCGAGAAACAGCACGAGTGCGCTCCCCTCGTGGGCTTGCAGCATCGAACAGTAGTCGTCGAGTCTGTCGCCGACGACCGTCGGTGCGAGGCTTCTGGTAACGGGAACTGGGACAGTGCTGACGACCTGGTCTGCGTGGACCGGACCAGCCGCCGAGTCCACGCGAAAGCCGCTGTTGGAGCCGGTCACCGCAGTCACGGTTCGACCGGTCTCGACTCGCCCGCCGATGTCCGTGTACTGGTCGACGAAGGACTCCCAGAAGCCGTACATCCCGCCGGTCGCCCGGCCCAGCCCTGTCCGACGGATCGTCATTCCAAGGACGGCGTTTAACAGCGGCGCGTCGTCGAGCGTGGCATGGACCGTATCCTCGACGAGCATCGAGACGACTGCTCGGAGCGGTCGGTCGTCGTACACGCCGTGGGCGCGCATCGCGTCGGCCATCGTCCAGCGGAGATATCTGGCCAGCGGCAGGTCCCGAAGGCCGACCGCACTGGCGTTCCGAACGAGATCGCCGACACTCTGTATCGGCATCTTGACGTCTGTTCTGGTGAGTCGCCAGAGCCGCGCCGAGAGATCGTCGATGAAGTCGTAGAACGCGAGATGTCGCCTGTCGTCGCCGAGTTTCGTACGCCGCTCGGCGTCCCAGTCCGTCTGGTCGCGGTACAGCGTCACTGTCCGGTCCGGCAGCCAGACGTCGTAGGCGTCCTGTCTCTCCATTGGTGGGGATTCGAAGCCGACAGTCGACAACAGCTGGCCGCCGACACCCCCCGTGACGAAATCCACGAGTGTCGTCGCGCCGACATCGAACCGGAACCCCGCCCGCTCGTAGTAGCCCGCACAACCACCGACGCTGTGGTGCTGTTCGAGAACGACCGTCGAGTAGCCGTCTGCCTGCAATCGTGCGGCCGTGCTCATACCGGCGACACCGCCTCCGATGACGGCCACGTCCGCGGATTCAGTTCCCATGACGCCCCACCTGTGAGAGTATCCCGTACCCACTCGTCGCGGTGAGGACTGTGACTCGTCCGAGTTCGTTTTGCCGGCACAGACTCATTGGCCCAGCTACATGTGTGACGGTCTAAATAGTATCTACCGGGAGCCGAACACTCATCTGCCAGTGCGGTGTCTCCGCCGTTATGTCATCCCTCCAGACGCAGTTCCGGGATCTGGCGACGTGGGCCGCGGACTCCTCCCCGCTGTACGCCCATCTCTGCCGCGAGGCGGCTGAAGACAGCGATATCCTCGACATCGCAGCGACCGTTCCCGAAAGTCGCCAGGCCCCGCATCTCCTGCTGGCTGCGGTGCAGTACCTGCTCGACCGGCATCCCAACCACCGGCTGGCCGAGTACTACCCGAGCATTACCCAGACGGCACACGACCCCGATGACGGGTGCTTCCCAGCGTTCCGCGAGTTCTGTCTCGACCGTGCCGACGATATCCGACCGCTCCTGCGGACCCGGCGCACGCAGACGAACGCAGTGCGGCGTAGCGCGGTCCTCTATCCGGCTATTGCACGGGTGGCCCGCGCCGCTGACGGGCCGCTTGCGCTGGTGGAGCTCGGGCCAAGCGCCGGCCTGAACCTGCTGTTCGACCGCTACCGCTACGATTACGACGGTTGCGTAGTGGGTAACAGCGACTCGCCGGTCACCATCGGGAGCAGCGTCCGACGTGGCGACCCGCCGCTTCCGGACACACCCCCCGAAATACACTCCCGGGTTGGCATCGACCGCAATCCGCTCGACGTGACCGACGAGGCCGACAGGGACTGGCTCCGCGCGCTCGTCTGGCCCGAACACGGGGCGCGGCGCGCCGTTTTAGACGGTGCGCTGACGGTTGCACGCGACGACCCACCCGAGCTTATCGAGGGCGACATGCTCGATGACCTGCCGCCGGTCCTCGACGAGATTCCGTCCGACGTCCCGGTCTGTGTCGTCAACACGCTCGTGCTGTATCAGGTCCCGGCGGAACTGAGCGAGGCGCTGACGGCGTTGCTCGAAGCGCAAATGGCCGAGCGCCAGCTGCACTGGCTCACCGGTCAGCGGGACCTGTCGGGCGGCGAGTCGGTGAGGCTGGACTGGAGGCGCTGGACTGATGACGGCATCGAAACGACACGTCTCGTCGACTACGAGCCACACGGGGCGTGGCTATCGTGGCGGCCCTGAGCGCACCAACTGGCTACCCACGCCGGCAACACGACGGGCGGCTGTCAGGCGTTCACCCGGGCTTATGTCTCCGCCGCGGGAACGTCGCGTATGCAGATTCGCGTGTACGACGAGGGGGCTGCCCGCGACTGCCTGCTCGTCCTCGGGTGGGGGAACCGCTGCCGACACCGGAACGTCCAGTGGCTCGTCGACCAGCTTGCGGCGGCATACCGCGTCCACGCCGTCGAACTGCCGACACACATCACCGACTACCGGCGGGAGTGGGTCGGTCCGGTTCAGGAGTACGCCGCCGACCTCGGCAGGTTCGACCTGCTGGGCCACAGCGCGGGCGGGCTGACAGCGGCCCACATCGACGCCGATGGCATCGGCAATCGAGTGTACCTGAGCCCCTGGTGGGACAGTGACTTTCCGGTTCCGGGGCCGGTACTCGACGCTATCGCATCGCTCCCGATTACGAAACCGTTCATCCCTATCGATACCTTGGACGCCGATGCTATCGGCGACCTGGCGACGGCCCAGCAACTCGCGGAGGCTCCGTCGTCGGTTTCGCCCGCCTTCCTTCGGACGGTGTTTCGTGCCCAGCGGTCGCTGCCGCCGGCCCGGGACGCCGCCGCGGCGTTTTGCTCGCTCACGGACACAGTCGTTGACCCGCGTGCCGTCGGCGAGCGCCTGCCGGCCGACCGCATCCGGCTGTACGACGGCGGCCACGAACTGTTCTCGTCGAGCGGCCGCGAGGACACCGTCGAGATGGTCCTCGACGCGTTACAGCACGGCCCCGACACGCTGTGAGTGTGGCTGTGATCGATTCGGTACGACCTGGCCTGTCGTGGCCGAGACGAAACCCTCTCACCATTGCGGCCACGACTACTCGTCACGATGGAGTGCGACAAATGCGGCGAGAACGCGGTGTTACATGCGGCCTATTCCGGGCTTCACCTCTGTGAGTCTCATCTCTGCCGAGCGGTCACGAAACGGGTCCGCCGTCGCATCCGCGAGGACGGGCTCGTGTCCGACGACGCCACAGTCGAAGACCCCGAGACATGGGTAATTGGCCTTTCGGGCGGCAAAGACAGCGTCGTTCTCACGCAGATTCTGCACGACACGTTCGCCGAGGACCCCCGCATCGAACTGGTCGCCCTTTCTATTCACGAGGGCATCGAGGGATACCGCGACGCGAGTTTGGAGGCCTGCGAGGAACTGACCGACGACCTCGGCATCGAACACGTCACCGTCTCCTATGCCGAGGAGTTCGGCGTCCAGATGGACGACGTCGTCGAGGACGACCCCGAGGGGATGGCCGCCTGCGCCTACTGTGGTGTGTTCCGCCGTGACCTCCTCTCGAAGTACGCGGACGAACTCGACGCGGACAAACTGCTGACCGGCCACAACCTCGACGACGAGGCCGAGACGGCACTGATGAACTTCCTCGAAGGCGATATCTCACAGATCGCCAAGCATTTCGAAGCGTCGCTGGGACCGTTCGACTCGTCCGCCGACGCACCGACGGAGCAGACGCGTGAGGCGCAAGACCACCACATCCCACGGGCCAAGCCGCTCCGTGACATCCCGGAGAAGGAAGTCGCGCTGTACGCCCGGTTCGAAGATCTCCCGGCGCACATCACCGAATGTCCCCACGCCGAGGAGGCTTACCGCGGCGAGATACAGGAGCTCATGCTTGGCCTCGAAGAGAACCACCCCGGAACCCGCCACTCGATTATGGCCGGCTACGAAAAACTCGCCGCGTTAGCCGCCGACACCTACGGCGGCGAGAACAGCGACACCGACTACGGCGAGTGCGACAACTGCGGCGCACCGACGGCGCGGGACCTCTGCCGGAAGTGCAATCTGCTGGACGCGCTGGAAGCGGTCTGACCGAAGTCCGTCTGTCAGACACCGCTGAGTAAAGGCGTCGCTCACGACCGAGAAACCGAAAGAAGAACCGCGGACGTCGCTACTTGTTCGTCCGGATGACGTCGAGTCCGTTGTTCTTCTCGCGCTGGTCCTGCCCGCCGTCGGTCTCGCTGTAGCCGGTGGTTCGACCGCCGCTGTTCTGACTCCCGCTGTTCGGGGCGGGGCTGTCGAAGCTTTCGACGTTGTCGGACGCGTCGAAGGACGTGTCGTCACCGACTTCCTGAATTGCTTCGCGGGACTTGTTGGCCTGCTTCTGGGTCGTCGGGCCGAGTACCTGGGCGGACTGGACGCCGGTCATGATGGCCATGACTCGCACCTTGCCCTTGTACTCTTCCTGAATCCGCGCGCCCCAGATGACGTTGGCGTCGGCCTCGAGCCGCTCGGTGATGTTCTGTGCGATGCCCTCGGCCTCCTTCAGCGTGAGGTCCGGGCCGCCAGTGATGTGGACCAGGCCACCGCTCGCACCGCGGTAGTCGACGTCAAGCAGCGGATGGTTCATCGCGTCCTTGACGACCTCCTCGGTCTTGTTCTTGTCCTGGGTCTCGCCGACCAGCATCACCGCGACGCCGCCCTGATTCATGATGGATGTCATGTCGGCGTAGTCGAGGTTGATGAGGCTCGGCTGGGTGATGGTCTCGGAGATGCCCTTGACGGTCTCGGCGATGATCTGGTCCATCACGGAGAACGCCTTGCCGATTGGCAGGTTCGGGACGTAATCGAGCAGGCGGTTGTTGTCCAGCACGATGATGGAGTCCGCCTCGTTGCGGAGCTTCTCCAGGCCTTCCTCGGCCTTGACCGTCCGCGCTCGCTCGACGTTGAACGGCGTCGACACCATGCCGACGACGATTGCGCCCTGTTCCTTGGCAATCTTCGAGACGACCGGGGCCGCGCCAGTCCCCGTGCCGCCACCCATGCCGGCGGTGACGAACACGAGGTCAGCGTCGCCCAGCACTTCCTTGATAGTCCCCTGTGCCATCTCCGTCGCGCGCTCGCCCATCGATGGGTCACCGCCGGCCCCGAGGCCGTTGGTGAGGGACTTGCCGACCAGAATCTTCGTGTCGGCTTCGATCATCTTGAGGTGCTGTTTGTCCGTGTTGATGGCCACGGTGTCAGCGCCCTCGACGCCGATGTTGTACAGGCGGTTGACCGTGTTGTTGCCGGCGCCACCACAGCCGACGATGACGATGCGCGGGTCTCCGAACCCGTCGACGTCCTCGTCGGACATCTTCTTCTTTTCTTGCTCGTCGCGTTCGAGGGCCTCGTTGACGATATCCTGCATCGTTACACCTTGGCCCAGGACCGCTTCTTTTCGGAGGCCTGTTCGGAGCCTTCTTCGGCGAGCATCTCCCGAACCGCCGAGCGAATCGCTTCGCTCCGATTGGGGTACTCGCCCGTCTCGACCATTTGTTCGACCTCTTCAATCTGCTGCTTCGGAATCCGTAGTGTCACACGCTCCATGTTTGGTAGTTTCCCCTTGGGTAAGACGGCCCGGACGGGACCTGTTTACGCCCCGCACGAGTGTTTACACAGCGAAACCGCAGTACGAGGGCGGCATCCCCTCGCGTTCGTCGCTGTGTAAGACGACCGTCTTACGCAGAATAAACCACTGACCCTGATGTATTAAAACTTACGGGCAGTGTCATACACTTTCCCGTTTACGGCGTCTGAGCGCGTCTATCGCGTGCAAACGCTGGTTTAGGTCTGGTCGAGGACATCCGCCGCAGGCGTTCGTCTCCCACAACCCGGGCAGAATCCCCAGTCCGACCGGAGTTCATCGCCGCAGTCACAGAACACCCGGCGGGACGCTTTCTCACCGCAGTTCGGGCAGTAAACGTGGTCAGAACCCAAGTTTTCACCACATTGCGCACACGTCTTACGTTCTTCCGTCTCGGCTCTGTCCCGTGTTTCCGCTTCTGTCTTACGCCCGCTCGTATCAGACGTTTGACTTTCGTCGTGGGACCGTCCGCTCTCGGTGCTTTCCCCTCGGCCGCCGGCGCGCTGTTGCTCGGTTTCGGCGCTCGCTGCCCCCGCGCTTACGCCGTCTAACGAGATGTTTACGTTGACATCCTGCGGTTGCGAGCGCGGTTGTCGCGTTTGCAGCCGGTCGGCGATGATACTGTCGACGCGGTCTTCGATGAGCTCGTCGATCGTCTCGGCGTCGGTCACGGACTCCGACGCCGCCGACGGTGGTTCCGACGCTGACGGTGACGCGTCTCCGAGATACTCCCGGAGTGCTTCGCGCATGACCTCGCTCTTCGAGGCGTCGAATGCCTCGAGTTGGTCGATGAGGTCGTCGTCAGCACGGAACGTTATCTTACTCATCGGGCTCGATGAGGGTATTATACAGGCTGGTATTTTAATCTTCCCGCGCTGTCTGACGCCCGTCAGCTACCGGCATGACGCGATACATCTCTGTTCGGTCGGACACCGTTCGTAGACCGTTTCGGTCCGCCTATCGGAAGATCGGAAGCGGGGTCAGACGTGTCTGACACCAGCCGGTGTGTCACTCCGCGTCGTGTGACCGTTCGGCGCACCCTCTACGAATAACAATCCTTAAGTCTGGACGGCGGGGTATTTTCGGGTGTCGACCGCCCTTAGCTCAGACTGGTAGAGCAGTCGACTGTAGATCGACTTGTCCCCCGTTCAAATCGGGGAGGGCGGACTTGGTTTTCAGTCGGTGTCGAGTGACTGTGAACAGGACTTGGTCTGTCGCATGACTTCGGACAACGGCGCTACGTGAGACAACCCTGTTCCAGCAGATCCGTGAAATAAAATCGTCGGGGACGGCTCAGTACAGCGTCAGAACCGCTCGCTCATCGCCGCCAGCCCAGCGTCCACGTCCACGGTCGCGCCCTGCTCTCCGAGCGCGTTGCCCAGTGCCGTCAGCAGGTAGCTGACGTTCTGCCGTCGGGCCGAATGGCCCATGCAGCCGATCCGCCAGATGTCGCCTGCCAGTGCGCCCAGACCGCTGGCGATTTCGAGGTCGTACTCGTCCAGCAGGTGCTGGATGACTGCGCCGTCGTCGACGCCGTCGGGCACGCGGACGGTGTTCAGGCTCGGGAGCCAGAAGTCGTCGGGGGCGTTCATCTCAAGTCCCATGCCCTCGACGCCGGCTTTCAGCGCGCCAGCGACGCGCAGGTGGCGGTCCCAGCGTTCTTCGATGCCTTCCTCGGCGACGAGGCGAAGCGCCTCACGGAGCGCATACACGTTCGTAATCGGGGCCGTGTGATGGTAGGCGCGTTCCTCGCCCCAGTACCCTTCCAGCAGCGAGATGTCCAGGTACCAAGAGCGGGCCTCTGACTCGCGGGAGAGGACCTTGTCCATCGCGTCGTCGTTGAGCGTGAGCGGGCTCGCGCCCGGCGGACAGGAGAGGCACTTCTGCGGGCCGGAGTAGGCCACGTCGATGCCCCACTCGTCGACGCGGAGTTCGACGCCGCCCAGCGAGGTCACGCTGTCGGCGATGACCAGCGCGTCGTTCGCGTGGGCGATATCAGTGAGTTCGGGCACGGACGGCTGGAGGACGCCGGTGCTGGTCTCGGCGTGGACGAACCCGAACACGTCCGGACTGTGTTCGTCGAATGCCGCTTCGACCGCCGCCGGGTCGAGCGGCTGGCCCCAGGGGGCGTCGACGGTGACGACGTCGCCGCCCGCGCGCTCGGCCATGCTTGCCATCCGGTCGCCGAAGTAACCGTTCGTCGGGACGAGCATCGTATCGCCCGGTTCAACGACGTTGCCGATGGCGGCCTCCATCGCCGCGGAGCCGGTCCCGGAGACCGGAATCGTCCACTTGTTGTCCGTTCGGAACGTGTACCGGAGGAGGTCCTGGACCTCGTCCATGATCTCGATGAACGAGGGATCGAGGTGGCCGACCAGCGGCGTGCTCATCGCCTTGAGTACGCGCGGGTGGACGTCGCTCGGGCCGGGACCCATCAGTGTTCGATCCGGTGGTGTCAACTCACCGACAGCTGGTGCCTCATCCATACCGTGTGTTACCCGGTGACTGGGCATTAAAATCCGCGGTCACGACTCTCTGGTCAGGGCAAGGTCGGCTTCACAACTTCGCTGGGACGACAACCTCCCGTTCCAAAAACCTCTCTCAAAGATCACGTTTGTGTTGCCAGTCACCAGCGGACACCACCCTCCCCCATAATCGTAACCGCAAGACAGCGACGATATGATGTGCATGAACGATCTGCCCTGTTTTTACTCTCGTACTGCGAAGGGAGTGTGTGGTCGTCGATGGGATTGTTCGATAACGCCGTGTCCCCTGGGGAGGAACCGAGACGCCGGTACACCTGTCTGGTGTGCCAGGCGTCGTTCGACGTTCAGTACCACTCGTGTCCGGACTGCGGTGCGTACGACATCCGCCGGACGAAGTGGCTCACGTAGCCCCCGGCGTCCACGTTGGCACGTCCACCGGACTGCCTGCTATCGGGCTACACTGCCCTTTTTTAGATTGGTGCCGCGTACCACAGCCACCAAGTGACCGCCGACGGTACGGCTATACGTGAACCGACGACAGTTAGGGACGACAGGGTACGACGTGACAGCTGTCGGACTTGGGACTTGGAATATCGGTGGTGACTGGGGCGACGTCTCGGCGGAGGAAGGCCGAGAAACGATCCGGACCGCGCTCGATGCTGGCGTCCGTTTCATCGACACCGCCGACGTGTACGGTGACGGCTTCAGCGAACAGCGCATCGCCGACGTGCTCGACGAACGCGAGGTCCGCGACGAGGTGACCGTCGCGACGAAGGCCGGTCGCCGACTCGACCCCCATACGGCCGAGCGCTACAACTACGACAACCTCTCCGAGCACGTCGACCGCTCGCGGGAGTACCTCGGGGTCGACACGCTGGAACTCCTGCAACTGCACTGTCCGCCGACAGACGCCTACTACCGGCCCGAGACGTTCGACGCCCTGGCGCGGCTGAAAGACGAGGGGAAAGTCGAGCACTGCGGCGTCAGCGTCGAACGCGTCGAGGAAGCACTGAAAGCTATCGAGTATCCCGGCGTCGAGACTGTCCAGATAATCTTCAACATGTTCCGCCAGCGACCCGCGGAGCTGTTCTTCGAGGAGGCCAAGCGCCGCGACATCGGCGTCATCGTCCGTGTCCCGCTGGCCTCCGGACTCCTGACTGGCAAGCTCTCCCGGGACATGGAGTTCCCCGAGAACGACCACCGGAACTTCAACATCGAGGGCGAGGCGTTCGACCGCGGCGAAACCTTCGCCGGCCTCCCGGTGGACGCGGGCTTCGACGCCGTCGACGACCTCCGCGAGCACGTCCCCGAGCGGATGACGATGGCCCAGATGGCGTTGCGCTGGATTCTGGACCACGACGCGGTGTCGACCGTCATCCCCGGCTCGACCTCGCCGGAGCACGTCCGGGCGAACGCAGCAGTCAGCGAGATGGACCCGCTCTCGAATCAGGTCCACGGCGCGGTACGTGACATCTACGAGGCGTACGTCTTCGACGACGTCCACCACCGCTGGTAATCGCCTGCGTGACAGAACTGTTCGAGAAATGCGGATCGAACGGACGTCGAAGGCCGATGCCGGGTGGGCAAACCCGGCGTGAAACCGTCCCGTACAGGGGAGCATGGGACGGTGGGCGTCGGGAGAGTACGAGCACGCACTGTGCTCGCACACAGTCTTCCGTGCGATCCGATGTTTGTTATACAGCTCTTTACGTGGTGACAGTGGACAGACTGGGCGACAGGGGGACGCTACTGCACTTCGGTCACGTCAACTGGAAATCTATCGCCGTTGTACACCGAAACTGGTACTCCGGAAGGTGTTACAGCCGTTGGCTCCGGTCATCATGACCGGTTCCGGCGAACTAGCCACCCGCTACCGGCCGGACTGTGGTGAATCACTCTTCGGTGGTGAGTTTCGGACCGGGCTTCCAGGTGTTGCCTTCGAGGACAACGAGGTCGTAGCGTTCGAGCACCTGAAGCGTATCGACGACCGCCTGAGCGTCGAAGGAGACGGCCATATCCTCGGGCAGCTGCTGGGCAATTGCACTGCGTGTCCCACCGTCCATACGGACCACCGTGTCAAGCAACTGTTCGAGGTCGTCGAGTAGCGAGACGAGCGACGTCGACCCCTCGTCTTCTGTTGCCAGTTTCGACATGACTTCGTCGTAATTCCCCGATATCTCCATCGATACTGACACGGTCTCGTCTTCGATGTCTTCTTCGTCTCCCATAGGGACAAATATATGCACACTTGTAGAAATACGTTTCCATATTTGTTACAACAGACGCATCTACCGGCTGTTTCACTGCAAAAGCGAGTTGTATGGGTGTTATTGTCTCTCCAATATGTGTAGTTATAACCACGTTCGGGGGCACTTTTTCGGTCTAATATAAGACCAAAACCGTTCATTCAGCAGTCGATATCTCTACCTAACTCTCAGTTATCGGAATAGTTGAATACATATCGAATATTTAGATCTATACCTCTGACCAAATCTGTTACCGTGGTCTCGGTAATATCACACCACCAAAGACGCACTACCCTGTTGTGATCGTTCGGATAGGTCGAATGATATCGAAAGCGCCTGCGTCGTAGCGTAAGCCTGGCCCGGTGGCAGTCAACTAGTCCACGTCAACTGGTAACCCTGCCGCCGGACCGGTGTATCCGCTCCCACGGGCGACACACGCTCGGGCAGTCTGCCCTCGCTTGTCCTACTAGATAACAAAAGTACGGTTATTATTCCACTGTACTGAGAAGTCCCTGTTTCTCCCGCTGGACCGGGCTATCGGCGAGCCACAGTGCCGTGGAACACTGTCAGTTTCAGTATACGGAACAAGCAACACATCGATTGTGTTTGCTCCCGGTGCGCTCTGCGTTTGCCGGCAATGAACCGTCATCATAAGAGACCGCGGCAAGCGCGTACAGCTATATATGCGCCCATTTCGCGGGGCGGTGTAGTCCGATGGCTGGCCACCCGTTGCTTTCACTGTATTCGGCATCTGTTCGAGAATACGAACCGCCGACAGCGAAGTGCGACTGCACGAGTGGCAGTCGACGACGGACGTAGTGTTAACACGTCCGAGGATTCGGTTCGCCAGCGCTCGCTCAGTGGATGCCGACGTACGCCTCCGTGATGTAGTCGTTGTTCTGGAACTCCGCGGCGGAGCCACTGAGCTCGACCCGGCCGGATTCCAGCAGTGAGAGCCGGTGGGCGTGGCGCAGTGCGAACGTGGCGTTTTGCTCGACGAGCAGGAGCGTCTGACCCTGACCGTTCAGCGTCTCGATGGCCTCGCTGATGTCGTCGATGATGACAGGAGCCAGTCCGAGCGTCGGTTCATCGAGGACGAGTAGCTCCGGGTCGCCCATCAGCGCACGTCCGACGGCCAGCATCTGCTGTTCGCCGCCGCTCATGGTCTGGGTCTCCTGGTCCCGGCGGTCGTCGAGCCGCGGGAACAGGTCGTACACCATGTCCAGGTCAGCCCGGACGGCATCGCGGTCCTCGCGGAACTGCGCACCCATGAGCAGGTTCTCGTGCACCGAGAAGAACGGGAACAGGTCGCGATCCTCGGTGCAGTAGACGAGGCCGTCGTTGACCAACTGCTGGGGGTCGAGGTCGGCCACGTCTCGCCCGTTGAACCGAATCGTCCCGTCGTAGTCGAGGAAGCCGGCGACGGCGTCCAACAGGGTCGTCTTCCCCGCGCCGTTGGGGCCGACGATGCCGCCGATTTCCCCGTGCTCGACGGTCAGCGAAACGCCGTCTAGCGCCTGTGACTTGCCGTAGTACACGTCGAGGTCTTCGACTTCGAGCAGCGGGTCGCTCATTGGACCGCGTTCACCTCCCCGGCGAGGTAGGCGTCCTGAACCCGTTCGTCACCGACGATGTCGGCCGGGTCACCGGCTGCCAGCTTCTGGCCGTTGTGCAACACGACGACCCGGTCGACGAGGTCCATCAGGCCGCGCATGTTGTGGTCGACGACGACCATGGTGATGCCCTGCTCGCGGAACGACTCGAACTGCTCTGAAAGCTGCCGGACCTCCGTCTGGTTCAAGCCGGCGAAGGGCTCGTCGAGCAAGAGGAGGTCCGGCTCCGTCGCCAGTGCCTTCGCGATTTCGAGGCGGCGAACGTCGGCGTGGGGCAGGGAGCCGGGGTCGTCGTCGAGAGCGTCCTCGATATCGACCTGGGCGGCGTAGCTTGCGATTGCCTCGTCGCTCGCGCCGCCGTCGAACGAGCGGACGCTGTTGGGGAAGGTGAACAGCTCGATGTTCTCTCGGACGGTCATCGACCCGATTGGATTGGACTCCTGAGAGACGCGCGACAGTCCACGGTTGACAATCTGGTGTGTCTTGTCGTCCGTAATATCTGTGCCGCTGAAGCGCACCGTTCCGCTGGTCACCGCGTAGATGCTCATGATGCAGTTGAACACGGTCGTCTTGCCGGAGCCGTTGGGGCCGATGAGGCCGAGTATCTCGCCGCTCTCGACGCCAAAGGAGAGGTCGTCGACGGCGACGAGGCCGCCGAACTGCTTGGCCAGCCCGTCGACCGACAGCAGCGTCACCGTCGGTCACCTCCCAGCGCGCCGAGTGCACGCCAGAGGAGACGGAACAGTCCGTCGCGGGCGAACACCAGCACGAGGAGGACCAGCAGCCAGAGGGCGAGCCAGCGCAGTTCCTCGCCAAGGCCGACGAGGAACACGTCCCGGAGTCCGACGAACAGGAACGCGCCGCCGAGCGGTCCCAGAATCGAGCTCATGCCGCCGATGACTGCCATCGCTATCATTTGGATGCTGTTGTCCACGATGACGAACGTCTGTGGGTCGACGCCCGCGTTGACGTGGGCGAGCAGGACCCCGCCGATACCCATCGGGACGGCGCTCAGCACGAACGACCAGAGCTTGAACTTCGTCGGGTCCAAGCCGGCCGCGGAGACGGCATCCTCGTTCTCGCGGATGGCGACCAGCACGGTCCCCACATCGGAGCGCCCGACGTAGGTCAGTGTGGCCGCAACGGCGAGCATCGGCACCACGACCATGTAGTACTGCAGCGTCAGGTCGTAGGTGAACACGTCGACGCGGATGCCCCGCAGGCCGTTCGTCCAGTGGCTCAGGGCCTTTGTCAGCCGGTAGAACAGCAGGACGGTGACGAAGGTGACGAGCGAGAAATACGGGCCACGGAGACGGAGCGAGGGGACGGCGATGGCCAGACCCAGCACCGTCGTCGCGAGTATCGACAGCGGGACTGTGACAAACAGCGATAGCTCCGGATTCAGATGGAGCACCAGCAAGCCGGTGGTGTAGCCGGCCGCCCCCGACAGCGCCGAGTGGCCGAAGCTGATGTAGCCGGTGTAACCGCTCTGGATGTCCCAGCCCATCGCGAAGACGGCCCAGACCGCGCCAAGCGTGAGCGGTCTGAGGTAGTCCTGGCCCCACAGCGGCGCGGTGACGAGACCGCCAAAAGCTACCAGCAACAGCAACAACTGCAGGCCGGTAATTTCGCCGAAGCGTTTGCCGAGTGTCCGGTTGTACCGCTCGGCGACCGGCCAGAGCAGCCGCTCCGCTGGCTGGCCGACCGCTCCGATGACGCCGGCTCCCTGCGGGAGGACGCTGTCTCTCAGGACCGATTCGGCGCGGCCAACGAGCCGGCCGATACCTCGGCCGGTCTGCTCTCGGTCACTCATGGACGAACTCCGTGCCGTACAGGCCC
The DNA here is from genome assembly GCF_000827835.1 of Haloarcula sp. CBA1115. Taxonomy (NCBI): domain Archaea; kingdom Methanobacteriati; phylum Methanobacteriota; class Halobacteria; order Halobacteriales; family Haloarculaceae; genus Haloarcula; species Haloarcula sp. CBA1115. Next base: position 1,038,656 of record NZ_CP010529.1, on the reverse strand, counting down.
TGTGGCAGCACCAGCAGGACGACCACGAGGACCACCAGCGACATGATGCCGCGGACGCTCTGTCCGAGGAACTGTCCGGTCGCCGTCTGCAGGTAGCCGACGATGTAGGCCGCGGCGACCGACCCCTTGATCGAGCCGATGCCGCCCACGACGACGATAATAAAGGCGAGCGCGAGCGGTTCCAGCCACATCGTCGGTTCGGCCGCCCCGATGCCGCCCAGGAACACGCCGGCGATGCCAGCCAGGCCGCCCGCGACGAGCCACGTACGGGCACGCACGCCTGACACGTCGACGCCGGTGAGCATGGCTCCGCGCTCGCTCATCGAGGTGGCGCGTATCGACCGCCCGCTGTCGGTCTTGGTGACGTAGTACCAGAGCAGCCCCATCGCGACCCACGAGACGACAAAGGCCGCGAGTTCGACGTACAGGATTCGGGTCCCGAGCGCCTGGACCTGCAGCACGCCCGGCACCACGCTGTACTGGTAGGGTTGCGCGTGGAACACGAGCGTGACGAGTTCGGTGAAGGCGATGGCGACCACGATGGTCGCGAGGAACGTGATGACGACGTTCTCCTCGATGGTCCGAACTAACACGACGTAGAGGCCGTAGGAGATGAGGCCGACGACGACGATAGTGAGCGGGAACGCGACTATCGGAGGCAGCGTCACGCTCGCGAGGATGCTGTCCGAGACGAGACTCAGGTAGGTGTACGCGCCGGCCATTATCAGCGCACCGTGGGCGAGGTTCAACACGCCGCCGACGCCAAACACCATGGTGAAGCCGATAGCGATCAGGGCGTAGACGGCGCTGATGAGCGCGCCGTCGACGATGACGCTGGCAATGTCGCCCAGCATCGTTCACCCCATCCACGGCGGCGCGGCGTGTTCGGCTGTCTGCAAGCCCTCCGGGTAGACACATTCGAGCGAGCCGTCTTCGCGCCACTGGGTAAGCGGGTAGTTCGTGATGACGCCGTCACCGTCTCGCTCCTCTCGCAGGTCGTGAGCGTACGTCTCGTCGGCCCCGTAGAACTGGATTTGCCCGGCCACACCGGTGAAGTCAGTCTGGAGCAGCGCGTCGACAATTGTATCGAGGTTGTTCTCCTGGTCGACGGTACCGGCGCGCTCGGCAGCGTTCTTGAAGACGTGTATCGCGTCGTAGGTGACAAAGCCCATGTACATCGGCTTGCTCGGCGGGTCATCGGCGTCGCCGTACGCCTCCATGTACGCCTCCGTGAACGGGACCGTCTTCGACGTGATGTCGGTGACACCCGCCGCGCCGGACTGTGTCGTCGTCTCGTAGGCCGCCGCGCCTTCGGTGAGCTGGTAGTACGCCGGCAGCATCGACGCGACGTGCACTCCCTCGATGCCGAACTCGTACTCGCCCTGTGCCCAGCGGGCCGCCATCGGCCCGCCGTTGATGTGTGCGAAGAAGCGGAACATCGCGTCCGCACCCGCCGCGTCCACATCGTCAAGCACCGACCCGAAAGAGGTAGTATCCGTTGCCAGCCCGTTCACCATCGGCACGTCCAAGTCCGCCTCCTTCAGCAGGTCGACCAGCCGGTTCCGGAACACCGTCGTCCACTCGGCGTCGTCGGCGACGACAGCGAACGTGTTCCATCCGTGGCGGTCCGAGAGGTGGCCGGCGTACTGGCTGATGACCTCCGCCTGGAAGTGGGAGTTCACCGGCCCGACCCGGAACGTGTTCTTGTAGCGCTCGTAGTCGGACGCGACGAACTCCGTGACGGTACTCGGCGCGGCGGAGCCGGTGACCAGAAACGGCGTATTGAACTCCGACACGAGGTCCATGATAGACTGGGTCACCTCGCTGGAGAACGTGCCGACGATGGCGTCGACTTCCTCCTGTCGGACCAACTCGCCTGCGACGGTGCGCGCCTCGGACGGCGACGCCCGCGTGTCCTTCGTAACGAGTTCGACGGTCTGGTCGGCGATACCACCGTCGTCGTTGATTTCGGCGACCGCCATCTCCGCCGACCGCTTCGAGCCAACGCCGAGCGGGTTGTTCAGCGGTGCAAGGTGGCCGATGGTGACCGTCTCGGAGATGCCTCCACCTCCATTGGGGTTCTCTCCACCACCGCCGCCATCGCCGCTGCAGCCGGCGACCAGTCCAAGCGCCGTGCTCGCCCCGGCCGCTCTGATGAATGACCGCCGACCGATGCTGTTGGTATATGCTGTGCTGCTGTCGCTGGGTGTGCTCGTTGGGTCTGCCATGGTTTACCCTCGGTGGGTGGTACCACGTTCCAAACCATACACATTAAAGATGCGGGAGGATTCGACCAAATCTATATCTGGGTGGCCGTCACACATCGAATATGGCGTTTAGCTTGACGGCCGAGCAGACGGCAGTCCGAGAAGCGGTGCGTGAATTCGGCGAAAACGAGATCGAGCCGCTCGGAAAGGAATGCGACAGGGAGAAGCGCTACCCGGCGGAACTGATGGAGCAGGCGGCACAGTACGACCTCATCGCGCCGGAAGTCCCCGAGAAGTACGGCGGCGCGGGGATGGACAGCCTCACTGGCGTCGTCGTCACCGAGGAACTCTGGCGGGCCGACCCGGGTATCGGGAGCGCCATCGGCTCCCGTGGCTTCGGGTCGAGCATGATTCAGAAGTACGGCGACGAGTGGATGAAAGAGGAGTGGCTGCCGAAAATCACCAGCGGCGAGTCGGCGTGTGCCAGCGCTATCAGCGAACCCGCCCACGGCTCGAACGTGGCCGGCATCGAGACCTACGCCGAGCGCGACGCTGACGGCTGGGTCCTCAACGGCAACAAGATGTGGATTACCAACGGCACCGTCGCCGACGTGATGGTCGTGATGGCCAAGACCGATCCCGACGCCGGCCACGAGGGCATCAGCGCGTTCCTCGTGCCGACGGATACCGACGGCCTGCAGGCCGAGAAAATCGACAACAAGCTCGGCATCCGCGCGTCAGATCTGGCCGAAATCATCATCGACGACGTTCGCGTGCCCGAGGAGAACCTCGTCGGCGAGGAGGGCGCTGGCTTCTACCAGCTGATGGACTTCTTCGCGAGCGGTCGGGCGAATGTCGCCGCACAGGCTGTCGGCACCGCTCAGGCCGCCATCGACGACTCAGTTCAGTACGCGAACGAGCGCGAGCAGTTCGGCCAGCCGATCAGCGAGTTTCAGGCCATCGAACACAAGATCGCTGAGATGGCGACCAACGTCGAGGCCGCGCGGTCGCTCACCTACCGCGCTGCCAGCGCCATCGACGAGGACAACCTCGACGTTGCGACGAAGTGGGCCAGCATGGCGAAGCTCTTCGCCAGCGAGCACGCCGTCGACGTGGCCGACGAGGCGATTCAGGTCCATGGCGGTGCGGGCTACGTCACCGACCACAACGTCGAGCGGTACTACCGCGACGCCCGAATCACCAAAATCTACGAGGGGACCAGCGAGATTCAGAAGAACATCATCGCCGACCGCGTGCTGTAAGACTGCACCGAGGCTGGGAGACCGCACAGTCTACCGCCGGAGCGTCAGGAACTCGGCCGAGAAGACGGCTTCGTCGGCCTGATTCAGCGCGGTGACTTCGGTCCGGACGACGCCCGTCGCAACCGGGTGGTCTCGCCGCTCCTTGTCGACGATCTCGGCCTCGACGTGAACCGTATCCCCCAGAAACACCGGCTTGACGAACCGGAGGCGGTCGAGCCCGTAGAACGCGACCATGTGCCGCTTTTCGGCCTCGTCGCGGGCCTGCCACAGCAGTCCGGTGACGACTGAAAACACCAGTGCGCCGTGGGCGATACGCTCACCGTACCCCGAGTCGGCCATCCGCTCTGCGTTCGTGTGGAGGTGATTGAAGTCCCCGCTGACACCGGCGAAGTTGACCACGTCGGCCTCGGTGATGGTTCGCCCCGACGTGGTGAATCCCTCGCCAACCTCGACGGTTTCGAACTCACCGGCCATCGTACCGTCCCTCGCAAGCGACTGCGGAACGACGCTTCGGTTTCTGGTCTGGTCGCCACTGCCGCGTCCGCATCTGCCGGTTCCGGGACTGCGGTCTGCTACTGTTGCTGGACATACACGTCGTCACCGTGTCCCGCGCCGGTGTTAATGGTACCGGGGTTCTCCGGTCGTTCTCACCACCACCGCAAAGATACGAAGCACCTCAGCCTGTTCTGGCTGTTCAACTATATTCAACGGAATCCCGCAGAGGGGGCTCAGGACGTAGCTTTATTGGGGATGCCCGAGATGTCAGAAGCGATGTCAAAGCCACACACGGAGCGGTTTAGCCTGAAGGGTCAGCGGGCGATTATCACGGGCGCATCGAGCGGCATCGGCCGAGCAATCGCGGAGGAGTTCGCTGCCGACGGGGCCGACGTGGTTGTCTGCTCGCGCGAGCAGGACAACGTCGGCCCCGTCGCCGACGAGATCAACGACAGCGACCGGCCCGGCGAGGCGGTCGCTATCGAATGCGACGTGACAGACCGCGAGGCCGTCGAGGCGCTGGTGGAGGCGACCGTCGACGAGTTCGGCGGGCTGGACGTGCTCGTGAACAACGCCGGCGCGAGCTTCATGGCCGGGTTCGACGACATCAGCGAGAACGGCTGGAAGACCATCGTCGACATCAACCTCCACGGGACCTACCACTGCACGCAGGCGGCCGGCGACGCGCTGGCCGACGGCGACGGCGGGGCGGTCATCAATCTCTCCAGCGTCGCCGGCGAACAGGGCGCGCCGTACATGAGCCACTACGGGGCCGCCAAGGCCGGCGTCAGCAACCTCACGTCGACGCTGTCGGCGGAGTGGGCTGACCGCGATATCCGGATCAACTGCATCGCACCGGGCTTCGTCGCCACGCCGGGCGTCGAGTCACAGATGGGCGTCAGCGCCGACAACATCGACCGCGAGGCCGTCGAGCGCCGCATCGGCCTCTCCGAGGAAATCGCCGACATCGCGCGGTTCCTCGCCAGCCCGGCGTCGTCGTACATCGTCGGCCAGACCATCACCGCCGCCGGCGTCCCACGGCTCGAAGAGACGCCCGACATCTGAGCGCCGGGACCAGTACCGACGGCTGGGACTGCGGTGTCACTCCCCGGCCGAGATTCCGAGCCAGTCCGGCAATTCCCGGAGGTCGTCGAGCGCGATATCCACGGCGGGTCCGTCCTCAGCCCCGTAGGCGACCGTCCACAGTCCGGCCTCCGTCCCGCCGTCCATGTCGTGCTCGTAGCGGTCACCGATCATCACGGCCTGTGCCGGTGCGACTCCGGCCTTTCCCAGCGCCGTTTCGAACATCGCGGGGTCCGGCTTGGTTCGACCGACGGCCTCCGAAGCGGTGTACGAATCCATCGCGTCCCAGACGCCGAAAGCCCGAAGCAATTGCTTGCCCTCGTCGTCGTCCACGTCACTGACGACGCCCTGATGGAGCGGCGCGTCTGCCAAGACCTCGATGGCTGCGATGGCGTCGGGGTTGGGTTCGACCCGTTCGTCGCGGATGCTCTGGAACAGTGATTCCCACTTAGTTTCCTCGGGGCTGACTGTCAGAATCTCGTCGACTGCCAGCCGGTAGCCCTCGCGGGCCGGCCGGAACGCCGTCCCGTCGCGCTCGCCGAAGTACGTTCCGAGGGCCGACCGCCACTGTTCGAGGGCCGTGTCGGAATCCACGGCCACTGGATACTCCGCACACAACTGCTCGACAAACTCGCGGTGGGCCGCCCGGACGGACTCCATCCGAAGGATGACGCCCCCGATATCCCAGAAGACGGCCTCGACGTCTGGACTCTCGCTCACGGCAGCGGCTTGGACTGGCCCGGGTATGAAACTACCGCCGACGCTCGGTGTCGTGGTGGGGACGCCGTGATGACGTACCGGAACACGATTCCGGAAAATAAACGGCCGACCACGCGTTCGCTGTGCTCCAACACTTATGCTGTCGACGTACGAGAACGAAAGTGTGCCATGATATCGTTCACCGATTCCGAGGCTGCGACTACGCTTGCCGAGCGTGCCAGAGCGTTGATGGACGAGGTCGTCATTCCGCGGGAGCGCGAACTCGCAGGCGGGACGACTATCTCCGACGCAACAGTTCGTGACCTCCGCGCGGCCGCGCGAGAGTACGACGTGTACGCCCCCCAGATAGCCGAGGAACACGGCGGCATGGGCTATGACTTCCGGGACGTGTTGCCGACGTTCGAGGAAGCGGGTCGAAGCCTCCTCGGCCCGATTGCGATGCGAGTGGACGCGCCCGACGAGGGGAACATGCACCTGCTGGAGATGCAAGGGACGGACCTCCAGAAATCGGAGTACCTCGACCCGCTCGTCGAGGGCGAGATACAGTCCGGCTTCGCGATGACGGAGCCGATGCAGGGCGCGGGCTCGGACCCGAAGATGATACGCACCACGGCGCAGAAGGATGGCGACGAGTGGGTCATCGACGGCCACAAGTGGTGGACGACCGGTGGCGTCGACGCCGACATCCTGCTCGTCTTTGCCCGGACGGACGAGGACGTGCACCCGTATGAAGGGTGTTCAGTGTTCATCGTCCCGGCCGACGCCGACGGCGTGGACATCGTTCGGAACGTCCCGCACATGGGCAGCCAGGGCGACCCGAAGGGCCACGCCGAAATCGAGTTCAACGGCGTTCGCGTCCCCGAGGAGCACCTGCTGGGCGAGGAAGGCAACGGCTTCCAGCACGTCCAGCAACGCCTCGGCCCGGCGCGACTCACCCACTGTATGCGCTTCTCGGGGATGGCCGAGCGGGCGCTGTCCATCGCCAAGGCCTACACCACCGAACGGCAGGCCTTCGGCGACTCCGTGGCCGACAAACAGCACGTCCGCTTTGAAATCGCCGAACAGGAGACACAGATTCAGGCCGCGCGGGCGCTGGTCCGGGCCGCCGCGGACGCCATCGCCGCCGGCAATGAAGCCCGCGTCGAGGTGTCGATGAGCAAAGTGTTCGCCGCGCGGGCGACGCAGGACGCCATCGACACCGCCGTCCAGTTCTGTGGCGGCAACGGCATCGGCCGGGACCTCCCGCTGGCGGACTTCTACGAACTGGTCAGGACGTTCCGCATCGTCGACGGGGCCGACGAGGTTCACCTGCGTACCATCGCCCGCGAGGCGTTCGAGGACGTGGACAGCGAGGAACTGGAGCCAGTCCGTCGCTACCGGGAGTAGAACGCGGGCCGCCAGCGGAACGGGTCGCTATTGCCCCTCGAACTCCGGTTCGCGGTCGGCCGCAAAGGCCGCCGTCCCTTCCGCTACGTCGTCAGTGGTCAACAGGAGCGCAAAGGCCTGGCTCTCCATTTCGAGGCCGGCGTCGAGACTCTCGTCGGCCCCCTCGTTCATCACGCGCTTGGCTTTGCGGAGGGCAATCGGCGGCCCGGAGACGAGGTCCTCGACGAACTCCCCAACCACGCTGTCGAACTCGTCGGCGTCGACGGCCCGGTTGATGAGCCCCCAGTCGGCCGCCCGCTCGGCGGAGACGTGCTCGCCGCGGAAGACCAGTTCCTTCGCTCGGGCGTCGGTCAACATCCGAATCGCGCGCTGGGTCCCGCCGCCCCCGGGCAGCAGGCCGAGCGTGATTTCGGGGAAGCCGAACTCCGAGTCGGTCGTCGCCAGCCGGAGGTCACAGGCGAGGGCAAGCTCCAGGCCCGCCCCGAGACAGTAGCCGTCGATGCGCGCCAACGTCGGCCGCGGGTACTCGGCGACGGTCGTGAACACTTCCGTCGGTTCCGAAGTCTGTGCGGGGTCACGGTCCGCGAAGCCGGAGATGTCGGCCCCGGCGGAGAAGGCGCGGTCGCCGGCCCCTTCGAACACGACGGCTCGGACTTCGTCATCATCGACCGACGAGAGCAGGTCGACGACCTCGTCGGCGAGCGTTTCGCTGATGGCGTTCATCCGCGATGGCCGGTCGAGTTCCACTTCCAGCAGGCCGTTGTCGTCGAGAGCCCAGTTGATGGTGTGGTAGTCGCCCGGGCCGTCGCCGGTGTCGTTCTCGTGGAAGCCCCGGCCCGCTTCCGTGCCGGTATGGCCGGCCTCGACGAGTTCGACGAGGTAGTCGGCCGGCTCGTAGCGGTCGTCGCCGTGTTCGTCGTGGAGCGTCCGGAGCTTGTCGAGGACGGTGTCGAGACCGATGTCGTCGGCCCGTCGGCAGGTCCCTTCGGGGAAGCCCGCGCCGAGTTGCATCCCCGTGTCGATGGCTTCCGGCGTCGCCACGTCGTCGCCGACGAGCTTCGCGGCCTCGTTTGCCATCACCGACTCGACGCGGAGATGGTCAAAGCCGTCGGCGTCCTCTGGACCGTAGTCCGGCCCGTCGCCGTCGTCGTATTCGTAGTACCCTTCGCCGGTCTTGCGGCCGAGGGTCTCGTTCTCGACCTTCTCTTCCATGAGTGGCGGAATCGGCGTCCCGGCCTCCTTCCGGACGTGGTAACCGATGTCGATGCCGGTCAGGTCGCCGAGTTCGAACGGCCCCATCGGGTAGCCCCGCTCGTGGACCATCGCGGCGTCGGCCTGGCGGATGGTCGCCTCGCCCGCCGAGACCATCCAGGCCGGCTCGCTCATGAACGGCCCGAGGACGGAGTTGACGACGAACCCGCGCACGTCCTTGCGGACGTAAATCGGCGTCTTGCCGATGGACTCGACGAATTCGTAGCCGGCCTCGGCCGTCTCGTCGGTCGTCGCCTCGCCGTAGATGACCTCGACGAGGTCCATCTTCACCGGCGGATTGAAGAAGTGCAGGCCCAGCACCGATTCCGGCCGCTCCGTCGCCTGGGCGATTTTCGTAATCGAGAGCGAGGAGCTGTTGGTCGCCAGCAGGGCGTCCTCCGGCGCGGCGGCGTCGACGGACTCGAAGATGTCCTGCTTCACCGAGAGCTGTTCCGGCCCGGCCTCAATGACCAGGTCCGCGTCGCTGACCGCCGCCTCCAGATCGGTCGTCGTCGCGACCCGCGCCGCCACGTCGTCGGGGTCCTCGTCGAGTCGCCCCTTCTCGGCGAGCTTTTCGAGCGACCACTCGATTTCGTCGTAGCCGTCTTCGACGATGTCTGCATCGATGTCACGCAACACGACGTCGTAGCCGGCGATAGCCGTGACCTCGGCGATACCGTGACCCATTGTTCCCGCACCGAGCACTGCAACTGTCGCTATCTCTGTCTGCTCTGCTCGCATACGCGTAGTGTCTACTGCAACACATATCAATCATCCCCCTAGCAGCAATCGTGGCTGGTGGTGTTGGTCACGGTGTCATCAGCCAGTCGGGGCTTTCTGGCTGTTTCAATCCACTTCAGAAAAACCGTCCACTCGCCCGGCAGATAATCTCAATCGTCTATCTTCGTTTTCAGAGCGGTTCGTCGCCCTCGATAATCCGAATCGCGCGGTCGGCCAGCGCCGGGACGCGGTTCTCCATCAGGGGATAGAACGGGTCGTCGGCGTTGCCTTCCAGATAGCGGCGGTAGAACATCTCGCCGAGAGCGGCGAGCTTGTACACGGCGAGCGTGCGGTAGAACCGCTCGTGTTCGAAAGTAAGGCCCGTCTGGGCTTCCCAGCGGTCGACCAGGTCTTGCCGGGTCAGATACCCCGGCGCTTCGATGAACTCCATCGCGAGGTCGGGAATCTCCGGCTTCGGGTCCTTGGCGTCGCGCCAGTACGAGAGCAGCCAGCCGAGGTCGGCCCGTGGGTCGCCCAGTGTCGCCATCTCCCAGTCGAAGACAGCGGCGAGTTCGGGGTCAGCACCGGGGCCGAACATCACGTTGTCGAGTTTATAATCGCCGTGAACCAGTGTCTCCGGATGGTCGTCGGGGCACTCGTCCTGTAACCACGAGCCAACCCGCTCCAGTTCAGGGATGGTTCGGGATTCGGCCGTCCGCTCGAACGCCCACGCCAGTTGTTTCCCCCAGCGCGTGACCTGGCGCTTCGCATACCCTCTTGCACGGCCGAGGTCGGACAGGCCGACGGATTCGGGGTCTACTTCGTGGATGGCCGCGAGGGTGTCCACCAGTTCGGTGCCGACGGCCTCTCGGGCATCGTCGTTCGTGAAGCGCTCCGGTTCTTCGTCTCGGATGACGGTCCCCTCGACGCGGGCCATGACGTAGAAATCGCTGCCGATGACCGTCTGGTCGTCACAGGCCGTCACCGTCGGTGGGACCGGCACGGCTGTGTCCTGTAGCGCGTCGATGACGCGATACTCCCGTAATACGTCGTGGGCCGTCTCGGCGGTCTGGCCCGGCGGGGGTCGCCTGACAACCAGTTCCCGGTCGCCCCAGGTGACAAACAGCGTCTCGTTGGAGTGGCCCTGTTCGTGGCGCGCAACGTCGAACGTCTCGGCCGGGCCTATCTCCCTCGCGAGGAACTCTTCGAGCGCACTTTCGTCGACCAGCCGCTGGTAGTAGTCGGTGCTGCGTTCAGTCATGGTCGTCGTTTCGCGTCCATCTCATGAAAAACTGCGGGTCGTGTCATCGTCCGACGAACTCCGGCCGGCGGTCGGTCAGGAACGCCTCGACACCCTCCTCGTGGTCGGCCGTCTCGAAGACGATGCCCTGAGCCGTCGCCTCATCGCGCTGGGCGCGGTCGAAGGACTTCTCCAGCCCGTCCTGAAGCAGTCGCTTCGAGTGCCGGAGGGCGACGGTCGGCCCATCGGCGATGCGGCTGACAGTCGCCGCGACTTCGGACTCGAACGACTCGGCGTCGTAGACGTGGTTGAACAGGCCCAGTTCTGCGGCTCGCTCGGCATCCAGTATCTCGCCAGTGAATACGAGTTCCTTTGCGACGTTCGTCCCGACAATGCGGGGAAGCAGATACGATGTGCCGGCATCGACGCTGAGGCCGACCTGCCGGAACACGAAGCCGATGCTGGCCGACTCGCTCGCCAGTTGGATGTCACAGGCGATAGCGAGGTTCGCGCCGGCCCCGACGGCCGACCCGTCGACCTTTGCGACGGTCGGGACCGGCAGTGCGACGACCCTGGCGATGGTGTCGCGGGTCCGACGAGCCAGTTCGCTGACGGCGTCGTCGGTCGGGTCGTCGTTCGTGAGCCGCTCGCTCATTCCCTCGATGTCGCCGCCGGCCGAGAACGACTCGCCGGTGCCCTCGATGACGACACATCGAACATCGGACGCAGTCTCGATGGTATCGAGGTGGCGCTCCAAGGCGTCGTATACGGGCTGTGTGAGTGCGTTCCGTGTTTCCGGTTCGTTCAGCGTCAGCGTGGCGATGCCGTCGGTGATGGAGAGCAGTACGGACTCGCTCACTGGATATCACTCCGTTGTCGCTGCATGGGGTCGCTTCACATGGTTCCGGTATAAATTTACCGCTAGTTCACAGTTTCAGCCATCGCCGGCGACGCACTGGGATTGCCAAGCCATCGGGCCTGGCAGGGCTAGTTTTAACATATCGGTGTGTGTTGACACGGAGTATGCCAGGTGGTGCACCACTCAACCTCCGGTCGTTCCTGTGGCGTGGCGAAAACGTGTTCCCCGACAGCGAGATCGTCTCGCGGACACATCAGGGGATTCACCGATACACAATAGCGGAGTACGCCGAGCGCGTGCGGAAACTGGCCTCGGCGCTCGAACAGGCGGGCATCGAACGCGGCGACAGAGTCGGGACCTTCGCCTGGAACAACCACTGGCATCAGGAGGCCTACTACGGCGTCGCCTGCATGGGTGCGCAGGTACACATGATTAACCTCCTCCTCCCCGACGAGCACATCCAGCACATCGTGGCCGACGCCGAGGACGAGATCCTCATCGTCGACCCCGTCATGCTGGAGAAGCTCGAAGCGGCGTACGACGAGGAGGCGTTCGCCTCCGTCGAGCAGTACATCGTGATGGGAGAGCAGGTACCGGAGACGTCGCTGGGGCCAGTCGTCGACTACGAATCGTTCATCGCCGACGGCGACCCGGACTACTCCTTCCCGCAACTGCCCGAGGACCAGCCCGCGGGGATGTGCTACACGTCCGGGACAACAGGCAAGCCCAAAGGCGTCGAGTACACCCAGAAGATGTACTGGACACAGGTCATGTCGCTGATGACCAGCGAGGTCGGCATCAAGACCGACGACGTGGAACTGACGTACGTTCCGATGTTCCACGTCAGCGGCTGGTGTCGCCCGTTCACGACTATCGCCGCCGGAGCCAAGACGGTCCTCCCCGGGCCAAACCCGTCGGCCGAGGACCTGGCGAGGCTCATCGAGGAAGAGGACGTGACCGTCTCGGCAGCGGTCCCGACCGTCTTCATGGACCTGCTGGAGTACGCCCGCGAGAGCGACGTGGACTTCTCGTCGGTTCGGTACTTTACCAGCGGCGGGTCCGCGACGCCGCGGTCACTGATGGAGGATTACAAGCAGGAGTTCGACGTGGACCTCATCTCCGGCTACGGTATGACCGAAACGTCGCCGGTCACCCACGCCTACGAGCCAAAGCCCGGGCTGGCGGACCTTCCGGAGGAGGAGCTGTTCGACCTGCGGAGCCACTCCGCGGGGCTTCCGATTGCCGGCCTGGAGTTCAAAGTCGTCAACACCGACGGCGAGGAAGTGCCCTGGGACGGCGAGTCGCTGGGCGAACTCTGGATGCGCGGCCCGTGGGTTACACAGGAGTACTACAACGCCCCCGACGCGACCGAACAGGCTGTCACCGACGACGGCTGGTTCAAGACCGGTGACATCGTCCGGGTGAGTCCGGAGGGGTACGTCGACGTGGTCGACCGGATGGACGACCTCGTCAAGAGCGGCGGCGAGTGGATAGCAAGCGTCGAGGTCGAAAACGCCGTCATGGGCCACGACGAGGTCGTCGAAGCCGCAGTTGTCCCGGTCCCCCACGAGCGGTGGGACGAGCGCCCCGCCGCGTTCGTCGTCACACGCGACGCTGTGTCCGACGAAGCCGCGCTGCGCCAGGAGATCAAAGACCTCGTCGCCGAGTCGTACCCGTCGTGGTGGGTCCCCGACGCCATCCGTCTGGTCGACGGGATTCCCAAGGGCGCGACCGGGAAGTTCTCCAAGCAGACGCTCCGTGACGAGTACGTCGACGAGTCGGTCATCGAAACCGTCGCCGAGAACGCTCCGGCGACGTAACCCGACTGAAGCGCGGCGGGGCATTCCGGCTGTCAAAATAGTATCGGCGGCGGCCTCGGTCGCGAGCAGCTATCGCTGCCGAATCAGCCACCTCATGTCCAATGGCGGATAAGTATTTATGCTAGCCCTGCGCACCTTGCGGTATGCGAGCAGCTGTCATTGAGGAGCACGGCGAACCGCTCACGATTCAGGACGTGCCCTATCCGGAGCCCCAGCCGGATCAGGTCGTCATCGAGACAGAAGCCTGCGGGGTCTGCCGGAGTGACTGGCACGCCTGGCAGGGGGACTGGGAGTGGTTCGGCATCCAGACCGGGCCCGGGCAGATTCTGGGCCACGAGCCGGCCGGCGTCGTCGCCGACGTGGGTGCAGACGTCGAACAGTTCTCCGAGGGGGACCGCGTTACGGTCCCGTTCCACCTCGGCGACGGGTCGTGCCAGTACTGCCAGCGCGGGCACGCTAATATCTGCGAGACATCGATGCCGCTCGGATTCCTCGACGCCGCACCGGGGGCGTTCGCCGAGGCGTTCCCCGTCCGCGAAGCCGATTTCAACTGCGTCACGCTGCCGGATGCCGTCGACTTCACCGAGATGGCCGGGCTCGGCTGCCGGTTCATGACGGCGTACCACGCGCTGACCGACCGGGCGGACCTCAGGCCGGGCGACGCCGTCGCGATTCACGGCTGTGGCGGCGTCGGGCTTTCGGCGGTCCACATCGCCGACGCGCTGGGGGCCGAACCGATTGCGGTCGACGTACAGGAGGGCAAACTCGACCGAGCGCGGGACCTCGGCGCGGCGGCGACAATCAACGCCGCCGAGGCGGACAACGTCCCCGGCGAGGTCCATGCAGTCACGGACGGCGGGGCCGACGTGGCAATCGACGCGCTAGGCATCGCCGAGACGTGTCGCAACGCTGTCGAGTCACTGGACAAGCAGGGCACCCACGTTCAGGTCGGCCTCACGACTGACGAGGAGGCCGGCGAAATCTCTCTCCCAGTGGATACGATGACCCTGCAGGAAATCGACTTCCACGGCTCCTACGGGATGCCGCCGGTTCGCTACGACGAGCTGTTCAGACTGATTGACGCCGGGACGCTCGACCCGTCGAAGATTGTCGGGGAGACGCTCGTGCTCGAAGACGTGCCGGCCACCCTCTCGTCGATGGGTGCGTACGAGACGGTCGGTATCCCCGTCATCGACGAGTTCTAAGCCGGTTCGGGGCCAGCGTTGATTTCTGCGACGCCGCTGACAGAGCTACCGACAGCTCAGAGCAGCTGGTAGTCGCGCTCCTCGTGCTGGACGGAGATCCACTTGGTCTCGGTCAGTTCGTCCATGATCCACTCGCCGTTGTACCGGCCGAGGCCGGAGTTTTTCATCCCGCCGAACGGGGCGTTGGGTTCGTCCTGAATCGGGTGGTCGTTGACGTGGACCATCCCGGCGTCGATCTGGTCGGCGATGGAACGACCGTGTTCGATATCACCGCTGTAGACGCCCGCGGCGAGGCCGTACTCGGTGTCGTTGGCGAGTTCGACAGCTTCCTCGTCGGACTCGAACGGGATGACCGGAGCGACGGGGCCGAAGTGCTCGTTACAGGCCGCGGACATATCGTTGGTACACCCCGAGAGGACGGTCGGTTCGAGGAACAGGTCCTCGACCTCGCCGCCCGTTTCCAGCGTCGCGCCGGCATCGACAGTCTGTTCGATGAACGAGGTAAGCTGGTCGACCTGACTCTCGTTGATGATCGGGCCGAACTCCACGTCCTCGTCCAGCGGGTTCCCGATAGTCAGTGACTCCGCGTGTTCGACGAGCTTCTCGACGTACTCATCGTAGACATCCTCGTGGACGAGGTGGCGGTTAATCGAGATACACACCTGTCCCTGATGGCCGAAGGCACCGACGGAGCCGGCCTTGGCGGCTGCCTCGATGTCGGCGTCCTCGGTGACGACGAACGGTCCGTTGCCACCGAGTTCAAGCGCCGGGAGGGCGAGCGCGTCCCCGGCCTGACTGGCCACAGACCTGCCGACCGCCGTCGACCCGGTGAACGACATCACGCGGGCGGTCGGATGGCCGGCCATCCGGTCGCCGATGTCGGAGCCGTGGCCCGTGACGACGTTGACGACGCCGTCCGGGAGACCGGCTTCCTCGGCAATGTCGGCCAGCAGGAGCCCGCCGGTAATCGGCGTGTCCGTCGCGGGCTTGATGACGACGGTGTTCCCCAGTGCGAGCGCGGGACCGAGCGCCCGCGTCGTGAGGTGTAGCGGGAAGTTCCACGGCGAAATAATCCCGACGACGCCAGCGGGCTCGCGGACGATGTGATGGTCCTTATCTTCGTGATACATCGAATCGCGGACCTCTTCCTCCGGCGGGACCATTTCCAGTGCGCTCTGGAAGTCCGCCATGGCGAAGTTGGCCTCGGCAGTCGCTTTGGCCTGAACACTGCCTGACTCCGTCGCGAGCAGTTCGACGATCTCGTCGAGTCGTTCCTGCATCACCCCGATCATCGCCTGAACGTACTCGTTGCGTTCCTCGCGCGACAGCGCCGCCCAGTCGGACTGGGCCGCTTCGGCGGCCTGATAGGCGTCGTTGACGTCCCCCTCTGTCCCGGCGGGCACCGCCGCGATTTCCTCGCCCGTCGCGGGGTTAGTCACCGGAATCGTATCAGACGCTCCGGCGTCGCGCCACTCGCCGTCGATGTACAGTTGGCTCCACGCCGTCTGGCTATCTGGTTGTGACATTCCATGCTGTCGACAGCGCTACGGACTTTTAGCACTTTGGCAGCAGGCAAACGCTTAATTGAACCCCGGCCACAGATCCTATATGATCGATTACCTCGGTCTCGAAGGCGACCTCGGCGAGGAAGAGCGGATGGTCCGTGACACGGCCCGGGACTTCGTCGAGAACGAAGTCAAACCGGACGTCGGCCAGCACTGGATCGACGGGACGTTCCCGACGGACCTCATCACCGAGATGGGTGAACTCGGGTTCTACGCACCGAACCTCGACGGGTACGGGTTGCCTGGACTCAGCGAGACAGCCTACGGCCTCTTGTTACAGGAACTGGAGGCCGGCGACAGCGGCCTGCGCTCGATGGCCAGCGTTCAGGGTGCGCTCGTCATGTACCCGATTCACGCCTACGGCAGCGATGCCCAGAAGGAGGAGTGGTTGCCGGCGCTCGGCAGCGGCGAGCGGGTGGGCTGTTTCGGTCTGACCGAGCCCGAACACGGGTCGAACCCGTCGGCGATGGAGACGACGGCCGAGCGCGACGCCGACGGCTACGTCCTGAACGGCTCGAAGACATGGATTACGAACGCGCCCATCAGCGACCTCGCAGTGGTCTGGGCAAAAGTCACGTCCGCCGACGGCGACCCCGTGCGGGGCTTCCTCGTCGAGACTGACCGCGACGGCGTGACGACGAACAAGATCGACGAGAAGCTCTCGCTGCGCGCGTCAATTACGGGCGAGATCGGCCTGCAGAACGCCCGCGTCCCCGAGGAGAACGTTTTGCCGGGCGTCGAGGGCATGAAGGGGCCGCTGTCCTGTCTCACACAGGCCCGCTACGGCATCGCCTGGGGGACGGTGGGGGCCGCGATGGACTGTTTCGAGACCGCCCACGAGTACGCCACCGACCGCGAGCAGTTCGGCAAACCGATCGCCGGCTATCAGCTCCAGCAGGAGAAGCTCGCGGAGATGGCGACCCAGATATCGCTGGGCCAGTTGCTCGCTCACCGGCTCGCTGACCTGAAGGAACGCGGCGACCTCCGCCCGGAACAGGTGTCGATGGCCAAGCGCAACAACGCACGGATGGCCCGCGAGCAGTCACGGGTGGCCCGCGAGATGCTCGGCGGCAACGGCATCACGGCTGATTACTCCCCGATGCGGCACCTGACGAACCTCGAAACCGTCTACACCTACGAGGGGACGCACGACATCCACTCGCTCATCCTCGGACACGATCTGACCGGCATTCCGGCGTTCGAGTAGGGCGGCCGTCGAATCTCTTCCGGTATACGGAACAGCCCCGCTGACACGAAACAGTACTTCTCAATCGTACGTGAGGTCAATCTTCAGCTCGCTGGCTTTCCGTTCCAGCAGATCGGGGTACGTCGATTCGATGTCGTCCTGGCTCACCCGGCCATTCGGCCCGAAGACGCTCAACGCGCCGATGAGGTCGTCCTCGTGGTTGTACACCGGCACGCCAGCCGCCCGCAGGCCGTCCATATGTTCTGACATGTTGGTCGCATAACCCCGCTCGCGGACCTGTTCGAGTTCCTCGAACAGCGCGTCCCGGTCGGTAATCGTGTTCGCCGTCAACTCTTCGAGGGCAGTGGTTTCGACGAACTCCTCGATGCGTTCGTCGGGCCACTCCGCGAGGATGGCTTTTCCCGAGGCGAGCGCGTGCAGCGGCCGACGTTTGCCGATCATCGTGTCGCTCTGCAGGGGATTCCGGCCGCCGGCTCGATGGAGATACACGCCCTCGAAGCCCTCTTCGACCAGAAACAGCGCCCGCTCGTCGGTCTCTATCGCCAGTTCGATGACTTTCTGTTTGGCGACGATATAGCCCGGCCGCCGTATCCGCGGCGGTTCGCTGAGCTGCAGAAACCGCAGCGAGAGCCGGTACTCCCCGTCCTCCTCGACGAGATAGTCCATGTCGTGCAGCGTCTTGAGGTGCCGATACACCGTGCTCTTGGCCAGGTCCGTCTCCGCCCGAATCTCCGCAATTGTCGCGCCTCCCGCGTCCCGAATCAGCCCCAGAATCTCGAACGACGTCCGGGTCGTCGATACCTCGGACGTTCCGTTCTTGTTTTCGAGCATACGGAGTTGTGACCGCTTAGTGACATCAACGTTTCGCATAATCGACCATGATGGTCTGGCAGCTCGAACGCAATCAGTAGCCGTCTGCCGCTTGATTCCGCGACCGAACAGAACCTAACTTCTATTATCTCGCCGGAGCCAAGACAAGGTATGCCACAACTCAGCGCAGACGCCATCGAACAGCTCCGGGCTCAGTTCGACCGACAACTCGAGGTCGGACTGCACCACGGCGCACAGTTGGCGGTGTACGTCGACGGCGACCTCGTCGTCGACTTCGCCGGCGGTTCCACGGGTCCCGACGGTGACGAAACGACGCCCGAGACGCGCCACGTACTGTTCTCCTGTACGAAGCCGTTCGCCGGCGTCGGCCTGCACCAGCTCGTCGAGCAGGGCGAACTCGACTACGACGACCGGGTCGTCGAGCACTGGCCGGAGTTTGCCGACGACGGCACACAGAAAGCATCGATTACAGTCCGGCAGGTACTCAGCCACACCGCCGGCCTCCCCTTCGGTGAGTTCGACGAACAGTACGAAAGCTGGGGCGACTGGGACGCCGTCGTCGCGGCGATGGAAGACATCGACCCCGTGTTCGAGCCCGGAACGACGCCGGCGTATCACGCTATCAACTACGGCTGGCTGGTCGGTGAACTCATCCGCCGCTGTAGCGGCCAGCCGGTCGAAGAGTACGTCGCGGAGAACGTGTTCGAGCCGCTGGGAATGGACCAGACCGGTATCGGTCTGCGGGATGACGAGCCCGACGACGTGGCGACCCTGGCCGGCTACGAGGCGTTCGAGCGGTGTCACGATGTCGACGAGGGGCTCGATGACCCCGCCGCGTCCGCCGGGGCATTTAATCAGGAAGCGATGCGCCGGGCAGTGATCCCCGCGGCTAACGGCATCGGTACGGCCCGGGACATGGCCCGGTTCTACGCCTGTCTCGCCAACGGCGGGTCGCTGGACGGGACGCAACTGCTGACCGAAGCGACTGTCGACGAGGCGACCACGACTCACGCCGAAACCGAGTCCGACGGCACGCTATCGCGCCCGGCCCGCTACGGCCTTGGCGTCTGGACCGGCGGGCTGGCCGCCGATATGTTCGGGGCCGCCAGCAAAGAGCGCATGTTCGGCCACGCCGGCCTCGGGAGTTCGTTCGGCTGGGCCGACCCCGAACTGAACGTCGGGTTCGCGCTCGTCACGAACGGTATCCGCGACGAGTCCTTCGAACACGCCGCCCGCGTCGGCCAGCTTTCCGACGCCGTCCGACTGCTGTTACAGGACTGACTGCGCCGGTCTGGGGGTTGCCGTCGTAGGCATTCCTGATCGTTCGGGTCGATGTCCGTATCCCCGGTCACCATAGAGCTGGGCGACCCCGGTTTTTGTATGGCTCGGCACTGATCCTCCGATATGAACTTCCCCGACCGAGGCGACGTGGACCACCTTATCGACCCACAGCCGCTGCCGGGCTTCGCTCGCGTCCGGTACGAGCCGGAGACGGCCGCCGTCGACGACCCGTCGGCCGCGGCGCGGACCGAACTCGACCGCCTCGACTTTGACGGGCTGGAAGCGGGTGCGACTGTTGCCGTTGCCGTCGGCAGCCGTGGCATCCACCGTATCGACGACATCGTCGAGACTGTCGTTGCGGATATCCGTGATCGGGGCTTCGAGCCGGTCGTCGTCCCGGCGATGGGGAGCCACGGCGGGGCAACGCCCGAGGGCCAGCGCGAAGTGCTGGAGAGCTTGGGCATCACGGAGTCGCGCCTTGATGCCCCCATCGACGCCCGGATGGACACTGCACAGGTCGACACCGTTACTGTCGGTGACACCGAGTTTCCGGTCCACGTCTCGACGGCGGCACAGGAAGCGGATGCCGTGGTCGTCGTGAACCGGGTGAAACCCCATACCAACTACAGCGGCCGCATCGAGAGCGGTCTGATGAAGATGACCGTCGTCGGGCTGGGCAAGCAACACGGCGCGAAGGCGTTCCACTCGACAGCCATCAAGGAGGGGTACGTGGAGACGCTGGAAGCTGCACTCCCGGTTGTTGAGTCGGCACTGCCGCTGGTCGGCGGCGTGGCGCTGGTCGAGAACTTCCACGAGGAGACGGCCCACGTCGAAGCGATTCCCGCGGGCTCGTTCACCGACCGCGAGCCAGCGTTGCTGGAGCAGGCGTACGACGAGATGGCGACGCTTCCGGTCGACGACATTGACCTGCTCGTCGTCGACGAACTCGGCAAGGACGTCTCCGGCGCGGGGATGGACACGAACGTCATCGGCCGCTACCGCGTCCTCAACGCGCCGGACCCCGACGAGCCGGCGATCAAACTGCTGTACGCTCGCGGGCTCACCGAGGCGACGAAGGGCAACGGCAACGGCATCGGCTTGGCCGATATCACCCGCCAGGCTGCGGTTGACCAGCTGGACCTGCAGAAGACGTACGCGAACGCGCTCACCAGCGGGTCAACGGCGAAGGCGAAGCTCCCCCTCGTTGCGCCGGACGATGAGTTCGCCATCCGGACGGCGCTGTCCGCGCTCGGTGGCTACGACCCCGACACCGTCCGGATCGTCTGGATACAGACCACGCAGGACCTGTCCGAACTGCACGTCTCCGAGCCGCTCGTCGAGGACCTGCCGACCGCCGCCGAGGTTACCGGCCGCGAGTCGCTCACGTTCACCGACGGCACCGCGTCGTTTACCCGGGACTGACAGTCGGGTGACGACGGTCCCCGTCATGCATCTGGAACAATTTCTAACAACTGTACATCCGTTTCTCCGACTACAACATATTATACCAGTATTACTTTGGGCATGTGATTCGATCCGAACAAGCGGTGGACCTGAATACAGGCAGAGCTGCTGATAAAACTCTATATACTGTGATATTCGAGCGCTATCATCGTACTATCTGGAGATATATCCCGATTGTAGTTGTCGAACGGTTATATCTATGTGTTTTGCCAAATATACCTCCAAATGTCCGAAAACAACATCCCATTCGGGTATGAGTCCAGACAAACAGCCCATGTTCCTATCACGCCGACCGTGAGGTCGTCGCTGTGTCTGGTAGTCGCTCGGCGACAACCTCGATAGGATGCGGTGGAATCTCGTCGATGCCGTCCCGGTCGCCCAGTTGGGAGCGACAGGACCCGCCGGGCGCGACGACGCGGTCGCCGTCGCTCTCCTCGACCTTATCGAACAGCAGCCGGCCGATAGTCTTCGAGAGATCGTAGTGCTCGTCGTGGTAGCCGAAGCTCCCGGCCATGCCACAGCACGTCGAGTCCAGCGGGTCGACCTCGTAGCCGACGCGACGCATGACGCCGACGGCGTGGTGATCCTTGTTGGTCCCCTTCTGGTTGCAGTGGCCGTGATAGCTGACCGCCCCGGCGGCCCCGAGCGACCGGTCCTCGACCGGCAGCGCGTCGTCGAGTCGGAACGTGTCGAGGTATTCCAGCACGCCGTAGGCGCTGTCGGCCACCTGCGACACTGCCGACCCGTCGAGTAAGTCCAGATATTCGTCCTGGAACATCACGGCGTCGGAGGGCTCGACGAAGACGATGTCCCACCCCTCTGTGACGCGGTCCGCCAGCCGGTCCGTGTTCGTCTCGGCTCGGTCGCGGGCCACGTCCAGCATTCCGGTGGAGTACGCCGCTCGCCCGGACGGCGCGGTGTTGTCCGGAATGGTGACGTGAACGCCTGCGGCTTCCAGCGTTTCGACGGCGGCCTTGCCGGCCGTCGGGTACGAGTAGTTCGTGTACGTATCGGGGAACAGCAGGACTTTGCGGTCGGCTTCGGCCCGCGAGACAGTCGAGCCACCGCGTGCATCGAACCAGTCTTGGAGTGTCTCTCGGCTGAAGGTGGGGAGTTCGCGCTCCGGCGCGATGCCGAACAGTTTCTGCATAACGGCCCGCGCGCCCGGAATGTCTGTCGCCCAGTTCGAAATCGGTGCCAGCGCCGACCCGAGCTTCGAGGCAGTGTCGATGTTAGCAAACAGGCGTTCCCGGAGGCTGGCCCCCTCCGCTTCGTGGTGCTGGTGTTTCAGCTCGGTCTTGAGTTTCGCCATATCGACGCCGGTCGGGCAGTCGCTCTTGCAGCCCTTGCAGCCGACACAGAGGTCGAGCACTTCCTCCTGGAAGCGGTCGGAGTGAATCTCGTCTTCATCTAGGTCGCCACTAATAGCCGACCGGAGGAGGTTCGCGCGGCCCCGTGTCGTCTGGACCTCCTCCTCCGAGGCGCGGTATGTCGGACACATCACGTCTCCGTCGGTCTGGCGGCAGGTCCCACAGCCGTTACACAGTTCGACGAGCTCCGAGAAGCCGCCTTCGTCCTCGAAGTCCAGCGTCGTCTGTGGCTCCAGAGACTGGTAGTCGGGCCCGTACCGGAGGTTCTCACGCATGTCCGCACCGACCCCTCGGTCGGCATCAGGGCCGATATCCGCCGGCCCCTCACGGTAGACGACGTTGCCCGGGTGCATCCACCACTGCGGATCGAAGGCCGTCTTGACCTGTTTGAACGCATCCCAGAGCGTCTCGCCGTACATCTTGGGCGTGAACTCCGTTCGGGCCATCCCGTCGCCGTGCTCACCGGAGAACGACCCATTGTGTTCGAGCACGAGGTCGGTCACGTCGTCGGTGATGGAGTGCATGTCTTCGATACCGGATTCCTCCTTCAGGTTGAGAATCGGGCGGATGTGGAGTGTTCCGGAGCCGGCGTGGGCGAAGTACGCGGCCGAGGTGTCGTGGTCAGCTAGCACAGCCTCGAACTTCTCGACGTACTCGGCCAGTTCGGCGGGCGGGACCGTCGCGTCCTCGATGAACGGGTACGGTTTGGGGTCGCCGTCCATGGACATCAGGAGCGGAATCGCGGCTTTGCGGAGCTTCCAGAGGTCAGCCTGGTCGGCGTCGGTGTAGGCCTCGACAACGTCGAAGGCTTCCCCCTCGTCCACGAACCGTTCGTTGGTCCGGGCGATGGCCGCCTCGAAGTCATCGTGCAATTCCGAGTCGTATTCGAGCATCAACGCCGCGGCCGCTCGGTCCGGAATCGGGTCGACGTACTCGGCGTAGCCGTCGGAGCCGGCTGCGAGCCTGAACATCTCGTCGTCCATCAACTCGACCGCGCTGACATCGTAGTCAAGCGCGACCGGGACAGCCCGCATCGCATCGGGAAGCGTGTCAAAGCAGTACAGCGCCAGCGCGGTCTCCTCGGGGACGGTCACCAGCGAAAGTTCGGCTTCGACAATGACCCCGAGGGTCCCCTCGCTCCCGACAAACAGCTTCGCGAGGTTCAGCACGCGCTCGCCGTCGTCGTTTTCGTAGATAACGCGGTCGAGGTTGTAGCCAGACACCCGGCGCTTGAGGTCAGGGTAGCGGTCCTCGATTTCGCTTGCGTTCTCCTCGACGACTTCGCGGACCGTCTGATAGATGTCGGCCTCGCGGTCGTCTTTGCTCACGATGTCGTCCCACTCCGGCGAGTCGATGACGACCTCGCGGGCGTGGATGAGTGAGCCGTCAGAGAGGACAGCTTTCACCGCATCTGTGTAGGCGTCGGTGATGCCGTACCTGACGGAGTGTGCGCCGGTGGAGTTGTTTCCGATGCCGCCGCCGACAGTGGCGCGGTTCGACGATGCCGGATCCGGCGCGAACTTCAGGCCGTACTCGGCCAGCGTGTCGTCCAGGTCGTCCTGCACCACGCCGGGCTGGATGTGCGCCGTCTGCTCGCCCGGCCGAATATCGAGGATACCGTCCATGTGCCGGGACAGGTCTAGCACGACACAGCCCGGGCCGACGGTCTGCCCGGCGAGCGACGACCCGGTCCCGCGGGGCAGTATCGGAACGCCGTGGCTCGTCGCAACCTCGACAGCCGCCCGCACGTCGTCGGTATCAGTCGGGTACACGACCCCGGCTGGTTCGGCGCGATAGATGCTCCCGTCCGTTGCGTACAGAATCCGGGCGTATTCGTCGAACTCGACCCCACCCGAGACCCGCGAGCGAAGCGCTTCCGCCAGGTCCCGGTACGCATCCACGTCCGGTCGGTCGAGGTCCAGTTCCTGTGCTGACCAGGTGTCCTCGACATTTTCGATCGCCATACGAGCATTCAGGAGTAATAATCATTAAAGTCTGTGGCATGCGGTCACAATTCGCTTTACGTAGCCCGCCAGCTATTTGACGCAGGGCACTGGAAGCGATGTATGGGCAATGCAAGCATCCTTCATATGTGCCTGAACGTGGCCGACGCCACAGCATCGATCGCGTTCTACGAGCAGTTCGGCTTCGAGGAGTCCTGGCAGTTCACCACGCCCGACGGCGAGACGACGAACTACTACGTGGCCGACGACAGCGGCGTCGAACTGCAACTGGCAGAAACGGACGGGGAGACGAGCTTCGAGATGGGGTCCGGCTGGGACCATCTCGCTCTCGGCGTGGACGATGTCGACGCGACGGTCGACCGCATCGATCATCACGGCGTCGTCAAAGAGCCCGGCCCACAGCCGGAGGCCGGCGCGTACACGGCCTTCGTCGCGGACCCCGACGGCCACCACGTCGAACTCATCGAACCGCTGGAAGACTGAACCACGCCCGCGGCGTTTCGAGTGACGAAATACTGAGGACGGCCGTTAGTTGCCGACAGCCGTGGCGCGTTCGACGATGTCAGTGCCGTACATCTCCGCCAGTTCCTCGTGCTGGTCCGGGCGGTGCTCGTACACGTCCTGGAACAGCGTGATGGGTGTCTGGGCGGCCTGGTAGGTCGCTTCGTCCCACATCCGGTCTTTACTGACCTCGACTTCGACGCCGTCGATGACCAGCGTCGCGGCCTGAGTCATCGCGATGGCTCCCTTGCCGGCCTCCTTCGCGGCCTCGAACTCCTCCATCGAGTCGACGATGTCGGTCATGCTGGGGATGTACGCGGTGCGGTCGAGCAGTTCCTCGGTGAGTTCGTCCTCGTCCAGTTCCAGCCGGTCACCGCCCGCCTGCAGGACGTAGCCGCCCTCGCCGTCCGTTTCCAGCGAGAGGTCGTCGCCGTCGTACACCTGCTTGCCGTCCTGTGCGTTGAGTTCGACCTCCTGACCGCCGACGTCGAGCAGCCAGCTCCCGGTCTTTGGCGGGAGCGGGGCCGTGTTCGCCTCCACGACTTGCCCCGGTGTCAGCGACCAGATGCCAGTCATCCCCTTCGCGCGGTTGTCCTTCATCCGCTCGCGGTACCCCTCGACGTCGCGGATATCGTCGTAGGGGCCGTCGACGGCGATAAGGCCGGCGGCGCTGGCACCGCGGGAGGTGTTGTGGCGCAGTTCCGGCCACGGCGGGAGTTCGCCGGTAGGCGTCATCGCGCGCATATCCTTCGTGTAGTCGACCTCGCCGTCGACGAGCAGGAACATACGTTCGAGGTTGTTCGAGGGCTTGCCCATCTCCTCGCGCAGGTCGCCCATCGCCAGTTCGGCCTCGCCGCTCTCGACGATGACCGACATGGAGAGGCTCCCCTCCTCCAGTCCGTGCTCGTGCTCGATGATGGTGAAGAACTCGTCGGCCTTCTTCCAGTCGTCGATGTCGCCGACCTCCGGGATGACGAAGCCGTCGATGTGCTCGACCGCACCGTTTTCGGGGTCGGTAATTTCGAGCATCTGCTGGAAGCCCTGATAGCGGGTCGTCGGGGACTCGCGGTGCCAGACGACGCGCGGGTGGATCTCGCCGGGGAACTCGGCACCCTGTTCTGAGACCACTTCGATGATGTTCTCGACGCCCTCCTCGCGCATGTTCGGTGCCGTCGCGTCCTCGTTGTCCGGGACCCAGACATCCGGGGCCTGCAGGCCGCGGAGCTGGCCCGCGCTTCGCAGCATCTTCGCTGAATCGTCCTCCCCGTCGACTGCTGTTGGAGAGGTAAAGAACGTTCTGACGAACTCGCGGTCGTAGTGTCGTTTCACACTCATAACTCGTCTCAAAGAACCCGACGGAACCGCTTAAATCTACCGTCCACTATCGACCGAAACATCGACGAGAGCGGTCGTTCCACCGTCTTTCAGCGGATTCGGAAATACGAAATATGTATGCTATCTTTTCTTTCACTACTCGTGCGCCCGGACGACACAACGGTCGGCGGTGCACACCGCTCTGTCGATATCTCGCGACCGTTCAGTCGCCACATCACGGAGCCCCCGGCGACTTCGGTCGCTGGCTTCGCGCTATTGAACCCACCTTTCCGTTTCGTATTTCCGAATGCCTGTGACGGTCGTAGAGACTGGTGACGCCCACTTCGCCGTGCGTCAAGCCTCGGAAGCTACCGTAGAGCGATTGTCACAACCGATACGGCAATTTTATTCGAGCGGCACCAGAACTGGTGCCTAATGACACGGGCAAAAACGGACTCGGTCCGGGCGACGCAGACCTCGCTGTCGGTCCTCTCGGGAATCAAAGACCTCGGCGGGAGCGCCACGCTGGTCGAACTCGCCGACTCGCTGGACCCGGCCAAGAGCACGATATACAAACACCTGGTGACGCTGGAAGACGAGGGACTGGTCGTGGAACGGGACGGCGAGTACCGCATCGGGCTCCGGTGGCTGGAGTTCGGCGGCATGGCACAGCGCTACGACGGCATCTACGAGGTGGCAAAGCCCGAGGTCAGACGGATGGCCGTCGAGACCGGCGAACTGGCGAACCTGATGATTGAGGAGCAGGGCTACGGCATCTACATCCACACCACCAGCGGCGACCAGGCGGTCGCGCTCGATACGCGCCTCGGGAAGCGCATCCACCTCCACAAGACCGCTATCGGCAAAGCGCTCCTGTCGAGTTTCGACGACGACCGGGTCGCGGAAATCATCGAGACCCGCGGGCTGCCGGCCGAGACGGACAACACCATCACAGACCGCGAGACGCTGTTTGCGGAACTGGAGACGATCCGGGAGCGCGGGGTCGCCGATGACACCGAGGAACGGGTCGACGGAACCGGTTGTGTCGGGGTCCCCATCGACACCGGCGACCGGCGCGAGGCCGCCATCAGCATCACCGCGCCCATCAACCGGTTGCAGTCGCCGGGCCGCAAAGCACAACTCATCGACACGGTGCAACAGGCCGCTAACGTCATCGAAGTGAATCTGGCTCACGAATAACCGCTCTGTCTGTTGTCTCGACAGATACACCGAGTTCCGTCGCCGACGGTTGGCCGGTACTGGAAGAATCTAATACCAGTACAGTTGTTATTCGACGGCCGAATACCCGCTGTCCGTGGTGGACAAGTCTGGCTACTGTAGAGAAATACTCCGCCCTCGGTATCCTCATTTAGTTCCATAATCGGGCTACTTCAACTCTTTTCAAATATAGTATCTTCTATTTAGGTCCAAAACCTCAAAAACAACTCCGAGTAGCGCAAGCAGTAGTTATATAATTCTATTACAGTACTAGCTTGGAGCGTATAGTTGTAGGTGGTTACTACGGTCATCGACCGGTGTCGTCCCCGCGAGGGTGAACGCTCACCGGTAACACAGGCACACAGCGAGGATGCCGAAGTACGTCACGAGTCCCCAGCACGCCGCGGCGACGACGACCGGGCCCAGAAAGACGGCGAGTCCGCCGGCAACACCCAGGAGTACGACTGCCGACGCCGTCCGGACGCCGCGGCGCTCCCACAGCGCCGCGACGGGCGTGTCGAGAACGAACAGCGCCTCGACACACAGTGCGACGGCCACGCCGACGGCGATGGCGGACTCGGACCAGAACGTCTCAACTGCGCCCGTCTGTCGGAGATACGCGACGAGTGCCAGTCCACAGAGCAGCGCAAACCCGGCGTCGCGTCGGTAGTCGGGCACAGCGGAGGTACACGCCGTAGCCGGAAAGCGATGCTGCCGGCGGCGGCACGCTCGCGGCTACCCCAAGTACAAAGACACTGTCAATCGCAGTGAACCTATGCACCATCCTGGACCGCCGCGGTTCGTGGCGACGGGTGACGAGGTCGAACTCGCGCCCCGTGACCCGGACCCGTCGGCGACCTACACATGGCGACTAGCGCAGACGCCGACGGAATCAACAGTATCGCTCGGCGACGACCCGGTTGAGCACCTCGTCCCCGACGCGCCGGGCAGATACGTCGTCCGACTCACCGCACCGGACGGCGAACACGACCTCACTGTCCGCGCGTTCCCGGGGACCCTCGAATCGAGCGGGACACACACGTCCGGCCGCTCTGGCGGTCACAGCGGTGGCGTCTCCGGCGGGCAAAGCGGTTCCGGCCGCAGCGGGAGCGGCGAGTACACCGAGGCAGGGGACGGCGGCGACGGCGGCAGTGGCGGCGGCCAGCCACGCCTGACTCTGCGGCCGGACATCGAGGGCGACGAAGCCGTCGTTCGCGCCGATTGCAGTCCCCATCCCGAGGGGACCGAGACGGCCGCCGACCTCGCCGTCGAGTTCCTGCTGGACGACCGTGATGATATCGACGCCGACGCGGTGACCCGGGACGGGACAACTCTCCGGATTCCGCTGGACGCGCTCCCGGACCGTGCTCGCATCCACGCCGTTGCAGTCGGAGACCACGGCTACAGCGTGCCCGACGCCGTCGAGTTCACCCGCGACGGGGGCGGCGTCGAGACGGTGACGAGCGGTGCGGAGGTCGCCGCCCGACGACCCTACGACGCGCCGGCCTGGGCCGAGAACTCGGTCATCTACGAGATTTACGTTCGCACGTTCGCCGGCGACAGCGACGAATCGCCCTTCGACGCGATCATCGACCGGCTGGACTACCTCGACTCGCTCGGCGTCGACGCCATCTGGCTCACGCCGGTGTTACAGAACGACCACGCGCCCCACGGCTACAACATCACCGACTTCTTCGATATCGCGTCTGACCTCGGCACTCGTGGGGACTACGAGCGGTTCATCGAGGCGGCCCACGACCGCGGGTTCAAGGTGTTGTTCGACCTGGTGTGCAACCACTCGGCGCGGACCCACCCGTACTTCGAGTCCGCCCGCGACGACCCGGACAGCGAGTACCGCGACTGGTACGAGTGGCGAAGCGACACAGAACCGGAAACCTACTTCGAGTGGGAGCACATCGCGAACTTCGACTTCGACCACCTGCCGGTCCGCCGGCACCTGCTCGACGCGGTCGCCCAGTGGGCCGAACTGGTCGACGGGTTCCGGTGTGACATGGCCTGGGCCGTCCCGAACAGCTTCTGGCGCGAGATCCACGACTACTGCAAGGACCGCGACAGCGAGTTCCTGCTACTGGACGAGACCATCCCGTACATCCCCGACTTTCAGGCCGGACTGTTCGACATGCACTTCGATTCGACGACCTACGCCGCGCTCCGGCAGGTCGGCGACGGCGGCGATGCCGAGGCCGTCCTCGGTGCTATCGAGGGGCGGGCGGAGATCGGCTTCCCCGAGCACGCGTCGTTCATGCTGTACGCGGAGAACCACGACGAGACGCGCTACGTCGTCGACTACGGGCGGGACGCCGCCGAGGCCGCCGCGGGTGCGCTGTTCACGCTCCCGGGCGCGCCGCTGCTGTACGCCGGCCAGGAGTTCGGACAGCGCGGCCGGCGCGACGACCTCGCGTGGGACCACGCCGACGAGGCGCTCCAGTCGTTCGTCAGTGACCTCTCCGCGGTCAGACACGACCAGCCGGCGCTGTCGGCCGACGCGGACCTCCTCCGAATCCCGTACGAGGTCCGTGACGGCCCGTCCGACCGCGTCGTCGCGTACGCGCGGACAACTGCGGGGGACGCGGCTGTCGTCGTGCTCAACTTCAGTAGTGAACCGTCGACGGTCGGGCTACCAGCCGGGACCGATGATACCGACCTCGTTTCTGGGGAGCATCGTGGAGCTGCTGATGACGGGGACACAGCAGTCACCGTCGACAGCGCCGCCGTGTTCCCGGCTGACGAGAGCGCTCTAAACCAGTAGACCGAGCGCGCGGATCTGTTCGGCATCAGCGGCCCCGTTCTCCCGGGATATGCAGCTACTCCCTCGAAGTATCACTAATTTGTCCGAACCACAGGAGTTTATAGAGATTGGTCTGCTTTGATGTGTATGCGGCTTTCGACAGCGCTCAACGAATACAAGCGGACTCGTCACGAGCGCTTTCCAGAAGAACGCAGGACTGTTTCAGGCTCTTTCTCCGGGCACGGTGATCGGCTCGTACACGTCGGCGAAGACGGCACGCTGAAGGACTATTCCGATTCGCTCTCCGGGCTCTCCGGTATTGACCGCTCCAGGCTCGGGGTTATGCTTGGGGACGAAACACGGTGGTTCAGTGACCTGGAAACGATCAGACAGCACTACTACCGCGAGACGCGGCTCGTCGAGACCGAATACGACGCCGGGTCGTTCACCGTCCACCAGTACGACCTGACGCTTGGACGGGCACACGTCACACACGTCGCGATGCGCGGGGCGGTTCCACAGGACGCCAAGCTCGTGGCGTTCGTCACGCTGGCCCCCGACAGCAGCGACAGCGGCGTCGGCTCGCTGATTCACGAAGACGCCGGGCCAGACGACTCGCGCGTACTGGAGGTGTACCATCGGCGAGAGCACGATTACCTCGCCTCGTCGACCGGGCTGGACGCCGTCGCCGGACAGCGGCCGGAACGCCTCGCGGAGATACTCGACGGCAGCCCGATTGCGTTCCCGCGGTCGGAGCCAGTCGAGCGACGCGACCAGACCCGCCTCACCGGTGACTTCCTCGTGACCGCGCCGCTTGACCGGTCCGGACGCAGCAAGGACACGACGCTGGTCAGTCAGCTCTCGAACCACGACGAGGTCGACCGGGAGACGGCACTCCTCGACCTCGCCGACTGTGTGACGGAGCACACGACGTCTGACGATCTCCGGCAGGCCGGGCGGGAGCGAACGCGCATCGACGTGGCCGAATCGACGCCGCGGTCAGATTCGATACGGATGGACCTGCGGGTGCTTGACCTGCTGTCCTCGCCGACCGGCGGTCGCATCGCCGCCCCGGAGTTCGACCCGTTCTACTCGAACTCCGGCGGCTACGGCTACGTCTGGTTCCGCGACGACGCCTCGGTCTCCCGGCATCTGCTCGAAGCCGGCGACCGACTCGATATCGACACCGTCGAAATGTTGACCGAGAGCGCGGCGTTCCTCTGTGACAGCCAGCTTTCCGACGGGCGGTGGCCCCACCGCGTCTGGGCCGATACCGGGGCTATCGCGCCGGGCTGGGCCAACGCCAGAGTCGAGCACAACGCCGAATCGCCGGAGTACCAGGCCGACCAGACCGCGACCGTCACCGCCTTCCTCGCGACGCTGCTGCGAACACACCGCGGCAAGATGGACGCCGAACTGACGGCGATGGTTCGGGAGACAATCGATGCGGCCGTCGACACGCTCATCGAAGACATCGCGGCCAACGACCTGCCCGAGCCGTGTCAGAACGTCTGGGAGGACTCGGTCGGCCAGTTCACGCAC
Source organism: Haloarcula sp. CBA1115 (assembly GCF_000827835.1). Lineage (NCBI taxonomy): Archaea > Methanobacteriati > Methanobacteriota > Halobacteria > Halobacteriales > Haloarculaceae > Haloarcula > Haloarcula sp. CBA1115. The sequence continues at coordinate 1,007,402 of NZ_CP010529.1, read as the reverse complement.
ACCACTGCGACGTTCATCGAGGCCTTCGCCGCGGTGACCCGCGCCCCGATGCCCGAATCGGTCTGTGAGCAGAGTCTGGCGGCAGCCGACCGGTTGCTAGACGGGCTGGATACGCTCTGGGACAGTGATCTGGGCGTGTACGTGATGGGGCTGACAAACGGGACGCCGGACCACCGCATCGACGCCGCGGGGCTCCACCTCGCGGACGCGCTGCAGGAGTACGACAGCGTCGAGTCGACCACGCTTGCTGACCAGCACATCATCCGCCTGGCCGATCATGTGAGCACGACGCTCGATACACTCTTTCGGAACCCCACCGAGAGCCAGGTTGCGGGACTGGCCCGCTACGAGGGCGACCGCTGGCGGACCGGTCATCAGGACAGCGAGAAGGTCTGGACGGTTACGACGGCGATGGGGGCCCTCGCCGCCGCCCGCGTCGGCGATATGCTGAACGACCGCGACGGGAGCGGCGACGCCTACCTCGACCGCGCGAGCGACCTGTACGAACTGCTCGAGGACGACGGGCCGCTCACGACCGACGCCGGCTACCTCGCCGAACAGGCCTTCGACGACGGCGACCTCGACAGCGCGACGCCGCTTGGCTGGTCCCACGCGTTGCGGCTCCACGCGACTGCCCGTCTGGACGAGCTGAACGCGCTCCCGACGACATCGGCCGGGACCGAGGGGCCGAGCGAGCGCCCGACCTGGACGACCGGGGAGAAGTACGGCGTCGGCACCGTCGCAGACCACGACGAACCGGACCCCTCCCGCGTCTGGTTCACGCTCACAGAGGGCGCGTTGACTGAGGCTCGCTACCCGCAGGTCGACCTGATGAACCTGCGGACGCTCGACTTTCTGGTCCGGTGTAGGGACGAGACGGACTACGCCGTCCGGACCCACCGCGAGAACCGCCGGACCGACGACAGCGTCAGGCGACGCGTCGAGCCCGTCGACGACGAGGCGCTCCTCTATCGCCACGTCTTCACCGAGACCGGCGACGGCCGGGGCCACGAGTGGACGCTGACCGTCGACTACGCGACCGACCCCGAGCACGACGCCATCGTCGCCGACGTGTCCTTCAGCGCCAAGGACGGCAAATCATACGACGTGTTCTCGGTCGCGGACATCGCGCTCACCAGCACGGTCACCGAGGACCGCGCCATCAGATACGGCCAGCCCGGGAGCTACCACCTCGTGGGCCGGAACCCTCGCGCCTACACCGATCAGACGGACAACGACTTGCTCGTCGACGAGAACGGCGACGCATACTCCATCGCCGTGGCGATGGCCGCGGCCGGGCGTTTCGACTGGGCCACCGTCGGCGCGGCCGGCAGCGACCACCTCGATGGGCTGTACTCCGACGGAGACCTCCCGAACCCGGTCGAATCCATCGACGGGACGAACCTCGTCCTCATCGGCCGGCTGGACTCGGGGACCAGAGTCAGCGACACGGTCGCGCTCGGCTTCGCGCGACAGGCTGACACCGCCGCCGCGCTGGGCGAAGCCGACGGGGCGCTCGACCGCGGCTACGAGACGGTCAGCGCGGAGTACGCCGACAGCTGGGGTGACTTCCTTTCGGACAAGCAACTTCCGGAGTCGGTTGCCGACGACGAGGCACTGGCAAACCAGTACAGGACAGCGCTGATGACGCTGTTAGCGGTCGAGGACAAGACCTACCACGGGGCGTCTATTGCCTCGCCGTCCGTGCCGTGGGGCGAAGCCGTCCACGCCGAGGAGCCCAAGGGCTACGGCTACAACTTCGTCTGGTCACGTGACCTGTATCAGGTGTTTAGCGTGTTCGACGCCATCGGGTCGCTGGACATCGCAACGGACCAACTGGAGTACATCTACGAGTACCAACAGGACGACGCCGGCTTCATCCCGCAGAACACCTACGTCAACGGGACGACCCGCTGGGGCGGCGAGCAGATGGACAACATCTCGTTCCCGCAGGTGATGGCCTATCGCCTCGCCGAGAGCGGCGTCGACTTCGAGGATGTCGAGTACAGCTACGAGAACGTCCGGCGGTCGGCCGAGTACGTCGTCCGCCACGGCCCCGAGACCGCACAGGAGCGCTGGGAGGAGGAGGCCGGCTTCTCGCCGTCCTCGATTGCGGCCGAGATTGCCGGACTCGCGTGTGCGGCGAAGCTCGCGCTCGACACTGGCCACGAGGCCGACGCGCTTGTCTGGCTGTCGCTGGCCGACCAGTGGGCGAACAACGTCGAGGCCTGGACCGCGACCGAGACCGGGACCGAGCGCCACACCAACACGCCCTACTACACCCGGGTCACGCTTGACGGGAACCCCGAGATGGGCCACCTCCGCACACTCGCTAACGACGGCCCGACGCTGGACGAACGGAACATCATCGATGGCGGCTTCCTCGAACTCGTCCGGCTGGGTATCAAGCCCGACGACGACGAGACCATCCGGAACTCGCTCGTCGAGGTCGACGACACCATCAGCGTCGACACGGAGTACGCGCCCGGGTTCTACCGATACAACGGCGACGGTTACGGCGAACGCGGCCGGGACGACCAGGGCGCACCGTGGACGGTCGAACACAAGGGGAAGGGTCGCCTCTGGCCGCTGCTCACCGGCGAGCGCGCCGAGTACGAACTCCACCGTGACGACCCGGACATCCCGCCGGAGAACGCCCTCCAGATGATGCAGGACGTGGCGAACTCGGGACGGATGATCGCCGAACAGATCTGGGACCGGGGCCACGCGACCGACTACGACTGGGAGTTCGCCGAAGGGACCGGCTCGGCGACGCCGCTGGCGTGGTCGATGGCCCAGTACGTGCGGCTGGCCCACGGCATCAGCGCCGGTGAACCGGTCGAAACGCCCGCGTTCGTCGACGACCGCTACCGCAAGCGGCGGGCCCACACGCCCGACCGCAGCCCCGCGCTCCGCGTCGACACGCAGTTCCGCGGGAACGAACTGGTTGTCTCCGGCGAGACGACCGGCGTCTGTGTCGTCGTCAAAACGCCCGCTGATATCACGTACATCCCCGTCGAGGAACGTGAGTTCGAGGTCGCAGTCGACGTCGACCCCGGTGAGAACCAGGTGATCGTCGCCGCCGCGGACGACGAGGATCTGGTCACCGCCGGGACAACCGTCTGGCAGCTCAACCTCTAGCCACTCCAACAAGTAGTTACCACTTTATAACTCGGGTCTGACTGTGGGATATGGACGCGATAGTTCTAGCTGGCGGCTACGCGACACGGCTGTGGCCGATCACCCGTCGTCGACCGAAGATGCTGCTCCCGGTCGGCGAGACGACGGTTATCGATGGAGTCCTGCAATCACTGGAAGCCGACGACCGAATCGAGACGACGTACCTGAGCACGAACGAGGCCTTCGCCGACGAGTTCGAGGCTCACATCGACGAGATGGGCTACGAGAAGGTCCAGCTCTCCGTCGAGAGTACGGCGGACGAAGACGAGAAGTTCGGCGTCGTCGGCGCGCTCGCGCAACTGATCGACCGCGAGGGCATCGACGACGACCTGTTTGTCATCGGCGGCGACAACCTCATCGGCTTCGACCCCTCGGAGTTTCTGGATTTCTTCGAGGAGCGCGACGGGCCGGCACTCGCCGCCTACGACGTGGGCTCACGGGAGAAAGCCAAGTCCTACGGGCTCGTCGAACTCGACGGCGAGCGCGTCGTCGACTTCCAGGAGAAGCCCGACAACCCCAAGAGCACGCTCGTCTCGATTGCCTGTTACGCCTTCCCGGCCGACTCGCTCCGCTTTGAGGAGTACCTCTCGGGCGACAACAACCCCGACGAACCGGGCTGGTACATCGACTGGCTGCAACAGCAGGAGCCGGTGTCCGCGTTCACGTTCGACGACGTCTGGTTCGACATCGGAACGCCCGACTCGTATTTCGAAACGGTCGAGTGGAAACTCGACGGCGGGTCGCTCATCCACCCCGACGCGACCGTCGAGAACTCCGAGATCGGTGACACCGTCCATGTGATGGCTGGGGCGGAAGTGACCGACAGCAGCCTCGACCGGGCCATCATCTTCCCGGACGCCGAGGTCCACGACTGTGATATCGACGAAACGATTCTCGGCGAGAACGTCCACGTCGAGGGGTACAACATGTCCGGGTCGCTCATCATCAACCGTTGATGGCTCGCGGCGATGGGGCCACCGTTCGAGTGCAGGACGCGACACGATTCGCCGCCAGCCACCACACCGCTGGCGAAGGACTAAGTGACACAGCGCCGTTTACTCGCCGTACGCAAGCTACTTGACAACATGGCACAACCAGAAACGGAGCCAGTCACGTTCGAGATGACAATCGACGACGGCCGGACCAGAATCGACGTCTCGGGCGACCGCGACACGGCCGTCGTGGTCCGCTCGAAATCGGGCGAGAAGATATACCTGCCGCCGGAGGACTTCGACCGCCCCCCAGAGGACAGGCAGACACCGTACGACAGCCCCTACCAGTCGGCTGACGGGACCGCAGACAGCCCGTACCGGACACAAACCGATACGACGTCCGTGACAGGGCTGGAGCCGACCGCCGACGGCTACCTCATCGTTCACCCGGAACCGGTCACTGACGTTCGCTTCCTCCGGTAAGCGTTCGGTCGTCGTCAGGCTTCGTCGAGAACCTCGTGGTAGAACTCGACGTGTTCGTCGGCTACTTCCTCCCAGGTCCGAACATCGTAGTCGATGGGCGTCGACAGCGATAGAGCGCGCTCGATCCCTTCGGCGATAGAGTCCGAATCGGGTTCGACCTCGATGACGCAGTCCTCGTTCAACAGCTCCGCGGCCCCGCTCTCGCAGGCGACGACGCGCGTCCCGACCGATAGCGCTTCGACGATGGTGATGCCGAACGGCTCCGCCAGCGAGGGCGAGACGAACAGGTCCGCGCTGTTGTAGTAGTCCCCGAGTTCCGACTGGGGGAGATACCCCGGGAAGTAGACTCGGTCCTCGACGCCCAGCAGCTCCGCGAACCGTTCGAGCTGTTCAGTGAGATGCCCCGAGCCACCGAGAACTAGGCTCACGTCGTCCCGACCGAGCTTCGAGAGCGCGTACAGCAGGTACGACAGCCCTTTCTGGTCGGTGTGTCGGCCGACGAAAAACAGCATCTTCCCGTCGATACCGAGTTCCGCTTTGATGTCCCGGCCCGTCGGCTCCACCGACGAGAACCCGTTGTAGATGACCGTCGAGTCGGCGTCGTACTGCTCGCGTATCCGTCGCTGCGTGAACTCACTCACCGCGACGAGGTGGTCCGAGCGGTTGGCGACCCGCTGTTCCGTCTCGACTTCCCGCTGTGGCGGCGTCACGTTCCGGTCCGCCGACAGCGAGTGGAAGGTCGAGATCCATTCGACGTCGTGGGCCGATTTGGCTCGCGAACCGGGGTTGTAGCCGAACCAGTCGTTCGTGTGGATAATGTCGGCATCGGCCGCCTCGTCGGCGAACTCTCCAGCCAGCCGGCCGATGCGAGTGACGATGTCGCCGCTTCCCGTCGAGACGCCGTGGATGCCGTCGCGGTCCGGCGGCGCGTACTCCGCGGGCAACACCAACTCGAACTCGACGTCGTCTCTCGGTTCAAGCTGTTCGAACAGCTCCCCGATAGCGGTATCAAGCCCGCCGGTGATGTTGGGTGGGAACCCCCAGCCAAGCATCAGAACGTTCGGTGGCATCTCTGTAACTGGCTCTCTCACCATAGCATCAAATGGATACAATATATATGTTTGCGTGCGCCCTTCTCCGGCCCCGCAAGCAGACACGATGGCAGTCACCGACCCCGCCCATTGAAATGCCTGTCAGGGCAACAGGTGCGTATGCAATTCGAACGGCAGAGTGGCGTGTTTCTCCACCAAACGTCGCTCCCGGGGCCACACGGTATCGGCGACCTCGGTGCCGGCGCGTGGGCGTTCGTCGACTTTCTCGACCGGGCCGACCAGTCGCTGTGGCAGTTCTGTCCGCTCGGTCCCACGGCGAGCATCCACGGGAACTCCCCGTACCAGTCGTCGTCCGCCTTCGCCGGAAACCCGTTGCTCATCGACCTCCGCGACCTCGTCGACCGCGGCTATCTCACAGCGGACGAGGTCGACCCGCCCGAGGATTTCTCACAACAGCACGTCAAGTACGACCGCGTGACCGAGTTCAAGGAGCGCCGGCTCCGGACCGCGTACGAGCGCTTCGACGAGAGCGCAAGCGATGCGGACCAGCAGTCGTTCGCCGAGTTCTGCGAGCGCGAGGCCGGCTGGCTGGACGACTACGCGCTGTTCACGGCGCTGAAAGCCGAGTTCGACGATGCCGGCTGGATGGACTGGCCGGACGATATCAGAACGCGCGAGCCGGCGGCCGTGGAGCGATACCGGGACGAACTGGCCGACGATATTCGCTACCACAAGTTCGTCCAGTGGTGCTTCGACAGCCAGTGGCAGGCGCTGGCCGAGTACGCGGCCGAACGGGACATCGGCCTCGTCGGCGACCTCCCCATCTACGTCGGCCTCGACTCGGCGGACGTCTGGGCGTATCCAGAGGTGTTCCGACTCGACGACGACCACCACCCTGCAGAGGTGGCCGGCGTCCCGCCCAATCCCGGCGACGACGGCCAGCGGTGGGGGAACCCGGTGTACGACTGGGACGCCCTCCGTGCGAACGACTACGGCTGGTGGGTCGACCGGTTCGAGCGGCTGTTCGACCTCGTCGACATCGCCCGCATCGACCACTTCAAGGGCTTCGACGAGTTCTGGTCGATTCCGGCCGAGGCGGACGACCCGGCCGCCGGGCAGTGGCGGGACGGCCCCGGCGCGCACTTCTTCGAGACGGTCAGAGACCGGCTCGGCGAACTGCCGTTCTTCGTCGAGGATCTGGGCTTTCTCGACGAGAGCATCGTCGCGCTTCGGGACCGGTTCGGCTTCCCCGGCATGCGCGTGCCACAGTACGCCGACTGGTGCGAGGAGGGGCATATGTACCAGCCGATGCACTACCCGGAGTCGGCCGTCGGCTACACCTCGACCCACGATACGGACACTATCGTCGGCTACTACCGCGACCTCGCGGACCGGCAACGGGACTGCCTCCACTACAACCTCGGCACCGACGGAGACGAGATCAACTGGGACCTCATCGAGGCGGTGTGGAACTCGAACGCCGTCGTCGCGATGACGACCATGCAAGACCTGCTCGGCCTCGACAGCGACGCCCGGTTCAACGTCCCCGGCACGGCGACCGGGAACTGGCAGTGGCGGGTGACCGAAGACGCCATCAACGACGAGGTCGCCGAACGGCTCAGACAGGTCACCGACAGAACGATCCGCTGAGTACCTTCAGAACTGCAGGATACCGTCTTCCGTGACGACCGTATCGAGCAGGCGGGTCGGCGTCGCGTCGTAGCCCGGGTTCCCGATATCGAACCCCTCTGGCGGTTCGAGCATCACGTCAGAACCTTGCCGGAACGTGTTCCTGAAGGTGAAGCCGCTTCCGATGAACTTCGACGAGGTCCCGACGACGGTCACGGGGACGTCCATCTCGTTGGCCGTCGCGGCCAGTGGCAACGTCCCGATACGGTTGTACACCGTGTCGTCGATGAGGCAGTTCATGCCGACGAACACGCGGTCGGCCTCCGAGAGGTAGTGGCCCGCCGCACCGTCGACGATGAGCGTCACGTCGGCCCCGTCCCGGTCGGCCAACTGGCGGGCGGTTCGCCGGCCCAGGAAATGCGGCCGCGACTCTCTGGCGTACAGGTGGAACTCCTTGCCGTCGTCAAGCGCCGCCATGAGCGTCGCCATCACCGTCGAGGAGTTCTCGTGAGTCACCAGCACGTCGCCGTCGTCGATGAGCGTCGCCGCCCGCTCCGCCGCGCGGTCCTTGCTGGTCTCGATTTCCGTGACGACCTCGTCGATTGTGTCGAGCAATCGCTCCTTGGCCTCTGAGACGGAGTCGAGGTCGGCGTCTTTCAGGTCCGTGACGATACGCTGCTGTGTGGTGTACAGCGGCGCGTGCGAGCGGTTCGCCCGCTGGAGCGCACTACTGTTGCGCTCGACCACGCGGAGGAAGTCCTCGACCGTGTGGCACTCGCGGTCTGTTAGCTCGCGGAGCGCCTTCGCAGCTTTCACGGCGGCAATCGAGGAACTCTGTGTCTCCATCTCCTCGATCTGCCGCACGGTCTCGTTTATCATGAGTGTACGTGCGGTTGCCTCCCTTATAACGCTACAGCCGGCTGACAGCCCGTTCCCGCGGCTTGCAACGGGCCACGACGGGCGTGGTCACACCGACCCGACCACGTCCTCGTCGGTCGGTCCCTGACCGTCGAACTCGGCCACGAGCGCGTCCAACTGCGCCGGGTCGTCGACGCTCGGGAGCCTTCGGTCCGCAGTCCGACAGTCCGCATCGACGCCGATGCCGTCACAGACGAGGTCGGCCGTCGCCTCGGCCATCTGCCGGTAGGTGGTCAGTTTACCGCCGACGATGCTCGCCATGTTGTCGACGCCGTCGTCAGCATGGTCGAGCAGGAAGAAGCCACGCGAGATGCCGCGGCCGCCGCGCTCGTCCTCGTCTGGGGCGTACAACGGCCGGACGCCCCACCAGGTCCGGACCTCGGGGGCGTCTGCAACTGGCGGCAGCATCGCCGCACACTCTTCGATGCTCTCTTCGATTTCCCACTGCTCCGTCTCGTACTCGTCCGGGTCGCGGACCGGCACGCTCGTCGTCCCGAGGACGGCCTCGCGCTCGTGTGGCACGACGATGTCGCCGTCGTCGGGGTCCCGGCAGCGGTTGAGTACCGGCCCGAGGTCGTCGTACTCGACGGAGACCATCACGCCCCGCGTCGGTTGCATCTCGACGTCGAGGTCGGCCATCGCAGCGAACTCGCCCGCCCAGGCACCGGTCGCGTTGACGACGTAGTCGGCCTCGATGGTATCGCCGACCGCCCCGCCGACCCGCACGCCGGTTACCTGCCCGTCCGCCACGAGCACGTCTTCAACGGGCGCGTGTGGGTGAATGTCCGCGCCGTGTTCGCGGGCGTCTGCGGCGTTCGCGGCGACGAGCCGGGACGGGTAGATGACGGCGTCCGGGACTTCGAACGCGCGCTCGACCTCCGCGGCGAGGTCGGGAACCCGCTCTTGGGCTGCATCGCTGTCCAGCGTCTCGACGGGGATGCCGATGTCTTCACAGGCCGCCCGTTTGGCCTCGAAGTAGTCGGGGTCGTCCCCGGCAAGTTGGACGAACAGGCCCCCGGTGTCGCGGATGCAGGCCCCGGCGATTTCTTTGAGTATCCGGTTTTCGGTGATGCACTCCTCGGCACCGACCCGGTCTGCCTCGGCGTAGCGGGCACCGCTGTGCAGCAACCCGTGCGAACGTCCGGAGGTACCGCTTGTCAGCCCGTCACGCTCGACAAGCGTCACGTCGATGCCACGGAGTGCGAGGTCACGAGCGACGCCAGCGCCGGTCGCGCCACCACCGACGACGAGGACATCCGTCTCAATTGCCATGTGTCTGGTTAGGGTAGACGACGTAAGATTCCTCCGATACCGGGGGTTTCGACAACTGTGCGTCCAGTTTCACCCCCGGAAACTGACCGCGGCCGGTGGACACGAACCCGGTAAAGTGCTACCGGATCGAACGAGTGAGACACGGTTCCAGTAGCCGTTGTCGTCGGCTGTGTGACCGCGTAAATGGTGGCTGCTCCGTTTCTCCGTTGTCTCCCACTCGCAAGACCTGCCTCGATCAGATATCCTGCCCGGTCGGCCTGATCAGGAGTTCGTTCACGTCCACGCGGGCGGGCTGGCTCGTCGCGTACACGATGCCGCGAGCGATATCGTCGGGGTGGAGCATTGGGAGGTCCATCTCCGCGAACCGCTCAAGCACTTGCTCGTCCGGAACGTGTGTCGCGAGTTCCGTATCGACAGCACCCGGTTCGATAACCGTCGTCCGGATGCCCTGTGTCGTCACTTCCTGCCGGACTGCCTCGGTGAACGCGTTCACACCGAACTTTGTCGCGTTGTAGCCGCTCGAATCGGCCGAGGCCCGGCGTCCCGCGACGGAGGAGACGTTGACGATGTGGCCGCTCTCCTGCTCTTGCATGACCGGAAGCACTGCGTGGGTGAGGTTCATCAGTCCGAGCAGGTTCACCTCGACCATCTGCCGGAGGTTCGAGCGATCTGCCCGCTCCAGTGGTTCGAGGAGCATCACGCCGGCGTTGTTGACGAGGATGTCGATGCGACCGTACTCGTCGGTCGTCGCGTCGACCAGCGAGTCGATGTCGTCTTCGTCGGTCACGTCGGTCGGCACAACCAGCGCATCCCCGCCAGCCGACTCGATTCGGTCCGCCAGAGCCTCTAGCTCGTCAGCGCGGCGGGCCGCCAGCGCCACGCTCGCGCCCGCGTCGGCCAGCGCCTCCGCGGTTGCCTCACCGATTCCCGACGATGCGCCGGTTACAATCGCCACGTCGCCTGCAAGCCGCTGTGCGTCCTGATCGTCTGCTGCAGATTCGTCTGACATCGCTGTTTAGTCAGTGCGACAGCCACGAGCGTCCTTTGCTTACTGATAAGCCCATTTATATACTGGCTGCAACAGCGCAGTCGCACAGGCTGGCGGCTACTGTGCGAGCGCGTTCCGGAACTGGTCGGGGCCGACTGTCGAACTGATGAGTTGTTTTTCGGCTCGACGCAAGAGGTCAGAGGCCGCGGCGGCCGACACATCGAGCTTGTCGGCGAGTTCCGCCGTCGAACAGCGACGCGGTGAGTCGTAGTACCCCGAGGAGAGGGCGACGGACATCGCCCGATACTGCCTGTCCGTGAGTCCGAACTGGTCGCGTTCCCCGGGGTTCTCGGGGTCCGAAGCGATGTGCAGTAGTTCGAGCGGGATGTCGTTGACCGCACACCGGTCCCGTAGCGCACTGAACGCGTCGTAGTCGGAGAACACCTTCTGTTCCCGTATCCCGTCGCCGGTGACCGTCGCGTCCATCGCAACGCCCTCGAACTCCTCCGGGTCGTGTGACGCGATGAGATCCGGTGCGTTGTCGACGACCACCTTGTAGAACCAGCCATCGGCCGTCTGCCCGATATCCGCCGCGTCGGTGATCTGTGGCCGCGCGTCGAGTTCTCGCTCGAAGGCGTCGCGGGAGCCAGCGTCGACGCTAACTGTAAGCAGCAGTCGTCCGTCTTCGAGGCCGACGGCGTTCGAAATCGAGAGTTCGCCGCTCGGAATCGAGTCCGCCACGCCGACCAGCGGAAGCGTCTCGTCCGCGAGGAGGATTTCAGCAACGATGGCCATAGCGTGCCATCGGAGTCGACGTATATAGTCGCCAGCATTGCGATTACAGGCGCACTGACAGCCCCGCTCCGGTTCGCAGCCGCTCAGTCAGAACTGGACGCTGTCTCACCACCCAGCAATCGCTGTAGCTGTTCGATTAACGAGCGGCTTGCGGGCTGCCCACGATACACCCGCACGGAATCGAAGCCCGCGTACCCGTGGTTCCCGGATTCGTCCCGCTCCCAGTACAGCCATGCTGTCTCCTCCCCACCATCGAAGCCCATCTCATCGACTGGGAATGTGAGAACGAGCGACGCCTGGCCGTCCGCAGCATCGTCGTCCGGTTCCCTGATCTCGCCATCCTCGACGGGACGCGCCCCCTCGCCGTCTTCCAGCGCGAGACGCGAGCCGAACCGATAGCGGACGGCCCGCTCCGTGGGGTCGAAGGTCTCGCTGTCCCCGTCGCTGTTGACGAACTCTGACTGCTCGACTGCGACGGTGATGGTGTCGTGTTCCGACAGGTCGATGAAGTTCTCCGCGTTCTCGGGCTGGACGTCGACCGTGATCTCGACCGGGAAGTGGGCCGCCGCGACGCCGCTCAGGCTCGGAACCGCGGCCGCGGTCACTGCTGTGCCAAGTGTTCCTTTGAGGAGCCGTCGTCGTGTGGTAGTTGCCGATTTTGTGCTATCGTTGCTCGTCGCTGACTCCTTTCCTTTCATCCACGTGAACTGATCCGCTGGCACAGTTATGATAATTCTGGTGCATATCTCGAAACACCGAGTTATGGGAGAGAGCGGACCCGAAAGCGGGATCATATCTCCTAATTAGTGGTTTTTTGATGTTATCAGACACCCCTATTGTGCTCGTATGCCTCTATGCTGACAGAGTGTTTTCATGGTCTGTACTCCAACTCACATTCTCCATATAGGGAGATTATATTTTAATTAAATTCCGCAAAACTAAGTCTACAACTTTAAGTACAATAGCTAGTTTAAAACTGCGTATGACCGCACAGGCTGGCACGGAGACCGCACCGGTGGTTCCCGCACCGACGCCACCGGACGCCGCCGACGCCTGGTACGCGCCGGACGTTCGTGAGCAAGACGAGGTGTATCCGGGCGTCGTCGTGACCGTCCGACGGGAACGCAGCGGGTTCCGGTACGATGTCCGTGATCCGGTACTTTCAGCGGCAGAGGCTGACGCACTGTCGACTGTCGAATCACACTTCGCAGGTGCGAACATCGAGCGACCGCGGACGCGTGAGGGGGCCGTCGAGCGGATGAACGGGGGGTTCGACGCGAAACACCGCCGGGTAATCGACCGACTGATCGACGCGTCGCCAGCGAGCCGCCGTCGAATCGAGTACCATGCGCTCTCGTCGCTGGCGTGTTTCGACGACCTGACCCCATACGCGCTGGATTCCCGCATCGACGTTGCTGACGTGACCGACGACGGCGTCGTCGTCCACACTGACGATTACGCTCCGGCGGAGACTGACCTTGGCCCGGACCCGGCGTATCTTAACCGGTTCGCGAGCGAGCGTGTCGAGCGCCACACCGTCCGTTTTCAGGGCTTCGAGATTCCGGTCGTCGTCTACCGCGAGCATCTCCTCGGTGCCGACCCGTTCACGACGAAGTACGCGGTTCGAGAGCCGGACCTGCTCCCCGGCGACGAGCAACTCATCGAGGTGTGCAAGGAGCGCGTCTGGGAAACCGGCGTCGACGGCGTCGTTCAGGACCGTGTCGAGTTCGTGCGGGAGCGTGCCCGCTCGCTCCTGGCCCGGCAGCTAACCGTCCGCAACACGACCGAGTGGGTCGACGCCGCCCGCTACCGGCTGCGGTCGGCGCTGGCCGAACTCGACCTGGCCGTGCCGCCGGTCGACCATCGGTTCGCCGACGACCGCCTCGACGACCTGCTGTACTACGTGCTTCGAGACCTCGTCGGCTACGGAAAGCTCACCGTTCCCATCCGGGACCACACGCTGGAAGACATCGAGGCGAACCGCGTCGACGAGCGCGTGAAGGTCCTCCCACGCGCCGATCTCGGCCACGACGGCCGGGTGCCGACCAACCTCGCCTTCGACTCCGAGGCGGCCTTCGTCAACGTCGTCACGCAACTGGCCGCCGACGACGGCGTCGAACTCAACGCCTCGAACCCGAGCGCGAAGGTCAACATCGACCCGGACGGGGACAGCCTCCACGACGCCGACGACACCATCCGCTGTGCAGTTGCCTTGCCGACTATTAGCGAAGGCGGTCCACACATCTCCATCCGGAAACAGTCGGGCGACGCGATGACGCCGGTCGATCTGGTCCAGCGGGACTCACTGCCGACGGAACTCGTCGCGCTGCTGTGGCTCCTGTACGAGTCTCACGGGGTCGTCCTCTTTTCGGGACCCACGGGAGCCGGCAAAACGACCCTTATGAACGCGCATATGCCGTTTATCCCGTATCGGGACCGTCCCATCAGTATCGACGAAGGGTCGCGTGAGGTTCGGATTCCCCACGAGACCGGCGTCTCGCTCACCACGAGAGACCACGAGCGGGACCACCGCCGCGTGACGATGGCCGACCTGATGACGCAGTGCAATTACCTGAACCCCGATGTCGAGGTCATCGCGGAGATCAACACGGCCGCGTCGTTCGAAACCTTCGCTGAGACGTTGAATACGGGTCACGGTGTCCTCGGGACGACCCACGCCGACGATATCGAGTCGCTGGTCAATCGCGTCATCGAGAAGGGCTTGCCGACCTATCTGCTCAACGAGATCGACCTCGTCGTGTTCCCCCGCCACGTCGGCGGAGAGCGCTACGTCGGCGAAGTGGTCGAGTTCGTCGACGACCCATCGATGGTCGAGAGCGGGACCGACCGGAGCGGCACGATACACAAGGACGGGACGACCATCCACTGGAACAGCGTCTGCTGGCGGCGACCGGACGGAAGCTTCGAACTCGCCTACGACCACCCGCAGTTCGGCGACGAGCAGCGGCAGGTCGACACCGGCATTCTCGACCGGCTTTCGGACCTCCGGGACGAACCGGTGTCGGCCGTCGAGGACGCGTTCCACCGCCGCCATCGCTACGTGCAGTATCTCGTTCAGGAGGAGGTGACCGACTTCGACGACCTGTTCGGCGTGCTGGCCGACTTAGAGACGAACGAGGCAGCGACCGTCGAGCGACTGCGGCGACAGGCCGGGACGCCCGACGACCCGCAACTGGAGGTCAGTACGGGTGACGACTGAGGGCGGCGGGACACTTGGCTTGCTCGACCGGGGCCTGTACGCTCTGTTTGCCCACCACGCCGAGGACGACCGGCACGCGAGCACCCGCGACCGCTACCGGGCCGCCTATCCGAGCACCGGCTTCGGCGTCTACGTCGCCAGAGTGTACGGGCTGTCGTGGCTGGCACTCGTTGTGGGCGTCGTCGGAACCGCGACGACAGCGATGCTCGTGCCGCCGGGGACCTTCGACTCGTTCGTCGCGGTGCTCCAGCAGGGCCTCCCGGTCATCAATCGGCTGGCGCTGCCGGAAGTCCCTCGACTTCTCGTGGCCACCGGCATCGGAACCGTCGCTGGACTCACGCTCAAGCGGGGCGTGTTCGTCGCCGGGAACCGGTATCTCTCGTGGGTGGCCAGCGCGCGGCGCGCGGACATCGCGGCCACGCTCCCTGGCGCAGTCCGATACCTCAGAGTGCTCGCCTCCGGAACCCACGACCGCCGCGAGATGCTCCGCGCCGTTGCCGAACAGGACGCATACGGCGAGACGGCGGTCGCCTTCCGGCGCGCACTCAATCAGGGCATTCTCACCGGCAGTCTCGACACCGGTATCGAACGAGTCGCTAGCGAAACCCCTTCACGGGACCTGCTTGCACCGTTTCTGCTGAAGTTCCGTGAACACGCGAACCAGAGCGCCGAGGCGCTTGAGGGGTACCTGGAGATGGAGGGCCGCTTGCTCTCCCACGAGCAGAGCCGGCAGCACGAGCGGGCGACCGGCTATCTCGAACTGCTTGCGGAGCTATTCGTCGTGTTGCTGGTGTTGCCGGCGCTCGTGGTGCTCATCGTCACCGTGATGGGTATTCTCGCGCCCGGCCTCTCTGAGCCCGTTGCGACGCCGCTGGGCGAGACGACTGTCCGTGCCATCGTCGTCTACGGGAGCGCGGCGTTCGTGATGGCTGCTGGGCTGCTGGCAGCCTTTGTCGTCGCTACGCTCCGACCACGGAACACGGCTGCCCCGAGTTACAGCCTCCCGGACGGTCCCGTGGCAATACTCACCTCGATCCCCTCGAACCCTGCGAGCGCGCTTCTCGCCTGCGCGCCGCTGGGTGCGGTCGTCGCGGCAGGCCTCTGGTCACTGGGCTACCGGCCGGTCAACGTCGCGCTCCTCTCGTATGCTACCGTTGGCGTCCCCGTCGGCGTGGTGACGGTCCGCCGGGCCAGAGCGGACGACGCGAAAGACAGGGAGATTCAGGACTTCGTTCACGCCGTCGCCGGCCACGTCGCGCTGGGCCGCCCGTTTCCAGAGGCGGTCCGACGCGTCGCCGACGACGTGGAACTCGGTGCGCTCGCCAGCGATGTCCAGTCGCTCGCGTTCACACTGTCGCTGGGCGATAGCCCCGGCGACGCCGCGGCTGACCGCCGGGCCGCGGCGCTGGACCAGTTCGTCGACCGCGTCGGCACGCCGATGGCCGAACAGACCATCGGGCTGGTCGTCGGCGCACTGGATACGGGGAGTGACGCGGAGGACGTGTTCGAAACGCTCCAGACCGAAATCGGCCAGCTCTATCACCTCCGGAAATCAATCCGATCGGCCCTGCTCGTCTACGTTGCGGTCGGCTGGACGACGGCGCTGCTCGTCATCGGGATCACCGTCGCTGTCAACGTTTACGTCCTCGATAGCTTCGCGCAACTATCTGCCGTCTCGGGCGGTGCCAACATCGCCTTCGACCCGACCGCAATCAAACCCGCACGGGAGCAACATCGGTTCTACGTCGTCACGCAGGCGACGATGCTGGCCTGTGGCTGGTTCGCCGGCACGGCGAGTCGCGGCGTCTACGAAGCGCTGTTACACTCTTCGGGGCTGGTACTCGTCGCCTACGTCGTCTTCGCGGGGGCTGGTCTGATTTGATTCCCGACACCGACGCTCAGTCACACGTCGTCGGCGTGGTGTTGCTGCTGGGACTGACCGTCGTCGCGCTCGGTGGACTGACGGCTGTCGTCGGGACCGTCGTCGACGGCCACACTGCGACTGCCGATGAGACCCGCGTCGCCAACACGTTCGAGACGACGTTCCGGCCGGTCGAGCAGACGGGCCACCAGACTGCTCGCGTCCGGTTTACTGCGGGGCGGCTGACCACTGCGGAGCGGGAACTCCGAGTCCTCAACGATTCGGGAGTTCAGCGGACGGTTCCCATCGACGCGATAGTGTACGACTCCGGCGACAGCCGCGTTCGGTTTCTCGGGGGCAGTGTCGTCCGCGGGACAGCGGGCAACGCCTGGCTCGAATCGGACCCGCCGGTGACGGCGACGCGGGACGACACGGCGGTCATCGTCGGTGCACCGCTCGTCAACGCCAGCGGCGGCACGGTGTCCGGAACGGGCGGCGTCTCCGCACATATCCGCCAGAACGTCAGCCACGAACGCGAACGGCTCCCGTCCGACAACTATAGCGTGGCTATCGAGACGGAGACGCCCCGTCCGTTTACCGAGTCCTTCCAGCGTGTCGGCGCAACCACGCGAGTCAGGGATATCGACGGCGACGGCGTTCAGAGCGTCGTGGCGACGTTCCCGGGCCGCCGGACGCTGTATCTGGTCCGCCACGATATGCGGACGGAGGTGGGGCATGGATAACCGTGCGCTCAGCACCGTCGTCGAGAAACTGCTGAGCATGGGACTGGTGCTGCTGTACATCGGACTAGTGACGACTACGCTGTACGGCGGCACTGTCCCAGCGTACCAATCCGCCGTCGGGGCGGAACTCGGCGACCGAACGCTCGCCGAAGCCACGGCCCGCGTCGAGCAGGCTATCCCGCCGGATGCTCGGGCCGTCTCGGCCACTGTTCGGGTTTCGCTGCCGGAGACCATCGACGGCGCAGGATACAGCATCCGGACTGACGGGGATGCTCTCGTCCTCGACCATCCCGACCCCGAAATCGGCGGCCGAACACAGCCATTGTTGCCCGACAGAGTCGATACCTTCGAAGGCGAGTGGCAGAGCGGCAGTCCGACCGTCGTCGCTGTCTCCGGAACACGGGGGAGCGTGACGGTGACACTGGAGGCGGAGCGATGACCCTGTCGAACCGTCGCTGTGCCCATTCTACTCGCGCACAGACGTCGCTACCAGCGCTGGGCATCGCGCTTGTATTGCTGACCGTCGTCACCGGACTGGGTGTCGCCATGGCCGACACCGCGATTGCCGGCGCAGACAGGGCCCCCGACGAGCGTCGGGTCGCCGCCGCTATCGCTGACCGACTCGTCGCGGCGGGCGGTCCACTGGCCGCCCGGAGCAACGTTCTCAACAAATCTCGGGTGGACGACTTCGACCAGTCGGCGCTGGAGGGGAGCGCACCGCCGGCCGGTGAGTACGCGGTCAGCGTCGCGGTGGCTGACGAGGAGATCGCACGCAGCGGTACGGTTCACGGCGGCACGCGAATCAGCCGTCTCGTCGTAGTCAAGTCTCAGGAGCAACGCACCCTCACGCCTGATCTGGCAACGACCGACGCGGTGACGCTCCCTCGCCGGAGCGCGCAGGCCACAGTAACTATCGACCCGCCGGCCGCCACGACCGTCTGGACGGTCCGCGCTAACGACCGGGTCGTCCTGCATAACCGAAGCGGGCTGGACGGCAGCTACGAGGTCCCACTGGTCCCTTACGAGACGACGGAACTGCGCTTCCAGCGGGCCGGGCAACTCGAACCTGGGAACGTGACCGTCAGCTACGATGCCCCGCGGTCGACGAAGGAAACCCTGGTGGTGACCGTCGATGCGTAGAGCCCAGCTGCCGCTGTCGCTCGTGGAAGTTGCCTTCGGGACAGTACTGATTCTCGGCGTCGCACTCGGGTTTGCCCTGGGGACGCCAGCGCCGGACCGACAGGGGCCACAGCTCGACGCCTACGCCTCCGATACGGCGACGCTGCTGGCTAACGACCCGCCGCGACACAGCGGAGCGACGCGACTGCAGGAGATCGTGTCGAGTCCGACGGCGTTCGACCGCGAACGGGACGCGCTTTCGAACCGGGTCGCCCGTATCCTGCCCGACAACGTCCTCTTCCGGGTCGAAACACCGCACGGAGCGGTCGGAACACCGACGCCACAGGGCGTCAGCACTGGGACCGCAACTGTGCCGACGGGACACGGGAGTGTCCAAATCATCGTGTGGTACACATGACCCGGCGCGGACAGCTAGTCCTCGTTGCGGCCACGGTTATCGCTGTAGCGCTGGTCCCAATCGTGCTCGCCTCACTCCAACTGGGCTATCACGACGACGTTCGGGCGACGGCAGACTACGACGACGACCCGTCTGCTGACGCGCTTCGGGTGCTTGAGCGAGCCGTCGCGACGGAGAGCACGTCCATCCCGAGCCAGTACGCCTGGGCCGCGAACAATTCGGCAGTGGCGGCCGTTCGGACGGGGTTGCAGCCTCGGCTCGACCGACTCCAGACCTCCCGAATCGAAGACGGTGTTCACTACAATATAACCTACAACGGCACTGCAACGCGGCAGTGGAAAGACGCGAACTGTCCGTCCGGGCCGGACCGCCAGTTCGGGGACTGCGTCGCCGACCGCGGCGTCGTCGCTCAGGACCGGGTCGGCCGCACGCACGTCCTCGCCGTCGGCTTCGACGTGACGACGACGACCGAACGCGGCGAAACCACCGTCACCGTGGTTCTGGAGACCAGCGGTCGGTCCTCGTGGTGAGAGTCCGGAACAAAAGCTGCACCCCTCGCCGCAAATCAGGAGACGGTCCGTAGCGTTCGTTACTCCGTCGCA
Organism: Haloarcula sp. CBA1115; assembly: GCF_000827835.1. Lineage (NCBI taxonomy): Archaea > Methanobacteriati > Methanobacteriota > Halobacteria > Halobacteriales > Haloarculaceae > Haloarcula > Haloarcula sp. CBA1115. The sequence goes on along the minus strand of NZ_CP010529.1, from coordinate 988,190 downwards.
CCCGGCGTCTCGGTTCGAACCTGCGACCGGATCTGTTCGAACGTCGCTTGTGAGAGGATCCCGGTGACACTTTCGATTGAAAGGGTACCAATGAGGCCGGCTGGTGGGCCAGTGACCAACAGCGCACTCGCTTCGGGAACAGAATCGTCGACAGTGAGACCGAAGTCTGCTGTCGCACGCTCCTCGAAAGAACTGATTGCGTCTTCGCCAAGGTTCTCCTGTGCGGTACGGTATTCCGCCTGTGCCTCGCTTTGTGTGAGATTCCCTGCCTGGAGTTCAGATTGGATCTCCTGCTGTCGTTCCCGCAACTGTGTCTGGTCCGGTTCAACCACGACCGTCACGGTCGCGGAGTCCGCGTCCGCGCTCTGGCTCTGTGGCCCTGTACCCGTGTTCGTTCCGTCGCTGTCGCCTCCCTGAAGGGCGTTACAGCCAGCGAGCGACACTGTCGCGCTCGCTCCGGCGAGTTCCATGAATCGTCGGCGTGTGGACTCGAATTCCATTATCGACTAGCGCGGGTCTCGCGGTGTAACCCTTCTGGTAGCCGACCGCGGCTCACTCCACTGGGCTGCCCTCTCGAACACTGTGGCTTCGAGAGACGAAAGACAGTGGTGCCTGTGGTCCAATGACGAATCAATAGCGCGTATGCCGGGACTGGAGTCAGACGAGACGCTGGACGCGCCACGACAGGACGCGATTCCGACGCTTGAGAGCGATGTATCCGGCACAGTCGTCTGGCATCGCGAACACCTTCGGATTCGTGATCAGGCCGCGGTAGCGAGGGCTGCGTCGTCCGAGTATATGCTCCCGCTGTTCGTGTTCGACCCGGCGTTCTACGGCGCGGACGGCCTCGCCTGTGACAGCCGTATCCGCTTCCTGCACGACTGTCTGGCCGACCTCGCAGACCAGTACCACACTGTGACCGGCCGCGGGCTCACCTACGCCCACGGGGACCCGGTGGACGTGCTGGGGCGGTTCCGCGAGGCCGGCTGGGACATCGTGACGATGGCCGTTCCCACCGGACGCTACGGCCGGGAGCGGGACCGCCGCGTTCGGGAACAGTGTGGCGTCACATTCGTCGACGGCGACGGGCTGGTTCGGGACCGAGCGGAGACCCGCAACGGGTGGCAGGACGACGTGTCGGCGTGGTTCTCCGCCGACCAGTACGACTGGGACCCGAGCACGGTCACCTCTCGGAGCTTCGATAGCGGCATCGACATCAGCACGATTGAGGAACACTACGACCTCACGCCGTCGAAATCTGCGGTGCCGCGCGGCGGAACCGGGCCAGCACGCAAACGGCTGTCTGCGTTCGCCGAGCGGATCGACGACTACCCGGGGAACATCTCCGCGCCGACGGACGCGCGGGACGGGACCAGCGGGCTCTCGCCGTACCTCGCCTTCGGCTGTCTCTCCGTGCGGCAGGTCATCCAGTACATCGAGGCCCACGCGCCCGACGGCCGCGGGAAAGAGATGTTCGTCTCGCGGCTGTTCTGGAACAAACACTACGAACAGAAACTCGAAGACTGGCCCGGCTGGCTCGATACGGCGGTGAACCCGGTGTTCGAGGGGTTCAACACGGCACAGTATGACCCCGATCTGGTGGCCGCTTGGAAGCACGGACGGACCGGGTTCCCGATGGTCGACGCGTCGATGCGGTGTCTCAAGGAGACGGGCTGGCTCAACTTCCGGATGCGGGCGATGTGTGCCTCGGTCTACTACCACTTGCTCCAGCAGCCCTGGCGGATCGGCGCGGACTGGTTCTACCACCATCTCATCGACGCCTCGGCGGCGATCAACTACACACAGTGGCAATCACAATGTGGACTGATCGGCAAACCGACGCTCCGGCTGTACAATCCTCGAAAGCAGGTCCGTGACCAGGACCCGGACGGCGAGTTCATTCGTCGGTGGGTGCCCGAACTCGATTCGCTCCCCGACGAGTACCTCGACCGGCCCGAGGGGACGCCGGTCCACGTACAGGCGTCCTGTGGCGTCAGCATTGGCGAAGACTACCCGCACCCGGTCGTCGACTACGACGCGGCTAGACAGGCGTTCCGCAGGCGTTACGAGGAGGTCCGCGCTGACGCGGCCGACGCCCTGCAGGACTCGGCTATTGCGCGCCGTGCCTCCTTCTCCGGCGGCCGCGAAGCCGCTGCACGCATCGCCGCGGAACACGGGACGGATGCGTCGAACGGCGCGGAAGACGGCGGGACCCAAAGCACCCTCGGCTCGTTCGGCGACGAGTAGCTCCACAATTCGTTCAGTGTTGCCAAACGCCAAAGAGGCTAAGACGGTTGCCCACGCAGACGTATCCAATGGCGGAGGGTCCGGACGACACCGTTTTCGAGGACTGCCAGTTCCTTACTGGGTCACCACAGCGGTTCGCAGTACTGGCCCAGCTCCGGGAGCGTCCGGCACGGCCCACCGATCTGTGCGATGCGGTGGACGCGACTCGGACCACGATCCAGCGGATACTCGCGGGCTTCTCCGAGCGGCAGTGGGTCGTCAAACGGGACGGCGAGTACCGGCTCACGGTGACTGGACAGCGGGTGTTGGACCAGTACACGGCACTCATGAGCGAGATCGAACGGGCTCGGGCGGTCGGTCCGCTGGCAGCCCACCTCGGTTCCATCGCGGCGGATCTCCCGGCGGAGCTGTTAGACCCCGATTGTCTCACGACGAGTTCCGAACAGAACCCGCTGGCCGCGATTGATCGGTTCACGGACTGGCTGCACGAGGTCGACGGCGACGTTCGGGCCATCTCGCCTATCGTTACATCGGTGTTCAACGACGTCGCGGTGGACCTGCTCGAAACGGGGACGCGTATCGAGTTCATCATCGATCACAGCGTCCTCGAACGGTCAGCGTCGGACTTCGCAGACGCGCTGGAACGAGGCGTCGAACACGAGAACATCGACACGTACGTCCACGATACTCCGCTTGATATCGGCCTCGCACTGGACCGCTCGCGGGTCTGTCTGGCGGCCTACGACGACCGGAACAACGTCCGGGCGATAGCCGAATCCGACGCCACAGCGGTGTATAGCTGGGCTGAGACGGTGTTCGACCGATACAGAGCGCGGTCACAGCCGCTTGAATCGGTCCTGTCGGTGCAAGAAAACAAGCAATGATCCAGTCGCTCACGGATGGAATCCGGTGTGGAAGGGCCGAAGGGAGCACTGGTCGGCGCGCCAGCACTCACTGGAGGGCGGGATGGCGTATCCCCGGAGCATGGTATAGCCGGTGGGGGCCTATACTTATTCGCTGTAACTGTTTCGGGACACAACACATGTTACAGGGGCTGTAACAGCTTAGAACGTTCATGCTATTCTGATCCGACGTCCGGGTTCGTTTTGCGACAACAACGGGCTGTGTTTCTATACTTTCACCCAGAATGAAATAATAGCCGACAGTATAAGTATGTGGCAATCGTTGACAGAAGTATGTCTCCGCCTGGACGGGAGATTCAGTACACTGAATCGGACGTTATCGAGGTGTTCAGACACCGAAATGATTACGCGGAGCCACTCACGGCGTCGGAGGTGGCGGACAGACTCGGCTGTTCGCGACGGACTGCGCTGAACAAACTCCACGACCTCGAATCGGAGACGGATATCACGAGCAAGAAAGTCGGGGGCCGGTCGCGGGTGTGGTGGATCCCCGTGCGAGCGGATTGATGCGGATTGTTGTCGACTATTTCCCGATAGTACCGACTTCGGAGTCGACACAGATCGGTACATCGCTACAACTATGCGACGGTGCCGTCAGGCGGTTTACTCTTGGAGTGGGATTGGGGCCGTGTCACGACGGACACACTGAAGACCTGTAGCAAAGCAGACTGATCTCATGGCTGGCTGTATAGAACCCCACGCAAGCGGGACCATTCAGAACTCCCACTGCTGAGCACGTTCGCGGGCCTCCGAGCGCGCCTGCTGTTTGATGGCTTCGATTTTCTCGGCGTCGTCAAGGAACGCTTCGACGGCACTCTGTTCGGTGGTTCCGTCCTCGGCTGCTGCCGCGTCGCCGTCGCCCATCGCTGGCAGCCGCTCGTCGGGAGCCGCCCGTCGCGTACTGTCGGCCAGCGCCGGGTCGCCGCCCAGCCGTTCGGCGGGCATCCCGGGTGGGACTCGGAGGTCGGCTGCTTCGTGTGCCGATTCGAGGTCAGCGGCGTCAAGCGTGTACAACGAGACGTGGTACGGCCCGGGAATGGCGAGGTCCGCGAGCGCCGGCGGACCGCCGCGGTCCGTGCCGGTGTGGTAGGCCAGCACCGGCACGCCGTCGGTGAACGTGATGACGCCCCGGCCCTCGCCGTCAAGCAGGAGCGTCTCCTGGGACTCGAAGACGGCATAGCCGGTCAGTTCGCGGTCGAGCACGTCGGCCAGCGTGTCCCGCGGGTCCGTGACGACGCGGGACTTGTCGAGTCGGCCGCGGGGCAACTTCATAGTGACTCGGGGATGACGGCGCTCTGGAACCGGTCGGCGGCGTCGGCGGCCGCCCCATCCCGCACGGTAAGCGATTCGGCGGCCTCTCGGTAGGCCGTCGACGCCTCGCATTCGGGGGCGTGGGCAAGGAGCGGCCGGCCAGCACGGCGTGCCTCACGGGCCCGCTCGCTTTCGGGGACCGCGGCCAGCGTCGGCCCGTCGAAGTACCGTTCGGTCTTCTCTGAGACTTGTTCGATGGATTCGGACTCGCGGACCTTGTTGAACAGGAGGCCCGCAACGTCCGTGTCGTAGGTCGTCGCGTACTCCTGGACCTTCAGCCCGTCCGAGATGGCGGGGATCGTCGGCTGGAGGACGACGACGATGCGGTCGGCTAGCACGATGGGAAGGACGGCGGTCCGGCTGTCGAGCGCTGGCGGCGAATCGAGGAGGATGATGTCAGTATCTTCTGCAAGCGTCGCAACCACGTCTCGAAGGCGGTCCGGGTCGGCGTCTCTGAAACCGTCCAGGCTCGTTCCACAGGGAACGACGGTCAGCCCGAACCGGTCGTACGTGGCCGCCTCAACGGGCGCGTCGTCGGCCAGGACGTCGTGCAGCGTCGTCTCGGCGTCGGAGAGGCCGGCGTGAAAGAGGAGGTTCGCCATCCCCGTGTCGGCGTCGACCACCGTCACGTCGTAGCGGTCGGACAGCGCCATCCCGAGGGCGACGGTGCTCGTCGTCTTGCCAGTCCCGCCCTTCCCACTGGCGACCGCGAACACTTCGACCATTGGAGAATATTGCGAGCTAGATGTATATAAATTTCCGGAATTTGAAGAAGTATCAAACGGTCACCAATCGGCCAGTCCGAGCGGGCCGAGGTCGACATGGTCGGCGACGAGGCCGGCGGCTCGCTCGTACGGGTCGCCGCTTTCTCGCTCGTTTGCCGCTGGGGAGTTAACACCAGCACTCTCGAACGCATTTCGCACGAAGGCACCTCTGGCACTCTCGTTGACGAAGAGGTCGTGGAGGTATGTGCCGAGAACGCTGTCGGTCGCCGCCCCGTCGCCGTCGAACGGCCGGGCCGCCTCGTCGGTCAGCGTCGAGTCGCCCATGTGGATCTCGTAGCCCTCGACAGTCCCGCTCGCCCCGGAAAGCGGGCCGACGCCACGGAGGTCCCGCCGGACGTGTTCGACTGTCTTCGACTCGCTGAATTCCGTCGTCACCGGGAGCAAGCCCAGACCCTCGACGCGGTCCGCGTCGCCGGTCCCCTCGATTGCGGCGTTCGTGATTTCCTCCCCGAGCATCTGGTAGCCGCCACAGAGGCCGACGACGGGGCCGTCGAACGACTGGAGGCGGCCATCAAAGCCAGCGTCGGTGAGCGTCAGCAGGTCGTCGACCGTGTTCTTGCTCCCCGGCAGGACCACCGCGTCGGCGTCGTCGAGGGCGGCTTCGGGTGGGACGTACGCGACCCTGACGCCGGGTTCGCGGGCGAGTGGCTGGAGGTCAGTGAAGTTCGAGATGCGCGGGAGTCGCGGCACGGCGACAGTAACACTCCCGTCGTCGGGGACGCCATCGTCAGCGCCGACGACGGACCGCTCGCCGACCGGCGGCAGCGCAACGCTGTCCTCTTCGGGGAGTCCGGGGTCGTCGTAGGGAATCACGCCGACGACGGGCACGCCGGTCCGGTCCTCGAACTCGTCGATGCCGGGGTCAAGCAGCGAGCGGTCGCCGCGGAACTTCGTGATGACCGCGCCGGCCACCTGGTCCCGGATGTCGTCGGGAACCAGTTCCAACGTCCCGACGAGCGAGGCGAACACGCCGCCGCGCTCGATGTCGGCGACGAGGAGGATGTCGGCGTCGGCGAAACGCGCCGTCTCGACGTTCGCCAGGTCGCGGTCGTGCAGATTGATTTCGGCAATCGATCCCGCGCCCTCGGCGACAATCACGTCGTGGGACCGGGCGAGTCGGTCGTGGGCCGCGCGGGCGGTGTCCAGCGCGTCCTCCCAGTGCTCGTCGTAGTATCCACGGGCCTCGAAATGCCCGACCGCCTCGCCATCCAGAATGAGCTGGGATTTGCCGTCCCCTCGCGGTTTCAGGAGTACCGGATTGTGGTCGGTTGACGGCGCGACGCCGGCCGCGCGGGCCTGAACGTACTGCGAGACGCCGACTTCGCCGCCGGGTGTCGCCCGGGCGTTGTTGCTCATATTCTGGGCTTTGAACGGTGCGACCGAGACACCACGGTCGGCCAGATAGCGACAGAGCCCGGCCGCGACGGTCGACTTGCCGACGTGGCTCGCCGTTCCGGCGACCAGCAGCGTGTGGGCCATTAGGCTGTGTTGGGAGACGAACGCACTGGTGTCTTTCGCTCAGATCACTAAACCCATATCGATTTAACACTGCCCAATCAACTGAATCCGGATTAGCCGTTCACACGGTACTCAACGTGAAACGGTTTAACCGAAACAAGTAAACGATATCGGGTTGAGTCGATGACTATGGCGGAGCGATGGTGCGTCATCATCGGTGATGTCATCGAGTCACGGTCGGTCACAGATAGAGAGGCGTTGCGAGCGGCGCTCAATCAGGGTGTGTCACGAGCGACCGACGCACTCGCCGACCAGACGGTTGCGCCGTTCTCGGTGTTGAAGGGGGTTGACGAGGTCGGAGGAGTCATCAGAAACCCTGGACATGCTTACCGCGCTATCCGGGAAATCACCGAATCGATACACCCGACTGCGATTCGGTTTGCGGTTGTCCACGGAGAAGTTGACGTGGGGATGACAACGAGCGAGGTTTCAGAGATGGATGGCCCTGCGTTCCACAAAGCAGATACGTTGCTAGCTGACATCACGGAAAACGGTCGGGCCGTTGCGCTGCACGATCCTGTCGTGAAGTCTTGGCTACTTTCGCTGCTTGCCGACCAGATACACCTGCTGTTTGCGTGGAAACAGGAATGGACGCCACACCAGGCGTCGATCGTCCGTGAGTACCGCGAAAGAAAAAGTATGCAGGCGTTGGCTGACGACCGAGACATCTCGATTCAGGCCGTCTCACAGACGCTTTCGCGGGCAAAGGCGGAGATGGTACTGTCAACCGAAGCAAATCTTGAAGCGGCCATGACAGAGGTCTGGGAATGAGTTCTGTGAGTTGGCGGACACCAGCGTCGGCCGTAGTCACAGTCGGTGCTATTCTTGGTCTTGTCTGGGCGACCGGTGATTTGATTTCGTCTATCTCATTTCGCTCAGCGGTCGTAGTTGGTGCCGGGTACGCTCTGTTGCTGTCGACAAGTGGGACCATGGTATCCGCTGCTCTCCAATACGCCGGTGCCGATGTGAGTGAAAAAGAAGCGGATACGGGACGTGCGGTCGGGAAAGTAGAGAATATTCTGATACTCACGTTGACGCTACTCGGCGCATACACGGCACTGGGACTGGTGTTCACTGCAAAGTCAATTGTCCGCTGGCAAGACATCTCCAGTGGGAACACGACGTATTATCTCACGGGGAGTATCGCCAACGTGACGTACTCGCTAGTCTTCGGCGTCTGTCTTGACTATCTGCTTGGAACCCTCTAGAACTCCGTTCCCTTCCGCGCGCCCTGCCCGGCGTCGATGGGGTGTTTCTCCTTGTTGACTTCCGTTATGAGATCGGCATGGTCGGTCAGAAATTCTGGTCGCTCGTGCCCGCCCGTCAGGACCAGTTCGAGGTCGTCGGGCTTTGCTTCGATGAGCCCAATCACGTCCGCCGGATCGACGAGGTCGCGGTTCGCGGCGTAGAGAATCTCGTCGAAGACGAGCATATTGACGCCCTCCTCTGGCGGCCCGTCGGCGTCCCGCGGCGTCGAGAGGTCGGCGTCGGCGCTGGCCTGAACGAGTTCCTGTGCCCGGTCGAGTGCGCCTTTCGCACGGGCCTCGTGCTCGTCGTCCTCGCTGCCGTCGAGGAAGCCGTGCCAGCCGTAGTGGCCCGCGTTCTCGTATGAGAAGCCCGGCAGGGCGGCAATCGCGTTGTACTCGCCGCGCACGTCTTCGACGGTACTTGTCCCGCCCTTCATGAACTGCAGGAGGTGGACGCGGTAGCCGTGGCCGACGGCGCGGGTCGCCATCCCAAGCGCCGCGGTCGTCTTGCCCTTGCCATCGCCCCACCAGACCTGGACCAGTCCGAACTCCTCGGGCGCGCTTGGACTGATGGGCTCGGCGGTCGGTCCGGCCGTGTTATCGCTCATACCCGTCTGTTCGACCGGATTCTGTTTAGCCGTTTGGTCTCCGGGAATGTCGTGTGATAAACGGCTTTTTCACGGCTCGAACACCTCCGTCTCACGGTCGGTGACGACGCCGTACGCCGCGTCGTCGACGGTCGGCAGGCTGTCGCCGTCGTAGCGGGCGGCGAGACTCGACCGGATAGCGTCGCGGACACAGACGCGAGCGGCGGCCCCGATTTCTGTTGCGCTGCCGGCGAACGGTGCGGACTCAGCGCTCGGGACACAGCCGATGATGGCTGCGTCCGAGGTGGTTCCGGGCACGCCCGCTGCGTCGAGTAGCGTCGCGGCCTTCGCTTCGACAGCCGTGGCGAGTAGCGTTGCCAGCGCGCCGCTGTCCAGCGCTCGGTCGACGCCGACGACGAGATTGACCGTGCCGGGACGCCAGTCGGGGCTGTCTGCCGGATTCGATGCTGTTCCGTCGGAGTCGTCCGCTGTCCCCTCTCCCGACATCGGTAACGCCGCGGGGTTCGAGAGGCCCGCGGTCGCCAACACCGACACCGGGCCGCTCCGGACACAGCGGGCGTGCTCCATATGCACGCCGGTGAGCAGCGCCGGGCCGAGGGGGAAACCGGTCGCGGACAGTCGCTCCGCGCGGTAGGCGTCGAGGTCGGTCCGCTCGAACCCCTCGGGTACGGTGACGTTGTAGACGGCGTCTGCGGTCCGGTAGCCCCCGTCCCACGCCGTCGAGAGCCAGTTGGCACCCTCGCGGCGGACCTGACAGACACCATCTTCGACGGTCGTCTCAAACATCCAGCGCGTCCAGCAGCCGGTCGTTTTCTTCGGGGGCTCTGACGGCGACGCGGATGTGCGAGTCCAGCCCGCGGAAGGTTCGGGCGTCCCGGAGTGCGATACCAGCCTCGCGAGCCGAGGCAAGGATGTCGTCGACAGACTCGTCGGCGTCGCTGACCGACAACAACAGGAACGGCGCATCGGAGGGGAACACGTCGAACCGCGCCGCGAGTCGGTCCCGCATACGGGCTCGCTCGTCGGCGACACGGGCCTTCGTCTCCGCAACGAACTCGCGTTGCCCGTAGCAGTGCGTGCCGACCGCGGCCGCCGGCGCGCTCATCGACCAGGCGCGTCGCGCGGTGGCGAGGTGGTCACGGGCCTCGCCCGCTCCGACAGCGTAGCCCATCCGGACGCCGGGGAGGCCGAACAGTTTCGTCAGCGAGCGCGCGACGATGATGCCCTCACGGCCCGCCAGCGACTGCTCGTCGGTAAAGCCGAGAAAGGCTTCGTCGACCAGCAGTGTCGTCCCAGCAGAGAGACAGTCGTCGGCGAAGGCCCGGAGCGCCGACGGGTCGGCCGCTTCGCCGGTCGGATTGTTCGGGTTGCAGACGATGGCGAGCGCATGACCGTCCGGGTCGGCGGTCAGCAGGTCGTCGTGTGGGACGAACTCCGGCGTCCCGCCCTGGAGCCGGACCTCGCGGGCGTACTCACCGAAACTGGGATACGGGACGAGCACGCTGTCGTCAGTCCGAACTGTCGTCTGGATCGCCAGACGTATGGCTTCGAGGCCGCCGGCCGTGGGTATCACCTGTTCCGGTTCGCAGTCGACAAAGGACGCCGCGGCCGCCCGGAACTCGGGGTAGTCGTCCGCCGGATACGAGCGGGCGGCCTCGAACGCTTCCCGGTACGTCTTCGCGGCGTCCGGCGGGACGCGGGGGTTCGTGTTCGCGCTGAAATCCAGCAGGTCCGGGTCGTCGCTGCTGCCGTGTGGGACGCGCCCGTCCGGCCCGATGGCGTCCTCGGCCCCGTTGCCGCCACTCGCTCGCAAGCCCTCGACCGAATCAGGGTCCATTGACGGGGGCTACGGCGGGCGGTGTGGAGAAGGTTTCGCGGCGGTTGGCCTCCGCCCCACGTCGTTACAGCCATTGCTCAGCCACGCGCGCGTCAGCGAGCGTGTTGACGTTGACCGCGACGCGTCGGTCCCGCGCGAGCCAGGCGTCGTCGGGGCCATCGCCGACGACGTTGACGCCTGTCGGCGCGACCTCCCGACCTCCGTTGTCGAACGCCGTGTCGTCGCTCACGCCGAGGGCACGCTTCAGCGAAGCCGGGACCAGGACCGTCAGCGACCCCCCGTCGTGCTCGTCGAGAACACGGTCAACTATCTCGCCGTCAAGCAGCGGCAGGTCGGCGGCGACGGTCAGCACCGGCCGGGCGAGTCGGCCGTCGGCCAGCGCCGCGTCGAGGTCCGCGACGTATCCCTCGCCCGGCGTCTCGATACAGGGCACGTCCAGATGTGACTGCGTTTCCGGTGCGTTCGGCGACGTTACAGCGATAACTCTTTCAACGGAACTGTCTTCCAGTGCGCCGACGACCCGGTCGACCATCGGGACACCGCCGACCCGAAAGAGCGGTTTCTCGGCCTCGGTGTCCAGCCGCGTCCCGCGCCCGCCACACATCACCAGAGCGTCCATGCGAGCACCTCCCAGTCGACGAGCGGTACCGACCGGACGCCGCCGAAGAGCGACCACGCGGCGACGCCGACGTGGAGCGCGACAGCGCGCGTGAGTTCGTTGGCCGCGCCGAACGTGTCGCCGCTGACGCCGCCCAGTCGGCGGTTCGCCCAGCCAGAGAGGCCAAGAGCGAGCAGCGGGCCGGTGAGAACGACGACTGCGGTTGCTGGAACGGCGACGACAGCGGCCGGGAGTGCGATGGCGAGCGAGCCGACGAGGTGGCGTGGGCTGTTCCCGTTGATAACCGTCGACCCGAATCCCTCGTGGCTCGGGCGTCCGACGCAGGCCAGCGTCGCCATCGCGAGTTTCGCCCCCACCTCGGCGGCGAGGACCAGCGCGACAGCGACCAGCGGCGGGAGCCCGGCAGCGGCCAGCGCGGCCAGCGCCAGCGCGAGGAGGACGGTCCCCAGCGCGAGGACGGCCCCGACGCCGACAGTCGTGTCCCGCATCACCTCGCGGCGCTCCGCGGGGTCGCCGTGGACGACGGCGGCGTCCCCGAGGTCCGCGAGGCCGTCGGCGTGGTTGACGCCGGCGACGAGGACGACGGCTCCGAGGTAGGCCGCGGCGACGACCGGGGCCGGGAGCAGGCCGGCGGCGAGGAACGGGAGCGCGACGAGGCCGCCGACGACGTAGCCGGCCATCGGGAACGCCGCCGGCGTCCCGACGAAGGCGTCCCATGCCCGTTCGCTGTGGCCGACCGGGAGCCGTGAGAGGAAGCCGAGCGCCCCCCGGACCGCGGTCAGAACCACGCGAGCACCCCCAGACCGGCCAGCAGATACGCCAGCACCCCGGCGACGCCAACCCGCGTGACGCTACGCTGGGCTGTCGCCACATCGGGGAGGTGTCTCGTGGGGTTGAGGACGTACACGCCGGGCTTTTCGAGTCGAACGTCCAGCGCCGCGGCGGCCGTCCCCATCGGCCACCCGGAGTTCGGCGAGGGAACGCCGTCCAGCCAGTCCCGGGCCTGGGCCACCGACCGGGGCGACCCGCAGGCGACGGCGAGCAGGAGCGCACTCGCCCGCGCCGGGAGCCACATCACGGCGTCGTCGAGCCGCGCCGCAGGCGTCCCGACGCGTTTCGAGCGGTAGCCAAGCATCGAGTCCATCGTGTTGACGGCCTTGATCCACGCCGCTGTCCCGGCAGCGACGGGAAGCGGTAGAAGGCCGACGCCCGCAGCGGCGAGCCCGCCCAGGACGAACGCGGCCAGCGACGCGACGAGGCCGTCGGCGAGGTTCTCCGACGCGCTCTCGACGGCGGCGCTGCGAACCTCGCCCGCAGAGAGCGCGCTGGCGTCGCGGCCAGCGAGTGCGAGCAGCCCGTCCCGAGCAGCCGCGAGGTCGGCCTCGGTGTCGGCGATGACGCCCCGAGCGGTCGAGAGGAGACTGCGGAGGCTCGTGGTCAGGAACAGCGCGAGGCCGGCGAGCGCGACGGCGGCCAGCGGTTCGCGAGTGGCGGCGAGTGCGACGCTGCCACCGACGACGACAGCAACTCCGACGGGCAACAGCGCCGCGGCGAACCCTCCGACCGCAAGCGGGTGGTCCCACTCGCGGTCGACCGCCCCGACGAGCCGTCCGAACCACGCAACGGGATGCAATCGGGTCGGTGGCTCACCGATTGCGAGTTCCAGCCCGCCGGCGACGGCCACCGCCAGCGCGCTCAACACAGCGTTCCCTCCCGGAGCTTCTCGGCTATCGCCGGCAGCGAGTGGTCCTCCAGCAGAATCGACTGCGCGCCCACGCGGCCCGCGCCGCCGTCCGTTCGGGCGTCGTCGCCGACGTGGACGAGGTCGGCAAGCGCCACGTCGAGTGCGTCGGCGGTCGACTGGAAAATGGTCGGATGCGGCTTCCGCCAGCCGCAGTCGACGCTGGTGACGACGGCGTCGAACGCGTGGCCGCTCTGATTCTCGATGGCCGCTCGCTCCAGCGTTCGCTCGACCAATCCAGGGACACTGCAGTTCGAACAGATAGCGACCGGGCCACGCTGTGCTGCGGCGTCCAGCGCTTCGATGGCTCCCTCGCGGACCGTCTCCGGGCTGTCGAAGGCATCGAGGACGACCTCGGTCGCCGTCTCCTCGGCAACCTCGACTCCGCGGCTGGCAAGCGCCAGTCGAACGTGTTCGTCCAGCGGCGCTTCCCGGCCGCGGTCGTACTCGCGGTGGGCCGAGCGATAGGCGTCCTCCCAGTCGTCCGGCACCCGAACCGACCGGGCCGAAAGCGTCTCCGCAACGGCGTCCCACGGCTCTGACGGCCGGTCTGCCGCTACGAGCGTCCCGAACAGGTCGAACGAGAGTGCCACACCCGTGTGGTTAGTGCAAGCTCACTTGAACTGTGGGGGTAGACGTGGGAACTGCTGTGGGAGTCGGGCTGCTGTCGAGGAGTTCCGGCCGCTGGAGGACTCGTTACCTCGGACGAGCCCAGCGACAGACCTGGCCTGCGGCATTCCAAACCGTTTATACCCAAACAGGGGTAATCCGGCGGTATGGCAAGAGAGCAGACCGAAGTTCGAGAGCTCGACGAGGGAAGCTACGTCATGATCGAAGACACGCCGTGTAAGATTAACTCCTACAGCACGGCCAAGCCGGGCAAGCACGGCAGCGCCAAGGCCCGAATCGACGCCAAGGGCGTTTTCGACGGCAAGAAGCGCTCGCTGTCCCAGCCCGTCGACGCGAAGGTCTGGGTCCCGATTGTCAACCGAAAGCAGGGGCAGGTCGTTTCCACGGACGGCAACGACGCACAGGTGATGGACCTCGACACCTACGACACGTTCACGATGCGGGTCCCCGAGGACATCGACCTCCAGCCTGACGACGAAATCGAGTACCTCCAGTACGAGGAACAGCGCAAGATCACACGCTCGTAACGATGTTGCCCGGTGCGGGGGCCGACCGCGGGGCGGCCGACTACGCGCTCGTGGGCGCACCACTCGACGCGTCGACGTCGTTTCGCCCCGGGACACGGTTCGGCCCACGCCGCATCCGCCAGTTCGGCCAGCAGTTCGACGATTACGACCACCGCACCGACCAGCACTTCACTGACTGTTCCGTCTACGACCACGGCGATATCGGCCCCACGGCCGACGTTGCCGAGTACCTCACTTTCCTCCAGGGCACTCTCTCGGATTTCGAGAGCGAGGGGGCCGTCCCGCTCGTCGTCGGCGGCGAACACACCGTCTCTGTGGCCGGCGTGCGCGCCCTTGACCCCGACATATTCGTCTGTCTGGACGCGCATCTCGACCTGCGCGAGTCCTACGCCGGCGACGAGTACTCCCACGCGACGGTGACCCACCACGCGCTCTCGGTGGCTGACGAAGCGATTGTGCTGGGCGCACGCACTGGCTCGGAAGCCGAATGGGACCGCGCGAACGAACCCGATGTGACCGTCGTCCCGCCCGAGGACGTGGCCGACTGGTCGCCTGCGTTCGACGACGAGCGGGTGTACCTCTCAGTCGACATCGACGCCGCCGACCCCGGGTTCGCGCCGGGCACCGGGACGCCGGAACCGTTCGGCCTCGACCCGCGGGAGATGCACACCGTGGTCCGAGCCGTCGCACCGCAGACCGTCGGCTTCGACGTAGTGGAGGTCAACGACCGCGACGACGGTCAGACGGCGACGCTGGCCGCGAAACTCCTCCGGGCGTTCGTGTTCGCCCACGCGGACCAGCGCTAATCCGAGATGTATCGGGGAATATTCTCGCCGTCGGCTTCAGCAGACAACTCGGTGGATGTCCAGCGGCGACGCTCGCCGGACAACCGCGTCGACTGGGTCGGCGACAGCCGAGAGGTTGTCTGAGTCGCCGTCGAGGACCAGCAGTGCGGCCCGGCGGCCGGGTTCGATGACACCGCAGTCGAGGCCGACCGCTTCGGCCCCAGCGGTCGTGGCCATCCGAAGCACCGTCCGCGAGGGGAGGTCGAACGTCTTCGCGGTGTACTCCATCTCACGGAACATGGATGGTGCATTGAGCATCACATTATCAGTCCCGAGTGCCACGTCAGTGTACTCCAGAAGCGTCTCGATCGGCGGTCGGCCGACCTCAAGGACGCGGTTCGCACGGGGACAGACCGCGATCGGGACGTCCTGATCGGCCACCCGTTCGAGGTGTTCTGCTTCGGCATGGACCATGTGGACCAGCAACTCCGGCTCCAGATCCAGCGCCGGGTGTATGTCAGTGGCGTCCGGTTCGCCGGCGTGGATAGCGAACGGGGCCCCGCGCTCCTCGGTGGCGGTCCGCCGGGCGGTGAAATCGTCGTCGTTCGCGCCGCTGGCACCGAACCCGTCGGCCACGTCCAGCACCGCAGTGTCATCGCTCCCGAAGATGAAGTCCTCGATATCGAGTCCCTCGGCGGCCTCGCGTAGTGCCCGTGCCCCGTCGACGCCGAACTCCCGGAAGTCGAGAAACGCCGCGGTGCCGGTTCGCTGCATGAATCGAAGTGTACGGTGCATCGCGGCAATCAGCGTCTCGTCATCGGCCGCTGCGATCTGCTGGTGTTTCAGGCTGTCCGGTGGCACCACTGCCTCCTCCAAGCCAAGACCGACAGCGGCCTCCTTGGCGACTGAGTCGCCGACGTGCGTGTGGGCGTTCACGAACGCCGGCAAGACAATGCGGTCGTGGTCGCTCTCGCGCTCGGACGTCTCCTCGATGGCCGTTATGTAGCCGTCCTCGACGACAACGCTGCCGTGGACCGGCTCGAACGACCGCCCGGCAAGGACGGTTCCTTCGATAGCCTCCATGTGGGTGCGAGGAAGCGGAGCTATATGTGTCTCATGGAGGCGCAATCTTGCCATGTAGCACTGGCCGCGGTAGACTGATGCGGACGGCGCCGGACAGTTCGGGTATGAGTGGTAGTACCACAGTTTCCGAGGACCGCGCGCTGTCGCCAGACGACTGGTCCCATCCGGCCGAGCGCCGATACGCGGACGCACAGGCCCGTCTTGTGGACCACTACGACCACTCCGTCGAGTCCAGAGTGACCGAGACGGACGCCGCGGGTCGCGTTCACTATCTGGTCGGTGGGAATCAGGACGGCGACGCCGTACTTCTGCTCCACGGTGTCGGAACGCCAGCAGCGACGTGGCTCCCGCTGGTCCCGGCGCTCACCGACGAGTACCGCGTGTACGCTCCCGACCGGCCCGGCCTCGGCCTCTCAGCCGCGCCGAGCTACCGGGACCGGGACCTCCGTTCGTTTCTGGTCGCATACTTGCTGGAACTGCTCGACGACCTCGCTATCGACCGTCCCCACGTCGCCGGGAACTCCCACGGCGGCCTGCAGTCGCTTCTGCTCGCAATCGACCACGACCGTGTGGACCGACTGCAACTGATCGGCGCGCCGGGCGGCGTCTCGCGGGACCTCCCGCTCCTGTTTCGCCTGCTGACGGTTCGCGGCCTCAACCGCGTGCTGCTGTGGCTGCTCAGCCGTGGTGACCCAGTCGAGAACGCGAGGCAGTCGATGCAGCGGGTCAACGTCGTTGACGCCGCAGCGATACCGGACGTGTTCTACGAACTGCTCGCCGCCGGCCAGGATCTGCCCGGCCGGCCGGAAAGCCAGCGGTCGCTAGCGACCGCACAGGGCTCGTACGGCCGTGTCCACCCGTTGTTCGACATCAGGGACGAAATCGTTGGAATCGACTGCCCGACGCAGTTCGTCTGGGGGACGGAGGACGCCTTCTATCCGCCTGACGTCGGTCGCCCCGTCGCCGAGAAGATGCCCGACGCCGAGTTCCACGAACTCCCGGGACACGGTCATACGCCGTGGCTGGAACCGGGTGATGAAGTCGCTGGACTGGTCCGTGGATTCTTCGATAGGTGAGAGTTTTCAATATAATACATCGTAAACAACGACTCAGCGTCAGTGCTGTTCGGACCGCCGTGGCCGTCACCACTTGCTCGGCATCCGACACAGCAAGTAGTCTTTTAGTAAACAGGCCATCTCGGTTGGGAGCATGGACCAGCTATCGTCGTGTTACTTCTGTGGCGGCGCGCTCGACGTCTCGCTCTCCGAATATCCGATTATCCCGAAATCGCTGGACCCGGAAGCCGAAAAGCAGGGGACGGTCGTTCTCTGCTCGACTTGCCGAGAGAAGCTCGCAACCATCGTCGAACCGGCCGTCGAGGCGGCGAAGGCGGACGCCCGCGAGACAGCGGAAACGACTGGCGACGCCGGGACCACGGAGCCGCCGGGGCTACTGGACGATTCTGGAACGACGGCAGGCGACGCACAGGCGACCACCGACAGCGTGGTCGAGCCGGCCGATGACGGCTCGCTGCTGGGCGACGACGGCGCGAGCGCGGCGGGACAGGAACAGTCGGCGCAGTCAGCGGCGACGACGGAGGCGACTGCGGAGCCAGATGCGACGAACCCGGCGGCATCGGACACCACGGACGGACAAGCGGCGGAGCCGACCGAGTCGAATGACTCGGCGGCGAACACTGGGAGCGAGGACACCGAACGCGGTACGGACAGCGACGACAGCGCTGACGGCCCCTCGCTGACGAAACTGGAGTACAACAAGGTGATGCGCCTCCTCCAGAACCGTGAGATGCCCGTTGACCGCGCGGAAATCCGCGAGGTCGCGGTCAACGCCTACGACATCGACGGGGAGCAGTTCGACGCCATCATCGACGCCGCGGTGGACCGGGACCTCATCGGTCAGGAAAACGGCCAGCTGGTTGAATCGGATGGGTAGCCCGTCGCCGGTAGAGAAAAACATACCACCGGTCATCTCGAAGTCCGCGCCATGAACGCAGGCGACATCGCGACGCGTCTCGACGACAGACTCGACATCGAGGCCTACGCCGACATCGACGCCAGTCCGAACGGCCTGCAGGTCGGGCCGGCGAGCCAGCCGGTCGAGCACGTCGCCTTCGCAGTAGATGCGGCCGTCGAGACCATCGACCGCGCCGCCGACGCGGGCGCTGACCTGCTCGTGACCCACCACGGTATCGTCTGGGGCGGGATGGAGCGCGTGACGGAAACCAACTACCGCCGGGTCGCACCGCTGATCGACAACGACCTCGCGCTGTACGTCGCGCATCTCCCGCTAGACGGCCATCAATCGCTTGGCAACGCCGCCGGCGTCGCGGACCTGCTGGACCTCGACAACCGTGCGCCGTTCGGATCGATGGGCGGCGAGCACATCGGCCAGCGTGGCTCCCTCCAAGAACCACAGACGGTCTCCGAACTCGCCGAAACCCTCGAAGGAAATCTGGATACTGGCGGACAGCCAATTCAAGTGCTTGATTTCGGCCCGTCGACTGTCGAGGACGTCGCCATCGTGACCGGTAGCGGCGTCGACTGGCTGCAAGAGGCGGTCGAGACGGACGCCGACGTGCTCATCACTGGCGAGGGGAAACAGCAGGCCTTCCACGAGGCGCGCGAGCAGGGACTCCACGTCATTCTCGCCGGCCACTACGCGACGGAGACGTTCGGCGTTCAGTCGCTCCAGACCGTCGTCGAGGACTGGGGGCTGGAGACGACCTACATCGACTGCCCGACCGGCCTCTAAGGCGATGGCAGATGTCGTTTCGTTCGAGGGCGTTAGCTCGGATGCGGACCTCATCGCTTGGTCGCAACAGTACTGTCGCGGGGTCCGCCGCGAGCAGGGCGTCTCGGTTCGGTTCGACCTCGTCGACTGGGCAGTGTCCCACCGAGCCAAGCGTCGGGCCGCCGCAGTCAAGCGGCCGAAACTGGACGACGCCACCATCGGTGAGCGGTACGACTGGGACAGCGTCGACGGGAGCGACGGCCGCCCGCTTCGATGTACGGTGTCGCTGACCTGGGACGCCTTTTCGGCCTTCGAGCGGGACGCCTGGGAGGCAACACTGCGCCACGAACTCATTCACGTCGAGCAATATCAGCGCGACGGGACGACCGACCACGGCCGGGCGTTTCAAGAACGGGCCGACCAGCTCGACACCGACGTCCACTGTCCGGCCTTCTCCGATCCCAAGCACGTCCTCACCTGCGGGGCGTGTGGGGACCTCGTCGCCCGCCGCTATCAGGACTGCAAGCTCGTCGACCGACGCGAGCAGTACCGGTCTGACTGCTGTGGGGCCTCACTGGAACTGGGCTGACTACAGCAGGAACCTGATGGCCCAGAGGACGCCCATCCCGGTCACCATCGTCGCGAACACGTCCTCGGTCCGCCAGGCGACGCCTGCCGCGAGCGCTCCGGCGACGAACTTGTCCGCGGCGAAACTACTGGCGTCGAGTGTCACGAACGAGGGGAGAACAAGCGCGGCGAGGACGGCGGCGGGGACGAACCGCAACACCCGCTCGACGACCGGCGGAATTTCGTCCAGCCGACCGAACAGCGCGATAAAGGAGAGCCGACAGGCGTACGTCAGCACGCCGATGACAGCGATGACACCGGCGATCTCAACTGGGCCGTAGTTAGTCGCCATCGGTGCCTCCTGTGGCGGACTCGGTGAGAACACCAGCGGTGATGCCAACGCCGGCCGCGACGAGCAGTCCGAGATTGAGCGGGAGGCCAGCGCCGACGACGGCGACGGTTCCACCGACGACAGCGGCGATGCCGGTCGCTGCGTCCTCGATTGCAGGGACCAGAATCGCGAGGAAGACCAGCGGGATAGCGAATTCGAGACCCCAGGCGTCCGGGACGCCGGTCCCGAGTAGCGCCCCCGCGATAGTCGTGACCTGCCACACCGCCCAGAGCGTCACGGCGACGCCGAGGTAGTACCACTTCCGGTCCGTCTCACGGTCGGACCGGTAGCTGGCGACCGACAGCGCGTACGCCTGGTCGGTCAACACGTAGGCGAGCACCGCCTTCCACCGACCAGTGAATTCCCGAAAGTACGGGGCAATCGACGCCGAGTACATCAGAAGCCGGAGGTTGATGACGACGGCTGTCGCGACAACGACCGTCAGCGGAGCGTTCTGTCCCAGCAGTTCCAGCGCCGCGAGCTGTGATGCGCCGGCGAAGACGACCACCGACAGCCCGACTGCGGTCGGCAGCCCCAGTCCGGCGTTGACGGTCGCGATGCCGGCAACGAGGCCAAACGGAATAATTCCTAGCAACAGCGGCGCAACATCCCGAACGCCGCGCCTGAACGCAGCAGTATCCATAGCTCCCAATCCAACGCAGGGGCGTCTAAGCCCTCCGTTTCAGCCGCGGTGTGTGACGGCACGTCGATGCATGGGCCGTCCGCGGTGTGTGACGGCACGTCGACAACGGCCTCTACCCGTCACGGCGAACCACGACGTTGAAACCCGACGCCATTCGACTGCATTGTAATGAGCGACCACACCGACGAGCGGGAGACGTTCCATCACGATCCGATCGGGCACGCGGAAGCCCGGGCCGGAATGACGGTCGGCGAACTGGCTGACAGCTACGGCGAGGCCGGCATCGGCGCGAACGACATCCACGAGGCCGTCGACATCTACAGCGAGATGCTCGACGACGACGTGACGACCTTCTTCGGGCTGGCCGGCGCGATGGTCCCGACCGGGATGCGGGCCATCGTCAGCGAACTCATCCGCGACGGCCACATCGACGTACTCGTGACGACGGGCGCGAACTGCACCCACGACAGCATCGAGGCCATCGGCGGCAAGCACCACCACGGCGAGGTGACACCCGAGGGGCAAACGGAGCGCGAACACGACGAGACGCTCCGTGACGAGGGCGTCGACCGGATCTACAACGTCTACCTCCCCCAGGAGCATTTCGCCCTGTTCGAGAACCACCTCCGGGACGAGGTGTTCTCGACGCTGGAAGACGAGGGCGCGGTCTCGATCCAGCGCATGACGGAGGAACTGGGCCGAGCCAACAGCGAGGTCAACGAGCGCGAGGACGTGCCCGAGGACGCTGGCGTGCTGGCGGCGGCCTACGAGAACGACGTGCCGGTGTACTGCCCGGCCTTTCAGGACTCCGTGCTGGGGCTGCAGGCGTGGATGTACTCCCAGACCAGCGAGTTCACGGTCGACGCGCTGGCGGACATGACACAGATAACCGATATCGCGTACGAGGCCGACAGCGCCGGCGCGATGGTCGTCGGCGGCGGTGTCCCGAAGAACTACGTCCTCCAGACGATGCTGGTCTCGCCCGATGCCTACGACTACGCCGTCCAGTTGACGATGGACCCATCGAACACCGGCGGCCTCTCCGGCGCGACGCTCGACGAGGCCCGCTCGTGGGGGAAGCTTGAAAAGGACGCCCGGAATGTCTCGGTGTATGCCGACGCGACGATTACACTCCCGCTGGTCGTGGCCGCGGCCCGCGAGCGGCACAGCGCGTAAGCGTGACCACGCCGCCGTAGACGGCGACAGGTCTGGACATTGTGGGGCACGTCTACTGAGAGGCATATATCCCTCATATAAACGGTCTTTCACAACCGCTCGGCAGCCGTACCTAGCATGTCACGGTACATCGGCCGACGGACGTTCGTCGGAGGGACAGCGGCGACGCTGGCGAGCGCGGGACTCGTGGGGAGCGCAACGCCCCAGGAATCGGATGATACTGACACAACCAACAGTGACACCGACGACAGCGAGCGCAAAGCGATGACTGACGACACGACGCTCATCGCTCACCGCGGATTCGCCGGCGTCTACCCGGAGAACACGGAACTGGCCGTCGAGGCGTCCTCGTTCGGCGGTCCGGGAGCCCAGACGGCCCACCGACGCGCCGACATGATCGAGGTCGATGTCGTGCCAACGGCCGACGGCACGCTCGTCACCTTTCACGACGACGGGCTGGCCGAGCGTGACGGCGGCGAGCGCGGTCTGACCGACGCTGACGGGCTCGTCTTCGAGACCGACACCGATACTGTGACCAGTGCGACTGTTCTCGGCACCGGGGAGACGGTCCCGACGCTCGAAACGGTCATGGACTCGATTCCGCCGAGCGTCGCCGTCAATCTGGAGTTCAAGAACCCCGGCAGTCAGGACCTCCGTTTCGCTGAGTCGCTGCCGGACCAGGCGCTGTCGGCGCAGCGAGCGGTGTGGCGGCCCTACACCGAGCGCGCGCTCGACCTCGTCAGCGAGTACGACAACGACATCCTCGTCTCGTCGTTCTACGAGGCCGCGCTCGCGACCGTCCGCGACTACGACGACTCGATTCCCATCGCTTGCCTCTTCTGGAATGACATCGAGGCGGGGCTGGAAATTACCCGCCGCTACGACTGTGACGCGATGCACGTCCCTCGGAACATGGTTCAGGGAACGCCCTTCTTCAACGACGACGGCTACATCGAGTCCAATCTGAGCGATATCGACCTCGTCGACGTCGCTGCCGACGAAGGCCGTGATCTGAACGTCTGGACGATCAGTACGTGGTATCAGGCCCGTGAACTGGTCCGGGCCGGCGTCGACGGGCTCATCTCTGACTACCCCAGCGTGCTCTCCGTTCAGGACTGACGGCGGATCTCGTTTTCGTTGTGTTTCCTCAAAGAGCCTGAAAGCCCCGAGGCGCTGGGCGTACGAGGCGACGCAAGCACTGGAGCGAACGCAGTGAGCGAAGGGCGCAGCGAGTCGCAGTAGCCCAGCGCCTCGCCCCTTTCAGTCCCACCCAGCCTGGATTGTCCAACGGGCTTTGGTGGGACTGAAAGGGGCGTCGTCGGCGCGAAGTCGCTCGAAAGACGCTTCGCGTCTTTCGTGATGACGAGGGAGCTCCGCTCCCTCGGACCACGCCGACTGCTCGGGAGACCTCTGGTCTCCCGGTGGCCGGCTCCGGGAAGACGGCAGATGTAAGCACTGCATGAGCGACCGTAGGGAGCGAAGAAGTGCGCAACGAGGCCCTCGACCGGAGCCGGCCGGGGCTTTCTGGCTGTTCGAAATCGCTTCCCAGTCTGTCTCTTCAATCAATCCAAGGCCGAATGTTGAAGGGGCGACCGGCCGACGACGCTAGTATGGAAGCACCGACCGGGGACGCAGGAATCTACGCCCGCGAGTCGTCGTATCTCGACCGGTACGTCCAGCTCGGTGAGGCCGGCGACCGGATCATCTCGCTGTCGTTTCCGTCCCAGCCCGAGGACGACGCCGGGGCGGACCACGCGCTGCTCGACCGCATCGACGAGTATCTTCAGGGGGTCGAGGACGACTTCGCGGACGTCACCGTCGGCCTCACCGTCCCGACGGACCAGCGCACAGTGCTTGAAGCGGTCCAAGAGATTCCGTACGGCGAGGACGCCACCGTTGCACAGGTCGCGCGGATGACGCCGGATCTGGACGACGACGACGAGGACGACCTTGCGCAGGTCCGGAAGGCACTGGCCGCGAACCCCGTGCCGCTGTTGATTCCGGACCATAGAGTCCGTGACGGACCGAGCGCCGCGCCGCCGCCCGTCGAGCAGAAACTCCGCGCTATCGAGGGCCTCTAGGCCCAGAGCCGGTCGACGCCCAGCCCCTCGTGGACGATCAGTTCGAGGGCGTTGACGAGGTAGTGGGCGACGACGACGGCGAGCAGGCTGTTTGTCGCGATGAACAGGCCCGCGAGCGCCAGCCCCAGCGTGCCGGTGACGACGATGCCCATCCGACCCTGTGCACCGTGGCCCAGCGCGAAGGCGACGGAGGCGACGATGGCCATCGCCCACGCCGGCGCGTCGAGGCCGGCTACGGGAACGCCGATAGCCGCCGCCCGGAAGAGGAGTTCCTCGACGATGGCGATGACCGGCAGGACACCGCCCAGCAGGACGACCCAGCCGCCGGCCGAGTCCGGGGCGAGCAGTTCCCGCAGCGACTCGTCGAAGGCGACGCCGAAGCCGTCGGCCAGCGCCGCGGCGAGTTCGTTGCCCAGCCAGAACCCGACGCCAGCGCCGATGCCGACGGCTATCGCCGGCAGTCCAGTCGAGAGAGCGTCCGCAGTAATACCGAACGCACTGGCCGGGATTTCGAAGTAGAACGCGCCAGCGACCAGCAACACGCCGAACAGCCCCTGCGTGAACGCGACGTTGGCAAGTAAGGCCCCTGTCGAGAGGTCACTTGGGGCGAGCGTATCCTGCATCTGCCGTCGCTGGGCCGCCGCCCGTTGTGTCTCGAAGCGTGGGAGAGTCGGGTCCTGGGGTTCGGTGGCCATCGAAGTACCGTCGACTGTCGACGAGACACCGCCGTCGGACCGTACGGCTCCCTGCGAGAGCCGTGCGAGACCGAGAAGCGCGGTTAAAAGAAACCCCGTCAGGCCGACGAACGCGGCCCACTCGGGCATCTATTGGGGACTTGGGCTGCCGCTCTGCCGGCCGACCTCGTGATCGAGCGCCTTGCCCGTGATGGACTTGAGGCGGTCGACCAGCGAGTCCTTCTCGGCTTCGCCGGCGAGGGCGACTTCGAGGACTTCAGAGATGTGCGAGACGGGGATGATCTCGATCATGTCCTCGTACTCGTCCTCGATCATCACGTCCTGCGTGTTCGCCTCGGGGATGATGACCGTATCGAGGCCGGACTTGGCGGCCGCCTCGATCTTGTGCGTGACGCCGCCGACCGGGAGCACGTCGCCCCGGACCGACAGTGAGCCGGTCATGGCGAGGTTTTGCTTGATCGGAACGTTTTCTATCGCGGAGATAACCGCGGTGGCGACGGTGATAGAGGCGGAGTCGCCGTCGACGCCGCCCTCACCGGCCTGAACGAACTGGATGTGGACGTCCTTCTCGGAGATGTCCTCGTCGGAGAACTTCTTGATAATCGCCGAGACGTTCTGTACGGCTTCCTCGGCCATCTCCTTGAGCTGTCCGGTGGCGATGACCTGACCGGGACCCTGTGATGGGCTGACCTCGGCCATGACAGGGAGGACGATACCGCTGTCCTCGCCCATGACGGCGAGCCCGTTGACGCGGCCGACCACGTCGCCCTGGTTGACGGTGAGCTCGTAGTCCTTGCGGCGCTCGATGTAGTTGTCCGCGAGCTGTTGCTCGATGGACCGGGAGCGGCGTTTGGCCTGTAGCACGTCCGCTCGCTCGGTGCGGTCGCGGTCCTCGGCGCGGGCGATGTCGCCGGCGACGCGGACCAGCCCACCGAGGTCACGGAACTTCAGGCTGAGGTGGCCTTTGCGGCCGGCGCGACGCCGGGCCTCCAGGATGAGTTCCTGGACGGCCTCCTCGGTGAAGTGCGGGAGCCGCCCGTCGTTCTCGACCTCCTGGGCGATGAACCGGGCGTACTTCCGTCGCATCTCGGGGTCGTCCTCGATGGTGTCGTCCATGTACACCTCGTACCCATACCCCTTGATACGGGAGCGCAGCGCGGGGTGCATGTTCTCCATCGCGTCGAGGTTCCCCGCCGCGATCATGATGAAGTCACAGGGAACGGGCTCGGTCTGGACCATCGCGCCCGAGGAGCGCTCGGACTGGCCTGTGATGGAGAACTCGCCCTCCTGGATGGCCGTCATCAGCTTCTGCTGGCTGCGGATGTCGAGCGTGTTGATCTCGTCGACGAACAGCACGCCCTTGTTGGCCTGGTGGATGGCACCGGGTTCGACGCGGTCGTGGCTCGGCGTCTCCATCCCGCCTGACTGGAACGGGTCGTGGCGAACGTCGCCCAGCAGTGCGCCGGCGTGAGCGCCCGTTGCGTCCTCGAACGGCGCAGTCTTCTGGTTGGCGTTGTTGACCAGCAGGTTCGGGATCATCGCGTCGCTACCGCGCGAACCGTAGCGGAACGCGAGATAGATGACACCGGCCGCGAGAATCCCCAGCAGGACTTGCTGGACGAGGATGAGGGCGTAGCCGATGACGATGGCGATGATGATCCACATGAGGAAGGTCCGCATCTGGTTTCGCTTGCGGGCCTCCTCCTTGTGGGCCTCGACGATCTGTTCCCCTTTGCCGCCGGGGACGGTGCGAACTTTCGGCTCGTTGCCGTCGTCGGGATTGTGATAGACGAGAACGTCCTGCAGCTCCTCCCGCGGAAGCAGTTGGGACATCGCTTTCGCCAGCATCGACTTCCCCGTCCCGGGGGAGCCGATCATCATGACGTGGCGGCGCTGTTTGGCCGCCTTCTTGATCACGTCACGGGCGTGGTCCTGCCCGATGACCTGGTCGACGAGTCGGTCTGGCACTTCGATGTCGGCGGTCGACTCGATTTCGAGACCGCCGAGGAGATTCTCCTCGTCTCCGTCCAGTTCGGACTCGCCGTCAACTTGGACATCGCTTCCGAGTGTCGTTTCGGACGTTTCTCCCTCGCCGCCCCATCGCTCCTCGGACGGGTCGGATGGCTCGTCGGCCGAGGGCTCAGAGGCGGGTTCGTCGGGGTCCTGTTTGGCCCCGTTGGTCGACGCCTCTTCCTCCCCAGCGTCGGATGCCTCCCGGTCAGGGTCGGGAGTCGCGTCGGTGTCGGTGTTGTCGCTCATACAAACGTTGCTAACATACTCACGGAAGGCCTGTCGACTGATATACTTTCTCCCCGTGTCGGTTGTTGCAACACCCCGGAAACCGCAGTACAGCGCCCGAATTGGGTGTGCTTGTATTCCGGCGGTACCGCGTCGTCGGGTTTATCAAACCACCACACCCACTGGGGAATATGCGTGGGTTCTACATCGGTCGCTTCCAGCCCTACCACAACGGCCATCACTCGATGGTCGAACGTATCGCCGATGAGGTGGACGAACTCGTCCTGGGCATCGGAAGCGCCGACGATTCACACACCACTCACGACCCCTTCACGGCCGGCGAGCGAATCATGATGATTACGAAGGCCGTCGCGGAGTACGACCTGACGACTTATGTCGTCCCCCTTGAGGACATCAACCGCAACGCCGTCTGGGTGAGCCACGTCGAGAGTATGTGCCCGGACTTCGACGTGGCGTACTCGAACAATCCGCTTGTCGTCCGCTTGTTCGAGGAGGCCGGTATCGAGGTCCGCCAGTCGCCGATGTTCGACCGCGACCGACTGGAGGGCAGCGAGATCCGCCAGCGGATGATCGACGACGAGTCCTGGCGTGACCGGGTCCCGGCATCTGTTGTGGAAGTCATCGAGGAGATCCACGGCATCAAGCGACTCCAGCACGTCTCAGACAGTGACTCGCTCGAACGATACACCGCCAGCGGCGAGTCCGTCACCGAATCCATCGATGACCTCGACGACTGATGATTACGCTCAGCTCTGATTTCGGATCACCGTATCCGGCGGCGATGAAGGGCGTCATCTGTCGGGCGACGGACGCGCGTATCGCGGATATCGCTCACGATTTCCCACGGCAGGACGTGCGGGCAGCGGCGTTCTGGCTCACGCAGACGCTCCCGTACTTTCCGCCGGCAGTCCACTGTGTCGTCGTCGACCCGGGCGTCGGAACCGACAGAGACGCCATCGTCGTCCGTGCGGGCGACCACGCGCTCGTGGGGCCTGACAACGGCGTCCTCCTGCCAGTCGCCCGCGAACTGGCTGAAACCGAGAACGACGCCCCGGACGCGTTCGAGGTGTTCACCTGGGCCTACGACGACCCGGCGAGTACGACGTTCCACGGGCGGGACGTGTTTGCGCCCGCCGCGGCGGCCGTCCACGACACCGGCGTCGATACCATTGAAACACGGCCCGAAATCGAGCCGACCGACGACTACGTCGACCTTCGGTTCCCGGCAGCCGCAGTCGAAGGTGACGGAGCGACCGGCGAGGTACTCGTCGTCGATGACTTCGGGAACGCCGTGACGAACATACCCGGTGCGGTACTTGCGGAGCGGTTCGGCGGGGTGGTCTCGGTCGACGGCGTTGAGGCTCCAGTCCGACGGGCCTACGCCGCCGTCGACCAGGGCCAGCGACTCGTCACTGTTGGCAGCCATGGGAACGTCGAACTCGCCGTCAACCGCGGCCGCGGCGACGAAGCGTTCGGTGTCAGTACCGGCGACACAGTTTCCGTATCACTGTGATGACGTGTAACTACGAAGGGTTTTAGGCTCGCCGAAAAATCGGTGCTGTTAAGTCTTTTAGGCCTGCCTAATCGACTGTATGCCACAGAGACGCGACTTGCTGAAGACGGTGGGGATCGCTGCGACGGGACTCCTTGCTGGCTGTCCAAGCCAGGGGTCGTCCGAACCGAACACGGCGTCAGCTGATACCGAAGCAGCGACAGAACAGGTAACGGGTGCGGAAACCGACGAGGGGGACGAAAGCGGCGTCTCGGTCGGGCCGATGACCGCTGTCGCGACTGAGTGGAACGTCTACCGGGCGCGGCTGTACGACGCCGTCGCGCTGGGCCGGGCCGGCGCACCCGGTGCCGGGGCGACTGTCGCCCAGAGCGTTTTCGCCCGCTTCGAGGGGGCGTCGGGCGAGTACGGAGCCCACGAACAGCTAGAAGCCACGTCCGAGTCGGCATACGAGGGGTTCGAGGACGCGCTCGGGTCCGTCCAGTCGTCGCTGTCCGAGGGCGACGTGTCCGGAGCCGCCTCGGCCGCAGACAAAGCGTCGGGCCACCTCCAGACAGCGCAGCAGGCCGCTGCCGGACAGCAGGCCACCAGAGTGCTGGACCTGCTCGTGCTGGGTAGTCGGGCGAGCAATGCCGCCATGGCCGGGACGCTGGGCGCTTTCGAAGCGGCCGCTACCATCGCGGAGGAGACGATGACCGCGTTCGAGGACGCGCTGGTGTACAGCAAAATAGAGACTGCGGACGCGGAGTCCTACGAAGCCTTCGAGAACGCACTGGCTGGCATCGGTTCCGCCGCGGGCAGTGAAGACGCGAGCGGTGTCACCGAACAGGCCCGCGCCGCGCTCGATGCGACTGTCACAGGTGCGTATGCGCTGGTCCAGCAAGAGGCGGTCGCTGGTGCAGGTCACCTCGCGACGATGCAGGCCCGCGGCTGGGACGCGGCCGCACTCGCGTCCGCCGGCGGTCCCGGGCAGGCGTACGCGCACACGGTCACGCTGAACAGCTACCGTGCCCGGATTGCCGATGCGGACTGGCTCGCCGCCAACGACGCGGCCGATGCAGCGTCGACGGCCGTCGAGAACGTCTTCGCTCACTTCGAGGGAGCGAACGCGCACGACGCGCTGGAGGAGGCCGACGGCGAGGCCTACGAAGCCTTCGAGGGCGGACTGGAGGACCTTTCCAGTGCCATCGAGAACGGGAGCGCGGACGGCATCGACAGCGCCGTCGAAACGGTCGATACGAACCTCGTGACTGGTATCGAAGCGCTGGTCGGCGGCGAGGACGCCCGGGCGGCGCTGGAGTCCGCCTTCTTCCGTGCGCGCATTGCGGACGCTCGCGAACTGTATCGCCTCGGCGACGCCGACAGCGCGGCGACTATCGTCTCAGACGTGTTCGCCCGCTTCGAGGAGAACGAACTCGGCTTCCACGAGACGATGGAGCACGAGAGCGAGGACCTCTACCATCGCTTCGAAGAGGAACACCTCGTGGCACTCCAGTCGGCCTACGAGAACGACGACAGCGAAGCCGTGGCGACCCATCACGACGGGGTCCAGCAGGCCTTGCTTGACTTCGAAGCGGCCCTGTCGACGGCTGTCGCCAGCGGAGCGGAGGCGGACTACATGATCGGGCGGGCCTTCGACGCGGCCGGCCTCGCGGCGCTGTCGGAAACCGACCGCGCGGCGACCGTCATCCAGGATACCTTCGCCCACTTCGAGAGCGGCGCGGCGGGCTTCCACGAGGCGCTGGAAGAAACCGACGGGGAAATCTACGAGAGCTTCGAATCGACGCTTTCCGACGTTCGTGCTGCCGCTCAGGACGGTGGGGATGTCACCAGCGCGGCGACAGCGTTCAACGACGAGGCCATCGCGGCGGCGTATGCCATCGCCGGGAGCGCCGGCGGCAACGGGGAGGCCGCGACAGCCATCGTACAGGACGTCTTCGCGACCTTCGAGGAAGCACGGGTTCACGAGATGCTGGAGGAAGCGGACCACGACG
The DNA here is from genome assembly GCF_000827835.1 of Haloarcula sp. CBA1115. Lineage (NCBI taxonomy): Archaea > Methanobacteriati > Methanobacteriota > Halobacteria > Halobacteriales > Haloarculaceae > Haloarcula > Haloarcula sp. CBA1115. The sequence goes on along the minus strand of NZ_CP010529.1, from coordinate 958,262 downwards.
CCTACGAGAACTTCGAGGCTGCGTTGAGCGACTACTCGCAAGGGCTGACGAACGGCGACGGCAACCCGACACGGATGGCGGATGCCACACGAACCGGGCAGTTCGCTGTCGTCGGCGCTGTCGACAGCGCCCCGAGCGGGTCCGGAGGCCACGGTAGCGAGGAGTCCGAGGAGACCGAGACGTCGCTGTCCGGCGGCCCGAACGTCGTCGAGGGCGTTCCCGACGACGCCGACCACGTCGTCGACATGGAAGCAGTGGCGTATGCGCCGGAAGAACTCACTGTCAGCGTCGGCGATAAAGTCGCCTGGGAACACGTCGGCGGCGAACCGCACTCGGTCACCGCTGTGGCGGACGAAATCCCGTCGGACGCGACCTACTGGGCCTCCGGCGGATTCGAGAGCGAGTCGGCCGCACGCGAGGGATGGGAGAACGGGGAAGGGGCAGTGCAGTCCGGCCAGAGTTACGTTCACACGTTCGAGACGGCTGGCGAGCACGGCTACGTCTGTATTCCGCACGAAGCCGCGGGGATGGTTGGCACCGTCATCGTCGAGGAGTAATCGACGCTCTACTTTTTGGCTCGCCTAGAAACCGATGGCTTTTTGTATTTTAGGGTAGCCTAAACAATTGTATGCCGGACGAACAGGCCACATCGAGACGGGATATCTGTCGCCGTAGCGAGTCGGGTACTGCCGTCCCTGTCGTCCGCGCAAACGCCGCCCTACAGGAGGTGAGAGTCAGGACGTGACCGGGTATTGACCTGTCAGTCTCGACCATCTTTCGCGGCGACGACCACCGTGGGCATAGCCCGTCGCCGCGCGCCACGAGTTTTTCGTGTCTGTCCCGTGGGCGTCTCGCCCCAAGGACGCCCCATTTCAGGTCCTTTGCTGTGGACCACACCGGAACTATCGGTCCGCCCAGCGGATGGTGTCTGGAGAGTACGAGAACCCATCTCACATCGTCTGTATCAGCACTTTTGTGATGACGCTCGGCCCGGATAGGTCCCGCCGCCAATCACTCCCGTTCATCATACCATTGACGACGATAGCGACGGCGAAGAAGCGATGCCGCCGTCATGCGAACGGTTCGGGGTAGGCGTTTTGAGTCCGCCGGCCCTGGCACTGGATATGAGCGACGAGGAACCAGCGGAGAACATCAGCGGCGGGACCGCTGGCGGCGGCCAGTCAGCCACGTTCGACCCGGAAACGGCTGGGACGCGGGCCGAAGCTATCGTGGACCGCCTCGGCGAAATGTACTGGACGAAGACCTACGGCGGCCGGGACGCCTTCGAGTGTCTGGTCCGGACGATTCTCAGCCAGAACACCTCCGACAAGGCGAGCCAGCCGGCCCACGACGAATTGATGGCGCGGTACGGGAGCGGCGGCGGGGCTGCGAGCGGTGGCGGCACCGATGCTGACCTCGCCCGCGCGCTGGCCGACGCCGACCAACCCGAACTCGCCGAGACCATCTCCTCGGCCGGGCTCTACAACCAGAAGTCCGAGCGCATCATCGCCCTCGCTCAGCGTATCTGCGAGGAGTACGGCGGCGAAGCGGGCTTCGACGAGTTCGTCCGCGACAGCGACCCCGAGAAGGTGCGGTCAACGCTGCTCGACATGAACGGCGTCGGCCCGAAGACCGCCGACTGCGTCCTGCTGTTCGCGGGCGGTCGCGGCGGTGTGTTCCCCGTCGATACACACGTCCACCGCATCGCCCGCCGGATGGGGCTGGCCCCGCCCGACGCCGACCACGAGACTGTCCGCGAGTATCTGGAACGCGACGTCCCTGGGGAGAAATGCGGCTTCGGACATACCGCGATGATCCAGTTCGGCCGGGAGTACTGTAGCGCCCGGAAGCCGGCCTGTTTGGACGACCCCGACGCCTGCCCGCTGGCGGGCCACTGCGACCAGGTCGGCGTGTATCCGGCCGCTGACGAGGTCACCGACCCATCGGAAACGGTCTAACGCTTCACAGTACCCTGCAATACTATCGTTGGGTGCTGATATCTGCACTCTCCTGTCAAAAATCGTACTGAATCACGTTTCAGGAAGTGCTTTAGTCCCCCGAAAGTGACAACGTCCGTATGTTCGGACCGGTATCCGACCGTGGGTTAGTGCGCCGGTACTACCTGTACCGTGCCACGATTTCGGTCGGATTCATAACTCCCATTTTCACCTTGTTTCTCCTGCGAACACTGACGTTCACACAGGTCGGTGTCCTCTCAGCGGTCTGTTCGGCGCTGTCAGTCGTCGGCGAGATACCAACAGGCTACGTCGGTGACAGGCTCGGGCGGCGTGCGAGCCTCCTTCTCAGCGTGCTGTTCACCGTTACCTCACTCGCAGGCTTCGTTCTCGCTTCGGGGTTTCTCTGGTACGGCTTCCTCTATGCACTGTGGGCGCTGGCGCTGACGTTACGCTCGGGGAGTATGGATGCGTGGCTGTACGATACACTCTCTGAACGACTCGATAGCGGGCAGTTCAGCCATATCCGCGGCCGGGGTGACGCGATGCAGAACTGGACTGCGGCAGTCTCAATGGTTGTCGGTGGCCTGCTGTACGGGCTGGACCCGATCTATCCGTTCGTTGCTGCGGTCGGTTTCAATAGCCTCGGGTCCGTCGCACTGCTTTCATTGCCGAAGAACCGGCAGTACGCAGACCGGGGTGGTGACTCTGACTCCGGCGACCGTCTCGATCCGCTGGAAACCGTCGCCGTCATCCGCACGCATCTGGCTCGACCGCCGCTCCGAGCACTGATACTGTACATCGGACTGTTCTATGCCGTGTTGAGCGTTTCTCACACCTACGTCCAGCCGATGGCGGTCGAGACGCTGGGGCCGTACGTCGCCACTCTCGGCGTAGAGGTCCCTGCTGGTGGTCCGATCGCGGCGGCGCGAGCAGGTGAGGCCGGCGCGGCGCTCGCGCTCGGACTGGGTGTGCTGTACGCCGCCCTGACAGCAGTCTCGTCCGCTGGCGGCTACTACGCCGGCGCAATTGAGGCCCGTCTCGGCGTCCGCAAAGCCGTGATCGTCGTGCCAGCCCTGACGGCTGTCGCGCTCGTGGTACCGCTGTGGATTGCGCTGGTGGTACTACCGACGTTCGCGACAGTCCGAACCGCGAAGCCGCTGGTCCAGCCCATCGCAAACGGGTATATTAACGACCATGTCGAGGCGGTCGGGCGGGCGACGTTGCTATCAGCGGTCTCGATGTCGTATATGGCTCTCCGGACGCCGCTGGCACTTGCTGCTGGGGTGGCGGCGGATGCAACCACGGCGACCACAGCAGTTGCGGCGCTTGGCGGCCTGTTTCTCGTCGCTGGCGGCGCAGTCTGGCTGTTCGGGGCGATTGCGCCTGAGGCAGTGACTGCGTCCGGTGACAGGGCCAGCAAATCGGCATCATAGAGCCGTCGGCAGTCGGCCGGGCGTTCCGACCGGGTCAGGAGTATATCCCAGTCCCCTCCGAACGACAGCGGACTATCCCGACTACAACGCGGTTCGGTCAGTTTGTAGATTACGCCCGGTGGCCCCAGCGCTCGCCGTCCTCGGCGTAGCGGGCACTCACGATCCGGTTGAACTGGTCGTCGGACAGCGAGATGTCGGCCGCGCCGACGTTCTCGTCGAGCTGGTCGACGGTGCGGGCCCCGACGATGGGGACGCAGGTGATATCCGGCTGTTCGATGAGCCAGCGGAGCGCGACCTGGGCGGGGGTGGCGTCGAGTTCGTCCGCGACGGCGCGGAGTTCGTCGAGGACGTGCCAGCCGCGCTCCGAGAGGTAGAAATCCTCGAAGCGGTCGGACAGCGAGCCTCGGGAGCCTTCCGGCCCCTCGAAGGCCGTCGGGTCGTCGTCGTCCGTGCGCTCGTACTTGCCCGTGAGGAAGCCGCCGGCCAGCGGCGAGTACGGACAGACAGCGATGTCCTGATCGGCACACACATCGAGGTAGTCTTTCACGTCATCGCGGTAGCCGGCGTGGAAGAGCGGCTGTGTCACCTCGAAGCGTTCGTAGTCCTCGACGTCGCTCTTCCAGAGGGCCTTGGTCAGTTGCCAGGCGGCCATCGTCGACGCGCCGAGGTGGTGGACCTTGCCCGCGCGGACGAGGTCGTCGAGCGTCGACAGCGTCTCCTCGATGTCGCTGTGCTCGTCCCAGCGGTGGATGTAGTAGAGGTCGAGATAGTCCGTGTCGAGGCGGTCCAGCGTCCCCTCGATCTGTGCGCGGATGTGCTTGCGGCCGAGACCAGAGTCGTTGGGGCCGGGCTCGCCGCGACCGTCGAAGGGGAAGTACACCTTCGAGGCGATGACAAAGTCCTCACGGTCGTAGTCGTCGAGCCACTCGCCGATGTATTCCTCGCTGGTCCCGTTGGGGTTGCCGTAGACGTTGGCGGTGTCGATGAAGTTGATGCCCCGCTCCCACGCCGCGTCCAGCAGTTCGTGGGCCTCCTCGCGGTCGGTTTCGACGACGCCGCCGGTCTCCCGGCCGAAGCGCCAGGTGCCGAAACACAGCTGTGAAACCGTCGTTCCGGTCGAACCGAGTCTGGTGTATTCCATACCGGAGCCACGCGGGGCTACCCGAAAAAGGGGTTTGGTCGCGGCGAAGGCTGACCGGTACTCTACGACCGCTTCACGGACGCCGCGACGACCAGCCCGGTCACTAGGAGAAACGCCGTCAGCGAGAGGTTCGGCACGGTCAGGCCGAACACCCGGTACTGTATCTGGGCACAGCTAACCGCCCCGAGACCGCAAGTGGTCTGGCTTACCTGCAGCCAGGAGTGGTAGGCCGCGATGGCGGCCCCCGGCACCGCCAGCGGCAGCGCCGTCCGGACGACACCGGGCCGGTTCTCGACGGCGGCGACGCCGAGGACGACCACCAGCGGATACATGAGGATTCGCTGATACCAGCAGAGCCGACAGGGGGTCAGCCCGAGGCCCAGCGAGAGATAGAGGCTGCCGGCCGTCGCAACGGTGGCGACGGTAGTCGCCGCGGCCAACAGGAACCGGGCTCGGTCGGAATCGGATCGAGAATCGCCCACAGGGAAGCCAGCGTTTGCTGGCGGAAAAAGCGTTCCGAGAGTCGCCCTCTTTCTCGGCTCCCGCTTGACCGGAGCGCCAGCGCTCGCTTTTTCAGGCCTGCCGCCGACAGCCAGCGTATGCCTGATGATTCGGACCCCGAGGCGAACCTCGAACAGTGGAAGTCCGCGATGCAGGAAGAGCACGCTGAGGCCATCGCAAACCCCGACCCCGACCCCGACGAGTCCCACCAGATCGAGGGGGTGGCACAGGTCACATATCGGGTGACCTTCGACTACGACGCCGCGGACGACGCGCTCGAACGGGCCAGCGCCGAGGAGGTCGACGACCTGACCGACCCCGAACTGCTCTCCTGTGCGTGTGGCGTTCGCGGGATGACGCCCGAGGAAGCCCGAGAGCACATGGCCGCCGCTGTCGAGCAGGCGTAAACAGGGACAGCAGTCTTCTCAGTCGTGGATGGTGACGCCGTTCTGATCGACCGAGATATCGAGCAGGCTGGTCACTTCGTAGTCGGTGTCGTCAAGCGCTGACTCGCCCTGTTTCCGGAAGACGACGACGATGTCCGAGATATCCGCCCCGATATCGTCGAGCGCCTCGCAGATGGAGGCCATCGTGCCGCCGGTCGAGAGCAGGTCGTCGACGATGAGCAGGTCGTCGCCCGCCTCGATGTCGTTGATGAACATCTCCGACTCGGAGTAGCCGGTGGTCTTGTGCAGCGGGACCTCGTCGTCGAGGCCGTAGGAACGCTTGCGGATGACCACGAGCGGAATGTCCGTCTGGAGCGAGAGCGCGGTCGCGATGTGGATACCCATCGCCTCCGGCGCGACGATCTTGTCCACGTCGAGGTCGGCCGCCCGCGTCACGCCGACGACGACCTCGCGGAGGAGTTCCGGCTCCAGCATCGGGACGCCGTTGCTGAGCGGGTGGACCAGGTAGGAGTATCCGTCCTTGTCGATGATCGGAGCTTCGTGCAGCGACTCGCGGAGCTTCTCCATGCCCCCGTTACCTGAAGCGGGACAATAAACCGTTCGAGGCTGGGCTGCGGTCTGTGCGTTACAGTATCATGTTGTGACTCGGACGGTCCACACAAACGACGAACCGAAAGCGACGGCGTCAGTCCGCCGTCGAGGCCGAACGGTCCTGTTTCGTCTCGAACGGGCTGTCCTCGATGATATCGCGGGCGGTGTGTTCGCCACTGATGAGACACATCGGCATCCCGATACCGGGGGTCGTGTAGGCCCCGGTGTAGTAGAGCCCCTCGAGGCCGGCGCGGTGGCCGGGGCGAAGCGGCCCGGTCTGGAACAGCGTGTGGGCCAGCCCGAGCGCCGTCCCCTGGGGGTCGCCGAAGCGCTCGGCGAACTCGCTCACGCAGGCCGACTCCTCGACGACGATGCGGTCACGGAGGTCCACGCCGGTCTGTTCCGCGAGGTCGTCCAGCACGAACTCCCGGTACTCCTGTCGAATCTCGGGGCCGTCGTTGAGCCCCGGTGCGATGGGGACGAGGACGACGACGGCGTGGTGACCGTCAGGGGCGACCGTCTCGTCGGTCTTCGACGTGACCGAGAGATAGTAGGCGGGGTCGTCGGGCCACGCCGGACGGTCGAATATCTGCTCGAAGTGGTCGTCCCAGTCTGTCGGCAGCACCAGCGAGTGATGCGCCAGCGGACCCACGTCGCCCTCGATGCCGAGATACAGCATGAACGCGGATGGCGCGTAGGTCTGGTCGTCCCAGTGGTCCGGGTCGTGGTCGCGAACGGCGGGGTCGAGCAGATTCTGCTCGGTGTAGGCGGGGTTGGCGTTGCTGACCACGATGTCGGAGGCGACGACGCCGTCGTCGATAGTCAGTTCGAACGCCCCCGCCTCGCCGGCGATGTGCTGGACCTCGGTCCCGGTCCGGATGTCGACACCGAGTTCTTGCGCCAGCGACCCGAGGCTGTCGACGACGCCGGCGATGCCGCCCTCCGGGTAGAACACGTTTATGTTCAGGTCGACGTGGCTCATGATGCTGTACAGCGCCGGGGTGTTGTGTGGCGCCCCGCCCAGAAACACCAGCGTGTATTCGAGCAGTTGCCGGAGCTTCGGGTGGTCGACGTAGCGGCCGACGTAGTCGTCCATCGAGCCGAACAGCCGCGCCCGCGGCGCAAGCGGGAGGAGGTCGGTGTCGACGTAGTCACGCAGTCGTTCGCGGCCCTCGTAGACGACCCGGTCCATCGCCAGGTCGTAGTTGCGCTCGGCCGTGTCGAGATAGTCAGCCAGTGCGTCGCCGGCCCCGTCCTCGTAGGATTCGAACACCTCGCGGGCGTTCTGGCGGTTCGGTTGCATCGTCACGCGGTCCCCGTCCTTCCAGAACACCCGGTACTGGGGGTCCAGTCGCTCCAGTTCGTAGTAGTCCGCGGGCTCGCGGTCGAAGTGGCCGAAGAAGCGCTCGAACACGTCGGGCATCAGGTACCACGACGGGCCGGTGTCGAACCGGAAGCCGTCCCGTTCGAGGACGCCCGCGTGGCCGCCGAGGCGGTCGTGGCGTTCGACCAGTCGCACGTCGGCCCCGGCGTCAGCGAGATAGCACGCAGCCGAGAGGCCGCCGAAGCCGCCGCCGACGACGGTCACCGTCCGGTCGCGAGGGAGGCCATCACGCATAGCAGCCGCTAGCGACTATGACTGAAAAAGGGTTGTCTGGATTCTCAAGACCTCACAACAGACACTGTCATCATTAATCCACTGGGCCGTTCCCAGTTCGCTGGAATCGCTTGTCTCGTTTATTGTGAGTATTTCCCTAGGGCCACGATATGCCCACGACCGGCCTGGGGTCCGTCTGGCAGCGGCATCGGGACACCGACCGCCATCCGTCGCTCTGGCTCTCGCGGGCGAGCCTGCTGGTACTCGCCGTCACGTTCGGTCTCCTCGGCACCGTCGGCGTCAGGGTTCCGCTCCGGGCCCAGATGGTGGTGTATCTCGTCGGGATGGTCGCGCTCAATCTCCCCCACGGCGGGTACGAGCACTTCGAGAACCTCCGCCGCCGTCGCCCCTCGTTTCGCTGGCGCTACGTCGCGGTGTATCTGGCGGCTATCGGCGGGTTCGTCGGCCTGTTCCTCGTTGCGCCAGTCGCTGGCCTCGCGCTGGCGCTGACCGTCGCCATGGCGAAGGGCGGAATCGGCGGCCTACAGGTGCTGGAAGCCACGAGCGGGACCGAGCACCTCCAGACCCGGTTCCAGCGCGGTCTGGCGGCGACCGTCCGCGGCGGCGCGGTGATGCTCGTCCCCATCGTGTTCTGGCCGGAGACGTTCCACGCGTTCAGTTCGTTGATGGTCGGCCTCGTCGAACCCGGTGCCCTCTCGTCGTACGCAGGGTCATTCGACACAACCCGGCTCGTCATCGGGTCGGGGTACGGACTCGCTCTGACGACGCACATCCTGCTTGGCTACGCCCGCGGCGGCGGCCGCTCCTGGCTTGTCGATGCCGGAGAGTCGCTGCTGCTTGCGGTATACTTCGCGTTCGTTCCGGTCCTCGTCGCCGTCGGTCTGTACTTCCCGTTCTGGTACTCCGCCCGACAGGTGGCGCGGACGGCATCCGTGGAACAAGAGCCGGTCGGCGACGAGCGCTGGGACCTGCTCGGCGGCGCGGACGCCTCGACCGTTGCACTGCGCGCCTGGGTCGTCCTCGTCGTCGGGGCGCTGGCCACCTTCGGCGTCCTCGCCGCCGTCTACTGGGCGTTCCCGAACCCACTGGGGGCGAGCGACCTGCTCCCCGGCGCGGTGGCGTTTTGGAGCGTGTTCATCAGTATCGTCGCGCTCCCGCACATCATCGTCGGGTCGGTCCTCGACCGTGACCGGGGTATCTGGTACGTGCCGTGACGGCGCAGTATTCGGAGACAGCCACGGCGTCGGTCCACAGATGACTAGGTTTCTGTAGCTGGCGAACGCCTGCGTCGGTATGTCCGAATTCCGCCCTGTCCCGACGACTGACCGCGAAGCCTGCCAGCGGATACTTCAGTACGCGTTCGCGCCCGAAACGGGTCCGGTGACGCCGGACCCCGATAGTGACTGGCCGCCGTCGCTGTTCGACCAGCGGGGCCTCTACGACGGTGACACGCTTCGAGCAGTCTGCAAACTGTACCATCTCGACACGACCGTTCGCGGCGAAGCGGCGACGGTCGGCGGCCTCGGCGCGGTTGCGACGCCGCCCGAACACCGCCGAAAAGGATACGCCGCCGACCTCTGCCGGCACGCCTTACACGAGTACCGCGAGGCCGATGTCGGGTTCGTCACCCTCTGGCCGTTCTCGACGCCGTTCTACCGCCGCCTGGGCTGGAGCACGGCGAACACATATCGCCGCTTCGATCTGCCGCCGTCGGCACTTCCAGACCACGACACCGCCGGACAAATGGTCCGCCTCGACGCCGACGACTGGGAGCGTCTCCGTCAGGTTGAGTCCGCTTCAGCCGCCGGGACGGCGCTTTCGCTCCGCCGCTCAGAAGCGTGGTGGCGCGAGCGGACGCTCGCCGACTGGGACGACGACGGCGTCCCGTACTGCTACGGTTACGAACGCAACGGTGACCTCCGTGGGTACGTCGTGTACACCGTCGCGGACGATGCCGACCGCACGCTCTCGGCCACACAGTTCGCGGCCGCCGACGAGGAGGCCCGCCGCGAGCTGTTCGCGTTCCTCGGGACCCACGGCGCACAGATAGAGCGCGTCACGCTCCAGTTGCCACCCGACGCCGACCTCCTCCATCGCGTCGACGACCCTGGCGCGGTCGACTGTACCGTCGAGCCCGGGCCGATGGTGCGGCTGACCGACATATCTCATCTTGAACGCCTCGACTGGCCCGATGGGGGCCTCGACTGCACGCTCTCGGTCAGCGACCCGCTGCTCGACCGCAATGACGGTCTGTTCGAACTGTCAGTGAGCGGCGGCACTGCGACAGTCGACCCGCGTCCAGCCAGCGATTCGGCGGCCGACGTGAGCATCGACATCGCGACCCTCTCTCAACTGGCCGTCGGGACCCATGGCGTCGACGCCGCCGAACGAGTGGCCGGCCTGGAGATACGCGACGACTCGGTTCGGGACCCGCTCGCTACCGTGTTCCAGTCCGAGCCGGTGTATCTGGGCGAGTTCTTCTGAGAGCGTTCCCCAAGACAGCTCCTCCCAGTCGACGCTCACTGGCGAGCTTGGGGGCGGAACCGCTAAGCGAACTCGCTGGGAAGGGGCCACTGAGTGTCACCACGATGCCACTAGACGAAATGCAGACAATCGGCGTCCTCGGCGGGATGAGTAGCGAGTCGACGCGGACCTACTATCGGCGTATCGACCACAGAATCAACGACGCACTCGGCGGGCACAGTGCAGGCGATATCGTCATCCGGAGCGTCAACTTCGCCGCCATCGAGCAGTGTATCCGTGACCAGGCCTGGGACAGCGCCGCGTCAATCCTCGTCGATGCGGCGCTGGACCTGGAGGCCGCCGGAGCCGACTTCGTAGTGATGGCGACGAACACGATGCACCGGGTCGCGCCCCAACTGGTCGAGGCACTCTCGGTGCCGTTCCTCCACATCGTCGACGTGGCGGCGGAGGCAATCCGTGCTGCGGGCATCGAGACCGTCGGCGTTCTGGGGACGGACGCCGTGATGTCGGGGGCGTTCTACCACGACCGGTTCGCGTCACACGGCATCGAGACGGTCGTCCCCGACCCGAGCGCCCGTGAGGATGTCGACCGGATTATTTTCGATGAGCTGACCGCCGGCGAGGTGCGCCCCGACTCACGAGCGCGGTATCTCGACGTCATCAACGGGCTGGTGGAGGCGGGGGCACAAGGGATTGTCCTCGGCTGTACCGAAATCGAACTCCTCGTCGAACAGTCGGACTGCCCCGACACGCCGCTGTTCGACACGACGGCGCTGCACGTCGAGCGAGCCGTTGACCGAAGCCTGGCGGCCGTCGTGGACTGATGCCCTTGTAGACGGGCGGCACTCCGTGACTGGCCCTGTTCTCGTCACCCGGGTCTGGGACCGGCTCAGTCGGTGGTCGGGGTGTCGCCGTCGTTCGCTCGAATCCGAACCGTCGAGATACGGGTGCCGTCGACGCTTGTCACCTCGAACGCGTGTCCGGCCGCTTCGGCGGTATCACCGACTTCCGGCGCGCGGTCGAGATGACTCAGTACCAGCCCGCCGACGGTTTCGACTGCGTCGCTGTCGAGGTCGACACCGAGGGCCTCACTGACTGTCGACAGCGGGACGCCGCCGTCGGCGTCGTAGCTCCCGTCGCTTCGCTTGCGGATGGCGTGTTCGCGGCCGTCGACGTCGAACTCGTCGCGCAGGTCGCCGACGACGGCCTCGACCACGTCCTCGATGGTCGCGATGCCTTCGAGCGACCCCCATTCGTCGATGACCGCGGCCATCTGCCGGCGGTCTTGCCGGAACTGCAACAGGAGGTCGTTGATAGCGGTCGTCTCCGGGACGACCGGTATCTCGTGGGCGATATCGCCGGCAGTCGTGTTTTCGTTGCCTTCCTCGCCGGCCCGTAGCACGTCCTTGACGTCGATGAACCCGACGATCTGGTCGCTGTCGTCGGCATCGACCACCGGATAGCGGGTGTGTCCCTCGTCGAAAACGACTGCCCGGATATCCGACAGCGTGGCGTCGGCCGGCACGCTCACGACGTCGGGGCGCGGGACCATGACCTCCCGGACGACCGTATCGTCGAGGTCGAACACGCGCTCTATCATGTCGACCTCCGCCGCGTCGATGTTCCCCTCTTCGCCGGACCGAGCCAGCACCCGGCGTATCTCACGCTCGCCGAGCGTCTCGTCCGTTTCCGAGGCCGGCGGGACGCCGAGCAGTTGCGTAAAGGCGTTCGCCGAGCCGTTGAAGACGACGATACCAGGATAGAACAGGTAGTAAAACAGCTTCATCGGCGGTGCGAGCAACAGTGAGAGCCGCTCGGTCTGGGCAATCGCGAACGTCTTCGGTGCGAGTTCGCCGAAGACGACGTGGAGGAACGTGATGATTGTAAACCCAATCGCGAACGCCACGAGGTGGAGGAGGGTCTCCGGCAGTATCGGTGCCAGAACAGGTTCCAGCAGCGCCGCCACGGCGGGCTCACCGACCCACCCCAGCCCCAGCGAGGCGAGCGTAATCCCGAGCTGGGTCACCGCGAGGTAGTTGTCCAAGTCCGCCATCACTGCCTGGAGCGAGCCCGCACCGGCTTTCCCCTCGTCAGCGAGCTGTTCGACAGAGGTGCCGCGAACGCGAACGAAGGCGAACTCCGCGGCGACGAAAAAGCCGTTCAGTCCCACGAGTACCAGCGCCAAGACGAGCTGTGCCGCCGAGAGCGCGAGGTTTACCATCGCAGCCTCCGGACGGCGAGCGGCGGTGTGTTCATACACACCCATCTCCGTCACCGTACTAAAGTGCTGGAATGTCCGCGCCCGTACCGCCGTCGCCTCCCTCAGCGGTACGCGGCGCGGACAGTGTCCGCGACGACACCGGGCTTCCGGTAGTGTTTGGTCACCGGGGGGACTTCCCGGTCAAGGTCGAGCATCTCGTAGACGGCGGTCATCGCCGACCGGACCGAGTACTCGACGGTGAACACCACGTCCCGCGGCTGTTCGGCGTACTGTCCGAGGAACGCCAGGTTGTTCGACCCGTCAGGAACGACTTCGGGTCGGTCACCGGGCTCCCGGGGCTGGAAGTGCGCCGTGATGAACGGCATCATCGCCGGGATGCAGGTCACGTCGTCGAGTAGCCCCGGGAGCCGGTCCTCGCACTGCAGGTGGTAACACAGCTCTTGGAGGATCTCCCGGCCGGTACACTCGGACATCGGTTTCTCCACGTAGTTCCCCTCGCGGTCCGGGAACAGCGCGTAGCCCCAGAATACCTTCACGTCGTCCGGCTGGTTCGCGAAGTGTGGCTGGGCGGCGACGACTGTCGACAACAGCCAGTTCGACCCGAGGTAGGTGACGAGCCCGTTGCCCGGTTCCTCGTTCGTGAAATCGACGATGTGGTCGAACAGCTCGGTGTTGTGCAGGGTGACGGTGAACGACTCCCACTTCGTCTCCGTGACGTTGTCCGCGAACACCGACGGGTTGCCGAACTGTGGGTTGTCCTCGGCGATGGACTTCCACAGCTCCCACGACGCGCCGGTTTCGTTCAGTTCGGGGGCCTCGTCCATCCCGCCGATGGACGAGCCGTCGGTCATCGACCCGTTCGTCACGAACACGAGGTCGGACGGCTCGACGGGGACCGTCTCGGTGCCGCTGTCGGTCTCACAGTAGAGCCGCTCGACGGTACGCCCCGTCCGCGACGGGACGATATCCATATCGGTCACCTCGTGGCCGTACTCGAAGGAGACGCCCCTGTCTTCGAGCCAGCGCCGGAGCGGGAGGATCATCGAGTCGTACTGGTTGTACTTCGTCCGGTCGATACCTTCCATGGTGTGCAGGCGCGGGAACTCGTGCAGGAACCGGTACATGTACCGCCGGACTTCGGCGACGCTGTGCCACGGCTGGAACGCGAAGATCGTCGCCCAGACGTACCAGAAGTTCGTCTCCAGGAACGACTCGTCGAACCACTCTTCGATGCGCGTGTCACCGAGTCGCGGTTCGGGCGTGAGGAGCAACCGAGCTATCGACTGTCGATGCTGGCTCGTCAGTCCGTACTCGCCCGCGTCGATCCGTTCGCCCTCGTGCATCAGCCGCGTTTTCGCGTACGAGGGGTGCGCTTCGTTGAACTCGTCCATCACGTCTTTGACCGACCGCGAGTCGTCTTCGAGCGACGGGATGGACTCGAAGAGGTCCCACGTACATTCGTACGCCGGATAGTTGAACATCCTGCCGCCCCGGATCAGGTAGGCCTCGTCCGGGTCGCCAGCGCCGTCCATCGCGCCACCGACGACGTCCAGCTTTTCGTAGACATGGATGTTTTCGCCGGGCATATTGCCGTCCCGTACGAGGAACGCCGCCCCAGCGAGGGAGGCAATACCGCCGCCGACGAAGTGTGCGTCGCGGTCAGTGACGTGTGGGTGCTGGTGGATGGTCATTTTGGGTCACCGTCATGTAGTACTACGCAACTCCCAGCCCTAACTGTTGCCAACATATGTACAGCAGTTTATAAGAGGGGACATCTCGCCGACATAGCCGCGCTCCGGGTAGCCCGCTGTCACTGTTCGGAGCTGGCAATCGTGTGGTCGATCAGCTGGTCCGTTCCACGTCGGAGACGCTCCGAGATCGCGGACGTGGTCGCGTCGAGTTCTGCCGAGAGTTCCGTCAGGTCTGCTCCGCGAGGGACGGCGAAATAGCCCAGTCGGTGGGCTGCCAGCAGCGCCTCTCGTTGCGGGGCGGTGAGTCCGTAGTCATCGCCGCCGTGTTCCGTCTCGCAGAGCCGATGCGGGCGGAACGTGACGCTGCTGGACTGACAGGCGTCCCGGAACGCTTCGAGGTCCGCTCTGTCGGCGAACTGCGTACTCACCTTCCACCCGTGTTCGGTCACGAGCGCACCCATCGGATACGTCTGCCGGTCGACGAGCTGGGTGTACATCTCGACGTAGTCCGTATCGAGGACGACCCGATAGCGGGACTCGACGATAGCCGAGTCCATGGCGACAAACTCCACGACGGACTCGTCGCCGAGCAACGCCGATTCGAGGGCATCCGGTTCGACGCCTGTCGCGGAGAACACGAGTGCCGGCTCCGCGGTCGTTCCGGAGACGACGGTGTCGACGATCAGCCGGGTGTCCAGTTCGGCAGCGACCGCACACAGCGGCATATCCGCGGACTGCAACTCGAACTCACAGATGACGCTCATATGTGTTGCTCGCCCGACCAAAATAAAGGCGTACTGGGGATTCCCACGCGCCGAAACCGACCGGCGAGGTCGGAGCCGCTCGACGAACATCCACAGGCGGAGCAGGCCGAGGCGGTTCACGCTGTCCCTGCAACGCGGATTGCGACTCCATCACTGCTCGTACTGGGACGCGTTGCGCGTTGTGGTGGATACACGCGGCGAAACGGTACAGGAAAACGCGTGTGCCGAACCGCTCCGAGCGTCAGTCTGTGCTCACGCTGTTGTCGATCAGCGGTCTCGGGATCGCTCGGTTTCGTCGACAGCGACGTCAAACTCCGACAGGAGCGCCTTGAGCTGCTCGGCCTGCCCGCTCAGCGATTTGATACTGTCGTTGATCTCCGACATCGAGGCCGCCTGCTCCTCTGCGGCGGCGGACACGCTCTGTACCTCATCGGCAGTGGATTCACTGAGGTCGGCGACTTCCTCGGTCATCGATACCGCTTCTTCAGTACTGGCGGCCTGATCGTCAGTGGTGTCGCTGATCCCCTGGACGCCGGCGTCCGTTTTGTCGGCGTACTCCGACACTTCTGTGAACGCTTCCATGACCTCTTCGACCGCACTGATGCCTGCTTCCATCGACTCCTCAGCGACTCTGGCCTCGTCGACAGTCGTCTCCGTCTGGGACTGGACATCGGTAATGAGTTGCTCTATTTCGGTCGCCGATACCTGCGTTTCCCCGGCGAGTTCCTTGACTTCGTCGGCCACGACGGCAAACCCTTCGCCGTCTTTGTCGGCACGAGCGGCTTCGATGTTCGCGTTCAGCGCGAGCATATTCGTCTGCTCGGCGATGTCGGCGATCAGCTCGACGATGGTGCTGATTTCCGCCATCTGCTCGTCTAACTGTTCGACGTTCTCGACAGTCGTGTCGATTGCCTCCTGTACTCTGCGTGAACTTTCGAGCGCGTCTCTGGCCGTGTCTTCGCCCTTTCGGGCGACGTCAGCGGTCTGATTCGAGTGCTCCGCAACCGAGTCAGCGGACGCAGCTACCTCTTCGATAGCTGCCGAAAGGTCAGTCATCTCTCCCGAGACTGTGTCCAGCATATCGCGTTGCTCGTCGGCGGCAGCCGCGATCTCCTGAACCGATTCGCTGACCTCGCCGCTCGCACGCTCGGCGTCAGTCGCCCCGACTTCGGCCTCCTCGCTGGCGGCTGTGACGGTCTCCGCGAACTCCTGAATGTCGACGATAGTGCGTTCCCACTGTGCGAGCATATCGTTGAACGACGACGCGATAGCCGCCATCGCCTCGTTGTCGGTCTCGCTTTCGGGGAGACGCCGGGTCAGGTCACCGTCCGCGCACGCTTCCATCACGTCACTGTATACCTCTGCTTGCTGTTCGAGTTCCGCCGCGAGCGTCTCAGCCTCTTCCTTTGCCTGCTCGGCGCGGGCTCGCTCTTCTTCCGCCTCCTCCTGGGCGTCTGTTGCTTGCTCACGGGCAGCCTCGGCTTCGTCGATTTTCGAGACGAGTGCGTCGCGCATACTCCCGATAGACGTGAACAACTGACCGATTTCGTCCCGGCGAGAGCTCGAAACGTCGACATTGTACTCTCCCTGCTCGATGGCAGTAGCGGCCGCAGAGAGCTGTTGCACGGATGTCGCCGTGTTCCGTCCAATCGTTCCACCCACGACGACAACGCCACCGAGCGCGAGCAGGATGAACGCCAGGATATCGGTCCGAATCTGCTCGCTCAGCGCGAACGCGTTCGCCGCAGGCGTGTGCTTGATGACGACCCAGTTTGTGCCGGGGATGGTCGCGTACGCGGCGACGTGGTCGGTGTCAAGCACTGCGTCCTTCGCTGGCGTGTCGGTAAAGGTGCCCTGTTCGGTAGCCGTGCTGATCTCCGGGATGTCGGACTGTGACTGGTTCGGGATGTACGGCTGTCCGACGGCATCGGTGCCGGCGTCGGAGAACAACACCTCAGTCGAACTCGATGTCGGGCGGACCACCTGTGTGAACGTCCCGTCGATACCAGTGCTGAACTGCTTGCTCAGGTCGCTGGCGTCGTACTCGACCACGAGTACGTGCGTGAAGTCGGCGGCGACACTCATCGAACTGACCACTCGCTTGCCGTTCGCGTTCGTGTACGGGTTCGATGAAACCACTGTGTCGCGGCCGATAGACCGAGTCCGGTCGACCCACGGATGTGCGTCCGATGTGACACGCGTTCCGCGGAGCGTTTCGTCAGTACTCGCCACAATCCTTGCCTCCCCCGCTGTGCCGACAGTGGGGTCTGCAAGGTGGACGGCAGCGACGCGGTCGGACTGGAGCTCATCCGCGGCGAGCCGTTCCGTGTAGGCCTGCTGGTCTTCGCGCGTCGCGTTGAAACCGAGCAGCGGATTGTTTGACGCGACGAGCACCGGCCGTTCGTTGCGCTCAATCCACTCGTTCAACAGGCCGGACTCGGCGTTGACCTCCTGTACGAGCTGTTGTGCCGTGTCGTCTTCGAGTGTGGCAGTTGCGTTCCCCTGCACCCAGAACCCGCCGGCCGCGATGAGTACCACGATCACGAGCAACGCAACAGCGAACTTGACGAGGTACGACCGGACTGGCAGCAGCGCAACGGCTTTCACTCGCTCCAGCGCTGTCGTGTCCGAGGCCGCTGACGCTGTCGCGTCTGCTGATTCGTCGTCACCGTCGCCTGAATGTGCTGTAGATTCTTCCATACTGATTCAGATGAAGCCGTTGGCCGTGAGGTGGTCAACAACCGCCTGCTGGCTGCCGACCTCGGTTGCGTGACTGTTCAGCTCTTGCATCGTTTTCGCGTCCGGAATGGCGTCCGGCATCTTGTTCAGCGCCGACACCACGGCGTCCGTCGCGACGTCCTCGTGAACGACGCCGACCGGGTGGAAAAACGGCCAGAAGTTCCGGTCGTCATCGAGGTACACGATGTCTTCAACGGTTGTGAGCCACGCGCTGGTGCTGTACCCGAAGCTGAGATCGGCGTAGCCTTCGTCGACAGCCGTGCCAGCCGCCTGCGCCGACGCCGCCTCGATGAACTCCTGTTCTGCCTCCCAGCGCTCCACATGCTCGCCCTCAAACCCGTAGTATTCAAGCAAAGCATCGAAGCCGTCGCTACGAGTCCTGAATCCGTCGCCAAACGCCGGTCTAATGTCGTAGTTCCCGTCGTTGACGTAACCGGCGAGGTCACTGATTGTCTCGATACTGGTCCCTTCGATAGCGTCCTCGCGGATGAACACGGCCCATGTGTTCTGCCAGTCCGCGCGGTCGAGAATCCGTATCGGGTGTTCCGACTCCATCTCGGACTTCAGCGCTTCGTACTGCTCGTCAGGTGTCTCGAAGTCGGCTTCGTCGTGCTTGGGCGGGTGCGCAGCCCACAGTGACCCCATGTAATCGTAGTACGCGTGGATGTCGCCGGCCTGATACGCTTCGGCGTGTGCAGCGTTCCCGCCGAAGCCGGTTTCGTCCACAAGACTCACACCCGTGTTGTTGGCGAGCAATTCGTAGGCGATGTACCCGAGGTTCAACTGCTCTGTGTAGCCTTTCGAGCTGACAACGACTGACAGCGAGCCGTCGGTCGACCCGGCGGCTTCGCCCCCGCTTTCGGCTGTACTTGATTCCGTCTCTCCGCCAGTCGAACAGCCGACCAGCGTGGCTGTTCCGCCAGTTGCGAGCATCCCGAGTAACCGTCGCCGGCTCCCAGTCCATGGCTCTCCTCTCTCATCTATCATTGCTCAACCTGAGCTAATGATAGTCAAAAAACCGTTGCCGAGAATATCAACATTGATAGCAAAACAATAAAATCGTGTACAATTTAGTCCCTAACTGTTGGGGATCTCCACAGAGGGACTCTCTACAGGAGAGTCATCGCAGTCGCTGTCGTCCCAGATCCAGATCATGTCAGTTGCAACCGAACCGCAGAAATACCCGTGGCAAACGGTCGTCAGCTACAGCTACCAGTTGGGGTAAGAGCCTCGGCACTCAAGACTCACAATCTATCCATAGTGAATGTGTTTACAGCGTCTATAGAGTCCACTCATCCCGTTACTGTTCGTCCAGCATCTGGATGCCGCGCTCCACAACCGCCTCGGTCACGAAAAGACTCGTCTCACGCTGGAGTGCTCGCATACGGGATGCCGCTTCGTCTCTGTCGAGCAATCCGCGACCATACCCGAGCGCGATAACGCCGATAGAACCGCGTACTTCGACGCCCGCGTCGGATGCTGTCTCTCGGGCGGCGAGATCGTCGGTTAGAAGAACAACGCCCCGCTCTATTGCGACCGCAATCGCGGCGCATTCTCCGGCGTCCAGTTCCTCAGTTCCGACTCGGCTTTCGTCGGCTTCGACGAGTTCGTACGAGAGGTCGACCACCCCGTCCGGAACACCACCGGCGTCGACCTCCTCGTAAACCGTCTCCGGGACAAGGAGCGTGTCAAACGTCGAGAGCAGTTCGAGTGAACCGCTTTCGGCGAGGTGAATGAGCGGTCCTGCGTCCGAAACGGCCGCAGGCGTCACGCGTTCAAGCCCCAGTCAACGTCTTCCTCGACGACCTCACGCTCTCGCTCCGCTCGCTCGACTTTCGTCCGCCCGACGTGCTCGATGGCTTCCTCGCGGTCGAGTTCCCCATCGAGGTACTGTGCGAGCACGAGGTCCTCCCACAGGTCTTCGAGCCCGCGTTCGAGTGCCCGCGCGAACACTTCGGACTCCGGAAGGCCGCGGGCCTCCGCGATTTCTCGAACACGGTCGGAAATTTCGGCGGCCATACTATACGTTTGCTCGGCACCGTTCATAAATCCGCGTCTGCCAGTCCGGCGCAGCCCTGACCGGGGCCTATGTCTACTGTGGCCACAACCAGACTGCCCCAGAGACAACTTCTACCGTCAAAAATAGCGGCCTCGGCACTCATAGGGCTCGTCACCACCGGGGAGTCACCCCGGTTCGGCCCCGTGAGTCGTCGTCA
Organism: Haloarcula sp. CBA1115; assembly: GCF_000827835.1. Taxonomy (NCBI): domain Archaea; kingdom Methanobacteriati; phylum Methanobacteriota; class Halobacteria; order Halobacteriales; family Haloarculaceae; genus Haloarcula; species Haloarcula sp. CBA1115. The sequence goes on along the minus strand of NZ_CP010529.1, from coordinate 938,498 downwards.
TCGGCCGGCAGATGCTACCGCCGCTGGCGACAAGACGGTTACTCATCGTGGCCACATAGTGGAACAAACGCTAAACCAACGCGGGCCAACCAGTCGTATATGAACAGACGACGCTTTCTAGCACTTTCCGGGGTGGGTGTCGTCGGCGCAGTCGCTGGGTGCAGTAGCGAGGCGGACAGCGTCGAATCCGTCGACAGCCACCCGGCGGCCGCCGACCTCGACGCCCAGCCCCGCCGCGGCGAACTGGGCGGCCACGTCATCCTGGCGTTCGAAGACCCCTCCTGTCCTACGTGTCGCCGCTTCCACGAGAACACGCTGCCGGACATTCGGGAGAACATCGTGGACGCGGGCAAAGGCGCGTACGTCGTCCGGACCTACCCCGTGATCTATCCCTGGGGTGAGCCAGCGACGCAGGCGCTGGAATCGACGTTCGCCCGCGACAGCGAGGCGTACTGGTCGCTGTTCGATCACTACTTCGCCGAGCAGTCGTCGTTCGACCCGGACAACGTTCTGGCGCGGACGGCGACGTTTCTCACCGAGGAGACCGAGGTAGACGGCGAGGCGGTCGCAAGCGACGCCCGAAACCGTGCCCACGATGACGCCGTTCAGGCCGATATCCAGGCGGCCGAGGACGCCGGATTGGGTGAGACGACGCCGATTATCCTGCTGTTCGAGGACGGCGAGTTCGTGACGAAGGTCAACGGGAGCGTCAGCTACGAACTCATCGCGGAGGCGCTGGGAGAGCACGACGGATGAGCACCGCAGAGGGGCTCCGCCTGCCGACGACGCGCGGGGACTGGCGGCTCATGGGCCGGACGGTCAGGCTCGTGCTCACGCTGCCAGTCTACGCGGCAGTCGCCGTGATCGCCGCAATCGTCTCGCTGACGCTGTTCGTCGTCTCGCTGAACGTCCCGCTGGTGCTGGACCTCGTGGTCGGTGGGTCGCTCCCGCTCGCCAGCCGATTGCGCGTGCTCGGGGAGCTGTACCCGTTCGTCGGTACGTCGTTCAACCCTGCACAGGGAATCCTGCTGGTCGTCGTCGCCGCCCTCACCGGTATCGACATCGGGCTGGTGACCTACCACTTCCGCGAACACGGCCTCGACCTCCAGCAGGGCGGCGCGGGCGTCGCGGGTGTCGTCCTCGGAACGCTCGGCGCGGGCTGTGCGGCCTGTGGGTCGGCGGTCCTGCTGGGCCTGCTGTCGCTGCTCGGCGTCTCGACCTCGTTGCTGTTTCTGCCACTGGATGGGCTGGAATTCGCGCTGCTGGCGCTCGCGGTGTTGACCCTCTCTATCTACTGGCTCGCCGAGGGGATGCGCGGCGGCGAGATCAACGGGTGTCCGGTGGATATCTGACTGTCTCGTTGGCAGGTCCTCGTTTCGCCCCGGTTACGGAGTTCCAACCGTTCAAGCGGGAGAAAACGTATAGTGTCGTCAGCCGAACACTCGTGTCGAGAAGGTATGCCCGAGACGGAGTCCCAGGTGACGGCCTCGATGGAGTCCCCCACCGAGTACGAGCACCTCCAGAAAAAGCGGAAAGAGACGGCCGGCACGGTCGAACTGGCCGAAATCGTCGACGTGTGGGTCGGCGAGAGCGAACTCGTCTGTCGGTTCCAGTTCGACTGGGCGACCGACCCGATACAGCGGCGGTACGACCTGAACAGCGACCGCGACATCGCCAAGGTCGAGCGCCTCTGTGAAGCCAACGGCCTGCAGTTCGAGCAGGCAAGTCATCTGGAGGGGTCGCTGGTCGAACTCGAATACACGGGGTCGCAGTGGCTGCCCCGGCCGGAAGCCGCCTACACTGACGGCGAGGGGTCGGCGGTCGAGACGTTCCGCGCGGAGGTACGGTTGCTGGTGCGTGAACTCGCCCAGTCGCCCGCGTTCCTCCGGCGGGGCATCGAGCGCGTCCGGGCGCTCTCGACGACGCAACTGATTATCGGTGTTATTCTCGTCAAGAAAGTTGCCATCATTGCCTTGCTGGCGCACCTCCTGCTGTAGAGTTCCAAACCGTTGGACGGCAGTGTTGGCTGGCGCGACTGGGATACGGGTACCCAATTCGTCTCAGTCACCCGTAGCGGAGCCGGGGCCGGCGGGCGTGTCCACGACGTCGGTCTCGGCGGTCTCGAACTGTGAGAGTTCGTCGTGGAGCGTGTCGGCGTCGTCGGCGAACCGCTCCACCGAGTCGACCATCCCGGCAACGGTCTGGCCCTGCTGATCGACCGTGGTGGCCATCTCACGGGCGTCAGTTGCGGTGTCACCGGCGATATCGTTGATGTCGTCGATTATCCGCACGACTTCCTGCGCGCTGGTCGCCTGCTGGTCGGTCGCCCGGTCGATCTCCTGAATGCCGCCGTTGACATCGACAGTGGCGTCGACCACGTCTTCAAGCGTCGTAATCGTCTCGGAGATAGTGTTGCTTCCGTGGTCGACAGCGTCTTCCATCGTCTCCATGGCGTCGACGGACGTCCCGACCTGGGACCGCAACGATCCGATGAGGTCCTCCACGTCGGCGGTGGCGGCCTGTGTCTCGGTCGCAAGCTGTTTGATTTCGTCCGCGACGACGGCAAAGCCCGAGCCTGCCTGGCCGGCACGCGCAGCTTCGATGGAGGCGTTCAGCGCGAGCATGTTCGTCTCCTCGGCGATGCCGTCGATGACTTCGACGATCTCGGCCATGTCTTCGGCGATGTCGTCGAGTTGCTGGACCTCGCTCGCGGCGCTCGTCGAGTGGTGTCGGATCTCGTCGACGGCGCTCTGGGCTTCCGACGAGGACTGCTGTGCATCTCGGCCGAGGTCTGCGGCAGTGTTGCTCTGGTCGGCGATCTCGGCCACGGAGGAGGCCATTTCCTCGACGGTTGCCGAGAGGTCGCTGAGTTCGCTCGCCGCGTCGTCTAGCTGCTGGCGCTGGGTTTCTGCTCCGTCCGCGATGTCGGACGCGGTGTCGGCCACGGACTGCGTTTCGTCACGGACCTGCTGACCGTCAGTCAACACGGTTTCGCTCTCGGTTGCGATGTGTGTCGAGGTCGACTGGCCGCTGCCGATGGCAGTCTCGAGGGCAGCCAGCGTCTCGTTGATCGCGGTCCCGACGGCCGCCATGGCGTCACTGATGCTGTCGGTGTCGACGCGTGCGGTCAGGTCGCCGTCGGCCGCCTCGTCGAGCGTCGTCCGGTACTGGGTCGCTTTCAGTTCGAGGTGACTGCTCAGCGCCTCCATCTCACTGCGCTCGGACTCCGCGGTTTCACGGGCCGCTTCGGCTGCTTCGCGCGCTTCCTCGGCGCGTTCCTGGGCTTCGTTTGCCTCCTCGATGTTCCGGCCGAGCGAGGCCGCGGCCCGTTCGAGTTTCGTGTATGCGTCTCCGACCTCGTCGATCCGGTCGACACCGAAGTCGATGTCGTACTGGCCGTTGTCGACTGCCGTCGCCTTTCGGTTGATCTCGATTATCGCGCGGTACATCTCACAGTAGCCCAGAAACCCGGTCACGGCGACGACAAACCCGATGAACACCGCGGCGGCTGTCACGGAGGAAAACAGGACGATAGCCAGCGCCGGTGCGCCCACGATCGACATTGCTGCCAGCAGGAACACACGGACGCTGAACGTCCGACGGAGCGGCGTCGGCAGGTACGGCTCGATTGCCATCGGCACAGTACCGACCGCAAGCATGAGTCGGCCGAGCGGGCCCGTCGCATCATCTGCCGTCGTCATCGAAACCGCCTCGACATCGATTCCAAACAGACTACGGAACTGGACCTTTCGGGGTGCATGTGACACGTTCACTCCCGCCCCATGAAAAATCGCACCCCCGGAGTATCAGCGGTGAGTTTTGCAGTGTCAGTTCGTTGTCGTAATTTCGACCACGTCGCGGTGGTCGAGTTCGGTGTCAGCACCGATCTGTCGCTCGGTGCGCACGTCGTGCGCGTGGAGGAACCCTTCGCCGATGTCGGTGTGCAGGAAGTACGCGAAGTCCTCGGCGGTCGACCCGTCGGGGAGGACGAAACAGTCCTGCAGGAAGGTGCCGTCCTCCTGTGGCTTGCGAGCGCCGGGGAACACCGCGATTGCGCCCAGTTCCTCGAACAGCGCGGTTTCCAGCGCCTGCTGGACGCCAGTGCCGCCGAACTCGGTAACGAACTCCCGGATCTGTTCCAGCCCCGCGGCCTTCTCCTCGGGCAGGTCCGCCGTCACGGTGAAATCTTCGTCGCCGGGCCGGTAGTCGAGTACGCCCTGCTCGTTGCCGTTTTTCAGCGCCTTCTCCGCGTGGGCCGAGACGGGGACGAACGTGAGGTGCTCGTACTCCGGGTCCTCGGTGATCGGTTCCCAGTTCGCCTGAGCCTCCGGGGTGTCCATCTTGTTCGCCGCGATGAGCATCGGCTTGGTCCGGATGCGGATCTCCCGAGCGAGTGCCTCTCTGTCTTCGTCGTCCCAGGTGTCGGGGTCGAGTTCCAGGTCCAGCGCGAGCACGACCTGTTTAATCTCGTCGGCGTTGATTTTGAACGCCGACATCTGCTCGGCGAGGTCGTCTTCGATGGCCTTGTCCTCGCCGTGATAGCCCGAGCGGTAGCGCTCGATACCCTTCTCTAAGATGTCGAGATACCACATATCCAGCTCGTCTTCGAGGAAGTCGATGTCCTCGCGCGGGTCGTGGTCCTCGGTGGGTTCACCCTCCAGATCAGTCTCACCGGTGAAGTCGACGACGTGGACGAGCACATCGGCCTCGTTGAGGTCCGTGAGGAACTGGTTTCCGAGCCCTTTCCCCTCGTGTGCGCCGGGGACGAGGCCGGCCACGTCGACGAGTTTCGTCGGGACGAACCGGACACCCTCCGTGCAGTAGCCGTGGTTGGGCGTGCAGGTGTGGTCGAACTCCGGGGCGGCACAGTCGACGCGGACGTACGCCTCGCCCATCGACGGGTCGATTGTCGTGAACGGGTACGCGCCCTCGGGCACGTCGTTCATCGTCGCCGCATTGAAAAACGTGGACTTGCCGACAGAGGGCTTGCCGACGAGTCCGATCTTGTAGCTCATTGCACCGATGAAGCGGTTTCAGCGGCTTAAACGCTGTTACACGAGCTACGAGAGCGTGTGAGTCACACACGTACTGTGGGCTGCGAATGTGAGCCGGCGTTTACAATCGCCGCTCGTACACGTTGACGGGGTGTTCCTGTCCGCCGACCTCGGTCGTCCGCTCGCCGACCTTCTCGAAGTGTGCGCGGTAGAACGCGTTCCCGACCTCGTTCTCGGCCAGCACCTCGTCGCGGATTTTCCGCACGGAGAGCTCGTGCAAGTGCTGTTCCCCGCGATGCAGCAGCTTCGTCCCGATACCTTCCCCCCAGTAGTCCGGGTGGACGTACAGATCAAGGTCGCCGAAGCCGGTCGCGTCCGTCATCCCACAGCTCATGTACGCCACCACGTCGTCGTCGGCCGTCGAGACGAACAGGCCGACCTCTTCGAGTTCGATCATCTGCTCCAATAGCGGCGGCGCATACCCCTCTTTGAGGTGCTCTTCCACGGTTTCTGCTCCGAGGATGTCGTCGTACACGGTATGCCATGTGGTCCTGGCGATCCGCCGTATATCCGCGATGTCCACCGATTCGGCCGGCCGGATGGCTGTCTGGAACGACATATGTGAACATGCACCGCGGAACAATATAGAACTGTGGCCTGTTTGACAACGCGAGGAACTATTGCGTTCTGCGTCCCCTGAGATAATAGGGCAACTCTTATGTACACTTCTGTACGTTAGTGTTCAGTAATGGACTACAGTGAGGAGATTGCACCAGCGGTCCAGTCGATTCTCGACGCGGCGCGGGAGCGCGGTGGCGGCGGAGACCGGGTCTCGGTGACACCCCGGTCGCTGGCCGATGCCTTCGAAGCGGCCGAGAATGCTGGGCGGACGCCGGTCATCGCGGAGATCAAGCCTACGAGCCCGACCGCGGACGGTGAGCGGACCGACGACCCGGTCGACCTCGCTCGACAGATGGTTGCGGGCGGCGCAGCGGCGCTGTCCGTGCTGACCGAGCCGGACCACTTCGGCGGGTCGGCGGCGACGCTCGAACGGGTCCGCGACGCCGTCGACGTGCCCGTCCTGCGGAAAGACTTCGTCCTCCACGAGAGCCAGCTGGACGTCGTCGAAGCGGACGTCGTCCTGCTCATCGTCCGCTTTCTCGAAGCGGACGGGACCGACGACCTTGCTGATCTCCTCACGGCCGCGCGCGAGCGCGGTTTCCAGGTCCTCGTGGAGACCCACACCGCGGCAGAGGTCGAGAAAGCACTCGGCACGGGCGCGGACATCATCGGCGTCAACAACCGCGACCTCGCGGAGCTGGAGGTCGACCTCGGAACGTTCGAAGCCGTCGCGCCCGAAGTCCCGGACGGCGTCACACTCATTGCGGAAAGCGGCATACAGACGCCGGACGACGTTACACGGATGCGCGACGCCGGTGCGGACGCGCTGCTGATCGGCTCGGCGATCATGGACCACGACGCGGCGACGGACGTGGAAGCGAACACGCGGCGACTAACAGATGCGGACACTGATGCGGTTGAAACGACGACTACAGACACATGAGTACTGACGACGCACACGACCCCAAGTTCGGCGAGTACGGTGGACAGTACGTGCCCGAGGCGCTGATGCCAGCTATCGAGGAGCTGACCGACGCCTACCAGCGGTACGTGCTCGAAAACGAGGACGGCTTCATGGACGAGTTCCGGGAGCGGCTGGCCGACTTCGGCGGCCGACCGACGCCGCTACAGTACGCGGACCAGCTCTCGGCCCGGTACGACACGGACGTGTATCTCAAGCGCGAGGATCTGCTGCATGGCGGCGCGCACAAGCTCAACAACGCGCTGGGCCAGGTGCTGCTGGCGAAGTACATGGGCAAGGAGCGCATCATCGCCGAGACCGGGGCCGGCCAGCACGGCACGGCGACGGCGATGGCGGCGGCCCATCTGGACATGCCCTGTGAGATCTACATGGGCGAGACCGACATCGCGCGCCAGCGCCCCAACGTGTTCCGGATGCGGATCAACGGGTCCGAAGTGAATCCGGTGACCGTCGGCCGCGGCACGCTGAAGGAGGCCATTTCCGAGACGATGCGGGACTGGGCGACCACCGTCGAGAACACCCACTACGTCATCGGGAGCATCGTCGGGCCGCACCCGTTCCCGAAGATGGTTCGGGACTTCCAGGCGGTCATCTCCGAGGAGGCCCGCGAGCAGGCCATCGAGAAGACCGGCGGGCTGCCCGATTCGGTCCTCGCCTGTGCCGGCGGCGGGTCGAACACGATGGGCACGTTTGCCCATTTCGTCGACGATGACGGGGAGCCACGCTCCCCGGAACAGTCGAGCGACGACGAGCCGCGAGACCGTGTCGACCTCTACGCCGTCGAGGCCGGCGGCTCCTCGCTCCAGGTCGACGAGGAGGAGGGCGTCGCGCCCAACTCCGCCACCCTCTCGACTGGCGACGAGGGCGTTCTTCACGGTGCGCGCACGAAGCTCCTGCAGGACTCGGACGGCCAGATCATGGAATCCCACTCCGTGTCCGCGGGGCTTGACTACGCCGGTGTCGGCCCGGAACTGGCCCACCTCGTCGACGAGGACCGCGTCATCCCCGTTAACGTCGACGATGATATCGCGCTGGAAGCGTTCCACCGGCTCTCCCAGGATGAGGGTATCATCCCGGCCCTGGAGACGGCCCACGCCTTCGGCTATCTCGAAGAGCACCACGACGAGGTCGGTGACACCGTCATCGTCAACGTCTCCGGCCGCGGCGACAAGGACCTCGAAACGGTCATCGAGGAGACGAGCAAGCGCGACCTCGACATCGCGCCGGACATGTCCATCTTCGAGCGGGTCGGCGGAGGTGGCCTCTGATGGGCCTCGAACGCGCCTTTGCCGACGAGCCCGCCTTCGTCCCGTACCTCGCGGCCGGCGATCCGAGCTACGAGGCCTCACTGGAGTACGTCGAGGCGCTGGCCCGCGGCGGGGCAGACGTCATCGAACTCGGCCTGCCGTTCTCCGAGCCAATCGCGGAGGGCAAGACCATCCAGAACGCTATCGTCCGCTCGCTGGAAGCCGGGATGACGCCCGACCGCTTCTTCGAGTTCGTCGAGGATCTCGACGTCGACGTGCCGCTGGTGTGTATGACATACTACAATCTCATCTATCAGTATGGTGAGGGAGATAGCGAGTCGCGAAGCGACTCGGAAAACGCGAGCGGTGAAACCGCGAGCCAGGGTCCACGCCCCTTCGTCGAGAAAGCCGCCGCGGTCGGCATCGAGGGCCTCGTCGTTCCGGACCTGCCCGCCGAGGAGGCTGCCCCGCTCCGCCAGGCCTGCGACGAGTTCGGTCTCGACCTGGTGTTCATCGTCGCGCCGACGACGAAAGGCGACCGACTCGAACGGATGCTCGAACAGGTGTCGGGCTACGTGTACGTCCAGGCGCGCCTGGGCGTCACCGGCGCGCGCGAGGACGTGGACGACGCCACCGAGGAATCGCTGGCCCGGCTCTCGGACTGGGACGTGCCCAAGGCCGTCGGGTTCGGCATCAAGACGGGCGACCACGCCGAGCGAATCGTTTCTGCCGGCGCTGACGGTATCATCGTCGGCTCCGCGCTGGTCGATATTGTCGCCGAGGGCCACGAGAACGGCGACCCCGTCGACGAAGTGGCCGACCGGCTCGAAACGAAGGCTCGTGAACTCAAAGACGGTGCGCTCCGGGGCGCGGCAGAACGACCGCAACCGGAACGCACATAATCGTACTTGCCACACTGTCTCATATCATGACTGCAGGAAAACGCGCACGACTCGAACGCATCGGGACAGACGACACATACGTCATCATCCCGATGGACCACGGCATCACAATGGGGGCCGTAAAGGGCCTCAAAGACATCGAATCGACTATCGACGCGGTCACTAGCGGCGGCGCGGACGCCGTCCTCACCCAGCGGGGTATCGCCGGACGAGTCCACCCGAACAAGAACGACGCGGGCTACATCACGCATCTCAACGGCTCTACTACTATCGGCCCGGACGAACAGGACAAACGGGTGACCGGCACGGTCGAAGACGCCATCCGCGCCGGGGCCGACGCCGTCTCGTTCCACATCAACGTCGGCAGCCAGTACGAACCCGAACAGATCGAGGAACTCTCCGAACTGACGACCGAGGCCAGCCAGTACGGCCTGCCGGTGCTGGCGATGGCCTACGCCCGCGGCCCCGACATCGACTCCGAGAACGAGGACTACAACCAGTCCGTCGGCCACGCCGTCCGGCTGGCCGAGGAACTTGGCGCGGATATCGTCAAGACCGGCTACACCGGTTCCGCCGAGACCTTCCAGCACGTCGTCGAGTCCACGTCGCTGCCAGTGGTCATCGCCGGCGGCTCGAAAGGAACTGACGAAGACACCGTTCGTATGGTCCGGGGAACGATGGACGCCGGGGCGTCCGGCGTCTCGATGGGCCGCTCTATTTTCCAGCACGACGAACCGGAGAAGATTGCCCGTGCCGTCTCCGCCGTCGTCCACGACGACGCCACCACCGAGGAAGCGCTTCGCGAGGCCGGACTGGCCGTCGAGGCCTGAGGTCCGAGCAGGCCGTCTGCGAATCGGTTTTGCGACGCTGGACGTTCCGATAGCGACAGCTAGCCCGGTCACACTGTCACCACCCGTCGGGCCGACCGGCTCTGAACACAGCCGCGGCGGTCCCGTTTATTTGAGACCACTCCCTGCCGGCGGGCTCACAACCACCCGAAGCGTCGCTCAATCCCACAATCCGCCACGTTCAAGCCCCGCCGTCGCACACGTGGGCGTATGACTCGAAGCGTCTGGCTCAAGGCCGACAGCGAAGTCGGCGACTGGGAGACACGCAAGCGACGGATAACCGCCGGTATCGAGGCCGGCGTCGACTGGGTACTGGTCGACGAGGAAGATGTCGACCGCGCCTCGGAACTCGGAGAAATAAACATCGCCGCGTTCACTAATGGCGACGTCCACGTCATGGAGGCCGAGGCGGAGGACTCGGGGGCCGATGCGACCATCGTCGGCAAAGACGGTGAGGGCGACGGCACGGTCGACCTCCCGTCTGATTTCTCCGGCTCCGCGGACCTCTCGACGCTCCGGCAGAACGGGGCCGCCCCCGACGGCGGCTACGTCCGCATCTTCGACGAGGACTACGAGGCCTTCGCCGAGGCGGTCGCCGCCGAAGCCGACTTCACTATCGTCATCGGCGAGAACTGGCAGATCATTCCGCTCGAAAACCTCATCGCCCGGGTCGGCGAGGAGACGGACCTCATCGCCGGTGTCCGGACCGCTGAGGACGCACGAACGGCCTACGAGACGCTGGAAATCGGGGCTGACGGCGTCCTGCTGGACACCGACGACCTCGACGAAATCCGCAAGACGGTCGAGGTCCGTGACGAGATGGGGCGGGAATCGCTCGACCTGGAGTACGCCGAGGTCACCGCTATCGAGCAGACCGGCTCCGCTGACCGCGTCTGCATCGACACGGGCAGCCTGATGGAACACGACGAAGGGATGCTCGTCGGCTCGATGGCCCGTGGGCTCTTTTTCGTCCACGCCGAGACGGCTGAATCCCCCTACGTCGCCAGCAGGCCGTTCCGCGTCAACGCTGGCGCGGTCCACGCCTACGTCCGGACCCCCGACGGCGGCACGAAGTACCTCTCGGAACTCCAGTCCGGCGACGAGGTACAGATCGTCGACGCAGACGGGCACACTCGCGAGGCCATCGTCGGCCGCGCGAAGATAGAGAAGCGTCCGATGTTCCGCGTGCAGGCCGAAACCGAGGACGGCGACCGCATCGAGACGCTGCTCCAGAACGCCGAGACCATCAAAGTCCACACCCGGGACGGGCGAACTGCCGTCACGAACCTCGAACCCGGTGACGAAATCCTCATCTACCACGAGGACACGGCGACGCACTTCGGCGAGCGGATCGAAGAAAGTATCATCGAGAAGTAAGCCGGCTTCGGCCCGGAACGGACCGCAAGCCGGAGGTTACTGCTGGTCCGCCTCGACCGGTTCCAGTTGCGTTGTACACCAGTGACAGAAATCGATGTCCTCGTCGAGTTCCTTGCCGCAGTTCGGACACGTCATACCGGCTTCGACCTCCTGTGTCTGGTTCTCGTTGACCGCGACCCAGTAGGCGTCGACGACGTTGAGCGTCGTGATCACGACCGAACCGATTGTCACCTCGGTGGGTCTGGATTGATACGACGACGAGATAGCCTCTAGGCTCAACTGGGTGACGGGGTCGATAGCGCCAGTGACGACGAACACCACCGACAGCATGAACAATAACCCGAGCCACAGCAGTCCCCGTCCCCACTTGCGGAGGTAGAAGTGTCCCAACCCAGGGAAGATGAACGCAAGCACCACGGCCAGTAACGGCCGCTTGCGTCCTGTGTCAGTCATACTCCGCGAATCCGTCTCGCATACCCCTATATCTTCCGAAGGATCACCGTCCGGAGGAAAACCCCGTGACCGGCGGCCACCGGTTCAGGCGTCGCTCTGTAGCTGTCCGACCAGCGTCCGGAGCGTCGCGAGGTCGTACTGCCCCGGCGCGGTTGCGTCAGCGGGGTCGACCGGTGCGTAGCCGATGCGGGAGCCATACACAGGGGCGACGGCTCTGGAGTGACGACCGGCTGCACCCATACACATCGTGGCGACCTGCTCGCCTCTGGCAGTCATTTCGCGGGTCGCCCCGAGCATCGCCAGTACGTCGTCCGGCGACTGGGCTGTGCTGGCCATTTTCCCCACGTCACCGCGAGCACAGGCCCGTTCGAGTCGACTCACGATGTTGTCGCGGTCCGGCGTCGACTCGAAGTTGTGCGTCGAGACGACGACAGACGCGCCGCGGTCGCGGGCAGCGTCGGCGACGCGGCCGGCATCGTGGTCGCCAGCCCCCGCAAGCGCCGCGAGTTCGAGGTCGACGGCCGTCACGGCGTCGTGTTCGAGCGCGGTTTCGAGCGCGTCGAGGCGGCCTGCGGTATCGGCGGCCTCGCCACCCTCCCACGTCGGCCGGTTCGTGACGAGTATCGGGAGGTCGCCGTCGTAGGCGTCCAATTGTGCCAGCGGCTCGTCGGCGAAATCCATCCGTAGCTCCAGCCCGTCGGCGTCAGCGCGGGCGGCCGGCTCCACCCCGAGGTCGTCTGTGGCGGCGAGCAGGGTGAACGACTCGAAGTCCATAGGTCGGCTTCGACGGAGCCACACAAAAAGCCGCGCTTACTCGACCGGCTCGTGGGCGGCCCGGAAGCCGTCATCGGTCGTCGTGACGGAGTCGACCGCGTAGAACTGAATCCGTTGCTCCTGTTTCGTATTGACCGCGAAGTCGTACTGTTCGGCCTCGTAGCCCGGCTCTTTCCCGTCGGCACGCCGTTGCTCTACCCACGAGCGGTGGTCGGTGAGACGCTCCTGAGCGATGGTCCGAGAGCGTTCCGGGGCGGCCGCGACCCGGTCTTCGAGCGCCGACAGCAGGTCCGGGTCGCGGTCCACTCCGACCGAGTTCCGGCCAGCGACCATCGCCGCCAGCGTCGTCGTCCCGGTGCCGAGAAACGGGTCGAGTACGGTGTCACCGTACACCGAGAACATCGAGATGAGCCGGTATGGCACGGTCAGCGGGAAGGCACCCGAGCGGTCCCGGAGCCCGTCGTCGATGCCCTGCGTCTCGCCGGGCAGTTCCCAGAGGTCGGAGAACCACTCGTTGCGTTCCTCCCAGAAATAGGCGCTCTCGTAGCGACGGTCAGCGCCGGGTTCGAGGCGACGGCGCTCCCCGTTGCGGAACACGAGGATGTGCTCGTGTTCCAGGGTCGGATAGGCGTTCGGCGGCACCATCCCCGAGCCCATGAACTTCGCGCCGCTGTTGGTCGGTTTGCGCCACAGAATATCGGGAAGCGCGCGCAGGCCGTGGTCGGTCAGCCGGTTGGTTATTTCGGCGTGGTTGGGGTAGGAGCGGAAGCCGTCCTCCAGGGACCGCGTCGCGTCCCCGACGTTGATGCAGGCGATGCCGCCGGGAACCAGCACGCGTTTCAGCTCTGCCCAGACCGCATCGAGCACGTCGTGCATCAGTGTGAACGCTCGGTCACCGTCGCCGCGGTCCAGCGCCGCCCCGATGTCGGGGTCCAGGTCCGCGAAGATGTCGTCCCACATCTCGATCATCGGGTACGGAGGGGACGTGACCACCAATTCGACGCTGTCGTCGGGACACTCAAGCGTACGGGCGTCACCGGTTCGAACCCGGTGTGTCGTCTCCATACCGGTCCCAGCAGATGAGACGACTCTAGTCTTGCGGTTATCGGTCGGGGGAGTCGTTGATGTGTGTCGCTCTGTGGTGGCCGTGCCTTATTTTGAAATACCGTCCGAAAACAGCCAGAAAGATCCCGACCCGCTTCGGTCCCGCGGCTCGTTGCGCTCCAGTAGGTGCTTACATCGCTGAGGTTCCCGGAGCGGGTCGGCCCCTTTCACTCCCACCCGTAGCTGATTGGCCATCTGACATCGGGTGGGACTGAAAGGGGCGGGCGGCTGAACGAAGGCGGACGAAGTAAGGACCGCAGTGAGCATGGCGAGCGAGGACCACAGCGAGTCCCCCGAGTTCAGCCGGCCGGGGCTTTCTGGCTGTTCAGACTGTCCGCTGCAGTAGCAAATACTCCGCTTGAAACATCAAACAAAAACTGATTCTCACAGCGATTCAACGCGAATTACGCGACGGGGAGGTCCTGCTCGGCTTCCAGCAGTTCGTGGTAGCGGTTGCGGATGGTGACCTCGGAGATGTCGGCGACCTCGGAGACGGCAGCCTGGGTCGTCTTCTCGTTGGTCAGCAGGGCGGCCGCGTACACTGCGGCGGCGGCGAGGCCGACCGGGGACTTGCCGGAGTGGACGCCCTGTTCCTTGGCGTTCTGGAGGAGCTGGCGGGCGCGGTGTTCGGCCTCGTCAGACAGTTCCAGCGAGGAGGCAAACCGCGGGACGTAGCTCTCGGGGTCCGCGGGGCGGACTTCGAGCGAGAGTTCGCGGACGACGTAGCGGTAGGTCCGGGCGATTTCGCTCTTCTCGACGCGGGAGACCTCCGTAATCTCGTCGAGCGAGCGTGGGACGCCAGCCTGTCGCGCGGCGGCGTAGACGGACGCCGTCGAAACGCCCTCGATGGAGCGGCCGGGGAGCAGGTCCTCGTCCAGCGCGCGGCGGTAGATGACGCTGGCCGTCTCGCGGACGTTTTCTGGCAGTCCGAGCGCGGAGGCCATACGGTCGATTTCACCGAGGGCCTGCTTGAGGTTGCGCTCCTTGGAGTCGCGAGTGCGGAACCGCTCGTTCCACTTGCGGAGACGCTGCATCTTCTGGCGTTGTTTGCCAGAGAGGGAGTTGCCGTAGGCGTCCTTGTCGCGCCAGTCGATGTTCGTCGAGAGGCCCTTGTCGTGCATCATGTTCGTCGTCGGTGCGCCGACGCGGGACTTCTCGTCTTTCTCGCTGGAGTCGAATGCGCGCCACTCGGGGCCGCGGTCGATTTCGTCGGACTCGACGACGAGGCCACAGTCCTCACAGACCGTTTCGCCGTGTTCGTCGTCGATGACGAGCGAGCCACTGCACTCCGGGCACGCAGTGCTCTCCGATTCCGTCGACTCAGTCGTCTGTTCCTCGTGTTGCTGTCGCGTCCGTGTGTGTTCACTCATTGGTTGCGAAGGCGGGTGCTCACCGGGTGGGAGACATCACAGAACCCGGAGGCAGTCGGTAACACTGTATTCGAACGAAAGTCATTAAAACATTCCGGTATTGTCATGGAGACCACCGATACACGTCACGAAACCCACGTTTGTGCATTAGTCGCATGACCATTCATATAATAGCTGCCGGGTATTTTTGACTGATTTCCCACAACCCGGTTATAATCGTATACAACTGGTAGCGTCACCGCCGCCACGTCCCTCTCTACTCGAACGTCTCAACGACAGTGGGCAGACACCCTTCGCCAGGCTCGTAGTATGAATTGTGGTCCGCAACGGTTTCTGTTACATCGTGCTCGGTGTAGTTCTCGGGGGCGTCATCGGGACTCTGCACACCCGTTTCACCGACCGCTTCCGCCCACTCGGCAGCACTGAATGCAGTCCCCAGCACCGCGTCGTCGTCCTTGTGGAAGTTGTCGAAGGACGTGGTGGCGTACTCGATGGACTCGCCGTATGCCTCGTCGAGCTCAACGACGGATTCACCGATAGCGCCACCCAGTAACGTCACCGACTCGACTGCGTCTTCGCGTCCACGCTCGTGAAGCGACGCCATCGTTTCAACAGCCACCTTTGCGCCGAGCGAATGTCCGATTACCCGGACTGGAAGCCCACCGCTGTCGTTGTGGTCGGCAACCCACTGTGCGAGCTTCGGACCGTTCTGTTTGGCGATGGCGACACCCTCGCTCCAGCCGATGCCGTCGCCCTTATCGGCATCCCAGGTGAACCCCACGGTGAACTGGTCGTACTCGTTCTCTTCAAGCCCGATCTGGCAGGTGTAGGCGGCGTTTCTGGCATCCGTCTCTCCGAGACTCCAGCCGTGGACGAAGATGACGAGTTCCGTATCGTCGCTGGCCCGGGTCGACTCCCAATCCCCCACTGTTTCGTACTCTGTCTCTGTATACTCGGACTTCAGTTCAGCGTCGTCAGTGAACTGATCACGCGTCGAAACGAGTGGGAACTCCGCTGGAGCTGTGTACTCTCCGTCATCACCGCCGAACTTGCCGCCCCGTACAGCGCCACTCGTACCGAGTGCTGCTACCGATGCCACAGCACCGGTCGAGGCCTTGAGGAAACTGCGTCGCGTTTGCCTGCCCAGTTCGCTCGATTGTATGCTACGTTGAAACATAGCAGAACTGCGTAGTTTTCCGTATTGTATAATATTAACTATTATAATTAACGTTGTTGGTAAAAGGGCCCTTATTTATAATATTAGTAAAGAAATACGCCGCTCTGGAGACTGGTAGCTACAGTAGCCACTGAAAATCAATGCACACCGGATCGCAGGACGGCAGTGTGATCAGTGTGGAAATCGTTTCAATTGTTACTCTAGAAGAGCAATCTCAGTAGAGTGCTGTTGTACTGTCCCGAGTATTACCAGCGCAATCCCAGTAGCGACGGAGTGCTATTTCGGGGCGCGTCAGAATGCGCTCAGTCGTTTGTTTCCGGTTCGATAGCGTCGGCGGACTGGGACTCCTCGACGGCCGTCGTCAGTGAGACGTTGAGCCAGGCCATCGATGCGACGCCGCCGATGATGGTGACGACGTTCTTGACCGCATGGTCGACGATAGCGACGCCGATAGCCGCGGCGACGCCGACCGGCGTCAGGGACGCGACGATGACGGTGAACGCACCCTCGTAGAGGCCGACACCGCCGGGCGTCAGCGGCAGGACCTTTGCGAGGTTCCCGACGCTGACCGCGAAGAAGCCAACGGCCACCAGCGACGGCGTCAGGCTGTATCCGAAGGCCGCGAAGACGATCAGGGCCGTTATCACGTCGAACGTCCAAATGAGGAGGCTTCCGATGCCGACACGGGTGAAGGCCGACCCGTCGGCAGCCACCGTCTGTACGTCGCCGACGAACCCTTCGATGACGCCGGCGACGTAGTCGGCGTAGGAGTCGCTGCTCAGCCGCCCGATGACCGCCCGGACGAAGTTCCGGTCGCTCCGGGCACTGGCGACGATAGCCACCACCGCCCCGATCGCCGCGAGGCCGACGCCGCTGGCCACGGCCACGGCAGTTCGCCCGCTGCTGGCCGCGTCGCCGCCGACGGTATCACCAGTCAGCGCGGTCAGCAACTGCTCGGCCGACCCCGTTACAGCCAGCCCGATCATGACGACGCCGGCAAGCAGCGTGATCGTCAGCAGGTCGAACACGCGCTCGACGGCCAGCGACGCGAACCCGGAGGGGTACGGAATCGAACGCCGGGCCTTGATGACGTACGCCCGAACCGCATCACCGGCCCGCGCCGGAAACACGAGATTCCCGGTCTGGCTGATAAATATTGCACCCGTCAGGAAGCCCCACCGCTCCCGATACCCCATCGAGACGAGGATGTCCCGGTAGCGAATACCCCGGAGCGGCCACGAGACGGCATAGACGACGGCGCTCAGCGCGACGATTTCCGGCGCTGCGCCCGCCATCTCCGCGAGCACGCGGTCGGGGTCGAGATACTGCGTCATCAACAGGAGTGCGACGACGACCAGCATCGTCCCCGCGCCGAGCGACACCTCGCGTGTAATCCGGGGGCTAACCGACAGTTCCCAGAAGGTCCGGAGTATCTGACTGCCCATGCCAAACACGTCCCGGACGATGTCGACCTTCGAATCGCCCTTCGGCGTCCAGTCGACGGGGAACTCCTTCACCCGATAGCCGTTGCGCTGGGCCTTCACGAGCAGTTCCGTGTCCCAGAACCAGTGCTCGTCCTGAACGATGGGTAACAGCGTTTCCAGTGCCTGCCGGTCGAACGACTTGAACCCGCACTGATGGTCCTTAAGATCCGAGCGGAGGACCGTCCGAACGAGCGTGTTATAGCCGAAGCTCGGAATGCCACGCTTTGCGGGCCGGTCGGCTCGGTTTTCGGGCATCCACCGTGACCCCGTCGCCACGTCGTAGCCGTCGATTCGGACGGCGTTGACCAGTTCTTCGAGATGCGACATATCCGTCGCCAGATCGGTATCGAAATACACCAGTGTGTCGCCGTCGGCCTGGTCGAAGGCGTACTCTAACGCGCCGCCGCGTCCGAGGCGGTCGTCGCTGTGGACGTGTCGGATCCGACTGTCCTCGTTCGCGAGTCGCGTCGCGATTTCGGGTGTGCGGTCCGAGCAGCCGTCCTCCGCGACGATGACTTCGTACGCGTCTTCGGGGAGAAACGAGGCGAGCGTCTCCAGCGTTATCGAGACCGTCTGCTCGATGGTGTCTGCCTCGTTGTAGGCAGGGAGAACGACGCTCACCTCGACCGCAGTCATACGCTCTTGGTCATCCCCGGAGTGAAAAGTACTTTCCGTTCGGTATGCTTTCGGGACCAAACCGGCTGTTAGTCAGCGCCTTCCTGCGACTGGGTGGTTGCGAACCGCTCGATTGACGCGACGTCGATATCTCCGACCGACTCGTAGGGTCTGTTTACCACCACGTCGCCGGCGGTGCTCCGGCCGATACCGGGAATCGCGGTGAGTTCGTTCATCGACGCGCTGTTGAGATCAAGTGGGTAGGGAACGCCGGTGACCGACCGATAGCCGTGGTCGGTGACTGCGATGTCGACGACGCTGCCGAGTTCGCGCTCGCCAGGGATGCCCACGAGGAGCGGGTAGGTCCCAAGTTGTCGGCCGAACGTCTTGCCGTCCTGATGATACTCCAGATGCACGTCGGGGAGTACCGTCCCCGGTGGTGCGACCCGCTGGAGCATCGGGTTATCGATGGTCTCACGGACCTCCTGTTTGTACTGCTTGAACAGTTGTTTGTGGTCCTTAGCGATTTCTGCGCCGGTGTCGGCCATGTCGGTCCCCTCGAAGGCCATCACCTGCCGGATGTTCACCCGCCGGAGCATGAGCCCCTCGTCGTACACCCGCTGGAGGAACCGCTTGTTGTGCTCGAAGGTCTCCCGCGTCTCGCCTTTCAGCCCGTGGACGAGATTGATACCGGGCAGGAGTTTGGGGAGCCGCCGAGCGGCGTCGTCGCCAAAGTTGGGGGCAGTGTCTTTATCTCCTCCGGGTCGCCAGCCAGCCACCTCGTTGACGATTTTCACCGCCTCGAAACACTGGTCGGCGGTGACGTTGAGGTTGTTGTCGCTCATCACGTTCGGGTCGGCCGACTCCAGGCCGAACGCGGCGGTGTCGCCGGGCGTGTTGTGCTCGGCGATGATGCGAATCCCCTCGCGAGCCTTCTCGGGCCACTTCACAACCGTGATGGGATTCATATTGTCGAGATGCAGCGTCTCAAGGTCCGGCGCAACGTCGCGGATACCGCCGTAGAGCCGCCGCAGGGCGTCGGGATTCGGTGCCTCACCGTCACCGCCGTAGGCCAGGATATCGGCCTGCCGGCCCAGTCGGAAGTGCTTCACGCCGCGGTCCGAGAGGGCATCGACTTCATCGACAACACTCTCGGGCGGCCGGAAGTCCGGGTTGCCGTACATCGGCTCCGTACAGAAGGAACACCGGTACGGACAGCCCCGGGAAGTCTCCATCTCGCAGATGAGGTAGTCAGGGTGATTCGGATGCTGTTCGACAACGAACGCGCCGGCGCGGGCCCACCGTGTCTCCTCTTCGATGTCACGGTACCGGTCGTTGAACCCCTCCAGGCCGGAGTCCACGAGGTCGAACACTGCGGCCTCGACGTCCGCCATCGCCAGGAAGTCGAAATCGAGGTCGTCGCGGGCCGTCTCGCTCGCGCCCTCGTTGGCCTCGCCGACGCCGAATCGGACCGGACCGCCCATGATGGAAGTCCCGTCGGCCGTCCACGCGAGTTCCCGTACCTCGTCGGGTTCGGCCGGCGTCCCACCGACGTACTTGCCGGGGACGGTCATCCCGCCGACGTACACCATGAGGTCGGCGGCCTCAACGTCTCGCCAGACTGCGTTGTCCTCCCGGAGTTCGTCGATAGTGTGATACGTTATCTGCTTGCGGGGGACGCCGGCATCGACGAGCGCGCCGGCGGCGTACCGCGGGTACGTCGAGATGTACGGCGGCACCCCGAAGTGTGCGGGCTCGTCGACGTAGCCGTCGACGATGGTCACGTCGAGCGTCTCGGGGTCAGTCATACCCCTCGCTTGACGTTCGATGCCTAAAACCGTGTCTGGTCGGCCGTGGAAACAGGAACGGTCATGTGCGAGCTAAAGAGGGCGTAGTCAGCACCACGGCCACCCATGGTACAAAATCACTTTCTCCCAGCCCGTGCCATGGATGTGTATGGAACGGGTCGAATTTACGGTCCGTGGCGAAGGGGCCAGCACGCTGCCCAGAGCGTTCCACGATATCGCCGAAGATTCCCGCGAGCTGTATGACGGCAACGGGTTCGTTGTGGCGGTTACGGAGAACCACTACCGCATGGAACTCACTGAGGTACAGGCGACGACCGTGCTGGAGCTAATAGATGAGACAACTTGCGAGGTGACGATCATCGCTGGCGGCGGTGGATACGGATTGACAGCCGATGCGGGTGGTCGTGAATCCGAGGAGGTTCGAAAGGTCAGGCGTCGACTCGAAACGTTCTGTGAGGACCGCAATCTCACTGTCGAACGGATGTAGGCCAGCGGCGCTTCCGGAGGGGATGATGCAGTGACAGAATCACCCGGGGGCAGACGAACTCAGTCGTCGGCGACAGCAGACGACGGGGCTGAATCAGCTTGTTGGGACCCGTCATACCGTCCGCCGAACAGCGTTGTCGCAAACAGGATCAGCGGCGAGAGGAACGCGAAGAAGTAGTACGGGGCGTAGGCAAGCGTTCCGACCCCGAAGACTGCGGACATATAGACGGCACCGGCGTGCCACGGGAAGAGCGCGCCGGTCGGGGTTCCGGCGGATTCGATAGCCTGTGAGAGGTCGTCGCTGGCCAGGCCGTACTCGTCGTAGAGGTTCCGGAGCGTGAGTCCGGGAACGACGATGCTCATGTACTGCTGGGCGGAAAAGGCGTTGACGAAAATCGCCGAAACGCCGGTCCCGACGACAAGGCTGCGCGGGCCGCGGACAGCAGTCGCAAGGTGGTGTGCGAGCACGGCGAGGACGCCGGTCCGTTCGAGGAGTCCGCCGAGACTGAGGGCCGCAACGACGACAGCAATCGTCCAGGCCGACCCCGAGATGCCACCGCTTGCCAGCAGGTCGTTCACGAGGTCCATCCCTGTCTCAGGGGCCGTCCCGTCGAGAAAGACGGTCCAGGCGGCAGTGAACGACCGGCCCTGAACGAAGATGGTCGTGAAGGTCCCGGCAAAGACCCCGGCGACCAGCGTCGGGAGCGCGGGGATCCCGTACAGCGCCAGCCCGAAGGTGACAACGAGCGGGAGGAGTACCAGCACCGAGAGGTCGTAGCTGCCCGCGAGTGCGCCCTGTATTTCGGCGACACGCCCGGTTGGGATTTCACCGACAGTACGCAGCCCCAGCGCAGCGTAGAGCAGGACTGAGAGACCAAACGCCAGCACGGTCCCGTTGCGCATCGCCCGGATGTGGTCGTAGAGGTCGGTGTTCGTCACGGCGGCCGCGAGGTTCGTCGTATCCGAGAGGGGGGACTGTTTGTCGCCCGCGTAGGCACCCGAGAGGATGGCACCGGCAGTCATCGGTGTTGGCACGCCGAGACCGGAGCCGATGCCGATGAAGGCCACGCCGAGGGTGCCAGCCGTCGTCCAGGACGATCCGATGGAGAACGCGACGACCATCGCAAGCAGCGCTGTCGCCGGCAGGAACACGTCCGGTGTCAGTATCGAGAGCCCGTAGTACATCAGCCCGGGAATAGTCCCCGCGCTGACCCACGTCGCGATGAGCCCGTAGATAACGAACAGAATGAGAATAGCCTGCAGTCCCATCAGCAGACTGTCCGCGAGCCCCTCGTAGAGGTCGTCCCACGAGTAGCCGAGCCAGTATTTCCCGACTGCGCCAGTCAGCACGATG
This sequence comes from Haloarcula sp. CBA1115, assembly GCF_000827835.1. Lineage (NCBI taxonomy): Archaea > Methanobacteriati > Methanobacteriota > Halobacteria > Halobacteriales > Haloarculaceae > Haloarcula > Haloarcula sp. CBA1115. The sequence goes on along the minus strand of NZ_CP010529.1, from coordinate 916,902 downwards.
CTCCAGAGCAACGGCCCGTGTGGGGCCAGCTTCAGATACCCGGACCCGATGCCGAGGAACAGAACGACACCGAGTACGGGGACCAACGCTTGGAGTACCCCGGGACGGCGCTCCGACGGGATGTCCTCGTACGTCAGCGGTTCGAGAGTGAGTGATGTCACGCTTACGCCGACCTAATAACTCATATGTATTAAAAAGAGCGATAATATCTCTGTAGTGCATATGAGAAAGTATCTCTTTCGAAGGCACTGTTATCAAGTACCACTATCACAGACGCAAAGCGGGACTAATGTGCACTTAGTATGCGTCCCTCCAGCGGCTCACGCTGGTTGGTGTGGACCGGGCTTAACGGGCTACTCAATGGGTTCTCGACGGTACTAGGGCATCTCGGCGCTGCTGACCCAGTACCGGCGGCGGCCGAACAGACGCAGTCTCAGTCGTCGGCGCTGACCGTTCGGTCGTCGGCCTGGGCGTGCCAGAGATCGGCGTAATCGCCGTCGGCCGCGAGCAGGTCAGCGTGGCTACCCCGTTCGACGATTTCCCCGTCGTCCATCACGACAATACGGTCCGCGTCCTGAATTGTCGAGAGGCGGTGGGCGATGACGAAGGCGGTGCGGTCCGCGACCAACTGTTCGATGCTCTCCTGAATCCGGTCTTCCGTCTCCGTGTCCACGTCGCTGGTCGCCTCGTCGAAGATGATGATCTCGGGGTCGTTCAGCAGAGCGCGAGCGATGGCGACCCGCTGCCGCTGGCCGCCCGAGAGTTTGATGCCCCGCTCGCCGATCTGCGTGTCGTACCCATCCGGCAAGTCTTGAATGAACTCGTGGGCCTGTGCGGCTTTCGCCGCATCGCGGACACGGTCGCGTGCGGTCTCCCAGCCGACCTCTTCGGTCTCCTCGTCCAACTGTTCGGCGTCGAGTACCTCGCGGTCGCCGTAGGCGATGTTCTCGGCGACGGTCCCCGAGAACAGGTACGGCTGTTGTTCGACGATGGCGATTTCGCCCCTGAGGCTCTGGAGGCCGTACTCGCGCACGTCGACGCCATCCACCCGGACCGCACCAGCATCCACGTCGTGGAACCGCGGCACCAGTTTCAGCAAGGTCGATTTGCCGGCTCCGGTCGCCCCAGCAAGGCCGATTGTCGCGCCATCGGGCACGTCAAGCGACACGTCGCGGACGACCGGCGGTTCGTCACCGTAGCCGAACGTCACGTCGTCGAACTCGACCGACCCGTCGATGTTGTCGGGTTCGTACGGGTCTGCGGGGTCGGTGACTTCGGGGTCCTGACCCAGCAGCCCGAACACGCGCTCGGCGCTGGACTTGGCGAGCTGGTACTTGTTTGCGGAGCGCCCGATTCGGCGCATCGGCGAGTACAGCCGGCGGATATACAGGAAAAACAGGGCAAACGCCCCGGTCGACAGCGCCGCTTCGCTCTCGGGAGCCGTGATGAAGTCCATCCCGGCGACGTACAGAATCAGGACGAACGCGATACCAGTAAGCAGTCGCAGGCCGGCGAAAAAGGCCCGGCGGATACGCAGGGCGGCTACCTTCTGGTCGTGATACTCCTGGCTCTGGTCGGTCACCCGCTTGCGCTCGAAGTCGTAGCGGTCGAACGCTTTGATGACTGGCGCGCCGCTGAGGTTGTTCTCTAACCGGGTGTTGAGCCGGGACACTGTCTGGCGGATGGAGCGGTATTTCGGCTCGATCCAGGTGAGGAAGAAGCCGCTGGCGATGCCGATGAGTGGCACCGGGCCGAGCGCGATGAGCGCCAGTTTCGGAGAGTACCGATAGAGGATGACCGCGATACCGCCGACGGTCGCCACCACCCGAATCATCTGGCGGAACTCCGTGTTGAGGAACGATTCCAGCCGGTTGATGTCGCTGTTGAGTATCGACATCATCCCGCCGGTCTGGTGGTTCGCAAAGAAGGACAGCGAGAGGTGTTGCAGGTGGTCGTAGGTGTCGTTCCGGAGGTCCCGCTGTATCTTCTGGGCGCTCGACTGGAGGAGATATCTGGAGGCAAAGCGCGTCGCCGACCGAAGGAGATAGGCGATGGCTGCGATGGCGACCAGCCGCTGGAGGAACGCGATACGGGCGGCTTCGCCCGTGATTTGGCCGGGCGGCAACAGGCCGGCATCCGTCAGCAGCCCCGGCTCGCCGCTGCTGAGGACGACACGGTCGATGGCCGCGGCGACGATTATCGGCGGCACGAGGCGGGCGAACCGGGTACAGAACGCCGCCAGAATGCCGACGAGCAGACGGAGCCAGTAGGGGGTGGCGTAGCCGACGAGGTTGACCATCGGGTGGCCGTCGACGTTCTCGCGGACGCCCTCGAAGCCGCCCTGGTCGTCAGGCATAGACGCTAGTTGGTCCGGAAACTGATATATGCCGGGCTTCGACCCGGAGACGGTGACTTCACTGCGTCGTCAAACGTAGATACAGCCTTCACTGTCGGGACCCGAGACGGGCGGTCCGGCACCGTCGGCCAGCCGGCCCGCCGAAACCACGGCGGCCAGCGAGTCCAGCGCGTCGTGGTTCCCGAGGTAGGTGTCGCGGTGATCGCCGACCGTAACGCTACAGGCTTCGACCGCTGCGACGTTTGCCTCTCGGCGCTGCCGGGGGTCATCGACGTTCTTGTACCCCTCGCGGTAGCAGCCCAGCCAGCCGAACGTCGCCGCGGGGTACACCTCCGCGACCAGCGTGTCGGCATCCCAGCCCTGCATCGGCACGACGGCTGTCGCGTCGTCGTCTCGCAGTTTTCCGAGTACGTCCCGGACGCCGTAGAAGGTCATACTGCGCGTCCGATTCGTGTAGGGACACAGCACCCCGCGGCGGAAATCCGTCTCCCGGCGCAGGTCCCGGTTGCCGGTCGCCATCTCCGCGGTGTGCCGGCACGCCTCTGAGAGTGACCCCGGGTCAGTCGGGCCGCTACCGCTCGCAAGCCAGTCGACGAAGCCGTCCCAGGTCCCCCCGCACTGCGCGTCAAGCAGCGCCTGTGGCAGACTGAACGGGAAATCCAGCCCGACAGCGCCCACATCATCGTCGGTGATGCGATCGAAAAGGCCAGCGTGAGCCGCTTCACGGTCCCGGCCCCATTCGTCCGTCCCGCGGTAGCACCGTTGAATCGTCAGCCCGTCTTCCGTCGGGATCGCCTCGGTGACCCAGAGCGCGTCGCCAGCGGTCGCTGCGCCGCTGAAATCCACCCCGAGGACGCGTTTACTCATACACCCGAGTACGCCGGTGACGGTATCAATGTTGGGACTGGCACGAACGGGGTGGCCCCTTCCCCGTCCGTAAGGGGTTTGTCCCCGACGGACCAACGGAATAGTATGCCAGCCACTATGGAGGTCGTCTGCACGGACGACAGCTGCGAACTCGACATGTTCGAGATGCACTACACGTACGATATGCCGGACGATGTCGAACTCGCGGCGTTCTCCTGTCCGTACTGTGGCGGGACGGACTGTCTCGACGAAGTGGAACTATGATGCGGGACATCGGCTCCTCGATCAGCGACGCGATCTTCGAGAACATCGGCCGGGCCGCCGGCCGGGTGCAGGAGAACAAGCCGCTGGCCTCGGACCTGCTGGAGTCGGACGACGCCTACCTCGTCGTCTTCGACGCGCCCGGCACGACGGCGTCGGACATTCAGGTCCGGTACGTCGACGACCGCGTGGAGGTCCGCATCGACCGCTTCCGTGACTTCTACGAGGGCTTCGAGATGCGCTACCCCGGCCGCGGGCTCGCGCTCGACGGAAGCGTCACCCTGCCGAGCGACGCCGCTGTCGACCCGGAGACGGCCCAGGCCACACTCAAGAGCAACGGCACGCTCCACGTCCGCGTCCCGAAGGCTGAGCCTGGGCACGACGAGGACGCGGCAACGGATGTGGGCGTTGAAACCGACGACAGCGGGACTGACGGGGGAACCGAAGCGGATGCAAATACCGATGTCGAAGGCGAAGCCGAATCAGCTGACGAGGGCGAAGACGACTCCTGATTGGAGCGTATACACTTTCTCACAGCGCATTTACTCGTCCCAGTCACGCGTCGGGTCGTCCAGCGCGGCGAACTCTTCGGAGCCGTCGAACCGCGTTGGGTCGACCCGGTCGGGCAAATGCTCGGAGAGCGGATTCGGGCGATTGAGAACGTCTGCGGCGAGATAGTCGCCCATCGCTGGCGCGCGCATGAGCCCGTGGCCCTGCCAGCCGGTCGCCACCCAGAGCCCGTCGGCGACCTGCCCGGCCAGCGGCGCGCCGTCTGGCGTCGCTGTACACAGACCAGACCAGGCTCGGTCACAAGCCGGCGAGAGCGCCGTTGACTGCTCGACACGGTCGAGGCTCCGAGTGACGAACTCGGCGTCAGCCTCCGGGTTCCACTCCGTCGGGTCGACCTCGTGTGCGCCGTCGCCGACCAGCAGCGCGTCGGCTTTCGACCGCCAGTAGAACTCACGCGTCGCGTCGTAGAACGATGGCAACGCGGCGTCGACCGGCTCGGTCACGAGCGCCTGCGCCCGGTAAGCTTTCAGCGCAAGCGAGACGCCGATGTCGGCAACGAGTGGCTTCGTCTGTGGGCCGGCCGCGACCACTACCGCGTCGAACGTCCGCGTTTCGTCCGGCGTTTCGACGGTCGTCGGCGACGCGAGCGAGACCGGGGTTTCCGTTTCGATGGTCGAGCCCGCTTCGCGGGCTGTTTCGGCGAGCGTGGCTACCACAGCGTCCGGGTCGAGCACGCCGGCGTCGCTGGCGAGGCCGGCCACCTCGATGCCGCTCGTGTCCAGCGCCGGGTAGCGGTCGCCGAGTTCCGCCGGCGTGAGCGCTTCGACCGCGACGCCGTTTCGCTGCATCCCCGCGATCTGCTCGCGGACGGCCGCGGCGTCGCTCTCGTCTCGTGCGACCCAGACGTAGGGCTGGGGCTCGAACAGGTCCAGGTCGCGGTAGCGAGTGATCGCGTCCGCGGCGACGGCCGCGTCCACGTCGTCGGCGAAGGCGTCGTAGCAGAGGCCGGCGGCGCGGCCGCTCGCACCGCTGCCCAGTTCATCGCGTTCGAACACCGTGACCGACGCGCCGTGACGGCCCAGCGTCAGTGCGGTCGACAGACCGACGGCCCCGCCGCCGACGACGACGACGTTCATTTACGAGAGGAAGGGGTCAAGCCCACGCGCCGGATAGCCGACAATTGTGTCGACGCCGATGTCGTGGAGTCGCTCGGTTCGCTCGGCGACTGTCTCGACGGAGCCGACGAGCGCGTAGTCGCGGATGGCCTGTTTGAGTACGTCTCTGGCCCGACCCGTCGCTCGGCTGTCCGTCGGCGCACCGTCAGGCAGCGCGTTCCGGACCGGACCGCGCCGGGCCGCGTAGTCGCCGACGGCGTCCAGCATCGCGTCCTCGCTGTTCGAGAGCACCAGCGGGGCGTAGACGGCAATCGATCCCTCGAAGCCGGCCGTCCGGAGCGTCCGCACGTCGCGGGCCGTCGTCCGGGAGAGGAGTTCGTACTGCGTGCCCCCGACCGCCAGCGCGAGGCGTTCGATGCCCTCGGTGCCGACCCAGGGGTCGCTGGCGTCGTCGACGGCCGCCCGCAACCGCGGTGCGACGGCCCGTTCGGCCTCGTCCTCCGAGAGATACGCGCTGTGGCCGGCGACCAGTACGTGTCCCGCACCGGCCGGCAGCGCGTCGAACCCGCTGTCGTCTCCCAGCGGATCGAAGCCGTCGGCCCGGACTGGCGTGGTGACGCGTACGTCGGCGGTCGATGCCAGTCGCTCGATAATGTCCGGTTCTGGGACGTGGGCCGCCCCCTCGTAGTCAATTGCGAGCGTCTCGATGTCGAGGTCTGTCGCCCGCGACACGTCCACTTCTGTCGGCTTGAGCGCCACCGCGTCGATGCCGGCGGCCGCCAGTGTCGCACCGGTAAGCGTGGTCATCCAGTACGCGATCAACGTCTCGGGGTCGCAAAATCCTGTCGCTCTCGGCCCTACCACAACCCACTCTGTGTCACTCAGCTTCGTCGCGCACGCTCGGCGGGAGGTCGTCGTCCGGCTCCATGTAGCGGTCCGGCTCGGGCGGCATCCGCCAGTCGGTTGCGAGTTCGAGCAACTGGACGAGCATCCGAGCCGTCGCGCCCCAGACGGTGTAGCCGTCGACGTAGAAGAAGTGGAGCCGTATCTCGCCGTAGTGGGGATGGTCGCGGTGTTCGGACTCGTAGTTGTCCAGGTCCGTCAGCTCCGACACCGGCAGGGGGACGATCTCGGCGACTTCCTCGTCCGAGGGCAGATAGTCGCGGTCCGGGATCCGGCCGACGAACGGGCGCACGGAGTAGCGCGTGATGGTCCTGATGTCGTCCAGCCGGCCGACGACGTTGACTGCCAGCGGGTCGAGTCCGATCTCCTCGTTGGCCTCCCGGAGCGCCGTCCGCAGCAGGTCCTCGTCTTCGGGTTCGCGGCCGCCGCCGGGGAACGACATCTGCCCGGGGTGGTCAGACAGGTGGTCAGCGCGTTTCGTGAACAGTATCGCCTCGCCCTCGGGTCGCGTGACCACCGGGGCGATGACGGCGGCCTCCTGTGGCTCGTCGTCCACGACGACTGGCTCGTGGGCCGCGACCCGGTCGAACTGCATAGCACATCGTAGGTACCCGAGCGTCTTAATTCGGGTGGCTCACTCCTGCGAACTAGCCGATTTAATGGTGCAGAATACGGATGTCGGGCTCACACGTCGTCCAGACGGTCGCGGAGGCCGTCCATTTCAACGCTCTCCCAGGCTTCGATGTCGTAGCTCACGTCGAGCAGTGTCTCGACGCGGTCCTCGTCGCCGTTCTTGACGGCCATCACCGCGTCCTCCCGGAAACGGGACTTGACGGCCTCGATGACAGCGTCGCGCGCGAGGTCGCGGGACGGGACGTCCATGATATGCGGGAGGTCGGCCGCGCCGTCGGGCAGGGCCGGGAACGCGACCGGGCCGACTACCAGCAGCGTCTCGTGTGTATCGGCGGCGTGGTCGTCGACGGCGACGAGGTGATACGAGTCGATAGCGCCGTCGATGGCCGCCGCGACCGCGTCCGGGTCGGCGTCGACGCCCTGCTTGAAGGCGAGTTCGCCGCAGGCGTCGACGAGTTCCGCTCTGGTGAGCGAGCCGAAGAGGTCGACGACGCCAGCCAGCTCGTCCGGTTGCAGGTCCATACAGGTGACGCGGCACCGAGCGGCTTCAGCCTTTAGGCTCGGGCTGCGCTCGGCAGGCGACCGTCGAGGTGCAGCGACACCATCGCAACGAGGACGACGAGCAACGCGATTCCCATGCCGCGAAGCAGTGTCGGAAACGTGACGCCGGCATCAAGCAGTCGGCCGACGAGCGCGCTCCCGGGGGCCTGCATCACCATCATTCCCGCGCCGTAGGTGGCGTAGGCGCTCGCGCGGTGGCGGTCCGGGAGCGAGCCGAGCAGGTACGCGTCCACCGCCGGGAAGATGCTGTGGATGACGTAGCCGACGACGACGCTGAACGCGGCCAGCGACCAGAATCCGGTCAGTGACGGGAGCACCAGCACACAGCCGGTAAAGGCCGCCAGAATCGTCAGGAGATACGGAATCGACGGGAGACGGTCGGCCAGCCGACCGCTGACGTAGAAGGCCGGTACGCCGGCGCCGAACGCGAGCAACAGCAGCGTTCGACCTAACCCCGCGGACAGCCCAACGCTCGTGGCGTAGGTGACGTAGAAGTTGAACAGTCCGTTCCAGACCAGGCCCGCGACGCCGATGGTGGCGACGCTGGTGACGATGATGTGCCACTGGGCGCGCGCCGCGCCGAGGAGGTCGCGGTCTTCGCTCCCGGCGTCGGGGAGTTGCGAGCGTCTCGCAATGAGCGTGAACGCGATGGTCACCAGTCCCGCGGCGACCGCTATCCCCTGCAGCGCGGTCCGCCACGTTCCGACGATGAGTACGAACGAGATCAGCGCCGGCGCGCCGACGGCGGCGAGCTGGGAAGCGACCCCATGTTGCCCGAGGGCGCGGCCGGGCCGCTCCGGGTACAGTTCGCTGACCAGCGTGTTCGCCGCAGTCAGGTAGACGCCGCTGGCAAGCCCCATAGTGAACGCGCCGACGAGCAACAACGTCGGGTCGAACGCGAACGCGGTGAACGTCGTCCCGAGCGTCAACACGACACCGGAGCCGAAGATGACCTTCGCCCGCGATATCCGGGTCAGCAGGACGCCGGTGGGAAGCCTCGGGAGGGCGCTCCCGGCCCAGGCCATCGTTGCGAGCAGTCCGAGCGTCGCATCGGACGCACCCGTCGTCGCCCGGATCGGCTCGATAAGTGGTGCAAAGACGACTCTCGCGAGGTTGATGCAGAACACCATCCCCAACAGCGAGCCGAAGATACGGCGACGAGACACGACCGGTGATAGACCGGAAGCCATGAACAACGTTCCGGAACGCCGCCACGGGGTTTTTACACGCGGGTAGCACACTGGCAGGTATGGACTCAGTGAGGAAGGCCCTCCGGGCCGGCGACGTCGAGAAGGACAACTACGGACGGCTCTCCTGTACCAGCTGTGACGAGCCGCTCGCGACGGAGAACGACCCGGACGAGGTCGGGAAAGTGCGCGTCTGCCCCGAGTGCGACGGTAAGTGGAAGGAACTCAGCTAGCTACTCGAAGACGGCGTCGAACGCGTCCGCACCGAGCGGCTCGTACCGACCGGCATCGACGTTCTCCCGGGCGTGCTCGACCGAGCCCGTGCCGACCAGCGAGCAGGTCACGCCCGGCGCGCTGCGTGCGAAGTTGATGGCGCGCTGTGCGCTCGTCTCGCCCGAGAGCTTCGCCGCCACGTCGTCTGGGACCGCTGCGGCCAGCTTGCCCTGCATGATGGATGCGCTGGTGAACACGTCCAGCCCGGCCTCGTGAGCGAACCACAGCGCCGACTGCGCCCCCTCCGCGCCGTCGTGGGATTCGACGGTGAACGCGTCGGCCATCGAGACGTTGAACGGCAACTGAATCGCGCGGAGATGCGTCGCCGCGTTGCCGACCGTCTCTGCCGCGGCGCGTGCGCGCTCGACGACCTCGGGCAGCGAGAGATAGCTGTCGTGGGCAGCGGCCACGCGGAACGCCTCCCACGTCGCGACACCGTAGTGCTCGATGTCGCCGGCTGCAGCGCGCTCCTCCAGTCGCTCGAAGGTTGCCTCTAGCTGGTCGTACACCGCTTCACGGGACTTGGATTTCAGTTGCGTCTCCGGATTGTGGACGTAGTAGAGGTCGATGGTGTCCAGCCCCAGATTCGCGAGCGAGCGGTCGACCTGGTCGTCAATGTAGTCGGGCGCGATGCAATGCTGGCCCGCGACGAGGTCGTCGCGGTCCACGATGCCGGTGTCGAGGTACTCCGACCGGACGAACGCGCCGGGGTCCGCCGGGCGCTCTCCGTCGAACGGGATGAACCCTCCTTTCGTCGCAACGGCAATCGCATCGCGGTCCACCTCGGCGTCCGCGACGGCGTCGCCGACGACCCGCTCGGAGCGCTGGTGACGGTAGTTTATCGCCGTGTCGACGACGTTGATGCCGGATTCGAGTGCCGTCACGATAGCGTCGTGGTAACTCGCGTCCCGCTCGTCGGTCGGGTCGCCGAGGTACGTTCCGATGCCGATGCTGGAGACGACGCCGTCGCCGAACCGCCGGTAGAACGTGCGCGCGAACTCGTCGTGGTCGTCCCGGTACGCCCAGGTCGCCTCCCGTGTGGCCATACCGGGTGTTGGTCGGGCAGTGACAAAAGGACAGAGATTCACTGGAGTCGGCGACAGCGCAGGAGTCGCCTGTCACAGTTCGCCGCTCATCGCATCGAACACCCGCTCGCGGAAATCTTCCCGGGAAACGCCGTTACTGGGGCCGAGGCCGGCCATGTGCTCGACCGGGACCTTGCCGCCGCCCATCCGAGCGTGGCCGCCGCCCTCGGCCATCGGGATATCGTCGACGACGGCCTCTATCGCCCGGCCGATGTGGACCCGGTCGTCCCGCGAGCGCCCGGCGATGCGCATGGTCCCTTTCTTCTCGCCGACAACGACGACCGCTGAGACGCCCTCTAACGTCTCCAGTTCGTCCGCCGCCTGCGGAATCGCGTCCGTGTTCGACACCTCGCCCACATCACTGAACGCGTAGGGCGCTCGCACCTCTCGTTTCCCGATGGCTCGGGATTTCACGTCGAGGACTTCGGCGTCGACCTGCGGGTTCGCGATGCGGTTGAGCAGGTCGCTGTCCATCCCATCGTAGAGGTACGCGGCAGCCGCGAAGTCCTCGGACTTACACCCGTTGGTCAGCGACCGGGTGTCCGACTGGATACCGTACATCAGCCCCGTCGCCAGCGCACAGGGGATGGTCTCTGCCGGTGACGCGTCGATATCGATACCCCCGTTCCCCTGTGTGTCGCTGAACTCGAACTCCAACTGATTGAAGTAGCTCGCGAAGATGGTCGCACAGGCCCCGTAATCGGACCGGATGTCCGTGAACTCGTCCCCGCTGCCGTTTCCGGGATGGTGGTCGATGACGGCGACCGGTTCTATCTCTTCGGCACCGGGGAAGCCGCGTGCCGTGTTGTGGTCGACGAGGACGACCGCCTCGCCGTCGATGTCGTCGACAGTCTCGATGTGGTCGAAATCTAGATCCAGCACCGTCTGGAAGGCCCGGTTCTCCGGGCGGCGTATTTCCCCGGGGTACAGCAACGACGCTGACGTATCAGTGCCGGCGACGAGTTGGTTGACGGCCAGGGCAGAGGCCATCGCGTCCGGGTCCGGGTTCGGGTGCATCAACACCGCGATCCGGTCGTAGCCGGTCAGCGTCCGACGCAGTCGCTCGCCGGGCGTTCGGCTGAGATACCGACGCAACCAGATGCCGGCACCGAGGAGGGCGAGAAGGACCACAGCGACACCAGCGACCAGCAGGGGATTCTCGCTAGCGAACGCCGCGGCGGCGTCGATCTGGAGTCCGCCGGCGGCAACGCGTGTCATACCACGCTGTTCGCCAGCCTATCAGTAATAAAGTTCGCCCCCGATACAGCTAATTTTGCCGGTATTCCCGGACGGCGTCGCGGTACCCCTCCCGGAACGTCGGGTACTCGAATTCGTAGCCCAGTTCCCGAAGCCGGTCGTTCGAGCATCGCTTGCTCGTCTGGATACGGCGTTTTGCCGTCTCTGAGAGGCTGTCGTCGGCCAGTCGTTCCGCCGTCGTCTGTTTCGGCGGGAACGGGACGTCACACTGTTCGGCCAGCCAGTCGGCGAACGCCCACTTCTCGACGGGTTCGTCGTCGACGACAAGCACGACCTCCTCCCGGTGGTTCTCCGTCAGCAGGTGCCTCACGGCACCGGCCGCGTCGACCCGATGGACCATGTTAAGGTAGCCGGCCGTCACAGGCCCCTCCAGATACCGCTCCAGTCGGTAGCGGTCCGGGCCGTACAGGCCGGCAAAGCGCGCGACCGAGCCGTGGCCGCCGTGTTCCACGGGGCGCTCACGGGCTACGCGCTCTGCTTCGGCCAGTACCTCGGTCTTCTCGGTCTGTGGGTCCAGCCCCGTCTCTTCGTCGACCCACGCGCCGTCGTGGTCGCCGTAGACGCCGGTGCTGGAGGTGTACACCAGTCGCTCGGGCGGGTCCGCCCGCGACCAGAAGTGGTCGATAGCCGTCCGGAGTCCCTCAACGTACACTTCGCGGGCGGCCTCAGCTCCCCTGCCGCCGGAACTCGCGGCGAAGACGAGCCAGTCGGCGTCCGGCACCGCCGACAGCGACTCGGGGTCGGTCACGTCGGCGCGGACCGCTTCGAAGCCGGCGTCCTCTATAGCTGCGATGCCGTCGTCGGACCGGCGAACGCCCACGACCTCGTGGCTGCTCCGCAACTGCCGTCCGAGTTCCAAGCCGACGTAGCCACAGCCTAGAATGGCGACGCGTTCCGTCACCGCTTCTCCCCCTCGATGTAGCTGTGCAGGAGGGCGTACTCGGCCAGTGTCACCGGGTATCTACCCTCGATTTTCTGCTGGATCTCCTTCGGCTCCAGTTCGTCGTCGATGCCGGAGGCCAGCGATTCCACGTCCATTACGGCTGTCGTCATCCCCATCAGGAGGATGTCTTGCGCCTCGGCCTGCAGCGCGTCGGCGTCCGGCCGGTTCGGGTGGGTCGCCAGGACCGAGACCGCCTCATCGAGCGTTCGGTCGCCGATATCGCTGTCGGCGAACGCTGTCACTGTCGCTTGATCGAGATCGGTCTCGGCGACGATTTCCTCGATGCCGACTGTCTCGACTGTCTCGGCCAGCACAGTGCTGTAGGCCGCCAGTAACTCCTCGTGGGACTGCTCGCCCGCGTCCGGAAACTCGCCTCGAAGCATGGGTGTCGGTATGGCCCCGGGGTATTTCACTTCCGTTATGCGGCCCGGGGTCAGGTACCTGCGTGCGGCCACCCGCTCGATTCCTCCACGGCGGTCCCGCCCTTGTCACCGACCCCGCGCGGTTTGGGCGGTACCACGACGACAACGCCCGTATCGGCGCTGAACGAGACGCGGTCGGCGGTACCCAATCGCTCTGTCGATCCGTCGTCGTCCACGTCGAGCGTGACGTTGTGCCCGTCACGCGCATAGGTGGTCCGTGCGCCTGGCTCCCTCGGCGGGCCGTGACTCGCAGAGACGGCGAACCTGGCGTACTCGCCCTTGACGGTAACCCACCAGATGTTCGCCGTCGCGTACCAGGGGGTGACCGGCGGTGCCAGCGGGAGGCCAGCCGGCAGTTTGTCCGTTCCGAGACGCTTCTTCGCGAACTGCTGGACCTTCTGTTCCCCTGCGTTCGCCAGCGCTTTGCTCAGTTCGTCTTTCGCAACGGACCGTACCGCCGAGGCCGTCCCGTTTGTCGACTCCAGCGTCGGTCTGGTCGCTGGCGTGTCGACTGAGAGCAGCGTCAGGCGGAGACGGTCGCGTTCGACCCGCGTGAGGTTCAGCCGGGCACCGGCGACGTGGGCGACCCGTTCCTGCGCGGAGCCGTTGGTCAGCGCCAGCGCTCGGGCCGCCGGTGTGTCCCATGGCGACAGCGCTTCAGTGACAATGGCCTTGCTCTCGCCCTGTTCAGCTTCAGTGTGCTGGGAGACTGCCAGCCAGAGCGTCGTCGTCAGCTCCTCGTTGGCCGCTTCCACCTCCCGCTGGAGCGCATCACGTTCCGAAGCGAGCGTGGCGCTCGACTCGTCTTCGAGGGTTTCGTTCGCGGCTGCGAGTGCGTTCGCTGCCGTTGCAAGGCGCACCCTATCGCCACCCTCGAACGCACCGCCAACGACGGCGTCGGCGGCGTCGCCGTAGGGGACCGTGAACACGTTCGCGTTCCGCGCCACCAGCGGATGCTCGCTTCCGTCCAGCGCGCGATACCGACTCTCGTTCAGTTCGGCCAGCGTCAGATACGGCGTTTGCGTATCGACCCGCGTCCTGACGGGACCGGCCGGACCGACCGGGACCGGGCGTGACCGGGGGACGCGCGTCTCACGGGCCGTCAATCCTTTCCGGAGGGCACGCAGCGACCCCTCGGTGCGTTCCGTTAGCTGTGCGTCGACTCGCTTCCGGTTACTGTCCCGAACCGAGGCCTGCCTATCTAGCTCCGTCAACACTGCATTCAGATAGGTCAGCCGGGCCGCGGCGCGGGCCTTCTGGGCCGTACTGTCGTAGGTGTCCGGCACGGCCGCGAGGTCGGCACGGCGCTGTGCGACCCGCTCCCGAAGTTCCCGCGGGGGATTCGTCTCGAAGGTCCCGACGCGTCCGCGCTCGACGGTGACGGTCGTGTTGCGGATTGGCTCCCGTAGAGCCATCAGGTCCCGATACACCCACTCGTGCAGTTCCGGTGGTCGGTCGGCCGTCACCGTCGCTTCCGTCCGGCCCAGGCTGTCGTCGACGACTCGCTCGGCGGTCTCGTCTCTCCCCCCGGCGTGGCCGACGAGCCTGTCCATCGCTTTCGGCTCCACATCGGCGAGGTTCGACCCGTTCAACGGGCTTGCGCTGGCGTCGTGTGCGGTCCGAATCGAGCGGTTCGGTGCCACTGAGCGGCCGTGATGGCGGCCGACGACGGCGACGGTCACGCGATAGCGCGCGGTGCTCGACACAGTCGTGCGCCGACGCACTGACCCGTTCTGCCAAACGGCGGTCCGCGTGTACTGTCGCTCGACGGTCCGGCTGAACGTCTCCAATCTGTGCCAGCCGTCCGGCGTCGCAACACCCCCGCTGGCGTTCCCGACCGCCTCAACGGATGTAGTCGTCCGGTCGGCGACTAGTGTCCACTCGCTGCCCGGCGAGGCCGGCTTCCCCGGCGGCCCCCCGCCCAGTCGGTGCTCGTCGACTTCCAGCGCTACCTCGACGGTGTACGCGTCTTCGAGCGTTTCGTTGAGCGCCGACGGCTCGGTGACGGACCGGAACGCGGTGTCGGCCGTCTCGTTGACGCCGATGGTCATCGAATCCCCCGGGCTCGGACTGGCCGTGGACTTCGGGCGCGGCGGCGTCTCGCTGACCGGTTTGTAGTCGGCCTGATCGAGCACGTCGCTGGAGACAGCGGAACCCCTGCTCCCCCGAACGACGTCTTCGATTCCCGTCATCGCTGTCGCCTCTGTCAGAGCACGACGACCGGCGGGGTCACTCCGCCCGAAGGTCGACCGCTGGACGCCGAGCAGTGCGCCGTTCGTCGCCAGCGAGATGTGCCGGTTCGCGACGACGTTCTCGATGCCTGCGCCGCCGTACTGGGCGTAGCCTCTCGCCCACGCCATCGGGTACAGCCGCGCTGTCATCCGCTGGCTCAGGCCCGGCTTGTCCAGACCGTTGTTCAGCCGCGTCTGGTAGGTCGATACCTGCTCATGGAGCATGAGCGCCTGGTTCGGGACGACGACGGTCGGCGAAACCCGCCGCGTCGAGACCACTGCGCCGTTGCGCCGAACCGTCAGGACGACATTCTCGACCGTCGCCCGCATCGCGGTCTCGTTTGGCCCGGCGCGTTCGACCGAGACGCGACGTTTCGCAGCCCGGAGGTTGCTGGCGTTAGAAACCGTCGGCAAACTGGCGGTCACGGTCACGTCACCGCTTCGGCCGGTGACGCTCCCCAGTCGGTCCGCAACCCGGAGATAGGCGCGTATTCTGAGCGAGTCCCGGAACGCCGTCGAGTCGTTCAGCACCCGGCCAGTGGGCGTATCGGCCGGCGTGACGACCGGGTTCGCGGCCGCCTGCCGGCCAGCCGTCGAGACGCCGTCCCGCACGGCGACCTGCGTCTCCGCTGTGGCCTGATTCAGCGCCCGCTCGACGGCTGTTTCGCTCGGGGCCGGCTCGGTGACGAACGTCGGGGCCAGCGTGAGGCTGCTCACCAGGAGGAGGACGCCGAGCAACGCGAACGGGATCCGGCCGCGGGTGTCGTCTCTCACGGGGACCACGTCCTGACAGTTACGCGGACACGGCTCACTCGAACGGCGCGGGCGGCGTCCGCTGGCGCGTCGTACCGCGACCGCATATCGGTCTGAAGCCGGGCGGCGAGCGCCGCGGTCAGGTCGCGGTTCATTTCTGTCGTCGATTGCTTCTCAACGGCAACGCTCGCCCCCGTCAGGTCGGCCATACGCTCGTACCGCGCGGCCAGCAGCACGTCCGAGGGGTAGTCGCCACGGAGAGCGTACCGCGACTGTGTCGGCGGGAACAGCCCGTCGACGACGCTCCGAGCCACGACCGTCGCCACGCCATCGTAGCCGTTTGTCTTCGCCGCTTCGCGGGCCGGCTCCGAGACGTTCTCCATCCCGCTCGGGACTGTTACCGTCGCCGCTCGAACGTCCACGCTGTCAGGGGGCCGGTCGCCGACACGGTACTCGCCGCTGACTGGCGCACCGGGATACGGTGCCCAGGTGACACGGACGGACGTTCGATGCCCGCGGCTGTGGAGTCTGTCACGCGTTGCCGCAGCGACTCGTGACTCGAAGTCCGTGCCGGCGCTCGATACCCGTTCGCCGTCCACGGTGACACCGCTCATCGCCGCCTCACCGAGCAGTTCCGCGACGGTCCCGTGACTCGTCCGCTGCCGTCGCGTGGCGTGGTCGGGTGGCCTGTGGCGGTCGGACGGTGGGACGAGCAAATCGTACTCGACGCTCGCGGTGCTCGTCGCCAGCGCCGACGCTTGCTCGGCCGCAGGGTTTGGGGTTGCTACCGGCTTTTCCACCCCGACACCGCTCACGAGAGTCCCTGCGGCCGCACCGACGAGCAGAAGAAACACCGTCACGTCGGCGACGGCGCTCATGGCTCGGGTCATCGCCACACCCGAACGGTGAGCGTTCCCCGGCGGACTGCCCCCGGCCCGACCTGCACGCTCACTGTTCTGGTTTCGGTGTCGGCGCTGCTCGGTGGCTTCTGGCCACTGCTCCATCGCCCGCCAGCCGTCGCCGTGATGGTCGCGTTCCCGTGGTAATTCGCCGGCACTGCATCGAGCGCGGTGTCGAGCGCGCCGGGCTGAACGATGCCGGCCGACGAGAGCCGCTGTTCCACAGCATCGGCGGTCGGGGTGGCGATATTGCGGTCGTCGTCGAGCGTTCCGAATGCTTCGTCTACTACGCCGGCGTACAGCGCCACGCCGAGCGTGACGGCGAAGACGGCGACGAGTGCGGCCAGCGGCTCCGTCGTCGCTCTATCCGACGATGGTGACATCGGTCCCTCCCCAGGCGACGTGCCTGACCGTCAGTCGGTCGGGGCCGGTCGCCACCCGTCGTCACCGGCCCGAGTTTGGCGGGTGTCCCGACGGAAGGCGTCGGGCGAGTCGTACACCGCCTTCGGTCGCTCACCGTTCAACACAGCCTGTAGCCGGTCGGTCCGCGCCGGGACAGCCGCTCGGATCAGTCGTGCGGTGGCTGTCCCGCCGTCGTTGCGAAGGCGGAGGTCACGCCCGTTAAACCGCCACTCCGTAGCGACGACTCGTCGGTGTGCGACGGACCCGGGCGGGCTGGTGGTGACCTCATCGATAGTTGCGGCTGTCGCCGTCGCGTCCGGCGGTGCGGTCGTCGGCAGGCCGACGACGACGCCAAGAACGGCCACGCTCACCGTTCCCAGACCGACCCAGAGGTACAGCGTATCGACGTACGTCTCGAACATAGAACGGCCTGGCCGCGGCCTCCGATTTAAACACTCAGACCAGCAGCCCGGTAGCGACCACGGCGACGAGGAAGGTGGCCGTGGCCGACAGGAGCGCCAGACCGGTTCGGTAGCCGACGAGCGCCCGGTCGAGGCCCCGGTGCAGGCCCGTCGACAGCGCCGTCAACAGGACAGCTAGGACGAGAACGTACCAGCCGACGACCGGGCCCAGCAGCGCGCTCGAAATAGTGCTGAACTGCTCGCCGCCGCCCATCGACCCGGCCAGCGCAACCGTCGCGCCGCCGATCAGCGGACCGAACAGCGCGGCCGTGTTCGACAGCGTTTCGGTTATTTGCGAGAGGTCACGACGCGTCTCACGCTCGATGGTGCGGAGCGCATCCAGATGCTCACCCATCGTCGCCACGGACGGTCCCGCTGGTGGCCCGATTGTTGCGGCTGTATCCAGCAGTGTCGCCACCCGACGGGCCCGATGGCTCGGAACATCAGCGAGCGCGCCGCCGGGACCCAGAAACGCCCCCTCGACACTGGTGCCGAGACGCTCCTGACGCGCGACGGCGGCTTCGATGACGGCGCTGGTCGGTTCGGGAGTCTCGTCGACAGCCTCGACGAGCGCGGCTTCGACTGACTGGCCGCGGCCCAGCCGTCGACCGACGGCAGACAGCGCGTCGGGGAGGCCCGCTTCGATGTCGGTGACACGGGCCCGGACCTCGGCGACGGGTCGGTAGTAGCTGACGAGCGCGCTCCCGACGCCGGCCCCGAGTGCCCCGATAGGAGACGCCCACGCAGCGACGAGCGCGCCGGCAAGGAGCCACCCCCCGATTCCGGCGACGATGCCGACCACAACTGACGGGAGTGCCGATGCCGGCACGTCCGGGTGGCTTCGCGGGATTGTCGCCGGCGGGAACGCGACCGGTCGCCGGCCCAGGAGCCAGCAACAGGCGACCAACAGTGCGCCGGGCAAGACCACGACGTAGGTCCCGACCAGCACAGGGGCGGTCACTGGCACACCCGCGGCAGCGGCGGCGGGCAACAGCGACGCCATCGCCAGCGGTAGGAGCACACCGAACGCGTACAGGCCGGTCGCTGGGCCGCGGAGCGAGGCCGCGAAGGCCGCCATCTCGTCGCGCGTCCCGTCGAGGATGCATCGCCGCGCGCGTTCGAGGACCTCGGGCCGTTCCTCGGCTGGGGCCGCCGTCGCGTTCTCGACCAGTCCGACTGCGCGTTCGAGCGCCGGGAACCGGTCGCTCCAGGCCGCCGCGAACGTTCCCAGACCGCTCCGTGGCGTGCCCGCGGCTCGCTGTCGATGGTGTTGCAGCCGTGTGGCGAGCAGGCCGTTTCCGGCCCGTCCGGCGAACGCCGCCGCCCGCTCAGCACTGGGCCACAGCGTTGCGCCGAGCACCAGTGTCGTGACGAGCGACGGCGCGGTCCCCAGCGCTCGAATCCGCTTTGCTTCGGCGGCGAACGGCACGCCGTACCGTCCCAGCGCCGCGACGCTCAGGGACAGAGCGAGGAGTCCGAGGCTGACAGTCGTCGCCAGCAGTCCGGTCACCGTCACAGCGGCGAGCAGTGCGAGCAGGGAGCCACACACCGCAACGGCGTAGCTCGCCGTCAGCAGTGCTTCAGGCGGGGCCGAAACCGAGAGCAGCCGACACGCTCGCCGGTAGTCGTCTGGTACCTCGATAGTGTCAGGATAGGTCGCACCGACCGCGGTTGTGAGTGGTGCGGCTGGTGCCGTGCTCGCGCTGTCGCCGGAGTCGTCTGAACCGCTGGCGTGTCTCACGGCTGGGCCTCGTCTGTGGGCGGTTCGTTCCCGCGTGTCTCGACAGCCACTGACTCCTCGAATCGTTCGGTTCGCGCCTCGATAGTGTCGCGTACCTCAGCATAGGACTCGCCGGGTGCGGCGAGCGACTCCACCAGACGGCTGCTACCCCGCTCTAAGCGACCGGTGGCTGTCGCTGTCGGCCCATTGCGCTCATAGAGCATCTCGAAAGAAACGTCGTCGCCGTGGGAGACGATTTCCGCGACAGATGCGATGCCGCGGCCGTGCTCCGACGCGGGCGGAGCCAGCGTCACCACGAGGTCCGTCGCAGCGAACGACTGCACCGGGACGCCGAGGTCCGACACCAGCCGTTCCCGAACCGCTTCGGGGCCGTTGCCGTGAATCGTCCCGAGGACGGCCCCGTCGCCGCCACCGACACGCATCGCCTCGTAGAGAACGCTGGCCTCCTCGCCGCGGACCTCCCCAACGGCGAGCGCGCCCTCGCCGAGCCGGAGCGCGGTCCGCAGGGCTTCCGTGGCGTCGACCGACGGCCCCTCTCCGCTGGCGGTCCGAAGCGCCTGTACGTCCCGGCCGTCGGACTGCAGTGACGACGCCGGCAGTTCGGGCGTGTCCTCGATGAGTAGCGTCCGGACCTCGTGGGGGAGTTCCCAGAGCAACGCCCCGAGTGTCGTCGTCTTGCCCGCACCGCGGGGCCGGCGACGAGGCAGGCCCCGCCGCGCTCCGCGGCGACGGAGAGCAGCCCGGCGACGGCTGTCGGCATCGTCCCGTTGTCGACGAAGTCGGCCAGTCGCCACACGTCGCTGTCGTGGGCGCGAAAGGCGAAGGCGAGGCCGTCGCTGACCGGTTCGCTCACGCCAGCGACGCGAATCTGTCGGTCAGCCACCGTCGCCGTTGCATCGAGCGTCGGGCTCGCTCGCGAGAACGCCCGGCCGCTCGACCGTCTGAACGTCGACGCCAGCGTGTTCGCGCCCGCCGGCGTCAGGCGGACATTCGTTCGCATCGTCTCGCCGTCACAACGCACTCGGAGCCGGGTATCACTCACTGGGGCTGTCGCGAACACGTCGGACACCCGCTGATCGGCGAAGATATCTTCCAGAATCCCGAGCCCGCCCGTGTGTTTCTCCAGCACGGCACCGACAGCGGTTGCCGTCGTACTGTCGCCGGCCACCGCGGTAGCTGCGTCGTACGGGTGACAGCCGCCGTCGGCGGCAGCGGTGGCGACTCGCTCGTACGCTTCGACGAGCGTCTCCATCGTGTCCGCGTCGAACCGCTGTTCGCGGGGCTCGATATGATACATCGGCAGGTGGTCGCTGCGCGTGTCGTATCGCCGAACGACGGCCTCTGTCGGGAGCGTCTGCTGGTCCCGAAGCGCTGCGTCCACTGGTGGCGCTGCCCCGACGCGGGCGTCGCTAATCGTTGGCCCAGTGTATGCAGTGAGCGCCTGCTCGCTGGTGTCGAAGCCTTCGGTGGCGACCGCCAGTCCAGTCTCCGCAGCCAGGTCAGCGACCGGTCCCGACCGACCGATTGCCTCCGACGCAGCAGCGACAGGGTCGCGGCGGGCGCGGTTTGCGAGGCGGTCGTCCAGCGAGGCAACTCTGGTTGCAAACCGGCCAGCCGCGATGAGCACCGCCGCCGCCCGGTCGCTGTACATCCGCTCCTGTCCGGCTTGCTCCGTAACGACGGTATCGACACTAGCCGAAAAGAGCGAACCGATGACTGTCGCCCGGCAGTCAGCCGACGCGGCGAGGTCACCACCGCCCGGACACTGGTCCGCCGTCACTACCAGCCGCTCACCCTCGATTGCCGTTTCACAGCGGCAGTCCGACGCCGATGACCCGAAGAGCCACTCACGCATGGCTCCCCCTCGCCGCGGCTTCGGACTTAAACCGATGGACCCGCAGCACCCGCTGGCCGTCCGACCGCGTCAAGACGAACACGAGTCGATGTGTACCGGGTTCGTCGAGCCGGTCGGTCGACGCCGTCGTTCGGATCGGGATGCCGACCAGCCGCTCGGTCCGCTTCCGGGACTCGACGGTCCAGGTCGCGACGCTGACACCGGCCCGCTCCGCGAACTGCAGGTGACTGACGCCGGCATTCGTGTAGGTCCGCGGGGGGAGTCGTATCTCCACCGCGCGCCGCGCGTCGCCGTTTACCGTCGCGTCGTCAGTCTCAACTAAAGTGGTCAATTCGGCCCCCAGTTCGTCCAGTTGACGCTCCATGGAACCACTGGCCGCGTCTGCTCGGGCCGTCGATAACGCCGGCGCTGTTACACCGACAAGTGCGGTCATGACTGCGACGGCGAGAACCAGCCGGTATATCACAGCAGCGCACGAATACGTCCGATAACGCCCGTATCAGTGGTCTCATCGTCGGGGTCACCGCCGTCGGTGATGGCGGAGAAATCGGTCGGTTTCCCGGTCGTGGCGTTCGCTTCTGTGTGCTCGCCGCTATCCGACAAGCCTGGATGGCCTTGTACCGCCTCCGCCCGTAACTGGTCGGTCCCCGCCGCTGATGGGTCAGATGCCGACGGCGATGCCAGTTCCTCGTCGAGTCGGACTTCCAGTCGGTCGGTCGCCGCCAGCGCCGCGTCGGCGCGTTGCTCGACATCTTCGTTGACCGCGCGGATGTTCCCCACGTAGCCGCGGAGGGCCTGCGTGGCGGCTTCGAGCTCCGCCGTCCGCTCGTCGATGTCGTCGATACGCTGCTCGACGGTGGCCACGCGGCTTTCCAACTCAGCGAGTTCCGTCACCTCCGGGAACTCAGTCGTTCCGTCCGTGACCGCGCGTTCGACCGTGCGGAGCCGTTCGGCCAGCGTCTCGATATCTGTCATGCCCGGCCCTGGTCGCGTGCTGGTATTTGAACGCTCGGACGGGGGGACTGCGGGAAGCGTACCGGCTGCTGCCAGCAAGTGCTCGTCCCGCCTCACCCGCCGAGGATGAACAGCGCGAGGACGACGGAAATGAGCAGGGTTGCCAGAATCAGTAGCGCGACGATTGTGACCGGGGAGAGCGCGTTGTCGTCGGAGCGGAGTGCGCGTAGAGACATTGTGGAGGCCATCCGACAGTGGATTTTCGTCCTGTACCACCGGGACTGGGCTGTTAATTCTATCGAACCAGTCACCTCGCCAAACTGTACGCTTTTTCAATCGGTTCGAGTTGAACGGGTTCTCGAACGCGCCATCAACTGACCCGGAGCCAGCAAACGTTTATTTCGGATGCCGTGGCCACGCCGTTCTATGGCCGATAGCGACCAGGTGAAAGCGGCACTCGCGGCACTAGCTGACGGGGAGGCCGACAACAGCGACGACGGAGGCGGGACGATGGGAATAGCCGACGGAGAGGGCGACTGTAGCGCAGGCCGGATTGGAACCCACGATACAGGCGGCAACGCCGACTATCGGACAGTCATTGAGCGAGCGACCCAGGCGACCGACGATTTAGACGAGGCGGTCGCCTTCGTCGAGACGTTCGGTGTCGGGCGACTCGAAGCGGCCGTCGCACAGGCCGAACACGAAGTGAGCGGGCTGGCCGACGAGGGTCGGGCGGCTCTGCGAGCGTTCCGGCGGTACCGGGACGCCGCGGCGGGGCCCAGCGATGGGTCGTAGCCACCGGGTCGACCACTCTCACTGCGGTCACGATACCCCTTTAGGTGGCGCTGGCTTACGGATGGGCAAATGACACGGGTGATACACACCGGCGATACCCACGTCGGGTATCAGCAGTACAACGTCCCCGACCGACGGGACGACTTCCTCGATGCGTTCCGGCAGGTGGTCCGAGACGCCATCGCGGACGACGCCGACGCCGTCGTCCACGCCGGTGACCTGTTCCACGACCGCCGTCCGGCGCTGGCTGATATCATGGGCACGCTGACCGTTCTCGAAGAACTCTCCGAAGCCGATGTTCCGTTTCTCGCCGTCGTGGGTAACCATGAAGCCAAACGGGACGCCCAGTGGCTCGATTTGTACGAGTCGCTGGGCTTGGCGACGCGGCTCGACGACGAGCCGACGGTCGTCGGCGACACCGCCTTCTACGGCCTCGATTTCGTCCCGCGCTCGCAGCGCGACGACCTCGACTACGACTTCGCCGCCCACGACGCCGACAGCGCCGCGCTGGTCACTCACGGCCTGTTCCAGCCCTTCGACTACGGCGACTGGGACGCCGAAGAAATCCTGGCCGAGTCGTCGGTGACCTTCGACGCGATGTTGCTCGGCGACAACCACGACCCCGGCAAACAGCAGGTCGAGGACGCCTGGGTCACCTACTGCGGGTCGACCGAGCGCGCGAGCGCGAGTGAACGAGAGGACCGCGGCTACAATATCGTCACCTTCGACGATGAGGTCCGTATCACTCGCCGCGGCCTCGACACCCGCGAGTTCGTCTTCGTCGACGTTGACCTCGGCCCCGAAGAGGGTGTCGAACGGGTCCGGAGCCGCGTCGGCCAGCACGACCTGGAGGACGCCGTCGTCATCGTCTCTATCAGCGGCGACGGCGACCCAGTGACCCCAGCCAGCGTCGAATCGTTCGCGCTTGACCGAGGGGCGCTCGTGGCTCGCGTTACTGACCACCGGGAAATCACGGCCGAGGAGCAAGAAACGGATATCAGCTTCGCCGACCCCGACGACGCCGTCACCGAGCGCGTCCGCGACCTCGGACTGAGTGAGGCCGCCCACGACATCGACGAGACCATTCGCGCCTCGAAGGTCGCCGATGCGAACGTCAAAGACGAGGTTGAACGGCACGTTCGTGAACTGCTCTCTAAGGGTTCAGATGCCCTCGCAGCCGACGCTGAGACGGCCGCGAGCGATGGAGCAGACGGCACAGATGCGGCCGCAAGCACGGACGAGGACGATACTGAAGACGGAGCGGCGGTGAACGAGGCCGACGGCACAGACGACGATGGCCAGGCGAGCGTCGAGGAGTTCCTGTAATGGAGGGTCGACAATGAAATTCGAACGCGTCAAACTATCCAACTTCAAGTGCTACGACGATGCTGACCTGCGACTGGACAACGGCGTGACCGTCATCCACGGGCTCAACGGGAGCGGGAAGTCCTCCCTGCTTGAGGCCTGTTTCTTCGCGCTGTACGGCTCGAAAGCGCTGGACGAAAACCTCGGTGACGTGGTCACCATCGGGGCCGACGACTGTACTGTCGAACTGTGGTTTTCCCACGCCGGCGGCGACTACCACCTCACGCGCCGGGTCCGCGCGACCGGAGCGCAGCCGACAACGGCGAAATGCGTTCTGGAGACGCCCGAAGGGAACTACGAAGGCGCGCGCGATGTGCGCCGACGCGTTACGGAACTCTTGCGGATGGACAGCGAGGCGTTCGTCAACTGCGCTTACGTCCGTCAGGGCGAGGTGAACAAACTCATCAACGCCTCCCCCGGCGACCGGCAGGATATGCTCGACGACCTCCTGCAACTGGGGAAACTGGAGGCGTACCGGGAGCGGGCCAGCGACGCCCGTGTCGGCGTCGGCCGCGTGCGCGATGACAAACAGGGGGCACTCTCACAACTCGACGAGCAGATTCAGGAGAAAGAGGAGAAAGAGCTCCACGAGCGCCTGAACAGTTTGGAAACGCAGGAATCCAATCTGCAGGACGAGATCGAGCACATCGAGGACCAGAAGGCCACCGCTGAGGAGACGCTCACCCAGGCCGAGTCCGTCCTCGAAGAGTACGAAGAGAAACGCGACGAACTGTCGACCCTCGAAGCCGATATCGAGAACCTCGAAGCTACCATCACCGAGACGGAGACGGAACGAACCGAGCTCAAAGAGCAGATCAGCGACCTGCAGGACCACCGGGAGTCGCTACGGGAGGAGCTCTCGGAAACGGTGGCCGAAACAGACCTCGACAGCGCAGAGCCGGACCCGGACACCGTCGACGCGCGACTCGACGAACTGCAGTCCCGCGACGACGAACTACAGAACCGAATCGAGGACCAGCGCGTGGACGCGAAGGAACACAGCAGCACCGCCGACGCGCTGGCCGAGAGCGCCACCGACCTCGAATCGCGGGCCGAGGACAAGCGCGAGGAGGCCGACGAGCTCGAATCCGATCTCGAAGCGGCGCGGGAGACCATCGCCGAGCGCCGCGAACAGATCAGCGACATCGATGACCAGACCGCTGACCTCGAAGCCGAGTTCGAGGATGGGCCGACCAGCCGCGAGGAGGCACAGTCGTACAAGGAATCCGTCGCCAGTGACCTCGAAGAGGCCCGGAAGCGGGTAACCGAACTGGAGACGAAGCTAAAGAACGAGCGGGAGTCACTCGAAGAAGCCAAGGCGCTGCTGGAGGCCGGCAAGTGCCCCGAATGCGGGCAGGACGTGGCCGAGTCGCCCCACGTCGACTCCATCGAGGACGACCGCGAGCGGATATCGGAGCTGGAGGCCACGCTTACCGACGCCCGCGAGGACGTCGAAGCCCTAGAGTCGAAACACGAGACGGCGAAAGCGCTGGTCGAGACTGCCGACGAGCTATCGACGCTCGAAAACAACCGCTCGAATATCGTCCAACTCGTCGAGGAGAAGGAGAACGGGCTGGACGCGGATCAGGAGCGCATCGAGACGCTCCGCAAGGAAGCAGCGGACCACGAGTCCGAGGCCGAGACGAAACGCGAGAAGGCGGCCGAGGCCCGCGAACAGGCCGAGGACTGCCGTTCGGTCGTCGCCGAATGCAACCAGGAGCGCCAGCAGGTCAAGCAGTCAATCGAGCATCTGGAGCGGGTCGAAGACCTCCTTGGGAACATCGACGACTGCGACGACGACATCGAGCGCCTGCGCGAGAAGCGCAGTCAGCAAGCCGAACTGAACGACCAGCGCCGCGAACAGCTCGCGGAGAAACGCGAGCGCAAGCAGGACCTGGCTGAGTCGTTCGACGAGGACCGTATCGAAGAAGCGAGAAGTGAGAAGCAGCGCGCGAAAAAGTACATCGAGCAGGCCGAGGAAGCACTGGCGGAGAAACGCGAAAAGCGCGACGAACTCCAGAACGCCATCGGCGGCGTCACAAACGAGATCGAGGAGCTGGAGTCGCTACGGGAGCGCCGCGAGGACCTCGAAGCGACCCTAGAGAAACTCGAAACGCTGTACGAGGAGACAGAGGAACTACAGGAAATGTACGGCACACTTCGGGCGGAACTGCGCCAGCGCAACGTCGAAACGCTCGAACGGATGCTCAATCAGACGTTCGATCTGGTGTATCAGAACGACTCGTACTCCCACATCGAACTCGACGGGCAGTACCAGCTGACGGTGTATCAAAAGGACGGCGAGCCGCTGGAGCCCGAACAGCTCTCCGGCGGCGAGCGGGCGCTGTTCAACCTCAGCCTGCGATGTGCCATCTACCGGTTGCTCGCGGAGGGTATCGAAGGCGCAGCGCCGATGCCGCCGCTCATCCTCGACGAGCCGACGGTGTTTCTGGACTCGGGCCACGTCACGCAACTGCTTGACCTCGTGGAGTACATGCGCGACGAGGTCGGCGTCGAGCAGATTCTGGTGGTCAGCCACGACGAAGAACTGGTCGGTGCGGCGGACGACCTCGTCCGCGTTGAGAAAGACGCCACGACCAACCGCTCACGGGTCGAGCAGGTCGAAGCAACGGTCGCGGAACTGGCCTGAACGCAGTCACGACGCTGAGCTGGCCTCAGTCGCGGAGATGAGCCAGTCCATCGCTGGCAGTCTCAGTTGTGTCGTAGCCTCGCTGGCCGTGGACCGTCGCCTCTGTAAGCAGGCCGGCGGCGCGGAACTCGGCCAGCAGGCCATGCAGGTCACTCTCACAGAGGTCGTAGGCCGAAAGCAGCTCTGCCACGGAGACCGGCCCACGCTCGTCGAGTTCCACGAGCAGGCCAAGTGCCTGGTCGTCGTGGGCCGCTGTGAGGACGCGACGAGCGGCGTCGGGAACCGCTGCGGCGGCCGTGGCCAGCGGTGACTCACCCTCGATGGGTTCGAGATCGGCGTTCGGGACGTGGCGCTGTTCGCCGGTTTCGGGGTCCCGGACCAGACTCGACTCGGTGGACTCCTTCAGCAGTAAGTAACGCGTGCCGTCGTTGTCCCGCACAGTACGCATATGGCCGTCCGTAGCTGATCGGGCCGGTTAGCCGTTGTGGTCGCCTGACTCCGCGCTGTCAGGCTGGGTATCCGTTGTCTCGGCTGTTTCGCCCTCGTCGTCGTCCGATTTGCGCTCCCGCTCGAACTTCACGTACCGAAACGTGCCGTAGCCGAAGGCGATGACGCCCACGAGGAAGATACGAATCCCGAGGTCGACCTGCCCCTCGAAGTAGGCCAGCATCGGCCCGAGCGAGAGGGCCAGCAGCGCGACGTTGAACACGATAACGAGCCTGACGAACAGGCCCGTGGCCTCGCCGTCGTAATCGCTGTCTGACGGCGAGGGTACGTCCGGGCCGAGGCTCTCCGGATCGAACTCAGCGGGTTCGTGCTCGCTCTTTTCGGAGAGAACCCCCGGGCTCTGGTTGGGGTCGTCCTCGCCGGGGATATCCATCACAGGCGCATTACGTCGTCCGGCAAATAAAAGGACTCTGTGTCAGGCGATCTCCTGTAAGGTGAGCGCCGTATCGGTCTGCAGCCACGCGAGAGGGTTCTCGGCGTCGTAAAACACTGTCCCCTCCTCGGTCTCGTAGGTCTCGGTCGTCTGGATGGCGTCCGGGAGCGCCGGCTCCGACCGCAGTTCTTCGGACCTATCCGCCTCGCCGTGGGGGGATGCGTGGTGCGACATTGGCCGTCAAACTTGGGTATGGTACTCGATGGCATATACTTTCTGCCTGTGGCAATACCCCGTCGACCGCCGGTGTTTTTATGCGGCATCTCGAAACAAGGCCAAGAATGAGTGACGGGACCCAGGGCACGCTGGGGGACTTCGAGCAAGATGCGGATGAGGATCGCCCGGTCGCCGACGAAGCGGCGGCCATCGCGGGCAACGGTGGGAGCGACGACGGTGACACGAGCGTCGTCGACCTCGACGAGCGCCAGTTCCCGCCGGTCGAGGAGACCGTCGAGTTCGTCGTCACGCAGGTCGATTACACCATCGAAGGGCAGGGCGACGACGAGTTCCCGGTCGTCCACGTCTTCGGGCGCACCGACGACAACGAACCGATACACGCGCGGGTCTTCGATTTCAAGCCGTACTTCTACGCACCGACCGACAGCGTCACCGAGGACGAGCTCCGCCAGTACGACAGCATCACCGACTGGGAAGCGGCCGACGAGGACGGCGAGCCCTACGAGTCGATTCGCGGTGAGCGCCTGACGAAGATATTCGGACGGACGCCCCGCGACGTGGGGCAAATCCGCGACGACTTCGACCACTACGAGGCGGACATCCTCTTTCCGAACCGCCTGCTCATCGACAAGGACATCACGAGCGGCGTTCGCGTCCCCGCCCGCGAACTCGACGACGGCAGCCTGAAAGTCCATCACGAGGAGATAACGCCGGTCGAAGCCCACGCCGACCCGCGGGTCAACACCTTCGACATCGAGGTCGACGACCGCCACGGCTTCCCCGAGGACGGCGAGGAGCCCATCATCTGTCTCACTTCTCACGACTCCTACCGCGACGAGTATGTCGTCTGGCTGTACGAGTCCCCCGACGGCATCGACGGCCCCGAGGCGCTGGCCGGCTACGAGCCGATTCGGGAAGATTTCGAGGCCGACGTTCGGGTTTTCGACGAGGAGGAGGCCATGCTGGAGGCCTTTGTCGACTACATCGTCGACACGGACCCTGACGTGCTGACTGGCTGGAACTTCGACGACTTCGACGCGCCGTACTTCCTCGACCGGCTGGAGGAACTCCAGAGCTACACCCACGACTTCGACCTCCAGATAGATCGCCTCTCGCGGGTCGACGAGGTCTGGCGCTCGGGCTGGGGCGGCCCGGACATCAAGGGCCGGGTCGTCTTCGACCTTCTCTATGCCTACAAGCGCACGCAGTTCACCGAACTCGAATCCTACCGGCTTGACGCCGTCGGCGAGCAGGAACTCGGCGTCGGCAAGGAGCGCTACACCGGCGACATCGGCGACCTCTGGGAACAGGATCCCGAGCAGTTGCTGGAGTACAACCTCCGGGACGTGGAGCTGTGTGTCGAACTCGACCGCGAGCAGGACATCATCGACTTCTGGGACGAGGTCCGCACTTTCGTCGGCTGTAAGCTGGAGGACGCGACGACACCCGGCGACGCCGTCGACATGTACGTCCTCCACAAGCTCCACGGCGAGTTCGCACTGCCGTCGAAGGGCCAGCAGGAGAGCGAGGACTACGAGGGTGGGGCCGTCTTCGACCCCATCACCGGGGTCCGCGAGAACGTCACCGTGCTGGACCTGAAATCGCTGTACCCGATGTGCATGGTGACGACCAACGCCAGCCCGGAGACGAAGGTCGACCCCGATGTCTACGACGGCGACACCTACCGCGCGCCCAATGGCACCCACTTCCGGAAGGAACCGGACGGCGTCATCCGGGAGATGGTCGACGAACTGCTGACCGAGCGCGAGGAGAAGAAGGCCGAACGAAACAGCTTCGACCCCGATAACCCGGAGTACGAGCGCTTTGACCGGCAGCAAGCGGCAGTTAAGGTCATCATGAACTGCTTCACGCCGGATACCGACGTGCTGACACCGGCAGGCGTTCAGAACATTCGCGACCTTGATATCGGCGACGAGGTGTATTCGCTGGACCCCGAGACGGAGGAGATGGAGGTCAAACCGGTGGTCGAGACACAGTCGTATCCGGACTACCGCGGCGACCTCGTGGATATAGAGACGAGCAAGATGGACTTCCGTGTGACGCCGAACCACCGGATGCTCGTCCGAAAGAACGAGACCAACGGAATCACTGAAGACGGGTACAGTTTCGTCGAAGCCGGTGACCTCGACGATGCCACGGACTACGAACTCCCCCACGACTGGGACGGACCGGACGGCGACCCGCTGGACACGGTGGATCTGACCGAGTACGCCGACGACTACGAGGTGTGGGTCCGGCCGTCAGTCCATGGCCACACGTTCGCCGCCGAGATCGGCCACTATCCGGATACGGTTCTGAAAAACGACATCGGCGAGGAAGGATATGTCTTCGACCCCACCGAGTTCGAGGCCAACCGTGAGTATATCGAATCGGTCGCCGAACGGACGTATATCCACGCCGAATCGGGTCGGAAGTGGATACCGCGAACCTTCGATGGCGACGACTTCCTCGAACTGCTCGCGTGGTACATCACAGAAGGGAACGTCTACACCTCCGAAACAAAGCAGTTCGGCGAGAAGACGCGCGGCGCATCGACCACGGTCCAGATCGCTCAGGACGCCATCGCTGATGGTGGCGAGTCCGACCACGCGGCAATCGGGGATCTGCTCGACCGACTGGGGTTCGACTACTACGTCGACGACCGGAGCTACCAGTTCACCTCGGCACTGCTTGGCGACCTGCTCCGGGATATCTGTGGCGGCGGGACCTTCGAGAAGCGGATTCCCGAGTTCGTCTTCGACCTGAGCCACCGACAGAAGCGGCGCTTCCTCGACACGCTTATCGCCGGTGACGGAGACCGACAGAAGAACTCTTGGCGGTACACCACCTCCAGTGACCAACTCCGCGACGACGTGCTACGGCTCTGTGCGCATCTCGGATTGACTGCGAACTACAACCGTGACAGCGGCTCCTGGCGACTCTACGTCACGGAAGACAGCAAGAACACGCTCCGGATGCATCGCAGCGGGTCACGGAGTACGGCCGAGGACGGTGTTTACTGCGTCACCGTCGAAGACAACCACACGCTGATGGCCGGCCGCAACGGAAAATTCCAGTTCGTCGGTCAGTCGCTCTACGGCGTTCTGGGGTGGGACCGCTTCCGCCTCTACGACAAGGAGATGGGCGCAGCGGTCACCGCCACTGGACGAGAGGTCATCGACTACACAGACGAGGTCGTCGCAAACGAGGGGTACGAGGTCGTCTACGGCGACACCGACTCCGTCATGCTCCAGCTTGGCGATGTGGGTCCCAACGACGTAGAAGGCGACGTCGAAATCACCGACGAGATGCGCGAGAAGCACCCCGAAATGGGTGACGACGAACTCGAACTCATCGCCACGACCATTCAGAAAGGGTTCGAGCTGGAGGAGACGATCAACGCCTCTTACGACGAGTTCGCGATGGAGCAGCTCAACGCCGAGTTCCACCGCTTCGAGATCGAGTTCGAGAAGCTCTACCGGCGGTTCTTCCAGGCGGGGAAAAAGAAGCGCTACGCGGGCAACATCGTCTGGAAGGAGGGCAAGCACGTCGACGACATCGACATCACGGGCTTCGAGTACCAGCGCTCGGATATCGCCCCCATCACCAAACGGGTCCAGAAAGAGGTCATCGACCGCATCGTCCGCGGTGAGGATGCCGAGTCCATCAAGCAGTATGTCAGCGACGTCATCGAGGATTATCAGGACGGCAACGTCAACTACGACGACGTGGGCATTCCCGGTGGCATCGGGAAGAAACTCGACAACTACGACACCGACACCGCGCAGGTCCGGGGCGCGAAGTACGCCAACATGCTTCTGGGGACGAATTTCCAGAGCGGCTCCAAGCCCAAGCGGCTGTATCTCGACCGGGTCCACTCGGACTTCTTCCAGCGTATCGAGGAGGAAGAAGGACTGGACCCCCAGCGGGACCCGCTGTACGGCGAGTTCCGGCGGGACCCTGACGTAATCTGTTTCGAGTACGCAGACCAGATCCCCGAGGAGTTCGAGATAGACTGGGACAAGATGCTCGATAAGACGCTGAAAGGCCCGATTGCTCGGATTCTGGAAGCCATGGATATCTCTTGGGAGGAGGTCAAGTCCGGTCAGGAACAGACGGGACTCGGTAGCTTCATGTAACCCACAGAATACGGGCGATTACCGCTACGAGAAATATTGTTTCCATATGAAGAAGTTGAGTTCACAGCAATGCGAAAGCTTCATGGGTGAAACGTACCTTCTTTCGGTTGACCTAAGAGATACCTATGGCTAAACTCGAAATCAACAATCTCCACGCAGAAGTCGCAGAAGAGGACGGTGAGACGATTCTCCGCGGTGTCGACCTCGAAGTCGAGTCCGGTGAGATCCACGCGCTGATGGGTCCCAACGGCTCGGGGAAGTCGACGACGGCGAAGATCATCGCCGGCCACCCCGCCTACGAGGTAACCGACGGGGAAGTGCTCATCCACCTCGACGAGAACGAGTTCGGTGACGAGGCAATCCCGGAGGACCTCCGCACCTGGAACCTGCTCGACCTCGAACCGAACGAGCGCGCCGCGCTCGGCATCTTCCTCGGCTTCCAGTACCCGGCCGAGATCGAGGGCGTCACGATGGTGAACTTCCTCCGCACCGCGCTCAACGCCAAGCTCGAAGAGCGCGAGGAACTCTTCGAGGATGACGACGAAGAAGCGGAAGCCGACGCAGAGGGCGGCGACACCAACGAGGACGCCGCCGGCTACGACACCTCCCCGATGGAAGGCAACGTCGAAGAGGGCGAAATCGGCGTCGCCGAGTTCCAGGAGATCCTCCAGGAGAAGATGGAGCAGCTGGACATGGACGAGAAGTTCGCGTCCCGGTATCTCAACGCCGGCTTCTCGGGCGGCGAGAAGAAGCAAAACGAAGTCCTTCAGGCCGCGATCCTCGAGCCCTCCGTTGCCGTGCTCGACGAGATCGACTCCGGGCTGGACATCGACCGACTGCAGGACGTCTCCAACGGCATCAACGCGCTCCGTGACGAGCAGGGCGCGGGCATCCTCCAGATCACCCACTACCAGCGCATCCTCGACTACGTCGAACCCGACCACGTCCACGTAATGCTCGACGGCCAGATCGCCACCTCCGGCGGTGCCGAACTCGCCGAAAAGCTCGAAGACGAAGGGTACGACTGGGTCCGAGAGGAAGCCTACGAGGCCGCGTAACGCCCTTCCGTACACAGCGATAACATTACACACACTATGAGTTCAGATCAAGACCACCTCAAAGAGACCGACACCGAGAAGCGCTTCGAGTTCAAGAAAGAGGAGAAGTCCGCCTTCGAAGCCGAGAAGGGCCTCACGGAGGAGACCATCCGGGTCATCTCCGAAGACAAGGACGAGCCCGAATGGATGCTCGAACGCCGCCTTCGCGCACTCGAGCAGTACCAGGAAATGCCGATGCCGGACGGCTGGCCGGGTGCACCCGACCTCTCCGAGGTCGACGTCGACGAGATCGTCCCGTACATTCGCCCCGACATCGAGACACGCGGCGGCGTCGACGACTGGAACGATCTCCCCGAAGAGATTCAGGACACCTTCGACAAACTGGGCATCCCGGAAGCCGAGAAGAACGCCCTCTCGGGCGTCGGTGCGCAGTACGAGTCCGAGATTGTCTACCAGAACATGCAGGAGCGCTGGGAAGACAAGGGTGTCATCTTCTGTGACATGGACAAGGCTGTCCAGGAACACGAAGACATCCTCAAGGAGTACTTCATGACCAAGGCCGTGCCGCCGAGCGACAACAAGTTCGCGGCGCTACACGGCGCTATCTGGTCCGGCGGGTCGTTCGTCTACGTCCCCGAGGACACCACGGTCGACATGCCCGTGCAGGCGTACTTCCGCATGAACTCCGACGGCATGGGCCAGTTCGAGCACACGCTCATCATCGCCGAGGAGAACTCCGAGGTCCACTACATCGAGGGCTGTTCCGCCCCGAAGTACTCCGAGTTCAACCTCCACTCCGGCGGCGTCGAAGTGTTCGTCAAGGAGAACGCGCACGTCCAGTACTCGACGGTGCAGAACTGGTCGAAGAACACGTACAACCTCAACACCAAGCGCGCCATCTGTGAGGCCGACGGCACGATGGAGTGGGTCTCGGGCAGCATGGGCTCGAAGGCCACGATGCTGTACCCCTCCACCGTTCTCAAGGGTCCCGGCGCGACGGACAACCACATCACCATCGCCTTCGCCGGCGAGGGCCAGGACATCGACACGGGCGCGAAGGTCTACCACAACGCGCCTGATACGAAATCCACCATCGAGTCCAAGTCCATCAGCAAGGACGGCGGCCGCACGAACTACCGTGGCCTCGTCCACATCGCCGACGGAGCCGAGGACTCCTCGACCTCCGTCGAGTGTGACGCCCTGATGTTCGACAACGAGTCCACGTCGGACACGATGCCGTACATGGAGATCAAGGAGTCCAAAGTCGACGTCGCCCACGAGGCGACCGTCGGCAAGATCGGCGATGAGGACGTCTTCTACCTCCAGTCCCGCGGACTGGACGACGACGACGCGAAGCAGATGATCGTCGCCGGCTTCATCGAGCCGATCACGGAGGAACTGCCGATTGAGTACGCCGTTGAGCTGAACCGCCTCATTGAGCTTGAGATGGAGGGGTCGCTCGGATAACCATGAGTACGCAGGTACACGCCAATCTCACAGAGACCCAGGTGGAACAGATTTCAGACGACCTCGGCGAGCCCGAGTGGCTGCTCGAGACGCGAAAGGACGCGCTCGCAGCGCTCGAAGAGCTCGACATGCCGGACGTCATCCGGACGCCGGGTCGCACCTGGACGAACCTCGACGCGCTCGAATATGAGTCGCTGGTCGACCCGCTCGACTACGCCCAGGACAAGGACCGCGTCGACGCAGAGGGCGTCGAAGTGCTGTCCTGGAGCGAGGCGCTCGACGAGCACGCGGACCTCGTCAAGGAACACTTCGGCAGCGTTGTCGACCCGCAGCGGGACTACCTCACTGCGCTGTCGACGGCCCTGTTCTCGGCCGGGACAGTCGTCTACGTCCCCGAGGGCGTCGACGCCGAGGACGTGAAGATCCGGACAACGATGAACAGCCAGTCGCTGTTCAACTACACGCTCGTCCTCGCCGAGGAGTCCTCCTCGGTCACGATTCTGGAGCGCCAGCAGACGGGCGAGACGACCGACGCTGACCAGTACTACTCCGGTATCGTCGAGGTCGTCGCCGAGGAGAACGCCTACGTCCAGTACGGCGCGCTCCAGAACCTCTCGGAAGAGACCTACAACTTCCAGGTCAAGCGCGGCCACGCCGACACCTACGCCACGGTCAACTGGATCGACGGCAACATCGGCTCCCGCCTGACCAAGTCCAACGTCGAGACCCGACTGCTCGGCGACTCCTCGGAGTCCCAGATTCTCGGGGCCTTCTTCGGCCACGAGGACCAGCACTTCGACATCGCGTCGCGTGTCTGGCACGAGGCCGAACACACCATCGCCGACCTCGTCACCCGCGGCGTCCTCGACGACGACGCCCGTTCGGTGTACGAGGGCGTTCAGGACGTCGGTCGCGAGGCCTGGGACACGTCGTCGTACCAGCGTGAGAACACGCTCATGCTCTCTGACGACTCCGAGGCCGACGCGTCACCGAAGCTCATCATCAACAACCACGACACCGAGGCCTCCCACTCCGCGACGGTCGGGCAGGTCGACGAAGAGGACATGTTCTACATGACCTCCCGCGGTGTCGACCCTGAGCGAGCGAAGAACATGCTCGTCGAAGGGTTCTACGTCCCCGTGCTCGAAGAAGTGCAGGTCGACGAACTCCGCGAGGACCTCGACCAGCTGATTTACGAGCGTCTTCGTGAGTAGCCGGTAGGCTACGAACGAAGTCTCGGGAGAGCTTTGCTCACCCGGTGTCTGCACGAGTAACGCGAGCACAGGCTCGCGGGAACTCTGTTCCCGTGGCGTCTTCGTGAATAGCCCGTAGGGCTGTAAACGCGGGCTCATCAGAGCGTTGCTTGATGTCGTCTACGCTCATTTCATTCGCGCCGGTATCGTGGCGGTCCGCCTGATACGAGTGCTCGGCAGGCGGAGATTGAGAACGTCCCCTACCGGAGCGAAACGCGGGCTCGACGACAGGGAACCGCTTAAGTCCGGGCCTCCCCGAACTACGTGTATGACTGCAGCACAGTGCCGAGTGGGGGTGTTGCCGTGAGTCTTACACAGCCGGTCGCATCCGACCATCAGCTCGCCCGGTTGCTACAGATCGGTATCGTCCTCGAAGAGGTCGTCGAGGCACGGTCGGCCAAGCATGCCGAGGAAACGAGCGGAGAGCACGAACAGGCGGTGCTCGACCTCCTCGCGCACGCCGAGACGGAGTCGGCCGAGCACCGCCGGCAACTGGAGGCGCTCATCGACGACCTCGAAGCGGACACCGTCCCCTTCGAGGAAATCGAGATGCTAGTCGAGGCCCAGTACGAAGCCGACAAGGACTTCGACGGCGTGCTGTACGACCAACTCTGTAACGAGGAGACGGCGTACAAGTTCTACGACGACCTCATCGAAGCCATCGAGGCGTCCGACGTGACATTCACCATCGACCGCGAGCGGCTGCTTGCCGTGCTGTCGGATATCCGCGAGGACGAAGCAGAGGGTGTCGAAGACGTGACCGACCTGATGGAGGACTATCAATGAACACGCAGGCCCAGTATCTGAAAGCGATCTATCTCACGCAACAGCAAGAAGACGGTCCGGCATCCACCGGCGACGTGGCCGACATGCTCGATGTCAGTCCGGCCAGCGCCAACGAGATGATCGGCAAACTCGAAAACCGAGGGCTGCTGAACCACGAGAAGTACAAGGGCGTCGACCTCACCGACGACGGCATCGCACAGGCTCGCGAGGCGCTCCAGAACTACTGCATCATCGAGCGGTTCCTCATCGAAGTGCTAGAGGTCGAGGAGTTCCAGGCCGAGGCAAAACAACTGGAGGGCGTCATCGACGAAACGGTCGCTGATCGCCTCGATACGATTATCGACCGCGAACCGCAGTGTCCGGACTGTTTCGACCCCGAGGGTGACGTCTGTGGCCTGCTCGAAGTCGAGGCCGAAGTCACCAGCGACTGACCGCCCGCTCTCGAAGCGTTCAAGTGCGTTCCGTCGATTATTCCGAACGCGGTAAGTGCAGTCCCGTGGTGGTGAGCAGAACCGGACGGTTCTGCGAGGTACGCGGGACGAGCGAAGCGAAGTCCCGTGGTGTAGTGGCCAATCATAAGGGCCTTTGGAGCCCTTGACGGCGGTTCGAATCCGCCCGGGACTACTTTTGTCGCGAGCAACACCGCGAGCGACAAATATGTTCAGCGGATTCAAAGCAGGGAGTGGAGCAACGCGGAGCGACCGCGGTTCGAATCCGCCCGAAGTACCCTACGACATGAGCACGAACAGCGCCCGCATTCCTGTCCGACGCGCAAGCGAGTGGACAGGATAGCTACAGGCCGGTCGAGGTCACAATTCGCGGTGTCCTCGCATGAATAGCCCAACGGGTGTCACAAATTCTGACACTGAACTGTAGATTTATGATGTTCCGTGCCAACTAGTGGCATATGAAAATCAGGGAGGCAGTGCCGTCGGATCGGCCGGCTATCCGTGACGTGGCGCGTCGCTCACTAGAGGCGTCGTATTCGCTGGGGCCGAAGGCGATTACGAGCGCTATCGAGGAGTGGTACGACGAAGCGCGCATCGAGGAAGTGCTGGACGACGATAGTAATCGGTTGATTCTCGTCGGTGAGCAGGACGGGCAGGTGGTCGGCCTCTCCGAGAGCGTCCTGTCGGGCGACAGTATCGGGACGATTCTCTGGCTGCACGTCGACCCGGCATACCGCGGCGAGGGGATTGGGTCAGCGTTGTTCGACGAGACCCACGGGGAACTCCATGACCGGGGTGCCGAGACACTCCAGGGGCGCGTGCTGGCCGACAACGTCGAGGGCAACAGCTTCTACGAGGACCGCGGCTTCGAACGCGCCGGCACGGGTGAAGTCGACATCGCCGGACGAACCTACGTCGAGAACCTCTACACCGACGCCGACGAACTCGGTCGCGAACCCGTAACTGACGACGGTCGGACGGTCTACGTCGACCACAACAACCACGAGTCAGGGTCGATGGCGCCGTTCCATGTGGTCCACGTCACAGAGGAGGGCAGCGACCGCTACGGCTACTACTGCAGTAACTGCGAGACGCTGGCGAACGCGATGGACTCGATGGGGCGCATCGAATGTGACAACTGCGGGAACGTTCGCAAGCCGATGCGCTGGGACGCCGCCTACCTGTAATTACGGGGGCGACTGGTCTCCCGAGCGCTGTGACGATTCCTGCCTGTTCGCCGGGACCAGTATCAGCTTGTAGTACAGTCCGAACAGACACAGGGCGATACCGACGCCGACGAGTACGTCAGTCACTGCGTGTTCGTTTATCGCGTGGGTAACGATCGACACATCGCCGACGGGCGTGTGGAGTGGCTGGAGAGGCATATGTACTGATTTATCTATTAGCTGTAAAAAGCCGGACTAATGTTCTCAGCCGTTGAGAACCAGTCGTCGGCAGTCACCCGACAGCGACCCAACTCGACACGGAGTCGGGGCCAGGGATGGTGGCTGTCCGGCGTCCGGACAACCGCTCCGAAGGCCGGTTCTGTGACGCTGTTTGCAGACAGAAATACCGGGTGTGGCAGCCGTTCTCCCTGTCGTAACGCTAAAGAGTCGAACGTACGTCTATATGTGTAAGATGACTATCGAAATCCGTCTCCGGAGGTGGTGCTGTGGGCGTCGAGATTAGGGAGTCACCTGTCTCAGCCGACGCGTTCGAGGATATGAAGGAGTTCGTCCACGACTACCTTGCGGCGAGCGTCGAAAACGAAGAAGAGGGCGGCCGCATGCGCTGGTACCCGTGGCACTCCGCGGAATACCGCTTCAACCACATCCTCAACGTCGTCGACATCGCGACAAAAATCGCCCGCAAGGAAGGGGCGAACGTGGACGTGACTCGCGTGGCAGCGTTGTTTCACGACATCGCGAAACTGGAAGCCGAGCAGGACCTCCACGCGGAAGCCGGCGCTCGGATCGCACGCGAGTACCTGAAGGCACACGGTGACTACCCCGAATCGTTTATCGAACAGGTCTGCTCCGCCGTCGATGCCCACTCGTATCAGGGGCCGCTGGACGACCTACCCCTGGAAGTACAGTGTCTCATCGAGGCGGACATTCTGGATAAGGTGGGCGCGAACGGGACCGCCCTGATGCTGTTGCGGATGGGCTATGAGTCCCGGACGCACATGGACGCGGCCGAGATGGTCGACCGGGTCATCGAGCGCGGCGAGGATGCCCGCGAGCGTGTTCAGAGCGACACCGCTGAGTCCATCGTCCACCAGCGGCTCAAGCGGACCCGCTGGTTCCAGGAGTGGCTGACGATGGAGGTCGCCGAAATGGCCGTCGAAGACGACCTCGATGACGTGGCGACCGGGATGGGCGACTCATAGCGCTCGCAGCAGGAACAGGACGCCGGTCCCGGCGAGAACAGCAGCGCTGACCCACGCGATTAGCGGTGCGAGCCGCTCGATACGCGTTCTCGCGGCGACAATCGCCGCCGGAAACCCCGTGATCCAGAGGCCGATACCGCCGAAAAACCCACCCAGCAGCACCGGATGTCCGGTCTGGACGGTTAGCGCATCAGTCCCGACCGCAGGCACGTACGACGCCACGTCGACCACACCGGGTTCGAGGAGGCCGACGCCGACGGTGAGCCAGAAGGCGACCTGATAGGGGTTGGTCAGCGCCAGCACGAGTGCCTTGCGAAAGCCGCGACTGTCCCCAGACGTGACCGACGAGTCCCCCTCGGTAACTGTTGTATTCGCTTCTTTGACTGCACCGTAGGCGAACCAGAGCATCAGGAGCCCGCCGGCCCCGACCATCACGCGCCGAACGCCTGGCGTCTCGGTGATGACTGTCGCAGCGCCGAGCACGGCGAGCACGAGGAAACAGGCGTCAGCGGTCATCGCGCCGAGGCCGGCGAAAAAGCCGGCCCGCCAGCCCCGCAGTGCGCTCTCCTCAGCAATGACGGCGTTCATCGGACCCGGTGGCGCGGCGAGTGCGAGGCCGAACAGGACTCCACCGAGAGCTGTCGGGACGAGCGAGAGCGCGCTGAGCTGGAGCAGGCCGAGTGAGTGATGCATCTACAATCGGTGAAAACAGAGAGAAAATCCTACAGACTTACAGCTTGCCGGCCTTCTGGAGCTTCATCAGGTCCTCGGTGTCGAGGGTCTCGCCCTCCTTGAACTTCTGATAAATCTCCTCGGCTTCCTCGCGAGCGGCTTCCTGCTTCTCCTCGCGCTGGGAGCGCTCCTGCTCCTCTTCCTTCTTGTCGAGCTCGCGGAGGCGCTTCTGGACGCGGACGAAGTCCTCGTGGTGCTGGTCGGCCGCTTCCTGCGCTTCGACGAACTCTTCGTGTTTCTCGTCGGCCTCGTCACGGATCTCGTCGGCCTCGCGGTAGGCCTCGATCATCTCGTTGTGGTGCTTCTGGGCCTCGTCGGCCAGCTCCGTGACCTTCTGGTGGTGCTTTGAGGCTTCCGAGCGGACCTCTTCCGCTTCCTCTTTGAGCTCTTCGAGGTCGCCGCCCTGGTCGAGCTTCTCCTGTTTCTCCTGGAGCTTCTCGCGCTTGGTCTCGATCTTCTCGATGAGCTCCTTCTCGTCCTCCGAGGAGAGTACTTCGGTCTGTTGCTTGAACTCGAGGTCTTCGATCTCCTCTTTGAGTTGTTCGACCGACGTGCCCTCGTCGAGTTCGAGGTCGTTTTTCAGGTTGTCGACCTTGTCGAACAGCTCGTTTGCTTCCGCATTGAGCTCGTTGCGCTGGTCCTTGTGCTCCTGGACCTGCTCGTTGAGCTCGTCGCGCTTCTCGCGGTGTTCCTGGGCCTCATCGACCTTCTCGCGAGTCTTCGCGTTCAGGTCGTCACGGGCGGAGGCCCGCTCGGACGCCATCTGGTTCAGCTCGTTCCGTCGGTCGCGGAGCTGGCCGGCGAGTTTGATGAGCTCGCCTTTCGATTTGTTTTCGAGATCCTCTTCGGTTACTGTAACGTTCTTTGATTCGTCTATCGAGTCTGCCATTGTTGAATCCTCTATGCCATCACCGCTTCAGCACAGACAGTCGGCCCACTACTGAGGGGCTGACACCAATAACAAGGGTTCCCTCTCATGTTGGGCTGAAAGCGATACTGCCTGAACGCGGAAGCGTTCTGGTGTCTACAAATAGAGGTGGATATTGTTTAAACATTCCGGTGCATTGAATACCGCGTCAACGTCTCACACGCCCCAATTCGGCGGGTGAACCGGTCGTAACCTCACCGGATTACCCTTGTATATCACGGACATATATTACTGGCTAATGGTGTATTCGTTTTTGACGACCCGCTGCCCGTCGGTGACGGCGAGTGTCACTTCGTCGCCGGCCGACAGCGTGAGCGTGTCGACGGGGACGCGGGCGAAAGGACCGACAGTGTGTTCGGCCTGCTCGCGCTCGCCGTTGCAGTCCCACTCGACGGTGAGGTTCGTGCTCTCCGGCCTGTCGTGGAGGACGACGACGTCCCGCTCTCCGGGACTGGGTGCGGAGAGGACGACCTGTGTGGGCTCGTAGCTGTCGGCGAGCACGTCGTGTGCCGTCTTTTCGCTCCCGTCAGCGGCGAGTACACCCATGCCCGCGTCGCCGACGTCCCGGAGGCTGTCGAGGACGACGACCGGTGCGCGGCGCTGGCGCAATCCCTCGGCCACCTCGCGGACGACGTCAGCCTGGTACGCCTGTGACCCAGCCACCCCGTCGCCGATGTGGCGGTCGTGCCGGGCGCGGTCGAACCCCGGGGTATCCGCCTGGTCGGCCGTCCCGAGCGCGCCGGCCCC
The DNA here is from genome assembly GCF_000827835.1 of Haloarcula sp. CBA1115. Taxonomy (NCBI): domain Archaea; kingdom Methanobacteriati; phylum Methanobacteriota; class Halobacteria; order Halobacteriales; family Haloarculaceae; genus Haloarcula; species Haloarcula sp. CBA1115. Next base: position 875,358 of record NZ_CP010529.1, on the reverse strand, counting down.
GAAGCCGGCGACGACGTCGCCGACGCCGAACTGGGAACAGAGCCATGGGAGGTCGGCCGTGTCGCCGTACCGCCACCCCGGGTACAGCGTGGCCGCGTCGGGGTCGATTCCGGGCGGGCCGACCACCGGGAACGCCGGGACGGAGTCCACGGCCCCAGCCACGGTCTCGGCCTCGGTGCTGTCGTATCCGGTTCGCCAGGCCCGCCAGCGAAAGCGTAGTCGGTCGAGGAACCCGGACCCAAGGCCGTCGGCGTAGGGTGACACTGGCTCGTCGTGAACGCCGACCGCCGCGAAACTGGGATGCTGCGCGTAGGTCGCATCGAGCCGTGCCGCGAGATTGGTTCCCCGTTCGTTGTCGAACGAACCGGGGCCCGACAACGGGAGGTCCTGCCAGAGCAGGACGCCGTGGTCGTCACAGGCGCGGGCCACTTCGGGCGGCGTCCCCTGTGCCCGAACCCGGACCAGATTTGCGTTGGCGTCGACGGCCCGCACGACGTCCTCCGCGGTCGGGTCCAGCAGTGTCACGCCGCGAACCGGCACCTCCTCGCCGTTGACCTGCAGGCCGTCGTCGTACGAAACAGTACGTAGTCCCGTCGTCACCGAGTGTTCGTCGTCATCGAGCTTCGCGCTGAGGACGTAGCGGGACTGCTCGCCGCGGTCGTGGGGCCACCACAGCGACGGGTCGCGCACGTCTATCGTGTAGGTCACCGACGTCGTCTCCTCGTCAGTCGAGACGCGAGCGCGGTCCATCATCCCGCCGCCACGAACGTCACCCTCCGGCCGGAGTGAGAGCGTAATCCGGTCGTCAAGCGGCTCTTCGGACAGGACAGTCGCCGACACTTCCACTGTCGCATCGGTTACGTCGGCTTCCGATACCTGTGGCTGGGCCGAAAGCTCGCTCACGCAGGGGTCGGGCCGGGTTTCGAGCCGTGCGTCCCACCAGATGCCCGGGACACAGCGCTCCGGCGGTAGCTGGTCGGTCGCGTGCAACCCGCCGAAACGGTCCGCCGGCGCGCGACACTCCACGACGATCCGGTACTCCTCGCTTTCGGGGAGTCGAACCCGGAGCGGCTCGAAGTAGGTGTCGTGGCTGGTGAGCAGATCACCGTTGCACCACACGCGTGTGTGCGCGTACGCTCCGTTCAGCACCAGCAGCGTGTGTGCATCGCTCTCGTCCCGCGGGTCCGAGAACGTCGTTTCGTAGGCCACGGCCTCGGCGCCGGCGAACCCCTCGGGCCGGCCGGGCACTGACACCGGTTCCCACGACTCCGGGGACGGCATCTCGTCGTCCGGCGCAACCGCCGCGCCGCGCCACTCCAGCGACATACCTTGTGGCCCGTTCCGCGGGGGCATATCCTTTGCCCCACGGCTTCACTTTCACTTTCACTACGGGGATGGCTCGCCTTGACATAGGTAGCCATCTACTATCCAGATATGCTCACCGAACTACACGAGGCGGCGACACCGACTTGCGAGGCCCAGCACTGCGAGCGCCCGCTCGGCGAGCCAGCGCTGGTGTTCGAGACCGAGGCCGGCCGCCGCGAGGCCCACGAGTGCGCCTGCGGTGCGGTGACGATTACCGTCGTCAGGTCGGAGTCGTCCCGCTGAAGTACGCCCGGCAGTGACCGGGAGGTATGACACTCGAGGAAGTGGTCCGTGCACAGGGCCACGAGAACGTCTCCGGCGAGCACGCCAGCACGCTGGAAGTGACGAGCGACGACTTTCTAACCCCTGCAGGTGACTGCATCCTCGCTATCGAGGCCGACCGTGTTCCTGCCGACTTCGACAGCGAGTTCGTAACGGCCTGCCAAGACGCCGACGCGACGATTACAGCGACTATCGAAGCCGGCGAGCAGACCGTTACTGTGACCGGAACCGGCCATCCCGACCTCTCCTTCGAGAACGACCGGAGCCACGTCCTGCGGACGAGCGACTACGTCGATGACCGGACTGTGATGGTAAACGCCGACGCGGCGGCCGGCGACGTTGACCGGGACCTCGTCGAAGCGCTCGCTGACGGGGCCGATGCGACGCTGACGCTTTCTGTCGAGCCCAGCGGCGACTGAGCGGTGGTTTCTACAGCGGTCGCGCCGCTCTCTGGCGCGGTCAAAAGAAAACAGGTTTGATGTCTAAACCAGCTTAGCTCGACGAAATAACGTCGTCGATGCGGACGATCATCGTCGCCGCCTCGGTGGCGGAGTCGACCGCTTCGCGCTTGACAGCGGCGGGGTCGAGGATGCCGTAGTCGACGGGGTCACCGACGACGCCGGTCTGGCCTTCGCTGATGATGCCGGCGATGCCCTCGCTCTCGTGTTCGGCACGGAGGTCGACGAGCGCGTCGATTGCGTCGAGGCCCGTGTTCTCCGCGAGCGTGCGGGGCAGCACGTCAACGGCGTCGGCGAACGCTTCGACGGCGAGCTGCTTGCGGCCCTCGATGGACGCCGCTTCGGAGCGGATGTGGTCGGCAATAGCGATCTCAGTCGCGCCTGCGCCGGGGACCACACCGCCGGCGTCGAGCGCGGCGATGACGGTGTCGAGCGCGTCGTTGAGCGCGCGTTCGAGCTCGTCGACGACGTGTTCGGTGGAGCCGCGGGCGATGACCGTGACGGACTCGGCGGTCGCACCGCCGGTGATGAACGTCACGTCGTCGTCGCCCTGCTTCTCGACGTCGACGCTGTCGGCGTGGCCGAGCGAGTCCTCGTCGAGGGCTTCCAGCGAGCCGACGCGCTTCGCGCCGGTGGCCTCGACGATGTCCTTGGCGGTCGAGGAGCCGATGCTGTCGGCGACGAAGACGCCTTCCTTGGCGAGCTGGGAGGCGACGCGGTCGGCGACGTCCTCGGTGACGAAGGCCACGTCAGCGCCGCTTTCGACGACTTCCTCGGCGTAGCCGCTGAGTTCCTGCTCCTCGGCGTCGAGCGCGGCGTTGAGCTGGTCGACGCTGGAGACGTTGTACTCGGCGTCGATGTTGCTCTCGCGGACGTCGAGTTCGGTGTCGATGACCGCGATGGACGCGTCCTCGACCGAGGTCGGCATGTTGTCGTGGACGGCCGTCTCGTCGACGATAACGCCCTCGACGAGCTTGGTCGCGGAGGAAGCCGCACCCGTCTGGGTGTGGACTTCGATGTTGTCCCGGCGGACGCCGTTGTCGCTCTTGGCGTGGCGGACGGCGTCGACGACGACTTCGGCGAGTTTCTCGGCCTCGACGTCACCGGTTCCCTTGCCGGTCATCGAGGACTCGGCAACTTCGACGAGTGTCTCGTCGTCGAGGTCGACGTCGAGGACGAGCTCGTTGATAGCGTCCTGTGCGAGTTCGGCCGCGGCGGAGTACCCCTCGACGATCGTTGTCGGGTGGACGTCGTCGTCGAGCAGGTCCTCGCCTTTCGTCAGCAGTTCCCCGGCCAGCACGGACGCCGTCGTCGTGCCGTCGCCCACTTCGTCCTCCTGGGTCTGGGCGACTTCGACGATCATCTGGGCCGCGGGGTGTTCGATGTCCATCTCGGAGAGGATGGTCGCCCCGTCGTTGGTGATGACCACATCACCGTCGTCGGAGACGAGCATCTTGTCCATGCCGCGGGGACCGAGCGTGGTCCGTACGGACTCGCTTACGGCCTTTCCGGCGGAGATGTTCGATGACTGTGCGTCCTTCCCGTGTGTGCGCTGGGCGTCCTCATCAAGGATGAAAAGAGGCTGGCCGCCCATGCGTCGCTGGCCAGATGACATATGTGTTGAACCTCACTTAAGACAAGGCAAGCGGTTCTATATAAAACTTTCTAACGGCGTAGACCGCTCGTCGGGTGACAGCGCCGTGCTGTCCCTGTAATCCCGGCTGGACCTACACACCTTTTAATATGGGTGTATACACACCGTATAGTAGATGCTGGAGTTGGAGCACGGCTTTCGGGTGGTCGACGTGCACGCGCGACTGGAACCCGACGAGCAGCGCCGACCCCGAGACGGTATGGGTGACCCGGAGCAACTGGAACGGGAGATGCACCAGGCCGGTGTCGTCCGCTCCGTCGTCTTTCCCGGCGAGCGAGACGGCTCGTATCTGAAAGCGAACAACGCCGTCGCCCGGATGACTGTCGAGCGGCCGATGGTCGCCTTCGCCAGAGTCAACGGCGCTCGGGACCCGGGGACCGGTCCCGGGTCGACCCTCCGCAACCTCGCGAGCAGTCGCACGGAGGAACACACCTCGCCCGAGGACATCGAGCAGTACGCCTACGACGACCGGTTCTATGGCTTCAAGATCCATCCACCGACTGACGGACTACCCGACGAAGAAGTCCTCGCAGAACTGGCGTCCGTATCACTGCCCGTCATCGTCCACGGCGGCGAAGGGTTTCCGCCCGAAACTGTCGCCGAATCGCTGTTAGCGTACGATTTCCCGGTCATCCTTTCGCATTTCGGTGCCCACCCGCTCCGGCGGGACCTGATGGAACGAGCTATCGACCTGCTGGAGACCCACGACAATCTGTATCTCGACACCAGTGCGGTCCGCTACCGGCGGCCGATGGAGCGGGCGATTCTGGAACACCCTGACCGCGTTCTCTTCGGGAGCGGCGTCCCCAGCGTCCACCCGAACGTGGCCGTGATGGAGATTCTGACACTGGACGTTCCCGAAGACGCGATGCGAAAGGTGTTCTCGAACAATCCCAACCGCGTCATCGAGGCGCTGGCCCCCTGACCGCCGACAACTCCTATTCCGGTCGAACGGTTGCGGCCAGTACCGGTTACCGCTACTACCGCCAGTCGTACACAGTCACCGCGCGGTCCGCGCGCGCGGAGCGGCCGTTCGGGTTCCGACAGGGTGTCCGGTCGGTCACGCGTGCGCGGAGGCCGTCGACGATGCCGGATCCGACGCCGCCGAACACGTCCTGCCCGTTGCCGAGCCACTGCGACGGCGTCGTCTCCCCGCGCACGACATCGATCAGCGCGTCCGTCGCGTCACTCACCGCGTGGCTGAGGAGTCGCCGCAACACGGTTGGGCGGACGTTGTAGTTCTTCACCAGCCGGTAGGCGAGCGAGCGGTACTTCCAGTTCCAGTCGGTCTCCGTGGTGCCGCCGTCGGCCTCGAACTCGCGGCTGACGCACATCGCCGTGCTCCAGTCGACGCCGTAATCACTGGCGGCCATCCGGTGCGCGAAGTCCCGGGCGCTGCCAACGTTCAGGTACTCGTCGAACCCGTCGAGCGCTTCCAGCACCTCCGCGTCGAACGCGACGTTTCCGGGATTGAAATACGTCACGTCGCGGCCGGCTATCGTCCGCGTCTCCTCGGTTTCGGTCGTCATTCCGGCCCAGAGTTGCTGGTGTGTCGGCCCGGTGATGGCCTGGGTTGCCCCCGAGAGCCCGTTTTTCACCGCGTCAGCCCAGCCGGACTCGACCGAGAGAGCCTGGTGGACGAGCGCGATAACGTCTCCCGTTGCCCGGTCGATCCCTGCGTTGCGGGCGACCGTGACCGAGCGGTCGGCGATCTCGACGAGGATCGACACGTCGTCCCGGTCGCGGACCATGCCCGTCGTGCCGTCGGCCGACGGGCCGTTGACCACAATCACTTCGGCATCGGGAACCTGCTCGGTGAGTGCGTCCAGACAGCCGGACAGCTCCTCCCGGCCGTTCAACGTCGGGACCACTACCGAGATATCCATACCTCTGGGTACGGCGGCGAAGGCGCTTAAAAGTCGCGGGAGACGGACGGCGACATCCATTCAGGGAAAACGGGCTGTCCGAGCGGCGGCGAGCTACACATGGGTGTTCCAGTACGACACCGATGCCAGCTTTTCGCCGAGTGGCGTGCCGCCGAGCGCCGTATCGAGCGAGCGGAACGAGGCGGCCAGTTCGTTCGGAATCTTCCGGTAGAATCCGTAGGGAAGCAGCCAGTCGTGGTTCGCCTCGGTCAGTTCCAGTCCGGCTCCGTCCAGCAGCCGGTCGATCTCCCAGCGGGAGTAGAGCCGCGACCCCATCGGGAGCGCCCAGTTGTATATCGACCGGGTCGAAAACCGGTTGAACGTATCGAAGAAGACCTGTTCCTTCGAGACGCGGCGCATCTCAGCGAGGAACGCCGCCGGCGTGTCCGCCAGATGGAAAAAGCGCATCGCAAACACGGTGTCGAAGTGGTCGTCCGGGAACGGGAGCCGGGCCGCATCACCCCGCATGAACTCGACACGGTCGTCGACACCAGTCGCCTGTGCTTTCTCACGGCCCTGCTGGAGCATCGGTCCTGAGATGTCCAGCCCGGTGATGTTCGCGCCGCGCTCGGCCAGCATCACAGTGAACCGTCCGGTTCCGCAAGCTACCTCTAACACGTCCTTGTCGGCCACGGGGCCGATTGCGTCGAGGACGGCCTGTTTCTCGCGTCGGTCGATAAGCCGACCGCCACGGGAGAACCGCTTGGCCTCGTACTCTTCGGCCACGGTGTCGGCCTGATACCACTCCTGCCCTTTCACGGTGTATTGCTCACCCCGCGGGGGATAAAACGATACTGGAATCCCCTTTCATCGGTTTGGCTGTTTTCCAGTCAGGTCAGATCCGCTCGCGCTCTCGGCCCTGATAGTTCTGGTCGTACTTTCCGGATAGCGACGAGAACCGCACGATGGCGGTTCTGTATAAGGACACATTAAACACTTCATAGAATCTGTATTGTTTGGTCATGCATATAGCCAAGTTTTACCAGTAAGTCTGGAATATCAGCCACTATGAGCGCATTAACTGAAAACGCTGCACCAGCACCTTTCACCGACGAGGAGTTCCGCGACACCCTGCGTGAACTCCCGCCGAGCGCGAAGCTCGTCGCGAAGGTGCTGGAGGACGACGCCCCGCTGTCACAGGGCGAACTAGCCGAGAACTCGCTGCTCCCGGACCGGACTGTCAGGTACGCCCTGAACCGACTGGAGGAGTCAGAGCTGGTCGACTCGCGGTACAGCTTCACTGACGCACGCAAACAGGTTTATTTCCTCACAGTCTGACCCGTCGGTATGGACTGGCAGCGGGCCGACGTGCCCGTCCCGACGCGGGCACCGACCGGCACCACGGCGGTATACGTTTGCGGCGACGAGGCGGCTCTTCTCGTGGACCCCGCGGATACGGATGATGCGCTCGATTCGCTTCTCAGTGACCGCACCCTCGCTCACATTGCGCTCACACACTACCACCCTGACCACGCCGGTGCCGTCGCACACTACGCCAGAGAGACGAACGCGACGGTCTGGGCGCGGCGTGGCCGGGCGACCGCATTCGAGGCTGCGACCGGCGTTACCCCTGACAAACTGTTCAGCGACGGGACGACGATTCCGACCGACGCCGGCCCGGTGACCGTCCTCGACACGCCGGGCCACGCGCCGGAGCACGTCGCCTTCGCAACTGACGGGACCGTCGTCTCCGGCGACCTCGCCGTGGCCGAGGGCAGCGTCGTCGTCGGCGCACCAGAGGGCGACGTTCGGGCCTATCTCGCGTCACTGCGGCGACTCCACGCCAGAAACCCCGACGTGCTGTTACCGGGCCATGGCCCGCGTATCGAGACGCCGCGGGAGACCTGTGCGCGCCTCATCAGCCACCGACTGGAGCGCGAGCAACGTGTTCGGGCGGCTGTCAACGACGACGGGGCCGACACACTCGACGAAATCCTCGACGCCGCCTACGAAAAGGACCTTACCGGGGTGCGCGACCTGGCCCGCGCGACAGTGCTGGCTCACCTCGAAAAGCTCGCCGTCGAGGGCACTGTTTCGTGGGACGGTGCCCGGGCTATACCGAACCCGGCGGAGTGACGCCTTTTTGCCCGTCGGCCCGCTACCACGGCTGTGGACTCCCTGGAAACCGAACTCGAACGGGCCCGCGCGCTCGACGAGTCGGAACTGGCCGACGCTATCGAGACCATCGGGTTCGAATGCACCCGCTGTGGGGCCTGCTGCAAGGCCGAGTCGGCGTGTGGCGAGAGGGGAGAGGGTGCCGACGAGACGGACAGAGTCGCCGGTGGTGCCGGTGAGAATGAGAACGACGGCTCTGGAGAAACCGACGCCGAACCCCACACGGCGACGGTGTTTCCCGACGAGATCAGGCAGCTACAGTCCGCCGGGGAGTACGACTTCCGTGACGTCGCCCGCCCGATGCCGTACGGACTGGCCGACGGCCCGGACGGCCCCGAGGGTGAGACGTTCGAGTGGGCGCTCCAGACTGACGACTGCGGCGACTGCACGTTCTACGCTGAAGACGACGATGGCACGGGTGCCTGTACGGTCCACGGCGACCGCCCGCTCATCTGCCGGACCTACCCGTTCAGCGTCGCGCTGGGCGGGACGAGCCAGCCGATGGGCGAAGCCGTCGACGAGGAGGGGATGGTCCGGGCTCACGAATGTGAGGGACTCGGCCGGGATATCTCCAGAGCCGACGCCGAGGAGTTGGCGGCGGCGCTCAAGGAACGCGCCGTTCGGGAACTCGAAGAAGCCATCGGCGTCCGCGACAACTACCGGCCCGTCGACCCGTCAGCCGGACAGGTCGTCGTCCACGACTCCGAAGGGGCAAAGCGCCCCGACGGCAGTGCCTACGAGTAGTTTCAGACGTCGTCGATGATCTCGCCGACCGCGAAGTTCGACTTGACTTCGGTAACTTCGATCTTGACTCGTTCGTCGATTTCGGCCCCCGGAACGATGATGACGTAGCCGCGTTCGACGCGGGCGATGCCGTCGCCCTGCTTCCCGATGTCTTCGATCTCGACGTAGCGCGTTTCGCCCGGTTCGACCGGCGGCTGTGGCTGGTCCGGTGGCGTGTCTGACACCGTCTCCTCCTCCGTCTCTGTCCCCTCGTCTGCGGAGATGAGCGCAACACGATAGGTACTGCCCGAGTCGACTGCGCCCGTCTCGATCTCTCGACGCGGGACCTCCACGACGTACCGGTCCCCCTCGTCGCGGATATCGGCACTGAACAGACACAGCAGTTGATCCGAGATTTCCAATGTGATAGACCTCCGTTCGGCCACAAAACGGGCCATTACTAAAGAACTGCCGGAGCGAACGACTGTGACCGTCTCAACTGCGGAGCGACGACGGGCGCTCACGGTGTTTCCCGCCTGTACCAACTACCTGTCGCGTGGCCCAACTCGCGGCAGTATCCCCGCTTGGAGCGAGTGAAAACCGCAAGACTGCGAGCCGTTAACCGTCTGTACCAAATCCCATAAGGGTGTCTCGGTACTGCTAGTACCTGTACTAATGAGCGCCACCGCACAAACCCCCGACAGTCCGCTCTCGGACAAGCAGCGACGTATTCTGGAGTATCTCCGTTCCAATGCTGACGACCAGACGTATTTCAAATCGCGGCTTATCGGCGACGAACTCGACCTTTCGGCCAAGGAGGTCGGGACCAATATGACCGCCATCGCCGACGGCGACCACGATCTGGCCGTCGAGAAGTGGGGCTACTCCTCCTCGACGACGTGGATGGTCGAGACCTGAACCGGTGCCGGTTCGACCGCGGATACATCCCCACTCTCACTCGGTCGTCCGAGTGAGTGCAAACTGTATCTTACTCTAGAGAAGGCTCGGTGCCGTCGCTCATTCATCGTTTCAGACGATTTATCCCTGATATATCCAGACATATTGTAAGTGGTGAATGTCTATATTGATAACCATTGAAGCCATAGTTGTACACATCAATGGGCGAGGCTGGCTCCGCTATCCGGGTGCTTCACGTCGACGACGACCGGCAGTACGCAGAGACGACAGCGGCATTCCTCACGCGAGAGCGTCCTGCGTTCGACATCGAGACCGCAACGAGTGCAGCAGCGGGCCTGCGTCTGCTCGAAACAGAGCCGGTCGACTGTATCGTTTCCGACTACGAAATGCCCGGCGAGAACGGCATCGACTTCCTCGAATCTGTCCGCGAGGACTACCCTGACCTCCCGTTTATCCTGTACACAGGTCGCGGCAGCGAGGCAGTCGCCGGTGACGCTATCTCCGCGGGCGTCACAGACTATCTACAGAAGACGTCAGACACCAGCCACTACGCCCTTCTCGCGAACCGCATCGTCAACGCCGTCGAACAGTACCGGTCACAGCGCGCCCTCGAAGCGAGTAAAGACAGGCTCTCGCTGTTTATCGACCAGTCGCCGCTCGGGTTCGTCGAGTATAACCAAGACTTCGAAATCGTCCGCGTCAACGACACTCTCACAGAGATATTCGGCTACACCGAGGAGGAACTGGTCGGCGAGACGTGGGAGGTGTTCGTCAGCGAGGAAAGCTACGACCACGTCGACGCGGTCACGTCCGCACTTAGCGAGGCCAGCGGTGGCTACCACAGCGTCAACGAGAACGTCCGGAAGGGCGGGGAGCGTATCATGGTCGAGTGGCACAATCGCCTCGTCACTGACGACTCGGGCGATGTCGTTACCATCTTCTCGCACTGCCAGGACGTCACGGAGCGCATCGAGCACGAACAGAACCTCGCCCAGTTACGGGACTTCTTCGCCGAGGCGGAGGAACTCGGCGACCTCGGTGCCTGGGAGTTCGACGAAACCGGGACGTTGACCTGGACAGCGGGCACTCGCCGTATCCACGGAGTCGACGACGACTTCGATCCGACAATCGAAGAGGGACTGTCCTTCTATCATCCCGAAGACAGGGAGATGGTTTCGGACGCCGTCGATGCGGCCCTCGAAGACGGGGAACCGTACGATATCGAGACCAGGCTCATCACCGCAACAGGCGACTGTCGGTGGGTCCGGACCCACGGCAAACGCGTCGAAGGCGCGGAGAAGCGGACAGTTCGGGGGTTCATCCAGGATATCACCGAACAGAAGGAGCGCGAACGCAGACTCCGCGTTCAGAACGATCGACTGGAGTCCTTCGCCAGCGTCGTCAGCCACGACCTTCAGGGGCCACTGACAGTCGCACAGGGCCACTTGGAGTTGGCCCAACAGGCAGTGACCAACGACCACCTCGACAGTATCGACGACGCCCACGAGCGGATGCAGACGCTCATTGACGATATCCTGACGCTGGCACGGGACGGACGCGAGGCGACGACCACCGAGCCCGTCAGTTTACAGACCGCCGCAAGCGCGTGCTGGGAGACTATCGGGACGGAGAACGGGACTCTGGTGACCGATACGGACAGTGTCGTCGTTGCTGACCCCCGCCGATTGCAGCGCCTGCTGGAAAACCTGTTTCGGAACTGCGTGGCACACGGGTCGGAACCCTCGCTCTCGCAGATGCACGAAAACAGCATGGAGCAGGGCTCTGTGGGCAGTCCGGGACAGTCCGACGAGATCGTCGAAAGCGATACCGGAGTGACGGTTACTGTCGGTGACATCGACGACGCCAGTGGTTTCTACGTCGCTGATGACGGTCCGGGGGTTCCAGAAGACGAGCGAGACACGGTGTTCGAAGCGGGCTACTCGACCGCGCCCGACGGCACCGGCTTCGGCCTCGCAATCGTGGCCGAGATCGCCGCCGTCCACGGCTGGGATGTCAGTGTGACCGACAGCGAGTCGGGCGGAGCCAGGTTCGAAATCACCGGTGTTGACCGGGAGACGTAACTCGGCGGAAAGAATCAGCTCAGGGATCGTACCGCAGCAGTGAGTCGGCCTCGCCCGCTAGCTCGGCAACATCGTCATCGAACGAATCGGCGTACCGGATAAGCAGTGTCAACACTGTCTCTGGCTCGGTCACCGCGTACCCGTCTTCTCGGGACAGCAGTCCGGCGGACTCCAGGTCGCCGGCGTAGTTGCTCACCGTCGGCCGCGAAACGTCCAGTTCGGTGGCCAGTTCAGAGGCCGTCACGTCCGGACGGCGAAGGAGCGTGACGAGCATCCCGCGGGCTGTCGAGCGTCGCAGGTAGCCAAGCGCCACCTGTTCGAACTCGGAGAACTGGCCAGCCGGGAAGTACCGCCGGTAGTCGCCGTCCTTCTGTGAGGCGACGACGTCTTCGTTTTCCAGCCGGTGGAGGTGATGCTGGGCCTCGCCGGTCCCGAGTTTGAGGTCGTCGCGAAGCTTCGAGAAGTGCGTCCCGGGATGTGCGGAGACGTACCCGGCGATGGCGTCGGGCGCGTCGCTCTCGCTCCCGCTATCGCCGAAGCGGGCAAACGGGCTCGCTGCACCGAGGGCGGCAAAGCGACGGAGCGTCGCCCGCTTGTCCTCGTCCACGTCGCCCTCACGCGTCATTGCTACCGAAAAGGTGGGTCGGTAATAAAACGTCTTCGCCTGGTTATCAGGACTAGTCGTCCTTGTCGACTTCCGACGTTCGCGTCGTGTCGTCGGGGCCGCCGGCCACGTCAGTCGTGCCCGAGTCGTCGTCGATTTCGGCGTCCATCTCCTGAATCATCTCGTCGGCGCTGTCGAGGCCACTGTCCTGGCCCTCCTTGATCTTCTGGGCTTCCTCTTCCATCGCTTCGACGTCGACCTGCGCTTCCTCGTCGATCTGGCCGAGGATTTCCTCGATGTCGTCCAGACCGAGCATCTCGCGGGTCTCGTCGTCGAAGTCGAGCGCTTCCAGCGCGTGCCCGTTCTCCTTCACGTCCGAGCCCTGGAGGTGCTTGCCGTAGCGGCCCACCAGCGAGGTGAGCTCCTGCGGGAGGATGAACTTCGTCGACTCGCCCTGGCCGATCTCGGCGAGCGTCTCCATCCCCTTGTCGATGACGGCGCGCTCGCCCATCGATTCGGCGGATTTCGCGCGGAGGACGGTCGAGATTGCGTCACCCTGGGCTTCCAGAATCTGGCTCTGCTTCTCACCCTGCGCGCGGATGATGTTGGACTGCTTGTCACCTTCCGCCGTCTCGATGGCGGAGCGCCGTTCACCCTGGGCTTCCAGAATCATGGCACGGCGTTTCCGCTCGGCGGAGGTCTGTTGCTCCATGGCCTGCTGGACGTCCTTGGACGGGTTGACCTCGCGGACCTCCACGCTCTCGACGCGGACACCCCACTCGTCGGTGGGTTCGTCGAGTTCTTTCCGGATTCGGGCGTTGATTTCGCCCCGCTTGTTCAGCGTGTCGTCCAGCTCCATGTCACCCAGCACGGCACGGAGGGTCGTCTGGGCGAGGTTGGAGACGGCACGCTCGTAGTTATCGACTTCGAGGAACGCCTTCTTCGGGTCCATCACCTTGATGTAGACGACGGCGTCGGCGGTCACCGGCGAGTTGTCGCGGGTGATAGCCTCCTGCCGTGGCACGTCGAGTGTCTGGGTCCGCATGTCGAACCGCGTCACGTCGGAGACGAAGGGGTAGATGAAGTGAATCCCCTGGTCGAGGACGCCGCGATAGGTACCGAGGACCGTGTAGGCACCTTTCTGGTACGGGCGGATGATCACGACGCTGGAGTATACCAGCGCGATGGCGATCAGGAGGAAGATTACGGTAACGAAGCCGATGAGTCCTCCAGGCTGTAGCGGTGCTGTCGCGGGGAACATGACAGTCAAACCTCCGGAGCGCTCAAGGAAAAGGCTTCGGTGTCCCTGTCACAAACTACCGAATTACACACCTACGCCCGCTCCGACTCTCGCTCCGGTTCGGTGTCGTCGCTCTCGTTGCCCCGGTTTCGATCACGTTCGAGTGCGCGGTCGATTTCGTCGCTCGCCGACTCTACCGGCTCGACATCCAGCACGTTCCCGCCGCCGGGGTCAATGACGATGACCTCCGTTCCCTCCTCTATCGGGTCGCCGGAACTGCGGGCCTGATAGTACGGATTGAAGCCGCCGTCTTCCAGTTTGACCTGGCCGTCGCTCCGGGTCACGCGCTCGGTAACGGTTCCGAACTGGCCCGTAAGCGAGTCAGAACTGAGCGTCTGGCCGCGGCCCGGCGCAGCGAAATCGAGCTTTCGATATCCCCAGAGCGTGACCGCCGTCGTTGCAAGCACGACGACAGTAAGGATGAGTGGCGCGAGGATACCCAGGCTCGCTGGGATGAACAGCCCGACCAGCCCCGCCGTCAGCAGGGCCACGCCGAGGACGAAAAAGTGGGTCCCAGGGGCGAGCGCTTCGCCCACGATGAGGCCCGCGCCGGCCAGAAACAGCAGAATAGAGAGCGACATACCTAACAGTGGTTCGGCCTGCAGTGGGGCAACTGCCGCCAGCGGGTTCACCATGCCCCGACTTAGTGTCGGAGCAGGATTAAGTGTCGGGGTAGAGAGCGCGACTCTGAAGGCACCGGTGCAGGTCTTACGCGTCGCTCGTCCGGACAAAGAACCCGTACAGTACAGCGGTTCCGAGCGCGACAGACAGGACCACGCCGCCGAGTATGGACGGCGCGTACATCTCCGCCCCGAGGAACATCCGTCCGAGGGCGAGAATCGCGATGCAGACCCCTAGCGCGACGAAGACAACGTTCTCAGGCTTCGGCGCATCGGGAGTCACTTCCAGGTCCGGGGCGAACGAGCCGGCGACCGCGCCCTCCTCCTCGTCGGCTGCGTCACCGTCGACCTGAATCACGTCGGCTTCCGTCGCCAGTTCGTACTCCTCGGTGAACGTGTCACCCGTAGCGGCCGCATCGTCTCGTGCGGCCCCGTCGTCATCCATGGTTCGCGGTACGTGCCGTGACTACAAAAGCGCTGGCGACTGGGCTTACTTGATGCGGGTCCCCAGCGGGGCGTCCGCGTGGGTCGTCAGCAGGTCGGCCTCGTCGCCAGCGGCTAGGACCATGCCGTTGGATTCGATGCCGAACAGTTCGGCTTTCTCCATGTTGGCAAGCAGAATGACCCGCGTTCCGGGGAGGTCCTCGGCGTCGTGGAGCTGTCGGAGGCCGGCGACGACCTGCCGGACCTCGTGACCGATGTCAACTTCCAGCCGCAGGAGCTTGTCCGCGCCCTCGACCGGCTCGGCGCTGCGGATCTCGCCGACGCGCATGTCGACGCCCTCGAAGTCCTCGAAGCTGATGCGGTCCTCGACGAGGGGCTGGAGGTCGGCGGTCTCTGCGTCGTCATCTCCTTCGTCTCCGGCGGCTTCGCCGTCATCGTCCTCGGACTCGTCGTCGCTGGCCGCCTCAACGCGCTCCTGTAGTTCCTCGTTGAGCGCCTCGATGTGGTCGTCCTCGACCTGTTCGAACAGTTCCGCGGGCTCGCCGAACTCGGCCGGCGGCGCTTCGAGCGCGCTGTCGAGGGTCACGTCGGCGACGGAGCCCTGCTCGCCGAGCTGGCCCCAGAGGCGCTCGGCCTTGCCTGGCAGAACGGGCTGCATGAGCACCGCGACAGCCTTCGTTAGCTGGACGCAGTCACGGATGACCTGCTCGGCGCGCTCGGGGTCGTCGTCGACGAGGTTCCAGGGCTCGTTGCGCTGGATGTACTCGTTGCCGTAGTTCGAGAGTTCGATGGCGATTTCGGCGAGTTCGCGCACGTCGTACTCCCGAACGGCGGCCTCGAAGTCCTCGATGGCCGACTCGATTCGGTCGCGCACGTCGTCGCTGACGGGCGCGTCGGGCGTCCCGTCGTAGTTGCGCTCGGCGAACAGCAGCGAGCGGTAGATGAAGTTGCCGACGTTGCCGACGAGTTCGCCGTTGACCCGCTCCTGGAAGCGGTCCCACGAGAAGTCCACGTCGGTGTCAATCTGAGCGCCGGTCGCGATGTAGTACCGGAACAGATCGGGATGGAAGCCGGCGTCGAGGTACTCGTCGGCCCAGACGGCGCGGTTCCGTGAGGTCGAGAGGGCCTTGCCGTCGATGCCGACAAATCCGGTCGCCAGAATCGACCGGGGCTCGTTGTAGCCCGCGCCGCGAAGCATCGCGGGCCAGAACACTGCGTGGTGCTGGATGATGTCCCGGCCGATGACGTGGATGATTTCGCCGTTGTCGTCGGACCACTCGTCGTCCCACTCGGTGCCGTGGTGCTCTTCGCCGTCGACCTTCCAGACCTGCTCCCAGTCGTACTCGTCGTCGCCGACGCGCTCGGCGTACTGCTTCGTCGAGGCCACGTATTCGATTGGTGCATCGACCCAGACGTACAGCACCAGTTCGTCGCCGCCATCGACGTCCTCCGGATAATCGACGCCCCAGTCCATGTCCCGCGTGATACAGAGGTCCTGCAGTTCGCCCTCGATCCACTCGCGGGGCTGGTTCTGGGCGTTGTCGGTGCCTTCCAGGCGGTCGAGGAAGCCCTGGAGGTACTCCTGGAAGTCTGCAAGCCGGAGGAACTTGTGTTCGCGGGTGCGGTACTCGGCGGGGTTGCCGGTCAGCGTCGACACCGGGTCCTCGATCTCGCCGGGCTCGAGGTGGCGCTGGCACCCCTCGTCGCACTCGTCGCCGCGGGCCTGTTCCCCGCAGTAGGGACAGGTCCCTTCGACGTAGCGGTCGGGGAGGGGCTGGTCCTCCTCGGTGTCCCAGGCGACCTCGATCTCCTTCTCGTGGACGTGGTCGTTTTCGACCCACGAGCGGACGAACTCCTGGGAGAGTTCGACGTTGGTCTCGTCGTCGGTGTGCCCGTAGTTGTCGAACTCGATGTTGAACTGCGGGAACGTCTCGGCGTAGGTCTCGTGGAAGTCAAGCGCGAACTCCCGCGGCTCGACACCCTCCTCGGCGGCGTTGACCGCTACCGGTGTACCGTGCATGTCCGACCCCGAAACGAACGCCGTCTGCTGGCCGATCCGTCGGAGGGAGCGCGACAGCGCGTCCCCGTCGACGTACGTCCGGAGGTGGCCGACGTGCAAGTCACCGTTCGCGTAGGGCAACCCACAGGTCACGACCGCCGGCTGGTCCGTCGGAAACTCGTCGTTGCTCATACCTGTTCGTGTGCCACCGACGGGTCAAAAGGGGGTTGGTTTCGGCGCCGCGCTGGACGGGCTGCTGTCCGTCAGTCCAGCAGTTCCAGACCGCCGAAGGCGACGAACCCGGTGATCACGAGGTCGACATCCTTGTGTTCCTCGTCGGAACGAGGGCGAGAGTCTTCCGCCGCGCCGAACAGCGGTAGCACGTCGAGGCGGACGTTCCACTCCCGCGGGACCCGTATCTCGGTCCCGCCGAAGATGGTCGTCGTGCTGACGTGGGCCGGCGCGTCGCTGCTCCTCACGTCCCGGAGGTCAAGTTCGATCCCGCCGAACAGCGCGGTCAGGTCCGCGCTCCGGAAGGCGTCGGCCGTGATGCGTCGCTCCGCGCCCCCGAAGAACGCGAATAGCAGGACGTGATCGCTCCGCTCGGATCGTGCTTTCGCCCGGTACTGTCCGAGGAGGAGCGATAGTCCAAACAGGATGATTAACAGCGGCCAGAACTGCACCACGTCACGGGCGGCGAGCACGCCCAGCGTGACCAGTTGCCACGCGCCAGCGACGAGGATGACCAGCAGCGGACCCACGAGGTTCCGTAGCCCGCCGGACACTAGCGCGTAGATGCCGACGAGGACGAACAACGATGGGACGTAGACGAACAGCGCGCTGGCGTCGAACAGTCCGGTCGACCGTCCGAGCAGCGCCAGGCCGATCAACACGACGATTCCGCCGAGGAGGGTCTGGGCCGCCAAACGGCTTCGGGACATGCGTGCATTTACTCAAACAGATTACATAAATCTGTGTGCCGGCCGCTCACAGCAGCACGAGCGTGCCGCCTGCGAGTGCGAGTGTCACCACAAGCCGCCCGGCGCTGCCGAAGAACGTCGCCGCGCCGAACCGATAGTAGTCGCGTTCGAGGACGGTAAACGCGTAGATAGAGATCGTATCGGGGAAGAAGGGAACACAGAGCGCGAGCGCCAGACCGACGTAGCCGTACTTCTGTGCGAGCTGTACCGTCTTCTTCTCCGACCATTCGATGATATTGAACCGTGAGCGCTTGATCCAGCGCACGAGTGGGCCGTACTCCTTTGCCTCCTGACCGATGTGGAAGGCGACGAGACTGCCGAACGCCTTCCCGAGACCACTGACGAGGATAATCGCCACCAGATTCCCGTTCGTAGAGAGTCCAAGCCGAAGCGTTTCGGCCGGAACTAGTACAACTTCGCTCGGGAGTGGGAGAATGAACGCGATCAGAAACGAGTACACCGCGATGATACCCAGTCCGGTTGGACCGGTGGCCGTACAGACGGCCTCTTCCAGCGGCGACAGTGGAGTGCCGGCGGTCGTACAGTCACCGATGAAGGCAATGAACGCTGTGGTCGGTACTACCAGGTCCACGACCCTCTGTAGCAAACAGGCACTTCTAAACCTTCGTATGTCTTCTCGGGAGTAGTCAATACCAGTATGTTCGGGACCGAGGGCGGCGACGCAGTACCAGTCGAGGTCCGCGATTCAGTACCAGTCGAGGTCCGCGATTCAGTACCAGTCGAGGTCCGCCACGAACGACCGCAGCATCGACCGCGTAACGTGGGGCATACACACGACACGCATCTCGCCAGCCCCGGTCTTTGAGACCCGCCAGCCGCGGTCCCGGAGTTCGTCGGTCATCGGCATCGAGAGATCGGCCGCGACAAGCGGAAGCTCGGGGCCGACCACGTCGTGGCCCCGCGCCGACAGCTGGTCGGCCAGCCAGTCGGCGTTGGCCATCGACGTTTCGTACTGCTGCTCGTAGCCAGCCGGCCACAGCGACTCCATCGCCGCGACGGCGGAGGCCACGCCAGCGCCCGAGCGCGTGCCGGTCAGCGTGAGCTGGTCAGTCGACTCCAGATATGGCGTTTCGACGGCGAGTTGATCAAGCAGTGATCGGTCGCGCGCGAGTAGCCCGCCGGCGGGGACCGCCGCCTGCCCGACCTTGTGCGGGTCAATCGTCATCGTGTCGATGTTCGCGTGGCCGAAGTGCCAGTCGTGGTCGGTGAAGGAGAGGTAGAAACCGCCCCACGCGGCGTCAACGTGACAGAGTGCGTCGACCGTCTCGGCGAGGTCGGCGATGGCCGGAATCGGGTCGACGTAGCCGTATTCGGTCGAGCCGGCGACGCCGACGACACACACCGTGTCCTCGTCAACGAGTTCACCCATCGCTTCCATGTTGGCGCGGTAGTCCGTCGCTGGCGCGGTCCGCAGTTCCACACCGAGTACGTCAGCGGCCTTGGTAAAGGAGAAGTGTGCGTGGACGGGCGCAACTATGTTCGGGTCGTCCGTATCGGCGCGGTTACGGGCAATACGTATCGCCTGGAGGTTGGCCTCCGTGCCGCCCGAAGCAACGTAGCCCGCGGGGTTTGAGAGCCCGGTGATTTCGCCGAGACAATCGACGGCCTCACGTTCCAGATCGGCGATGGTCTCGTACGTACCGGGGTCCCCGGGGTTCGTCGCGAGGAAGCGTTCCGCCGCTTCGCGTGCCGACGGATGCGGCACCGTACACATCGACGAGAGGACGCGCTCGAAGTCCTGTGGCTCTGCCCGCTGGAGCATCTATCGCGAGTATAGAGGGGGAGCGGTTTAGCCGTTGTGCTCGGGCATGTCCGTTGTCTGCTGTTTATTCGCCCTGACGGCGAAACGGTGGCCAGAACGGGGCAGCCGTCCGTAGTTGGTCCTGTAGCGCTCGTCCCGACCGAATTACCAGTTCGACGGCCCGATCTTCTTCGTCGCCTTCGCTCGAAAGCCCGTGGGACCGATCAGCGACTCGAAGACGGTCTGGCGCTCGGTGTCGAGCGCGCCGCCGAAGGAGCCGACCCGCATCGTCCGGTACGTCTCGAACCCCTTGTCGTTGGAGTAGAAGTAGACGCTGCCGTGCAGCAGGCCGTGGATGAGTTCGTCCGAGCGCACGTCGCTCGCGGGCCGGTCGAGTTTGACGAAGGCCACGGTCCCCCAGTTGACGACCGCCTCCCGGAGCCCCATGAGGAACGCGATTTCGTGGTTCTGGGGCAGGCCGAACTCCGTCGCCCGTTCGAGGTCGGTCAGCGAGTCGATGACGATGAGCGTCTCCGCGGCGTCGCTCACCCGGTCGCTGATGTCGGCGAGCAGTTTCTCGAAGGTCTCCTCGTCGGGCTCCGACTCTGGTGGCTCCGCGTCGGGCTGTTCGATTTCGGCGTCGCTCCGTCGCGCATCGAACAGCGGCTCCGGAACCGGCAACAGCTCCATGAAACGCTGGGAGAAGTCCGCGACGGTCATGTTGTCCGTGAGCGTGTCGAACTGATAGCCGTCGAGCACGGCGTCAAGTTCGCTGTAGACGTGTTCGCGGTCGTGCGAGAGCGTGATGTAGGTCACCGAGTTGGGAATCGCCTCGCTGCGCCGGGCAACGCTGTTCGGGACCATCTCGGGCCGGTGTTTCGCGAGCATCAGCGTCGCGAGACTCGTGTAGGTGAACGCATCGCCGCCCGCGTCCGACGCCCCGGCCAGCAGGACCGTGCTCCCGGTCGGAATCCCGCGGACCTGTCCGTCCAGTCCGGGGATGCCGAAAGGGATGTAGGACACACCGGAACTGATACTCTTGGCTTCCGGTGTCGATTCGGGTGCCATACCGCAACGAAGCGAACGGTGCAAAAAAATCTGCTGGCTACGTCGGGCGGCCGCGGCCTCAGCGGACCGATTCCAGCAGCAGGCGCTGTTCGACGCGCTTGACCTCGTGTTGTACGTCGCGGACGGCGTCGATGTTCGGCGAGATAGAGGTGACTCCCTCGTCGACGAGGAAGTCGACCATCTGGGGCTTCGAGGCGGCCTGGCCACAGATGCTCGTGGCGACGTCGTGCTCGCGGCAGGTCCCGATGACCTGGCGCATGAGTTCGAGAACGGCCGGGTGAAGTTCGTCGAAGCGGTCGGCGACGTTGCCGTTGTTGCGGTCGACGGCCAGCGTGTACTGCGTGAGGTCGTTCGTCCCGAAGGAGACGAAGTCGATACCGGCCTCACAGATGTCTTCGATGGACAGCGCGCTCGCCGGCGTCTCGACCATGACGCCCCAGTCGCGCTTCTCGGGGTCGATGCCGACCTCCTGCATCAGCGCCTTCGCCCGCAGGATGTCCTCGGCGTCGGTCACCAGCGGGAGCATCAGTTCGACGTTGTCGTAGCCGAGGTCGTACAGGCGCTCGAACGCCCGGAGTTCGAGCTTGAACTCGCCGGGTCGGTCAAGCGAGCGCCGGATGCCCCGATAGCCGAGCATCGGGTTGTGCTCGCTCGGCTCGTCTTCGCCGCCCTGGAGCTGGCGGAACTCGTCGGATGGGGCATCGAGGGTCCGGACGCGGACCGGCCGCGGGTAGAACGCCTCGGCAACCGAGCGGACCCCCTCGACGATTTCGTCGACGTAGGCGCGCTCGCCGTGGTCCTCGACGTAGCGCGAGGGCGTCTTGTCCGTCGAGAGGATCATGTGCTCGATGCGCAGCAGGCCGACGCCGTCGGCACCGGTCGCAGCCGCTCGCTCCGCGGCCTCCGGAATGGAGACGTTGACCTTGACTTCCGTTCCGGTCATCGGCTTGACTGGCGAGTGTGCCTCGACCGGCCCGGCATCCTCTTCCTCGCCGGTCGTCTCGGGAACCTTGGCCCCTTTCTCGACTGTGCCCTTGTCGCCGTCGAGCGTGACCGTTTCGCCGTCCCGGAGTTTCTGTGTCGCGTCCTCGGCACCGACGACGGCTGGAACGCCGAGTTCACGGGAGACGATGGCTGCGTGGCTGGTCATCCCGCCCTCGTCGGTGATGATACCGTTGGCGCGTTTCATCGCCGGGACCATGTCCGGCGTGGTCATCTCGGCGACGATGATGTCGCCGTCCTCGACCTTGTCGAGGTTGTCGAGTTTGTCGACGATGCGGACGACGCCAGTGACCCGGCCCGGCGCGGAGCCGATTCCGGAGAGCCGGACCGACTCCGACTGGCTCTCCATCGCTCCGCCGTCGGCGACACCCGATTTTGCCCCCGGCGGTTGACTCTCGGCTTCGTTGGCCGAGCCGGCGCTCCCTTCAGGATCGTCGATAGTGGTGATCGGGCGGGACTGCAGCAGGTACACCTCCCCCTCGTAGACCGCCCACTCCACGTCCTGTGGTGTATCGTAATGGTCTTCGACGCGCTCACCGATTTCGATGAGCCGGTGAATCTCGTCCTCCGAGAGGACGCGCTCGTTGCGCTTCTCCTCGGGGACGGAGCGCTCGATTGTCTCGCCGTCTTCTCCCCGAACACACATCACCTTCTTGTCGGCGACGGTCACCTCGTCGATGGTGCCCGTCTCGCGGTCGACGATGTAGTTGTCGGGCGAAACCGCACCGGAGACGACCGCCTCGCCCAGTCCCCACGCGGCCTCGATGATGGCCGTCGGGCCACCGGTCGAGGGATGACTGGTGAACATGACGCCGGATTTCTCCGCGTCGACCATCTGCTGGACGACGACGGCGATGTCCACGGCGTCGTGTGCGAAGTCGTTCTCGTTGCGGTAGTAGATAGCCCGCTGTGTGAACAGCGAGGCCCAGCACTCCTTGACTCGCTGCAGGAGGTCCGCACGCGAGACGTTCAGGTACGTGTCCTGCTGGCCGGCGAAGGAGGCGTCCGGGAGGTCCTCGGCAGTTGCCGAAGACCGCACCGCAACGTCCTCGTCGCCCATCTCGTCGTATGCAGCCAGCAGGTCCTCGCGGACCGACGGTGGGGTGTCGGTTTCCAGGATCAACTCCTGAGCGCGTTCGGCTGCCTCGGCCAGCGCCTGCGAGTCATCGCTGTCGACATCGACGGCCTCGAACAGCGGCTCGTCGATTCCAGTTGCTTCGATGAACGACCGATACGTGTCGGCGGTAACGACGAACGCCGACGGAACGGGCAGGCCCGCTCCGGTCAGTTCTCCGAGAGACGCCGCCTTGCCGCCGACCCGCGCCAGGTCGTCGGCACCGATTTCGTCGAGCCACAGTGTTGGCATGGACTCATTCGTACCATCTTCAACGACAATTAAGGATGTTCCGGTTGCAACCAGTGAGAGATCGCTCTTCACTCGATTTCGAGTGAATTAGGCGGTCAGGCTGCCGGTGCGGTGTGGACGGTCACGCTTCGATAATATCGTCGTCGTCAACAGCGGGGACAGTTACCGTGCCGTCCAATGCGGTCACGCCGCGACCGCCGACCCACACCTCGGTCCCGTCGGTATCGACTGACACCGTCCCGGGTCGGTCGCGGAAATGCCCGCCCTCGGCGATGATCTGTTCGACGGTGTCATCGAGCGCCCCGTAGCGGCGGACGAACGCCGCGCAGGCCCCCGATGCTGCCGCGCTTACCGGCTCTTCTGTCCGGCTCCCCGCGCGGAAGGCTCGCCCGTGGAACGTCGACCGGCGCGTTGCGTCGCCGCCAATGGTGTCGAAGGTGAACGGGTACACGCCGACTGCGTCCGCGCGGTCACAGAGCGAGGCGACGGCGGTCCCATCCACGGCGAGGGTGCTCAGATGCTCGAAGTAGTTGACCGGGACCATGAGCCACGACTCACTCGCGTCGGCTGTCACGAGCGGGAGGTCCGCGCCCACGTCCTTGAGCGTGGCCGCGTCGAGTCCGAGCGCGTCCGCGACATCGCTGTAGGGGATATCGACCTCGGTGATGTCGGCCCGGCCCTGCTCGACCCAGACCATGCCGTTCGGTTTGGTTTCGATGGCGATTTCGCCTCCAGCTGTGGCGACCGTTAATTCGGCGGCGTCGACTTCACCACGCTCGTAGAGCGCCGCGTACGCGGCGATTGTCGCCGTCTCTGCCTGCGCCAGTTCCTCGGTCGGCGAGAAACAGCGAAGTCGGCGGTCGGCGTCCGCCGCCGGCAGGACAAAGGCCGTCTCGGTGGCCCCCAGTTCGCTGGCGACGGCCTGCATCTGGTCGTCGGTCAGTCCGTCGGCTTCAGGGACGACGCCGGTCGGTGTGCCCGCCGTCGGCTCCGCGGCGAACGCGTCGACAAGCAACGCCTGTCGGGTATCCATGGCACGGAGTTGTGCTGACCCGCAGATAATCTTTTCCGGAGCTAGCCATCGTCGTCCGGTGATCGGTTCCGGTGAGACACGCAACAACGCCCGGGACGCGCCTGACGGACGACTTTAGTACAGGGAGCTATCACTGGAACGTATGAGTGAGGACGTCGACCTCCCTGAAAGCCACCCCCGCTACGAGTCGCTTCTGACCCGCCACCGTATCGAAGCGGGCGTCGACCGCGGTATCACCTCCCGGCAGGGCCTCATCGCACAGGGCCGCGGCGAAGCCTTCGACTACCTGCTGGGCGAGCGCACCATCGACAGCGCCGACGACGCCGAGCGTGCCGCCGCGGCACACCTTCTGTCCGCCGAGCACGCCGTCGTCTCGGTCAACGGCAACGCCGCCGCCCTCGTGCCCGGCGAACTCGTCGAACTGGCCGAGGTGACCCGCGCAGACCTCGAAGTGAACCTGTTCAACCGGACCGAGGAACGCATCGAGGCCATCGCCGACTACCTTCGCGAGCACGGGGCGACGGACGTGAAGGGGCTCACCGCCGACGGGCGCATTCCCGGCCTCGACCACGAGCGCGCGAAGGTCGACGCCGACGGCATCGGCGCAGCGGACGTGGTGCTGGTGCCGCTGGAGGACGGCGACCGCGCCGAGGCGCTGGGCGAGATGGGGAAGACGGAACTGGTCATTGACCTCAACCCTCGAAGCCGCTCTGCCGAGGTGGCGACGGTCCCCATCATCGACAACATCATCCGCGCGATACCAAACATTACCGAGCACGCCCGTAATCTCCGCGGTGAACCCGATGCCCAGCGGGACGCTATCGAGACGTTCGACGCCGATAGCGCCCTGACTGCCGCCGAGCACACGATTCGGGAGGGGGACCTCGAATGAGCCTGCCGCCGTACATCTACGCCGACCGGCGGATACCCGACGAGGAAACCGTCAGGGAAACCCTCGACCAGCGGACGATGACCGCCTTCGGCGATACCGAGCGACTCGAACGGCTCCACCGGGTGTTCTATCCGGTGTTCAAAGTCGACTACGAGTACGAGACCGGCGAGGGGAAGCTGTTCGGCACGACGACGCGATCCGAGACCGCGTTCCTCGACGGTCTCTGGGCAGACAACGACCGGGCCGTCTCGCAGTACGTCGAGGACACTGATTCGGTGGTCCGCCGGCCGACGGGCGACTACGACTTCGGCCGCGACGACCCCGCGCTTGGCCGCTCCGTCCTGCTGCAGTTCCAGGTCACCGACGACGACGCCCGGTCGCTACTGCCCCAGCGTGTCGCCGAGTACCGCGAGCAGCGCCACGACTCCGCCTCGGGCGCGGCGAACGTGTTCCTCCGGAAGCTTCGCGAGTCCTACGGGCTCCCCGGGGATTTCGACCCCGACGGATTCGACGGCGTGACCGGCGTCGAGCGCCTGTATCTCCCCTTCTGGCTCGCCGAGTTCCACTCGCCCGACAGCACGGACGTCAAGCTCGTCACGTTCCGGGACCCAGACGCCTCGACCGAGGAGCTACAGCGCCACGGCTGGCTCGCGGAGTTTTTGAGCGCCGAACCCCGCCGGCTGGCCGAGTACGGCTACGAGGTCAACCCGGACCGCCTCGAACGGAACATCCGGGAGCGGATCGACCAGTCCGACGAATCCGGCACGGCCGGGATGGGCGGCGATTCTGGCTCCGACAGCACCGACGGCCCGCCCTCGATAAACCGCGAACGACCCTCGGACGACGGGACGGTGGTCCAGCCCGACGGCGTCGATATGCAAGCCGACGGGCTGGTCGACCCAAACCCGTCCCGGAGCTTCGCCGATGTCGGTGGGATGTCCGAGCTACTTGAGACGCTCAACCACAAGGTCGTCCGGCCGTTGCAGGACCCCAGCGCCTTCGAAGAGTACGGCATCGGCGTCGTCAACGGCGTCCTGCTGCATGGCCCGCCCGGCTGTGGGAAGACACACGTCGCAGGCGCACTCGCGGGCGAGGTCGACCACGCCTTCATCGAGGTCACGCCCGCCGACGTGACCAGCAAGTACATGGGCGAACCCGCACAGAAAGTCGAGGAACTGTTCCAGATCGCCCGCGCGAACGCCCCCTGTATCCTCTTCATCGACGAAATCGACGGCATCGCCGGCGCACGCGACGGCGACAGCAACATGAACAGCAGCGAGCAGCAACTGGTCAACCAACTGCTCACCGAACTCGAAGGGATCGCCGACGAGGACGTGGTGGTGCTGGGCGCGACGAACCTCGTCGAGGACGTGGACGACGCGATCCGCCGCTCGGGCCGGTTCGACGAGCGCGTGGAGGTCCCGCCGCCGGACCCCGCGGCGCGAACGCAGATTCTGGAGATTCACCTCGCCGGCCGGCCGACAGCGGCCGACATCGACCTCGGCCCCGTCGTCGAGGAGACGGCCGGCTTCGCGGCCAGCGACATCGAACTCCTTGCCGAGGACGCCGCCCGAAAGGCGTTGCGGGCCGACGCCCCGATTGGGACGGACCATCTGCTGCAGGCCGCCACAGAGACCGACACCAGCATCCCGGACTGGGTCGACCCCGAGATGGTCGCCGAGAACGGCGTCGTCCAGCCCGACGGCGTCGACCTGCAGGCCAGTTCGCTCGTCGAGACTGACGCCGGACGCGACTTCGCCGACGTAGGTGGGATGGGTGAACTGAAGGACCGACTTGAAGACACGGTCCTCGATCCGCTTGAGAACGCCGAGGAATACGAAACGTACGGCATCGACGTGCTTTCCGGCCTGCTGCTGTACGGTCCGCCCGGCTGCGGGAAGACCCACCTCGCCGGCGCGCTCGCTGGCGAACTCGACCACAGCTTCGTCGAGATCAGTCCCGCAGACGTGACTAGCAAGTGGATGGGCGAGCCGGCCCGCAACGTCGCCGAGGTGTTCGAGGTGGCCCGCGCGAACGCGCCCTGCGTGCTGTTCATTGACGAAATCGACGGCATCGCGGGCTCGCGGCGCGGGTCGATGAACACGAGCGAGCAGCAACTGGTCAACCAACTGCTCACCGAACTCGAAGGCGCGGCGGCCGACGACATCGTCGTGGTCGCCGCGACGAACTTTGTCGAGGACATCGACACGGCACTACGGCGCTCGGGCCGCTTCGACGAGCGCGTGGAAGTCCCGCCACCGGACGCCGAGGCTCGCAAACAGATTCTGGAGATCCACCTGCAGGACCGGCCCGTCGCCGGTGACATCGACTGGGACGCCATCATTGAACCGACGGCTGGCTACGCCGCCAGCGACCTCGAACTCGTCGCCGAGGACGCGGCGCGGCACGCCCTGCGAGACGGCTCGGAGATAACACAGGAGCATCTCGAAATCGCCGTCCGGGAGACCCATTCGAGCATCGCCGACTGGGACGACCGGGAGCGCTATCAGGGAGTAGAGGGGACCGCGGACCTGGGGCTTGGGTCCTGAGGCCGGGTCACTCCAGTTCCTCGTCGAGCGCCGCAGCAACCCGCTCGATGAAGGCCGGCGACTCGACGAGTGCGCCCGCGGCCTCGATGTCCTCGTGGATGGGTCGGTCCGCCGTTAGCTTCGGGACCACTGCACGGACGGCGTCGTAGGCCTCGGCCGACCCGACGCCCAGTTCGAGGGCGTCGTCGACGAAGTCGGCGGCTTGCGCCCCACAGCACAGCTCGACGCCGAGAATCGCGGCGGCGTTTCGGGCTGCTTTTCGGGCCAGATAGGCCGACTGCGCGCTCATGCTGACGTGGTCCTCCTGATTGCCGCTGACGGGCGTGTTGTCCATCGAGGGCCGGCCGAAGGACCGACATTCGTTCAACAGTGCGGCAGCGGTGTACTGTGCGATCATGTAGCCCGACCGGACGCCGCTTCGCTCGGTGAGAAACGGCGGGAGGTGTGGCTCCTGCAGATTCGGATTGAGCATCCGGTCCGTCCGGCGCTCCGAGATGGCCGCGAGTTCGGTGAGCGCGTTCGTCAGATAGTCGAGGCGCATGGCGAGTACCGCGCCGTGGAAGTTCCCGCCGGACAGCACGCCCGCGCTGTCGGAGCCGGAGGCCCGGTCCCCCACCGCCTCACGGGGGAACACCAGCGGATTATCGGTCGCGCTGTTGAGTTCCACCTCGACGGCCTCCCGGAGGTGGGCGACGGCGTCGCGGACCGCGCCGTGGACCTGCGGCAGACAGCGCATCGCGTAGGCGTCCTGTACGCGGTCGCAGTTTCGGTGGGACTCGACCACGTCGGAGTCGGCCGTCAGCCGCCGGACGTTTCGCGCACTCGCGGCCTGGCCGGCGTGGGGCCGGACGTCGGTGATGGCTTCGTGGGACGGTACTGTCGAGGAGAGGGTCACCTCCGTCGTGAGCGCACCGGCGATGTCGGCGGCGGCGACCAGCCGTTCCGCGTCGGCGAGGAGGAGTGCGGCCACGCCGACGGTCAGTTGTGTCCCGTTGATGAGCGCCAACCCCTCCTTGGCCCGGAGCGTCACCGGTTCGAGGCCGACTGCGTCGAGCGCCTCGTCGCCGGGGAGTCGGTCCCCCTCGACCTCGGCTTCTCCTTCGCCGATGAGGACCAGCGACATGTGGGCGAGCGGCGCGAGGTCGCCGCTCGCGCCGAGGCTGCCCCGCGACGGGACGACCGGGTGGACACCAGCGTCGAGCATCGCCACCAGCAGATCGACGACGGACTCACGGATGCCTGAATACCCCTTCGCCAGCGTGTTCGCCCGTGTGACCATCATCGCCCGGACTTCCTCGGTCGTCAACTCCCGTCCGACCGCGGCGGCGTGGCTCCGCAGTAGGTTCCGCTGGAGGGCATCGAGATCCTCGCGTGGGATGCGCTCGTCGACGAGGTCGCCGAAACCGGTGGTGACGCCGTACACCGCCTCGCCGCTGTCCAGCACGCTCTCGACGCGCTCGCGGGACTCGCGGATTCGCTCGCGGGCGGTGTCGGCAACGGTGACGGTCGCGCCGTTCCGGGCGACGGCGACCACGTCGGCGGGCGTGAGCGACTCGCCGTCGAGGACAACTTCGGCGGTCATGGTTGCATATCCCGAGCGTATGACTCATGCGTTGGGGTGCTGACGACCGAGCCGTCTTTCAGGACGGTGTCGACGACGTTGGTCCCGTACTGGTAAGGAATGTGGACGTGACTCGGCGCGGCAAGGACGGTGACGTCACCGGGCGTACCCTCGCGGAGCGTCCCCAGCCCATCGGTCCTGTCCAGCGCGAGCGCGGCGTGTTTCGTTCCAGCGACCAGCGCTTCGGCCGGTGTCAGTCCCATCTCGACGCAGGCCAGCGACAGCGCAAATCCCATGCTGTGACTGTGGCAGTTCGGATTGAAATCCGTCGCTACCGCGACAGACGCGCCCCGGTCGCGGAACGCCGTCGCGTCCGCGTACGCTGCGCCGAGACCGAACGCCGTTCCGGGGAGCAACACCGGCGTTACGGCAGCGTCGACAAGCGCGTCAATGTCTTCGCCGGTCGCGTGCAGGAGGTGGTCGGCACTGGCCGCGCCCACGTCCGCCGCCAGCTGTGTCCCGCCGATGTGGGCCAGTTCTTCGGCGTGGACCTTCGGCGTCAGCCCGGCGGCTGCGCCTGCTTCGAGGACCCGTCGGGACTGCGCGACCGAGAAGACGCCCTCCTCACAGAACACGTCGCAGAACTCGGCGATGCCCTGCGATTCGACAGCCGGAAGCTGCTCGTCGACGACCGCCGCGGTGTAGTCGTCGGCGTCCCACCCCTCGGGAACAGCGTGTGCGCCCATGAACGTCGGGACCACGTCGACGGGATGGACGTCGTCGGCCCTGTCGATAACTCGGAGCATCCGTAGCTCCGTCTCCGTGTCGAGTCCGTAGCCGGACTTCACCTCGACTGTCGTCGTCCCGTGAGCGAGCATGGTGTCGAGATGGGCCAGCAGGTTCGACAGCAGCGTTTCCTCGTCGGCTTCCCTGACCGCTCGGACCGTTCTGAGGATGCCGCCGCCTTCGGCGAGGATGTCCTGATAGGACTTCCCGCGCAGTTTGGCGGCGAACTCGTCCGAGCGGTCGCCGGCGAACAGCGCGTGGGTGTGGGGGTCGACGAAGCCCGGAATGACGGCCTGACCGCTGGCATCGATAGCGTGGTTGGCGCTCTCCGGCGGGTATTCGGCAGTCACCTCCGCGGTCGGACCGACAGCGGCGACAGTGCCGTCCACGATGGCGACTGCGCCGTCCTCGTAGGTCTCCAGTCCGCGGCCGTCTGCCGCCGGGCCCGCGACGAGTTCGGCCGCGCCGTAGACCACGGCATCGGGGGCTGTCATCGGTCACCTCCCAGGCCACTGAGGAAGTGTGCGACGGCGCGGGCCCCGGCGCGGGCGGTCCGGTTCCCAGCGTCAAGCGGTGGCGCGCACTCGACCACCTCAAACCCGGCGACACGGTCGTCGGCCGCCACGCGGCCCAGCATCCGGAACAGGTCTCGCGTCGAGAGGCCGCCCGGTGTCGGTGCGCTCACGCCCGGTGCGGCCGCGGCACTGAGCACGTCGAGGTCCAGACTGACATAGACGGCGTCGACATCGCCGAGCGCGGCAAGCGCATCGTCCACCGCGCCGGCAGGGTCGCCAGCCACCGACTCCGGCGGCAGGACCGTCCCGCCCTGCTCGGCGAGGTAGTCGTGGTACGCTGTCGAGGTTTCGAAGTGGCGCGCGCCGACAACGGCCAGTGCGTCGAGGCCTGCATCGTGGAGCTGTCGGTACGGCGTCCCGCTCGTCGGCTCGTCCCGAACGGCGCGGCAATCGAGGTGGGCGTCGAAGCTGACTGCGCCGACCGTTTCGTGAGCCAACAGCGGCGCGGCGTTCGGGAACGTCAGTGAGTTGTCGCCACCGAGAAACACCGGCACTGCGCCCGTTGCGTGAATCTCGGCCGTCATCGAGCGGACAGCGCTCTGGACCCGTTCGACGCCGCCGGCCGGAATCTCGATGTCGCCGAGGTCGGCGACCGAGCGGACCGGTCCGCGTTCGATGTGATGCGTCTTCGTTCCGCCGAGTTCGCGTCGGAGAGCCGCCGGGCCGGCACGCGCGCCCGGCCGTCCGATGACGGCCCCGTCGTACGGCTCGCCCACCAGCACCACGTCGTACTCGGCAGCGGTCGCGAGCGTGGCCGTCTCGACGATGTCACCGAACTGCTCGTCGTTCGGGTCGCTGGACGGCCCGGTCCACGGCGACGGGTCTGTCAGGTCGGTCATCGGTCGCGGTTGCGGTCACGCATCGGGACCGCGACGTCGTTCTCGTCGGCCATCTCCTGTGCGATTTCGTAACCGGCGTCGGCGTGGCGAATGACGCCCATCCCGGGGTCGGTCGTGAACACACGGCGGGCCTTCTCGGCTGCGAGATCAGACCCGTCGAGGACGACGTGGTTGTTCGTGTGCAGGGAGTTGCCGATGCCGACACCGCCGCCGTCATGGACGCTGACGATGTCCGCGCCGGCGGCGCAGTTCAGCAGGGCGTTCAGAATCGGCCAGTCGGCGACGGCGTCAGTCCCGTCTTTCATCGCCTCCGTTTCGCGGTGTGGCGAGGCGACGCTCCCGGCATCTAGGTGGTCCCGCGTGACGACGATGGGTGCCGTAATCTCGCCGTCGGCGACGAGTTCGTTGATGCGGAGCGCGAGGCGGGCGCGCTCGGTCAGCCCATCCTCGGTCGCGTACCCCAGCCAGCACACTCGCGATGGCAGGCCCTGGAAAGACACCTGCTCCTGGGCGAGGTCGATCCAGCGATGGAGGTCGTCTTTCTCCGGGAACAGCTCCTTGACCGCGTCGTCTGTCCGGTGGATGTCCGCGGGGTCGCCCGAGAGCGCGGCCCAGCGGAACGGTCCTTTGCCCTCACAGAACAGCGGGCGGATGTACGCGGGAACGAACCCCGGGAAGTCGAACGCGGTGTCGAGGTCGCGCTGGTCCTCGACCTGCCCGCGGATGTTGTTGCCGTACTCGAAAGCGATGGCACCCCTGTCCTGCAGTTCCAGAATGCCCTCGACGTGGCGCTCCATCGTATCGAGACTCTCCGCGACGTACGTTTCGGGGTCGCGCTCGCGGAGTCGGTCGGCTTCCTCGACAGTGTAGCCAGCGGGATAGTACCCTTCGAGTTCGTCGTGAGCGCTCGTCTGGTCGGTCACTACATCGGGGACGAACCCCATGTCCAACATCTCAGCGAGCATGTCCGCGGCGTTCATGTGGACGCCGACGCTGTAGGGCTCACCGTTCGCCGCGGCCGTCTGTGCGCGTTCGATGGCCGTCGCGAGGTCGTCGGTTTTCTCCTGGCAGTACCCCGTTTCGATGCGCCGGTCGATACGGTCCTCATCGACTTCGGCCGCGAGACAGACGCCGTGGTTCATCGTCACCGCGAGCGGTTGCGCACCGCTCATTCCGCCGAGGCCGCCGGTGACGACAATCTTCCCGCGGAGCCCGTCGTTGTCCGGGTAGTGTTCCCGGGCGAGCGCGGCCAGCGTCTCGTAGGTCCCCTGGATGATGCCCTGCGTGCCGATGTAGGCCCACGAGCCGGCAGTCATCTGGCCGTACATGATCTGTCCCTTCGCTTCAAGTTCGTGAAAGTGCTCCCAGGTGTCCCACTTGCCGACGAGGTTCGAGTTCGCGATGAGGACGCGCGGGGCCTTCTCGTGGGTCTCGAACCGACCGACCGGCTTGCCGCTCTGGACGAGGAGGGTTTCGGTGTCGCCGAGTTCACGGAGTTCGTCGACGATAGTATCGTAGGCGTCCCACGACCGGGCCGCACGCCCGGTCCCGCCGTACACGACCAGCTCCTCCGGCTTTTCGGCGACTTCGGGGTCGAGGTTGTTGTTCAACATTCGGAGCGCGGCCTCCTGTCGCCACCCTTCACACTCGATGTCGGTGCCGGTGGGTGAACCCTGGTACTCGCGCCACTGTTCCGAGGGCGTCCCGACGTCGTGGTCGGTGTCTGGGGAAGACTGCTGTGCCATACCACACCATTAGTGGAGAACCGTGTTAGCAGATCGTCACCGTTCGGAACTGTTTTTATATATTCTTGTGCACCGCTAGCTATGTACGAAGTACTGTTCCGTGTCTACGGCGACGGGGCCTACGAGGCGGCAACCGACGGGACCGGCACCCGCATCGAGCTGTGGTGTAACGACCACAGCGACCTTCTGCACGTTAGCGGCGGGGACGTCGGGGACGTTATCGAGCAGGTCCGCACCACCGTCGGTATCGGTGAGCGGCTGGAAAACGGCGACGAGCAGGTGCTGGTCACTGAGGAGTGTCTGAAAGCACAGCTCGACAACAACGTCGAACGCTTTCTGGCGAGTGAAGGCTGTCTGCTCGTCCCGCCGCTGAAATACGCCAGCGGTGGTAAGCTCGTCCGGGCACTCGGTCTCAGCCCCGACGCACTGGCCAGAGTGTACCAGTCCCTGGCAGGACAGTTCGACGTTACCGTCGAATCGAAACGTGAGATTACCTCCGTAACGCCGGACGCACCGCTTTTGACCGTCGATGCTATGCTCCCCGATCTGTCGCCGCGGCAGCGTGAGGTGTTCCTGACGGCCTACGAGCAGGGGTACTACGAACTGCCCCGCGAGACGACAACGGCGGCTATTGCGGAGCAGGTGGGCGTGGAGCGCCGAACCGCGGAGGACCACTTGCGGCGGGCGGAAAAGAAACTGGCTGAAGCGCTGGTCGAATACCTATAGGAGGCCCAGCGCAGCGAGAGCGTGAGTAATGCCGGCGATGAGCGGCACGAGAAGCACCGTCCGCATGATGAACAACGCTACGAGGTCCCGAAACCGGATGGGGACGTCACTGAACATGTCCATCATCATCGGGCCGACGCTGGAGAAGAAGATGAGTTGAGAGACGGCCAGCACGCCGACGAAGAACTTTGCCTTCGTCGCTGTCTCGCTCACGAGCAGGACGGGGACGTACATCTCGGTGATACCGACGATGGTCGCCGGCGCGACCACCTCTGCGTTCGGGATTCCGAGCGCAGCGATGACCGGCGTCAACGGGCGACCCAGAATGTCGAAGACTGGGGTGTGTGCCGAGAGCAGCGTCGCGGCGAGTCCAACAGCGAGGATGGTTCCCAGGATGAGACTGGTGAGCTTCAGGCCGTCGACGAAGCCTCGCTTGGCTGCCTGTGCGAACGTCTCGCCGTCCTTGGCCTTGCCGACGGCCTCGCTGACCGCCAGCCGGACGTAATCCGACGGCGTCCCGGAGAAGGCGAGTTCCGGGTCGGGTTCAGCGATGTACTCCTCGGGAATCCTGGAGATAGGCGGCACCCGGACCAGAATAACGCCGGTGACGACGACACAGAAGAAGTACGCCCCGAAGATGAGCGGGAACTTCGGGAGCATCCCGAGCGTGGCGGCGACGACGCCGACGAAGCCGATTGACACCGTCGAAAAGCACGTCGCGATGGTAAACACGTCGCGCTTGTGGTAGCCGCCGTCTTCGAAGACATTGCGGGTGACGTACAGGCCGACGCTGTAGGAGCCGACCCACGATGCGAGACTGTCCAGTGCGGCCCGCCCCGGGACCTTGAACAACGGTCGCATTATCGGCCTCGCAAGCGTTCCGACGAACTCCAGCCCGCCGAGTTCGACGAATATCGTGATGAAAATGGCCCCGATGGGGATGATGACGCCGACGCTGTACACCAGCGTCCCCCACATCAGCCCGCCGGTGCTGGGTGTGTGGAGCCACTCTGGACCGAGTTTGAAGAACATCACTGGCGCGACGAGCACGCCGGCGACTCGGAGCGCCCAGAAGACTCCCGAGGTTTCGAAGGATGACAGGTCGTACCCCGCGACCTCGCCGTCACTGGCCATCGCGAGCGTCGTCAGTATCCCGCCGGCGAGGATGATCGCCAGTGAGTAGACGCCGATGACGTTCGGGAACGCCCCGGTTATGTTGCTGACGACGATGTCGAACGGGACTGTTACCTCGCCCTGGTACGGGACCGGCAGAAGAAAGAACACCCCGCCGATGAGAAACGCGATCTGGAACTTCAGCACCGGCCGCGTTTCGTATTCGTGCAGGTCGATATCGTCGATGTCTCTTGCCGCCGGTTCAGTGTCGACCGTGTACGTGTTGCCTGTTTCGGTAGACATTAGCACACAATACTCTCATTTGATAGTTAGTCCTGAAACCACCGTGTGGAACCATTTTTATTACTGCCTTCCACGCCAGCGGCCGTGCGCGAGATTCAGCAAACAGACGAGGCCATCAGAACGACTATGTACCACCAAAGAATATCACTAGGTGGTATGAGCGATTCAGATTCATTCGAACAGTTCAGCGACGTTGGCGAAGCAGAGGTCACACGCGCAATCGGGCAGGAATGGACCGAGGAGTTCATGGATTTCTCGGACTCCGATGTCATCATCGTCGGCGGTGGCCCATCGGGGCTGATGGCCGCGAAGGAACTCGCCGAGCGCGGTGTGCAGGTGATGGTCGTCGAGAAGAACAACTACCTCGGCGGCGGCTTCTGGCTCGGCGGCTTCCTGATGAACAAGGTTACCGTTCGGGACCCGGCCCAGCAGGTGCTGGACGAACTCGACGTCGACCACAAGCAGTCCAAGGACAGCGAGGGGCTCTACGTCGCCAACGGGCCTGAGGCCTGTTCCGGCCTCATCAAGGCCGCCTGCGACGCCGGCGCGAAGATGCAGAACATGACGGAGTTCACCGACATCGTCATCCGCGAGGACCACCGCGTCGGCGGCATCGTCATGAACTGGACACCTGTCCACGCACTGCCCCGCGAAATCACCTGCGTCGACCCAATCGCCGTCGAGGCCGACCTCGTCATCGACGCGACGGGCCACGACGCGATGGCCGTCAAGAAACTCGACGAGCGCGGTGTCCTGAACGCGCCGGGCCTCGAAGACGAAGCCAGCGGCATGGACCAGACCGACGACGACACCTACGGCGCGCCCGGCCACGACTCGCCCGGCCACGACTCCATGTGGGTCGGCGAGAGCGAGGACGCCGTCGTCGAACACACCGGCCTCGCCCACGATGGCCTCGTCGTCACCGGCATGGCGACCGCGACCACCTACGGCCTCCCGCGTATGGGACCGACGTTCGGGGCCATGCTCGTCTCCGGCAAGCGCGCCGCGCAGGTCGCGCTGGACGAGCTGGAAGTCGACGCCGAACCGGTCGATGTCACGAGCCGCGACGCCGCATCCCCTGCTGACGACTGAAACCCTCCCACGCCCCGGTTTTTAACCGACTACCTTTCGGCCGCTTAGCTGACCATTCAGGCCGAAATATCGCCCTGAAGAAAACAATTAAACAATAGTAGTTCAGAGATGTTAGTGATTGACAATCAATGTCTGAAGAGATGCAACGGAGCGACAACCACAGGGCTGACGAGTCAGTCGGCAGCGAAATCGGGGTCCAACTCTGGAGTCGGCGGCCGGTCTGTGGCCCTCGAACGACAGCCATCGACCAGTTCACGGAACTCGCCACGACCGGAGTTATCGAGGATTTCGATGTCCAGACGTGGCCCGAGGAAATTCCGGTCTCCCAGCGGAGCGAGCACGGGGAGGTGCTGGCGACTGTCGACCGGTACGAGCAGTGGGCCACCGAACGGGGACTGAGTCTCCGACCGCCGTTCGAGACGCGAACGTCGTCGCTACTGGTCGGCGGGAGCACGGAGGTGTTGCGGCTGCCGATGCTGGCCGTCGCGGTGTACGCGGACGACGAACTGGTCGGCGTGTATCCGTGTACAGACGGGGAGACGACGTGGTCCGTCACCGATTGCATTGACGCGCTCACTGCGGACCCGACGACGCTCCCGCACGAACCGGAGCAGTGACTCCCCACACGAACGGCTCGGTCTGTCCGCCGGCGGCGTCCTGTCCGACACTGCAGTAGAGCGACTGTCCCTCGCCTGAACCGTCACGCTGATCGGTCTGACCCGGTTCCCCCACTCCGACGACCCATCTCTCAATCCGTGAGAGTCCCCGAGACGTAAATGGTATTACTCACCGGTACCACTGACTAATACAATGGAGTCCGTCACGCTGTACCGCGCTCCGACGACGGTCGCCGACGCCGACGCCGTCGCTGACTGGCTCGATGCGCGGGTCGACGCCACCGTCTCCGTCCGGGACCGGTTCCTCTCGCTCCACGGCGACCCGGCCCTCGCCGAATCGTTCGCCGAGGCACGCGTCCTTTCGCCCCACGAGCGGGAGACGGGCAACACGATGCTCGGCATCGTCCGCTACGAGGAGCGAGCGCTCGAATCGCCCGAACGGGCCGGCGGCGTCATCTACGACGGACTGGCGGTCCAGCAGGCCTTCCACGAGCGCCTGCCCGAGGCCGAGCGCTCGCTGGACCACCTCCACGTCCCGCTGCTGGACCGCGTCGTCGGGACCTGGGGCGACCACGACGGCCGCTGGCACAAGCGCGTAAACGTCCTCGGGCAGTCCGCGGTCGTCTCGGTGCCGGGACTCTACGAGGCCCCCGCAAAGCCCGAACAGTACTACAAGGAACAGCAGAAACACGCCCTGTTCGGGGGTGGCGCACCGCCCCGAGAAGTGCTCGAAAACGAAGTCGAGGGCGAGTTCCTCGTCGAGGACGACCCGCGGACGACCGACACCATCAAAGGGTACGTCCTGCAGACCTACCACTACCTCGACACCGGCGAGGCGTTCTGCGACGAGGACACCTGTAGGCTCCACAATCCTCACCGCCAGCCCGGCGTCGTCACCGCGCAGCTACGTGAACCCGAGTTCTGTCCCCGCCACGCCGAGCGCTATCGGCGCTAGACCGTCGGACCGAAGTCGTCCATGACGGCGCGGACGAGTTTCGCCTCGGCGCGCTGGAGGTGGTCGCTGACCGTCGCGGGGGCACACCCCAGCTCGGCGGCCACGTCCTCGTGGGTCGCACCGCGAGGCCGGTCGTAATATCCCAGGCCGAGGGCCGTCCTCACGGCCTCGCGCTGACGCTCGCTGAGTTTGGACGACGGCCGCGCCAGTCCGTCGCTGACGGCGCTGATGCTGTCCAGCCGGACGTCGATTGGCGCTGGCGCGTCGTCGAGGGCGTCCTGCAGCGGCCCCGCTTCGCCGACCACGCGACAGGAGACCGTGCCGTCGCGATAGATGAGCGGCTTGAGGACGACGATGCCGAGCCGAGTGCCGGCATCGTGTATCGCGTCGAACATCGGCATCGACAGCGGCCGATTCTCGACGAGTGCGTACGTCCGTCGCCGCTTGGCCCCCGAGAGCGTCACCGATTCGACGCCGGGCGTCGAGGGCGCGCGGTCGACGAACCGGGTCGCGTCACCATCGATGGCGAACAGCACGGTATCACACCCTTCGGGGGTGCGGTTCCAGTCGACGATGCGCGACTCCTCGATTTCGGGGTCGTTCGCCAGCAGGTCGAAGAACTCCGGCGCGTAGTCGGGCGGTATGCGAGCGGTGACCCGGAGGTGTTTCATGCCCGAAGTGTGCCGGAACCGTCACATAAATCCACCTCTCATACGTCACAGAACGCTCTCGATACCGGCGAGCAACCACTCTGACGGCGATGACGAAACCGAAACAGCGACGTGTCGCGAACGATCCCGACCGGCCGGCCGCCGTGTCGACGGCGGCGATACGCGTCGACGGCCTCCGCGTCACCTACGCGGACGGAACGACGGCCGTCCGGGACGTGTCGCTCACCGTCCCTCGCGGTGAGTTCTTCGGGTTCCTCGGGCCGAACGGTGCTGGCAAGACGACCGCGGTAAAGGTGTTGGTGACGCTGCTGGAACCGACCGAGGGCGAAGTCGTCGTCAACGGTCACGACGCGACCGCGGCGCAGACGGCGGTCAGGGAGACCATCGGATACATGGCACAGGACGTGAGTGTCGACGCGGAACTGACCGCGCGGGAGAACGTCGCGTTCGCCTGCGAGGCCTACGGCGTCCCGCGTGGTCGGCGAGCAGAGCGAATCGAGGAACTGCTCGAACTCGCGGACCTCGGTGATGTCGCCGACACACCCGCTGAACGGTTCTCCGGCGGGATGAAGAAGCGACTGGACGCCGTGACGGCCCTCGTCCACGACCCGGACCTCGTCTTCCTTGACGAGCCGACGACGGGGATGGACCCGAAGGCGCGAAACCGCCTGTGGGACCACTTCCGCCGACTCAACGAGACGGGGACCACGATATTCCTCACGACCCAGTATCTCGAAGAAGCCGACGCGCTCTGTGACCGCGTCGCCGTCCTCCGGGACGGCCGCATCGCCGCGACGGGGTCGCCCGCCGAACTGAAGCGCCGCGTCGGCGGTCAGATCCTCGAAGTCGACGTGGACGGCGGCCGTGAGACCGCCGAAGCGGCGGCCGACGTGGCCCGCGAGGGGACGCGCTTCGGTCCGGACGCGACGGTCGAAACCGTCGACGACACGGTTCGGGTGACGACGACGGACGCCGCCGAGCGCGGCACGGACTACCTGCTTGCGCTCCGCGAGGCGGGCGTCGCCGTGACCGGGTTCGACGTGGACGAACCGACGCTCGACGACGTTTTCTTCGCCATCGCAGACGGGCGAACCGATGGCTTCGACGCCGGGGACGACGGCGAGACGGGGCCGGGACCGTCCGGAGGGACACGATGAGTTCCGCGGGCGTCGACGCCGGTCCGTCGCGGTCGGCCGGAAACTCCCTCGTCGGAGACATCTGGGTCAATTTCAAGCGGTGGACCCGGAAGGCGATTCGGAATCCGACCGTCGTCTTTCTCGAACTCTTCATGGCGGTGTTCTCCCTGCTGATGTTCACGGCCGTCTTCGGCGACGTCGGCACCCTCGCTCTCGAACGGGCCGGATTCGAGGGCATCGGCTACCTCCAGTTCGTCCTTCCCGCGGCCGTCGTCCAGGTGTCGATGTCGTCCTCGCTCTCCTCTGGCCTCGGACTGGTCGAGGACCTCCAGACGGGGATGTTCGAGAAGGTGACCGTCTCGCCGATGCGCTGGACCGCCGTCTTCGCCGGCAAGGCCGCCGCCGAACTGTTCCGCCTCGTCTGTTACGTGCTCGTCATCTTCGGCCTCGGACTGGCGATGGGCGCCACCGTCGAGACCGGACTCGTGGGGCTGTTCGGCATCGTCCTCGTCTGTGTCCTCTTCGCGCTCTGGTACATGGCGCTCTCGAACGCCGTCGCGGTGGCGACCCGGGACGAGGAGACGCTCGACGCGGTCGGGAACCTCCTGCTGTTCCCGCTACTGTTCCTCTCCTCGGCGTTTCTCCCCGCGTCCTCGCTGCCAGAGTCGGTGCAGGTGGTCGCCACGGTCAATCCGGTCACCTATGGCGTCGACGCGATTCGAGCGCTGGTCCTCGGTCGGGACGTGCTGACAGTCGTCGAGGTGACGGCGTTCGGCGGCGTCTACGACACCCTCGTGCCGGCGCTCGCGGTTCTCTGTGCGCTCGATGTCGTCTTCGGTGCCGTCTCCGTCTGGCTCATGGGCCGTGCGACGGGGTCCGAGGTGGCGTGACCGGGCCGCCCTGCCCCCTCTCCGCCCGCCGAATCCGCTGGAAGCGTTTCGGCCCTCCCGGTGCCCGCCGGAACCCGCGTGCGCTACGCGACGGTCCCGCTGAGCAGGCCGACGAACCCGCCGGCCATCGTCTCGTAGCGGCGCGCAACCGTCCGCTCGGTGAGTCGTTCGCGGGCCGCCCGCACCCGTCGCTCGAACGCGCTGACGTGTGACTGTCTGGACAGGCGCGTTCCCGGCGCGGAGAGGCGGACGAACCCCTCGAACGCGAGGTTCAACGGTGCGGCGAGAGCGCTGGGGCTTCGCTGGAAGTTCAGCAGGGCGACACGGCCGCCCGGGCCAACGCTGTCACACCACGCGTCGACGGCCGAAGCGGGGTCTTCGAAGATACCGGCAACGAATGTCGCCAGGACGGCATCCGCCGCTCGAACTGGCGGGCGGGCGGCGTCGGCCTGCACGTAATGAACGGTCTCGCCGGTTCTCGCGGGCCGTTCGCGTGCGCGGTCGAGCATCGCTCGGGTCACATCGATGCCGACGACCCGACCCGACGGCCCGACTCGCTCGCGGAGGGCCGGCACGTTCGCGCCCGTGCCACAGCCCATCTCGACGACGGTGTCGCCGGGTGCGAGCGCCAGCGCGTCTGCCGTCCGGTCGCGCCAGGACGCCACACCGGGAGCACTCGCCAGCCAATCGTACACTCGCGCCCACCGGCCGTAGAATGATTGCGCGTCGGTCACAGGATTTCGCGCGCCGTTTCAGCGACCGACACAGCGTCGTCCCCGAGCAGGTACACCACCGGCTCGATACCCATCGCGCCGGTGTGGTAGAGCACGTCGGCCCCCGGGTCGTCAGCCAGCGCGGCCGCGACGGCCGGCTCGACGCTCTCCTCGGCGTCGAACTCGACCACAGTCCGACCGGCATCTCGAAGTGCGGTCACGACACCGTCGTCGTAGCGGACGTTCAACACTGCGCGGGCGTCGCTCCCGGCGGCCCGCGCCGCCAGCAACAGCGACGCGACGTGCTCGCTGACGCCGAACTCCGGGTCCGCCGGAATCGTTGCCCGTCCTTTCACGTCGAGAATCCGCCCCGGGACGGCGGCCACGTCCTCGATGCTATCGGCCTCGGGGAGACACTGGACGAGGTTCGACCCGACCGCCGGGATGAGCGTCGCGAACCCGCTGGTGTTTTCCAGCACGCTGAGCCCCCGCCGCACCGACGCGAGCGTCCGCTCGGCCGACCGGAGCTGCGAGTCCGGGTCGTGGACAGCGAACTCGTCGTCGTAGTCGCCCAGCTCTGGGACCGCGTCCTCGTGTAACTGCGCGAGGACGCCGCCCTGTTCGAGTTCGCGGATGAACACTTCCGTTTCGACCAGCGCCTGAACGGAACTCATATCGCCGTCGGCCAGCCCGTCGGCCAGTCGCTCGACCAGTTCCTCCAGCCCGCGGTGGGCCAGCAGGTCGTCGTGGCGCGCCACGTCGCCGTGGACGTACTTCGAGACCGCACTCTGGCTGATGCCCAGCAGGTCAGCGACTTCGGACTGTGTCAGCCCGCGCTCTCTGAGGGCGTCGGCCAGCAGCGAGCGAAACGTCGGCAGGAAGTCGTCGACGACGATTTCCTCGATGAACCGCATCTATCGCCGCCCTCCACCGTGAGCCGTCCCGTTCATTGGTCGCCCCCGAATTCTCTATCTCCCTGTATCTTGCTCGCCTGCGGTCCGGACTGGCCCTGGTACTTCGAGCCGCGTTCGGCCCCATACGGGCGGTCGGCGGGTGTCTTGAGTTCGGTAAAGGTGAGCTGCGAGATTCGCATTCCGGGCGTGAGCGCAACGGGCGCAGTGCCGAGGTTCGACAGTTCGAGGGTAATCTGGCCCTCGTAGCCGGGGTCACACAGGCCGGCCGTCGCGTGTACCACAATCGCAAGTCGGCCCAGCGAGGAGCGCCCTTCGACGTGGGCGATGAGGTCGTCGGGGATGGCGACGCGCTCGTGGGTCGTCCCCAGCACGAAGTCGCCGGGGTGGAGGATGAACTCCTCGTCTTCCTCGACGACAGTCTCCTCGACGTAGTCGGCGACTTCGTCCTCGGAGTTCGGATGAATACAGGGGATGTTGGCGTGCTGGAACTCCAGGAACTCACGACCGAGACGGAGGTCGACGCTGGCGGGCTGAATCTGGATGTCCGGGTCGTCGAGCGGTTCGACGACGAGGTCACCCTGCTCCAGTCGTCGGAGAATATCCGCATCTGAGAGTATCATGACAGTGGCGTGTGCGGCCGGAAGCCTAAACTCCCCGATTCTCAGGAGGCAATCACGGGGAGCGTCGCGGCGATGACGGCGATGGCGACTGCCGCGTACCTGCTGATCCCGTGGACGACCCGGAGGCCGCCAGCCCAGACGTACGCCTGCCAG
Source organism: Haloarcula sp. CBA1115 (assembly GCF_000827835.1). Taxonomy (NCBI): domain Archaea; kingdom Methanobacteriati; phylum Methanobacteriota; class Halobacteria; order Halobacteriales; family Haloarculaceae; genus Haloarcula; species Haloarcula sp. CBA1115. Next base: position 832,809 of record NZ_CP010529.1, on the reverse strand, counting down.
GCCGCTGTCCCGACCTGTATTGCGAGAAATACGAGTCCGGAGAGGCCGTTCTGTAGACGCCGTACCTGTTCGAGTAGGAACTCCGGCGAGGACGCGGAGAGGTCGGTGGTGGCAGCGAAGAAGACGAGTGCAGCACCGCCAGCGGCAACGCCGACAACGGACGGGAGCAGTCCCCAGGCGGTGATCTCTGCCGTCTCGCCGAACCGCCCGGAGCCGCCGGCTAGCTTTGCGCCGACATACAGCCCGATCATCAGTCCGATCCAGGCGATAATCAAGCCGAAAAACAGTCTTGGAAGGGCCCTAGTCGCGTAGTCCCAGATGAACGACCCGACTTCGACGGTCTGTGTCGCCGGTTCGTCACAGCCGGACACGGTTATTCCGCCGACGCCGCCGTCTTCGCACAGCTGTTCCGGCGGCCGTGCGGGGTTGTCTCGCTCGACGGTGCCGGTGAACTGGTCAGCGAACAGCCGGAGCGCGACTCCGAGAACGATTGTGACGACGACAGCGATGCCGAGAGCGAGGCCGCCGCCACGGAGTCCGTTCAGCCGGTCACGTCGCTGTTCGAAGAACGCGCCCGGTCGCAGGAGGAACGTTCGGATGATGGAGGGCATCTCCGGGGTGTGCTCGGCCACGGCGTATGTACTCTGTGGTATGTGCAACCGTGGAGGGAGTCCGACGGGCGTTTAAGTACGGGTGGCCATGTAATCGTATGAAGCAGGCTATCGTCGCGCGGGCCGACATCGGCATGGGCGAGGGCAAGCTCGCCGCCCAGGTTGCCCACGCCTCGCTGTCGGCCTACGAAGACGCCGGCCCGAAACCCCGCAAAGCCTGGAAGGGCGCGGGCCAGAAGAAAGTCGTCCTGAAGGTCACCAGCGAGTCCGAGCTGTTCGAACTCGCGGACGTGGCCGAGCGCGAAGGCCTGCCGCATGCGGTCGTCCGAGACGCCGGCCACACACAGCTCGACCCGGGGACTGTCACGGCACTCGCCGTCGGCCCCGCCGAGGACGAGCTGGTGGACCGCGTCACCGGCGACCTGCCGCTGTTCTGAGGGCAGCGGTCCGCGATACGGTTATATAAGAGCAACCCTAACCTCAGGTGAACAACAACACGATACATCATGCAAGGAAACGAACAACAGGCCTACGACCGCGGGATTACCATCTTCTCCCCGGACGGACGCCTCTATCAGGTCGAGTACGCACGAGAAGCCGTCAAGCGCGGAACCGCGAGCGTCGGGGTCCGCACCGAGGACGGCGTGGTCATCGCCGCTGACCGCCACGCCCGGTCCCCGCTCATCGAGCGCGACAGCATCGAGAAGATCCACGAGATCGACTCCCACGTCGGCGTCGCCAGCGCGGGCCATGTGGCCGACGCGCGCCAGCTCATCGACGTGGCGCGCCGCCAAGCCCAGGTCAACCGTCTGCGCTACGACGAGCCCGCCTCCGTCGAGTCGCTGACGAAGGAGATTACGGACTACATCCAGCAGTACACCCAGACCGGCGGCGCACGCCCGTTCGGTGTGGCGCTACTCGTCGCTGGTATCGAGGACGGCGAACCCCGGCTGTTCGAGACAGACCCCTCGGGAACGCCCTACGAGTGGCAGGCAGTCGCCATCGGCGGCTCCCGCGAGGACATCCAGACGTTCCTCGAAGACGAGTACGCCGAGGAGATGGACCTCGAAGCCGGCATCGAACTCGCGCTCCGGGCGCTGGCCTCGGTCAACGAGGACGGCCTCGACGCGACCGGCGTCGACATCGCCACCATCGACGTGGAAAGCGAGCAGTTCGAAAAGCTCGCCGAGGACGACATCGCCGAGCGCCTGGAAGAGTTCGAACTCGGAGGTGAGAACTGATGTACGACCCCGAGAACCGACTGACCGACGCCTACGAACCCGAGGTCGGCAACCTGCCGAACGAGGACGGCGGCCGCGACGAGGAGAACGTCGTCAAGACCGGGACGACGACCGTCGGCATCTCGACGGAGAACGGCGTCATCATCGCGACGGACCGCCGCGCCTCGCTGGGCGGCCGTTTCGTCTCGAACAAGCAGGTCCAGAAGGTCGAGCAGATCCACCCGACGGCCGCGATGACGCTGGTCGGCAGCGTCGGCGGGGCCCAATCGTTCATCCGCTCGCTGCGCGCCGAGGCCGACCTCTACGAGGTCCGCCGCGACGAACCGCTCTCGATTCACGCGCTGGCGACGCTCGCGGGTAACTTCGCCCGCGGTGGCCCGTACTTCGCCATCAACCCGATCGTCGGCGGCGTCGACGAAGAAGGCAGCCACGTCTACAGCGTCGACCCAGCTGGCGGCGTGCTCGAAGACGACTACACCGTCACCGGCTCCGGGACGATGGTCGCGACGGGGACCATCGAAGGGCAGTACGACCCCGAGATGAGTCTCTCCGAGGCTCGCAATCTGGCGATTCGCGCGGTCAACGCCGCGGCCGAGCGTGACACCGGGTCCGGCAACGGTGTCGTGCTGGCTGAAATCACCGACGAGGGCGTCGAGATCGACGCCTTCGACGACTACGAGTCGGCCGAATAGCGCGGCTGTCTCGGTCTTTGCTTTCTCTGCGGTCCGTTACCGGCGGCCAGTCGCTACTCCCGCGGCACGACCCGCATTGGGTAGTTCGACTGCCGCATGATATCTTGGGCGACGCTCCCGAAGATGAGCCGGTCGGTCTGGCTCCGCTTGCGGACGCCGATGACGAGTTCGTCGGCATCGACCTCTTCGGCGATGTCGAAGATATCTTCAGCCGGGCTGTTCCCCCGGATTATCTGGTAGGTCTCGACGGACACCTGGTCGCCCAGACGGTCCGAGACGACTTCGAGTGCGGCCTTCCCGTCGGCAACCGCATCCGGTGGCGTCCTGTCTCCGCCCGGTTGTGAGTTGACCGCGTATACGCTGTCGTCCGGGTCGAGGACGTCTTCGAGGTATGAACACAGTGTCTGGCTGACTGTCTCGGAATTGGTTGCGAGCACGAAAGTCTGCATATGCGACGTTCCTCACCCATCATGATAAGTATGTGTCTTGTTACCACGAAACGCCGTATATCCGGACTCTCACGGTCGCCGGACTACTCGGTCAGGACCAGCCAGCCGACGGCGAGAAAGACAGCGAGCACAAGCAGAATCGACCCCCAGGCCAGCGCCGCGAACGCCGTCGACCCGAGTGCGGCGAGGGGGAGGACGGCTGGTAGCGTCATTGCTCGGACCCCCCGTCGGCCACCGGATCGTCAAGCGCACGGACCTCCCGGCCGAGGCTTTCGAGGTCGGCGTCGGCCCCGCCGAGAAGCGTCGCAACCACGGTGAGGGCGGCCGAGACGAGCGTCGCGCCAGCGAAGGCAATGAGGAACGACGGCGCTGGCAGCATACTCCCGACGCCCGGTATCGCGGCTATAAGGCCGCGGAGCGACGGGAAGTACGTGAAGCCGACGAGTAATCCTGCGATGCCAGAGACCAGCGCGCCCGGCCCGGCGAGCCGCTCAGTGTAGAGACCGGCGAGGAAGGGCACGAAGACGCCAGCGGCCAGCAGGTCGGCAGTCAGGAACAACTGGAGGACGCTGTACCCCTGCGCACCGATGAACATCGCGGCGAGCGCGACGGCGACCGTCAGCCCGCGCCCGCCCAGCCACAGGGTCCGCTGGTCGGGATCGTCGAGCAACCGGGCGAGGTCGGCCGTAACGACGCTGGCGATAGCGTTGAACATCGTATCGGCGGAACTCATCACCAGCAATACGGCGAGGACAACGATGGCGAGGGTCACCCACGTCGGGAACGCCTCCGCCACCACGAGGAAGAAGGCGATACTGGCGGAACCGGATTCCGTGAGGCCCAGCCCCGCGGCGGCGATGCCGAACAGGCCGGCGAGCAGGAGCATCGGCACGACGACGACGGCGGCGATGCCCAGTCCGCGACGGAGGGCGCGCTCCCCGTCGGCGGCGTACACCCGCTGCCAGACCCCCTGGTTCAGCATGTTCGCGCCCAGGAGAGCGAAGGCCACGTACAGCCCGAACTCCAGGCCGGGGCCGAATCCGGGGTCCAGCAGCGTCGGGTCGGCCGACACCACCGTCGCGTGGAACTCGCTCGTCCCGCCCAGCGAGAGGAGCGCGCCGCCGAAGCCGACGGCCAGAAGCGGCAGGATGACCAGCGTCTGGACGGTGTCGGTGACGATGCTCGCAAGCAGGCCGCCGTAGGTCGTGTAGACGAGGACGAAGCCGCCGATGAGCAGCGAGGTCTGCCAGAGCGGCACGTCTGCGACGAGCGCGAGCGCGCCGGCGATGCCGGTCATCTCCGCGGCGAGGAAGATGAACATGTAAAACACCGAGACGAGCAAGACGAGCAGGTACATCCCGGAGCCAAAGCGAGCGTAGGCGAACTCCGTCAGCGAGTGGCCTGCGGGCATCACCTCGCGGATGCGAGCGCCGACCGGGACAAAGAGGATGAGCGGAATCGCGCTGCCGATGGCGTAGCCCAGCACGGCGGGCAGCCCACCGAAGGCGGCCCCGGCCTCGGCGGGGCTCAGCAGAATCCAGACGCCCATCATCGACGCGATGACCGTCGCAGCGAGGGTCCCACTACCGGCCGAGTCACGGGCCGAGATGTACGTCTCCACCGAGTCGATTCGGCCGCGGGCGGCGAAGAGGCCGATGCCGGTGAACACGAGAACGGTCGCCGCGGTCAGACCGAGAACGATAGCTGAGGATACCATCTACGGGCTCACCTCGTGGTCGGGCGTCTCAGCGGTTTCCTCGTAGGCCGTCTCGAAGAACTGCTGTTCAAGCGTGACCGTGCGGTCGAACAGCGACGCGACGCGGGCCTCCCGGCGGGGCGAAAGCGTCGGCCCGACGGCGTCGAGTTCGCCCCGGAGCCAGTCGACGAACGCGACGAAGGAGTCGACGGCGTGGAGATCGACCCACTCGGCGAAGTAGAACGGCAGTCCCATCCCGGAGCTGGGGAGGCCGTCGCTGTCCGGGTCGCCGTGGGCCGCCGCGGCGGCCGTCGCCCACGACTCGTATATCCACTCTGCCGGGACGAGGACGGCCAGCGTCTCGGCGTAGCCCCCCTCTCGGGCGGCACGAGCGAGCAGGTCGATGAACGCCCTCGTCGCCGGCGTCTGCTCGGGGTCTTGCCAGCGCGAATCTTCGACGCCGAGTGCGGCAAAAGAGCGCTCGAAGTAGTCGTCTTCCTCGTCGGTCACGGTATCGAGAAACTCCACAAACTGGCGTTTGGCGGCCATATCTGGGGCCTGCCCGACCGCGTGGCCGAACGTCCCGACGAGTTCGTCGACGAAGGCGTAGTCCTGTACCAGATACCCGGCGAACGCGTCCTCGTCGAGCGTACCGGCCCCGAGTTCCTCGACAAAGCGGTGCTCGACGGCGGCGTCCCAGTCCGGTTGACTCTGCTCCCGGAGCCAGTCGGTGAATCGGGGTTCGTCGGTTCGCTCGGCGTACGCCGAGTACGTCTCGCCAGTCATAGCTCCCACCCCTCCTGCGTGTAGGCCATCTCCCAGAACCGGTGTTCGAGTTTCGCGCTCGTGCGAAATTCCGCTTCCATGGCGTCGTGCTGGCCGGGATAGCGCTCGCCACAGCGGTCGACGTACGCCCGACACCAGCCCGTCGCCTCCCGAAAGTCGTCGCTGGTGTACATCTCGATAAAGGGCGTGTACCGGTGCTCACCGTCGGCCAGGTCGGCCATGTGTTCGGCCACGTCGAGGTACCCCTGCATACAGGGGTACAGCGCGGCGGCGATCTCCGCCTCGTGGCCCTCATAGGCCGTTCGGACGAGGAAGTTCGTGTACGCCAGACAGGTCGGAGCTTTCTCGGTAGACTCCAACTCACGACGCGAGATGCCGTAGTCCGACGCGAACTCCCGGTGGAGGTCCATCTCGGTGTCGAGCACCTGATGGGCGACCCCGAGCAGGTGCGTCATCGTCGATTCGTCGTTTGCCGTCGCGCCGGCGAGCGCGAACAGCCGCGCGTAGTCCTGCAGGTACCGGTAGTCCTGTTTCACCCAGTGCTCGAACGCCGCTTCGTCGAGTGTCCCGTCGGCCAGTTCGCGGACGAACGGGTGGTCCTTCTGTGCGTCCCAGATGTCTTCGCCGGTGTCGAGCAGGTGGTCGCTGAACGCCATTGGTGGCCAACACAACAACCTCCGACGTATTATATCCTGCTAATACAACCAAGTTGTAACAAGGTAATTCGTGACGCACACGGCGAACTCCGAGTACGAGCGGGCCCCTCCGGCTGTCTGCTTCCAGAACGCCGCAGTCGACCAGCAGCTTTCGTAGTCCAAACTGCTAAACGAACTACGGCCCTCACTTCTGGCAATGACACTGCAGTTGCCGAGCGAAATCGTGGTCGAGCGATTCCTCCCGACGGCCCGGGCGATGCTCGCCACGAGACTCGACGAGAAGGGGTGGACCCAGCAGGAGATCGCCGACCAGCTCGGAGTGACACAGGCCGCAGTAAGCAAGTACGGCAGCGGCTCGGTCACCGTAGAAGAGCGGTTTCGAGAGGACGCCCGGATGCAACAGACTATCGAGCGGATCGCCGACGGACTGGCCGCGGGCGAGATGGACGAGTTCGCGGTGCTTGGCGAACTGCTCGCCCTGGTACGGGAGTTCGAGGATAGGGGACCCATCTGTGCAGTCCACGAGGAGGAGATGCCGGCGCTACAGGGGATGGGCTGTGACCTCTGTGTTCGGGGAACAGATACCGCCGTGAAAGCGGAACGGGCCGTGCTGTCGTCGGTCCGGCGAGCCACGCGACTGCTGGCGGACAGCGCCGTCGTCGTCGACGCCATCCCGAACGTGGGGATGAACGTCGGCATGGCGCTGCCGGACGCCGGGGACGCCCTCGACGTGGCGGCGGTCCCCGGCCGGATTCACGATCTGCGGGGGCGGGTCAACGTCCCGTCGAACCCCGAGTTCGGCGCGTCGGAACACGTCGCGGGGACGATACTGGCGGCGATGGCCGTCGACCCCTCGCGCCGGGCGGCGCTCAATCTGAGCACTGACGAGGCGGTCCTCGACGCCGCCCACGAGCAGGGCATCGAGCTGCTGGAGTTCGACGCCGGCTACGAGGACCGGGACGAACGGCTCGAAGCGGCCTTCCGCGAACGCGGCGGCGTCCCCCGTGTCATCTACCACAGCGGCGCGTTCGGCATCGAACCGATAACCTACGTCTTCGGCGAGTCGGCGGTCGAGGCGGCCGAACTTGCGGTCGAACTCCTCGCCGAAGCCGACACATAACCGTCTCGGCCGCCGAGACCGTCAGAACCAGCCGGTCTCGGGGTCGACGGGGTTCTCCGGCTCCTCGCCCCGCAGTACCCGGATGACGTCTTCGGCCACGGTCTGTGTCAGTTCGACCCGGGACGCTTCGGAGTACCACGCGACGTGGGGGCTACAGACGACGCTGTCGAGGTCGTGCAGCGGCGAGTCACCGGGCGGTTCCGCCTCGCGAACGTCCAGTCCGGCCCCGCCGAGGTCGCCGCCGGCGAGCGCGTCGTACAGCGCCGTCTCGTCGACGAGCCCGCCCCTGGCCGTGTTTACGAGCAGCGCGTCGTCGCGCATCTGGTCGAGCGCGTCCGCGTCGATCATCCCCCGAGTCTCGTCGGTCAGCGGCGCGTGCAGCGAGACGATGTCGGAATCGGCCAGCAGCGTCCCGAACGTGACCGACTCGACGCCGAGGTCGCCCATCCGGTACTCGGGAACGTACGGGTCGTAGGCGACGACGTCCACGTCGAACCCCCGGAGCTTCGCGGCGAACCGGCTGGCGAGCTTGCCGAAGGCAACGAGGCCAACGGTGCTGCCGGCGAGGCGACGGACCGGCTGCCCGACCGACCACTCCCACTCGCCGCGCTTGACCGAGCGGTCGAACGTGGGTATCTTCCGCAGGCAGGCGAGTACGAGCGCGAACGTGTGGGTCGACACCTCTTCGACAGAGTACTCTGGGACGTTGACGACCGCCATGCCGGCCTCGACTGCCGCCTGGACGTCGATGTTGTCCACGCCGATGCCGGCCCGGCCCACCACTTTGAGCGAGTCGGCGGCGTCGATGACCTCGGCCGTGACCTGCGTGCCGGCGTCGACGATTAACGCGTCGGCGTCTTTCACTGCGCGTGCGACTGCCGCCGGCTCTTTCGCCGTTATCGTTTCGACAGTCGCGTCGACAGCGTTCAGCACCGCCGCCCGTGTCTCCCCGTCCATCACTTTGGTGTCAGAGACGACGACTTTGTATGACATACTCTGACTTGCTTCGGACCCGAGATAAAATCATCTGTCAGGATCGGTCCGGTCGTCGGAATCGCGTCACAGGACTGTGGCTGCACAGCGGTGACTAGCGGAGAACTGACAAAATAGCAGCAAACTTTTATGACATATTCGCGAGGAGGTGGCAACAGTATGTCGGCTGGTAACACAGATGAAACTTCCCTCGAACGTATCGGCTATCGACTCTCCGCGTGGGTGGAACGGTGGATGCCCAGTCCGTTCCTGTTCGCGCTCATCCTCAGCTACGTCGTGTTTCTGGCCGGCGTCGGCCTCACCGGGTCCGGCCCTGTCGAGATGGTCGGGTTCTGGTACGACGGCTTCTGGGCCTTCCTGACGTTCTCGATGCAGATGGTCCTCATCCTGATGACGGGCTTCGTCGTGGCGTACCACCCGCGTATCAACGCCGGCATCCGCCGGCTGACGGAGATTCCCAACACCGGGAAACAGGCGGTCGTTCTCGTCGGCCTGCTGACGATGCTGCTTGGCTGGGTTCACTGGGGACTGAGCCTCATCCTCGGTGCGATCTTCGCCCGGGAGATGGGCAAGACCGCCCACGAGAACGACATCGACGCTCACTATCCGGTCCTCTGCGTGGCCGGCTATCTCGGCCTCGGCCTCACCTGGCACTGGGGGCTGTCCGGGTCCGCACCGCTCCTCCTCGCAACCGAGGGCAACGAGTTCATCCAGCAGGGCGTCATCGACGTTGTCGTCTCCGCCTCGGAGACCATCTTCCACCCCTACGGCCTCATTCTGACCGGGCTCTCGATAGCCTACGCCCTCGTCGTCCTCTACGTCATCACGCCGACCGGCGACCAGGCACGGGGCATCACGCACTACATCCCCGAAGACGACCTGTTCGAGTCCGCAAGCGACGGCGGCGTGGAAGCGACTGCGACATCCAAGCAGGTCCCGGCCGAGCGCATCAACCACAGCCGCGTTCTCGGTGGGATTATCGGCCTGACCGGCATCGCGCTGGTCGCCTCGCAGTTCGTTCAGTCCGGCATCGACGCGCTCGGACTGAACATCGTCAATTTCGGCTTCCTGACGATTGGGATCTTCATCTACATGGACCCACAGACCTATCGGGAGAAGTTCGGCGAGGCGGCGACCGCCGCGTCGGGCATCGTCTTGCTCTTTCCGTTCTTCGCCGGCATCCAGGGGATGATGGCCACCTCCGGGCTGGCGCAGTTGATGGCCAACGCGCTCATCTCGGTCTCGTCGCCACAGACGTTCCCGGTCATCGCCTGGCTCACCGGTGCGACGGTCAACATCTTCGCTCCCTCCGGCGGCGGCGAGTGGATCATCCTCGGGCCGCCGATTCTCGAAGCCGCCCAGAACCTCGGCGTCCCGGTTGGCCAGGCGACGATGGCCTACGCCGTCGGCGACGCCCACACGAACCTCCTGAACCCCTTCTGGGCGCTGCCGCTGCTCGCCATCACCCGCATCAAGGCCCGGGAGATGTTCGGCTACGCTATCGCGATGATGCTCGCGCTCACGCCGTTCCTGGCGGTCGTGCTGTTCGTCTTGCCGTACTGAGCAGGGACCCGGCGGGACAGCCGAGGCTGATTGCCTCTTCTTCGAGCGTTAAGTTGTTAGAGAAACTGTACTCCGATAATGGCAACCGAGACGGGAGCCGAGGAGGACGTGGACCTGCTCGACTCCTTCCGGCAGTTCTTCGCGCTGGAGCGGGACGTGCTCGTGCTGTCGCTGTCCATGCTGGCGTTCAGCCTCGCGTTCCAGATGACCAGCCGTTACATTCCCGAGTACATGCGGCTGTTGGGGGCCAGCGCCGGCGTCATCGGCCTGTACGGGAGCGTCGGGAACCTCATCAGCGCGGTGTATCCCTATCCGGGCGGCGCGGTGTCGGACCGCATCGGCTCGCGGCTGGCACTGACTGCCTTCGCGACGCTGGCGACGGTCGGCTTCGGTATCTGGTATCTCGCTTCGGTCGTCGGCGACATCACGCTCGGCGCGACGACGCTGCCGGCGTGGACGCTCGTGTTCGTCGGGCTCTTTCTCGCACAGGCCTGGAAGTCCTTCGGGCTGGGTGCGACCTTCGCCATCGTCAAACAGAGCGTCCCGTCACAGCGGCTTGCGATGGGGTTTGCCAGTACGGAGATGTTCCGCCGCATCGGCTTCTTGCTCGGGCCCCTCGCTGCCGCGGCGCTGCTCGCGACGACGGCAACCTTCGTCGATGGGTTCCAGCGCGTGCTACTGGTCGCGCTGGCCTGTGGTCTCGTCGCCACCGTTGCACAGCACTTCCTCTACGACGCCAGCGAGGACACGCTCGGAAAGTCCTTCGAGGGCATCGACCAGATACTCGCCGACCTGCGGACGATGCCGGCGACACTCCGCCCCCTTCTGGTCGCCGATACGTTCGTCCGCTTCGCCAACGGTATGGTGTACGTGTTTTTCGTCATCGTGGTCACGGAATTTCTCTCGGTGGGGTTCACCGGCTTTGGCGTGGAGCTACGGCCCGACGCCTTCTTCGGCGTCCTGCTCGGCGTCGAGATGGTCGTCGCCATCATCTCGATGGCTCCCGTCGCAAAGCTCACCGAGTGGGCCGGCCTCAAGCCCGCCGTCGCGCTGGGCTTTCTCGTCTACGCCGTGTTCCCGCTCTTGCTCATCTTCGCGCCGGGCAACCAGTGGGTGCTGGTGCTCCTGTTCGCGTTCTCCGGCCTGCGCTTTGCCGGCCTGCCCGCCCACAAGGCGCTCATCGTCGGCCCGGCAGAACAGGACGCTGGCGGCCGCGTCACCGGGACGTACTACCTGCTTCGGAACACGCTGGTCATCCCGAGCGCCGCGCTCGGCGGCTGGCTCTACGGGAGCGAGTGGGCAGTGCCCGTTGGCGATGTCGTCATACAGGCCGGTCCGGAACTGGCCTTCGGCGTCGCTACGGTCGTCGGCCTCGTCGGCGTCGTCTACTTCGCTATCTTCGGCCGGGAGTTCGAGGCCTACAGATAATCGCCGTGCCGGCCTACCACTCGTCGCGCGGCGGGAACTCCTCGCCACAGCGTGGACAGTACCGCATCGGCGCGCGGGACTCCTGACCGTCCCTGTCGAACGTTATCTCTCGTCCGCAACTCTCGCATGCTAGCTTTGGCATCGTGGTGCTCTCCGGTCGCCCGCATAGCCACGACCTGTAAACAGCTAGATTGTGTGTCGTGATAACACTAGGTGCGAGGAACGGCGTAAAACGAGGGTGCGTCCGCAAACGCCAGCCCTAAGCGCTGACCCGCAAACAGCCACACAATGCAAGCGGCCCACCCAATCGAGCGAGCGGTCGGTATGGAGTACTACGTCAGCGACGCCGACGGGGTGGGCGGCCACCTCCGCGCTTCCCCTGCGGACTTCCGGGTTCGGGAACTGGAGGCGTTCGGCACCGAACCGGTCGACGCCGACACCGGGGCGTATCCGCATCTCGTTTTCCGGGCGGAGCTTCGTAACTGGGAGACCAACGACTTTGCCAGCAAACTCTCCGACAGGCTGGGTATCTCCCGCGAGCGGGTGTCGTGGGCGGGAACGAAAGACAAGCGCGCGGTCACGACCCAGTTGTTCTCGGTAAAGGGAGTCGCAGCCGAGGACCTGCCGGAGATCGGCGGCACGGACATCGAGGTTATCGGCCGCGCCGGCCGCCCCATCCTCTTCGGCGATCTGGCGGGCAATGCCTTCGAGATTGTCGTCCGGGACACCGAGAACACCGACAACGCCGCCAGCGTGGTGGCCGACCTGCAGGCGTTCGCCAGCGGAGAGGACCCGACGGGGGACAGGGCCCGGTCCAGCGACGCCACGCTGCCAGACGGCGACACGACGGTCGGCGTCCCCAACTACTTCGGCCAGCAGCGGTTCGGGTCTCGCCGGCCGGTCACCCACGAGGTCGGGCTGGCCATCGCCCGCGGCGAGTGGAAGAACGCAGTCCTCGCCTACGTCGGAAACCCGGACGAGCGCGAACCGGAGTCGACGCAGGAGGCGCGAGCATACGTCGACGAAACCCACGACTGGGCCGGCGCGCTGGACAGGCTGCCCGGCGCGCTGGGCTACGAGCGCTCCATCTGTCACCGGCTGGTCGAGAACGGAGCCAGCGAGCCGGCGGACTTCCGCGAGGCGCTGGAGGTGCTGCCGTCGAACCTCCAGTCGCTGTTCGTCAACGCCGCCCAGTCCTACGTCTTCAACCGCATCCTTTCCGAGCGGCTGGACCGCGGGCTCCCCTTCGACCGGCCCGTGGAAGGCGACATAGTCTGTTTCCGTGACAGCGACGCACCCGAGGCCTTCCCGATTCCGGACGCCGACCGCACCCAGGAAGTCACTGCCAAGCGGCTGTCGACCGTTGAGCGCCACTGCGAGCGCGGGAGAGCGTTTGTCACCGCGCCGCTGGTCGGGACCGATACTGAGCTGGGCAGTGGCGAACCGGGCGACATCGCCCGTGAAGTCCTCGACGACGTCGGCCTCGAACAGGGCGACTTCGACCTCCCCGGCGCGTTCGACAGCGACGGGACGCGGCGGGCCATCCTGCTCCGAACGGACCTCGGTGTCGAGCGCGACGACGCCGACCTGACGTTCTCGTTCTCGCTGCCAAAGGGGAGCTACGCGACGGTCCTCCTCCGGGAGTTCCGGAAAGGCGACCCGAACGCGTAGCGGTTCAACCGTGCTCGGCAACTGATGCGGAATATGCAACGGTTAAGTCCGGCCACACACGCCATCTCGTATGGGCGAGCTACCGGATGAGTTCTCGTGTACCATCACCGACTGGGAGTACATCTACGGCCTCTGTCGAGACGTGGCTGACGACGTGAAGGCCGCCGAGTTCGAACCCGATGTGGTCGTCGCGCTGGCACGGGGCGGCTGGTTCGGCGGGCGCTGTCTCTGTGACTTCCTCGGGCTGGACGACCTGGCGAGCCTGAAAGTCGAACACTACGTCGGGACCGCGGCGAAAGGCGAGGAGGCGCAGGTGAAATACCCGCTGGCTGACGGCGCGGTCGAGGGGAAGGACGTGCTGGTCGTCGACGACATCGCCGACACTGGCCAGTCCATCGAAACGGCCGCCGAGTGCGTGCGCGACCGAAACCCGAGCAGCGTCCGGACAGCGACGCTCCAGTTGCTCCAGACCAGCGACCACGAGCCGGAGTTCGTCGGCGAGCGCCTTGAGGAGTGGACCTGGGTCGTCTACCCCTGGAACTTCGTCGAGGACATGGTCGAACTCGTCGCAGGCGTGATGGAAAAGAGCGACCAGCAGACCCATAACGAAGACGACATCCGTCAGCTACTGCGGGAGTACCACGGCGTCAGCCGCACGAATTTAGAGATCGCACAGCCGAATCGACTGGGCGAGGTCACGACCGAGATGGAGCGGCGCGGCGTCGTCGAATCGGTCGGCGACGGCTGGCAACTCACCGACGACTGAACCGGGCCACAAAGTGGCCCAACAGGTATCGCTCAGATCCGCTAGTCTCGTCGCTCACCATCGCTAGGCCCAGTACGCGCCTCCGCTAGCCAGGATAAAAATACGGTTAGCGACGCGTGCGACCGTCGTCCCGGACGTACTCTAACGCGCTGACGAACTGCTCTTTGTCGACCCGGCCTTCTGCCTCTTCGAGTCGCTCACGAATTTTCGTCGGAGTCATGTGTGTTGGTAACATGGAACTGTGTAGATATAACTCTTTCTCACCAGCTAACAGATTCGACACGGGGTGCGGGTCTGAAGTAGAGAGTAGCCCGTCCAGTAAGCCGTCAAACCGCTGTACTGAGACGAGAAGTCTGTCGAGGGAATATATTTAATACCCTGCTTACCCAACGGAAACTATGGCCGCTTACGGCCGGCCGTCACTTCGAGACCTGTTCGATGAATCACCGACGCCGCACATCGCGCATCCGCCGCGGAGTCACCATCGAGACTTCTACGTTGCCACAGACGGGTCGTTCAGGCCCCACGGCGGCACGACATCGCCCGACAGCGATTCGGACAGCCCGACAGGCGGGCTGGGTGTCGTCGTCGAAACGCTCGACGGTGAGCGCGTCGTCAGGCTGTCTGTCCCAGACACCTGCCCCGACAACAACGTCGCGGAGTACCGGGCGCTCCATCTGGGGCTCGACGTGCTTGCGAGACGGGCCCCGCCCAACGCCCGCGTCGGCCTGCTCATCGACCACGACCAGCTCGCCGAGAACGTGAACGCGGAGGTGCTGGCCTCCCATGGCTCCGCTTACGACCCGCCACACTCCGTGTCGGTCCCGCCGGCAACGGGACTGCACTGGCGCGGAATCCAGGCACGTATCAACGGGTTCGGCGAGGTCCGTGCCGCACGGATCTCCGGCGACCGTAACCCCGCTCATCCGCTGGCGAACGCACCCGACCAGTACGCTCACGTCAACGGCGAGCCGGACCGATGTGTCCTCCCTGACGCGCCGACGGTAAACGAACGCGTCCCGCCGCCATCACGCGCGGAGCGTGGCGGCGCATCTGACTGACGGAGCGCACCGGCACCCCTGCCGGCCACGGTATCCCATTCTCTCACGCCGCTGCCGACAGTAGCACGTAGCCGTACCAGCCCTTCGACCGGCACACAGCTGTCGTACCTGAAATATCACATACGACCGCGATTCTGTGGATAAATCTGACCACAGCCAGAAAACATCGTAACTGGTGGTTCCGAGGCTCTCTGTCAGTCACGTTTCACAGAAGATAATCGCTATAAGTTATGTAGATAGTTGGAACCATTCTAGCGTACGTTTGGGGAACGTCACACAGACCAAATTTTATATATTAGAAATGAGATAGTATGCAGTGGGAGGTGAGCAACGTTGAGTACCAGAACTGACGGACCGGACGGTTTCAGCGGACAGTACGTCGAGCAGCTGTTGCCGCGTCAGTCGCCGACGCGGCACGACCTCGTTCTCGCCGTCATCCCCGCGGTGTTCGTCCTCACACTCGTCGCCGCGGTCGTTCTGGGCCTCTCGATGCAGGTAGCGATCGCTGGCGCATCAGTTGTCGGTGCTGTGGCGGTCATTGACGCACTCTTCGTCCACCCACCGACCCGCGGCCGACGGCGAGGCGATACGTGACATCGCGTTCCGGCGACAGGCCTGAACGCTACGTTTTTTGACGGATGATTCCGACCTAGCTCAAAAAAAGCAGTCGCTAGTCGCTACTCCTGCTGTGCGTCGACGACAGCGACGCCCGCGAGGTTCACGATGTCGCTACCACCTTTTTCAGCTCGGGTGTGCTCGCAGCACTCGCACACCACTCCCTGAAAAACGTGGTTCTCGTGAGCGGAGCGAACGAGGGCTCGAAAGACGAGGGCAGCGAGTCTTTCGGCGGCGAAAAACGCTCGCCACGCTCGCGTCTGTTACTCCTGTTGAGCGTCGACGACGGCGACGCCCGCGAGGTTCACGATATCCTTGACCTCGTCGCCGCGCTGGAGGACGTGGACCGGCTTGTCCATGCCGACGAGCATCGGCCCGATGGCCTCAGCGCCGCCCAGCCGCTGGAGGAGCTTGTAGCCGATGTTCCCGGCTTCGAGGTTGGGGAACACGAGGACGTTCGCGGGGTCGTCGAGTTCGGAGAACTCGTAGGTGTCTTGCAGGATGTCCTCGACGACGGCGGTATCGGCCTGCATCTCTCCGTCGACCGGGAAGTCCACGCGGTCGTCGTCCTGCAGGCGCGAGACCGCCCGGCGGATCTTCTTCGTCCCGGGGTTGTCGACGCTCCCGAAGTTCGAGTACGACAGCATCGCCGCTCGCGGTTCGACGTTGAACCGACGGGCCAGTTCCCCGGTGTGACGGGTGACCTCCTCCAGTACGTCCGTGTCGGGGTCCTGATTGACCGTGGTGTCAGCACAGAAGATGACGCGGTTCTTGAACGTCAGCATGTACACGCCGGCCGCGTAGTCGGCGTCGTCGGCCGTCCCGATGACCTGCAGCGGCGGGCGTAGGGCCGAGGGGTAGTGGTGGGTAAGCCCGGTCAGCATCGCGTCGGCGTCACCCATCTCGACCATCACGCTGCCGAGGTAGTTCCCGTCCCGAATGAGTTCGTCGGCTTCGCGGCGGGTGATGCCTTTCCGCCGGCGGAGTTCGTACAGTCGGTCGGCGTAGTCTGCCACGTCGGCTGTCTCGGGGTCGACGACGACGGGGTCGAACTCCAGGCCGAACTTCCGGCGCGTGGACTCGATGCGGTCGGCGTCACCGATGAGGACCGGCTCGGCGATTCCTTGTTCGACCAGCTGGTAGGCCGCGCGGATCATCTTCTCGTCGTGGCCCTCGGCGAGCACGACCCGCTGGGGGTCGCTCTTGGCCTTGTTGAGCACGACGCGCATCATCTCGCGGGACTTGCCCAGCCGCGCTTCGAGCTCTTCGACGTAGGCCTCCGTATCGATATTCGTCCGTGCCGCGCCGCTCTCGATGGCGGCCTCGGCGACGGCGGGGGTCACCTCGAACAGGACCCGCGGGTCCAGCGGTTTCGGGATGATGTAGTCCGGGCCGAACTGCAGGGGTTGGTCGCCGTAGGCCTTGACGACCTCGTCGGGCACGTCCTGCTTTGCGAGGTCGGCCAGCGCGCGGGCCGCTGCGACTTTCATCTCCTCGTTGATTTCGGTCGCCCGCACGTCGAGTGCGCCGCGGAAGATGAACGGGAACCCGAGGACGTTGTTGACCTGATTCGGGTAGTCCGAACGGCCGGTCGCCATGATGACCGTGTCGTCGCGGGCGGCCTTGGCCGACTCGTAGCCGATCTCCGGATCCGGGTTTGCCATCGCGAAGATGATGGGGTCGCTGGCCATCGACCGCACCATCTCCTGGTCGACGATGCCGCCGACGGAGAGCCCGACGAACACGTCGGCCCCGTCCATCGCGTCGGCGAGGTCGCCCTCGGGGATGTCGCGGGCGAACTCCTGTTTGAATCGGTTGAGTTCCTCGTGGGTCGCTCGTTCCTCGGTGATGATGCCCGAGGAGTCACACATCGTTATGTTGTCCTTCGAGACGCCCAGGGAGACGTAGAACTTCGCCGAGGCGATAGCGGACGCTCCGGCCCCGGAGAAGACGACCTCCAGCTCCTCCAGATCCTTGTCGGCGATGTCGGCCGCGTTGACCAGCGCCGCGCCGGAGATGATCGCGGTCCCGTGTTGGTCATCGTGGAACACCGGGATGTCGAGTTTCTCGCTGAGTCGGCGCTCGACCTCGAAACACTCCGGGGCGGCGATGTCTTCGAGGTTGATACCGCCGAAGGTCGGCTCCATCGCCTCCACCGTCTGTATCATCGCCTCGGCGTTGTCCGTGTCCAGTTCCACGTCGAACACGTCGATGTCGGCGAAGCGCTTGAACAGCACGCCCTTCCCCTCCATGACCGGCTTCCCGGCTTCCGGGCCGATGTCGCCGAGGCCGAGCACGGCGGACCCGTCGGAGACGACGCCCACGAGGTTCCCCTTCGCGGTGTACTCGAAGGCCTTCTCGGGATCTTTGTCGATCTCCTCACACGGTGCGGCCACGCCGGGCGAGTACGCCAGCGAGAGGTCTCGCTGTGTGTTCGTCGGCTTCGTCGTCGCAATCTCTATCTTCCCCGGCGGCTTGCTCCGGTGGTACTCCAGTGCATCCTCGTCAAGTCCCATATCCGGATGTCGAACCCTACTGTAAAAAAGACAAGTTTACCGTCAACGGACGAGCGGTACAACGACGGTTGTCGAATGTCGGCTTGTTGCAGCGGTTTTTGCCCCGGTCGTGTCCCATCAATTGGAAAACAGCCGCCGCCGGGGACCCGCCCGATGGACCGGCCGCGGACCTCAGTTCGTGTTGGTGAGTTCGCCGACCCGGTCGGTCAGTTCGGTGACCGCGTCTTCCTGTCGGTCGGTCGCTTCGACGATCTCCTTCGTCGCCGTTTCGGCCTCCTGAGCGTGGTTCTGTGCGTCTTCGACCATCGAAGTCACGTTCTCGATAGCGCTCGCCTGATCGTCGTTGGCGTCGGCGACCTCCTGGATGCCTCGCGTCGCTTCCTCGACGGCGTCGGAAATCTCGTCCAGCGCATCCAGGGCGTCCGCGATCTCGGATTCCGCGTGCTCGACCTGCTCGTGTGACGTCTCGACCATCTCGGCCGTCTCGGACGCCTGGTCCTGAATCGTGGTGATACTCGTCGATATCTCGGACGCGTACTCGCTCGTCTCGTTAGCGAGCGTCTTCACCTCGTCAGCCACGACAGCGAACCCGCTCCCGCTTTCGCCGGCTCTGGCCGCCTCGATGTTGGCGTTCAGGGCGAGCATATTCGTCTGCTCCGCCACGTCGGCGATTATCTCGACGATCTCACTCACTTCGTCCATCTGGTCGTCGAGGTCTGTGACGGTGTCCACGAGGTCTTCGCTCGTCTCGGCGAGCCCGTCGGTAACGTCCATGACAGCTTCGCCGGCGTCTGACCCGTCTTCCGCGGCCGCCTTCGCACGCTGTGCTGCCGACGCCACTTCGCTAGACGTCGCGGCGACCTCTTCCATCCCAGCCCCGATATCCTGGATGTTGTCGGCCGCCTGGGTAAGGGAGTCGGTCTGTTCGGTAACCCGGCTTTCAACAGCCTCTGCGGACGAATTCGCCTGCTCGATAGTGGTCGCAAGTTGTTGCGCCTGTGCGTCCACCTGGTCCGCCAACTGCTCGACCTGTTCGGCCATATCGTTGAGCGAGCCGACGACTTCGTACAACTGGTCGTCGACGTACTCGCCGCCGTCGGTCCGGTCGAACGACGCCCGGGCGTCGAGGCGGCCGTTCTTGAGCGCGGCCATGGTCGATTTGATCTCATCGACCAGACTCGTCACGGCCTCGTGGCGGTTGGCCTCGTCAGTCCGGTCCTGGACCATTTCGACGACCGCGATGAGTTCGCCGTCGTCGTCGTAAATCGGGGCAGCGCTAAAGGAGATGTGGCGTTCGTTCCCGTGCTGGTCGGCCATCACGCTTGTGTCGCGGTACAGCGTGAACTCCTCGTCCTCGACCTTCGGCACGTCGTACTCCGTGTGGGTCGTCTCCGGGGCGTCGAGAACCTTGTCGGCGAGAGTCTTCCCGCGTCGGCCGTCCGGATAGAACGCCATGCTCGCCATCTCCATCTCCTTTGCTTCGGCCTCGGAGACGCCGGTGAGGTTTTCGATCGAACGGTTCCAGCTGAGGATATCACCGTTCGTATCCAGAATAAAGAGCGGTGTCCCGATATGCTGCAACACGCTGTGGTAGTCGAGTCCCGTGCCGGAGCCACTGTCCGCCACAGAGTCGGTGAACGCATCGATACCGGCCTGTGAGACAGACTGTGTCGTTTCCAGCCCTTCTTGGAGCTCCGCCTCGACGGAGTCGATAGCGGCCTGTGCATCCGGGCCGAGTTCGTCCCGAAGCTGCTCGAACGCGCCTTCGACGAGCGATTCGGTGACGAAGCCCTGGGCCGCAATGAACTCACTCTGGCTGATTCCGGCGGTTTCGTATTCGTCGATCAGCGCTCGGAGTTCGTCAGGTTCGAGTTCGAACTGCCGCTCGACGTGTTGGGTCCCGGTAGCGGCCTTATCCGGGTCGTCGAAGCGGTCGGCGAGGCGTGGCGAGTCCGGGTCGATGGCGTCGGCCAGAAAGCGGGCTTGCCCGTCACTCGCGCCGAGACCGCCGTCCGCCCGTCGGGCCGTAGCGTCCGAAGAACGGGACGCCTGGCCGTAGATGTAGGTGCGGATCTGTTCGAACATAAGCTAGCTATGTTCCATTCCAGGGCACCTGTAGATAAAGATGACTCCGGGAATATCAGCAAAGATAATTGTACTCGTCGGCAGAGCGCGAAAAGAGAGCATAAGTACGTGCAACCGAAGTGCTAGGTATGACCACCCGTTTCCGCCGACTGGTGGCGACGACGACGGTGCTGACGTTCGCACTCATCCTGCTTGGCGTGTACACCGGGGCTATCGGCGCCGGGCTGACCTGTGAGGCACGCTGGCCGTTCTGTGACGGCTGGATGGGTCTGTTCCCCGCAAACTGGGCGAGTTTCGTCGAGTGGTTCCACCGTTTAGTCGCGATGATCACCGGCTTCGGTATTCTCGGTTCGACCATCGCCGCGTGGCGCGGTGAGTACAGCCGGCGGATCAAGCTCGCAACAGGCGTCGCCACGGTCGTGCTCCCGGTGCAGGTCCTCCTCGGCGCAAACACCATCTTCAACTTCGGTGCCACGGCGCAGGTCCTCCACCACGGGGCTGCACAACTCATCTTCGGGGCGATGGTCGCGGCGACGGCGTGGGCCTACACCGATACGGCGGAGTCGCCGTCGGTGCAATCAGCCGACAGCCAGCACACGGCACGCGCAGACGATTGAACACGAGTACCACCCCCGTGGTTAACACGTAAGATATATTCCGGTCTGTCGTGTGGTGGGGATTATGTCAGACGACGGCCTTTCACGACGCCAGTATCTCTCCACGGTCGGTGGAACTGCAGTGACCGTATCGCTCGCCGGCTGTTTCGGCGGCGGCGGTGGCGGTGATGACGGCACTACCGAAATCACTGCCGGAACTGCACCGGGCTTCCCCCCGTTCGAGATGAAGCAGGACGGCGAACTCGTCGGGTTCGATATCGACCTGCTTGAAGCGGTCGTCGACGAGACCGACTACACCCTGGCCGGCTGGGAAGAGTTCGAGTTCAAGTCCCTGATTCCGGCGCTGACCAACGAGAACATCGACGTGGTCGCCGCAGGGATGACTATCAATGACGAGCGCGACGAGACCATCGACTTCACCGACCCGTACTACAGTTCCAATCAGGCAATCGTCGTCCGTGAAGACGGCGACTTCTCGCCGGAGTCTCTGTCGGACCTCTCCGGACGCCCCATCGGCGCACAGAAGGGGACAACTGGCGAGAGCACGGTCCAGTCAGAGCTCATCGAACCGGGGAACCTCGACGAGTCGAACTACAACTCCTACGGCAACTACGTGCTGGCTGTCGAGGACCTCCAAAACGGCAACATCGACGCCGTCGTCATCGACGAGCCGGTCGCACAGACATTCGCCGCCCAGCGCCCGGTCACCATCGCCTTCACCTACGAGACGGGCGAGAACTTCGGCTTCGGCGTCCGCGATGGCGACGACGAGTTCACGCAGGCACTCAACGACGGCCTGTCCACCGTCAGGGATGGAAGCACCTACCAGGACCTGACGAACAAGTGGTTCGGCCAGCAGTAACCGATGCCACCCCTCCCGTTGCAGAGTGACTGGGCGTTCGTTGTCGGGAACCTCGACCTGCTACTCGTCGGTACGGGTGTCACGGTCGCCCTGACAGCGGCGAGCATCCTGCTTGGCTTTCTGCTCGGGTTCCCGGCGGGCGCCGTCGAGGTGTACGGCCGCGGCCCACTCAAACGCGCCGTCGAGACGGCCGGTGTCGTCCTCCGCGGGACGCCACTGCTCGTCATCATTATCCTGCTGTTCTTCGGTCTCTCGGTGTCGAGCAGCGCCTTCGTGACGGCGACTATCGCGCTCGGACTCCGGAGCGCCGCGTATCAATCACAGATATTCCGTGGCGCGCTCCAGAGCGTCGACGAGGGGCAACTGGAAGCCGCTCGCGCCGTCGGCATGGGCCGACTGCAGGCGATCCGCAGCGTAGTCGTCCCGCAGGCGCTGCGCCGGAGCGTGCCCGGCTTCCAAAACGAGTTCACGATCGTCCTGAAAGACACGAGTATCGCCATCGTCATCGGCCTCGGCGAACTGCTGACCGTCGGCCAGAACCTCTATCAGGGCGGTCAGAGCACGGCCGCGCTTGAGATTTTCCTGACTGTGAGCCTCATCTACTTCGTTCTCACGTTCGTGACGAACCGTTCGCTCGACTACGTCGACGATCACTTCAGCATCCCCGGCGGTGAGCGTGCATGAGCGATCCGCTGCTGGAACTCGACGACGTGTACAAGTCCTACGGCGAGGAACAGGTGCTCTCCGGGGTCAGCTTCGAGATGGACGCCGGCGACGTCGACGTGGTCATCGGCCCCAGCGGGAGCGGCAAGTCGACGATGCTGCGCTGTGTGAACCGTCTCACCGAGATTAACGGCGGTGCCATCTACCTCAATGGTGAGTGCGTCACCGATGTCGACACCGACGTGAACGAACTCCGGAAACAGGTCGGCATGGTGTTCCAGGACTTCAACCTCTTCGCCCATCTCACCGCGCTGGGGAACGTCACGCTCGGCCTGCGGAAAGTCCGCGGCATGGACAAGGCGGCGGCTCAGGAGCAAGGCTACGAACACCTCGAACAGGTCGGGCTACTGGATCAGGCTGACTCCTACCCCGCCGAACTCTCAGGCGGCCAGAAACAGCGGGTCGGCATCGCCCGCGCGCTCGCCATGGACCCGAAGCTCCTGCTGTTCGACGAGCCGACCAGCGCGCTCGACCCGGAACTCGTCGGGGAAGTCGTCGCGGTGATGCGCGACCTCGCCGCCGAGGGCATCACGATGCTCGTCGTCAGCCACGAGATGGGGTTCGCGCGGTCGGCGGCGTCGGACATCATCTTCCTCGACGACGGTGAAATCGTCGAACACGGCCCGCCGGAACAGCTGTTCGAGAACCCGCAGGCGGCCCGAACCGGCGAGTTCCTCAGTCGCCTGGAGACGACCCACGAGGGGGAGTGACCGATGGGGACGCCGGAGTCCACGACGACCGGCCGAACGATCCGCGCCCGTGCCGCCGGACTGACCGACCAGCCGCTGACGCTGCTGACTGTCGGGGCTTTCTGGACGTGGCTCGTCGTGCGCTGGACGAACGACTTCCTGCTGGACGGCGCGCTCATCGAGCGCAACACGTCGTTTTTCCCGACGGCACCGTTCGAGTCGGCCGCGTCGACGCTTGGCGGTCTCGCGGCGAGTCTCGGTCCGGTCGGGTTCCCCGTCGGCTGGGTCGCCGGCTTCTTCGAGTTCCTGGCGGCGTCGATCCCCTACCTGCCACCGCTGGCGACCGGCGTGTGGGCGACGATACTGCTGACGCTGCTGGGTATCGCCCTCGGGTTCGTCATCGCCGTCCCGCTCAGCGTCGCCCGAGTGTACGGCGGGAGCGCCACCCGCTCGGTCGCGCTGGGGTACACCGAACTGTTCCGCGGGACGCCGTTGCTCGCTCAGCTGTTCGTCCTCTACTTCGCGACGCCGCTGACGACGATCATCCGCGAGCTACCCACCGTCGGGACCGGATTCATCCCCGCACAGGCGTTCTGGGTGGCCGTCATCGCGTTCACGCTTAACAGCGCCGCCTACCAGTCGGAGTACATTCGGTCAGCGCTGAACTCCGTCCCGGAGGGGCAACTCACCGCCGCGCGCGCTATCGGCCTCTCGAAGGTCGATGGAATCCGGCACGTCGTCCTGCCCCAGGGCCTGCGCTACGCGATTCCGGGCTGGTCGAACGAACTGGTGTACCTCATCAAGTACTCCTCGCTCGCGAGTTTCATTACCGTCCGCGAACTGTTCCAGCGAACCGACTCTATCGCCAGTGAGACCTACCGCTATACGGAGCTGTTCGTCCTCGCCGGCCTGCTGTACCTGGCGCTGGTCATCTCGGCGTCGCTCCTGATGGAGTACGTCGAAGACCGTGTCGCGATTCCCGGTCTCGGCACGACCGGGCGGTGACTACATAAAGTCAGAGAGGCCGGACTGCTGGTCGTCGTCTTCGGCCGCCTCGCTCGCGGATTCGGTATCGTCGCTGTCAGCCGCATCGCTTGCTCCGGTGTCATCGGACCCTGCTTCGTCGTCGGCCGCAAGCGTTACTTGCTGGTCGCCGTTCTCCTCGTCAGCGTCGGCGGTTTCGTCGCCATCCGCCACACCCGCTCCGTCACCGCCGTCCGCACTCGCCCCCTCGAAAACTCCGCCGGAGTGTTCGACGGCGGCTTCCTCCTTGAGCGCCTCGGCGTCAGCGACGATGTCTTGCACCTTGTTCGTGTCCTTGCCCGATCCGGTGACGAAGGAAACGTGTTCGGCCTCCATATCGTAGGTCGCCGCCATCGCCACCGTTAGCTCGCGGTTCCGACAGTGGTGGGTCATCGTCGAGAGGAAGGGCATGATCTCCCGGCGGGCGGTCCGCATCGAGACGCCGTCGATGGCGGCTATCTGCTGGGCGACGTAGTCCCGTGTGTTCCGGGTTCCTTTCGACCGACCGAGTTTCGACCAGTAGCTCGGCGGCCCGTAGCGGGTCCAGCCGCCCTTGGTCCCGTCCCGCGCCGCGGCGACGCCCGCGGTCATGTTGTCGCCGGCGTAGCGCCAGAACGAGTAGTTCTGTGTCTCGCGGACGCGGCCGAGCCACTGGTCGGCGTTCGAGAGGAACTCGTAGGCCCGGGTCAGTTCGGCCCCCTCGTAGTCTTTGGGCATGTTGTCCTCGATCCAGTTGATGAGGTCATCGGGCGTCTCGTCCACGTCGTAACTGGCCTCCAGCGCCTCCTGCGCGCCGGCTTCTTTGAGTACCACGTCGAGGTACTCGAAGATGCCCTCGGTCGTGTCGCGCTCGCCGGTCACCACGTCGTCGGCGGTCAGGCGCTCCGTCGTCTCGGCGATAGCTTGGAGGTCCTTGACCGCGCCCCGCAGGTCGCCGCTGTTTTGCTCGGCGAGTTCCTGCAGCGCGTCGGACTCGTACTCGACGCCCTCCTGGCGACAGAGATCACGGAGGACGGGGACGATAGAGCGGGGCGAGACGTCCCGGAACTCGATGTCCTGACAGTTGTTCCGCAGGCCGTTTGACATCTCGTAGTACTCGTTGGCGATGAGAATCATCGGCTGGCTGGCCTCCTTCACCAGCGCGGTGATGGCCCGCGCGCCGCCGCGGTCGGCGTTGCCGTGGATGTTGTCCGCCTCGTCCATGATGACGAGTCGACGGCCGCCACCGCCGGCGGTCAGCGTGCCGGATTTGGCAGCTTCGCCGGCCACCCGATTGATAACGTCCTTGGTCCGGGAGTCGCTGGCGTTGAGTTCGATGGTCGACCACCCCATGTCGTTTGCCAGCGCGTGGGCGGCCGAGGTCTTCCCGATACCCGGGGACCCGTGGATGATGACCGCCTCGCGGTGGTCGTCCCACGTGTCCGCCCACTTCTTGAGTGCGTCGCGGGCCTTGTCGTTGCCCCGCACCTCTGACAGCGTCGTCGGGCGGTACTTCTCCGTCCAATCCATTGGATCGTGATTGGCGCGACCGGCGTTTAGGGATTGCGGAGCCACACCGCTCCTCAAGCCAGAAGACATATCCCCGTTACTGGCCGCGGGCTAACCGTCATGAGTGACACACCCCGTCAGCGCTACGCGGTCGGTGCCCTCGCCGGTATCGCGGCGTTCGTTCTGGCGTACGTCCTCGTCTACGCCCTGAGCATCTCCACCGTTCAGGACGCGCTGCTGACGAACATCGCCGAGTCGTTCGGCGACGACCGGGCGGCCTGGAAAATCGTCGGCTGGGTGTTTTTCAACGCCCAGTTCGTGACAACGACAGTTACGGTCAACATCCCCTTCCTCGGCGGGACGTCGGCGGTCAACTTCATCGCCGAGAACGAGTCGCTGTCGCCGATCCTGTACCTGCTCCCGCCGGCAGTGCTGACGGCCGCAGGGATCGCGACGGCTCGTATCGACGGGACAACTGACCTCAGCCGTGCGGTCCGTGTCGGTCCCGCTGTCGTCCTGGGCTACCTCCCGCTTGCGGCGCTCGGGGCGGTGCTGTTTACTGTCAGCGCCGGCGATTCCGGACAGGGCGCGCCGACGCTGCTGACGGCAGTTGTCCTCGCCGGCATCGTCTACCCGGCCGTCTTCGGGACTGTCGGGGCCGCAATCGCGACCGCGTTCGGGGACTCATAGCGGGCCCCCACTCCTGAGACTTTTGACCGAAAAGGAGGACAGTACGTCCCAGTCGTGTATTCCTCCAGCCTCAGCCGAGACCGTCGCGGCGTCAGCCCCGTCATTGGCGTGGTGCTCATGCTCTCGGTCACCGTCCTCTTAGCCGCGACAGTCGGTGGGTTCGCACTCACTGCGACTACCGACCTGGACCAGCGGACGCCCACCGTCGCCCGCTCGACCGGAAACTTCGTGACTGGCCCGTCGGGGGGATGCGGCGGGAACACAGTAGCGATTCGACACGCCGGCGGCGACCCGGTCCCGGCCGACGAACTGGCAATCGCTGTTGCACTGCCAGACACCGACGCCCGCATCCTCGACCTGCCAGTTTCCGGAACGGCGCTGTCAGCGAGCAACACCGACGACCCCGACAACATCGTCTACGACTACTGTGTCGGCGGTGTCATCGCCAATGGCGGCAAGCGGTGGTCAGCGGGCCGGGCAATCACCTTTCAGTTGAACGCCGGCGGCGGCACTGTCGACCCGGGCGATAGCATCGAAGTGCGCGTCGTTCACGCTCCCACAAACGGCGTCCTCGCTGCGGTCGAACTGACCGCCCGCCGGTAAGCGCCCGTGGTTCCGATACCCTTTTATTCGCGACCCTCCAGCGTGTGAACTAATGGCAGGGGGCGCACGCGACGACCTCGCGGAGAAAATGGCGGGTGAGGTGGCACTGAGCGACGACCCAGGGGCGACCCTGCGGAAGTGGCGCACTGACTTCGACGTTGCACAGACCGAACTCGCCGACGAACTCGACGTCTCTCCGTCCGTGGTCTCGGACTACGAGAGCGGGCGGCGCGACAACCCCGGTATCGGCGTGGTCAGGCGACTCGTCGTCGCACTGCTCGATATCGACGAGAACCGCGGCGGCGACCACATCCGCCAGCACGCCCGCGTGCTCTCGGCCGGGTTCGACAGCGACGTTGTCCACGACCTCCGCGAGTACTCCGCCAACGTCGGCGTCGAGCGCGTCTACGACGCTATCGACGCCGAAGAACTGTTCCGGGGCAGTCAGGACACCGTCGCGGGCCACACCGTCATCAACTCCATCGCCGCCATCACGCGCCTCTCCTCGGACGAGTTTTACCAGCTATACGGGCAGTCGACGAACCGCGCCCTCGTGTTCACGAACGTGACCCGCGGCGAATCCCCGCTGGTCGCGCTCCGTGTCGTCTCACCGACGCCGAACGCGGTTATCCTCCACGGGCTTGACGACGAGGCGGTCTGGGAGCACGCACAGGACCTCGCCCGCATCGACGACTTCTCCCTTGCGATCACCGATATCGATCTGGAGGACCTGCTCGGCGGGCTGCGGAGTCTTCCCTGAGCGCGCCGGTTCCGGCCGTGCTGTTTCGCGCCCGTCGACGTACTCTCTGGAAAACGACTGTTGTCGTGACTGCGATCTCTTTGTTCACCGGACAGCGTGACACAACTGCTCCGCCGGACTGCAGAGTTTCTAGGGAGAACTACTTTGATACCGAGGTGTCATGTCCACGCATGGTGCAATTGGACTATCTTATCCTCTGGGCGTTCGCCGGCTTTGGACTTCTTGTTGCTGCCTCATTCGTCGGGACGATGCTTGCGCTTCAATACTACAACAGTGGGGGAACCCTCTCTGTGTCTCTCGACGACAGTATTAGCCGCCTCAACAACGATAAGCCGTAGTCGGGTAGTGTATACTGTCCAGTGCAGCACAAATAGAATTCCACGTATCCACGACAATAGATGGGATACCCCTCGCTGCTCACGGGTCACTCCGTTCCCCGTTCGCATTTCGAGGTTCTCGCTCGTGCTGCTCGCTCCGAACCTCGCTATTCTCGCGGCTGCGCCGCTCGTCTGTACGAGACCCCTCGCTTCGCTCGGGCTCTCGCTATTCTCCACGGCTCCCTGCGGTCGCCGTTCCGACTCGAGAGCCACTCCCTTCGGTCGTGCCTCTCGCTACTCCACGTACCGATATTTCCGCTCACCCATCCGGCCCCAGCCGTCGAAGGCGAACTCGTCTTCGGGCGCGGTGAACTCCTCGACATCGGTCTCGGTCTCGTGATTATGGACGTCGTGGACCTGTTCGTACTCGGCGAAGGAGAGGTCGTAGCGGTTCCGTATCTGCTCGTCGATGTTGAGCGCGCCGATTTCCTCCTCCCACCCGGGGACGATGGTCTCAGCGTGGACTTCCGCCTGTGCGCCGGACCCGTAGGAGGCAACTAACAAACGGGCCTCGTCCAGATCCAGTCCGCTCTCGCGGGCGTGTTTCAGGCCGGCGGCGCGGGCGATGTGGACGGAGCCGGTGTACCAGTTGCCGACCTCGCGGGAGATCGCAAGCGTCGGTTCGATGGTGTTAGCGTACCAGTCCTGATAGCGCTCGGTTTCCGTGAGTGCGTCGGTGTACTCCTTGATAGCGGCGTGGAATTCGTCGTCGGTCTCGAAGTCCGCGCGCATGGGCTGGTGACCGATTTCCTCGGCCATCAGGTCGCCCACGTCGGTGCCGCGGATGATGTGTCGGTAGCCGAGTGCCGCGGCCTTCCGGACCATCCCCGGGAACGGCGTGTGGAACGGAATCATCTCGTAGTCGCCCGGGTGGATGTCGCCGGCCACCTCCGCGAAGTCCTCCAGCGCCTCGCGCATACGGGCGAGGTAGACGTTCACCGAGCGCTTGCCGTCGACGGACGGGAACTGCTGATTGGGCTTGAGGAAGTCAGTCTCGTCGGCGCTGCCGTACCCCTGTTCGGTCGAGAGTTCGACCAGATTCGGATCTTCATCGACGAGCATCGCCACCGCGCCGGCCCCCTGCGTGGCCTCGCCGGGGTCGTCGCGGGCGTACAGTGCGGTGTCAGTTGCGATGACGAGTGCGGCTCGGCCGCGGTTCCGTCCGGCGCGGATCCAGTTGTAGGCGTCGTCAAGGCTCTGTGTCCCCGAGATACAGGCGAACTTCCGCTCGCCCTTGTTGGCGTGGTGGAAGTTCTCGTCGTACACCTGTTCGAGACAGCCCGCGATGTACGTCGAGACAGGCTTCGAGTTGTCGAAGGCGCTCTCGGTCGCCACGTCGATCCGGCCGATGTCCTCGGGCGTCAGCCCCTTGCGCTCCATCAGGCGATGGGCCGCGTTCGCCCCCATCGTGACGATATCCTCGTACACGTCCGGGAACGACGACGCGCGCAGGCCGAGCCCCTTCGTGTACTTCCCCGGGTCGTCTCCTTGAGCCGGCGCGAACGTCTCCGCGAGGTCAAGTTTGAGCTTCCCGGTCCAGATCTCCATGGCGTCGATACCGACTGCAGTCATGAGTCTAGCGTCAGCGTGGATGTATATGGGCTTGTCGACTGGCTTTTCGACGGTTGACTAGTATTGCGCCGATGGGCCGCGAACTCTCTGTGGGACAGTTACTCGCTGGTCGCCGGTTCCGTACTAAAAGAGAAATCGACCATGCATTCGCCTTCGAGAACGTCGTACGGCTCATCCGGTGACGGAACGGCACGCGACCAGTCGGTGTTGTTGACTACGAGCCGATACGTCCCCGGCGAGATGGTGATCCGCTTGTCGCGGATGTTCGTCTCGTGGAACCGCGACACCTCACCGGCGTATCTGGCCCGGTAGCGGCTCTGGAACGCCCGGTACTCTTCCTCGGTGAACAGCATGACATCGACGGCCGGGCCACGCCGAACGATGAGGTCGTAGGTGAGCGTCGTCTGGCCGGTCGCCTCGACCGTGAAATCCTGGTACTCGTCTTCCTCCAGCCGGAACGTCGTATCGACCGACCGGTGGTTCGGCTCGGGTGTCGGCGTCGGTGTCTCGGTTTCGACCTGCAGCCGTGCCGACGTTTCCGTCGAGCTATTCGTCTGCGACGCCTCGGCGCGCTGTGCTGTCGGGGGGTCCGCTGAAGCCGCAGCACTGTCCGCCGCTGGCGTCGAGGCAGCCCCGGCGTGGTCAGTTGTAGCAGCACGCTGTGACGCTGTCGGTTCCGGAACTGGCGTCGTCTCGGACTCCTGTGTCGGTCGATTCCCGAGACAGCCGGCGGAGAGCGCGGCGAGCACCGAGGCCCCGAAGCCGCGCCGCGACAGGTCACCCATACCTCAGCACACGCAGCCACAGTAAAGATGTTTACGGGCAGGTTTTCGTCGCTGGTAATCAGAACGCCGATTCTGTCCAAACATATTTGTGGAGAGAGAGCCGAATCTACGCCGTTCGACCCAGTCCCGAGAGAACTGTATCTCAGCTATCATCTCTCGGAACAGGACAGGAACGTTTCACATGAACAGATCGGTCATCACATTCGGATTGATTGTTCTGGCGGCACTCAGTGTCTCGGGACTCGCAGGAGTAGCAGTCGAAGGGACGCTTGGTGCAGACGCGACCGAGTCAGCGCCGGCGGAATCCACGGAGCCGTCACTGGCAGCGACGCCCAGTGCAGAAAGTGCGTCACCGGTGACGCCGAGTACCGAGGCGACTGCGGCCGGAGTGACGCAGTCCGCAGAACCGACCGCGACCCCGGACGCGGCACAGACCACGCCAGCTGATTCGGGGACGGCTATCGATACGGTCCGCCTCGAAGACCGGCTTGTGGCGGCGATCAACGACCGACGCGGCAACCCGGTTGCCAACGACGCCTTCGACGGCTCCCTCTCGGATGAGACCAAAACCGGACAGACGCTGTCAGCCATGGCCGGCAACCACAGCGAGCGAATGGCCGCGCAGGGGTCGGCCTCACCGATCGCGAACGGGTCAGACACGGCGGACCGGTACGCGGCCGCCGGACTGTCCGAGCAGTGTCGCCTCCGCCACGAAGGAAACGCGTACATCCGCCCGGTAACCGACCTCGAACTGGTCACGAGCGTCGACCCCAACGGCGCGAACGCGACTCGGACGGCCGACGCCGTCGCCGACCATTGGTTCGACCTCTCTGGCCCCCGTGACACGTTGTACGTGGCGAACGCGAACCACATCGGCGTCGGTGCGGCCACCGCTGACGGCGTCGTCTACATTACCGTGAGTCTCTGCTGAGGGGCGGTGAGAACGGCCGTTACGGAACCTCTTTGCGGACAGTGTCGGCATTCCCTTCTGAGTCAACGACGCGGAGTGCGACCACTGTGCCGGAGTCCACTCTTTTCTTTTCTACTGTCTGGCCGGTCGTTTCGAAGATACCGTCTTCGTCGAAATCCCATTCGTAGGTCACGATGTCGCCTTGCGGATCGCTGGACGGGCTGGCGTCGAAGTCCCACTTGCCATTCGATTCCGACCCGTCAGAGGTTATCGTGAAGTCGGCGTTCGGTTGCTCGTTCGTGTTCGCACCTCCGGGAGTGACGGTGAACATCTTCGAATCGGTACCACCACTCGATAGCTCGTAGGTGACGGTTATCGTGACGCTCTCTCCAGTCATATCTATCTCGGAAGAGCCAAACAAGGTATCCTGAATAAACTCGAACAGGTGGAATGTCGCCGTTGACGTATCGGACAGCACTGGGTTTGGACCGTTCAGGCTGCCATCACTGTCGACATCAACAGTCCGTGGGACATCTGTTCCGCCACCGAAGTCGGTATATCCGTTAGTGTCTGCCTGAATATATACTTCGTTCTCTTGTGGTGCTGGGTCACGGTCGTTGCTAAAGGTGTCACTGAGTCGGATTATATCGTCGTTAACCGGGTCGATTGCCACCGTCGTTATTGTGATCTCCTCGCCTAATTCATTGGTGACACTAAACTGGACGCCCCCATCAACGCCCCCATCAGTGTTCCCATTGCTGTTGAGGGCAATAGCGTCCTCGTTGTAGATGAGACCTGTGTTGCCGGACCCGCCCCCAGATCCGGGATTCGCTTCCGTCACTGTCACCGGCACTGAGACGTCTTCAGGAGATTCGCCGTCGAACGAACCATTGATCTCGTCGAGGCTGAACTGGACGGTGGCTGTTCCAGTTGTCGTCGACTGGCTTGTCTCGTAGACGAACCTGACGCGACCGTCGCTGTCGGATGACTCTGTGTCCGTGGTAAGCGACCCCGCGTTACTCCCATCGACTGAGCCGTTCACTTCGACATCGCTTACGGGGTTGTTGTACGCGTCCCGAACCTCCAGCACAATCTCTTCGTCGTCGCCCTTTGCGACAGTAACGTTCTCACTGCCGACAGTGGTGAGGTACGCGTCACTTTCAGAGGCAACACGAGTGCCGACGCCCGCTTTCGCCATCTTCAGGCGATATGTGGCTCCCCGCTCGAAGACGACTGTGACGTTGTAGAGCGAGCCTGGCCCCTCGGCCTCGATGACGTTTGCGATGTACCGGTCGTTGCTTTTGTTACCCGGACTTGGGTCGATTTCGTCTTCGAGAAGCACTCTCCACTCCTCCGCCGGGAGCCGGGAGAGAAACGAGACCGACACGTTCGACGTCTCTGTCGCGTTCGTGACGCGAACCGTTCGGGACGACTGCGATGTCGGCCGCACGTCGACCGTAACCGAATCGCTCGCCGAGCGGCTCATCGACCCGTTGAGTGCGACGAGCGTGATGTCGCGCCCATCGACCATCGCCTGTTCCGAGAGCGTGATGTTCCCCTCGCGGAACTGGTTGTAGACGACCGAGTGCTCGTACACGGTCTCCGGGGCCTCCCCGTAGACGTTGTACTCCGGCTTGTAGGCGATGGCCCCTGTGTTGTAGTGCCGCGGTGCGGTTCCGTCCCAGTAATCTGCCGTCTCGGGGTTAATCGCCTCGGCGTTACGAATCGTGAGGTTCTGCGACTCGTTGGTCGTTCCGTCCGTGTACAGCAGCCCCGACGGCGGTCCGGGATTCGTCGCCACCAGCCGACTCGGGTATCGCGTCCCCAACTGCACTGAGACGGCTTGCTGACTCGGCTGTCCCGGGACGGAGACGATAGCGTTCCGCAGGTCCTGTAAATGCGTCTGTACCTGTTGATTGTGGTTGAACTCCACCTCCCGGTTTTGCTCCGGCACGGCAAACGCCTGGTACGAGGAGAAGGCGATGATAAGCACGCCGAACAGCAGTACAGCCCCGACCTGCACTGACTGCGCGCGCTCATCGCCCGTGAAAGTCATGCCGATGAGTTGCGGAGACGGCGGTAAAAACCTGACTGCCGAATTATCAACTCTCGTCTTCTTCGACGACTTCCGGGTCGCTCATCGCGGTCTGGAGACTGTCGAGTCCGTTGACCCACTCGGAGACGAGTCCGTATTCGAGGTCCTCGGCGACCTCCATCGGGAGCTCCGACCCGCCGATGATCTGCGTGCCGGCCTGCACACAGTAACCGAGCGCTGCGTCGAGGTCCTCCTCCGCTTCCGCGTCTGCGGCGGCCTCGATGTAGTCCGTGATGGTTGCGTCGTCCGCGGGACCTTCCGCGACGAACTCCTCGGCTGCGTAGAACACGCACAAAAGCGAGGTCTGGACGCCGTCGATCAGCATCACGGTCTCCTCGTCGTCGATGTCGATGTCGTCGAGGACGATCTCCCGGACACCGGTAAGCTCGTCGATGGTCGCCTCTTCGTCGAGCGGTCCGTCCTCGTAGTCCGTGAGGATCTTCGCGACCGCAATCGCGGCGTCGTCCTGGAGGTTCAACAGGAGCCGCGCCGAATCCTCGTCTTCAGGGTCGACTTCTTCTTCCTCGATACGGTCTAGCCAGTTCTGCCAGCGTTCTTCGGTGTAATACTCCCCCGGCGGAGTGCTCATATCACTCCGTTCGTCCCGTTGGGGATAGTAGTTTCGACCGGCGGCCGTTCCGCCGCGGCGTGTCTACCGTCCAGAGCGAACAGCAAACACCATTTTTAGCGCCTAAGGCAGCTGTTCTGTGTGATTACCGGATCGGCTGTGCACTCCGAATATGTGTCACGGTCTCTGTCGAGGAACGCACTTTTATGTCATTCGAATATGTTATGAAGTAACATGGCACAGCGGCAGCCGGTCCCGACTTGTGGCCGATCCCTCGACCCGGCTGTAGTCGCCGCGCTGGCCGAACGTGTCGGTCTGGTGCTGATCGCCGTGGCGTTACCGGTCGCCGTCGGCACATTCGCCGGTATGGTTCTGACCTCTGGGTCGCTCTTGGCCGCGAGCGATGCCGCGACTGCCGCGATGAGTGGGCCGCTGACAACAGAGCATGGGCTGTCTTTGCTGTTCTATGTCAGCACGCTCGGGACCGCACTGGGATGCTGGGTTCTCGGACTGGGACTCCTTCTCGACGGCCTCGACCTGTAGGTCAACCGTCGCCGTCCGGACGCATCTCCACGCCGCCTTCCAGCGACTCCTCGTCCGCCGCGTCCACGCGATTCGAGAGGGTCCGCTGGGGGAACGGGATCGTGATGTCCTCGTCGTCGAAGGTGGCTTTCACACCCCGGACGACCGCCGAGATGGCGCGCCACTTCCGCGGTGGCGTCGGGTGGTCTATCCAGAACCGGAGTTCCATCACCACAGCGGAGTCCCCGAAATCTTTCGGGACGACGTCCGGCGTCGGCGAATCGACGACGTGTTCGATGTCGGCCATCGCCTCGCGAGCGAGGTCCATCGCCCGGTCAACGTCGGTGTCGTAGTCCACACCGATGTCGACCGTGAGACGCAACAGCCCCTTGCGGCTACGGTTCGTCACCGCGCGGTCACTCACGCGGTCGTTCGGAATGATGACGAACTCGCCGTCGAAGTTCTCCAGCCGCGTGTTGAAGATGGTGATATCGGTCACGATCCCTTCTTGGTCGCCGACGAGCACCCAGTCGCCGATAGTGAACGGGCGGGAGAACATCAGGACGAAGCCGGCGATGAGCGACCCGAGCGTCTGTCTGGCGGCCAGACCGACCACGATACCGAGGAAGCCGGCCCCGACGAGCAGGCCGCTGAGATCGATGCCCCAGACGGCGAAGATCGTCGCGCCGATGGTGACGAACACAGTGACCTGCCCCAGTCGGAGGAGGATCTCTTCCTGGTGTTCGGTGAAGCCAGTGACGGCCTGGCTGAACCGGCCGATCCACCGCTGCATCTGGTCGGACAGGACAAAGGCCAGCATGACGAGGACGACCGTCTGTATCGTCGCCAGCACCGACTGGTCGCTCCCGTCGAGGTACGGACCTACTGTCTGGACTACATCGAGGACTCCCCAGACGATGAGAAACGAGACGACGACGAGGACGACCATCGAGAACTGGGCGATCCGGAGAAACACACCCCGGATGGTCGTCGGCGTGTAGTCGGCCATGACTTGCAGCCAGTCGCCAGTTCGGTCTGACGTGACAGACCGAAG
The DNA here is from genome assembly GCF_000827835.1 of Haloarcula sp. CBA1115. Lineage (NCBI taxonomy): Archaea > Methanobacteriati > Methanobacteriota > Halobacteria > Halobacteriales > Haloarculaceae > Haloarcula > Haloarcula sp. CBA1115. The sequence continues at coordinate 797,522 of NZ_CP010529.1, read as the reverse complement.
CCGGGAGAGGGCTGCTGGAACGACGACGACACTGAAAAGCAAGACGACCAGGAGGATGAGCGTCGCGACGAGTCGCCCCTGCGTCGCGACCAACTGGTCCAGCGACCGCTGTAACACGGTAAAGAGTTCCAAAAGGCCTTCCCCGGTGTCGTTGGCCGCTGGCGTCGGCGTGGCCGTCCCCTGCACAGCCACCTATCGCCGCCGTAGGAACTTGTGTCTTCGTCTTTGAGCGGCCGTCTGTAATGAACCTGACACCGGAGAAAATACGGCTGGTCGCGGCCCCAGTTAGACGCCGCGGCCCTGCAACTGCTCTTCCTCGTCTAGGTCCGCGTTCGCCTGTCCCTTCATGCCCTTGCCGGGGTTCTTCGCGATCTCCTTGAGCTGTTCGGGGTCATCGTAGTTGTTGACCGCCGCGACGATGGACTCGCCCATGGCCTGGGGGTTCTCCGCGCCGAAGATGCCCGAGCCGACGAAGATGCCGTCACAGCCGTGTTGCATCATCAGTGCGGCGTCGGCGGGCGTCGCGATACCGCCAGCCGCGAAGTTGACGACCGGCAGCCGACCGCGGTCCGCCGTCTCGTGGACGAGTCGCCGCGGTGCGCCGTGTTCGCGTGCCCACTCGTCGCGCTCCTCGTGGGCCATCCCCTCAAGCATCCCGATGGAGCGCTGGATGTTGCGCTGGTGAGTCACGGCCTGGTTCACGTCGCCGGTGCCCGCCTCGCCCTTGGTGCGAATCATCGCCGCGCCCTCGTCGATGCGGCGCAGCGCCTCGGCGAGGTTCCGCGCCCCGCAGACGAACGGCGCGGTGAACTCCCGCTTGTCGATGTGGTAGCGGTCGTCGGCCTGTGTCAGCACTTCCGACTCGTCGACCATGTCCGCGCCAGCCGCTTCCAGAATCTGGGCCTCGGCGGTGTGGCCGATACGGGCCTTGCCCATCACCGGAATCGACACTTCCTCGATGATCTCTTCGAGCTTGCCGGGGTCCGCCATCCGGGCGACACCGCCTCGCTTGCGGATGTCGGCCGGCACCGACTCCAGGTGCATCACGGCGACTGCGCCAGCGTCTTCGGCGATTCGGGCTTGCTCGCGGTTGACGACGTCCATGATGACGCCGCCCTTCTGCATCTTCGCGAAGCCGCGCTTGACGAGGTCAGTCCCGCGACGGAGGTCCTCGAGGTCGGTCTCTTCAGTCATTACCCAGACTTAGGACTGGATTTACTTAACGCGTGTCCTTTCGAGGGACAGAACGGCGTTTGACCCACGCGCAGAGGCCCCGATATCGCGCCAGCGACCACAATATTCTCCAGGGGACGGGGCTGAGACCACTACCGTTTTCATCGCGTCTCCCCACTGCATCGACATGGCTACGGACGAGGGTGTCGGCGGGCGCATCGACGCGGCTGTCGCACGGGTGTTCAGCCGTCGGCTCCCAGACGCCGAAGGGCTCCCGCGGTACGTCGCGCCGCTGCCGGCGTGGCTGGAGAACGTCGGGCTTCGACTCGCCTGGCCAATCGCGCTCGTCAATCTGGTCGGGACGCTGTTCGGCTTCTGGTACTACGCCGGCCGCCCGCTGAACACAGCGCCGCCGCTCGTGGAGGGCCAACTCGGCGCGGCTCCGCTGGCCGCCTACCCCTTGATTCCGGACTCGCCCGTCGCGACGATGTTCATCGGGCTCTCGCTGGTGGCCTGGCGGCTCGACTGGGATACGCAATGGCTCCACATGCTCGGCTTCTTCGGCTGTATCAAGCTCGGTCTGTGGACGCCGTACGTCCAACTCGTTCTCAACGGCCCCGGTGGGATTCCGCTGTGGCTCTACTGGTTCCTGATTCTGAGCCACCTGGCGATGGCCGCCGAGGCCTTCCTCATCCACCGCTACGCGAGCTTTTCCGTCGTATCCGTCGCCGTTGCGGTGTTCTGGTACGGCTTCAACGACATCGTGGACTACTTCCTCCCGGTTCTCGACGGACCACACCACACCTGGCTGCGGGCCGAGCCGCTGGCCGCAGCCGGCGGGTTCGACCACACGGTGCTGGCCCACGACCTCGCGGCCGGCTGGGCGGTCGTGCTGACGCTCATGGCGACGTTTCTCGCACTGGCGACGCGCGTAGAGAAAGTGAAGCGGCAAGCCTGACCGGCGCTGTCCTCAGCTAGTGGTTTCCTCGGGTCTCAGGTCGTGAACCCGTCCTCGGCCTCGCGCTCGTCGAGGACCCACTCTAGTTCCTCGATAGCGCGCAGGATGGCGACCTCGGCCTCGTCTTCTAGCTCGGTCGACGGCGGGTCGTGCCTGTCGTACTCGTCCTGCAGCGCCTCGATGCGGTCCCGGATCGTTTCCTCTGTTCGCATGGTTCCAATGACCGGACCCACAGGTCTTGATGCTACTGGTCGCGGCGATGGGTGCGACCGGATAGGAGTGCCGGATGTCGGAAAAACGCGGCGAGCTTACCGAACGACGACGACTGCGCTCTCGGTTTCGGTCATCTCGCCCTCGCCGGAGTAGGTCCGGGACTCCTCGACGGCGAACATCTCGTCGTCGAGTTCGACGCCGGCGACCCGCAGCGTGTCGCCGTCGATCTCGTAGTCGCCGCTCTCGATAGCGTCGTCAATCGAGCCGACTTCGCTGCCGAACTCGGGGCCGACGATGGAGTAGTCGAGGTCGATGCCGCTGACTTCGGTCGTGATGTCCGGGGCCTCATCGTAGGTGTCCAGCTGGGTGACGTGCATCGCCTCGGCGACGGCGTCCTCGAAGCCGGCGATGTGGCCGAACACCTCGACGTGGTCGAGGTCAGCGTTCAGCGGCAGCCCGTTCTCGGTCTTGTACCGCCGGAGCGCGGAGACGACTTCCATCGCCGTCTCGCCCGCTTCGAGGTCGGCGTCATAGCCACCCGCTGTCGGCCAGTCCGTCGTGTGGATCGAGCTATCTTCCTCGTAGCACCGCTCCCACAGTTCCTCCGTGATGTGTGGGAGGAACGGCGCGAACAACTGCAGGAAGGTCCGGTGGGCCTGCAGCAGCGTGAACTCGGTCGACGCGTCTTCCCCGTCCGAAAGCCGCTGCTTGGCGATTTCGAGGTAGTCGTCACAGAACGTGTTCCAGAAAAAGGACCGGAGTTCGTTCCGGGCCTTCGAGAACTCGTAGTCCTCGAACTTCGTCGTGACCGACTCCACGGTCGCATCGAGTTCGGCAAGCAGCCACTCGTCGACCGCGGCCAACTCCTCGGGCTCGTCGGGCTGGGCGGCCGGCGTGAGCTGGTCGACCAGCCGCGAGGCGTTCCAGAGCTTCTGGAGGAGCCGTTCACCAGCTTCGAGGTCTCCCTCCTTGTACGGGAAGTCGTCGCCGATGGAGGTGCCGGCGGCCCAGTAGCGCGTGGCGTCGACCGGGAACTCCTCTAGGACTTCGCTCGGTGGGATGACGTTGCCCTTGGACTTGGACATCGCCTCGCGGTTCTCGTCCAGCACCATCCCGTTTATCATCACGTTCTCGAATGGCACCTCGCCGGTGTGCTCGTAGCACTTGACGACGGTGTGGAACAGCCAGAACGAGATAATGTCGTGACCCTGCGGGCGCAGGTCGAAGGGGTACAGCTCGGGCAGTTCCATGGTGAACGACTCACTGTCTGCATCCCAGTCCCAGCCGGCGTTCACGAGCGGCGTCAGCGACGAGGTTGCCCACGTGTCGAAGACGTCCTCCTCGGGCGTCAGCGAGTCGTGGCCACACTCGGGGCAGCTATCGACCGGCGGGGCGTCCGACAGCGGGTCAACCGGCAGCTGCTCGCGCTCGGCCATCACGGGCTCGCCGCAGTCGTCACAGTACCACACCGGGATCGGGATGCCCGAATCGCGCTGGCGGGAGATGCACCAGTCCCATTCGAGCCCCTCAATCCAGTGCTCGTAGCGGGTGGCCATCTTCTCAGGGTACCACTCCATCTGGCGGCCGGCCTCGATATACTCCTCTTTCTTGTCGAGCAGTTCGATGTACCACTGCTCGGTGACGAGATACTCGACCTCCTCTTCACAGCGCTCGTGGACCTGCACGGTGTGGTCGTGGTCGCGGCTCTCGAGCAGCGACCCCTCCTCGCGCAGGTCCTCGATGATGGCCTCACGGGCCTCGGTGGTATGCATCCCCTCGTACTCACCGGCGAGGTCGGTCATCGTCGCGGACTCGTCGATGGCGAGCCGTAGCGGCAGGTCGTGGGCCTGATACCACTCGATGTCGTTCTGGTCGCCAAAGGTACAGCACATCACGATGCCGCTGCCGGTCTCCATGTCGACGCGCTCGTCGGCGATGATGGGCACCTCCTGCTCGAAGATCGGGACCCGCGCGGAGCCACCGACGAGGTGCTGGTTTTCGTCGTCGTCGGGGTGGACGAAGACGGCGACACACGCCGGCAGTAGCTCGGGCCGGGTCGTCGAAATCGTGAACGTCGCGCCCTCGTCGGCTGGTCCCTCGCCGGTTTCGACCAGATCGAAGGCGATGTCGTTGAACTTCGTGTGCTTGTCCTTGTCCTCCTGCTCGACCTGTGAAATAGCCGTCTCACAGTCCGGACACCAGATGGTCGGCGCGCGCTGGCGGTACTCCCGACCCTGCTCGTAGAGGTCGAGGAAGGACAACTGGGAGACTCGCTGCACGTCCGGCGCGATGGTCTTGTAGGTGTTGTCCCAGTCGATAGAAATCGCCAGCGACTGCACGTCCTCGGTGAACTCGTCCTCGAACTCCGTACACACCGTTCGGCACTTCTCCTGGAATTCTCGGCGCGGGTAATCTTGGTGGCGGATGCCGAGTTCGCGCTCGGTGAGCCGCTCCGAGGCGATGCCGTTGTCGTCGTAGCCGAAGGGGAAGTAGACGGTGTCGTCGCGCATCCGGTGGAAGCGGGCGACGAAGTCCTGCAGCGTGAACTGGTAGAGGTGGCCCATGTGGAGGTTCCCCGACACCGTCGGCGGCGGCGTATCGATAGTAAAGCGGGTGTCGGCGTCCTCGTCGTAGGCGTAGGTCTTGTCGGCGACCCACTGGTCCTGCCACTCCGGCTCTACCTCGCGGGGGTCGTACTCCCCGTCGAGGGCGTTTTCTGATTCGTCTGCGGTCGATTCGTCCTGCGGTGGGTCCTGTGTGTCACTCATATTCAAACTGTGGGTGTAACACCCGGGTCGCATCGGACTGCGGCGTGGTTATCAGCGGTGCGTGCGTCGATAGGTGGGGGTGGTGTGGGGCGTGGGGCCCCTACACCGACGGGCGCGAGAACCAGCGTTCGGGAGAGTCGACGCACCATCTGTACAATACTCGACCTACGGCAGGATTAATGACTTCGGTTTTCGCCAGCGTCCCGACGGGCTCATACCAGCGACCAGCTCACGGCAGGTCGGACTCGCGGTGCTTGCGGTCCTCGGCGGAGTGGGCCCGGACCCACAGTTGCCCGATGCGGGAGAGCGTCGTCCGGTAGGATTTCCCGTGTTCCTCCTGCTCGATGTACCCCTTTCCGCCGGGGCCGAGCCGGTCGACGTTGTAGATGACCTTCGAGCGGAAGGAGTCGGTGTACTCCTCACCCAGATCCCGGGCCAACTGCTGGGCCAGTTCGGAGACGGACTCGAACTCGCCGTGTTCGCCCAGCGTGAAGAGGATGACCTCCTCGAAGGGCTTGACGTTCGAGAAGGAGGCGACCGGCAGTTCGACGATGTGGGAGCCGTCGATCTCCTTCGCGCCGATGGTTGTCCCCCGCTCGTCGAACTCCGATAGCAGGTCCCGCGCGGTTTCGAGTCGGTCGTCAATTCGCTCGTCGACTTCTTCGCCCGTGCGCATGTCCTCTAGCATGTCGATCTGCTTGCGCAGTTCCTCGGCGAGTTCCGTCTCCAGATACTTCTCGGGGACCGTGTAGTAGGTGTGGATGCGGTCCCGGTCGCCCTCGCGCTCGACCATGATCGAGTGGGCTGCGGTCGCAAAGGCAAACGAGACAGTCCGAGGCATCGCGGAGACGTTGACCCACACCTCGCTGCCCGCGTCGAGTTCGGCGTTGATGAGCTCGAAGGCCTGCTCGAAGGCCTCGTCGTAGTCGTACACGTCGGCGACGACGAACCGCTCGGTTTCCGCTCCGAGCAGGTTCTGGTAGTCCTTCTCTAACTTCTCGGCGAGGTTTCGCGAGTACTCGACGTTGGCCTCGCTGCCGACCGCGCCCTCGAGCAGGATGACGCGGTCAACGTCGAGTTGCTCGCGCACGAGCGGCGCGATGAGCCGGTCGTAGTCGAATCCGACCGGGACGATGTGGGTCTGCATACGTGAAAGACTGGGACGGTGATTATAAAAAGAACCAGACTCGGGCTGCCGAGCGCGTATCGGGGCGGCGCGTTACTCGCAGCTTTCGTGCACGATAGCGCCGTCATCGTTCGGCCCACGGCGCTCCCCGGGAACAATAGGGTCCTCGCAGACGGCGCAGGTCAGCTTACCGCTGGCGTGGCCGTTCGAGGCCTCGGTATCGCCGGAGGAGGTGAAGTCCACGCTCACGTCCGTCGACTCGTCGGCTGCCGGCTCGTCGTCCGCATCCGGGGCAAACACGTCGTCGTCATCGGCCGACGTGTCGATGTCGAGCGTATCGTTGAACCCACAGTAGCCTGTCGAGGCGTTGAATCCCAGGCCGAGCGCGCCGATTCCGGCGAGCAGGCCGCGCTTGCGCTTCCCGCTGCGAAGCCAGCGCAGGGAGACGATTGTCAGAACGACTGCCAGCACCGCTCGGATCAGGCGGTCGCGACCGCCGACGTTTTGGTCGGAGTCCATACCGGCACATTGGTCTGGACGCTTTTGTAGGTTTACATGTCTGCCGGCGGCCGCCGTCCAGTGGTTGCCGTGCCGGAGGGCGGCACGCAGACCGACCGTGTCTCAGTCGCTTTCGATACCGGTGACGGCGTAGGCAGTGCGATTCTCGGTCGCGGCGGGGGCAGTCACCAGCGAGACGGCGACTGTCAACACGAGACCGACCAGAATGCCGACGATGCCGGGCGTCCAGCCCAGGTACGCTGTCGGCAGGGCGACGTCGAGGCCGACCAGTCCCCCAACCGTCGCAATGACCGGGAAGACATGCAGGCCGTAGAACACCTGACTACCCACCACGCCGGCGTACATCCCGGTGCGTGTGGTTCCCTGCCAGTACAGCGCCAGCGCGACTGGGACAGTTAGCTGGGCGAAGCCGCTGAAGGCGGTGTCACCAATCTGGACCAGTGTCCCCGGCGTGTAGAGGCTCGCAATGAACGAGAGGGTGGCGAAAGCGACCACACCGAGGCGGGCGACGAGCGCCTCGCGACGGTCGGTCGCCTCGTCGCTGGCATCGTCGCGGCCGGTCAGCGGCCGGTAGAGGTCACGGGTGAGGTACGACGACCCCGAAAGCAACATCGAGTCGCTGGAGGACATCATCGCGGCCATCGCGCCGGCGATGACCAGCGCGGTGAACCACGTCGGCGTGTACTCGCCCAGCAGCGCCGGGATGACGTTGCCGCCCTCTGGGACGGTGATACCAAGCCCGGCCGCCCACGCCCCCAGCATGAACGCCGGGACGAACAGGAGCAGGACCAGTACCGGCCAGAGCGCGAACGTGCGCTTGAGCACCTTCTTCGAGCCGGCGGCGAAGAAGCGCTGATTGATCTGCGGGAACATCGTCACGCCGAAGGCGATACTGACTGCGGTCGAGATGATGTACTGCGGCGTGTAGAGGCCGCCGCCGAGACCGACAAACGCCGGCTTTTCGGACGCCAGCAGGGCCGTCGCCTCACCCGCGCCGCCGACGGCCGACAGGACCCAGGCGACGGCGACCCAGATCAGCGAGAGCATGAACAGCCCCTGAAGCGTGTCTGTCCAGGCGACGCCGCGCATGCCCGAGAGCGCGACGTAGGCGATCATGAACAGCGTGATGCCGCCGGCTCCGACCCAGAACGGAACCGCGCCGTTCGTGAGGCCGACGATGGCCTGGCCGGCCCCCTTCTGCTGGAGCATCACGTACGGGAACAGCCAGACGAGGCTCACAGCGGCGACGACAACGCGGAGCGCCGTCGACCCGAACCGGTCGCCCAGCATCTCGCCGAGCGTCACGTAGCCGTGGCGCTTGCCGACCAGCCACTGCTTGTATCCCAGCACGTACCAGAGGACGGCGAAGATGATGCCGTCCATCAGCCCCATCACGAGAATCCACTCGGGGCCGGCGCTGAACGCGAGGTTCGGGCCGCCGAAGAAGGTAAACGCCGACAGTAGCGTCGCGAAGGTGGTAAACAACAGCACGACCGTGCCGAGCGTCCGGCTTGCGAGGTAGTAGTCCTCGGCGGTGCGCTCGGTGAGCCGGTAGGCGACTGCGCCCACCGCGAGCGCGACGACCATGTACGCGCCGACGATACCCAACTGGAGCGCAGTATCGGCCACGTCAGTTCACCTCCTCGACGCCGAGGCCCCAGTCGGTGCGCGCAAAGACAGCAAAGACGACGCTCGCAAGCGCCATCCATCCAACGTGCCACCACAGCCATACGGGCAGCCCGGCCGCGACCGTGCTGGTGTCCCAGAGGAACCACGGCACTGCCAGCGCCATCAACACGAGCGCGACGACTGTCCACCCAGCGGCCCTGACTGTACTCATATTACGACAGTCTAGCCGCTGGCGGTACTAATGGGTAACGAACCTTCACCGACAGCCGTTGAAGAACTATATTCTTCAATACACGCGGGTCCCGGGTTCGACGTCCCGTTCGGGCGTCAGGTGGACGACGCCGTCCTCGCTGTCGACCCCGGTCACCAGACACTCGCTCTCGAAGCCGGCGATTGAGACCGTCCCGAGGTTGACGACGGCAACGACCTGCGACCCGAGCAAGTCCTCAGGATCGTACACGTCTGTCAGCCCTGCGGCGGACTGGCGCGTTTCGTCGCCAAACGCCACGTCGAGCTTGTACACGTCTTTGCGGGCTTCGGGGAACGGTCCGACGTCGACGATTTCGCCGATACGCATCTCTACGTCTTCGAGGAACCGCGCGGGGTCGATCTCCGTTTCAGTGAATCCCATGCCCCCCGGTAGTCCGTCCAGTTATTTTACGACAGCGTTCGCAGCAACGGTATGCAGACAGCGATCCAGCTCTGGACGCTCCGGGAACTCCGGGAGCCGCTATCGGACGTGCTCGACCGCATCAGCGCCGCCGGCTACGACGGCGTGGAGTTCGCCGGCATCGGCGACCCGGGCGCATCCCGACGTGCGCTCGACGAGGCGGGGCTCGGTATCGCCGGCGTCCACGTCCAACTGGAGGACCTGCAGTCCGATTCTCGCACCGTTGAGAATCAGGCCCGGACGCTCGACGCGCCGTCCATCGTCCTTCCGTATCTCGATGACGACCATTTCGCGAGCGAGCGCGCCGTCGAGTCGACCGCGACGCTGCTCGGGATGCTCGACACGGAGTTCGACCGACCCCTGCTGTATCACAACCACGACCACGAGTTCGTCCCGCTCGGCGATGGCACCGCCTTCGACGCGCTCGTCGACCGGACGACGATCGACTTCGAGTTCGACGCCGGCTGGGCGCACGCGGCGGGTCAAGACCCTGCCGCCCTGATTCGGCGACTCGACGGGCGCGTTCCCGTCGTCCACCTCAAGGACATGACAGAGGACGGGGAGCCGACCGCTCTCGGCGAGGGGGTCGTCCCGCTCCAGGCCGTGGTGGATGCGGCCCGCGAGGCCGGGACTGAATGGCTCGTTTTCGAACACGACGACCCCGAGGACCCGGTCGACGCCATCCAGGCGGGTATCGGCGGTATGCGCCCGTTGCTGGAGTGAGTGGCTGACCCGTCTGGTGCACAGCGATCCATCGAGGCAGTGTCGGCTCGAAAGTCAACTGAGTGAGGTTTTCCTCCACCGACTCGCGTGCGCAAGGTTATTCCGCTGTACTTCCCAACATCAGTATAGTGACAGCAGTCCGTCGGAACAGCGTTCGACGGGCTGGAAAACAGGACAATCATGCAAGATACGGCGAAATATCTGATACATGCCGACATCACGGCGGCGGGAGTCGTCGAGCGGAGCGACGTCGTCGGCGCGGTGTTCGGCCAGACGGAAGGGCTACTCGGCGACGAACTGGACCTGCGGGACCTGCAGGACTCGAAGAAGGTCGGCCGCATCGACGTGGAGATACGCTCCGAAGGCGGACAGTCCTTCGGCGAGATCACCGTCGCGAGCGGTCTCGACAGAGTCGAGACAGCGATCCTCGCCGCAGCACTGGAGACCATCGAACAGGTGGGGCCGTGTCGCGCCGAAATCGAGGTCTCAGAGATAGAGGACGTACGCAGCGCCAAGCGGCGCGAAGTCGTCGAGCGCGCGACGGAACTCCTGAACGACTTCGAGGAGAAGTCGATCCAGACCGCGGACATCGTCGAGACGGTCAGACAGCAGGTCCGGGTCGCCGACGTGACCGACTACGAGGGACTCCCGGCCGGCCCGCGGGTGGCCGACTCCGACGCGATTGTCGTCGTCGAGGGTCGCTCGGACGTGATGCAACTGCTCAAATACGGCATCAAAAACGCCGTCGCAGTCGAGGGAACGGACGTCCCCGACGCCATTGCGGACCTGACGGCCGGCCGGACGGTGACCTCGTTCCTCGACGGTGACCGCGGCGGGGACCTCATTCTGAAGGAACTCGCGCAGGTCGGCGACGTTGACTATGTCGCTGTCACTCCCACCGGCAAGTCCGTCGAGGACCTCTCACGCAGCGAGGTGATGTCGGCGCTCCGGGACAAGGTTCCCTACGAGACGGTCGCAAGCGCCAAGAGCCTCGACAGCATCCGCGAGGAGATGTCCCATCCCGAGGAGTCGACGACCGCTGACGGCGGTGCCGTGGCGGCCGCGACGTCGGAGGACACCGCAGACAGCCAGCCCGCGCCCGCTCCGCAGGCCGGGTCGGCGCAGGCCGAAACGACCGAGGGGGCGACGAGTGTCGCGGACAACTCGAACGCAACCGCTGTGGCGGATGCCGCAGCCGACGAGGAGTCGACCGAAAGCGGCGACGGACCGACCATCCCCTCGCTTTCGGACCACATCGAGGCCGTCATTCAGAACCACAGCGGGACGGCCAGGCTGGTCGACGAGGACGCGACGCTGCTCGCTGAAGGCGATGCTGATACCGTCGTCTCGCTGCTTGCAGCCGCTGAGGCCGTTCCCAAGACCGTCGTCATCGATGCCGACTGCACGCAGAAGCTCCTCGACGTTGCCGCCCAGCGCGGCGTCGATGTCGTCGTCGCTGCCGGCCACGGCGAGTACGTCAAACAGCCGACGGCCGTACAGGTTCGCATCGAGGACTAGAGTTCGCGAACGAGCAACACACCGTCGCCGTCGTCGTAGTGGTCGGGTAGCTCGTCGGCGACCGAGAACCCGAACCCGTCGTAGAAGGAGCGCGCTCGCTCGTCGTCAGCGCGCGCGGTGAGTCTCGCTGTTTCGAACCCACCAGTCCGGAGCCTGTCCAGAAGCCCGTGCATAAGTGTCGTCCCGAGGCCCTGCCCCTGTTTGCCGGGCGTGATGGCGAACTCCGCCAGGTACGCGACCGGGTGGTCCGGCACGACAAGCGCGTAGCCGAGCGGTTCGCCGATATCGAGGACCAGCACGAGCGGCGGGCCGTCGATTCCGACGCCGAGGAGCTCCGGCCACGGCTCGTCGAGCGCGTCCGTCTGGATGGCCCGAAGACGAACCTCGTCTTCGGAACGAGCCTCCCGGATCATAGGAGGCCGGCGGTCAGCACGACGCCAGCGCCGGTCAGCGCGGCCGCCAGGGTCGCGAGCATGTTGACGCCCTGGTTGCCGACGACCGAGCCCTCGACGGTCGCACCCAGCAGGCTGTCGACGGTCATGCCGACCAGTCCACACAGGAGGATGACGCCGCTGCCGACTGTACTGATGTCCTGCGTGAGCGCGGCGATGCCAGCGATGATGCCTGCCCCGATGGCCCCGGCGGCCACGCCCTGCCAGGTGACGCCGCCGTCAGTGCCCGGCTCGACTGGTTTGAGCGTCGTAATGAGTCGCGGGTTGTCGTAGAGCCCGCCGAACTCACTGGAGAACGTGTCGGTCATCGCGGCGGCGACGGCCCCGGCGAAGGCATAGAAGAACAGCAGCGGGTCGACGGCGATGTGGCTCGGACTCGCCGCCGCGGCGACGACGGCGAACAGCGCGACGATGGAGTTCGCGAGCACGTTCCCGCTCCCGCGTGCGCCCTCGTTCTCCTCGGCGATGCCGCGGTCCAGTTTCTCCTCGTAGCGGAACTTCGTCGAGAGGCCACCGAGCGCGAAAAAGGAAATCAGCATGGCGAACCAGCCGAAACCGCCGAGAACGATGGTCAAAAACGAGAGGAGAACGCCGGTGAGCATCCCCGGGAGGGACGCCGTGTCGAGCGCGTAGGAGAGATAGCCGAGCAGTACTGTCACGGCGAGCGCGATGACGACGCGCTGTGCAGTCACCGACGGGTCGAGTTCGAAAAACAGCCACAGCAGCAGTCCCACCGTGAGCATCACCAGCGGGTCGTCCCGTTCGAACAGGACCGAGCGAAGCAGGGCAGCGACGAACGCGCCGCTGGCGGCGAGAAACAGCACGAGTGGAATGTCGACGGCGGCCGCTCCCTCGCCGACGGCGGCCTGAATCCGCGTTCCCGCCACCTGTCCCGCGACGCCGGCGACGAAGCCGACGAGCACGAAGCCTGCGGTTGCGACCACCTCGTCGGAGCGGACGGTGTAGGCGAGTCGCTGGCCGAGGTTCCCGTAGGCGACGATGACGACGACGCCGACGAACACCGGCACCGGTAGACTGAATCGGACGGCAAGCAGCGCGAGCCCGGCGGCGGCAAGCGAGAAGGCCGCCAGGCCGTACAGTTTCCCGTCCTCGTAGTCGCCGGGACGGGCGAACAGGTCGAACAGCCGCGAGTCCTGCCCGATGACCGTCACGCCGAGCGCGGCGACGAGGACGAAGGGTGCGATAGCGGCGACAGTCGCGAGTTCGAGCGAGCGAAAGCCCGTTGCGGCCGGGACGGCGACCGCGAGGGTCCCCACGGCGGCGAACGCGCCTGCCCGACGGACTGTGCCAGTCACGTCCCACCGGTATCCCCGAGAGGCACTTACCCTTTCCGAACTGCGGAGGCGACGGTACCGTGAGATTTACTGGGGCTGTCAGCATACCGGCGGGCGTGGGACTATACGACCGATATCTCGCGATGCGCGTTCGGCGCAGCGACGCCGACCTGCCCGAGACGGTCGCGCTGGTGATCACCGAGCGGGACCTCCTGGGAGACGGTGCATACCGGACCTTAGAGCGATTCTTCGACTGGGCCGTTCAGTACGGCACCGATACCGTCGTCGTCTACGTGAGTGTCCTCGACGAGGAAGCGATCCCGACGCTGCAGCGTGAACTCGAAAGTGTCACCGCGCCACGGGAGATAGCGGTCAGAGTACCGGACGACGAGACGACGGCCGACGCCCCGATCCAGATTTCCATCGGCCTCGGCGGACAGTCGGAGTTCGCGACGGCCGTCCAGAAGCTCGCGGAAGACGTCGATGCAGGCTCACTCGACCCGAACGATATCGACGAGGCTGCGGTCGAGGAGCATCTCGTCTTCCCGACCGACCCGGATCTGGTGATCAAGACCGGGGCCGAGCGGCTCTCCGATTTCATGATCTGGCAGTCCGTGTATTCGGAGCTGTATTTCACTGACGTGAACTGGCAGAACTTCCGGCTTCGGGATTACTTGCGGGCGTTGCGGGATTACCAGGAGCGCCAGCGGCGGTTCGGTCGGTAAGAGGTCAGTCTGCGATTTCGTACTCGTCCTCAAGTTGCTCGCGCTCGGCGCTCGGGAGCGCGTCCCGGAACCGTCCGAGCATCCGTTTGGCCGTCGGGAGTTCCGACTGCTCGATGGCACGAACCAGTGCCAGCGAGCGCTCGGCACGGGTCGTCCGCCAGGACTGCTCTCGGTTCTGGTACGTCCGAATCGCTCGCAGGAAGTCGACCTTCCGGAATTCGGGCCAGTAGGGCGTACAGAAGAACGTGGCAGCCTCGTTGCCGTTGGCGTGCCACGGCAGGAAGTTCGAGGTGCGTTCGTCACCGCCGGTTCGAACGATGAGATCAACGTCGCGGGTCGGCCCCTCGTAGAGCCGCGCTTCGATAGTCTCCGCGGAGACGTCCGTCGGGTCGAGGGTTCCGTCTTCGACGGCAGTGGCGACGTTGCGGGCCGCGCCGAGCAGTTCGGCCCGGCCGCCGTAGGCCAGCGCGATGTTGAGGTTGAGCTGGTCGTACTGGGCGGTTCGCCCTTCAGCGTAGTCGACAGCGTCTCGGACCCGGTCGGGTAGCATCTCTGTCTCGCCGATGGCGCGGATACACACGCCGGCCTCGTGGACCCGGTCGGCGTCGGCAAATGTTCGGAGCTTCTGTTCGACGAGGTCGAAGATGTGTTCGCGTTCCTCGGGGTCGCGGTCGAAGTTTTCCGTCGAGAACGTGTACAGCGTCACCTCACGAACGCCGAGTTCGTCACACCAGTTCAGCAGCGCCTCCGTTGTTTGGGCTCCTTCTCTGTGGCCTTCCTGTTTTTTGGCGCCCTGCTTTTCCGCGTATCTTCGGTTCCCGTCCATAATGACTGCGACGTGGTCGGGCGTCCCTGACAGTTCCCACTGGAGCAATCGCTCGTAGGCCGCATATCCCAGTCGCTTCCCCCTCGATAGCATCGTTGTGTACATTTCAACCACTCAATAAGGGCTTTGTGGAAGGGACTGGGTACAGTTATTTCCCACCTAATCTATCGAAATATATGCGCATAGTTTTAATATACCCCGGCTTAACGTTCAAATTGCAATGGCGACCGGTACGGTAGACTTCTTCAACGACACAGGCGGTTACGGGTTCATCGATACCGAAGACTCCGACGAGGACGTCTTCTTCCACATGGAGGACATCGACGGTCCTGACCTCGAGGAGGGGCAAGAAGTGGAATTCGAGATCGAGCAGGCCGACAAAGGCCCGCGCGCGAAAAACCTCACGCGGCTGTAACCATGGCGACAGGCACTGTCGACTTCTTCAACGATACGGGTGGCTACGGTTTCATCGAAACCGACGATGCCGACGAAGACGTGTTCTTCCACATGGAAGACGTCGGCGGCCCGGACTTAGAAGAAGGGCAAGAAGTCGAATTCGACATCGAACAGGCAGACAAAGGCCCGCGAGCGAAGAACCTCACGCGACTGTAAGCGAGACCGGCTCGCTTTTCAACGGGTTCACGACTGACCGAGCGGTGCGACTCGGCAGCGCGTGGGTTCCCACCGCTGTCGCTGTGCCGCCCCTCGAACCGAATATCTTCGGGTAGAGCCGACCAGCGTTTGGAATCCGAAGTGTCTTAGGGACAGCAACACCGACCGCATGGTATGAGCGAGGCCGACGCACTTGACGACGACCTTTACCGCCGGACTAAACAACTGCTTGAGCCCGGCGAGATTCAGCTCAACGGCGCTGTCGTCCACACGGAGTACGACGGCAGCGACGAGATCGAGATGATGCAGGCCACCATCGAGGTCGGCGAACTCATCGCCGAAGGCGCGGGCCTGGACCCGAAGGATACGTACGTTTACTCCGGCAGCGACGACCCCGAGTTCGCGTCGAACCAGCACCAGGGCCTCACGCTGGACGGCGAGGAGTTCGTCTGGGAGTGCCAGCAGCTCCTGCGCAACGGCTCCTTCGATCTGGTGTTCTACTACGAGGCCAGCGCCGACCACGACGGCATTCTCGAAGCTATCGAGGACGCCGGCTACGCGGTAACCGGTGTCGAAGGCGAGTAACCGCGTCGTACTGTCGGACGGAAGCCTTTCAAGAATGTCGCCACTCCCAGGGTGGCGAATAGCTGTACGAAGTTACGTCCAACAGTATCAGTCGCCGGCCGCCAGCCGTTCCTGGCAGTTGTGACAGTAGGTGTAGTCCGGGCCGTTCGCTGCGCCACAGATACGACAGGTCGTGGCCTCGACGGCGGCCTGTTCGAAGTAGGCGTTGAGCTGGCCGGTGTCGCGACCGTTACGTCGACCACTGAACTGCTCGACCAGCGTATCGTGTGCGGCGTAGTCCATGAGCCGGAACATCAGCACGAACCACAGCGGTACCCCTATCAGGACAAACAGGTAGACCAGCAGCCGGACCGCCAGCTCGGCTGTCGAGATTGCCACGCGCGGGTTAGGGGCGCAAGGGGGTAAAACGCTCCGGCGACCCGGACATGGTACCGGCTGTCCCGGACTGTTTTTATTCGCAGGCCCCCCAGCTTTCGGCATGAGCGAAGACCTCGGGACGGTAGACCGGGCGGTGTTGAACGCCTTCCAGGGCGGCTTCCCGGTCGTCGAACGGCCGTTCGAACCGGCCGCGGCGGCCCTCGCCGACCACGGCGTCGACATCGACGCGGACGAGCTGTTAGCGCGTGTACAGGACCTCGACGACGCGGGCGTTCTCACGCGGTTCGGGGCACTCATCAACGCCGAAGCTATCGGCGGTACCGCCACCCTTGTCGCAACTCACGCCCCCGAGGACAGCTACGACGAACACGCCGAGATGATAAACGCGTACCCGGAGGTCGCGCACAACTACGAACGCGAACATCCGCATCTGAACATGTGGTTCGTCCTCTCGGTGGCAGAGGAAGGCCGGGTTGAGGAGGTCCTGGCAGAAATCGAGGCCGAAACCGGCGAGGAGACGTACAACCTCCCGAAACAGCAGGAGTTCCACGTCGGCGCGAAGTTCCCCGTCGAGGGGCCACAGACGCAAGATATCGACTGTTCGGACCTGGGGCCGGACGTGACGCCGACCGACAGCCAGTCCCTGACCGCCGACGAACTGGACCTCGTGCTGGAAATCCAGGACGGCCTGCCGATTACCGCCACGCCCTACGCCGACGTGGCCGACGAAATCGACGCCGACGTCGACTGGGTGCTGGAGACGATACAGCGGTTCAACATGGAAGGGAAGGTCCGCCGCGTCGGGGTCATCCCGAACCACTACGCGCTCGGCTACAGCGAGAACGGGATGACCGTCTGGGACGTCCCCGACGAGGTCATCGACGAGGTCGGCCCGGCTATCGCCGAGTTCGACTTCGTGACCCACTGCTACGAGCGGCCGCGCCACGACGGCGTCTGGCCGTACAACTTCTTCGCGATGACCCACGGGCGAAGCGAAGCGGAGAGCCAGGAGCGCATCCAGCAGGTCCGCGACCGGATGGCCGACCACTGGGACGTGTCCGAGGACGACTGGGACACGCTGTTCTCGACGCGCATCCTGAAGAAGACGGGAATCAGGCTGGACGAACGAGCGCGGCAGAACACAGAGACGGCGTGACCGTGTCCGCTTGGTGTAGCAGCGCCAGATCAGGAGGGGAGCACCGATGATTCCGCTCATGCACGACTTCGAGGGCGAGACAGTGCTCGTCGTCGGCGGCGGTCCGGTCGGTGCGCGCAAGGCCCGAACGTTCGCCACGGAGGCGAGCGTCGTCGTCCTCAGTCCCGAGTTCGCCGACCGGGCGTTCGCGGACGCCGAAAAGGTCCGGGCCGCCCCGGACCCCGAGGATGCCGAAGAATGGGTCGAGCGGACCGACCCGGCACTGGTCGTCGCCGCGACGGACGACTCGGCCCTGAACGACGCCTTCACCGCGGTTGCCGAGGAGCACGGCGCGCTCGTCAACCGTGCCGACGACCACGGTGACCAGTCGTTCGGCAATGTCGTCGTCCCGGCGACAGTGCGGGACGACCCGGTGACGCTGGCGATTGCGACCGGCGGGCGCGCGCCGGCGCTGTCGAAACACCTCCGCGAGCGTTTCGAAGACGAGTTCGGAAACGCCGGTCTGATGGCGGAACTCGTTGGTGACCTCCGTGAGGACCTTCGCGACCGGGGCGTCCCGCCGGCCGAACGGCGTGACGCCGTCAGGTTCGTTGTCAGGTCACGGGAAGTTTGGAAGGCTTTAGATAGTGGCAGGTACAAGGGAGAGCAAGTAGCTAGAGACGTGATCGGAGAGTTACCTGGTGATCAAACGTGAGAGGGGACACTGGTGCAATCGTTGGGGTCTGTATCTCCCATGAACGCGCAAGCGTCGACCAATTAGAGACCGCTGCGGCGGACAGCGAGCGCCACGCCGTCGAATCCCTGCTCGCCAACCCAGAGGTCGAAGAGGCGATTGCGCTACAGACGTGTAACCGTACCGAGGGGTACGTCGTCGTCTCTGATCACGCGGACGGGCTCGACGCGCTCGAACTGTTCACCCGCGCCGTGCCCGAAGATGTCGTCGTCGAGATGGGTCACGAGGAGAGCCTCCGTCACTTGCTCCGGGTAGCCGCCGGGCTCGAATCGATTGTGCTGGGCGAGGACCAGATCCTCGGCCAGCTCCGGACCGCCTACGAGACAGCCCGCGGCGTTGGCGGCATCGGGCCGATGCTGGAAGACGGTGTCACGAAAGCGATTCACGTCGGCGAGCGCGCCCGCACGGAGACGAAGATCAACGAGGGTGTCGTCTCGATTGCCTCCGCCGCGGTTCGCTTGCTCAAACAGGAGAGTTCGCTGACTGACGGGACAGCGCTCGTCGTCGGTGCCGGCGAGATGGGCCAACTCGCTGCGGATGCGCTCAGCGAGGAGGTAGAACGGCTGCTCGTGGCTAATCGGACAGTGCCACACGCGGAGCACGTCGCCGAATCGGTCGACATCGACGCCAGTGCGGTTGCGCTCGACGGCATCGAAGCGGCCGTTTCCGAGGCCAGTGCCGTCATCTCGGCGACGGGGAGCGGCGACCAGGTGTTCGATATCGGGACCTTCAGCGATGCCGGTGACGTATCTATCGTCGATATTGCCCAGCCGCGTGACGTTCCGGCCGGCGCGGACCGACTCCCGTCAGTGACGGTGTACGACCTCGACGCGCTGGAGTCGGTGACCGCCGAAACGCGGAACAAGCGGCAGCGAGCCGCCGAGGCAGTCGAACGCATCGTCGACGAGGAGTTCGACCGCCTGCTCACGCAGTACAAGCGCAAACGCGCCGACAGGGTCATCTCGACGATGTACGAGAGCGCCGAACAGGTCAAGGCGGCCGAGATAAACAGCGCGCTCTCGGCGGCTGACTTCGACGATGACCAGGCGGAAGTCGTCGAAGCGATGGCCGACGCCATCGTCTCGCAGATCCTCGCCGCGCCGACCAAGAGCCTGCGCGACGCCGCGGAGGAGGACGACTGGTCGACGATTCATACGGCGCTCCAGTTGTTCGACCCGGACTTCGGCGGCCCGGACCAGGTCACCCCGCCCGAGTTCACCCAGGGCATGTCGGTCGACGACATCCCCGACGGCATGCGCGACGAGATCCCGAACGCGATGCTCGACCGACTCTCTGACGACTGACCACGCCCACCTTTTTGCCCACGCCGTCCGACGTATCCGATATGGCAGACCTGCTCTCTGATGCAGAGATTAGCGACCGGCTACCCGAGGAGTGGACCCGCGACGGCGACGAAATCGTTCGCGTCTTCGAGTTCGACGGCTATCTGGACGCGTCGGGCTTTCTGAGCGCCGCCGCTGGCCTCGCCGAGGACGCGTGGCATCACCCGGAGATGACCATCCGCTGGGGCGAGGTCGAAGTCCGACTCACGACCCACGACGCCGGTGGCATCACCGAGAACGACATCGATCTCGCCGAGCGGCTGAACGGCATCCACGACTGACGGTGTGACCGTGGACACCGCCGATGGACTCGCGTCGCTCCGGCCGACCGACCCCGAGGGGGCGACCGCACGGTACGTCTTTCGGGTCGAAATCCGGCTGGAGCCGGACGCGGATGGGCTGTGGACTGACCCCGACCGGTTCGAGACGACGCTGTATCGAGCGGCCGACACCCCGGGGACCGGCGGCTGGCTGTTCTTCCGGGACACGCTCTGGCGGGGCGAACTGGCCGACGAACCGCACTTCCGTCGGCTTGTCGAGGACGAACTCGGCTGCCCGGTCGTCTCGGCGTCGTTCCGTGAACTCCGGACCGAGGAGGTGTACCTCGACGCGCTACAAGCCGAAATCGCCGACGACCTGGCCCTGTTCAACGCTGATTCGGTCAGCGAAGTGCTCAACAAGTACCTCGGCAGTTCGATCCGTGTGGCGTGAAAAGAAACGTCGCTGCGTAGTCAGTGTTTACAGCGGTGTTATACGCATCAAAACTGGTAGTAGGGCCCGAAAGACTTTATTAGAAAATCCCCAATAAAATCACCCCTCATGACCACCGACTATGATTTCTGGCTGTTCGACCTCGATGGGACGCTCGTCGACATCGAGCCAGCCTACCCCCGGAAGGTGATGGGTGCTGTCGGCGACCGCCTCGGCGTCGAGTTCACCGACCGGGAACGGGACGCGCTCTGGTACGGATTCGGTGGGACTCGGTCACAGACACTCGCAGAGCGCGATGTCGACCAACAGGAGTTCTGGCGGCTGTTCCACGAGGAGGAAGACCCTGTCGCCCGGGCCGAGGCGACGTATCTCTACGACGACGCCGAGGCGTTCCTCGCCACCCTCGACACACCGGTCGGACTGGTCACACACTGCCAGCAGTACCTCACCGAACCGGTGCTTGCCCATCTCGACATCGCCGACTGGTTCGAGACGGTCGTCTGCTGTGACGACGACATCGGCTGGAAGCCCGACCCCAAGCCGGTGGAGTTGGCGATGCGGGAGATGGATGTCTGGTACAACGGTCACAGCGGCGTGCTGGCCGGGGACAATCCGTCAGACATCGGTGCAGCGTGGAACGCGGGCCTCGACGGGGTCCACGTCGGTCGGCGGTCCCCGGCGGAGATGGGTCGGTGCGTGCGCGGCGACAGGCGCGTCGCCTCGCTGCTCGATCTGGCGTCGTCTCAGGGGAGGTAGTCCCAGTTTTCCACGGTGACAGTCGTTCCGGCATCGATACCAGTTTCGTCTGCAGGCACGGATACCCAGCCGTCGGCTCGGGTCGCCGTGGCAAGGTCAGCGCCCGGCAGTGGCGCCGCTGTCCCGTCGGTCACGGTGACCGGCACGAACGAACGGACGGATGCAGGGCTGTCTACCCCGTCGCTCAGTGAGGCTGATTGGTGGGGGTGATCCGACAGCGGTGCATCGGCAAACGCCTTCAGTAGCGGACGAAGGAGTTGTACCGCGCCGACGCGGGCTGCACTCGGCGACTCCGGCAACAGCAGGACCGGGCGGTCCTCGACGACGGCGACTCCCGTCCGCTGGCCGGGGTCGATATCGACGTAGTCGGTGAACACTTCGCCGAGGTCCGCAACGACCTCTCGAAGCGTGTCCCCCGGCTCGGTCCCGGTGATGACGAGCGCATCACGGGTGAGGTCGCGCTGGACGGCCATCCGGAGCGCCGGTGCGTCGTCGGCGACGGGGTCCCGGTAGGTCACTTTCCCGCCCCACCGGTCGGCGTACTGCGCCAGCGTGAACCCCGCTGTCTCGACCTCGCGGGCCGCGCTGGCAGCCGCTCGGAGTTCGTCGCCCGTCGGTACGATTCCGACCTGTGGTCGCTGGCGGACGAGCAGTTCGGAGACGCCGCTTGCCCGCAACAGTCCCACATCGCCGGGCCGTACCTGATGCCCCTGCTGGAAGACGGTGTCGTCGACCGAGATATCCGCCGCTTCCACGGGTTCGTTCGCCGTCGCATCTGTCGCCAGCACTCGTCCGACAGCGACGGAGAGCGGAATCCTGTCTGTCCGGTCGACGGGGACAGCGAAGCTACCGAGCTGTCTGCGGGCAGTCTCCAGCGCGAGCGACTCGGCCTCCGACGGCGGGGAGCCAGCCATACCCTTGCTAGTGGGTACTGTGGCAAAAACGCCCCGAGTGGCCACGTCCCATCAGTCGCTCGCCTACATGGACTGGGAACGCTTTTGTTCGGTCCGACGCGGAGTGGCCGTATGGTCCTCCCGCAACTGGTCGCCATCGTGTTCCTGGTCATCGGCGGCTTCGTCCTCCTCCGCGGTGGCCGGGAACTCCGAACGGTGTTTCACATCCTCCGGAACGATCCAGTCCCGGTGCGCTCGCTCGACGGGCACTCCGGTCCCGTCGAAATCACCGGCACAGCCGTTGCCGACGAGGACGCCGGAACCGTCACGGCTCCCTTCACCGGCAGCGAGTGTCTGGCCTACACCTACGAGGTCGAGGAGTATCGGTCGTCGGGGAAACACTCCAGCTGGGAGACGCTAGACGAGGGGCAGGCCGGCGTCGACTTCATCGTCGACGACGGGAACGCTCGCGTCCGCGTGAATCCCGACGGCGCGGACGTACGGTTCGAGTCCCAGTCCGTGACGGTATCCCCCGGGACTGAACTCCCCGAGCGCCTGGCCGGCTACGTCGAGCGAACGGATGCCGTCGAGGCACAGGACGGATCCGTGAATCTGCTCGTCACTGAGATCAGTCTGGGGAACAAACAGCGCTTCACCGAGCGTCGGCTGGATGTCGGCGAGGACGTGTACGTCTACGGCCAGGCGATGCGCGGCCCCGCATCGGAGTGGGGAAGTAATCTGGTCGACGCCGTCGTCGGGGATGGCGATGGGACGCCGGTGTTCGTCATCTCCGACACCAGCGAGCGTGGCACGGCCCGACGGATTGTTCGCGGCGCTATCGCTGAAACTGTGTTCGGACTAGCGGCTGTCCTCATCGGTGCTGCCGTCCTCCTCTCCGTACCCCTGTAGAGTAGCAGAGACCGTCGGGTTTACCACTGCGTACCACTTAGACAGGCGTATGCCAGCCCTGCGTGAAGCGCTTCGGGATCTTCCCGACGCCGTGTTCGCGGACGTGCTCGAATCCGAGGACGAATACCTGCTCGTGCTCGACCTGCCGGGTGTGACCGCGGACACAATCGACGTGACCGTTGAAGGGGGCCGCCTTCGTATCGACGGGCAACGGACCAAAGACGTGCCCGGGGAGTTCACGTTCGTCCGCGAGGACCGCTCCGTGTTCCTCGACGCCGAGCTCCCGCTCCCGCCGGACACGACCGGGCAGGGCGGGGAGGGGACCGTGGAAAACGGCGTCCTCGAGCTCCGCCTGCCGAAGGCGACAGCCGCACCGAGCACTACAATCCCGATCGACGGGGACTGACCCAGAGGTGGCAAGCCGGTGAACCTTCGCGCGTACTGGCGGTTCCTCGTCGTCGCTCGCCACTTCCTGCCCCTGTTGGTCGCGTACGCACGAGACCGAAAGCGGTTCTTCGTGGTCGGCTCGTCGCGCCGTGTCACGCCTGAACAGCGTCGCAAACGTGCACAGCAACTGCTCGACTCGCTGCTGACGCTCGGCCCGACGTTCATCAAACTCGGACAGATACTCTCGACCCGGCCGGACGTCCTGCCGCCGGAGTACATCGAGGAGTTCTCGAAGTTGCAGGACCGCGTGCCACCGGCGGACTGGGACGAGGCACGGGTCGTCATCGAGGACGAACTGGGCTCCGTCGACGACCGCTTCGACGAGTTCGAGACAGAGGCGATAAGCGGCGCGTCGCTCGGCCAGGTGTATCTGGCGGAGGTCGACGGCGAGAAGGTCGCCGTCAAGATCCGCCGGCCCGGTATCGAGACGCTCGTCGAGGCCGACCTGCGGGTCGTCCGCTGGTCGCTCCCGCTGTTGATGTATTTCATCGACGACTCCCGGTCGTTCTCGCTTGAGACGCTAGCCGACGAGTTCTCGAAGACCATCCGCGAGGAGATGGACTACCAGCGGGAGGGCCGCATGCTCACCGAAATCCGGGAGAACTTCCGGGACAACGACCGTATCTGCATTCCCAAGGTCAAGGAGTCCCACTCCACGCAGCGCGTCCTGACGATGGAGTACGTTCCGGGCACGAAGATCAACGACATCGACAGCCTCGATGCGGGTGGTATCGACCGGACGGAACTGGCCGAGACGCTCCAGCGGGCGTACCTCCAGATGATTATCGACGATGGCGTGTTCCACGCCGACCCACATCCCGGGAACCTCGCTGTGCAGGACGACGGGACACTCGTCTTCTACGACTTCGGGATGTCCGGTCGAGTCGACCCGTTCGTGCAGGACAAGATCATCGACTTCTACGCCGCCGTCGCCGATCAGGACATCGACGCCATCCTCGATGCCCTCATCGAGATGGGGACGCTCTCGCCGGAGGCCGACCGGCAGGTGATGGGCGACGTGATGGAACTGGCCATCGCCGACGCCCGTGGCGAGGACATCGAGCAGTACCGCGTCCAGCAGATCATTCAGCAGGTCGAGGACACCATCTACGAGTTCCCGCTTCGCCTGCCGGCGAATCTGGCGCTCGTGTTGCGTGTCGCCACGGTCGTTGAAGGCGTCTGTGTCACCCTCGACGAGGACTTCGACTTCATCGGCGTTGCTACCGACTATCTCCGCGAGGAGGGGTATCTCGCCGAGGGCGTGCGGAACTTCGTCGAGGACCGGGCGACCGAAGTGTCCGACGCCGCCCGGTCGGCCGTCCGTATCCCGCCAAAACTGGAGTCCGCCCTCGACAGAGTCGAGCGGGAGGACTTCCGCGTACAGGCCGACATTGAGGACTCCGATGGCCTGCTCGCGACGATGACCAAGCGGCTCATCCTCGGGATGTTGCTCGCGAGCACGCTGTTCTCGACAGCGTTCCTCTACACGCAGGCGTCGCTGCCGGCCACTGGTGTCGGCATCGCTGGAACCGTCGGGCTCTCTCTGGCGCTGTGGTGGTCGTTCCGCTCGAAAAAGGCCGTCCGCGCCAAGCCGCAGTTCACGCGACAGAGTATGCGTGAGCAGGACCGGGAGAGCCCGGGTGGGCTCAACACCTCCTTCGGCGAGGACACCGACGACGCCTACAGCGGCGACTGAACGCCCTCCGGCTATACGGTCAGAGACGTTTTTCGAAGTGGACGAGTTCGTACTCGCCCTGCGTCGACCGGCCGACCTCCTGATACCCCTCGTCGCGGTAGAACGCGACCGCGGCGGGCTGGCTCTGTGACGTCGTCGCAAGCAGGACCTCGTACCCCCGCTCGGCCACTTGTTGTTCGAGCTTGTGGAGGAGGCTGCGACCGTAGCCGCGCCGCTGCCGGGACGGGGCGACCCGCATTCGGTGGAGTTCGGCCGCGCCGGGGACGGTTCGCTCGTCCGCGTGCCCGACTTCATTCGGGAGGAACCCGCCCATCGCGGTTAGGCCGCCGTCGAACGTCTGTGGGAGGTCATCGTCGGCATCGGGAACGACGCCGACGAGAAACGCGCCGCCGGTGTCGAAATACCGCGTCTCGATGTTTTGCAGGTCCGACGTTCCGGGGATGTCACTGGGGTCATTGCCGGTCGCTCGCATTGCCCACTCGTGGAGACACCAGACAGCGTCGGCGTCCCGGTCGTCGTAGGACCGAAGCTGAATGGAGTTGGTCATCGAATATGTTCTGGACAGCACATTATCGGAGAACGGGTTTAATTCTACCTTATCAGAGTATGGTTCTATTATAGCCCCCTGAATTTATCCGGAACGTTCAGTATTCAGTGTCTGGTATAGGGGGTATGAGAAAATACGGTGGCACGTACCGGGTGCAAACCCCGGATCGCGGACGCGATACGTCGATACCATTACGATCACGGAGGAGTGTGGGCCGACAATGACGGCCCCGGCAACGAACAACGTGGTGCTGGTCACGGTTGATTCGCTGCGAGCGGACGCACTGGGTGGCGCTGACAGCGTCTCCCCAGTCCTGGACTCGCTCGCTGAGTCGGGCGTTGTCTTCGAAAACGCCGTCGCACAGGGGAACTGGACGCCGTTCTCGTTCCCGTCCATCCACGGCTCGCGGCCGGTGTTCGCTGAGAGCGACGACATCGGTCTGGCGTCGACGCCGACGCTGGCCGAGCAGGTGTCCGATGCCGGTATCGAGACGGCAGGATTTAACGCCGCAAACGGTTTTCTCACCGATCACTGGGGATACGACCGCGGGTTCGACGAGTTCGAGCCGTTCGTCGACAGCGGCGGCTACAGCAAGTACTTGGCGGCCCACCCGACCATCCAGGCGTGGGTCCAACTCGGCACTTCACCGTTCCGTCGTGCTGCGACCGTCCTCAGCGGCGGGTCTGACGAACGGCCCTTCGCCGACGTGTCCCGGATGGGCGACCTCGAAGACCGCGCCACCGAGTTTCTGGCGACGACCGACGGACCGTTCTTCCTGTGGGTCCACTACATGGACACGCACACGCCGTACGTGCCAGCCCCGCGGCACATCCGCGAGGTGTCGGACAACCACTTCGGTGTCCTCCGAATGCTCACCTCCCACCTCCGAACCGGGCTGGGCTGGGAAGTCGACGACCGGACGCTGGAGACGCTCCGGACGCTGTACGAGGCGACGGTTCGGCAGGTCGACGCCAGCGTCGGTCGGTTACTCGACACCCTCGAAACAGAGGGCCATCGCGACGATACGGCCGTCGTCGTCGCCGGCGACCACGGTGAGGAGTTCCTCGAACACGGCCATCTCGCTCACTACCCCAAGCTCTATCGGGAGCTCATCGACGTTCCCTACATCGTCTCGACACCGGACAGCGAGGGCCAGTCGGTCGAGACGCCGGTCGGCCTCGACACGATCGCGCCGACGGTGTGCGATCTGCTGTCGCTCACGCCGGCGACGGAGTGGGACGGAGCGTCCGTCGCCCCGGCGATCCACGGCGCGGACATCGAGGACCGCGGCCCCATCGTCTCTGCAGCGGTCCGGGGCGAGAGCGTGACCAGCCAGCCGATCCCGCGGAGCCGTGCGGACGGGGAGCTCCTCCTCAGCGCACGCGACGAGCGCTACACGTACATCGAATTCACGGAATCGGGGCGTCAGGAACTGTACGACCGGACGAGCGATCCCGAAGAGCAGGTCGATCTGTGTTCGGACTCGGCGGACGCCGATCCGCCTGTGACCGTTCTCGACCGGCTCTCGGATGCAGTTGCCGAACACCTCGCAGAACTCGATAGCGACGGGACGGGGGCGGAAAACACCGAGGCATCCGACGAGATAACAGCACGGTTAAAGGCGCTCGGTTATCAGTAAGGCTGTATGGCGTCCGCTGTCGTCACACCGGCCCGACGACAGCAACTCGTCCGGTTCTTCCTCGTCGGTGTGTTTGCTGCGTCAATTCAGCAAGCGCTGCTATGGTTGTTCAACGATGTCGGTGGCCTGAATTACATTCTCGCGGCCGCTATCGCAATCGAGTGTACGATTCTGCTTCAGTACGTCCTCAACAACGCCTGGACGTTCCACCGGTCACAGCACTCGGATCTGCGAGAGTACGTAGTCGGGTTAGGGAAGACGAACCTCGTTCGTGGGACGGCGATCCCGCTCCAGTTGGGCCTCCTCTACGCGTTTGTCACTTGGGGCGGCGTCGTGCCGCTGGTCGGCAATGGCGGGGCTATCGTCATCACGGGTGTGTACCGGTACGCGCTTGACGCCCGCTGGACGTGGGGTTAGACGGTCGGGACGGGGACCTCGTCGAGCACGCTCTGGATAACGGTCCCCTTGTCGACTTGCTCGACGCGGGCGTCAGGCGTCAACACCAGTCTGTGTGCCAGCACTGGCTGTGCGACCCGTTTGATGTCGTCCGGTGCCACGTACTCCCGGCCCGCGATGGTCGCCATCGCCCGCGCTGCCTCGAACAGCCGCTGGGTCCCGCGCGGTGAGACCCCGACGTCCACGCGGTAATCGTCTCTGGTCGCCCGGGCGAGGGCAGCCATGTACTGCAGCAGGTCGTCGTCGACGGTAACCGTCTCCGGAACGCTCCGGAGTTCCGTGACCGACTCCGCGTCAAGTATCGGCTCCACGGTCGGACTCTGTGTCGTCCGGCCGGCACGCCGCCGGAGGAGTTCGACCTCGCCTTCGTCGTCAGGATAGCCGAGTGATGTCTTTGCCAGGAACCGGTCGACCTGCGCTTCGGGGAGTTCGAAAGTCCCCTCCATGTCGACTGGGTTCTGCGTGGCGATGACGAAGAACGGTTCGGGAAGGTCGTAGGTGTCCCCGTCGACGGTGACCTGTCCCTCTTCCATCGCTTCGAGCAGGGCGGACTGGGTCTTGGGCGGCGCGCGGTTGATCTCGTCGGCCAACAGAACGTTGGCGAACACCGGTCCTTCGGTGAATTCGAAACTCCGGGACTCCTCGTTGAAGATGTGCGTTCCCGTGATGTCGGCCGGCAGGAGGTCCGGCGTGAACTGGATGCGGGAGAACGACAGCCCCAGCGCGGTCGCGACGCTGCGGGCGGTCAGTGTCTTTCCCGTGCCGGGAACGTCCTCGAGCAGGACGTGGCCCTTCGCGACGACCCCCAGCAGCACTGTCTCGAAGAAACCGCGGTCGGCGATGACGGCACTCCCGATCTCGTCGAGGATCTGACTCGACACCTCGCTTGCCTCGGTAGCGTCCATAGCCTGTCATGTTACGGGTCCGGTAAAGGGGTGTCGAGTCTGAAATCGAAACCCCTAAAGAGCAAACGGCGGTACTGATGGGTGAGCCGAGGTAGCCTAGCCTGGCCAAGGCGGTTGCTTCGAGAGCAACTGTCCTCACGGACTCAGGAGTTCAAATCTCCTCCTCGGCGTTCTCTGCAGCCATTCCGACGAGCGCAGCGAGTCGGCAGTGCTGCAGGACCGTGATGCGTGGAGAGTTGGAGTAGACCAGTCGCAGCCCGGAACGGCGCACCGCGCCGCACGCCCGGACCGTCTGGGCGTGGTTCAAATCTCCTCCTCGGCGTTCTCTGTACCAGAGTCGGCGAGCGTAGCGAGTCGGTAGTGCTGCAGGAATCGGATCGTATCCGGCCGACCGCCGTCAGGTCAGCAGGAAAATCAACACGCTGATCGTCATTACGACGAGAATGAACGCCCCGGCCAGTGCGCCACCCATCGAGACCATCGCGTTGGCAGTCGAGGCCAGCGTCTCGGTCCGGTCGTTGCCGAACACCGTCACGGTCGCCTGTTCGCTCGCCATCCCGGCCTCGACGGGTTCGAGGTCGGCGACGGCTCTGTCGACGAGGTCCCCGATGAGCGCAACGATTTCCTTCTCGGGGATGACCTGTCCGACCTGATTCTCGGCCTCGACGGTGTTGACGATGTGGGTGTCGCTGGTCATCACCTCCATCATATCCACGCCGTCGGCGGCGTCGATGATGCGCTGACGGAGGCCCGGCTCCATGTTGTTGCCGTCGATGAGCACGTACGCCGTCCGCTGGCCGTTGACTTCGAAGACACAGACCCGGATTCCGAGCGGGCCGATGCCCTCCTCGGGCTCCCAGGGGGTCCTGTCCCAGGCGACTCCACAGCGGAGTTGGCCGGTTTCGGCATCTGTGAGCAAGTTTCCAAGCTGACCGGCCCCGTGGAGCATGTCGAATGACCGCTGACTGCCGGGAACGACGTGGCCGAGGTCGTCGCCCTCGAGCCCGTCGTTGCAGTTGTGTGCGTCGACCAGGAGTACGTCGTCGAGCCCGTCGGCCCGCGCTTCCGACATCGCTGAGAGACCCACGGCGTACTCCACGTCGTCGGCACAGCCCGGCGCGTACGTGTTCACGACGAGCGCATCGGAGCCGAAGGCCTGCCCCGTCAGCGTGGCCTCGCCCTCTGTGACACGGAGGCCCGCCGTCGCCTGGTCGTCGTATTCGAGGTTCTGGTACGCCGTCTCTGCGGTCGACAGGATCGTGTCGACCTCCCGCTCCGTGACGAGGTTGAAGTCGTGGCCGGCGGTCGCGTGTGGCGGGAAGGCCAGGCCGTCGGCCGATTCGGCGACGCGTCTGGGGAGGTTACCGCCGCCGATTTCACCCATCGGGCCGGGGTGAATCATCGGCAGGACGAACCGGGCTTTCTCCTCGCCGCCCGGCCGACGGACCGACAGCAAGGTGACCGGGACGACGGCTTCTTCGCCGATGTCCTCGAAAAACTCCTCCAGTTCGCGCGTGCCTTCGGCGATGTGCCCGATGAACCCCCGGAGGAAATCCAGCGCGGAAACGCCGAGCGAGGAGCGCCATGGTTGGTCGATGACGACCAGGAACAGCCAGACTGCTAGCGCGTAGATGACACAGATAACCGCGAGGATAATGAAGTCCTGCGGAATAAACCCCTGTACCTGCGGCGGGACCTCCTCCGGGCGGGAGAGGTACTCCCGAAGCATCGGGTCTTCGAGAATAAACGCGGTCGCCCCGCTGTATATCGCCAGCAACACGGCGGCAGTGACCGTCTGGACGCTCGCCGGAATCGCCGCCTTCAGCAGTGAGTGCCGCGAGACGGCCATCAGTATCAGCAGCCGGAAGGCGAATATCGACGCCAGCGCGACTAACAGCACGTCGAAGACGAAGTTCTGCCCGAGGCGGACGGTAAAGATGGCGATAACGCCGGCGACAGTCAGCATCGCGATAGTGATCAACTCACAGATGACCGCAAGCAGCGTGGCCCGGTTCGGGGTTAATTGTCCGCCCAGCTGCCGGTCGACCCACGGCGTCACGGCACTGGCGATTGAGGTCGGCAGGCCGATGAGAAACACGCCCTGCCAGGCGTCGTCGAGGATGAACCGCGAATCGAACGCAACGATACCAGTCATCGCCGCGATGACCAGTGCAAAGGCCAGGCTCGTATACCAGGTCGGAGCCCTGAAAATAAACCGCGAAAGACTAGCGAGATTTCCCTGTGTCGCCGTCATTTATGTATCACATCCTACGCGTGAATATAAAACCAGTTACATCACGCTTCAGCGATTACTGGCGAGCGACAGACTGCTGGTCACAGACCGACAGGAAGTTCTCGAACACTTCCTCGCCCTCTTCGGTGTGAGCGACCTCTGGATGCCACTGGACGCCGTATATCGCTTCGTCTGTGTTGCTCATCGCCTCGACGCCACAGACATCGGAGGTCGCGGTCCGCTCGAATCCGGGCGGGACTTCCTTCACTTCGTCAGCGTGGCTGGCCCACACACGCGTTTCGGGATACAGCGAGCCGAGCAGCGGGTCGTCATCATCGAGGATGTCCACCGTCACGTCCGCGTAGCCGCCGTACTCGCCGCCGCCGACCCGACCGCCGAGTTCGTCGGCGATGAGTTGCATCCCCAGACAGATGCCGAGCACGGGCACGTCGAGATCGAGATACTCGGGACAGTTCCCGATATCGTCCATGTCGGGGCCGCCGGAGAGAACAATGCCGTCGGCGTCGATCTCCTCTGGCGGGGTCGTGTTGTCCCTGAGTGAGACGTCGACGCCCATGTCCCGGAGCGCGCGCTGCTCCAGATGTGTGAACTGTCCGTGATTGTCGATAACGTCGATTCGGGTCATTACTGACGCGAAGGCTACGAAGGCGTATATATCTCCTGATGCGGTCGACGGTTCCCCCGCGTCCGGTTTCAGGGCCACTCTCGAAGGGTTTGGCGAACCCCGTCGAGAACTGTCGGGCCACGCAGTTCCAGCGTCACGGTGTTGCCGCCGTCCGAGGTCGTGAGGTGTACTGCCCCGCCGTAACTCTCGACGATCCACGTCGTCAGCCATAGCCCGATCCCTTTTGAATGGCACAGTTGTGTCTCTACGCCGCTATTGAGGACATCCCGTTCGTGCTGTGGAATCGACGGGCAGTTATCCCCGACGTGAACGAACACGGTTCGGCCGTGTTCTTCGACTGAGATATACAGCGTCGGGGTATCTTCGCAGTGAACGACCGCATTTTCGATGACGTTCCGAAGCACAGTGTCGAGCATCCAGTCGGCGTACACCTTCGACTGATCCGGGAGGTCGAGTTCAACAGTTGTCTCCGGGTGCGATTGCGTGATCTTTTTCGCCTGTTCTCTGACACACGGCACGAGGTCGATCGGTTGCTGTGCGCGACGGTCCGCGTCGAACGCGAACTCTATCTGCCTCGCCTTCTCCGTAGTGGCGATGATATCGTCGATAGTACCGTTCAACTGCTCGACGTGCGCACGCGACTTGGAGTCGCCACGCTCTGCTGTCTCCCGCTGCAGTTCGCCGAGATGCCCGAGTGCGACGTTGAGGTCGTTCCGGAGGTCGTGCCTGAGCACTCGAAACAACACCTCGTTGCTCTGGGTGAGTCTGCGCCGGGACCGCCGGAGTTCCAGTAGCCACCCGAACAGAACCCCGCCAAACCCGCCGACTGCGACCCCGCTCGCGAGTATCGACGGGATCATCGAGGACTGCGGTACTGGGGCGAGCAGCACGACGATTTTGATGAGCGTAAACAGCGCGATGCCCAGTCCGCACCACTCCGCGGCAGTCCATATCTGATCTCCGGACAGTCCACTCACCGGGAGCCAGTAGTTCGCGGCTACCAGGGCTAGCGCCGGTGTCAACCCCACGCTGAGGATGACCACGTCTATCGGGGACGGCCGGACGATAGCCATGCCGTGGGCGAGTAACGCGCCGGAAATCACGAAACCCGTTGCGACGACATATCCCGTCCCCAGCGACTGCTTCGTGAGCGCCGGAGAGGTCACTATACTAATCAGTTACTGTGTGCCTACTTATCCGTCTGCCACCAATTATCGGGTTTGATAATTAAGTGGCGCTACGAGTCGTCGTAGCGGTCGGCAGCCGATTCAAAGCCCAGTTCGGATTCCTCCTTAGAGCGGCGCTGTTCCCGCTGTGCAATGGCTTCAGGGTCCGGATTCGCGTCATCGTCGAGCCGCGCCCACGACTGATGAATCTTCGCGTGACACCACCGGCAGAGAAAGACCGTTATTTCGTGTGATAGCTCGTTGCCGCCTTCGCGGTACGAGAGGTGGTGTTCCTCTAGCAGCGGTCGGTCCTCGGAGTGGGCCATCCGCCGCTCTTCGAGTCCGCAACGAACACACTCCCGGTCGTGGTTCCGGGAGCGGAAATGCGGGCAGTCGACCCAGTCCCATTCCGGCTCCGCGTCTGCGTCCGCGTCATCTGGTGCAATCGCTGCCGGACAGCGAAAGTCGTCGGCACTACGGGTGTTGGCGAACTCGGGGTCGTGGTGGCCGTGTTCGCGCGCCCAGCGACACTTCCCCTCGCCGGTGACGAAGTCACACCGCTGAACGTGGTCGTATGGGTCGTCGACGCCGACGGACGTTCCCCCGGGAGCCTTCTCCATGCGACATAGTGAGTGGCCGTGCCCCCTCAAACCCTCCGTTCCGACAGAAGACTTTTTGCCTGCCTACGACTTCCGCGGTGGTATGCGTCTCGTCCACGACCCCGACGGCGCGGCTCGCTCCCTCGCGACGGAGGTGGAGTACGCCGAGTCGATGCTCGAACAGGGCCGGGGGCTGATGTTCCGGTCGTCGATTCCCGACGACTACGCGCTGGTCTTCCCCTTCGACCGCGCGAGCCGACAGTTCATCCATATGCTGTTCGTCCGGTTCCCACTCGACGTGCTCTGGCTCGTCGACGAGGAGGTCCAGGCCGTCGAAACCCTACAGCCCTGGCGCTCGGTCGGCTACGCGAACGCGGATACTGTCATCGAACTGCCCGGTGGCGCGGCGTCGGACGTTTCCGAGGGCGATACGGTCCGTCTTGAATAACGAGTCTCAATAGCATGGGTCGTGGTAATCAGTTCCGTCACCTTTTAGACCGTGAAGAGTAGAGTAGACACCACTATGTCGGAATACCCGACGGAGGATAGAGGAAGTCGCCGCGAGGCGGCTGGCCGCGAAATTCGTGGCGCGTGATGGAGCATCTTCTGTGAGTCAGAACACATTGTTCGAGGGGCACCCAGCGATGCGTGCGCTCTCAGATGTCGGTGAGGTACAGTTTCTCGACACGACACTTCGCGACGGTGAGCAAGCCCCCGGCGTGTCGCTGACGCCGGACGACAAGGCCGATATCGCCCGCTCGCTCGACGCGGCCCGTATCGATGTCATCGAAGCCGGGAGCGCCTGTACCGGCCCCGGCGAGCGCGAGACGATCTCTCGCGTCGCGGGGCTCGACCTCGACGGTACCGTCACTAGCTTCTGTCGCGGTATCCGGAACGATATCGATCTCGCACTCGACTGTGGTGTCGATGGCATCAATCTCGTCGTTCCGGCCAGCGACAAGCACGTCGAGCAGAAGGTCGGCACGTCCAAGTCCGAGAACGTCGAGAACACCGTCGAACTGGTGGAGTACGCCGCCGACCACGGGCTCTGGGTCGAGGTCATCGGCGAGGACGGCTCGCGAGCCGACCTGAACTACCTCGAAGAACTGCTCGGAGCCGCCGTCGAGGCCGGCGCGGACCGCATCTGCTGGGCCGACACCGTCGGTCACGCGACGCCGGACCGCGCACTCGAATGCGTCTCCCGGCTCTCCGACCTGGGCCCAGTCAGTACCCACACCCACGACGACCTGGGGCTCGCAGTGACGAACGCTCTGGTCTCCATCGCGGCAGGTGCAGACCTCGTCCACGGGACGATAAACGGCATCGGCGAGCGCGCCGGCAACGTCGCCCTCGAAGAGGTCGCTATCGCGCTTGACCACGGGTACGGCGTCGAGTCGATGGCCCTGACCGAGGTGTACGACCTCGCCCAGCTCATCGCCAACCGGACCGGCATCCCGCTGGCTCCCAACAAGGCGGTCGTCGGCGAGAACGCCTTCACCCACGAGTCCGGTATCCACACCGACGGCACGCTCAAGGACGACTCGATGTACGAGCCGTACCCGCCGGAGAAAGTGGGCCGCGAGCGCCGCCTCGCACTCGGCAAACACGCGGGCCGAGCCGGTGTCGAGGCCGCCCTCGACGAGCACGATGTCGAGGTCACCGATGACCAGCTCTCGGAAATCGTCAGCCGCGTCAAGGAGATCGGCGACCGCGGCAAGCGCGTCACCGACGCCGACCTGCTGACCATCGCCGACGAGGTGACCGGCGACGCGCGCGACCGCCGGGTCGAACTGCTCGGCCTGACCGCCGTTTCCGGTTCCGACACGCCGACGGCGAGCGTCCGACTCGCGGTCGACGGCGAGGAACGCAAGGAGGCAGCGGTCGGCTCCGGGCCGGTCGACGCCGCGATGAACGCCGCCGAGGTGGCACTGTCCCACACCGCCGACGCGACGCTCGAAGACTACCACGTCGACGCCATCACCGGCGGAACGGACGCGCTCGTCACGGTCGAAATCGAGATGTCGCGCGGCGACGACCACGTCGTCGTCTCCGCCAGCGACTCTGACATCACACGGGCGTCCGTGCGCGCGATGGTCGACGCGATGGACCGCCTCGTCACCGACGACGAGGACCCGCTCGTCGCCGACGACTGACGGCACAGCACCTCCCGTTTCGACTGATATTCCGTAGAATTAGACGCCAGTGTGCCCGTGGACCACGGGGCCGATCCCGGTACGTTACTTGTGTCCGCGGCTGGCTTCGTGGTACTGGAACACGGTTTCCATGCCCTCCACCAGCGCGTTGAGGTCGACGCTGTCCGTATCGAACTCGCGGTCGCGCACGGACTGGTAGATGTCGGCCCACCGGTCCCGGAACCGGGCCTCGAACTGTTCGGCTTTGATTTTGTCGATGAGTTCGGCCTTTCCGTCAGGGTTTTCCAGTTCTTCGGGAGTGACGAACCCTTCTTGAAGGGCCAGCACGACGATTCCCGCGGTGTAGTCTCCCTCCCTGACTTCTCGTTCCCAGGTCGTGAGCCAGTTGCCGATGCGGGCCATTTCTTGCAGGTCCCAGATCAGGTCCCGGACCGTGCCGTAATCGGCGAGTTCGAATTCCGGCGAATACATGAGGTCAACGGCCGCGTAGGGGAACATTACCATGTTATGTGCCCCGTATGTTTCGGCCCCGCTGAGGTTCGCAATCCGTGGGTTCTCGTTGACGACGGCGCTGTAATCCATCGCGTTCAGCGTCTGTCGCATATCGTAGGTGAACACGTCGTAGAACTCGTCGACCCGGGGCGCGTCAGCTAGTCCCCCCTCGAACTCTCGCCACACACGCTCGATAAAGGAGAAATATTCCTCGCTTACCGCCGCACGGCTCGGGTCAACGGACGACGGATCCTGCACGAGTCGTCGGGCCTCTTCGAAGGTGTCTCGGTCCCCGTCGTTCTCGACGATGTCGTCCAGAATCGTGACGTACATCGTGAGTACCGTCTTCTGCGTCCGGACGTGGTCTGCGTGGTCCGGGTGGACGGAGGAGAGCGTGAACTCGGGGAACAGCGAGTAGATCCACTGCCAGAGGAATCGGTCACGCTCGCCACAGACCCGCTCGTACTCGTCTGCCAGTTCTGCAACCCGGTCGGGGAGACTGGTCGTCCGAACCTCTTCGAGAAGGTCCTGTGTATCGACCGAGGGTGACTCAACACTCATTGTGACTGTCCCCCAACGCTTGCACCCTGCATCTCGGCAGTGGAATAATGTTTGATTAACCGACTTTTGGGTGATTCTACTTCTTCAGATTGGCCGGTCACTGCCTCGACGCTCTTGCCCGACTGCGAGCCGGTTTCGATCAGTTGGTGTCCGAGGTCCATACATTCGAGAGGCGAAGTTGCGCTTATAGTGGTACTGACCTGTAGGGTGCTGGTAATGTTCTATTAACGGTATACTTACACAATTTTACTCCAAGTTACGTACCAGTTTTTCAATTGCTACTGCAAAGGAAATATCTGCTTACTGAACTTTCTCAATGATATTCAAATGAGTGAGGAAAATAAGGCGATAATAATGCACCTCTTGACGAGGGCCACGGGTAAGGGTACACAGCGCCAGCAGAACACCCGCACACGGAGTCGAGTTACGCTTCGAGTCCAGTTGCCGCCGAGACGTCGCGGGACGGTGTCACCAGCACCGAACGGTTCCCTTCGACTTCGATACGACAGCCAGCCATACTGAACACGACCAGCCCGTCAGGGCTCGGGGTGCCGTCCGTATCCGGACGGAACAGCCGGTCCAGCGCATCAGGGTCGATACAGTCACTGATTCGGTCATCGAGGTCGACGGGGTCGATACCCAGCGTGTCGGCCACAGCGTGGACGATGGTTTCGCTCAACGGTTCGTTGGGTGTCGGTCTGTAGACCAGTTTTGCCTGGGACATAGTTTGTCGCTGTTTGTCCCTTGATGAGTGATTGAAAAGGTGATTGTGGCTATACAGATACAGCCCGCCGGACTGGTCACTAATACTATAGCGACGGTCTCAGCTATCGCCGAACACGAGTTCGAGCAGTTTTCGCTCGCTGACGCGGAGATGCCGGTTGACCGTCGGCTGTGACACGTCCAGGCTGGCCGCGATTTCCTGGCCGGTCGTCTCCCGAGGCCAGTCGAAGAAGCCACTCAGATACGCCGTCTGGAGTACTTCGAGCTGTCTGTCGGTGAGTTGCTCCTCCAGCGCCGACCGGACTGTACTGTCCCGCTGGCCATTGGACTGTGCGCCGTCACGGCGCGCGATCAGTTTGACGTCCGCGTAGCGCTCGCCGAGTTGTTCGACGAACTGGCGGACATCAGTTTCGTCCGAGACAACAACTGTCACCGTGAGTCCGCCCGTCGACGTTCGGATCGATTTCAACCGCCCGCCCTGCTCCAGTAGCGTCTCCGCGACAGTCTGGCCGGTCACGACAACCTCATAGAGCCCGTCCAGTTGGTCGGTCGAAATCGCTCGCGCGGTGTCGACGCGAGCCATCGACAGCATCTGCTCCTCGACGACAGCCGGGTCGCAGTCCGAGATAGCGAGGAAGAGACGGATCGCACCGTCGCTCCGCTGGACGGCCCCTTCACAGACGACCGGGACGCCGACGCGATCCGAGAAGTGCGTCAAGAACGACTGCGGGGCTGACAGTGATAGTTCGAGTTCGACAGTGCCGTCACCCGCCCGGCGTTGCCGGGACTCGACCTCCCGTATCGCGTTCGCGATGGTCTCACCGAGTTCGGCAAACACCTCCTGAAGCATCTCGTCGAACCCGTCTTCTTGCTCGGCGTACACCGTCAGGACACCGTAGACGAAGTCGTCGTATTCGAGCGGGATGCTGAGCGCCGACTGGAACTCGCGGGAGAGCGCCTCCGTCCGCCAATGGTCGCCTCGGAGGTTGTCAGCCACCGACGGGACGATAGTCATCGCTTCGGACTGTGCAGTCTGGACGGCCGGCGGCCCGCCCTCGCGCTCCAGCGACAGCGAGATGGCGTCCAGATAGCTGGCGGTGTCGCCCGCCCACGCTCTGGGGACGAGTTCCGTCGCGTCCTGTCGGCCGATCCAGGCGAAGGAGAACCACTGGGATTCGGCCAACTGGTCACACACGGCTTGTTCGATCTCCTCGGTGGTCTCCGCTTCGACCAGCACCTGATCGATCCGTCGAATGATCGCGTTGACCTGCTTGAGCCGCCGCAGTTCGCGGTTCTGTTCGCGGCGCTCGGCCTCGCGTTCGCGGAGCGTCGTTTCGCGGTCGACGCGCGCAAGCGCGGCTTCCGCGCTGGCGGCGAGCAGATCCACCATCTCTCGGGTCCTGGCGTCGCTGTGTTGCTCGCCCAGTTCGACGTAGAACACGCCGTGGTCTTCGAGCGGGAGGCAGAGCCGCTTCGCGTTCGCCGTGACCGGTCCCGCTCCGAGGTCGATGCTTTCGCCGGGGGCGACCTCGACGGCGCTGTCCTGCACGAACACGTCCCACACTGCGCTCTGACCCGGCCCGACCGACGCGCTTCGGTCCGCTTCGGCGTCGCCGACGCTGCGAAGGGTGTTGTCGCTTCGGTCGAACAGGTAGATCTCCACGTCGGGGAGTTCCAGCACGTCGACGGCCGTGTCGAGTATCTGTTCGGCCACGGCTGTCTTGGTTTCCGTGTGCAGCAGCTTTCTGGTCGACTCGTGCAGCGCCGCGAGCGTCTCCTCGAACCGCTTCCGGTCCGAGATGTCCCGAACGACGCCGACCTGCCGATAGCTTCCGTCTTCGCGGTCGTACGTCGTGAACTTGGTCTCTATCGGGAGCGTGTCCCCGTCAGCGGTTCTGAGGTCCGTCGTCAGCGTCCCGACGTCGCGCTCGCCCTCGATGAACTGCCGGGACATCTCCGCGGCCTCCTCGATAACGGATTCGTCCGCCAGTAGCGTCGCGTTCGACCCGACCAACGTGTCCTTGTCGTAGCCGGTCATCGACTCGACGGCGCTGTTGACCGTCTGCATCGTGAACCCCTCGTCGAGCGTGTAGATGCCGTCCTCGATGGTCTCGACGATGCGTTCGTACTGTTCGAGCATCTCCGTCCGCTCGTGGCGCTCGGTGATGTCGTGGACGATACCCAGGTACAGTTCCTCGCCGTCCCACTGCTGGGGTTCGAAGGCGATTTCGACCCACCGTTCCGTGTCGCCGGCGGAACACGACGACGTCAGCGGTGT
The DNA here is from genome assembly GCF_000827835.1 of Haloarcula sp. CBA1115. NCBI lineage: Archaea > Methanobacteriati > Methanobacteriota > Halobacteria > Halobacteriales > Haloarculaceae > Haloarcula > Haloarcula sp. CBA1115. The sequence continues at coordinate 758,310 of NZ_CP010529.1, read as the reverse complement.
TCCTGGCGACTGATTGCAGTGGGTTCCGAGGTCAACGTCACGCAGATCCGGGCAGAACTCGGCTATCGGACGCCCGAACACGTCCGACGGGTCGGAGTCGAGGAGGTCACAGAGGTGATCGTTCCCGGTCCGTATCTCCCCGTCCGCGGCGGTGACGACCACTGGCTCGGGCATTCGCGCGGCGAGAGTCTCCAACAGCACAGGGGGAGACTGCTGTGCCGGTGTGTCGCGTGCCGCTTGTTCGTTCTCGTCCGTTCCACCGACCGGCTTCTCCATACCGTTTCACGGCACTTGCCATGGGAAAGGTTGCTTTCAGTATACGTACCAGAATGTGCTGACTATGTATCTGTTAGGTCCGGATACGGCTCAGTCGCTCCCGCTGCGTCGGCCAGCGATCCGAACCACGTCTTCGAGGCCGGACACGTCGTGGTCCGGCGTCACGTCGAGTCGGGTGTCGGTCCGATGCGGACGACGGATGATCGCCGAGTCGATTCCGGCCCGGTGTGCCGCCTCGATGTCAGATTCGTTGTCGCCGACGAACAGGGCGTCACTGACATCGAGGTCCGCCATCGCCCGCTCGATGTAGTACGGCCGGGGTTTCTTCCGGCGGAGGCTCTCGACTGTCGGCTCGCGCGCCCAGACGGTGTCGAAGTAGTGACCGATATCGAAATGCTCGAACGCGAACGCCACGGTGTCCCGTTGATTCGATGAGACCACGCCCAGCGGACAGTCCAGTCGGTCGAGCATGGACACGTCGCTGTAGGGCTGTTTCTCGCCGGCCCGGATAAGCGCCCGCTGCACTGTAGTCAGTGCCTCGTCACGGGCCCGGAAGAACCGCTCGGGGTCGATATCGTACTGGGTACAGATGTCGGTGAGTTCGGGCACAGTCACGCCGATACTCATGGCCTCGACGTGGGCTGTCGACGGCGACGGCACGCCGAGTTCCTCGAAGGCACGGCGCGCGCCGACGTAGTGTGCGTCCATGTCAGTCAGCGTCAGCAACACGCCGTCGTTGTCGAAAATGACCGATTCGTACCCCATCAACGGTATCAAGGGCGGACAGACGCAGAAATGTTTCGCGTTCTCACAGTCCGAGGTCTTCGCTGCCGCTCCCACTCTGGTCGAACTGTTCCGGCGGTCGCCCGGCCTCGTCGATAACATCGTCTGTCACGACGACCGGACAGTCTACCCGGAGGGCAATCGCGATGGCATCCGAAGGGCGGGCATCGAACACCATGTCCTTCCGCCGGTCGTCGGTGTACTGCTCCGCGTCGATCTTCCCGTAGAAGGTCCCGTCGGCCAGATCGTCGATACGGACCCGGTCGATAGCTCCCCCGAACTCCGTCACCATCTCGACCAACAGGTCGTGGGTAAGCGGGCGCTCGAAGGGCTCGCCGTCTATCGCCAGTTGCATCGACTGGGCCTGATCCGTGCTGACGAAGATAGGAATGATCTCCTCGCGTGCACGGAGCAAAACGACCGGCGTGCCACTCCCTTCTTCGCTGACGCCGACGCCGACCCCTTCGACCGTGGCATCGTGTTCCATGGACCAGTGTTGGGTTCGCGGGTATGAAAAGCTACCCCGGCGGCGGTTTCAGGGCGCTGTCCTGTCTGCTATCGCCTGGCCGGCCCGGCTACGTTCTCGCGACCGCACGACGCGCACGCCAGCCATCCCGCCCAGCAGTCCAGTCTGGACGCGACGGCCTGGTGAGCGCACACTGAATCGCGATTAAACCGAATTAAAACGGGCGATAGAACGGCCAATTCGGATAAATTCGACTTAATTCGCCTTTTCGGCTTGCCCCCTTCATATGCCACTGGGACAGAGAGACGAGCGGAGGCAACGATCACAATGAAACTCACTACGATTGCCGGCGGCCTGCTTGCCGTGCTCGTCATCACGGGCTCGGCGGCGGCACTCCCCGGCGCAGCAGGCGCACAGGCCGATGACCACGCGGACAACGCACAGGCGGACAACGCCGCCGAGCAGGCAGCGAACGAAACAACGACCGCAGACGAGAACGAATCAGGCGGCGCTGCCGAGGCAGCTGACCGCCGCGGCCCGCCCGCTGACGCCGGCCAGGCAGGCGACCAGCGCGGCCCGCCGTCGGACCTCCCCGGACAGGTCCCTGACTTCGTCAGCGAGATTCACACGCTCATCGGGCAGAAGCAGGCCGGCGAACTCGCGGGCGACCTGGGCGCACAGATCAGCGACCTGACCCCCGGTGACGAGAGCGACGGGGCCGAGAACGAAACCGAATCCGCGTCCGAGGACGCTGACGCGGACGACACCGACGAGACGGACGCGGACGACGAACAGTCCACTGACGACGAAAGCGACGACAGCGACGCGTAATCCCCCCCTGACCTGACGGCTCTTCCTTCGACGATCGACCAAGCGCGGTTTTTTTGCTTGCTGAACTCCGAGTGACGGGTATGGATGACACCGCCGAGTCCAGCGTCCACGCCGACGACGGACCCCGTGACCGTACGACTGCAGACCTCCTTGCGGGTGACGAGGACTCGTCGGCGTCGGAATCGTCGGACGGGGTGAACCGGAAGCGCGCCCTCCTGTTCGTCTCGCCGTTTCTCGCTATCGGGCTGTTCGACCTGGCCCTGTTACTCGGCTGGGGCTTAGACCCGCTATGGGGGTTCATGATTCTCCCGCCGATACTGTTCGTCTCAGTGCTGGGCTGGATTGCGTTCCGAACCGGGTTCGCGAGCGACCGGACCGGGGACCCAGCCACGACTGACGGTTCGCGGCGTCGGTAGAACACCGAGCGATTGCCCGCTCCGTTGCGGGTCCCTATTCTTCGAACAGGTCGTCGACGGCGGCCCGAGCGGCAAGGGCAGCGTCGTCCGCGACCTGTGCCTCGTCCTGACGACTGTCGGGCGCGTTGACGTACACGTCGACATCTAGTACGCCGTCTTCGAAGGTGACAGTCACGTCGAGGTCCTCGACCGCGCTGACATCGTATCGCGAGAAGACAACGTCTTCGGCTGCGGTCGAGGCTGTCTCGACGACCTCATCGTCTGTCGGCATCGCCTTATGCGCCGCCAGCGCCGGGGCCGCCGGCCGGACCCGCGCCGCCTGCGCCACCGAGCATCTGCTGGAGCTCGCTCTGGAGCTCTTCGAACTGCTCCTGGACGCGCTCTTCCTGCTTTTCGAGCGTCTCGACGCGGACTTCGAGGCTGTTGACCTTCTCTTCGAGGTCGTCCTGCGCCTCGTCGAACTCGGTCTTCACGAGGAGTTCGCCGACCTCGCGGTACATGGTCGAGTCCTCGTCGATGTCGTCGAGCTCGTCCAGAGCCGTCTGGGACTCCTGGAGCTCTGTCTCGGCCTGCTGTTTCTGTGCGGCGACCTGCTGTGCTGTCTGCTGAAGGTCCTGCAGTTCCTCGAGCTTCTCCTGTGCTTCAGGCGGAAGATTACCCTGCATACCTCCAGAGTTGGGGGCCGCACTGTTAAACCCACGCTTTCAAGTCCAGCAGCGGGGTGGCAAGGGGCTGAGAGCACAGTCGTTCTGTCGAAAACCCGGCGCTAAAAGACATGAACCCACTATTCGCGGCAGTGAACTCAGGCGACCTCTCCAACCGCCCGCTCCCGTAGCTCCCCGGTCAGGTGCATCCCGTGTTGATCAATCCGCCTGACGATCCGCTTCGCCTGGGTCGGTTTGAGGTACTTGTCCTCGATAGCGGCCCGGACCACGACGCCGAAACTGCTCGTCACCTCTGCCCCCAGGCCCTGCGCCATCCGGCGGACAGTGCGGTCCTCGGAGACGACGGCCACGGCGGAGCGGTCGTCGCTGTCGCGGTGGGCTAGCACGCCGGCGAGCACCGTCACAGCGGCTCCGAGATCGGAATCGCCGAGCAGGGACTCGGCCTGGTCGACGTAGTCCTCGTCGACGCCGGTGTCGATGCCGTTCTCGCGGTACTCGGTCAGGTTCGTTGCGGTCGGTTCGACCTGGACCTCGTCGATGACGGGCTCGGGAATGACGATGTCGCCGTCGAACGCGTCCAGCAGCGACAGTTCCCCCACCTGTCCCAGCGAGTACAGCGACGTCGGCCCGACGTAGATGCGGGTCATAGCTCCGCGGCCGTGTCGGCGTCGAGCTCCAAGTCGGACAGCTCAAGCTGCGTCGTCAGGTTTCGCTCGCGGGCCACGTCGAGCCACTCGGCGATGGAGAGGTCCGCAAGCTGTGCGGCTTCGGCCGCCGACACGTCGCCGGACTGGTACTGCTCGACGGCGACGCGGAGCCGGAGCGTTTCCAGTCCCTCCCGCAGGGCTTTCCGAATCGTGGTCGACCGGTCCTCGGAGAGCAACTCGGCGACGTCGTCCAGTTCGTCTTTCTCTTCACTCGGGAGCCGCGCGCTGATTGTCGGCATGTTTTCACAGTCATCTCGTGTAAACATACATCAAACTACGGGTCGGAGAATCGCCTGTCGGTCTCCTGAAACTCTGGGCGGAGCGTGTGCGGACGGAGCGGGCGACCACCAATCCTTAACGCCACTGGGTCCCACGAGGAGGCAATGACCGACGAAGCACACGCGTTCGTCCCCGGCCACATCACGGGCTTTTTTACCGTTGACCGTGGCGATGACCCGATCGAGACCGGCTCCCGCGGCGGCGGGCTGGCCCTGTCTGACGGCGTTTCTGTTACCGTCAGCCGCGGGGCTGAAACCAAGATAACGCTGAACGGCGAGGAAATCGAGGTGGAAGCCGTCGAGCGAGTGCTGGACGCGCTGCGAACCACGGCGACTGTCACTGCTGAAACGCCGCTCCCGCTCGGGTCGGGCTTCGGCGTCTCCGGCGCGCTGGCGCTTGGCACCGCACTGGCGGCCAATGCCGTCTTCGGCCACGGGCTCTCGTACAACGAACTGGTGACCATCGCCCACGGCGCGGAGGTCCAGGCCGGTTCCGGGCTCGGCGACGTTGTCGCGCAGGCCCGCGGCGGCGTGCCGCTCCGGCTCGAACCCGGCGGGCCGCAGTTCAACTATCTCGACGCCATTCCGGCCCGCAGCCGCATCGAGTACGTCACACTCGGGGAGCTATCGACGGCGGATGTCGTCGGCGGCGACACGGACATCCTGACAGCTGCCGGCGAGCGCGCGCTCTCTACCGTCGTCAAGGAGCCGAAACTGTCGACGTTTATCCAGGCCTCCCGGCAGTTCTCCCGTGAAGCGGAGCTGCTGACGCCGGAGGTGAAAAGCGTCATCGACGACGTGGCCGAAGCGGGCGGGGACGCCGCGATGGCGATGCTCGGCGAGACAGTGTTTGCGCTGGGGACCGGCCTCACCGACGCGGGCTACGATGCGACCGTCGCCGCTATCTATCCGCCCGGTGCGACCATCGAAGACGAGGGCTGACCACACGTCGCAAAACCACCGAACCGGCTTCCTTATCAGCGCGCAGCCGTAGCCACAGCTATGGACTGTCGGCAGTGTGCCACGCCGCTCGACCGACCGGGCGACTACTGCCTGGTCTGTCACACTGCCAATACGGACGCCGTCGTCCTCGAACTCGACCGCGAGCGGGCGACAGTGACCTCGCTGCTGGACGGGTCGGTCGTCGGCCAGCGGACGGTGACGACGACGCCGGAGGGCGAGGGGAGCGACGAAACGGTCGTCGTCGAGCTCCGCAACTTCGCCGGCCTCGTCGCGGACGAGGTGCGACGGAAACGACCGGAGGAGGTGTACGTCACGGGCGACCGCGACGTCATCGCCGCCGTCCGCCCGCAACTGCACTACGAGTTCTTCCGCGTCGAGGGCGACGACCCGGTTCAGCGGGTCATCGACCGCCAGGGCGAGCCCGCGCTGGAAGTGGTCGACGCCGCGCCCTCGGAGAAACTCGGCGGGAGCCACTCGACGCTCATCGGCGGCCGGTCGGGCCAGCGAGTCATCCAGACCGTCGCCGGCCACCCCCACGTCAAGAAGGTCATCCCCGGTCCCATCGACGCTGGCGGCGCGAGTTCGCCGACGGGCGTCCGAGCGAAGGCGACCCGCGCCGACGCCAACGGCAACGTCCGGGTGCTCATCCGCGACGGCTCAAGCGTCCAGGAGAACCGCGTCGTCACGACGGCCGGCGACCGCGAACTGGGCGAACACGTCCGGGCCGATCTGAACGAGGCACTCAAGGAAGCCGAACTGCAGGAGTAGCACCCGCGCCGGGACCGGTTGTCACGCCACGACAACGCCGACAACGAGCACAGCGGCTACCGCGGCTCCAACGACACCAGTCCGGTGAACAGCCGGTAACGCCGTCCGCACGTCGAGTACCATCGGACCTGCATGGAGCGCGGCGAGCGCCAGATAGCCGGTCGGGGCGACCAGCGGAAACGCGACGGCCCCGATAGTCAGCAGACAGAGGCCGACGACGCCCGCTCCGAGGTAGCCGCGTCCGCGCGCGGGCTGACCCGCCCCTTTCAGAACGCCGCCGGTCCAGCAGTAGCCGATGGCCGTCGCGCCGACCCACGCGTGCCAGTACGCCAGTTGTTCGGGGACGACACTGAGGAGGCCGCCGACCGTCAGCGCCGTCGCAGTGGTGTTGACCGTTCCCCAGGCGAGCATCGCGTCGGAGAAGCGGACCGAGTCCGGTGCGTGCAGGACCGTCAGGCCGACGAAGCCGCCGATCAAGACGACCCACAGCACCGTTGCGAGCAGCTGGCCGTTGGCGTGGTCGAGCCAGGTGAGCGCCTGGGTGCCGCCCCAGCCGAGCAGTCCGGCTGCTGCGCCCGAGAGCAAGAACTCCGAGGCCGTAAGCCGCCCGCTCGTGGCCGGTGCGACCCGCTGGAGGCGACTTCGAAGCCCGTCGAACGCTGCCATCGACCGACGGTTTGCCCGCCTCCCTCTTGAGTTCTCTAGGCTAGCTCCGCGGTCAGCAGGAGAATGCTGGGCGCGACGAGCAGGACCATACCGGCGAGTATCAGCACTGCCGGCACGACGAGCAGTCCCATCTCGGTGAACAGCCACAGCCCGAGCCCGCCCAGCAGCGCGACGAGACCGACGATTCGCACGAGCCATGTGACGATACCCTCGAACCCGGAGTCCGCGACGAGGTCGACGACGTCGAGTAGCTCGTCCATGTCAGTCGGTCGTTGCCGGCCGGGCCTGTTAATCCCTGTGGCCGTCGGTCGACCGGGCCGCATCTCGAAGGCCTTATGTGGCCGCTCGGCGGACAACAGACCACTATGGCTAGCAAGAGCGGAAAGACCGGCAGCTCGGGCCGTTTCGGCGCTCGCTACGGTCGCGTGTCCCGACGCCGCGTCGCGGAGATCGAATCGGAGATGAACGAGGACCACGCCTGTCCGAACTGCGGCGAAGACCGAGTCGACCGCCAGGGGACGGGCATCTGGCAGTGCAGCTACTGTGACTACAAGTTCACCGGCGGCAGCTACAAGCCGGAGACGCCTGGCGGCAAGACCGTCCGACGCTCCATTCGGGCCGCACTGTCCGAAGACGAGGAGTAAAGGACCCCCGTTCCAATCTCTCAACTATGAGCTACAAGTGTTCACGCTGTAAGCGCGACGTGACGCTGGACGAGTACGGCGGCGTTCGCTGCCCGTACTGCGGACACCGCGTCCTGCTGAAGGAGCGGTCACCCGACGTCAAAGAGATCAACGTCAACTGAGACTGTCGGTACGCCGTTGACGGTCGACGGCCGACTGCGCCACGTTGCAAACGGCTTTTCTGGGGCAGTCCCGCGACTGATACGACGACGCTCCCATTTCGAACAGTATGACTGCACCACATCGGACCCACCTGACTGCGGAGTACGACAACGCCGACCGGGCTCGCGCCATCGAGCGGAGCATCCGTCCCGAAATCGACGACATCGAGGGGGACCGAACGACGGCGCGCCTCAGCCGGGACGGACAGCGGGTCGAACTCACGGTCGAGGCGAGTGATCTCGTCGCACTGCGGGCCGGAATCAACACATGGCTGACGCTACGCGGCGTCGCTGAAGACGCTGTCGCGGGACCGCAGTGAGGAAAGCGGCGCGGAAATAACGGCGGCGTCACAGAAATATCGGAAACGGGTCAGTAGCCGAGCGCTACTGCCGGTAACGGTCCGGGACGTGGGCCGAGATCGACTCGGGAACGTTGCCAAACACGACCGGGGCCAGGGTTGCCAGTCGACGCCGGAGGAGGCTGTACGTCGCACCGGTGACGAGGGCCGCGGCGACGACCCACCGGAACGGCCCGTCTAGAACGACGAACAGCGGCGAACCCACGAGTACCATCAGCCCCACATCCGACGGTGCACCGTCGTACTGTATCCATCGCTTGGGCGACCGCCATTGCCCGCGGACGTGGTCGTACACGGCGCGTTCGGACGTGCCTTCCCACGGGCGGAGTTCAAGGCCGCCGCCGTACCGGTCCATCCGGCAGTGGAGGGCAGCGCCCAGCAGTACGAACGTGAGCGCAACGAGCAGCGGTGTCTGGAGGATAGCGGCGAACCCGGCGGTCGGGAGCGCCGCGAGCGTGTACCCGCTTGGGTAATGCAGCGTACGCCGATGGCCCGAGTACAGGTCGAGGTCGGGCAAAACGCCACCGACGAGGCCGCCAGCGAGCGCTACTGCGGCGTGGTCTGGCGCAAGGACGAGCAGCGGTGTCGCGATTGCGAGCCCCGCTATCGCGTGCGTCGGCAGCATCATATACCTGTACAAGGGGCCGTAGCCGGTATAAACACGTCGCTGGGTTTATTCTCCGTCGTACCCCAGTCCACTGCAATGAGCGATGGTGCCGGCCGTCCCGACAGCAGTCTCGGGGCTATCGACCTCGATGACACGTTCGAGAAGCTCTTTCGTGACGGGCGAACCAACGCGATCATCGCGTGGGTGCTCGTCGCGATTCTCACGGCTGTGTTCGTCGAAAGCGTCCTCGATATCGACTACCAGTGGATACTGCTCGTCGGTGTCGTCGGCTTCGTCGTCCTCGTGCCGCCGGTGGCGTTCCGCGAGTGGCGCGTCATGCTGCCCTGGGAACTGCTCTTTCTCGCCTGCCTGCCGATCCTGGTCCGCGGCCTCGTCGGGGGGACGGTCGGAACCTTTGCCACGTATCTCTCGCTGGCAGCGCTGTCGCTACTCGTCATCGTGGAACTGCATATGTTCACCGAGCTGGAAGTCACACACTGGTTCGCCGTCTGTCTCGTCGTCTTGACGACACTCGCCGCCGTGGCGGCCTGGACGGTGTTCCGGTGGAACGCCGACCGGTTTCTCGGGACGTCGTATCTCACGACCAACGAGGCGCTGATGACCGAGTGGCTGTACGTCACCCTCGCCGGACTCGCCGCGGGTGTGTTGTTCGATGGCTACTTCAGACGGCGGGACCGCCGCCTCTGGCGTGGTCTCCGACGGATGGTGCGGCGATGAGGCTGCCCCGACCGTCGATGCGGAACCAGCGGCGGATCACCCGCGCGATGCAACTCGTCTTGCTCGGGCTGGTCGGCTACGGCATCGTCGCCGGCCAACCGAAGCCGATCACGAACGGCGGTATCGGCCTGCTCGTCACGTTTCTCCCCGCAGTGATGCGGCGAAACTACAATCTGGCCCTGGACCCGTGGCTCGCCCTCTGGATCACGACCGCGGTGTTCCTGCACACCCTCGGGTCGGCCGGGCTCTACGGACAGATCGGCTGGTGGGACCACCTCACCCACGCGATGTCAGCCTCGCTCATCGCCGCGTTCGGGTACACGACGGCCCGGACCATCGACCTCCACAACGATTCGATTCACATCCCCAAGCGCGTCTTCTTCGTGTACATCTTCGTCGTCGTGCTGTCCTTCGGCGTGATCTGGGAACTGTTCGAGTTCGCGCTCGACATCGTCGCCACCGAAACGGGTGTCACGATGCCGCTGGCGCAACACGGCCTCGATGACACGGTCCGGGACACGATGTTCAATTCGCTCGGGGCGTTGCTGGTCGCGGCGTTCGGACAGGCTCATCTCACTGACGTCGCCGAGACCCTCCGGGAGCGGCTGTTCGTGCTCGACTGACGCCGAAGCGTCACCGGCCCCGTTACCCGAGTGACAGCTAACGGGGACGTGGTGGCTAAATACGGTGCGTCATCGGTCCGAGCGTTCTCTGTCCGATGGGCTACGACAGGAACCGTGTGTTATCCCCGATGGGGTAGCCACTGTGTCGGCGAACGTGTCGGATCGTTGTCTGGAGCCGCTGTGGCCGCCGAACAGTTATTATGCCTCAGTAAAGTGGTTGAACAGCATACCAGGGCGATGATTGGGAATGGCCTCGACGATGTCGCGTTTGCGGGAGCGAGACAGACCGGCGCTGCCAGTCGAGACATCGAAGTCGTGTATCTCGACTCCGACGCGACGGCACGAGAGCAGATACACGAGGTTCTGGCGGATCACAGCGCCGAGATGACGGTGACGAGCGTGGCAACGACGGATGCCGCGTTGGAAGCTGCCGCGTCGACAGCGGTCTCCTGTCTCGTCCTCGACCCGACTGGACTGGGCGATATCCCGGCCCCACTGGTGTCGAACGACCGCTACCCGGTCGTCCTCTACACCGACGCCACTGCCCCGGACAGCGCTGCGACTGTCTTCGACGATGCAGAGACGGTCGTCAGGAAACAGGGGGACGGACAGCCGACGTTTCTGGCGGAGAAGATTGTCAGCGTCGTGTCGGCGTCGGCCGATCGGACCGAGTCCGCGCTCCGAGATGCGCTGTCCGGAATCGAATCGCGCGCTGAAGCGAACGAAATCGCTGTCCTACTGGCGGATGACGGAACGGTACACTGGTCGAGCGACTCGGTGTCGACGTTCGTTGACCGCCTCGACGATACCCGCCGGGTCGAGGGCTTTTACGACGCCATGCGGACGGCACTCCCCGACACGCCCGGCGGCCGTCGACAGCTACAGCGACTCCGGGACGCCCCGACCGAACCGGTTGCGGTCCGGGTTCCGGGTAGCGACCGCGACCAGTACCTCCTTCGACACGGGCACGAGCTACCGGACGCCGCAGGGGGACTCACGCTCGTCCTACTGCGAGACATCACCGAAACCGCCCGGCGTGATGCCCGCACGGCGCTGCTGGATCTCCTCGTCGAGCAGGCACAGGACGGCCTCTACACGCTCGACGAACGGGGTGTCATCGACTTCTGTAACGAGTCGTTCGCGGCGAACCTCGGGTACGAGCCGGACGAACTGTGTGGCGAACACGCCTCGACAGTGCTGGCCCCCGGTGAACTGTCGAAGGGGCAGGCGACTGTGGAAACGCTGCTCGAAACGCCTGAGAAGGAGAGCACGACTGCCGATCTGACGTTCTATCGGAAAGACGGTACCGAACGGGAGGTGTCGATCAACTATACGCTGATTCACGACGAAGCCGGCAACTACAGCGGGTTGATCGGCGTCGCTCGGGACATCACGGAGCGCTGTAACCGCGAGCGGGAGTATCAGGAGATGACTGAGCGATTGAATCTCGCGCTCGAAGGCGCGGAACTCGGCGTCTGGGACTGGAACCCCAAAACCAACGATGTCACCTTCGACGAGCGCTGGACCGGGATGCTCGGCTACACCACGAACGAACTGGAGCCACACTACGAGACGTGGGCCGACCTCGTCCATCCAGACGACCTCAACCGAGTGGAACAGGCGCTCGCGGAACTGAAGTCCGGGGAGACCGATCTGTATCAGAGCGAGTTCCGGATGCGGACAAAAGACGGGGACTGGCGATGGATCCGGGACATCGGGAAGGTGTTCGAGTGGAACGACGACGGCGAGGCGATCAGGGCCGTCGGGATCCATCAGGACATCACCGAAGAGCGGAAACGTCAGGATGCGATCGAACGACAGCGCGACGAACTGGCGACACTCAACGGGGTCAACATGCTCATACAGGATCTCATTCACGCTTTGGGTGGTGCCGCGACTCGCCACGAGACTGCAGAGACAGTGTGTGAGCGCATTGTCGAATCGGACCTCTGTGAGCTAGCGTGGATCGGTGAGCGAGCCGGCGCGGACGATAGACTCGTGCCGAAAACGGTAGCCGGCGACAATAGTGACGTTCTCGACGAACTCATCGTTAGTGACGGGAACGACCAAGTGCTGTGTGAAACAGCCCTCGTGACAGGTGCGGTCCAGACGATACAGGACTGCGGCGACCCGTCCGAATTCAAGCAGTGTGGGGCCGCTGCTCGCGAGCAGGGGTTCAAGTCCGCCGCAGCGATTCCACTGGTTCAGGGAAACACCGTCCACGGCGTTCTCTGCGTGTACGCCGACCAGCCAGCGGCGTTCGGCGGCCGAATAGCTGACAGTTTCGCTGTCCTCGGCAAGATGGTCGGGTACACGCTCGCCGCGGTCCAGAACAGGCAACTCCTGTCTGACGATACCACGCTCGAACTGACATTCGAATCGGAATGTTCCGACATACCCCTTGTCTCGGCAGCGAATGCGTACGGATGCCGAATCGAGGTCGTCGAATCTGTCGATACCGAGCCGACGCATCTCCTCTATGTCTCCGTCGACGAAGGGCCGCCCGATGCAGTCTCTGCGCATCTCTGTTCTCAGACGGAGATTCTCGGTTCGCGGGTCGTCCGTGCAGACGATTCCAGCGGCATTATCGAGTTGCAGGTTACAGAAACCGTCCAATCGCTGCTTCTCGATGTCGGTGCCCGCTGCCGGACTGTGGTTGCCGACGACGGGGCGCTCTCTATTACTGTCGAGGCCCCGCCGGATGCCGACTCCCGGGCGATACGGGACGCAGTCTCCGACCGGGTGCCTGACAGCACGCTGACGGCAAAGCAGGAGTGCGACCGGACAGACGACATACTTGACACCGAAACGGACCCACGCAACCACCTGACTGACCGCCAGAAGGAAGTCCTCCGCACGGCCTTCCTGACGGGCTACTACGCCTGGCCCCGAGATACGAACGCCGAGCAACTGGCAGAGAGGCTCAGTATCGCATCACCGACGCTCCATCAGCATCTCCGGCGAGCGCAGCGGAATCTCATCGACGCTGTGTTCGATATGCAGTGATACGCGCCGGTGACGCTGTTGGCAATTACAGCCAGCGTGTTCGACGGGTACCTAGCCGTCTAGGTACAGAGTTAATAATATTGGGGGCCATTAATTTAATGCGCGTAAATGAGTAACCAAAGGAATGGAGGGTCTCAGAGTGACCAGTGGTGTGGGATGACGCCGTCGGACAGAACGCTGTCTACGGCGGATGTAGACGACGTGTTCGAGGTTTTGGCTGATTGGCGACGCCGTGCCGTCTGTCACTACTTCGCGAGCGGTGACCAGACGGCCGCTGACGTCACGGCGCTAGCCTCGGCAATATCGGAGCATGGGGAGACGAGCACGGTCGACGCAACAGATACGTCACCCTCGACGATCCGAACGCAGCTCGAAGAGGAGCACCTGCCAGTCCTCCATCGGATCGGGCTCATCGACTACGACGAGCGAAGCGGCGCAGTGAAGTACTGGGGGTCCCCGACCGTAGAAAAGTGGGCTGACCACGCGGAAGCTGTCACGCAGCGGACCGACTTCTAACCGACCGGCGGGCCGCATCTGGGGGGCTGTGGCCCGTCGGAGCCGCTACTCCTTTTTAACGGGGGTCCGAACGCCGGAGCATGGACCTCCCGCCAGTCGGACTCGGCACGATGGGTATCGAGGACGAGGCTGTCGTTCGGACAGCCATCGACTGTGGCTACCGCCACCTCGACACCGCTCAGATCTACGATAACGAGAGTACTGTGGGTGCAGGCATCGCCACCGCCGACACCGATCGGGCTGACCTGACTGTCGCGACGAAACTCTGGATCGACGCCCTTGAGCCGACCGCTGTCCGTCCGAGCACGGAAGCCAGCCTCGACCGACTCGGTCTCGACACCGTCGACCTCCTGTACGTCCACCGCCCGCGTGGCGACTACGACCCAGAAACGACGCTGCCCGCTGTCGAGTCCGTGCGCGAGGCGGGACTGACCGAGCACGTCGGGCTCTCGAACTTCGAGCCGGACCAGTTGACTGTTGCGCGCGAGCACCTCGATGGAATTGCTGCACACCAAGTCGAGTTCCATCCGCTATTCTGGCGCGAACCACTGCTCGCTGACGCCCAGAAACACGGCTACCCGCTGGTCGCGTACGCACCGCTGGCGGGCGGTCGCGTGTTCGAGGAGCCGACTGTCGTCGACATCGCGGACCAGCACGACACGTCGCCGGCCGCCGTCAGCATCGCCTGGGTGACCAGCTACGAGAACGTCGTCACAATCCCGAAGGCGTCCTCCCGACCCCATCTCGAAGCCAACCTCGCCGCTGCCGACCTGGAACTGACCGACGCCGAAATTGCGCGCATCGAAGCCATCGAACGCGAAAAAGAACTGTTTCCTGAGTGATGCTTGCCCGGAGCGGTTAGCTGTTGGCCGTTTTTCATATCATTCTCGCGGAGTGAGCGTTCCTTTCCGAAGTCTGAATATAAACCGAATACCGATACCGTTTGGCCATACGGTCTTAAGTGGTCCTTTCGTATATTGAATGTATGACAGCTGCCAGTACCACTGCAACGACAGTACTCCAGGCGACACAGTCAGATGTGCTCCAGGAGATACAGTCGAATTTCCTCCTGAACTCATCGCTCTGGGTGAACATCGCGCTGGCGGGCGTGGTCATCCTCCTGTTCGTCGCGATGGGTCGGGATATCGAGTCGCCTCGCGCCAAACTCATCTGGGTTGCGACGATGCTGGTTCCGCTGGTCTCGATCTCCAGTTACGCCGGTTTGGCCTCGGGCCTGACAGTCGGCTTCCTGCAGATGCCGCCGGGCCACGCTCTCGCCGGGCAGGAAGTCCTGTCACCGTGGGGCCGCTACCTGACGTGGACGCTCTCGACGCCGATGATTCTCCTGGCGCTGGGCCTGTTGGCCGACACCGATATCGCGTCGCTGTTCACCGCAATTACGATGGACATCGGCATGTGCGTGACCGGCCTCGCCGCCGCGCTGATCACCTCCTCGCACCTGTTGCGCTGGGTGTTCTACGGCATCAGCTGCGCGTTCTTCGTCGCGGTGCTGTACGTCCTGCTCGTCCAGTGGCCGGCCGATGCGGAGGCCGCCGGGACAAGCGAGATATTCGGGACGCTCAAGCTCTTGACCGTCGTGCTGTGGCTCGGCTACCCGATTCTGTGGGCGCTGGGCTCCGAAGGGGTGGCCCTCCTGAGCGTCGGCGTCACCTCGTGGGGCTACTCCGGGCTGGACATCCTCGCGAAGTACGTCTTCGCGTTCCTGCTCCTGCGCTGGGTCGCCGCTAACGAAGGCACCGTCTCGGGGTCCGGGGCGAGCATCGGCTCCGGCGGCGCGGCTCCTGCTGACGACTGAGTAGCGTATCGAGACGTGAGCAGTATTCGTCCTGCCTGCGTCCCCGCAGCTATATTTTGACCGTTCTCCATCCCTGCCCGCACAGTAGCAGATGCAGAAAAGATAAGTTATGTCGGCCAAGCGACTAGTCTGTATGCCCTCCCCTTTCGAAAACCCAGCCCTTCGCTACGGTATCCCACTGGTCAGCGCCACGGTCGTCGCGGCTGTCGCGTTCCTCTTCTTGGAAGGGACGATACGGTATGTCGCACTCGGGATCGCCGCGCTCGAAGTTGTGGTTGCGCCACAGATTCTGAAACAGGCGGCGGCGAACGCATAGTTGGGGACGGGTCGTACTCCCGTCCTCGTGTCGGTCCGATAGAGTGTGTCGATCCGCGGCTATCCCTCAAGACTTGCCGAACTCAAACCGCTGCGAGACAGTGCGCTCGCGTATCGCTACGCTCGCGCTCGCTGTTTCGAGGTTCCTATGGAGAGATTCGCTGTCGGTCCTACGGGACTCACTGCGTTCGTCCCGCTGGCTCTCAGGTCTCGCCGCTCACGGGTCGTTCCTCCCCGTCGTCGGGCGGTGGTACCGCCCGACTGCCTGCGGGACCTTCGGTCCCGCTCTGCTCGCGATTTCGAGGGTCTTCCCTGCAGTCAGAACCTCGCTTCCTACGGGCTCAGACGCTGGCGATCTCGCGGGAACACTGTGAGACTTGCTCCGCTCGCCTCACAAGCTCCCGCTCAACAGTCGCGTCGTCGCCTACGGCGACAGACGCTGTCGGTCTCGCGGGAACAGCACCGCTTCCCGGATGTTCTCCAGCCCGAGCATCGTCATGATGAGGCGCTCGCCGCCGAGGCCCCAGCCGGCGTGTGGCGGCATACCGTACTTGAACATCTTGGTGTAGTATTCGAAGGCTTCCGGGTCCAGCCCTTGCTGTTCGAATCCTTCGACGAGGTGGTCGAAGCGGTGCTCACGCTGGCCGCCTGAGACCAGTTCCATCGACGGGTGCATCATGTCGAAGCCCGTCGAGACCTCCTCGTCGTCGTCGTGGTCCTTGATGTAGAACGGCTTGATCTCGCTGGGCCAGTCGGTGATGAAGTAGTGCTCGCCGACTTCCTGCCCGAGGACGTGCTCGGCCTCCGTCGAGAGGTCGTCGCCCCACACCAGCGGCTCGTCGAGTTCGCCGGTGGCGTTGATGCGGTCCAGGGCGTCCTCGTAGGTGAGTCGCGGGAAGTCGCCCTCGGGGGCCGCGAACTCATCTTCGAGGCCGAGCGCTTCCAGTTCGTCCTGACAGTTCTCGGCGACGCCCTCGTAGGCGGACCGGACGACGTGTTCGCAGGCGTCCATCGCTTCGGTGTGGTCGTAGAACGCCGACTCGAAGTCGATGGAGGTCGCCTCGTTGAGGTGTCGCGGCGTGTTGTGCTCCTCGGCACGGAAGATCGGGCCGATCTCGAAGACGCGTTCGAGGCCGGAGCCGACCATCAGCTGCTTGAACAGCTGCGGGCTCTGGTTCATGAACGCTTCCTGCCCGAAGTAGGTGATCGGGAACAGCTCGGTGCCGCCCTCGGTCCCCGTGGCGACGATCTTCGGCGTGTTGATCTCCGTGCAGTTGAGTTCGCGGAACGCCTCGCGGACCGAGCGGAGGACTTCCGCGCGGATCTCGAAGATGGCCTTCACTTCCTCTTTGCGGAGGTCGAGCGTCCGGTTGTCGAGGCGGGTCGGCAGTTCGGCGTCGACCTTCCCTGACGGGTCGAGCGGCAGTTCGGGGTCGGCTTCCGAAATCACGTCGACCGACTCTGGCGTGACTTCGACGCCGGTCGGTGCGCGCGGCTCCTCCTCGACGTCGCCGGTGACCGAGATGACCGACTCGCGCTGGACGTTCAGCCCCGTCTCCACGAGGTCGTCGTCCATCTCGTCTTTCTCGAACTTGATCTGAATCTTTCCGGTGGTGTCCCGAAGGATAAGGAAGGCAATACCACCGAGGTCTCGGATCTCGTGGACCCAGCCGGCGACGGTGACCGTGTCACCCGGCGTTGCGTCCGCCGTGTAGGTTCGGTTTTCCATGGACGTTGGTTCTTGTGGGCCTAACTTAAGAACAGTCTTTCGAGGCGAGGGCGCAGGTCCCTCTCGGACGCGGTTGGTCTCGGGACAAGACGCCATTGATGATCAGGTCCGGCCGAATCGATAGCTCGGTGCCGTGTAAACAGAGTAGCCGTTGACAGTGTGTTTTATATGATACACTTTCAAACCCGCCAACATGGCCCTCCCCCGATGGTTTCCCGTCGCACGGAAAGAGGCAGTCGCGTTACTCAAATCGAAAGGAACCTGGATACTTGCGCCCCTGCTCGTCGTCTGGGGGTATGGTCCCACCTACCAGAGTTGGGACGTGCTTGGCCCGAACGTCACGGTTGGCTTCGTTCAGGTGGCCGGGTCGTTTCTCCTCCCGCTGGGTGTCCTGTTACTCACGTATCGGTCGATTATTCAGGAGCGCACGTCGGGCAGTTTGAAATTCCTGCTTGGACTGCCCCTCACGCGAACTGATATTCTCATCGGCAAGGTCTTCGGTCGGAGCGTCGGGGCTGTGCTCCCGTTTACCCTCGCAACAGTTATTCTCGGCGTGATTGGCGGTGTCAAGTTCGGGCTGTTCTCCCCGTTACGTTTCATCGGCGTGTTTCTGGTGACAGTGCTGTACATCGTTGTGCTCGTGTCAGTCGCAACAGCGGCATCGGCAGCCACGACCAGCACAGTCCGTGTCACCAGCGTACTCTTCGGCGGTTTCTTTCTGCTGCTGACACTGGGGTGGAAAGTCGTTGGTGTCCGTCTCTACCTGGCTGTGACCGGCAACGCAGTCAATCCGCTCGAACCGCCGGCTGACGGTCTGTTGTTCGCTATACTTCGGCTTTCGCCAGGTCGAGCGTACCGAACTGTAACGAACTGGATACTCGGACTGGCGAACTCCGGTGGCCAGTACACGTCAGTCATCGACGTGCTGTATCCCGGTATCTCAACCAACGAGTACGTCGTTGATGCAGCCTTTAGTGGACAGCCAGTTCCGGTCTACCTTCACGAATCGCTCGCCCTCGTCGTACTGCCTTTCTGGGGTGTCGTCCCGCTGGCACTGGCCGGCTATCGGTTCAAGCGAGGTGACCTCGCATGACACCGCCGGCAATCGAGACCGACGGGCTTTCGAAGCAGTACGGCGAGACTGTTGCGCTCGATGCGCTGAACATGACCGTTGCACAGGGCGAGGTGTACGGCTTCCTCGGCCCGAACGGTGCCGGCAAGTCGACCACGATCAATCTACTGATGGACTACATCAAACCAACGTCGGGAACGGCCCGCGTTCTCGGCCACGACCCGTGGAACGATGTCGTCGCCTGCCACCAGCGTGTCGGTATCTGTCCCGACCGCTTCGAGACGTATGCGTCGCTGTCTGCGCGGCGGCACCTCGAACTGGTGATCGATACGAAGCGTACGGACGACGACCCGCGAGCACTGCTCGAGCGCGTTGGACTGGCCGACGCTATCGAAAGACCCGCTGGCGAGTTCTCACAGGGGATGGAACAGCGGTTGGCACTCGCGATGAGTCTCGTCGGGGAGCCGGACCTCCTGATTCTCGACGAGCCGTTCACCGGGCTCGACCCCCACGGCGTCGCGCTGGTGCGAGATGTTGTCGAAGCCGAGTCCGAACGCGGTGCGACGGTGTTCTTCTCCAGTCACGTCCTCGGGCAGGTCGATCTGGTCTGTGACCGTGTCGGGATCCTCTATGAAGGGGACCTCATTGTCGAAGGGACCCTGCCGGCGCTCCGGGACACCTGTGACCTTTCGTCTGACGCGACAGTCGAAGACATCTTCATGACACTGACTGACGGCTCCGATCACGCCGAGGCGGTGGACGCATGAACCGCCGCCAGTATCTGGCTGTATCGACGGCAGCGCTGTCCGGTCTCGCCGGCTGTCTCGGCGATACCGAGTACACTATCTCCAGCGTTGAAACCGAAGATGATTCGCACCCGCTCGCACTCGACGTGACAGTCGTTGACCGGGATATCGAGATCGAAAGCCCCGGTCGGCTGGACATAACCCTCCGAAACACTGGGACACAGGACCTCAGCATCAAGAACACCGGCGTCTGGCCACTCGGGGTGTTAGGACTGGTTTCAGCAGGCGATTCGGGGTCACTCGACATCTTACTACTGACTGACGAGTATGCGGAGGTAGATACCGTCGAGATACGGCCAAACGGAGCGAACAAAGACAACGCCCCACTCACCGGAACGCTGGAGGCTGGTGAATCCATCGAGCGGCAGTACGAACTCATCGGGCGGCGGGTTTCAACTGCCGGCACGTACACGTTGCAGGGCTACTTTGACGAAGTCCCCCTCTCCTACCGCACGGACGAGGATGCGGACTGGGTCGCGTACCACCCGTCAGTATCCGTGACACTCACCGAACAGTCGGTGCTTCCCTGAGACACAGCGGCGTCTGTGTCTCGAATCCACATAGCGAGTCCCTGTGTTGCTGGCGAACCACAGCGGAGTGTCGAGGACAGTCGGGCGATACCAAGGCGTCGGGACAATATCCTGAACCTTTGTACTGGTAGCCGCCGAAACAATCGACATGGCCGACGCGGAGTACCCTATCGACGATCTGGACCGGAACATCATCTACGCGCTCCAGCAGGATGCGAGACACACGTCGGCGAGTGAGATCGCTGAATCGCTTGACGTCTCCGCACGAACTGTTCGGAATCGCATCACAAAGCTCGAAGAGGCCGGCGTTATCGCCGGCTACGATGTCGATGTCGATTACGAGGCCGCGGGGTACCAGCTCCATACGCTTATCGTCTGTACGGCACCGATCCACGAGCGCGAGGAGGTCGCACAGCGGGCGCTCGACGTGTCCGGCGTCGTTGCCATCCGGGAGGTCATGACCGGGGCCGACAACGTCCACGTCGAGGTGGTCGGAACCGACGGGAACGACCTGAGCCGAATCGGCAGGGACCTCAACGATATCGGACTGGAGGTCGTCGACGAGGACCTTATTCGGAACGAGTACACCCGGCCGTTCCACCAGTTCGGGCACGACGATACCGAGGGTGAGTCTAAATAGTATAATCTTCCGAAAGGTGATTATATATCTATAATAGTCCGGAATCGGAATCATCTTCTAGATATTTATCGGCTTCCGGAACCAATGGGTGGATACCGGTCGGGTAACTCCGGCCCCTACGAACTCATGGTATCTCTTACCGGACTCCGCGAACGAGTGGACGACGACATCGACCCCCCGTCGGTGCTGGTCATCAGCGACCGTCACGTCGGGTCTGAGGTAGTAACGGCGTTAGACCGAGGCATCGATGCCTGTCTCGTCACCGACCACGACGGCGTTGCCGGGCAAACGCCCGACGACACCCGCGTGGTAGTCGGTGACGGGCGGGAGCGTACTGTTCTTCAGGACGCCGGGGCCCAAACGACCGATGTCGCTCTGGTATCGATGCAGACGGACCACGGGGCGTTCCTCGTGACACAACTGCTTCGGACACAGTTCGATGTCGAAACCGTGGTCGTCGTGCTCAACGACCCACAGAACCGGCCGGCGTTCGAGTCGGCTGGCTCGACGGTGATCTGTGGCTCACGCGTTCTGGCGACGGAACTGGAACGCTCCGTCGAAACATCGCTCCGGACGCCGGAAACCGCGTAACCATGGCCAAGGATCTGGAACGCGACCTCGGACTGCTGTCAGTGGTAGCGATATCCATCGGCGCGATGGTCGGCAGTGGCATCTTCATCTTGCCGGCGCTGGCGGTGAAAGACGCCGGGGCCGGCATCATCGCTGCCTACCTCCTCGCGGGCGTGCTCGTGCTGCCCGCCGCACTCAGCAAGGCCGAGATGGCGACGGCCATGCCGGAGGCCGGCGGTACGTACGTCTACATCGAGCGGTCGATGGGGCCGCTGCTTGGCACAGTTTCGGGACTCGGAACGTGGTTCTCACTCTCGTTCAAGGGCGCGCTCGCGCTCGTCGGCGGCGTGCCGTACCTCGTCCTTCTGTTCGACCTGCCGATCCGTCCGGTTGCAATCACGCTCGCCGTCGTTCTCGTCCTCGTCAACATCCTCGGCGCGGAACAGACCGGGCGACTCCAGATCGGCATCGTCGCGGTGATGCTCGTGGCGATCGGCTGGTTCGTCGCCGGCGGCGGTCCGGCGGTCAACACCGCGAGTTACGGCGGGATGTGGGAGTACGGCGCGAGCGGCATCTTCGCCGCGACCGGCCTCGTGTTCGTCTCTTTCGCGGGCGTGACGAAGATAGCCTCTGTCGCCGAGGAAGTCGAAGACCCGGACCGCGTCATCCCGCTCGGGATGCTCGGCTCGCTTGGCTTCACCACACTGCTGTACGTCCTCGTCGTCGCCGTCGTCGTCGGCGTCATCCCGCTCGACCAACTCGCCGGGAGCACGACGCCCATCGCGGACGCGGCCGAGGCGACGCTGGGAACTGCTGGCGTCGCGGCCGTCGTTCTCGCGGCGATTCTGGCGCTGGTCAGCACGGCCAACGCCGGCATCCTCTCCTCGTCGCGGTACCCGTTCGCCATGAGCCGTGACGGCCTCGCACCCGACCTGTTCAGCACGGTCAGCGACCGGTTCGGGACGCCGGTGACCGCGATTACGCTGACTGGCGGCGTAATGTTGCTGCTCATCCTCTTCGTTCCGATTCTGGAAATCGCGAAGCTCGCGAGCGCGTTCAAGATTCTCGTGTTCGCGCTCATTAACGTCGCGCTCATCGGCTTCCGCGAGAGCGACGCCCCCGACTACGACCCTTCCTTCGAGGTGCCGCTGTACCCGTGGACGCCGATATTCGGCACCATAACCGGCTTCGCCCTGCTGACGCAGATGGGCCTCATCGCGATCGTCGGGGCCGTCGGTATCGTCGTCGGCAGCGTCGTCTGGTATCTGGGCTACGTCCGGCCGCGGGTCACCAGAGAGGGCGCGATCAAGGAGTCCGTCCGCCGGAGCATCGGCGACCGCGCGCTCGACCGGACCGAAGAGACACTCGACGAGACGGCGGAGACTGCCGTGCTCGTCGCGCTTCCCGAAGGGTCCTCGCGACGGAGCGAAGCGACACTGCTGGAAGTCGGGGCCGCGCTCACACCCAACGGTAGCAGTCTCTCTATCGTCCAGTTCGACGAAGTACCCGACCAGCAGCCCCTCGATTACGCCTCCGGCGTCCAGTCTCACGACGACCTCGAGTTCGAGTGCCGGACCGACACGCTGGCGGCTGAGTTCGATGTTCCTGTCGAATACGGCGAACTCGTGAGCCACCATCCCGAGCGGGCCGTCGCCAACGCCGTCGACGAGCGTGGCGTCGATGTGCTACTGGTGGAACGCGGTGCGTCGTTCGAAGACTCGCTACTGGGTGACAGTATCGACCGCATCCGGAAACAGGCCGACTGTGACACTATCGCCGTCGACGCACAGCCGCTTGACGCGCTGGAGACGATCACGCTTGTCACCACCCGCGGCCCGTACGACCCGCTGAAAGTCCGCGTCGGCAACGCCGTCGCGACGGAGACCGGAGCCGACCTCCAGTTCCTCTACCCGCTCGACGAGCGCCAGTCCGCGGAGGAACGCCAGCAACTCGAAGCGTACCACGACGATCTGCTGGACCTCTGTGACGTGCCGACGGAGCGGACCTTCGTCGACCGACAGGAGTTTTCAGCGGCGATAGACGCGGCTGACAGCGACAGAACGCTCCTGATACACGCGAACAACGGTGGGCTCGCGGCTCGTACGTCAAACGACGACGGGTCTACGCAGTCAGCAATTCAGGACAGCGACCACGCGTCGATGGAAGTGGACACGAAACGTCACCCCGACGGCGTCGTCGGCCGACTGCTCGAACGGCTGGCGTTCTAGCTACCGGACCGTCGCCGTCGTGTCTTTCGCACCTTTCACCGTCTCTCGCACTGCGTCGACGCCTTCGTCGTGGACGAGGTCGCCGACGACGATGGTATCCGCGTGCTGTGCCATCGTGCGGGCGGATTCGTAGTCGTGGATGCCACCGCCATAGAACAGCGTCGCGTCGTCAAGGATGTCCGCGGCGGCGGCGACGATATCGGGGTCTCCGAGCATCCCCGAGTACTCCACGTAGACGATTTCCTGTCCCAGCAAGTGTTCTGCGGCTTCGGCGTAGGCGGCCACGTCGTCCGCGTCGAGGTCGCAGTTGGCCTGCGTGTAGGACGCCACCGACGCTTCCGGATTCATCACGATGTAGGCCTCGGTGAAGGTCCGCGACCAGTCGATATCGTCGTCCATGCGTATCCACTCCTTGTGCGCGCCGGTGATCCATGCCACGTCGCCGGCGTTCATCACGACCGGGATGAGATAGCCGTCGTGGCGGTCGCTGTGGACGACCGATGCGGGGTTGGACGGCTCGATATACACTGGAATGTCGTGTTTCCCGCAGGCGTCGACGACCCGCTTCATCTTCTCTTCTGTCATTCCGGTGGTCCCGCCGACTTCGATGGCGTCGGTCCCCGTCGCCGCGACGTCTTCGAACGTCTCTCCGTCGACTAGCGTCTTGTCGGGGTCTATCTTCACGATGTGGTCCCAGTCCGCCCAGTCGCTCATACCTGCCAGACTTGCGCGTGGCCGTATAACCGCTTCGGATACACCGACCACAGTGGGTCACACTGACAGCCCGCCCGGACAGGCAGATAGCGACCGAGTGGCGTCGGCGCTATACGTATATCTCCGAAGATTTATGATGGCTATGTTACAATCGTCAGACAATGACAGCGGACAGGCACCGGTACGTCGTCGCTACCATCCGGGCCGTCCTCGTGTTTACGGGGGTCGTCGTCACGGTGGGAGTGCTGTACTCCTTCTCGACGATGCCGACAGCGTCGTCGTCCAGTGCGGGCTTCGTCCGCGGGCTCTCGTATCTGTTCGGTAGCGTTTTCTTTATTCTTGCGCTGGGCGGTGCCGGACTCGGCATCGCCTTGCCATCGCTGCTGGGAGCCGACGACGCGCTGGCGTTCGACCGCTGGCAACGCCGCTGTCTCCAGGGCGCTGGCGGTCTCTTCGTCGGCGGGTTCGTCGTCGGCCTGTCGACGGGGCTGCTCACCGAGTTGCAGTTCGGCCTCCTTCTCTGGCTCGTCGCCATCGTCCTTGCTGTGCTCGTCATCAGTTGCGTCTTGGTCTGGCGACTGTTCGAGGTGTTCGTTACTGCACTGGTGCGCCTCATCGCCGCGGAGACCGGAGAATGATGCGCACAGTTCTCGCCGTACTACGGTAACGCTGATACCGGCGGCAGCCAAACACGCCAGCCGTGCAGCGACTTACGACAGTCGAGACGGTCCACGAGGACGGGTCGTGGCTGTTCACCGCCGAAGACCCATACGGCGACCTGGAGGAGGTCGTTCTCGTCCCCTGCGAGGACGGCGTCGAGGCGTGGGTAAACCGATGTATGCACGAGGCACAGCGGTTCGACACCGGGCGAGGCGTTCCGATGCGGGACGACCAGCTCATCTGCCCCCGACACGGCTCACTGTTCGATGCCTGCGACGGCGGCTGTGACAACGGCGACGCCGCGGGGACGACGCTCCCCGGCGTCGAGGTCTCGGAGACTCACGGCGACGTGTTCCTCACGGACGACGACTACACGTTCGCCCACGAGGGCGGTATCGATGACGACGACGGCCCGAGTTCCACGTCTCACCTCCAGCTGTGACCACTGGCCACAGCATCGACCGGGACCGACTCCGGGCCGGCGTCGTCGAATGCCCGCTCTGTGAGCGCCAGATTCCCGAGCCGGTCACACACGCGGTCGCCTACGGTACCGTCGACACAGTCACAGCCGACAACGCGGACGCCGTCGAGTGTCCGGTCTGTGACGGCGTGACGTTCGTCGCCGACTGACCGGAAAACCGGCGACTTCAAATCTCAGGCTTCCAGTTCGTCCTGCCACTCCCGGACCTGCGTGGCGCTGACGCCCTGCACCTCGGTAGCGACGATGTCGGGGTCGGCCTCCCGGAGCGCCGCCAGCGAATCGACACCGGCGTCGCCGAGCTTCTCCGCGGTCGCCGAGCCGATGCCGCTCAGGTCTTCGAGGTCCTCGACAGCGGTGCGGGCCTGGTACTCCTCGTAGTTGCAGATGGGACAGCCAAGTTCCCAGGGGTCGTCGCTGTCGGCGTCGATGACCAGTTCGGGCAGGTCGTGCTCCTCGCAGTAGGCCTCCGTCACCGAGATATCGCCGTTGCGGGGCAGCGGCAGCGAGTAGTCGCAGTCGGGGTAGCGCGTACAGCCGACGAGCCGGGAGCCCGAACGGAGGTGTTTGATGGCGAGTTCGCCACCCTCCGCTTCGGCGGCTTCGCCGCCGTCGCCTCGTTGCTCCGCCGGAGCAACGCCACACTCGGGACACGGCCCGATGACCTCGTCCTCGCTCTCGTCGGCCTTCTCGGCCTCACAGCGGGGACAGCCGTGGACGAACGTGTCCCGGCCGGCGAGCATCTTGACGTGGTGCATGTCGTGTTCCTCGCAGTGCTCTTCGAGCACCTGCGGCTCGCCCGTCGACGGCAGCGGGAGCGTGTTGCGACACTCGGGGAAGCCGTCACAGCCGACGAAGTACGACCCCTGACGCGAGCGCCGGACGAGCATGTCCTCGCCGCACTTCGGACAGGGACCGAGCGTCTTGTCGGCCTTCAGCGACTCCTGGAGGTGCTCGCCGATCTCCTCGCGGGAATCACGCAGTTCATCGAACACCCGTTTGAGCATCTCGCGGGACTCGTCGGCCACGTCGTCGAGCGTCGCCTCGCCGTTGGCGATGGCGGTCATGTCCGCCTCTAACTGGGCGGTCATCTCGTCGCTGACGACGTGGTCGGCGAACTCCTCGGCGGCCTCGACGACGGCCATCGCCAGCGTCGTCGGCCGGGGCGGATCGCCCTCGATGTAGCCGCGGTCGTACAGCTTCTCGATTGAATTGTGACGGGTCGACTTCGTCCCCAACCCCTTGTCCTCCATGGTCTGGATGAGCCGTGACTGGCCGTAGCGGCGCGGCGGCTGGGTCTGCTTGGCCTCCATCCGGACCTCGGAGATGGCCAGTTCCTCGCCCTCCTCCACGTCGGGGACGTGGTTCTCGCTGGCGCTGGAGTAGGGGTACACCTCGTGGTAGCCCGGTTCGACCAGGCGCTTGCCGTTGGCCTTCAGCGAGCGGCCGCCGGCGTCGGCGACGACGCGGAGGTGCTCCCACGTCGCGGCCTCGGCGACCGTCGCGAAGAAGCGCCGGACGACCAGTTCGTAGATCTCCCACTCGTCGTCCGAGAGGTCGACCTTCGGCGGAATCTCTCCCGTCGGGTGAATGGGCGGGTGGTCGGTGGTCTCCTCGTCGCCCTCGGTCGCGGTGATGTCGTCTTGCTCCAGCAGCTTCTCGGCGTCCTCGCCGAAGTGTCCGGCTCCGACGAACTCATCGAGCAGGGCGTCCTCTTCGAGGTCGTCCGGGTAGACCGTGTTGTCCGTTCGCGGGTAGGTGATGTAGCCGGTGGTGTACAGTTCCTCGGCGATAGACATCGCCTGCTGGGCGGAGTAGCCCAGCGAACTGGCGGCGGAGATGAAGGCGGTGGTGTTGAACGGCGTCGGCGGGCTGTCGGTGCGGGTTCGGCGGCGGACGCTCGTGACCGTCGCCGCGTTGACGCCCGTCAGGTCGGCGTAGGCGTCGTCGGCGTCGTCCTCGACCCAGACCCGCTCGGCCTCTTTCCCGTCGTCGTCGTAGAAGTACTGGGCCTCGAAGCCCGAGCCGTTCTTCTGGAGGTCGGCGAAGATCTCCCAGTAGTCCTCGGGGTCGAAGGCCTGGATCTCGCGCTCGCGGTCGACGATGAGCTTCAGCGTCGGCGACTGGACCCGACCAACGGAAATGAAGTCGTCGCCCAGTTGTCGGGCCGACAGCGAGAGGAACCGCGTCAGCGCCGCGCCCCACACGAGGTCGATAATCTGGCGGGCCTCGCCCGCGGCCGCCAGGTCGAAGTCGATGTCGTCGGGGTTGGCGAAGGCGTCCCGGACCTCCCGCTCGGTGATCGAGGAGAAGCGCACGCGGTCGACGGGCGCGTCGGTCTCCTCGCGGATGAGTTCGTAGGCCTCCTTGCCGATGAGTTCCCCTTCGCGGTCGTAGTCAGTCGCGATGGTGGCCTCGTCGGCCTCCCGGGCCAGTTGCTTCAGCGTCGTGACGATGTTCTCCTGGGTCGGCTCCTTCGTCACGTCGGCGTCGATGAGTTCGACCGGCTCCACGTCGCGCCAGTCGTTGTACTCCTCGGGGAAGTCGACGCCGACGACGTGCCCGGAGAGGCCGACGACGCGGGTGTTCCCCCACCGATAGACGTTGACGCCGTTTTGCCTGCTCGCGGACGCGCTCCCCTCGGAGAGGATCTCTGCGATGCGGCGGGCGGCGTTGTCTTTCTCGGTGATAATCAGCCGCATGGGACACCACCTGTCTCTGTCATTACTCGTCGCTACGGAGTCAGTTGTTCTAAAGGCTTTCGGGAAAATCAGGCGACAGCGCGGGTGTGCGGGCGCTTGCGGGGCCGCTCGCGCTCGCGCGGAGGTAGCCTCTTACCACTCGGTAGCGGTCCCGCACTGCCGCCGTGACCGGCGGCACTTATCACTTCGATGCACTCTTGCCACTGCCACCCCGACTGCCGGTATGGATCGCCGGACGACCAAACTCCTCCGCGGAACCGCCGCCGCACTCGTCTTCGCGACGGCGACGTTTCACCTCTGGTGGGGACTCCCGCGAAGCATCATCTACGCGCAGGCGATCGAGGGACTCTTCGGACGAGGCCTCCCGCCGGACCCTCGGCCCTTCTTGTTTGTGGCCTTCGCTGCGGTGTTGTTCGCCGGCCCGTATCTCATCACCCGGGGCGTCATCGGCCTGCGGAACGCCTACATCGCCGGGACGCTCCTCATGATCGCGTCCATCGCCGGCTGGGTGTTCTGGCACGCTACTGGACACGGTGCCTTCCTCGTCGAGGGGTTCTCTGCACCGTCGTCCGGTGGCGGCGGACACCACGGCGGGAGTACCGCGTTGCTGATACTAGACCATTTCAACACTGAACCGACCGAATCAGCTATCAAGACCCTCGAAGCCCTCGCCGCTGCGATATTCGTCACGCTGCTGTGGAAGGACCCCGCGATCATCCCGGGCGAGCGGCGCGAGAGCGTCGAGTCGAACGCGTCGAGCGAATCGTAGCACGCAGCTCAGCGTAGCGGCTATCGGGCCGGCCTCTCAAATCAAATCCACCTGTACGATTCAGGATCGATTCGGCAAGGAAACGGCGGTATCGTGACATTTATCATCAATAGTATGTCTCTTGTTACAGGATGGAAACCTCTATCCCGGATGTGATATGGGACCCAGGGATGGACCGGGTGTTCGAGGCGTTGTTTACCCGCCGTCGACGAATGATTCTGTTTATGGTAAAACAGAGTAGTCCACGGCCGATTGTCGACTTTCTGCCCAGAAGTGCCGGGGCCAGAAGTACTGAAACCGAACTCCGCCACGACGACCTGCCGCGGCTGGCCAGTCTGGCATACATCGACTGGGACCGAGCGGCCGATGAAGTATCTCGGGGCCAGCGATTCGACGAAATCGAACCGATGCTCGACCTGCTCGAGAACCACGCTGATGAACTGCCAGCCGACTGGCCACAGCAGTGACTGTGACAACCACTGTGCCGCGCAGGCCGCGTAGGACGCTGTCTTAGCTCTCCAACTCCTCGCGAAGCAGCCCGTTCACGTCGCCGGGGTCGGCGCTCCCGCCGGTCTTTTGCATGACCTGCCCGACGAGGAAGTTGATTGCGCCGTCCTCGCCGCTGTGGTAGTCCTCGACGGCGTCGGGGTTTTCGTCGATGGCTTCCACGACAGCCTGCTGGACCTCGTCGCCGGAGGTCTTGCCAAGCCCTTCGCGGTCGACGACAGCGTCGGGGCCGTCACCCGTGTCGAGCATCTCCCGGAGCACGGTCTCGTGCGCGTTTTTCGCCGTGATATCGTCCTCGGCGACGAGTTCGACGAGCCGGGTCACTTCGTCGAAGCGGTCGTCGATATCGGTGATGGCCATGTCGCGGTAGTTCAGTTCGCCGAGTAGATTGTCGGCGACCCAGGTCGCAGCGAGGTTGGCGTCGAAGCGCTCGGCCACGTCCTCGAAGAAGTCCGCCACCTGCTTCGTGCTCGTGAGCTTCGAGGCGGCTTCCTCGCTGAGGCCGTACTCCGCGACGAACCGCTCGCGGCGGGCGTCGGGGAGTTCCGGAATCGGGACCTCGTCCTTCCAGTGGCTCACGCGAAGCGGCGGCAGGTCGGCCTCCCGGAAGTAGCGGTAGTCTTTCTCCTCTTCCTTCGAGCGCATCGACACCGTGTTGCCGTGCGTTTCGTTGAAGTGGCGGGTCTCCTGCTCGACGGCGCGGCCCGACTGGATGAGCTTCCGCTGGCGGGAGGCCTCGAAGGAGAGCGCCTGTTCCGCGCCCTTGTGACTTGAGATGTTCTTGACCTCGGTGCGGTTGGCGTCTTCGAGGACGGATTCGTCGATGTCACCGTCGTCGTCCACCTCGCTGGCGTCGACCATGGAGAGGTTCGCGTCGATGCGAAGGCTGCCATCCCGCGTCGCGTCGAACACGCCCAGATACTCCAGTACCTCCTCCAGCTTTTCGAGGAACGACCGGACTTCGCCCGGCGCGCGGAAGTCCGGCTCCGTGACGATCTCCATCAGCGGCGTCCCGGCGCGGTTGTAGTCGATGAGCGTGTAGTCCGCGCGCTCGATGGAACAGGTCCGGGACTCAAGCGGACCCGAGCCCTCGCGGACGTGCTTGATTGACCCGGGGTCCTCTTCGAGGTGTGCCCGGCGGATGTCGACGCTGCGGCGCTCGCTCTCGACGGAGAATTCCAGCTCCCCGTCCTGGCAGATGGGCGAGTCATACTGCGTGATCTGGAAGTTCTTTGGGAGGTCGGGGTAGTAGTAGTTCTTCCGGTGGAAGGTGGTTTCCTCCGGAATATCGGCGTCGATGGCCTTGCCGACCTTCACGGCGGCCTCGACCGCCCCCTCGTTGACGACCGGGAGCGCGCCGGGAAGTCCCAGACACACCGGGCAGGTGTGGGTGTTGGGTTCGGAATCGGCCACATCGGTCGAACAGCCACAGAAGATCTTCGTCTCCGTCTCGAGCTGGACGTGGACCTCCAGCCCGATGACGGCCGCGAGTTCGCGGGCTTCGGACGCTTGCGCAGTCATTGTCCGGGATTCGGTGGCGCGTGGCTAAAGGCTAACGACCCTGTACAGTGTCGGGACGGACTCGGCCCTTCGGAGCGGACGTATCACTCGGACTGCCAATGTCTGACGTAGGTATAAGTGTCCACAATGGCTGGGTTACGGATATGTGCGGCAACCGAGTCGAGGAACTCGAAACGCGCGTCAGAGAACTGGAAGCGTCGGTCGAAGGACTGACCGACGAACTCGTCGAATGCAAGGTCCGCATCCGGGAACTCGAAGCCAGCGTCGACGAAGACAACGGATTCAGCGCTGACGAGTCCGACTCGGAGGAATCGGCCGCTACCCCGACGGAGGCCGACACACCTAACACTGAGGATACCGACGAGGTTGATAACAGGGAGGAAGCCGAGGCCGCGTCGGAGACCGAGACCGAGGAGGACTCGGAGTCCGACATCATCGTCGCGTAGGGCTGTCGGCCACACCACCGCATGCATATCAAAGAGCTCGTCCTCGACAATTTCAAGAGCTTCGGACGCAAGACCCGAATCCCGTTCTACGAAGATTTCACTACTATTAGCGGCCCGAACGGCTCGGGCAAGTCCAACATCATCGACGCAATTTTGTTCGCGCTCGGACTCGCTCGCACCTCGGGTATCCGCGCCGAGAAACTCACTGACCTCATCTACAACCCCGGCCACGCCGACGAAGACGCCGAGTACGACGGCGAACGCCAGGCCAGCGTCGAGGTAATTCTGGCCAACGACGACCGGACGCTGTCACGTTCACAGGTCGTCAACGCCGCCGGCACGGAGGACGTGGGCGACGTGGACGAGATCGCCATCAAACGCCGGGTCAAGGAGACCGAGGACAACTACTACTCCTATTACTACATCAACGGTCGCTCGGTCAACCTCTCAGACATTCAGGACCTGCTCGCCCAGGCCGGCGTGACCCCGGAGGGGTACAACGTGGTCATGCAGGGCGACGTGACCGAGATCATCAACATGACCGCCGGCTCCCGTCGGGAGATCATCGACGAGATCGCCGGCGTCGCCCAGTTCGACGCGAAGAAGGCCGACGCCTTCGACGAGCTAGAGGTCGTGCAAGAGCGCATCGACGAGGCCGAGCTCCGCATCGAGGAGAAACAGGAGCGCCTCGACCAGCTCGAAGACGAGCGGGAGACGGCGCTCAAATACCAGGACCTCCGTGACGAGAAAGAGGAGTACGAAGGCTATCGCAAAGCCGCCGAACTCGAAGACAAACGCGAGGAACTGGCGGCCGTCGAGGAAACTATCGACGAGCTGGAAGCGGAACTCCAAGAACTGCAGACTGAACTCGACGAGCGCCAGGGCGCGGTCATCCGGCTGGAAGACGAGCTCCACGAACTCAATCAGGAGATCGAGCGCAAGGGCGAGGACGAACAGCTCGCCATCAAGCGCGAGATCGAGGAGATCAAAGGCGACATCTCCCGTCTGGAGGACAAGATCGAGTCCGCCGAGGAGACCGTCGAGGCCGCCGAGAACGAGCGCCGGCAGGCGTTCGTCCAGATCGACCGCAAGCAGGAGACCATCGACGACCTCGAAAGCGACATCCGCGAGACGAAGGTCGCCAAATCCAACGTCAAAGCCGACATCGCCGAGAAGGAGTCCGAACTCGCGGAGGTCCAGCAACGCATCGACGAGGTCGGCGAGGAGTTTCAGGAGGTCAAGGACGAACTGGAGGCGAAGCGCTCGCGGCTGGAGACGCTCAAAAGCGAGAAGAACGACCTCCAGCGCGAGCAGGACCGCCTGCTCGACGAGGCCCGCCGGCGCTCGAACGCCGAGGACGAGAAGCGAGCGGCTATTGAGGAAGCCGAAGCCGAGATCCCCGACCTCGAAGCCGACATCGAGGACCTGCAGACGGAACTGGAGAAAGCCAAGCAGAACAAGGCCACCATCGGCGAGGTCGTCGACGACCTCCGGGCCGAGAAGCGGGAACTCCAGTCGGACCTGGACGAACTCGAAGACGAAATCAGCGCGAAACAGCAGGAGTACGCCCAGCTAGAGGCGAAAGCCGGCGAGGACGGGGACTCCTCGTACGGGCGTGCCGTGACAGCGATCCTCAACGCCGGTCAGGACGGCGTTCACGGTACCGTCGGCCAACTGGGTGGCGTTGACCCCGAGTACGCCACGGCCTGTGAGACGGCGGCTGGCGGGCGGCTCGCACACGTCGTCGTCGACGACGACAGCGTTGGTCAGCGCTGTATCGAGTACCTCAAATCACGCAGCGCCGGCCGGGCGACGTTCCTCCCGATAACGCAGATGCAGAACCGCTCGCTGGGATCGCTGCCCAGCGCTGACGGCGTCATCGACTTCGCGTACAACCTCGTCGACTTCGACCGCGAGTACGCGGGCATCTTCTCGTACGTGCTCGGTGACACCGTCGTCGTCGACAGCATGGACACCGCTCGCGACCTGATGGGCGACTACCGGATGGTCACGCTCGACGGCGACCTCGTCGAGAAGTCCGGGGCGATGACCGGCGGCTCCTCCTCGGGCACACGCTACTCCTTTTCGGGCGGCGCGGGCAAGCTCGAACGTGTCGCCACGCGCATCAACGAACTCGAAGACGAGCGTGCGGACGTGCGTGAGGACCTCCGGGACGTGGAGGAGCGCCTCGACGACGCCCGCGACCGCGAGTCCGACGCGACCGAGCAGCTCCGCGACATCGAGACGAGCATCGAACGCAAGCAGAGCAAACTGGAAGACACCCGTGACCGCATCGATCAGCTGGAAGCCGACCTCGAAGACATCGCCGCGGAACGCGAAGACGTGGCCGACCAGATGGACGAACTGGAGGCCGACATCGAGGAAAAGACCGAGGAGATCGACGCGCTCCAGCGCGATATCGACGAGCTAGAAGCCGAGGTTGAGGACTCGGAACTGCCGGACCTGACGGACCAGCGTGAGTCCATCAAGGACGACATCGACGGGCTCGAAGACCGCCAGGGCGAACTCGACGCCGAACTCAACGAGTACGAACTCGAAAAGCAGTACGCCGAGGACGCCATCGAGGACCTCCACGACGACATCGAGGCGGCCCAGAACCGCAAGGCCGAACACGAGGAGCGTATCGACGACCTCGAAGCGAAAGTCACCGAGAAACAGGAGCTGAAAGCCGAGAAAGAGCAGGCCGTCGCCGACCTCGAAGAGGAACTGGCCGAACTCAAGTCCGAGCGCGAAGACCTGAAAGCCGACCTGCAGGAAGCCAAGGAAGCCCGCGACGAGCAACAGGCCGCGGTCTCCGAAATCGAGCGCGACCTCGAATCTGAGCAGGAAACTCAGGAGCGTCTGGAGTGGGAAATCGATGAACTCGAAGCGCAGGTCGGCGACTACGACCCGGAGGACGTGCCCGACCACGACACGGTCGAGCGGGAGATCGACCGGCTGGAGACGGAGATGGAGAAACTGGAACCGGTCAACATGCGGGCTATCGAGGAGTACGACCGCGTCAACGACGACCTGCAGGAACTCGAAGACAAAAAGGCGACGCTGGTCGAGGAGGCCGACGGCATCCGCGAGCGCATCGACACCTACGAGGCCCGCAAGAAGGAGACGTTCATGGAGTCGTTCACGGAGATCAACGACCAGTTCCAGAACATCTTCGAGCGGCTCTCGAACGGCACCGGGCACCTTCACCTCGAAGACGAGGACGACCCCTTCGAGGGCGGGCTGACGATGAAGGCCCAGCCGGGCGACAAGCCGATTCAGCGGCTGAACGCGATGTCCGGCGGCGAGAAGTCGCTGACGGCGCTGGCGTTCATCTTCGCCATCCAGCGGCACAACCCCGCGCCGTTCTACGCGCTCGACGAAGTGGACGCCTTCCTCGACGCGGCCAACGCCGACCTCGTCGGCGAACTGGTCGACGAACTCGCCGGCGACGCCCAGTTCGTCGTCGTCTCGCACCGCTCGGCCATGCTGGAGCGGTCCGAGCGCGCCATCGGCGTGATGATGCAGGGCGACAACGTGAGTGCGGTTACTGGGATTGATCTCAGCGGTGAGGGTGACGGTGACGAGGAGGTGCCGGCTGATGACTGATGAAGGGGTTGAAAGTCAAGCGGATGACATTCCACTCAACATTACCGGCCACGAGGACCGCGACCCGCCCGGTGAGTCGGGCGATGCGGCGGCGCTGCTGGGCGAATCCCCCGATTCAGATGATCCCTCTCCCGAGCAGGACGGCCCCGAAAGCGACTCGGACGACGACAGCGACGACGAGGACGTCGAACCGGTCGAGGTTCTGGTCCAGCTCGCCGACGACGGCGAAATCGACCCCTGGGACATCGACGTGGTGCGGGTCACCGACAAGTTCCTCCAGCGCATCGACGACGCGGACTTGCGCACGTCGGGCCGGGCGCTGTTCTACGCGAGCGTTCTGATCCGGATGAAAAGCGACGCGATGCTGGGCGAGGGCGACGACGAGGAGGACCCCGTCGAGCCGTGGGAGCAGGCGATGCACGAGGACGCACCCATCGAGGACCCGGATCCCTTCGCCGCGCTGGAATCGGAGATGGACCGCCGGCTCGAACGCCGGCGTGCCCGTGGGATGCCACAGACGCTCGACGAACTCGTTCGGGACCTCCGGGACGCCGAGCGGGAGTCGTGGTGGAAGGAGTCCCGGGAATACGACACCAGCGACTCCCCGAGCGGGTACGACCGCGGGACGCAGGAACTGGATTACCGCGGGGCCGACGACATGCGACTGGACGAGGAGCCGTCAGCGGCGGATGTGACCGGGACGGCTCACGCCGAGAACATCGACGACATCATCGCCGATGTCCACGACGCCGTCCGCGAGCAGTACGACCAGGGCCGCGAGGAGGTGCTGTACCGCGAGGTCGACACCGCCGGCGGGACCCGCGTCGAGACGTTCCTCGGACTGCTCTTTCTTGCCCATCGCGGCCAGGTCCGCCTCCAGCAGGACGACCTTTTCGGCGACCTCTGGATTCAGGACCCCAGCGCCGCGACCGGGTCGGACGAGGCCGTCGCGGACTAACGCCCTCCGAGTCCTCTATGGGCGGTGTGCCCCTCTTCTAGTGCCGCGGCAAACAGGTTCAAACGGGTCGAACCCTAAACGTAGGTAATGGCGACCCAGTCCTCGCCGCCGGAGTTACCGGACCCGGAAGCGCTCGCAGACACGTTCTACGTCTACGAGGTCGACAGGACCGCCGAGGACGGCGTCCGGTATTACGGCGAGCCGATGACCGAGTCAGAACAGGTCATCCACCGCATCGCACCGGCGTTCCGTCAGCGCGGGTATCGCGTCGCGCTCAAGCGGGAGATGGGCGAGTGGGTCCTGATCGCGCGGGAGCGGTCCCTCGGCGTCGACGGCGTCCCGTGGCTGAACGTCGGACTCGCCGTCCTGACGCTGTTGTCGACACTGTACGCCGGGACCCGCTGGTACGGGCTGTCTGTTCTCGACGACCCGACAGCCATGCTCGAGGCGTGGCCCTTCGCCGCCGCTGCACTGGGAATCCTTGCGATTCACGAGTTCGGCCACTACGTCATGAGCCGCTACCACGAGGTTGAGGCGAGCCTGCCGTACTTCCTGCCGTTTCCGAACGTGCTCGGGACGCTGGGTGCGGTCATCAGCATGAACGACCACATCCCCGACCGGAAGGCGCTGTTCGACATCGGCGTTGCCGGCCCGCTGGCGGGCCTCGCCGCGACTGTCGTCGTGACCGCCATCGGCGTGACGCTCCCGCCGGTGGAGGTAACCCGTGGGATCGTCACGAACATCGAACTCGGCTACCCGCTGTTGCTGCAGGGCATCGCGGCGGTGATGGGTGAACAACTGGAGTACGCGAACCCGCAACTCCTCCCGAACCCGGTCGTCATCGGCGGCTGGGTGGGGGCGTTCGTGACCTTCCTGAACCTCCTGCCGGTCGGTCAACTCGACGGCGCGCACGTCGCCCGGTCGCTGTTCGGCGACCGACTGTCGCTGGTCCAGCTAGCCGTCCCCGTCGCACTGTTCGGGCTCGCGGGCTACCTCGTCGCCTTTGAGGGGGGCCGAGCGGCCGGACTGTGGGTATTCTGGGGGCTGCTAGCACTGGTGTTCGGTCGGCTCGGCTCGGCGACGCCGCTCGATGAGACGCCGCTGGGACCGGGCCGCTGGGCAATCGGCCTGGTAACGTTCGTTCTCGGCATGCTCTGTTTCGTTCCGGTGCCGCTGGTCATCACGATGTAGCGACTCACGCAGCCGCCTTCTCAGTCAGCGGCTCACAGCCCGTAGGGATCGTATTCGGGCCTGTTGTCGGCGTCGGCAGGGAGGTCGTAGCGCTCCCGGAACTCAGTAAGAAGCTCGTCAGCCTCGGCGGTGAACAGCACAGCGACGCCGTAGGGTCGGGAGTAGCCGTCCGCGTCCGGGGCATCGGGGTCGATAAAGATGGCGTCCGTCGGCGGCTCGCCAATGTCCGGGAGCTCGGTCAGCAGTGATTCCATCGGCAGGAGGCCGGTGAGCACGCTCGGGACGAACGCGCCGCCGGGCAGCGGCGCGCGCGGCTGCACGAAACACTCCGCGACCGGCTCGCCGTCCTCTTCGAGCACGGCGCTTGCCGGGCGTTCGAGGCCCGGTTCCCAGAGGTCTGCCGCCACTTCTGGGACTTCAGCATCCACAGCAAAGTCCATCGCGACGCGGTCGAGCCGCTCGAAGGAAAGTAGCGACCAGGCCTCGTCCGAATCGTCGGGATCACCGCCGAGCGTCGCCTCGACGAGGGCTCCCGTTCGGAGGCCGTCGACTGCCGGTTGGCGTTCGCCGTAGCCGGACTGGTACACGGTGTAGAGCCGCGTCGCGTCGGTGTCGAATAGATTGATGTGCGGGACCGCTTCGACGACGCGGTAGACCCTGAATACGCCCGTACGCTCGTCCATATCTTCCCGACGGGTTCCACCGTCAAGACTCCGCGGACTCACCGCTGCTCAGGCACCCGCCACGAGCTTGAGCCACTCGGTCAGGCAGTCGTCGCTACAGTGGTGGTGGCGCTGTCGTCCGCCGGCCGTATCCAGAACTCCGACGACGAGGTGCCAGTCGTCGGCGTAGACGTGGCCGCCACAGACCACGCAATCGCGCACCGTCTCGTCGTCCGTCCGTTTTCCGACGGATACCGTCTCGACGTAGTAGGTCCCCCCGAGGGCGTACGGCGTTTCCAGCTCCATCGAAACCGTCTGAGTCCCACACACCCGTAAATAGCAGGGGTGAACCGACCGGTTCGACGCAACACGGAGGTAGCCTCGGTTCCAAGCCACAGGTATGAGTCAATCCACAGACCTTCCAGACCCGGACCCGGAACAGCTCCGCCTGGCCGTTGAACGGTTGCTCGACGAGACGGTCGACCGCGACGAGGCGCTCCACGTTACGGCCGACGATATTTCGGTCTCTATTCCGATGCGGTTCGGTTCGGACTCCCCGCAAGCGACGTGGCGGTTCGACGGCGACGTGACGATCTCAGTCGACGGTATTCGGGGGCCGCTCAGAGAGTGGGTTGACCTCCTCGAAGAATAGCCGGAACGGAGGTGAGACGCTCAGAACGCCTCGACGTGGGGGCGGAGGTCGAGTTCCAGCGTCCACGCCGAGCGGTCCTGTTCGACGAGGTGCCAGTACGACTGTGCGATTTCGTCCGGGTCAAGATACGACTGAGTGTCGCGGTCAGCTGCGTCGGCGGCGTTCGTCGGGAGAATCTGGCCATCGATGACGACGTGGGCGACGTGGATGCCTTCGGGACCGAGTTCCCGGGCCATCGATTCGGCCAGCCCGCGGACGGCGAACTTGGCGGCGCTGAACCCAACTGCGCCGTCGCGGCCCCGGACGGCGGATGTCGCACCGGTGAAGATTATCGTCCCTCCGTCACCCGTCAGCATGTCGTCGACAGCCTCCTGGGAACAGGCCAGCCCGCCCGCCGGACCGACGGCGAGCGCGCGCTGGAACTCGTCGTGTGTGATCTCCTGTGTCCCCTTCCACGCACCGCTGCTGGCGTGGTTCACGAGCACGTCGACGGGGCCGAACTCGTCCCGGACCTGCTCGAAGCCTGCTGCGACCTGGTCCGGGATGGTAATATCAGTCTGTACTGCGAGCGCGTTGTCACCGAGGTCTGCCGACAGTGACTCCAGATACGACGCCGACCGGGCGAACAGGCCGACCTGACAGCCTTCGTCGACGAACGTTTTGGCCAGTGACTCCCCGAGGCCCGGACCGACACCTGCGATAACTGCTGTCCGTGACATATGCATACGAACGACTACTAGGTGGATGAAAGTATGGTCACAGCGGCAATGCGGAGTGGAGGGCCGCAATATCCATGGTGGTGACCGGCACCGCAGGGTTCCGTGTCAGTCGTCTCCTCCGTGTGCGTGGCCGATACGCAGCGCCACGGCGTTGAAGACGACGAGCGCGACGAACGCGATCCGCGTCGCCCCGGAGTTCAGGCCGGTAATCAGTAGCGGGAGATATAAAAACGGGAGTGCAATCGCCGTCCAGAACGCGATACCTCGAACGGCGGAGACGAGCGACTCGTCGAACTCCGGGACGGACTCATCAAACTGGGCGAGTAATTCGTATGCGGACGAACTTGACATATGGGGGACCTACCCACGGCTTCTACTGGAGATAGCTTATAACCTCTAGAGGTTTCCGCCCGTTTCGCTTCGTTTCACGCACAGCGGCCCCTAGCCGTTCATTTTATTACCGGCTGAAAGACGCTTAGACGTTTTATCGGCGGTGTAACTGTGGTATAACCTACTGTAACACTCCCAGTCCCGGTGACGCCTCCGGTGGACGTGTACGACCGATTACGGTCCGAGTAGTGACACAGTTACGTCGTGCGCTGTGTCGCTTAGTGTCGTGCTATCGACGACGTGGTCCGGAAGCGACTCCCGCCACTCGGCGAGTCGCTGCTCGTGGTAGGTCCGATGGCGCTCCACCGAGTACGTCTCATCGTCCGCGGCCCGGAGTTCGTCGGCGGTGTCATCGGGCGTCGGATACGACGGTGCATCCGTAGTCAGCAGTGAGTCGGGCTCGATGTGAACCGTGTCATCGTCGTCGTCGGCCTGAACGACGTGGAGACGCGCCCGCATCCGGCCGCTGAACGGTGGTGTGACGCGCAACACGGTCTCTGATTCGTCTGCAGTCGCTTCAATAGCTGCGACGAGGTCGGTGGCGCTTATCGCGATTGATTTGATGTCTGTCGGGTCAGTTTCCATGGCTGAGTCTGTGTGTCCCATTGGTTCAGGCAGTTACATCCGGTTGCTATAGTCCCAGGTGTGGAGACGGTCGGGCGTGATCGTGATCTGGATCTCGCGGCGGTCGGGTGCGAGCAGTCGTTCGGCCAGTGGTGAGTCGGTCCCGCCGAGGTAGCGGTGTAGCAGGTCGGTGAGCACCGTCTTGCCCTCGTCTGTTGTCATCGTCGCTGTACCATTACCTCTGACGCCGCGGTACGGCGGCTCGTTCGTCGAGACTTCGAATGACACGTCGTCGTCATAGTCGAGGTAGTCGACAACCGCTGCGTCTGCCCCGGTCGCACACTCGAAGACACCGTCAACGAATCGGTACCAGAGCGAGAGCATCCAGGGCCTGTCTGCTGGAGTTCGGCACCCGAGACGGAGTGGAACCGTTTCGGCGCTGAGAAACTGTTCCATCTCCCCGCTCGTCCACGGTCCGGAGACGGTCACCATACACACAGCGTACGGTCGCCGCTATGTTAACATCTCTGGCATGAGTCACTGCCTCGTGACAGCACCCCTCCATGAAAAAGTCAACAGACCAACTCCAGTGTTCTCAGAATCGATAATATGCTGGGTACCTTTATCTTGCTGTTCGGGAAAGTCACCGTGAGAGCAGTACGTGAGTCGACAGGAGGGACAACAAGTGCAAAAGCGTGTTGAGACGGAGGAGGCAACGGTTCTCGTCGTCGACGATGAACAAGATATCGCGGATCTGTATTCGACGTGGCTGCTGACCGCACACGACGTTCGGACCGCACACAGCGGTACGGAAGCGCTCCAGTTAGTCGACGCGTCCGTCGACGTTGTCTTTCTGGACCGGCAGATGCCCGATATGAGCGGTGACGAAGTCCTCGATACCATCGCAGAACGGGGTGTCGACCCGGCGGTAGTGATGGTAACGGCCGTCGACCCGGACTTCGACATCGTCGAGATGCCCTTCGACGAGTACCTGACTAAGCCGGTCAGCCGCGAGGACCTCCTCGACACCGTCTCGGAGATGCTCGTCCGGACCACGTACGACGATCAGGTGCAGGAGTACTTCGCCGTGGCCTCGAAGAAGGCGACGCTTGAAACGCAGAAGAACACCGCGCAACTGGAAGCCAGCGACGAGTACCGGACTGTCAGCGAGCGACTCGAAGAACTCCGCGAGACAGCCGATTCCACGGCCGCAGAGATCGACGACTTCGAGGCCGTGTTTCAGGAGTTCCCCGGCGGCGGCCTCTCGTCTGGCTGACCGCTGGCGGTTCTTTTCCCACGAAATTACCATCTAAGTCTCCAAACAGTCGTGACAAGCACGACAGCGTTCGGGAGCGACTCGGCGAGGATACCGTCTGCTCGCTCGGAACAGCCCTGCTCGGGCTAGTCGCGTACCGTTTGTTCGACACGGGTCAGCGATGCTGCTGGCTGCTGGCCGATGTGATCTGGAAAATGCCCGGGGAGGGCTCCGAACCCTCGATCTCCGCATGGCCCAGGTCTGGGGCGTGACGAGCGCCCCGGGGTCATGACGGGTGCACTGCCGCATGAGTCGAAAGACCCTATGAGTGCGGCGCTATGTCCAGCTAAGCCACCCGGGCGCGGGTGCATTCAGCCGTTGGCCGTTAGCCGTCTTGAAGGTTCTCATCTCTGCCGGGACTGTGGCACAGTCCCACGCTTTGTCCGCCTGATCGGCGCTGATAATCGACCCGCGGATTTAAGCCACCACGCAGGTATGCAGGCAGTATGGAGATACCAGACCTCGTCCAGCAGGAACTCGGGGACGAGGAGATCCGGGGCGGTGTCAACCTCGGCGACGAAGACGCGGCCTGTTTCACACCGACCCGGACGCTCGTCTACCGCGGTGAGGGCCTTCTCAGCGACGAGAAGGTCGCCAGCTATCCGCACGACTTCGAACGGCTCACGGTTTCGGAAGGCCGCCGCAAGACCAAGTTCTCGCTCATCTACACCAGTGAGAAGCTCGAACTATCCGTTCCCGGCAGCCGCGGCGATGCCGTCCTCGAACGGCTGCTCGAAGGGAAGCTCACTGTCTCGGGCGGTATCGCCCCAGACGAGAGTCTCGCCGGCGTGTTCCGGTTCAGCGAACTGACGCTGGTCGTCACCGACCGCCAGCTACTCAAGCACATCGGCAACGTCACCTGGGACGCCGACTACGAGGCGTTCTCCTTCGACGACGTGACCGGTCTGGAGTTCGAGGAGGGCAGCGTCGCCACGGCTGTCGTGCTCTCGTTCAACGAGCGGCCAGAGCGCATCAAGGCCCCGTCCGAGCAGGCACCGATGGTCCGGAAAACACTCGAAGAGGCTCTCTTCGCGTACCACGAAGTTGATTCGCTTGCCGACCTCAACGCCAAGGTCGGGGCCGACCCCGAGAAGAATGCTGACGAATCCGGCAACGGTCTCGGCCTCGAATCCGGTATCGACCCGCTCGTGAGCAACGACGAGGAGGGCGGTGACGGCTCCGAAGCTGAATCTGCGAGCGCCGGGACACAGGCCACGACTGCAGCGACCACCGAGCAGGGAACCACCGCCGAAGCCACGACGGATACCCAATCCAGTGACGTAACCAGCGTAGACACCGACTCGGTCGAGCCGGACACCTCGGCAGACCCCGATATCGCTGAACTCGAAGCACAGGTCGCCGAACTGACCGCCGCTGTCGAGGCCCAGAACGAACAGCTCCAGAAGCAGGAGCGCACCATCAAACAGCTCATCAAGGAACTCCGCCAGGGCCGCTGAACGGTCTGTTTTTGACTGCCTGTCCTTCACAACGAGGGGCGCTCACTCCGTCCACGACTTCGCTACTCGCGGCTCACTTCGTTCGCCGCTCGTAATTCCGAGGGCCGCTCGCTTCGCTCGCGCCCCTCGCTACTCCCGCCCTAACACTTTCCGAATACACGTCGACCCGAACGGTCCCAGTTCGCCGCCGTCGAACTGGACGAAGTGGCCCGTACTGATAGCTGCGCCACAGCGCTGACACGAGAACTCCCCCTCGCGGACGACCACGTCGCTGTCGAAGTTCACGTACGACCCCTGTGACCGCGGGCGGACGACGCCGTTCTCGCGCTCGATGAGGCCACGCATCACTGCAGTATCGAGTATCTCGCGCTGGACCTGTGGGTTGGTCGTCACTGTCTCGATACGGTCGAGCGCGTCGGCGACGGACAGCTCCCCGTGTTCCAGATGGGCGAGCAGTTCGACGCCGAGTTCGACCGGATCACGCCTCTCGGACACAATCGCCGATTCAACCCCGAACAACCTAAAAGATACCACAAAGCGTTTGTCGATTGCTACCGCTCAATTGGGTAGATGGACCGCCTCGCGAAGCGACAACTGGTCGGGACCGCCGGGCTGGTGGTAGTCGTCGCCGTCGCGACAACGCTGCTCACCCCCGAGCGGGTGGTAGCCCAGACGACGCATCTCGCCGACCACCCTGTCTACCTCGCGGGCGTCATCGTCGGGCTGTACCTAGTTCGCCCGTTCTTCGCGTGGCCGACGATGCCGCTGTCCGCGTTCGTCGGGTTCGTCCTCGGCGTCAAATACGGCTTCCCGGTCGCACTGATGGGCGCACTCGTCACCTGCCTCATCCCCTACCGGTTCGCGCTCCGGGCCGGCGAACAGGGCGGGATGTTCGGCTGGCTGGGGGACTCAGGCCGCCGGATTATCGAGGTGACCGGCGAGACGCGGGGGGTGCTCGCGGCACGGCTCTCACCGGTGCCTGCGGACCCCGTCTCTTATGGAGCCGGGTTCGCCCGCGTCTCGCCGCGCTCCTTTGCGGTCGGGACGTTCCTCGGCGAGATTCCGTGGGTCGCGGTCGAGGTCACCGCGGGCGCGTCGCTGCGGTCGCTGACGCTCACGGGGCTCAGTGTCGACGCGCTCCCGCACGTCCTGTTGTTCACCGCGGCACTGGCTGTGCTGGTACTCGCCGGCCCGGCTTACCGCCATGTCAGCGCTCCGAACTCGTCGTGAACTCGAACCGCGCGCCGCCGTCCTCGCTTTCGGTCACCGACACAGACCAGCCGTGGGCCTGTGCGACCTCAACGACGATTGCCAGCCCGAACCCGGTCCCGGTGTCGCTCGTGGTGTAGCCGCGCTCGAACACGTCATCTCGCTCTTCCGGTGGGATTCCCACGCCGTCGTCGGCGACGTAAAATCCGTCGTCCGTTGTTCCGACGGAGACAGTGACCGGGGCTGCGCCGTCTGCACAACGTCCGTGTTCCACACTGTCGTCGGACTCCGTCCGACTGCTCGTGGAGCCGTGTTCTACGCTGTTCCGGAACAGGTTCTCGAACACCGTGCGAAGCCGTGCCGCGTCGGCTTCGACCGCCGCTGTCCCGTGTTTTTCGAGCGTGGCTTCGCCGGTTTCGACATCGATCCAGGCCTGGCTCGCGAGGGCAGCGAGGTCGACCATCGTCGTCTCGCCGACCGTATCGCCCTGTCTGGCGAGCGTCAACAGGTCGTTTATGAGTTCGTCCATCCGGTCGGCCGCGGACTCTGCCGCTTCGAGGTGCGAGACGTCGCCCGACGTCCGAGCGACCGATATTCGCCCTTTGACCACGTTCAGCGGGTTTCGCAGGTCGTGGCTGACGACAGACGCGAACTCCGCAAGCTGTCGCTCCCTGTCTTTCCGGTCGCTGATATCGCGGATGACGCCCGCTGTGCCGTTGAACTCCCCGTCCGCGGCTGGAAGCAACGCGAT
Organism: Haloarcula sp. CBA1115; assembly: GCF_000827835.1. Classification (NCBI taxonomy): domain Archaea; kingdom Methanobacteriati; phylum Methanobacteriota; class Halobacteria; order Halobacteriales; family Haloarculaceae; genus Haloarcula; species Haloarcula sp. CBA1115. Next base: position 713,818 of record NZ_CP010529.1, on the reverse strand, counting down.
ATGGATCTCGATAGGCGTGTGATTCCCGGTCTGGTCGACGATATCCGTTTCGAAGGTCACGTTCTGTCGGGTCGGGTCAGACAGGATGGTCCGGATGAGCTCGCTTCCGCGGTTGATGTCCTCGCCGGTCATGATCGTCGAGATGTGCTCGCCGATCAGCTCGTCCGGTTCGAACCCCGTCAGTTGCTCTATCGCCTCGTTCACGTAGGTGAACACACCCTCGTCGTCGAGGGTGTACACCGGGTCGCCGACGGCCTCGATGATCGTCTCGTAGCGTTCGAGTTCCCGTTCGCGTTGCTTGCGCTCCGTCGTCTCGCGCATCACGCCGACCGAGCCGTCGAAGTTCCCGTCCTCGTCGAACAGCGGTGCGATCCTGTCCTCGTTGATCCGGACTGTCCCGTCAGCGGATATCGTCCGCATCTCGTAGGCCCCCCACGTCCGCTCGTCGTCGTCGAGCAGGTTACAGATGAGTGCTGTCGCTCTTTCGACATCCGTCTCGGGCATGAAACGGACTGGTTCCGAGCCGACGATTTCCGAGCGGTCGTACCCCAGATGGGCGGCCATCGCCTCGTTTACCATCTCTACTGTCCCGTCAGTATCGAGGACGTACATCGGGTCCCCGACGTTTTCGACCAGCGTCCGGTACTCCCTGAGCTCCCGTTCCCGGCGTTTCCGTTCCGTAATATCCCGGCCGATACCGGCAATCCCGAACAGGTCGCCGCGCTCGTCTTCGATGAGCGAGCCCTTGAATTCGTACTGGAGCGCCCTGCCGTCAGCCGTCTCGACACCTGCTTCAACGGTTCCGTATCCGGTCTCCAGCGTCTCCTCGAACACTCGCCATAATTTCTCGTGGTCGGAATCCACGATGAGTTCCCCAATGCCCATCGACGCTAGCTTCTCGTTTGTGTAGCCGGTCACCGACGAGACGGTGTCGTTCCATCGGACCAGACTGCCATCGGGACCGACAACGTAGAACATATCGTCGACGGAGTCGATGAGCTTCTCGGTAAATGCCCGCTGATTCGCGAGTTCGCGCTCGCGCTCCTCGCGCGCGGTTACGTCAGTGATGAACCCTTCGAGGATTTCGACCCCGTCGTCGTCAGTGCCGACGACGCGCCCGCGCTCCCACATCCAGCGGGTCTCACCGTCGGCCGTCTCGATCTGGTAGGAGACTTCGAACGGTTCGTCGGCGGCGATACAAGTCTGGACCGTCTCCCAGAGACGCTCCGTCTCGGATTCTTTGATCAGCGTCCCCCAGGAGACGTCGCCGCTCTCAAGCGCCTCCGAACTGTAGCCGACTAACTCCGTCGCACCGTCGCTGACGAACTCCATCGGCCAATCGGGCACGTTCCGTGCGCGATACACCATCCCCGGCAGGTTCGAGATGAGCGTCGACAGCATCCGCTCGGACTCTTCGAGCGCGACCTTGGCCCGCCGTTCCCCGACAGCCCGCTCGATACGGTTGGCAAGGACGGTGTACTGGTCCGTCCCGACTCCTTTCTGGAGGTATTCGGTGACGCCAGCGGAGATGGCATCACTCGCGATTTCCTCGTTTCCTTTGCCAGTAAAGAGAATAAAGGGTAGCTCCTCGTACTCCTCGCGGACGACCTTCAGGAATTCGAGTCCGTCCATGCCCGGCATGTCGTGATCGCTGACGACACAGTCGAACGTACGCTCGGACAACCGCTGTAACCCATCTGCCGCGCTTCGCACGGTACAGACGGAGATATCATTGTGAGTTTGCTCCAGATGGACCGCAACGAGATCGCCAAGGTCGGGGTCGTCGTCGACGTGCAGCACTGAAATCTCTCCCCCGTGGCCACTCATATCACTTCTTTCGTTGTTCCAAGATATTAAACCCGCGAGCGTATCGTCAGTAGAACGTGTCAGCGCAGTCATATACGACGCCGTGCTCCGGACAGACGTACTTGCAGTGTCGGTGGTACATTGCCCGTTCACAGAGTGGGCAGGGCCGACCCCCGGGCTGCTCGTCCATGATTTCGTAGAACAGCTCCGCTCGCTTGTGTCTTCCGGAGTTTCGGAACGGAATCCGGACGAAATTGGAACAATCCCTTTTGCGAGGTAGACCCTCGATTGAGTCATGACTGACGACCTCCTTGACTCGCCCGGCGGTCGGCTGCTGGTTAGCGTTGCCGCCGCCGTCGCAGGCCTGGCGGGCTCCTACGCTGTGACCGGCTACGCACCCACATTCATCGCCTCGCCAATCGAACGGACGCTCGCGCGGTCGATGCCCGGCGTCGTCGTCTCGACTGCCATCTCGACGCTCGGTAGCCTCGGTCAGCAACTCAATCTCCTGCTCGCGATTGGCCTCGCGGGGCTGTTCATCGCGCTGGCGGCCAGAGCGGCCATCCTCACCGGCCAGTTGGCGAACAATCGCGCCCTCCCGGTCGTCGGAACGGCCGTCGTAACTTGGGCCGTGAGTGTCGTTCTCACCGGCGAGGTCGTCCTCGCGGCCGGTCCGGCGGTTCCCGCCGCTGCCGTGGTCGGCCTCGCGCAGGCGCTGGACGGACTCGGCGGTCCGATGACGCCCATCTCCTCGAAACGCCGGCGGGCCCTCTCGACCGTTGGCGCGGCCATCGGCGCGGCGACGGTCGGCTACGCAACTGGCAACCAGCGGTCGGTCGTCGCGACGGGTGACGATGCGCCCGTGCTGAATGCGCCGGGAGCGGACCTCGACGATGTCGACGAAAAGCTCGCCGTCGCGGCAGACTATTCCCTTGGTCTCGGCGATATCGACCCGCTGGTCAGCGAAAACTTCTACGAGGTCGACATCAACTCCATCGACCCGGAGCTCTCGGCCGCGGACTGGTCGCTCTCTATCACCGGTGCTGTCGAAGAGGAGGTCACGCTCACCTACGCGGACCTGCTGGAGATGGATGCCGAAAACCGGTTCGTTACGCTCCGTTGCGTGGGCGAGCGCCTCAACGGCTACAAGACGGACACCGCGCTGTGGACCGGCGTTCCCGTCGACAGCCTCCTCAAAGAAGCCGGCGTTCAGAGCGGCTGTGAATGCGTCATGCTCCGGGCTGAGGACGACTACTACGAGGAGTTCCCCATCGACGCGCTCCGGGGCGGGATGCTCGCCTACGGCATGAACGGAAAGGTCCTCCCGCGGGGCCACGGCTACCCCGTCCGAGCACTGGTCCCCGGCCACTGGGGCGAGGTCAACGTCAAGTGGCTCTCAGAGATCGAAATTCTCGACGAGGAGGCCGACGGCTACTGGGAGAAACGCGGTTGGCAGGGGACCGGCCCCGTCAATCCGGTTGCCAAACTCCACCACGAGTCGACGCTTTCGGACGGCCGCCGCCGCATCGGTGGCCACGCCTACGCCGGCCTGCACGGCGTCCAGCGCGTCGAAGTCTCCACCGACGGCGGCGAGACGTGGGCTGACGCGACGCTCTCGGACCAACTGCCGGCGGCCGACGGCAACGGCCCCGCAGAGGACGCGTGGCGACAGTGGGAGTACACCTACGACCTGCCCTCGGGCGGCCACACCGTCGTCGTCCGAATGGTCGACCAGCGCGGCGAGGTGCAGCCCGAAGAAGAAACGGACTCCTATCCCAGCGGTCCCTCGGGCTGGGTGTCGAAGCAGTATTCGTAGTGCAAAGCGAGCGGCACATACCGCTGTAGTCGCTACCTGAGGTATGGACGAGACGATTGCGGGCGAGGTCATTCACGTCGTGGAGCCGGCCGAGCACGAGGATTACGACTTCGAGCCCAAGATGGCGTCGCTCGCGGACTCACGCTACGTCATCGTCTGTCGCAAGGGCGGGAAGCCATCGTGGCTCGAACGGATCGCGGCCTTTCTCCGCCGCCAGCCTATCGAGCCGGTGACGCTCGTCGCGGACTCGGCGGCCGAGGAGGGCGCGGAAATCACGGCGGCTGTCGAGGAAACGACGATTACCGGTGTGTACGACGTCACGGAATTCCGGTAGCGGACGCACCGGATACCGACACTAAATATTTCATAGAGTGATAAGAATAACTGATGTTTATTCAGCAAGGGGTAATCTCATCTCCATTAACTCTCATTATATTCGCACCATCAATTAGATAGAGGGCCTTTGATTCGTAATCCGCTTCTAATTCTTTCGTTGAGTAGTGATACGGGACGTTTACCTCAACATACTTTCCACGATTTGTCTCATTTATTATTTCAGCATATTTCGTTCCAGTTTGCCCTCCAGGTGCACCACTTGCACAAGAAGCATTTTGTAGCTGATTAAAAATATAATCCTCCTCAGCGGATAGTGCTCGTTTTTTTGCACTGTTATTTACCACTAGTTGAGGAGTTTGCTCATCGGTTGTTGTATCCTCACGTAAAGACTCGGTTGATGTGCTGATCTCAGAACTATTCGGAGACACACAACCCGCGCCAACCAGACATAGGACAAGTACTGCCAGAAAGACCGATCGTGAGGAATCCATTACAGTTTGGTTAGTGTTATCGAGTGAATACTTTGTGATCCAACTCATATAGGCCCCATACCGGGTGGACACTCTTGCCGGAACCATTGAGAAAGAGCGGATAATATTAACCAATAGTTTTTGATGATTTAATCAGTATGTAATCTGTATTGACCATTTATCAATAACCGACACGGGGTTTGCGAATAGTTCTATGACACGCTGTTACTAGAAAAGAAACGGCGTCAATCGCGGTGAAAGCCGACTCCGTGTGTCACCGACTCAGCACTCGGACCAGCCACAGGACTCGCAGGTCTTGCAGCCTTCCGAGTAGTACAGCGACAGCGAGCCACAGTCAGGACACTCCGGGCTCTCGCCGGCGTCGATGATGTCCTGCTGGTCGCCACCTGCGTCAGATGCGGCGGCGGCCGCACCGCCGTCAGTCTGGGTCTGCGTGGCGGTCTCGCCGTCGGCCTTCTCGGCAGTCTCCTCCAGCGTGGTCTGGTCGGGGTAGGCCTTGTCGACGTCGCCGTCGAGGTAGCGACGCAGGGCCGTGCCGATGGCGTCCGGGATGGACTGGATCTGCTCGCCCTTGTCCCAGGCGACCTTCGGCGACCGGATGCCCTGCAGTTCGTCGGCGATCTCTTCGGGGTCGACGCCCGAGCGCAGCGCCGTCGAGATGGTCTTGGCCAACGCCTCGGTGAAGGAGGCAGTGAAGCCGCCGGAGTTGCCGATGTTGGCGAACAGCTCGAACGGCCGGTCGGTTTCGGGGTCCTCGTTGATGTTGACGTAGAGCTTCCCGTAGCCGGTGTCGATGCGCTGGGTCACGCCGTGGAGCACGTCCGGCCGAGTCTGCTTCTCGGCGTACTCGGCGTCCCCGTCGGCGACACCAAGTACCTGTTCGATGGAGTCGTCGATAGCCGCCTGCACGGCTTCGTCTTCGAGGAAGCCCTCGATACCGCCGAAGACCTCCTCGATCTGGGCGACGATCTCGTCGGCGTCCATGTCCGAGAACTCGGTGTTCTGGGCACGCGTGGTCAGCACCTGTTTGCTGCGGGTGCCGTCGCGGTAGTAGGTGACGCCCTTGCCGCCGTGGTCGTAGATGTACTCGAAGACTTCGGCGGCGTCCTCGGTCGTGGAGTCGTTCGGGGCGTTGACCGTCTTCGAGATAGCGGAGTCGACGCCTTCCTGACAGGCAACTTGGATGCCCGCGTGCTGCTTCGCCGAGAGGTCGCCAGTAGTGACGAACAGCTCGCCGATAGCGTCGGGCACGGTCGTCAGCCCGTCGACGCCGTCGAACTCGTTGTTGGCCATCTGCTCCTGGGCCTCCTGTTTGACGGCCTCGACGTCGATGTCGTTGTCCTCCAGCGCGCGGAGGAAGTAGTCGTCGAACTCCACGAGCATCTCGTCGCCCTGCACGTCGTCGGAGACGTTCTTGTAGTAGGCGACGTTGTAGATGGGCTCGCACCCGCCGGTGGTGTTGCCGATCATCGAAGTCGTCCCGGTCGGGGCGATGGTCGTGGTGTTGTGGTTACGGATCGGGTAGCCGTCTTCCCAGTCCGCCGCGTCCTCGCCGGTCTGCTTCTCGAACCAGTCGGGGTAGTCCGTCGGGTTCGCGTACTTGGAGTTGTCCCACTCCTCGAAGGTGCCGCGCTCGGTCGCAAGCTCGTGGCTCGCAGCCTTGGACCCGTGGTTGATGTGGCGCATCGTTTGGCGGGCGATTTCGTTGGCCTCCTCGGTCCCGTAGGCGACGCCGAGCTGGATGTACAGCTGGGCGAGGCCCATGATACCGAGGCCGATCTTGCGCATCTCCCGGACCTTCTGCTCGATTTTCTCGACCGGGAAGTCCGACATCGTGACGACGTTTTCGAGGAAGCGGGTGCCCAGTTCGATGCGGCGGTCGAACTCGTCCCAGTCGATGGCGTCCTCGAGGAACGCGTCGATGGCGGCTTCCGTCGAGTCGTACTCGTCGGCGTGGGCCTCCGACCAGACGCGCCAGTCCGGCGCGTCCGTGGCGGCCAGCGTCGAGAGGTTGATGTGCCCGAGGTTACAGGCCTCGTACTCTTCGAGGGGCTGTTCGCCACACGGGTTCGTGGCGAGAATCTCGTGGTCGGGGTGCTCCTCCACGTCGAAGGAGTGCTGCTTGTTCACCCGTTCGAGGTAGATGACGCCGGGCTCGCCGTTCTCGTGAGCGCCCTCGACGATGTCGTCCCAGAGTTCCTCGGCCGGAATCGAGAGTTCCTCACCGACCTCGACGTGTTCGCCGAGACCGAACATGTCGTACAGTTCCTTCGTCTCCTCGGTGGCGATGTGGGCCTCGCCCGTCCGCGGGTTGGTGAAGGTGAACTCCTCACCGGCCTTCAGCGCCTCCATGAAGTCGTCGGTGACGCCGACGGAGATGTTGAAGTTCGAGAGGTGGCCCTCGACGGCGTTGCGGAGGTGCTTTGGCACCTTTCCGTCGTCGTCGATGAGTTCGCGAGCCTCCTCCAGCGCCTCGGCGAAGGAGTTGTGCGTGAAGTCGTCCGGGTCGTTCAGGCGCAGCGTCTCGGCGAGCGAGACGTCCTTGTTCTTGGCGTGGATGAACTGGATGACGTCCGGGTGGGAGACGCGCATGACGCCCATCTGGGCACCGCGGCGGGCGCCACCTTGGGCGATGGTCTCGCACATCTGGTCGTAGGTCCGCATGAACGTGATGGGACCGGAGGCGATGCCGCCGGTCGAGCCGACGGGGTCGCCGTACGGGCGGAGCTTCCAGAACGCATAGCCCATGCCACCGCCGGACTGGAAGACCTGTGCGGCCTCCTTGGCGGTCTGGTGGATGTCGTCGATGTCGTCAGCCGGTGAGTCGACGAAACAGGCGGAGAGCTGCTGGAGTTCGTCGCCGGCGTTCATCAGCGTCGGCGAGTTCGGCATGAAGGAGAGCTGCTCCATCTGCTCCTGGAATGCGTCGGCGGTCGATTCGACGTGGTCGCGGACACCCTCGGGCAGTTCCGGGACGACCGTCTCGTAGGCGAATTTGTTGACGTTGTAGACAGAGAGCTCGGTCTCGACGTCGTCGTCGACGGACGTTCCCTTGCCGAACACTTCGTCGGCGAGTTCGTCGCGGCGCGGGTGGTCGGGCTTCAGCTGGTCCGGCGAGACGTGTACGTCGACGTCCTGCTTGTTGGCCTCGAACACGGCCTCGGCGAGCGCGATGTTCTTTGCGACACGGTCGAAGAGGTCTTCGGGTTCCTCGATGAGGTCGCCGTTGGCGTCCTTCCGGAGGTAGCGAGCCGGGAGGATGTTGTGGTAGGCGTTGCCTGTGAGTCGCTCTTCGATAGTGTCACCGTCGGTACGTTTGATCGGGAGCGTGATCTCGTCGGCGGAAAGGTCGCTGTTACTCATCGCCCGCTCCTCCTCCCGACAGCGGCCGTCTGTCGGTCGATACCCCTCGTCGTAGCTACCCGTGATCCTGTCATTTCTGGCGGCGAATACGTATTCATCGATAGCGTTTAATCCTTCTTGTCTGCGATTCGGCGGCGGCCGTAGCAATCTCCGGAGTCGCGGCTACGGTGCTCGACGAACTGTGCTGGTGACGCGTGAAACGATAGTCGCGTACAACGGAATAGATGCCGTCGATTCTCCTTAATACTGTCCAGACCGAAGTGAAAGTGAAACCCCGTCCCTGTGAACCACCAGACGTGAGTGAGATATCCAGTAGAAACTGACGGGGGTTTGCGGGTGGTGATATACGCTCGCTAACAGTGCGTAGGGAGGGAGTAAGGCTGTGTCAGACGCACCGCAGTACTGCGGTTTTGGCAAAACAGGCCTGTCAGTCCATGCGGTGTCGATATGGTGTGGTGGTAGCTCAGTTCGTCCCTGTGCCATCCGGGAACGTGCCCGGTATTCAGTCCGAGGCCGGACCGAATGGAAGGCGAGAGGCGGGACGCTTACAGGTCTGTGGACCGAAGGAGTGTGCGTGCAGTACGACGGGCTCACCAAGGGAATCGCAGTGGTGTTTGGAGGCCTGACAGTCGTCCTGACAGCGGTGGGCCTCGTGATCAATCCCGCGGTACTCTTCCTGGCGCTCATGTTCGGCGTGTCGACGTATTTCATGTACTACCACCTCAGTGGGAAGATGGCCGCGAGCCTCTACGAACGGGTCGAGCGACAGGCGGCACAGAACACGGGGAACGCCCGTCGCGGTGGGTTCGGTGCCGGCCCACGGGAGGAGTGGGAACCACCGCGAGACGGCCGCCGAGCGCGCCGCTCGCGAGCGTCGCAGGGTGGCCAGCGTCGTCGCCAGGGACGGCAGCGACAGCGTCGCCAGGCAGCGGGCGGCCGGCAGCGCCGACAGCGGGTTCAGTCGTCGGGACCGAGTCCGGCGGAGGCCTACCAGCGGCTCGGCATCGAGCCGGACGCCGATCAGGGGACGATCAAGCGGGCTTACCGGGAGAAAGTCAAGGAGGTCCACCCCGACACTGACAGCGGGAGCGAAAGGGAATTCAAGCAGGTGCAAGCGGCCTACGAAACGCTGACTGACGACTGACCGCAATTCCCATATGCAGCGCTCCGAACCCGGACGTATGGACAACGACACGCCGCCGCTCATCGTCGACATCGACGGAACGTTGACTGACGAAAGCCGAGCGATTGACCCCCGCGTCATGCCGGTCCTTCGCGAGTGGCCCGCACGCGTCGTCATCGCGACCGGAAAAGCGATGCCGTTTCCAATTGCGCTCTGTGAGTTTCTCGGCATCGAACGGACGGTCGTCGCCGAGAACGGCGGCGTGGTGTTCGTCGAAGCTACCGACGAGCTCAGGCTCGAAGGCGACCACGAGGCGGCGCTCGCGGTCGGCGAGGCCTATCGCGACCTGGGCCATGACCTGGGATTCGGACAGGTCGACTTGGCAAACCGATGGCGCGAGACGGAACTCGTCGTGTCGCTCGACCAGCCGCTCGAACCGCTGGAGAACCTGGCCGCGGCACGCGGGCTCGTCGTCCTCGACACCGGCTTCGCGTACCACGTTACAGACCCGGTCGTCGACAAGGGGACGGGCCTCGAAGCGGTGTGTGCTGAACTGGACCTCGCTCCGGAGACGTTCCTCGCCGTCGGCGACTCAGTGAACGACGCCCAGATGTTCGACCTGGCTGGAGAGGCCGTGGCCGTCGCCAATTCCGACGAGACAGCGCTCGAACGCGCCGACCGGGTTACCGACGGGACCTACGGCGACGGCTTTCTCGAAGCGGTCGCGCCGTACCGGGAGTGACAGTCGTGTGATTCACTTTTAGACCAGTCGCTAACCAGATGGGCAAACAGGTGACGCCATCGGCGCAACCCAGCACACGGAGCGGCGTCACACAACCGCAAACTCCGTGTGGCGACTCAGTCCACGACCCGGTCTGGCAGCGCCTTCGCGTATAAATATCCGTCCGACTGATACTGTGAGAGATACACTCAGCCACCGCTCTCAGGAGTTCTCTGGAGCCGTAAATCCGGGGAAGGCTTATATCTACCCCACAGTAACGGGTGGGTATGAGCCCCGACCGGGCTGTCCTCCGGCGCGCGCTTGACCGCGGTGAACGGGAGGGCGGCAGCGTCGAGTTCAAAGAACGGCTCACCGAAGATCTCCACCTGTCAGAGGGGCGACTCGAATCCCTCGCAGCGCAACTCCGCCACCGCGTTCTCTCCGGGGATGGGGAGGCGACGTACGTCGTCGGCGTCACCGACGACGGCGGTCTGGCCGGCATCTCACCGGCGGAGTTCTCCGAGTCGATGGACGTACTCAGCCTGCTGGCAGAGGAAGCCGGTGCACACATTGAAGAGGTGAAAACGTGGGGCGTCGACGGCGTCTCGGAGAACGGGCCGACAGCCTCCGATGGCATCGTCGGTGTCGCGACCGTCTCGGAGGGATCGGTCCTCGCGGACGACGACCACATCGTCGTCGGAACCGCCGGCCACGTCGACCACGGCAAATCCACGCTCGTGGGGTCGCTGGTCACTGGTGACGCAGACGACGGGGAAGGCGGGACACGCGGCTTCCTCGACGTGCAACCACACGAAGTCGACCGAGGTCTCTCGGCGGACCTCTCCTACGGCGTCTACGGCTTCGATGAGGACGGTGAGCCGATCCGCATGGACAATCCGCACCGGAAGGACGATCGAGCGCGGGTCGTCGAAGCATCAGACCGGCTCGTTTCCTTCGTCGACACTGTGGGCCACGAGCCGTGGCTCCGGACGACGATCCGCGGCCTCGTCGGGCAGAAACTCGACTACGGCCTCCTGACCGTCGCGGCCGACGACGGGGTGACCGAGACGACGCGGGAACACCTCGGGATCCTGCTGGCGACGGACCTCCCGACGATTGTCGCCATCACCAAGACCGATCTGGTGGACGAGGAACGGGTCGCAGAAGTCGAACGGGACGTCGAACAGGCACTGCGGGAGGTCGACAAGACGCCACTTCGGGTCAAGCGCCACGGCGTCGACACGGCCATCGACGAAATCTCCGAGACCGTCGTCCCCGTCGTCACCACAAGCGCCGTCACGAAGGAGGGGCTGGACGACCTCGACGAGATGTTCGAGGCGTTACCCAAGACCGCCGGGGAAGTGGGCGACTTCCGCATGTACGTCGACCGGACGTACAACGTCCAGGGAGTCGGCGCGGTCGCCTCGGGCACCATCAAATCCGGCGAGGTCGAAGCTGGCGACGAACTGCTACTCGGCCCGATGCAGGACGGGAGCTTCCGCGAGGTCGAGGTCCGGTCCATCGAGATGCACTACCACCGGGTCGACGAGGCAAAGGCCGGTCGCATCGTTGGTATCGCACTGAAAGGCGTCCGCGAGCAGGACATCGAGCGCGGGATGGTCCTGCTCCCGGCCGACGCCGACCCCTCGCCCGTCCGGGAATTCGAGGCCGAGGTGATGGTGCTGAACCATCCGACCCGCATCGGCGACGGCTACGAACCCGTCGTCCACCTCGAAACGGTCAGCGAGGCCGCGGCCTTCTATCCAGAGGGCGGGCAGTTGCTCCCGGGCGACGCGGGCAAGGCCCGGGTTCGGTTCAAGTTCCGTTCCTACCTCGTCGAGGAAGGCCAGAAGTTCGTCTTCCGCGAGGGGAGTTCGAAGGGCGTCGGGACCGTCACCGACATCGACCCGGCGGAGTAGCGGTCCGCTGTCTCACTGGTCTTTCCCGTCTTCAGTCGGCTGTCTGTAGCCGTCAGTCGTTTTCTCGGCGAGTCCGAACAGTACGGCCCACTCCAGCAGATTCGCCGTGCGCTCCTGCCAGACGGCTTCCCAGTCAGCGTGACGCTCTCGCTCCCAGCGGGGAATCTCAGCCCGAAGGGCATCGAACGCATCATCAGTATCTACCGGCTCCGAATTGAGAGCCTCAACGAGCACGTCGACGCCGAAGACTGATTTCTCGAACGCTGTTGCGAGGGCCGCCTGGTCGTGGTCGGTCCGCGTCCGGTAGTAGCCCCGGTCGCTCTCGGCGACCAGTCCCAGCGCCTGTAGGAAAACCAGATATTTTTGGGCCGTTTCGCGGTCGGACACGTCAGTCGCCGTCTGAATCGCGCGACAGCAGTCGGCCTCGCTGTCGGGGACGAGCGGAATCGCGTCTCTGGCGCTCTCCAGAAACGAGTGCGAGCGGGCCGGTGGCGCGACCTTGTAACGCATACCCGATTACAGGCCGAAGCTCTCGGCCAAGACGCCCTCGCTCGTCCCACCGACGACGTGCGTGTCGCCGCCGACCACGTCGATGGTGACCGCCGCGGGGCCGAACAGTTCGACGGGGAGCTCCGCGAAGTCCCAGTCCACGCCCTCGAAGACGCCCTCCAGTGGCTTGCCGTACTCTTCGGCTGCGACGGACGGGACCTCGTCGAAGCGGTCGAAGGATTCGTCGACAGTGAGGTGGACCTCGCTGCCGTAGGCGAGCGCGTCCGTGGTCCGGGCCATCGCGGTCGCTTCGTCGCCGGCGACCGGCGCGACCGGCGCGCGGCCGCTGGCCGACAGCACCGACACCGGGTCGAAGCCGAGTTCGGCCAGCCGGAAGACGGCCAGTTCGGCGGCCCGGGCCGCGGCGACGACGCTCCCGGTGACACTCGCGGTTGCGAACGACGGCAGGAACACGCCCGTCTCGGGGACGCCGGTGCGCTCGGCGACCTGGCTCGCAACGTCCTCGTCCGGCAGTTCGTCGGTTTCCAGGGCCAGCACGGCGAAGTCGGCGTCCTCGCGGTAGCCGATGCGCTGGAAGGCCTCCTCCTCAGCGACGAGCGCGCGTGCGGGACCGCTCCCGAGTGCCTGAAAGTCGTCGACAGTCAGTTCCCAGCCGCCCTTCTGCGAGCACAGCAGGGCCAGCGCCGGGTGGTCCGTCGACAGTTCGACGTGGTTCAGCGGCGCACCGTCGACGGTGGCCATCGTGGACTGGACCGTCGCCAGCCCGGCCGTCTGGATTTCCGCGAGTAGCATGCCGGCTTCGACAGCGCCGGGGACCTCGACGCCGAAGTCCAGCACCGCGGCGTCGCCCTCCAGCGCGTGTACGTCTATCGTGAGTTCGTCGGCGAAGTCGATGGCCTCGTCAACGAGTTCCGTGGCCATCCGATTGAGACTGTCCATACGCCGTCTTTGGCACCCTTCCCTTTAATCTCCGCCTTCGGCCGCGTCGCTTCTGGCTGCCCGACCCAGATGCTCCTCAACGGCGTCGACCTTGTCCCGCGCCTGCTGGTCGACGGTCCGCTTGTCGTCGATCTTCAGGAACGTGCTCACGCGGTCGCTCTGCTCGCCGACGGCCTCGTGAGCCGCGTGGGTGGCCGCGAACAGCTCCTCGCTGTCCTCCGCTTCGATGATGGTCCCCATCGGCGTCGTCTCGTATTCGACGTCGAACGCTTCCAGCGCTGCGACGGCGTCGGCGACGTAGGAAGACATGCTCCCTTCGATGACCGGTGCGACCGAGAGAAACCCTATGCAGGTCATACCGGTTCCGACGCGTGCCCGCGACCTAACCGCTGTGGTACTCGCCTGGGGACTGGACCGAAGAAACTCCCGTTCGAAGCGCTTACTCGCCTTCCTCGACCGGAGCCCCGCGAGCGTTCGTCTTCACGCTCTGGAGTCCCTGCTTCGCCTTCTGCTTGGAGGCATAGCCCTGCCCGCAGTCCGCGATTATCTCCCCGTTGTCGTGGCGGAGCCGCCAGCGCGCCTTGCCCTCGCTGTCTTTGAAGAGTTCGAACGTCGCTTTGCTGCCCCCCTCTTCGACAACACCGTCGTCGTCTTTGGACTCGTCGACGACGTACGCGCCGGGTGCGTTGGATTTGACGCTTTCGAGCCCCTGTTCGGCCTTCTGCTTGGAGGCGTAGCCTTCCCCGCTGTCGGCGATGATGTTTCCGTTGTCGTGGACGAGCCGCCAGCGGTACTGCTCGGCATTGTCCTCGTACACCTCGAAGGTCGCCTTGCTCGCAGCCACGTCAGTCGCTACCTCCCCCTCGTCTTCGTCCCACTGCATATCGATTTCAAGTGTGACAGTGCCGTCTTCCTGCTCGACCTCAACCTCGAACTCGGATTCGGCCGGCGGCGTGACCGTCACAGTCTGTTCCTCATCTGCCGGGGCCGGCTCACCGCGGCTGAGCCTGTTCGCCAGCCGTCGGAAGTACGACGCAATTCCTCTTCGGCTCCGCGTTTCCTGTGACTCGTGGACCGTCTCGTCTGTCATACAACCGGACTGACGATGGGACAACAAATAATGGTACTCCATACTCAAAACGGCACCCGACCTCCTCAGAACAGCTGACCGAAATAACAGGGTCTCGGCTGGCACGATACACCCTCTGGTGGACAGCTCTCCCGCGACGGCACGTAATAGGTCGTCGAACCGGAACGACGACTGACGGGTGTGTACGAGGGGCTACGCGACCCCATGCGACAGGTTCCTTCCAATTCGGGACAGAGAAGTACGCTGTGTGAATTCGCCGCTACTCGTCAGGCACTGACACTGTCGATTTCGATAGCATAACAACGAGTGGCACCTGTGGGACGAATCCGCCACGTAGGGCATTACAGAATCAGAGAGAAATGTCGAAGCGTGCCCCGCCGTCGCGGCCCTCACTGATGGTGATTTCCCAGCCGTGGGCGGTGACGATGTCCGTGACAATAGAGAGTCCGAATCCGGACCCGTCGTTGCTCGTCGTGTACCCGTGTTCAAGAACAGTCGTCCGGTCCTCTGGGGGGATGCCGCGGCCGTCATCTTCGATATAGAAGCCCGAAAGCTCAGTTTCGTCCGCATCGTCGAGTGTCCCCACTCGAATAGTCAGCGGCGTGTCGTTGTGGTCGAACGCGTTCCGAAAGAGATTCTCGAAAACCTGTAGCAGGCGGTCACGGTCTGTCTCAACCGCGACATCTCTTGTAAGGTTCAGTTCGAGCGTCCCGCCGTCTGTCTGGGTGTGTTCCCACGCGTCCTCAGCGACGGCAGCGAGTGCGACCCGAGACAAGTCGGTGATGCTCTCGCCCACACGAGCGAGTGTCAGCAATTCGTCTATCATCGTTTCCATCCGGTCGAGGTTCCTCTCCATCGTCTCGACGTGCTCCGTGGGCGCATCATCTCGGACGAAATCCACTCTGGCCCTCGTAACCATCAACGGATTCCGGAGGTCATGCGAGACGACGCTCGCGAACTTGTCCAGTTTCTCGTTGGACTGTTCGAGCTCTCGCTTTGTCTTTTTGAGTTTCTGCTCGTCGTGTTTCTGCTGTGTAATCTCTCTGGAGATGAACTGGACAGTGTTTGTGTCCCCAGTCTCGCTGAGCGGCGTGACAATGTTGTGATAGTGACGGACCCCAATGGAATCCTGAAACGTCACCGCGCTCCCGGCGGTAATGGCGCGTTGACCGTATTCGAGGCGGTCGGACGCTATTTCGGCCGGGAGTGCGTCCGACAACTGCGAGTCGATGAGTTCCGGGCGCGTGGTATCGTGTGCCCGCGCCATCGACTTGTTCGCTGCACGGATTCGCCCGTCGGTGGAGACCTCCACGATTTCGTCCGGTGTATTGTCGACCAGTTTCTCGTACTTCCGTTGTGCACGGTGTTGCCCGACAACGTTGCGTATCCGCGTGGCGAGCAACTGGAGTCGTTCTCCGTCTATGATTTTCTTCTTCTGAAGGTAATCATCGACACCGGTCCCGATTGCGTCACTGGCTACGTCCTCCCCGCCTTGCCCGGTTAGTAGAATAAACGGTATATCAAACTCCTCACTCACCTCGGTACACAGCTCCAGCCCGTCCATGCCTGGCATCTTGTAGTCGCTGACGACACAGTCGACACGCTGCTCTCGTAACGACGCAAGCGCTTCCTGTCCTGTACTTGCCGTTTTGGTGGTGAAGCCGTGTGCGTCACTGAGCTTTTCCGACGCTATCTCGACAAAGAAATCACTGTCATCAACGACGAGTACACTGATATCCCCAGCAGAATCCATCGTACCCTCTAACTGGCTTGCAGACTGTTAACTGCCGGGTTTTGTTGCGGATAGATGATAACTCTACACAGTGAGAACTCGGACGCACAAATGGTGAGGCCCACGAAACGGTGGTTGCTGACAGACATTCACTGAGGGAACTGGACGGAAAAACAGACCCGTGTCCTCACTCGCTACGCTCGTTGTGGGCGCTGCGACTGGCAGGGCTCAAATCCAGTGCGATTACAGCATCCAGTACGCGGCGCGATAAAACGCACCGCTCAGGAGTTTGGATGAAGAGAAATGCGCTGGCTGGGATTTGAACCCAGGTTGTGACCATGGCAAGGTCACGTGATACCAACTACACTACCAGCGCTCGCTTCGTTCTGCACTGACCCTCACGGCCGTCGGCCGCTCGGTACCAGCGCGCAACGCCTCGTTGCAATCAAATCTGGCGGGGGTGAGAGTAAAAAGCCTTCCGTTTTCCGGGGAAAACCATGGGAAGTGAGGGCAATCGCCGCCCCGTCTGAGAGCCGTATCGTGTGATGACTTCACGGGGCATGGCCTTTCGGAAGCGGCAATCCAGTGAACGGTCCCATCGGTCCCGAACCGGCATGACGGACCATGTGAACGCGACGCATCGCGAACGCGAAACGGGGCCTTTTTAAGCCCGGGAAGGGGAGATATCGGCACAGTCTAGTGGCGCGACGTGGAAGCGTCACGGCATGACGACCAGCGTACTCGTGCCGTCTTCCCTCGCACGGGAAGCCGAAGACAGACGCGAGGCAACTCGCAAGCTCGGTTACGTGGCCCGCGCGGCCGCGGTCTACCGGGTTGATCGGCTGACAGTGTACCCCGACCCTGACGGGGCGGGCAAGTGGGAAGACGGGTTCGTCGAAACCGTGCTGCGGTACGCCGCGACGCCCCCGCACCTCCGAAAGGAAATGTGGGGTAAGCGGGACGAACTGGAGTACGTCGGCGTCCTGCCGCCGCTCCGCGTGCGTTCACAGACCGGCTCCGGATCTGAGGGTTCGGGGTCGTTAAGACAGGGAATCGTGACCGAGGTCGGAGCTGATGGGCGCGTCCGGGTCAATTGCGGCATGCAACACCCGATCTCCCTTCCCGTCCCAGCGGATATGGACGTGGAACAGGGAGAGCGCGTGACCGTCAGGGTCTCTTCGCGACGGCCGGTCCGGGCGAAACTCGTCGACGCCCCCACAACGGGATTCGACGTTGTCGCCGCGGACCTCGATGCGGCACTCTCGCGCGACGATGCCGGGCTCACTATCGCGTCCTCGCGATACGGCGAGCCGGTAACGTCGACCCGTCTCGGCCAGTTGGCCGAGCGGCGCGACGCCGAGGGCGGCATGACCGTCGCCTTCGGGGCACCCGAGCGCGGGTTACCGTCGATACTCGACGTTGCCCCGGACGCCGTCGGGGGAGACCAGACGAGCGACGAACCAGAAGGGTTCGACCTCTGGCTGAATACGGTTCCGAACCAGGGCAGTGAGGTTGTGCGAACGGAAGAAGCTCTGTTCGCCTCCCTCACCTGTCTAACCCTCACGGAGTAAACGAATGCCACAACCAAGCAGACCACGCAAAGGCTCGCTGGGCTTCGGCCCGCGCAAGCGCTCGACGAGCGAGACGCCTCGCTTCAACAGCTGGCCGTCTGACGACGGGCAGCCGGGCGTCCAAGGGTTCGCCGGCTACAAGGCAGGCATGACTCACGTTGTGCTTGTCAACGACGAACCTAACTCCCCCCGCGAAGGGATGGAGGAGACTGTCCCGGTGACAGTCATCGAGACGCCGCCGATGCGCGCCGTCGCCCTGCGAGCGTACGAAGACACGCCGTACGGTCAGCGTCCGCTGACGGAAGTCTGGACCGACGAGTTCCACTCGGAGCTCGACCGGACCCTGGACGTTCCGGAGGACCACGACCCGGACGCTGCTGAGGAACAGATACGCGACGCACACGAGGCCGGTGACCTCGGGGACCTGCGACTCATTACGCACACCGTCCCCGACGCCGTCCCGAGCGTCCCGAAGAAAAAGCCCGACGTGATGGAGACTCGCGTCGGCGGTGGGTCCGTTTCGGACCGCCTCGACCACGCCCTTGACATTGTCGAGGACGGTGGCGAACACGCCATGAACGACATCTTCCGCGCCGGCGAGTACGCCGACGTGGCCGGTGTCACGAAAGGCAAAGGGACGCAGGGTCCCGTCAAGCGGTGGGGCGTCCAGAAACGGAAAGGCAAGCACGCCCGCCAGGGATGGCGCCGACGGATCGGCAACCTCGGTCCGTGGAACCCGTCCCGCGTGCGCTCGACGGTCCCCCAGCAGGGGCAGACCGGCTACCACCAGCGCACCGAGCTCAACAAGCGCCTCATCGACATTGGCGAGGGCGACGAGCCCACCGTCGATGGCGGCTTCGTCAACTACGGCGAAGTCGATGGGCCGTACACGCTCGTGAAGGGCTCCGTGCCCGGTCCGGACAAGCGCCTGGTGCGCTTCCGGCCCGCGGTGCGTCCGAACGACCAGCCGCGCCTCGACCCCGAGGTGCGCTACGTCTCCAACGAATCGAACCAGGGATAACCTATGCAGGCAACAATCTACGACCTGGACGGCACCACAGACGGCGAGGTCGACCTGCCGGACGTCTTCGAGACGCCGGTTCGGACCGACCTCATCGGCAAAGCTGTACGTGCCGCACAGGCCAACCGAAAGCAGGACTACGGGTCCGACGAGTACGCCGGCCTCCGAACGCCGGCCGAGTCCTTCGGTAGCGGCCGCGGCCAGGCACACGTCCCGAAGCAGGACGGCCGTGCCCGCCGCGTCCCGCAGGCGGTCAAGGGACGAAGCGCCCACCCGCCGAAAGCCGAGAAGGACCGCTCGCTCGACCTCAACGACAAGGAACGGCAGCTGGCCGTTCGCTCGGCGCTGGCCGCGACGGCCGACGCCGACCTCGTCGCCGACCGCGGCCACGAGTTCGACCGTGACGAAGTGCCCGTCGTCGTCTCCGACGACTTCGAGGACCTCGTCAAGACGCAGGAAGTCGTCTCGCTGCTGGAGGCGCTCGACGTCCACGCGGACATCGACCGCGCCGACGAGACGAAGATCAAGGCTGGACAGGGTTCGGCCCGTGGACGGAAGTACCGTCGTCCCGCCTCGATCCTCTTCGTGACCAGCGACGAGCCGTCGACGGCCGCCCGCAACCTCGCGGGGGCCGACGTGGCGACCGCCAGCGAGGTCAACACGGAAGACCTCGCGCCCGGCGGCGCGCCCGGTCGACTCACCGTCTTCACGGAATCCGCACTCGCGGAGGTGGCCGAGCGATGAGCTGGGATGTCATCAAACACCCACACGTCACGGAGAAGGCCATGAACGACATGGACTTCCAGAACAAGCTCCAGTTCGCCGTCGACGACCGCGCCTCCAAGGGCGAAGTCGCCGACGCCGTCGAGGAGCAGTACGACGTGACAGTCGAACAGGTCAACACGCAGAACACGATGGACGGCGAAAAGAAGGCCGTCGTTCGCCTCTCTGAGGACGACGACGCCCAGGAAGTCGCCTCCAGAATTGGGGTGTTCTAACGATGGGACGACGAATCCAAGGACAACGGCGCGGCCGCGGGACCTCCACGTTCCGTGCTCCGTCGCACCGTTACAAGGCTGATCTGGAGCACCGCAAGGTCGAGGACGGCGACGTCATCGCCGGCACGGTCGTCGACATTGAGCACGACCCTGCCCGCTCGGCTCCGGTCGCTGCCGTCGAGTTCGAAGACGGCGACCGACGACTTATCCTCGCGCCGGAAGGCGTCGGGGTAGGCGACGAGCTACAGGTCGGCGTCAGCGCCGAGATCGCACCCGGGAACACGCTCCCGCTGGCCGAGATCCCAGAGGGGGTCCCGGTGTGCAACGTCGAATCCAGCCCCGGTGACGGTGGGAAGTTCGCCCGCGCGTCGGGTGTCAACGCCCAGCTGCTCACCCACGACCGCAACGTCGCGGTCGTCAAGCTCCCCTCCGGGGAGATGAAGCGGCTTGACCCGCAGTGTCGTGCTACCATCGGCGTCGTCGCCGGTGGCGGCCGAACTGACAAGCCGTTCGTGAAGGCTGGCAACAAGCATCACAAGATGAAAGCGCGAGGGACGAAGTGGCCCAACGTCCGCGGTGTGGCGATGAACGCCGTCGACCACCCGTTCGGTGGTGGCGGCCGCCAGCACCCCGGCAAGCCCAAGTCCATCTCGCGGAACGCCCCGCCTGGCCGTAAGGTCGGGGACATCGCCTCGAAGCGAACAGGTCGAGGTGGCAACGAATGAGCTCAGAATATCAAATCGGCCACGAAGGAGAGTTCTCCTTCCGCGGCCACACGCTCGACGAGCTGCAGGAGATGGAGCTCGAGGAAGTCGCGGAACTGCTCCCCGCTCGACAGCGGCGAAGTATCGTACGCGGCCTGACCGAGGAGAAACACAAGCTCCTCGAGAAGGCCCGCGAGGCCGGCGAAGAGGAGACAGCCAACGACCCGATCCGGACGCACCTGCGCGACATGCCGGTGGTCCCGGAGATGGTCGGGCTGACCTTCGCCGTCCACGACGGCCAGAACTTCGAGCGTGTCAAAGTCGAGCCCGAGATGCTCGGCCACTACCTCGGTGAGTTCCAGCTCACCCGGAGTAGTGTCGAACACGGTCAGGCCGGTATCGGAGCGACACGCTCCTCGAAGTTCGTACCGCTCAAATAATCATGGGAATCAGTTACTCAGTCGAAGCCGACCCGGACACGACGGCCAAAGCGATGCTCCGGGAGCGGCAGATGAGCTTCAAGCACAGCAAGGCCATCGCCCGCGAAATCAAGGGCAAAACGGCCGGCGAGGCTGTCGACTACCTCGAGGCGGTTATCGAGGGCGACCAGCCCGTTCCGTTCAAACAGCACAACTCGGGCGTCGGCCACAAAAGCAAGGTCGACGGCTGGGACGCCGGACGATACCCGGAGAAGGCCAGCAAGGCCTTCCTCGACCTGCTCGAGAACGCGGTCGGCAACGCCGACCACCAGGGCTTCGACGGTGAGGCCATGACGATCACGCACGTCGCCGCCCACAAGGTCGGCGAGCAGCAGGGTCGCAAGCCCCGCGCGATGGGGCGTGCCTCGGCGTGGAACAGCCCGCAGGTCGACGTCGAACTCATCCTCGAAGAGCCGGAGGTCGAAGACTAATGGCCGACGAACAACAGTTCATCGAGGACGGACTTCAGCGGACCCAGATAGACGAGTTCTTCGCAGAAGAACTCGGTCGCGCTGGCTACGGCGGCATGGACGTCGCCAAGACGCCGATGGGAACCCAGATCGTGCTCAAAGCCGAGAAGCCAGGGATGGTCATCGGCAAGGGCGGGAAGAACATCCGGAAGATCACGACGGAACTCGAGGACCGATTCAACCTCGACGACCCGCAAGTCGACGTGCAGGAAGTCGACGAGCCGGACCTCAACGCCCGCATCGTCGCGGACCGACTGGCCAACGCACTCGAGCGTGGCTGGTACTTCCGCAAAGCGGGCCACACCACCATCGACCGCATCATGGAGTCGGGCGCACTCGGTGCAGAGATCGTCCTCTCCGGGAAGGTCACGGGTGCACGCTCGCGCGTGGAGAAGTTCAACCGCGGCTACGTCAAGCACAACGGCGAACCCGCAGAGGAGATCGTCGACAGCGGTGTCGGCGTCGCCGTGATGAAGCTCGGTACCATCGGGGTCCGAGTCAAGATCATCCCGCCGGACGCGGAGCTCCCCGACGACTTCGAGATCTACGAGGATGTCGACGTCGAGGACTACGTGGCCGACACCGACGGCGAGTCCGTCGAGGAACTCCTCGAAGGCGAGCCTGAAGACAGCGAGACGGCCGAGGAACTCGACGAAGACGTGGCCACCGGGGCCGACGACGACTCCGAGGCTGACGAGGAGTTCGTCGACGAGGAAATCGTCGAGGAAGACGTCGAGGTCCCGACTGACGACGATGTCGAGGACGTCGACGTCGACGAACTCGAAGACGCTGTCGACGAGGAACTCGACGAGGACGTCGAGGCGGAAGCCGAAGAGCTGATGGACGAAATGGACGAGGAGGCTGACGACGAATGACCGTCCTCCACGTCCAGGAGATTCGGGACATGACGCCCGCCGAGCGCGAGGCGGAACTCGACGACCTGAAGACCGAACTGCTGAACGCCCGGGCCGTGCAGGCCGCGGGTGGTGCGCCGGAAAACCCCGGTCGCATCAAGGAGCTGCGGAAGGCCATCGCCCGCATCAAGACGATTCAGGGCGAAGAAGGCGACCTGCAGGAGAACGAATAATGCCACTGACACCCGAGACGCTCCCACGACACGAACTCGTCGGCCTCGACTGCGAGGTCGTCGCAGCGTCCAATCCGGACGCTGTCGGTATCAGCGGAACTGTCGTCATGGAGACGACACAGATGCTGACGGTCGAGGGGGCCGACCGGGTGTGGCACGTGCCGAAGGACAGCGCGACCTTTTCGTTCGCCGTCGACGGACAGCGAGTCCGGGTCGACGGCGACCGACTCGTCGCGCGTCCCGCTCGTCGCACAGAGAACACAGGAGATTCACTATGGCGCTAGGACTGAACGTACAGGAACCGGAGGAAACCTGTGCCGATCAGAACTGCCCGTTCCACGGAGAGCTCTCCGTGCGCGGACAGACACTGAACGGCGAGGTAGCCTCCACTGACATGGAGAAGACCGTTGTCGTCGAGCGCGAGTACGACGTGAAGGTGCCGAAATACGACCGCTTCATGAAGCGGCGGAGCCGCGTTCCGGCTCACGCACCCGATTGTCTCGACCTCGCGGTCGGTGACACGGTCACGATAGCAGAGTGTCGACCGCTCTCGAAAACGAAAAGCCACGTCGTCGTTAGCGCGGGCTCGGACGAGGCCGCGAACGACGAACAGGACGGTGATGCCTGATGGAAGCACTCGGTGCTGACGTCACGCAAGGCCTTGAAAAGGGCTCGCTCATTACGTGTGCGGACAACACGGGAGCGCGCGAACTCAAGGTCATTTCCGTCCACGGCTACTCGGGAACGAAGAACCGCCACCCCAAAGCTGGGCTGGGCGACAAGATCACGGTCTCGGTCACCAAGGGGACGCCCGAAATGCGTCGCCAGGTGCTCGAAGCCGTCGTCGTCCGCCAGCGAAAGCCGATCCGTCGACCCGACGGCACCCGCGTCAAGTTCGAAGACAACGCGGCCGTCATCGTCGACGAGAACGAGGACCCGCGCGGGACCGAGCTGAAAGGTCCTATCGCACGGGAAGTCGCACAGCGATTCGGCAGTGTGGCATCAGCAGCGACGATGATCGTATAGAACCATGAGCAAGCAACCAGACAAACAACGCAAGAGTCAACGACGTGCCCCGCTTCACGAGCGGCACAAGCAGGTCCGGGCGACGCTTTCGGCCGACCTCCGCGAGGAGTACGGCCAGCGCAACGTCCGCGTCAACGCTGGTGACACCGTCGAGGTGCTCCGTGGCGACTTCGCCGGCGAGGAAGGCGAAGTCCTCAAGGTGGACCTCGACAAGGCCGTCATCCACGTCGAAGACGTCACGCTCGAGAAGACGGACGGCGAGGAAGTCCCGCGACCGCTTGACACCTCGAACGTCCGCGTGACGGACCTGGACCTCGAAGACGAGAAGCGCGAGGCGCGTCTCGAATCGGAGGATGATTCCGCATGAGTAACCACCAGAAGCGACTCTCGGTGCCGAACAGTTGGCCCGTAGAGCGCAAGACCGCGACGTTTACGGTGAAAGCCGGTGCCGGCCCGCACGGTGAGGATGGGGTTCCCCTACTCATCGTCCTTCGGGACGTGCTCGGCTACGCCGACAACCGCAAAGAAGCCCGCTACGCTCTCAACGAGGACAACGTCCTCATCAACGGGAAGGCCATCTCCGACGAGGAACGCCCCGTCGGGATGTTCGACATCCTGGCCTTCACCGAGCGCGAGGAGTACTACCGCGTGTTCCCCGGCGAG
The DNA here is from genome assembly GCF_000827835.1 of Haloarcula sp. CBA1115. NCBI lineage: Archaea > Methanobacteriati > Methanobacteriota > Halobacteria > Halobacteriales > Haloarculaceae > Haloarcula > Haloarcula sp. CBA1115. Next base: position 689,953 of record NZ_CP010529.1, on the reverse strand, counting down.
GGTGGTCGGCTGGCGCTGACCGCAATCGACCCGGACGCGGCCGAGTCCAAGCTCGGTAAAATCGTCACCAAGACCCACGTCTCCGGTGGCGACGTCCAGCTGGGCCTCCACGACGGTGAGACGCTCATCGTCGAGGACGACCAGACCTACGACGCTGGCGACTCCATCGTCGTCGGCAACGAGGACGGCGAAATCGTCGCCCACTTCGAGTACGAAGAGGGCGCGCTCGTCACCGCCGTCGACGGCGCCCACGCGGGCGAAGTCGGCGAGATCGAGGAGATTCAGGTGACGCCGGGTTCGGCACAGAACAACGTCATCGTCTCCCAGGAGGGGGGCAGCGAGGCTTCCGACGAAGCCTCGGAAGGCGGCGAAGCCGCCGGTGGCTTCGAGACGGTCGAAGAGTACGTCGTCGTCATCGACGAGAACTTCACGGGTGATGACGAATGAGCTCCGAGAGTGAGTCCGGCGGCGACTTCCACGAGATGCGCGAACCGCGCATCGAGAAGGTCGTCGTTCACATGGGTATCGGCCACGGTGGCCGCGACCTCGCCAACGCAGAGGACATCCTCGGGGAAATCACCGGGCAGACGCCGGTACGAACGAAGGCCAAGCGGACCGTCGGCGAGTTCGACATCCGCGAGGGTGACCCAATCGGTGCGAAGGTCACGCTCCGCGACGAGATGGCCGAAGAGTTCCTCCAGACGGCGCTGCCGCTGGCCGAACTGGCGACGAGTCAGTTCGACGACACCGGCAACTTCAGCTTCGGCGTCGAGGAACACACCGAGTTCCCGAGCCAGGAGTACGACCCGAGCATCGGAATCTACGGGCTGGACGTGACGGTCAACCTCGTCCGCCCCGGCTACCGCGTCGCAAAGCGCGACAAGGCGTCGCGCTCGATTCCGACGAAACATCGACTCAACCCGGCGGACGCGGTCGCCTTCATCGAGTCGACCTACGACGTGGAGGTGAGCGAATGAGCGAAAGTGAAACCACAGACGAGCCCGATTCCGAGACGGCAACCAGTGAGCGAACTGGCCAGCTCGAGTCCTGTCAGCGCTGCGGTCGCGAACAGGGACTCGTCGGCAAGTACGACATCTGGCTGTGCCGCCAGTGCTTCCGCGAGATTTCGCGGGGCATGGGCTTCAAGAAGTACAGCTAACAATGACAGGGAACGACCCATTTGCCAACGCACTGTCGGCGCTTAACAACGCCGAAAGCGTCGGGCACCTAGAGCAGACAGTATCGCCCGCTTCGAACGAGATCGGCAGCGTCCTCGAGGTCTTCTACGACCGCGGGTACATCGACGGATTCAGTTTCGTCGACGACGGCAAAGCCGGCGAGTTCGAAGTCGAACTGAAAGGAGCCATCAACGAGTGTGGCCCGGTCAAGCCCCGCTACTCTGCGGGCGCTGACGAGTTCGAGAAGTGGGAGAAGCGGTTCCTCCCCGCCCGTGACTACGGGACCCTCGTCGTCACGACCAGTCACGGCATCATGAGCCACTACGAGGCTCGTGAGCAGGGCGTCGGTGGCCAAGTCATCGCGTACGTATACTAACAATGCCACGAGTAGAACTGGAGATTCCGGAGGACGTAGACGCCGAGCAGGACCACCTTGACATCACCGTCGAGGGGGACAACGGCAGCGTCACACGTCGGCTCTGGTACCCTGACATCGACGTGTCTGTCGACGGCGACACAGTCACCATCGAATCCGATGAGGACAACGCCAAGACGATGTCGACGATCGGTACCTTCCAGAGCCACATCGAGAACATGTTCCACGGCGTTACCGAGGGCTGGGAGTACGGGATGGAAGTCTTTTACTCCCACTTCCCGATGCAGGTCGACGTCGAGGGTGACGAAGTCGTCATCGAGAACTTCCTGGGCGAGAAGGCCCCCCGCCGCACGACGATCCACGGCGAAACGGACGTCGAAATCGACGGTGAGGAGCTGACCATCAGCGGTCCCGACATCGAAGCCGTCGGCCAGACCGCCGCGGACATCGAGCAGCTCACGCGCATCAACGACAAGGACGTGCGCGTGTTCCAGGACGGGGTGTACATCACCCGCAAACCGAACCGAGGTGACGCCTGATGGCGGATAACGAAGAAGACGTCGAAGCAGAGGAAGAGTACACCGAACTGACTGACATCAGCGGCGTCGGCCCGTCCAAGGCGGAGTCGCTCCGCGAGGCCGGCTTCGAATCGGTCGAAGACGTTCGCGGTGCCGACCAGTCCGCGCTCGCCGATGTCAGCGGTATCGGGAACGCGCTGGCCGCCCGAATCAAGGCCGACGTCGGCGGACTCGAAGTCGAGTCCGAGACCGAAGCCGAAGTCGAAGAGGAAGGCGGCGAGGAAGCGCCCGACGAGGACGTGGAGACGGAACTCCAGGCCCGCGGGCTCACCGACAAGACGCCGGACCTCTCCGACGAGGACGCGCGGCTCCTGACCCAGCGACACCGGGTCGGCAAGCCGCAGTTCAACCGCCAGGACCACCACAAGAAAAAGCGCGTCTCGACCTCGTGGCGCAAGCCCCGCGGCCAGCTCTCGAAGCAGCGCCGCGGCATCAAGGGCAAGGGCGACACGGTCGAGGCGGGCTTCCGCTCGCCGACCGCGGTTCGCGGCAAGCACCCCTCGGGCTTCGAGGAGGTCCGCGTGCACAACGTGGACGACCTCGAAGGCGTCGACGGGGACACGGAAGCCGTCCGTATTGCCTCGAAGGTCGGCGCTCGCAAGCGCGAGCGAATCGAAGAGGAAGCCGAGGACGCGGGCATCCGCGTGCTCAACCCCACCTACGTCGAAGTCGAGGTGAGTGAGTGATGACAGACCTCTCCGCACAGAAGCGACTCGCGTCGGACGTCCTCGACGTCGGGAAGAACCGCGTCTGGTTCGACCCCGAGCGACAGGGCGACATCGCCGATGCGATTACCCGCGAGGACGTTCGCGAACTGGTCGATGAGGGCGCCATTCAGGCGAAAGACAAGAAAGGCAACTCCCGCGGACGCGCCCGGGAGCGCCAGAAGAAGCGTGCGTACGGCCACCAGAAGGGAGCCGGTTCCCGGAAGGGCAAGGCAGGCGCACGGCAGAACTCCAAGGAGGACTGGGAGTCACGCATCCGCGCACAGCGGACGAAGCTGCGCGAACTGCGTGACGAGGGAACGCTTTCGAGTTCGCAGTACCGCGACCTGTACGACAAGGCCGGCGGTGGCGAGTTCGACAGCGTTGCCGATCTCGAACGTTACATCGACGCAAACCACGGTGACGCATAATGGCGACAGGACCACGATACAAAGTACCGATGCGGCGACGCCGCGAGGCCAGAACCGATTACCATCAGCGGTTGCGCCTGTTGAAATCCGGTAAGCCACGTCTCGTTGCTCGAAAGAGCAATAAACACGTCAGGGCGCAGCTGGTGACGCTTGGCCCCAACGGCGACGACACTCTCGCGTCCGCTCACTCGAGCGACCTCGCCGAGTACGGCTGGGAGGCCCCGACGGGCAACATGCCCTCGGCCTACCTCACCGGTCTGCTCGCCGGGCTTCGCGCGCAGGAAGCGGGCATCGAGGAGGCAGTGCTCGACATCGGACTCAACAGCCCGACCCCCGGAAGCAAAGTATTCGCAATACAGGAAGGCGCAATCGACGCCGGCCTGGACATTCCGCACAACGACGACGTACTCGCCGACTGGCAGCGCACGCGCGGTGCCCACATCGCCGAGTACGACGAGCAGCTCGAGGAGCCGCTGTACAGCGGTGACTTCGACGCTGCAGACCTCCCGGAGCACTTCGACGAGCTCCGAGAGACCCTACTGGACGGTGACATCGAACTATGAGTGCTAACAACGGATGGGAGCCACGGACACGCCTCGGCAAGCAGGTCGTCGAGGGCGAAATCGACTCCATGCAGGAGGCGCTGAACTCCGGGCTCCCGCTGAAAGAATCGGAAGTCGTCGACCAGCTCGTTCCCGACCTGGAAGACGAAGTGCTGGACATCAACATGGTCCAGCGGATGACAGACTCCGGCCGCCGCGTTAAGTTCCGCTGCGTGGTCGCCGTTGGCAACCGCGACGGCCTCATCGGCTACGCCGAGGGGCGTGACGACCAGGTCGGCGGTGCCATCCAGAAAGCCATCGACATCGCAAAGCTGAACATCATCGACGTCTCCCGCGGCTGCGGGTCCTGGGAGTGTGGCTGTGGCCGTCCGCACACGGTCGCGCTGCGCACCGAGGGCAAGGCCGGGAGCGTCGAAGTCGAGCTGCAGCCGGCCCCGCGCGGGCTGGGCCTCGCGGGCGGAGAGACCGTCCGCAAGGTGCTCGAACTCGCCGGTATCGAAGACATCTGGACACGCAGTAGCGGGAACACGCGCACCACGGTCAACTTCGCGAAGGCGACGTTCAACGCCCTGCAGAACACGGCCGAGGCGCGCGTCCCCGAACGGACCTTCGAGAAACGAGAGGTGATCGAGTGATGCACGCGCTCGTCCAGCTCCGTGGCGAAGTCAACATGCACACCGACATCCAGGACACGCTGGAGATGCTCAACATCCACCACGTGAACCACTGCACGCTCGTCCCCGAGACGGACGCCTACCGCGGCATGGTGACGAAGGTCAACGACTTCGTCGCCTTCGGTGAGCCGAGCCAGGAGACGCTGGAGACAGTCCTGGCGACGCGCGCCGAGCCGCTCGAGGGCGACGCCGACGTGGACGACGAGTGGGTCGCCGAGAACACGGACTACGACGACATCTCCGGGCTCGCGTTCGCGCTCCTCTCCGAGGAGACGACGCTACGCGAGCAGGGACTGTCCCCGACGCTCCGTCTGCACCCGCCCCGTGGCGGCCACGACGGCGTCAAACACCCCGTCAAGGAGGGCGGGCAGCTCGGGAAACACGACACCGAGGGAATCGACGAACTCCTGGAGGCGATGCGATAATGACGAGCAAAAAGAAACGACAGCGCGGCTCGCGCACGCACGGCGGCGGCTCGCACAAGAACCGACGTGGTGCCGGCCACCGCGGTGGTCGCGGTGCCGCAGGCCGTGACAAGCACGAGTTCCACAACCACGAACCGCTCGGCAAGAGCGGCTTCAAGCGCCCGCAGAAGGTGCAGGAAGAGGCCGCCACTATCGACGTTCGCGAGATCGACGAGAACGTGACGCTGCTGGCCGCCGACGACGTCGCCGAAGTCGAAGACGGTGGCTTCCGCGTCGATGTCCGTGATGTGGTCGAAGACGCCGACGACGCCGATTACGTGAAGGTACTCGGTGCCGGCCAGGTTCGCCACGAACTCACGCTCATCGCCGACGACTTCTCCGAGGGCGCTCGCGAGAAAGTCGAAGCCGCAGGCGGGAGCGTCGAACTGACCGACCTCGGCCAGGAGCGCCAGGCCGAGGCCGAGACAGACGAAGACGCGGACGCGGACGAGGAATAACGAACGATGAGCTGGAAGGACACCGCCGAACCACTGCTTGTCCGGATGCCCGCAGTCCAGCGGCCGGACGGACACGTTCCGTTCAAGCGCAAGCTCACCTGGACAGGAGGCGTGCTCCTGCTGTATTTCTTCCTGACGAACGTGAAGCTGTTCGGGCTGGACATCGACGCCAGTCAACAGGTGTTCGGGCGCTTCTCCTCGATTCTGGCCTCTGGCCAGGGGAGCATCATGCAGCTGGGTATCGGTCCGATCGTCACGGCGTCCATCGTGTTACAGCTCCTCGGTGGGGCGGACCTGCTCGGGCTGAACACCCAAGACGACCCGCGTGACCAGATCCTCTATCAGGGGCTCCAGAAGCTGCTGGTACTCGTGATGATCTGTCTCACCGGGCTCCCGATGGTGTTTGCCGGCGGCTTCCTCCCGGCTGACACGGCGGTCGCGAACTCACTGGGTATCGGCACGGCCGGTGTCCAGTGGCTCATCTTCGGCCAGATGTTCGTCGGCGGTGTCCTCATCCTGTTCATGGACGAGGTCATCTCCAAATGGGGCGTCGGCTCCGGTATCGGTCTGTTCATTGTCGCCGGCGTGAGCCAGCGACTCATCGGTGGCATCCTGACGACACCGTTTATCGGCAACAACGAAGGGATCATCTACACCTGGTATCTGTTCATCACCGGCGAGCGCGGCACCGGGCCAGTGCTGGCCGCTGATGGCCTCCAGACCGTGTTGCTGCAGGGCGAACTGCTGGGACTGTTCACGACGGTCCTCATCTTCGCAGTGGTCGTCTACGCCGAATCGGTCCGCGTGGAGATCCCGCTGTCGAACGCCCGCGTGAAAGGAGCCCGTGGCCGCTTCCCGGTCAAGCTCATCTACGCGAGCGTCCTGCCGATGATCCTCGTCCGGGCACTGCAGGCGAACATCCAGTTCCTGGGCCGTATCCTGAACGCCCAACTGGGCTCGATGCCGTCGTTCCTCGGCACGTACGCCAACGGCCAGCCGACCGGCGGCCTGTTCTACTTCCTCGCTCCCGTCCAGAGCCGTGGCGACTGGATGTGGTGGCTGGAAGGGACTGCTCAGCCGGTCTGGCAGATCCTGACCCGTGTCGGGATTGACCTGTTCGTGATGATCGTCGGCGGCGGCATCTTCGCCGTCTTCTGGGTCGAAACCACTGACATGGGTCCGGAAGCAACGGCCAAGCAGATCCACAACTCCGGGATGCAGATCCCCGGCTTCCGACAGAACGTCGGCGTCATCGAGAAAGTCCTCGAGCGGTATATCCCGCAAGTGACTGTCATCGGCGGCGCCTTGGTTGGGTTGCTCGCCGTGATGGCCAACATGCTGGGTACCATCGGCGGCGTCTCCGGTACCGGGCTGCTACTGACGGTCTCCATTACGTACAAGCTGTACGAGGAGATCGCCGAAGAGCAGCTCATGGAGATGCATCCGATGATGCGCCAGATGTTTGGGTAGAACTGCGGAAGCTACCTTTCTGGCACTGTAGTTTCGCTAGGCGAGAGCACCGCGATTGCGTTATTGCCGTAGAAAGCGAAGAGACAGATTGGTTTGACATCCGAAATCCGTCTCTTCACCCGTGTTACGGTCGCTAAGTCTAAATCAGTTGTTGCTAACCCGAACGAACCCGCCGACCCCGAAGGGGGTGGCGGGTTCGCCGAATGGGCGATGCTGACGCTCCATGCGCTCCGTATCGAACTGGCAAAATCCTACCGCGTCGCAGTTGATTTGCTAAGTGAGATGCCCGGTGTATTAGAGGAAATTGGCCTCACGCGACTTCCACATTATACGGTTCTCCGCACATGGTTTGAACGGATTCCGACCGAGACCTGGCGTGCGTTTCTCGGCGCGTCGGCCGAGAAACGCACAGGCCACGCTTCGATTGACGCAACTGGCTTTGACCGTGACCAACCAAGCCGACACCACGCCAACCGCACAGACTACCGCGTCCGAGCGTTGAAAGTGACTGCGCTGGTGGATGTCGAAACGCTGTACATCACCGACATCCACTCAACTACCTCGAAGAAACACGACGCTAAGATCGGCCCGCAGGTCGCCCGCCGGAATGCGGGCGACCTGCGGAGCCTCGCTGCTGACAAAGGATACGACGCGAAAGCCTTCCGTGACGAACTCCGTCAAAACGGCATCCGCCCGCTGATCAAACACCGTCTGTTCAACTCACTCGATCACGCTCACAACGCCCGCATGGACAGTGATCGGTACCATCAACGATCCATGTCTGAAACAGTCTTCTCAAGCATCAAGCGCACGCTCGGCGGTGCCGTGCGTGCGCGAAGCTGGTGGCTTGAATTCCGTGAAATCATTCTCAAAGCCACCGTCTACAACCTCCGCCGGAGCGTCCGATATCCGTGAAATGCAGCGCAGTGTATCGAAACTACAGAGCCACCTTTCTTTATTTTATCAATACTGCTGAGCGGCTGCTCCGTTGTCAACCTTCCTTCGTTGAGGTTTGGTGCGAGCCATATTTCGACTGCCCAAACGAATGTGAGGGCAATCTTATTTTCACCGAGTATGGTCTGAACCCGTACTGGGTCGTTACCACTGGCACGTCACTACCTCTCCGAGGAATTCGACATGGAGTACTGCGAACGCCGCGTTTATCGACTGATGTCCGGCTCTGGGCTGTCCTAGAAGTCAGCTCAGTCGGATATGTCAAAAATCAGTTAAGATGCCTAAGAAGTCTGGCAAGACAGATTCAAAAAAGCGCGACAACTTGGACGACAAATACACGATCCTGACCATCTATCAGATATATTCACACTTTCATCGCGGATCTCTATGCGTCGTTTCCCGAAGGTAATCGCCTGTCACTGTCGGTGACAGGCATGTGGGACAGCATCGAGATGCGTGGGACATTCCGGCCAGACGTTCTTCTATCCTGTGCCAAGAACTTCACCAGCGACACGACGATTTGCTTGCTAGACGCTCTCCAGACTGAATTCGGCGAGAAAGTCTGCGTCGTCTTGGACAACACATCGTATTTCACGGCCAATGCAGTACAGGACTTTGTCGAGGCGATACCAATCGGACTGTATTACTATCGGCGGGGTTCAGGTCCGGTGAACTCCGCCGAAGAGTGTTGGTGATACCTCGGTCAGGCCCTTAGAAACCATCTCTTCGACACATTAGATGAACTCCGTGAGGATACATTTGCTGCGCTTGGTATTGTCTACCTTCAAATGGTTGTACGTCTTTATGTCTTTGAGGGTAAGTTTCAACTCTCAATCACGAATCAAATTCACAACTTATGTCTGAAATTAAGTTGTTTGAGAACGTGACGGATAGCGGACCAGATCAAATCACTACGAGTATTGAAACTTGGCCTATGACGTCGTTGATTAGATAATTGATTCCAGACGGAAAGAAACTTGGAGACATTTTTTCATCGTATTCAGAGAAGCTGATTCCATGCGAAGCTGAACGATCTGAGCCAATGTCGGCTGTTTCCGCTTCGGCGTTGCTGAAACAGTTTGAGAAACAGACAGTACGTCGTTTTATTTCTCTGAAGACACGTTCAACAGCATTCCGATTTCCATGTTTTTCGTATCTGAAATCGAAGCCATGTCGTTGACACCCAGCTTGTAACGATCTGGAGCCATCGACGAGAAACACGGCGTCGTCGACGTCGTGTTTCTCAGAGAGTTCGGTGAGAAATGCATGGGCGAGAACCTTCGTTGTAGTTGGTCTAAGCTTCGTATGGAGCAATTTGTTCGTTTGTGGATCGACAGCGGCGTACAGCCAATATCTCTCACCGTTGAGTTGGATCACAGTTTCGTCAACCGCAACGTGATCCGGTGACTGTCCATCTTTGGGCTGTAAATCTGCTTTGTGAACCCAATTATAGACCGTTGATCGAGCGCGTTGGACACCGAATACCTCAAGAACTGAGACAGTATTCGAAAGTGATAGTCCAGCCAAATGCAATTGAATACTCAGCTTCATCAGCAGTCGCGGTGTCGCTTCTCGCTCCACAAAATCTAAGTCGATTTGGTCGATACTACCGCCGAGGCCGGCGTTTTTGGGCATAGACACTTCAAAACCGCCGTGCCTCACTCTTCAATCCTTATCTGAACACTACGGCTCCGACGAACCGAACCACTAACTCTCTCAAAGACGATGGCACGAACATGGAACTCACGGTTGACCTCGACGACGACGTGTATGAGCGGCTCGAATCGCGGGCGAAACGGCACGAGTTTGACACCCCTGCGGAGTACGCCACGGTCATGATTACGACTGTTCTTGACGAACTGGAGGGAAAGGAGGATGACAACGTACGTGATCGTCTAGAGGACCTGGGTTACCTGTGATTATAGGTCAATATTTCGTGCTATAGTACGGATCCTAGCTTTTTCTTGATCTCTCTCGGAGACATTTGCCCGTTTGACCTTCCTGTTTGCTGGCTTGCTGTCGGTAGCGAATACTGACTGTTGTACGGTCCCATCCATGTCTGCTGGCACCGGTCGGTCGTGGAGATGTAGCAACGTCGGGGCGAGATCCAGAATCGATATCGGGTCGTGCGTTCCGGTGGTGAAGTCCGGCCCCGTTGCGACGAACAGGCCTTGGCGCTTATTTTCGGCGTTCCATCCGTCGTCTGTCGGCTTAGTGAACACAGTTTCGCGACCTATTCCACCCGGAATGTGGACACCTTTGGCCTGATCAATTACTAGATCCGGTGCTTCATCCACGTATCTTCCCGAGTAAACGTCTTCACCTTTGTAGACTGCGTCAGCAATTGGATTGCCGTCAGGATCTGACATAGATTCAAGTTCGGTCTGTAATTGATCTCTGATTCGGTTGTATTCGTCAGTTCCATGCTCAGCAGTCAGATATATCGGCCCCTGTCCACTGGCGATTGCGCTGGTTTCCTGCCAGTCTACTGCGTCTGTCTTTCCTTCTTTGTTCACCGCTCCGCTGGTGTCCGGTAGATATTGAAGTATCTCCCGGGGAGTGACATGTTTGGCGAATTGGGTGAGTCCGAGCTTATTTGTTAACTGTATGAGCCGGTCTTTGTTGATGCCGAGGCGATAGAACGTGTCCGCAATGTCAGTGTTTGTTTTGAGGTACGTGTTGCTCTCCAACCAGGAGTTAACGTGAAACACCGTTTCGATGGGATTCGACCCGTGATCGCTCATCAGAACGATATTGCAGTTTGCATCAAGGAACTGGCCGAGGTGTTCGTCGATAATCTGCCATCCTCGGCGTGTGTACTCGTCGTCCCAGAGGTAGTGTTGCAGGGAGTTGATGTAGAAGGTCGTCACCTGGAGGAATGAGACATCATACTCCTCGCGAAGCATTTCCGAAACGGTGAACCGGCTGTCAATCAACTCGAGGATCTCCTCTGCGGCGGCCTTTCTGTCGCCGTCGAGGCGATTGTGCTTTCGGACGCGGTAGTCAAATTCTTCCTTGAGTCGCGATTCCAGTCCGGATGGATGAGCGTACCCGGTGTTTTTCCCGTCTGGGGGACCGGCAACAAGGAACTCGCCGACATCTTTGGGGGGATAGGTGGTCGGGACACCGAGTACACCGACAGGTTCGTTCTCAGCGATGTACTCCCAGAATTCGGTGTTGACATGCTTGCGTTCGGACGGATAGTGAACGCGCTGGTTCTCGACATCAATGTTCTCCCACCAGAAGATACCAATCTTCCCAGGATTCTTGCCCGTCGCATAGGCTTTCCAATTCGGTGAGGTAACTGGAGGTAAGACGGACTCTAGATCTGCACTGACGCCGCTGTCGATTGCCCGCTCGATGTTTGGGAGATGACCAGCTTCGATCCAGGGCCCGAGTAATTCGAAATGGGCTCCGTCGATACCGAAGACGACGGTGGGATGGTCAGTCATTGACTCGTCATTAGCTCGGTTCGATAAAAGTCGTCTGTTAGCGGTCCCGGAAAAAGTCCCGATATGCCGGTCCCAGATGTTCCGGTGTGAACGATGAGACATCTTCGAGTGGGATCGATTCGAGGTTCGTGAGTTGATCCTCAAGTTCCTTGTTCGAGTCGAATGTATTGTCCGTCACCGATGCGACGTCCCCCACATCCCTGGCGAGAACCGGTGTCCCAGCTGCGAGCGACTCGAGCAAGACACGGGGGACTCCCTCAGTAAGCGTTGGATGCACCAGAAGGTTCGCAGCAGCCATGTAGTCGGAGACAGCGTCTGGTGACACTTTGCCGACTAGCGTCACGTGATCTCGAACGTGTTTCGGAACGTCGAGATCTCGTTCGACGCTGCCGACGAAGACGAACTGCAGATCGTCACGTCGTTCTACTATCGATGGAATGACGCGTTCGAGTGTTTCAGTTCCTTTGAGATGTGAGAGGCGGCCGACGAACAGGACGAGTTTCCGATCGTCCGGAACGTCGAGAGAGATAGGATCGGAATCGTCGAATCGAGACGGGTTGACAGCTGGCGGCAGGATAGTGATTCGTTCGGGGGGTACGCCCCGTGCGATCAGTCGTCGCTTTCCGGCCGGCCCGAGTGCGATGTGGCGCGTCGCGAGTCGGATCGGAACCCGACCAAGGATGGCACCGAGTGCAAACGCAGTGAGTCGTTCGCGGCCTCTCGCGACGCGGTACTCGTAAAATCGGTCACCACTGTACCGGTAGACGAATGGGATGTCGTGACGGTTTGCGAGAGAACCAGCGATCGTTCCGTGCAACGGAGGGTCTGTGATCTGAAGGAGAGCGCGTGGGGAGTTTTTCTTGAGATATTCTGTGAGCGCACTGGCCTGACCGCACATGTTGTTGGGGTTGTCCGTGCCGAATATCTGGTAATTGGGCGTATCCAGAATGGCTGTATCAGTCGCAACGAGGTGGTGAGTTCCTGGAACCATCGACGCGATGTCGTCCAGTACGTGACTGACGTTGACTGATGTCGCCGAACCGGTAAAGACAGCAAGAGGCCCAGAATCTCTCATCTAAACTCAGGTTTCTGTTCATCATAATTACTGATTTCGGTATGAGCAGATCCTTTCGATTGTGCCGTTGGTCCCACCATGTAATAAACCAAAGAATCCAGACATATCTGAGTGCGAATGAGAGATAATCAACGGCTTGTGAAAACCCACCGGTTGACGATCTGACCGGTTAAATATCTGGGACAGGTAGTATAGTGCGTCATTGAAAAGAAATACGCTCTTGTGAAGCACGTTGTTGATTTTCAGAGGGCAGCATCAAGAGCATGTTTGAGCGCTTCGTCACCTGGTTTTCTGTAGAGTTCGCAGCGGAGCTGAAAGGCTCTGAGATACGGTGTTAGCTTGTCCTTTGACACTCCTCGATGGGGCGAGAGCCACCGTCGCGTCAGCGACGCGTGGCTCTCGCAACCGTTGACGTGTACTTCGCCATCAGCGTATTCACCGTCGCCGTGGACGACGTATTCGCGGGAGAATGCGTCGTCTTCTTCGAGCAGCTCGTACGCTCGAAATCCGTCCGTATAGACGGTCAGCAACTCCTCATCGTGGTCAGCAAGCAGGAGTCGAATAGTCGATTCACCAGCGGATTTCGCTGGCACGACGTATCGATCGTCCGAGCCACGATCGACCAGCGTGAACACCGGCGGTTTGTCGCCGTCGTACGAGCCTCGTCCACGCGTGGACAGGCCACGCGAGCGCGACTCCTGGTCGCGCTCGCGGCCTTTGAGACCGGCAGAGACGTACACTTCGTCGATTTCGACCGGTCCAGACAGTGTGATCGAAGGCGCGTCGAGCGCGCTGGCGAAGCGCTCGACGCGCCGTCTCACCGTTCTGTACGAAAGATCGAGCTCCGCCTCGATCTGGCGAATACTCGTGTTGAACCGTAAGAACACGTATATCGTGAAGTACCACTCTTTCAGCGAGAGCTTCGAATGAGCGAAGATCGTGCCGGTCTTGTCGTTGAACGTCCGGCCGCAATTCTTACACAGATACCGCTGATACTCCCGATAGCTGCCGTTTCTGACCGCCAGGTCAGAACGGCAGCGGGGGCACTCGACGCCATCACGCCAGCGAACCTGCTGCAACAGGTCCGCTGCAGCCGATTCCGACACGAACCGGCTTATTGGGAACATATCGGGCACCGCTGGCGCGGTGCCCTTGCCCTCTTCGACTTTCAGCCGCAGCTCTCGCTATCAACAATCTCCTTCGCAAGAGCGAAGAAATATTAAATAGCATTATCTCCACATAGATAGTGGCTATCGATAGGTGTGACGATATATATTGATGTCCCGAGATATACTTAATACAATGACAGATAGGCCGAAGAAGGAAACAACCGTACTTTACCCATGTCGGCTTGACCTACAAAATCCTATTCAGACTGTCCATAGGGAAGTTGCACGACGGTTATCTGATTCATTCTTTATTACTACTTTTGCAGAGAATCCCGGCACTGTCAGATCATTTGCCGATCGGGTTATTGAGCTTGATGCGACTGATAATAAAATGAAAAAAGCCCTCCCAGTTTGTCGAGAGTTTGCTCGCGGCCATGATCTTGTACATACCGGTATGGGTGGGACAAAAAACGCTACGACGCTGGCGAGAATCGCGAGTCTCCGTGGTAGTCGGATCGTTCATACCCATCACACAACGACCCCGTCGAATAAGGCTCAACAGCAGTGGTACGCGAAGCATGCCGATAGCGTGACCGCCGTGAGTCGATACGTCAGCGACTGGGTTGCCGAAGATCTCAATAATCCAGCGGTAGCTACTATACCAAACGGCGTGGATCTCAGTCGATTCTCTCCAGAGAATGCAGACACAGACCCCTCGATTGCTTTGTTTGTTGGTCGGTTGGTTGATAGAAAGCATCCAGAACTGGTCTTACAAATAGCCGAAAAATATTCCAACCTCCGTTTTCTCATTCGTGGAAAAGGGCCATTAAAGGAGTTCTTGACTGCTCGGGCACCAAAGAATCTGGAATTTGTCGACCGGTTGTCTGAAGACAAACTGGCAAAGCTATACTCTCGTGCTGCCGTTCTGCTTGCTCCGTATGAACAAGAAGGGTTTGGAATGGTTGTGTTAGAGTCTATGGCCTCAGGAACGCCCGTGCTTGGCTTTAATGATGGCAATCTACCCCATCTCATAGGGGAGAAGGGAGGTATGTTATGTGAGACGTTGAATGGCAATGAGTGGACAAACAAGTTGGATCAAATACGATCTGATAACGTTGATTTACACCCGCGACAGGTAGCTAAAGTATATTCTTGGGAAGACATCGCCAACCAATACGAACAACTGTATACCAATATTCTATAATACAAAAGAATATAGATTCCAGAAGTTAATTCTAACTCGAATAGTTATTAATATAACTTACTTCACAATTCGAATTGCTGACATCCGATAGCAAAGAACAGCCAAAAATATAATGCGAATGGGCTCTGTTGAAATCCTCAGAGAGCTACAGGTGCGCCCGGTAGTCTGACCGGATGCAAGCCCTCCCAAAATCACGGTTGCTCAGGTTTGTCGAGCAGGCATTTCACTTGGCCCGCCGAGCTGTCGCTCGCTACTCTTCGAAGTTTTCGAAACGACGGTACACACTCCACCAGCACATCGTCTTGCTTTGTCTCAAGGTGCGGAAGAACACGACGTACCGAACCTTGCTTGACGAACTCATCGAGATGCCTCGGATTCGGAGAGCCATCGAATTGGAGGAGCTCCCTACTCCTTCGACGTTGTGTAAGGCGTTCAATCAACTCAATATGGCTGTTTGTCGCGTTCTGCTCAACCTCTCGGTTACACTCCTCCCGACTAACAGTGTCGTCGGGATTGATGCGTCCGGGTTCGACCGCAGTCACGTCTCAAAACACTACTCAAAGCGAACAAAGCTGACAATTCAGCAGCTGAAAGTCACACTTCTCGTGGACACGAGAGCGAATGCTATCCTTGATCTCCACGTGACGACGACCAGAAAACACGACTCGAAGATCGCGCCATCACTCATCAAGCGGAATACCGGTGAAGTAGCGGTTCTCCTTGGACATAAGGGATACGACGACCAGAAGATTCGCGCGTTAGCCCGTGAGGCTGGTGTTCGCCCGCTAATCAAGCACCGAGAATTTTCGTCGCTCCACAAGGCATGGAATGCACGATTAGATTCGGAGTTGTACGGTCAACGAAGTCAAAACGAGACAGTGAACTCACGTCTTAAGCGGAAGTACGGTGTGTTCGTCTGGTCTCGATACTGGTGGAAGCAATTCCGTGAACTCGCTATTGGCTGTCTTACTCACAATCTTGATCAGACACTCTGACTGGATCAAGCGAAAAACACCGACAGAACATTAGTCCTGCTGTGCCTCTAATTCTTCGACCCGTTGTTTCAGTTCCTCTAACTCCTCATCTGTTTCTTCGCCCGTAGCACGGTTAATGAAGGCGACTACCCCGATGAATACAGGTACGGTAACGACCACGAACAGGAAGAGAATAAACCAGACTTCAGGGCTCATATTGAGACATCGCTCTTGTGAAGCACGTTGTTGATTTTCAGAGGGCAGCATCAAGAGCATGTTTGAGCGCTTCGTCACCTGGTTTTCTGTAGAGTTCGCAGCGGAGCTGAAAGGCTCTGAGATACGGTGTTAGCTTGTCCTTTGACACTCCTCGATGGGGCGAGAGCCACCGTCGCGTCAGCGACGCGTGGCTCTCGCAACCGTTGACGTGTACTTCGCCATCAGCGTATTCACCGTCGCCGTGGACGACGTATTCGCGGGAGAATGCGTCGTCTTCTTCGAGCAGCTCGTACGCTCGAAATCCGTCCGTATAGACGGTCAGCAACTCCTCATCGTGGTCAGCAAGCAGGAGTCGAATAGTCGATTCACCAGCGGATTTCGCTGGCACGACGTATCGATCGTCCGAGCCACGATCGACCAGCGTGAACACCGGCGGTTTGTCGCCGTCGTACGAGCCTCGTCCACGCGTGGACAGGCCACGCGAGCGCGACTCCTGGTCGCGCTCGCGGCCTTTGAGACCGGCAGAGACGTACACTTCGTCGATTTCGACCGGTCCAGACAGTGTGATCGAAGGCGCGTCGAGCGCGCTGGCGAAGCGCTCGACGCGCCGTCTCACCGTTCTGTACGAAAGATCGAGCTCCGCCTCGATCTGGCGAATACTCGTGTTGAACCGTAAGAACACGTATATCGTGAAGTACCACTCTTTCAGCGAGAGCTTCGAATGAGCGAAGATCGTGCCGGTCTTGTCGTTGAACGTCCGGCCGCAATTCTTACACAGATACCGCTGATACTCCCGATAGCTGCCGTTTCTGACCGCCAGGTCAGAACGGCAGCGGGGGCACTCGACGCCATCACGCCAGCGAACCTGCTGCAACAGGTCCGCTGCAGCCGATTCCGACACGAACCGGCTTATTGGGAACATATCGGGCACCGCTGGCGCGGTGCCCTTGCCCTCTTCGACTTTCAGCCGCAGCTCTCGCTATCAACAATCTCCTTCGCAAGAGCGTTGAGACATTATCCAGATGCTCAATTGTTTCTTTCGCCCCACTCCAGATACAGGTTCTATCGACAGATATGACGAGCTAATAGGATTTCAACAGAGCCTGCGAGTGGGGAATTAAATAATGATGAACGAAAGATACTAGTCCCTAAAATAGCCACAAGTATGGTAATCGATATAAGGGTCCGTGCTGGGTTGGATTGATGGTGTTTAGTTAGGGGCATTGAGCCATCGAGCGAAGTTCTGCAACCGGTTTTCAGCGGTTTCCGGCTCGGCGTGACTGAAGCAGTTTGAAAACGACGAGGTTCGACACTTCAGCTCTCGAAAAATCCGTTCGACAGCGTTCCGATTTCCGTGGCGACATATTTGAAATCAGAGTCCAGCTCGTTGAAATGTAGCTTGGAGGTGTTGAGCGCCGTTGACGAGAAAGACAGCAGTTTCGGCATCGTGTTTTTGCCGAAGTTCGCGCAGGAAAACTTCCGTGAGGGCGGTCGTAGTCATCACAAACAGCCGGACGTGAATCAGTTCGTTCGACTGCGGATCGGCGGCCGCGTACAGCCAGAATTACTGATCGTTGATCCGAATCACTGTTTCGTCGAGCGCAATCTGATTCGGCTCTTTCCCGGACTCTGGCTGTAAATCGGCTTTCTGAACCCAATCGTGGATGGCTTTGCGACTGCGTTGGACACCCAGATCTTCGAGTAATTCGACGGTATTCGACAGTGACAATCCCGCAACGTGCGATTGAATACCCAACGCCATCGCTGACTCGGGTGTCCGCTCACGCTCCACAAAATCCAAATCAATCCAGTCTCTATGCCCGCTGAGGCGGCTGATTTCTGCCATGAACCAGCAAGAAATCCGTCCGCCTCACTTTTCACGCTTAACTACTATATCAGCAAGGTTAACCTAAACACTGATCTTCATAAACTATATAAGAGGGTGTCATAGAACTCTTCTCACACCGTGATGATCGTGCTTCCCGGATTGTCTCCGCGTTCGTAATTGGTGATTGCGACGACCAGGCGAAGACACAGTGCGAGGAAGACCTGCGCTCGTGCGTGGGCGCGGCCTCGGTCGTGCGTTCGCCCGAGGCCGCAGTCCTTCACTGATTCGTTGGTTCGTTCCACTCCAGTGCGGCGATTGTACGTCTGGTTTAGTATCGATTGTTTCAGCTGTACATCCTCGCTGTGTTTCTCAATGCGGTCCTCGACCCTGTATTCGATATCTTTCGGGTCGTCAGCGTTTCTAGCATTGTACGGGGCGACTGGCACGACCCCTGCGGCCAGCAGGTGGTCGTGCCAGTCGAGAGTGTCGTAGGCGCTGTCACCGACCATCCAAATCGGCTTGGCGACGGCGAGCGCGTCACAGGTGACGCGCATCGCCGTCTCTTCTGGCGCTTGTTTGCTCTCGGTGAACTCCGCTGCAATCGGTATTTTTTGTCCGGTCGAAACAATCGTACAGCCGTAGCCGTAGTAGTACTCTTCATCGGTTGGATCGTAGCATTTCGACGCATCTTGGTCAGCGGGCATCGCCCTCACGTCGGTTGAATCGATGCAGTAGGTCAAGTCGAGCAGGCCGCGCTGGGCGGCCTGCTCGACGAGGTGGTCAAAGACTTCGTCGACGACGTGTTCGAGGTCAGTAAGGAACCGATCGACCGCGTCTCTTGACGGCGGTCGATCGAAGCCACAGCTCAGCCAGACAACCGTGTTCTGAAGCTCCCGCTCAGCAGGACGAATTCCGTAGATATCACGGTAATAGCAGTGGAGGAACCCACGCAGCATCTCTGGTGGTTTATGTTCTCGTGTTCGCCCCGTCTCCGCCAGGGCGAACACGTCGAACTCGCCAAGAAACTCGAAGGAGAGATGCTCAAACAACGCTAACGTCTCGGTCTCCGCGACATTGAAGAACGACTCTACCGAAGGCTCATTCTGCAGGGTCGCTGAGTCCATACCACCTCAGCATTCACCCTGCTCTTTGGTGTGGTAACTGTTCTATGACACCCTCTATATAATGTTATTTTTTGCCTAATCAAATCTAACTTGAATAGATCGAAGTATTTAACAACCAGTGGAGGACTTTTTTGGCATACATATTTGAAAATGATTTCAACAAAGTATTAAGATCTCATTCGAACACCACTGTTTTAATGATAAGATGTTTAATCACAAAATAACACTCCCATTAAATACACACTAAACTATGAAAAAGGAAAATTTAGCTGCCTTGATTGGAATTCTACTTCTTTCGATCGTTGGGCAATCACAACTTCAATTGTCATCAAAACTGACGACCGGAGCCTTAATAATCATCTACACATTCATTATATTAATTTCCCTATCTCGTTGGGGTTATACTTTCAAAATCCATCCAAATATTCTTTTATCTGTGGTTTTATTGCCCACCTTTTTCGCTATTCGCTTGATTCCTTCCCCCATCAATTCTCCATCATTACTGCTGTTCCCTGTGTACACTGGTCTATTTTTAGTGGGGAACTTCATTGCGATTCCGAAACTCTTCACTTGGCTTCGCTTCTGTCAGATCGTGAGTCGGCTTGGGACGGCGCTTGCCATCCTCGGTGCGATTATACTGGTGACTGGGGGTATTGATCTTGGTCTGTACGAGCTTACCCCTTGGAAACCAAACCGACTCATTATGAGTTCGCTGCTAACGAATCCGAATACTTTCGGATTCGTCATGATGATAGGGACATTCGCAGCGATATATGAGTACACCCAAACAAAACACTGGCAGCCAATTGTACTTACTATCGTCGGGGTAAGTGCCCTTTATATGTCCAGAGCCCGTTCGCCGATGCTGGGTCTCAGTGTTGCCCTCGGGTATCTTCTTGTGGCACGTGTGTTTAATAGAACAGCACTTCCATACATTGTCATCCCGCATTTCGTTGGAATTGGATTGTTCTTATCGGCTGTCCTTGGTATCTTACCGCTACCATCAGAATTTTTTTTAATTAACTTTTCTGGCCGGTTAGTAATCTGGGACGCTGCTGGCCAAGCTATCAGAGACTCGTCATTTTTTAATCTTGTTGTGGGTCAGGGCTACATTTCTCCGCCTGATCTTCTCGCTGAATACATTGCCCCAGAACAGAAAGTCACCGGACTTCATAACGCCTACCTTCAAATGCTTGTTAGGTTCGGAATAGCTGGTTTGCTCTTGCACTTCACGGTGTATTTTCTCGGGAGCCTTCATGCCGTGCGGAGTCAGAATATCAACATCTATCCGGTTACGCTCGTCCTTGGTATATCAGTCTATATACTTTTTGAGAGTCCCCTCTTTTTTACACCGGGAATCACATCAGTACTACAAGGTCTCGTGCTCGGATATGCGCTCAAACTAGATCTCGCGATGTCCCCACACGGTAATTAATTCATATGAGTGGGAATTTTTCGTTTGCGGCCACAACCACTCGTAAACAAAAGAGATGCAGAAAGTAACTAATCCGGAATCGAAGGTACGTTCTTTTTCAGAAGACTGTTGATGAGCTGTAGCAGTAGCTGGAAGTTACAGCAGGCAGGGGCGGCGCGGCCGCGCCACCCGACGAAGCCTCCTCCCATTGAAGACGCTCGTATCGGAGCGTCAAGCCGTGAATTTGGTGGCACATTCATTGAGGTAACGGCATTTATTGCTTGCGCTGCGTGCCGAATCAGCGATTCGGTACGGCAGCTGTAGTTTATTTTATTATTACTTATGTGAAAATTTCAGCTGCAAACTCAATAACAAGTCCAGCACGGTCTTCAAATACTCAGCGACACCGCTCATGGGGTGGTATCTCGCCGTCTACAGCTATATCCGGCTGAACACGGTCATTCGATAATTCAATCCTAAACTTGTCGTATCGTACAAGACGGTCTACTGGCGCGTCCAGCGCTTCCTACAGGCGCAGGACGCGTCTAAGCCACAGTTCAAAGCCCCACTGCGAATATACGTCAACACAGGGAAGAAGGGCCGCGAGCACGACGATGTCGCGCTCGCGTGGCCTATCTATACGCGATCGTTGAACGTATCACGAAGACAAGTCGGCTGTGTTAATCCTTGTTGACCCGGGAGAAATATACGGTCATCCAGCGAGAAGCGCCGATGAGCCAACATTTCAACTCTTGCTTGACGACCGCAAAGAGACATCCTATACTGACAGCTTTCGAGCGTACGAGTCACTCAACGAGGACGATGAATTCAATCGCTAGTACGTCGTCCACGGCGGGTGAATACGCTAATGGAGACGTGCACATAAACATATGCGAGATCCACGCGTTGGCGGCGCGATGGTGGCTTTCGCTGCACGGAGGATCTCTAAAGGCAAACTCATACTCTATCTCAGAGCGGAACAGTTTCGAAAACGCGTCCGCCATAAGCCCAGCGACGAAGCGCTCAAAACCATCATCGAAACTGCGCTATGATGCTACCAACAACCCTCCATCTATTCATGTAGGGCCATCTAAACTTCTACAGTTTGACCCTCGCCACCGACGACTGGTTCGAGAAAATCTTGTGAATTGATGTCTACAGATGAGTGAAGGTAAAATATCACTCTGAACACCGAATACATCCGATTTTCGCCATCAATTGTTCAACGACAGTCACCCCTGGACGGCCAAAAATAGACCCGAATAATCGCCCGAGATACGGAAGGGATATTTGGGGATGATAGTACACTGCCTTCGCAAATGCATAGCTGGCTTTTGGCGACCATGAATGTGTTCCTACGAGATACGATCCTTTCCGGTTGTAGAACCTTGCAAGTGCAGTTCGTTGCACTTCTTCTGGGAATTGATTATACAGACATCGGTATTTTTTGAATATTCGTTTATGGCCAACAATTGCGCCCCAAGAGGAACTGACCGAACCTGACACGTCACGCTTTAGAATCCCTGGTTCGGGTACAAAATCGAAATTTGTCGATTGAGCGAATTCGATTTTCATATAGATATCTGTTGAGCCAGGTGGTGTAGGAAGCGGAGCTGTCGAAGACAACACATCTATATCTATCAACATTGTTGACGTTACACAAGAGAACAGATTAAACTGAAGTGCTTGTTCCAACACATCCCCTCGGCCAGCCTCTCTAGGGAGATGGATAGTTCCGTTGTCGTTCCGTAACCCACAGTACACTACACCAACTTCATCTTGACTTTCTAAAAGAAAAACCTGTTTCGAGAACTTCTCTCCGATGATTTCGTCATCATCGTCAAGAAACTGTACGTAGCGTCCAGAGACTTCATCAAGTCCACGATTAAGCGCAGCATTCTGGCCACGATTTTTTTCAAGAGGTACGTAACGGAGCCCGTGGTACTCACATGATTCAACAGTCGGCCGTGCATGCTCTTCGCCAGAATCGTCAACTACAATGACCTCAATGGGCCTGTATGACTGGTTGTAGACGCTCTTAATAGCTTGCAGAAGCAAATCGTTCCGATGATATGTAGGAATTATAACTGATACCATCGGGTCCGAATCCGGCATATTCACCAACACGATACGTGTGTCTATTAAACGTACTGTCTGATTGATGGACGGTGTTTAGTTAGGCGTCAAAAGTGAGGCGGTCAAACCCAGCGACCCGTCCATATGACGATCGTTCGAGCGGTAATCACCGACTGGGACGGGCCCTCTGGTAGTGGCAACGCTGTCGGGTCGGCTCCGTTGCTGACTCCAACAGCTTCGTGACATCCTGGATCTGGAGTCAGCGTCAACCGCCCGTCCAGCTACTGTTTCGTGAACGAACTTACCGCTAGGACCAGTTAGCCGAAGACGCTTTGTGACTCGATGGAAACGCTACTCTCTATGAGAGCGTGAATCAAGATAGGGCGCGTGAGACCGCTCAGTATCTCGTGCCATCAAGCACGTTTTTGTGAGATACTGATAATAATTATTGCAGTATCAAAACGCTCAATACATCCACGACAGTTCCATAGATAACAATAGCCTTCCAATGTATCCGATACGAACACTTGCAAAGAAGATGAAGACAGCACTTAGGAACCCGAATGCGGTTCCCGACGCGATTCTGCGTACCCTTTCTGAAACGAACAGGCGACTTGCCTATTGGTATCATGGCGTTCAGTTCTATCCAGACGGTGTCGATATTTTCACTGAGGACTGGGACAATCTTATTATCCTCGACGCATGCCGGTATGACGAGTTTGAACGTGCGTGTGAGTTTGACGGCGTCTTGGAGTCACGCCTGTCACGGGGAAGTATGAGCGAAGAATTCGTGCGCGGGAACTTTAGTGGGCAATCAGCAACGGACACGGTATACGTTTCATCGAACCTGTGGTACGCAAAGCTGCATGACGAGATTGACGCCACTATCCATGAGTTTATGCCGGTTGAAAGAGACGCATTCAACGGCGAGACGAGCCATCCCGCTACGGTCACGGCGGCTGCTCGCGACGCTAACGAACGATACCCGAATAAACGGCTTATTATCCACTATCTTCAGCCACACCAGCCGTATTTCGATGACGAGGGTGAAAAGTTTCGACTCGGCGCCCGCTTCCCGCGTGATCTCCGAAATCAACCACACAATCGTGACGATATTATCAAAGCGTATCGAGACACTCTGGCGTTGACACTGTCATCTGTCGAGGAATTGCTTAACGACCTCACCGGGCAGACGGTGATTACTGCAGACCACGGTGAACTCTTCGGCAGCCGCGCCCGCCCACTCCCGGTACGTCGATACGGTCACCCCCGTGGAACGTATGTCAAACCGCTCTTGAAAGTGCCTTGGTTCATCGTCGAGTCCAACCAGCGCAAAGAAATCGCTGATGGTTGTCGGTCAAATACTATTGCAGTTAACGACGCAACCGTTGACAACCAATTAGAAGCACTCGGGTACAAAATCTGACCGCTTCAGTGTCGCCCTTCGATGTGTGCAGCAATCCTTTCGCCTGTGTCGTACTCATATCGATATGACTCGGCGAATCGTCGCTGTTGCTCCGTGATTTGTTGAATTTTATCCCATGTGAGCCTCTGGAACAAGTCGTTAACTTCCTTGACGGTCCGACAGACAGGCGCTGGACCCTCACTGCTATAGGGGTACGTCGAGATGAGTGGCTCCCATAAGTTGACACAGACACACGGTGTCCCGACGTACATCCCTTCGAGCCCGACGTTCGAGTTTATTGTGACGACCAGATCTGCTGTCCGGAGATGGGTTCGAAGCCCTTCGGTTTCGACCATTGTGTCCGCAACTACGTCCAAGTCAAGCGAGTCCAGCAGTGACTCGTAGAACGCTACCCGCTCGTCCGGATGGATCTTGATCACTACCTCTTGATCTTGTATCGGGCACGCTTCGATACCCTTTAGAACCGCTATACAGAACCTTTCGCGGACGTTATCTGGACCATCTTGTGTCGCGAGAACGATTTTGAGTCGCTCTTTCTTGTGTGCTGTCGTGGTCATCTCCTCGTCGAGCGTCTCCTGTAGGTACGGCCGCCCTGCAGGGACGAGTGTCGGTAGTCGCTCATTGTCGAACGACGCATCGAGGTAGCCCTGGTCAAAGTTGCTTGCGAGGAACATCGTCGTTTCAGGGTGGTGGAGGTACATCCGTTCCTTGGGATGAGCGATCGAGTGGGGAACGTAGTACGTACTGAGTCCGCATTCCCTTGCGAGTGCCAGTATAGCCCGATCTTCCGGACTGTTGCCACCGACGACAACCCGTTCACATCCGGTTCGAGAGAACGCGCCAGCCGCACTGGTTGCGAAGAGGAAGTTGTGGATATTCCCGCGACAGCCACTCACAAACGCGTACCGGACTGAGTGGGTAAGCTGTACCCCTACCTTCACCTGTAGCGCGTCGCGCAACTGGCGTTCAGTCTGCCGGTCAATCAGAAACTCCTTACCGAAGCGTACTAAGAATCCGACCTCGCAGAGGAACGTGTGTCCGTCGACAAGTGATGAGAGACTTGCTGCATCGGTGTCGCTCCATTTATCGAGACTGTTGTTGAAGAAAATCGGTGCGCGGACCACGACAAGGAACGAGCGCTGTAACCCCTCGACGACTGGACGTGTACTGGACTCGCGTCCTGAGTACGGAAACACCACCGTCTCGGCCTGTTCGACGGTGTTGCCTCGACCGACAATTCCGAGCAGCAGCCACACGAACTGACTGGCGAGCAACACTACAGTCGACAGTATGTCCTGCGCCCACGCCTGCCGCCTTTCGGTCGAAGCCTCACCGTTGCTCTCGCCCGCGCTCCGGATGTCGAACTCCTGTGTCGCCTCGATATCGGCCAGCAAGGCATCGTACTTCGGATCGGAGATGTCGGTGACGACGACACTCGGGTCAGCATCGTGTATCCGATCGACCAGGGGGTCATACAACAGCGCAAGCTCGAACAGAGAACCTTTCTTCTCGAGCAAGATGTGCTTCCACAGAGAATCAAGTATCGGGATTCGGGTTGGGGTATCGTCCTCTATTGTTTCGAGTTGTTGCTTGAGTTCGTAGTAACGGTCGTACTCGATACTTGAGACCACTGCAGGCAGTGAGACGACGTTCGCCGCCGGATCGCTAATGTACTCATCGGTGATGTATAGATGTGTCCTCGACTTCGCCATTGTCAAGCATACCGCGATGACCGTATTTAAACTGTGTAGTTCGCGAATCAGTGGCTAACAACCGAGTACGGCATCGATGATGAGACTTATTACCCGGATCTGGGAAGCCAACAGCATGAGTAAGTCTCTCCATATCGGGATGGTATCTTGTTATTTTCCGCCATCTATTGGAGGCGTTCAGGGACATATTGCCGAGATATCGGCCGAACTCCAGCGCCGTGGGTACGAAATCAAGGGCCTGACGACCGTGACGGAGACGTCGTCAATCGACGACTCAATGGAGATTACGCGAATTACGGCCCCACGGACGCTCAAACGAACCGTTCCCATCCCCCAGCCGCTACGGATGATCGAGGTCGTCCGAGCAGCGCGCAGGCTAAGCCGTACGTGTGACCTCATCCACGTCCACTCATCGAAGCGGATGTTCACTGTTATCGCAGAACTCGTCGCAGAGCTCTCCTCGACACCCATCGTGCTGACTGTCCATGGAGGTGGTATCGTCGACCTCCCGGATCTGTCGACGCATCGCCGTATCCCTCACAACGTCAATCGATGGCTGCTGCTTCGTCTCGCTGACGTCGTCGTGTCGACTTGCCCCTACTTCACTGATATAGCGACTCGATACATTCCACGTTCGAAGATCCGTTCGATCCCAAACGGCATCGATACCGACTTCTTCACACCCATCCCTGCTGACAGGAGCAATCTGGACGTGCTAGACTCGCTGGGCCCCGACGCGAACGTGCTCCTCTCGGTGAACATGATAAAACGAGTGAAGGGAATGCAGTACGTCGTGCAGGCGCTGCCGGAAGTACTTGAGGCGTACCCGGACACCCACTACGTGATCGTCGGTGACGGGACCTGGAAGACAGTACTCGAGGATATCGCCGAGGAGCGTGGCGTCCGTGATCACCTCCACTTCGCCGGCGCCGTCTTCGACGAGGAGGTCGTTCGGGAGTATCTCCGGGCGGCCGATATGGCGTTGATCCCCTCCAGCGGGGAATCGACGAGCATCTCGACGCTGGAGGCGATGGCGACAGAGTGCCCAGTCGTGGCGACGCCTGTCGGTGGCATTGATGATCTGCTGGGCGACAACGAGCGAGGGCGGGTCGCCGAACTGTTCCCGCGTGGGTCGTACATGCGGAAGGGGCCAAAGACGCTCCCACCGGAGAAGATAACCATGCTCGCCGATCAGATCGAGTGGGTTCTCAACAACCCAGAGGAGGCCGACCGGATGGCACAGGTCGGCCGGGAGTACGTGCTGGACAACTACGCGTGGCCGGTCATCGTCGATCAACTTGAAGACGTATACGCCGAACTCACCCCGTGAGAAACGGTTGATACACAATGTTTATTTCCCGGGAATCGGGAGATTCTACCCATGGAAGTAACCGACGAGGATGCAGTTTTGGTTCCCGAACAGGAGGCCTACGAGTACGTCCGCGACGCGTTCGTCAGCGCTGGTGTCGACGAAGGTGTCGCCAAGGACACCGCACGCGGGATGTGGTTTGCCTCGATCCGCGGTGTTGACTCTCACGGAATCCGATTGCTTCCCCACTACATCGAGGAAGTACAGGGCGGGCGTATCAACCCCTCACCAGAGTTCGAATTCGAGCAGATGGCCGGTGCCATCGGTCGCCTCAACGCCGATCACGCCTTCGGCCACGCCGCCGGCAAGCGGGCGATGGAACACGCAATCGAGATGGCTGATGAGGTCGGGGCCGGTCACGTCGTCGTCGCCAACTCCAGTCACTGCGGGTCGATGGCGTACTTCGGGCTGGACGCCGCCGAGGAGGACATGATCGGGTACGCGAGTACACACTCGACGTCAAATACAAAGACGCCGAACTCGACGCGACCGTTCTTCGGGAACAATCCGATCTGTGTCACGGCCCCGATGGCCGACGAGGAGCCGTTCTGTTTCGATGCCGCCATCACGCCGATCACGTTCAACGAGGTCAAACAACGGCGTGACAGCGGCCAGCAGCTCCCGCCGAGTGCGGCGGCCGACGAGAACGGTGAGGAGACTCTCGACCCACACGAGGCGACGCAACTGCTCCCCATCGGGGACTACAAAGGGTTCGGGCTGGCGATGGTCGGAGATATCATGAACGGACTTCTCTCGGGGATGCCAGTAGGTCGTGACATATCGAGCATGTTCGGCGATCCGATGGACGAGCACCGACGGCTCGGCCACTACTTTTCGGCGGTACAGGTCGACGCGTTCGTCGACGTCGAGGAGTTTAAACAAGACCTCCAAGAACTGGCCGAAGATATCCGCGAGGAACCGCGTAAGGACTCGGACACGCCAGTACACGTCCCGGGTGACCCGGAAAAAGAGGCCAAAGCTGAACGGATCGAAGAGGGCATTCCGGTTCCCAAGCATACGCTCGAACGGTTCGACGACATCGCCGAGGAGTTCGACCTTGAACCGCTCGTCGAGGAGTACTGACCGATGACGAACGTCACAGCTATCATTCCGGCACGCGGCGGTTCGCAGGGTATCCCGCTGAAGAACATCAAGGAGATAAATGATGATCCACTGGTTGGCATCGCCGCCCGCCACGGTCTCGAGGCCGACAACATCAACCGAACGGTCGTCAACAGCGACCACCCCGAGATCAGAGCGGCAGGCGAGGAGTACGGTGCCGATATCATGGACCGTCCAGAGCGGTTTACACAGGACGACTCCGTTCAGGAGGTCGACCGACTCTTGCAGTGGTGTGTCGAGGAACTCGAAGCGGAGGGGCCAGAGATAGACGTCGTCGTCCTTCTGTATCCCACGGCACCGCTCCGAACTGTCGAAACCGTCGAAGAGACTGTCTCACGGGTCGTCGACGACGGCCACGACTCGGCGCTGACGCTGTACGAAGACGACAGCTATCTCTGGGAGCGCGGCGGAGAGACCGTTTCGCCGACGAACTACGACCCGAAAAAGCGAGGCCCGCGCCAGAAAGAAGACTGGAACCAGTGGGTAGAGAACAAGGCCGTCTACGCAATGGACCGTGATCTCTTGATGGAGACTGGCTGTCGGATTGGGGGGTCGATTGGTTACGTCGAGATGCCAGAATGGAGATCGGTCGATGTCGACGCGCCACGTGATCTTGAGTTAGCCCGTCTGCTCACGGAGAACCCACCTTCGGACGGCATATAGCTGGACAGACACGACCCAGCAAACGACAGATACTATCCCGACCGCAAGAGACTAAAAGACTACTACCACGGTTCGAGCTACTATGATATCACTTATTATCCGGACCTACAACGAAGAGAAGTGGATCGGCCAGTGTTTACGAACGGTCCAGAAACAGGAGGTCGACCAGGAGACAGAAGTCATCCTCGTCGACAACCAGAGTACCGACAAGACCGTCGAGAAGGCCACCCATGTCTATCCCGAGTTGACACTGGTCGAGATATCCGACTACATGCCCGGCTGGGCGCTCAACGAGGGGATCCGTGCCTCGGGCGGCGAGTACATCGTTTGTCTGTCGGCCCACTGTATCCCCGTTGACGATCAATGGCTACAGACACTCGTGGACAACTTCGATCACGAGGCGAACGTGGCCGGCGTGTATGGCCGTCAGGTTCCCGTAGAGGCGTCGGACCCGGTCGACAAGCGGGACTTGATCCGGACTTTCGGTCTTGAGCGGCGTTTGCAGGACCGGGACACCTTTTTTCACAACGCCAACAGTGTGCTCCGCCGAGAGGTGTGGGAGGAGTATCCATTCAAGGAGGATGTCCCGAATATCGAGGACCAGATATGGGGTAACGAGGTGATCGACGCTGGCTACACGCTTGTCTACGAACCGGACGCTGCAGTTTATCACCACCACGGAATCAATCAAGGCAACGACCGTGGACGGACCAAAAGCGTCGTCCGAACGATGGAGAACAATGAGATTCAGCCCGAAGACAAGCTGAGTCAGGACCTCCACGGAAACCCACTTGATCCTGAGGAACTCGATATTGTCGCTGTGGTCCCGGTGAGACATCACGGCAACTCGGTCGTCGACCTTAACGAGTCACTCGTTAGACGGACTATCGACGCTGCAGCCGAGTCAACATACATTGACGATATCGTTCTCTCGACCGATACGGAGGCTGTCGCTGACAGAGCGTCTGAGTGGGGTGCCAAAGCCCCGTTCCTTCGGCCCGACGAACTGTCGGCCAAAGACGTTCCCGTCATCGAGGTGTTCAAATATTCGCTGAAGCAACTCGAGGCCAGTGACCGGTATCCTGACCTTGTCGTCCCGCTAGAGGTTACGCACCCGTTTCGGCCGCGAGGGATGCTTGACGGCCTCATCGAACAACTTGTCCGAGAAGGCCACGATAGTGTCGTCGCAAGCTTTCCCGAGTTCCGGCCGTGCTGGCTTCAATCAGAAGACGGCGAGTTAGACCGGATCAACGAAGACACGCAATTCAGAGCGGACCGCGATCCAGTCCAGATTGGGCTCACAAGCCTAGGCTGTGTCACGTATCCCGACCAGATTCGACGTGGTCGACGGACAGCTGAGGACACCGGTATCTACGAGGTAGAGAACCCGATCGCGACCATCGAGATTCGTTCCAGTGACGACCTTGAACACTGGGAGCGGCTGAAAGATGTCAGTAGCATAATTCCATGAGCTCCCTTGATTTGGCCAACGACTGCTGGGCAAACGTGGTTCAATGAGTCTGATAACACGTCTTCAATCGAAACTTCTGCGAGTGCCGAAACAGTACGTATTGTCAAATTCGCTAGGCGGAGATGCCGTCATGGCGAGGGGCCGGTCATGGGAAATCGACGCTGCACACACGGTTACACTGAAGCGATGTTCCGGATTTCCTGATGAATTCAGTGAACTTCTCGGTTCATACACGGTCGACCCGAATCGGATCTATGAGGTGAGTGAACCACGACTAGCGGGCAAACATTGTATCGGCCGACTTGACGGTTGTGTTCTGCTCGACACGATTTCCGGAAGTCAGGAGCGCTTGTTTAAGGCCCTCTCGAAGCTAGATCTCAGGACCCAACTGTCGTTCGTGGGAACTGCAGCAGGCGTGTACACCCCGGACGCTGTACCGGTCGAGACCCCGCTGTTTCACATGGTTGACTCGACCACATCATACTTCGCCTGGATCGTCGAGTATCTTCCGAAGCTATGGGCGTACGATCAGTACGTCGAGCGAACTGGTATAACCCCAGAACTCTTGATCAAACAGGACCCACCAGAGTGGATGGTACAATCTCTATCAGTTCTAGGGTACGACAGGATACGGCGGTTCAGTGGTGACCCGATTCGTCCAGAGACACTCGCCGTCTCGACACACTACTACCACAATCTCGAGGATATGTACAACTTTCCTGTCCCCAGTGCTGGCTACAACTACACGCCCAATCCGAGGGGATACCAGTGGATTCGCGACAACATCGACCAACGTGTGGATGACTCGTCCGGATACAACCGGGTGTACATTTCTCGGGCCGACGCAAGCCGGCGAACAGTTGTCAACGAAAATGAAGTAGTCGACACGCTCGAATCGCTGGGTTTCAAATCTGTTCAGATGGCACAACTGTCGTTCCGAGACCAGGTTCGATTGATGCGTGAGTGTGAGATACTCGTCGGCGTTCACGGAGCGGGACTCGCCAATATGCTGTTCGCCCGAAATCCGACGGTCATCGAACTCGTTCCAGAAGCATACCGACGGGCGCACTTCGCCTGTCTCGCCCGGTCGCTTGGTTTCAGGTATCAAAACATGACTGTCGTGTCTCTCGATGACCACCCACGTCAGAAGTATCGGAGCGTCAAAGTGGACACAGACAGAATGGCAGAGACGATACGCCGTGTGGCTGATCGGGGGCGGTGAGTACGGTGGTGTCGTCACCGACGTGGAGATATATCGTCTAATAAGTCTAGAACTTCCTTCCGTTCAGGCTCCGGTATCAGCGACTCGTTTTTCTTCAGTATCCGTGTCGCCACAGTCCTCTTTCGCAGTAATAGCGATAATATTAGTTGTTTGTAAACTTTCGGCCTCGTTTCGGCACTGAGCTTGAGGTACTGAATGTCGGCCTCGAGTAACTCCCCGTCCGGATTTATTACCTCACTGGCTGGGTTTCCGGAGGGGGTCGAATGGGGGTCTATATCGATGATCGTCACATCGTAGGCGTCAAGGGTCTCTTGGATGTCCCAGATGAGGTTCTGACCGACGTACACGGGTTTGAAGTGTGTTTCAAATTCTATCCCCATTATGTCGGACAACGTATCGTCCGCACCCCTAATGACATCACCTTCACTCCCCTGTACGTCCATTTGGACAAAATCGAATCGTTTGTTGTTAGAGTTACAGAAGGCATCGACGGAATCTACGTCAACGGTCATAGTATCCTCGACTTCGCCTTGACCCTCGTAGGAGTCAAATTGAGTGAGTAGGTCCTCGTTAGGTTTGTACAGACTCGACCAACTCCGCATCTGTGTCAGGTACAGCGTCCGCTTGCCTTCACGCTCGGCAAACGCGATTGGGTAGAAATCGTAGTCAGGATAGCGCTCGTTCAGTGCAGCACACTCTTCGGTATCCGGTTCGATTCCTGTGTACTCTAATTTTCCGAGAGTGTCGAGGATTTCGAGGCGTGCTTTCGGTCCGTCCCGAGCCCCGATATCGAGCACATGTATCGTCGGTGACGGCAGGTCTGAATTGTCGTATATGCGTTGTATTATACGTTCGTACTCCCTCTGGTAGTCGTGGGTATCTAGTGCGAGATATCCCTCGTTCACGGTGAGTATCTGCCAGTGCTTCTTGATTGGAGTTGGTATCTGACCGAAAATCGGACGCAAGATAGGTCGGAACACCGCTTTGATGACCTGCAGTAGGCTCGGAGCCATACTTTTGTTAAAACCGGATTCATAGATATACGTATCCCCTCCTAGAACAGTCGCTCTCTGGAATAATAAATGACGACAACCATTTGTATACCCCTCACGAGGGCAAACATAATGAAGGCAGTTATTCCGGCAGCAGGGCAGGGAACACGTCTCTATCCACAAACGTACACGAAACCGAAGCCGCTGGTATGCATTGCTGGGAAGCCACTTCTCGGTCACATTCTGGACAACCTCGTTGAGAGTCGCATTGACGACGTCATCATCATCGTCGGCGTGATGCGGGACATGGTCGTTGATTACGTCGAAGAGAACTACAGTGACTTGTTCACACTCAGTTTCGTCGACCAGAAGCAGACGGAAGGACTTGGGCACAGTGTCTACCAAGCTCGCCCCGTGGTCGATGATGAACCGATTTGTATCCTTCTGGGAGACATGCTGTTCGATAACACCTATGAGTCGTTTCTGCAGGCCCACGAGCGGATTGAGGACTGTGCTGGCACTGTGGGAGTCAAGCAGGTCGACAACCCGACAAGCTACGGCATCGTGACGCTTGACGAGGAAGGTCAGATTGTTGACCTCGTCGAGAAGCCGACCGATCCCGACTCAGACCTCGCCATCAGTGGCGTCTACTGTATCGAGGATTCTGCGGCCCTATTCGAGGAATTGGCGTTTCTGATCGAGTCGGACATTCGCGGTACGGGCGGCGAGTACCAGTTGACAGATGCTCTCAGTCGGATGGTTGACTCGGGACTGAACCTGCGTACTTTTGAGGTCAACGATTGGTATGACTGTGGGCGCCCGGAGACACTACTCAAAGCCAACCAGCTACTGTTGCGGCGGAACGGGACAGACGACACCGAACCCGAGTCTAGCGTCGTCATCCCGCCAGTCGACATCGCAGATGATGCCGACGTAGTTCATAGTGTCGTTGGACCGGATGTCAGTATCGACGCCGGTGCTAAGATTGTCGACAGTCGCATCAAATGCTCTATCATCGGCGAAGAATCGAGTGTGAGAGAGACCAACATCGCGGACAGTATCGTCGGCGACCACTCTGAGGTGAGTGGCGTCTCGAACTCTCTCAACATTGGTGACTGGAGTGAGGTGGAGCTATGAAGAGCGTCGTCGTTGGCGGGGCTGGGTTCGTCGGAAGTCACCTCTGTGAACACCTGCTCAAGGATGGACGCGAAGTCGTCTGTATCGACAACTGCAGTAGCGGCAGAGTCGAGAACCTCGACGAGTTCCATTCCCATGGCCGGTTCACCTTCGTCGAAGGCGATATACTGGACGGCGTTGAGACGGTCCTCCGTCAAGGCAATTGTGATCCGGCGTCGGTCGACCGACTCTACCATCTGGCTTCGCGCGCATCCCCGGTTGATTTCAAAGAACATCCGCTGGACATCGCTCGCGTCAACAGTGAAGGGACACGTCTCATTCTAGAATTCTGTGCTGATACCGGTGCGCGAGCCCTTTTCGCGAGTACCAGTGAGGTGTACGGTGACCCGGAAGTCCACCCTCAACACGAGGAGTACTACGGGAACGTCAACCCGCGTGGGCCGCGTGCGTGCTACGACGAAGGTAAACGATTCGGAGAAATGCTCACGGGCGTATATCACCGTCAGTATGGCGTCGACGTCAGGACTGTTCGACTGTTCAATACGTACGGGCCACGGATGCAAGCAGACGACGGACGAGTCATCCCAACGTTCGTGACACAGGCGCTCGCCGGTGAGGACTTGACCGTGTACGGTGATGGGCAGCAGACACGGTCGTTCCTGTATGT
Source organism: Haloarcula sp. CBA1115 (assembly GCF_000827835.1). NCBI lineage: Archaea > Methanobacteriati > Methanobacteriota > Halobacteria > Halobacteriales > Haloarculaceae > Haloarcula > Haloarcula sp. CBA1115. The sequence goes on along the minus strand of NZ_CP010529.1, from coordinate 655,850 downwards.
GAGTGACCTTTGCCAGGGACTCGCCGAAACGATGGACTGCGACGGACTTGACGGTCAGGTCTTGAACCTCGGCTCCACGTCGGAGGTGACAATAGAATCTCTAGCCGAGAATGTCATGTCACTGGTCAATACTGAGAGCGAGATCACGTACGAACCGCTTCCGGAAGACGACCCACAGCGCCGTAGACCAGATATCGACCGAGCCCGGCACCTCATAGGTTGGGAACCGAAAGTTGAGTTTGAAAACGGACTAGAACGGACTATCGATTACTTCCGTTCGTAACCGCCACTCTCGTTGGTTTTAAATACGCGGATCATCTTCGAATCTTCGAAGATGGATCTCCAGAAACTGTTTACTGCTGCCAAAGCCAAATTCCTGGCCGAAGGACCTGAGAGCGTTGCTACAGCGATCCCCCCGTTTTTACTCAGCCGCTTCATTTTTAGCCCGTACTTTTTTCCCGAGGAGCGGATTCTCCGTTCAGATGACCTCCACAAGTACTCGCAAACGACCGGTCGTGTCTGGCAGTACGAAAATGGACGGGAAGCGTCTGTTACCCCGGTGCGTGAGTCGGAGAAACTACCGTGGAATTTCCGCCAGTGGGAACGGGTGTACGATGAAGGATCGTCGTATCTCTATGAAATCCCCAACTGCCGACTGATCGGAAAGGAAGCGATTGGATTCAACGCCGAGGGTGACATACTCCTAAATCTTGCTCGAAACCACCATCATAATCTACTCGTCCGTGCCAACGAAGTCGTTGCCGGGGGCAGTGGCGGGATCCGTGAACGGTCCCGGTATCTTTTTCCGTCGGTAGGGTCGCCAGATGTGACATACAGTGTCGTGTTTCAGATGGTGGCCGACCCTGAGAACTACTACACATGGGTAACAGAGCACCTTCCGAAACTTCGAGGCGTCAAGACATACGTAGACGAGACCGGCCTCAAGCCGACTCTATTGTTGCGTCCTGATCCCCCTTCGTACATGACTGAGTCGCTTGAACTGCTTGGCTTCGACTCCTACGAGTGGGCGATGTCGTCGACGGGGATCAGTGCAGTCGACCGGCTCGTGGCATGTACTCATCGTCGACACAATGTCGGCGGTCGGTACGAGCCGCATCCCTCTGGATACGAGTGGCTACGTGATTGTACTGTCGACAATGTCGACGCTGCAGACGCCCCTAGTCGTGTGTGGGTGTCACGACAGGATGCTACTGTGAGAAAAGCCACAAACTCTGATGCAGTTATCGAGGCTCTCTCTGAACGCGGATTCAAGTCGGTAACTCCTGGCGAAATGTCGTTCAAAGATCAGGTGACGATGTTCGCCAGTGCTGATGTCGTCGCAGGGATTCACGGCGCCGGACTCACAAACATGATATGGTCGGATGATCCGCATATCATCGAAGTGATCCCCGAAGACAAACTGACGAATCTGCAGGGACCGACTTACTATTGTCTCGCACGAAATCTCGGATACGACTACGACTTCATTACTGCCAAGGGTGGGGTTGACGGCGTGGATATAGACGTCACAGCTCTGTGTAACGCGGTCGACGAACGACTCGAGGAGAACTAAACTATGTCTGCGAATCCGATACTGTCCGATGACGAACTGAAGCGTAAGGCACTCGACTACGTCAGCATGTACTACAAAGAAGACAATCTGGACGTGGTCGAGTTCCGGCGCTTGGCGGATGTCGCCTGCGTCTCGATGCTCGGCGATGCTGCTCTCGGCAACGTAATCGCTGGCGCTGTCGAAGCCGTCCGTTGCTTGGACGCCGATAGTACGTATCTCAGTCCGCGACGACGGTGGGTCGTGGAGGTGAAAACCGGTACGGGGACCATCGCCGCGGTAAAGACGCCGATGTCGGCCGCCAGCCAACGGGAGTTAGTGGACAGTGTCGACTGACGGCCCGCGCTGCAAAGTACGCCTAGCGTCATAACCGGACAACCTCCCATTCAAATTATACGAAAGCGTCTTTTGAGACTCGAATAAACACAGAATGTTAATACTTTCCTGAGAACCCCGCCGGATGAGATCAATTGGACGCAATCTGTGACTGGTACAGGTCGGCGTACGTTCCACCGTTGTCGATGAGGTCATCGTGCGGACCGACCTCGGAAATCTCACCCTGCTTGATAGTGTAGATTCGGTCGGCATTTTTCACCGTCGAGAGGCGGTGAGCGATGGCGACCACTAGATAATCCTGATCCATCGATTCGATCGACCGCTGGACGTCCTGTTCGATTCCCGTATCGAGGTCGCTGGTCGCTTCGTCGAGCAACAACACGGAGGCGTCTTTCAGCAACGCCCTCGCGAGCGCAACACGCTGGCGCTGTCCACCGGACAACTGGACACCGTCTTCGCCGAGTTTTGTCTGGTAGCCGTCGTTCAGATCATCGAAAAACTCAGAGACTCTGGCGATCTCGCACACCCGGTTGACTTCCTCTTCTGTCGGGTCGTCGGCTCCGATAGTGAGGTTGAACCACAGTGTCCCGTTGAATATGTACGGGTCCTGTCTGACGAATGCAATCTCTTCGCGCCATGACTGGATATCGAACTCCGTGATTGGTGTGTCGTCTGCCAGTATCTGCCCGCTGTCGGGGTCGTACATCCGGATCAATAGCGAGGCGATAGTCGACTTCCCGGCTCCAGACTGTCCGACGAAGGCGACGAATTCACCACGCTCTGCCGCAAAAGAGACACCGTTAAGTACCGGTTCGTTCGGTTCGTACGCGAACGACACGTCCTGATACTCGATACGCTGTACTCGTTCTGGGACTTGTTTCCCGTTGCCACTGGACAGCACCACCGTGCTGAGTGTCTCCTCGAATCGGTACGACCGAACCAGATGCGGAAGATCAGATTCAAGATTGTAGAACTTGTTGTTCAGCGCACTCGCGTTCGGTGCCAACCGGAACATGGCGAACAGGAACATCCCGAGTTCCCCGAACGAGAGCGATGTCCACCTAATCCCCGCGTAGACGAGAAAGAACACTGTTACTGCACTCGAAAGCTGATAGACGTTCTGTATCGCAGCGACGTTCCGACGCTTTTTGATCTTGTTCTCGGAAAACCGGGAGAGGGCATCGTCGAACAGGCTCCTGAAGTGATCGCTGACACCGTACAACTTCACTGCCCTGATCCCTTGAACACCTTCCTGTGCGTACCTGTGTGCGTCCTCGTTGGCGTCGGCAAGGCGACCACCGATAGCGTATCCGGATTCGAGTCCCACGCGGACCACGACCGTGAGTACCCCGAGCAGCACGACTGCAAGTACGGTCAGCAGGGGGGCAAGATACAGTGCGATGCCGAGATAGACCAGAGAGATAGTCACTATCTGGATCAGCGACATGGTGTTCTGGAGAGCACTCCCAGCGTTGCGGTTGTGTGTGATGATGTCGTTGAGCACTTCGTCACTGCCGTGTCGGTCATAAAACTCGACAGGCGCAGCGAGCGCTTTGTCGAACGTCCGTCGTTTCAGATCCGTCATGAAATGCACTCGCAATCGCTCACGGAGCCACGTCGCCATAAACGTCGCTGCGTACCGGGTGAACAGGACGACCGAGACGCCAAGGATGATGTATTCGAGTGTGAACGGCACACCGATCACCTCAAACAAATCGAAGAACAGCCCCGTCACACCGGATATGTCACTGCTAGCGGGATCTCGCGTGAGTTCGATGATCGGGACTATGAATCCGAGACCGAACCCTTCGAGGGTAGCCGCAATCAAATTGAATAGCAGAACCGCACCGAGGAGTGGCAGATTGTATCTGCTTGCCCGTAACAGGCTCTCTATTTTTTCTCGGCGTGTAACCGCTATGTCCTCGCTCATCTGTTTAATTCTCAAGAATGGGATAGTCATCTAATATCTGTCGACTCCGCGGGGCCAGTGTACTATGCCGTTGGGGGCTCGGCCCACTCGTCACCGTTGTCGACAGGTTCGTACCCCAGCACTGTTTTCGCGTGTTCGATGTCCATCCACCGCCGGTCGTTGTCACTGACGCCGTAGAATATATCATACTCGACTGTGTCGTCGTTGAGACAGGCTGCGATCATCGACGCGATGTCACGCCTCGACTGCCAGGTCGATTTCATCCGACGGACGGCCTGTCGGTATGCCTCGCTCTCGCGATCGTATACCCCTTCGCTGACATCGCGCTCTGCGTCAGCGTAGGGGTGGTCCTCGCTCGGTCCTCGAACACTGCCGATACGCAGGACGTATACTCGTTCCGGTGACTCGAAGTTTTCGACGTAGTAGCGGCCCATTCCCTCCAGGAACACCTTCGACGAACCGTACAGCGAGTCCGGCCGGACCTGGGTTGACCTGTCGGCAGTCCAGTCGTAGTCCAAACTGTACAGTTCGGGCGCACGCTCCTGTTCGGACATTCCGATCACATGATTGGTCGACGCCAGGACGACGCTGTCGACACCATTTCGCTTGGCCACTTCGAGGCAGTTGTAGCTGCCGACGACGTTACTCTGAAGTACACTAGGCCAATCAGCATCGACGCGCGACGCCGCTGCGAGGTGGATGATGTCATCGACACCCTCAGCGGCCTCGTCGAAGTCGGGGTAAGAAGCGACGTCCCCGACGATGCTCTCGTGCTCGGGATGAGTCGTACGGTCGAAGCACGTACAATTGAAAGAGTTGGTTTGGTGTTCGAGAAATGCGCTCCCGACACGGCCGAACGCACCTGTTAGCAGGACACTCATAGATCAAGATATTAGCTGGTCGCCCGATAAGCTTCCGGGAAACAACAACCTTGATGTCCGAACTGGGCTTGTTACCAAGTATGTCACGTAACGTCGTCTTCATTTATCTCGACTCTGTTCGGAAGGACTACTTTGACGAGTATGCGCCACGGCTAGCGGCGCTTGCAGACACATCGTTTGAGCAGTGTCGTGCGCCGAGTGGTTGGAGTCTCCCAAGCCACGCGAGTCTTCTCAGCGGCACATTGGCACACCAGCACGGCATCTCTCCGAAAGGACAGCAAACATTCGAAGCACTGCCGCTGTCGGAGACGTTTCTGTCACGACTCCCCAATCACATGAAAATCGGTGTTTCCGGCAACACTTTTGCTAGCGAGGCATTTGCGTTTGATCAGTACTTCGACGACTTCATTACCTACTCCGGATACAAACTTTTCCAGCGTGGTCAATTACGCAGCGACATTGTCGACCCCGCTATCGACAGTGCCATACGTCGATACGCTGCGTTCGTTCGCACGTCACTTTCCGAACCGTACCCACTTCGGACGCTGGGTAACGGCGTGTATTCAAAGGTGGCAGCGGGCCGTTGGCTCCTCTCGGCCCTTCCCGGGGTCACTGTGTCAGGGGGTGATGCCACAAGGATGTCACAGACGGCTCGCCAACTCGTAACAAACACTGATGAGCCGTACTTTCTGTTTATGAACTACATGGACGCTCACTCCCCATTCACTGACGAAAACTTCTTTTCTGAAGGGCCTTACGACGTCCCCAACGAATGGCACAGCGACACCCTACCGACCGACGTACGTATCACCCCGGAGCCATTCGATGACCACCAACAGGACCGTGACTACTACCGTGACCTGTATGCGAACTCAATCGACTATTTGGATCGAACGCTTGAACCGTTCATCCGGTGGCTCGTCGATACCGCCAATCATGAGACGACAGTTGTCGTGACGGCTGATCACGGTGAGAGTCTCGGCTATCCGGACGATGAGTACATGATCGGGCATTCAAACCTGTGTGAGGCAATCGCTCATGTCCCCTTCGTCGTCGTAAACCCTCCTGATTCGTCGCCAGAACTGATCGACGAGTACACATCTCACTTAGATGTTGGTGACCTCCTCGTTGAGTTTGCAAACGACTGCCCTGTTCCCGAGTCTATTGGACGCGACCGCGTGTTCGCAGAGGTGCTACGAGCCGGCGGTATTAAACGGTCCGATAGTGAAGATATACCCCATCTTAACCGTGCTGTCCGCTCGCTGTGGGACAGTCAGACACGTTTTGTATGGGACTCGAACGGGCACTGTGATGAGTACACGGTTGACCCAGACAAACCCACAAGACAGACACATGTTCGGTCACTTAATTCGCCACCAGAGGTTGAACAAACAGCGTTCGACGCTCCGATCGGAACATTCGCCGACATCGACTCGGCCGGAATTGACGTGAGCGAGACAACGGAGGATCGTCTGCGGGAACTCGGTTACCTGTGATATGACGGAGCGAGGGAGGCCTCACAACAGACTACAAGCAGTCGGCGTAGCGGCGGCGAATTCGTTGACGACGGTCTGATTTTTGCACGGGTTTCGGCAAACTTCACCTCAGTTTGATCCTATGCTCTGTCTTCATACTCTTTTGTTCTAGCTATGATTGGCCTGTTATTCCGTTGTTAATTACAGATGTCAAGATCCATATCGAAAGGTTTTGAACGCATCTCCGCCATATAATGCTGCCTCCGTAAAAAATGCATAGTGTTCAGATAAGGATTGAAGAGTGAGGCACGGCGGTTTTGAAGTGTCTATGCCCAAAAACGCCGGCCTCGGCGGTAGTATCGACCAAACCGACTTAGATTTTGTGGAGCGAGAAGCGACACCGCGACTGCTGATGAAGCTGAGTATTCAATTGCATTTGGCTGGACTATCACTTTCGAATACTGTCTCAGTTCTTGAGGTATTCGGTGTCCAACGCGCTCGATCAACGGTCTATAATTGGGTTCACAAAGCAGATTTACAGCCCAAAGATGGACAGTCACCGGATCACGTTGCGGTTGACGAAACTGTGATCCAACTCAACGGTGAGAGATATTGGCTGTACGCCGCTGTCGATCCACAAACGAACAAATTACTCCATACGAATCTTAGACCAACTACAACGAAGGTTCTCGCCCATGCATTTCTCATCGAACTCTCTGAGAAACACGACGTCGACGACGCCGTGTTTCTCGTCGATGGCTCCAGATCGTTACAAGCTGGATGTCAACGACATGGCTTCGATTTCAGATACGAAAAACATGGAAATCGGAATGCTGTTGAACGTGTCTTCAGAGAAATAAAACGACGAACTGTCTGTTTCTCAAACTGTTTCAGCAACGCCGAAGCGGAAACAGCCGATGATTGGCTCAGATCGTTCAGCTTCGCATGGAATCAGCTTATCTGAACACGATGGTCGGAGCGAACAGCCAACCCGTTTAGAGACACCGGCTCGGTGAACTCGCCAACCCTAGCCAGATACCGCTCAATACGTTGCCTCACGGGGGGTTCGGAGAGGTCATAGTCGTGAAATCCAACCATGAGATATGACGGATTAGCAGCCAAGATTCGCCAAGTCGCAGCGTAACAGGCGAGACATCGGGGTGTACTCCTTAGGAGCGCGTCAATCGAGAGTGGCAATGTTTCGACATTCCACGAGAGGAAGCGACTCCGGAAGAGCCGAGAACCATACACTGAGAGCGGGAATTCAACCAAGCCGTGAATCCGATATGGCTCGCGATGTTCAATCGGTCGGTGGGATGCGTCATACTCGAAACCGGTTGCAGCCAGAGCCCGCAGAAGCGTCTCAGAGAATGACCACCGTCCAGCCCGAAAGAGTTGCGGGCGCTCCCCAAGATGCGACTCAAAGACATCGATTCCCTGATAAAGAAAAGACTCAACCGTGTCCTGATGATATTCTCCGAGCCATACCTCGTCCCCGCCCAGCCGTTCGGGGTGGATATGAAGACCCACCGCGTGGCCATCAGCAAGCCATTGTTCGACGGTTGATGTTTTCTCTCGGATCACATCGGGTGTGACGAACAGCGTCGCGGGAAGTGCTAAGTTTGAAAGCGTCTGGGCGAGCAGCCCGACGTTATGGTAAGATCCGGATTCAACAGCTCCCTCAACATCGACGGTAATAAGAAAGGGTGTTCGGTCGGTCATGTCGCGATCGCTCCTAGGATTTGGTCTGCAAATCGCTCCATCGAATACAGTTCTAGCGTTTCTTCGTCGATTTCTCGTGTTTGTTTGAGCTGTGCTTCTTGAATCGTGTCACTTAGCTTCTCTACGGAGTTCAGATGGAGACGTGGATGGTCAATTTCAGGAAGAATGCCGACGGGTGTCGCGAAGACAGTACAACCGAGCGCAAGCCCTTCGAATATGACAGCACCGTACGATTCGGCATCTGAAGGTAACAGTAGCCCATCAGACGCAGCAATGACCGACAGTGTCTCTTCATGTGAGAGTTGACCACACATCATCACCTGTTCTTGCATCCCTTCGGTCTCGATCGCACGTTGTACAGCTTCACGCTCTGGTCCGTCGCCGATTACTACCAGTCGATACGATGGGGGAAGCTCCGAAAGGATCTTGACTGCCCCGGGAACGTTTTTCTCCTCACTCAACCGTCCGGCAAAAACAAAAAGTCGCTCATCGGGGCCAGCATATTCCGAGCGAACGTCGGTCTCTTGAGCACGTGTATACGCACCCCGGATGCGATCCTCATTCAGTATCCCGTGAATCAATCGTACATCAGCGTCAGAATGCCGCTTAATCAGATCCCGAATCTCTGGGAGACGACAAAAGACAGTGTCAGCCAGACCGTATGTGAAGTTAAGTCGTTCAAGAACTAGCCGAAGACGGGATTGCGCTTCTGGACGCATTGACGGCGTATAGCCGACGAACGAGATATTTGGAATCTCTTGCTGATGTCCGAATGCCGAGGCCACCCAGTGAAGTGTGTTCGACGCCGAATAGACGGCATCGAACTGCCGATCACGAGCCCACCATTGCAGCCAGGCAAATAATGCTCCTGAGTGAAAGAGTCGAGTTGTAGTCGATACCGGCGATGCTGGTGGAATTGAGCGCGGATGAGCAGGGAAAGGACGAGTGATCTCAATACCGTCAACGAATTCGAATGCAGAAGTATTTGGACGGCGGGGAGTAACTACAGAAACATCATGACCGCGTCGAGTGGCAATTTGAGCAAATCGCCATCGTGCGTGTGCCCCACCGCTTACGCTTGGATAAAAATCCTCGGTGAAGACGAGAAGGTGCATGGGTTCGGCTATATTTCGGGGATATTTGAGTGTTTCTGAGTCGTATGAAGTAGGGAGATACCCACTTTGATTGGATCACCTACCTCAATCGCAGAGTTATCTATGATAAACTTGGCTCTGTTGAAATCCTCAGAGAGATACATGTTCGTTCTGTAATTCCACGAGATGAAGGCCCTCCCGAAGTCGCAGATTCTCCGTTTTACTGAGAAGGCGATCCATCTGGCACGCCGAGCCGTCTCTCGATACTCCTCGAAGTTCTCCAAACACCGCTATACACTCCCTCAACATGTTGTTTTGTTGTGCCTCAAAATTCGGAAGAATACGACCTACCGTGGTCTGCTTGACGAATTGATCGAGATGCCACGCATCCGTCGTGTTCTCGGACTAGCCGAACTTCCTACGCCATCAACTCTCTGTAAGGCATTCAACCGGCTTGATATGGCTGTGTGGCGTGTCATATTGACTCTCTCAGCCACTTTGCTTCCGACAAGCGGCGTTGTTGGGGTTGATGCGTCAGGATTCGATCGCAGTCACGCCTCGAAACACTACACGAAACGAGCCGAACTCACGATTCAGCAGCTCAAGGTGACACTGCTGGTCGATACGAAAGTGAACGCAATTCTCGATCTACACGTGACGACGACACGAAAGCACGATAGCCAGATCGCCCCATCTTTGATCAAGCGCAACCCCGAAAGCATCGATATTCTGCTCGGAGACAAAGGGTACGACGACCAAAAAATCAGGCGACTGGCCCGTCAACACGAGGTTCGTCCACTGATTAAGCATCGTGAGTTCACGTCACTCCACCGAGCATGGAACGCACGCTTAGACGCTGATCTCTACGGCCAACGGAGTCAATCAGAGACTGTCAACTCAACACTCAAGCGGAAGTACGGTGCATTCGTCCGCTCACGACGATGGTGGAAGCAGTTCCGTGAACTCACTATCGCCTGTCTCAGTCACAATATTGACCGATCACTCTAAACGGTTAGTATAGTTGGTTGTTGTATCACGAGTGCTGGGCACAAAAGATATCCTCCACTAATTGGTATGATGTAGTATGGTCGAAATTAGTGTGACCCGCTTGGTCGCTGGCGACGACCGACCGACCAGCACACTATATTCTGGCGTCGCTGTAGCCCTTGCTGTACTGTTCTTTGGTGGGTTCGTTCTTGTTGGTCAGATAGATTGGGTCACGCTTCCAGTCAGGTGGCATCTCGGAGTAGTCGCGGTGATGTTGATTTTCTCAGGGTTTCAGGCATACAGCAACCGCGGTCTCCTCATTTCAGTCATACTCGCAGTAGCTCCCGCGATCGGATACTACCTTTCTCTCTCCCTCTTCGGAATGAGTGGCCCGTCGCATCCATCTGTGCCCGAGGCTTTTGGTTTGGCTCTGCTATTCGGTCTCCCGATTGGTGTAACCGGCTATGCGATCGGCCGAACCCTCCGATTTGTGGCCGATAGATAACCACTCTTCAGCGAACGGCTGTTTCATGCTGTGTTGTGTCTGAAGAATAGGATTTCAACAGAGCCATAAACTTGGAATTCCCTAAACAAGAGAGATATCGAACCTGTTTTGAGCCTGCTGTGTCAAGACATAGACAATCACCACAAAATCTCACTACTAAACATGGACATTCTTCAAGTTAATAAATTCTACTACCCAGAGGTGGGTGGTATCGAAAACGTCGTCCAAAACATTGCTGAAGGGCTCCCAAGTTCGTATACAACACGCGTTTTAGCCGCACGCCCAAAGGGATTTGGAGGCAAAGAACGACATAACGGGATTAGTGTAACAAAGACATCAAGTCTTGGAGTCACTATGTCGGTTCCACTTGCACCAACATTTCCAGTGCAACTACGGGTTGCAGCTAGAAACGCCGATATTGTCCACCATCATCTTCCAAATCCCCTTTCGACTGTTTCACAACTGACCGCCGGGACTGGCGATGCAGCAGTTATCGCAACGTATCACAGCGACATAGTTCGACAAGCAACTGCACTCAAAGCGTATCGACCCATTCTCGAACGGTTTCTCAACCGTGTTGACCGTATTCTCGTTACATCTGAGCCCATGCTCGACCACTCAACAATACTCGATCAATATAAAGAAAAATGTGATGTTATTCCTCTTTCAATCGATCTCGATACTATAGATGCTGAGAATCCGCAACCACTTGGTATAGACACTACCAGTCCAGTTATCCTGTTCGTCGGGCGGCTCAACTACTACAAGGGCGTTGAGTATCTGGTTGACGCCATGAAACAGATTGATGCAACACTGTTGATTGCTGGAGACGGAAATAAGAAATCAGAACTAGAGCAGCGCGCGCAAAAACAGGGTGTTGCTAGCCAAATTCACTTCCTCGGATACGTCCCTGATTCACAACTGGCAAGTGCCTATCGAGCGGCCGATGTCTTTGTCCTTCCCTCTACCGAGCCCAGTGAGGCATTTGGAATCGTTCAGCTTGAGGCGATGGCTCGAGGCCTTCCCGTGGTGAATACGTCGCTTCCGACAGGAGTACCGTGGGTAAGTCAGGACGGGAAAACAGGGCTCACCGTCCCGCCACGTAATAGCGTTGCTTTAGCTGAAGCAGTGAACACTCTGCTTGAAGATGATGCTAAACGCCGCCGCTATGGTGCACAAGCGCGAAAACGGATTGAAAGATCTTTCACTCGTAATCAAATGCTGGAGAAAATCCAAACCATCTATCGACAAGAACTCACTATTAATAGTTAATACCTATTTAAATTGAAGATGGTTTTCACTAAGGACAGAGTGTTATACAGATGGTGGAAATTATAACTGAATATGTTTATTTTCTATTTTTATCCACACCTGATTACCATGCCATTTGATTCGTCACGTCCCCGTACTCTCCCCTCACATGTAGATCCTTGCAGTGCAGCAACTATTTCGAATGTTGGTTTCCGAGTGCTACGAATCCGGGGTCATCACAACTGGGGAATCCGGTCACATATGTTCATAGGTCAATCGAATCGATTCGCCGGTCCCGAATGTGGGGCTCGTCATGAATCTCCGACTCGTCACCCGAGACGACGGTATTCATCTGCCTCGGCATGTTATATGATATCACTGCAATGGGCTTTACGCTTTGCCGTCACAGTGTAGCCGCCGGGGGAAAAGAGTCACGTCGCGTGTTTCGACAGGGTAGCAGTCGAACGCCCACGGACGCCGTTCCGCGTGTCTCGGAGGATCGTCGTTATCTCTCGTTTGACTACTTGTTTGACCTGTGGACGATATCACGCCAAAGCGAAGTCGGTTCGTACCCGAACTTGATTCGGAACCAATAGGTTGTCATCCGCTTACTTTGTCGGTGCTGTTTTTTGAGGGACTCGAAATGCCGGCATGGTAGAGTACTGAACGGAATGTTCTGGAAAGTCAGGACGGTTCGTCTTCGTCAGGCTCCGGATCATCCGCTACGGTGCGTTCTCGTTCCGGAGGCTCCGGTGGTGCCAAGACCGAGACTACGAGTTTGTAGCCACGCGTCTCGGCAAGCGGGTCAAACACCTCCTCACTAAGCCGTTCAAACACTCGGCTCGCGGCAGACTCCACACGCGACTGATTCCAAGCGTCTTCAATATGTGGAATAAGCGTATCCAGCAGCGTAATAAACGGACCGACAGTGTACGTCTCTCGAAGATCGATAACGATGATGTCTGGGTCAGGTTCCTTCGTGAGCCAGCGATAGCAATACGACTCCCGAACGAACTCACTTACACGAGTGCCGATCGCTCGCCCGGTGCTGATGACCTGTGACCCGTCGCTAATCGCGCTGATTTTCTCTCCGACAGTGTCAGGGTTTAGCGACCCGGATTCCTCGGACATCCGATTACATACTGGTTTGAGTGATCTACCATACCGTTTATGATGTTGTTCAGAGCCCAACACTCACGACCGTCGCTTCAATAGTGATTGTCCCCAGATTGATCACAACTGTCGAGCCCTGCTGGAGAGACTCGCCTTTGAACTGGACACCGCTTGTCGACTCGCGGACCCGGAGTTCAGTCGTGATAGTGATATCACGCAAGTACGGATGATCAGCGACGTTTACCGTGCCGTTATCGCCCGTCGTAATGATGACAGATGGCTCGGTATTGACGCGGCTGACGCGAGCGATTGTTTCGCCACCACTGGTCTCGGTCATGCCGGGTTCGATCGCATCCGCCATGTCCGCACGCATGTCGGTCATCCGCAGGGTTACCGTCCGATTGGTGAGCGTTCCACGCGGTTCGAGTGCGCCAACACGTTCGATGGTGCCGGAGAGTTCGTAGCTTTCGGTCGAAATAGTGATGTTGTTCCCACGCTGGACGGCGGCGCTACCGAACTGCTGACGACCGGCGTTTTCGAGAGTGGCCAACGAGAGCCCCACGAGCACGCGTTTGCGGTCGGGGTTCTGTGTCGCGTACGTGGTAACCGTTCGTACTTCGGCTGCCTCGTACCCGGCGACGGTAGTGACGTCGCCGGCAGCGATACGGCCAGCCGTTTCTGCATCGACGGTTGTCTCGAGGAGCACATCGGTAGTCGTTGGCTGGAGGCCGCTATCCACCTTTTCAATGCGACCATCGAAGGTGTAGTCTTCGGCCGGGAGCGTGACCGTCTGCCCGCGCCGCATCTGTGTGCCGCCGAACCGACGGTCAGACTGCTGTCTGTGTGTGTCGAGTTCTGCTTCGACGAAGACGGTCTGTTCGGTTGAATCACTGGTCGCGTACGCGGCGACATCTTCGATAGTCGCGACAGTGCGTCCGCTGAGTCGGATCTCATCACCGGGAGTGACGTCTCGCGCTTCGGCGGTGGCCATGGTGTCTCTGAGAACCACCGTCGTGTCTTCCTGAATGAAGCTGTTGTCACCACCCACTGCACGGATCTGACCGTCTACTTCGTATCGACTCGTCGCGATGGTCAGCGGTCGTCCGAGGCGCGGGGGCGCATTCGCATATGTGAGACTGTCCCCGTCAGGCGGTCCCTGAAGCGTAGCGCGTAAGATGACACGTGTCTGGTTGCCCTGCGGTGTCAGATGGACGTCTGTGATCGTGAGCTGTGAATTACCGCTTGGACTGTACGTATCTCCCTCGGTGATTTCTGAGACGATGTATGAGGGTTGTGTCCCGAGATCGAGGGTGACGTTGGTAGTATTTGGATCAGGTGGCTCTGGCTCCGGTTGGAGGACAAGTGCGGCGCCTGCCACAACGACCGCAATGACGAGCAGGACGGCCAGTGCATCGACGACGTTGACGAGGCCGAAGAGGTTTCCATCCTCGTCGAGGAGGGCCGGCGAACGACTATCTGCCATACTGTAGGCATTTTTTCGGAGTGGTTTGGCTGTTTCGTTGTACTACTATGACTGTGCACCTCTCAATTTGCACTTCTCTAAGTAATTCCAGTCCGTCAGTAAAGATACCGTTCTGACTGATTCCTCATCTCCCGGGCCGAGTGTAGTTAGTCGTCACAATCATTCAGGTCTCGCTCCAACTGAACTATGGAGACCCCACAACGAGTGAAATCTCAATCGGTTCTATGCCTCGTACGACTCTAAGCTCGTGCCACAGTCCGGACACTCACCGTCAGTGATCGTTACCTGCGCGTCACATGCAGGACAGTAGTCGCGGTAACACGCTGGGTCGCCCATAATCGTCTATACATTCCAATGGATTGAGAACGTTGCCCCGACTGCGGCCAGTCAACGCAGCGAAGTTGCAAGTATAGCAACCGGCAACCACTGCTCGACTGCACCGACCCCTCCGTTTCGTATGACTTGCAAGGGTGGAATAGACCAGCTGAGACCGACAAACCGACCGAACACCGTCCTTTGCCAATCTGCGGGTGTCCACCCCACGTCAACACCACCGGAACAAGGTGAATGACCGCTGTCGTATCTGACTAGATCGGTGGATGACCCAGCCGGCGTATGCCGTATCTGATCGGCCAATATGGCTGATTTCGTGGGACAGCACCCTACTCGAAGCCAGTCCGGAACCACCGTGAAGTAGGACTTATTTCATTCAGTTTGAGTTGTCCCAGCGAAACCTGCTATTGGAAGATACTGTTCTGTCTCGACAGGTGGTCAAACACCGGACCCACAGAGTGGCTATTAGTATAGTCTCTTTATTATCAGACACTATCTATATAGTGATAATGTCCTTGTGCCCGATTCGATTGGTGTCTACATGCGCAACACCGGCGACCAGGGATCGGCAACCGAGGCAGACCAGCCAGTCGATGGTGCTGGACACGGGCCGGCAAGCCCATCGGAGACGGATGGGACACCACGGGAGAACAGCCTCGGTGTCGATCTGTGTCTGAGTCATCCGGAGCTGGTTCTGACGGAGGCAGTCGAGAGCACGCCGGACATAACAGTCCGTCCGGAACAGATGGTCGACGACGGGACGTCGAGCTTTCTGGTGATAGAAGCCGTCGGTGAGGGCCTTGACCAGTTCGAAGCAGAACTGGAGAGGGATAGTACGGTATACGAGCCTGTCGTGTTAGACTGGACGGAGACGAACCGCGTCTATCGGGTTAGGGTGGCCGACAGCGCCATCCGACTCACGCCCTCGCTCGTCCGAGCCGGTGGACGGGTGCTCGACATCGAAGGGACGGGTGGACAGTGGCAGGTACAGGCGCAGTTTCGGTCGCGAGCGGCACTGTCGCAGTTCCGATCTGAGTGCTCTGAACGGAGTATCACGTTTAGACTTGATCGACTGTACTGGACCTCTGGGGAGGCAAACACCGGCGTATGCGGACTGACCGCAGACCAGCAAGTCGCGCTCGAGACGGCACACAGAGAGGGGTACTTCGACGTGCCCCGTGGCATCTCACAGGCTGAGCTGGCGGACAAACTCGACATTTCGCCATCGGCGATGTCACAGCGGATTCGGCGGGGGATGGATCAGGTCGTTGGGTCGGAGCTCGGGTTATCCGATGAGTAAGTAGTTGGGACGCAGCCGAAACCATCATTGAATTATCAGGTGTGTCTAGAAGTGACAAGGAGACTATGTGCCAAAAAGGATATTGTCCCGCTGTGACACTCGTACTGTATGAGACACCGGATCGTGAGCGGGATCTGCGCTTTACTCCTCCTCTTGACAGTCGCGTCTGTCTCCGTAGGTGTCGCTACCGCAGCGGACGCCGGGCAGTATGCTGAATACACAGCGGCGGGCAACGAAACAGCGCCGGCGATACAGTCGGCCGAGCCCACACAGGCTGCTGCGGACGGGCCGAACGGAACCGCGTTCGTCTGGGAACGGATAGACGGCGAGCGGGTCAGCGGGTATCGGATCGCAGTGACTGTCAGTTCGCCGCAGGAAAACCTCTCAGTCTGTGCGCGTGCGAACGGGTCGGCGACATGTACGTCGGTCGGCCCGAACGGAACCGCAGCCCTCACAACCCCCGGAACGGCGGGGCTCGATGATCTCTCTATCTCGCTCTCCAACACGAGCTCTAACACCACGCTAGATCGGCAGTCGGTGTCTCTACAGCCGATTCAGCGTGCCGGTGATATTGACGACGACGGGCTCAACAACAGCAACGAGGTCTCTCAGGGGACAAATTTCACTGATGCTGACACTGACGGAGACGGGCTGACGGACGGTGCGGAAGTCCACCAGCACGGGACGGACCCAGCGGCCGAAGACACTGACGAAGACGGTGTCGCCGACAGGACTGAGCTTCAACAGGGTACCGACCCGCGACAGAGCGACACGGACGGCGACGGGTTGTCGGACGAGCGCGAACTGTCACTTGGGACGAATCCGACCGTCGCCGATACTGACGGCGATGGGCTGTCCGACCAGCGAGAGGCGTCCGGCAAGACCGACCCGACCGACGCAGACACGGACGACGACGGTGTTCTCGACGGTCGGGAGCTGGAAATTGGCACGAACCCAGTACAGGCTGACACTGACGCCGATGAGGTCGCCGACGGGCGAGAGCTGGCCATAGGCACGGACCCGACAGTCGCAGACACTGACGGAGATGGGGTAACAGACGGGACAGAACTCGAAACGGGCACCGCACCTACCGAGAGCGATACGGACGATGACGGCCTCGACGACGGAAAGGAACTGGCGGCTGGCACGTCCCCGACCACCGCTGATACCGACGGCGATGGTCTCAGCGACGGGCGCGAGGTTTCGGACCTCGGAACGGACCCGCTCGCGGCCGATTCGGACGGTGACTTCCTGACCGATCGCCAGGAAGTCGCCTGGGGAACGAATCCGAACAGCATGCTGACGCCAGTCTGGGTGACGAGTTCGCTTCTTGGGTTCCTCATTGGGATCGGGGTGGCAATCGCGGCGATCAGGCGTGGCTGGGTCACGGAGCTTTCCGTGGCGGCCAGACTGTACATCTATCGCCGCCTCGAACTGGACCGAGAGATTATCGAGGTCAACCGTGAAATCGAGGCGACGGACAGGGTGGCCGAAGCTGACCGTGCAGACATCGACGCGGACACCGCGGCTGAAGCCTTCGAGCAAGCCGACTGGGAACTCACCCCTGACGCGCGGCTCGTGAAACTGATGCTGCAAGTCGAGAACGGCCGTATGCACCAGACCGACATCGTCGAGGCGACGGACTGGTCGAAAGCGAAGGTCAGCCGCCTCCTTTCGCGGATGGTCAACGACGACGAGGTCGTCAAGATCCGTCTCGGCAGGGAGAACCTCATCTGTCTGGAGCGGGCGAAACCCGCAGCCGCGAACTCGCCACACGCAGGCGATATCAAGCCACCGACGCCCGGCGGATAAACTGGCTCACGGCTCGGATAGCCGGGTCGATAGTGGCATCACTGTTCACTACCGGCGTTTTTCGGGTGTGTCTCCGCCAAGTGAAACTATTCGCCACTGTCACGACAGTCGCAACTGAAGCCACACCGATAGCCGACAGACACATAGAAACGATAACTTTCGCCCTCTGACCCTTCTATGGCCGACAAACGGCAGAATTAGCCCGAGAAACAACGCCTACCGCAACTGCACATATGTGTATTTGTAGACATTATTTACCGTCGTAGTGATGAAACAATTTAGTATGCTGTGTGAAACAGCCGTGGAACAGAGTTCTTGACCCGAAACCCCCAGCAAATAGGTGTAGGCACTTCAGAACGTTATTTTATCGCACGTTGGCCCCGGGTAAGTCGGCCATTATCGACCCGTTAAATCGGTGAAACAGTCGCAATCGGCGGAACAGTCGACCCGGTATATGTCGGTTGCTGGAAAAGGAACGAGCGAACATGTCCATAGCTGAAACGACTTCCGACCCCACGACAACTGAGGCCGAGGAGTCCGCGACAGAGGAGTCGTCGTCTTCGGAGTCCACATCGAGCGACGAACTCACCCGCGACGACCTCTTCCACGTCCTCCAGTGTCGTCGCCGCCGCTTAGTCCTCAAGTACCTCCACGAACACCCCGGCGACGAGCCGGCCGATATGAGCGATATCGCAGAACACATCGCGGCGCTGGAACACGACACGACAGTCGACTCGCTCCGCTCGAAACAGCGCCAGCGCGTCTACATCGCGCTGTACCAGTCCCACCTCCCGAAGATGGACGACGCGGGCGTCATCAACTACAATCAGGACCGCGGACTCGTCGAAGCGACCGCACTCGCGGACTCCTTCGACGGGTATCTCGACGAGGAACCATCGCTCCTGTCGACGCCGGACGCGGAGTCGACGCCGTCGACTGAGTCCGTCATCGATCACGACCGGACAGGTGCTCACACCTCGGCCGATGAGCGGTGGTCAGGTCGGTATCTCGGGACCGCGTGTGCCACACTGATTACGGTCGGCGGACTCGCACTTAGCGGGGTCACAGTGCCGGGCATCGCCGTCGCGCTCGTCGTGAGCGTGGTGTTTGTAGCACTGGCGGTGAGCCATCGGCTCTCACTGTCGGCACCACAGTCACTTGCTGACCGTCTGCGGGCCGCTCTCGATACGGAGAAATAAGCTACGTACTGGAGAGATGCGTGACACAGTGGCACACCCGGAGGCGGATAACGCTTGCTGCCGACAGTCAGATCTAGTGCAGTCCATCTTCTCGTACTCGCGTCCACAGCCACGTCTACAAATAGTCACTAAGCTGCCAGCGTGACGGTGAGTGGCAGTCACGCCGACTAGCGACGGGAGAGTAGTCACCTGCTACTAAGCGAACGGTCCGCCAAGTGTCCGCCACGCGTTGGCCAGAATCTTGGACAAGATCTGTGTAGCTATCGCGTCGCAGTCGCCGAGGTCGGTTCGACGAACAGACCGACGCGAGCGACCGACAGAAGTACGTGTCTACCGGCCAGGTAGCGGGCGTAAAGAAGCATATAATCAAACGGTGGGGCGACAGAGGAAGTGTGTATGACCGACTACGCCAGTATGCGAAAGGCTATCGAAGAGACGAAAGAGTCGTTCGATGCGGTCGAACGGTTCCAGCGTCGGTCAGCCCTCTGTCCCTGGTTAGACGTGCCGCTCCGAGATGAGCCGTAAGTGGCTCGAAGGCTGCATCTTCACCGATAGATCAGCACTCGTTCATCGCCGGGTTCGATAGCCCGGCCGCCCCGATGGAGTTGGCCTGCCAGCCGGATGAAAATACACTTCACCTATCGGTGGAAAGCTGATGCACATGTATCAGGCGGAGGCACAGCCGTGTATATCGTAATCGTCGGTGCGGGCGAGGTCGGTTCGAACATCGCCGAGAGCCTCGCCGAAAGCCACGAAGTCGCCGTTGTGGATATCGACCCTGACCGTGTGGAGGCCCTGATGTACGAGGCTGACGTGCTCGGCGTCGAAGGAGATGGCGCGGAACTCGACACGCTCGCAGAGGCCGGTATCGAGAAAGCCGACGTACTCATCGCCAGTACCGACGACGACGAGACGAACATCGTCACCTGCGGGACGGCGGTAACGGCCGCCGACCCGTTCACGATTTCCCGCGTCAAGAGCGCGAAGTTCCTCCGGACTTGGGAGAAGTCCGGTGGCGCCTTCGGCGTGGACCACATGGTTGCGACGAACCTGCTCACCGCGGAGAACATCGCTCGCGTCATCGGGCTCCCCGGCGCGCGTGACGTGGAAACGTTTGTCGACGGGCAGGTCCAGATGGGGGAGTTCGAGGTTCGTGAGTCTAGTCCAATCACGAACCTGACCGTCGCGGAGGCTGACCGCTACGAATCCCTGACCTTCGCTGCCGTATTGCGTGACGACGAAGTCATCATCCCGCGTGGGGAGACAGTCATCAAAGCAGGCGACGATCTCGTCGTCATCGGCAGCTGCGAGAGCGTTCGCCAGTTCGCGACCGAGATCGCACCGGAGTCGGAGGCGACCCAGAACGTCCTCATCGTCGGGGGGAGTGATGTCGGCTATCACACCGCACGACTGCTCCAGGATCGCGGCATCAAGCCACGGCTCATCGAGCAAGACCACGACAGAGCGCGCGAACTCGCGGAGGACCTGCAGGGAACCACCGTGCTTGAGAGTGATGCAACGGATAGCGAGTTCCTCGAGCGCGAACACGTCTCAGACGCCGACGCCGTGGTTGCGACGCTCGACAGCGACGAAAAGAACCTCCTGGTGACGCTGCTGGCCAAGCGGCTCGGCGCGGAGCGAACCGTCGCCGTCGTCAACTCCGGCGAGTACGTCGACCTGTTCGAGGCCGTCGGCGTCGACGTGGCCGTCAATCCCCGCGAGACGACCGCCGAAGAGATTACGCGGTTCACCCGGGAGTACGACGCGACGAAGGTTGCTATCATCGAATCCGACCGCGCCGAGGTGCTGGAAATCGAGGTAGCCGCCGACAGCGTCCTCGCCGGGCGGCCGATTCAGGAATCGGTGCAGGAACTGCCGACCGGCGTGGTCATCGGGGCCATCAGCCGCGGCGGCGAACTGGTCATCCCCCGTGGTGACACCGTCATCGAACCCGGCGATCACGTCGTGGTGTTCGTCGACGCCGACTGCTTGGAAGCGGTCAACGACAAACTGTAGCCGCGCCGAGGCGGTCGCTCCCAAGGGACTAAGCCTGTCTCCCGCCTCAGCCAGTGTATGGCTCCCGTTGCGGACCGTCTCGTGCTCTCGTTTGCCCCCAGCATCGCCGATGGGGACCCGTGGTCAGGCGTCGATACCGAGTGGATAGCCGACGAACTCCGCGGGGACACCTATCAACAGTACCTCCGACGCGCCCACGGCGGCCCAGTGGCTGTTGGCGATGAGTGGGACGAGTTCGTCAGCTGTGGCTGTGCAACGCCACAGGACGTGGTGTTGCGCGTCGAGCGCGTCGAGGGCGGGACAGCACTCGGCGACGCGACGACGCTGGACGTTCGTCCCCGTGACGACGCCGAGACGGTGCCACAGTAGCCGGTTCTCGCTGTCGAGCTCCCTGTCCCCGCATAGCACGCCGGCTGCAACCGTCGCGCCGGTCGGTATCGGGAGATATTGGGAGAAGGGAAAGGCTGATGCATACCACTAGCACATTCCGGACTATGCCACGCGATTCCTATCAGGAGGGACTGAACTCGCTCCGCGAGGATGTCCTCTATATGTCAGAGATCGTCCTCGAGCGGCTCCGGCTTGGCCTGGATGCGCTCGAACAGAAAGACGAGGAGATGGCCCGGGAGGTCATCGAGGGTGACCACGAGATCAATCAGCTGTATCTCGACCTCGAACAGGACTGTATCGACCTGCTGGCGCTGCAACAGCCGGTCGCGTCCGACCTCCGCTTTATCGCCGCGTCGTTCAAGATCATCACCGACCTCGAACGTATCGGTGACCTCGCCACGAACCTCGGCGAGTACTCCTTGGAGGCCGAACGCGACGTGTACCCCGAGGTCGACATTCAGGAGGTCGCCGACGTGACCATCGAGATGGTCGAGAACGCCATGGAAGCCTACGGCGACGAGAGCGCCGACCAGTGCTACGCTATCGCCGACATCGACGACGAGGTGGACGAACGCTGTGAGGCCGCCTCCGAGACGGTCGTACGCGACCTCATCGAGCGTGAGATCGACGCCGACTCCAGCGAGGCCGAAATCGAGCAGTTGATGGCCGACGTATCCCGCCTGCTGCTGACGATTCGGGACATCGAGCGGGTCGGGGACCACGCTGTCAACATCGCCGCGCGGACGCTGTACATGGTCGAGAACGACGACGACCTCATCTACTGAGAGTACCTTTTTACTGCAGGGGGTTTCCTCGCGCCTGCGGCGCTGCGGGAACCCCCTTTGCAAAAATCTACGCTAAAAACGACCTCCGAGTCGCGGCCAGGGCCGCGCTCGGAGCGAAACCGCGCTTGCTCCGCTCGCGCGGTATGCATTAATTACGACAGCCACAAAACCGCGACAGCCACACGCCTCCCCAGCCGACTGCGTTGCTCGGCTCGCTCCGCTCGCCTGTGCGACTCGTCCCTCGCGCTTACGACGCGGCCGTCGCCGCGACGGCGCGCGCCTGACAGCACTGCTTCTCGACGAAAAGCCTACTTCGGCGTCTCGGGCGTGTCGTCGCCCACGAGTCCCGCGTCGGTGATGCGGAACTGGGCCGTGTCGCCGGCCGGTTTGGCACGGTGTTTCTCCAGCGTGGCGCGACGGTTGCCGCCGCGGAACCGGTCCAGACGGACGATTGCGCCCGACCAGTGGTTCAGGGTGTGGCCGCCAAGCGCCGTCGAGCGGTCGCTGTCCGGGTCGGTGAACACCTGGTTCGTGTACAAGACGGCAATGTCGTGTTTGCGGGCCAGCGAGAGCAGGTGGGTGATCTGGCGGGCCACGTCCCGCAGCGTCTCGCCGCCGTCCTCGTCGTCCCGGCGGAGCCGATAGAACCCGGTCGCGCTGTCCAGCACGATGAGTTCGACCTCGGCCGCGAACTCGGCGGCGTCCTGAACGGCCTCGGCCTGCTCGTCGTAGTCCAGCGCCTCGGTGATGATGAGTCGGCCAGCGAGGTCGTCCACCGTCTGGGCCGTCCCGCGTGCGCGACCTTTGGCGACCTGCTCCATGCGGTCTGCGGAGAGCCCCTCAGTGTCGATGTACAGCGCCGCGTCGCCTGCGGCGGCGACTTCCATCACCGCCGAGAGGGCGAAGTTAGTCTTCCCGGCCGCTGGCGGGCCGTACACCTGCGTGACCGCGCCGCGTTCCAGCCCACCACCCAGGAGGTCGTCGATTGCATCACACCCGGTCGGGACGTACTCGCTCACGGGCAAGGGTTGGGCAGGTTCCGATAAAAACGCTGGTACCTGGCAGCGCTACTGTCAGTCGTCCGAAAGCCGCTCGGCCAGCGTCCATTCGACGAGCGACACATCGTCGATTTCGGCCGTCGCAAACCGCAGGTCCGACCCCCATTTGCGGGTGACGACGAGCGATTCGGCGTCGAGGTCGTAGGATTCCAGGTCTTCCCAGGCATAGAACCGCCTGGCGACCGGCAGTCTGATTTCCAGACCACGTTCGGTCGCAACGGCGGTTCGGGACCCGCCCGTCGAGAGGAGGACGAACCCAGCGGGGAACAGCACCTGGCCGGAGTACTGGAGCAGGGCGATATCGAACACCGCACCGACGGCGAAGCCAATGGTCGCGACGCCAGCGATGGCTCCGCCGACGTGCAACCGCCGGCGCTGTGCAGACTCGGGCCAGCTCGCTCGCCAGCGGGTCAGCTCGTTCGTGTCTGCGGTGACCGCAGCGGCGTACCGCGTCTGTGCCATGGTCGCGATAGCAACTCCGAGTAAAAAGGCCAGCAGGCCGAAGAAGAACGCCAGCACGCCACTGATTCCAGTCGTCTCCAGCGACGCAAAGCCGACGACAGCGTACCCAACCGCAATCACCGGCAGAAGCCAGCGTGCGCGAGTCGCGCCGAGTGTAACAGCCACTGTCGGTCGACTGGTGAGTATCCAGGCCGTCCCGGTGGTTACAAGCCCGAACGTCACGATCAGTGCCAGATACAGCGTCCAGGCTTCGGTGACGCCGACACGCTCGATGAGCGGTATGACTGGCGGTGCTAGAATTAAGCCCAGATAGGCACCACTGACACCACCGAACAGTGGGTCTGACGCCGCGTCTTCTCCATCAGTGCTGGCCGCTGGACCCATCACTGACACTCCAGTTAGCTGTTATAAAAATCCTGTCAAACGTAATAGGGATCGGGGAGATTCTTATCTGGATGTATTATCAAGTACCTCGTAATTATCTGCAACATATACGCGGACCACTGTACCCCCACATTTGTAAGTAATCGGCGGCCGAAATCCGGTCGTGATTGTCGTCGCCACCGAGGACTTCGAAGTGTACCACGGCGTCGTCAACGAACTCCGCGACCGCGGCGTAGCGTTCACGACTATCGAACCGGGCGACGAGTGGCCCGAGGGGGCCGACGTCGCGGTCATCGCAGCCGGGGAGTCGGTCGAGATCCCTGACGGCGTCGACGTCGTGCAGGCGGACCCGGACGCGCCGCGGCGGGCCGTCGAAGCCGTTATTTCGACACTCCGCGGTGGCGACGGTCGCACCGTCATCGGCATCGACCCCGGCGAGCGACCGGGCGTCGCGATTCTCCACGGTGACATGGTCGTGGCAGCGTTTCAGGTGCCCGCGGCGGAGGTCGGCGAAATCGTCCGCGAGGAGGTCGAAGACGCTGTCAATCCGGTCGTTCGCATCGGCGACGGCGCACGGCTCGTCGGCGCGCGCATCATCGACGACATCCAATCCGTGCCGGTGGAACTGGTCGACGAAACGGGGACGACGCCGTATCTCGGCTCCGGGGCGCGCGGGATGGGCGACGTGTTGGCTGCGGTCAACATCGCCCGCCTCGACGGCGAAGAAATCGAGAGTCGGACTATCGAGCCCACGGCTGGAGAACTCCAGAAGATCAAGGACCGCTCCCGGGAGGAAAGCGACACGAACCGGGCGATCAGCGAGGACCTCGCCCGGCAGGTCGCGACTGGCTCGCTCACCGTCGAGGAGGCGCTGGCGGAACACGACAGCGATAGCCCGGCCGACGAGAGCGAGGGGAAGCCGGCGAGGAAGCGGCCCATTCAGAAGACGAAGCAGCCGACGAGAGCGGTTAACGCGAAACCATCCGCTCGGCCCGCTGCATCACTTCACGGACGGGAAGTCCGGTCGCATCCGCGACAGCCGCGGCGTCGTCGTACTCCGTACTCACGTCGAACACCGTACCGTCGGTGTCGCTTGCGATCTTGACCGTGACCTCGAACTCCTCGCCGTCGACGGAGAGCGCGGCCGTCTCGTACTCGCGGTCGGCGACCCAGCGGTGACCGGCCCCGGACTCGCGGACGCCGAGCGTCCCGGTTTCCTCGGCAAGCCGACGCGCGACCCGTTCGGCGTCGTCCGGTCTGCAGATGACTTTGACGATGTGGCCGGGCCGGGACTTCTTCATCGTCGTCGGCACGATCGACACGTCGCGTGCGCCGACCTCTGAAAGCGAACGTTGGAGGTCGCCGAGTACCTCGGGCGGGGCGTCGTCGACGTTCGTTTCGAGGACCGTGATTTCGTCGCGGCGGAGCCGCCCGCGCCGTCGCCGACCAGCGCCCGCAGGACGTTGGGCCGGTCGTCGAGGTCCCACCCGCCGGCGCCGTAGCCCGACGCGTCGATATCGAGCGGTGGCAGCGACTCAGTGCCGTCCGCGATGTGGGCGAGAATCGCCGCGCCGGTCGGCGTCACCAGTTCCCTGTCGATAGGGCCGCCTTGCAGCGACCAGTCGGCCCGCTCGGCGATCTCGACTACCGCGGGAGTCGGAACCGGGTAGGTGCCGTGGCTCATCTCCACGCTCCCGCCGCCCGTCGCCAGCGGCGTCGTTACGACCCGCTCGACGTCGAGGTCATCCAGCAGGAGACAGGCACCGACGATGTCGGCGATGGCGTCGTCGGCCCCGACCTCGTGGAAGTGCGTCCCGTCGAGGTCCGTCCCGTGGACCGACGCCTCGGCCTCGCCGAGGATCTCGAAGATGGCCAGCGCGTCCGCCTTGACGGACTTCGAGAGGTCCATCTCCTCGACGAGTTCGACCACCTCGGCGTACGTTCGGCTCGGGCCGTGGCCCTCGGCGTGGGTGTGGTCGTGCTTATCGTCGCCGTGATCGTGGGAATGTGAGTGGGCGTCTTCAGCGTGGCTGCGCTCCTCGTCATGGTCGTGGGAGTGAGAATGTGAGTGGTCGTGGCCCCCAGCGCCGTCGCTATCAGCGTCGGTCAGCAGTACCTCGACGCGCGTGGCGGCGATGCCGCATCGGTCCACCTCGGAGACGGCGTACTCGATAGCGAGTGCGTCCTCGACCGGCGCCAGGGCGTCGCGGTCGGCCCCGGCAGCCAGTAGCGCCCCCAGAAGCATATCGCCGGCTGCGCCCATCCGGCCGTCGAAAGCGAGTGTTCGCATACACGGGGCGTCGCGCCCCGCGAGTAAAAGCCCTCATACTACGATTCCACCCAGCGTGTCGAGTCGCTGAACCGCTCAGGCCTGACGGACGATGTGGATGTCGTAGGTCTCGCCGTCGGTGACTTCGTCGATAGGGACGACGATGTCCTCGGTGTCGTCGCTGCCGAGGAACACGACGCTGGCGTCGACGTCGCGGGCAGTCTGTCTGATCGTCGTCGACAGTTCGCTGGTGGAGTGGGCGCTCACGTCGTCGTAGCGGAGTTCGGAGTCGTCGGTCGCCTCCTCGATTTTGCGCCGGAGGTCGTCCGCAGCGGTCTCGGCGGCGAAGTCCTCGGTCGGGTCGACGCGGCGGCGGCGCTCGGCGTAGTCGGCGCCAGTCGGAATAAACGCGACAGCGACGACGTCCTCGTCAAGCGCTTCAGCGTAGGTGACGGCGCGGTTGAGTGCCGCATCTGCAAGCGGTGACCCATCGAAGGGAACGAGAAATACCATACCGGCGCTATCGCGTCCAGCCTTATGAAACGCGGCGATGGCGGCAGCCTGTGTCACGGCAACCCAGACCGGTGGCTATTACCCCCTACTGTGCGGTGTGCTATTAGGTATCATATAAACCCGTCGCCCTGCGTCTTGGCCGCCGGTAGCATAAAGCATATCTCCGGGGCTACCCGAGTTCATTGTAAGCAGGCTCTACTATGAACGAAGTTCAATTGGAAGTGGCGAAGGCGTACCCGAACGACTCGGGACGCGGTATCGCCAGACTCGACCCCGATACGTTGTTGCATCTCAAGCTCTCCCCCGGAGACATCATCGAGATAGAGGGGAGCGACACGACCGCGGCCAAGGTGTGGCGGGCCGACCGGCAGGACTGGAACACTGACACTGTTCGCATCGACGGCTTCACGCGCCAGAATGCTGACGTGGGTATTGGTGAGCGCGTCACAATCCGGAAGGCCGAGGCCGAGAAGGCCGACAAGCTCGTTCTCGCGCCGCCCGAGGAAGCGTCGGTCCAGTTCGGCTCCGACGCCGCTGGCATGGTTAAGCGGCAGATATTGAAACGGCCGGTCGTCGAGCGCGACATCGTCCCGGTGATGTCCTCGACGAACCACCCGTTCATGCGCTCGCCCGGACAGGCCATCCCGCTCATCGCCGTCGAGACCGAGCCCGAGGGCGTCTGTCTCATCACCGAAGACACCGAGGTGGAACTCCGCGAGGAACCGATCTCCGGCTTCGAGAAGACCGGCGGCGGCATCACCTACGAGGATATCGGCGGGCTGCAAAACGAGATCCAGCGGGTGCGAGAGATGGTCGAGTTGCCGATGAAACACCCCCAGATCTTCAAGAAGCTCGGCATCGAGCCGCCACAGGGGGTCCTGCTCCACGGCCCGCCCGGCACCGGGAAGACGCTGCTTGCGAAGGCCGTCGCCAATGAAACCTCTGCCAGTTTCTTCTCTATCGCCGGCCCCGAGATAATCTCGAAGTACTACGGGGAAAGCGAACAGCAGTTACGCGAGATATTCGAGGACGCGAGCGAGGAATCGCCCTCGATCATCTTCATCGACGAGCTGGACTCCATCGCGCCCAAGCGTGAGGACGTGACCGGCGAGGTCGAGCGCCGGGTCGTCGCCCAGCTGCTGACGATGATGGACGGCCTCGAATCGCGGGGGCAGGTCATCGTCATCGCCGCGACGAACCGCGTCGACAGCGTGGACCCGGCGCTGCGTCGCCCGGGCCGCTTCGACCGCGAGATCGAGATCGGCGTCCCGGACGAAGTCGGTCGCGAGGAGATCCTCCAGATTCACACCCGCGGCATGCCGCTGTCGGACGACGTGAATCTGGCGAAGCTGGCGACGGACACGCACGGCTTCGTCGGAGCCGACATCGAGAGTCTCACGAAGGAGGCCGCGATGAAGGCGCTCCGGCGCTACCTTCCCGAGATCGATCTGGACGAGGAGGACATCCCGCCGAGCCTCATCGACCGGATGATCATCAAGCGGGACGACTTCAAGGGCGCACTCAACGAGGTGAGTCCGTCGGCGATGCGGGAGGTGCTGGTCGAGCTCCCGAAGATGTCCTGGGACAACGTCGGCGGCCTCAGCGGCCCCAAAGAGCAGGTCCAGGAGGCCGTCGAGTGGCCGATGAACTCCCCGGAGAAGTTCGAGCGCATGGGCGTGACGCCGCCCTCGGGGGTGTTGCTGTACGGCCCGCCCGGCACCGGAAAGACACTCATGGCGAAAGCCGTCGCCAACGAGACCGACGCGAACTTTATCTCAGTCCGTGGCCCGCAACTGCTCTCGAAGTGGGTCGGCGAGAGCGAGAAGGCCATCCGGCAGACGTTCCGGAAGGCCCGCCAGGTCGCCCCGACCATCATCTTCTTCGACGAACTCGACTCGCTGGCACCGGGTCGGGGCGGCGAGATGGGGTCGAACGTCTCCGAGCGCGTCGTCAATCAGCTCCTGACCGAACTCGACGGGCTCGAAGAGATGGAGGACGTGATGGTCATCGGCGCGACCAACCGGCCGGACATGATCGACCCGGCGCTCATCCGCTCGGGCCGGTTCGACCGCCTGGTGATGATCGGCGAGCCCGACGTCGAGGGCCGCGAGCAAATCCTGAAAATTCACACGGACGACACGCCGCTGTCGCCCGACGTGAGCCTGCGCGAACTGGCCGAAGTCAGCGACGGGTTCGTCGGGTCGGACCTCGAATCCATCGCCCGCGAAGCCGCCATCGAGGCGCTCCGCGAGGACGACGACGCGGAGGAAGTCGAGATGCGTCACTTCCGGCAGGCGATGGACAGCGTGCGGCCAACCATCACCGACGACATCCGGGAGTACTACGAGCAGATGGAAGAGGAGTTCAGAGGCGGTTCCAGTCCGCAGCGCCAGGCCGGGACCGGCGGCCGGATCGGCTTCCAGTAACTCCGGCGCTCACGGTTCCTGCTCCTCGCTGTGATTCGAGCGCGATTTTTCGGTTTTGCTGTCCCCGATCAGCGATGCCCCTGCCGCCGGCCGCACAACACCTGTGGATAATTATTAGATAAACTATACAACCGGTGTTTGTTTCTCCTTTCGAAGCCCCCTTTCGGGTCCCAAGTGTATAGGGGATGATGTCGAACACTAACCGCGTTTACAGGCTAGCAAAGCGGCCCGAAGGGACTCCCGACCACGATACGTTCGAGCTTTCCGAGGAAGAGATCCCGGAACCGGGGCCTGGCGAGGTGCTCATCAAGACGCTGTACCTCTCTGTGGACCCGTATATGCGCGACCGGATGCGCGACAGCGAATCGTACGAGGAGCCGTGGGACGTGGGCGACGCGCTCCGCGGTGCCGTCGTCGGTGAGGTCGTCGAATCCAACGGTGCGCGGTTTGACGAGGGCGACGTCGTCACCGGCGAGCTAGAATGGGCGGAGTACGCCACGGCACCCGGACCGGTACTGACAGAGGTCAATCCGGAACTCGCACCGATTTCGACGGCTCTCGGTGTTCTGGGGATGCCGGGCCTGACAGCGTACTTCGGCACCCGAGACGTGGCACAGCCCTCGGCCGGCGACACGTTCGTCGTCACCGGGGCTGCCGGGGCCGTCGGCTCCGTGGCGGGCCAGCTCGCCAAGCTCCAGGGCGCACGCGTCGTCGGCTTCGCCGGCTCCGACGAGAAGGTCTCGTTCCTCGAAGACGACCTGGGCTTCGACGAGGGGATCAACTACAAGACGACCGACGATTATCGGGCCGCGCTGGACGAGGCCGCACCGGACGGCGTCGACGCCTACTTCGACAACGTCGGCGGACCGATTACCGACGCGGTGTTCACGCGACTCAACACCGACGCGCGTGTCGCCGTCTGCGGACAGATCTCGCTGTACAACAGCGAGGAAGTCCCGATGGGGCCGCGCAAGCTGACTCAGGTCATCCAGTCCCGGGCGACCGTCGAAGGGCTTCTCGTCTCCGACTTCGAGCCGCGGTTCGAGGAAGCGACGAAGCAGCTCGGTCAGTGGGTCGCCTCGGGCGACATCTCCTACCGAGAAACCGTCACCGAAGGCATCGAGAACGCGCCCGACGCGTTCCTCGGGCTGTTCGAGGGCGAGAACATCGGCAAGCAGCTCGTGCAGGTCGCCGAGCGATAGAAAAAGCGAGTATCCGGTTATAGTTCGCCGAGCTTACGGAGGAGTTGGCCGCGGTACTCCTCGTCGGCCTGGACGCCTTTCAGTTCGAGGACGTTGCGCTCTAGCTTGTCGAGCGCGACGTTGAACGCGGTTTCAGCGCCGTAGCCTTCGCCGGAGCCGGCCGCCTGGCCTTTGTTGGTTCGCAGGCGGATCTGACACTGTATGAGCGGCGTGCCACGGAGCTTCTCCTTGTGCTCGTGGAACCGGACGTGGGCGTGCTGGACCTGCATCGCCCCGTACTTGTCCGCGACCGCCTCGATGTCGGACCGGATGTCCGCACGGGAGATGGTGTCAAGCAGTTTGATGTTCGTAATCTGGACGTCCATGTGTTCCTCCTCGGTGTAGGTCAGCGCGCGGAGCACGTCGGTTTTCGTGAGGATGCCGGCGACGTGGGTGTCGTCGTCTTCCGGCGTGACGACGAGCCCGGCGAAGTCGTTTTCCAGCATCCGCGCGACGGCGTCCTCGACGGAGTCGCCGAGCTTCGCCGTCTCTACCGGACTACTCATCACGTCGTAGACGGGCATGTCGAGCACGCGCTCGATCTCGCCGGAGCGGTCGCCCCGCGTCGTCTTGTTCATGTCCCGGACGACGACGTCGACGATGTCGTGGCGCGTGACCATTCCGGTCAGGCCGTCGTCGTCACCGAGCACCGGCAGCCGGGAGATGCCGTGTTTCCGGAGGAGATTGACGACTTGCCCGACGTTGGTATCCTCGGACACCGTGATGACATCTCGCGTGTAGATGTCCTCGACGCTCAGCGCGTCGAGGTTGTCGAGAACCGCGTCGAGGATATCGTCCTCGGTGACGATGCCCCAGAGCTCGTCCGCCTCGAACACCGGCGCGAGCTTGACTCCACCCTCGACCAAGACGCGCGCGACTTCGCGCACGTCGTCGGTGCGCTCGACTTTCGGTGCCGAGCGCGTCATCGCCCCCGCTTTCGCGTTGTCCTCGACGTGGGACTGGACCAGCTGTTTCTGCGTGATAACGCCAGCGTAGTCACCGTCTTCCGTGACGATGATACCCTTGGGGTTCTCGCGTTCGAAGATAGACCGGACTTTCCCCAGGCGCTTGTTGGCGTCAACCTCGACAAACTCTCTGGTGGCGATATCAGCAATATCCATCGTTCTTCACAGTTCGTAGATTCGACGTGTGGGGTTATCAAGGTTGGTTTAGTCCCCGGAAACCGAGAGACGAACTAAGCTTTAGGCCCTTGGGTCTAAGGTCAGTGTATGCTGCCCGACATTGGCGTCTTCGGTCCCTACACATATCTTGTCACAGAGGTGGTCTGGGGGAGTATTGCCCTCGTGCTGCTCTGGCGTGCGAACGCCCTCCGGATGGCGGCCAAGACCATCGTCGTGCTCTATCCGATTGCCTACGTCTGGGACTGGTACACCCTCACCGTCGGTGTCTTCGCGATCAAACTCCGGACCGGTGTCGACCTGCTCGGGATTCCCATCGAAGAGCACATCTTCATGATCGTGGTTCCCGCGCTCATCCTCGGCATCCACGAGAACCTCCACGGTCTTTCGTCCGGGTCAAACGCCGAATAGTCAGTAATCGAATACTGGTTTCAGTTGTTAACTACTCCTGCGTTAGCGTTACAACTGGAAGTAGACCATCTCACAAGAAATGGGGATTTCGTGCGTATCAGGGCCTGAAGACACAATCTGTCCTATGCAGACATCTCTCACAGTACCTATATGTGTCAGCCGGGAGTGCTGTCTGATAGCTATGAGTGATACTATCCCGACACCTCACATCGAGCTGTACGTTCGGTCGATGCTGCCCGACGGCGCACACGAACGACAGGAGGCGGTCATCGACCGTCTCCAGACGCTCGACGAGAACGACCACATCGACGGGTTCAACGTCATCGTCTGGGGCAAGCAGATCGCACCCCAGTCGGCCGCCGCACGGACGGAGGAAGGGACGTACATCCTGAACCGCGTCGCCGAGTTCAAGCAGTGGGCGCTGACCAACAACGTCTCGCTGGAATCCTTCTATCAGGACACGACCGTTGACTCAGAAGTGGCGGAATCGGCGTACGACACCATGGCGCTACCAGTCATGGGGCTGGCTGAGTACGACGGCAACGAACTCGTCCACGTCGCACCCTGTACGAAAGGCGATGTCGTCCACACGATTACGGACCGGCTCGAACGCCTCGAAGCGGGCCAGCCACCCGCCCTTGATCAGGAGCACGGCGGGGTGAGCGTCGTCTAACGAGGGATCGGTTACGAGGACCGGACCGTTTCGATATACGACGTGAACTCGTCTGTCGCCGACAGCACTTCGAGCACTTCGTCCGGGTCGCCAGCCAGTTCGTACCCAGGCCGTCCTTTCCCCGTCGGTGACTCCGTCTGTTCGGTTCGTAACAGCCCCTTGTCGGCGAGCTGGCCCAGCGCCGATATGACCTTCTGGCGCTCGACGCCGCCGAACGGCTGTCGGTCGATATCCGCGAGATGTGCCTTCGCCGTCTGGGTCACATGATAGGAGTGGGCCGGCGTTTCGCCGGCCGTTTCGAGTTCTGCAACCGCCAGTAGCACGAACTGTTCGAACGCGTCCGCCGACTGGACCTGATCTCTCATATAGATGACTCTAACGCGGTTGGGGCAAGAAACTATGGGACGACTCTGTCGGTCCGGTGATCTCATTCCGATTCTGTTGAAACGCACATCCGTCGGAATCACTTACTCGACGATAGTAGAGACAGACGACGAACGCGACTGGCTACGCTCGTCGGCTACGTCGTCAGAAATGGGTTCGGGCGGATTGTGAACCAGAGAAAGACTCACTTCGTTCGTCTTTCAGGGTTCAAATCCGCACTCACGCGTAGATTCGTCGCTCGCGGTTTGCTTGCGACAGAAGTAGTGGGTTCGGGCGGATTTGAACCGCCGGCCTCCTCCATGTCAAGGAGGTGTCATAACCGACCTAGACCACGAACCCTCACTGCGAGGTACACCACATTGTTTCCGATGGGTATAATTGAAGGTTTCGAATTCCGTATCACCACGTTGTCTGTTGATTGCCCACACATACTCGTCGGCGAGCAGGGGTCCCGATAGGCTTAAGTCAATGTACGGATTTGTACATCACAACACGAAAAAGTCCATTGGTGAATACAATGAAAGAGTATATTGAACGCGTCACTGACGGTGACGACCTGACACAGGACGAGGCCCGAGCCGTTGCGACGACTGTCTTCGAGGATGCGACAGAGGCACAGATCGGTGCGCTCCTGACGGCACTGCGGGCGAAGGGGGAGACGGAGGCCGAGATCGCCGGCTTCGCCGAGGGGATGCGTGACGCCGCACGGACCATTCGACCGGACCGCGAGGGGCTTGTCGACACCTGCGGGACCGGCGGCGACGACTACAACACGATCAACGTCTCGACAACGAGCGCCATCGTCGCTGCCGGGGCTGGCGTCCCCATCGCCAAACACGGCAACTACTCTGTTTCTTCATCTTCGGGGAGTGCCGATGTGCTCGAAGAAGTCGGCGTCGACATCGAGGCCGAACCGCCGGCCGTCGAGGAGACTATCGAACGAGACGGCATCGGTTTCATGCTCGCTCCCGTGTTCCACCCGGCCATGAAGGCCGTCATCGGCCCGCGCCAGGAGCTCGGGATGCGGACAGTCTTCAATATTCTCGGCCCGCTGACGAACCCCGCTGACGCGGACGCGCAGGTGCTTGGTGTCTACGACCCGGACCTCGTGCCCGTGATGGCAGAGGCGCTGGCCCGACTGGACGTCGAACGAGCGCTGGTCGTCCACGGTGACGGCCTCGACGAGATCGCTATCCACGGCGAGACGGCTGTCGCGGAGGTCACCGGCGACCGGATCGAGGAGTACACCATCACTCCGGAGGATATAGGGCTTGAAATGCACGACATCGAGACCATCTCCGGGGGATCGCCCGAGGAGAACGCCGCCGACCTCCGTGGCATCGTCACTGGCGACGTGACCGGTGCAAAGCGGGATATCATTCTCGCGAACGCCGGCGCGGCCATCTACGTCGCCGGCGTCGCCGACACGCACGAAGCGGGGGTCGAACAGGCCCGACAGGCCATTGAATCGGGCGCGGCGGCCGACAAACTCGACGACCTGATCGGGGCATGACGCGCGTGAAGATCTGTGGCGTGACGGACAACAAGGACCGCGACGCCGTTATCGCGGCTGGCGCTGATGCGGTCGGCGTCATCCACGGCGTCCCGGTCGACACGCCCCGAGAGGTCGACGAGAAGACAGCCACGACGCTCGTCGATGGCGTCCCGCCGTTCGTGACGAGCGTGCTGGTGACGATGCCGACGACGGTTCAGGAGGCCGTCAGGCGCATCGACAGGGTCGAACCCGACGCAGTGCAGGTCCACGACGGCCTCTCACCGGCCGAGCTCGGGGCTCTCGCCAGCCGAATCACTCAGGACATCGTCTCCGTGGTCGAGGCAGACGCGCCGGCCATCGAAGACTACGCCGACCACGTCGACGCCTTGCTCGTCGATTCGGTCGACGCCGACGGCGGCGGTGGCACGGGCGAGACACACGACTGGGAGCGTACGCGCGACCTCGTCGACTCGCTGGACGTCCCCGTCGTGCTGGCCGGCGGATTGACTCCCGAGAACGTGGCTGAGGCCGTCGAGACTGTCAAGCCGTTCGCCGTCGACGTGGCGAGCGGCGTCGAGTCCTCGGGCGGCACGAAAGACCACGACGCCGTCGAGCGGTTCGTCCGGAACGCCACGCGAGCGTCGGAGGGTGGGGTATGACCCTCGATATCTCCCGCGCGGAGTTCGTCGAACACGCCAAGGCCGACCGCCCGGTCGTCGTCCGCACCGCCGCAGAGCTGGCTGTCGACGTGGAGCCGTTGACCGCGTATTCGGCGCTGACCGGCCGCACGAGCGACGTGGCCGCAAACGACTACACGTTCCTGCTGGAAAGCGCCGAGAAGGTCGCCTCAAGCGACCCCGACGGCGCGTTCGCGCCGGAGACCGACGACCGCCACGCCCGCTTCTCCTTCGTCGGCTACGACCCGCGCGCCGTGGTCACCGTGACCGGCGACGAGAGCGAAGTCGAGGCGTTCGACGACCGCTACGCCGACCTCGTGACGACTGACGGCGGCGACGTGGTCGACGACCTCCGGGCGGCGATGCCTGACGTGGCGCTGCGGAACTTCCCGGAGATGGACCGCCAGCACCTCGAAGGCGGCCTCGTCGGCTTCCTCTCGTACGACGCAGTCTACGACCTCTGGCTCGATGAAGTCGGTCTGGACCGGCCCGACTCGCGGTTCCCTGACGCCCAGTTCGTGCTCACGACATCGACGGTCCGCTTCGACCACGTCGAGGACACTGTCTCGCTTGTGTTCACGCCGGTCGTCCGCCAGGGCGAGGACGCCGGTGACCGCTACGACGAACTGGTCACCGAGGCCGAGCGCGTCGAAGGCATCCTCTCGGACCTCGCCCCGCTGGAGACCGGTGGCTTCCGCCGCGAGGACGAAGTCGCCGGCCCCAGAGACGAGTACGAGGACGCCGTCGAGTGCGCCAAGGAGTACGTCCTCTCCGGGGACATCTACCAGGGCGTCATCTCCCGAACGCGGGAGCTGTACGGCGAGGTCGACCCGCTGGGCTTCTACGAGGCGCTCCGTGCGGTGAACCCGTCGCCGTATATGTACCTGCTGGGTTACGACGACCTGACTATCGTCGGCGCGAGCCCGGAGACGCTCGTCTCCGTCGCTGGCGACCACGTCGTCTCGAACCCTATCGCGGGGACGTGCCCGCGCGGGAACTCCCCCGTCGAGGACCGCCGCCTCGCCGGCGAGATGCTCGCTGACGGCAAGGAGCGGGCCGAACACACCATGCTCGTCGACCTCGCGCGCAACGACGTGCGCCGGGTCTCCGAGGCCGGCAGCGTCCGCGTCCCGGAGTTCATGAACGTCCTCAAGTACAGCCACGTCCAGCATATCGAGTCGACGGTGACGGGCCGGCTCGCCGAAGACAAGGACGCCTTCGACGCCGCCCGCGCGACGTTCCCAGCGGGAACGCTCTCGGGCGCGCCGAAGATCCGCGCCATGGAGATCATCGACGAACTCGAACGCTCGCCACGTGGCCCCTACGGCGGCGGCGTCGGCTACTTCGACTGGGACGGCGACACCGACTTCGCCATCGTCATCCGCTCGGCGACGGTCGAGGACGAGGGCGACCGGGACCGCATCACCGTCCAGGCCGGGGCCGGCATCGTCGCGGATTCGGACCCCGAAAGCGAGTACATCGAGACCGAGCAGAAGATGGACGGCGTGCTGACGGCGCTGGAAGGAATCGAAGAGACTGGAGATCAGTCGTCAGCCGACAGCCCCGAGGAGGTGACCCGATGAGCGCGTCACAGCCCGCCGGCGAGGAGGCCGTCAGGGACGACCTCCGCGTGCTGTTCGTGGACAACTTCGACTCATTTACGTACAACCTCGTCGAGTACGTCTCCGAACACGCCGAGACTGAAGTC
The DNA here is from genome assembly GCF_000827835.1 of Haloarcula sp. CBA1115. Taxonomy (NCBI): domain Archaea; kingdom Methanobacteriati; phylum Methanobacteriota; class Halobacteria; order Halobacteriales; family Haloarculaceae; genus Haloarcula; species Haloarcula sp. CBA1115. Next base: position 618,828 of record NZ_CP010529.1, on the reverse strand, counting down.
GTCCGGAACACGGCATCACTCGACGATGTCGAGGTGTTCGACCCCGACGCGATCATCCTTTCGCCGGGCCCGGGCCACCCGAAGAACGAACGGGACGTCGGCGTCACGCTGGAGGTCCTCCGGGAAGTCAGCCCCGACGTGCCGACGCTGGGCGTCTGCCTCGGCCTCGAATCGGCGGTGTACGCCTACGGCGGCACCATCGGCCGCGCGCCGGAGCCGATTCACGGCAAGGCGTTCCCCATCGACCACGACGAGCAGGGCGTCTTCGCGGGACTGGAACAGGGGTTCCAGGGCGGGCGCTATCACTCGCTCATTGCAGAGGACGTTCCCGAGGAGTTCGTCGTCAGCGCGACGACGGAGACCGAGGACGGCACGGAACTGGTGATGGGCGTCCGCCACCGCGAGCACCCCATCGAAGCCGTCCAGTTCCATCCGGAATCTGTCCTGACTGCGGTCGGTCACGACGTGATCCGGAACTTCCTTGCTGGGCTCTAGATGACCTGAAAGCCCAGCATTCCGAGTATCCAGAGGACGGCGACGGCGATGATCGCGATGATGATGAGCCGCCACGCCACCTTCATCACGAGCCGACCGACCAGTAGCACCACGGCGATAGCCAGCAAGCCGACGAGTATTGCTGGCAGTGACGGAAGCGATCCAAGCTGGAGGAGTGGTAACATATTATAGAGAGGAATGCCCACGGGGAAATACTTCGTGGCTCTCTTGTGGCTCTCCGGTTCTCTGTGTTCGTTCTGGCGGACTAACTACCGCAGTCACGCCGCCAAAGATTCAAACCATCAGGTATGCTACATCCTGACATGAGCGTAGCCGGACTGTGTGAACTCTGTGAGCGCCCCGACGTGGACCACACCTGCGATAGATGCGGGCGACTCGTCTGTGACCGCCACTGGGACGAGGACACCGGGATGTGTGTCGAGTGCGGTGCGGAGGTCGGCCAGCCGAGCGACCGGAAATCACCGGAGAACATGCCCGACGGCGTGGACACGTACCGGTTCTAAGCTATCGGAACTGATTCAGTCGCTGTTTGAGCTGTTTCGCGGACTGTCCGGCGGCCTTGAAGAACGCGTCACCGGAGTCGTCGCGCCGCGTGTCGGCGTCCTCGCCGGCGAAGATGATGCCCCGCGAGGAGTTGACGAGGCCGACGCCGTCGGCGAGACCGTGCTCGACGGCCGCTTCGGCGTCGCCACCCTGCGCGCCGACGCCGGGGACGAGGAACGGAATGTCCGGAACTAATTCGCGGATTTCTTCGAGTTCGTCGGGGTTGGTCGCGCCGACGACGAGTCCGACGTTCCCGTTCCCGTTCCAGAGGTCCGCGAGGTGGACCACGCGCTCGTAGAGCTTCTCGCCGGAGGCCAGTTCGAGGTCCTGGAGGTCCTCGCCGCCGGGGTTGGACGTGCGCCCCAGCACGAACACGCCCTTGTCCGCGCGCTGGAGAAACGGCTCCAACGAGTCCCGGCCGAGGAACGGGTTGACCGTGATGGCGTCGGCCGCAGGCCCTTCCTCGTCGTCGAGAATCCGGGCGTACTGCCGCGCCGTGTTGCCGATATCGCCCCGCTTTGCGTCGAGCAGCACGGGCACGTCCTTCCCGTGTGCGTAGGCGATGGTCTCTTCGAGGGCGCGCCAGCCGTCGGGGTCCTCGTAGAAGGCGGCGTTCGGCTTGTAGCAGGCGGCGTGTTCGTGGGTCGCATCGATGATGCGGCGGTTGAACTGCCAGCGCGGGAGGTCGGCGTCCAGCACGCTGTCGGGGAGGCGGTCGGGGTCCGGGTCGAGGCCGACCGACACCACGCTGTCGGCGGTCGCGATTCGGTCCGCGAGACGGTCGAAGAAGTGCATAGATACCGCGGCGGCTGGCAGCGATACAAGCGTTTCCTTCTCGCGTCGTGCCCGCTTCGATGGAATCAGATTTGATATTCTTCCCCGTGTCTATTTCACAACGCAGGTAGAAGCCCGCTCATGGACCGTTTCATGGATGTCGGCCATGTGGCCGAGACCCTCCCAGACCTGAGCGAAGCTCTGGACGACCCGCGGCTGCGGCAGTTCGGACTCGTCGGTGGTGTCCTGCTCGTGGCCGTCGGCGCGCTGTTGTCGCTCGCGCCCGCGTCCGGACAGTGGCTGTTCTGGTCGTACGCTGTCGCGGCAACGCTGGTGTTTATCGGCGTTCCGCTGTTGTGTCTCGGCCTCGCCGCTCCCGACCCGGAGCCCGGGTCGCTGTTCCATCTCGGCATCGAACTAACGACGACACAGCGCCGGGCCGTCGCGCTGGGGTCGCTCTGTATCACCGCGACACCGATTGTCATCGCCGTCGGAACGCCGCTCGGCCTCCCGACGCTGGTGCTTGCTATCGCTGCCGCGACAGCGGTGCTCGGTTCCGTGCTCGTCCTCACTGGCTTCGTCGCGTGGACGTCCGCGGCTATTGCCGAGCCGAGTCGTCACTGATACTGTTGGCTGTAACTATTTTAAGATATTCGCCACCCCGGGTGGCGAAATTCTTTACAGACGTACAGCCGACAGTATGAGTACAGCTATTTCAGTCGGAGTCGCAGCCAACCGTTTCTTTCTCCGGAAAACCCTCCTACCCCGAGAGGGACTGCTCCAGCACGTCGACCGCGGCTTTCACCGCCGCGCCGCTGTGAACGACGATGGTTGTCCCGTCGACGGTGAGATCATCACGCTCCGGAACGGCCCCGGGCTCCTGCTTCAGGAGCAATCGGGCCGTCGCCGGCGTTACCTCGACGATTGCCACTTCGTCGTCGTCGGCCGTCACGCGGTAGGCGAAGGCCCCGTCCGGCGTCGGGTCCACGTCCCTATCGGCATCGACGACGGACACGTCGGCAAGCGGCCCGCGCTGGAGGCCGGTCAGTTCCGAGGCGAGCAACTGTCCGATCCGTCGGCCGTCAGCAATCCTGTCTTTGACCATTAGAGCTCCTCCCGAACGTCGGCAGCGATGGCTTCGACGTCGACACCCTCACTCCGCGCGTACACCACGGCCGCGGCCTCGAGCGTGACACCGATGTCGGACTGGAGCGCGTTGATACCGGCGACAGCGGTCTGTTTCTCGATGCCGGCCTCGACGACCGCATCGAGCACCCGCTCGAACGTCGACCGCGACTGCAGGATTTCCTCACCCGGCGTGAACCCGTCCGGAATCGCGGTGTGTGTCGCGTCGAAAGCGACGACGAGGTCGTCCTCGTCCCGTTCGACCAGCCCCTCGCTCGCGGCCACGTCGACCAGCGTCTTGGCCTGGTCGGGCGAGAACCAGTTCCGGTCCAGCGAGAGCGCGACGACGAACTCGCTTTCCGCCATCCGGTCGGTTCCACGCTGGCGGAACGGTGCGGCGACGGCCGTCTTCAGACTCATCGTCAGAGCAACCGGTCGGCGCGGGGGTAACGATTACGATGGCGAGTCGGCATCGAACGGTTCAAGTAGCCGCTGGGTCTTCCTTCCCGTATGAAAGACCAGGGACGCTCCCCTCGCAAGCGGACAGGCGGCCGCCGACGACCGAACCACAAGAAGAAGAAACACGAGCTCGGCAAGGACACCGTCGAGACGCAGGTCGGCGAGCAGCGACTGAAGACCGTCGACTCCCGCGGTAACACCCAGAAGGTCCGTGCGGTCAAGACCGACGTTGCGAGCATCGCCGACGGCGCGGAAACCATCGAAGCGACCATCGAGAACGTCGTCGAGAACCCGTCGAACCCGAACTACGCCCGGCGAAACATCATCACGAAAGGCGCAATCCTCGACACCTCCGAGGGACAGGCCCGCGTGACCTCCCGCCCGGGACAGCACGGTCAGGTCAACGCCGTGCTGGTCGAGTAATCCGGCACGCAATCAGCTTTTTCGGCTGTTCACGGACTCGGAGCGACAGCGTCAGCTATGGCCGGGGAGCGGCCTTCTGGAGCGCGCTTTCGGCGATGTTGCCGCCGTAGTCGGCGGTTCGGGACAGCGAGTCGACCACGCGGCCAAGTAGCTGTGCGCTCTGTGGGTCTAGCTCCCTGACTTTCCCGTCTACCTCGCGGGCGGTTTCGTCGACTTCGGGGATGCGAGCACGGGCCTCGTTTGCCAACTCGACAGCCTCGTCGTTGTCGTCAGCCAACAGCGCATCCATCGCGGTTTCGGGGACGGCGATGGCCTCGGTTTCCAACTGATCGAGAAGGTCGGCAGTTTCGCCGGTGATTTCACCGATTTCCTGGGAGAGGCTGGCGATTTTGGTCGCGTGGTCAGCAATGCGCTCTAGCTGACGGGCGCTGGACTGATAGTCGAACACTGTCTCACGCGGGAAGCCGATTTCGTTGGCAGCCGTCGGATTGCGAAGGACGGTTCGGAACACGCGCGAGACCATGTACCAGAGGCGGTCCACGTCGTCATCGCGTTGTATAACGTCTTCGGCGAGGTCGTTGTCGTCCTCGATGAGCGCCTTGACGGCGTCTGAGAGCATCGTCAACGAAACCAGCCGCATACGCGTGATGGCGTTGAGAACGGAGAGCTCCGACGAATCCAGCAGGTCCTGCAGGACGACTCGGTCAGCCGTCTCCTCTATCATCTCGAGGCCGACCAGTCCCTGTGTCGCATCGCGGATGATGCGTCGCTGCTCGGCCGTTATGCGAGCGGCCTCCAGTCGGATGATGTCGAAGCCGCTGACGTACATCGTCATCACTGCCCGCGTGAGTTCGTGCCTGTTTTCGAGGCCGGTCACGTCTAGCGTTCCCTCGACGTGGTCGTCGCCGTGCTGTGGCGAGACCAGTAGCAGGTCGTCTTCGGCGTAAAACTCGACGATACTGCCGCTCTCGACACCATTCTCAGTCGCCCACTCCTTCGGTAGTGAGACAGTGTACGTGGACCCGCCCGTCAGCTGTACTTTGCGCGTCTCCATAGTACTACGAATACGCGCTGCAGATTTATAAAATATGCTGTGACTATATATTACTGATCGAAACTCTGACCTGTGCTGTCATGAAATAACGACACACGCTGCGGGCGCTACCCCGTGTAGTATGGTGTCAATATCAGGATCAACGAGTTGTTCTCTAACTGGGCCGCTATCGGGCTTAGACGCCCGTTACCCCGCTTTAGGCGCACGAGATAGCAACGCCATCAAAATATATAGTAGTATATAGTGTTTATATCCAGATATAGGGCTAATAGTAGGGTACTTATCCGCTCTCTAACTTCCATCAGGTGATGACAGATTCACCGAGCAGTGGTCTCTCACGTCGCCGATTTTTAACAAGTTCTGGTGCGATTGGGGCGCTGGCACTGGCCGGTTGTACGCAGAACACGAGCCGTGGCAACGACGGCGGCTCCACTGACAGCGGTTCTGACGGCCTCTCGGGGCAGGTCATTATCAAGGGCAGCAGTACCGTGTTCCCCATCTCCGACGCGATGGCCGAGGAGTTCATGGAAGAACACGGGAACGTCAACGTCACCGTCGACTCCACGGGGAGCGGCGGCGGCTTCGAGAACTGGTTCTGTCCCGGCGACTCCGATATCAACGGGGCTTCCCGCCCTATCAGCGACGCCGAGATAGAGCAGTGTTCGGGCAACGACGTCGAGCCTGTCGAGTTCGAGATCGCGGGTGACGCGTTGACTGTCGCGGTCAACAACGACGCTGACTGGGTCGACTGCATAACCTTCGACGAACTTCGCCAGATCTGGAGCGACGAAGCGGGCGTCACGAACTGGTCGGACGTGCGCGACGAGTGGCCCGATATGGAGATCGAACGCTACGGCCCGGCGTCGACATCCGGGACGTTCGACTACTTCAACGAGAACGTTGTCGGCGAGGACACCGAACACACAACCGAGTACCAGCCGACCGAAGAGGACGAGACTATCGTCAAAGGGATCCGTGACAACGAGGGTGGGATAGGGTATTTCGGCTTCGCCTACTACAACTCCAACTCCGAGGCGGTGAAAGCCGTCGAAGTCAAGGCCGAAGAGGGCGACGAATGTACCCCTCCGAGCCTGGCAAACGCCAAGGACGGTTCCTATCCGCTGGCCCGACCGCTGTTCATCTACGCGGCCGAGTCAGCGCTTCAGCGAGAGGAAGTGTACGAGTTCATTCAGTTCTACCTCGAACAGGCCGAAACCGACCTAGTGCAGGATATCGGGTACGTGCCGTCGAGCGCCGAGCAGCGCGACGAGAACCTCGAAAAGCTGGACGAGATCGCCGGCTAACACGGTCGAGAGCCGGCTTACTCACATGAGTACATTATGAGAGACAACACAATGAGTACCGAGACGCCCGGGCCGAATATTACGTCCAGACCGAGTGGGCGTGCAGCACGCGAGCGTATGTACCGATACGTCTTGCTCCTGTGTGCTGCCGCGTCGATTCTCGTCACCGTCAGCATCGTCGTGTTGCTCGCACGCGACGCGATTACGTTCTTTACGCTGGTGAACCCGGTCGACTTCTTCACCGGAACGGAGTTCCTCATCAGTCGGAACGTCTACGGGTTACTCCCGCTGTTGAGCGGCACGCTGTTGGTCACGGTGATCTCCGCCGTCATCGCACTCCCGACGGGTGTCGCGGCCGCGGTCTATCTCAGCGAGTACGCTAGCGACCAGATGCGCTCGGTGCTGAAACCGGGGCTGGAAATTCTGGCTGGTATCCCGACAGTCGTCTACGGTATCTTCGCGCTCGTGTACGTGACACCGTTCCTCCAGACCATCGGGCTCCCGGTGAACACGTTCAACATCCTCAGCGCTTCCATCATGGTCGGTATCATGATCATCCCGATGGTCTCCAGCCTGAGCGAGGACGCGATGAGTTCCGTCCCGGACTCGCTGCGACAGGCCGGCTACGGGATGGGCGCGACGAAGTTCGAGGTGACCACCGGCGTCGTCGTCCCCGCGGCAGCCTCGGGCATCTTCTCCTCGTTCATTCTCGCCCTGTCGCGGGCCATCGGCGAGACGATGATCGTCGTCGTCGCGGCCGGCAGCCGGCCCCGGATGCTGAACCTCTCGGACCCGCTTGCGAACCTCTTTCAGGGGTACCAGCCGATGACGGCGGCGATGGTCCAGATCAACAGCGCCGACAGCGTCAGTCAACTGGGCTTTACCAGTCTCTTCGCTATCGGCCTGACGCTGTTCGTCATCACGTTCCTGTTGAACCTGCTGAGCAACCGAATCGCGGCGCGATACCGGGAGGAGTACGAATGAACACTGGGGGACTGAACTGATGGCAACACGAGAACCTGAAACGGGCTGGCACGGGGAGAACAGCGATGTCAACCATCTTCGGGGGCGTGCCTTCGAGGCGACCTGTCTCGCGGCGACCGCGTTCGGACTCGTCTCCGTCCTGCTCCTCCTGCTGTTCGTCGCCAACGACGCGTTCCGACCCTTCTCGGCCGACGCAGGGTGGCTGGCGACCTACGCCGCGACGGTGCTGGTGCCGCTGGCCGCACTAGCCGTCTACTACTATCGACTCGACGAGCCGGCCGGCGAGGTCGCCTACGTCACCAGCGGACTCCCGGTCGTGGGACTCCTGCTCACGGGCGGGTTTGCGGTGCTGTTCATCGAACTGCTCTCCGTACTCGAGTGGTTCGCGCTCCTCATCTCGCTGGTCGTGTCCGGCGGCCTGATCGTTGCACACGGCCGACTGCGGCCGAAGGCCGCGCTCGAACGCCTCGCCGTGGTGCTCCTCGCTCCGATTATCACGGTATTCGGGCTGCCACCCACCAGGTTCAACTGGTTCGTCACCGACGCCGCCGCGGCGCTCGGCCTCGACTTCGGGCTGTACTATCGCGTAATAAGCCTCCGAGAAGCCATCATGATGCTCCCGTTCGTGCCCACGGACTGGGTCATGTTACTCCTGACGCTCGTGCTCCCAGTCGCCGGTGCCGCAGGCTGGTTCGTCGAACAGCGACGCGAGTCGCGGCGTGACGGCCTAGCCGTCGTCGGGCTGACGGCGGCAGTTGCGGTGCTGGGCGTCGTCGCCGGACCACTGCTGGGAATTGGGACCGACGTGTGGCTGCTCATAGTCACATTCGCCGTACTCCCGCTGGGTGTCTACGTGGAAGGCGTGCTCCGTCGTGGCGAAGGCGTCCGCGGCCTCGCCTTCCCGGTCGCCGCCGTGCTTGGCGTGGTCGTCGGCAGCGTCGTCACCGGCGCGCTCGGGTTTGCCGGACCGGACCCCTGGCTCGACTGGGGGTTCCTGACGAGCGCGACCTCACGGACCGCCGCCGATGCCGGTATCTACCCTTCGATGGTCGGCTCGGTGATGATGATTATCGTGATCGTGCTCACCACGTTCCCGGTCGGCGTCGGGGCGGCGATCTACCTTGAGGAGTACGCACCCTCCCAGGGGCTGATGGGCAAGTTCGTCACACTCATCGAAATCAACATCGGGAACCTCGCCGGTGTGCCGTCGGTCGTGTACGGCCTGCTCGGACTGGCGCTTTTCATCCGAGTTCTCCAGTGGCCCCAGGGCTCCGTCATCGTCGCCGGCCTCGCGGTCGGCCTGTTGATCCTCCCGATTGTGATCATCTCCGCACAGGAGGCGATTCGATCCGTCCCCGACTCGTTCCGACAGGCCTCCTACGGAATGGGGGCGACCCGCTGGCAGACGATCCGGCAGGTCGTCCTCCCTGAAGCACTTCCGGGCATTCTGACCGGGACGATACTGGCGCTGGGTCGGGCCATCGGCGAAACGGCCCCGCTGCTGATGATCGGGGCGGCGGCGTCGGTCCGGCTCGCGCCGAATAGCTTCTTCGACGTGGCGAGCATGATGCCACGCCAGATTTTCTCATGGTCGTCGGAACTGGACCCGTCGTTCCGCCACGGCGTGCTGGCGGCCGGCGTGATTACACTGCTTGCAGTGTTGCTGGTGATGAACGCGACAGCGATTGTCATCCGGAACCGGTATCAGCGAACAGGATAATTCATGACAGAGAACGAGATGACGAGCAACGAGAGTACCGAGCCCACACCGACCACTGAAACAGCCGCGTCGTCGCCGGACCCGTCCGGCGACCCCCTCGTCGACCAGTCGATCGACGTGGAGGGAACGGACGCGAACGCGGGCGAGACGGGGAAGCCAGTCATCGAGTCCCGCGACCTGAACGTGTTCTACGGCGAGACGCAGGCGCTACAGGGTATCGACTTGGCCATCCCGGAAAAACAGGTGACGGCCATGATCGGACCCTCCGGCTGTGGCAAGTCCACGTTCCTGCGGTGTATCAACCGCATGAACGATCTCATCGACGCGGCGCGAGTCGAGGGAGACCTCTACTTCGAGGGGAAAAACGTCTACGATGCCGACGTGGACCCGGTGGCGCTGCGGCGACGCATCGGAATGGTGTTCCAGCACCCCAACCCCTTCCCGAAGAGCATCTACGACAACGTCGCTTACGGCCTCCGGATTCAGGACCAGACGGAGGACATAGACGAGAAAGTCGAGACGGCACTCAAGCGCGCCGCACTGTGGGATGAGGTCAAAGACCAGCTAGACAAGAGCGCGCTCGACCTCTCGGGCGGCCAGCAACAGCGGCTCTGCATCGCCCGCGCTATTGCCGTCGACCCGGATGTCATTCTGATGGACGAGCCGGCGTCGGCGCTTGACCCGATTGCCACCTCGAAGATCGAGGACCTCATCGAGGAACTGGCCGAGGAGTTCACCGTTGTCATCGTCACTCACAACATGCAGCAGGCGGCCCGTATCTCGGACAAGACCGCCGTCTTCCTCACCGGTGGCGAGCTGGTCGAGTTCGACGACACGGACAAAATCTTCGAGAATCCCGATAGCCAGCGCGTCGAGGACTACATTACTGGCAAGTTCGGGTAGCCTGTACTATCGCTGTAACGTCGCTTCGGTGTCGATGCCGTACACCGCCTTCGGCGTCTCGACGTGTGCCGTTCTGACTGCGTCCTCGTGTCCGTTCTCCAGCAGCCAGCGGACACGCCGTGGCACCGTTTTCGGCCCCAGCACCGCTCCCGGGCGGTCCGGGTCGTCGATATAATCGGTCTCCATCAGGAACGGCTCGTCCGTCTCAACCGCAATCTTCAGTTCGTCCTTATCCGCAAGCACTGATTTGACTGGGCCACGGAGCCGCCCGCCGGAGTAGTGTTTGACGACCTGCATACGGTCGAGGCCACGGTCTTCGGCCCAGCCAGCCACTGCTTCAAAGTCTTCGCCGCCTTCGGTATGGAGCTGTATCGCACAACCTACGTCGGCGGCCCGTTCGAACCCGTGACACATCACCGCATTGGAGGCCTCCCAGACGGCGTCGTCAACGTCGTAGTGCGGTCGCCCGGACTTCATCGCGAGCGCGTCACCGTTATCGACGTACTCCGCCGCCACGTCGAGGCCGGTCTGCATGATGTCCCGTGCTTCCGGCGGCGTGTAGCCGTCATCAACGAGTTTCGAAATCAGCGCCGGGTGGACCCCGAGGACAGGCCAGGCGCGGCCGTCCAGTACCTCGGTCGCGGCGGCAGCGGCCTCGACGGTGAGGTCGAACACCTCGCGGAACGTCTCCGCCGCTGTCGCCTTCTCGACGAGGTGCCAGGACGGCTTGTTGAGCACTAGCAGGTGTGTGCCACCCTGTGAGGCGAATTCCTCGGCTGCCGCGACGTTCCGGCCGTTGACCGGATCGAGATGGAGGTGGTTGTCCAGTACCGGCGTGTCGTCGATGTCCATACGTGGCCAATGGCACTGGCGGAAAAAACAGTTGGCGTCACGGAGTTCGGCCCTCAGAGCGTCACTGCGTCTTCGGCCGCGTTGCGTAACGCGTCGGAGCGGCCATACTCTCCCGGCGCGATGGCGACCGTTTTGACCCCTTCCCGTGCGGCCACTTCCAGCGCCGGCTTGAAATCCGTGTCCCGCGAGGCGACGACCAAGATGTCGATCTGTCCCGAGGCGACGGCGTCTGTCGCGTCAACGGCGAGTCGCACATCGACGTCACCGCTGGTGGTTCGGACCTCGAAGCCGCGGGCCTCGGCGGCCTGAATCAGCCCCGGCGAGGCGTTCTGGTCGACGTAGAGGCGAGTCAACGCCAGCGGGCCGTATTCGACTGCAATGTCCCGGACCTCGTCGAGGTCGACATCGAACTCAGACCTGAGTACGTTCGGCCCGTCGACGAACAGTCCAACGCGCTGTTGCGAGTCTTTCTCCCCGAATATCCGACGAAACAGCTCCATGCGCCCTTTTCCCTGCCCGGTCCGCTTATGCGTGCCGCTTCGGTCGGTAAACCTTTTTCCGCTATATAGAATGGTGCGACACAAAGCTTAGGATGATTCCCCCCTCACACTATGGACGCACCACCGTCCACAGTCAGCCAGCAACAATGCGTGGGACTTGACTATGAGTGAAGGACATCTTCACGACCAAGACGTACTAAACGGGCTCTGTGAGATAATTTCCGATCCGGCTCTGGTCATAGACGCCGACGGCACCTTTGTCGATGTCATTCACAACGCCCACAACGGGGCATTGTTTTTCAAAGATCCGGAAACACTGCTAGGAGCGGATCTCTGGGATATTTTCTCTACAGCACAGGCCGACCAGTTCCACGCGATTATCGAGGACGTTTTACAAACGGGTGAACAGCAGGATATCGAGTACCAGCTATCGCTTGACCACGGAGAGCGATATTTCGAGGCTCGTGTCACGCCGGTCGGCGGTGATAACGTGGGGCGCGTGCTATGGCTGGCAGAAGATATCACACAGCGTAAGCGGCGGGAAGAAAAGCAAGCCCTCATTGAGCGTGTGTTTGAGGTCAGTCCGGTTGGCATCGTCGCCGTAGAACGATCTGGCAGAATCTCGCTAGCTAACGAGCGCGCCGAGGAACTGCTCGGTCTCGAACGCGAGAAAATCACTCAGAGACGATACACCCAACCGGAGTGGAACATATACTACGAAGACGGGACACCGATCCCCAATTCGGAACACCCAGTCACGCAGGTGCTTGACTCGGGTGAACCGGTGTTCGGGTTCGAGCACTGGATAGAACTTGCCGACGGGAGCGAGCGGTGGCTTTCGAGCAATGCCGCGCCGATACTGGGTGAGGACGGGACTGTTGAGCGCGTCGTCGTTGGTCTGGACGACGTAACGGGATTAAAACAGAGGGGGGAGCAACTAGAGTGGCTGGTCGGGACCGAAACCCTGGCCGACGTTGGCGGGTGGGAACTCGATCTGGAGACGGGTATGATAGAGGGAACTACCGGGATGAAACGCCTCTACGGGACGCCAGAGTACAATCCGACGCTTGAGGAGGCTATCGAGCAGTACCACCCCGACGATAGAGCGGTCGTTCGCGACGCGATCAAGACCTGTTGTGAAACCGGCGAACCGATGGAGATAGAGGCACGCCGCCAGACCGCGGACGAAACCGAGCGCTGGTTCCGACTCCGTGCGGAAAAAACTGTCCGGGACGGGACACCGAAACTGCGAGGCATCGTCCGCGACATCACGAAGGACAAGGAGCGAGAGCAGCGGCTAATGGTCATGAGTCGGATCCTCCGACACAATATCCGAAACAAGCTGACCGTGATACGGGGCAATTCGAGGCTCCTCAAGGAAGAACTCACCTCGTCTGAGCTCCCCGTTGATGCCACTAAGGGACATATCGATAGAATCGAAAACGCCTCGAAAGAACTCGACTCACTGGCCGAGCGGGCACGGTCGTTCGACCGTGTCATTGATCGAGACCTCCGAAGCGGGACAGTCCACCTCCGGCAGGTCTTCAATGATGTCCAAGATGACCTCACAGAACAGCACCCCAGAGTCACCATTGAAATCGCACCCACTGATGCGGAGGTTTCGGGTGACAGGATGGCTATCGACCTGGTACTGGAGATTCTCCTCGAGAACGCTCTGGAATACAGTGACCTGGCCGACCCAACTGTCGAACTTACGGCCGAAGAGACACCGTCGGGACAGGTGACAGTCAGCGTCGATACCGATGGCTCCGCGATACCCGAGATGGAGCGCAATGTCCTGGCTTCGGAGACGGAAGGGCCAGTGGCACACAGCCGTGGGCTCGGACTGTGGGCAGTCATGTGGCTTGCCCGACGACTCGGCGGGTCCGTGACGATGGACGAGGACCACGACGACGGCGGAACACCAGTCAAGATCGTGTTTCCGCAGGCGCGAAGCGAGTAAGGAAGACGACTGCTTATTTTCCGTCCCGGTTCTGTCGCTCCATCTATAGTAACAATTGAAACGATTTAACACTGATCGCACTGCCGTCGTGCGATCAGGTGTGCATTGATTTTCAATGGCTACTATACCGCAATCCGGGATTTGATATCGCCACATATGGTTTATCGCGAGGCCACAGGCGGTCAAGGGCCAAACGGTAAGACCACGCGGTACGAGAGGTCCGCGTATGACACTGCGGGCACCACCGCTCTCTGCGGTTCACCAGCGATCCGACGCTTCGTTCACCGATTTCGGCGGGTGGGAGATGCCGGTCGAGTTCGAGTCGATCCGCACGGAACATGAGGCTGTCCGGAGCGAAGCCGGGAAGTTCGACGTTTCACACATGGGACAGATAACCGTGTCCGGGCCGGACGCGGCGACGCTGACACAGCGGCTGACCACCAACGACGTGACCGTGCTGGACCCGGGCGAGGCCCAGTACGGGGCCATCACAGACGAGGACGGAATTATGCTGGACGACACCGTCGTCTACCGATTGCCCGAAGGCGCGGCCGACGAGTTCCTGTTCATCCCGAACGCCGGGCACGACGGGGAAATGACCGAACGGTGGCTCTCTGAGCGGGACGAGCGGGGGATCGACGCGACGGTGACGAACCGGACCGAGGAGTACGCGATGATCGCCGTCCAGGGGCCTGACGCGCCGGACCTGCTGGCAGCCGAGACAGATGTCTCGCTCGCTGCCCTGTCGCGGTTCGAGGTGGCTGACGGGGCTGTCGCCGGTGTCGACTCGTTGATCGCTCGGACGGGATACACGGGCGAACGCGGCTTCGAAATCCTCTGTCCGCCCGACGAAGCCGAGGCGGTCTGGGGCGCGCTTGAGTGCCAGCCCTGCGGGCTCGGCGCGCGCGACACCCTCCGGTTGGAGATGGGTTTTCTGCTCTCCGGGCAGGAGTTCCACCCGGTCGACGAGCCCAGGACGCCTTACGAGGCCGGTATCGGCTGGACCGTCAAACTAGATACGGAGTTCGTCGGTCGGGACGCACTGGAGGGCGTCGCCGCTGACGGTCCCGAAGAGAAGCTCATCGGCATCGAACTCATCGACCGCGGCGTCCCGCGTCACGGGTACGACGTGACGACGCCGGACGGAGAGCCGATCGGTCACATCACCAGCGGTACGATGAGTCCGACGCTGGGAGCGCCGATTGCCCTCGCCTACGTCCCGACGGCGTACGCCCAACCGGACGAGTCCGTCCGCGTTGTCGTCCGCGGCGAACCGAAGAAAGCACGTACCAGGAGCACACCATTCCTCGATAGATGAGCTTCGACGTTCCCGACGACCTGCGATATCTGGAGTCACACGAATGGGTACGCGTCTCCGGCGACACCGCTGAGGTCGGCATCACGGCGTTCGCACAGGACGAACTCGGCGACGTGGTGTTCGTCGAACTGCCCGAGGCAGGGGCGGAGCTGACCGCGGGCGAGGACTTCGGCGTAGTGGAGTCTATCAAGGCCGTGTCCGACGTGTACGCCCCCGTCTCCGGCACCGTCACAGCAGTCAACGACCGGCTCCGCGACGAGCCGGAACTGCTGAACGAGGACCCGTTCGGTGACGGGTGGATGCTTGAGGTCGAGATAGCCGACGAGAGCGACGACCTGCTTTCACCCGACGCGTACCGCGACCAGATCGAGTAACCCTCGGTGGCAGCGGTCCCTGCGGGGGTGAAAGGAGTAACCTAATGTGGGCACGGTCGCTAGCTGTCGATATCATGTCACCCCGGCGCTACTGGGTGGTTCTCCAATGAGCGATAGTGACTCACACGCAACAGGCAGTCCGTACGCACCGCAGACGGCCGCAGAGACCGCGGCGATGCTCGATGCAGTCGGGGCCGACGACCTCGAATCGCTGTTCGACGTTCCCGAGTCCGTCGCCTTCGACGGCGAGTTCGGTATCGACGCCCGGAGCGAGCGGGCGGCGCGCCGGGAAGTCGCCGGCCTCCTGGGCCGCAACGCCGACCTCACCGAGTTTCTCGGCCGCGGCCACTACGACCACTACGTCCCGAGCGTCGTTGACGACCTCGCCGGCCGCTCGGAGTTCCTGACCTCCTACACGCAGTACCAGCCAGAGGTCGCACAGGGCTTTCTCCAAGCGTTGTTCGAGTTCCAGTCGATGCTGGTCGAACTCACGGGACTGGGCGTCGCCAACTGCTCGATGTACGACGACGCGACGGCGCTGGGCGAGGCGGCGACGCTCTCCCAGCGCGTCCGTTCGGTCTCGGGCGACCGGATTCTGGTTCCCGAGCACCTCCGGGAGGGCAAACGCACCGTTCTGTCGAACTACGCCGAAGGACCGGCCCTCACGGTCGAGTCATACCCGATGACCGACGGCGTCGTCGACGTGGCGGCGCTGGCCGACCAGATAGGCGACGACACCGCGATGGTGTACGCCGAGTCGCCGACGGTCCGGGGCGTTATCGAGGAACGGCTCGGGGTTGTCGGCGACCTGGCCCACGACCACGAGGCGCTGTTCTGTCTCGGCTCGGACCCCATCGCGCTGTCCCTGCTGGAGCGCCCGGCCGATGTCGGAGCCGACGTAGTCGTCGGCGACGCCGCGTCGCTGGGGACCGGGACCGCCTACGGATTCGGCCTCGGAATGTTCGTCACCCGCGAGGAGTATCTGCGGCAGGTCCCCGGTCGGCTGGTCGGGGCCAGCGAAGACGCCGCCGACCGCCGCGCGTACACGCTGACGCTCCAGACGCGGGAGCAACACATCCGCAAGGAGCGGGCCACCTCCAACATCTGTACGAATCAGGCGTGGGTCGCGCTTCGGACTGCGATGCACGCCGCGTGGCTCGGCCCGGACGGACTGGTCGACCTCGCCGAGGACTGTGTGACCCGCGCTCGTGACCTATCTGACCGCCTCGACGACATCGTCGGCGTGAAAGCCCCGATTCACGGCCGCCACCACTTCCGGGAGTTCCTCGCCCGCACGGACCAGCCGGCCAGCGCAATCGTGGCCGACCTCGCGAGCGAGGGCTTCGCGGTCCACGCGGTCGACGACCACTTAGTGCAGGTGTGTGCGACCGAGACCACTGCTGACGCCACAGACGAGTTCGTGGCGGCGTTCCGGGAGGTGGCGAAGTGACACTCGCCTCGCGCTACTCGGCGAAACACCGTGAGACAAACCGCGTCCCACGAGCGTCACGCTCGACACGGGGGTGTCTCGCGTGAAATACGACCAGGCGCGCTGGACCGACGACAGCGACGACCGGTACGAGCCGCTGCTCTCGGAGAAAGCCAGCGAGACGGTCGACACCGAAGACTCGCCGCTGCCCGACGACCTGACGCGGGACTCGCTCTCCCTGCCGGACCCGGCCGAGCCTGAACTGGCCCGGCACTATACGCGCCTCTCGCAGATGAACTACGGCGTCGAGAGCGGGCCGTTCCCGCTCGGCTCGTGTACGATGAAGTACAACCCCTCCTTCACCGAGGACGTGGCTGCACGGGCGGACGCCGCCATCCACCCGGACCGGCCCGATTCGACGGTGCAGGGGACGCTGGCGCTGTGTCACCGCCTGCAGGATTACCTCGGCCGCATCGGCGGGATGGACGCGGTGACGCTACAGCCCCCGGCCGGCGCGGCTGGCGAGTTCACCGGGATACAGATAGCGAAAGCCTACCACCAGCATAACGACGACGAGCGCACGGAGGTCGTCATCCCGGACTCGGCCCACGGCACGAACTTCGCGACGGCGGCGATGGCCGGCTACGAGGTCGTCGAGCTCCCGAGCGGCGACGACGGCCGGGTCGACATCGAAGCGCTGGAGGCGGCTGTCGGCGACGACACCGCCGCGCTGATGCTCACGAACCCCAACACGCTGGGGCTGTTCGAGCGCGACATCGAGCACATCGCCGACATCGTCCACGACGCCGGCGGCCTGCTGTACTACGACGGCGCGAACCTCAACGCCCTGCTCGGGCGCGCTCGCCCCGGCGACATGGGCTTCGACGTGATGCACTACAACGTCCACAAGACGTTCGCGACGCCCCACGGTGGCGGCGGCCCCGGGCCGGCCCGGTCGGCGTCCGCGAGGAACTGGCCCAGTTCCTCCCGAACCCACACGTCAGAGAGCGCGGCGGCAACTACGAACACTACGAGCCGGACAACTCCATCGGGAAGGTCCACGGCTTCTACGGTAACTGGCCGGTACTGCTCAAGACCTTCGCCTACATCGCCAGACTTGGCGACGAGGGACTCCGGGACGCCAGCGCGAAGGCCGTGCTGAACGCGAACTACCTCGCCGAGCAGATAGAGTACGAGGTGCCATTTGGCCCGTTCCATCACGAGTTCGTCGCCAGCGCGGGCGAGCAGGACGCTGCTGACGCGGCCAAGCGGATGCTCGATTACGGCGTCCACCCGCCGACGACGAAGTGGCCCGAAATCGTCGACGAGGCGCTGATGACCGAGCCCACGGAGAGCGAAACCAAACGCTCGCTGGACCAGCTCGCGGCCGCGTTCAACGCCGTGGCCGGCGACTCCGACGCCGAACTGGCCGACGCGCCGTCGCGTCCGGCGGCGAAACGCATCGACCAGGCGACTGCGGCCCGAAACCCGCGGCTCTCCTGGCAAGCGCTTGACGACACGTAGCTGCTCGTTTCGACAATTGATACTCCCGCCCGAGCGTATATGCCACCCCGTTGTATAGCAGTTACAACGCAACGCTATGTCCGATACGCCGCACCTGTTGTACGTGGGTCTTGTCGACGCGGACACAGCCACACCTGACGCATCGGTTGCAGTTACGCCAGTCACCAGCGCGGCAGACGCGCTGTCGGAGCTGGCCGACCGCGACTACGCCGCCGTCATCTGCGAGCAAGAGCTCCCGGGGGACGAAACGGGTCTGGACGTGCTGGCGGCGATACGCGAGCAATACGACGCCCTCCCGATCGTTCTCTGTACGGCCGAACCGGACGGCGAGGTCGCCGCCCGTGCGACGCAGTTGGCCGTTACTGAGTACGTCCCGCGGAGCGATGTGGACCTGGCGACACGGGTCGGCGACATCCTGACAGGGACCGACACGAGCGCCGACAGTCCAGCCGATCCCATCGAGCGCAAGCACGAGCTACAGACGAACAACGCGGCGCTTCGGAAGCTAGCACAGCTCGCAACGGAAGACGGGCTCACGGAGACCGAAACGGTCGAACGAGTCCTCGAAATCGGATGCCAGCGGCTCGGCGTGTCACTTGGCTTTCTGAACCGGATCGCGGACGGGACACACGAGATCGCGGTAATGGTCGGCGATCACCCCCGCTTCGAGCCCGGGGCCACGACCCCGATTGCGGACACCTACTGTGATCGGGTCATCGAGACCGGCGAGATGTACGAGGTCGCCGACGCTACCGACGTGGCGGGCGGTCCACCAATCGCCCAGAAAACCGGGATGTCCTGCTATATCGGGAGCGAACTCAGCGTCAACGGGACGACCTACGGGACGCTGTGTTTCGCCGACAGCGACCCGCGTCCGGAGCCGTTTTCGGACTCGGAGCAGGCGTTTCTCGAACTGCTGACCGAATGGATGAACCGCGAACTCGAACGCCGCCGCCGCGAGGACGAACTCGAACGATACGAGAACATCATCGAAGCGGTCGACGACGGCGTCTATGCGCTCGACTCAGAGGGGTATTTCGAGTTCGTCAACCAAGCAATGACCGACCTCACTGGCTACTCCGAGTCGGAGCTGCTCGGCGCCTACACCGGGTTCATCAAGAACGACGCCGTCGTCGAGCGCGCCGAATCAATCGTTCAGGAGATGATATTCGGGGACCGCGACGACGAGGAATCGTTCGAGCTGGAGATCCAGCAGGCGTCGGGGAACTCGTTCCCCGCCCAGGACCACATGACGCTGCTGTACGACGACGACGAGCGATTCGCCGGGACCGCGGGCGTCATCCGGGATATCACGGAACAGAAACGGCGCGACGAGGCGCTGTCCGGACTGCTTGATACGACTCGGTCGCTCATGCAGGCCAAGACACCCCAGGAGGTCGCCGAAACAGTCATCGAGGCGACTGAGTCGGATCTCGGGTTCGACCACTCGCTCGTCAGGCTGTACGACGAGGAGGCGGACACACTCCGACCGGTCGCAGCCAGCGACAAGGTCCCGGAACGACCGGTGTACGACGCCGACGAAGGGTTCCCCGGCGACGCGTTCCAGCGCGACGAGCCGCTGATCGTTGACGAGTTCGAGCGGATCGACAACTACGACTCCGACGTGCTGACAGCGGTGATGTACCTCCCGATGGGGGACCACGGAGTCGTGAGCATCGGTGCGCGACAGGGCCACGAGTTCACCGAGTCGGACGTCTCCGTCGGCAAGATTCTCGCGTCCAATGCAGCCGCCGCGTTCGACCGCGTCGAGCGTGAGCGAAGCCTGTTACGGTACGAGTCAGTGTTCGAGAACGTCCGTGACATGATGTACGTCCTCGACGACGAGGGTCGGTTCCAGCTGGTCACCGAACCGCTCGCGGAGTGGCTCGGCTACGAGCGGGCGACGCTTCTGGGCCAGCATCCGCGCGTTGTTCTCGACCAGGACACTATCGACGAGTTCGCCTGTCGTATCGGCGACCTCTGCCGCGCGGGCGGAACCGGGGCGGTCCAGCTCGAAGCGGCGCTGGAAACGGCCAGCGGAGGGACGCGTCCGGCCGAAATCGAGGTCTCGCTGCTCGACGCGGACCAGTTCCGCGGCACTGTCGGCGTCGTCCGGGACCTGACCGAACTCAAGCAGGCGCGGGCAGAGCTGAAAGACGAGCGTGACCGGTTCTCGTACCTGTTCAACACGCTCCCAGACGCCGTCATCGAAACGGAGACGGTCGCGGACGAGTCGGTCGTCAGGTCGGTCAACCCCGCGTTCTCCGACGTGTTCGGGTACGGCGAGGACACAGCCGTCGACAGCCCACTCTCCGACCTCCTCCGACCACCGGACACTGCACACGACGAACTGCCCCAGTTCGACGACCGACGGGCGAACGGCGACCCCTTCCAGACCGAACTCCGACTGATGACCGAGACGGGGTTCCGTGACTTCCTCTTCCGGGGCGTGCCGTACAGCCGGGACGGCGACAGCGTCCGCGGGTTCGGTATCTACACCGACATCACTGAGCAGCGCGAGCGCGAACGCCGGCTGAAACTGCTCAACCGCGTCCTTCGGCACAACCTCCGGAACGACCTGACTGTCGTCCTCGGGATGGCTGACGCGCTGGACGAGCGAATCGACGACGAGGACCAGCGAGCCATTCTCCACAGACTTCAGCGAAAGGCGGAGGAGATGGCGTCGCTGAGTGAGCGGGCGCGCGACATGGAGCGTTCCGTTCGCCGCGACCAGTACGGCGCGGCCCCGGTCAACGTGCCCGCAACCGTTACGGATACCGTATCCTCGTATCACGACGAGTATGCCGGTGAAATCAAAACAGACCTCCCGGATGTGTCGGTTACGGCGGGTGATGGGCGGCTACACCGAATTCTCGGTGAACTCCTCGAAAACAGCCTCGAACATGCCGGCGACGACCCGTCGATTAGCGTCGACGTGACGGCCGACCAGCGAACCGTCTCAATCACTGTCGCCGACGACGGCCCGGGGATTCCACAGCACGAACTCGACGTCGTGACCGGCGACGAACCGATTACACAACTCCGCCACGGGACCGGCCTCGGCCTGTGGCTGGTCGTCTGGGTGACCGAAACCTACGGCGGCACCGTCGACTTCGCTAGCGGTCGGGACGGCGGGACAGTCGTCACGCTAGAACTGCCTCGGTTGGATACTTAGATGGCGTCGCGGATCCGGTCGGCGAGCACGCTGTACTGCTCCGTGCCCGTCCCCTTCTGAACCACGGCAGTGACGCCATGTTCCGCGGCAGCATCTGCGACGTCGTCGTACTCGCGGGCCGTAAACAGCAGGAACGGGATGTCGACGTCGTTCTCCCGGAGCGCGGCACATAGCTCCATCCCGTCGAGCCGGGGCATCTTGTAGTCACTGACGACGGCGTCGAAATCGCCGTCAGTTGCCAGGTCCAGTGCCGCCTCTGGGTCGGCTTCCGTCGTGATCTCGAACTCGTCTTCCTGTCCCAGAAACGTCCCGACGATGTCCAGAACGTCTACGTCCTCGTCTACCAGTAGGACCTCGATACTCATCGGTTCTAGGTCCGTGGTTCCCCGGTAAAAACTCTCGGTCACCGCATCGCATCCAGGTTGACGACGATGTCCTTGTCCACGGTAATCCACGTCGATAGCTTGGCAATGCCGGAGAGCCCCCGCGGTGACACGGTACAGCGGTCCGGTTCGCCGGTGTACTCAACCACGGTCATCGACAGGTCGTGCGGGGCCTGCGTTCGCTCGGCGGTCGCGTTTCCCGCACCGTCCGGGTCGAGACTCATCGGTAATGGATACCTCTCAGGGACGGTGTAAAACGGCTGCTAAGAGGTCTCTATACCGCTCCGGAGAGCTATGCCGCCTGGCCGGTGTCGACTTCGCCGTCGATGCGGACGAACCCGTAGTCACACTCCGGGCAGTGCCACTTGATCTTGGTCCCCAGGTGCATCGTCGTGCTCGCGACCTTCCAGAAGTCGCGGTACTCTTCGCATTCAGGACAGTAGTGTTCGAGTTCGAGGCCCATATCCAGTTGTTTCCGCGGGGGTACAGTTGAATTTCCCGGTTCCACTCGGGGCGTCGAAGGGGGCAAACCGCTCGAACCCCTGTATCCCAGTATGATTCCGAGTGCGTACGAGCCGACTCATCCGACCGAACTGGCCGTCGACGCTGAATCGCTGCCGCCGTCGGCGACCGAGACGGCGACGTTCGGCATGGGCTGTTTCTGGGGGCCAGACGCCCGCTTCGGCGCGACACCGGGCGTGGTCAGGACACGAGTCGGCTACGCCGGCGGCACCGACCTGGACCCCAGTTACTACTCGCTGGGCGACCACACCGAGGTCGTCCAGGTCGAGTACGACCCCGAGGCGGTGCGCTACGAGGACCTGCTTGCCGTGTTCTGGGCGAACCATACGCCGTTTTCCGCCCCTCGGAAACGCCAGTACCGCGGCGTGGTGCTGGCTCATAACGATCAGCAGCGTGAAACCGCCAAGCGGACGCGCGAGGAACTCGAATCGCGGACGGGTAGGTCAGTCGAGACGGCCATCGAAACCCTCGACCAGTTCTACCTGGCGGAAGACTACCACCAGAAGTACGAACTCCGCTCGACGCCAGTGGTCGCCGATGAACTTGAAGATATCTACGGCGATGCGTTCGTCGATTCGACGGTCGCCGCCCGGCTCAACGGCTTCGTCGCTGGCCACGGGGACGACGCCGAGCGCGAGGCGCTGTTTGCCGAACTGGATATCTCACCGGCTGCGCTCTCAGAGGTCCGCCGCCGGCTCTGAACACGGAGCTAGCGGTTCACAGTCGCCACGGGGCTCGGCCGCCCGCGCGCCCCAACGATTCGCCCACGGCTATAAGACGCTGGCAGTGCCAGATCCAGCTATGACTATCTACACCGGCCGCGGCGACCAGGGCCAGACTGATCTCCGGAACATGGAGCGGGTGTCGAAGGACAGCCGCCGCATCGAGGCGTACGGCACCGTCGACGAAGTGAACGCACTGGTCGGCGTCGTCAGGCCGACCGGCCACGATGACATCGACGAAAAGCTCCGCGTCATCCAGAACCACCTCCACATCGTTCAGGCCGACTTCGCCAACCCCGACCCCGACGAGGACGACCCACGGATACAGGAGTCCCACGTCGAGACGCTCGAAGACCTCATCGACGAGGCCGATTCGGAGCTTGACCCGCTCGAATCGTTCATCCTTCCCTCCGGATCGGAGCCGGGGGCGAAGCTCCACCACGCCCGCGCGGTCTGTCGGCGCGCAGAGCGCCGCTGCGTCTCCTTTGCTGCCGAGGAGGCCGGTGTCAACGAGACGGCTATCATCTACCTGAACCGGCTCTCGGACGCCCTGTTCACGCTCGCCCGCCTCGTCAACAAGCGGGAGGGCATCCGCGAGGAGAACCCCGAGTACTGAGACGACACCTCCCGCGCGGCCGCCGTCAGTACCGCGTCGGCGACGGCGGTTCGCAATAGCAAAGTGACCGGCCCGGAAGGGTGAGGTATGAAAGCGACCGCGAAGGCACATCCGATTCAGGGGCTGGTCAAGTACCACGGGATGCGAGACGAGGAACTGCGACTGCCGTACCACGACAGCATCTCCGTCTGTACCGCACCGAGCCACTCGAAGACGACGGCCGCCTTCGACCCGAACCGCGAGGAGGACGTGTACGTCATCGACGGCGAAACGGTCACCGGCCGCGGGGCCGAGCGTATCGACGCCGTCGTGGACCACGTCCGCGACCTCGCGGACATCGACCACGGCGTCCGCTTCGAGTCGGCGAACAACTTCCCGACGAACATCGGCTTTGGCTCCTCCTCGTCGGGCTTTGCCGCCGCGGCAATGGCCCTCGTTGAGGCGGCGGGCCTTGACATGACACGACCGGAAATATCGACCGTCGCCCGGCGCGGCTCCTCCTCGGCCGCTCGCGCGGTGACGGGCGCGTTCTCCCACCTGCGGACCGGCATGAATGACAAGGACTGTCGGAGCGAGCGCATTGAGACGGACCTCGAAGACGACCTGCGGATCGTCGCCGGGATGGTCCCATCCTACAAGGAAACCGAGGAAGCCCACAAGGAGGCTGCCGAGAGCCACATGTTCGAGTCGCGGATGGCCCACATCCACGGCCAGATCTCGGACATGCGCGACGCGCTGTACGACGGCGATTTCGACGCCGTCTTCGACCTCGCCGAGAAGGACTCGCTGTCGCTGGCCGCCGCGACGATGACCGGTCCCGCCGGCTGGGTGTACTGGCAGCCTCGCACCATCGAGATTTTCAACGCCGTCCGGGAGCTCCGGAACACCGAGGACGTGCCGGTGTACTTTTCCGTCGACACCGGCGCGAGCGTCTACATCAATACGACTGAGGAGTACGTCGGCCGCGTCGAAGAGACGGTCGCCGACTGCGGCGTCGACACCCGCGTCTGGGATGTTGGCGGCCCCGCACAGATTCTCGACGAGGACAAGGCGCTGTTCTGAACCGGCACTGATCGAATCGTCGCTCCCGAGCACAGGGTTAACCCGACGCCGTCCTAACCGGAGAACACAATGCGCGTCGCCGTTCTCGGAGCCGGATACGCCGGGCTCACGCTCGCCAGAAAGCTCGAACAGACTCTCCCCGATAGCGTCTCGCTGGTCGTCGTCGACGAGGAGCCCGAACACCTCGTCCAGCACGAACTCCACCGGGTCGTCCGCCGGCCGTCGCTGGCCGACGAGATCACTGTCGACCTCGACGCTGTCCTCGACTGCGAGGTCCGACAGGCAACGGTCACGGACGTATCGACCGACGAAGGGACGGCGACGCTTGACGGCTCGGAGACGCTGTCCTACGACGTGGGGGCGGTGTGTCTCGGTGCACGAACGGCCTTCTACGACCTTCCGGGCGTGCGCGAGCACGCGGCGCCGCTGAAGCGCCTCGACGACGCCCGCGAGATCCGCGAGCAGTTCCTCGACCTCGGCGACGGCGACCGCGTGGTCGTCGGCGGCGCTGGCCTGTCTGGCGTGCAGGTGGCCGGCGAACTGGCCGAAATGGCCTCGGACAGCGATATCGAGGTGCTGCTGCTCGAACAGGAAGACGCCGTCGCGCCGTCGTTCCCGGCGTCGTTCCAGTCGGCCGTCCACGACGCGCTGGTCGACGCCGGCGTGACAGTCAGGACCGGAACGGGCGTGACCGGAGCCGATGCCGACGCGATTGCGCTCGAGGACGGCACGGACCTAGCGATGGACCAGTTCGTCTGGACCGGCGGTATCGAGGGGTCGCCAGCGCTCGATGCCGACCGCCCCGTCGTCCGGGCGGACCTCCGACTCGGCGAGTCGACGTTCGCCGTCGGCGACGCCGCCCGGGTCGTCGACAGCGACGGCGAGGCCGTGCCGGCGAGCGCGGCGGCGGCCATCCGCGAGGCCCGCGTGGCCGCGGACAACATCGGGACGCTCGTCGACCAGCAGCAGGGTGGCCCCGGCGATTTCCAGCCCCGACTGACCCAGTACCAGTTCAATGTCCCAGGGTGGCTCGTTTCGGTCGGCGACGACGCCGTGGCGAAGGTCGGCCCCTCTATCCTCACCGGGCGGGCCGCGCTGGCGCTCAAGACGACTGTCGGCGCGGGCTATCTGGGAACAGTTGGAGCCGTCCAGAACGCGGTCGATCTCGTCAGCGAGGAGTTGGACCTCGATGCGAGGGACACGAAACCCGAATAAAGTACCGCAAAAACCGTAGATCGGCGCGTCAGTCCTCGCCGTCCGCGGTCGCGTTCCCGAGCACGTCGTCGGGTTCGATCCAGATGACGAACTCGTCTTCGCCGTCGCGGTCGACGACGCCGTTGATGTACTCGCCGTCGACTGGGGCGGTGTTCACTTCAGATTCGGCGACGGGGACGACCTGTCGGACCTCGTCGACGATCCAGCCCATCGCGCCCTGTTCCTCGAACACACCTGCGTCGAAGACGACGATGAGATTCTCGGTCCCATCGCTGTCGATGTCCATCATCTCCTTGGGGTTGAGAATCGTCGTAATCTGCCCGCGGAGGTCGACGACGCCCTCGACGTAGTCTTCGGTGTTGGGAACGCGGGTGACCGTTTCGCGCTTGACGATCTCCTCGACGTAGTCGATGTCGAGACAGTAGTACTCGTCGCCGAGCGCGAACTCGAGTACCCGGACCATCTCTTCCGTCTGGGTCGCGTCGTCGTCGATAGCCGCGGCGCGAGCGCCGCCTTCGGTCGTGGCGGTGTTGTCCGACGCCATCGCCTCCTCGATGAGTTCCTGGTCCGGCAACTCGACGCCGGTCGGCCCCTGCATCGGGCTGGCCGACGCCGAAAGGTCGTCCGTCGGCTGGTCGGCAACACCGGTGTCGTCGTTCTCAGTGGACACCTGGGCGGAGGCCTCAGCCGCTCGCTGTGCGGCGGCCATCGCGTCAGTGTCGCTCTGATCAGTCGCTGCGCCGTCGGCGCCAGTGTCGCTGCCGCCGTCGTCGGTGGCCTGTTCATCGGCAGCACCCGCTTCGTCAGCCGCGTCATCGCTGGCGGCCGCTGAGTCCGTGGCAGCAGCCTCGGTTGCTGTCTCCTCGGTTTCGCCCTCGTCGGTGGGCTGCTCACCGGAGCCGTCCGCGGAGGCGTCGTCTGTCTCCTCGGTGTCGTCGGTGGTTTCTGCCTTGTTCCCCTCGCGCATCTGCCGGATGCGCTCCGCCCTGTCCATGCGTTCGTCGTCACTCATGCTGGTACCTCTGTGTCGGTAAAGCCGAACTGCTCGTCGAGTTCAGCGGCGATGTCCTCGAAGACGGCCGCCATGTCACACGATTCCTCGGTCGCGAAAATCGATTGGCCGGCGCTGAACGCGCGCTGAAGCGCTACCCGTTTGCGGACCTCCCAGACCGGGCTGTCCGGGAACGCCATGTTGAACCATTCGAGCATCGTCTCGTCCTCGGACGTGGTCTCGACCCGATTGGCGACGACGCCGAGCGTGTTGATCGACGCGTCGGTCTGGCGCTCCATCGCGGCCATCTGATCCATCAGCAGTTCGATGGCCCGCTCGGAGGTGGCTTCTGTCAGTGCGGGGATGAGGACGTTCTGTGCGGCGTACATGCCGGTGTCGGTCAGCTTCCCGTAGAACGGCGGGCAGTCGATGATAACGTAGTCGTAGTCCCCGTTGAGCGTCGACAGCGCCCGGTCGAGCGTGTCGAGCGCATGTGACCCCGTGACCATCTCCGGCGTGATGTTGATCGCGAACGAGGCCAGCGCGGCCTGATCGATATCCCCGCCCTGGGTGTTGACCCGGGCGATGAGGTCGGCGATGGTCAGTTCGTGCTCGGCCTGGAGCATATCGATGCTGGAGGGGATCACGTCCATCTCCTCGCCTTCGCAGATAAGCTCACCCAGCGCCGATGGGTCGCCGGTCAGTGCGTCGAACAGCGTCGGGGGGTCGGCGTCGTACGCCTCGACGAGACCCACGCCTTCCGTGGCGTTGCCCTGGGGATCGAGGTCGATAAAGAGGACGTCCCGGCCGCGGTCGTTCAGTGCACCGGCTACGTTGATAGCAACTGTCGTCTTTCCGGTCCCGCCTTTCGCGTTGGTCACACAGAAGCGGGCTGGACCGGTTTCTGATTGCCGGTTCATCATCCAAGTGTCCACAGGTCGACTCCGAGTCACTATAAAAATGTGGTCCCGATTATCAACGTCGCAACTGGGGGACGGAACGCGGACGAGACGGAAACACCCGCGAGCGTGTGCATGACGGCCGTCTGACGGTGTGCAAGATTTATGATTGTGTAGATTGAAGGGTCAGTATCATGACTATCAACCCGCGCGACTACGACCTCGACGAGTTACGGAAGATGGCTCGTCAGCGGGGGAACGGGATGAGCGACGAAGACGTCCCGGACCCGACGGGCCTCGACATGGGCCTTGACGACTCCGACGAAGAGGTGCTTGCGGGGAGTTCGTTCCGCTCCGGGCTGTACCGTGAACTGCTGCCGTTCCTCGGCGGCGACGCCAACGAGAAGCCCTATCTCGAAACATTGCCCGAGACCTACGCCGCGGAGTTCGTGGTCTTCGAGTGGCTGGAGTTCCTGCTGATGCACTCCGGGTATCAGGGGGCCGACGAAGCGCTCGATTACTACCGCTCTATCGACTGGATCACCGAGGACGTACAGGACGACCTCTCGGACTATCTGCTCGGCATCGACGAGTCGGCGACGAACGACGACAACGAACTGAGCGTCGACGACCACATGCTGAGTCTCGTCTACGTCGCGAAGCTCACTGCGATGACGTAACGCTCGTTTTCAGCACCAGCTCTTTCCTTCGAATCCCCGCTACCGAGGGGGTTTCAGTATCAGCCACCTGAGAGGACAGCTATCAGTCCTGAATACTAGGGAGAGGATATATATCGGGCGGTCGACAAGGACGACCGTATATGAGTGACGAGGATGCGGACGACGGCACCGGGTCCGAATCGGACGCCGGTGTGTCGTCGGACGGCGCTGCCGCTGTTCCGGTCGGGGTCAAACTCGGGAGCACCCGGACCGTCATTGCCCTGCCGGGCGAACACGGCACGGAGAACCGAATCATCAAGACACTGACGTGCATGGCGACGTACGAGGACGCCCTGACCGGCGAGGAGAAGATCCTCTACGGCGAGGAAGCGGCCCGCGAGTATCCGGACCGCGTCGAGTACATGCTTCGGTCGGGACTCCCCGAGGACGCCGACCGGGCCGAGATGACCAAGACGTTCTTCGAGGCGATAATCGAGGAGCATGACATTCCGGCAAACAGCGGCGTCGTGTACGCCATCCCGACTATCGACAACCCGACCGGGCTGGAGAACCTGCAGAACGTCATCGAGAACTCCTCGATCGGGCTGGAACTCGTCGAGAGCTATCCGGAGTCGCTGTGTGGCTCCATTCCGGCCTTCGGTGACGACCTGGAAGCCATCGACGAGATCTTCGTCGCCGTCAACATGGGGTCGACGAACCTCGAAGCCTCCGCGTACCGCCGCGGTGAACAGCTCTCTCCGTTCACGACGGGTGCGGTGACCGGGAACGAGGTCGACCGGATGATCGCCAACTACGTCGAGGAGGAGACCCAGGGCCGGGTCAACATTGACAATCAGACTGCCCGCGAATATAAGGAGGAACACGCCGACTTCGTCGATTTCGAGCCGTTCACGGACATCATCCAGCAGCCCGGCGGCGGCTCACACGAGTTCACCATCGAGCGCTCGGTGATGGACGCGGTCAACGAGTACCTCGACGATGCTGTCGACGAACTGGCGAACACGTTCTTGCCGGAGCTGGCGAACGACTACATGAAGGTGTACCAGCTAGCACTGGACCGGCCGATCGCCATCACCGGCGGCATGGCCTGTATCCCCGGCATCGTCGACGAGTTCGAGGAGCGACTCAGTGCGGAGCTGAACCGCGACATCGAAGTCATCGCCGCCGACGAACCGGACGTCGCGCCGACCATCGGCGCACAGCGGATCGCGGCGCGTCTCGTCGAGACCAACTAGGGGTTCCGCCAGCAGTTCAGCCACCGTTCGATTCTGGGCTCAGACTGTGCCATTTCGTGACCACGATCGGTCGAGAGCAGTTCGAATACGTCAGTGTCGATTCCGAGACGGGTCGCGTCGGTCGAGAGACCACCACCCTGTCGCTCCTGAGACGAACCCCCGCTGAGACGGGTACGTGGCATGTGGCCAAGTACGGAGACATGATACCTAAAGCCAAGTCAGACAGCCGTCTGCCGGCTGACGCACGGTAGGGAGTCACGGCGTAGTCGACAGGGCTGCCGTGACCGAGGAACAGCAGCACGATATGCACCCAAACCAGATTAATTTACCACGGCGATATCAGAATAGATAAGTGAATATCAAGTCCTAAGGCCTATTCTACCCGGTAATGGGAAAAATTATCAACTTAGATAATTTCGAGGGAGATCCGCCCGACGTTCTCACCGGCACCGGTTCGGGCGGACTCCTCTCGGCCGGATATCTCCACGATGGGCCAGCACTGGGAGCCGTCGACGACGACGAGACGGCGCAGTTCGCCCTCACCAGTCGCAAGCACGGCATCGAAATCGGCACGTCGGAGTCCGGTGAGACGGTGCGACCAGGAAGTAACTACCGGATGATCGGGATCGTGACTGACAAGCGGTTCCTGTTGCTGGTGGGCGACGACGACGGCGACACGCGGTTCGCCATCCCACACGTCGATATCGACCAGATTTCGGGTGACCGGTCGCTCGGACACGGCCGGATCACGTTTCGGCGATGTGGCGACACGGAGTGGCAGGTCCACTGTGGCAAGCAGGGACTCGTGGACCTGACGGCGTATCTCTCGCACGCGTCACAGGCGTGGGTCCGCGTCGAGAACATCCTGGACGAGGTCAAGCGGATCCTCGTGACTGCGACCGAACAGCGCGACCGAGGGGACCACGAGCAGGCACTGGAGTCGGTGCTGGAAGCCGGGGACCGACTCGACGCGGCCGGCGAGACGGCCACCGAATTCGGGCCGCCCGGAGACGCGAATGCGCTCGAAAGGCGTGTCGCGACGGTACGGGAGCGCCACGTCGCGACACTCGCGGAAGTCCGCCGCAGCCGTGCCCGAAGGGCGGTCGACACCGGTGAGAAGCACTGGCGGGGGAACGATTTCGAGGCGGCGTACGACGCCTACGAGGCGGCGCGGGCGGAGTACGACGAGATCTTTTCGCTCCCGACGGGGGGCGTCACCGACCTCCCGGACATCCGTGCCGAGCGGGACCGACTCGACACCGTCATCGAGGACCTCGAACAGTCGCCGTTGCGCACTGCGGTCGCGGCCGACAACGAGGCCGTCGCGGCGGAAGACCCCGCTGTCGCCGCCGATCACTGGGCCGAGGCGCTCGAAGCCTACCGAGACGTTCTCGAACTTGACTGGGGCGCGGACGAGCGGCGGTTCGCTGGCGACCCCGAGAAGGTCCGGGACCGACTGGGAACAGTCGCGGAGAACCTCGTCGCCGCGCGGCGGACGGTCGCGACGGACGCGATGGAGGCAGGGGACTGGTACGCCGACGCCAGCCAGCCCGACGCCGCGTTAAAGGAGTACAAGACGGCCCGGGCGGCGTTCGAAACCGCGCTGGCGGACGCCAGGGATTGTTATCCGGACGCCACCGACCACCTTGAAGCGGAACTGGATGCCGTTGAACAGCGACTCTCGCGGACGGAGGCCAGACTCGGTGGCGAACCCGTCGACGTGGACGACCGCTTCGACGAGACTGGGACAACGCCGGACCTGGACATCACGACCGCCGACGAACCCTCGCCGTCACTGACTGACACGACTGACCTCTCGGATATCGAGAGCGGTATCGACGGCACCGACCCGAAAATCGATCCGACGGGACACGGTGGGTCGTAGTCCTCGCTAGCCATCCGTTCTCGGCTCGCCGTCCGTTGTCTGCGACCGTCCACACCCTGGAGAAACTGTGTAGCGGTGGCGCTATCGCCACAGACTGGGGGTTTCTGATCAACACCATGTAATGACATAGCATAATTCAGCCGTGTCAGGACCTCTCCCGCCCGAGCCGACTATGGTCAGGAGAAAATTTATATCCTTCAGTAGAATATATACAATTATAATGGATTGTACCAACTGTGGCACGCGGATGTCATACAACGATCAGACGACAAAGCTCACCGAGTTCGTCTGTCCCAGTTGTCACGAAACCGTCATCGACTGGAAGGCCGAGGCCCGCAACGCCCGCGTTCACTGACCGGTTCCGCCCGCTTTCTCACCGATAGTCCGCTTTCAGCCACTGCTCTGGCTATTGACTGTCCTCGGTATCTCTTTCCACCGTCACTGACTGGGTGGGGCTACACTGGACGCCGCCGATAGGCCGCCAGACGCTCCGCTGGCCGCATCGACGACATAATCAACAAGAGCGTGCATATTCGTTCAGAAACGATTGCCGAATATTTTTATATTTCAGGAAGGGATACCGAGGCAATGGGAAATTCGCCACGCATCGGCTGTCTCTACGCCGACGCCTGTACGGACGAGCAGGCGGCGGCGTACGACTGGTGTCAGGAGGCAGTCGACGATGCCGAGCGGTGCGAGCTCTCGTCGGTCGAGCCGACCGAGTACGATGTCCTCTGGTGGCATCGGGACGAACTGTTCGACGAGCGAGCGCTGGCCGACGCGCCGGCCCTGGCCGCGTACGTTCGTGACGGCGGCTCGCTCCTGCTGACACTGAGCGCGCTCTCGGCCGTCGAACCGCTCGGGTTCGACGACGTCGCGCCCGACGCCGTCGGCTGGGAGGAGATTCCGGAGCCGACCGGACACCTCTGGCAGGCCCTGTACGCCGACCACCCAATCCACGCGGACTACGACACCCTTCGCGTCCACACCCGCGGGGCCGGCGTGACGATCCCCTACGCCAGATACGAGTCCATCGCACCCCAGTCCGGGGACGTGCTCGCGAGCACGGTCCGTGGCGATACCGACGTGGTCAAGCAGATGTCGATTCTTTCCTGGGAGCCCGGGGCCGGGCAGGTGCTGGGCATCGGGTCGTCCGTAGCGTTCGCCCAGCCGACCCACGACGTGTGCCGGGGCAACCGCGAGACGCTCATCGAGAACGCGCTGGGATTCCTGGCGACGGCCGACCGGCACCCGCTGACCGGCCGTCCGAAGGACGTCGACACGTTCGGGCAGTTGCGCGAGCGGCTCGGCGATGACCCGAGTCGCCCGTCTTACCACGTAACGCCGCCGGCGAACTGGCTCAACGACCCGAACGGGCTCATCCACTGGAACGGGCGCTACCACCTGTTCTACCAGTACAACCCGGCCGGGCCGTTCCACAACACGATTCACTGGGGCCACGCCGTCAGCGACGACCTCGTCCACTGGGAGGACCGCCCGGTCGCGCTTACGCCCTCGCCGGACGGCCCGGACCGGGACGGCTGCTGGTCCGGCTGTGCGGTCGACGACGGCGGCGTCCCGACCGTGCTGTACACGGGCGGCCGGGACAAACGCCAGCTTCCCTGCATCGCCACCGCAGCGGACGACGACCTCACGGCCTGGGACAAGGACCCGGACAACCCCATCATCGAGGAACTGCCGACGGAACCGGAGGTGCTCCGCACCGAGGACTGGGAGGGGGAGTTCCGGGACCACTGTGTCTGGCGCGAGGACGGAACCTGGTACCAGCTCATCGGAGCGGGCATCGAGGGAGGCGGCGGAGCGGCCCTGCTGTATGAGTCCTCCGACCTCCGGAACTGGGAGTACCAGGGCCCGATTCTCACCGGCGACCGCGACACCGCCGGGACCGTCTGGGAATGCCCGGAGCTGCTCGATTTCGGGGACCGACAGCTCCTCCACATCTCGAACTACGAGGACGTGGTGTACTTCCTTGGGACGTACGAGGACGGCGAGTTCGACGCCGACCGCCGCGACAAGCTCGACCACGGCGACTTCTACGCCCCGCAGTCGATGTGGACCGACGACGGCCGCATCCTGACTTGGGGGTGGCTCCCCGAGGCCCGTGACGTGAGCGGGCAGTGGAACGCCGGCTGGTCCGGCGCGATGTCGCTGCCCCGGGAGCTGTCCCTGGCCGACGACGGCGGCCTGTGCCAGCGGCCAGCCCCCGAACTCACCGAGCTACGGGGCGACAACACCAGTTACGACGTGGTGCGCCTCGACGCGGGCGACACCGAGCAGTTGCCGGTCGAGAGCCGGTCGTTCGAGCTCCGCGCAACCGTCCGGCTGGAGGACGCTGAAGCCGTCGAACTGTCTGTCCTCGAATCGCCGGACGGCGAGGAGCGGACGCCGATCCGGTACTCCTACGAGAGTGAAATCGCCGTGGACCGGTCGGCGTCGAGCACCGACCCCCAGGCGACTGGCGACACCCAGACGATGCGGGTCCGACCGTACGACGCGCCGCTGTCGCTGCGCGTCTTCGTCGACGGGAGCGTCGTCGAGGTGTTCGCCAACGAACGCCACTGCCTGACCAGCCGCGTGTATCCGACCCGCGATGATGCGACCGGCATCTCGCTGTCGGCCGACGGCGGTCGCGCCACTATCGCGTCGCTGGACGTCTGGGAACTGGACTCTGTCTGGTAACCAGCCCGACTGGGTTCCTGCAAAAAGACGGATTCCGCGCTCGTTACTTTGACTCGGTGCCAGTCTCGGTTCGGGTCCCGTAGCTCCCGGCCCTGGTCTCGTTACCCTTCCCGCGCCGGATCAGTTCCCTGTCCGTCAGCGGCAGCGTCTCGCCGTCCAGCGGGATGTGCCAGTGCCCGAGATTTCCGATGATACGCGTTCGGCTCCCCTCGACATCGAGCCGGAGCGTCGGGCCGAGCGAGCCGCCGAACCGGCGCATCTGATCGGATTCGGACAGATGGGCGATCTCGTCCAGCGTGTCGCCGTCGAAGTCGTAGTAGTTGAAGAAACTCTGGACCAGTACCTCGTCGTCGTGGGGAAACGCCATCCACGAGTAGGACTGGAACGGCGCGTTCTCGGGGTTCGTGGCGACGAGGCCGGACTCGTTCAGCGGGACGTAGTCACCGCGGAGATCCTCTGCGACGAAGCCGTACAGCGCGTCGAACCCCTCCAGTCCCGGCGCGAACGTGTGGAGGTGGCTGGAGATGAACAGGTAGTACAGGCCGTCTCGATACACGATATGGGGCCGTTCGAGTTCCTGGTTGACGCCGACGGCGTCCAGCAGCGGGTCTTCGAGGTCCCACTCCAGCGGGTCGCCCGTCGGCGAGCGGGCGACGCCCACGCTCCCGTTGAACTCCTGTAACGCGGCGTCGCCACCACAGACGTCGCTCCCCTCCGGAACCGGCGTGTTCGCTTCGAACAGGAGCCACGTCTCGCCCGTCTCGGGGTCCTCGAAGAACCACGGGTCGCGGAAGGTGTATATCATCCCGCTGGACTGGTCCTCCCGCTCGTAGCGGTCGCCGTCGGGGTGGAGCAGTTCGTGGTGGGTCCACGGACCGGAGAGCTCGAACCCGTCGGTCGTGTCGATGCTGCCGCCGCCCGCGCCGACGATGCGCTGCGTGTAGGTCAGGTCGTCGGCTCCCTCCTCGCCGGCTGCAGTATAAAATAGATAGACACTGCCGTCGTCGTCGTACAGCGCGGACCCGGCCCACTGGCGCTGGCCCAGTGCGTCCTCGAACACCGGGCCGGCGTTGTGCCAGTTGCGACCGTCATCGGAGTAGAAACAGCGGATGGTCGCCACGTCGTGGCGCTTGCCGGGCAACAGGTCGGACGGAGCCGTCAGCGAGAAACAGACCCGATAGCCGTCGACCGTCGCCAGCGTGCCGTCGCGCTTCCGGAGGAACCAGGTATCCCAGATGTGGACCTCCGGAATCTGTTCGGTCGCGGGCGGGTAGACGATTGGGGCAACGGTGTCGTCGGTCCGCTCGATCCGACTCGCCTGCTCGCGTGTCCACCCGGCGCGCCCCTTCGTTCCGGAACGACCCTCGCCGAGCGCCTCGTCTGTCATACCTCACGTTGTGCCGACCACGGCTATAAATGTTGTCAGGTAGGTACTACGGGTGTTGTATGAAGGTTTTTCAATACGTGTGTTGCCGGGCCAGAACTTGGAGGGAAAACAGACAGTTGGTAGCCTGGGGCCGAACAGCACGTTACTCGCTTGAGTCCTCGCTGCCGCTGACACCCTCTGGACCGGTGATATCGAGCGGCCGGACCCACTCGTGCCAGATGAAAACGACGCCGAGGCCGTACCCCAGCGCCCAGACGGCGCTCCCGATCCACGGGTAGCCGAGCGTGCTGAACCCCCAGTTCGCGAGTCCGGGGAGAATGATCGCAGCGAGAACCGTCAGCACCAGCACTGCTGTGTCCCGATTGTTCACGGTCGCAGCCCCCACGTTACTGTGCCGTTCATACCACAAATTAGGCTCGGACACTCCTGAGTCTGTCGGAACACCGACCCGTGACCGGGACGAGACTGACGCCGTAGCCGTCCCATTTTTATCATCGTATGCCCTACCCCGGATGTCGGGAATGTCTCAGAACCACACAGACCGGTCGTCTTCGGAAGACATCGAGTGGTGCTACGATGCTGTCCATCGTGTGTCGCGGACGTTTAGTCTCACAATTTCGGAACTCAACGAACCGATGGCCCGGGACATCTGTCTGGGCTATCTTCTCTGCCGCGTGGCTGACACGATCGAGGACGCCGGTCACCTCCCTCCAGCGGTACAGACCGAACTCCTGCAGACGTACAGCCGCTCGCTCGAACCGTCGAGCGGGACGACCGTGTCGTCGTTCCACGACGCCGTCGAGGAGTGGATTCCAACGACGACGAACGCCGACTGGGAGGTCGTCGAGAACGCGGGCCGCATCGTCGACGTGTTTCACACCCTCGACGACCACTCCACGCAGACGATTCGCGGGCCGGTCCGGGAACTCGTCGACGGGATGGCGATGTTCGTCGACCGCTACGCCGACGCCGGCGGACTTCGAATCAAGACACTCGACGAACTCGAAGAGTACTGCTGGTACGCCGCCGGCACCGTCGGCACGCTGGTGACCGGGCTGGTCTCCCACGAAGCCACAGACGAGCAGATCGCCCAGATGGAGGAAAACGCCCGCTCGTTTGCCCTCCTGCTCCAGCTCGTCAACGTCGCCAAGGACGCCGCGACGGACATGGAAGAGGAGAACAACGTCTACCTCCCGCTGGAACTGCTCCACGAGCAGGGGCTCGATCACAGCGACGTGAGCGACACCGACAACGTCGACTCGCTGGTCCCCGTCATCGAGCAGGTCACCGAGCGAGCGGAGGGGTACCTCGACGACGCGCAGGCGTGGCTCGAAGCCATGCCCGAAACCCGCGGTAACACGCTCTCCGCATGGGCGATTCCGTTCCTGCTTGCCGTCGGGACGATCCGTGAACTCCGCGAACGACCCGCCGACGTCATCGAGCAGGGCAACGTCAAAATTTCTCGCGAGGAGGTCCACTCCGTGACACAGCAGTTCGGCGGCGACGGCGACCCTTCAATCGGGGAGTTGCGGGCGAAAATCCGCCAGCAGCCGCTCCACCAGTACTGACGACCAGCAGAGACATTCCTCTTTTCCGGTCCCGTTTCCCATTCAAACGAGCGCCGCCTACTCCGGGCCGCGTTTGTCGTACTGCTGTACGATCTCGCGGAGCCACCAGAGCTTTAGCCCGCTCATCGCCAGCGTGGCGGCCGCGGCGCTGACCGGTCGGCGACGCCAGGCAGCGTACAGAGCGATGGTCGACGCCAGCGCGCCGCCGGTGTTACACACGTTCGGATAATCGAGGCCCATCGTTCCGTTATCCTGCTCCCTGAGCCACCACCGCTCTGCCAGCACGGCGCGGGTCATCCAAGCGTCCTCGGTGTCCGGCGGCGCGAACAGGATTGGGTTGATAGCTGTCCACAGCAGCGCCGCGGTCAAGAGTCGCCAGCGACGCTGATACACTGCGTACACAATGACAGCGCCGGTCGGAACGCGCGACCAGCCGCTCTTGGGGTTCGAGTGGCGGCTCCAGAACCAGTCCCGTACGCTGTTCGGTAGTGGTGCTGTCATATCTTCCTATCGACCGTGACAGAGGATAACACTGCTGCCGGGTGGTGTGGCCCAGAGCAGCGGCCCCGATCTGATTCTCC
Organism: Haloarcula sp. CBA1115; assembly: GCF_000827835.1. Taxonomy (NCBI): domain Archaea; kingdom Methanobacteriati; phylum Methanobacteriota; class Halobacteria; order Halobacteriales; family Haloarculaceae; genus Haloarcula; species Haloarcula sp. CBA1115. Next base: position 581,442 of record NZ_CP010529.1, on the reverse strand, counting down.
GGGGACAGAACACTCATGTCCGCCCTGTGTGAACGCCGTCTATGGCCACAGCGGCGTCGGGGCTCTCTGAGCCACAGGTACTCGCCCGGACGAAAGACCGGCTATTTGCGGACCGCGAGGACGCCTACGTCGTCGCGGACACACAGTTCGCACAGCAGCGCTGGCTGGACGAAACGCCTATCGAGGCGGCCGTGCAGGCGACGCTCGCACCGTTCAACCACGTCCGGGTCGGAACGGGCTATCCCGATCTCGTTGGCGTGCAGACGCTCTCGACGGACCTGCTGTCCGTCGACCGCCTCGGCGACCGACCGCCGCTGATTGCCGTCGAGGCGAAAGGGTACACCGGCGACGGTGCCGTCGACGCCGAGCGCGGGGTCGTCCAAGCCCACGACCGGCTCAACGAGGCGAACGTCGCCTTCCTGACCGCCCCGCGGAGCGGCATCTCCACCGCCGCGCGGACGATGGCCCGCGAGCTGAACGTTGGCGTGCTGGGCGTCGAATCCGATGGCTCGGTCTCAGTGCTGGAACGGCCCCGCGTGGTCGGCCACGGGTCGATGGACGCCGCCTCGGCGATCCGGTTCCAGGCCAGCGCCCAGGGCGTCGCCGACCAGAACTTCGGGCTCAACCATCCGAAGAACTACGTCGCAGTCCCGCTGGCCGTCTACCATGACGGCGACGCGCGGGACCTGCTTGCCAGCCACGTCGTCGGGGCCGTCGACGGCGCTATCGCTGGCGCGGAGTTCCTGAACCTGATCGCCGCCGGCCAGGGGTCGCTCACGTTGACGCCGCTGGGTCGGGAGGTTGTCCGGTTCGCGCTCCGGACAGTCGGCGACATCGACGCCGCACTCCGCCGGTTCGAGGACTGGCAGCGGTCCCGCAAGCGATTCATCGACATCGCGCCACAGTGGGGCCAGCTCGTCCGCCGTGTCGTCTCCGACTATCCGGCCACGGACCTCCTCGTCGACGGGCTCTACGCCTGCCACCGGGACGGCTACGGCTCCCCGTCGCTCGTCGAGTTCGTGGCGTACCTCCACGCGCTGCACCCCGAGTTCACTGTCGAACTGTTCCTCCGCGGCGACGAGACCGTCCGCCAGCGGGTGTTGACCGGCGACGGCGAACTCCGCCGCTCGGAGCTTACTGACGGTAGCGTCTACCACTCACCCACCGTCTTCCAACTGAAGGCGATTTTCTACCACGCCGGTATCGTGACCGACCGCGGTGCGGAGCCATCGAACCTCGACCCCGAGACGGACGAGTGGGCGCTGTGTGACCCGCTCGTGTAGCGGCGCTGCTCCGGTGGCTCCGGTATTTCTACCGACACATAATCCTGAAACGTGGGTAGCCCCTACAGTAACGTAATGTCCCAGACTCTGGAGCTCCCCAACGGCGACGTCGTCTCACCGGACGACGTGTTCTGTTACAACGACTACCCCTACCGGCTCGTCTGGCTGGAGAGCGACACCCACGAGTTCGCGCTTTCGCCGCTGTACTGGGGCGACAGCGGCATGGACATCCCGTTCCGCGACCGGGAGGCGCTCGTCGACCAGTGGGAAGTCGATTCACAGGGTCAGATGACGGCCGAAGAGTGGGCGGACTGGCTGGACGACGCGACGACGGACCCCCGCTACAGCGACGACGAGGTCACGTCACTCGCGGCCGAGCTACCGACGGAGTGGGACTCTGAAGACGGGAGCTCGGACTCCAGTGGCGGCCTCTTGGACCGCCTCGGATTGTGAGCACGCCCGTCGGACTCTGAAAGGTATTAATCCGTTCGTCCTGCAACCTCTGGCATGGAACCGATCTGGCTCGCCGCTGGCGGGGCCGCCCTCGCCGTGGGCCTCGCGCTGGCATTTGTGATCACTCGCCGCTCCGGAGAGAGTGCGTCGAAACGCGCCCACGAGGCCGCACAGGATCGAGAACCGCCGGTCGAACTCGGCGAGACCTACGAGTTCGGCGTCACCGAATTCAGCGACCACCACTCCGGCGACCCCGTCGCCGTCGGGAAAGTCGAGGGATTCGTCCTGTTCACCGAAGACGTGCCGTCGTCGGTGTCAGCCGGCGATGTGATTCGAGCGAAGGTGCTGTCGTTCAACCGGGGCCACACCTCCGCCGACGCTCGGTTCGTCGAACGCGCGTGAGCGAGGGGAGCGGTTACAGCCTCGAGGCGAGGCACGTCCCGCTCGACGACGGATCGCCAGTCCCGACGGAGGGAGAAACCGATATGTGCCTACCACGATAAAACAGGGCATGAGCGAATCGGACGGGCAGAGCACGCCACAGGACACCCGGGAGGTCATTATGGAGGCCACCTTTCGGGCGCTGAGCAAGCACGGCTACAAGGACTTGCGGGTCCGGGACATCGGCGAGGAGATGGACATGTCCCGGCAGGTGATTCACTATCATTTCGACGGCAAGTACGACCTCATCTCTTCGTTTCTGGAGTACATCATCGATCAGTACGAAGGAAGTGTCGAGGTTGACGACGAGACTGACCCCCGCACAGAGCTCGATGTGCGCATCGACCGGTGCCTGTTCGGCCCGGAGTTCGACGACTTCTCGCACTGGGACCGGATGAAGGTGTACCACGAGCTGTACGCCTACGCCCAAAACGACGACGAGCACCGGGCGCTGTTCAACGAGCACTACGACCGCCTTCGCGAAAGCATCGCCACGGTCATCGAAGACGGGGTTGAGCAGGGCACGTTTCGCGACGTCGACGCCGAACTGATGGGCCAGCTCGTCACGGACGTGATTCACGCGGCCCGCGGCCGGCGGATTGCGCTTGGCCACGAGGACGCACCCGACGAGGCCAAGCGGGCCGTCAACGACTTTATTCTCGACTCGCTGTACCCGCCGCAGTAGATTGGGCTGAAAAGGCAGCGTCAGAGGGGGCTAATACCGACGCTGAGCGCCCATGTTCCAGTTGCCGACGCCGCGACGACGAGCGCCCCGCCTGCAAGCGTCACGTTCTTCAGGAAACTGTTCAGTTCGTCCTGCCGGTCCTCGTCCGGCACGGCCCAGAAGTCGTGCATCGCAACCGCCGAGACGATGAGGAACACGGCGAGGGCGACCGCTGCGACGACTGGGAAGACACCCACGGTCACACCGAGCCCGCCAAGGATGAGGAGCCCACCGGACGCGAGGACGGAGAATCTCGGCGCCGGGAGGCCCTTGTACTCGGCGTAGCCGGCCATCTGTTCGGTCTGCGTAAAGTGGCTCAGGCCCGTAAAGGCGAGCACGCCGCCGAAGAGGACACGGCCGGCGACGAGCAACACGACGTTGAGTTCGGGTGCCATCACAAACTCACCACCGAGCCCACGCGGGCGTTTCCAGCAGTGTGATTCGGGATAGTAGCGGAATTCATTGTGGGAGTCGATTCTGGCTGCATCGTTAGAGTTCCGGCACGTCTGACGGCATATCGAAGTCGTGGTAGTACTCGCCTTTCTCTTTCGAGAGAATGTCGAGGACAGCGGCAGCACCGTCACCGGCCGCGATAACCGCCTGCCACTTCTCCGCTCGCCCCATTGCACCGGTCGCGTACACGTTCTCGACCGACGTTTCCATGTCGACGGTCACGTCGACGACATCCTCATCGGTGAACGCACAGCCGAGATCCTCGGCGAGGCTGCGGTCGCCACCAGTCGCGAGGACGACGTACGCCGCGGTGTACTCGTCGTCGGCTGTCGACAGGACGAACCCGTCGTCGGTCTGTTCGATATCGGTGACTTCCGTCTCGTGCAGCGTCGCGCCACGGTCGCGGGTCTGCCCGCGAGCGATGGTGAGGAACTCGTCGCCGCTGATGGATCGCACGCCGGGGTAGTTGAACAGGTGTGCCTTGTGCATCCACGACTCGTCCGTGTCGAAAGTGATCGTTTCGAGGTCGTTCTTCGCAGCGTACTGTGCCGCACTCAGTCCGGCGGGGCCGCCGCCGACAACTGCTACATCTGCCATGTCTCAAGCCAGGGGCCACCAATAAAAGAGTCTTACCATCTGGTAAAATTCGGCCGGAAGCTCACAGGTGGCTCTCAACCACGTAACGCTGCCCACTCAAAGAACGTACGGCCCGCGCTGTCGGATCGACTCGCCGTGCGGACGGCCCGAGACGGCGACGACACGGAGCGACTCATTGCCCCGGAGTGTCACTGACCGCGCGTCAGTGACCGGTAGAACATCACCGTCAGTGAACGAATGCCCCTCGACCGTCCCGCTACCGGCGACACCGTAGAGGAACCCGGACCACTCCGCCGGAACCGACCACGTCCACGCGTCGGTTACGGAAACGTCCAGATACTCCATCGGCGTATAGAGGCTGATCGGCGAGCCCTCGCCGACAACTGTCGTGACCGTCGCGCCGTCCTGTTCTTCCGTCGGAAGCATGTCGGCCGTCGCGTCGACGTAATCCGGGTCAGCGTCCTTCACCGCCTGCGGCAGATTTACCCAGAGCTGGAGTCCGGTACAGGCCTGCCCATCCGCGGGGAATTCGGAGTGACGTATCCCGCTTCCGGTTGTAATTCGCATCGCATCGTTCTCGTATGCAGTGTTTGCGACGCCGAGCGAGTCTTCGTGTTCCATCCCGCCTTCGATCATGTACGAGACGATTTCGAAGCCGCGGTGGGGATGCATCGGAAACCCCGTGTCAGGGTCGATATAGAACTGTTCAAACAGGACAAATGGGTCCAGATTGTACGGATAGCTGTCCGTCGGGAACGCACGGTTTGAATTCACGCCCGTTCCATGCCGGACCATCTCTCCAGGAATCGGTCCGTCAGTCGACGCCTGTGACTCGCTCTCGGTCATACCGCTCCTTGTTTACCGAGCGGTAAAAACTGTCGGGAGTGAACTGCAATCACCCGCTGGCCTTGGTTCGGTGACACTGCCGTCACCGGTATCGAATCCGCTCTCGCGGGTGGAACAAAGCCCTGCAGACGGGCAAACCCCTCTCTCCGTGTACTACTGGCCTCGATGGAAACTGCCGTAGCACAGCCTCATACAGTGGTATTCTGTCCTTCAAAAGTGTGAAGCGAGCGTATGGGTTGGGGCAGATTCTCACCGAAGCGAGACTCACTGCGTTCGTCTCGCAGGGTCCGAATCCGCCGGACCATTCTGCTCCTCACGCCTGTTCGTCACAAGAATGGGTTGGGGCGGATTCGGAACGCGCCGACTGGCCGACGATTCTCCGAGCGTTTCCACACGCATAAGCAGTGAGTCACCACCAATGTCACTGGAACCGCTCGCACCGGATACGGCAGTCGAACAGTACCTAAAATCAAGAGAACAAGACGCTACGGACAGCACCGTTCGGAATCATCGCTATCGCTTGCGTCAGTTCCTCCAATGGGCCGAGGAGACTGGCTTGGACAATATGAATGAGCTTACCGGACGGCTCGCAGAACGCTTCAAGAATTGGCGAATCAGCGAACGCGACATTAACAGCGTTACCCTTGAACAGCATCTACGGACGTTCCGCGTGTTCGTTCGTTGGTGTGAGAGTGTCGATGCTGTCGAACAGGGGACGGCAGACAAGATTATTGTTCCCCGTGTCTCACAGGGAGAGAAAGTCAGAGAGGAACACGTCGATAACGAACAGGCAGACGCAATCATAGACTATCTACACCGATTCGAGTATGCGTCCCGCTCGCAAGTCCTGTTCCATACGCTGTGGCACACGGGTTGTCGGCGCGGGGCACTACACGCGCTTGACTTGGACGACTGGCATCCACAAGACCGCTATCTGGCCTTTCGTCACCGCCCCGAGACTGATACGCCCCTCAAGCTAAAGGACGACGGAGAGCGACACGTCACAGTCTCGGATGACAGGCTGGCACAATCGCTTGACGACTATATCGCAGAGAACAGGCACGACGTGACGGACGAACACGGACGTAAGCCACTGTTCACAACCCGGAACGGACGTATCTCGGGGAACAGCATTCAGCAACACGTCTACAAGGTTACTCGGCCCTGTTTCTACGCCGGGGAGTGCCCACACAATCGGGAGATTGACGACTGCGAGGGAACGCAAGCAAGTGGATACTCAAGCTGTCCGTCAAGCCTCTCTCCACACCCTGTGCGACGGGGAGCTATCACCGCTCACCTGAACAACGACATTCCAAAGGAAATCGCTTCGGAGCGAATGAGCGTCAGTGTTGATACGCTCGAAGAGCATTACGACGCTCGCACAGCCGAAGAGAAGCGACAGAACAGGGCACAGTATCTTGATAATCTGTAGCTAAACCCTTTTCAGGGCGAACACACGCACCCCCTCCCTGATTATTTATTCGCTCGCAGACTGTTCCAACTCACATTCTCGTCTGATTCTCCGATACGCTCCGATTCGTAAGGTTCCTCCCCCAGAACCAGTAGACGAATGTGTCACCCGCTATCCGACAATGACCCTTCGAGCATATATAAGTCCACCACCGTACGGAGTGGCTTCCATCGGCTTGTTTTGTCTGCTCAGAAAATCTCTGTAATTTCACCCGGATTGCCCCCATATTGTCGAGATTTGAGCCAGTTAGAGCCTAATTTGGCTATAGAGCAATACAACCCCGACCTTTATGCCCTATGCCCCCAAAGCAGAAGCTATGTCGTCAGATAGTAACCGAACGACATTCGAATTCAACGGAGAAAAGTCCTTAGAACGCGCTCAAGACATTCTTGGCAGCTACAGTATTGATGGGACTGCTGAGAGAATCTATGTGGAAATAGACGAAATCCACGATAGCGAACCCAAAGAAACCACAAATAGCGGTTCTGAGAAATCAGATAGTTCCAAATCGGATGATAGAGAGTTACAAGGAATTAGAGGTGGAACCTCTCATTCAAAGGTATTGGCTGGTTTGAACAGCCTTTCAGACGATTGGCCGGTTGCAACCAAAGAAGTTCTAAAGACGGTTGACCTTCCAGAAGGTACTGTCTATGCTGCTATGTCCGATTTGTATAGCAGAAGGCTTGTTGATAGAAGTGACGAGAAAAACAGCAATAATAACTACGAATATGAAGTAAATCCTGCTGGTATTGATGAGCTTGAGCGTTTAGGACTGATTTAGCGGAAATATTCAACGACAGTTATTCAAGCTATTTTTAATCTATTTAAACCATAACCGTAATTACAAGCATTATGAGTCGGGGATTTCCCCGGCTCGCAGAACAGTCTGCTATCGTCCGACTGTTCATTCCATCAATCACAGGCTACCCCTGAGCCTGAGTCAATCAGGGGGTTGGACTCGCGCAACTCTTCGACGTGCTCCTCAAGCTCGCTCGAAGCTCTGCGACATAGTGTTTGCCCCCTGCCGGTGGGTTGTAACCGGCATTCGTCGTCCGATACGACAGGATTCGAGCGGTTCATCGCTCGCATACCTCAATTCCGTATCCCCCGGATTCGGTGGGTAGAAGGTTGCTACCTGCCGAACCGGATAGGGATATGGAGGTATCCCATAATGACTGAGTACCACCACATTGCATTGAAGCCTGAAACGTATCAGGCTCTTGTAGAATTTCAAGAACAGTATTTCGGTACTGACTCTGTACCGAACGGAGAAAGTGTAAGCGCACTACTTAGCGAATATCAGTAATAGTAATAACTATGACAAAGAAGAAAATCACAGTTGACAATCCCGAACAGTTGGCGGAAATTGTAGCATTGGCACGCAAAGCGTCTGACACCGACAATCCTGTTACATTGCTCGCAGAGGCTCTTGAGGCTCATATTGACGAGGTATCAGAGAACAACAGCCGTGTCTCAGAGGCTCAAGAACGTACCAGAGAGCGACTTGGGCTTGAAGACGGGGATACTTCGGTGGCAGAGACGAGTGAACACAGCCGCCCCACAGACACCGCAGACGACGACGTAGCAGCAAAGCAGGAAGAGCTACGCGAGAAACACTTTAACTAATTGAGGTATCACAATGGCACGTCGAGAGTCTATACAAGTTGACATTCCGATTGAGACATTCGAGAAACTACGCGATGAAATTCTTTCCGACATTGGGAAGCGAGAATTTACCCGACAACGTAGCAGTGACGGGACGTTTGCCAGCAATGGCCCCGTAGGTGAGCATATCCTACAGGTACTCATTGGTAATGAATCCAACCTGTCGGAGCGGTGGGCAGACGGGGCAGAGCTACAGCCGTCAGACGATGGAATGCTTGAGATTGTGCGGGACAGGGACGCAAACGGTAATTTCACGTCGCAGGAGGATTGAAATATGAAGCCACTTAACATTTCATTTGAGTATAACGGGAAGAGCTAACGTATTCCCACGAATACTTTACCAATGGGCTTCTAAACCCTAAAATTCGAGTCTATGAGTCTGAAAACTATCGCGCACACTGCGACGAACAGACAGGCTCTATTGTCGTGGTAGGCCCCGATAATGCGAAAACCCGTGTACGGCAGTCGAATGAACCCACCGAACCCGGCGAGCCTGTCCAGCTTGTCGAAGGTAGAAGGTAAGCAGTCTGATTTGTTTTACTTAATAAAGCTGATATAGTGGCAAAACTACAGTCTCAGGTATTCAGCCGTCACTTTTTTGATTTGGTTATTACCGGCTCAGATTGCCGCCAGAATAGTTTTTGCTTACATATGGTGGAAACCACTCGGAAAATATCTTAGCGGATTCTTGCCCCACTCACGGAGCTAAGAGAGCAAACTGTAGGCCAACCGTCCCCACTAATTGCGGAAGCCAACAGCTGCGCACAAGCTGGCAGGCTCTCAGGCTGTCGTGAGAGCATTGCTGATTACAACAGGATACTTTCCTTCCCCTACCCTCGAAGCCACTCACAAGCGACAGCAGACGGCTCATTGTGGAAGCGTGTAGGTTGTGGGAGTAGGGGTTACAGTCGGCAGAGAGTATGGTGGTTGTCGTGAGAGCTATGAGAGCTTGTTAAAGGGAGCTATCCTATGGGGGTTGAACACACTCCGCCCCACTAAAAGGCACAGCAACAGCAACAGCAGCAACCAGTATTGGGGGTAGATACGTTGTACTGTACATAGATAGCAGTATGTAGACACCACAGCAGACAATAAGGTACTTTGTAGAGTAACTTGGTAAAGTGAGCTTCCCAAAGCATATACTTTTTTGTGTTACTTTTTATGAGCTGGTGGTATTATCGGTTCATACAGTAAGAAATATGATACAGCCAATATCAAATTTATGATGTTTTGGCGGTGCTGTGTTTATCCCCCAAATTACTGAACGGTTTGACACGTCATATGTGGAAGTGTACAGGTGGATAGAGCGACACGAGATTGAAACTCGCTCCCCACAGGAAGGGCTACAAATTCGTCGTATTCGGGATGGCGATTCATTCCGAACGGGAAGCTCCGGCTCAGGTGACAGTGTTAGGCACGTCGAAGTGGAGCTTTCAGGACTAAGGCTTTCCTCGGAAAGGGGCGAGTGTGTTTATCCGCTTGGGCCTTAGCCCAAGCAAAGGATGGAAATTGATTAGTCGGCAGGTAGTAAGCCCACAAAATGGGATATTTCGATAATCTGAATCTTGATACGTGGTTTAAAGCTGTAACATATCTTGGCGGAATTATCGTGATTCTATCCTTGACTGTAGATTTACAAGTCGTTTCTAATGAGATAATGGCTGCAACTGGATTTGGTATGTTCCTGTACGGTGTCGGTCGTTGGAAAAATCAGAAGACACATACTCAGTTTGTGCCCGGAGGAAAACTTAGTTGGAAAGAACGTAACTCGGATATAATTGGACTATTGTTAGAAATATCTGGAATATTAATGGTTATCGGTGCGATTGGATATGTGTTTTTAGATTAACACTCCTCAACAATGAGATTTAATTCTCGTATGCGTCAATCGTCTCTCTGACTGCCAAGGAGATAGATTTGCTTGTAGATTCCACTTCGGGCAATGTTTCAAGATATTTTTCATTGAATGTTTCCATCACGTCGTGCGCAAGATTATCTGCATCCTTTTCTGTCGGTTGCAGGTTGTTGATTTTCATCGGAGTTCCTTGGTCGATAAACTGCACCTTCGATTCCTCTGGTTCATCCCCGGCGGGGATGATTTTCACTTTCACATCCCATTCGTTGTGCTGATAGACTCGACTGTCTTCTTTATTCCATTCCGTAGGTGCATTCCCAGCCATAACTTCGGTTTCCCATCCCTGACAGATATTTGTACTCCCATAGTGAGACAGTAATTAGCAAAAGGGGTGATTTTGGGTTGCACGTCAGATTTTGCTCTCTCGCTGGGTGGCCCCGAATGGGCCTGAGACAGATTCTCGCCCTTTAAAAAATCCGCTAACAGTCTCTCAGTTCGTTTCATCCAAACTTTTTTGCCCCTGCCTGAGTGTTGTCCAAGTGGAAACGCTCGCGTGAGTCGAATCGGAGACTTGGCCGAATGAGGGGGCGCTTGGACAGGGAGCCTATAAGCGTACCACTGCTGTCCTGTCCTTTCACTCCATCAAGAAGGCAAGTGGGTTGGGGCGGATTCGAACCGCCGACTTCCTCCGTGTGAAGGAGGTATCATAACCGAACTAGATCACCAACCCGATGCACTCGACTCTATTCGAGCGTATCCCTTAAGAATTGCTTTCCGACTACGCTTCCGGCTCTTCCTTCCCGCGGTACTCGCCGATCTTTTTGCGGGCGTCAGCGATCGCTTCCTCGGCTTCGCCTTCGGCTTTCCCCTGCAGTTCTTTCAGGTCAGCCTTGACGGCCTCCAGTCGGCTGGGTTCGGGCTCGGCTTCCTTCCCAGTAAGTTCTCGGAACCGTTCCTCGACCGGTTCGAGTTCTTCCTTGACGCCCTTGGTGGCGGTCTTGCCGGCGCGCTTCAGGTAGTATCGTGCGTCTTCGAAGTGCTTGTTCATATATGACCTTACGCGAAGGACGAATATATCTCTTGTGCCCGGAACACAGTGCCCAATCACGGCTGATCGAGGGACTGCGAGCGGCCACGATGGTAAACGTGTCCCGCGGGTACGAACTGTTTTGCGCCGGCACCTGCAACGGGGAGACATGTTCACACGGGTATCGATTCCCACGCCGTTTCAGGTCGGGCCAGTCAATGCATATATCGCGCGACGAACCATCGTCGATCCGGGACCCGACAGCGAGGAAGCGTGGTCGCGTCTGGCTGAGGCGCTTGAAGCACGCGAGCTGTCGCCGGATGACATCGAGCAGGTACTGGTCACACATCCGCATCCGGACCATTTCGGCATGGCAAACCGGTTCGCCGAGCGGGGGGCGCGTGTCCTCGCCAGCGAGCCGGCAGCCGATATCATGCGCGATTTCGCGGCGCAGCTACACACTGAACAGTCCTATTTCGCGGATTTCTTCGAGCGGTGTGGCGTCTCACGCGAGACTGCCGAGACGGTCACACAGCTACCGGAAGCGTTCCTGCCCTACGCCCAGAGCGTCGATACCGACCGCGCGCTCGCGGCTGGTGATATCGCTACCGTCGACGACACAGAACTCACGGTCGACACCGTACAGGGCCACTCCGCCGGCGAAATCATCTTCTCGTACGACTTTCAGGGTCGCCGTGAGGCGATCGTCGGCGACAACGTGCTGGGCGACATCACGCCCAACCCGTTCCTGCAGGTGCCCGACGAGAGCGGGACGCGCCCGCAGGTGCTGCCGGCGTTCAACGACTCGCTCCGGTGGCTCCGCGAGCAGGGCCACGACCGTTTTCTCACCGGCCACCGCGAGCCCGTTGCATCACCGCAGGAACGCATCGACGACATCCTCGCGGAACACGACCAGCGCACCGCGGAGGTCGCCGACATCGTCTCCGGCGGGGCGACGACACCCAGTGACGTGATGACGGCGCTGTTCGGGGACCTGCCCGCTACGGAGTACTTCGCTGGGATGAGCGAGGCTGTCGGCCACCTGGACGTACTCGAAGTCACCGACCGCGTCGAGAAGCGCGAGAGTGGCGGCGTGTTCGTCTACGAGTCGGCGTAAGCCTCGCTAACAAGCGTGTGAGAAAGAAAATAGCCAGGCGTCAGACTACAGCAACTGCGCTGCCTGGAACGCGATCTCGGAGACGCGGTTGAAGCCGGGCAGCAGGAGCACCGTCACGATGGCGGCGCCCACCACAGCGGTGTACAGCCCCATCGGGTACGACTCGATGGTCCGGCTGCCGGTCGGTTCCTCGATCCACATCGCCTTGACGACGCGAGAGTAGTAGAACAGGCTGAGCGCGCTGTTGATGATGAGCGCGGCGGCCAGCGACCACGCGCTGACGTTGAGCGTCGCCTGGAACAGGTAGAACTTCGAGAAGAACCCGCCGCCGATCGGCAGGCCGGCGAGGCTGAACAGGAACACCGTCATCGCCGCGCAGGCGACCGGCGCTTCCTTGCCGAGGCCGTTGTAGTCCTCGAAGCGGCGGCCGACGCCCCAGTACTCGGCTAGCGCGATGAACAGGAACGCTCCCGTGTTCATGAAGCCGTAGACGAGCAGGTGGGACATCCCCGCACTCATGCTGAGACTCAGTCCCTCACCGGAACCGGACACGGCGGCGAGTCCGATGAGGACGTAGCCGGCGTGGCCGACACTGGAGTAGGCCAGCATCCGCTTGACCGTCTCCTGGGTCGCGGCGGCGAAGTTCCCGATGAACATCGTCGCGATGGCGAGGATCTGGAACGCCATCACCCAGTTGATCGCGCCGCCGGCGGCGAGCAGGTCACCGATCGGGAAGGCGACGGCGAAGACGCGGAACGCCAGCACGAAGCCGGCGGCCTTCGACGCCGAGGAGAGGAACGCCGAGATCGGCGCTGGCGCGCCCTCGTACGCCTCGGGTGCCCAGAAGTGGAACGGCACGGAAGCCGTCTTGAACGCGACGCCGCCGATAATCATCAGGATACCGACGCCGAGGATAGCCATCGGGACGGCAGGCTCACCGGACTGGGCCTGAACCGACCCGTCGACGATGGTCTGGACCGTGCCACTGGAAATGGCCGTCGCGACGCCGTCGAATCGAAGGACGCCCGTCGCAGCGTACACAAGCGAGATACCGTAGGCGAGCACCGCCGAGGACACTGCGCCGATGAGGAAGTACTTCAATCCCGCCTCGACGCTGCCCTTGTTCTCCTTGAGGAAGGCGACGAGTGCGTAGGACGGCAGGGAGACAAGTTCGAGTGCGACGAAGGCCGTCGCCAGGCTGTTGGCCGCGCTCAGGAGGCTCATCCCGGTCGCGGACAGCAGGACCAGCGCGAAGAACTCGGCCTGGTAGCTGTGTTCGGCGACGTAGTCGTAGCTCGCGAGCACGACCAGCGTCGTGACGCTGCCGACGATGGCCATGAAAAACAGGGCCATCTGATCGACGACGAGCTGGTTGTTGAACAGTGCGACGCCAGTGCTATCGGCGATGCCGGTGCCGGCGGTGATAAACCAGCCGGCGAACCCGAAGGAAAGCAGGGAGCCGAGCACCGAGATGCCGGCCAGAAGCCCCGTGTTCGTCGTGTCCGGGTCGATCGAGTCCGCTAGCAGCAACACCAGAGAGGCGAGGCCCAGCGAAAGTGCCGGGGCGAGCGCCATCCAGTCAGGGAGTGCGACCATCTATGCACCACCTCCGATTTCGAGAACCGGTGAAATCGAGTCCTGTATCATGGCAAAGGAGAGGTCCGGTGCGACACCGAGTGCGATGACCAGCAGGAGCAACACGGCCAGCGGCGCGACGTCGTGGAACGCGGCCGGGCTGACCTCGTAGTCCGTCTCCAGACTGAAGGCCCCGAACAGCGTGCGCTGCATGGCCCACAGCAGGTAGCCGGCCACGATGACGATGCCGAACATCGCCAGCGAGGTTAACACCGGTGCAGCCCCGCCGAGTGTCGGCGCGTTGAACGAACCCTGGAAGATGAAGTACTCCCCGGCGAAGCCGGCCATCAGCGGCAGGCCCATGTAGCCGAAGGCGGCGGCGACGAAGATGCCAACCGTCCAGGGCATGCGGTCCGCGAGGCCGGACATGTCGCCGACCATGCGCGTGTGCGTCGTGTTGTAGATAACGCCGACACACATGAACATCAGCCCCGAGATGAGGCCGTGGGCGATCATCTGGAAGGTCGCCCCGCCCATGCCGTAGGGCGTGAACGCGACCAGGCCCAGGATGACGTAGCCCATCGACGAAATCGAGGAGTAGGCGACGATGCGTTTGAGGTCACGCTGTGCCAGCGCGAGCATCGCGCCGTAGATGACGCTGACAACGCCGATGATAGCCAGCGGAACGGCGAGCTGGCGCGCCGTGTCAGCGAGCATCGTGAAGTTGAACCGCAGCAGCGCGTAGGTCCCCATCTTCAGCAGGACACCGGCCAGCATGACCGACACCGGCGTCGGGGCCTCGACGTGTGCGTCGGGCAGCCATGTGTGCAGCGGGAAGACGGGCACCTTCACCGCGAACCCGAAGAACATCAGGATAAACGAGATGGTCATCAGGTTCACGCCGGCGATGGTCGGCAGCCCGCTCGCGGTGCGGAACGCCTCGGCCATCGCGGGCAGGGACAGCGACGTGAGGTCGGTGCTGAACACGAGCGCGAACAGCCCCGCGAACATGATCAGCGACGCCACGTTCGTGTAGACGAAGAACTTGATCGCGGCGTACTTCCGGCGCGGGCCGCCCCAGACACCGATGAGCAGGTACATCGGGATGAGGACGCCCTCCCAGAAGACGAACCAGAGGAAGAAATCGAGCGCGGAGAACACGCCGATGAGGCTCACTTCCATGAACAGCATCAGCCCGTAGAACTGGGACTGGCGCTCGTCGATGGGCGTCCACGCGGACACGATGGCGAGCGTCGTCAGCACCGTCGTCAGCGCGAGCAGCGGCATGCTGATGCCGTCGAGGCCGACGTAGTACGACACTTCCAGCTCACCCAGCGTGATCCACGGGATCTGCTGGCCGAACGCGATGTCGGCGGGCGACAGCAGTGCGTTGCCCGTCCCGCCGTACTGCGTGAGGTACACCCAATACATGTAGATGCTGCCAAGCGCCGGCACCGCACTGACGGCCGCGGCGAGCTTTCCGGCGTACCGGTCAGGCGAGAGGAACACGAGGCCGGTTCCCAGCAGGGTCACGAGCAGCAGTGCAGCGACCCACATCTAGAACCACCCTCCCATGATGCCGAAGGCAGCAAGCAAGAGCACGAGTCCAAGCGTCAGCAGCGTCGCGTAGTTGCTGACGACGCCGGACTGGATGCGTCGGATGCGGCTGCCGCCGAACAGGCTCACGCTGGAGATGCCGTTGACGACGCCGTCGACGACACCCTGGTCAAACTTGTTCATCACACGGGCGAGCGGGTAGGTGACACCCGTCGCGAGCCACACCTGATATTCGTCCTGGTAGTAGTTGTGCATGAGTAGCGTCTTCAGACCGCCAAGCTTGTCCGTATGCTCGACCGGGTCGGCACCGGCATAGAGGCTCCGAGCGACGAACACACCGGCGAGTGCCAGCCCGAGCGAGACGCCTGCAGAAGCGAGCAGTGTCGGCGTCTCTCCAAGCGGGTAGCCCTTCACAACGTGTGAAACATCGTGCAGGAGACCCTCGTAGTGGTGCAGTCCAGTGTTGAGCGCCGCAGGCCAGCCACCGTTCTCCGGCCCGGTCAGCCACTTGTGGAGGAAGTCGATGTGGGCACCGGTGAGCTTCGCGACCGGAGCCATGTTGATAAACCCGATCGTCGTCGCGAGAATCCCAAGCACCGTCAGCGGGCCCTTGACATTCCAGCGGACGGGCTCGGGGTCACGCGCGGTGTCCGAGCGGGCGTCACCGTGGAAGGTCAGGTACACCATCCGGAAGGTGTAGAAGCCGGTGAAGAACACGGCCAGCAGCCCCATCGCGTACGCGACGAGGTAGGCCGTTCCGAGACCACCCTCAGTGCCGAAGCCGTGGATAAGCGCCTCGTACAGCACCTCGTCTTTGGACCAGAAGCCGGCGAAGGGAACGATACCAGCGAGCGCGAGCGAGCCGGCAAGGAACGTCCAGTAGGTCACCGGCATCCGGTCTTTCAGGCCGCCCATGTCCCACATATTCTCGTTGTGGTGCATGGCAATGATGACCGACCCCGCGCCGAGGAACAGGAGCGCCTTGAACACGGCGTGGGTCGTCAGGTGGAAGACGGCAGCGATGTAGCCACCCGAGCCCAGCGCGAGCATCATGTACCCGTACTGGGAAATGGTGGAGTACGCGAGTACCTGCTTGATCTCCTGTTTGACCAGACCCATCGTCGCCGCGAACAACGCGGTGAAGCCGCCGATAAGGGCGATGACGGCCAGTGCCGTCGGCGAAAGCGCGTAGAAGCCGTACATACGCGCGACGAGGTACACACCAGCTGCGACCATCGTCGCTGCGTGAATCAGGGCCGAGACCGGCGTCGGACCTTCCATGGCGTCGGGCAGCCACGTGTGCAGCGGGAACTGCGCGGACTTGCCGACGACGCCGCCCAGCACGAGCAGGCCGAGCACGGTGAACCATTGCTGTGGCTCCATGCCGACTGTCTCAAGCATCGCGATGCCTTCGGTCTCGCCGTCGACGATGGCGTGTTCGGCAAGCATCGGGAAGCTCTCGGCGACCACTTCGCCGCCCTGCGTAATGGGGGCGAAGAGACCGGTCCCGAAGGTGGCGAAGATGCCGACGACGCCGATGAGGAAGAAGTAGTCACCGAAACGGGTGACCAGGAACGCCTTCTTCGCGGCGCTCGGCGGGCCGTCGTCACGGAACCAGAAGCCGATGAGCAGGTACGAACACAGGCCCACCAGCTCGAAGAACATGAACGCCATCAGGAGGTTGTTGGCGACGACGAACCCGAGCATGCTCGCCGTAAACAGGCCGAGCCCGGCGTAATAGCGCGGGAGACCGGTCTCGCCCTCGTCGTTCATATACCCGAGCGAGAAGATGTGGACGAGGAACGAGATGAGACAGACGATAAGCAGCATGAGCGCCGACAGCGGGTCCAGCAGGAGTCCGAAGTTAAGCTGGAGCGACTCGACGCTCGTGGTCCACTGGTACAGTATCTCATTGTGAACCTCACCGCCGGCCACTGTCAGCGCGACCCAGATCGATAGCAGAAGCGATCCACCCGTCGCAGTGATGCCCGCGAGCGCGCCGCCTTTCGGCATGCGGTCGCCGGCAAACAGCGCGACGAGGAACGATACGAACGGCAGCAGGACAATCGCCGGAGCGTATGTGAATGCAGCCATCTGTTACCACCTCATCGTCGTCGCCTTCGTCACGTCCACGTCTGAGAAGTTGCGGTACAGGACCAGGACGATACCGATCCCGATGGCGACCTCCGCGGCGGCGAGTGCCATCGTGAACAGGCTGAACACCTGGCCGGTGAGGTTCCCGTGTTGTAGCGAGAACGCGACGAGGTTGATGTTCGCAGCGTTCAACATCAGCTCGACGGACATCAGGAAGATGAGCGCGTTCCGTCGCGTGAGGATGCCGAACAGGCCGATACAGAATATGGCCGCCGACAGGAGGAGATACGTCTCGGCCGGAATCACGAGTCGTCACCTCCCGGGCCACCGTCAGCGGCAACGGGCACGTCTTCGTCTTCTTTGGTTTCGACACCGAGCGTGACCGACTCGCCGGCGACCTCGCGGCGAGCGAGCATGACGGCCCCGACGAGTGCGGCCACCAGCACGATGTCGATGACCTCGAAGGCGACGAGGAACCCTTCACCGGGAACGGCCGTCTCACCCTCGCCCATAATCGCGCTCGGGGCGATATCGAACAGCGCCGCGCCGAGGCTCTTGGTTATCGCCGCTCCCTCGCCGAAGCCCGCTGGTGCGGGAAACGAGACGCCCATGAACACTGCACCGAGAACGACGAACAGGGCGATTGCGGCCAGTCCAGCGACGAAACTCCCCTCCGTCTGTAGTTCGGGTTTTGTGGTCATGGTGTCACCTCGATCACCGACTCGTCCTCGCGGGTCAGCATCACCGCGAAGGTGATGAGGACGAGGACGCCGCCGACATACACCAGGATCTGCATCGTTGCGACGAACGCCGCCTGGTTCATTACGTAGAACACTGCGACGCTGACGAGTGACACGCCCAGTAACAGCGCCGAGTGCCAGACGTCCCGGACTAACACGACGCCCGCAGCGCTGCCCACCGTTACCATAGCGAACAGCGCGAACGCAATTGACTCTGCCAGTGCCATCTTACTTGGAGACTCTTTGCGGCGTCCCTTTGAAGATTCCTCTTTCGTCTCGCCAGTAGAGCCACTGTTTGCCGGTATGGCCCCCATATTTCGGGGCACTTCCGTCCTGCTGGCGAACACCTATCAATTAACTGGTGGGTTGCAGCGGTGGAGCCCGTAGCTCTACCCAGGGAGTGATACTGGAAGGTCGGCCTCGCTGAGCGGACGGTCGTTTCGGCGAGTCACATACGGATGACAGTTCAGCAACGACGCTTGACCCGACAGAGAACCGCTGAAAGCCGTCGTAAAAGGAGTTACTGGTAGTCCACTTCGCCGTCGCCTTCGCCGATCCACGCGCCCCGGTCCGGTTCGCGTGACTCGAGTGGGTCGATGTCCTTGTACCACGGGACGTTTTTGAGTTGCTCCTTGTCGTAGGCGAACTCGTCTTTCGTGTCCGCGGTGAACTCGAAGTTCTGGGTCAGGAGAATGGCGTCGGTCGGGCAGACTTCCTCACACAGCCGGCAGTAGATACACTGGCCGATGTGGAGGTTGTACTGCTCGCCGTTGCGCTGCTCGTCCATCACGATCTGGATCGTGTTGTTCGGGCAGACGTTCTCACACTGTCGACACCAGATACACCGCTCCTGGCTCCACTTGTGGACGCCGCGGAAGCGGGGGCTCACCTCGGGGGCGACGTCCGGGTACTCCACCGTGAACGTCTCCCCGTCGAGGGCGTGTTTCATCGTCGTCGCCATGGATTTCAGGATTCCGATCATGACAGGTCACCTCCGGTCGCTCGTGGGTCGGTTCGCGTGGCCGTCATCAGACGGTCACCCCGACGATAACCGCGGTCAGCAGTAGGTTCGCCAGCGAGAGCACCAGCATTCCCTTCCAGCCGATTTCGATAAGCTGATCGATCCGGACGCGGGGCACCGCCGAACGGGCCCACTGCGTGAACAGGAAGACGCCCCAGATCTTGATGAGGAACCAGACGATGCCGGGCAGGACCGGACCGGCCGGCCCACCGAGGAAGATCGTGGCGATGATCGCCCCGCCGAGGAAGATGTGGATGAACTCCCCGAGGTAGATCAGGACGAAGTACACCGAGGAGTACTCGGTCTGATACCCGGCGACAATTTCGGTCGGCGCTTCGGGGATGTCGAACGGGTTCCGGCCGACCTCCGCGAGGTTTGCGATCATGAACAGCACGAACGCGAAGGGGTTCACGAACGCATACCACGACGGCAGCGGGCCGATCAGCGACTGCTGCTGTGCGGCGACGATCTCGCTCATCTGGAGCGAACCGGCGAAGATGACCACCGACGCGCCCGTCAGGATGAGCGGGATCTCGTAGGCGAGGTTCTGCGCGACGGCGCGCAGCCCGCCAAGGAACGAGTACTTGTTGTTCGATGCGTAGCCGGCCATCACGAGACCGATCGACGTGGTCGAGGCCACGGCGAACACGTACGCCAGCCCGACCTCGGGGTCGGCGAGGTGAATGCCGTTCCCCATCGGAATCACGGCAAAGCCGAGCAGCGCGGTACTGGCGATAATCAGCGGCGCGAGGTCCCACGCCGGTCGGTCGACGCCTTCGGGAACAATGAGTTCCTTCGATAGCAGGCGAACGGCGTCAGCCACGATAATGAACAGCCCGTACGGGCCAATACGGTCGACGGCGATGCGGTCGGTGAACGCGGCCGTAATCTTTCGCTTCGCCCACGGACCGGCAAGCGCCGTGTTCGTCATCATGAGCGTCCCGATGAGTCCAGCTCCGACGAGGCTCAGCACGATCATCACGGCCGTGCTGTTGGGGTCGAGGTCCAGCAGGTTCGCGAGCGTTTCCGGTAACGGCGCCGACTGCATTACCGGTCCACCTCCCCGAGTACGATGTCGAGGCTCCCGAGCGAGGCGATCATGTCAGGGATGTACTCGCCCTGGGACATCTCCGGCAGCGTCTGCAGGTTCGAGAAGCACGGACTGCGGATCTTGAACCGGGCCGGCTTGTCCGTGCCGTCCGAGCGGATGTAGATGCCGAGTTCGCCCTTTGCACCTTCGACGGAGCGGTAAATCTCCTTGTCGGGGTCGGGTCGGAGCGTCCGCGGGACGTTGGCCTGAATCTCGCGGTCGTCTTCCGGCCACTGCTCCAGCAGGTCGACACACTGCTCGATGATGCGGGCGGACTCCTCGACCTCGCGAAGGCGGACGAGAACGCGGCTGAAGTTGTCGCCGCCCTGCTCGGTGACGACGTTCCAGTCGAGTTCGTCGTAGTAGCCGTACGGGTCGTCGCGCCGGATGTCGTAGTCGACGCCCGACCCGCGTGCCACGGGACCGGTCGCGCCGTACTGTTTGACTTGCTCCGGCGAGAGGACGCCGGTGTCGACACACCGCATCTGGAAGATCTCGTTGCCGGTGACGAGGTCGTGGATCTCTTCGAGCTTGTGTGGAAGATCGTCGAGGAAGTCGCGGATCTTCTCGAAGTACTCGTCGCGAGGCTCGGGTAGGTCCCAGGCGACCCCGCCCAGCCGGAGATAGTTGAACATCAGCCGCTGCCCGGTCAGGTCTTCCAGCAGGTTCTGGACGATTTCGCGGTCGCGGATGCCGTACTGGAAGACGGCGGTGAAGTCGCCGAACACGTCCAGCGCGAACGTCGCCAGCGCAAGCTCGTGCGAGGCGATCCGGCACATCTCCGCCGCCATCGTCCGGATGACCTGCGCGTACTCGGGGACCTCGATATCCGCGAGGTCCTCGGCCGCGCGCGCGTACGCCCATTCGTTGAGGATACCAGCGGAAATGTAGTCCCACCGGTCGGGGTACGGCATGATCTGGTGGCGGTAGGTGCCCTGCTGGCACATCTGCTCCTCACAGCGGTGCAGGTAGCCGATGTCGGGTTCGAGGTCGGCGATCTGCTCGCCGTCGAGCACCGTTTCGACGTGGAGCACGCCGTGGGTCGCCGGGTGGTGCGGGCCGATGTTGACGAACATCGTGTCCGGATCGTCCTCGCTGCGTTTGTCGTCTTTCAGTGGGTTCGCGTGCTCGCGCAGTGAGACGATCTGTGGCTGGTCCTGATTGTAGTCCTGGCTCAGGGGGTGGCCCTGCCAGGTCTCTGGCAGGAGGATGCGACGCAGGTCCGGGTGGTCGTTGTAGTCGATCCCGACCAGGTCATACGCCTCCCGCTCGTGCCAGTCCGCGGTGTCGTAGACGCGAGCGGCCGACTCGTTGTGCGGGTCGTCTTTCGGCGACGGGACGACGATCGACAGCTCCTGTGTCGGGTCGTTGTACTTCCGCAGGTGGTAGATGGATTCGTACCGGTCGTCGTACTCCTGTGCCGTGACACAGGCGCAGTGGTCGAACCCGGCCTCCTCTTTCAGCGTCGAGAGGACTTCCTGGACCTCGTCGGGACGGATGACGAACCCCTCGGCGTTGACGTGCTCCTCGCGGTCGAGGACGTGGCCCCCGAGCAGGTCCGCGAGCGCGTCGTAATCAAGGCCGTCCTCCGTAACGCCGACGTCGAGCGCCGTATCGCGTGATGGTTTTTCTAAACTCATGGCAGGTTATGGAGAGTCGTTCCAGTTGTACCGCATGACGAGGTCTTCCTCGTCGATCTCGCTGGCGAGTTTATCCACGAGCTCGTCCTGTTCGAGGTCGCCGAACTGCTCCAGTTCGTAGGGTTTGACCGTCACCGGTGAGGACTCGCCCTCGGCAATGCGCTCCTGCAGTTTGGCGACGCCGTAGATGAGTGCCTCGGGGCGTGGCGGACAGCCCGGGACGTGGATGTCGACCGGGATGACCTCCTCAGCGCCCTTGATGACGTTGTACCCTTCTTGGAACGGACCGCCGGAAATGGTACAGGATCCCATCGAGACGACGAACTTCGGCTCGGGCATCTGGTCGTAGACGCGCTTCATCCGCGGCGCGAACTTCGAGACGATGGTCCCCGGAACGATGATAACGTCCGCCTGGCGTGGGGATGCGCGTGGCACCCCTGAACCGAAGCGGTCGAGGTCGTGTTTGATCGCGTAGGTGTGGATCATCTCGATGCTACAGCAGGCGATCCCGAACTGCAGCATGAACATCGAGGAGCCCCGGACCCAGTTCATGAACTTGTCGAACTTGGTCAGGATGAACGGCGTCGACCCGAACGCCTCACGTAGCGTCGAGTTGAAGCGGTCGTCGGCCCCGTCGCCCATGCGGGCCTCCTGTGTCGATACGTCTTCGACGGCCGGTGGTGTCTGGTCACTACTCATATGTGTCTGCCCCCTTCGTGGCGCGCGGACTGCGCACCCACTGAACTGCACCGTTACGCCAGGCCCAACCGAGTCCGATGGCGAGAATCGTAATGAATACGACCATCGGTAGCAGTGCCGTGGTCATCCCGAGCTCAGCGGCAGCGTCGCTGTAGATGACCGTCCACGGGAAGATGAAGACGGTCTCGATGTCGAAGACGACGAACAGCAGCGCGACCATGTAGTACTGGATATTAAACTTGATCTGTCGACTGCTGCCAGTCGGCACTTCACCGGACTCGTAGGTGGTGCGTTTGCCTTGTTCCGGCACGCTGGGCCGCAAGAGGCTCGAAACTGCCATCATCGTCAGTGGGATGGCTAGCGCCACGACCGCGAGCGCGCCGATGGCGATCCATGGATTACTCATTCCGGTATCTCCTATCGTCTGCCGGTTAGAAGTACTCGCATATAAGGGTTCATTGTTCGGTTTTTCGGCCCTGTGGGTCTTTAAGAGCCGACGCGCTCTCGGATGGCAAGTGACCTGTAACTGCCGCACCTCCCAGGGTGTGACGCCCCTCAGTTATCACTCGTCCCAGTACTCGCGCTTGAACCCGGGTGTCCCGAGTTCGTGGAGGTCGCGCGACGCCTCGCCGACGTTGGTCTGGAGGCCTTCGTGATACGAGACGAGACGGTCACGGAGTTCGTCGTGCTGCCGTGCGAGAATCTGTACCGCGGAGAGCGCGGCGTTGAACGACTTGCCAGCGTCGACCGCGGTCAGCGGCGCGCCCTGTGGCATCCCGATGACCGAGTCGACGGATTTCTCCTGCACTGGGACGCCAATAACCGGCAGCGGGTAGGCGATGCTGGCGGTCATATTCGGCAGGTCCGCGGATTTGCCGCCAGCGCCGGCGATAATGACGTCGATGCCGCGGTCAGCGG
Organism: Haloarcula sp. CBA1115; assembly: GCF_000827835.1. Classification (NCBI taxonomy): domain Archaea; kingdom Methanobacteriati; phylum Methanobacteriota; class Halobacteria; order Halobacteriales; family Haloarculaceae; genus Haloarcula; species Haloarcula sp. CBA1115. The sequence continues at coordinate 558,176 of NZ_CP010529.1, read as the reverse complement.
CCGTCTCTGCGTACGCGTACATCAGGTCCGGCGTCCGATGGGCCGAGCAGACGAACGTCTCGAAGGTGAAGCGGCTCTCGGGCGCGTCGGTGTAGTCCGTCTGTTCCTCGAAGCCGAGTTCGTCGGCAAGCGCCGCGTAGGCCCCGGGCCGCTTGCCCTGCCCGCCGGCCATCGTCGGCAGGTCCGAGTCCGACCCCATGACGATGCCGACATCGGGCGTCAGATCGTTCGGCCGGTCCATCTCGGCTTCTTCGCGTAACTGGTCGATGAGCGACTGGACGCTGTCTGCGGGCATACGACCGACTGGAACGGGGACGGGCGTAAGTGTAGGCGATTTCCGGTCAGTCGGCTAGGGCCGCTTCCAGTTCGGCAAGCAGCGTCTGTGGGTCCGCAGGGAAGCACCTGAGTGGGTCGGTACGACCGGCGACCTGTATCCTGAGCGCGTACCGCTTGCGGTAGGTGAGCGCGAGACTGGCGGCACCGGCGACAGCGAAGGCTCCGCCGAGGAGGACGGACCGGTCGAGTGACAGGAGGCCGAATCCGACCAGCGCGGCGCTCATCACCGCGAGAAACCAGTCGATGTCCTGAAGACTTACCTCGACCACGTCGTCGAGGTCGACGACCACCGGACTGTCGCCACGGTCGACCACCAGGCGATCAGCACCGAGAATGACAGTCCCGCCGGTTCGGAGCGTGCCGGCGTACCGCTCGGTGTCGACAAGCGATGCGGCGTCTGCGGTCGTGCCGTCGCCGTCGTCGTCCACGGTCAGTCGTCGCTCACTGCAGCCGGGCGGTCGCCGCCGCGGCCGCGGATGCGGTCCATCGCTGAGACGTATTCGCTGTCGTCCTCCGTGAGCGCGGCCCAGGCTGCGAGGCCGCGCTCCTCGCGGGTCCCCGGCACGGTGTTGTCGAGGACGAAGGCGACGATACCGCCGACGACCATCCCGGTGCCACCCATGACGAACAGCGTCGTCGCGACCACATCGGTCCCGAGCACACTCCCGAGGACCGGAACGGCTGCCAAGCCCTGCTGGAGAGCTGTCGCACTGCCGACGTCCATTCCCTGCCCGACCTGGCTCATATACTCGGGCACCGCCAGGCCGGCAAAGAGCGCGAAGCCGACGATGAACACGTTCCGGTTGGCATCGAGGTCGACGTATTTGAGCTGTGAGAGGCCAACGGCAGCGATCTGTCCGAACATGACGATGTAGAGGCCGCCGATAATCGGCGACGGGATGGTCGCGAACAACTGGCCCGCTGGGCCGAAGTATCCGACCAGAATCATCACCGCAGCGCCGATCTGCACGACGTAGCGGGACGCGACGCCGGTAATAGCGATTGCCCCAACGTTCTCAGTGTACGACGTACAGCCGTTGCCGGTGCCCATAATGCCGGCAAACACGTTGCCGACCCCCTCCATGCCGATACCATCGTTGATTCGGCTCCTGTTCGGCGCGCCGCGGCCAGCAATGCGGGCAACGGAGTGGTAATCGCCGAAGCTCTCGACGACGGAAGCGAGCATCCCGGCGAACATCCCGACGATGAACCCCGGCGTGAACTGCGGGAGCCCCCACTGGAACGGGTAGATGGGCTGGACCAGCGGTGCGTTCGTGACCGAACCGAGCGAGACATAGCTGACCGAGCCTGCGGCGAAGACGCCGGTGACCGAGAGGATAGCCGCGACGGTCCATGCAAACAGAATACCCAGAAGTACGGGAAAGAGCTTGAACGCGCGGTGGCGTCGATCGAGATACTGCGAACACGCGATAATCGAGAGCATTGTGAGCCCGAGCAGCCACCAGTTTTGCCCGGTCCCGGGGTTGCCGAAGTTCGGGTTCGCTATCTGTGGGACGTTGAACAGCGACAGTCCGATGAGCGCGATGACCGGCGCGATGACGACCGGCCCGACGTACCGCTTCAGCTTCCCCATGAGGCCGCTGTAGCCGATCACCACTTCGACGATGCCGGCGACGATGACAGCTCCCTGTAGTTCGACGAGCATTGTCTGCCAGTCCGCCCCCTGCTGGGCCAGCACGCCGATGATGGCCAGCCCGGGCGCGAGCATGGAGAACGTCCCGCCTTGGACGATCGGGTATCTGTTCCCGAGCGTCGTCTGGGCGAGCGTCGCGATGCCGGAGACGACGAAGAACGTCCCGATGAGACGGCCGACCTGGTCCGGCGCGGCCTCGAACATCCCCATCGCGCCCGCGAGTCCGAGCGGGATCGCCACGGACGCGCCGATCATCGTCAGGTAGTGCTGGACGCCGAGCAGTATCGCCTGCTTTCGCGGTGGCTTGTCGTCGATGCCGTACTCGACGAAGCCGGCGGTTTCCGGTTCCTCCGGTGTGGTCGGATTTTGTCCGTCGTCCGGCGGTGTCGCGTCAGTCATGCTCGCTACCCATGGCACTGCAACTCCCGATACATATTCTTTGCTCGTTGGCCCAGCGGCGACGTGGTTCAGCCGCCCGCCTCGAAAGGAAAACGCTCTTGGCCCGCTCCGACACAGTCTTCGACATGAGCAACGGGGACGACGAGGCCGACGCGTCGGACGACGCCGAGGCAGCAGACGAGATCGACGTGACCGCCGAAGAACTGGAATCGCGTCTTACAGAGGCCAGCGAGGACCTCGACGCCGCAGAGACGGAGGCAGACCTCGACGACGTCGAGTCGTCCCTCGACGACATCGAGAACGACCTCGAAGCCGCCGACTTGCCTGAACCCGACGAAGACGACGACGCTGAAGACCCCCGCGAGGAACTGGAGTCTCAGCTCTCGGACCTGCGCGACGACCTCGAAGCACAGCGCGGCCCCTACGCCGAGGACGTAGTCACCATCGTTTCCGACGCGGAAGACACCGTCACCGACAGCGAGTGGACCGACGACGGCGAGGAAGAGGCCCAGGAGGCCGTCGAGACGTTCCTCGACGCGAGCGCGGAGTTCGTCGACCACGACGCCGACACGGGCGGCGATTTCGTCGCTGCCGGGGATGCGCTGACCACAGTCGTCGACGCTATCGAAGCGGCAAACCTCGACCCTGACGAGGACACGGAAACTATCGAAGGGCTCCTCGAAGCGGCGGAAACGTTGGAAACAGGGCTGGACGAAGCCGAAGTCTGGGACGACCTCACGGTACAGGAGCAACTCGACGCCCGCGGCTTCTATGATATCCTGACCAACGAGAACCGGAAGGACTTCCCGCCGGAGTGGAACGCCGCGAAGCTCCACGCCGAGGAGGGGGACTTCGAACAGGTTCTGTTCGCATACGACAAACTCGGGTCGGAGTTCTTCGACGGATACATCGTCGACCTCCTGTACAACCTCGGCAGCGACGCCGAGCCGGCCTTCGACGCGATGCACCAGCGCGCCCAGAAGCGCGACAAAGGGCCAATCGAGGTACTGGGGAAGATCGGCGACGAGCGCGCGACCGAGACGCTGCACGACTACATCGACGGCGACGGCGACCCCGCGCTCCAGAAAGTCACGCTGCGCGCGCTGGGCGCTATCGGCAGCGCGGAGTCGGTCCAGCCGGTCGCCAACCGACTCGACGCCGACAGCGAAGAAATCCGCTCGGTCGCCGCCCGCACTCTGGGCCTGCTCGGTGACACCCGCGCTATCGAGCCGCTCGGCGACATACTCGAGTCCGACGACAGCGACTCCGTGCGCGCCTCCGCCGCGTGGGCGCTCCGACAGATCGGGACCGAAACGGCGCTCGAGGAAGCCGCCCGCTACACGGACGACCGCGCGTACATCGTCCAGGCCGAAGCCGAGAAGGCGTCAAGCGCCTGAGTCAGGGAATCTTTTTATACGAACGGGCGGCCAGACGCCCCGATGCGGTCGCTCGCCCCACTCGTCTGTTGCGTGCTCGTCCTCGCCGCGATAGGTCCCCATATCGCAGTTGGACAGGCGTCTCAAGCCGGCACAACAGCCAGCCGTCCTGCGGAGCCGTCGATTCACGCGGTGTACCCGGACCCTGTCGCTGGCGGCGACGCGGGGGAGTTCGTCGTCCTTGACATCCCCGACGGGACCGACATCGGACAGTACGCCATTACCGACGGTGACGGGACTGCGGGTATTCCGAATACCAGCGCACGCGGGCGCGTCGTCCTCTCGACGGCACCGAACCGGACACGCGGGCTCACCGACCGGCCGGTCGTCGGCCTCGACGGACATCTCGCACTGGCAAACGGGGGCGAGCGGGTTCGCCTTCAGCGTGCCAATCAGACTGTCGATGCCGTTCGGTACACCGAGGCTGTCGAGGGGGAACTCGGGGTCGTGAACGGGTCAGTCATCCGCTGGCGACCGCTGGGCGCGACGGACCGACCGGTCGTCAGGGCCGCCGGCAGCGAGGTACAAGCGTTCACGCTTCCGGACTCGCCCGCCGCGCCGATGCAACCGATTCGCAATGCTACCGAACGGGTGTACCTGGCCGGTTACACGCTCTCCTCGGCCAGGGTCGCCGACGCCCTCATCGCCGCCCAGCGCCGTGGCGCGACGGTCCGCGTCCTTCTCGAAGGTGAACCGGTCGGGAGCCGCACCGCCGCGGAAGCCCGCACCCTCGACCGACTGTCCGACGCCGGCGTCTCCGTCCGAGTGATGACAGGCCCGCGCACCAGATACCGCTACCACCACGCGAAGTACGCTGTCGCCGACGGGCGGGCCGTCGTGCTGACGGAGAACTGGAAACCCGCGGGAACCGGCGGAAACAGCAGCCGGGGCTGGGGCGTCATCACGGCACAACGACGGGTCGTCGACGGGCTGAATCAGACGTTCCGATCTGACGCCGGCTGGCAGGACAGCGAGCGGTGGGGGGAGTACCGTCAGGGGCGACAGTTCGAGCAGGGCGAGCCGGCGACGGGCTCGTACCCGAGCGAGTTCCGGACGGAGTCGGTGGCCGTCCAGCGGACGGACCTCTTGGTTACCCCGGACAATGCCCAGGGCAAACTCGTCGCGACGATAGACAACGCGGACGACTCCATCGACGTCATCCAGCCCACGGTCGGAAACTGGGAGAGCCCACTTCTGCGGGCGCTCCGCCGGGCCGCGTCGCGCGGCGTCGAAGTCCGCCTCCTGCTGAGTGACGCGTGGTACGTTCGCGAGGAGAACACGCAGACAGCACAGCGGTTTCGGGAGTGGGCCGACCGCAACGACGCATCGCTGACGGCGAAAGTGGCGGACCCCGCCGGTCGCTACGAGAAGATCCACGCGAAGGGCGCCGTCATCGACAACAAGCAGGTCGTCGTCGGCAGCCTCAACTGGAACGAGGCGGCAGCGACGTCGAATCGCGAGGTCGTACTCGTGTTGCACGGCCGCGACGCGGCCGACTACTTCGGTGCCGTCTTCGACGCTGACTGGGGGGCCGGCGGGTTCGACACGCCGATTGGGGCACTCGTGGCCTTGCTCGGACTCATCGTGGTCGCCGGGCTCGCCGCTCGTCGGGTTTCGTTCGAGGCGTAAAAAACGGGTATCGTGTGTCGAGCGGCGTTACACTTCTTCCGGCAGCGCCGTCGAGCTTCCGAGCTCCTCGTCGATTTCGGCTTCGGCCATCTTCTCGACGAGGGCGTCGATGACCGACTCGCGCCGGCCCTTGACGAACTTGATGGAGCCGACGACGAGGTGGCCGCCGCCGGAGACGCCGCCGCCGTCGACCTCCTCGGTCAGTTCGGTAACCATCCGCGGGATGTCAAGCCGGACGCCGTCCGAGCGCAGGACGGCGAAGTCCGGGCCGTAGCCGATGGTGATGACGGGGTCGCCCGTCTCGGCGACCTTCCGGTCGTGGATTTCGCCGGTCGTCTTGCCCGGCGCGGGGTAGGTAAAGCGGTGGGCATGGTTCTCCACGTCGATCGTGTAGAGGTGCGCGCCGTTGTCGAGGCGCTCGTGCTCGACGTGGCTCATCGCGGCGTCGAGCTGGTCCTCGACGTCGCGCTCGGCCCGGTCGGCGAGGAAGTCGACGACTTCCCCGTGGCGGTCTCGGTCGTCACAGTCGACGTTCAGCACGTCGGTGATGAGCTGTTCGCCGGAGTTGTAGCGCAGCCAGTGGGTCGCGTAGTCCAGCGCCTCGCCGATGTCGCGCAGGTCGGCCTCGTCGTAGTCCTTCTCGCCGGCGAGGTCGATGTAGTCGCGCATCGCCTCTGCCTCGGAACGGTCCGATAGGCCCGCAACCGCGGGGACGTGTCGGAGGTCCTCGGTGAGGTCGGGGTCGATCATCCGGGCGAGTTCGACACACAGCATCCCCGTGGTGATGCGGTAGTCCTCGTCGTGGAGGTACGGATTGACGTGCTGTTCGATGAGCGGCTCGACGGCTTCCGGGTCCGGGTGGTGGTGGTCGACGACGACCACCGGGATGTCGTAGTGCCGGAGGTTACGGTAGGCCGGTGTGTCCTCCTCGGTGGAGCCGTTGTCGAGCATCAGCAGCATCGGGAGCTTCTGGCCGTGGCGGGTACGGTCCTCCAGCGCGAAGTTGAGGTCCCGGGTCACGTCCTCCATCTCGTAGTAGGGGGCCTTGCTCGGCAGGCGCTTGAGGAGGTGCTGGGGCGCGCTGGCGTCCTCGTACTGGGAGGCGATGAACGATTCCAGCGCGACCTGCAGCGGCACGCTCGCACAGAGCCCGTCGCCGTCGGCGTGGTGTCGCATGCGAATCGGGCGGCCCGAAAGCACCGTCTTGCGGAGTTCGGTCGCGACTTCGCGGAGGTCGTCCCACAGCTTCTCGAAGGCGGACCACTCGACCAGCGGCTCGACGTCGGCCGGCTCTGCGGCCTCGGCCAGCGCGGCGTCGAGGTCGCTCTCGATGTCGTCGGCTTCCTCACCGTCGAGGACGGTCAGCGATTCAGCCTCGACCTGCAAGCCGTCGTCGCGCTCCTCGGCGCGCCCGGAGACGCGGACGATGTCGTCGATTTGGACGTCGGGGTGCGCCCGGACGCCGGCCTCCTCGAAGGCGGCACAGGGGACGATACCGGTTTCGTCCCGGACCTGGAACACAGTGGGGCCGCCGGTCTGTTTGATCTGGACGACCTGGCCCTCGATGATGACCGTCTCACCGGTGGCGTCGACGAGGGCGGAGACAGTGGTCGCGTTGCCGTGGGCGACGTGCTGTTCCTCGTAATCGGCGACTCGCACTTCCTCGAAGCTCAGGTCGCCGTCGGGACGGATCTCGCCGAGTTCGACGATGAGGTCCTCGCCCACGTCGTACTGGCCCAGAAGATTAGAGTCGTGGACGAGACCGGAGACAGCGTCGGAGAGATCGACGAACACGCCGTATTCGACGGTGCCGTTGACAGTTGCGTGGTACAGTGCGCCTTCTTCGAGATCGTCGGACGTACATTGGTCCGCGAGATCGTAGACGATGGTCCCGCCGTCGGGGACCGTAGCACCGTCACCGGTGCCAGTTGGCGAAGACATTTGTCAATCCTTCGGTGCTCCCCCGTTTGTACTCTTCGGAATCCGCGGAGGGACGAACACAACGCGTAAAAAGCGTCCGGCCCGACCCCGTGGTATGGGGTTGTTCCGAACGAGCGGGATACTCGGGATCGCGGAGTCCGCACTCGAGTTCGCGCTCGCAGCCTCTGAGGAGGCCCATCCCAACGAGTATATGGGCTTTCTCAGGGGCGATGACGCCAGCAAGCTCGGGCTCGACGACGACGGGACCGTTCTGACCGATGTTCTGGTCATTCCGGGGACGGAGTCGAACCCGGTCAGTGCGACTGTCAAGACGAGCATGGTTCCGAACGACATGCGAGCAGCGGGGTCGATTCACTCGCACCCGAACGGCGTCCTCAAGCCCAGTGACGCCGACCTCGCGACGTTCGGCCGCGGCGACGTTCACATCATCGTCGGCTACCCGTACGGTCGCGACGACTGGAAGGCCTTCGACAGCGACGGCTCGGTCGTCGACCTTCCGGTGCTCGACGTGGAGCCGCCGGAGGAGTCCTTTTTCGATTTCGATCAGGCCGACATCGACGCGGAGCTACGTGAGGAGGAGTTCGATCAGTGACCCGCGTCGTCGCACAGGGAACGTTCGACATTCTGCATCCGGGCCACGTCCACTATCTACAGGACGCCGCCGACATGGGCGACGAACTGCACGTCATCGTCGCCCGCTCGGTCAACGTCACCCACAAGCAGCCGCCGGTCGTTCCGGACGAGCAACGCCGGGAGATGGTCGGTGCACTCAAACCGGTCGACGAAGCACACCTCGGGCATCCCGAGGACATCTTCGTTCCCATCGAGCGCATCGAACCGGACATCATCGCACTGGGCTACGACCAGCACCACGACGACGAGCAACTCGAAGCGGCGCTGTCCGCCCGGGGCCTCGACTGTGATATCTGCCGGGCCAGCCCGCTGGAAGCCGAGGCGGCTGACCGGCTCCTGTCGACAGGCCGGATCATCGACCGGATTGTCGACGAGCGTAGCTGACTCGGTTCCGTAGTCTGCCCACTCTTATCAGCATATTAGCAAAATTATTTTACACCCCTGTATCGCTAATGCAATCACCAGTTGGGACGATACAATGGGGATGGTCACAGTCAACGACGTCGATTCACGGTCGTACCGCGCTGTAGAGATACTGCTGCTCCTGCCGACGCTCCTGTTTGGATTCCTCGGTCTCGGACTGATCGTTGTCGGGATAGGGGGCGAGAGTGTGGGTACCGGGCCCCTCGGGATGGCCAGCATCTTCGGGACGTTCGGCGTCTGGTACCTCGGTGGCATTGTCGTGGCACTGATATCGTGGCTCGTAACGCCGGTTTTCCTCTACTTTGATACAAAGAAAGTGCAGGAAGCAGACGTGGACTGGGACCCGAATCCAGTCCTGTATGCGGTCGCCGGCTTCTTCCTCGGCTACCTGATGAAACTTCACCACCTGTACAAACGCCATCAGTATGTCGTCGACTGGGTCGATCGGGACTGGTGGTGGACGGTTGTCGCTATCGGGGCCGTGCTGCCGCCCGTTTGCCTCGCTCTCGGGGGCGTACTTGTTTCGAGCGGAAGCGTCGGTATCGGACTTGTTTCGATTGGCGTCGGTATCCTCACCGCGGTACCGTTCTCCGTCGCCATCTACCGCGATGCGACCTACGTTCGCCTTCAGTCCGGGACGTGGCAGCCTAATCCGGGGAACTACGTCAATCTCGGTGTCTTTTTCCTGATTCCCGGGCCGATAGTGTACCCTATAATCGGCTGCTACTACCTGTTTCGTCGCCACCGGGCTATCGGGACACTGTAATCGGTGACGCAGCCGTCCCTGTTCCGGGCCGAGATACGAACGTGGTGCTCACAGTTCTTGGAGGCGTGATGTGAGTGATCCCGGTTCCAGTCTAACCCCAGGATTCATCGCACAACAGTGACAGCCGCCTCCGAGACGACGCGCTCACCGGTACTGTCGATGCTGGCCGCAACCGCCAGCGCGTACTCGCCGGACGACGCGTCGTCCGGAACGGCTACGGCCAGATTACCGGTACCCGAATCAGCGACAGGGTCCCAGACTGGCTCGGGCGGGTAGGACTCCCGAACGCTGGTCGGGGCAAAACCGTTCGCAAAACGACGGTTCGCGCGTCAGATCAGGTCGGCCTCGGCGAGGCGGTCGACGGCTTCCTGCAGGCGCTCCTTGCTGTTTGCGTAGGAGATGCGAGCGTAGCCGGGCGTCCCGAACGCGGTCCCGGGGACGGTGGCGACCTGTGCCTCCGAGATGGCCTGGTCGCACCACTCGGTGTCGTCTCCGTCGGGTGCGATTTCGGGCATCATGTAGAACGCGCCCTGTGGCTCGGGGACGTGGACGCCGTGGTCCTCGAACAGGCCCATGAGGAACTCGCGGCGCTCGGCGAAGGCCTGGCGCATCTCCTCAACGGCGTCGTCGGTATTCGTGATGGCCTCAACGCCGGCGTGCTGGACGAAGTTGACGGCACACGAGACGGAGTGGGAGTGGACCTTGCCGGCCTGTGAGACCAGTTCTTCCGGGGCCGCGAAGTAACCCAGCCGCCAGCCGGTCATCGAGTAGGCCTTCGAGAAGCCGTTGAGGGTGATTGTTCGGTCTTCCATGCCCTCAAGCGTGCCCAGCGAGACGGCTTCGACGCCGTCGTAGGTGATCTCCTTGTAGATCTCGTCCGAGATGACCGTGATATCGTGCTCGACAGCGAGGTCACGGACGCCCTCCAGCGCATCGCGGGAGTACACCGCGCCGTGGGGGTTGCCCGGCGAGTTGACGACAAGCAGTTCCGTCTCGTCGGATACAGCGTCAGCGAGGTCGTCGAGCGCGCCTTCAAGCTGGAAGTCGTGGGCGGCAGTGTCGACGCGGGTCAGCGTCCCGCCGGCGAGTTTCGCCATCGCTTCGTAGGACACCCAGGCGGGGTCGAGCAGGGCGACCTCGTCGCCGTCATCGATGATGGTCTGGAAGATCTCGTACAGCGCCTGCTTACCGCCCGGCGTGACGATGAGGTTGTCCGGGCCGTACTGAGTGAGACCGTCATCGTGGAGACTGTCGGCGATTGCCTCCTTCAGTTCGGGGATGCCGTTGGAGGACGTGTAGCCGGTGTGGCCGGCGTCAAGTGCGTCCTTGGCGGCGTCTTTGATGTTCTCTGGCGTGTCGAAGTCGGGTTCGCCGACGCTCAGGTCGACGACGTCTTTCCCCTCGGCTTCCAGCTCTGCGGCCTTGTTGCTGATTGCGAGGGTCGCGCTCGGTTCTACACGTTCGACGCGGGATGCAAAGTCCATAGTCATTGTTCAAGTTCAGTGGCGAGTTCGATTGCGCTCCGGACGGCTGAGTCCCCCTTGTCGGTTCGGGCCTCGGCCTCGTCCTGGCTCATGCCCGGGCCGATGATGCCCAGCGTGACGGGGGTGTCTCGGTCGAGGGAGACGTCGGTCAGCCCCTGCGCGGCGGCGTTGCCGATGATCTGGTCGTGGTCGGTGTCGCCGCTGATGATTGCGCCGAGGACGGCCACGGCGTCGATGTCCGACCGGCGCGCGAGCCGGTCGGCGGCCAGCGGCGTATCGTAGGACCCCGGGACATCAATCGACGCGACAATCTCGGCGTCATTGTCGGCAGCGGCCTCGTAAGCCCCGTGCTCCATCTCCTCGATAACGGCCCCGTGTTTATCATACTGGGCAACAACCAGCCCGAGCTGCACCATACCTGACACCCGGGCAGGGGCGACTAAAGAACTACCGTTCCGTGCTTGCACGGCCACAGGTCGCTACGTCGATATCGGCGACGGGCGGGTAGCTTAAAATCCTGTTATAGAAACCAGAAGGATTCTAATGCCCCATGTGCTTGAGCCAGATATGGCTGAGTCGTCCCTGCTGTCTGCCCTCCACGATTTCCGGGACCGGAGCCGGTCCTGGTTCGCGGACGACCCCGGCGCCGCCGTGAAGCTCGTCGTCGCCGTGACGCTTCTCGGACTCGTCCTCAGAATCGCGGCGCTCGGGAGCCGCGTCGCCCACTTCGACGAGGGCCGCGTGGCCTACTGGGCGCTGCATCTCCGCGATTCTGGGTCGTTCGCGTATCGCTACATCATCCACGGCCCGTTCATTCAACACGTCGATAGCTGGATGTTCACCGTCGCTGCGCCGACCGACTTCACGATGCGGCTCCCGGTCGCGATTGTCGGCGGCCTGCTCCCGCTGACAGCGCTGCTCTTTCGCAAGCACCTCCGGTCCGACGAGACTGTTCTCATGGCTGTGTTTCTCGCACTCAATCCGGTGCTGTTGTACTTCTCGCGGTTCATGCGCAGCGACGTGCTGGTCGCGGCGTTCATGTTCACCGCCTTCGGCCTGCTCGTCCGGTTCGTTGACACTCGGAAGGCGCGGTATCTCTACGGCGTCGCCGCGTTCATGGCGCTCGGGTTCGCCTCGAAGGAGAACGCCATCGTCTACGTGCTAACGTGGCTCGGCGCGACCGGCCTTCTGCTGGCGAAGATGCTCGTCCTCCCGAACGGCTACCGCGACGCCGTCGGCTTCCTCCGGACCGTCCCGAGCCTCGGTGCAATCTGGGGCCGGCTGTCGGGCCGGGCCCGGGCGGATGTAGGGCTCGTTGTCAACATCGTTCGCTCGTTCCGCAACCGCCATGACAGCGCCGCCTCCGTCCTCGCAGCGTACGCGAGCCACATCGTCCTTGCCGCGCTGGTGTTCGGCTTCGTCTCGTTGTTCTTCTACGCCCCGCGGGGGGCCGGTGTCGCGGGCATCGAACACCCGCCAGCACCGGTCGCGAGTGGCGACGTGAACTTCTGGTCCGGCGTGACGAACCCATCGCTGTTCCCGGAACTCGTCCAGACCACATGGGAGCGCGTCGTCGGCCAGTACAGCGAGTGGTTCTCGCCGGCCTCGGAGAAAGCCACGACCACTGAAACGGGCCTAGTCGACTCTATCGAAACGTTCTACGAGAGCGTCGACGGCCACTACGAGGTGCTGCTGAAAGCGCTGGGCTACACCGCCGCCCCGCTGGTCCTGTTCTCGGCGTTCGGGTACGCACTGGACCGGCTCGGAACCGTCGAGCCGCGCCACCTCGTCCCGTTCGCGGCCTACGGCGGCTACGTCTCGATTCTGGGCTACCCCATCGGGACCGACATCGGCGCGCCGTGGCTCGCCGTCCACGTCGTGGTCCCGCTGTCGATTCCGGCCGCCGTCGGACTCGCTGCTGTGATCCGGTGGGGGAACGAATCGCTGTCGACCGACGACGTGACCGGCGCTGCCATCGCCGCTGCCATCGTCCTGCTCGTTACTGCACTCGTCGTCAACACGACCGCAACGCGGGTGTACACCAACGAGCATCTGGAGGGGAACCCGCTGGTCCAGTACGCCCAGCCACAGGAGTCGCTCCGGACGGACCTGGCGGAGATGGACCGAATCGCGACGGCCAACGGAAACGGCACCGATGTCGTCATGTATCACGGAGAGCGCGGCGACGCCTACGACGCCGATGACGCGTACGTCAAAGAAGACCGCGGTCAGTGGAACGACTCGTGGTGGAACACCAGACCGACCTGCTTGCAATGGCACAATTCACTGCCGCTGCCGTGGTACTACGCGGCCGAGGACGTGAACGTTTCCTGTGAGAACCGGTCCGACAGGCTCGCCGAGCAGGCGCAGGCGGACCAGCCACCGATAGTCATCACCCAGCAGATTGACAGCACGGTCCCTGCCGAACAGCTCGAAGCCGCCGGATACGTGCCCAGAACCCACCGGATGCGAACGAAATACGGCTCGAACGACATGACGGTGTGGGTCCACGAGTCCTACGGCCGAGAACCGAACGGTTAACCCTGCTGCTGTGAAAGCGCGCGGTATGACGCTCACGTCACCAGGGCCGACCGTCGGCGTGGTCGGCGGTGGCCAACTCGGCCGGATGCTGGGCGAGGCGGCTGCGCCGCTCGGCCTCGAACTGCTCGTGACCGACCCGACGCCGGACTGTCCGGCAACACCGGTCGTCCGCGACCAGATCGTCGGCGACTTCGACGACGAGGCGACCTTGCGGGAACTCGCCGAGCGCGCCGACTACCTCACGTTCGAGATCGAACTGGCCGACCCCGATGTTTTGGAACGGGTCGCCGAGGAGACGGGAACGCCGATCCACCCCGCTCCCGAGACGCTCCGGACGATTCAGGACAAACTCGTCCAGAAGCGCCGGCTGTCGAACGCTGGCGTTCCGGTCCCCGAGTTTCGCGCCGTCGACACCGCCGCCGACCTCCGTGAGGCCTGCGAGGAACTGGGCTACCCCGCGATGCTCAAGGCCCGGACCGGCGGCTACGACGGCCGCGGGAACATCCGCGTCGAAGGCCCGGAAGACGTCGAGGACGCTGTCGACGACATCGCCGGCCCCGCGATGGTCGAGGAGATGGTCGACTTCGAGCGCGAACTCGCGGTCATGGGCTGTCGCGGTGCGGACGAACGCGATACGTTCCCGGTGACCGAGACCATCCACCGCGAGGAGATCCTTCGGGAGTCCGTCGCGCCAGCGCGAGCATCGAAAGCCGTCCGCGAGCACGCCCGAGACGTCGCGCACGACGTGCTCGACGTGATGGACGGCCGCGGCGTGTTCGGCATCGAACTGTTCGAGACGACCGACGGCGAGATTCTGCTCAACGAGATCGCGCCGCGACCGCACAACTCCGGCCACTGGACTATCGAAGGGTGTCACACCTCGCAGTTCGAGCAACACCTGCGGGCCGTCACCGGCCGGCCCCTGGGGTCGACCGACCAGCGGTTCCCCACCGTCTCGACGAACATCCTCGGGGACGTATCGGAGCGCCAGCCGGCAGCATTGCGGGGCGAAGACGGGATACTGGAGACGCCACGGGCGCACCTGCACTGGTACGGCAAGCGCGAGGTGTACGACCTCCGGAAGATGGGGCACGTAACGCTGACGGCTGACGACCGCGACGGCCTGCTCGCCGACGCGCGCGGCCTCCGTGACGGACTGACTTTCGAGTGACCGCGACGGACTGACACCGGGGTTCTCCACAGTCCGGAACCGAGTGGTCTTTGACTATGCGGTCCTGAGTCACGGTATGGAGCGACGGGATTTTCTCCGTGCGGCCGGCCCGGCGGCGGTCGCAGGGCTCGCCGGCTGCCTCGGCGGTGGGAGCGCTGACACCGACTACGACGTGGGGATGTCCGCGAAGGCGTTTCGCCCGGTTCGCATCGCCGTCGAACCGGGGACGACCGTGCGGTGGCTCAACACGAGCAAACAGGGCCACTCGGTCACGGCCTACGAGGACGACATCCCCGACGACGCCGACTACTTCGCCTCCGGCGGCTTCGACACCGAACAGGCGGCCCGCGACAACTGGGGGAGTTCCTCCGGCGGGACGATGTACGAGGGTGACGATTTCACCCACACCTTCGAGGTGCTCGGCGAACATCCCTACTTCTGTATTCCACACGAGCGAGCCGGGATGGTCGGGACCGTCGTCGTGACCGAAAACCCCGAAACGGCGACGAGCGGCGAGTAGCGACACTGTCGCTTTTGCCGAGTCTTTTTCCTGTCTGCGCTGAGTGGGTCTTCTACGCGCTGTTTTGCGGTATCGGTCGCTAACTCGTGTCCGTCGTGTGAAACATACGTCGGAGAGTAGACTCACGCCTGCCGCGTCGCTAGGGCTCGTTCTCTCACTCCGGCCGAAAAATCGAACGTCGGTGCTGGAACGCGTTAGGCTTCGACGTCGACGTCTTCCTCGTCCACGTCGACGGCCGTCTCCTCTTCGGCGGCGACTTCTTCGGGCCGCGCTTCGAGCGTGGTCTTCTTGATCTCGACGCGTCGGAGCGGGTAGATGTCCTTGGCCTCGCCGTAGATAGCCGAGGAGAGACGCCCTTCGACGACGCTGTCGATCAGCTGTTCGAAAGTGCGGTCTTCGGCCGTCTCGCGGACGAGGTCGATCATCGTCCGGCGAATGGCCTTCTCCTGAGAGGCGTCGGCCTTCTTCGTCGTCACGGCGACTGGCTGAATCTGGACGCGGTAGTCGTCCGTGGTCAGCACGGTGATGTAGGCCTCGACCTTCGAGGAGCCGCGGCGGACGAGCGAGCGGAGGTAGTCCCGCGTGAGTTCGTGGCGGATGAACTCCGTGTACGCTGAGTCCGAGGCAACCTCGTTGATCTTGAAGGTCAGCTTCGTGTTGTTCTCGCTGGCGTCGTTGGTCAGTTCGCCGAGCGTTGTTTCGATGGTGCGTCCGAGCACCTTGTCCGGTTCGTCTGCCGGTGTCTTACCGAGAACCTCCCGGTCGAACTGCTCGGGAGCCTGCACGGTGTACCACCGTTTCTGTTCTGCGCGCTTTGAAACGCTTCGTTCACTCATGATTGGATTGTGTGTGTTGGTCTGCGAGCTGTGCTGCAACCCGGATGTTGACGACGTAGTCGTCGACGGTCGCCTGCAGGCCGCCGGTCGAGTCGCGCTCGACGGTGGTGACCACCGCGTCGCCCTCGACGCGCGTGGTCATCTCGTCGGTGTTGTCGGGCCGCACCGCGCGTGCGATGCGTTCGGGCGAGTCGTGCGTCGTGCGAATCTCCGCCCGTCTCATACTGCCTCCCGGAACGCTTCGATGAAGTCGGCCGTCGAGGCGTCGAACCGAGCGCGTGCCCGGTCGCCGGTCCCGACGGCATCGCCGCCGACCGTCTCGGCGGCAGCGTGCATCGTTTCGGCGACGTCCCGGCCGTCCGTGGCGCGGGCCGCGGCCTCCGTGTCGGTGACGACGAGCGTCACTGGCTCCGGAGCGCGGAAGTCCGCGAACAGTCTGGCGACGGTGCCGGTCGGCATCGCGTCGCCGCGGGCGACGAACAGACCGTCGTACCGCCCTGTGGTCGCCTCGGAAACTGCTTCGTGGGCGCGCGTGGCGTGCGAGCGC
Source organism: Haloarcula sp. CBA1115 (assembly GCF_000827835.1). Classification (NCBI taxonomy): domain Archaea; kingdom Methanobacteriati; phylum Methanobacteriota; class Halobacteria; order Halobacteriales; family Haloarculaceae; genus Haloarcula; species Haloarcula sp. CBA1115. The sequence goes on along the minus strand of NZ_CP010529.1, from coordinate 541,860 downwards.
CAGGCGGCCAGGGCGTCCTCGCGGACGGCCTCGTGGCCGAGTGCGAGCGCGACGGCAGTGCCGGGCTCTTCCCGAGCGACGGCGTCGAGCACGTCGGCGTAGCCGCCGACCGTCTCGAAGGGGCCGCCCACCGTTGGTCGGAGCGCGCGCTGGACCGCATTGGCGGCCCGAGGCGGCGCGTCCGCAGTGACGGCCAGGGCGACCAGCGACGCGAGGCGTCGGTGGTCGTCGGCCGAAAAGTCCGCAGACTGAATCCGGTCCGCGTCGAGGCCCAGGTCGGCGAGCGTGGCCCGCGCTGCGTCGGCGTCGCCCGAGAAGGGCGCGACAAACAGCGTCGAGTGGGCCAGCCCGTCCGCGAGGTCCGTGCCCGGCACTGCGACGCCGGGTCGGCGGTCGAGCCCTGCCTGCTCGGCGCCTTCGGCGACTGTCCCGTCAACGTCCCCGGCAGCAATCGTGCCAGCCAGGGCGAGCGCGGCGTCGGCCGTGCCGAGTTCGCGAGCGGTCTCGAAGGCGGTCGCGGCGGCGCGGTCGGTCAGCGTCACGTCGGCAGTCGGCTGCGTACGACCGATGGCGACAGTGATGTCGGTCTCCGTGGTCCGGTCAGGGTCCTCGAACGGGCGGACGACGCTCGCCTGAAACGGCGTGTCACCGAGCGCCCGCGCCAGCAGGCCAGTCGCAGCCAGCGCCTCGCCGGTCGCGTCGCTGACGAGGCGCACAAAGGCGGCCTCCCGCAGCGACCCGGCGAGGTCACCGGGCGACGTGGCTGGCGTCGGTTCCCGACCGGTCGCCGACATCTATTCGAGACCCAGCGCTTCGACGGCGTTGTCGTAGCTGTAGGTGAAGTCCTCGTCGACCTCGTCACCGCGGTAGTAGTCGATGAGGCGTCGGATCTTCGACTGCGTGTTCTGGAGCGCACGCTTGTTCTGGTAGTCACCGGGGTTCTCGTCCATGTGGTCGCGAAGGCGGACGGCCCGCTCGAGCAGGTTCCGAAGGTCTTCCGGCAGGTCCGGCTCAGCTTCGTTCTCCTCGAGGATCTCGGTGACTTTCTTGCCGGTCGCGAGCGAGACGTCAGGGATCGGCGTGCCCTGAACGCCCTCGTCGCGCAGCTTCAGGCCGATCTCGCTGGGCGAGTGGCCCTGTTCGGCCAGTTCGACGACGCGCTCTTCGATGGCGTCCTCGTCGACGTCGCTCCACTCCGGGGGTTCGTCTGCCGCCGGTTTGTCCGAGTCGGACGAACCGCGACGGCGTGTATGCATTCGTGCCATTGTAATCTGGTTGGAACCGCACGAACCGCTCTCGTTACGAGGCGTATTGGCACTGTACAGTGCCGAACACGGCCGCAATCCCGAGCTGTGAAAGTCCACAGCGAGTCAGATTTGCGGTCGTGCTGTTCCCATCTCCCTGTCTGAGAGGGCGCGACTAAACCGTTCCGCTTCCCGGTCGCGTCTCGAAACGAGGATAGCCGCGAAACCCGTTTCACAGCCGAGCGGCTTCACAGTATTACGATTGATAACTCGCCCTGCTTCTTTAAGTGAGTTGTTAGAGTAGATATGCGTAGTATGGGTAGCGCAGGGCGGAGACTCGGCAGTCGCGGGCAGAGTGCTCCGCTCGGGCTAGCGCTGGTTTTTGCGGTGATGATTATATCGACGACGGCGGTCGTCGCACTGGGTGCTGACGCAATTACGAGCACGCAGACGCAACTCGACGCGGAACGAACGGAAAAGTCGCTGACGGAACTCAATTCCAAAACCGCGCTCGTGGCACTGGGACAGACGGACGTACAGCAGGTCTCACTTCCTGCGAGCAGTTCGAGCACCTATCGTATCGACGAGGACGCTGGGTGGATGAACGTCTCCTATCAGAATACAACGTCCGGGAGTCGGACGACCGTATTCAACGAATCGATGGGTGAGGTGGCGTATCACGGCAGTGACGAGACGCGACTCGCGTATCAGGGCGGCGGCGTCTGGCGGTCCAGCGGTGACGGAACGTCGGTGATGGTGTCCCCGCCCGAGTTCCACTACCGGGACGCGACGCTGACGCTCCCCCTGGTGACAGTGAGCGGGTCCGGGACAATCAGAGACCGCGCGTCGATCACCCACAACCGAACAACGTCGCACTTTCCGAACACCACGCGAAACGCGAACTTCACGAACCCGCTGGAAGACGGGAAAGTCAACGTTACCCTCCAAAGCGAGTACTACCGCGCGTGGGGCGGGTACTTCGAGGAGCGAACGGACGGTGATGTGACGTACCACCCCGACAGCAGTCGTGTTTCGATCGTTCTCAAGGTCCCTGCAGGGCCGCGAAAAGTCCGGAACGCCGTCGCCGCGACGAGTGATTCCGGGTCGATCAAACTGAGCGGGAACGATGCATTTACCGACAGCTATACCTCGGCAGACGGGGACGGGTACGACGCCTCCGAGGCCGGTGACGGCGGCGATCTCACGACGGCAGGTGATGTCATCGTCACCGGGAGTGCGGAACTGAATGGAAACATCACCTCGGGCGGTCGCGTCGAATTCAGTAGTAACTCGATGACGTTCAACGGTGACCGGGTAGAATGGGCGGACGCATTCGACGACAAACACGGAGCGTGTTCCGGCTCTTGTTCCGACGAGCAGATCAGTTCGTTCGGTGATACCACCAATATCAACTCCCATGTCGACACACAGGTCGACGACCTATCGTCGTCGAACGATAACGGGGGAACGATAGCCGACGACGGCGTCATCGACGGGACCGAGGGGACGACGACCCTGTCCGCGGGCCGCTATCACGTCGACAGAATCGACCTCAGTGACGACGTGGAGTTCGACACGACTGGTGGAAACGTAATCATTGGCGTCGAGAACTACGTGAGCCTCAACACCGGAAACGATATCACGGTGTCCGGCCCGAATCAGGTGAAGATTTACGTAAAAGGCGAGTCGCCCGCGTCGGGCGGGAGCGCTGACGGCTATCACTTCTTCACACGGGCGAGTGAGATCAGGACAACCGGGGCGGTCAGTGAGCGGTCGACGCAAGTGTGGATCTACGGCAAAGATAATCTCCAGGCCCGGATGGAGAAGAAAGGGTCAGACAAGTCCAAAGTCACTGGCGTCATCTACGCGCCGGGGGGAAAGACCGGAACGAGCAGGTTCGAGATATGGAAGAGCGAACTCTACGGCGGTGCGGTCACCAGCCAAGTCGAACTGGAAAAGGGTGGCAGAGTCCACTTTGACCGGGCACTCAAACAAGAGCGTACAATTCCCAAAGACACGAGCGTGGTTGCGATCACCTATCTCCACATCTCGACGAACGACGTCAACATCACGTCCAATTGACCGCCGACACACCTCACTTCATCACTACCAGAAATGGTAGCACTTAGCGTCGGTCGGTTTTTGTTGTGGCTGCCATAGACAGTCGCTGGTAGCGACTATTGACGGGACGGCCAGCAGCCTTATCAGCTGTGATAACTACTGTCGGATAATGCGATTCCCCTGGGGTCAGGGTCGGGGTCAGCAACGGGCACAATCAGCCCCGCTCGGGCTGATACTGGTTCTCAGTCTCGTCATCGTCGGTTCCGGCGTCGTTGTCAGCCTGGGAGCGACGGCGCTGGTCGATACTGAGGCCGGGCTCGACGTCTCCCGGGCGGAGACGGGGATGACCCAACTGGACTCCCAGGCGGCCCTGGTGGCGCTTGGGAACGCCGACAGCCAGCGGGTGTCTCTCGTCGGGACGGACAGATCCACGTACCGAATCGACGACACTGCCGGTCGGATGACCGTCAATATCACCAACCACTCTGCTTCGCCCCCGACCACCGTCACGCTGATGGACGAGCGCCTCGGCGCGGTTGTCTACGAAAACGGGAACCAGGAAGTCGCCTATCAGGGCGGCGGGGTGTGGCGGCGCTCCGACAGCGGCAGTGTCATGGTTTCACCGCCGGAGTTCTACTACCGCGACGCGACGCTGACGCTCCCACTCATCACTGTCCGTGGCGACCGGTCGCTTGGCTCACGGGCGAGCATCTCGAAGGACGGCACGACGCAGGTGTATCCCGACCAGGCAGCTGGGAACATCAATCCGCTGGATACCGGGACGGTCAACATCACCGTCCAGAGCGAGTACTACCGGTCATGGGGGCGCTACTTCGAAGAGCGGACCGACGGTGACGCGTACTACGACCACGAAAACGACAGCGTGACCACGACGCTGGTCGTGCCGACGGGGCCGCGAGAAGTGACGAGCGCCATCGCGGCCACGTCCGCCGGCGGACAGATTACGCTCTCCGGTAGCGGTACCGACCCCGCTCGAACGGACAGCTACAACTCGTCTGTCGGCGACTACTCGACCTCACGGGGGTCGTTCGGAACGATCACCACAGCCGGTGACGTGTACGTGAAAGGAAACAGCGAGGTGGACGGCTCCGTTCGATCCGGTGACCGTGTCGAAGTCAAGGGAAGCGGCGTCGTCACCCGTGACGTGGAGTACTCGACTACCAAGCACATCAAGGGCACTGTCAACGGCGATGTCAGACAGATCTCGGGCGTCGAGGGAGCCGGCGCTATCGACGGCCTGGTGAACCGGCGAGTCGCCAACGCAAGCGATACCAATGACAACGGCGCGACCAGCAGTATTTCGGGGAACCAGCTCGACAGCGGCGACCAGACGCTGGGCGCAGGCACCTACTACTTAGAAGACCTGACACTGAGCGGCGAGACGCTGACGATTAACACTGGTGGTGACGACGTGACCATCGCCGTCCGGGACTACGTCTACATCGAGAACAACGGGCAGATAAAAGTCAACGGTGGCGGGAAAGTCCGCCTCTACGTCAAAGGCGAGGCAACGTCCGCCAGCGGTCACCACTTCCACATCTATCGCACCGGGGACGTCAACATCGACAACGCCAATAACTCCAAGCAGTTCTGGGTGTACGGTCAGTCGGACTTCGACGCCGTCATCGAGGGGGACACCGATACTCCGCAGTTCGAGGGCGTGATTTACGCACCCGCCGGCGGCGTCGGTGCCAGCAGCGTCTCACTCAAGAAGGCGGAGCTGTACGGCGGCCTCGTCGCCGGGTCAGTCACGGTGGATAACGGCGGACTGGTCCACTACGACCGGGCGCTCAGAAACGAGCGGGCCGTCCCGAAGAACACGAACATCATCCGGCTGACGTACCTCCACGTCTCGAAGAACCGGATCAACGTGACCAGCGGGTAGTCGACCGGCTACTGGTCGATGTCGACCGCAATGTCGTGGTAGACGACGTACGTCCGCTGGATGCCGCCGGAAGACGACGTGAAGTTACACCAGCCGTCGGCCCCACAGGCGAACCCTTCCTGCTCGAAGTACGACTGCCAGAGTGCCTCGCGCTGTGGAGTCGAGTCGACACTGACGTTGACGTGTTCAATGTTCCCACCGGTATCGGCGAACGAGACGTTGCTGCTCCGGTGGTTCGTCCGGACGAGCACCGTCGACCCGCCCAGGCTCTGCTGGCCACTGGCGGTCGTGCCGACCACGGTGATGAGCACGCGGTCGTCTGAGACGAGTATCGGTGGCGTCCGTTTTTGTATTCCGCTGTCCCGGTTCGTCCGATACACTGCCCCTGCCTCGTAGACGAGCTCTCGCTCCTGGTTGCCGGCGTAGATTATCGGTCGTATCTCCCAGGTCCCGACGTCTTTGGGGGCAGTCCCGTCGTGGACCTGTACCGATATCGTCGTGTTTTCGCCCGTCCTGAGCGTGGCTTCACCGAGGCTGACCTCCGTCGCACGGCTCGGCGCGCCCTGTTTGTGGAGGTCCGCGATGTTGTCGGAGAGCACGTCGAACGCCCGTTCGGCGTTCTCCATCTGCTCCGCGTCCCGAGCGTTCTGTAACGCCCCCAGCCCGCTCACTGAGACGAGTATTATCGATGCCACGATGAGGCTGAACACCAGGGCGAAGCTCAGCACCTCACTTACGGCGCGGTCAGCCATCTCGCACCTCCAGTTGATCGTTCGATTCGTCGTAGAACACGGTTATAACACCGCCGCCAGCACTGGAGTCCCCTAGGTCTGTCCGGGTTTTGAGCAACACAGTCACCGACACGTCCGGCGACGTCGATTCGAGCGCGAGTTCATCGGCGCCGGCGTCAATCGAAACCCGGTAGCCGGTTCCACTCACCCGCGCCGGGAACGTGTGATTCAGCCGCGCAGTCGGGTCGTCGTCGGCAGCGACCACCAGCCGGTCGATACGGGCGATGTCGGCGGCGACCTGCTGTCCGACGACCTCGAGTTCGTCCCTGATGACCTGCTCCTGCCGATTCTCGACGAAGTTGCCGCCGGCAATGAGGAGCCCGGACACCAGAATCGAGGCGATGGCCAGGCTCAGCGTGTAGCTCAGCGTCGTTGAGACGGCACGGTTACGACGCATCTGGCTCACCCGGGGCCACCCGTATCTTTGCCTCGTACCGGAGGTTCGACGTGTCGTAGCGGTAGCGGACGGTCACATCGTAGATTGCGGTTGTGCTGAACGGCGACGCGGGCGCTGTATCGAGCGTGTAGGCCCGCTTGCTATCGCGGACAACCATCGAGTAGTTCCCCCTGATCTGGTCGCCCGACTCGTAGCTGATGTTGTATTCGTCGCCGACACCGTGAGCGAACCGCCCGTCGAAGCTCCCGCCCTGGAGCGCGAGACACGGCTCGCCCTGGACTGTTCCGCCGGTCACGTCGATGTGGGCGTACGGCTCCTCGATAGGGACAGCACACGTCTGTGTGCCACTCGGTGTGTCGACTTCCACGTTGACCGTCCCGCTGGGTCCGACGTCACCCCAGACCCGCATCGTCCATTTCGGGTTGCCGCCGGTGCCGTTCGCTACGACGACGAACTCACTTCCCGAACTGGGGAGCTGTGTCGCGTTGATGACGAACCGTCTGGTCGCGTTCGTTCCGTCACCCGGGCGCGTGACCCGCTCTCTGACCATCCAATCGGCGCTCGGTGTCGCCTCGCCGGATTCGAACAATGACGTGTTGGTCTGGGCGATCCGCGTGCCGTAGGTCGGCGGGCCGGCGAGTGTGACGTTCACCAGCGTCCCGCTCGTGACCCGCTGGCGTTCCGTCTGTGTACTGACGGTCCCGATGCTCTCACGCACACCGGTTTCGAGTGTTGTTTGGGTCGAGTAGTTGTACTTGTTCGCCGCGGTGATGCCGCCCCCGACGTTTGTCTCCACCATCGCCCGCATCTCCAGCGCGTCGTTGCTCCCGGCGACCTCGCCCCGACTCGCGAGGTTCTGCGTGTAGATCGCGGAGTTGACGACCAGCGCAAGCCCGATGAACGTCACCGCCAGGGCCAACGCGGCGATGAGGATTATCTGTCCGCGGTCGTCGTCGTTCAGATGCGCCACGCGACCACCTCTACGCTGACCGTGTTGTAGACGTTCTTTCCAGTGTCCGAAACCGTATAATCGGTCGCTGGGTCACCGAGCCGCGTGCTGTTGCGCGTCCCGTCCGCATCACGCAGGTGGTCGTCGTCCATGAGCGTGATTGTGTGGCTCGCACGCACCGCGTTGTCGCTCGGTTCGCCGCTGTAGATGTATCGTGTCGTGACGGTTCGCTCCTGCGTGTTCTGGAACCTGAGATAGACGTTGTACGCGATTCCCCGCTGGTCGAATGCGCGTTCTAACAACTCCCCGAATCGATTGTCCGGCGGCCCGTTCGTGTAGTACTCCCGACCGCCGGCCGTGTTGTGGAACTGCGCCGTGCTGTTGTCCCAGTAGAGCACAGCCGGTTTCAGTGCGTCTTCTGCCGCCGCGGAGGCGAGGACGCCGTGGCCGATTGCCTGCTGCTGGTTCTCGATGTGCTGACTCGACGTGCTCGCGGACAGCGGCGTCACCGCCGTCATCTGCAGCGCGAACACCAGGCTCGCGAGTAACAGCATGCCGCTGACGATGGCTTCGAGCGTGTGTGCCTGCGCGCGCATGCTACCACATCACCACGCGTACTGTGACATCCTGCCCGTTCAACGAGACCACTCGCAACGCAGTGACCGACGCGTCGTTGTTTGTCGGCGGGTTCCCACCAGTAGTGAGTACCGTCCCACAACTACCACTAGCTTCAACGAGTTCCTCAGTTGCTCCATCCCAGCAGAGCGTTTCATCGGAGGCCGCTGTTGCCGTCGCGTTCCCCCGGATTGTGACGTTCACGTTCTCCCGAGCCGGGTCGAGCCCGACCCGTTCCTCCGCACTCCCGCCTGACTCGTAGCCACATCCTGACGGTGGTGCGTTCCCAGCGAAGAACTCCCGAGTACAGTGTTCGTCTAGGACGTACGGCTGCTGTGGCGAACCGAGCATCCCCATTGTGAGCCCATCGGCGACTCTGTCGGTCGTGACTGTCTCCTCCTGAACCCCCGCAGAAAACGGCGACAACAACCCCGGAATGAACAGGAAAATGAATATCAGGACACTCAGAAACAGGCTCATACCGATCGCGAAGTCCAGCGTCGTCTGCCCGCGCCGGTGCTCTTCGATCCAGAGTGACCGGCCGACACGCCGGTCGTTAGACTGCGTCTCGTTTCTCCTACGGTTCATGAGCCTGATTCACTAAACTGAGATTACTGTAGGGATGGCCTCAGTCGTTATAGCCATTATGGCCGTACCGTAACTCCAATTACCAGATTTCTATGCACTCCACGAGGCCGATGTAGTACTGGCCTAACCGAGACCGTGGGGCCGGTTCTCTATGTCCCGGTGCTTCGATGGGTTTAAGCAATCCCATCGGGAAGCAAACAATGCACGCAAGGGCTCGTAGATCAGGGGTAGATCACTCCCTTGGCATGGGAGAGGCCCCGGGTTCAAATCCCGGCGAGTCCATCCTTATTTTACCGTCGTGGATGAGAGATCGACGACACAGGTAGGCTGATTTGGGATGTAGCCCGGCAGATTCTATAATAAACCACACAATCGAGGGCACAATACTGTCTAACCAAGATATTAGGAGAAAAACCAGCTAGAGACATTACTAAACCAACCGTTACCCGTTGCTGCCGGATTCAATTAAAAGGTCAAGTTGGGGCTCAATTCGCATTACGTAAGTACCGTCCAGTCCACCGTATACGAATAATAAGGAACCTCAGTCAACTAAATCTTGTTTAGTGTTGTCACATATCACAAGCGTTCCAACATATGGCATAGCAATCTTGGTTAATATATGACATTTACGGAGGGTATTGTAATGTCAGTGGCTCCGGAATTCGACACACGGTGCCGGTAGTGTATACCGCTGGTAGGTCCCGTTAGAGGGAATACCTGCTGTTTAACCTCAGTAGGTCACCGATGGAACCGTTATTAGTATGGGTGAAACAGTAAACTTATGTGCAATAGTTGGTATGTAAATAAGTATGTTCGAGTGGGGCAGCCGGGGGGCTGGAGACCGGGGTGTATCGCATGTTCTGGGTGTGGTGTTGTTGGCAAGCGCCGTCATTGTTGGTGCCGTACTGATCGTTCAGGTGGGGCAACAGACAATCGGAGATGTCAACGACGACGCGAACGTCGAACTCGCCGAGGAGGTGCTGCTGTCGGTCGATCAGAGCTTCCAGCGGTCAGACACCAACGAATCAGTCGAGATCCCAGACCGGGTTCGGTCTGACGTCGCCGTTTCTGGCAACGCGGCATACAATCTGACGCTGAACGGACGCTCGGCCTGTTCGACGGGGAACCGCTCGCTGCAGACGATTCGGTATCAAAAGAACGGCCAACAGGTCGGCTATCAGGGCGGGGGTGTGTGGCGGATGACCGAGTCGGGCGCAACGATGTCGTCGCCCCCAGCAGTGAACTACGACGAAGGGGCACTGTCGGTATCGTTCGCAAATATCTCCGGACAGCAGATCCAGGGGAGTTCGGTTGCCATTCAATCCAACGCGACGGCCAAGCGGTCGCACGAAGCGGCACTGCAGATGGCCCTGTTCACCGACGCGTCCTACGAGGACGCGCGAACCGGCTCAATTTCGTCACCCAGTTATGAGTGTACTCCGTCGCAAGTCGCCAACGCGACATTGACTATCGAAAACAGTAGCTATGCCCGCGCCTGGGCAGATTGGGCACGGAGCACCTACGATGATCAGTACGTTGAGGTGACCCCGGCGTCTGTCAAGCCGGGAGAGAGCGTTCACATACGCTTTGCACTCGGCGACGTGACGAACCCGAAGTTCAAAGTCGAGGGTGTCACGGTCAAGCCGGACCCGTCAGACCCTGGGAAAGCAGTCGTGACAGCGACGGTCCGGAACACCGGAGGCTTAGAAGATACACAGGATATCACGCTGAAGCACAACCAGTCGGGGTCACCAAGCGAGGTGGAGGAGACAATGACCCTCATCGGCGGGGAATCGACCACTGTGAGTCGGTCGGTGAGCGTCTCGTCGGCGACGCCACACAACTTCACTGTGGAGTCAAAGCAGGACGAAGACTACAAAGTCATCAAGTATACGTCCGTCCACGGAACGCCGTCACTGGATGTCACCAGCAATTCGATTCCGGCAACAGCGCGGCTGAATCAGGTCCCATCGGCTGAGGTCACAGTCACGAACACTGGGCAAATGACGGCAGATCAGGAGGTCGTCTTCCGCGTCAACGGGTCGAAAAGCGCGACGCGAAGCGTGCTGGTCGGCCCTGGACAGAGCCGAACAATCGACTTCGGGCCGTCAATGCCAACGTCGGAGAACGGCACGTACGACCTGGAAGTCGAAACAGAGGATGATACATACTCACAACACAACGACGACGGACACTACTTCATCGTCGGTGATGCAGGTGTGTTCGAGATAGCGTCCGTTTCGCCGCCGGGTGGATTGCAAAGTGGGGATACGGCGACCGTTGACACAACGGTCGAAAACACTGGTGACATTCGGAAATCCACCGATGTCGAGGTCCGTATCGAGAACGCGTCTGGCAGCGTTGTTGCGTCGAAGACCACGACGCTCACCCTCAACGGGACTCGCCGAGGCACTGAGTCGGGGACCGCTTCAGTGACCAGTGGCCCGCTAATAGTCGGGTCACCACAGCAGTACACCTATGTCGTCGAGACACCGGACGATACCGGGTCAGGGTCCTTCGTCGTCGGTTCATCGTCGCCGCCGTTGTACGAGATCACCGCTGTAGACGTACAGAACCCCGTCGCACCGAACAACCAGACGAATATCAAGTTCGCCGTCGCGAACACCGGCGGAACCGAAGGAAAGCAAACACTGCGCGTCGAGTACAACGGAACGACCCACATTGCGGAGGACGAACGGCTCGACCCCGGGGAGAGCGTCACGCTCAATCGGACCGTCACGGCGCCCACCGAACCCGGAGATTACTCGGTAACCTTCTCGACGGCGAACCGGTCGCGACAGTCGACGCTGACCGTCGAGCCGGACTCGCTGCTCGAAGGGAACGGCTCGACGATCACGATACAGCAGTCGGTCAATGCTTCGGTTGCGCTGAAGGGTGCGGACCTGGAAGGCTTCTCAAATCGCTGGAACTACATCTACCATGCACCCGTGCAGATGTCACTATATGTCGACAACGGGTCCGACCCACAGTCGATCGGACTCTGGCGGGGGTACGAGAACGGCGACATCAATGGTCCGCACGCGGAGCAGCGCCTCATCTCTGACGAACACGAGAACCCGTACTACTACTCCGATTCGTTCGAACCCGGAACGGAGATCTCAGTCTTTGCAAAGTCCTACGGCTGTGACAGGTATTCCTACACCTCTCCTTCGATTGAGCTGGCTGGTTATGACACGAAGTACTGTAGTGACTGGGATACATACGACACGACCACTGTCAGCCAGACACAGAACCAGCAGAACCTCGTCATCCTGAACGACGGCGACGAGCTTCCAGCGTTCGAGCAAGCACAGTGGTACCAGCGAGACATTCAGGATACGCTCGGAAGCCGCGTGAACGACACGGGGTATCTCCAACTGGGCGACGGGGAACGCGCACTCCTCTATGAACTCTCACAGGAGGACGCAGACCCAGCTAACGCGGCAAATGACGGCGACCCTGACTATAACGATGCCGTTGTCCTGTTCACAGTCAACGCAATCGAAAAAGACGTACAGACGGGTCCGGAGTACAACCTCATCGACACCGACGCCCCAAGCAGGGTTGATGAGACAACCGACGCAACGCTGACGGCTGAGGTAATGAACGTCGGCGGAAAGAGCGGTGAAGCTACCCTAGAGAGCAGCTTTGATGGCAACAGTGCCGGGACGAACTCGACGACAATTGAACCCGGAGAGACCGAAACCGTCACGTTCACCCTTCCGACTAGTTCAAAGGCAACTGGGGAAAGCTATCCGTACACGGTATCTATCCCCGGTACGCAACAGAAGGCGAGCGGGAACGTGCGTGTCGGTGATACGGAAGGACAGTTCATGCAGATTGATTCAGTCCGTGCCGAGAGCGTGATTGACAGTGACGACACGGCAACGGCGACTGTCAACGTCACTAACGTTGGTGAGCAGGACGGTACAGATACCGTCGTCCTCCGTGCGAAAAACAACGACGATGCAAGTCCGTCATTTACCGACATCGACTCGAAAACCATGGCAACGGACCTCAACCCAGGTGAAACCCGACAGTTTACGCTTGATATGCCGACCAGTCGCGGCAACTACACCTACTACATCGAAACGTCGAACTCCACGTCCCCGGAACTGTCGTTCTTCGTGGGGGAGTCGAACGTTGTCGTCAACGACACGCAGTCGGTGAACATCGGCGCGGAGACCTACAACACCTCAGAACTAATCGAGCGTCGCGGCGGCGCACAGCGGATGACCGTGGAGGTCCGCAATAACGGGACCGTAGGTGACGAACGGGAAGTGAACCTCACAATCAAAAACAAAAGCGACGGGTCGACCGTCTTCGCCGGCTCCGAGATGGTCACTGCTGGGACCGGCGACCTGACCAATACCGATCCGTTCCCGGCTTGGGCGGGCTACGACGTCGATCTCGACCCCGGCTACTACACCTATGAGGTGACCGTGTACGACGAAACGGCGAGCGGCACCGTGGCCGACACCGCGACGGGTGAGATATATCTCAAGAACGTCGACGAAACGGGGGCGACCGGGAACGACTCACCGGTTACGGTCGACTCAGACACGGTGACACTCGGTAGCTAAACAGCCGCGTCGACATCCTTCTGCAGTCGCTTGTTCGTCGGACGATACTTCGAAGGCAGGCAATACGACGGCTCCCAGGATTCGAGCGGTAGCGATGCCTCTCACCAGTCGAGCGCACGCAAAGAAAAGCTGAGCTGTGTTGAACCGAGTTAGCCGAAGAGTTCGCCGAGGCCCTCACCGCTTGCCTCGTCGTCCTCGTCGTCATCGTCGTCGCCGCCGTCGTCGGCAGCCTCTTCTTCGGCTTCCTCGTCGGCCTCGTCGGCCTCGTCAGCGCCACCCTCGGCGGGTGCGGCCGCGCCACCGCTTGCCGGCACCGGTGCCGCAGCGGCCTGGTCGACGGCCTCCTCGATGTCGACGTCCTCGAGGGCGGCGACGAGGGCCTTGACGCGGGACTCCTCGACGTCGACGCCCGCGGCTTCGAGCACGTCAGTGAGGTTGTCTTCGTTGATCTCTTCGTCAGCTTCGTTCAGGATGAGTGCAGCGTATACGTATTCCATTGTTGTAGTGTGCGTTGTTAGAACATCGCTCCGAGCGCGTCGCCGGCGTCTTCGTCTTCGTCGTCGTCGTCATCGTCGTCGGCCTCCTCGGCCGCGTCGTCGGCGTCCGCGTCGTCCTCGGATGCGGTGTCCTCGTCTTGGTCGTCAGTCGGTTCCTCTGTCGCCACGTCGGCCTCGACGCCCTGGAGTTCCTCCGGGAGTGCCTCTTCATCGTCAATTTGCGAGGCGAGCGCACGGACCTGTGCGTCAGCCTTGCTCACGAGGTCAGGCACGACCTCGGGGTCCTCGATGGCCGCCTGGAGCGCGAGGCTCTTGGCGTTGCCACGAGCGGACTGGAGCATTGTCGGGGCCGTCGTCGCGGTCGGGTAGTCGGCGTTGACCGAGAGATTAAACGCTCGGCCGGCAGCCGCCTGGATGTCGCTCCGGTACTCGTCGATATCGAGTTCCAGCTCCTCGGGTTCGAACAGTACACCGTCGGCGAAGACGGCGCGGAGGTCGAGACCGACCTCCTTCGGTTCGATACCGAGTTCGTTCAGGACGTTCGCGAGTTCCTGGGAGACTTCCTCGCCGGTGTCAAGCACGACCGAGTCAGAAAGGACCTGAATGGAGCCTTCCTGGATGCGTGCGTCGGCACCCACGCTCTGGAGTTCGCCGACGAACGGACCGGGGTCGACGCCCGTGTCGCCTTCCGGAATCACGATGTCGTTCGGGGCCACCTCGCCGGCACCGATGGGTGCGGGCGTCTTGGAGGCCTCGAGTTCCTGAAACAGCGAGAACGGGTTGTCGTCGGTCCCGATGAGCCCGACCTGCCCGGTGATGTAGCTGTTGAGGTCTTCGAGTCCGTCGTCGACTTCGTCAAGCGCACGCTCAAGCAGCGTGTTCCGGGAGACGCGAAGTTCGGCGGTCCCGTGCAGGTCACGTCGCATGTCCTGGAGCTGTCGGGACGGAATCCCGGCGATGTTGACGACGCCGACGCTCTCGTAGGACTCGATCATCGCTACGATGGCGTCGACCTCTTCCTGCTTCCACTCGGGAATGGTCTCGGTCTTGCGTTCGGATTCGGCGCTCATATCAGGCCACCTCCATCGCAGGCCCCATCGTCGTCTTCACGTAGACAGTGTCGATGTTGAGCGGGCCCTTCTCGAGGTCCGCGTGCAGACGGCGGAGGATAACGTCGATGTTGTCCGCGATATTCTCGGCGGACATGTCCTCCGCGCCAACCCGCGTGTGGAACGTTCGCCGTTCCCCGCTGCGGAGCTGCACGGTGTTTTTCATGCGTTCGATAACCTCGACGACGTCGTCGTCGGGGTCGAGCGGTTCCGGCATCTTCCCACGCGGACCGAGGACGGTCCCGAGGTAGCGACCGATGTCCTGCATCATGCCCTTCTCTGCGATGAAGAAGTCAGTGTCATCGGCGAGGTCCTTGGCGGCGTCGTCATCGCCACCCAGTTCCTCGAGTTCGTCCTCGTCGAGTACGTCGTCTGCGACTTCCTCGGCACGGAGGGCGGTTTCGCCCTCGGCGAAGACCACAATAGTGGTCTCCTGGCCGGTGCCAGCAGGAAGCACGACGGACTCGTCGACGCGGTTCGACGGGTCGTTAAGATCTAAGTCGCGCAGGTTCACAGCGAGGTCGACCGTTTCGCGGAAATTCCGCTCAGGTGCGTCCTCGAGTGCGCGCGAGACTGCGTTCTCTATTTCCTGATCTGCCATTGTTCACCTCCGTAGTACGCCAATCGGCTTCTACGGGTCAGTGAAACAGGCGGATGCCTGTCTCGTGCGGGTAGACGCCAATGCGACACTTAAACCCGTCGAACCAGCCCAAGGGCCGCTGACGGGCGTGTTTCCGGTTCTCAGGGACCAGTCGGTGACGGGGGTCCCATCGACTGTGCAGTGGCTCAACAGCGTCAAAAGCAAGGGAAAACACACGCCAGTCGCACAGCGGTCCGACTTACGCCTGTGCTTCGGCCGCGAACACGTCGTCGTACTCGCCCGCGTCGATGCGTTCCTTGAATTCGCGTGGGTTCTCGCCTTCGATAGTGACACCGAGGGAGGTGCACGTCCCGACGACTTCCTTTGCAGCGTTCTTCAGGTCGTAGGAGAGCAGGTCGGGATGCTTCTGCTCGGCGATCTGTTTGACCTGGTCGACGGAGAGGTCAGCGACGAAGTCCTCTTGCGGTTCGCCGCTGCCGGTCTCGAAGCCGGCCTCGTCCTTGATGAGTTCGGCCGTCGGCGGGACACCGACCTCGATCTCGAAGGAGCCGTCGTCGTCGTACTCGACGGTGACGGGGACTTCGGTGCCGTCGAACGCTGCCGTCTGGTCGTTGATTTCCTGTACGACTGCCTGCACGTCCACCGGTGTCGGGCCGAGTTCCGGACCGAGTGGCGGGCCAGGGTTGGCCTCCCCACCGGGAACGAGGACTTCGATAGTTCCAGCCATACATAGTGGAATCCTCGCGGCAGTTTAAAGGATTGCGTTTCACGGATCGCTGCGTGAGGCCTCCACACGCACGAACGCTCACCGTTTGGAACCAACAAACAAGAGGTCAGCGCGGCAAAGAATAGAATCCCAGTCAGTTCAGGCGAACGTCACGCCGTGCCGCGCGAGGAAGTCGCTCGCGTCCTTGATTTCGACTGGGGAGCCGATTATCCGAATCTGTTCACCGTCCTGATGAACACTCACAGTGAACTGCTGTTCCAACTCCTCGCGAATTCCGTCGAGCGCACCGACTGGCAGCAGTATCTGCGTGCTGTCGCGGAACCGACTCGCCGCTCCCATTATCGACACATGACGGTGGATACCCTATAGGTGTGTCGAATTACATGAGGGTCGTTTGACCATTCTGAACGGCAGGACAACTGCGTCGACCCGGGCCGATGGGGTGGCGTCGGCGAGGGAGGAAAGCCTTATTCGGTGCGAGGGGCCGACATACACTTAATGGGGCTCGAAGAGGAGATTCAGGAACTCGAGGACGAAATCGCCAGCACTCCCTACAACAAGTCTACAGAGGCCCATATCGGTCGGCTGAAGTCCAAGCTCGCGGAGAAAAAGGAAAAGCTCGAACAGCAGGCCTCTTCGGGCGGCGGCGGTGGCTACGGCGTCGAGAAACACGGCGACGCGACCGTCGCGCTCGTCGGGTTCCCCAGCGTCGGGAAGTCGACGCTGCTAAACGCCCTCACTAACGCCGAATCCGAAACTGGAGCCTACGAATTCACCACACTCGACGTGTACCCGGGGATGCTCAAGCACAAGGGAGCGAACATCCAGATTCTCGACGTTCCCGGTCTCATCGAAGGGGCTGCTGGTGGTCGCGGTGGCGGCAAGGAGGTGCTGTCCGTCGTCCGGACTGCGGACCTCATCGTCTTCCTCATCTCCGTCTTCGAGATCGACCAGTACGACCGACTCAGCGAAGAACTGTACAAGAACAAGATCCGACTCGACCAGGACCCGCCGTGGGTCAACGTCCGGAAGAAGGGCAAGGACGGGATTTCGGTCAACACTGCCTCCGGCGTCGAACTCGACGACGAGACGGTCAAAGCCGTTCTGCGCGAGCACGGCTACGTCAACGCCGACGTCACCATCGGCGAGCAGATCGACATCGACCAGCTCATCGACGGCGTGATGGACAACCGCGTCTATCTGCCCTCCCTCGTTGCTGTCAACAAGGCCGACCTCATCGAGCCCGACTACCTCCCCAAAGTCGAAGACGAGCTCCGGGAGCGGGACATCGACCCCGACGAAGCAATCTTCATCAGCGCCGAGGAAGAGAAAGGGCTCGATAGCCTCACCGAACGCATCTGGGACGAACTCGGCCTGATCCGGATCTACATGGACAAGCCGGGCCGCGGTGTCGACCGCGAGGAACCGCTGATACTCCGCGAGGGCGACACCGTCGACGACGCCTGCGAGAAACTCGGCGGGAGCTTCGACGAGCGCTTCCGATTCGCTCGTGTGACCGGTCCAAGCGCCAAGCACGACGAACAGCAGGTCGGGCGCGACCACGAACTCGCTGACGAAGATATCTTGCGGATCGTCGCTAACCGCTAGGTTGTCGCGCGTCGGTTCTCGCGTGCACGCGAACAACTGAAAAGAAAGGGTCCCACGGAAGAACAATCCTGTGGAGGACCGCTACCGCATAGCGGAGTAGATGCGTTCATTGGTGTGGAACCCTGCTACCAACTATGGACCGCGGTCCCAGACGCCGTCTTATCGCCGTCGTTGTTGCCGGCCTCGTCCCCTGGACAGTGGTGCTAATTGGAAAGGAACTGACGCTCGTCTTCTCGTTTGGCCTGTTCAACACGAACCCGCCGGAGTTGCTCTCGGTCTACAGCTACTTCATCCGCTTTACCAGCGCACTCCCGCAGTTTATCGAATCGTGGGGTTCGGGCGTCCTGCTGTATGCCTTTGCTCTAGCCAGCGCCGTTGCCGGTGTCGTCTGGCGTGAGGATGTTCGGGTGACCGCCCTCGCACTCGCAGGTGCGGGTCTGACGCAGTTTCCGGTGTTTCTGGGATTCAACAGGCGGCTCAACTACGTGGCTGTCCCGGTCGGCTCCCTTGTCCTGCTTATCGTGGTCTGGTGGTACTACCTCCCGGCTATCCGAGCGGACACGGCGACGGAGTGAGCCGCGGTATCGAATCCGGACGGAACCACCTGTGGCGGTAGCCTTTTCGCTCGCTCGCACCATGTGCCGTGTATGTGGTCACTCGATCATACGATGATGCGCGTCGAGGATCTGGACGCGTCGCTGGACTGGTACCAGACGTATTTCGATTACGAGGAGAAGGGCCGCTGGGAGGCCGACACCTTCACGAACGTCTTCCTCGGTCCGGAGGACGTCCACGATGATGGTGCCCTGCTCGAACTCACGTACAACCACGACGGGCGCTCGTACACGATGGGTGACGCGTGGGGACACATCGCCGTCCGCTGTGACGACGTGTACGAGGCCTACGACGAGCTGATGGACGCCGGCGTCGAGGACTACCGCGACCCGGACTCCTGTGGCGGCTCCTACGCCTTCGTCACGGACCCCGACGGTCACGAGATCGAGATCGTCGAACGGGACCACGGCGCGAAGTGGTCGCTGGACCACACGATGATCCGTGTCGAAGACGCCGAACAGGCTATCGGCTGGTACACCCGAAAGCTCGACTACGACCTGTTCCGCCGCGAGGAGTTCGACGACTTCGCCCTGTACTTCCTCAAGCCCGAGAATGCCCCAGAAGAGGCGATGTCGGTCGAACTCACCTACAACTACGACGGCCGGTCGTACGAACTCGGCGATGCCTGGGGGCATCTCGCGGTTCGAACCGATGACCTCCATAGCGCGTGGGAGACGCTGATGGGTCGCCACGCCGAGGATTACCGCGACCCCGAGAGCTGTGACGACCGCTACGCGTTCACCAAAGACCCCGACGCCCGCGAAATCGAAATCGTGACCAACTGACGGCACTGGTCGGTACTAACCGTCTGTTCTAATCTATTCTCGCGCGGTAGCTGTCAGAAGGAGATTCGTCTACGGAGTCGTTCCTGAGCGAGCAGTGAGGATCTGTGAAGCCCTAGCGTCTCAGGCCAGCGATACCATCTCCGATACGTAGCTCTGGGCCGTCAAACGCCCGAATGCCGATCCTGTGCTATGACCTACAAGCTGCTTGGACCACATCTAATCGCCTCAGATGGCGTCTTTGGGGCTTGACTATTCATGACAATCAGATTTCCTAACCACAAAACATATACAACAGACACCTATCGTTTAGACTGTACCCCTACCCATGACGCCAGAAGTGAGTACGCCGGTTCGGTCTATGCGTGGCCACGGTGGCCGCGTTCCGACCAGGTGGAAAACTGCTGGGGTCGCCCGATAGCAAACACAAACTATGACAGGAAATTCAGACAAGGTTCGCAGCCTGTTCCTGACGGCGCTGATGGTCTTCTCGGTATTCGCCGGGACCATCGCGTTCTCCGGTGGCGCAGCCGCCGCCGCGAACGTCAGCGTCGAACAGGCAGCAGAATACGATAGCGGGACAGTCGAATTGGCACTCAATGGTTCAACCGGTAGCGCAGTCACGACGGGAGACATCGACATCTACATCGACGGAAACGAGAACCCGAGCAACTACGGTGTCTCGTCAGTCGACGGGACTGACGACGGGACGACTGGACGCCTCCAGTTCAGTCTGGACCAGGACGTTCAGCCGAACCGGAACCTGACCGTCGAGGTTTCAGGTCTCACCGGCGGTGACAACACGGTCGTCGCTGAGGACATCGACGTGACGTCCCAGACGATTGTGGCCGACGATAGCTCGGGCGACACTAACGCCTTCCGCGGTGAAGTCCTGGCTATCCGAGCCGACGGCGGCGAAGGTGACGCTGACGATGCTACCTCGAGTACTCAAATTGTAGTCGAGGACTCGAACGGCGCTGTCGTCACGCAGGACACTTACACAGCCAACAGCAAAGTCTACACCTACGAAACGGAAAACCTCGACACTGGTGAAGAATACGAGGTCACCGTTGGTGGTACTGCGGACGAAAACATCACCATCAGCAATCTCGATCTCAATGTGAACATTGACGACGATGTCGGCGACGGTGCCAACATCGACGACACGGACACGCTTGCGGTCAACGTCTCGACCACGCGTGGTGGCGAGCCGGCCAACGCAACGCTGTTCAACGAGGACGACGACAAGGTTGCCACGCAGATCAAGAGCCTGAAAGGTAACGAGAACGTCGTGTTCGACTTCGGTAACCAGAGCGCCGACGACAGTCCGTACTACGTCAAAGTGACGGACAACCAGACCGGCGTCTCCGCCGAATCCGACCAGATCAACGTCTCCGAGTCCGGTGAGGGTGACGCCAGCTTCGAGACTTCCACCGTACAGGATGAAGTCGGTGACGTCACCAACATCACCGTCCAGATGGGTAACACCGAGAACGCCGTCATCAACGTCGGCAGCCAGAACGACGACAACTACGTCATCCAGGGTCAGCTCGAGGACGAAAACGGTGACGGCGAAGTTACCGTTCAGTTCAACAGCTACACCGCTGGGACCGACAACAACAACACGGTTCTTACCGTCCCCGGTGACGACGACCTCGATGAAGTCGAAGAGAAGGGAAGCTTCACCGACAGTAGGAACAGCTTGGACGAAGATGTACTGGAACCACAATCCTACTCGATAAACGTGACCGCCGGGACCTCCCCGGATGTCACCAGTCCTGATACGGTTGGGACGCTACGTCTCAACGAGAATTCCGTCGAGAGTATGCAGACCTGGGTTGCACCGAGCGACGCAGATATCGACGACGAGGATATCGACATCTACGACCGCATCGGTGAGAACCTCACGCAGTCCGACGACGTCGCAGTCGAAGATGTCGTCGTCCACGAAATCCAGGCATCCGGTATCGAGGGTGCGCTCGAATACGAGCAGGAAGACAACGGGTCTTCCGACGTGACTGATGCGTTTATCGCAGCTGCCGACACCACGCCGGACCGTATCAACGACGACACGAGCGCCTCCGGCCTCCAGCTCTACGTCAACCGGACCGACGTCGGTGCAAACGCTGACGCAGATCCGATTAACTTCGCCAATAGCAGCAGCGCAGTGACCGTCGTCGACGACCCGGACAACAACACCTACTTCGTCGCCCTCGACACCGACGGCGTCGAGTTCGAGTCCGGTAACACGATCACTGACGAAGAGGACACGGAAATCAACGCCACCTTCTCCGTGCAAGAAGGTCCGCTGACTGACGACTCTTCGAGCGAAAGCGAGCTCTACACCACGTCTGAGCGGAACGCGGAGCTGAACCTTGACGACGATGGCTTTGTCACCGTTGGCGCCGCCGCCGGACAGACAGTGAGCGGCGATACGAACGTCGCCCCCGGCTCCGAGCTCGAAGTCGAAATGGAATCCGAGAGTGAGGCGAACCCATTCGTCGAACGACCGGAAGCAACTGTTGGTCCGAACGGCACGTACGTCGCTACGGAAGACTTCAGCGACTACTCCGCTGGAACGAACTTCACCGTCCAGACGCTGGATGTCGACGGTGACTCCGACTTCAGCGACGAGGAAGATGGCCGTATCGTCGAAGCCGACACGGCCACTGTGAGCATCAGCGATCAGGAGTCCGACGGTAGCGAAGTCGTCGTCGACAGCGCACAGCTGTCCAGTGGCGGCTTCATCGCTATCCACGCCGGTGACGCATCCGGTGACGTCGTCGGCAACTCGGAGTACCTCGAAGCAGGTACGTACAATGACCTCACGATCACGCTCGACGAGCCGATGGACGAGAACTTCACTGCGGTCGCGATGCCGCACCAGGATACCAACGGCAACGAAGAGTACGACTTCCCTGGCGATGACGGTCCGTACACCCAGAACGGCTCTGCCGTGACGGACAGTGCGAACGTGACTGTCTCCGCCGAGGAGCCTGAGGACACGCCTGAGGACACGCCTGAGGACACGCCCGAAGACACGCCTGAGGACACGCCCGAAGACACGCCTGCGGACACGCCTGAGGACACGCCGGACACTGGAACCGGGACCACCGAAGCGGAAGGTCCCGGCTTCACGGCAGCCATCGCGCTCATCGCGCTCGTCGCGGCTGCGCTCCTCGCTGTCCGACGCGACAACTAACCGGAACAACTCCGGTCCCTGAACACCGTTCTTTCTTTCGCGCGCTACGTGAAGAGTGCAAACAGACTGCAGACCGACTCGGGACTCGTTGTTTACTCAGACACGATTCCGTCCGCTTCTGAACGGCTAACTGCCCATCGGCAGTCGTGACTGGATCACAGTCGAACGCTGGCCCAACGCGGCAGTAACCCAGCGCCTGCCGGACACCTCCTCGATGTCCGCCACTGCGAGGGTGGTTTCGGTAACGGTTTGGGACCCGTCCGTAGTCGAGTGATGGAACAACCGCCGGTCGAATCGGGAGGCGTGTTTCTCAGATCAGGTCCCAGGAAGAGTCAAATAAATATCCAGAATAAGAGTACCTACCATTTCAAAATAATTATTACCTGACACCAATGTGTAATTTGGATGTAACCTTTATCCATAAAGCATTTACCGCACTTCGGGTAATGTATCGATACCCCTACCCATGACGCCAGAAGTGAGTACGCCGGTTCGGTCTATGCGCGGCCACGGTGGCCGCGTTCCGACCGGGGGGAAAACTACTGGGGTCGCCCGATAGCAACACAAACTATGACAGATACAAACGAAAAAATCCGCAGCCTGTTCCTGACGGCGCTGATGGTCTTCTCGGTATTCGCCGGGACCATCGCGTTCTCCGGTGGCGCAGCCGCCGCCGCGAACGTGACCGTCGAACAGGCAGCAGAATACGATAGCGGGACAGTCGAATTGGCACTCAATGGTTCAACCGGTAGCGCAGTCAAGACGGGAGACATCGACATCTACGTCGATGGCAACAAGAACCCGAGCAACTACGATGTCACCTCAGTCGACGGGACTGACGACGGGACGACTGGACGCCTCCAGTTCAGCCTGGATCAGGACGTTCAGCCGAACCGGAACCTGACCGTCAAGGTTTCAGGTCTCACCGGCGGTGACAACACGGTCGTCGCTGAGGACATCGACGTGACGTCCCAGACGATTGTGGCCGACGATAGCTCGGGCGACACTAACGCCTTCCGCGGTGAAGTCCTGGCTATCCGAGCCGACGGCGACACAGACAAGGACGATGCTACCTCGAGCACGAAGATTGTGGTCGAGGACTCGAACGGCGCTGTCGTCACGCAGGACACTTACACAGCCAACAGCAAAGTCTACACCTACGAAACGGAAAACCTCGACACTGGTGAAGAATACGAGGTCTCCGTCGCTGGTGACGCGGACGAAAACATCACCATCAGCAATCTCGATCTCAATGTGAACATTGACGACGATGTCGGCGACGGTGCCAACATCGACGACAAGGACACGCTTGCGGTCAACGTCTCGACCACGCGTGGTGGCGAGCCGGCCAACGCAACGCTGTTCAACGAGGACGACGACAAGGTTGCCACGCAGGTCAAGAGCCTGAAAGGTAACGAGAACGTCGTGTTCGACTTCGGTAACCAGAGCGCCGACGACAGTCCGTACTACGTCAAAGTGACGGACAACCAGACCGGCGTCTCCGCCGAATCCGACCAGATCAACGTCTCCGAGTCCGACGACGGTGAGGCAAGCTTCGAAAGCTCGACCGTTCAGGACAACATTGGCGACGTTGTCAACATCACGGTGCAGGTTGACAACACCGAGGACGCCGTCATCAACATCGGCGACGAGAACGACGACAACTACTACATCCAGGGCCAGCTTGAGGACGACAACGGTGACGGCGAAGTTACCGTTCAGTTCAACAGCTACACCGCTGGAAACTACAGCGATAGTACGGTTCTCAGCGTGCCTGGTGACGACGACATTGACAACATCAAGGAGGGTGGCGACTACACCCGAGGTAGCCTGAGTGGAGACACGCTCGAAGCAGGCTCCTACTCGATGAACGTGACCGCCGGGACCTCCCCGGATGTCACCAGCCCCGACACGGTTGGAACGCTCCGACTCAACGAGAACTCCGTTGAAAATATCCAGACGTGGGCTGCACCGAGCGACGCAGATATCGACGACGATGATGTCGACATCTACGACCGCATCGGTGAGAACCTCACGCAGTCCGACGACGTCGCAGCTGAGGACGTTGTCGTCCACGAAATTCAGGCATCCGGTATCGAGGGTGCGCTCGAATACGAGCAGGAAGACGGAAGTGCCTCTGATGTTACTGAGGCGTTCATCGCAGCGACCGATACCACGCCATACCGCATCAACGACAGTGACGCGACGACGTCCGGTCTTCGACTCTACGTCAACCGGACCGACGTCGGTGCAAACGCTGACGCGAACCCGATTGACTTCTCGAACAGCAGTGACGCGGTAACTGTTGTCGACGACCCGGACAACAACACCTACTTCGTCGCTGTTGACACGAGCGATGTTGTGTTCGAAAACGGCAAGACGATTGTCAAAGAAGAAGACACGCGCCTCAACGCTACCTTCTCCGTCCGAGAAGGTCCGCTGACCGACGACCGGAACAGCGACAGCGCGATCTACACCACGTCCGAGCGCGACGCCACACTGGACCTTGACGACAGCGGCGTCGTTACGGTCTCGGCCGCCACTGGTCAGGAAGTGACCGGTGAGACGAACGTCGCACCTGGCTCCGAGCTCGAAGTCGAGATGGAGTCCGAGAGTGACGCGAACCCGTTCGTCCTCCGCCCCGAAACTGATGTCGCCGCTGACGGTACGTACACCGCCACGGCCGACTTCAGCGACTACTCCGCTGGAACGAACTTCACCGTCCAGACGCTGGACGTCGACGGTGACTCTGACTTCAGCGACGAGGAAGATGGCCGTATCGTCGAAGCCGACACGGCTACTGTGAGCATCAGCGAGCAGGAATCCGACGGTAGCGAAGTCGTCGTCGACAGCGCACAGCTGTCCGAGGGTGGCTTCATCGCAATCCACGCCGGTAACGCATCCGGCGACGTCGTCGGGAACTCCGAGTACCTCGGGGCAGGCAGCCACGAGGACATCACGGTTACGCTCGACGAGCCGATGGACGAGGACTTCACTGCGGTCGCGATGCCGCACCAGGACACCAACGGCAACGAAGCGTACGACTTCCCCGGCGATGACGATCCGTACACCCAGAACGGCTCTGCCGTGACGGACAGTGCGAACGTGACCATCGTCGAGGAAGAGCAGACTGAAGCACCGGACACGGAAACCGAAACGGAAACCGAAACGGAAGCCGAAACCGAAGAGGAAACTGACGCACCGGCAACCGATGAGCCGGCAACCGATGAATCCGAGACCACCGCCGCGGAAGGTCCCGGCTTCACGGCAGCCATCGCGCTCATCGCACTCGTCGCCGCTGCGCTCCTCGCTGTCCGACGCGACAACTAACCGGAACAGCTCCGGTCTCTGAACACCGTTCTTTCTTTCGCGCGCTACGTGGGTAGCGGCGGCACTGTCGATAGGTCGGTCTGACGACGACACCGCACAGTAGCGCAACGACAAAACATATACGCCGGTTTGGCCAACGTACGAGCAATGAGTGAGACAGTCCTGCAGGCAGGCGTCGACATCGCTGGACTGTCGTTCGACCCGGTCACAGTCTCGGAACCGCTGATGTGGCTCGTTCTCGCGGCGTTTCTGGGAAGCGTGGCTGTCGCCCAGTACGACGAGCGACTGGCCCGTCCCGTCGGAACAGTCGGCTGGGCTTTGTTCGCAGCATACTGGCTCGTCTTGGCCCCGCATTTCATTCTGATACAGAAGAGCGTCGTCGAGGGCTTGGGGAGCGTCATCGCCGTCCCCCTGTCGCTGTACACCGGCTATCTGCTCTGGAACGGCCGCGAGTCGCTGCTGGTGTTGACCCGGGCAATCGGCCTCATGGGCGTCATCTACGTACCGTTTCTCACCATCGGGCCGCTCCGCCAGACCATCATCGAGATCGTCACCGGGCAGGTCTCCTTCCTCATGACCGTCCTGGGCTACGACCCGGTGGTAGTCGACGGGCTCTCGCACAACGGCATCGATATCGCCTCGAAGCAGTACCCCTACGAAAACACGTTCTGGTTCGGCGGGAACGAGCGGCCGATAACGTACACCATCATTCTGGCCTGTACGGGTATCGGGAGTATATCTATCTTCGCCGGCGGAATACTGGCGGTCAAGGCGCCGTGGCGGCGGAAGCTCCGCGTGCTGGTCGCGGCTGTCAGCATCATCTACGTACTGAATCTGATTCGGAACCTCGGAATCGCGCTGGCTTTTGGCCTGCAGAAGGCGCAGTTCTTCCCGGGAACGGTCATGGCGCTGTTCGGCCTCAGCGACGCACAGCTGGTGTCCTACTACATCGTCGACCGGATTCTGGCGCAGTTCGGCTCCGTCATCGTTCTCGTCGGGCTGACGTGGGTGCTGATGCGGGAGCTACCGGAACTCACGGTCATCGTCGAGGACCTCCTCTTCCTGGTGACTGGCACGGAGTACGACCTCGGAACGGCGTTCGAAAAGAACCAGTCGGAGTCGGGTCCTGCAACGCCTGGTGACGACTGAACTGCGTCGGGAGGAACGGCCGTTATTCTAATTCTGCTCCAGCAATCGATTCCAGTGCGTCAGCTTCGAGCGGGTGGAGCGAACCGGGAATGACGAGCAGATGTAGCGGCTCGCCGAATGACTGTGCGGCGAGAGCGTCGAGCGTATCGGCGGCCACCAGCGGGTCCGGGCTACCGGCTCTGGCCACGACGACGCCGAGCGTGTCGGGGAACGGCTCGGATAGCATGGCGGCGGCCTTGCTGGCAGTCATGTACGTGTCGTCACTCTCGTCCCAGTGGGGGTCGTCGACCTTGATGTCGAGATAGACTAGCGTGTGCAGGTCCCGCTCCCGGTTGTCCTCGATGGTGGCGACGACGCTATCCGGGACGCCGTCACCGCCGTGAGCGTCCTCGAACGGGAGGGTCGTCGCCTTCCCGAAGCGGTAGTTCTGTAAGCCAGTCAGTGAGCCGGCGGCCGTCTGGGCTGTCGTTCCGTGGACGATTCGGGTTTCGATACCGCGGTCAGCAGCGCGGAGCCGGAGGTCGGTGTGTGTCGTCGAGACCATCGTATCCCCGGCAGTACAGAAGACGACATCTTCGCTCTCGGCGGCTTCGAGAATCGGTTCGGGGTCCTGCTCGATGCCGGCGCGGTCCCTGACTTCGATACTCGTCTCCAGTACGTCCTCTAGCGTTTCGAGGTCGGTACCAACCAGCCGACTCGTGTAGAACTCCGCGAACACCCGGTCGGCGTCTCGGATGGCGTCGCGGCCGGCGACCGTGACCGAGCGCTCGTCGTAGAGGCCCAGCCCGACGAATGTGAGCATATCCGGAGTGGGGCGCCGTCGGGCATAAAGGGCGCGAAGCGTCAGGCTTACCGCCCGCGGTCGGGGAGAGAGAGTATGGGCGTTCCCTGCGTTCGCGTTCCCCGCGAGGCCGGCGAAGAGACGCGCCAACGCCTCGCCGAAGCAAACCTCGTCGACGACGGCTACGACATCACGGTCGTCGACGGGCAGCTATACGTTCCCGTCACCGACCCCGAAGCAGTGCCGTCGGACTTCGTCGTCGTGGAGGCAGACCCGCCGGTCCGCGAGGGCCAGACGATGCCGGCCGACGGACTCGACTTCGACCCGAGCTACGAGCGCATCGGCGACGTCGCGATTGTCGACGAGGACGACGCCGACCGGGCGCGGGCGATTGCCGACGCGATTATGGATTCAGACCTGCCCGTGCGAGCGGTGTTGAACCGCGCGTCGAAGATCAAAGGCGAACAGCGGGTCCGGGACTGGGACGTACTCGCTGGTGAGGGGACGGAAGTCACTCACCGGGAGTACGGCTGTACGTTCGACCTCGACCTCGCCGAGGTGTACTTCTCGCCGCGGCTGGCGACAGAGCGCCATCGTGTCACCGAACAGGTCAGCGAGGGCGAGCAGGCCTTCGACATGTTCGCGGGCGTCGGCCCGTTCGCGATTCCGTTCGCCAAACGCGGCGCGACCTGCGTCGGAACAGACATCAACGAGACGGCAATCGAGTACCTCCGGGCGAACGCACAGCGCAACGGCGTCGCCGACCGCGTGACGGGCATCTGTGGCGACGTACGAGAGGTCGCCGGAGAGTACGAGGGCTGGGCCAACCGCGTCGTGATGAATCTGCCCCATAGCGCCGACGAGTTTCTGGAGACCGCCGTCCGCCTGGCGGCTGACGACTGTGTCTTTCACTACTACGATATCCAGCACGAGGACGACCTGTTCGGGCCCGGCGAGCGAGCGATACGGGCGGCTGCGGAGCCGGCCTACGACGTGACGGTCGAAACGCGCCACCCCGTTCGATCGTATGCCCCGAAGGAGCACAACGTCGTTCTCGACGTTCGACTGACGCGCTGAAACGAACAGTTATTATCATCACCGGTACGGGGACCGAACTGCTTAACGACGAGGAAGTCGGACGCTTGTATCTAGGAGGGTAAAATATGTACACAATACTCGTCCCCGTCGACGCCGATGAGGACCGCGCCCGCGGCCAGGCCGCCTTCGTCGCGGAGCTACCGGCTGCTGAGACCGACATCGAGGCCGTCATTACGCACGCATTGACAAAAGAAGAGGCGGAAGCGCCCGAGGAGATACGCAACGTCGAGCGCATCTCGACAGTGCGCCTCGTGCGTGACTACCTCGAAGACCACGACGTCGATGTCCAGCTGGCTGAGGGTCAGCAGCCGCCTGCGGACGGCATCATCGATCTGGCCGAGGAGTTCGATGTCGACCAGATCGTCATGGGGTCCAGAAAGCGGTCGCCGACCGGTAAGGCCGTGTTCGGGAGCGTCTCCCAGCAGGTCCTGCTCGAGGCGGACGACCCGGTCACCGTCGTCGGGTCCCGAGCGGAGTGAGAACGTCTCTCTCGGTGGTCCCGATTCGCAATCCTTATTGCGGTTATGCGTCCAACAACTGATGTACGCGAGTACGGCGCCGGTGTAGCTCAGACTGGCAGAGCGAATCCTTCGTAAGGATTAGGCCGAGGGTTCAAATCCCTCCACCGGCTCTTTCCTTCGGAATCGTCTAAATGGACAGACAGCGGTCGGCTTACTTAATTATTGGGCCACGGAAGGCGTAGAATTTGCCCCCGCTACAAAGAGGATTTGCCACTTCTTTCCCGTGTCAATTATTGCTCTGAGAACACTGCAGCCGCCCCTTCCCGATGTTAGCAGTAATTATTCCACTCGCCATCTATCGTCGTCCGAGTAGAGCATATTGGCGATGGTGTCCAACAACCAGATACCTACTCGGTATCCCTGTTCGCTTCGGGAGGCAAACGCTGTCAGAATAGCTATTCCAACAGCACCCTGTTTCATTGCGGCACTCGTATTCCACGCATACAATATTTCAAGACGCTCTATCGGGTCGTTTCGATGTTTGACTGGCTCGTAACAAAGAATGTCAGTCACGATAATCCTCGCTGAAACAAGGAGAGAAAACACCAAAACTACAATCGTAATCACCACTCCACCGTATGATATTCCGAATACATTCCCCACGAGTAGTGCAGAGATACCTCCCGCAAAACTGAACGCGAACTCACCGTTCCGTATTCTGTTTTCAATCTCAGATTCGGCCTTATCCATCTCACGAAGGAGTGACCATCTATCTGAGCCAGAGTTTTCGTTCTCGCTCTCGACTATGTGAAGCACATCGTCTCGGAATTCACGCATTTCCTCGGGGTCACTAAATCTGAATAAAACGACACGAATTGCATCGTCAAAATTGATTACTTCCCCTACCCTGCGTGGCAGGTCAATAAGAACTAAAGATACGGATATGAGGATAAGTAGAGGCGTCAAGATAAACAAAAGACACCCGCTCAGAATTAAAACAAAAACAATCCTTCTCGCTCTGGAGAGCATACGACAGAAGGAGTAGCCCCTATCAAATATCTCTTAGGTGATTTCGTCTTCTTTCGGCCTTTTCATCGCGTGAACCCTTATCGTAATGCTTGTCGATCACTCTCCCGGTCATGTTCACACGCTCGCCAGTCACGTCCTTCGGCTGACCAGCGTTCCGAGCCGCAGTCACGTATCCACGACGGAGAACGTGCGGACTCACCGACCCCGGACACTTGGACGCGCCGTTCCACGTCGCCGCCTCGCACGTCTCGGGGTCTTCATCGAAGGGGCAGGCGTTCTCGTAGTGACACGGGCGTGTCGCCGTGTAGACCATCCGCTGAATAGTCGTCCGCGCTCGGCGTCCGTGGTCGGTCGCAATCAGTGGTTCTCGACCGTACTCGTCAGTCACCGCTAGGCGGGCGTTCTCGATGTAATCCGCAATCACTCTCCCGTCGTCCTTCTCGATGAGTACGTCGCGTTCACCCTTGCCTTTCTTCTTGAGCGGTGTCTCCGTCTCGGGTCGATGGCGAATCTCCAGTGCAGGACGAGCGAAAGCCAATCTGGGATTTGAAGCAGGGAAGAGCTTTGCTCCGACCGTGGTTCATACTCCCTCCACCGGCTTCCGCTTTCGAGTGCTGTTCTGACAAGTACGGTTCCTACCGGAGATGACCTGTCAGCAGCCGTAGGTACTGCGTCGCTGGTCTGACGGGGCTCCACAGGCCGCATAAAAACGACCCTCATCAGTGATGCGATATGGCGACGGGCTGCTGGACGGTACTTCTAGCTGTAAACGATGGGCACACAGTACGGATTACCGGCGGGTACTGCGGTGTGCGGGCGAGAGCGGCACGACAGACACACTTGCGGACAGTTAGACGGAGTGTGGGTCTGATGGATTTCAGAAACGCCTGGCATCGCGACACCGATGCAGAGGTCCGTTGCATCGCCTGCGGTAAAACGGTCGCCCGGTCGGATGCCCGGGAATACGACAAGTACGGCGACCGCTGGAACCGCGACAACAAGTCCTTCGAGTATCTGTGCAAGCCCTGTTATCGGGAGTACTGTCACTTCGACCGGAGCGGGCTGGAAGACCGACTCGAAGCGGCCGGTGCCGGGACCGTGAGCCGAGACGCGTTTCTCAGGCGCTATCACGACCTGGCCGACGAAACGGAACAGACCCGCGCCGACGGTCGGTGAGCCGAAAGAAGGGTGCCCTGTCCGGCGATACGACACCACAACACAGACCGTTCAGGGCGTGATGACTGCCCGACCGTCGATCTCTCGGTCTTCGAGCATCTGTGCGACGGTGTTCACCTCGCCCAGGTCGTACTGGGTCGTGTACAGGTCGACCGCGCCGCGCTCGACGAGCGCGACCAGTTCCTGGAGTTCGGTGTACTGGCCGACGATGTTGCCCTGATAGGCGAACTCGCCGTTGACGAGCGCCTGTGCGGGTTCGTGGATGTGGCCGCCGTAGCCGATGATGTGGTGGTCGCCGCCGGCGGCACAGATATCGGGCGCGAGCGCCGTCGTCTCGTCGGCCCCGACGAAATCGAGCACTTGGGCGGCACCGACGCCGTCGCTGATGGCTTCGACCTCGCTGGCTACGTCCTCGCTTTCGGGGTCGATGGTGTAGTGTGCGCCGAGGTCGTCGGCGAGGTCGCGGGCGGACTGCTTGATGTCGACGGCGACGAGGTCGGCGGCACACATCGCGTCGAGGCACTGGAGGCCGATGTGGCCGAGCCCGCCGATACCGATGACGACTGCAGTGTCGCCCGGATTGAGTCCGTCGACGGCTTTCTTCGCCGCGTGGTAGGCCGTGATACCGGCGTCGGCGTGCGGGGCGATGTCGGCCGGGTCGACGCCCTCGGGCAGCGGGATGACCGACCGGTCGCTGGTCAGTAGCTGGTCGGCGAAGCCGCCGTCGGTCGTCAGGCCGTTGAACGCGTCGTTCTCGCAGTACATCGTCTCACCTTGCCGGCACGGTCGGCAGGTGCCACAGGTCTGGACCGGATGACAGATGACCTGGTCGCCTTCCGAGACGATATCGACGTCGTCGCCGGTCTCGACGACTGTCCCGGCGTTCTCGTGGCCCAGCGTCATCGGGAGGTCCTGCGGGACGTACTGGTCCCACATCCCCTCGATGATGTGATTGTCAGTCTGGCACCAGCCGGCCCCTTCGACCTCGACGATGACGTCGTCCCCCGACGCGACCTGTGGTGCGTCCACCTCGTCTATCGAAAGCCCGTTCGACATGTCGTGCGTGTACTCGTGGAGTCTGGCTGCGCGCATCGTTCTGTATCCGGGCGAAACGACATTAAACATCCATTATAAAATATCATATATATATATATATTGTAGTATCGCCCGTTCCACTGTCTGAGAAGAGTATCAGCCACCCGGCCAGCGTCTGTAGACTCCGAATCCGGGTGCAAGGAACGATGCGTGTGGTGACGCCCTCAGCTACACAGACTACCGGCTGTCATCTCGTGGAGAATATTGCTACCCCGAGGTAGCGAGTATCTTCAGGGAGGTACAGCCGACAGTCTCAGTCCCGACTGGCCAGCAGTGCGGCCCCGAGCAGCGCCACGACGGCGACGGGAATCCCCATTCCGGGGCCGAAGGCCGACGACGGTGCGGGGCTGGTCGCGCGGATCGGTTCCTCGACCGGTTCGTCAGCCTCGTACTCCCAGACAGCGGTCTCGTTCCGAACGATATCAGCGTTCGAGGACGAGACGTCGGCGGGCATCGTCAGCTGGTACTCGACTGCGACGCCATCGCCGAAGGCCACGTCGGTATCCTCGTTCGCAGTGACGAACGTCCGGTCTTCGTACGTGACGTTGCCCCCGCTAGCGTTGACCGACACGTCGCTTTCCGGGCCGGGGTTCCAGTCCGTGAACGTCATCGAGAGCGTGACGTTCTCACCCTCAAGCTCTTGTTCGTACGTGTGATTCGCCATCCGACTGGTGTTCACGTCGGCCAGGAGATATCCTTCAACCGAGTCATAGCCCTCTTGCTGGGCCTGGCTCTGGAGGCCGTCGTACACCGACGGGGACATGTCGAGAGTCAGGTCGTACTCCGAAACTGTGCCGTCTCCGGCCACTGTCGAGTCAACCGTCGCCGTCACACAGCCGGAGAGGACGACGAGGGCAGCGAGACCGATCGCAGGGACAATCCGATTCATACCTCACCGAATCGGGTCAGATGGGATAAGCCTTGTTACCGGAGCCGATACGGCTCAATGTGTGAGGACCAGTAGCTGGTCGTCAGTCCGAACCAGACAGAAGGGGGACCCGGGGTCTCCGAAAGTGTTCGTCCGCTTTTCGCTGATAAAGAGCGTCTCGAACTCGTTGCCACAGGCCGGACAGGCGAACCCCTTCCGGTTCGACAGCGTCATCGTCCCGCGGTCGTCTTTCAGCAGCTTGAGTCCGTGTCGGTACTCGTGGACGTCGAAGCTCCCGCTGACGTCTAGCCGGTCCATGCGTGTGAAACGAGTGTCGGCCGTCTAAAACTCGTCGGCGATCTACACCAGGTTCGCGCCCATGTAGAGCACGACGACGAGGAAGATCCAGACGATGTCGACGAAGTGCCAGTACATCGACGCTGTCGAGACGGAGGTGTGCCGTTCAGCCGAGTACTGACCGTAGTACGCGCGGACGAAGACGATACCCAGAAGCACGGCCCCCATCGTGACGTGGAGGCCGTGGAGTCCCGTCAGACCGTAGAAGGCGGAGCCGTAGATGCCGCCACCGATGCTGAAGCCCTTGTGCACGATGAACTCGTAGTACTCGTACACCTGCCCGCCGATGAAGACGATGCCCAGCAGCAGCGTCGTGCCCAGCAGCTTCAGGAACCGGCTTCGGTTTCCGTTCCGGAGCGCGATGTGGCTGTAGTGAAGCGTCACCGAGCTGGCGATCAGAATCAGCGTGTTGACGATCACCAGCGAGCCGAACACCTCTGGCACTGCCGCCTGCGCCCAGACTTCGCCGCCACGCACGATGAAGTAGTACACGAAGCCAGCGCCGAAGGTGGCGATTTCGCTCCCGAGGAACAGGAGCATGGCGAACTTCAGCGTCTTGTCCGAGTGGTAGTCCGTCCCGCGTTCCCAGAAGTCGGAGACGAAGGCGTGATACAGCCAGCCGTAGATGCCGACGAGGAAGAGCCCGACGCTCCCGGCCATCGCGCCCGCCCCGACCGTCTGGCTAACAAGTGCGTTCTCGCCCATCGAAAGCACGAGCAGGGCCGCGCTGACGTAGATGCCCGAACCACCGATCGCCGTCACAAAGGGCCACCAGCTGGCCTCGCCGAACCCGTGGGGCCAGTCCTCCGTCGCCGGGAGGTGGTGCTCCCCGTGCCCGTCGTCCGCGTGTTCATCGGAGACACTCATACTAGGGCCCTTGCGAACGGAATACTAAAAGCCCATCCAATTCACTGCGGATTGGTCCGGTTCCGTCTCTGAATGGCCCGCCGGCATCCCGGAAGCTACACGGGGGCGAAGGCCCAACTGCCGACGATGACATCTGGGAGGCGTCGTACGGTCGCGCTGGTGGTGTGTGGGCTGGGCTGGCTGGCCGCGACGGGAACAGCGAGCGCACACGGCGGCAGTCTCGCCGGCGGCGGGCGCGAATCGCTGACGATACCGACGTGGCTCTTCCTGAGTACCGGTGGTGCGGCCGTCGGCGCGTCGTTCCTGCTGGCCTCGTTCGTCACCGACCGGGCGTTCGTCGAGCGCATCCACGACTGGGGGCGGCCGCTGTCGGGCGACTACGAGCGTGTCCTAAAGCTCGCCGGCCAACTCCTCGGGCTCGCCGGACTCGCCGCGGTGTTCGTCGTCGGCTTCCTCGGACCGACGAACGCCCGGACGAACCTCGCGATACTGCTCGTCTGGGTCGGCTGGTGGGCCGGGCTGGCGATGACGACATACCTCCTGGGCAACGCCTGGGCGACGCTCAATCCGTTCAAGACGCTCGCCGACCTCCTCCCGACGCTCGACCGCCCCTACCCGGCCCGCGTCGGATCGTGGCCCGCCGTCGGCGGCCTGCTCGTGCTGGTGTGGGTTGAGGTGGTCAGCCCGCTCGCCGACCAGCCGCGACTGCTCGCGTCGGTCGTCGCCGGCTACTCGGTGCTGACGCTCGCGGGCGCGCTCGTGTTCGGACCCGGGGACTGGTTCGCTCACGCTGACCCGGTGGAGCGGGTGTTCCGCTACTACGGTCGCTTTGCGCCCATCGGCCGCGACGAGGGGGGACTCCGACTTCGGCTCCCCGGAATGGACCTCTCGACGCCGCGGCTGGTCGACGGCCCCGACGAGGTGGCGTTCGTGGTCGCCCTGCTGTGGGTCACGACCTACGACGGGCTGGTCACGACGCCGGCCTGGCGGGACCTGACGACACCACTCGTCGATGCCGGCGTCCCGCCGCACCTCCTGTATCCGGTCGCGCTCGGGATCGGCTTCGCCGGCTTCCTCGGCGTGTATCGACTCGCGGTCCGGCTCTCCCGTGATATGTCGGACACGTATCTGGCTCCGGCAGTGCTCGCACAGCGGTTCGCGCCGCCGCTCGTCGCTATCGCCGTCGGCTACCACTTCGCGCACTACCTCGGGTACTTCCTCGTACTCGCACCTTCGCTGGCCGTCGCGCTCACGTCGCCGTTCGCGGACCCGGCAGTAGTGCCGACCATCGAACTACCGGATTGGTTCGGCGCGATTGCGCTCGCGTCGGTCATCGTCGGTCATCTGGTCGCTATCTGGGTGGCCCACGCCGCCGCGTACGACCTGTTTCCCGCACGACTACAGGCGATTCGGTCGCAGTACCCCTTCATCGCGGTCATGGTGTTCTACACGATGACAAGCCTCTGGGTCGTCTCTCAGCCGGAGGTGGCACTCCCCCATCTATGACTGACACAGCAACCCAGACGGCGGCTGATACGGCAGCGACAAGCACCGATGACGGAGCAGCCTACGACGTTCCGGCCGACGCCACAGCCTACACCTGTTCGTACTGCGGCCGGCCGTTCGCCCGCGAGTCCTGGCTCGCGCTCCACCGCGGCCTGGCCCACCCCAACGAACTCGACGACGAGGAGGTCGAGGCCTTCCGGGCGGCCCACGACGAGGAGGAAGAGTCGCTTTCGGCGTTCCGGCTGCAGGCGCTGGGCGCGCTCGTGCTCATTTACTTCGGCTTCCTGATGGTGTACGCGCTCGTCTAACCGACGCCGCTATCGTCCGCCCGATCTGGTGTCTCTGTTGGCTGGCAGACGGGAAGCGAAGCGTTGATGGGTCGCAGGTGACCAAACAGTGGGTATGGACCTTCGCGTTATCGACAAATCCGACACGGAACTCTCTATCGAGATCGCCGGTGAGGACCACACGTTCATGAACGTCATCAAGGGGGCGCTACTGGAGACAGAGGGCGTCACAGCGGCGACCTACGACGTGAACCCGGAACAGTCCGGTGGCCAGACGGACCCGGTCCTGACCATCAAAACTGAGGATGGCGTCGACGCGCTCGAAGCTCTCGAAGACGGGACTGACGCCGTCATCGAGAAGGCGGACAACTTCACTGACGCGTTCGAAGCCGCCGCGTAGTTCTAACAGAGTACGTACGTGACGAACACGCGTTCGTCCGGACCGACGTGGATATCGAGGCCGATCAGTCCGGCGTCCGACGTCCGAAGCCTGTTACCTCGCTCGATGTAACTGTCGACGAGCGCGGTCGCCAGCGCTGTCTCGTTCTCGAACTGGTCGAGTGACTGTGGCGTCCGGTCGTAGGCCACCTCGTAGCTGACCACGACTGGGCGGTCACAGGGGAGCGGGAACCGGGATACTCCCTCTCGCGTGGGCCGCTCCGCGTTGTCGTATCGCGCATCGACGCGGCCCTTGTTGTAGTAGGCCGCGGCGTCGTCGATGGTCGCGTTCCGCGAGACCGTTCCACCGCCGACGCCCGACCGCCGGACGTTGTACACGTCGACGTAGGTGTCCTCGACCTCGGCGAGCGAGAGCGAGTCGACGGTGTCGCCGCTGCCGGCAGGGGACGCGATCGACGGTGGGCCGGTGGGAGTTTCGGCGGCAAAGCCCGGCAACGTGATACCGCCCACAGCAGCGAGCACGATGAGGCCGAGCAGCAGTGCCACGGCGGCGTAGCCGATCGCGTACTTCGTTTCGAGCACGTCCAGCCAGCCGGTCTGTATCTCATCGAGCGGATCGTCCTCCGGCGGCCCCGTCCGCCGCTCGAAGTTACTCCCGCCACAGCGTTTGCACGGCGGGGAGTTCTTCTGGTGCTGGCGACCGCAGTCCAGACAGACCCACCTGGGCCCGCCCTCGACGACCGCTTCGTTGACCTGCGTCACGGCCTCCTCGAAGGAACCGTGCCCGCAGTTGTCACACGGCGGGTCGTCCTCCTCGTGGGGTTTGCCACACCATTCACACCGCCATTTCATTGTTGATTCTCCGTGTTGGGCGAATAAAACCTGCCCGATGCCAGGCCACAGTGCTGCGGTTCCGGGGAGACGTTCCCCCACGGTCGCTCGGTCACAGGCTGACTCATCGGGGCTGTTCGACCCCGTTGACGCCTGCTTCCAGGGACTGGGGTGGGCGTGACCGCTGACAGCGAGAACCGATATCGAACGCCGGGACGCGGGGAAAACCGAGGCGTCCGAGGCGACAGAAGAACTGCGTCATACAGAGATAATGACAGGAGTGGGTATTTAATATTGCTACCCTAAGTCGGAGGTGCGCTACAGTCGGACTGGAATCCCCTTGCTGTCGAGGTACTCCTTGGTCTCGGCGATAGAGTACTCGCCGAAGTGGAAGATGGAGGCAGCGAGACCGGCGTCCGCGCCGGCGTCGACGAACACTTCCTCCATGTCTTCCGGGCCGCCACAGCCCGAAGAGGCGATGACCGGGGTCGAGACGGTGTCACAGACGGCCTGCATCAGCGGGATGTCGTAGCCGTCTTTCGTTCCGTCGGCGTCGATGGAGTTGACAAACAGTTCGCCAGCACCGCGCTCCTCTGCCTCGGTGGCCCACTCGACGACGTCCAGCCCGGTTCCCTCGCGCCCGCCCTTGACGGTGCATTCGAACCAGCAGGACTCGCCGTCGACCTCGGTGTAGTACTCGCCCTCATCGTCGAAGCGACGGCGAGCGTCGACGGAGATGACGATACACTGGCTCCCGAAGGCCGCCGCGCCCTCGTTGATCAGGTCGGGCTCGGCGATAGCGCCGGAGTTGATCGACACCTTGTCCGCACCGGCCCGCAGCGTCTCTTTGATGTCGTCACGAGTGCGGATGCCGCCGCCGACGGTCAGCGGGATGAACACCTCGTCGGCCACGGCCGACACTGTATCGAGCATCGTCTCGCGGCCCTCGGCGGAGGCGGTGATGTCCAGGAAGACGAACTCGTCGGCGCCGGACTCGTTGTAGGCCTTGGCCATCTCTACCGGGTCGCCAGTGTACTCCAGGTCCTCGAAGTTGACTCCCGTGTACACCGCCGCGTCCCCGTTCTCGTCCACGTCGACGTCGATACAGGGGATGATCCGTTTCGTGAGCGTCATTCG
Source organism: Haloarcula sp. CBA1115 (assembly GCF_000827835.1). Classification (NCBI taxonomy): domain Archaea; kingdom Methanobacteriati; phylum Methanobacteriota; class Halobacteria; order Halobacteriales; family Haloarculaceae; genus Haloarcula; species Haloarcula sp. CBA1115. Next base: position 503,214 of record NZ_CP010529.1, on the reverse strand, counting down.
ATACCTGTGGGTTCGACGCAACGCCGTTTGACCGTTTCGACTGGTGCAAGTGTCTGGCCGAGCACGCAGTGACAATCCGACAGCTACACGTACGACGCACCAGAACCACCGCTTATGGCAGACGACCACCACGAGGAGGACCGGCCGGATTACGACCCCGAACACGTCGAACTGCCCGCGCGAGAACCGCCGCTTCGGTCGACGGCCCCACAGAGCCCGTTCACCATGTCGCAGGTCGGGACAGGGCTCGGCGTCCTGCTGGTCGGACTGGTGCTTACGTTCGGTATCGCGCTGGCGCTGGCCTGAGCAGGTCGGTATGACCACGTCGGCCGCCAGGGATATCATTTCTGATACTTCTGGGGAGAGTATATAGGTTTCCGCGCGAATAACTGTTGTACAATGTCGCCCCAGTCAGGCGCGAGTACAGCGGTCGCAACGGGAACGTCAGTGGCGACCGCTGGGACGCGCGCTGGCCGAGAGGCGACCAGCGCTGCTCGGGACCGACTGGACGCCGATCGGGTGGACTTCTGTCAGGTGTTTGCCAGTTCCGGGTTCGACCCCGAAGCCGTTCTGGCGGGCGTGAATGCGCTCGTCGACGACGAGACAGCCGTTGTCGGCTGCACGGCTGGCGGAACGTTCACTGAGGAGCGAACGATGGACGCCGGCGTGGCCGTCACGCTCGTTACCAGTGATTCGTTCCGGTTCGATACGGCCCTTGCCGCCGGTCTCAGCGAGAACACCCGTGGGGCTGTCAGAGATGCTGTCCGAGCGCTTCCCGAAGATATCGAGGAACCCTACCAGTCAGCGATCGTCCTCCACGACGGGCTGTCGGGCGTCGGTGAACAGTTGTCGCTGTCAGTCCAGCGACGGCTTGGCCCCTATGTCGAATTCGCAGGTGGGGCAGCGTCTGACGGTCTCCGGATGGAGTCGACACCAGTGTTTTGCGATGAGTCGGTTGTCGACGACGCAGTCGTTATCGTACTCGTCTCCGGCGAAAAGCGTCCGATCATTACCGTCAATCACGGCCACAGCCCCATCTCAGAGCCGTGGGAGGTAACCGAGGTCTCCGGGAACGTGGTTCACGAACTCGACGGTGAACCAGCGTTTGCGGTATGGAAAGACGCTGTTCGAGACCACGCTGTGGAGACATCGGGGGTAGCCGTCGACGACGTCCCAGTCGGGTCAGCGGCGCTCAGGAAGCTCATGGTCGAATACCTGTTCGGTATCGACCAGGGTGAAACCTACAAGATCCGCTGGCCCCGGACTGCGATTGAAGAGACTGGCGCACTGCAGTTTGCCGTCGATATTCCGGAGGGAACTGTCCTCCGCGTAATGCATGGCAACAAAGCTGACCAGATCGCGTCCGCCGAACAGGCTGCTGCCGACGCTGTCTCGCTGTGTGACGGTCCCATCGCTGGCGCGTTCGTCTACGACTGCGCGTGTCGTCAGATTCTCTTCGACGACGCGTTTTCGGCGACTGTCGATGGTATCACATCGACCCTGTCGGCCCCAGTTGCTGGGTTTGAGACGTACGGAGAGCTGTGTATGCAGGCCGGACAACTCAGTGGCTTTCACAACACGACAACGGTGCTCTTTGCACTGCCGGAGTAACAGATGAATCGAACAGGACTCGTCTCAAAGTTCGCAGAAACGGTCGGCATCGAGAAGGCGTCGGCTATCGTCGACGACGCGATGGCTGACCTGGGTATCAGTGGCGACACGGAGATAGACGACACGGATGCACAGGATATCTGTGATATAATCCAGCACAACAACGAGGGATACGTCGCACTCGTCGCGAGTGAACTCCGCGTGCAGCTGGCGGCACAGGAACGGTTTGACGCGCTCCTGGGGAACATCCCAAACCCGGCTGTCGTCGTCGAGTTTGAGCAGCGAGAACCGTACGTCAAGTCGATCAACGAAGCGTTCGCGGACACGTTCGGCTACGACCAGACGGATGCAGTCGGAACGGAGCTTCGGACACTCCTCGCGCCGCCCGGAGCCGACTCCGAAGTCATCAGGGCAGACTGGTGGGAACAGACCGGCCAGTCGGAGCAAGAGGTCAGGCGGACGACTGCATCAGGCGAGATACGGACCTACCTGTTCCGGAGTACCATCGTCACCCGTGACAGCAGCCAGCTGGAAGGGTACGGGATATACACCGACATCACTGAACGGAAGCGCCGCGAACAACAGCTGAAACACCAGAACGAGCGGCTTGACGAGTTTGTCAGTATCGTCAGCCACGACCTTCGGAACCCGTTGAACGTCGCATCCGGCCGCACCCACCTCCTGCTCGGCGACATCGAGGATGCGGCTGTTCGGGAGGGGTTACAGGAGGTCGCCGCGGCACACGAGCGGATGGCACGGATCCTCGATGACACGCTGACGCTCGCTCGTCAGGGGCGGGTCGTCGGAGAGACCACGAGCGTCTCCATCGAAGCCGTCGCAGCCGACGCGTGGCAACAGGTCGAAACCGGGGACGCAACGCTTACCATCGAAACCGACGCGACCATCGAGGCGGACGCCGAGCGCCTCCAGCAGCTATTCGAGAATCTCTACCGGAACGCCATCGAGCACGCGGGCGCGGAATGCACCGTCGTCGTTTCCGCGCCCGAGACACATGAGAACGGGTTCTCCATCGCCGACGACGGCCCCGGCATTTCACCGGACGACCGTGAGCTAGTGTTCGAACACGGCTACTCGACGAACTCGGACGGGACAGGGTTCGGCCTGTCGATCGTTCAGAGCATCGCCGAAGCGCACGGCTGGTCGGTCGCAGTCTCGGAGAGCGAGAGGGGCGGTGCGCGGTTCGATGTCCGCTGGTAATCAGGCCAGTTCGTCTTCGATGACCGACCGCAGGTCGGCGATGTCCGCAGCGTTGTACGCCATCGTCTCGTCGTTGACCGTAATATCGAGTCCGTTCGAGTCGTTCGCCTCGCCCAGTTCCGTCACTGGGGCGACGCCGTCGAAGGCCTCCCGGACCGCCGCCGGGTCGGTCGTCTCGAACACGACCCGGCCGGGCCGCTCGTTGAACAGGAGTCGAGCCGGGGTACCGTGCTCGGTGGTCCCGATTCCGACCGACGCACCGGCGTCCTCGTGGACCATCTCGGCCAGCGTTACCGCGAGGCCGCCGTGGCTCACGTCGTGGCTCGCCAGTACGTGGTCGGCGTCGGCGACCTCGACAATCGTCTCGACAACGTCCGTTGAGTCCGCCGGGAGGGCGGGGAAGCGGTCGGTCCCGCCGAACTGCGCGGTGTACTCGGAGCCGCCGAGTCGCGGGTCGGCCTCGCCTTCCAGCGCGGTGTCACCGACGACGACGAGCGTTCCCTCGCCGGACAGCGACAGCGGCGGGGCATCGTAGCCCTCCTTGACGCCGACCAGCGCGAGCGTCGGTGTGGGGGGAATCGGTCCGTCCTGGGAATCGTTGTACAAGGAGACGTTCCCCCCGACCACCGGCACGTCAAGGTCGCTGCACATGTCCGCCAGGCCGTCGACAATGCCTTTGAAGCCGCCGTACACGTCAGGCTTCTCGGGGTTGCCGCCGTTCAGACAGTCCACAGCCGCATGGGGTGTCGCGCCCTTCGCGGCGACGTTCGTGGCGTTTTCCAGCGCGACGGCGCGTGCACCTTCGTACGGCGCGGCGTCGGTCCAGTTGGGGTCCGCGCCGGCAGAGAACGCCAGTCCGGTCCCGGCCTCACGGATGGCGAGCAGTGCGGCGTCGTCGCCGGGCAGGACGCTCGTGCGGACCTGCACCTCGTGGTCGTACTGGCGGTACACCCACCGCTTCGAGGCGCAGTTCGGGCTGCTGACGATCTCCTCGAAGGCTTCCTCCAGCGCGACCGTTGGCAGGTCTCGTTCCTCTCTCGGCGGCGCGTCGCTGGGCAGGTCGTTCATCGGCGCGCCCTCACCGAGGAACTCCGCGTCCACGTCGACGACCGTCTCGCTGTCTCGCGGGCGCTGCCCGCTCGACTTGTCCGAGACAGCTGTCTCGCTCCCCTCGAACGTACAGACGTAGTTCGTGCCCGGCTCGGTGAGTTCGCCGATGACCGAACAGCCGAGGTCGTATCGCTCGGCGAGTTCGGCCACGCGGTCGACGTTCTCCGGCGCGACCTCGTACACCATCCGCTCCTGGCTCTCTGCGAGGAGAATCTCCATGGCGTTCATGTTCGGTTCACGCTGGTGGACGCGGTCGAGTTCGATACGTGCACCGAGGCCGCCCTTGGCGACCAGTTCGGACGACGCGCCGCCGAGGCCAGCGGCCCCAAGGTCGCGGGCCGACTCGACGAGTTCCTCGTCCAGCAGCGCCTCGTTGCACTCGACGAGTAGCTTCTCCGAGTACGGGTCGCCGACCTGCACGGCCGGTCGGTCCTCCGTTTCAGCGTCCTCCGCGAGGTCCTCGCTGGCGAAGGACGCCCCGCCGAGCCCGTCTCGCCCCGTCGCGTTGCCGACGAGAACGAGCTTGTTGCCCGGCTTCTGGGCCTCGGCGGTGATGGTCCGCTCGGGCTCCAGCAGGCCGATACAGGACACGTTCACGAGCGGGTTCCCCTCGTAGTCGTCGTGGAAGGCGACGCTGCCGGCCACTGTCGGGACGCCGATGCAGTTCCCGTAGTGGGAGATGCCCTCGACGACGCCCTCGAAGAGATAGCGGGAGTGCTCACGGTCGAAATCGCCGAAGTACAGACAGTCAGCCAGCGCGATGGGGTAGGCCCCCATCGACAGCGTGTCGCGGACGATCCCGCCCACGCCGGTCGCTGCCCCGTCGAACGGGTCGACGTAGGACGGGTGGTTGTGGGACTCGACGCCCATCGTGATGTACATCTCCTCGCCGTCGCCGTGGGACGGCAGGGAGACGACGGCTGCGTCGTCGCCGGGGCCGATGACGACCTGATCGCCTTCGGAGTCGAACGCCGACAGCAGGGGGCGAGAGGAGCGATACGCGCAGTGTTCGCTCCAGAGGTTCTCGAAGAGAGCGGCCTCCGCCCGTGTCGGCTCCCGACCGATCTCCTCGACCACGAGTTCGTGGTCCGCGTCGGACAGGCTCATTACCTCCTCGTGGCCGCCCACAAGATAAGTCCCTTTCCATGCACCCGCGCTGGCAGGACGCGAACGTCCGGCAGCACACAACTCGCACCTGTCGAGGCGAGCGCCTGTTCAACAACCCGACACACCGTCCATAGCTGAGACTCACAGCTGAATACGAGTGGGCACCGGCATCGGCTATGGACTTTCAGGAGGGACAATATTGGTCTTTAGAATAGCTATCCCGCGTACAATTACCTCAAAATCTCTGGAGAGCCCATATCTCTCTCCTTTTCAAATCAGATAACTGGCCCTCGCAGTATATATGGCCGCTAGCCATACCCGAATGCAGTATGGGTGCTGCCGACGGTGACTGGCTGACGCTGGAAGGGAGTTCTTTCTCCGGCCGGTCCTTCTCCAGCGTGTGGGCGGTGGCGCTGGCGACCTACGGCGTCGGGGACGTGGTTACCACCATCGCCATCGTCTATTTCGTGCCGACGTTCACCGAGGCGAATCCCGCGATCCGGTGGGCGATCCAGTCGTTCGGCGGCGGCGGCTTCCTCGGCCTCAAACTCCTCGTGATATACTGCTGTCTCGGCGTGAGCATCTGGGGCGGCGTGCTCGAAGAAGACCCGTTGCTCTACTACGGTCCGCCGGTGCTTCTGACAGTGATGGGGCTCGCCGTGACCGGGTTCAACCTCAATCTGCTGTTTTCCTGAGGAACCGCCGTTTTACTGCCGGACTATTCAGCCGTCGCGTTGCCCGCGGTGGTCCCGTCCGACTGGTTGTTAGCCGGAGTCTCTGTCGGAGTTTCGGACAGGAGCGCGCTCGGCGGTGGGGAGGCACTGCCGCCGCTTTCGGTCGAAGTGGCGTCAGTTCCGTCCGGTGTCGACTCCGTCGGGCTTGGCGTCATCTCGGTGGCGGGCTCAGAAGTCGCGTCGCTGTTGTCGGTGAGACCGAGGGTCCCAACGCCAGCACCGACGACGGCGAGTAAAACGAGAAGGACCAGTCCCAGAAGCCGCTTGTTGTAGGTTCCGTCCGCATCCCGAAAGATATCGCTATCCATCTCGGCTCCGCCTCCGGCGGGCCGCGACGCCGCACTGTAAGTACTCCGATACCATCGTTTTTTGATAGGTTGTTGCTTTCTGTCGTGGAGGGACCCTCCACTATCCCACCAAGCCACCGATATCCCACCCAGTCGGCTCAGCTTACGATATGTCGCCCAGCAAACCGTATAACGTTTTCCATGTACTCAGCCGTCAGAACGGCACGCTCTCGTCGGACGATTCGTCCGCATCGTCCGTCCGGAGTTCACCGGTTTTCCGGTACCGCGTTTCGAGTTGCTGGAGTTTGTCGTTGATACTCGTACTCTGGTGGTGGCCAGGGCTCACGCGGACGCGGACAAGGTCGTACTCGTGGCGGTCCGACAGCCCGTTCCAGGCGCGAAACGCGCCGACAGTCAGCGTGTCGCTCTGGGGGCAGAACTCGGTCGTCGGCGTGAACTCGGCTCGCAACACGCTCCTGTCGTCCGTCTCACGGCCGTAGCGGAAGCCCGCGTCCGGGTGCCGATGGTCGAGGTTCAGCCGTGCGAGGTTGTACCCGAAAGTCATGTCGTACACGCCGCGCTCGTCGAACAGGTCCATCGTGAGTCGGTGGAACGCGGCGTGGTCGGTGCCGGTCAGTACTGCTGTCTCAGACAGGAACGGGCCGGGGTCAGGGTTGTGTTCGGGAACGAACGTCCCGTAGCTATCGAACCCGACGTCTGAGCCGCCACGGAGGCCGGAGAGAAGGCTCATACTGAATCGAACGGGCGGCATCCATCAGGACCTACTCCCGAACGTGTTCGGGGGAACCCCCTCACCGACGCCCGGCGAACGCTCAGGTGATGCCAGCAACCACACTCGACCTGCGCGAGACGCCGCCGCCGGAGCGACACTCGAAGATACACGACTCCTTCGAGGCGCTGTCCTCAGGGGAGACGCTTCGGATTATCAACGATCACGAGCCAAAGCCGCTGTTCTACGAGATGCAAGCCGAGGTCGAGGCGTTCGACGCGGCGAATTATCGGTGCGAGCAGGACGGCCCACAGAAGTTCGTCGCCGACCTTCCGAAACAATGAGCGAATCTACCGTCACAGAAACGGAGCGAGCAACGCTCGACGGCGACGGGGACGGCCGGACGAGGTTGTTCGACGGGGAGCCAAAGACCATCCGGTTGACACTCGATGCGGGCGAGTCGATTCCGGCCCACAAGCATCCCGGTCGGGACATCGTGTTCCTCCTCCGTTCGGGCGCCGTGGACCTGACGCTCGGCGACGAGACGGTGTCGCTCTCTCCCGGCGACGTCGTCCGGTTCGACGGTGACCAGGACATCTCCCCCGCCGCAACGGCGGACAGCGAGGCACTGCTCGTTTTGGCGTCGTCGGAGTAGGCTCACTCGAACAGGGAAATCGCGGTTTCGATCCGCTCGTCGTCCGCACTCCTCGCCGCGTCCTGTAGAGTTGCCCGGGGGACGGCGAGCAATCGGTCGACGAGCCGTTCGCTCAGTTTTTCGACCGCAAGCTGCTGGTCAGCCGTCAGTTCACCGTCCTGCTGTAGCTGTGACAGCGTCCGTTCGAGTTGCTCCCGCTGAATCTTCGCACCACGGCTGTCGATACGAGCGATCGCTTCTTCGACGTCGACAGGCGGCTCCGTGTTCTGATTCATCTGTGCCAGATGACTGTCACTGTCGCGTCGTCGGTCTCAACACTTTCGTACTCGTATCCTCTGTCCTCGAGTTTCGGGTAGAGGTGCTGTGGGGCGCGGTCGTTGAACTGGACGAGGACGATGTCGTCGTCAAGGTCCGCAAGCCGCTCTAGTGTCTGCTTGAGCGGCTTTGGCGGCCCCAGCGACTGCACATCGAGGCGTTCCGTCGGCGCGTCACCGGGCGCACCGGTTTCCGAAATCAGGGCCGCGATCTGCTCTGTTGGCTGGTGGTTCGACGTCATGTGTTCGCGTTCGGTTGTGAACGGGCCGACCCTTTCCCCGAACATATTCGGCCTCAGTGCCAGCAGGGACAAGGTCGTACTACACAGCAATGAGCGGAATACCTGCCGACGTGGACGCAGACGCCGCCCCGCCGATGACGGTCCCGCTGCGTCATTTCGTCGTCGCGCTGGCGTTTCTGGTCGCCGGTGTCACCGTCGGCGTCGTCGAGGGTCGGGCCGGCCACCTCGCACAGGTCCACCTCCTGCTCGCGGGGTGGGTCTGTCTCACCATCATGGGCGCACTGACGCAGTTCGTCCCGGTCTGGTGTGGCATCGAACTCCACTCGCGCCGCCTCGCTGCAGCGCAGTTACCACTCGCGGCGGTCGGGTTCGCGGGTCTGGCGGCTGGCTTCCTGACAGCAACCCCTGCCCTGCTACCGGTCGCCGGCGCGTTCGCGCTGATCGGCGTCTGGACGCTCTGTTACAACATCGGACGGACGCTACTCGCTGCGGAGCCCGACGTCACGGCGATTCATTTCGGCTGGGCACTGGTGTTTTTCGCCCTCGTGACGGCCGCCGGGATAGTGTTGGCGCTGGATCACGCTGCCGGCGTCCTCCCGATTTTGGGAATCGGCCGGCAGGGGCTCTTGCTGGCCCACGGGACACTCGCCGTGTTCGGTGCTGTCCTGACGACTGTCGCGGGTGCACTGGCACAGCTCGCCCCGATGTTCACGCAGGCCGACACAGGCAGGGTCGATGCAGCGGTCCAGCGGGCGGAGACGGCCGTCTATCCGTTCGGCGTTCTTGCGCTCGCCGGCGGTCGCCTAGTTGGGTCACCCGTTCTGGCCCGGTTCGGCGCAGTTCTCGTCGCTGCTGGCCTTGGCGTGGTGGCGGTGCTCTTGGCGCGACAGCTCGTCGGGGCGCGTGTCGAGTGGTCCCCGATGTTGACCCGATACAGCGTCGCAGCGCTGTCGCTGTTTCTCTGGGCCGGACTGACGGTGGTCGCGTGGTGGAACGACCCGCTGGCGTACGCCGGGCTGCTCGGTCAGCCGTCGACGGTGCTGCTCGTCGGCGGCGTCGGCTTCGTCGTCCTCGGGACGCTGTATCACGTCGTCCCGTTTATCGTCTGGGTCCACCGGTACAGCGACCGCCTCGGCTTCGAGGACGTGCCGATGGTCGATGACCTGTACGACCACCGAATCGCGGCAATAGATGGTGTGGCGCTGACAGTTGCGTACGGCCTCCTCGTGAGCAATCAGTGGCTCGAGACACCGGACGGCACGGCGTTAGTCGCCGGGGCGCTCGCGTTTTTCGGGACTGTCCTGTTCGCGGGGAACCTCGTCGCCGTCCTCGTCGAACACAGCCCGCAATCGCTACCAACACTCCTGACCGGTCGTGGACGCACGCCCGCCGAGGACTCGTAACTCAGTTCGTCGTGGTCGGCTGGTCAGTATACACCGAGTAGGTCAGAATAAAGAACCCAGAAGCGGTGAACAGTTCTTCGACAGTGACGCTCTGTGCGACCGGCATGCCGACGAACTGGTGGAGGCTGCCGCCGAGTATTGCACCCAGTGTGACGAACCCGATACCGAGACAGAGCGCTCGCATCGCCGGTGCCCGAGTGCGGCGGTATGCGCGGTATGTCAACGTCGTCAGTATCACACCGCAGAACAGCGTGACTGTCTTCATCCCGATTAACAACACTGCGTTCGCTCCAAGCATGGCTCTGATTGACACGTCCTGATAAATATACCGTCCGTAGCGTTTCCAGTCGGTGAGAATACCAGTGTCACGACACGATACGGACCAGTTGCCCGCTCCGGCCGAAATCGAGAAGCGAGAGGCGACGAGATTGCTGCGCGGGTACGTCGCGTGGTCACTACCGAACGTACAGCGAGTACAGGATGATACCCAGGCCGATGGCCGTCAGTGAACTCGACGTGAAGACGCTCACGGAGAGCAGTTGCTGACCGAGATACCTGCCGACAACGATATCGAGAACGCCACCAATAAATGCGCCAAGGGTCACCACACCGAACCCGTAGGTGAGCCACTTGTGCTGGGGGCTTTTCGTCCGGCTGTACGCCTGATACGAGTAGTACGTAATCAGTCCGCCAAGAATGAGGATCAGTGTCTTCGAGACGACGATGCCGACCTGTGAACTTGGAATGTGTACCATGGTTATGTCTCCTTTCGCACCTCGGACCAGAGGTTTTCGAGCCGTTGGTCCGGCGTCCGAGCGCGGTGTGAGATGTCGACGGTGAGCGACAGTTCCTCGTCGAGACTGATGACGACCTCCTCGAAGTCGATCGCGTACCGGCTCGCGTGTTGGCCGTCCGACCGGACTTCGACGCCCTCGTACAGCAACGAGGACTCCGTCAGTAGTTCGAGCTTTCGGTAGGTCGTCGATAGCGGTACGCCGCTCCGGTCGGATATCTCGCTCGCCGTCAACGGTTCCTCCAGTACGCTGACAATGGCGCGACAGTCCTCGTCGTCGAGTGCGTCGAGGACCGTCTGTAACTCCGGCGTCTCCTCGTCAGCGAAGGGGTCCCGGACCATCCTTGCTCGACACTGCCCGCCCAAGACGTTTAATGTAACCGACTTGGGAGCGCTTACCGCCCGACACAGCCGACGTTTGCGCCACACAGCACGCAATATATGGGGGACTTATCTGTAACCGTTCGTTCGTTCCCAGCAACTGAGAACGCTTCTGTCGGTCTGAGAACTCCCTTCGGGGGTTTATACTGTGGTGTCTTATCCACAGTTGCTTATGGAAGACCAGATTGGCGCACCCGGATCGGGCATCTCCCGTCGTGACTTCGTGAAAGCCTCCGGCCTCGGTGGCACGGTCGCGCTTGCGGGCTGTACCGCCCCGGGTGAGGTTCCGACCGAAGAGTCAGTTGACACCAGCACAACTCCAGCACAATCCGACAGCGACCTCCCGACCACGTCGCCGCCTGAGATCGTCAACGTCGACGAACAGGGTGGCGAAGTGACGCTCTCCTCTGTCCCGGCCAAGCACGAGGCCCATCCCGGCGAGTCGATGGGCGGCCCGGTCGAACTGCCAAAGGTGTGGGCGTTCAAGGCCGACGACGGCGAACCGAGCGTTCCGGGACCGATTCTCCGGACGACGGAAGGCGAGGACATGGAGGTCACCTTCGACAACACGGACGGCATGCGCCCGCACACGGTCCACTTCCACGCCGTCCAGAAGCAGTGGGAAGACGACGGCGTCCCGACGACGACGGGCATCCGCATCGACCCCGGCGAGAAACACACCTACACGATCCCCGCGAACGTGACGGGCACGCATCTCTATCACTGCCACTACCAGACTCACCGCCACATCGACATGGGGATGTACGGCATCTTCCGCGTCGACCCGAAGGGCTACGAACCGGCCGACAAGGAGTACTTCATGACGCTGAAGGAGTGGGACTCCCGACTCAACCGTCAGATGGCCGGCATGGACGCCAGCTACGATGTTCGCAACCGTCGCCCCGATACGTTCACGGTCAACGGCAAGTCCGCGCCGCGGACGCTGCATCCCGAGGACGGCTCGCCGATCATCGTCGAGCAGGGCGACACGGTGCGTATCCACATGTGTAATAACGGGTACATGGACCACCCGATGCACATTCACAACCACCGGTTCCAGGTGACCCACAAGGACGGCGGGAAGATTCCGGAAGCCGCCCGCCACGACCAGGACATCACCAGCATCCCGCCCGCCGGTCGGCACACTATCGAGTTCGAGGCCGACGCCGACCCCGGCATCTACCTCGCGCACTGTCACAAGGTCAGCCACGCGATGAACGGGACCTCCTACCCCGGTGGGATGATCACCGGTGTCGTCTACAAGGAGGCGATGGACACCGACATCTTCAAACAGCTGATGGACTACGCCGGCTACGAAGCGTAAGACGGCGTTTCGATAGGCTGCGTGAGTTGATTGGTCTTTTCGCGGGACATCTCGGCTACATTCGAATAGCAGACTTTCCTTTTAAGCCACGCAGGCACGACCCGTTAGTAAATCAGATACTGCTATACCAAAATTCGGAGTTCGGCTATTGCGACCACTTCCGGCAGCCACGAGCAACTCGACTGTGACCGCTATCCTCCAGTCTCACTCTGTGCTTGCACAGCTCCCGCCCAGCGTCTGGACGGCAAACGCTGTATTCCAATCGAACTGAAACGCCGTTGACCGAGTGGTTCCCAGTAGCTGAGAACACGCTAGTCCCGTTTTTCTTGGGGAGTCTAACAGAGGGGTATGGAAGAGTTCGACCACGAGGTAGACGCCCCGCGCGGCGCAACGAGTCGCGAGTGGGAGGTGTTCGTCCGCGAGGACACGGCGGACCCGCTCACCCACGTCGGCAGTGTCAGCGCGCCGTCCGCCGACATCGCCAGAGAGCAGGCAGCGTCGCTGTTCGCGCGGACGGCCGTCACACTGTGGTTGTGTCCTGCCGACGAGACGCACCGCTACCAGACGGACGAGGCGACGCTCGGAACGGGGAACGCGGGGGACGACGCCACTATGAGCGTCGACGAGATGGAGTCGGAGACGCTCCGGGGTGAAAACCGATGATTTCGGTCTCGAAACTGCTCTGTGACCTCGACGCTGAGGGGGACGGCCTCCGGTACGACGCGGCCAACGAGTCGACCAAACGCCAGATCCGGGACGAGAAGCAGCGCCGGCCCGTCGTCGTCTGGAACGTCACCAAGCAGTGCAACCTCTACTGTGATCACTGCTATGCTGCCGCCGACACCGAAATCGCCGACGGGGAGCTCTCGACCGCGGAGGGGAAAGCGCTGCTCGATGACCTGGCCGACTACGGCGCGCCGGTGGTGCTGTTCTCCGGCGGCGAGCCGCTCGTCCGGCAGGACCTCGAAGAACTGGTCGCCTACGCGAACGAGGTCGGCGTCCGACCGGTGCTTTCGACCAACGGGACGCTCATCACCGAAGAGCGCGCCCGGTCGCTCAAGGACGCCGGGCTGAAATACGCTGGCGTCTCAGTCGACGGGCTGCCGGAGCGAAACGACGACTTCCGCGGGGTCGACGGCGCGTTCGAGGGCGCGGTTCAGGGGATAGAGAACTGCCTCGACGCGGGCCTGAAGACCGGACTCCGGTACACGATCACCGAGCGCAACGCCGCGGACCTGGAGGGCGTCGTCGACCTGCTGACCGACGTGGGCGTGGACCGCTTCTGCTTCTACCACCTGGACTACGGCGGCCGCGGGACCGAGATTGTCGACGCCGATCTCACGCCCGAGGACCGCCGGCAGGCGGTGAAGCGAGTCTGTGACATGACTCGCGAGTACCACGACCGCGGCGAGGAGATCGAGACGCTACTGGTCGGTAACTACGCCGACGCGGCCTACCTCGTCGAGTACGCCCGCGAGCACATGAGCGAGGCACAGGCCCAGCGGGTGTACGAGTACCTGCGGGTCAACGGCGGGGACCCGACCGGCGAACGCGTCGCCGACGTGGACTATCAGGGCAACGTCCACCTCACGCAGTTCTGGCAGGGGTACTCGCTGGGGAACGTCCGCGACCGCTCGTTCGGCGCTATCTGGGAGGACGAGTCGAACCCGCTTCTGACGGCACTCCGCAACCGCGAAGAGCACCTCACGGGGAAATGCGCCGACTGCCGCTACGCCGAGGTCTGTCGCGGCGGGTCCCGGCTCCGGGCGCTCACCGTGGAAGACGACCTGTTCGCCCCGGACCCGCAGTGTTACCTGGAAGACGAGGAGATCCACGGGTCGCCGCCGTTCGACACCGGTGAGCGCTCGGTGGCGAGCGGGAGCTCGGCCGACTGAGTCGGCAGCGTCTAACCCCATTTTAATCCCCACCAAGCTGAGGGGGCTCACTCATTCCTGCACACCAGTAATTGCAACATGCGACCGTCGATTGACGGTCGTATCGTCGGGAAGCACACGCTCAGTCTCGTGGGACAGATGGGCGTTCTTCGGGCACTCGGCCGCCTTGGACACGGCGGCCGGTTTGTTCTCTGTGAGAACGGGGGCGGACCGGGGCGTTTTTGCCCTGCCCCCCGTTATCGATACCTGTGCAGTCGGTTGAGCTACACGCGCACTCGTCGCTGTCGTACGACGGCCGGGACCCGGTCGAGCTCCTCTTAGAGCAAGCCAGCGCCGTCGGACTGGACGCGCTGGCCGTGACTGACCACGACGAAATCGACGCCAGCCTCCGGGCGGCCGAACTCGCCCCGGAGTACGGCCTCGTCGGGATTCCCGGGATGGAGGTCACATGTGCCGCCGGACACGTCCTCGCTCTGGGGATTCAGGAGGCGATTCCGCCACACCTTCCGTTCGAGGAGACGCTCGACCGCATTCGCGATCAGGGGGGACTCGCAGTCGTCCCACACCCGTTTCAGGAGTCCCGCCACGGCGTGCTGGAACACATCTCGAAGGCCGAACTTGCGACCGCCGATGCTATCGAAGTGTACAACTCGCGGCTGTTGACCGGACGGTCGAACCGGCAGGCCGAGCGGTTCGCCCGTCGCAACGGGTTGCCGATGACCGCCGGCAGTGACGCCCACATCGCGGAGATGGTCGGGCAGGCAGTCACCAACGTCGGCACGGACGAACGAACGGCCGACGCGATTCTCGACGCCATCCGCCAGGGCGAGACGACTGTCGAGGGCAAGCGGACGCCGTGGCGGATTAGCTTCCGGCAGGCCGCCGGCGGGGCGAAGCGACGCGTCAAGAACGGCATTGCGGAACTACTGCAGTGATGCAGGGAGCTGACCCAGATACCGTCGCCGACGCCCTCGACAGCGGCGACGCGCTGCCGGGAAGCGGCGGGTTCGCGGGCGAACTGGACGGAACGCTCCTCCGGGACGTTCTCGGGCGATACCCGCTGTTCGTGGAGCGGACTGTTTCTGACGGGGAGCCTCTCGACCCCGGGCAGTGGAGCCGCGACCCGACCGCGCTGGCCGATCCGCGGTTGTTCCCCGCCGGTCATATTCGGGACGACAACGGGACCCGGCAGCGGTGGTCGCTCCCGACGCCCGACCCGTTCAGCGACCGCGAGACAGCCATCAATCGGGTTCGCGAGGCTGTCGAGACGAGCATCGACGCCGTCGACACTGATTCTCTCGCTATCGCGTTCTCAGGCGGTGTGGACTCGGCGCTGCTCGCGGCTCGTCTCGACGCGCCGCTGTACGTCGCGGGCTTCCCGGACAGTCACGACGTTGAGGCCGCTCGGTCGGCCGCCGACCTGCTGAGGACCGAGGTCCGTGTGGTCGAACTGACTCACGAGGCTATCGAGCGGGCGGTCCCCGAAATCGCACACGCCACCGGTCGAACCAACGCCATGGCGGTCCAAATTGCGCTCCCGCTGTATCTCGCCGCGGAACGGGTCGCCGCCGACGGCTTCGACCGGCTGGCGCTCGGCCAGGGAGCCGACGAGCTGTTCGGTGGCTACGCAAAAGTCGCAAAGGCCCCCGAGGACCCCCGCGTAGAAGCCGACACCGTCCGCGGGGCACAGCGGGAGGTCATCGGCTCGCTCCCCGACCAGTTGGAGCGGGACGTGCTCGCACTGCGGGCCGCCGGCGTCGAGCCGGTGACACCGCTGTTACACGACCGCGTTGTCGAGGCCGCGCTCCGACTGGACGGCGAGCTGCTCGTGGACGGCGAGACGCGGAAGGTCGCGCTCCGGGCGGCAGCGCGCGGATCACTCCCCGACGAGATCGCAAACCGGGACAAGAAGGCCGCACAGTACGGCTCACTCGCCGCCCGGGAACTGGACCGTCTGGCCCGACAGGCCGGCTACAAGCGCCGGATGGACGACCACGTCACGCAGTACGTCGAGTCGCTCGTGGAATGACACGGGCGGTGTCCTTGCAGTCAGCCCCGTGAATAATAATATGTAATTAGGTTTTAGTGTGCGGCGTCGATAGTTGTTCTCGAATGATAGGTGTTCGATGTGAACGCCGCCCCAGCGAATCCCTGGCAGTACAGTGGGGTGGGCCGTAATGACACAACACCGGCGGTCAGTCGTCAAAGCCGTGAGCTACCGACTATTCGCGACCAGCGTCGTGTTCGGCATCGCCTTCCTGTTTACCGGTGAACTCGGGTCGTCTGCGAAAATCGGGCTTTCAGCGGCGGCTGCTAAGACAGTCCTGTACTACGTGTGGGAACGACTCTGGGCGAACATCGACTGGGGAGTCAGTGAGGCGTAAGTCACTCGCCGACAGCACCGATTGCCTGCTGGCCGACCTCGAGGACGTCTGCCGGGAGTTCATCGCTCCGATTCTGTAGGTCATTAGCAGAGAACCATTCCCAGTCCTCGGCCGGCTGTTCGCCCGGCCCCGGCGCGATATCGCGGGTATCCGCCCGGCCGTAGAAGATGAAGTCGATGTGTTGGTGGCCGACCTCGCCTTCGGCGTTGACGTTGATATCCTCAAGCAAGAAGTGCTGTGGCTGGGGCATCGACTGGACCGTTTCGCTTTCGATGTCCTGCTGTGGGGCAATGAGGGCCACGTCGAGGCCCAGTTCCTCGCGCGTCTCGCGGAGCGCGGCCTCGTGGGGGAGTTCGTCGCGGTCGATGTGGCCGCCGGCGGGCAGCCACATGTCGAGCTTACTGTGTTCGTGGAGCGCGACACAACCCTCGCTAACGACGTAGACGGTTGCGACAAAATGCCGAGTAGTTTCCATACCGACGGCACGGCACAGTCGGTGGTTTAGGTTACGATACCGGTTACGGGTGGATGTTGTCCTCAGCTTCCAGCAGTTCGTGGTAGCGGTTGCGGATGGTGACCTCGGAGATATTGGCCACTTCGCTGACCTCGCTCTGAGTTACCTTCTCGTTGGTGAGCAGCGAGGCGGCGTACACCGCAGCGGCGGCGAGGCCGACCGGCGACTTCCCGGAGTGGACGCCCTCTTGCTTGGCGTTCTGGAGCAGCTGGCGGGCGCGCCGTTCGACCTCCTCGGAGAGGTCGAGGTCCGACGCGAACCGCGGGACGTAGCTCTCGGGGTCTGCCGGCTGGATTTCGAGGCTGAGTTCGCGGACCACGTAACGATAGGTCCGGGCGATTTCGTCTTTCTCGACGCGGGAAACGCCGGCAATCTCATCGAGCGACCGCGGCGTCCCGGCCTGTCGCGCGGCGGCGTACAGCGACGCCGTCGAGACGCCTTCGATGGAGCGGCCGGGCAGCAGGTCCTCGTCCAGTGCGCGACGGTAGATGACGCTGGCCGTCTCGCGGACGTTCTCGGGCAGTCCGAGGGCACTCGCCATGCGGTCGATTTCGCCGAGGGCCTGTTTGAGGTTGCGCTCCTTGGAGTCGCGGGTACGGAACCGCTCGTTCCAGGTGCGCAGTCGCTGCATCTTCTCGCGCTGGCGCGAGGACAGGGAATTGCCGTACGCGTCCTTGTCCTGCCAGCCGATGTTGGTCGAGAGGCCCTTGTCGTGCATCATGTTCGTCGTCGGCGCACCGACACGGGATTTCTCGTCTTTCTCCTTCGAATCGAACGCGCGCCACTCGGGACCGGGGTCGATCTCGTCCTCCTCGACGACCAGCCCACAGTCCTCACACACCGTTTCACCGCGCTCGCTGTCGGACAGTAACGACCCGTTACACTCCGGACAGACGAGCGTCTCCGACTCCTCTTCGTCCGTCTGCTCTGTCTCCGTCTCGCGCTCGTTCGAGTATCGGCGGATGCTGGTATCGGTCATTTGTTGGGGGTGGGACAACCGGGTATCGTACCCGAAAAACGTGTTGTAGCCTACTGTTGTATCTACGGCGACTTAAAACTTTTGTCCGTTTCAGAAGTCCAATTTTCCGAAGGGGAAACAAGAGTTGGCAATTCTTGTGTATTCGCTTCCACAATTATTAACTATGCTATATATCTGCCCGGTGTTTCGAAACGCTTACCGCGCATCCAGCACTCCGGCCCGACATGAGCGACCCCGCCGTCGATCCCGAGGAGGTCCGGCACGTCGCCGACCTCGCCCGTGTCGACCTCGCAGACGACGAGATCGAGCGGTTCACCGAGCAGTTTGGCGACATCCTCGACGCGTTCGAAGCGCTCGACGACGTCCCAGAGACAGAACGGGAGGCTGACCTCTCGAACGTGATGCGCCCCGACGAGACACGCGAGAGCCTCTCGCAGGAGGACGCGCTCCGGAACGCCAGTGATACCGAAGAAGGGCAGTTCAAAGGGCCGAAGGTGTCGTAGATGACGGCGTACAACGGCTACATCACCGACGAGACCATCGAGGGCGCGGACGACGGCCCGCTGGCGGACAAGACCGTCGCGGTCAAGGACAACATCTCCACCGAGGGCGTCCGGACGACCTGCGGTTCGGCGATGCTCGAAGACTACGTCCCGCCGTACGACGCAACGGTCGTCGAGCGCCTGAAAGACGCCGGCGCGACCATCCCCGGCAAGACGAACATGGACGAGTTCGGGATGGGGACGACCACCGAGACGTCGGCGTTCGGGCCCGTTGAGAACCCCGTCGCCGAGGGCCGGGTGCCGGGCGGTTCCTCCGGTGGCTCGGCCGCTGTCGTCGCCGCTGGCGACGCTGACCTCGCACTCGGCAGCGACACTGGCGGCTCTATCCGCTGTCCGGCCGCCTTCTGTGGCGTCGTCGGTATCAAGCCGACCTACGGGCTGGTTTCCCGATACGGCCTCGTCGCCTACGCCAACAGTCTCGAACAGATCGGCCCCATCGCACCCACGGTCGAGGACGCCGCGGAACTGCTGGATGTCATCGCCGGGCCGGACGAACACGACGCGACGACGCAGGAAGCGCCCGAGAGCGACGGCTCCTACGCGGCGGCCGCCGACGGCGACGTCGACGGACTCTCTATCGGCGTTCCGACGGAACTGCTCGACGGGGCCGACGAGGATGTCGTCGAGACGTTCTGGGCGGCGATGGACGACCTCGAAGCACAGGGTGCGAGCTACCACGAGGTCGACCTCCCCTCCGTCGAACACGCTGTCGAGGCGTACTACGTCATCGCGATGTCCGAGGCCTCCTCGAACCTCGCGCGGTTCGACGGCGTCCGGTACGGGCAGTCCGGCGGCTACGACGGCAACTGGAACGAGTCGTTCGCGAACGCCCGTGAGGAAGGCTTCGGCGAGGAGGTCAAGCGTCGGATTCTCCTCGGAACCTACGCCCTCTCGGCGGGCTACCACGACAAGTACTACAAGAAGGCGCAGGACGCCCGCGCGTGGGTCAAACAGGACTTCGATGAGGCGCTTGAGGACGCCGACGTGCTCGCCTCACCCACGATGCCCGTGCCGCCGATGAAACGCGGCGAGAGTTTGGACGACCCGCTCACGATGTATCTGGCCGACGCCAACACGACCCCGGTGAACCTCGCGAACCTCCCGGCCGTCTCCGTCCCCGCCGGCGAAACCGACGACGGGCTACCTGTGGGGCTGCAACTGGTCGGCCCGGCGTTTGGTGAACGCGAAATAATTCGGGCCGGCAGCGCGCTGGCCTGAGGCAGGGCCGGACCCTCCCGTACGCTTTTTGTTCGTCATAACGAACGAACAATTATGGCTCCCCGCCAGTCCACTACGTGGTCCCTCCGCGCACGCCTCCTCGCGCTCGTAGTGGTGCTCGTCGCCTTTGACGCCGTGGCTGTCGCCGTCACGTACGTGCTGGGCCACGTCGCGTTCGGTCTCCTGCCGCTGGTCGGCTACGATACCGGGACGCTGTTCTGGACGATGGGGTTCGATATCGTGCCGCTGTGGCCCGTCGTCCTCGTCGGGACGCCGCTCGTGCTCGCCGTCCAGTCCATCTACGGCTACCGGATGACGCTCCGGGATTCCGGAACAACTGCGACCGAATCTAGGGCGTCCGATCCTGAATCCGTCGACGCGATGCGGGCGAAGATACGGCGTAGCGAAACCGCCGACCACCTCCGAGAGCGGGTGGCTCGGCTGGCACAGACGGCGGATATGGCGACACCGGACGTGACAGTCATCGACTCGGAGACGCCCAACAGCTACGTCGCCAGCCGGCCCGGCGAACAGACGCTGGTCGTGACCACGGCGCTCGTCGACCAACTCGACGACGCAGAACTCGACGCCGTCATCGCTCACGAACTGGCCCACCTCAAGAACGGCGACGCGTTCGTCATGACTGCGGCCGCGTTCCTCCCGACCGTCAGCGCGCTGTTTACTCGCACGCTCGGAAAGACGCTGCAGTACTCGATGTTCTTCCACTGGTTCCTCGGCGGCGACGACGAGGACGGGACGTGGGTCGCTGGCGGGAACATTCACCTCGTGATGCTGCTCTTCGCTGTCATCGCGATACCGGTCACGGCGACGCTGTATCTCGCCAGCACAGCCTGCTACCGGCTCCTCTCACGGATTCGGGAGTACGCCGCGGACGCGGGCGGTGTCGCCATCTGTGGCTCCCCGGCAGCACTCGCCAGCGCGCTGGAGACGCTGACAGACGACCAGCGTCCGACCACAGACATCCGAACCGCCGAGACCGGGGTTCGAGAACTCTGTGTGATCCCACACGCCATTGCGTCCGACGAGCAAACTCCGCCGGAGGGGCGGGCCGAACGGCTCGCTCACCGCTGGCGGAGCGTCTCCGAGCGGCTGCTGCCCGGGTCGCATCCAGATGTCGCTGACCGCATCGCTGCTCTGGAGGACCACCAGTCCGCCCTCGACCGGCGCGGGCAGTCGTGACGAAGGGGTACAGTTTACTCGCCGGCGACCCGAGAGAGCGTATGAGCGACGACGCCGAGGGGCGACTCAGCTGGCTCCACTGGCCAACGGTCCTAAAAGGGCTGGCGCTGGGAGTCGGGGCCGGCCTGATACTGGCCGTGTCACTGGGGGATTTCTATCTTGGAATACTGCTTGGCACACTCAACGGGCTCGCTTTCGGTATCGGCTGGTCGCACTCGCGGGCCTGAGTTACGCGACGCAGACGCTGTGCCGGCGACAGCTACAGCACGCTGTCGTACACGTCGGCTAGTTTGTCGATAGCGTGCTCGACGCTGATCACGTCCCGCCGGGCGAGACAGCGCTCCCGAAGGTGTTCGCGTTCGTTGAGGACGCGTTCGATAGCCCGACGGAAGCCGTCGATGTCGCCTTCGTCGTAGGAGTAGCCGGTTTCGCCGTCCTCGATAGTGTCGCTGAGTGCGCCAGCGTCGACACCGGCGACGGGCGTCCCACAGCAGTTGGCCTCCAGCGCGACCAGACCCTGCGTCTCCACGGGGCTGGGGAACGCGAACACGTCGAGTGTCGAGTACAGTTCGGGCAGTTCTGCACGGTCAAGAAATCCGAGAAACCGCACGTCGACGTCGCTGTGCTCGGCCGTCGCTTCGAGCGATTCACGGGCCGGGCCGTCACCGGCGAACACGACAGTCACGTCCAGCCCCTCGCAGGCGGTGATGATGTCCTCAAGGCACTTCTCGTAGCCGTGACGGCCGGTGTAGCCGACGATAGGGCTATCGGGGAGGTCGTAGCGGTCCCGGAAGTCGGCCGTGTCGACCGGTTCGAACACGGTCGTGTCGACGCCGTTCGGAACGACGGTCACTGTCGTATCGAGGCCGATAGCCTCCCGGAGGTGAGTCGCCGCGCGCTCGCTTGGCGCGATCACGGTGTCGGCACGGCCCAGGAACCAGCGTTCGTAGCTCTCGGCGCTGGAGCGGACCGCCGACTCGACAGCGCCGTTGAAAGAGACGTACTCGGCGTACTCGCTCGTCGGCGTGTGATACGACGCGACGAAGGGGACATCGAGTTTGCCGGCGAGTCGCTGGCCCGCCATCCCGAGGCTGAACGGAGTGTGGGCGTGGACCAGTTCGGCGTCCCGGACACCCTTCGGTATCTGTGGCATCCCCAGGCGAAACCCCTCGTAGAAGGGGAACGGAAGGCTCCGGACCGGATACTCGTTCTCTGATGGGTCGTGATTGCTTTTCGGGTAGACCACGCCCATGCGACCGCCGCGGTCGCGCCAGCGGTCCCGCCACGTCTGGACCGTGTAGGTCACCCCATTGACGGTCGGCAGGTACGTGTCGGTGAACGTCGCGACGTGCGGCAGTGTCATCGCCGCGGCGTAGCAGGACCAGGCCTTAAACCGTTGCCATTGGCACGCCATCAGTCAGACAGTTGTCACTATCTGGCGGGTGCCAGAGTTCTTTTGGGGGACCGTGGCACAGTTGAGGTAATGGATCGGGACGGCTGGCTGTACGCCTGGGCAATCGCATCGGTCGCGTTTGGCGCGGGCTCGTTGCTCGTTCCACTGTATTTCGTCGCCATCGGCGGCGAGACGTTCATGCTGGGCGTCCTCGCCGGGGTGGCCGCCGCCGCGGGTGCGCCGGGGGCACTCATCTTCGGACGCGTCGCTGACAAAACGGGGAAGCGCCGGTCGCTCGTCCTCCTCGCACTGGGGCTGGCGACTTCCGCGTTGTTGCTCGTCTCGCTCACCGAACAGCCGTGGCTGGTCATCGTCGGCAACGGCCTGCTGTGGTTCGCGGCCGGCGCTGCCGCGCCGGTGCTGACGCTGCTTGTCACCACCGGAACCGTCGAGCGGGACTGGCCGGCCCGGTTCGCCGTCCTGAACCGCTACCAGGGCTGGGGCTGGGCCGGCGGGTTAGTCCTCGGTCTCGTGTGGACGGCGCTGCTCTCCGGACCACTCGGAGAGATCCCCGCACAGCAGTCGCTGCTGTGGCTGTGTGCGGCCGCCGTTGGCCTGTCGGTGTTCTTCGGGGCGAAGTGGCTGCCGTCCGACCCCGACGAACTCGACCGGCCGCGGGCCAGTCGGATGGCGCGGGCCATCGCCCGGTCGCGCCGGCTCCCGGTCCGAAGTGCGACGTTCCCGGTCGGTCCGGGGCGACTGTACTGGCTCACGCGGTCGATGCGTCCCCGCGAAGTCGCGGCCCGGTTCTCCCCGTCGCTGACCATCTACTTCGGTGCCGTCGTCGCTTTTTTCCTCGGCTTCGGCGTGTTCTGGGGGCCGTTACCGCTGTATCTCTCGCGGACGCTCGGCTACGAGTCGGGACTCGTCTTCGCGCTGTATCTCGTCTCCAGCGTCGGCTCGGCGCTGTGGTACGACCGCGCTGGCGCACTCGCCGAACGCTACAGCCCGAGCGGGCTCCAGGTCGGGGGCCTGCTGGCCCGCGCCGCGCTTCATCCGGCTGTCGCCGTCGTGGGGCTCCTGCTATCTGCGACGCTCGCGGGCACGATCATCAACGGCGTCGTGTTCGTCCTCATCGGCGTCGCCTGGGCCGTCATCGCCGTCACCGCGGCCAGCGTCGTCACCCAGCTCGCGCCGTCGGCCATCCGCGGCGAGGCGCTCGGCATCTACACCGCCGTCTCCGGGCTGGCGAGCGGCGTCGGGTCGCTACTGGGCGGCTGGCTCGGCGGCTACGACTTCCTGCTCGCGTTCGCCGTCGCTGGCGCGCTGGTGCTGGTCGGCGCGGTGCTGGTCGCGGTCGTCTGGCGGCGCTCGCCGTCGGTGTCTGTCAACAGCGAACCGCTATCGGCATAACAATCGCTTCGACCGCTCGAGCCATCTGCCTCGATCCGCTCAGGCCAGTTCTTCGTACGTCTCGACCAGCCGCCGGCCGACCCGTTCCAGGCTGTGCTCTCTGGCCGTCTCTTTGGCGTTCTCGCCCAGTCGCTCCCGCAGGTCGGGATTCTCGGCGAGACGCTCCAGCGCCTCGCGGAACTCCGCTTCGTCCGCACAGATGAGGCAGTCGTGGCCGTCCTCGTAGTACTCCCGGAACACCGGAATGTCCGAGAGGACGACCGCCTTCCCGCAGGCCATCGCCTCTAGCACGGCGATGCCCTGGTTCTCGGCCTTCGTCGGGAACAGGTACACGTCGCCGGCCCCGAACGCCCCGCGGATGTCCTCGATCCATCCGGTGAAGGTCACGTTCTCGGGCGGGTCGTTCACCCACCGCGAGACGGTCCTGGAGGCCTGTGGCCCGGCGTCGTAGGGGCCGAACCACGCGAAGTCGTGCTTCGTCTCTTGGGCGAGTTCACAGAACGTCGTCAGCCCCTTGCGCTCGAAGACGTTGCCGACGGCGAAGACGACCATCCCGTCGAGGTCGTAGCGCCGCCGGTAGTCCTCGCGCAGGTCCTCGTAGCCCGCCAGCGCGTCGATGTCGACGCCGTTCGACATCGGCTGTATGGGCGCGTCGACGGGATAGGATTCGAGTATGTTCTTCGTGTATTCGGAGGGGCAGAGCACGAGGTCAGCCTGGGAGTAGAACCACTTCAAATAGCGACCCAGCGCCGGCGCGACCAGGTTCGACCCGCGGAAACTGTCCCGGAAGTCCTCGCGGGTGACGTGAGCGTGCAGGACGAGCGGGATGTCCGCCTGCGCCGCGTGCTGTGCCACGGCGACGGAGCCGGGTCCGATCATGTTGCAGTGGGCGATGTCGAACTCGCGGAACACCGGGTCGTTGAAGGCGATATTGCCACCCAGTGCCCACGCCGGATGGCCCTCCTGCCAGGGCGTCGTCTCCACCTCGATGTCGGTCTCGGACAGCGCCGCCCGCTGGTGGTCCACGGCGGTGCCGATGCCCGACCGGTCGAGGCGGTCGGCCAGTTCGAGATAGTTCAGGACGCGCACGTCTCGGGCAACTCTGTCGGGGCCGAAAATCCTATCGACTTCACTTGTGGAGGGTGTGATTAGAAGCGTTTACTTACCAAACAAACGTTCAGAACAGCCAGAAAGCCCCCGCGCTATCGACTCCCGCGGCTCGCTGTGCGCTTCCCTCGCTCACTCCGTTCACTCAGTCCAGTGCTTGCTTCACCGGGGTTCGTCGATAGCGCGGCCCCTTTCAGTCCCACCCGTGTCGGCTGGTCGAACAGTCACAGGTGGGACTGAAAGGGGCGAGACGCTGGGCGTTCGAGACGAAGCAAGCACTGCATGAGCGACGGTAGGGAGCGAAGAAGCGCGCAGCGAGTGCGCGGCGCTCCGCGCCGCGACCACTCGAACGGCGAGCGAAGCGAGCCGTGAGAGTCGCAGTAGCCCAGCGTCTCGGGGCTTTCCGGCTGTTCACAAAGCTACCAAATCGTACGGCGACCATTGCTAGCTCGTTCGGAAGGCATTTTCCCGCCGCCGACCCAGTACCGCCAATGACGGACGAGGCGACCATCGCCCGCGAGCGGATCGAGCGCCTCCAGTCGCTCGCTCGCGAGGCCGTCCAGGCCGGCAACGAGGAGCGCGCCCGGTCGTACGTCCGCCGGGCTCGCCGGGTCGCCGAACGCCACCGGCTGCGCCTGCCGCGGTCGTTCGAGCGGTCGACGTGTGACGCCTGCGACACGTACCTGCTGCACGGACACAACGCCCGATCCCGGACCCAGTCCGGCCACGTCGTCATTACGTGTGACTGTGGGTCACAGTCCCGCTATCCGTACGACTGAGGATTCTTTACGACTGCTGGTTTTAAGGGGCTGTCTTCGCTAAACGGTGTACATGAGTGACTCTTCTCGACAGTCGCGGATACACGACCTCGACGCGACGCTCCGCGTCGGCAAACACGGCATCGAATCCGTAGCGGACGAACTCGACGACCAACTGGAAAACACGGACCTCGTGAAGGTCAAGTTCCTCCGGTCGTCCCGGGGCGGCACGACGGCCGAGGAACTCGCTGACGACCTGGCCGAGATGGTCAACGCTGAGGTGATTCAAGTGCGGGGCCACACCGCGGTGTTCGAGAAATGATGCAGGTCCAACCGCTCACCGACCTACTCAATGGCTTCGGCGTACCGGCGGCCGGGTCCATCGCCTCGGCAGTGGTCTTCGTCGTCGCCTTCGTCCTCGTCTACGCATTGGGGAAGGCGATAGTGCTCCCCATCGTCGACCGCTCGCTCAAGTCACGGGACCTCGATACCCACGCACGGCGGCCGCTGAAGAAGGTCGTCAGCATCGGTGTCGTGTTCGTCGCCATCTCCGTCGCCTTCGGGATGGCCGAGTACGGGAACTTCCTGCAGTCGCTGGCAACCATCGCCGCCGCGGCGACGCTTGCCATCGGCTTCGCGATGCAGGACGTCATCCAGAACTTCGTCGCCGGCGTGTTCATCTACACCGACAAGCCGTTCCGGATCGGCGACTGGATCGAGTGGGACGGCAACTCCGGCGTCGTCGAGGACATTAGTCTCCGTGTTACCCGCGTCCGGACCTTCGACAACGAGCTGCTGACCGTGCCGAACTCGAATCTGACCGACGGCGTCATCAAGAACCCCGTCGCCAAGGAGCAACTCCGACTGAAGTTCGTGTTCGGTATCGACTACGACGACGACATCGACGAGGCGACTGAAATCATTCTCGACGAGGCTAGGGCACACCCGGAGATTATGGACGACCCCGAGCCATCGGTTCGCCTCGTTGAACTCGGTGACTCCTCCGTCGGACTGCAGTCCCGTATCTGGATCAAGAACCCGAGTCGGTCCGACTTCGTCAAGACGCGCGCCGAATACGTCAAGGCAGTCAAGCAACGCTTCGATGCCGAGGACATCAATATGCCGTACCCGAACCGGACCATCGGTGGCGGGCTGGAGATGACCGGACTCGACGGCGTCGTGGAGCCGGCCGACGACTGAACCGCACAGTAGCGTATTTTGGCTGTAAATGCCGGGGTATCTGGCTACCGTGTCGGTATCGCCATACTCGTGCTTCGGTCGCGGCCTCCGTCACCTCGGGACAGTAAGTCCATTCCGTTCACTGGCAGAACTAAGCCGCCGCTGTCGGACGGTTTGGGTGGAGAAGATCTGCGATGGGCGCTGCGGGATTTTCACCCGACTGCGAGACTCGCTCTCGCTCGTCTCGCGTGGTTCAAATCCCGCAGCCGACGCTCCTCACCGCTCACTGTCGTTCGCACAGAAATCACGGGCGCTGAGGGCGCTCGTTCGTGGGGCGAGCGAATCCCCTTGATAGGCGTGAGGCAACCGACTTCGAGCGCTCTTAGATACACCGAAAAATACAGTAATCTGTGAATCCATAGGTTTCTGTATGCCTAGTATCACCGTCAATGTGGACAACGACCTCAAGGAGCGAATGGAGAGCCACCCGGAGATCAACTGGAGCGAGATCACGCGACAGGCCATCGAAGAAAAAATCGAGGCGCTCGAAGTGATGGACGAACTCACCAGTGAGAGTAATCTCACCGAGAGCGACGTACAGGAAATCGCCGACAAAATAAACGATAGCGGACGTAAGCGCGTTGACGAGGAATCAGCATAGACACGACGAATGAAGCTGGTCATCGACGCCAACGTTGTCATATCTGCACTCATCGCTGATTCGAAAACGCGTGAGCTCATCGTCACGCTCGAACCCGACCTCCTGACACCCGCCTTCGTCTACGAAGAAATCGAGAACTACGAGGAGCTAATCGTGAAGAAATCTGGGATGGAGCAGGACCGAGTGACACAATTCATCGACCTCCTGTTCCAGTACATCGACGTTGTTCCTGCTGACGACTTCTACCAAGCTATCGAACGGGCAAAGGAAGCAATCGGTGACACCGACCCGGACGATGTTCTCTATCTGGCGTGTGCGATTGCCAACGATGCAGCTATCTGGAGCGATGATTCCGACTTTGACGACCAGGATCTGGCCGAGACTTACTCGACGATCGACGTGATTAACTCGTTTGACACCCGCTAAACGCCTGAATAAGGCTCTCAGCGGCGCGCAGTGGAGATCCTTCTGACCGGACAGAAAACATATACGAATCGCATCGGGAGCGAACTAACATGCCCAAGCCCTCTCGAAGACAGATTCTATCTGGCCTCTCTACAGGTTTTGCCACACTGCTTGCCGGCTGTACGGCCGCCCCAGACGAATCAAACGCGACATCGACGACAACCGCCGATGGCAACTCCCCAACCGAACCGACCCAAGCGGTGCCGGAGTTCCCCGGTGACACTGCCTCGGAGGCGTGCCCACCGTTCGATGACGCCGCCCAAGTCGTCTGCTATGAGGCGGTCGATCCTGAGGCGATGCCAGTGGTCCTCGTTCCAGAAACCCAGACCGTCCAACTGGATCAACCAACCGATTTCACGCTCAGAAACCGGAGTGCACAGCGGTTCGAGGCGAACTTCTACAACTGGCAACTGTACAAACGAGTCGATGGCGGCTGGTACTATATCATGCCTCGGTCTACGCCACAACCACTGGCAATAATGGCGGCCGGCGAGGACCACACCTGGACGCTAACCGTTACGACTGGTAGCGTCAACGATGGCGCTGCCATCGACAGGGTCCAAGGGACGGAATCACTCTCAGCCGATGGGCTCGGCGGCGGGCACTACGCGTTTGCAACCGATGGGTGGTTCGAAGCAGGTTCCTACGAGGAGCCAATTGCGCTCGCGGCAAGCTTCGATTTGCAGGCCGATCCACTGCAGTTGACCACAACAGCCGCCATCGCCGAGACGGAATGGGACGGCGAGACGCTGGTTGCACGGTCAACCCGGGGTGAGGCTGACAACGACAACGATGAACACGATGCGTATATGCTCGAACGAATCGACGACTCCGAGCCCCATGCAGAGCAAATCATCATTGAGCAGGTTGTACGCGACGATCAGTTGCGCGATGCCATCGCACTGAGCCGGGAATACGACGCCGCCCGAGTCCGGATAGAAGAGTTCACCAGCTCCATCCCGCCCTTCGGACTTGACGATTCCCGCATCTACGAGTTCCAGGGAGAACGTTACCAGGTGACGACAAGGGCGGGCGACTCCACGTAGTGTGGTCCAGCTGATTCGTCGTGACACGCCTACTGAGCAGCTTACAAAACGTAACGTATCTGGAGCAAATGAGGCCGCTGTGCTGACTACACTCTCTGTATTCAGCCCGAACTACTTGACGAAGTTTAGGAAGGTTCTTGAGCGCCGTAAGTTACCCGACACAAGCGGTGGTAGCGTCGTAATTGGCGGTTGATTTCCCCGTGAGGTCCGTGTAGAAGTACGCGAATCACCAGACGACACCGCTCCAACTCAGAACCGTTCGATTGTCGAACGAAAGGAATCGAGGTAATAAAATCATATTTGGGGCTTAAACCTCTGTACGCGGAAAATTCGGATGAATTAAGCGATACGGGCGCTGAGGGATTTGAACCCGATTGCGAGACCCACTGTGTGCGTCTCGCGTGGTTCAAATCCCTCAGTTTACCGTGGCAGCCGCTCGCGAATTTGCTCGCGGCAGAACACGGGCGCTGAGGGATTTGAACCCCCGACGGTTTGGTCCGAAGCCAAGCACTCTGTCCAAGCTGAGCTAAGCGCCCTACGTACAATGGTATGATGACGTTATGGTTTAAACCAACCGGTTCCGCCGCGTGATGGGACCGCAGTCATGGGATTACTCCGAAACCGCTTCAGCAGTGTCGGAGTCGGTGTCAGCAGCGACCTCGGCCACGACAGCCTCCGTGTCAACGCCCCGTTCTTCGGCGAGTGCCTCGATGAGTGCGCGCTGTTCGGCCAGTTCCCGCTCCATCCCGTCGACGCGGGTGTTCGTCTCGTCGACGGTGCTGCGCAGGTCCTCCAGCTGCGTCTTCAGCTCGTTGACCTTCTTGTAGAGGTCCTCGGCGATGTCGGCGACCTTCTGTATCTTTTTCGCGGTGGAACCCAGTCCCATGGTCACGGCTACGGAGAGGCGACATTTCCTCGTTTCGCTCGAACGTCGCTGTTATGACGCCGCCGGACCGAGCAACGGTATGGACGACTTACGGCTCGCTCCGGCTGTCGGCATCGTCGGTTGCGTTCTATATCTCCTTGCACTCGCGGTCCCGTATGGCCTCGTCGAGACGACCAGTGCCGTGGGGGCGTACTACAGTTCAGGGGCGCTATCCCCGCTGCTACCGGGCGTATTCGCGCTCGTCTGCATCATCGTGCTGGCGGCCGGCCGCGAGGGTCGGTCGGACCCGAGTGTTGCGGCGGGGGCCAGCATCGGCATGGGCGTGTTCATCGTCGCCCTCAGCGTCCTCTGGGCAGTCACCGTTCCCGAGAGCCTCGTGCTGGGACTGACTGAGTCGACACTGATGGAGTACCACCGCTGGGGTGTCGTCCTCGCAGGTGTGCTCATCCCGCTCGGTGGGACATGGTTTGCCCGAGCGCTGGACCTGCTGTAGGCCGGTCTGCCCACCGGCGCGTCGTCCAGCGGTCTGTGGGCGCATCCGAAAGGCCCTTATGGGGCGGCGGCGGAGTTTCAGGTGGACTAGGTCGGGGGGCTAGGCCCCCCTCCTCGCCCGCACTGTGGTCTTGAGCGGGGACCGAACACCGGGGGCGTCCGGTCTGACGGACGTGGACCCCGTAAGCTAACGTGGAAGCCTCGTCCCACGGGGACGGCGGTCCGCGTGGTCGCACCTGCAGGGGTGCGCCCATGTGGTTAAACGATGGCACTCCGCCAGGCACGGAAGTGAGCAGCGGACCATCGAACACCCGTCGCTCGTGGGGTCGCGGGGTGGAGGAGGCAAACGGGATTACCCGCGTCCGAACGCCGGGCCATCCTGGCTGTCCGTTCCATTCATACCTGCGTTTAATTTCCCCGAGCAGCCGTATTGTAGTCGTCTTCCGAAAGCTATCGACGCAATCTGTACGTCGCTCGGGTGCCGGTCAACGGAGGTTGACGACCGAGGTCCACCATCCGCTGGACCACGCTCCCGGCTTATGGTTGACCAACACACTACAGAGGGGCACCAATGAAGGGGTGTCTTAGATCTGACCTTCAGATTTAGCTCTGCATATCTAGGATATGAATATCAAAACAGCTGATAGGACTATAATTACAATCTTCTATCGATTATCGTCTTTTCGAACCAGAAATTTGCATATCGAGATCCAACGTACCCCTCGCTGCCGACAGTATCCGCGATACACAACTGATTTCGGACGCTCTATGACTACCGAGAGTTACACTGGGGACTACGGTGGCCCGCCGGCAGCGCTGTCGTCGGCGTCCCACTCCTGCAATTCCTTCCGCCGGATCTTCCCGCTGGTCGTCTGGGGCAACGCATCGGCGAACTCGATCTCGCGGGGGTACTCGTACTCGGCGAGGTGCGCTCTGACGGCGGACTGGATTTCCGACCGAAGCCGTTCGCGGGCCGGTGCGTCCTCGGCTGTCTCAACGTAGGCCTTGATGATCTCTCCACGCGTGTCGTCGGGCACACCGATGACGCCCGCCTGGACCACGTCGGGGTGCTCAAGGATTGCACTCTCGACTTCCATCGGTCCGACGCGGTAGCCGCTGGTGATGATAACGTCGTCCTTGCGCGATTTGAACCAGACGTAGCCGTCGTCGTCCCGTCGAGCCAGGTCGCCGGTGACGAACCAGCCCTCGACCTCCTTGGCTGCGGTTTTGTCTGGCATGTTCCAGTACTCGTCGAAGAACACCGAGCGGTCGTGGGGTCGCACCGCTATCTCACCGAGTTCGCCGCTTGGGAGGGGGTCGGCAACGCCGCTGTCGGCGGCTTCGGGATCCAGAATTGTCAGGTCATACCCCGGTAACGGCTTACCCATGCTGCCGGGCTGAGTGTCGAACCAGTTCGAGTTGTTGGCGACGACGAGGTTCAGCTCCGTCTGGCCGTAGAACTCGTTAATCGTGACAGAGTCGAACGTCTCAGCCACCCAGTCGACGATTTCGGGCGTCAGCGACTCACCGCCGACGGCGAACGTCTTGATGGCCAGGTCGTACGCCGCCGTCGGGTTCTCGACGTCCATCAGCATTCGGAGGGCGGTGGCCGGCATGAACGACCGGGTAACGCCGAACTCAGAAAGCAGGCTGAACGCTCCCTCGGCATCGAACCCCGAAGCGGGGTAGCCGACGATAGTCCCGCCGTGGTGCCACGTCGCGAAGAGCGTCCCCCCGAGCGCCGCGCCCCAGGCCCAATCCGCGGGCGTCCAGACCGTCGCGTCCGGTCCCAGCCCGTGATCGAAGAAGTTGTACGCGGCCGCGGCTCGCCCGAGCCAGAGCGCGTGTGAGTGCCGGACGCCTTTCGGCGGCCCCGTCGACCCGCTCGTGTACAGTATCGCCGTATCGGTGTCCGGTGTGGACTCGTAGGGTTCGATATCGGTGTGTTCCGGCGTGGCGAGCACGTCCTCGAAGGCGTGGATATCGCCGGCTGGTGCGTCGGTTTCGATCTCGACGACGTGTTCCAGCGCCGGACAGTCGTCTCGGACTGCGTCGATATCGTCGCGCACGGCCGGGTCGATAACAGCGGCGGTCGCGCCGGCGTCGTCCAGCCGATACCGGAGTACGTCCGTCCCGAACAGGACCGTCAGCGGAACCGAGACGGCTCCGAGCTTCCAGTTCGCCAAGTGTGTGATCGGGTTCTGTGGCTTCTGTGGTACGACGACGCCGACCCGGTCGCCGGCCTCGACACCGAGCCCGGCCAGCCCCGCGGCGAGCCTGTCCGATAGCTCGTCCAGTTCGCGGAACGTGTACTGCTCGCGCCGCCCGTCGGGGTATGCCTGTTCGAGCGCCACCCTGTCGGGGTCGTCGTGTTTTTGCAGAAAATCGACCGCCGGATTGTACGACGCCGGGAGGTCCCAGCTGAACTGATCGCGGGCCTCGTCGTACCCCTCGAAGTCCGGCATCACTGTCCAGACCATGGCATACCGGTCGGCTGGGTGGCTGTTGCGTCTTTCGGTCGAACCACCGCCGCTGCGACCGAGCCGGCAGAACTTTCCGTCTTCCCCTCCCGACTTGACCGTGGACTCTACCGACATCCGCGAGGAGTGGGCCGACCGGTCCGGCGAATACTCCCCCGCGTATTATGCCTACTATGGAGCGGACGAGACGAGTGAGCTAGTGCAGTCGATACTTGCGGAGCACGTCGAGCAGGACGCGGCTATTCTGGAGGTCGGGTGTAGCTCCGGGCGACATCTCGCTGCACTGTCTGACGCTGGCTACTCGGATCTGACCGGGGTCGACATCAACGCCGACGCGTTAGATGTCCTCGCCGAGACGTATCCCGACCTTGCGGCCACCGGCTCGTTCCACGCGATGGCTATCGAGGAGTTCGTCACGGATGTCGCGGACGACGCGTACGACGTCGTCTTCTCCGTCGAGACGCTACAGCACCTCCACCCGGACGTGGACTGGGCGTTCGGGGAGTTGGCGCGTATCGTCGATGACCTGCTGATCACCGTCGAGAACGAGGGCGGCGACCCGGGTGAGGTAAACTACGTCGACGACAACGTCCCGCTGTACTATCGGGACTGGAACGCGGTGTTCACAGACTGTGGACTTACTGAAGTAGATTCGATGGATGGGAAGCGGGATACTGTCCGCATATTTCGGCCACCTAAGTGAGAGCTTGCACAGATAGCTCTATATTAAGTAATACGGTGCTAGATATTAATAAGATCTATCCATATATGTGCTATTTGGTAAGAAAAATGAGTACGGTTAGAAGTTTACGTGGTACTTAGGGAACTCAAGTCCAACTTCGGACGTGATCTGTGGCTCGATAGAAGTCCATCTCTCACGACAGACTCACTGGGACACCAGAATAACGTATGTACGTCTGTCATCCATGATGTTCCGTATTACTGAACGGCGGTTCGCCTGAAGGGAAATGGATTACTGACCGACGGAAGCGAGTTTCCCTTGTGTGTCTCTGTGGAAAGTGCCGTTTGTACCGACTGTGTGTCTACCGCCGGATAGCTGATGCTCTCCACAACTAGTGTCTGTGTCCCCTTGCGACAGGCAGGAAGTACGCCGTTGGCAGCGCAAGATTGATGTATTGTTGCAGTTTGCTACTCTGTATGAGGTACTACCAGCTACGCGACGGGAACTCACAGCGGTTAGCGGTCGAAACTGGGGACGGTGTGTACGATTTGACCAGCGTCAAACCGCAACTCCGCACGTTCCGTGACCTCCTCAAGTCGGCCTCGATTGCGGAGACTGCACCGGATGAACTCAGTGCCCGCCATCTCGATACCGCTGAAGCGGTGTCCGAGCAGCGACTCGAAGCCGATGCTACCGACCCCGTCACTGCCGACGAAGTCTGGGCCGCCGGCGTTACGTACCAGATCAGCGAAGAAGCGCGGACAGAAGAAAGCGACACGCCGGAGATGTATCTGTACGTGCACGACGCGGAGCGACCGGAGATCTTCTTCAAGTCGACGCCCAATCGGACTGTCGGCCCCAACGAAGCAGTCGGTATCCGGGCCGACTCGGACTGGGACGTGCCCGAGCCCGAGCTTGCGATTGTTCTCTACGAGGGAGAAATCGTCGGCTACACCATCGGCAACGACATGAGCAGTCGGTCTATCGAGGGGGAGAACCCGCTGTACCTCCCTCAGGCCAAGGTGTACGACCGTTGTTGTTCGGTCGGCCCGGCCGTCGTCACGGACATCGAAGACCCGCACTCGCTGGCGCTCTCGATGTCGATCCACCGCGACGGTGAGCGTGTCTACCACGGGGAGACCAACACCAGCGAGATGAAACGCACCTGCGAGGAACTCGTCTCGTACTACACCGCACACAACGCGGTCCCCGAACTATCGGTGCTACTTACCGGGACCTCGCTCGTTCCCGACGACGACTTTACGCTGCAGGAAGGGGACGAAGTCACCATCGACATCGAGTCCATCGGAACGCTGAAAAATCCCGTCACGGTCGTCTAAGCGGCTAGTGAACCGGGAACGGGGCCGCGGTCTCTCTGGGAACCCCTTCGCATGGGGTTTCACAGCGTGATACCCCACTCGGCCCTCGACTGGTTCCGATTGCGTGCCTGTGTGTCGGTCTGCTGTGAGGATTTGTCCCGACAGAGTTTTGTCACCCTTCGGTTGACTACACGCTCTATGGGTATCTCTACTTACGACAATCGGCCGGAACGTACGTGCCTGTGTGCGGTGATATGCCACCGATATGTCGTGACAGAAACTGGTGTGCCATCGGAGCCACCGCTCTGTCCCAGATGTTTGAACAACTGTTTAATACGAGGGCGTACCATGACCGGGTATGGCAAAGACCGCTCAAAACCCAGTCAAATCCGCCGAGACGACGTTCGAGGTGCTTGACGCACTGAAAGACCTCGACGGGGCCGGTGTCACCGAACTGGCCCAGCACCTCGACATCCCGAAGAGCACGGTTCACAACTATCTGAGCACGCTGGAACAGGAGGAGTACGTTGTCAACAGGGACGGTGTGTACGAGGTAGGGCTCCGGTTTCTGGAGCTGGGGGCCTACGCCCGCCACCGGGAGAAACTGTTCGGGATCGCGAAGCCAGAGGTCGATCGGTTGGCCGCAGAAACCGGCGAACTCGCGAATATTCTCGTCGAAGAACACGGCCGCGGGTCGTACCTGTACCGTGCTCGGGGAGACAAAGCTGTCCAGGTCAAGGCCCACGTCGGAACACGCGTTCCGCTTCATACGACAGCGCTGGGAAAAGCGATCCTCGCACATATGTCGACCGAACGGGTCGATGCGATCGTCGACCGCCACGGACTCGGCGGGGAGGCCAGCAAGTCGATCAGCAGTAGAGCGGAACTGGAGCAAGAGCTAGCGGACGTCCGGGACCGCGGCGTCGCTTTCGACGACGAAGAGCGTCTCGAAGGGCTCCGCTGTGTCGCTGCCCCAGTGCTCAACCACGATAACGAAATCATCGGTGCGATCAGCGTTTCGGGGCCAACGAATCGGTTCCGTGGCGACCGGTTCCGCGAGGAACTCCCACAGAAGGTACTGGAAGTCGCCAACGTCA
The DNA here is from genome assembly GCF_000827835.1 of Haloarcula sp. CBA1115. Taxonomy (NCBI): domain Archaea; kingdom Methanobacteriati; phylum Methanobacteriota; class Halobacteria; order Halobacteriales; family Haloarculaceae; genus Haloarcula; species Haloarcula sp. CBA1115. The sequence continues at coordinate 467,574 of NZ_CP010529.1, read as the reverse complement.
TCGAGCTGAACGTTACCTATTCGTAACGGCAGTGTTCAGAAACGGTGAACGGTAGTACAGTCTTGTGACAGCGGTAATTAAACAGCGTCTTTCGACAATAGCACCGTCCTCGGCCAGTGATTGCAGAACAGCACAGACTAGTCAGGAGGGTACTGGAAGTATGTCTGGAAGGCGTTTCGAGCATGTGTTTCGGTCCCGCGACGCGAACGAGTAGACACGAGTTCCGGCTTTCATCTCATAGATGCCGGTTCTTGGTTTTGTTTGATAAATAGCCATCATACGTATCATTCATCATGAGTGAACGACGTTCCAACGCTATCTTACACCGTGTGATACTAGATACTACCACGCCCCTGACGCGGTCCCTATCTCAATAATGGATGTACTACTGTTACTCTAAACGAGGGATATCGACTATCGGTTTCCTATCACTGGATACGTTCTAAGTAGTAGCTAAACCCACCGACTTTCGAGGGAGTACACCCAAATACTGTATTTATATACGAGTCTCCGATATATAGCGCTAATTCAGTGCCTGAAAAATAGATAGAGGAAAATATATTCATAAGTTTGGGTAGATTGGATTATATTTGCCGGTACTGAGCTAGAGTTCGAGCCATCCGTCGATGGATCTTGCTTGGCAGAGACACAACGATGGCTATCGCTTCGGCAGTGTCTCCCGGCAATCGGGTACGGTTACGCGAGGAACTGGACGCCCAGGGACAGCAGGAACAGTACCACGATCCCGATCGATGACAGTTCGAGCCACCGGGACCGCACGTCGGCGGACCTGATACTTGCGACGAACAGCGTTCCGACGACGCCGACGACTACGACCAGTGCCAGATACACCGCGTTGAGCGCTGATGCCATATGATACCATTTCACAGCGGTACAGTAAACACTAGTGGTTGAGCGCCCCCTCCCCAACGGTAATGAGAGCCAATCACATAGACAGGGGCATGCGTCTCGAACTCCGAATCTGTAAACACTGCCACGAGGGGGATCACGGCAACGCCGAAAAGACGGCTGTGACACAGGATATGGTCGCCTGCGCCGAACAGGTCCGCGAGTACAAGGATCTCATTGGCCTCGATGCACTCTATATTACGAAGGTGACGGAAGGCGACCCCGGCGGCGCGGAGGCACTGGACGTCATCGTCGCCAGCATTGAGGGCGACCAGGTCGCGCTCTCCGACACACAACTGGTCATGGAGGACGGCGACGGCAACATGCTCGTCTACCCGGAGCCAAAAGACATCCTCCAGGTCCTGACTCGAAACCTGAACCAGATTCAAGAGCAGACCCGCCAGGACGTCGACGTCGAGCTATCACCTGAAGGACAGGCACTCATCGCGTAGTTGCACGGAAAAACGGCCCGAGTCGGTTCAGTTCTCGTTGTCGTCTGATTTAGGCTGGCCGCCGTCGGTCTGGGGCTCGCCCCCATCGGCCGCGGTCGACGGTTCCCGCTCCGCTTCTAGCTGCTGTTCCCAGCGGATGCGCAGGACGTTCCCGTACATCGACAGCACGAGCCCGACACCGAGGACGACCATCCCGAGGTTAATACCGATAGTCAACAGGATGCTCGACGGCCCGCCGCCGATGGCAAGCTCACGGGGTACCGGATAGCCCTCGTCGAAGATGCTCCCGATGAGCACGGAGACGATGCCGATGACGGTCATCGCACCGAAGATGGTCGAGACGGTGCGCCAGGACGGGGATAGCGAGAGCCGTTCGATTCCCGTGGTGTCCGGCTCCTCGTCGTCGTCACCGTGGTGTTCCGGTACCATGCTGCGCGGGATGAACGCCTTCGTCTCGACGGGGTAAAAGGCGGGATGCATCCCGTGTTCGAAGATGTGGAACATGACCCCCATCAGCATGATGACGCCAAGCAGGCCGTGGAAGGTGACGAAGGCCATCGCGGCCGCCTTGGTCTGGAACATCGCGGCGAGGCCGGTCTTGCTCCAGATGAGCAGCCCCGAAATCGCCAGCAGGGTCAACTCAATTGAGAAGATGAACACGACGCCCTTGCCGATGTAGGACAGCAGCGGGACCTCGTCGGCCTTGTAGCCGGCGAACTGCCGCGCGCTCGGGTGCCGTTCGTCGGCCCGGCCGAGCACGAACTGGATGTCCTGAATGAACGCGTCGACGTCGCCTTTCGCCGGGAGAATCTTCGAGAAGTTGCTCCGTCCGGTCGGGGAGATAATCTGGAGCGTAATCCAGAAGATAACGAGCGCGACCAGCCCGATGCCGGTGATGCGGTGAATCGCCGTCACGCCGGAGGCCCCGCCCATCAGCGTGAGCATCCACCACAGTTCGTCGTTGAACATGATGGCGTAGCCGGTGAAAAACAGGAGGAACACGTCCAGGCCCAAAAGCGAGTGGAACAGGGTCGTCACGCGCGTGAACTTCCCGTGGTCGAGATTACTCACGTTCCGTCACCTCCCTGCCCGTCGCCGTGGGTCGGCGAGCCACCGTCGGCCGCGACGGCCTCGCCGGTGTCCTCACCTGGTTCGCGCATCTGGCCGGCGAGGCGCTGGAACGCTGCCCAGTGGATGAACACCATCACGAGGATGAACGCACCCAGGATGACGTCGGCCGCGTGGATGAGCGCGATGAGGAAGTCGAGCGCGGGGATGGTGTTGCCGAACACCCAGTCCGAACCGATACCGCCGCCTTCGACGCTGGGGTTGACCCGGTACAGCGATTCGTAGCCGAGTCTGAACCCCTGTGCCCAGAACAGCGCCAGCCCCGCGACGGCGAGGCCGACAACCGTGCTGATGAGCACCGAGACGCGGCTATACCCGTTCACCTCCGGAAGGTCATCCCTGTCAGTCATTGGAACTCACTGGCGTCCTCGCCAAAGATGATGTCCATGGCCACGTCGTTGAAGAACGTGCCGCTGTCCCTGTTGTCCAGTTCGTCCGAGATCTGGGCCGGCGTCCCGACCAGGATAGCGTCGGTGGCACACTCCTCGGCGCAGGCCGGCCCCTTGCCGACGTCCTGGCGCTCCTCGCACATGGTACACTTGTCCATGTTGCCACCGCTGCCGACGAGGTTGGCGACTCCTTCGTCCTCGTTGGGGAACTGCGGTGCGCCGAAGGGACACGCCGAGAGGCAGTACTGACACCCAATACAGAGGTCGTCCCGGACCCGTACGAAGCCATTCTCCTTCGAAATGAGCGAGTCGGTCGGACACACCGAGACACACGGCGCGTTCTCGCAGTGGTAACACTGCATCGGCACCGCGGTCTCGCCGGGCGACTCGCCCTGTTCCATCGCCTTGCCGCTGCCGGCGTTGAGCCCCGACGCGGCCTCCTGGCCTTCGAGCATCGTCGCGATGCTGATTCGCTGTTCGTCGCGCGGGACGTCCCACGTTCGTTTACAGGAGACGACACAGCCGCCACAGTCGATGCACGCTTCGACGTCCGGGAAGATGCGCGCGTCCTCGCCGGTACTCATCACGCCGTCGTGCATCACTTCGTTGCCTGTTGACATACTAGCTCACCTCATTGCACCGTCGAGTTGTTGCGGACGTCGAAGTCCTTCTGTGTCCCGACGTCGTTCTCGTCTTGCGGGAACGTGAGATCGAGGTCCACGTCGATGTTGTACCGGTCCAGTACCTCCGGCGTCGCCGGGTTGACCGCGACCATCGATACTTTTGTCTCCTGCATCTGGGTTTCCACGTCGTAGCCGCGGGACGTGATAGCGTTGGCTGAGTCCCCGATTGCGTAGGGAACGTGGCCGTCGGGGTACTTGTCCTCCAGACTCTCGCCTTTAAATACGCCGCCCCAGTGATACGGCAGGAACACTTCCTGATCGTTCGGCCGGTCCGTCACGCGGGCTTTCACCAGCACGGAGCCACGGTCCGTCGAGGAGATGACGACGAGGTCGCCGCCGTCGACGCCGAGTTCCGCCGCCTTGTTCGGCGTTATCTCAGCGTACATATGCGGCTGGAGGTCGGCGGTGTGGATGTTGTTCCGCGTCTCCGCACCACCGCCCTGGTGTTCGACCTGCCGACCGCTGGTCATGATCATGTCCAGATCAGGCCCGTCGTCCTGATTGTGGATGATGTTCGTCGCCTGTTCCTGTTCGACGAGGTTGTTCTGGTCGAGCCGGTAGAAGTTCCGCTGCTGGCCGTTTGCCGGCCACTCGTTCAGCAGTTCCGTGTCCGGCCCCTCGATTGGCTCGCGGTGGACCGGCACCTTGTCGAGGAAGCTCCAGACGACGGCACGCGCCCGGCCGCGTCCGGTCGGCGCGTCGGGCTGGTTGTAATCGTACTCCTCGTAGAACTCGGGGTCGACCCCCTGCCCGATCATCGTTTCGAGGTACTCGTCGAAGACCGCGCTCCCCGTGTCGGGATTGTTCAACGCTTGCGCGGCGGTGTACACCGACTCTTGGTTGTCGAGTGCGTACTGCTGGGGAATGGTGAGTTCGTCCGGCTGAACCTCCTGTTCGGGGTCCACGAGGCTCTGTGGCGGCGTCACCTTCCAGCCCGGATACTCCGGGATGCCGTGAATCATGCCGTCTGCAGCCGTGTCGTCGTCGTCGGCCCACTCGGGGTTGTACGGTGCCCGGGTCAGGTCCAGCGCTTCCGCCTGGCTGTCGTATCGATCGCCGACGGCGTCGAGCGTCTCCTGCATCGGGTACTCGTCGTCCGTCGGCATCGCGTCCCAGTCCTCCGGGGTCGGTGCCGAGACGCCCCAGCGGGTCCGGAAGTCCTGGCCCCCGTTGTTGGGGTCCAGATCGTCGTTCCAGATAATCGGCGTCCCCGGATGGTCTTCGCCCCAGCAGGGCCAGGGAAGCATCCAGTACTCGCCCGCGACAGGCGTCCCTTCGGCCCCCTTGAGGTCCTCGTTGGAGAACGCCCAGTCGTACTCTAGGTGTTGCTGGAGCCGCTCGGGGGTCTGCCGGTAGCCGATGGTGTTGGTCCCGAGGTTGAACTCCCGGACGACGCCCTCGTAGCTCGACTTGCCGTTGTACAGCTCCGAGCCCGCGCCCCAGTCGAAGTGCTCGCCGAAGCCCAGATAGCCGGCCAGTTCCTGCATGATCTGGAGGTCCGGCTTGGAGTTGTGCGCCGGCGAGCGGACCGGTTCAGACCACTGCACCGACCGGTTCGTGTTGGTAAGCGACCGGTGGTGCTCGTACTGGCTGGACGCCGGCAACAGCAACACCGGCGGTCCGTCCTCGTAGTCCGGGAGGACGCTCGCGACCGAGGGGAACACGTCGACAACGACTAGCAGGTCGAGGTTCTCCATCCCCTCTTTCATCTGCTCCATCTCGCTGATGGAGTTCGCGGAGTGGCCCCAGAAGACGGCGATTTTCGTCTGGTCGGGCTGGTAGATCGGCGTCTCCTGATACCGGTCCTCCTGGTCGAGCGCTGATTCGAACCAGCGGGCCACCGTCAGCCCGTTCTGGAACATCATCGAGTTCTCGGCCGGGTTCTCCGGGCCGTGGTCGCCGTTCGGCGGCAGTTCGTTCGCGTCCTCGCTCCCTTCGTAGTTCGGGCTCTGGCGGACGTACTTCTCCGGCGGCATCAGCTCGAACCGGTTGTACATGTCCGCAAACGAGGTGGAGCCGCTGGTTTCCGGCGTCTTGTCCCAGATTTCGGCCCACCAGGACCAGCCGCCGGCTGTGAGGCCGTAGTAGCCCGGAAGGATGTGGCTCGCGACCGCGAGATCGGTCGCCCCCTGGACGTTCGCGTGGCCGCGCATCACCTGAAGGCCGCCGCCGCTCCGGGCCGCACTCCCGGAGGCGAGGCTCGCCATCGCATACGAGCGGATGTTCTGAGTCCCGTTGTTGTGCTGGGTCCCACCCATCGCCCACTCGATCTGGACGTGTGGCCGGGCCTCGTCGATCATGTCGGCGATGCGCTCGATGTCCTCGGCGGACACCCAGGTGATCTCCTCGACGGTCTCCTTGTCGTACTCATCGAGTTCCGCGTCGACGTCTTCCCAGCCCTGCACGCGGTCAGTGAGCATGTTCTGCCCGCTGTCGTCCGCGTCCGGGTCCATCGCGAGCCCGTGCTTGTCGCGGAGCTCCTTGATGATACCCATCATCAGGGCCACGTCGGTGCCCGGCCGGAACCGCATGAACTCGTCGGCGTGGGCCGACGTTTTCGTGAACCGCGGGTCCAGATTGAGGATGGTCCCGCCGCGTTTCTGCCCTTCGAGGATGTGCTGCATCGCGATGGGATGTGCCTCGGCGGGGTTCTGGCCGATGATGATGTTCAGGTCGAAGTTCCGGTAGTCCTGCACGGTGTTGGTCATCGCGCCGTAGCCCCAGGTGTTTGCCAGCCCCGTCACCGTCGTGGAGTGACAGATACGCGCTTGGTGGTCGATGTTGTTCGTGCCCATGAACGCCGCCAGCTTTCGGATGGCGTAGGCCTCCTCGTTGGAGTGATGCGCGCTGCCCAGCAACATCACACTCTCGCGGCTGTGCTCCGCGTCGACGTCGACGGCTTCCGCTGGTGAGACGTCGGAATCGGGCCACAGCGCTCGGATGTCAGTCGCCAGACGGTCGTAGGCATCGTTCCAGCCGAGCTTGCGCCACTCCCCGTCCTCCTGTATCATCGGGTGTTTGAGGCGCTTCTCGGAGTGTTCGGTCTCGTAGATGCCGGCTCCTTTCGAGCACAGCGACCCGGCATTTATCGGGTGTTCATGCCACGGCTCCATGCCGACAAAGGAGTTGCCCTCCTTCTCACCACGGAAGCCACAGCCAACTGAGCAGTAATTACAGATCGTCTTGGTCAGTTCGGTGTCCGTGTCTGTCCCGTCCGTTTCCTCGCCGTCCTCCTGGAGTGCCTGACCAGCGCCGCTGACGCCGAGGGCGACCCCGCCCGCCAGGGCGCTCGCCTTCATAAACGAGCGCCGGTCGAGATCCAGTGAGACTGGTTCCTGCTGTGTACTCATGGTGAATGGTGCCCACCCATTACCGATGCTGTCCGTGTTTGCCACGAGATCTGGTTTGTCATTGTCTCTCTAGACGTGCCACAAATTCGATGTCATCCATGATAAAATGTGTCATAGTTAGCCATAATAATTCATGAAATTTTCCACCCGGCCAAATATTTGGGGTTGTATTCATGAATAGATGTGTGAACACTCCGCAAGGTCTATTACCGGGACAGGGTTTTGCATGATTAATGAACACGGGCGCCTTCGTGTGTTCCTGTGGGGGATCGTGCGATATCGACCTCGAAGCGGTACGGGACGGTGTCAGCGATGTCGACGTCGTGGCCAGTTCCGAACTGCTCTGTCAGGACGGCCTGGCCGGGATGTCACAGGTCATTGAGGAGTACGATCTCGATCAGGTCATCGCGACGACACCGGAACCGTCGTGTCAGGAGCGCATCCGCGGGCTCGCCGACGAACACGGCCTTCACCCCGAGGCGTCGGTGTTCGTCGACCACCGGGAAACCAACGCCTGGGTCCACGACGGGGCCGCGGCCACCGACAAGACGGCCCGTCTCATCAATGCAAAGCGGGCCGGCCTCCGCGAGGAAGCGCCGTCGCGGACGGTGTCGAAAGACGCCGGGAACCGCGTCGCCGTCGTTGGTGATCCGGAAGCAGCGCGGTCACTGACCGACGGCGCCGACGTGACGTTCGTTGCGGACGGGCGGGACTTCGCGGACGTGGAAGGGCTCGGCGACGTGACGATGGAGCGCGGCCGCGTCGTCGACATCGATGGCTCCTACGGCGAGTACGAACTCACGCTGGAAGCCCGCGTCACCGACGACTGCATCGACTGCATGGACTGCGTTCGAGAGGGGCCGGACGGAATGGTGATCGAGTTCCCTGTCGATATTCACCCCGACGCGCCCGACGGCGAATGGACGAACATCTGCCCGACCGACGCTATCGATCTGGACGGCGTCACCCACACCGTCGAAGTCGACCAGGTCATCTACCCCGGCGGCCGGGACAACGCCCGCGGTGGCCGGCTTGGCTTCTATACGGGTCCCGTCGACGCCGGAACCATCGCCGCCGTCGAATCGCAACTGGGCGGCATCGAGAAGCCGCAGTTCCTCGACCTCGATATGGACGTCTGTGCCGCCGGGGCATCTAGCCAGGAGGGGTGTACGGCCTGCGTAGACGCCTGTCCCCACGGCGCGGTCGACCGGCCCACTATCGATTCAGTCGAGTTCGACGAGGCAGCCTGCGAGAACTGCGGGGCCTGTACGAGTTCCTGTCCGACGGGCGCGACACAGCTCCGCGAGCCCTCGAACCGGCGGCTTGCGCGCGAAGTCGAGGCGCTGCTGGAAGACGACACGGACGAGGGACTACTCTCGCGTGGCGACAGCGCAGGTATCGACACGCAGGTCATCGCGTTCGTCTGCTCGGAGTACGCCGCCGAACGGCTCCGCGCACACGGACGCAAAGCCGTCCAATCGGGCGATCTCGACTACCCACCGATTCTCCCGGTGCAGGTCAACTGCACGGACACGGTCGGTGAAGCACACGTCATGCACGCGCTGGCGGCCGGCGCGGACGGCGTCGCCATCGTCGGCTGTGGCGGCTCCTGCCTCCACTCTGGCCCGGACCCCAAGCAGGAGCTGGTCGACCGGCTCAATCAGGCGACGACCGATCTGGGCCTGGGCGACCGGGTCGGCTTCTTCGCGCCGGAGGCCGGCAACCCCCAAGCCTTCGTCGAATCGCTGTCTGGCTTCGTCGAGTTCGGCCTCGACGAGACGCCGATTCCGGCTGGCGACTACGAGGCGACCGGCCGCAGCGACACCGACCGCGAGGAGCCCCGCCCCAATCCCGACTTCGACAGCCACGGCTGGACCTTAGAGAGTGTCCGAACCATTCTCGACCACGTCGAGCCCGAACGCGAGGTGATCCGCGGGCTGAAGGACTTCGGCGTCATGGACGTCAACGACGCGTGTACGCTGACGCCGACCTGCACGAACCTCTGCCCGACTGACGCTATCAAGCGAACCGGCAAGGGCGAACTGGCGTTCAACCACGCGGACTGCGTGAACTGCGGCCTCTGTGAGGAGGGCTGTCCGGAGACGGCGATCACGATGCGCGACGGGCTCGACCTCTCCTTGCTCCCCGAGAACCGCGACGGCGAGGCCTGGGTGACCGTCCACGAGGGCGATATGCTGGAATGCGTTCGCTGTGGCAAACCGTTCACCAGCGTCGCCTCCGCCGACAAGATCGAGGCGGAGGTCGGCGACCGGGTCGAGGGGCTGGCCCCCGACGCCGACCACAGCGTCTTCGAGTACTGCAGCGACTGTCGGAGTCGCCTGCTGTTCGACCAGGGGGAGAAACGATGAACGACGCGGCTGTCTACGAGGCCCGCCTCGAACTGGTGGACTTCGTCATCGACGTGTTCTGGGACGTGCCCGAAGAGGCGTTCGTCGAGCGGCTGTTGAGCGGCGAGGTTCAACTGCCGGAGGACTCCATCAACGACCAGCTGGACGAGGGTTTCGAGATGCTGCAGGCGTGGATAGACGACAACACTGACCGGTCGGTCTCGGACGTGCAGGACGAACTCGAACGGGAGTACACGGACCTGCTCGTCGGCCCGCGGCCGCCGGTGTTGCCCCACGAGACGAACTACCGCGAGGACACGGAGTTCATCGGCGAGGGGCTCGCCGAAGTCGATGCCAGCTACGGTGCGGCAGGCTGGGCACCGCCCGAGGACTACCCCGAAGAGGACGACTTCATCGCCGTCGAGCTGGCGTTCCTGCGGTATCTCATCGAGCGCCAGCGCGAGGGCGACGAGGAGACCGTCGGCTACGAGCGGGTGTTCATCGAGCAACACCTCAGCGAGTGGGTCATCGACTTCGCCGACGAGATGCGCGAGGAAGCCGACGAGGGGCTGTTCCTCGCGGCGGCGCTCATCTGTGAGGGGCTGGTCCGCTTCGAGGACGAGATCGTCGCGCAGATCGGCTAGCAGGGCGGCTACCGGATACGGAGCACGAGGCCCGTGCTTGCGATGAGGCCGACGACCAGCAGGACCTTCACCGCGGGCAGCAGGAACGCCATCGTCTGTTCCATGAAAAAGAGCGACCGCCAGGAGTTGACCGACCGTGCGACGACTGCGACGGCTCCCGCGCCCGCGACCAGCACGCAGAGGAGCGTGACTGACGCCGCCGCGACGACGCCGAAGGGGTTCACACGCAGTCGCTCACGCATCGGGCACCACCCGCCGACCGACGACGAGGACCACGAACAGCGGGACGAGAACGATCAGCAGCCGGCTGACGAACAGGCCGATGTAGCTGATAGTCGATTTGAGGTGAATCTCCCAGTGCCAGCTCCCCTTGAGCTCGGCGATGAGTCCGATCGTTCCGACGACAAGCAGTGACAGCGCCAGCAGCGTAGCGAGAGTGTAGACCAGGATTCGAAGATATCCGAGGAGCGAGACGGCTGTCAGCCGGGAGTCCGATTGTTCGGTGGCCATCAGGTTCCCTCCCCGGTCCAGTGCTGCTGATAGATATCGTACGTGACGACGGCGAGGACGACCAGTCCGACACCGAGGACCGCCGTGCCCATATCGGGTGGAAACGGGAGGGTGAGTCCCGATTCCGAGTGTATGAGTATAGTTAACATGGTATATGGTACGGAATGTCAAGTAAAAACCGTTGCGACCTGTTCCCTTGAGACAACGTTTTTCTCCACGCAGACCTACCCTTGTGATATCATACCATGAACTCGCGCCGAGGGCTGCTGCTTCGACTCTCCGCACTCTCCGGAGCAGCCGGTCTCAGCGGGTGTTCGTCCCTGCTGGCCAGGCAAGCGGAGTCGCCGACGGGTGACCTCGACCCGAACCCCCGAGCCGACGAACTCCCGAGACGGCAACACGCCTGGAACGCGCGCCTCCGGAGCGACGCCGCCGGCAACGACCTGTTGCCACGTCATTTCCGTCTGTTCATGCTCGACCTCGACGGGTCACCGTCGGATTCTGCCGCGGAGACTGTCGAGCTAGCGATGCGAACACTGGAAGACGCCTACGAGTTCACCAGTTCGGGGCTCCTGCATATGCTCGGCTGGGGGACGAGCTACTTCGACACCTACGGGTCGCTCGATTCGTCCCCGATACGCAGCCCGCGAGTCCTCTCCCGGACGGACAACCCCGACCTGCAGTCTTTCGACGCGATGCTCGTCCTCGCGAGCGACGTTCCCTCGCACCTCGCGGCCGCCGAGTCGGCGATGTTCGACACGCGGCCGACGCTCGCGGACGCGGAGATTCAGGGTCGACTCGGCGACGTGTTCTCCGTCGCCGACCGCCGCGGCGGCTTCATCGGCGAGGGGCTCCCGGCGGCCCACGCCGACGCGGAGGGCGTCCCCGCCGACATCCCCGAGGAGTCGTATATGTTCTCGGGCTTTTTCGCCGGCCGGGCCGGGACGCAGGCCAGCGAGGACCGCGTCACCATCGACGACGGCCCGTACGCCGGCGGGACGACGATACACCTCTCACGAATCAACGAGGCCTTCGACAACTGGTGGGAACTCGCCCAGTCCGACCGCGTCAAGCGACTGTTCTCGGCGGAGTTCTCGCCGGAGGACATCGATAGAGGTACCCTCCCCTTCGCCGACATGGTCCGCGAGCACGCGAGCACAGAGGGGGAGGTCGGCCACTTCGAGAAGGTGGCCCGCGCCCGCAAGGACGGGGAGCCGATTGTCCTCCGGCGCGATTTCAACACGATTGACGGCGGCCAGGCCGGGATTCACTTCCTCTCGTTACAGGAACGCCCGCGTGACTTCGAGGAAGTCCGGGACGCGATGAACGGGTGGTGGCTCCGGGAGGAACACGAGGAACTCCGGGATCGACAGAACAACGGCCTGCTGGAATTCATCGAGGTTGCGTCACGCTCGAACTTCTACGTCCCGCCGCGTGACAAACGGGTCTTCCCGGCCCCGTAGCTGTCGCTCGCATGTAGAGAGGGGCCACGAAAACAGTACGAACCTGACGCCGGCAGCGGGTCACTCCTCGTCGTCGTCCGTCGTCGTGTCGTTCTGGTTCACGTCGCCCGGCCAGACGCCGTGGTCCCAGACCTCGAAGTCGTTGAACGTCTCTGTCGCACCCTTCGGTTTCCACTCACTCTCTTCGTGTGCCATTGTATATCATCTGTCGTAGTGGCCGGGCTTAAGTTTTGGTGCCGTCACTCAGACGGCGTTCCCGGCGGTTTCTGCTCGTCCGAGACTTCGTCGAGGAACGCGTTCGCGTAGAGGTCGACGTGCATCTTCAGCACGGTACTCTCGTCGATTCCGCTCTCCTCGGCCTGCCGACGGAGCAACGCGGCCAGTTCTTCTGTCGGTTCGTACCGTACCTCGCGGCCGTCGACCTCGAACGCCACGTCGTGGGACTGTGAGACGAGGTGTTCGATCTCCAGCAACGCCTGCTCGACTTTCGTTTCCATCGCTTCGTCGATGTCCTCCAACCGCCGGTCGGCCCACTCCTGAGCGGCCTCGTACAGGCGGTCGCTCACCTCGAAAGCGAGTGTCAAAACGACACCCCTTCACCCTCGAACTCGGGCGTCCACAGCGTCGTCTCCTCACATACCGGACAGTCCTGCCGGCGCGGCTGCCCCTCGAACGCCGAGAGGTCTATCATCTGGCCGCATTCTTCGCAACTGTAGTACGTCATTCTTCCGACGGGGGCCACGACTGCGGGGCCGGGTCTGACTCGGTTATCTCGGAGTACAGAACCACGAGCGCCCCGAGGACGATAGTCAGCACAAGCACTCCGGCGAGACCGCCCAGCGCGTTCTGACCGACGAACGTCGCTGTTCCGGTCGCGAAGTTGATGGTCGACAGTACTTCGAACAGTGTCAATAAGAGCCAGACGAAGGCCCCCAGTACCACGAACGTGAGTATCTTCGACTGGTGGACCGCGGTTCGGAGTGTCATTGTCGTTCGTGTATGACAATGACCAGCAAGCATTATAAATATAGGGCGTCACTCGTCAGCGAGTTCCCACTCCGCCTTCTCTGCGGCGTCGGCGAGCGGGATGAACTCCCAGCCCGTCCGGTCGGCGATGGGCTCGTCGTCCGGACGGCCGACGAGGACCATCCGCTCGGCGTAGAACATCGAGTGCTCGCCGATGTCGGCGAGGCGTTCGGCCGGTTCCTGACCCGCGCCGCTGAAGAAGTCGGCATCGATGCCGTGGTCACGCTGGAACTTGTTGATGACGAAGGCGTCGACGTCGCCGACGATACCGACCCAGTCGGCCCACGCCCGCGCCTCGCGGAAGACCAGTTGCGGATCGGCGAACTGCCGGGCCGCGTCGTAGGTCACAGCCATCGTCATGTCGTCGATGCCGCCGCCGTGGGGACCGCTCGCTTCGACGGGTTCCTCGCCGGCAGCGGGGTCCTCGGCGACGTTCGAGGCCGGGTCTGTGTCGGTCGCGGCCGCGCCGCCCGCGCCGCCGCTGTCTGTCGGAATACCGACCGGCTTGTCCTTGTTCTCCCGCGGGACGTGGGGGACCGCTTGGCCTCCGGGGTCTGCGCTGGCGGTATCTCCGCCATTCCCTTCGACACCAGTGTCCGAAGCAGGACCCGTATCTGTGGCCGCGCCGGGACTCTCAGCCTCGGTATCGCTGTCGGGCCGTACCGATTCGGTCCCAGTCGCTCCGGAGTCGGGTTCGTCTTCGGGGTCGCCATCACCACTCCAGAACCAGTCGCCCCGGTTCGGCGTCTCCTCGTCGTCCTGTACGTCGAGTTCGTCGAGGTCGATTTCGTCTGTCATTCTCCGAGTGTCGTGTCCGCTGGTCGTGTCGATTGGTCGACGGCGTCCGCGAGGCCGAGTCGCTCGATTGTCTCGGGGGTGGGCCGGCCGTCGGCGTCCCAGCCGCGCTGGCTGTAGTACTCGTCGAGCATCGCGTCGAACGACTCGGTGTCGATTGCCGCGCCAGCGTTCGGGCCAGAATCAAGCGGTTCCTGCAGCTTTGCCGGGAGTTCGTCGTCGGCTCGGGAAACGCCCTCCCGGACGTTGAACAGGCGCGTGAGCGTCCAGACCCGCTCGCCGACCGTCGCGAGGTCGCCGTCCGTGTCCAGGCCGATAGCGTCGAGCCACTCCGCGCCGAGGTCTTCGAAGGCGTCGCCGACGAAGTCGTCGACGACGAGGCACCACAGCACCGAGCGCTGGTCCTGTTCGCGGATGACGGCCGCGGCCGCCCGCTCCGGGTCCCAATCGGAGTCGAAGGCTTCCCGCTCGATGGGGAGCGCCCGCCGATGACAGGCCCCGCGGTCGCTGGTCGCGTACGCCAGTGCCATGCTCCGTGCGCCGCGGGGGTCGTACGCGGGCAGTTCCATAGCCTTGACCGTCGGCAGGAGGTCGTCCCCGCCTAGACGGGCCGAGGCCGCGTCAACGCCGTCGGCCAGAGCGTCGCCGAGCGTCGACTCCCGCGCGACGATTTCTTCGAGGAGCGCTCGCGCGTCGTCAGGACTCCCGTAATCGAGCGATTCCGCAAGCAGGCCGGCGTCGCCGGCTTTGATAGCCCACGCGACGGCGCTTCCGGCGCTGATGAGGTCGAGCCCCAGTCGGTTGCATGTCTCGCCCAGCGTCGCCACGGCGTCGAAGTCGTCGATGCCAAGCCCGGCCCCAAGGCTCATCGCCGTCGCCCCGCGCGGGACGGTTTCGCCGTCCTCCGTCTGGACGCGGAACCCGCCGGGGCTAGCATCGTCGTCGTACTCCCGCCCCGCGGCGAGTTCCTGCACGGCTTCGATACCGACCCCGTCGGCTCCCTCGAACTGGCCGTCTTCCCAGCCGCGCGTCGAGAGCGCGCCGATCTCGTTGGCGAAGTCGACCGTTTCGACGGTCCCGCTGGCGTTGAGCCACTGTCCGGTGTCGCCCTCGCGGTACCGCTTGGCGTACTGCTCCCGTAGCTCCGCGAGGTCCGTCGGCGGCTCACCGCGGACGACGACGGCTTTCAGCCGTTTTGCGCCCATCACTGTTCCGGCACCGCCCCGCCCCGCGTGGTGTTCGCCGCCGTCAGAAGCGATAGTCGCGAACGCGACGCCCTGCTCGCCCGCCGGGCCGATACACGCCACCGCAGCCTCGGGGAACGCTGCGTCGGTTTCGGCTGTATCCTGCCCCCACGTCTCGGCGGGTTCGACCGTCGCGCCGTCGGCCTCGACGACGAGTTTGACCGGCTCCGAAGCGCGCCCGGTGACAAGAATCCCGGTGTGGTCCTGCAACGCGCCGGCCAGCGTGTCCGGGAACGTCCCGCCCGCATAGGAGTCGAGGAAGCCGCCAGTCAGGGGCGACTTCGTGACCGCCGCGTAGCGTGTCTCGCCGGGGAGCAGCCCGGAGACCGGCCCGAGCATGAACAACAGGACGTTCTCGGGGCCTAGCGGGTCGGTGCCTGCGTCGAGTTTGTCGTACAGGTACCGAGCGCCGAGTCCCTTGCCGCCCACAAACTGGCGACGCCAGGCCTCCGGAACCGGACAGCTCTCGACCGATGCCGACGACAGGTCGACGTGGAGCATCCGGCCCCGATTGGCTACTGTCATCATACCTCACTCTTCCGTCTGTCGACTAAAGGATTACCCACAGCACCAAGCACCTTTCTGCCAGACCCGAGAAGGCAGGGTATGCGCGCAGGTGTCATCGTTGCGGGCGGTCGGTCGACGCGGTTCGGCGACAGCGACAAAGCCGTCGCCGACCTCGCGGGGACGCCGATGATTCGCCGCGTCGCCGACCGACTGGGACAGGTCGTCGACGAACTCGTCGTGAACTGCCGCGAGGACCAGGTCGAGGCCATCGACGCGGCGCTGTCGGGCCACACCCTCGACCCGACGTTCGCGCTCGACGAGGACCCCGATCAGGGGCCGATGGCGGGCATCGCAACCGGTTTGGGGGCCGTCGATAGCGAGTACGCCGCCGTGGTGGCCTGTGATATGCCTTTCGTCGATCCCGCGTTCCTCGACTATCTGTTCGAGCGGGCAGCGTCCCACGAGGCCGCGGTGCCGCGCCCGGACGAGTGGTTCCAGACGACACAGGCGGTGTACCACGCCGAGGCAATGCAGGCGGCCTGCCAGCGAGCGCTGGAACGCGGCGAGCACAAAGTCGTCGAACCGCTGTTCGACCTCGATTACGTCGTCGTCGAACGCGAAGAGATACTCGAATGCACCTCACTTGATACGTTCAACAACCTCAATACCCGCGAAGAGTTCGAGGCCGCTGGCAAACGATTTTGAACAAGCGGTGCCGGTGTCGGCTCGATCTCAGACGACTGCCACCAGTGGGTCGTCGGCTCGCATTTCCGCGAGCACCACGCGTGGCACGTCGGCGCGGTCGTGAATCCCCTCGGCGACAGCCCGCGCGTTCGTTTCGAGTCTCTCGTCGTCGACCATGTTGAGTAGCGGAATCTCGGTCGCGTCGGGAGGGATGTCTTTCAGCCCGCCCTGTTCGTGGGCGAGGACCGCGGCGACATCCTGTGGTCGAATCTCGTCGCCAGGATCGAGCCCGGTAATCGCGGCTACCTCGTCGACGCGGTGGACGATGTCGTCGGTCAGGGGTTCGCCGACGACGTGCGCGCTGGCGATGGGAACGACCGTCGATGCGGTCGGGGGTAGCTGTGGCTCCCGGTCGCTCGGTGCTTTGAACTCACGCATCCGCGCGCCGTCGGCTTTCACCAGAATCGGGTGGTCGACGTCTGCCAGGTCGGCGACGGTTTCCGGGTCGTAGCCGCGGTAGCGGTCCGGCCGCTCCTGTGTCGGGACGACGCCCAGCGGCCACGCAGACGCCTCGTCAATGGCTGTCCGTGGGGTTTCCGTCACGACAACGTCCTCGACCCACCCGTCGAAAATCGGAATCCGAACCGTCGCGGTGACGACGGCGTGTTCTAGTCGCGCTGCGAGCGCTGCCATCGTCGTCTTCTTCCCCCCAGCGCCGACGAAACAGGTCGTTCCCCGCCGCGCGTCCAGCGCATCGACGATGTTCATACGCAGTGCACGGCAGTCGCCGAATTAATCGTTACCCTGGTGCGCGCGACGACGGAACCGGACCAGTCACGCCATTTAAGAGGTTGTGCTGTGAACAGTTAGCAAGGAAATGCTCGAAGACGACTTCGGTCGCGAGGTCTCCGGTGTCCGCGTCTCCCTGACCGACCGGTGTAACTTCGACTGCGTCTACTGCCACAATGAGGGGCTGGGCGACACACGGGGCCCGATGGAGGCACAGGACGACGAACTCACTGCCGACACCATCGTGGCCTTCCTCGAAGTCGCCGCCGAGTTCGGCGTCGACTCGGTGAAGTTCACGGGCGGGGAGCCGATGCTCCGGGAGGACTTAGAGGAAATCGTCCGGCGCGCCCCCGACGAGATGGAGGTGTCGATGACGACCAACGGCACCTTCCTCCCCGGCCGCGCCCCGGACCTCGTCGACGCGGGCCTTGAGCGGGTCAACGTCTCGCAGGACGCGCTCGACAGCGAGGCCTTCGCCGAGCTGACACAGAGCGGGGCCTACGACCGCGTCCTCGAAGGCGTCGAAGCGGCGCTGGACGCCGGCCTCGCGCCGGTGAAGCTCAACATGGTCGTGTTCGAGCCGACCGCAGGCTACGTCCCGAAGATGGTCGACCACGTCGCCGAGAACCCCGGGCTCCAGCTCCAGCTCATCGAGTACATGCCGGAACTGGCCGGCCATCCGGAGTGGGCCATCGACATCGACCGCGTCCACGACTGGCTCGAAGACCGCGCGGACACGGTTGAACACCGGGAGATGCACGACCGCAAGCGCTACTGGATACACAGCACCGAGGCGGCGGTCGAAGGGAGCGGCGCGACCACCTCGCTGGCCGCGTCCGACGGCGGCGTTCAGACGGAACCGGTCAACAACCAGAACAGCGGGATGGTCGAAATCGTCGACCCAGTCGGCAACGAGAACTTCTGTGCGAACTGTCATCGCGTGCGGCTCACCCACGACGGCTACCTCAAGGGCTGTCTGAACCGCAACGATGACCTGCGTGACATCGGCACGACCAAAGAGTCGATGCGCGCCGCGTTCCGCGAGACGGTCGACACTCGCGTCCCCTACTACGGCGAGTACATGATTGAAACCGAGGACGGCGAGTGGGAGATAAACGAGGAGTACATCGACACCGACGGGGACCGTGCGCCCTACGAGTACTCGGAGTAGCGGTCGCCGCGGGCAAGCGCTCTTACTGTTCCATCGTGAAAACCGGCCAGGATGAGTCTCCCGCTCCGCGACCGAACCGCGATTTCACTGTCGTGGAACGAACTCACCGGCGCTGTCGGGGACTCCGCGACGGTGCTCCCGGTCGTCGTGGCCGTCGCCGTGCTGACGGAGCTCTCGCTCCCGGTCATGCTCGTCTGGTTCGGCGTTTTTCAGGTCGTCTGGGGGCTGTACTACGGCGTCCCGATATCGGTCGAGCCGATGAAGGCCTTCGCCGCGCTGGTCATCGCCGGGACTATCTCCACCGGCGAACTCGTCGTTGCGGGGCTCCTGCTGGCGGGCATCCTGCTCGTACTCGGTACCACGCGGTCGCTCGGGACGGTCAATCGGTACGTCGACGACACCGTGGTCCGGGGGGTCCAACTCGGCGTCGCGCTGGTCTTGCTGGAGACGGGCGTCGGTCTCGGGCTCAGCGACCCAACACTCCTGGTCGTTGCCGTCGGCCTTGTGGCCCTCTTCGCACTTCTGGGCTACAGTGGGCAGAGCGCCTTCGCCGTCTTCGTCCTCGGCGTCGTTCTCGCCCTCGCGGAGACCGGCGTACCGACGCCGGCCGTCCCCGCTGTCGACGCCATGTTCATGCTTCCACGCATGACACTGTCGGTGCAAACGGCAGAGGCCGTCCTCGCCCAGATTGCAGTCACCGTCGGCAACGCCGCCCTCGCCACGTCAGTCCTGCTTGCAGACTACTTCGATCGGGACGTGTCCGCGGACCAGCTCTCGAACAGCATGGGGCTGATGAACCTCGCCGCGGTCCCGTTCGGCGCGTTCCCGATGTGTCACGGGAGCGGCGGCGTCGCCGGAAAGTACGCCTTCGGTGCCAGAACGCCCGGCGCGAACCTGCTACTCGGCGCGGGCTACGTCTTGACTGCGTTCCTCGCCGTCGGCGTCATCGCGGCCTACCCGACGGCGCTGCTCGGGGTCATTCTGGTACTAATCGCGCTCCAACTGGGCTGGACCGGCGTTTCCAAAACGGACGACCTGGCGGTCGTCGCGGCAATCGGCGTCCTCGGCGTACTCGTCAACCTCGGTCTCGCGTTCGTCGTCGGCGTCCTCGTCCAGCAACTGCGCACCCAGTTGTGACTCAGCGGCTGGCCCCCACACGCTTGTATCAGGAGCCCGAAGGGTCGACTGATAGATGCGCCCCGCAACGGAACTCGAAAACTTGCTCGGAGAGGCGGAGTCACTCACCATCGTCTGTCACAACAACCCCGACCCCGACTGCCTGGCCAGCGCGCTCGCACTCGGTCGCATCGCGGCCGCCGTCGGCATCGACGAGCGACGCATCCTCTACAGCGGCGAGATCTCACACCAGCAGAACCGCTCGTTCGTCAATCTGCTGGAGATGGACATCCAGGAGTTCGATGCAGCCGACGTGACCGACCGGGAATCCTCGGAATTGCTCGCCTTCGTCGACCACTCGATTCCGGGGGCGAACAACCGGGTCCCCGAAGACGTCTCGGTCGACATCGTTATCGACCACCATCCCGCCGAGGATATCAGCGCCCGGTTCGTCGATCACCGGGTAGAAATCGGGGCGACGGCGACGATACTGACCGAGTACCTGCGGGACCTCGACATCGAACTCGACGACCGCTTGGCGACGGCGCTACTGTTTGCCATTCGACGCGAGACGCTGGGCTTCCTGCGCGGCGTGACGACAGACGAGCACGGGGCGGCCGGCTTCCTGACAGCGGCGGCTGATTCGGACCTGTTGCGCCAGCTTTCCTCGCCATCAGTCAGTGGTGCGACCGTCGACGCCATCGCGGACGCAATCGAGAACCGGACGGTCAAAGGCTCGGTGTTAATCTCGCACGTCGGCCGGACACAGGAGCGGGACGCACTACCGCAGGCGGCCGACTACCTGGCGACGCTCGAGGGCGTCGAGACGGCCATTGTCTTCGGCATTGTCGAGGACACCATCCAGCTCAGCGCCCGGTCAACGGACTCCCGTATCAATATCGGTGACGTTCTGGACGCATCGCTGGGCGATGTCGGGAGCGCGGGTGGTCACAGAGAGATGGCCGGCGGCGAGGTCCCGCTTGGCATTTTCGCCGACTACACGAGCGACGACGCCGTGCTCGTCGACATCGTCGAGCAAGTGATTTCGGCGCGGCTGTTTGCCGGACTGAACCTCTCTGAAAAGGACTGAGACGCCGTTCAGGACAGGCGGAACGTTTCCAGGTTCTTCGGGTTGTGCGTCCGCATATTGAACTTCTGGTACAGCGCCGAGGACAGCTGGTTCGTCGTGGACGCGTCGCCGTGGACACAGAGGATTTTCTCCGGTCGCGGGTGCATCGTCTCGACGAACGACTCAAGCCCCTGTCGGTCGGCGTGGCCGGAGAAGCCATCGACCGTCTCCACGTTGAGTCTGAGGCTCACCCGCTCGGCGCGTGGCCCGCTCGTATCGCCCATAGTAATCTCGTCCTGGCCGCGCTGGATCTGGCGACCGAGCGTCCCCTCGGCCTGATAGCCGACAAAGGCCATCGTGTTGTCCGGGTCGCTGCCCAGCAGTCGGAGCCAGGACATAACGGGGCCACCAGTGACCATCCCGGAGGTGGTCAGAATGATGGCCGGCCCCTCGTCGGTGATGTCGCGTCGCATCTCGTCGCCGCCGTCGACTTGCTCGAACTGCTCGGCGAGGAACGGGTTCTCGTCCTCGTACAGGATACGCTGGCGGAGGTCGTCCCGGAGGTACTCCGGATACGCGGTGTGGATGGCCGTTGCCTCTCGAATCATCCCGTCGAGGTACACCGGCATCGTCGGGATGTCGCCCTTTCGCATCGCCTCTTCGAGGACGAGCATGAGTTCCTGGGACCGACCCACGGCGAACGCCGGAATCAGGATTTTGCCGTCGTTCTCGTAGGCCTCGTTGATGACGTCTCTGAGGACCCGTTCGGAGTCGGACTGGTCGGTCTGGTAGTCGTTTTTCCCGCCGTAGGTCGACTCAAGCACGAGCGTCTCGACTCGCGGGAAGTCGTTGACAGCGCCGTCGAGCAGGCGGGTGTCCTTGTAGTGAATGTCCCCGGAGAAGGCCACATTGTAGCGGCCCTCGCCGATATGGAAGTGACACACCGCCGAACCGAGAATGTGGCCGGCGTTGTGCATCGTGAGTTTGATATCGGGCGCGATGTCGGTGACGTTGCCGAACTCCAGAGGAATCGTGTGTTTCAGCGCGTCACGGACTTGCTGGCTCTCGTATGGTGGCGTCCGCCCTTCCTTCGAAGCCACGTCGAGGTAGTCCAGCTGGAGCAGGCCCATCAGGTCTCGTGTCGGCGCTGTCGTGTAAATCGGGCCGTCGTAGCCGTATTTGAACAGGATCGGGATGAGCGCGGAGTGGTCCAGGTGGGCGTGTGTCAGGACGACGGCATCGAGGGAGTTCGGCCCCGCCGCGAGCGCTTCGGGTGCCTGAAGGTACGGGACCTCGCCCTCAGCACCGGGCTTGTCGCCGCAGTCGATCAGGATGCGGGACTCGGGCGTCGAGAGGATGAAGGCGGCGCGCCCGACCTCGCGACAGCAGCCCAACGTAGTGAGTCGAACCCAGTCCTCGTCGCTCGTGGTGGGGCGGTTGATCTGGCGACCGACGCGCTGGAGGATGTCCCGTCGTTCCTCGCGTTCCTGCTTGAGGTAGTTCCGGACGTTCGAGACGGTCGAGGACTCCATCGGCGGCGTCCGGACGACTTCGGGAGTCCAGCCGACGGAGGCGGAAATATCGTCCAGCGTCGCCCCGTGGCGGCCGATGACTCGTCCCGGCTTTTCGGCCTCGATGAACACTTCGCCGGTCTGGCGGTCGAAATCCAGGTTCTGGACGCCGGCGTCCTCGGGAATCGTCTGCGTGATTCGAGCCCGGGCTTCGTTCGGTGGGACGAGTGCTTCCTGCGTGGGGCGAACGTTGATGCGTTTGCGCAGCGTCTGTGCGAGGTTTCTGACGATCCCGTCGCGGTTGGCGACCGTCTGTGCGTCCGGCGTGTAAATAACCAGTTCCGGTCCCTCGAACGCGACGGATTCGATTTCGATGTCGTCCGGTGTCTCTTCTTCGACCTGTGCTTTGATTCGATCAAGTGTCTCGTCTGCGGAACTCATAAGTTTGGAGAT
Source organism: Haloarcula sp. CBA1115 (assembly GCF_000827835.1). Taxonomy (NCBI): domain Archaea; kingdom Methanobacteriati; phylum Methanobacteriota; class Halobacteria; order Halobacteriales; family Haloarculaceae; genus Haloarcula; species Haloarcula sp. CBA1115. Next base: position 445,333 of record NZ_CP010529.1, on the reverse strand, counting down.
GGAGGCCCGATAGCCGTCGGTAAAACCACGGCTCTCGACTGCCGTTATCTAGCGGGAGTGCAAGCACGGTAAAGAACCTTTGCTTGTCTCGGTATGTCATCGTGTGGTCGTGTCTCGGCAGGAACCGGCGAATTTTAGTGTGGGACTGCGAGTTGTAGTTGTATGGGCTTTGGTAGCTACGATGAATCCGAACAGAAGGACAACGACGTAGACGCAGACGACAGCGAGGGCGTTGCAGTCCACGAGAACGACCACGACGGGTCGGTCTCCTTCGAGACGGAGGCGACCACGAGCGACCTCGTCGACAAACTCGGCGACATGAAAGACGAGGACGAGGAGTAACGCCGCCGCCATTCCCGACTGCGCTTACTGGCCGACTTTTTCCGCGAGTTCACCGCGCTCGTCCAGCTGTTCGAGGATGTCGCTGCCGCCGATGAACTCCCCGTCGACGAACGTTTGGGGGATAGTCTCGCGGTCGCTGTGGCGCTCTAGGGCCTCCCGATAGGCGTCGGTCGCCTTGAGCACGTCCACTGTCTCGATGTCGTCGCGGTGCTGTTGCAGTAGTGCGAGGGCCTTCTTCGAGTAGCCACACTGTGGCATCAGCTCGTTGCCTTTCATGAACAGCACGACCTCGTTGTCCTCGATGACGCTGTCTACCTGGTCCGTGACTTCTTCGGGCGAGAGTTCTTCGGGCTCGAATGCCATACCCTCACTAACGCCGTCGGCAATAAAGGCGTACCGACGGGACAAACGAGGTTGTACCGACGGGTCGAGCGGAACCGCACCGCCGGGATACGACTACTCGGCTTCCTCGGGCGTCAGTGTCGTCAGCTCGATAGCGTGAATGTCGCGGGTGAGATGGTCCCCGAGCGCGTCGTGGACGAGCTGGTGCTGGTCGACTAGTGATTCTCCCTCGAACGCCGGGGACACCACGCGTACGGCGTAGTGTTTGTCGTCGTCGGGGTCCCGCGGTGTGGTGACCGTCGCCTGTGCCTCCGGCAGTTCCGTTTCGATGAGTTCGGCGACTGCATCCTCGTCCATACGCGCTCTGAAGAGAGCGGCAGGCAAAACAGTTGGCGTCACAGTCACGCCGCGGTCACTAACTGAGTGACAGTTGCCGGCTGATACCGACTCCGAGGGCGGCCAGTCCCAGAAGTGCGAGCGCGACCCCGCCGAACCGGACTGCCGAGAACGAGGCCACAAGCCAAACCGTCCAGAGCCCGACTACCAAGGCAAGCCCGCCGGCCACGATCAGTCTGACGAATCGCTCCACGTCCGTACCTGTGGTGATCGGCTGTAAATTCCCGCCGGCTGAACCACAGGTGTTTGTGCCTCGGGTACGTAGCTCGAATATGAGCGACGCTACGCTCGTCTACGACGACGACTGCGGCTTCTGTACGTGGTGGGCGGACTTCATCGACGAGCGGTCCGACCTCGAAATCGTCGGGTTCTCCGACCTCGACGACGACCTGCTGGAGCGACTCCCGGACGACTACGAGTCCTGCTCGCATCTGGTGACCGAGGAGGAGGTGTACTCCTGTGGGGAGTCCATCGAGACAGCGCTCACCTACACTGACATAGGCAAGCCGGCGCGGCCGCTGGTCTCCTTCTTCCGGCAGTTCGAAGACTACGAGCGGTTCCGCGAGCGGGCCTATCGACAGGTCGCCGATAACCGTTCGAAGTGGGGGAAGGTCATGTCGAAGACGCCGCCAGCGCGCAGGGACGGCACGAACTGACGACCTCGGACCCTGGCGTGTTGCAAATTGCCCTCGCTGACCGGGCTGGCGTAGCGCAGAACCGACACCGGAACCGCGTGGTCGCGACAACGAACACCAGGAGGTAACTGACCGCCAGCGCCCGGTGAACAGCATCCGGACGAGCCAGTACCCTCTGGCTCCCACGGCAGCACACTCCGGATGTGGCCCAGACACAGACTGACCGTACGGGCGACGGCTGTGTCAACCGCATTCAGCCGTTATCTGCCTGTTCAGGCCATCAGTTGCTGGTGGGTCGGCTTCATACAGCGGTCCTGGACGACGCGGCGGCCGGCCGCTTCGGCACGTTCGACGGCCTCGTCGTCGTGGATGCCGAGCTGGAGCCAGATGACGGCGTCGTCGTCCCGTTCCAGGGCCGCGTCAACGATGTCGCTGACCTCGTCGCTTGGCCTGAACACGTCGATGATGTCTATCTCGCCGGGAATCTCTGACAGCGAGTCGTAGGCCTTCTGTCCGAATATCTCGTCTGCGAAGGGATTGACCGGAATCACCTCGTACCCCTGTTCGCGGAGGTACTTCGGGATCTCGTGAGCGTCCTTGCCGGGGCTGGTCGAACACCCGACGACGGCGACGCGGTCCAGTTCGAGGATCTCTCGGAGTTCGTCGTCCGAAGTAACAGGCATACACGGATGTTAGCCGGGCAGCAACAAAAGCGATTGCCTGCGGGACTTACTCCGTGGGCTCGTCGGCCCCTGTCGGTTCCTGCAGGTATGTCTGGCCCCACGCTGCCATTTCGGTGATTACGGACTCAAGTGACTCCCCGTGTTCGGTGAGCGAGTAATTGACGCGAAACGGTTGTTCGTTGATTACTTCCCGGTCGACGAGCCCTTTCTCCTGTAGGTCTTCGAGGCTGTCAGAGAGCACTTTGGAAGAAATCCCGTCGACGTTCTCTTTGAGTTCGTTAAATCCTGACGGGCCGTTATCAAGCAGTCGGTGGATGATGACGGGGTGCCACTTCTTCCCGATGAGGGACGCCGTCGTGGTTATCGGACACCACTCTTCGCCAGCACACCAGACGGAGAGCTTCTCCGGTGAATCGCTCATATCTTGTCGGGATTTCGGCCGCGGCCGGCTAATAACTACCCCTGTGCAGGTAGCCGGACGCTACTGTTCGTGGGCTATAGTAACAATTGAAACGATGTACACACCTGATCGCACTGCTGTCGTGCGATCAGGTGTGTATTGATTTTCAATGGCTACTATAGCTTGGGAGACACAGTGGACCCTCGCACACCGTGTGCCTGCCCAAAATCATGGCGAGCGGCAGCTTCCCAGCCATGAGAGAGTAATTATATTTTTCTCCGGTTATTCAGTGTATTCTTGTATGGTTGCAGTCACCGTGTGGAACGAAAACCGGCACGAACGGGCGACAGGCCCGGCCAATGCGATGTACCCCGACGGGATCCACACGACGTTGGCTGAGATGCTTACTTCCTACGGCCACACCGTCCAGACAGCGACACTCGATGACCCTGCCAACGGACTAACCGAGAAGATACTCGCCGAAACTGACGTTTTATTGTGGTGGGGCGATGTCGCACACGATGCTGTCAGCGATGCGACTGCGAGCCGCGTCGAGCAGGCTGTCCGTGAGGGAATGGGGTTCATCCCGCTACACTCCAGTCACGAATCGAAGCCGTTCGAGGCACTCATGGGAACGACTGGCACCCTGCGCTGGCGCGAGGAGGGCGAGCGCGAGCACGTCTGGGTCGTCGAATCGAGCCACCCAATTACCGACGGGCTTCCCGAGGAGTTCGAACTCGAACGTGCCGAGATCTACGGAAAGGGGTTCGACCTGCCGATACCGGACACCCTGGTGACCGTAAGTTGGTGTGGCGACGGCACAGTGTTTCCCAGCGGGTGTTGTTACTACCGTGATGCAGGACGGATATTCTACTTCCAACCCGGCCACGAGACGTTTCCAGTGTATCACCGGCCGGTCGTTCAGAAGCTCCTGCACAACGCTGTTACCTGGGCCGCGCCGGATGAGACCGACCACCGCTGCGCTGGACAGTCCTGACAGTCGGGACAACCGTTGTGCTGTCTGTTAGCTCTCGGTTGCCCCTCCTTCTGTTTGATTGGCCGACCAGAAAGGACAGACTGTCTCTGTAAATAGGTGATTAGGAGGCGTCTTTCGGAACGGTAGGTGCTGTTTTACCTCGGGAGGGTGACCGAAGGCGACTGCAAACTTAGGGGGCTGGGTCACGACCGTGAGCCAGCATGCGAGGACAACAGCGGAGCCGTAGACCGATTCCAAAGGGTTTGTATCTAATGACTTCGGAGAGTGGCCTATGACAGAGAACGTGGTCGTACTCGGTGCGGGGTACGCTGGTGCGGGGGCAATAAAGAGTTTAGAGGACGAGCTAGACGGTGTGACGGACGTCGATGTGACCTGGATTTCTGAGACGGATTACCACCTGGTCTTGCACGAGTCCCACCGCTGCATTCGGGACCCGAGCGTCCAGGAGAACATCACTATTCCCGTCCACGAGATCAAACAGCCCTCGACCTCGTTCGTTCAGGACGAAGTCGTCGGCATCGACACCGACGCCCAGGAAGTGGCCCTCGCCGATTCCGACACTGTCGAGTACGACTACCTGCTCGTGGGGCTGGGATCGCAGACCGCATTCTTCGGCATCGAGGGCCTCAAAGAGCACGCGCTGACGCTCAAGAGCCTCGACGACGCGCTCGACATCCACGACAACATCCAGCAGGCCGCTCGTGACGCCTCCACCAACGACCCCGCGCAGGTCGTCATCGGCGGCGCTGGCCTTTCGGGTATCCAGACCGCCGGCGAAGTCGCCGAGTTCCGCGACGAACACAACGCGCCCATCGACATCCACCTCGTCGAAGGGCTCGACCAGGTCCTGCCCAACAGCGACCCGGAACTGCAGGGTGCCCTGCGTAAGCGTCTGGAAGCCGCCGACGTGAACATCAAGTGCGGGGAGTTCATCGGCGAAGTCGACGAGGAGACAGTGTACATCGGCGACGAGGACGAACTGGATTACGACGTACTGGTCTGGACGGGCGGCATCACCGGCCGCGATTGTATGCAAGACGTCGATCTGGACAAGGACGAGCGCAACCACCGCGTCCACGCCGAAGGGAACTTCCAGACCGAGGATGAACACGTCTTCGCGATCGGCGACTCGGCGCTGATCGACCAGCCGGGCGACCAGCCCGCCCCGCCGACCGCGCAGGCCGCCTGGCAGGCCGCCGAAGTCGCCGGTGAGAACCTCGCTCGCGCCGTGCGAGGCCAGCCGCTGAAGACGTGGACCCACAAGGACAAGGGCACGGTCGTTTCGGTCGGCGAGAAAGCCGTCGCCCACGACGTGGTGAATATGCCTATCGAAACGTTCGGCGGGATGCCCGCGAAACTGCTGAAAAAGGCGATTGCCGCCCGCTGGATCAAGGACGTTACTGGCGTCGGTCGGGCCGTCAAGGCCTGGCCCGACATGTAGTACCTTTTTACTTCGTCGGGTGTCCTCACGCGCTCTTCGAGCGCGCTGCGGGCACCACTCCTCGCAAAAATCTACGCTAAAAACGACCGTCTCGCTCCCGCTGGTCGCGAGACGTAAAACCGCGCGCCGATGGCGCGCGGTATGCTGTTTTGCCCGTCTCCGAGCAAGGCACTACCAGGCCGACTCTAACACGCTGACGATGTCTTTTCGTGTGGGTTCCAGTTCTGACGGGACGTTCGCCATGAAGGCGTCTTCGAGGACGGCGTCAGCAACTTCGGGGAACGCCTCGCGGTCGGGGCCGTCAACATCCCGGAGTCGTGTCGGCAGTCCCAGCGTCGTCACCACGTCATTGACCCGGTCGACGACCGCAGCAGCGGGGTCAGAGGCCTCACCGACACCGAGAGCATCGGCGAGTAGTGACCGCCGGCCGTCGACCTGCTCGAACAGGTACGAGAGGGCGTGTGGAGCGATAACCGCGTGGGCCGCGCCCTGCTGGACCTCGTAGGTCCGGGTTAGTCCGTGGCCGAAGGCGTGGATCAGCGAGAGCGTCGTCCCATCGGCCCGCGAGATGCCGTACTGGACGAGCATGATGCCCCGGGTGAGCGACTGATACACCCACGGGTCGTCGTCACCGTTACCGAGTGCGAGCAGTCCGTCTGTGAGAAGACCGAGACCGCGCGACGCTGTGGCGTCAGTTATCGGGGTTGAATTAGCCGCGTACAGCGTCTCGATACCTTTGTCGAAGCCGTTCATCGCCGACGCCGCGAGGACCGACCGGGGCGTCGTCGCGATCAGTTCGGGGTCGTAACAGACGGCTGCGGGCATCAGTTTCGGATCGCCGACACCGCCGCTGGTCGGTTCGTCCACAGGGCAAGTATCGGGCACGGCTGTGACTCCCGCCACGATAGAGAGGTCAGCGCCGGCCAGTGTCGTCGGGACAGCCACAATCGGCGGCAGCTCCGTTTCGGGGACGGCTATCGTTCCGGAATCGACGAACGCCTGACCGACAGCGGCCGGATCACGGTCGGTTGCCGCGAGGATACTGATGATTTTCGCCACGTCGAGGCTGCTCCCGCCGCCGACGGCCACGAGACAGTCGGCATCGACCTCGCGGAAGCGTTCGAGCCCGTCGTAAGCGGTACCGAGCCGCTTGGCTGGCGTCGTTTTCGCGAAGACGCCAGCCAGCTGGTCACCGAGCCCCTCTCGAACGGGGTCCATCACAGCCGGCGTCTCACCGACGGTAGCGCCACAGACGACCAGCGCGCGGTCGTCGCCCTGTGCGTCTAGCTCCGTGTCAAGCGACCGAACGGCATCGGGGCCGTACCGCAGCGTCGCAGGGTCGTACTCGAACCGGAACGGGGCGTTGAGGTCGGCGGCAAGCGGTGTGTCGGGCATTGCTGTGACTCACTCGGCCCCGCTCGTCTTTAGCCCTTCAGGTCGTCAGCGCCGTCGGTCGCCACAGGTCGAGCGTTCGGGTCGTCTGCAAGCGTGGTCACGTCGTCTGTCCGTGGTAAAACCGTAGCGTATTCTCGGCAGGATTCCCGTGCTCAGACCGGCTCCGCCTACTGTGGCTCCATGCCGGCCATCCCGTCAGTCAGTGCGCCGAGGTCGGAAAGCACCTCGGCGAGCGAACCGATACTGTCTTTCTCCCGTCGGTCCGGGTTCACGAGCACCCGAACCGATTCCGTTCCCAGCGAGACGAATCCGAGGTCGAGTTTCGCCGCCGTAGCACGGAGGCCGAGGCCCGCGTCCGCGTCGCTTGCAAGCACCTTCCGAGCGGGGCTTTCGTGTGCCTTCGTCGTGAGTTCGTAGCCGTCGATAGCATCGATGAGTTCGGCGCGGCCGACACCCCGTTCCTCGCCAAGTGCGTCGACCGCGTCGTCGAAGCTCCGCCGCAGTCCAGAAGCGCTGTCGCGGTTGACGAAGCGGTAGTCGCCGTCGACGAGGTCGCCCAGGTCGGACACATCGGTATCAGGACTGACGACCAGTCCCCACTCACGCTGCCATCCCCCGATGTCGGTCGCTTCGTGGTCGCTGCTGGTCGGACCCGCGACGACGGCAATATCGGGCACGCCGTTGTCGAGGCGGCGGAGCCCCTCGGTGGAGCCGAGCGGGAGATACCGCGGGCGGGAAACGGTGTCAAGCAAGCGCGAGAGGAGGGGGTCGTCCTCGCCCATGCCGAGAAGCGTCGGCGGTCTGACCGCCGGGGAGAACAGCGTCACGTCGACTGCCTCCCCCTCAGCAAGGTAGTCTGTCCCCGGCGGCACGTCCACGAAGCCGTCGGCGTCGACGAGGCTCGTCGTCGCGCCGCTGCCCTTGTCGACGGGATAGACCAGCAGCGACCCCGTCTCGTCCTCGACCAGGCCGGCCGGCATGAGGCGTCTGCGCCCCTCGCCGTAGCGTTCCTGGACCGCCATCGTGCCCGAGACCGTCGCTGTCTGTGGCGGGTCCCGCCCGGCGGCGTCCCGGACCGCCGGCGCGACGAACGTCTGGAAGATGGTCAGCGCCGACACCGGGTACCCGGGCAAGCCGACGTACGCCGAGTCGCCGATAGTGCCGACGAGCATCGGCTTGCCGGGCTTGACGGCGACGCCGTGGAGCCTGAGTTCGCCGCGTTCCTCGATCACGCGGTAGATGACGTCCACGGCACTCGCGCTGGTCGACCCCGACGAGAGAACGAGGTCGCACTCGTCGGCCGCCTCGTGGAGCAACCGCTCCATCTCCGCGTAGTCGTCGCCGGCGTGGGGGTACATCACCGGATCGCCGCCGGCCTCCGAGACAGCGCCGGCGAGCGTGTAGCTGTTCACGTCGTATATCTGGCCGGCGGCGCTGTCGAGGGGATCCCCGGGCCGGACGAGCTCGTCACCGGTCGAGAGGATGCCGACCTTGGGACGACCACGCACCGGGACCTCGTCGAGGCCTAGCGCCGACAGGAGTCCGATTTCCCGCGGCGTGATGCGCGTTCCAGGTCCGAGGGCGCGTGCCCCGGCCGCGATGTCCGCGCCGGCAAGCATCACGTTGTCACCGGGCGCGACGGATGTGCGTATCTCGACGCCGTCGGCTGTCTCGGTCGTTCGCTCGACCATCACGACGGCATCCGCGCCGGGCGGCATCACCGCGCCAGTGGAGATCTCGGCGACCGACCCCGACTCGACCGTCACGTCGGGCTCCTCGCCCGCGTGAACTTCGCCGGCGACTGAAAGCGTCACCGGGTCGGCCTCGTCAGCGCCGAAGGTGTCCCTGGCGTGTACGGCGTAGCCGTCCATGCTCGCGCGGTCGAACCCCGGCACGTCGATGTCGGCGTCGACCCGCTCGGCGAGGACGCGGTCGCGAGCGTCAGCGAGCGGGACCGTCTCCGGGGCAGGGTCGATGTCGAGGTCCGCGACGACCTCGTGGGCCTCCTCGGGCGACGCCAGGTCGCGGAACTCGCGGCGGTCGCTCATTGGGACCACTCCCAGTCTTCGACAGTCACGGTGTCGCCGGCGTCGTACCCCTCGACGGACTCCGGCACGACGACCCAGCCGTCGGCGAGCGCGACGCTCGAGAGGACGCCCGAGCCGCTGGCCCGCGTCGGCGTCGCGGTCGGTTCGTCATCGTCCTCGGTGTGTAGTTCCACCCGGGCGTAGGTTCGGGTCCCCGGTTCACTGGCTATCTTTCGTGTCAGCTCGGCCTCGGTGGTCGGCGGCGCTGTCGACGGGAGGTGGCCGGCCTGTCGGAGCGCCGGCCGGAGGAACTGGACGGCGTTGACGATACAGGCGACCGGATAGCCCGGGAGCATCAGAATCGGCGTCTCCTCGACCACGCCCAGCGCGACTGGATGGCCCGGCTTCAGCGCGACGCCGTGGACCAGCACCTCGCCGATTCCATCGACGACCTCCGGGAGCAGGTCCCGCTCGCCGACGGAGGACCCGCCGGTCGTCACCACGATGTCGTGGTCGAGGTCGTCGCTGATGGCCGCCCGGAGCGCGTCCACGTCGTCGGTGACGATATCGCGGTAAGTCGCTGTGCCGCCCCAGCGTTCGACGTACTGGGTGACGGTCTGGCCGTTCGTCTCGATGACCTCGCCCGGCGCGGGGTCGTCCTGCACCAGTTCCTCCCCGGTCGGAATCACGCTGACGGTTGGCTGCTCGTACACCTCGATGGTGTCGGTACCGACGGATTTCAGCAGGCCGAGGTCCGACGGACGGAGCCTGTGGCCTGCCTCGTAGAGGGTCTGCCCTTCCGCCACGTCCTCGCCGACCGGCGCGACGTTCTCGCCGCCCGCGACCGCGTCGAACACCGTGACGGTGTCGCCGGCCACCTCGGTCTCCTCGACCATCACGACGGCGTCTGCGCCATCGGGGAGTTCGCTCCCCGTGTGTACGCGGGCCGCTGTCTCTGTGGTCACCGTCTCACCGACCCGGAGCGATGCGGGCGACCGCTGGCTCGCGCCGAAGGTGTCCTCGGCTCTGACGGCGAAGCCGTCCATGGCCGCCCGGCGGTAGTGGGGCACCGCTCGTTCAGCAGCGATGTCCGTGGCGACCACGCGTTCGTCCGCCTCGCGCAGCGGGACGCGCTCGGTCCGCTCGTGGGGCGTCACTGCGTCCAGCAGCGTCTCCCTGGCCGTCGTCACCGGTGTTCGGTCCTTGAACCCGGCCGACTTTCGGGACTCGTTGCTCATGCCTGTACGAATGGCCGGCACACCAAAAAGCTCGCCAGGTTCAGGAGGGTAGTGACAGTAGCGTAGGTGTGAGTGGGTCGACCCTCCGCTGTCGTCTCTGCGGGAGCGAACTCTCGACGGGGCTAGTCGCGACCGACAGCCGGCACTGCTGTCTCAACACCACACCTATCGCCGGGACCTGCCCCGAACACGGGCCGGTCGGGCCGCACCACGCCGTGGAGAGGTGAGTATCACCGTCCCCAGCTCGGTCAGTCGAGGCGGTTGAGGTCACCCCGACGCTCCCGATGCATGACACCACCGGCGAACCGACGCAACGTGTCGACGAGTTCTGATTCGGTTTCGTACGTTTCGATTCGCAAGTCCCAGCGCACCGACGCCGACCGAATCATCGCACTCGTCACGTCGTCCTCATGGATGAACACCATCCGATCACCGTGCGTGTCCGCGAGCCGTTCGAGGATACTGCCGGCCTCCTCACCAACGCCGAAGTTGTGTCCGAGAAACGGCAACACGAACGCGGTGGCATTGCTGCATCGCGCAAACTCGATACTCTGTGTCGCCGCGTCCACGTCGTCAGTGTCAATGTCGACATCAAGCGCCAGAAAAGCGTTGAAGCCCGGGTCGGCCCGGAGCGCCCCCTGTACCCGCCGCAACAGTGCTTTCGCCTCATCGATTTCAGCTTTGTTCTGAAACAGTCGCCGGAGTGGGCCAGGCAGGTCGCCGATATCGATATCGGCTCGCTCGGACTCGCTAAGAACGTAGTTGAGATTGAACGACTTGTAGGGCCCCATCAGATAGAACAGGAACCGGTCGTACCGAACATCCCCGACCTGGTCCATAATCCGCTCCCGTGTTATTTCCGTCGCCATAGTGACACCAATCTGCCACTATATTATAAAAGTAGGTATTTTCAGTATTCATTGGCTTGAGAACAGCTAAATATGAGCCGTCCGTACACATAATTGAGATGTCGACGGACCATTCGCGAGCGGTGGACGGGGAGCCGCCGGAGGACCCGGCCGACCTGCTGCCCGACGACAGCGTTCTCAGTCTTGAGGAGTACCTTGATATGCACGCTGCGGTCGGCAACCGGATTCGGTACGAAATCCTCTACCGCCTCGTCCACGGTGGGGAGATGAGTCCGACGGAACTGGATGACATGTTAACTGTCGATGACAGTACGCTCCACTATCACCTCAACACGCTCGTCGACGCCGGCCTCGTCGAGAAGCGCCAGCGGACGGACCGCGGCCAAGATGGACTCTACACATACTACAGTGCGACTGTCTTCGGCGAGGTGACGCTCACCGACGGCGTCGACGAGCTCATCCGTGGCGAACAGGCCTTCGACGACATGTACGACAGTTCGGCGGAGTGAGTGGGCACGCGGCCGGCACGGAGGTTCAAGTACGGGAACGGGGCCACGCCCCGGTATGCAGTCCATGGCTCCCGCCGCCGACCCGGCAGCGACGCTCGCATTACTCGCTGCGGTCGGAACGGGAGTCGGGCTGGGAACGCTCAGCGGCCTCATCCCGGGGCTGCACGCCAACACGTTCGCGCTCTTGCTCGCCGCCGCGGCGAGCAGCCTGCCCGGCCCGCGGCTGTACGTCGGCGTCGCGATGCTTTCGGCCGGCGTGACACACACCTTCCTCGACGTAATTCCGGCGCTGGCGCTTGGCGTGCCGGACCCGGCGATGGCAGCCAGCGCACTGCCGAGCCACCAGTTGGTCATCGAGGGCCGCGGCCGGGAGGCGCTTCGCCTGTCAGCGCTGGGGAGTGGACTAGCTGTGGTGTTTGCTGTCCCGCTGGCGGTTCCGCTAACGCTGCTGATGGAGCGCGTGTATCCGCTGCTCCGGCCGTGGCTCCCAGTGCTGCTCGCAGGAATTGCGGCCTTGCTCGTGGTCACGGAGCACGGTCGCCGCCAGCGGGTCGGCGCGGCGTGTTCCCTGGCCGCCAGCGGTCTGCTCGGAATCGGCCTGCTCGATGCGCCGGTAACCGGAGCGTTGCCTGTGTCGGACGTGCTGGTCCCGCTGTTTTCGGGACTGTTCGGCGCGCCGGTGCTCCTGGCCGCTATCGAGGGGGACGGCGTCCCGCCACAGGCCGACGCGACGGTGACGACGCCGCGACGAACGGTCGGCGTTCTCGCCGGTATCGGGACGCTCTGTGGTGGCGCTGTCGGCTACATTCCGGGCGTCTCCAGCGCTATCGCAGCGACGCTGGCGCTGGGCCTGGTCTCCGACCAGGGGCCGCGAGCGTTCATCGTCACGACGAGCGGCGTCAACACGGCGACGGCTGTCTTTGCGCTGTTCGCGCTCATCTCGTTGGGAACGCCCCGAACCGGCGTTCTCGTCGCGCTCGACCGAGCCGAAGTCCCGTTGGTGCTCCCAGCACTGCTCGCCGCGGTCGCCATCGCTGCCGTCGCCGGCGCGATACTCGTCCCGACGCTGGGCGACCGCTACCTCCGGATTGTCGGTCGACTGGACCCGACATACCTCTCGCTGTCCGTGATTGCGGTCCTGATCTGTCTCTCCGCGCTCTTCGCGGGGCTGGTCGGCGTGGGTGCGTTCGGGGCCGCGACCGCAGTCGGCCACTTGCCCCCGAAGTTCGGGGCTCGGCGGGCGACCCTGATGGGGGTGTTGCTCGTCCCGCTGGCGTTATAGGTAGCCCCGCTGGCGGAAATGGGCGAGCAAGACGGCGACGACGATCACCATCCCGATCATCACCGCGGGGTAGCCGAACGCCCAGCCCAGTTCCGGCATGTTGTACGGGCTATCGGCGAAGTTCATCCCGTAGATGCCGACCACGAAGGTCAGCGGAATGAAGATGGTCGCGACGACGGTGAGCATCTTCATTACCTCGTTGGTCGACTGGGACACCGTGTTCAGGTAGATATCCCGCGCCCCCGCCACCAAGTCGCGGTACGTCTCGGTCAGGTCCACTATCTGGACCAGGTGGTCGTACACGTCCCGGAAATACTTCTCCGTCTGTGGCTGGATTTGTTTGGGGTCGCCGCGGGCGAGCACGCCGATCGCCTCCCGCGCCGGCCAGACCTGTTTTCGGAAGGACAGCAGGTCGCGCCGGACGTCGTTGATCCGTTCGAGCGTTTCGATATCGGTGGAGATGGTCACTTCCTCCTCGATCTGTTCGATATCGGTCTCGATCTCGTCCAGCAGGTCGAAGTACGCGTCGACGATGACGTCGATGACCCGGTAGGCCGTGAAATCCGGGCCGCGGTGGAGGAGTCGCTCGTCCCCGCGGCCGACGGCGTCCATCACGCGCTGGATGGACGGGACGGCTCCCGTCGACAGCGTGACGACCCAGTCGGGGCCGATGAACAGGCCAAGCGGCGTCGTTGTCACCTCCTTGTCGAACGTCGTATCGCCGGGCGTGAGCGACGCGGACTTGACGAGCGCGAACGTGTAGGCGTTGAACTCCTGGACGTTCGCCCGGACGTCGGTCTTGATGTCCTCGATAGCCAGCGAGTGGAGATCGAAGGCGGAACTGACGGCGTCGATTTCTTCGGGTGTCGCGTCGGTGACGTGAACCCACGTCGTCCCGACGGCCGTTCGGGCTGCCGCCAGGTCCTCGTACTCCATCGCCTGTCCGTCGGCGTACACCACTGCGGAGATCACGGTGTGTCCTCCGTCGGCGTGGCGTGGCCGACGGCCGCCACCGTCAGGCCGACCATGACCGCCGTCACTGACGCAGACCGGCCAGGGTAGGCGACGCTCGTCCCGACGACGTAGCCGGCGATGCCGACGAGCGTGAGCACCGCACCGGCGACAAACAGCCGATTCATGCCTCCGTCATCACTGGCCCGAAAGAAAACAGTGTCCCCGCAGTCAGTTGCCCGAGTGCGAGAGGCCGCCGAGCAGCGTATCGACGCGTGGCCCTTCGCGGTCGTCGATCTGTTCCGGGTAGACGGCGACGGCGACGACCACGTCGCCCTCGTGCTCGAAGCTCGTGAGGTGGATCAGGACGTCGACTTCCTGACCCTCGATGCTCGTCGTTCCGGAGAACACGGCCACCTCACGGGACTCGCCCAGTGCCTCCACCGAGCGGTTGCGTTCGAACTGGACATCGTTTATCTGGTCGTTCCGGCTGGCGACTTCCTCGACGAGGCGTTCGTTGGACCAGCTGGCGGCCGGGTTCAGCGACTTCCCCGCGACGCTGGCGCTGGGCGTCGAGAAGACGATGAATCGGCCGGCGTTGACCTCACCGAGCGGTCCGAGGTCGATGCCACGCTCGTACTGTCGGACGTGGTTCGTGACGCGGATGGTTCGCTCCTGCCCGGCGACGGTGACCGTCCGCTCGATAGTCTGTTCGTCAGCCATCGACTGCTCGTAGCCGGTCTCTTCGAGCGCACTGTCGCCGACTGACGCCGGTGCGGAGTCGAACTCGACTGTCTCCCCGGTTATCAGGCCGACACAGCCCGACGAGGCGACGAGTAACCCGACGAGAAGCGTGAGGATGCCCTTTCGCATTGTTGTTCCTACACTGTGTCCAGTATATAAAGTACTTGGCCGCCCAAGCTGTTAACTAAGGTACAAAACACCGTCGATAAACGTCCTAGAACCGGTCTGTCGTCCCCTTTCAGAGCCGGTAGGTCGGCCCGTCGTCGGTGTCCTGCACCTCGACGCCGAGCGCTTCCAGTTCGTCCCGGAGTTCGTCGGCGCGTTCGTAGTTACCGGCCTCTCGCTCCTGCTCGCGGATGTCCAGAACCAGATCGACCACGTCGCCGGCAAGCGACACGTCGCCGCTGTCGTCGTCGCCGAACGCCAGCCCGAGGATGCCGCCGCCGAGTTCCTCGAACGTTTCGACAGCGCGGCGGAGCCCCTGGTAGTCCCGTTGCTCGTGGGCATCCAGATGGGAGTTCACTGCGGCCGTCAGGTCGAGCAGCGCGGTCATCGCCTCCCGCGTGTTGAAGTCGTCGTTCATCGCGGCCTCGAACGCCGAGCGGGCGTCTGCGACAGCGTCACGAAGCGTCTCGTCGGTTACCTTCGCGTAGGCGTCCACGCCGTCGCAGGCCTCGGCCGCTCGCTCGTAGCCGCGAGAGAGGCGGTCCCAGCGCTCTTCAGCCTCCGAGATGGTCTCGTCGCTGTAGGTCGCCCGCGAGGTGTAGGCCGTCGACAGCAGGAAGGTCCGAAGCACGTCGGAGCCGAACTCCTCGACGGCATCGGCGACGGTGAAGTAGTTGCCAAGCGAGGAGGACATCTTCTCCTCCTCGGTTTCAAGCAGGCGGACGTGGAGCCAGTACTTCGCGAACTGCTTTCCGGTCGCGGCCTCGCTCTGGGCCACCTCGTTCTCGTGGTGGGGGAAGACGAGATCCTGCCCGCCGACGTGGATGTCGATGGACTCGTCGAGGTGGGTCATCGACATCGCCGAGCACTCGATGTGCCAGCCGGGTCGCCCCTCGCCCCACGGCGAGTCCCATATCTGAGCGGTCTGGCAGGCTTCCTCGGCGGGTGCGGCCTCGGGATGTTGATGTTCGGCGATGTCTGCCGGATCGACGCCGCCAGCCTTCCAGAGCGCGAAGTCTGCGGGGTGCCGCTTCTCCCCTTCGGTGTCCGCGCCCTGTGATTCGATGTCGTCGACGGACTGGTTCGAGAGTTTCCCGTAGTCCTCGAAGCTCGTCACATCGAAGTAGACGGAGCCGTTCTGCTCGTAGGCGTGGCCCTGCTCGATGAGTCGCTCAACGAGGTCGATGATTTCCGGGACGTGCTCTGAGACGCGGGGGTACACCTCCGCGCGGCCGAGGTTGAGCGAGCGCATATCGTCGATGACCTGCTGGACGTAGTGGCGGGCCACGTCGGCCTCGCTGTCGCCGTCCTCGCCGACGCGGGCGACGATCTTCTCGTTGACGTCGGTGAAGTTCTCGACGTGGTGGACGTCATAGCCCAGGTGGTCGAGCCAGCGGGCCATCACGTCGACATGGACCCAGCCGCGCGCGTGCCCGAGGTGGGGTGGGTCGGAGGTCGTCAGCCCACAGTAGTACAACAGCACGGAGTCGGGGTCGCGCGGCTCGAAGGGCTCTTTCTCACCGGTCAACGTGTTCGTCACACGAAGCGTCATTATCGGGGCAAACTGGGGCCGCCCGCTTTAAGCCGTCGGAAGGCGGCTCACCCCTGTACAGTCGCTTCGACCACTCGGAGCGCGTCCGGTCCCGCGCGGCGACTCACTACCACGACGAGCGCGTCGTCGGTGACGCCGGCGGCCTCGGTCGAGATATCGGTCGCTCGCAGGCGTCCCAGCACCTCGGCCAGCGCCGCCGCCGAGAGGTCACCGGTGGCGACGATGCCAGTCAGCGAACCGGCGCCATCGGCGAAGGCGGCGTCGCCGACTGTGAGGACGGCGGCCGACTCAGCATCGGGGGACTCGACCCGGCCAAGCCCGCTCTGCATCGAGACCCTGGCGTCGCTGTCGTGTGGCGGGTCGGTGGGCAGTTCCTCGGCGAACCGACGGAGCGCAGTCGCGACGGCTTCCTCCTCGCCGTCGATGTCGAGCGTACGTGCGGCGGCCGTGTAGTTGACGATGCCCGCCCGGAGTGCGTCGTAGAGAAACGGCCGCTCGCGGACGGCATCCCTGGTCGCGGCTGCGAGTGACATTGGCGTCGGCCACGGGCGGCGTGGGCAAAAGTCGTTCTATCAGGCGCGAGCGAACGCGGTTCCACGGGGCCGCTCGCTACCGAGGGGCCTCGCCGTCCTGTGATGAACGGTAAACGGGCGCGCTGGACCCGCAGAACTTCGGGACCACTCCCAGCGACTGAGAACAGTCATAGGGGATTGTGCCACAGGAGGCCGTCTCTCTACATGAGGGAAGGACAATGGCTATTGCACAACGCGAACGGCAAGTGTTCGGACAGCCCCTGGAACCGGCGGAACGAGTCATCGGTGGCATCGTCGTCGCTGCTGGCGCGCTGGGACACGCCGCACTGCTGGCAGCCGCTGGGGTGTTGTTCTACGTCCTCCTGTTCGGGCTGTGACCGAGTGGAATCGGTCGGCAAGTACACACTTTCGGCGTTCAACGTTGAACAGCCTGCCGGCTATCCGGGCAGGCCAACGAAGGCCCTAAGGACGGCTCGCACCAACCGGTGGATATGGACGAAGCGCTCGTTATCGCGGCCCATGGCTCTCACCTGAACGCCGAGTCGAGTACGCCCACCTACGACCACGCGGACACGATTCGGGCGACCGGCGCGTTTAGCGAGGTCCGTGAATCCTTTTGGAAGGAGGAACCGTCGTTCCGGGAGGCGCTGCGGACCGTCGACGCCGACGAGGTGTATCTGGTTCCGCTGTTCATCTCGGAGGGCTACTTCACCGAGCAGGTCATCCCCCGGGAGTTCCGTCTGGAGGGCTGGGACCCCGAGCTGTGGGACTCCGACGGGACGAGCGCGACAAACGCGACGCTGACCGCCGAAGACACGGACCAGACCGTCCACTACTGTGGTCCGGTCGGGACGCACGATTCGATGAGTGATGTCATCGTCCAGCGGGCCGAGTCCGTCACCGGTGACCCAGATGTCGGCGACGGATTCGGCCTCGCGGTCGTCGGCCACGGTACGGAGCGTAACGAGAACTCCGCGAAGGCTATTCAGTACCACGCCGACCGCATCCGTGAGCGGGACCGCTTCGACGAGGTGCAGTCGCTGTTCATGGACGAGGACCCCGAGGTCGACGATGTGGCTGACTACTTCGAGAGCGACGACATCGTCGTCGTCCCGCTGTTCATCGCCGACGGCTTCCACACGCAGGAGGACATCCCCGAGGACATGGGGTTGACCGACGACTACCGAACGGGATACGACGTACCGACAACTGTCGAGGGCCACGACATCTGGTACGCCGGCGCGGTCGGGACGGAGCCGTTGATGGCCGACGTGGTACTCGAACGGGCCGGTGACGCGGGGGCCGACGTGCGAAGCGCTATCGAGCAGGTCCGTGCGGAGACCGGCGGGGCACCACCGCCGCGGGCGACTAGCGGACCCATCGCCGACGGCGGGGACTACCGATAGCGAGCGACGATTGCTTCGTCACCGGAGTGGACTATCGCGTTCTCTGTGACCGCATAGAGGAAGCTGAAGTCGAGACGGGGTTCGTGCCATTTCAGGCTCCCGCCGTTGTCAAACTGAAACAGGCCGTGGTGTTTCGTGTTGAGGAACACCGACCCACCCTCGGGAGCCGGGGCCGCGCCCGTCGCACCGATATCCGTCTGGTACGCGCTTCGCCCCTGTTCCATGCCCGCGTACCGTTCGTCATTGAACCGCCATCGCTCAGTGCCGTCAGCGGTCGCAACAGCTATCAGGGCGTGTCGCTCCGGAACGTAGACGGTATCGCCGTCGCGGCTAAACCGCAACGGTCCACCCGGAGTGGTGACATTTTCGTTGACCCAGCGGCGCGTCCCCGAGTCACGGTCGAACGCCTGAAGAAACTCCGAGCGGACGTAAACCGCGTCGCCGCGGACATGTGGCCGCCCGTTGAGGCTCCGCTGGAGCGTTCGGTTCCAGAGGGGTGAGCCGTCCGGTGCGAACACGTCGAGTCGGAACTCGTCGCCAGTCCCCCAGTCGACGGCGAGACAGCCTGGTCCCGCACCGACTGTCGGCACGTTGTTTTTATACGGGTCTGCAGGGACGGGGAGGGACTTCGACCACTGCTTGGCCCCTCCTTCGCTGGCGAAGGCAAGGAGATTCCCGCTCTCGGTCCCGACATACACGCGGCCGTCAGCGGCGGCGACGCTCGACACTGGCTCTTCGACTGTTTTCGTCCAGTCTCGTCCGTCCCCGGCCACCCCGATGACCCGACCGGCCGCTGTCCCGACGTAGAGGCGGGCCGCATGGCTGGCCCAGTCTACCGCGACGCCCTCGAACTCAAACCGGCCCAGCCGGGAACCGTCGACGAGATTGTACCGAGCAACGGCCCCAGCCGAGTTGTCGTCGAGTAAGTCCATGGTCTCGAACGTGACCTCGAACAGCGTCCCGTCGACCAGCGTGACCAGACGGCCGCCGTCGTCGGCGGTTTCCCACTTCTTATCGCCCGGGCCGGGGCGATAGCCACACCCGGCGAGCGACCCGATAACGCCGGTAAGCCCCGTGAGAACGGTTCGTCGGCTGTACTCGGTCACGACGGTCCCTCCCGGGCCATCGTCTCCAGTCGTTCGATGCGGGCCTCGGTTGGCGGATGGGTCTGGGGGAACACGTCGTTGGCAACGAAATCAGGCGCGTCTTTGAACTGTGTCTCGTCGATGGGTGCGATATAGAGCGCGTCGAGACCACCGTCTTGCGCCCGGAGGTCGTGGTCTGGGGCCGCCGCCATCTCGTCATCGATGGTCGCCAGCGCGCTGGCGAGCGCCGCAGGGTCGCCGGTGATAGCGACGGCCCCGCGGTCTGCGGCGTACTCGCGGTACCGCGAGAGCACGCGAAACAGCGTGAAACTGGCGAGCCAGAACACGGCTGAGACAGCGAGCGTCAGTAAGGCACTGACTGTCAAAATAAAGATGCCGAGTAGGAGGCCCCGGGCGCTGTCGCTATCGGTGTGTCGGAAGCCGGTGAAAGCACCGGGGATGGCCTGAAGAAGCCCGAGGGTGCTGGCTGCGAGGCTGTAGGTTAGCGTCGGGAGCACGTAGGAAAGCGACATCACGGTGGCGTCGCGGTTCTTGATGTGAGCGAGTTCGTGGGCGATGACGGCGTCGCGCTCGTCGTCGTCGAGTGCGTCGAGCAGTCCGGTCGTGAGCACCAGCGTGGCGCTGTCGGGACTCCGGCCAACAGTGAATGCGTTCGGCGCGTCGCTGTCTGCAATGGCGACTGCCGGTGCCGGAAGGTTCACTGATTGCGCTAGCCGTGTCACGTTTTCAACCAGACCGGGTTCGTCGTCGGGGCCCACGGGGCGAGCGTCCAGCGCCCGCAGGGCGATGGTGTCGCCAACGGCCAACTGCGCGGCGAACCCGACCACGACGCCGCCAGCGACCAGCCACGGCTCGATGTAGAACTCGCCGGCCAGCACCCAGTCGGTGGCTAGCTTCGCCAGCCATATTCCGGCCGTGTTCACGAGTGCAAGGCCTGCGTAGACGAACCCCACCGGGAGGAGTCCCACAAGGACGACAGCAGTCGCCATTCGGACCTGTAACCCCCGGTCAGTCGGCCAGTCCACAGCGTCCACCTCCGGACACGGACCGCCCCCACCAAGATGTCATAAATCATCTACGATTCTTGTAAAATATAATTTTGCCGAATTTGGAACTATCTCCACTCCGATTGCCGGAACAGGCGACTTTTCCCGGTGCGACACCTACGGCGGCGGTATGGACGACACCCATGTCGAGGCGTTCGCCGAGGCGGCGTCGGACGGTATCGCGTTCGACGGTATCGAGGCA
Source organism: Haloarcula sp. CBA1115 (assembly GCF_000827835.1). NCBI lineage: Archaea > Methanobacteriati > Methanobacteriota > Halobacteria > Halobacteriales > Haloarculaceae > Haloarcula > Haloarcula sp. CBA1115. The sequence continues at coordinate 425,072 of NZ_CP010529.1, read as the reverse complement.
GCGGTCGAGGGTGGACGCTACGCCGTCGAGACGACAGCGGAAGCAGAGAGTACGAGTATCGCGGACCTCGATGGCCTGGCCGCGTCGTACCCCGAGTACATCTCGAACTGGTACTTCTGGCACGCAAAAGCGCCTCAGGCGGAGCCTCGCTGGGCGTATCTCCGGTGGCTCGAAAACGCTGAGTCGACGCCGATTCCGGACCGATACGACCAGTTACGAGAGGGGCTGACGACGACGTGGGGTGAGCTCTCGATTACCGTGACACTGGACGAGGACGACGAGCGGGTGTACGACCTCCGCCACGTAGACGACACGGGGACAGACGCCGATTCGCTGGACGCGTACGACGACCCACTGGACGCCCGTACCCTCGCCAAACACGACGACCGTGACCGCTACCGCCCGCTGAAAACAGCCCCCACTCTCCAGTCAGGCTGGGTGTTTCCCGAACTCGGACCGACGGAGCTAGTCCAGGCGGTGGACTTCTTCTATCCGGCCACGATTTCGAACTGGCACCGTGAGCGCGAGGGCGAGTTGGACGTGAGCCACTGGCGCGACACCGTCGACCGCCAGACGGGCATTTACGGCGTCGTCAAGACCTGGGACCGCGGCGACGGCTACGAACACGTCAACTGGGTCGCCGAGGCTTGCTGTGACGACTCCCAGTGTCTCAAGCGCCGAGAGTGGCAGTACGACGACGAGACCGAGCTCGATGTCGACGGTGGGTCGGGGAAATTCCCCTGCCGTGAACCCTGTTCCCTCGTCATCGCTGGCGCACGCCAGTGGACGAAACTCGAAGGCGAGACGAGCCAGACCTACGAGTTCGAACTCACGCCCAGCGAAAAAGAGCAGGTCGAGGCCATCATCGATGCCGTCGCCGACGGCGAGGCCGAGGACATCCGCGAGGCGGACATCTACGAGGGAGCCAACCGGTACCGGGCGCGGTTCCTGCGCGCGAAGCTGTTCGACGACGAGGGGAACCTCGGCGGCGTCGAGACGGAACAGTAACGGGGTTCAGGACGAGCGAACGGCGACGGACAGAAGTCCCAGCACGATTGTGACTGCGAGGACTGCGACAGCGGTCAACAGCAGGCTCTCGGTGAGAACCAGCGTGATGAGGCCCGCAATCAGGACCGTGAAACCGCCAGCCGCCAGTATCGGTCCCGCGGACAGGTCTTCGAGCCCGGGTTCCGATTCCGTCGCCGATTTCGGCTGTGGCTTCGACAGCTCGTCGTCGACGATGACCGGTTCGTTCTCGGTCCCGCCTTCCGGGATGTAGATGTCGATGTACCGGGTCTCGGCGCCGTACCCCGTCACGACCTTTAGCTTGCCGCGGACCGGGCCGTCACCGTCGACAGTTATCCTGACCAGTCGGTCGGTTTCGGCCCGTACGTGGTGGTTCGTGGCGTCGAGCGATGCGACGGAGGAAAGCGAGTCGTCGAGGTGGAGATGGACGTGCAGGGCCTCGCCGTGATTGACTAATCGTACGTCGAAACTCCCTGTCGCGTCGAACTCGTTTGGAACCTCCAGACTGTGGATGTCCGTCCGGTTGAGGTGCACGGGCAGGGAGTCAGGCACGGACGTGACTCCGCGGGGCGAGGAAAAAAAGGTTCAGGCCGGTGCTTCGTCGCGCATGTCCGGCGGGAGCAGGTTCGGAATGCCGTCCTCGATGGGGAACGTCTCGCTGCACTCGGTACAGACGAGTTCGCCCGCCAGGATCTCGTCGTCATCGCGCTCTGTCACTTCGAGGTCGAGGTCGTGCTTGTCCAGAGGGCAGCAAATAATTTCCATCAAGTCCTCTTTCATACATTCGACCAAGACCGGCGGTCGCAAAAGTCTGCCGCTCTCCCAGTGAGTGTCGCCACGTCACTGGGTAATCGTGTGTGAACGCCGCGTCGAAGTAGGGAGAACAGCCCCTAGAACGGATGCTCGCGAACGATGGTTTCGCCGCGGCCGGGGCCAACGCCGATGGCGTAGGCCGGCGTGTCGAGTTCGGATTCGATGTATTCGACGTAGGCCTTCGCGTTCTCGGGGAGTGCGTCGTACCCCTCGTCGGCGGCGTCCGCCCAGTCGACCTCGGGCCAGCCGTCGAAGGACTTGAAGTTGGCTTCACAGCGCTTCCACTGCTCGGTCGTCGCGGGCATCGACGCCAGTTCCTCGCCGTCGAGCGTGTACGTGTGACCGACTTTCACTTCGTCGAGGCCGGCGAGCACGTCGAGGTGGTTGATGGCGATACCGGTAAAGCCGGACACGCGCGTGGAGTGGCGCAACATCGGCAGGTCGAGCCAACCGACACGTCGCGGGCGGCCGGTAACGGTCCCGTACTCGCCGCCTTTCTCGCGGATGTAGTTCGCTAGCTCCTCGTTCTCGCCTTCGCCCTGCTCGTCGTAGTCGGGTGTGTCGCCGACGACGCCGCCGAGTTCGGTCGGTAGCGGGCCACTTCCGACACGGGTGAGGTATGCCTTCACGATACCGATAACTTCGCCGTCGCCGACAACGCCGGGGCTGAGTCCGGTCCCGGTCGCCGCGCCGCCAGCCGTCGGGTTCGATGACGTGACGTAGGGGTAGTTCCCGTGGTCGATGTCTATGATGGTCCCCTGTGCGCCCTCCAGCATGACGTTCTGGCCCTCGTCGATGGTCGCACTGAGGAAGGCCCCAGCGTTGACGGTCATGTCTTCGGCCTCGAAGCGGCGGCCGAACTCGCGGAACTCCTCGAAGATGGCGTCCACGTCGAAGGCGTCCGGATCGTCAAGCTCGTCGACATCGAGGTCGTACACGTCCTCGACGACAGCCCGCTTCTGCGGAACGACGTATTCGAGGCGCTCCCGGAGCACGTCCGGGTCGAGCAGGTCGCCGACGCGGACGCCGCGCCGGCCGGCCTTGTCCTCGTAGGTCGGGCCGATACCGCGGCCCGTTGTCCCGACTTCGTCATCCGTTTCGCTTTTTAGTTCCTCCTCGATACCGTCGAGCACGCGGTGGAACGGAAGAATGACGTGTGCTCGTTCGGCGATGCGAACGTCCGGGTCGAGGCCCCGTTCCTGGAGCGTGTCTATCTCGTCGAACAGCGTCCGCGGATTGACGACGCACCCGTTGCCGAGGACGCCGACCTTGCCGCGGATGGCTCCGCTCGGAACCAGCGAGAGCTTGTACTCCTCGCCCTCGTGGACGACGGTGTGGCCGGCGTTGTCGCCGCCCTGATAGCGCGCGACGACGTCCACGTCGTCGCCGTACAGGTCGACGATGCCGCCCTTCCCTTCGTCGCCGAGCTGTGAGCCGACGATGGTTACGGTCATCGCACGCACCTTCCATCCACCGTGATAAACAGATTACGGTCCGGAAATCACGCTCGTGAGCAGTACCCATGTGAACCGTTACGACGGTTTTAAGACACCCCTGTTCGAACGTATCAACGTTGTAGCGATTGGCCGAGGGAGAACCTTTAAATACCGCAAACACAAGTTAACAATTGCCATGATAGACAGGCTTGAAAAGGAAGTTGACATGCTGGAGCGCCACTTGCAGGTGCTTCGCATGGTTATCGAGAACGAGCCTATCGGTATCGTGAAGATGTCCAACGAAACCGGCTACCCGCACCACAAGGTGCGGTACTCCCTGCGCGTTCTCGAAGAGGAGAACCTCATCGAGCCCTCCAGCCAGGGTGCGATCACGACCGAACAGACTGGTGAGTTCGTCGACGACCTTGACGAGAAGGTCGACGAAATCATCGACAAGCTCGAAGGTATGAAGATCGAAGACGCAGCCGAAATCGAAGGCTAAGCTTCTTTCTCAGAGTTCCGGGACCGCCAGGTGGAACTCCTGGTTTCTCGCTTCTAACAGGCAGAGGTGAAAGCCCTCTTTGCGCGAGAGGTTCACGAAGCTCTTCCGCTTATCGCGGTTGAACAGCCCACTGGAAGTGGCTTCTTCGGCGGTTTCGAGCGCCCCCGGCTCGAAGAAGCTGCTCGTGACGAGAAACGCCGACGCAAGCGATCCGGAGGCGTTGCCGACCCGTTCAGCGTTCCGGATGAGGTCCGACATCTGGCCCTCGGAGGCCGGTTCGCGCGAGTCGTTGATGTTGGCGACGACCAGCGGGTTCCCCATCCGGTCGCGGACGACGACGTCGAACCGCTCCTGCGAGCGGTTCTCCTGGCCGTCCTCCGTGTAGGTCACCGTGACGTTGCCGTTCAGTTCGGCGCGGTCGATAGCCGGAAGGCCCTCGTAGAGGTCCTTCATCGCTCCCGCGTGGCCGGTGTCCCGAATCTCGTAGAGGAGGTTCCGGATGAGCCAGTTGACGAAGCGGTACTGGATGCTGTCTTCGAGGAACTCCTCGAAGGGCGTCCCGTTGACCGTTGCCCCCTCGGCCTCGAACTGCGTGTGGTACTCCAGTCTGAGGTTCGCCTCGACTTCCTCGCGACTCGCCTCGCCGTCCTTGGCTTCCTCCAGCGTCGCTTTGCCCTTCGAGTCGTACCTGACGAAGAGGTTCGTCCCGTTTATCGCCTCGCCGACGCTGAGCCGGGTGCCACCCGCAGCGGTGTCGTCCTGCTCGTCGAGTTGTTCCTCCAGTCGGTCGATCTCGGCCCGTGCGTCGGCTAGCTCCGACTCCAGGCGGTCGCGCTCGTCCCGGAGTTCCTGGTTCGTGGCTTCCAGATCTGTGAGTTCGGATTCCAGTTCCGACACCGTCTCGGCCCGCTGTTCCAGTTCGGACTCCAGTTCCGCGACGCGCTCCTGCTCGTGTGGTGTCGGCTCTTCGTCGGCAGGGGACTGGCGCTGGTCCTCTGTCGAAGGCTGGGTCTTGGGCGTCTCGGCCGGCTGTGGGTCTTTCGCAGGTGTGCTACGGCTCTCCTGTGCCGGTGCTGGTCCCTGTACACTGGATTCGGTCGACGGTGCCGAGTCGTCCTGTGCTGGCTGGTCACGTCGCGGCGTCGATGCCTGTTGCCCACCTTTCGGTGGCGTCTGGGTGGGGGACACGCTGGTTGTCATGCTTTCCCGAGCACCCCCGGATTTGTTCGGGTCCAGCGACGGGACCGAGCGCGTCTCCAGGTCCGTGGTTGACCCGCCAGAACCGGCGTCCGGCGTCGACGTTGCCGCTCCAGTCCCGGGCTGTGCCTGGGACGGCCGTGACTCGGTGCTCTGGTCCGGTTTCGCGTCGGTCGGTTCGGCGCGACGGTCCGTCGAAGCCGTCTGGTCGCTCTGTGCCGGGGCGTTCCGAGCACTCGCCTGCTGGGATTCCTGCGCTTGTGACGGGTCCGTCGCCGGGCGATTCGGTTCGGTCTCCCCGGCAGTCTCACGCACTCTGGTCTCCCGTTCGACGGCGTCGTTGTCGGGTTCCGTCCGTGTCGCGGCGTCGTTGTTCGGTTCCGTCCGTGTCGCGGTGTCAGTATCTGTCGCCGCCCGGTCGGTCGCTCCGCTGTCTGACCGGCTGTCCGCATTCGGCTTCTCGTCCACGCTCGATTGCTCGTCCGACTCAGAACTGCGGCGGGACCGGCCCGGAGTCGCGCCGGCGGCTTTCGACCCCGGCGGGCCGCTGCTTGCAGGGCCGCGGTCCGGTGTCGACTCTGCTGCGGTCTGGGCCTGTTCAGCCTCGTCGGTTCCACCGGCTTCGGTATCTCCGACGGGGTCCGGGGATGGGTCCGCCAGTTCATCGCTGGCGTCGTCCTGTGGTGTCGGTTCGTCCGGTGCTGCCGTCTCTGTCGGCGTGCTATCCACTGCACCCTCGTCGGTGGGTACGTCGGCGACAGCCGTCTCGTCGCCAGCGTCGAGCGGATCGACGCCGGCGGCCGCCGGGTCCGCTGACTGCTCGTCCGCCGCGGATTCCGGCGGTTCCGGAATCTCGATCGGCTCGATGTCGACCGGCATGACCTCGTAGATGCCGACCTCGTCGTTGGCCGTCTCGAACGCCTCGTCGTCGGTGATGAGATTGTCTGAGTTCCCGACCCACGCCACGCTCATCGAGCGGCCCTGGTGGTAGACAGTGTAGTAGTCCCCCGAGAGGACGTTTTCTGAAAGTTCGATAAAGCCCGTAAAGTTGCCGCTCGACAGGGTCTGATCGACGTCTGCAAGCGCGGTGTCTTCGGTGTAGTATTGCGCTTTCACCTCGTCGGCCCGCTCCTGCATCACTGCAAGCAGGGGCAAGGCCTCGTGGGGTGATCGCTTGGCTGTTCCCGACGCGTCCTCGAAGTCCTCGATAGTGCCGTCGAGGACGCCGACGACGGTCCCGTTCAACATGAACAGGCGCGTCGGACCCGTGATGACCGCGCCGGAGAACTCCTGCCCGGCGAGGTCTTGCAGGCCCGCGAACCCGCCGTCGAACGGAACCGACTCCCAGCCGTCGACCCGTTCGACCGTGCGTGTACTCATTACTCCCACCAAGCCGGATGGCAGACAAATAGTTTGTGCCCACGGGCGCGGTCCGATGGACATATGTCGATTCGAGTGTAAGTGCGTGTATGGCAGAGGAGCCGGGACTAAGCGACCAGTATCCGACTGCGAGCCCGTGGCCGCTGTTCGTCGCACTGGGATTAGCACTGTCAGAGATCGGCGTGTTCGTCGGACTCTTTCCGGTAGCCGTCTTCGGACTGATACTGTTCGGCGGCAGTATCGCCGGTATCCTCACGGAGTCCGGGTACGTGGAACGGCCGTGGCCGACCCTGCTGGGCGTGGGAGTGGTTCTTATCGTCCTCGCCGCCGCGTTTGCGCTCTGGCAGGTCCCGGTCGCCGATATCGCGCTCTCGAACGTCGGGACCGGGCCACTCCTCACTCGGCTGGTGGCCGTCGCCGCGGCGGGCACCGTGATGATCGCGATGGGTGGCGTCGCCTCGATAATGGAACAGACCGCGGCCTGAGACGGGTACCCGCCCGGTTCGGAAACCAACACTCTATTTACCGACCTGTTCTAACGGACAGGCATGGCACTGTTCGGGTTCGAAAAAGACACCCTGCTCGACCTCACTGTGAACGTTATCCCGCTCGGGATCCTCCTCTTCTTCATCGTCGCGTTCGCCGCGTTCCCGGCATTCGGAACGGATCCCGTCTTCTCCGGAATGCAGTTCGCACTGATCATCTCGATGTTCCTGCTGCTCGCTGTCCTGACCTACTACGCGGGGAAGGCCGTCGAGAACGCTGAGAAGGAGAGCGGCGAACTCGGCCACGAAGACTGATCTGACAGTTCCAGACAAACCGTTTCGAAGGCCGACCGCGGTCGCCACCGGATGACAGTGCGAGGTGGTCCCTCCTTTCTGCGGTTTCACCGCCGGATGGAAGCCGTGTTTTATGATCGTTGCTGCAGGAATCGACCCTTTGATAATGTCCCAGTCCTGAAGGACGACTATGGTAGCAGGAGATATTGTGCTGACGGGGCTGATGGCCGTCCTCCTCGTCGGCGTCGCCGCGCTTCTCACCCGTGTCGAGAACTGGCGTTCGTATACGCCGCTCGCGGGTGGCGGGGCCGTCACGGGTGACGAGGCAGCGGTCATCAACCGTGAGAAACCCGCAGGTATCATTCGCTGGCTAACAACCGTCGACCACAAAGACATCGGTCTGTTGTACGGGGTGTACGCGGTCATCGCATTCGCCGTGGGCGGCATCATGGCGATGCTCATCCGCCTCCAGCTCGTCACGCCCGCCGGGGCCATCCTCGGCAACAACGCCTACAACTCCATCCTGACGAGTCACGGCATCACGATGCTGTTCCTGTTCGGGACGCCCATCATCGCGGCGTTCGCGAACTACTTCATCCCCCTGCTCATCGGGGCTGACGACATGGCGTTCCCGCGTATCAACGCCATCGCGTTCTGGCTGCTTCCGCCGGCGGCCCTGCTTATCTGGGCCGGATTCTTCCTCGCGCCGGTAACCGAGAACATGATCGAGCCGGCTCGTACGGCTTGGACGATGTACACGCCGCTGTCGGTCGAGCAGGCGAACCCCGGCGTCGACCTGATGCTGCTGGGACTGCACCTCTCGGGCGTTGCAGCGACGATGGGGGCGATCAACTTCATCGCGACCATCTTCACGGAGCGCAACGAGGAGGTCAACTGGGCGAACCTCGACATCTTCTCGTGGACGATCCTCACCCAGTCCGCGCTCATCCTGTTCGCGTTCCCGCTGCTGGGGAGCGCCATCGTCATGCTCCTCCTGGACCGGAACCTCTCGACGACGTTCTTCGCCGTCGAGGGTGGCGGCCCGCTGCTGTGGCAGCACCTGTTCTGGTTCTTCGGCCACCCCGAGGTGTACATCCTCGTCCTGCCGCCGATGGGACTGGTCAGCCTCATCCTGCCGAAGTTCTCCGGCCGAAAACTGTTCGGCTTCAAGTTCGTCGTCTACTCGACGCTCGCCATCGGGGTCCTCTCCTTTGGCGTCTGGGCCCACCACATGTTCTCGACGGGTATGGACCCGCGGCTCCGGGCCTCATTCATGGCTGTCTCGTTGGCTATCGCGATACCGAGCGCAGTCAAGACGTTCAACTGGATCACGACGATGTGGAACGGCCGCCTGCGCCTGACGACGCCGATGCTGTTCTGTATCGGCTTCGTCTCGAACTTCATCATCGGCGGTGTGACTGGCGTGTTCCTCGCCTCCATTCCCGTCGACCTGATTCTGCACGACACCTACTACGTCGTCGGACACTTCCACTACATCGTGATGGGTGCCATCGGCTTCGCGGCCTTCGCCGGCATCTACTACTGGTTCCCGATATTCACCGGGCGGATGTACCAGCGCACGCTCGGGAAGGCGCACTTCTGGTTCTCGATGGTCGGGACCAACATCACGTTCTTCGCGATGCTCGCGCTCGGCTATCTGGGGATGCCGCGCCGGTACGCCACCTACCAGTTTGATGGCGCTATCGCGCCGCTGACGCAGGTCAGCACCTTCCACCAGGCGGCGACGGTGGGCGCACTCATCCTGTTCATCGGCCAGCTGTTCTTCGTCTGGAACATCGTCCAGTCCTGGCTCGAAGGCCCGAAAGTCGAGGACGGCGACCCGTGGAACCTCGAACGCGACGGCATGCTAGACCGTGAGTTCCAGTGGTTCGACGAGCAACTCGAAGCCGAAGCACCGGAGAAGGACCCGTCGCTGCTCGCTGACGGCGGCCAGGAAGAACAAGACGACTCGTAAGCGGCCGAATTCTGTTTTCGTCTACTTTTTGTCGTTCGCAGCCACGCCCGAACTGACAGTGCCTGTTAGCTCGCGCCGGAGACGAGTACCATGGCCGTCACGAACATCATGAGCGCGATTCCGGTCAGGACGAGAAACAACAGTTCCTTCTGTGACATAGGATAGCTACGGCGTGGAAGTGAAAAAGGCTAATCGTCTTCGAGCCGTTGTTCACACATGAGCGAGCCAGCCGAGGCCAGGTCCGGGCAGCAAATCGTCCTTCGTCTGTACGTTGCTATTGTCGTTCTCGCGGGTGTAATGGGATTCGTTCTTGGCAGTATCCGACCGGAGGACCTCGAACCCGAACTGTTCGGTGTGATTGCGCTGCCGCCAACGCCGTTCGGCGTCGCTATCTACGGGTTCGTTACCATCGGCATCGTCCTCGGCGTGTTGCTTGGCCTCGTCGTGTACGTCTCCGAGCGAATCGACGACGCGGCCAGTTCCTGAGTGTCCGTTGCTGCAGTATATCTGGCCGTGTGAACCAGTTCCTCGTACCGCTGTGTACGCTTCAGCTTTCTGATAGCCTGATTCCGTTAGTTTATTTTAAGCCGACAGAAAATCGGCTGCTAGTCGCCTGCTTGACGACAAGCCGGTGTCTCGCCGCCCTCCCTACAGATGCGCCCCGAATTTCCCCTCCGTCAGTGGTTGGTCCGCAGGATCGCTATCGACCGACGTGCGCTCGCAGCGTTCAGAGCGGCGCTCGGGCTGTGTCTCCTCGCCGACATCACTCTGCGGTGGTCGGACATCGTTGCGTTCTACACCGATAGCGGCGCGCTCCCGCGCTCGACACTGGCTGAACTGTATCCGGTTCTGGGAGACGTGTCGCCGCTCGCTTTCTCGGGGGCCGTCTGGCTCCCGCTGGTGGCCCTCGGACTGACGGCGCTCGCAGGACTGGCGCTGGTGGTCGGCTACCACCCTCGCCTGAGCGCGGGCGTCGCGTTCGTCCTGCTCGTATCGATACAGCTCCGGAACCCTGTCGTCCTCAACGCCGGCGATACGCTGTTTCGCCGGCTGCTGTTCTGGAGTCTCCTGCTCCCGCTCGGCTGTGCCTGGGAAGATGGGCCGCCGGACTCCGCCTCGACACGGGTCGCCACCGCCGGCACTGCAGGAATCCTTCTCCAAGTGCTTGCCGTGTACGTGACGAACGGCCTCATGAAGCTTCGTGGTACGTACTGGCACCAAGGGACTGCGGTGCAGTACGCGTTCCAGCTCGACCACCTCACTGTCCGGCTTGGTGACGTGGTTGCGGGCTGGGACCCGGTGCTGGTCCTGGGGAACTGGCTCTGGCTCGCTTTGCTCGTTGGGTCCCCGTTGTTGCTCATCTGGACCGGATGGTATCGGACGGCACTGGTCGCGGCGTTCGTCACCGCACACGTCTGTATGGCGTTCTCGTTTCGCCTGGGTGTGTTTCCGCTCGTCTCGATTCTCGGGCTGGTCCTGTTTCTCCCGACGCCGCTTTGGGACGGGCTCGCGAACCGCTGGCCCGCCGCTATCGAAGCGTTGCGCCCGCGGTGGCCGGATGCAGCGACAGGTCCGCCACAGATCTGGTTCCCTACGACGACGGCTTCGCTAGCGGCGCTCGGGATCGTCGCCATTGTCGTTCTCAACGCTATCGCAGTCGGCTTCGTCGCCGCACCGACAGGTACGCCGGACAGAATCGAGGACCGGAGCTGGTATATGTTCGCGCCAGACCCGCCACAGGAAACGTGGTGGTACGCGGCCCCGGCACCCCTGGAGTCCGGGAATCGGGTCGACGCGCTTACCGGGGAGCCGGTCACTCTCTCCCGGCCGCCAGAGGTGTCAGACCGGTTTCCGAACCAGCGCTGGAAGAAGTTCCTCGGGACAGCCCGTCACGAACCCAGTCTTCGACAGTCGCTCGCAACGTATCTGTGTTCCCGGTGGAATCAAGGCCACGACGACGCGATGGAACGCGTGGAGTTGATTGTCCTGACCGAGTCGACCAACCTGAACGGGTCCGAATCTGTCGACCAGGAACGGCTCGGGTCGTATCAGTGTGCCTGATGCGGGTGATGATGGAAGTTGGTTGCACCTCGAAAACAGTTCTTCAAGCGACGATTGAGCGTACGCTCTGTCCAGTCAGGCGACGCTGGCCGTTTCCTGATAGCTCCCGTACTCTGCCTCGAAGACGGCCATGATCTCGCCCATCGTCGCGTAGGCTTTCACCGCGTCGATGATGACGGGCATGACGTTCCCACCGTTGGTGATCACTTGCTGCAGTTCGTCAAGCGCCGCCTCCACGGCCGCGTCATCGCGCTCTGCCTTGGCCGTCGCAAGCTTGTCCCGCTGGCGTTCCTGTACGTCCTCGTCGACGGTGAGAATCTCGGGTTCGGTGTCTTCCTCGACGGTGTACTTGTTAACCCCGACCATGACTTCTTCCTCGCTCTCGACACGCTGCTGGTACTCGTAGGCGGCGTCCTGAATCTCACGCTGGAAGTAGCCGTCCTGAATCCCCTGAATGACGCCGTCGCGGACCGAGCCGTCGCCGAGTTCGTCCCTGATGTGGTTGATGTAGGCCATCGCCTTCTCCTCGACCTCGTCGGTCAACGACTCGATGGCGAAACTGCCGCCCATCGGGTCGACGATATCGGCGGCTCCCGACTCCTCCGCGATGATCTGCTGTGTCCGGAGGGCGACGCGAACGGCCTGCTCCGATGGGAGCGCCAGCGCTTCGTCGAAGCTGTTGGTGTGTAGGCTCTGGGTTCCGCCCAGCACACCTGCGAGGGCCTGAATCGTCACGCGGACGATGTTGTTCAGCGGTTGCTGGGCTGTCAGTGACTGCCCGGCGGTCTGGGTGTGGAACTTCAGTTGCTTGCTCGCGTCAGCCTCCGCGTCGTACCAGTCGTCCATCACGCGGGCGTAGATGCGCCGGGCCGCACGGAACTTCGCGATTTCCTCGAACATGGAGTTGTGCGAATTGAAGAAAAAGGAGAGCTGTGGTGCGAACTCGTCGACCTCAAGCCCGCGGTTCAGACAGTCTTCGACGTAGGCGAAACCGTCCGCGAGCGTGAACGCGAGTTCCTGTACGGCTGTCGAACCGGCCTCCCGGATGTGATACCCCGATACGGATATAGGCTTGAACTTCGGCGTCTCCTGACTGGCGAACTCGATGGTGTCGGTGACGAGTTTCAGCGACGGCTCCGGCGGAATGACCCACTCCTTCTGTGCGATGAACTCCTTGAACATATCGTTCTGTAGGGTTCCGCGGATCTCCTCGCGCGGGACGCCCTGCTGGTCGGCCAGCGCGATGTACATCGCGTAGATGACGGGGGCGCTGGGGTTGATCGTGAAGGAGGTCGACACCTCACCGAGGTCGATGCCGTCGAACAACCGCTCCATGTCCGCCAGCGTGTCGACGGCGACGCCCTCCTTGCCGACTTCGCCGTCGGCCATCACGTCGTCGGAGTCGATCCCCATCAGCGTCGGCATGTCAAAAGCCGTCGAGAGCCCGGTCTGGCCCTCGTCGATGAGATAGTGGAATCGCTCGTTGGTCTCGTCGGCGGTCCCAAAGCCCGCGAACTGCCGCATGGTCCACTGCCGGCCGCGATACATCGTCGGATAGACACCGCGTGTGAACGGCTCCTCGCCGGGGAAGCCGATGTCTTCCTCGTAATCGACGTCGTCCACGTCGAGCGGCGTGTACAGCCGGTCTACGTCGAGGTTTGAGACCGTCGCGAACTGCTCTTTGCGTTCGCCGTAGGCGTCCAGTACGGGGTCCAGTGTCTCGGCTTCCCACTCGTCTTTCTGCTCGCGGATGCGCTGGAGGTCCGACTCGTCGAACATACTCCGGTGTATGTCATGATTTAGTAAGAAGGTTCGGGCAAAGTGGGACGCTACCGTCAATCACACCGTCGAGGACTAATTCTGGAGCCGCTCCGTCGTCTGCACGAGCGGATGGTGCGCGTAGTCGACGACCTCGATATCGTCGATCGACTCCAGGTCGGAGTCTGCGGCCGTCTCGGCCATCCCCAGTTCGACCGTCTCGTCGAGAACGATGACGTAGGCGTCCATTTCGTCGATATCGAGCCGCGCGGCGGCTTTCACGCGGTGGTGGCCGTCAGCCAGCAGGAGGTCCCCGCCGTTGTCGATGACGACGAGCGGTTCCGCCAGCCCGCGTTCCAGTTCGTACACCCGGCCTTCGAGTTCGTCGGCGTACACCGTCGTCTGTGTCGGCGTCAGGTCGTCGAGCTCCACCTCCCGTCGGCCTTCGTGTGTCGTGATACCGTGGATGTTCTCCAGCGTCCGGCCGAGCTTGTCCACCTTGCCCGGGGTCGCCCGTTCGATCTGTGAGCGGATCACGTCGGCGTTCGAGATGATGCCGACGAGGTGGCCGGCGTCGTCGACGACCGGAAGTTTCTGGATGCCCGACCGCAGGATGACGCGTGCCGCGTCCTGAACGGCCATGTCCGGGTGCGCCACGAGGATGTCGTCGGTCATCACACGGAACATCGGCTCGTGGTCTTCCGCGAGCAACAGGTCGCGCGCGCTGACGAACCCTTCGACGCGGCGGCCGTCCGTCACCGGGAACCCGCTGAAGTGGTCGTTGTCGGCGATCCGTCGGGCGACCTCCCCGACAGTGTCGTCGAGTTCGACGGTGGCAACCTCGCGTGTCATGTAGTCTCCGACCGTCGGTCGACTCGATTCCTCCATCGGCGCGATGTTCTCGACCGACGGCAAAAAAGGCTCGCCTACGGCGGCTCGCTGTCGTCGGGTTCGACGAGCGTCTCCGGGCTGTCGTCCGCCTGTTCTGACTCGTCGTCCGGCGGCTCAGCCGCGTCGTCCGCCTGTTCTGACTCGTCGCCTCCGTCTTCGTCGCCGTCTTCCAGAAACAGCACATCGCTGTTCCAGTCCGTTGCGGTGTCGTCGCTCGACCCTGCAGGCGTGTCTCCAGGCGTCGTGATGGTGTCTCCGCTGTCCCGTCTGAGCGCCGTCGACTCCGTGAACGCGGCCACGTCGTAGTCAGCGCGTGCGTAGACGCGCCCGAGCAGCCGGTGGGACCGCGACTGGATAGCGTCGAGAAACCGGTCAGAGACGATAGAGCGGACGATCTCCTCCAGCGACTCCTCGCGCTCGTCGACGGTGATCATCCCCAGGTCGATCTGTGCGCCCGCCATATCGGCGTGACCGCCCGCGGACCCGATCTGTCCGAAGGCGTCCCGCAGCGCCTCGCCGAGGTCGATGTCCGCCCCGCGAGCCCGTGCAGAGGCGTAGATCGTCCCGTCGACGACGCCGTACACCATCGTCGCCTGCACGCCTTCGAGGTCGAGCAGCCTGTCGGCCGCCTGCGCGAGCGCGTCACGGTCGGTTATCTCGCCAACGCCGGTCAGAAGCACCGAGCCCTCCTGTTCGCGGTTCGCGATCGCGCGGCCGATGACCGACAGCGTCTCCGGGCTCACGCTCGGGTCTTCGATGCGCTGGAGCGTCGCCATGTCGGCGTTCGTCACGAGATGCGCGGCGGCCTCGAAGTCCGCGGCGGCGACCTCCCGGCGGAAGTCCTTCGTGTCGACCTGGATGCCGAACAGCAGGCCCGTCGCGATTGGGGTCGGAATGTCGATGTTGAACCGCTGGAGATAGTCGACCAGTAACGTACTCGTCGCCCCGACGCCGCTCCGGAGATCGACGAATCGGGCTTCGATCGGGACGCGCGGCGGATGGTGGTCGATGACGATGTCGATGGGGGTCTCCGGTGGGAGCTGGTCGTTGACACCGGCTCTGGAGTGGTCGACCAGCGCGAACGCGTCGAACGCGTCCAGTTCGTCCGGGGAGTCAGCATCCAAGTTCCGGAGGTCGAAATCGAGGAGGTTGACGAACGCCCGGTTCTCCTGATGAGAAATCTCTCCGTAGTAACAGATCGTCACCTCGCAATCGGCCCGTTCAGCGAGCGCCCCGAGGGCGACAGCGCTGGCAATCGCGTCCGGGTCGGGGTTGTCGTGCGTGACGACGGCGAGGTGGTCGTCGATGTCCCGCAGTACCTGATGGAGCTGTCTGGCCCGCGTTCCTTCGTCGCCGACCGACTGGGTGACGTAGTCGGTAACGACAGACTCCGGCGTAACCAGCCGGTCCGCCACGCTGTCGAGTCGGTCGCGCTGGTCTGCCGTCGCGCCGCGGCCGGCGTAGGCGAGGAGGAACACGTCGGGAAAGCAGTCACGTGCGGCCGTCGCCGCGTCGGCATTCTGCTCGGGGTCCTCGCTGGCGATGATGACGCTCTCGGGGTGAACGTCGAGATCGGCGAGAACAGATGGATCAGTCTGGTCGGCTTCGAGTACGTTGATACCGTCCGCCCGGAGCGTTTCAGCACGGTGCTCGTCCTGGGTCACGACTGCCAGGTCGCCGCGGTCGTCGCTAATCGCGTCGAGAAGGTCCGCGGCCGTCGGCCCGAGTCCGAGCACCAGCCGAGAAAGCATACCGTGCAGTCAGCGCTGGAGCGTCTAAAAACCCGTTACTTCAGCCGTTCCTGGAGAAACGACGGATGCGCGGCGGTAACGCCGTCGAGCGCGAGAATCTTGTCTTCGATGACGTCCGCCAGCGAGTCCCCGTCCATCGCTCGGACCTCCGCCATCAGCATGTGGTCGCCGCTGGACGTGTACAGTTCCTCCATCTCCGGGATCTCCTTGAGGTTCCGCGTGGCCTCGACGTAGCAATCGCTCGCGATGTCGATGCCGACAAGGGCAATCGACTGGCCTGCCAGCTTCTTCGGGTCGACATCGGCGGAGTAGCCGACGATGACGCCCTCCTCTTCGAGTTTCTGAATGTATTTCCGGACTGTGGGCTTCGATACGTCGGCTCGCTCCGCGATTTCTGCGTACGAGGCCTGTGCGTCCTCTTCAAGGACCGACAGGATTCGACGCTCCGTGGACTCGGCACTCATAGAGTAATCTTTTCGGTGCATGAAAAAATATCTTCCGAACCAGAAACCCACGTTCGAGGTGGTGTCTGCAGTCCAGTAGCGGGCCTTATTTGTGATGTTCGAGGAGGTTGTCGTAGGTCCGCTCCCACTCCGCGTCCTCGTCGAAGTACCGCTCTGCGAGCGGTTCCTCGGGCATCTCGCCGATCTGGCGCTTCTCCTCGCCGTAGGAGGGGCGCTCGTCTTCGATGTACATCCGACCGGTGAGCACTTCGCCCTCGTACAGACGCTCCTCGGTCTTTCGCATCATCTCGGCGGCTTCCGCGCGGTCCGAGACGTCGAAGTCGAACTCGTCGGACTGCTGGACGTCCGTGTACGGGACGTAGTGTTTCGCGTCCTTGTTCCAGGTCGGACACTGGGTCAGGAAGTCGATGTGCGCGAATCCGTCGTGTTCGATGGCCTCGGCGATGATCTCTTTCGCCTGGTTCGGGTTGACAGCCGCGGTCCGGGCGATGTAGGTCGCACCGGCGTTGAGCTGCTGGGACAGGGGGCGGATCGGCGACTTCGCCGAGCCGTGGGGCTGTGTCTTGGACTTGTGGCCCTTCGGCGACGTGGGCGACGTCTGGCCCTTGGTCAGCCCGAAGATCTCGTTGTTGAACACGATGTACGTGATGTCGTGGTTCTCACGGGCCGTGTGGATGGTGTGGTTCCCACCAATACCGTAGCCGTCGCCGTCCCCGCCGGCCGCGATGACTTCGAGGTTGGGGTTGGCGAGCTTCGCGGCCCGGGCGACGGGCAGCGAGCGGCCGTGGATGGTGTGGAAGCCGTAGCTGTTGAAGTAGCTGTTGAGCTTCCCGGAACAGCCGATGCCGGTAAACAGCGCGACTTCGTCGGGATTCTTGCCGACTTCCGGCATGGCCTGCTTGAGCGCCTTGAGGACGCCGAAGTCACCACAGCCCGGACACCAGGTCGCCTGGGGTTCGATGCCGGGTGTGAACTCGTCGCGCTCGATCTCGCGTTCTTCGTTGATTGCTGAGAATGCACTCATTGGTTAGTCACCTGCCGCGGGGACGTACTTCATGTTGCTCGCGGCGAGTTCCTCGCCGTCGATGCTGGACTCGAACCCGTCGACGATCTCGGCGGGCTCGAATGGGTTGCCGTTGTACTTGAGGAGGCTCGACATCTTGTCGCCGTACTTGCCGAGTTCCTTCTGAGTCAGGCCGCGGAACTGGGCCGTGGCGTTCATCTCGACGACGAGCGCCTCGTCGACCGATTCGAGCCACTCGGAGACCTCCTCCTTCGGGTACGGAGCCATGTCGGAGACGCCAAGCGCCTTCACGGAATGGCCGTTCTCGTTGAGTCTGTCGACGGCCTCGAAGACGGTCCCCTGCTGGCTGCCCCACACGAGGATGCCGTAGTCGGCCTCGTCGGGTCCGTGGTAGGTCTGGTGGGACGTGTTTTCGTCCAGATCAGCACGGATGTCGTCGAGCTTGTTGAGCCGACGGTTCATCTGGGCGATACGGTTCTCGGGGTCCTCGCTGATGTGGCCCGATGGGTTGTGCTCGTTGCCCGTCGCGAGGAAGCGGCCGTCCTTCTGGCCCGGCACGGAGCGCGGGCTGACGTTCGAGCCGTCCTCGGGTTCGTGGAGGAAGCGCTGGAACTTCCCGGAGGAGTGGTGTGCGGCGTCCTGAATCTCCTCTTCGGTGAGGACCGAGCCGGGATCGGCGTTCGGTTCCTCGTCGAAGTGGCTGGCCGGGAGGTTCCGGAGTTCGCCCTGGATCTTCTGGTCGTAGATGACGATAGCCGGGATCTGGTACTCGTAGGCGATGCGGAACGCCGAGCGGGTCTGCGTGTAGCACTCGCGGATGTTCGCCGGCGCGAACACGACGCGGGCGGAGTCGCCCTGTGACGTGTACAGGACGTGTTCGAGGTCCGCCTGCTCGGGCTTGGTCGGCATCCCCGTCGAGGGGCCGGCCCGCATCGCTTCGACGAGCACGATAGGCGTCTCGGTCATCTCCGCCAGTCCGAGCGGTTCGGACATCAGCGCGAAGCCACCGCCGGATGACCCGGACATGGCTTTCACGCCGGCGTGAGACGCACCGAGGGCCAGCGCGGCGGCCGCGATCTCGTCTTCGACCTGTTCGGAGATCCCACCGAACGAGGGCAGGTGCTGTGACATGATCGTGAACACGTCGGTCCACGGAGTCATGGGGTAGCCCGAGATGAAGCGACAGCCCTCGTCGATTGCGCCGTAGGAGATGGCGTTCGAGCCCGAGAGGATGACCTGCTCCTCGTCGTGGGAGCCCTCGGGGACCTCGATGTCGTGATCGATATCGAGTTCGCTTGCGGCTTCGTAGGCGTCGTGCAGGACGTTGAGGTTCGCCTCCTGCATGTCGCCACTCATGTTCTGTTTGATGAGCTTCTCGAACTCGTCGGTGCTGATGTCGAGAATGGCCGCGGTCGCGCCGATACCGGCCGTGTTCCGCATGATCTCGCGGCCGTGCTCCTTGGCGATGCCGCGGAGGTCCATCGGGACGACGTGCCAGTTGTTCTCCTCGGCGGCCTCTTCGAGACCGATCTCGTCGACGTCTTCCTCGTCGAGCAGCCCCTCGTCGTAGAGGAGGACGCCGCCCTCGCGGAGGTCGTCGAAGTTCTCGTACAGCGGTTTCAGCTCCTCTTTGCCGTAGTAGGCCTCTTCCTGCGGGTTCCGGGCGAAGGAGTCACCCAGGGCCAGCAGGAAGTTGTAGCCGTCCCCGCGGGACTGTACTGGCTCGTCTTTCGCACGTACTTCCACGTACGTGTGGCCGCCGCGGATACGCGACGGGTAATGGCGGTGTGTGAACACGTTCAGCCCCGACCACATCAAGGCCTTCGCGAAGTTCTGGCTTGTCGAGTCGATTCCGTCACCGGAACCACCGGCGATTCGCCAGATTAGTTCGTTGTCTGTCATGGTGAAATCCTCGGCCCCAGCTCTGGTGCCGTATCATCCCGTTGGGGGGCCATGACTAAAGATTTTCCACTACATCACCACTCATTAATCGTTATCTTTCGGCTCAGGTACCTCAGATTGCCGTTTTCGAAATTGAAGTCCGTCGCTGTTGGGACACGTTCACAGGGGCGAGATATCCGTCTGGGAGACAGGTGTCAGCCAGCAATAGTAAGCCATGCAACTTCCTCCCGCAACGACTAACACAGTGACTACCGATGTATAGTCGAGGATGTCGTTAACGGAACTCATCGCTGGCGTCGAGGACCATCAGAAGACGCTGACTGTCTTCAACGCCGGGCCGACAGCGGCTGAAGACCTGCGCGAGCGCTTCGCGGACCGCAACGTCCACGTTCAGACCGAGCAGACTGAGAGCGGACGCCCGGGCGAGTTTATCACTCTCAGCGAGGACGAAGCGGTCATCGCGGCCGCGAGTCTCAATTCGTTTACCGACTCGCTTGACGAAGGCCGTCAGTACATCACGCGGGACGACAGCCCGTACGCGTCGATTCTCGACCACCTCGACGAGACGATGTTCACCTCGTGGTCTATCCAGCGGATGACGGCCGCGTCCCGCGAGATCGAGGACCGCGCGTGGCGTGTGGGACAGGGAACGCTGCACGCCGGCTTCCAGACACTGTCTACGCTTCAGGGCGAACTCGACCTCTACGAACGGCTGGGTGAGACCGACGTGGACGTTCACGCCTATGCCGTCCCTGACGTCGAGCCACCCGAGTACAGCACGTTCTCGCTGCATCTGGAACGGTCGGACGAGATCGCCGACTCGTGGTTCGTCGTGTTCGACGGCGGCGGTGACCCGACCCAGAAGTGCGCCTTGCTGGCCGAGGAGCGCGAGCCACGCGAGTTCTACGGCTTCTGGACCTACGACGAGTCGACGGTCGACTGGATCATCGACTATCTGGAGGAGACGTACGGCTTCCTCGAACAGTGAGCCGCGTTCGAACCGGCCAGCGCGGTCATTACCACGGCTCGCCGTCGGCCGACATTCGCTCTTGAGATGCCGACCGTGACCGAGTCTAGAGAGTTCCGCATCGAGGAGACCGGAGAGCGCGTCAACAGTCTCGAACTGGAGTTGCACCTGTTTTTCGGCGTGTGGGCGGTCATCGAGCGCCACGAAGACCGATGGGTCGTGGCGACTGACGACGGTGAGCGCCGGACACTTGTCGTTATGTCGGACTAATCTCACGCTGATATCGAATCAGTCCGCAGCCCCGGACACGTCTTCGAACACCGCGAGGTCGTGGCCGAGCAGCACTTCAGCCCCCGTCGCCCGCTGTCGGTCGCGGCACCGCTCTAGGCTCTCCTTCCATGAGCCGTTGTTCCAGAGGAGGCTCGTCGCCATCGGCTGGCCCGCGTAGTTCGCTTCGACGTACGCTTCGTCGCCGACGACGAGGAGCGACTGGCCCGGCCGGTCGATGAACGCGCCCATGAGCCCGGGCGTGTGGCCGGGAAGGTGCAACAGTTCGACCCCATCGGTGAGATGATAGCTGTCGCCGTGGACGATCTCCCAGTTCAGGTCCCGGTCGAAGTCGCTGGCGAGGTAGGCGATAGAGCCGTCGTCCGTATTGGCGCTGTAGTACGCGTACGGGAGTTCTTCCCGGTGGACGTAGATCGGGACGTCTGTTCCCGCGAAGTTGTGCAAGCCGCCAGCGTGGTCCAAATGCAGGTGGCTCATCACGACGGCATCGATGTCGTCGATGCTGTAGCCCGCATCTTCGAGATCCGCCGGCAGGGCGTGCTCCTCGGCGTCAACGTGTGCGAACGCCTCATACAGCGGCGTCGGCCAGTACCCGTCGCCGGCCTCCGGATGCGAGCCAGTGTCCCAGAGGATAGTCATCTCGGGCGTCTCTACGATGAGGTTCCACACGACGTACGTTTCGTACTCGTGTTCCGGGTCGCGGTCCGAGGCCGTCGCGACGCTGTGGCCGTCGACGACGAAGTTTCGATCAGCCTGTACGCGGCCCCGGTCGACGAACGTCACTGTAAGGTCGTCCATACGGTGTCTACGGGCTGTCAGAAAGTAAAGAGCGGTGCCGTGCGCCGCGGGTGACGGGCTAGCTCGCTATATGACCAACCGTTCGCTATGGCAGGGGTTTCATGCCGTATCGACGCTGAGTACTTTTATACCGAAATGTCGGTGGAAAAGCGGGACCCACACACACCACCCTGCAAGTGTTCTCGGTGTTTCCAGGGGTGGGGGTGGGGAGGGGGAGGCTCCCTCTGCATACTTAAAGAAATGGCAGATTGTTCGATTCTACTGAGAGTACATGATCAGAAGACTATTCGTATATGCAGATATGAGTGCTCTGAAGCACTTGTAGCTTGAATTCTATGGAGGTGGACGTTCGATGGTGAATATGATTTTATTGCCTTTACCATAAAATATATAATAGTGCTACTAGTTCTAGATACGGTCCAGAACGAGACAGTCGAGAATCGCAGGACTCAAGTGTTCTAGATGAAGGGTCGGTGCAGCAGACTGTTCGTGGCTGTTTTCCAGAGGGATCGAAGAAACACTTGCAGGGTGGTGTGTGACTGTTCGGCGTGAAAACACTTGAAACACTTGTACGGTGGTCACTGGTTTTATATAGAGTCACTCAAAAGGTGGCGTACGATGGTCGACGTGAACGAGAACCCGTTCGATGGGACTGACGCGATCTTCGAACGAAAGCAACCGCTGAAAAAAGACACGTTCACGCCGGATACGATCTTTCACCGCGACGAGGAGATCGAGTTCTACATCAACGCGCTTCAGGACGTCATCGTCGGCCACGACCCCAACAACGTCTTCGTCTACGGCCCAACGGGGGTCGGAAAGACTGCCGTTACGAAGTGGGTACGGGACAAACTCGAAGAGAAGGCCGAGGCCGAGGACATCCCACTCACCGTTGTCGGTCCGATAAACTGCCGGAACTACCGGTCGGCGTACGCGCTGGTCAACACACTCGTCAACGAGTTCCGAGATCCGGAGAACCAACTCCCCGAGAGCGGCTACAGCACTGACAGCGTCTTCGAGTTCCTCTACGAGGAGATCGAAGCCGTGGGTGGGAACGTCCTCATCATCCTGGACGAGATCGACAACATTCCAGCGGACGCGCGGAACGACTTCCTGTATGAACTGCCGCGGGCCGAAGCGAACGAGAACACGCCGATCACCGATGCGAAGGTCGGACTCATCGGGATTTCGAACGACCTCAAGTTCGTCGACGTGCTGGAACCCAAAGTGAAATCGACGCTCGGGGAGCGAGAGATCAAGTTCGGTCCGTACGACGCAACGGAACTCCGAGACATTCTCGGCTACTACGCCGACATTGCGTTCCGAGAGGACGTGCTCGGCGAAGATGTCGTCCCGCTGGCGGCGGCCTTCTCGGCGCAGGAACGGGGCGACGTTCGGCAGGGACTCCGAATCCTCGAAAAGGCCGGAGAGTACGCGCGGATGGAGGGCGCGGACGGTGTGACAGAAGCACATACGCGACGGGCGACAGACACTATCGAAACCGACGAACTGCTGGATTACTTCGAGCACGACCTGAGTTCACAGCAGGCGCTGACGTACCTCGCGACGACGCTTGCGCTCATCGAACCGAAACACGAGGCGTCGACAAAGCGGATTTACAACCTCTACTCCTCGATTGCGGAGTCGAGTGGCCGCCGCGTGAAATCCGAACGCAAGATCTACGAGTTCCTCGACCAGCTTTCCATGCAAGGGCTAGTCCGCTCGGCCGAACGCAACCTCGGTCGCAAGGGTGGGCGCAAGTACATCTACGAGGTCACCGACGACGCGACCGATATCATCAACGCCGCGCTCCAGTCGTCCTACAGCGATGCCGTGCCGAGCAACGTCAACGGGATACTCGAACACTATCTGGAAGACGAGGCCACCGAGTTCGAGGCACCGGACACGACCGACGACGAGCAACAGAACCTCTGGCAGTTCACGTAGCCAGCGTATTTGCTCCCCTCCCCCCACCGACTCACATGGCAGAACACTTGCACGGTGGTGTGTGTGTGTTCAGTGGCAGTCCCTCTATTGTACAGTCCAGAACAGTTGCAGGGTGGTGTGTGTGCCAACAGTAGACCGTGAACCCGGAGTGCTACCGAGCGATTATGTGGCAGTTACCCTCCACTGCAGTGTGTAGAACACTTGCAGACCGGTGTGTCCGTCCGTTTCCACCACAGCCTCCCGGTATTCCGTTTCGAAAACACTTGCAGGGTGGTGTCAACACCGATTCGCCGGGAAAACCGCTCAAAACGGGCTTTCCTGAACACTTGCAGGGTGGTGTTCCCGTGGGCTCTCGTCTGTCTCTCCCAGTGCGGGAAACACTTGCACGGTGGTGTTAGAGTGGCGCATCGGAACTCCGAACAACGTCTCAAAAACACTTGCAGGGTGGTGTTTTCGGGAATCTCAGACGCTCGCGCACCCCCGCACGACGCATACCCCCGTGCGAACACTTGCAGGGTGGGGTGTGAACACCTGTCCACTGTTCTGGTCCAGTTGTAGTCGTACTGGAAACACTTGCAGGGTGGTGATAGAACACTTGTAGGGTGGTGTCGGATCGTTTGTATAGGGCTGTCAGAACACTCGTAGGGTGGTGTTCCAGCGAAAAATACGTCGTTTGCGACGCAATCAACCAATCGACAGTGATCGACTGAGCCCTCTCCGTTACATCGGGGCTTGCTTGTAGATGAGGTTCCGCTGGATGTCGTTGGCCCCTTCGTAGATGACCGGAATGCGCACGTCGCGGTAAACGCGAGAGATGCGGTTCTCCGTCAGCACCGACCGGCCCCCGTGTAGTTGCATTCCTTTCTCCGCACAGTCCATAGCGGCTTCGGTCGCGTTAGTCTTTGCCAATGCGGCCCAGTAACCGGCGTTCTCCTGGTTAGCGACGCGTTCGGCCGCGTGCCAGGTGAGCGTTCGGGCGGACTGGAGACCGAGTTGCATATCCGCCAGTTTGTGCTGGACCGCCTGGAACTCGTCGACGGTCTTGCCGAAGGCCTCGCGGTCGTGGACGAACTCCCAGGCCTCCTCGATGGCCGCGGCGGCGAGACCGATGCCGTGTCCGCCGACGACGACGCGGCCGTGATTGAAGAACTCGGCGAGCATGTAGAAGCCGGCTCCTTCGACGCCGATCAGGTTCTCCTCCGGAATCCGGCAGTCGTCGAGCACGATGTGAGCCTGCTTGGACGCCCGGAAGCCCATCTTCTCGGGGATGTGTTCGGCGTGGTAGCCGTCGGCGTCCGTCGGGACGATAAACATCGAGTAGTTCCCGTAGCGGTCGTTCGGGTCGTCACCGGTCTTGGCGTACAGCGTCACCCAGTCGGCCTCGACGCCGTTGCCGATCCAGTACTTTTCGCCGTTGAGCACCCACTCGTCGCCGTCCTTCTCGGCGGCTGTCGTCATCCCGGCGAGGTCGCTCCCCGTCTCTGGCTCGGAGACGGCGAGGCCGGTAAGCTGGTCGCCGGTGGCGACGGGCTCGAGGAACTCCTCTTTCTGCCAGTCTGCGCCGTGATCCTCGACGATCTCTGCCCCGAAGCTGGCGAGCTGGATCGTCAGCGCGATCCCTGCGTCGGCCTTGTACAACTCCTCCGCCATCGCAAGCATCTGCTGGAGGTCGTAGCCGCTCCCGCCCCACTCCTCGCCGATATCCTGTGCGACGAGGCCGGCCTCCCTGGCTGCTTCAAGCACATCCCAGGGATACTCCCCGGACGCGTAGTACTCACCGGCGACTGGTTCGATGTGCTCCGCAGCGAACTCCCGAGCCTCTTCCTTGACCTCGCGTGCGTGCTCCGGAACGAGTTTCTCGGATAGCAGATCCATGGGAATTATCATGGTTTGTGTACTGATATACTCCGTGGAACTCTGCAAAACACCGCCATAGTTGTTTCCCGGAAACTCCTGATAATCGGCCAGCACGCTTTTCCATGGCTGTAGCCTTCCTCGGGCATGAACCGTCGAGACTACCTGCTTGCCGGAGCCACCCTCGGAACCGCCGGGCTTGCGGGATGTTCGTTTCTGGCCGCGGCCGAGGCACCGCCACCGGACGTTCCGAAACAGCGCCTCGAAGACGGCGGCTGGACGCGAACGGACCAGTCCTCGGAAACAGTGTTCGACCGGAGCTACGGCCCGGTTTCGGTCGAGGCCGTCTCAAGTACGGTCCAGTACGTCGACGAACAGCTACAGGAACGCGTCGCCAGTCGTACCCTCGATCAGGTCCAGACTGCGCTCTCCGTGTTTTTCGCCACCCGCGTCGACTTCAGCCCGAATCTCGACAATCTCCCGGCTGGCGTGGGCCGCAAGGAACTGCTGGCGGAAGTCAGAACGAACGCCCGCGACAGCTTCGAACAGCAGATGGAAGCCCAGGGACTCGCCGACATCGAGAAAACCGGCGAGGGAACAATCGATATCGACACCGGTGAGACAGCCGAGACGGTCGAACTGTCCGCCGTGTACCCCTTCGAGGGGATTTCGTTCGACGTGACCGAGAACGAGGCCGTCGAGATACCGGCCAGCGACATCGACATCTCGGCGATGTTCGCCGTCTGGCACCACGGCGACTTCGTCGTCATCTCCGGGGGTGCGTACCCGGCGCAGAACTTCGAGCAGGTCGTGGAAAACGACCTGAGCGACGGCATCACGGTCACCGTCGATGTCGACCTCGGACTCCAGCCCGAAACCTATCGGACCGAAGTCCGGAATCTCGTCACTGGCGTCCAGTAACGCTACTGAGCGGCTGAAAACGCGCCAACTCCCCTATTCCGGCGCGGCGTCGTCAGGGACGCGACCTTCGACGAGCGATTCGTCGGCGTACTCGTCACGGAGCGACTTTTTGTCGAACTTTCCGGTTGCCGTCTTCGGAACCTCGTCGATGGTGACGAAGTTGTCCGGGACCCACCACTTGGGGTAGGACTCGAGGATGTACTCACGGAGTTCATCACCAAGCGTCTCCTCGTCGGCATCGGCCGTCGGAACGATCATCGCAAGTGGGCGTTCCTGCCAGCGCTCGTGCGGGACACCGATGACTGCCGCTTCGTTCACGTCGTCGTGGGCGATCAGTTCGTTTTCCAGTTCGAGCGAGGAGATCCACTCCCCGCCGCTCTTGATGACGTCTTTCGCCCGGTCGACGATCTTGATGTAGCCGTCCTCGTCGACGGACACCACGTCACCGGTCTTCAGATAGCCGTCCTCGAACTCCTGTTCGTTCGCTTCCGGCCGCTTGAAGTACTCCGTCGTCACCCACGGCCCGCGGATGTGGAGTTCGCCGAAGTCCTCCCCGTTGTGCGGGACCTCGTTGCCGTTGTCGTCGATGACACGGAACTCCAGCCCGGGTGCGATGAGTCCCTGCTTCGCCCGCTTGTCCAGTTGCGTCTGGTAGTCGGCGTCCTCCAGGTCGCTCCGCAGGGACGCCACCGCACCCACCGGGGCCGTCTCGGTCATCCCCCAGGCGTGGACGAGTTCCACGTCGCGGTCGTCGAAGAACCGGATCATCGCTTCGGGCGCAGCGCTTCCGCCGACGATGAGCCGTTCGAGCGACGAGAGGTCGACGTCGTTTTCCTTGATGTACTCCATCAGCCCCAGCCAGACGGTCGGGACGCCGGCGGTGACGGTGACGTCCTCCTCTTCGATGAGCTTCGCGAGGTCCGCCGGTTCCGGCTGTGGGCCGGGGTAGACGTGCTTGGCCCCGCCCGCAGTTGCCGAAAACGGGAGTCCCCACGCGTTGACGTGGAACATCGGGACGACGGGCATCATGACGTCGTCGTCGTCGAGTGGAATCCCCTGTGGCGACTGGATCGCCATCGTGTGGCTCCACAGCATCTGTTGGGTGTACTCGACACCTTTCGGTCGTCCGGTCGTCCCGGAGGTGTAACAGAGGCCTGCGGGCCGTTCTTCTTCCAGTTCTGGCCAGTCGTACTCCGTCGGCTGGTCGGCGATGAACGACTCGTAGGCGACGGCATCGAGGTCCGTCTCGGGGACGGACTCGCTCATCACGATGAACTGCTCGACCGTTTCGAAGGACTCGGGGTCATCGGTGGCGGCACCTTCGAGTTTCGGCAGGAGCGATTCGTCGACGAAAATGAGTTCGTCCTGTGCGTCGTTGACGATGTACTGGATGTGTTCGTCTGGCAGGAGCGGATTGATAGTGTGTAGCTGCGCACCGGTTCCCGGTACCCCGAAGTACGTCTCGAAGTGCCGGCTGTGGTTCCAGCAGAACGTCCCGAGCCGTTCGCCGTCGCCGTAGCCGGCTTCCTCGATCGCGTTCGCTAGCTGCGCCGTCCGTTCGGCGTATTCGGCGTAGTCGTGACGGACGATGCCTTCGTGGGTACGAGAGACGACTTCCGTGTCCGGATACAGTGTTTCTGCACGCCACAGGAACGGTCGTAGAGTTTGCGGGCTGCCTCCTGGCATATCATGATGCAGGGGCTCACGATACAAGAAACACTGCTAAATCTTTCATGAGGGAAAAGGAGTTCATCCGCAGTGCTCGCCGCCCCGTTCGCACACGTCTGCTTACACTTCGATTTCCTGCATCAGGTCGACCAGCTCTTCCAGTTCCGGAAACGTGTACACTTTCACGTTGATGTTAGACTCCAGCGCGTGGACGCGGGAATCGAACATCAGCGCCATCTCGTTGTCCCGGTCGCCGACGAGCTGGTCCACCATCCCACTCCCGGGGCCGAACGTGAAGTTCGGCGTAGAGATGTCGATGGTCGTATCGAGGACGTTCGCCCAGCCATCGATGAAGCCGCTGGTCATGATGTTGCCGATCTCCTGAATCGCCGAGCGCTCCATGTCGGTGAAGCCGTCGGCATTGGGGTCCGTTTCCCCCATATCGCCGATCATCCCAGTGGCGAGGTCCTTCGCACTGGCGGCGTTGAACAGGAACAGGATGTGCCCGTGGGGCTTTTCCACCATTTCGATACTGATACCGATCTGCTTCTCGTCGCCGACGTGCGTTTTGATATCGGGGATATCGATGAAGTTGATCTTCGTGATCTCCATCTCCGTCTCCATCCCTGTCATCTGGCTGAGGTGGTTCGCAACGGTGTTACCGCCCTCTTTAGCCATCTGATTGAACAACCCGAGCTTCCGAATATCTATCATCAGACTCATTCGTTAGGACCAGCGTTGCCGCTGAGTTGTGTGTCCTCATACATAAGCTATGCACCCGCATTTTCGTCGGCGAGAATCGGAGCGTGTTGATACCGCTTTGCTCACTCCACGCGGACGCTCACAGCGACGCCCTCGCCGAGCGGCAGCAATCCGGTCTCGAACGCCGGGTCGTCGCCGACGCGTTCGAGATAGGTGGCGATGCCGCGACTCGTTTCGTTGGCGTCGATGTCGCCGCCGTCCAGCAACGCCTGTACTTCCTCGAACTCCAGCGGCCCGGCCTCGATCATATTGTCGGCGACCACCGCCCCACCGACCGGCACTTTCCGGCGGACAGCCTCAAATGCTTCCGCATAGCGGTGTTTCTCGTTGTCGACGAGCACCACGTCGAAGGGGCCGTCGTAGTTCTCAACGGTTTCGATTGCGTCCCCGTGCTCGAAAGCGGCCCGGTCGGTGAACCCGCCGCGGTCGAGGAACTCTCGGGCTTCCTCCAGTTCGTCGGCGTCAATCTCCGTCAGGACGATCTGCCCGTCGTCGGACACCGCGGGGGCCATCCAGTACGCGGAGTACCCGAAGCCGGAGCCGAACTCGAAGATACGGTCGGCGTCGACCATCCGGGCGACGAGGCGAAGCCAGCCACCGACTGCGGGACCGACCGTCGGGAACCCTTCCCGGTCGGCTTTGGCGTCCATCTCCTCTATGACCGGATCGCTGGCCGGCGCTATCGTACGGGCGAATTGCTCTGTGACATCGGGGAGCGGGGTTTCGTCCATACCGGGCTATGCCGGTAGGGACGACATAAATGAGTGGGTCGGGACCGGAATTAGCCGAGTTCGAGGCGCTCGACGTACTGGATGACCGACTCCAGCGCGGGATTGGGGTAGTACTCGACGGTGTTGGCCGCTGTCTCGTACGAGAGAATTCCGAGGTCGTCCAGCCGCGGCAGGTGATTGTGTGCCAGCGACACGCCCACTTCGTCGCGTGATTTGGGGGTCGCTCTGGCCGGGATGGCCTTCTCGCGTTCGTAGACGCGGTCGACGAGGTCGTCCAGTGGGACCTCGGCGTCCGACCGGTCTTTCAGGTGATACAGGAGACTGCGTCGCCGCGGAGCGGAGATCAGTTCCAGTACCTGGTCAAACGAGTAGGGTATCGGAATCGTTTCGGGCTCTTCCGGGTCGCCCTTCTTGACGCCACCAGGTGGGGCGACGGTGTCCCGAAACGTCGGCATCTCCTCCGCGTCTTTCGATGCTGTGACGGTCCAGCCGTGGTCCGGGAGGTACTCGTACACGACGTCATACAGCGGCCGAAACATCTCGATTGTCTCCTCCGTATGGGCCTCCGGGTCCATGTGGTGGTGGCCGGAGACGTCCATCTCGGCACATTGTCGGTTCAACGCGGTCACCAGCGCGATGACGCGGTCACGTTCCCAGGACTCAAGCAGTCCAGTAAGCGAATGCAGGCACAGAAGCAGCGGTGCATCTGCCTGTTCCAGTCGGCCGAGATGGCGAGAGACGGCCGCTCCGATGTCTATCGGCTCCACTGTCGAGGGAAGGGTATCAAGCGTCAATGAGGGAAATGCGCCAGACGCCGCTGCCTGCGAGTTAGCCGGTAACTCGCTGCCGGCGTCGACGATAATCGCCTCTTCCGGCATCTCGTCGTCGAGGTGCTGCTGCCACAGCGAGAGGCGGGAATCGGGGGACTCAGACACTGTGACACAGATGGCCTTCGAGTCACTGACTCCCTGTTCAGTCAGGAATCCGGCACACCCCTCTCGTTCGGCGTCGCTCGAACCGCGTGCCAGTACCAATACGGACGCGGCCTCGCTCAGAGGCTGGTCCACTGTCCCACTCCCGGAGTTCATTGCGTACTGTATCGTATCAGGAACCATAAACCCATCAACAAATAAGCGTTCCCTTGATATAGGGTAACATTCAATCAGGAACCGCTCGAAAATGAGGCACTGTCCGGATCGGCCCCCCTCTATGTGAGCGGGTCTCAGGGCGTGTCCCGGACAGTCTCGATTCCGAGGATTTTTGCAGTACTACGGCGTATTACTTACTATGCCAATCATGTCGAGTAGCGACTTTTCTATCCACATCGAGGAGTGTGATGAGTTTGACGACGGGATGCCGATAAGTTCGCTTCCGGACGAGGTCACGTCTATCGACGACCTCGACTGTGAGTGCTGGAGCGGGTTCGAGTCGCTGGACGAAATCTAACGACGGGCTCTACGGTCTGGGTGCCAGAAGGCAGCCTCGGTCGATCGATCTTCAAGCACCTTGCCGACGACCGTCTCCACGTCGTGGATGAGCTTCTTGATGATATATGCTGACGGCTGTCCCACCACTGCATAAAAATGGCCGTAGCTAGGAGTGTCTTGCTTGAAACACGTCTTCTGGATCACCGATTCACTCCGGGCGACGCACTCGTCTCGAAGGCACTGCTCACGCTGGGCCGCCCCGATCAGGCGTCCCAGTACGCCGGTTCGTTGCCGGGCTTCCACTTTATCGAACAGCCTCTGGACGGTTTTTCAGCGGCTGTAATCTGGTCGCCATCGAGCAACGTTTCGACGTGTGCGGCCATCTCCCGCTCGCTGGGTTCGTCGTCCGGGTTCGGCGCGTCGTCGAGGCGGCCGTGATACGCCAGTTTGAACGTCCCGCCGTCGTTGTGAAACAGGAACGGATCGGGGGTACAGCGGGCGCCGTACGCGGCCGCGACCTCCTGGGTCTCGTCGAACAGATACGCGTCGTACTGTATCTCGCCGCGCTCAACGAGTTCCTGCATCCGCTCGAAGGAGTCGTCGGGGTACTCCTCGGGGTCGTTGGCATTGATCCCGACGACAGCGAGGTCGTCATACTCCGTCGCGAGCCGGTTTAGCTCGTCAATCTTCGCTTTCGCGTACGGACAGTGATTGCAGGTGAATACGACCAGTAGTGCGTCCTTGTCCGCGAAATCCGACAGTGAGTACGTCGCCCCGTCCGCTCCCGGGAGTTCGAACGGCGGTGCTTCGTCCCCACGCCCGAGCACGTCGGACTCCGAATCGAGTGAAACCATCGCTCCCTACTACGACTGTCGCCGCTAAAAGTCCATGGACGCGCTACACTGACTTCCGAGACGACCGCTTTTTGCTCAACTGTCCGCTTCTTCCGACGTCGCTGCCGCAGTATCGAAGGCTTTCGCTGCCTCGAACGCGGCGCTCCCGTCGTCAACGGAGAACAGCGTCTCTTTCCCCTCCGCCTCGTGTTTTTCCAGTAATCCGACCGTCACCAGTTCTTCGAGCGTCCCGTCGAGGTACAGCGTCTTCAGCGGCACACCGGCTGCCTCGCTCAAGGCTGTTTTCGTATACGTTTCGTCCGCATCGAGGCGGAGTATCGTGTCAATAACTGTCGCCGCCTTGTCGTGGTTCGAGATGTGTGCCCATCCCGTGTCAGAACCAGCCCGCTGGCCACCCTCTTCGAACATTAGTCGACACCTAACCGTCAGAGATATTAAAACTGTCTGGTGTATTTCCGACCGAATGGTGTGATGCTCTCTCACTATTGAGCAAGGCTTTTGTCTGCGTCACTCTCCTGGCACTGTATGAGCAGTCGCCGCGAGATACTCGACCTGCTACGGGAGAACGCTCGCTACACGACCGAGGACATCGCTCGGTTGACTGATTACTCCGAGAGCGAGGTAGCCGAGGCTATCGAGGAGTTCGAGGAGGCAGGTGTTATCCGCGGCTACGGGGCAGTCGTCGACTGGAACGCCGTCGAGACCGACGAGGAGCGCGTTCGCGCCACCGTCGAACTCAACGTCACGCTGGACCGTGAGACCAGCTACGACGACATCTCCGACCGGATCGCGAAGTTTCCGGAAGTGACCTCGCTTCGCCTCGTCAGCGGTGACTACGACTTCGACCTGGAGGTCGAGGGCGATTCGATGCGCGAAGTGTCGCATTTCATCAGCGACAAAATCGCGCCGATTCCCGAGATCACGCAGACGGTAACCCACTACATCATGGAGTCGTACAAGGAGCAGGGGATGGAGTTCGACGACCACGACGACGACGACCGCCTGTCCGTCTCACCATGACATTCGAAGCAGCGGACAGAGTCGACAGCGTGCCGCCCTCGGGTATCAGGCGGTTCTTCGAACTGGCCGAGGAGATGGACGACATCATCTCGCTCGGGGTCGGGGAACCGGACTTCTCGGCCCCGTGGGCCGCCCGCGAAGCCGCTATCGCGTCGCTCGAACGCGGCCAGACCTCGTACACCGCCAACCGCGGGAAGCGGGAACTCCGGGAACGCATCGCGGACTACGAGGCGGCGACGCACAATCTCCAGTACGACCCCGACGAGGAAATCCTCGTCACGGCGGGCGCGAGCGAGGGGCTCGACCTCGCCTTCCGGGCGCTGCTAAACCCCGGCGATTCCATCGCTATCGCCCAGCCCTGCTACGTCTCGTACGTCCCCGGCGCGACGTTCGCCGGGATCGACGTTATCGACGTTCCGACACGCGCGGAAGACGAGTTCAAACTCACCCGAGAGGTGCTGGAATCGTCCGGCGCGGCCGAGGCCGACGCGCTCGTGTACTGCTATCCGAACAACCCCACCGGTGCGACGATGACGGCCGAGGAGATGGCGTCTGTCGCGGCGTTCTGTCGTGAAAACGACCTCCTCGTGTTCGCCGACGAGATCTACGCCGATCTCACGTACGAACACGACCACACGTCTATCGCTACCCTCCCCGGGATGCGCGAGCGGACCGTCGTGTTCAACGGCTTCTCGAAGGCGTTCGCGATGACGGGGTTCAGACTGGGGTACGCGATGGCCCCGCCGGAGGCCATCGAGGCGATGAACCGCATCCATCAGTACTCGATGCTCTCGGCCCCGACGACGGCCCAGCACGCCGCTATCGAGGCCCTCGACAACTGCCGCGACGAGGTTACGGACATGGCCGCCCAGTACGACCGCAGACGGAAGTACGTCCTCACCCGCTTCGAAGAGATGGGCCTGGACTGCTTCCCGGCGGCCGGGGCGTTCTACGCGTTCCCGGAATGTCCCTGGGACGATGCCGGCGAGTTCGCCGAGAGTCTCCTTCAGGAAAAGCGGGTCGCGGTCGTGCCCGGAACCGCCTTCGGGGAAGGCGGGTCGGGCCACCTGCGAGTGTCGTACGCGACCGGTCTCGACGATCTCAAAGAAGCGATGGCCCGGATCGAATCGTTCCTTAATTGACAATTAATCTCGGCGAAACATTCAGTATGGTCCACTTACTACCGTAAGGAGACCGTGATACGAACAACCGGAACTTCTTTTTCATCGACATTTGGTGGGGATAAAGTTTTTTCCTGCCTAACTGGAGATGAATAACAATGGCTATCGATGATACTGGGGGAGGTGAGTCGGATCAGGTCAACGGTGGGGGGAACCTGACTGACGAGCCTGTACGGGTCGGCGAATACACATGGGACGATCTCCGGCGGGAGGTACACGATGGGGGACGGTTCGACCGGAGCGTGTACCTCGGCTTCGAGCCGAGAGAACTCAGTCAGCGTCTCGAAGACGCGGCAAGTGCCGGTAAAACACTGCAAGCGCCGTTCGAGGAGTATCTCGACCCAACCACGACACCAGTCGCGAAAGACATCTACACATGGGAGCATTTCAAACAGGAGTACTATTACGAGGACGGCAGTCTCCCCCGTGACAGTGACGGCGAAGTCATCCCTTTCGACGAAAGTGAGTATCTGAACTTCGATCCCGAACACACGGAAAACAAGCTGTCCGCCGCCGAAGACATCGCCAGTGAACTGCACGAGTACGTCGACGAAAACACCGTCGACGTGAATCCGGAACTGGACGAAGACGAGTTCTTCTCGACACGAGACGGCCATACAACCGTCGTCAACCGTTACGACCTCGAAAAAGCCGTTCCCCAGTCGAAGAAATCTCACTTCAACGAACTAGAACGGTACTGGGTCAACAAGCCCTACGCCTGCGTCATCATCTTCCACTCACGGAAAGAGAACGAGAAGAAGTACTACGTCATCGAGCCGTATCTCACCGATATCGAGATCGACCTCCGAGAGTTCCTCTCGGGCAAGCTCAAGACCGCGATCAAGTACTCCGAGGACGATGTCATCGTCCAGGGGACCGACGCCGACCGAGCACAGGTCATCCAGCGGGAGGCCGAACAACTCCTCTCGCGGTACGACCTCTACAACGGCACAGTCTCCAGTAGCGGTGAAGAAAGCGTTCTCGGGCAGGTCAAGGAACTGTTCGGACTGGACGAGGAAACACAAAGTGAAACCACGGGCCAACTTTCCGGCATTTCGACACGGCCTGAGCCGGCTATCCTCGAAGACGACGACCCGAAGCTAAACGAGTATCAGGTCGAGAAGCTGCTGTACATGCTCAAGCGGGACTTCGTCGGCTACGCCCGCATCGACGGCGTCAAACACGACATCAACGTGGAGGACATCTCCTGTGACGGGTACAACTCCCGGGTGTTCGTCTATCACACCGACTACGAGCAGATCATTTCGAACGTCGAACACGGCGAGGGGGAACTCGACGACTTCGTCGTGAAACTCGCCCAGCGTTCCGGGAAGGGTATCTCGAAGCGCCAGCCCCAGGTCGACGCGACGCTGCCGGACGGGTCGCGTGCCCAGTTGACGCTGGGCCGGGAAGTGTCCGACCACGGGACGAACTACACCATCCGGCAGTTCAAGGACGTGCCCTTTACCCCGATCGACCTCATCAACTGGAACACCTTCTCGCTGGACGAGATGGCGTTCCTCTGGCTCTGTATCGAGAACAACAAGAGCCTGATCTTCGCCGGCGGTACTGCCTCGGGGAAGACGACGAGCCTGAACGCCGTCTCGCTGTTCATCCCGTCGAACTCCAAGATCGTCTCTATCGAGGACACGCGCGAGGTTGAGCTACCCCAGCGGAACTGGGTGGCAAGCGTCACGCGCCCCTCCTTCGGTGAGGACGACAAGGGCGACGTCGACGAGTTCGACCTGCTTGAGGCCGCACTCCGTCAGCGCCCTGACTACATCGTCATGGGTGAGATCCGTGGCGAGGAAGGCCGGACGCTGTTTCAGGTCATGTCGACCGGCCACACCACCTACACCACGTTCCACGCCGACTCCGTCGGCGAGGTCATCAAGCGGTTCACGACCGAACCTATCAACGTCTCGAAAACGCTGTTTACAGCGCTCGACCTCGTGTCGATTCAGACCCAGACGCGGGTCGACGGCAACAAGGTCCGCCGGAACAAGTCCCTGACCGAAATCAACGAGTATTCGGCCGAGAACGACGAGATCAACGTCCGGGACGTGTACGAGTGGCGCGCCGAGACGGACGAGTACATCCAGATGGGGAACTCGAACACACTCGAAGAGATCAAGTTCGACCGCGGGTGGACTCAGGATAAACTCGACGAGGAACTGTTCAAGCGCAAGGTCGTCCTCGCATACCTCATCGAGAAGGGGCTGAACACCTACACGCAGGTCGCGGCGACCATCCAGGCGTTCATCAACGACCCCGACACCATTCTCACGCTCATCGCCAACGACCAGCTCGAACTGTCGCTCGAGGACCTCCGAGAGATGGAATCGGTCAAAATCGACATCGACCCGGAGAAAGAGGAAATGGTGCCCCGGCCGGACGCGCCGCCGGAAATGGTCGAGGAGACAAAGCAGGTGCTCGACAACGCACAGCCGCTGTTCAACACGTACAAGAGCCGCGAAACGCCGGACATCGTCTCGGCGCTGATGGACGATTCCGAGGAAAGCGCTGACGAAGACAGCATC
Source organism: Haloarcula sp. CBA1115 (assembly GCF_000827835.1). NCBI lineage: Archaea > Methanobacteriati > Methanobacteriota > Halobacteria > Halobacteriales > Haloarculaceae > Haloarcula > Haloarcula sp. CBA1115. The sequence goes on along the minus strand of NZ_CP010529.1, from coordinate 389,155 downwards.
GACTTCGGCCAGTTCGTTCCGAAGGCCGGAGCGGAGGCAGATAGCGAATGAGCCTCGACACACCGAGTCAGCAACAGGTGGGCAGCGGCGGTGCCCTCGGTGACACGTTCTACCCGGCGTACCAGATGGTGTTCGACGACGAGGGCGACTTCGTCAACAGCGTCGAGAACAAACTCGCGGAGGCCCGGATGGCCGACAACGTCGAGATGTTCCTCGCACGCGCGCTCGCGGTCGGTGTCATTGCGGGCCTTGCACTGTGGCTCGTCGGCACGTTCCTCGGCTATCTGCTGGTCCAGTTGCTGTTTGCCGGTGGGGAAGCGCCGACGCTCATCGGGATTCCGGTGTCTGAGAGCGTCTCAGAGATTCTGGCCGTGCTGAAACTCCCCTTCCTCGTCATCGTGACCGGCTTCGTCTTCGGCGCCATCGGGTTCGGTATCGGCTTTGGCTCGCTTGTCTCGATTCCGTATTTCCGTGCGAGCGCGCGCGAGCGCGAAATCAACGTCTTGTTGTCCGATTCGATCTCGTTCATGTATGCGCTGTCCGTGGGCGGGCTCAATCAACTCGAAATCCTGCAGTCGATGGGGAAGGCTGAAGACACGTACGGTGAGGTCGCAAAGGAGTTCCAGTCTATCGTACTGGAGACGGAGTATTTCGATACCGACTACCGGACCGCTGTCCGGAACCAGGCGCTGCAGACTCCGTCGGACGAACTGTCGCAGTTCCTGACGGACATGCTCTCTATTATCAACTCCGGCGGGGACATGACTTCCTTCCTCGAAGACCAGAAGGAAAAGCACATGCGAACCGCCCGGCAGGAACAGGAGAAGATGCTGGAGACGCTGGAACTGTTCGGCGAGATGTACATGACGCTCTCGCTGTTCCCGCTGCTTCTCATCATCATTCTGGTCATCATGTCGATGATGGGGAACGCCCAGAAGTCGCTCATCTACGGCACCGTGTACGGGCTGATTCCCCTGACGGGTCTGGGCTTTCTCGTCCTCGTCTCGACTGTCACGCAGGACTCCATCGGGGACGGCTATCTGCGTTCGAGTCCCGGCGAGAAGGAACTCGTCGTCGACGAAGGTGTCGGCGTGTTCAACCTCGGGCTCATCGAGAGCTACACGGGCACCTACAGCGTCTTCGACCGGATCAAGAGCCGGGAAGGGACTTACGAACTTCTCGGCATTCTCAAACGGCCTGACCTGTTCTTCCGTGACCACCCGCTGTTGGTGCTGTGGCTGACGGTGCCGCTGTCCATCCTTGCCATCGTCGCGGCTATCGTCATCGGCTGGGCTCCGTTATCGCTGGATGGAATGATCGCCGTCCCGGTCCGCTCGACGTTCTTCTGGGTGTACGTCCCGATGTACATCAACTTCATCCCGCTGATGATCTTCTACGAGTGGAACCAGCGTTCGCGGAAGGCGATAATCGGGAAACTCTCGGAGAACCTCCGGAAGCTCGCGTCAGCCAACGACACCGGAATGACGCTGCTGGAGTCGGTCAAGGTGGTCTCCGAGACGTCCTCTGGAAAGCTCTCCGAGGAGTTCGAGACCATCCACGCAAAGGTCAACTACGGAACGAGCCTGAAAGACGCGCTCCGGGAATTTAACAACAAGTACAACGTCCCACGACTGGCCCGGACGGTCAAGCTTATCGCGGAGGCACAGGAGGCCTCCAGCCAGATTCAGGACGTACTCTCGACGGCCGCTCAGGCCTCGGAGAACCAGGACGACATCGAGCGGGAGCGCAAATCCCGGACGCGGATGCAGACGGTCATCATCCTGATGACCTACCTGACGCTTTTGGGCGTGATGGCGCTGCTAAAGACACAGTTCCTCGATGTGATGTCGGGGCTGGCGACGCAGGCCTCCGGGTCAAGCAGTTCGAGCGCGCCCGGCGGTGGGTTCGGTGGCAGTGTCGACACGGAACTGCTGTCGATGCTGTTCTTCCACGCGGTGACGCTGCAGGCACTGCTGTCGTCGTTTATCGCCGGCTACATTCGGGAAGTGAAGCTCGTCGCCGGCGTAAAGTTCGCAGTCGTCCTGTCGACGATTGCACTGGTGGTGTGGATCGCCGTGGGATAGCGGCCCCACTCGCGGTTCGACAGCGGACGTATCAGACAGAAAATAGGGTGTGTGGGATATGGATACAAGAGCACAAACACCGCAGGACTTCGCCGTAGGGGTGAGCGTCCTGCTCGTGACGATAATCGGGGTATTGGCCTTCGTACAGGGAAGTGCGGTCGGCGTGTACGAATCCCCAGACGTACAGCGTAACCAACCAATTGCGGACAGGGCGGGGACGTACCTCGTCGAAAACTACTCCGTCGACGGGACGCGAAACCTCATTCGCTACAACACGAGTGGTGGGATCAATGCGTCCCTCAACGCGGACACAGATCTCAGCGGTCTCAAGGAGAAAGCCGGACTCGACGTCGCGACGGAGCGCCGCGTGAACCCGCGGGTGAACGTAACGGTGGTCAACGCGTCATCGCTCAAAGCAGGGACACGGGACCCGGCAGTTGATGACCACGACCAGCGGCTCGCTTGGGGGCCCGATGTCGCCGACAGAGACAACGTCGCAACGACGTCTCGCGTGGTGAAACTGACCAACGCGACCGGCCAGTGCGACCCGGTCTGCTGGCTCGTCGTGAGGGTGTGGTAACGATGCGTGGCCAAGCCTATACGCTGGAAGGCGTTCTCGCGGCCATCGTCGTTGTGACGGCGACCGTCTACGGCCTGTCGGCAGTCGACACTGGCCCGTTCCAGACGGGTTCCCAGCAGCGGACAGCAGAACTGGAGAGTCGTGCGAGCGATACGCTATCACTGGCGGCAGAAACCGGTGCGCTGCACAACGCGACGGCGTGTTACAGCGTCGGAACGCCGACACTCAACGGCAATCAGACTGGCAGTTCCACCGAGTTCGAGATGATGTTGAACCAGACCTTCGACCGTCAGGGCGACCAGTACAATCTATACTTCAGTTACTGGGACTCGGATTCGGACGCGCGCCAGACTACCATCGTCTCGCAGGAAACAGACGCAAACGTTGCTGACCGGCCAGCCGACGCAGCCGTCGCGACCGAAACGGTGACGCTGACCGACGATATGCCCGCTCGAATCGGCGACTGCAGTGGGACCGGACCGCCCCTCTCGACCGTCGACGGGTATTTCGCTCCCGACGCGGAGCCCGACTCTATCGTCTACAACGTCGTGGAGGTGCGTCTGGTCGTATGGTAGCCAACGAGCGCGGACAACTGCTGTTGGTCGGTGGTATTGCTGTCGCTATCGTCGTGTTCAGCACGATTCTGTTTGCTCACAGTCTCGCGGTCACTGACGGTATCACGACTACCGGAAGTGCGGATACCATCGAGCGCACGGCTGACCGCGAAGCCTCTGTCGAGCGCGACCTCGGACAACTCGCGGCCCAAGCGCGTGGCGATGGCCTCGATGGATTCGAGGAGCGATACGAGTACGCGCTTCGGAACTACACGCGAACGCACAACCGGGTCGTCGCAAGCAGCGGCGGAACCTATCTCAACGCGACGCTGAACGAGTCGGCGTCGCTTGGTACCGAAGTCAATCAGACGGGCACGTCCTCCAAGTTCCAACGTCCAGACCCATCGGGCGGGCCGCAGAACGACTGGCTAGTTGCGAATGACGTCTCTCGCGTTGCGGTGTTCAATCTCACTGCGGATGTCGTCGGCGGCTCGATGAATACCTTCACTGTCGTCATTCGAAACGGTTCTGAGGACATGAAACTGTCAGTTGAGCCGAGTACAATTGATAGTGGAAACAACGTCACGGTCGACGGCAAAACGCAGTGTCACGGCAACGGAGACGTCAACGTTGACCTTGTCGCTGGGTCATGCACTGTCGGAAGTAACAGCAGTTCTTTCGATAGCTATCACAGCCTTGACCCCCCGTACTCAATTGAAATAAAGAACGGAAATAAGGCCGAAGGGCGGTACCAGTTTGCGGCAGTCGGGACGTTCCCGTCCTCGAACTATGCCGCTCCAGTTGCTCGTGTCAACTATCCAGTCGTCCCTGCCATCGACATGACTTACGACACACCGTCTGCGAGCTACAATCGAACAGTACTGGTGGAGGTCGACGACTGATGAACCTCGCCCGTTTCCTGTTTGACAGCCGCGGCGTCTCGCCGGCGGTCACGCAGGCACTCACTATCGGTATCACGTCGCTGCTGGTGACCGGCCTCCTCATCGGCGGGAGCCAGATGGTAGACTCACAGCGTGAGCGAGTGACTGAAGAAGCTCTGGAGAACGTCGGCGATGGTATCGCGCGCGACCTGATCCGCTTAGATGCGTTCGACACCGACACGCTCAACTCGACAGTATCGTTCCGTGCGATGTATCCCGAGCGCATCGCTGATCAGTCGTACAACGTCGAGGTTTCTCCTGATACTCCGCGCACGCGTGTGTACGTGAACGCATCAGGACTGAATCGGTATGCTGTCGTCCGCTTCGAGAACGAAACTAATGTCTGCCCGTCTGTCGTCTCCAGTGGGCCCCTGGCTGTATCGTACAACCAGACAGCCGGCTGTATGGAGGTGACTCGCGGATGACTTCGCCGCTGTCAAGCCAAAGCGGTCACGACCGTGGCGTGTCCGACCTGCTCGCGTTTACGCTCACGTTCAGCATCATCATTACTGGGATTGCGCTGGTGACGCTTGGTGGGCTTGGGGCGTTCGATGCCATCCAACAGGGGGCGACAACCGATGTCGCAGAAACGTCGATGGTCGGGTTCGCGGAAACCACGGGCGACCACATTCAGGGCAACGCTCCACGACGGACCACGAGTATGAAACTCCAGGGTCACGGACTCTCCATCCGACCGTCGACGCTTAACGTAACTGTCGACGGGCAGTCAACGAATATTTCGACCGGAGCGTTCGTTCGGGAGACTGATTCGGGGACTGATATCGTCTACACCAGCGGTGCAGTGTACCGGGTCCAGCAGGAGGGGCTGGTCGTTTCACGGAAACCCCGCTTCCGGTGTAGCCCCGGAAGTGACAGTGTATACATCTCTGCCCTTTCCCTCGACGGAGAGACGGATTTCTCGTCGTCGAACCGCGTCACAATCGAGACCGCTATCCAGAACAAGACGCTTATTTCGCCACAGGCTGGCAAGTCACCGTCCGCGACAACCGTCTCGATCAACGTCTCGGAGACTGCATATCCGGATGCATGGCACCGCCTGTTCGAGCAGGAACTGTCGAACTGGTCGGGCCACTCGGAACCACACACCTACCAGTGTACTGGTGTCAGCCGCGCTGTCGTCCACAATACGACGGTCGATATCCGTACTGTCACCTAACGGCCTCTGTCTGCGGTGCATAGACCCGTCGCTGTAGGACTCAGTTCTGGACGGTGAGAAAACCGTTATGCAGCAGTCATCAGCGCTGCGATGAATGACCACTCCGTCCCGCTGTTTGCTTCTTCTTGTTTCGCCATAGCCGCAGTCTTGTCTCGTGGGTGCTTCCAGTTCATTACGGCCATAGGTACGTGTTCAGCAGGTATGAAGTGTTCGAATACTAATACATTGTCGTGGTCTTTCATGATTGAGAGCGCTTCGCAAGTCAGTAGCCTCCTCAATTCTCTTTAGCCGTTAATGAAGGGAGAGTTACATAGTGGCAACTCTCTGTTTTGTTCGATATTAGGGTAGGAAAACAGAATATTACGATCCGTAGACGAAAATCGTGATACAGGTGCTCATATGCCGGTAAACGGCTCTATCTTTGCATCTGAGATTGGGAGGAGTCGTATCCGAACGGTAGCGACATGTGAGTCGTTGGCAAGGTAGTACTATTACCCTCCACTCCATAAGATTGGACACTAATGAAGAAGCAAGAACTCATTCACCTTCACAGCCTTCTCGCGCAGGTACAACACCACTACGAGCACGAAGCGGACACGAGCGTCGAGCACGATCTGTACGCTGATCTCGGTGTCAAACCGACATCGATCCACAAATCGAAGACTGACCACAAGGAAGCAGTGTTTGCGCTCGCTTCCGGACTGACGGATGCGATGGCCGAGGAAGCCGACGAACCACAGGCGCTGACTGCCGACTGAATCGACGTCCTGTCGTCAGTTCGTTCTCACCGTTCACTATTCCCAGTAGCTATCGGCAAGCTCCTGCCGTGGCACGGCCGCTATGTCGGGCGCATGGTACACGCTATCTCGCCTCTCAAACGACTTATACGGGAGGACACTGTATTTATATTGTGAGCGACGATTCAGGGCGGCGGAATCTCCGCATGCCTACAAACGACGAGATGTTTGCAGTGGTAACAGAGCACCTTGGTGGGAACCACGTCCGCATTCGCTGTGAGGACGGCGAAACCCGACTCGGACGGATTCCGGGCCGGATGAAGTTCCGAACCTGGATTAACGAGGACGACATCGTTCTCGCCGAACCATGGGACTGGCAAGACGAGAAGGCCAACATCGAATGGCGCTACAAGGGGCAAGACGCTGACCAGCTCCGTGCCGAAGGCCACATCGACTCGCTGACCGCCTAATTTTACCACTGTACCGCGTCCTGGTTCACGACGACAGTGAGATAGTTCTCTGCTGTGACCAGCGATTGTCCCTGGTCTGACTGCTTGCTTGTCGAGTGTTCCGACCCTTGCTCTTAGTTCTCGGCACACTACAGTTGTCTACCGTCGAGTTCCTACTACTCCCAATTGATATATAATGGCTGGCTGGAACTCGGTCACTGAACCGCATGTCAGAATCTGAGAACGAATACACGTTGGATCACCGACACCCGGATGCCGTCTTGCGGTTATGCGTGTCACGCCATCACGTTACGTATGCGTCGTGTGTGTTCTACACAGGGCGGGTGTGAGACGATTCATTTATATGTTCCCCCGTCTTCTGAACTAATGCGAAGGTCGCACCGGGCAGCGAGTCCGGGTCGACACGCTCGGTCGGCCACCTGGGTCGGCTTGAGCTACGAGAGGATCTCGCCTTCCCCTTTGGGGCCGGCGAGATCCACCCCATGAGGATTCCACCCCTGCGGTCCGCCGTTAAGATGGAATCTGATGTGAGCCCACGGACCCATGCAGTAGTCAACACTGGTGTAGGAACCAGTGTGTTAGCTTCCGACGGAGTGCAACCACTTCCGCCGCTGATGTATATCAGCACATTCCGGTTGATCCTGCCGGAGGCCATTGCTATCGGAGTCCGATTTAGCCATGCTAGTTGCACGAGTTCAGACTCGTAGCATATAGCTCAGTAACACGTGGCCAAACTACCCTACAGACCGCAATAACCTCGGGAAACTGAGGCCAATAGCGGATATAACTCTCAGACTGGAGTGTCGAGAGTTAGAAACGTTCCGGCGCTGTAGGATGTGGCTGCGGCCGATTAGGTAGATGGTGGGGTAACGGCCCACCATGCCGATAATCGGTACAGGTTGTGAGAGCAAGAGCCTGGAGACGGTATCTGAGACAAGATACCGGGCCCTACGGGGCGCAGCAGGCGCGAAACCTTTACACTGCACGACAGTGCGATAGGGGGACTCCGAGTGTGAGGGCATATAGCCCTCGCTTTTCTGTACCGTAAGGTGGTACAGGAACAAGGACTGGGCAAGACCGGTGCCAGCCGCCGCGGTAATACCGGCAGTCCAAGTGATGGCCGATATTATTGGGCCTAAAGCGTCCGTAGCTTGCTGTGTAAGTCCATTGGGAAATCGACCAGCTCAACTGGTCGGCGTCCGGTGGAAACTACACAGCTTGGGGCCGAGAGACTCAACGGGTACGTCCGGGGTAGGAGTGAAATCCTGTAATCCTGGACGGACCACCAATGGGGAAACCACGTTGAGAGACCGGACCCGACAGTGAGGGACGAAAGCCAGGGTCTCGAACCGGATTAGATACCCGGGTAGTCCTGGCTGTAAACAATGCTCGCTAGGTATGTCACGCGCCATGAGCACGTGATGTGCCGTAGTGAAGACGATAAGCGAGCCGCCTGGGAAGTACGTCCGCAAGGATGAAACTTAAAGGAATTGGCGGGGGAGCACCACAACCGGAGGAGCCTGCGGTTTAATTGGACTCAACGCCGGAAATCTCACCGGTCCCGACAGTAGTAATGACAGTCAGGTTGACGACTTTACTCGACGCTACTGAGAGGAGGTGCATGGCCGCCGTCAGCTCGTACCGTGAGGCGTCCTGTTAAGTCAGGCAACGAGCGAGACCCACACTTCTAGTTGCCAGCAACACCCTTGTGGTGGTTGGGTACACTAGGAGGACTGCCGCTGCTAAAGCGGAGGAAGGAATGGGCAACGGTAGGTCAGTATGCCCCGAATGGACCGGGCAACACGCGGGCTACAATGGCTATGACAGTGGGATGCGACGCCGAGAGGCGAAGCTAATCTCCAAACGTAGTCGTAGTTCGGATTGCGGGCTGAAACCCGCCCGCATGAAGCTGGATTCGGTAGTAATCGCGTGTCAGAAGCGCGCGGTGAATACGTCCCTGCTCCTTGCACACACCGCCCGTCAAAGCACCCGAGTGGGGTCCGGATGAGGCCGTCATGCGACGGTCGAATCTGGGCTCCGCAAGGGGGCTTAAGTCGTAACAAGGTAGCCGTAGAGGAATCTGCGGCTGGATCACCTCCTACTGACCGGGATCAGGGCCTTGCCCTGACCCACCTACATTGACTGGTGACCACAAGTCACCGCGAGTCGGTAAGCGCCGACTACTGCATGGGCCCGCTGGGCTCACAAGACCTATCCGAGGCGGATATCCCCTCACGGGGATGTCGGGTGCAACTCCCGACGGGTCCGTACTCCGTATCGCTTCGAAATCCGTCCCCTTAAGTGTGGGACGGCGTTCGAATGTGATACGACGACAGATGCACCAGGTCGGGTGAAACCGCGCCTGGGAAGGGTCGATTCGCCCACCATCTCCACCTTGGGGGCGAATATGAAACCGTGTGTACGTGCGATCCAGGCGTCCACTGGACTCGTTCAGTTGAACGAGTCACAACGACGTTGGCTACTATGCCAGCTGGTGGATTGCTCGGCTCAGGCGCTGATGAAGGACGTGCCAAGCTGCGATAAGCTGTGGGGAGCCGCACGGAGGCGAAGAACCACAGATTTCCGAATGAGAATCTCTCTAACAATTGCTTCGCGCAATGAGGAACCCCGAGAACTGAAACATCTCAGTATCGGGAGGAACAGAAAACGCAACGTGATGTCGTCAGTAACCGCGAGTGAACGCGATACAGCCCAAACCGAAGCCCTCACGGGCAATGTGGTGTCCGGGCTACCTCTCATCAGCCGACCATTTCGACGAAGTCTCTTGGAACAGAGCGTGATACAGGGTGACAACCCCGTAGTCGAAATCAGTACGCTGTGCGGTAGTGCCAGAGTAGCGGGGGTTGGATATCCCTCGCGAATAACGCAGGCATCGACTGCGAAGGCTAAACACAACCTGAGACCGATAGTGAACAAGTAGTGTGAACGAACGCTGCAAAGTACCCTCAGAAGGGAGGCGAAATAGAGCATGAAATCAGTTGGCGATCGAGCGACAGGGCATACAAGGTCCTGTAACGAATGACCGAGACGCGAGTCTCCAGTAAGACTTACAGGAAGCCGATGTTCTGTCGTACGTTTTGAAAAACGAGCCAGGGAGTGTGTCTGTATGGCAAGTCTAACCGGAGCATCCGGGGAGGCACAGGGAAACCGACATGGCCGCAGGGCTTTGCCCGAGGGCCGCCGTGTTCAAGCGCGGGGAGCCATATGGACACGACCCGAATCCGGACGATCTACGCATGGACAAGATGAAGCGTGCCGAAAGGCACGTGGAAGTCTGTTAGAGTTGGTGTCCTACAATACCCTCTCGTGATCTATGTGTAGGGGTGAAAGGCCCATCGAGTCCGGCAACAGCTGGTTCCAATCGAAACATGTCGAAGCATGACCTCCGCCGAGGTAGTCTGTGGGGTAGAGCGACCGATTGGTGTGTCCGCCTCCGAGAGGAGTCGGCACACCTGTCAAACTCCAAACCTACAGACGCTGTTTGACGCGGGGATTCCGGTGCGCGGGGTAAGCCTGTGTACCAGGAGGGGAACAACCCAGAGATAGGTTAAGGTCCCCAAGTGTGGATTAAGTGTAATCCTCTGAAGGTGGTCTCGAGCCCTAGACAGCCGGGAGGTGAGCTTAGAAGCAGCTACCCTCTAAGAAAAGCGTAACAGCTTACCGGCCGAGGTTTGAGGCGCCCAAAATGATCGGGACTCAAATCCACCACCGAGACCTGTCCGCACCCGTTACAGGGTGATCGAGTAGATTGGCGCTCTAATTGGGTGGAAGCAGGGGCGAGAGCTCCTGTGGACCGATTAGTGACGAAAATCCTGGCCATAGTAGCAGCGATAGTCGGGTGAGAACCCCGACGGCCTAATGGATAAGGGTTCCTCAGCACTGCTGATCAGCTGAGGGTTAGCCGGTCCTAAGTCTCACCGCAACTCGACTGAGACGAAATGGGAAACGGGTTAATATTCCCGTGCCATCATGCAGTGAAAGTTGACGCCCTGGGGTCGATCACGCCGGGCATTCGCCCGGTCGAACCGTCCAACTCCGTGGAAGCCGTAATGGCAGGAAGCGGACGAACGGCGGTATAGGGAAACGTGATTCAACCTGGGGCCCATGAAAAGACGAGCATGATGTCCGTACCGAGAACCGACACAGGTGTCCATGGCGGCGAAAGCCAAGGCCTGTCGGGAGCAACCAACGTTAGGGAATTCGGCAAGTTAGTCCCGTACCTTCGGAAGAAGGGATGCCTGCTCCGGAACGGAGCAGGTCGCAGTGACTCGGAAGCTCGGACTGTCTAGTAACAACATAGGTGACCGCAAATCCGCAAGGACTCGTACGGTCACTGAATCCTGCCCAGTGCAGGTATCTGAACACCTCGTACAAGAGGACGAAGGACCTGTCAACGGCGGGGGTAACTATGACCCTCTTAAGGTAGCGTAGTACCTTGCCGCATCAGTAGCGGCTTGCATGAATGGATTAACCAGAGCTTCACTGTCCCAACGTTGGGCCCGGTGAACTGTACATTCCAGTGCGGAGTCTGGAGACACCCAGGGGGAAGCGAAGACCCTATGGAGCTTTACTGCAGGCTGTCGCTGAGACGTGGTCGCCGATGTGCAGCATAGGTAGGAGACACTACACAGGTACCCGCGCTAGCGGGCCACCGAGTCAACAGTGAAATACTACCCGTCGGTGACTGCGACTCTCACTCCGGGAGGAGGACACCGATAGCCGGGCAGTTTGACTGGGGCGGTACGCGCTCGAAAAGATATCGAGCGCGCCCTATGGCTATCTCAGCCGGGACAGAGACCCGGCGAAGAGTGCAAGAGCAAAAGATAGCTTGACAGTGTTCTTCCCAACGAGGAACGCTGACGCGAAAGCGTGGTCTAGCGAACCAATTAGCCTGCTTGATGCGGGCAATTGATGACAGAAAAGCTACCCTAGGGATAACAGAGTCGTCACTCGCAAGAGCACATATCGACCGAGTGGCTTGCTACCTCGATGTCGGTTCCCTCCATCCTGCCCGTGCAGAAGCGGGCAAGGGTGAGGTTGTTCGCCTATTAAAGGAGGTCGTGAGCTGGGTTTAGACCGTCGTGAGACAGGTCGGCTGCTATCTACTGGGTGTGTTATGGTGTCTGACAAGAACGACCGTATAGTACGAGAGGAACTACGGTTGGTGGCCACTGGTGTACCGGTTGTTCGAGAGAGCACGTGCCGGGTAGCCACGCCACACGGGGTAAGAGCTGAACGCATCTAAGCTCGAAACCCACTTGGAAAAGAGACACCGCAGAGGTCCCGCGTAGAAGACGCGGTCGATAGACTCGGGGTGTGCGCGTCGAGGTAACGAGACGTTAAGCCCACGAGCACTAACAGACCAAAGCCATCATTCATACGCACTGTGACTCATTCACCGACGATTTAACTCGTCGCTGACCGAGTCCAGGCGCAAACTGGATCGCACGTAATCACACGGTGGAAAAGTTGATCGAGACTGGTACCTTCGTGGTTCGATTCCACGACTCGACGTTAGGCGGCCACAGCGGTGGGGTTGCCTCCCGTACCCATCCCGAACACGGAAGATAAGCCCACCAGCGTTCCGGGGAGTACTGGAGTGCGCGAGCCTCTGGGAAACGCGGTTCGCCGCCACCATTCATACTTACATAGCCCACTCAGGAGAGACATCTCTCCCCGGTGGGCCTTCCGTATTTCTAAGCAACTGACCCACTCAGTGAACAGATAGCTTTCGCACTCTGTGAGTCGTCTGTGGCACGCTGGTAATTATCCAACTATCAGTGACTGGCTCACTGGTTGGCATCGTCCTACCCGTTATTACTCAATACATGAATTATGAATTGTATGTCGAAAGCCGCCGGGGACCCAGAACGGGCTATCAATGGTCTGCTGTCGATTGCACAACTGCTGGAAGAGCCACGCTTGGCCCGGCTCTACACGTTCGTCCTTCGTGAGGGTGAAGTGATTATCGACGATATCGTCGCTGTGTTAGAGATCCCCCGCACGACAGCGTACTCGGATATGGGGACGCTCGTCGACCTCGGTGTCGTGACCCGAGATGAAGCGCAGAAGACGCACACGTACTCTACTGTCCCGATTACGCTCACTGCAGATTTGGACGGTGACGAGTATACCGTCACTCCCACTCTCATCGAGGCTGTCGGTCGCTCACCACACGACCAAGACCTCAACCTCCTCTTGGAGAGATATGGGCTCGGCAAACTCGCGGCTGCGCTTACGTATGCCATTCCCTATACCAACGACGAGATGTCTGAACGAGTCGCAGCTCGAGAGCTTGATCTACAGCAGGCCCTCGCTATTGCGGTCTTGCATGCGCTTCAGGATGTGGTTCAACACATGGAAGCCGTTGATCCATACTTCGAGGATATTCGGAACGCTCGTGACCAACTACCATCAGCGGAGGACTAACGAGCCACTATCAGTACGCCATTCGACCCACTTCAGGGGTCGGTAGCGTGGGTCGCAGATACCGGATTTTTCATCGCCTGTGGTCGTCAGCAGGATAGTAATGTTGCTCGGGGACTGCGTCGGGTGTTTCCGTTTGGACGGTGGTATCGGGGATGCTAGATCAAGGAACTGCCTACAGTGATCACGTTGCGTGGCATTACGCGAAGTGTTGCGCCGGAACCAACCGACAACCGGTGGGTATCAGGAATCAACGGCGCTGCAAGCGTTGTCAACTACGTCTTCGCTGGGAGTACCTATGTGGGGCTCGACTGCGACGACACTATTTCACCTGCCGACAGGCACCCTAACAACTCAGCGGAACTTCGTCGCAATTCATATAATGTATGCAGAGTTAGGATCTAGTAAGCCATGTCTCGAACCACTGCCACCATTCCGGATGATCTAACGGACCTCATGGAGGGGGCGGTCAAAGCGGGCATCTTCGAAAATAAGAGCGACGCGATCCGCCATGTACTCCGTGAATACTTCGAAGAACACGAGAATGCACGGGTTGCGGCTGCTGTCTCATTGTATGAAGAGGAACGAATTACGCTTGGGACTGCTGCTCGGCTTGCTGGGTTTAACCGCTTCGAGATGCGAGACATCCTGCGTGAGGAGGGTGTTGAACTTCGATTTGGACCGGAGGATATGGATGCCGCACGCGATGAAATAGACGTGGCTCGGAATCTCGAATGACAGGTGTGCCTGCTAATGCGACGGTTCTCAATACAACTGTTCTCTCGAACTTCGCGCAGGTGGATCATATCGAACTCATAGCGGACCTGCTACGACTCGTCACGGTTCCTGCTGTCCAGATGGAACTCACTGAAGGTGTTGAAACCCATCGCTATCTCGAACGTGCAGTAACTGCGCTTGAAGAAGAAATTCCCGTCATTGAGGCATCAGCGGAGGCGCACCAAATCGAGCAGTCCCTCTTGGAAATGCTTGATCCGGGTGAGGCTCAAGCACTGGCAGTTGCAGACGACACTGATGGAACGATCGTCACTGATGATGGTGATGCATGTGCGACTGCGAATCAACGGGGCATCGAACTAACTGGTTCGATTGGGCTGCTTGCCCGTTCTGTTGAGGATGATCGAATTACAGCAACGACTGCAGACACGCATCTTAAACGCTGGATTGATGAGGCTGGGTTCCACTCACCTGCTCGGGATTTCGATGCGTTCCTTGACGACTAGCGCCAGTATCGGCGTGAAGCCCTGATCTTGGGGGCAGCTGAGGGGTAGTCGCTATCGACATCTCTCATATTTCGATACTCATATCGACTCGATGTCTGCGATGTGTCTGACGAAGAATTAAGTTAGAACATCCAGATTATCTGGATAATCTGGTGAGTAAAGATATGCCACATGACACAGATAATCTAGATAATCCAGATAGTACCAATTTTCCAGATGATCTACCGCCGACACGGATTGCCATTTCGAATCAAAAGGACGGCGTCGCAAAAACAACCGATGCAACATCCTCCGTGAGCACGGTGTTGAACTTCGCCTCGGGCTCGTTAACGAAGACGACGCAGCCTACGAGGTAGAGGCAGCACGCGAACTCGAATTTGATGATGAGGACTCGTCTGATGAGGAGCCCCGTGCTAAATGACAGGTAACGATCTCCCAGCGAACCCGAGCGTCTTGAACACGACTGTCCTCTCGAATTTTGCGTACATCGATCAGCTGTGGATAGTTGCTGACCTTTCTGGAATCTGTACGGTACCAGTCGTTCGTGAGGAGCTTGAACACGGCGTTGCTAACACCCATATCTTCAGGAAGCACTCGATACGCTTGATGACGAAATCCCAGTTGCGGCGATTTCGGATACTGTCGCAAACAGAGAAGCCGTTGTTGGGGGCATCTCGATCCTGGGGAGCACAGGCGTTCGCTCTCGCCGACGCACACGACGGTTGACTGCTGACAGACGACGGAGATGCCCGGTCGTTTGCGAAAGCCCAGGGCGTGACCGTTGTGGGGTCGGTTGGCTCTGTTGGCTGCAATCGATGCTGGGAGGATCGATGAAGCCACTGCTGACGAGTGGCTGTCGAAGTGGATCGATGAGATCGGCTACTACGTCCCGTATCGAACGACCTCGGAGTATCGATGATGGGCTTGTTCGGAGTTCAAAACGCCTGATTAGAAATCGTCGAAGACCTGCTCAACTCAGCCGAGAACCTCGTTCACGTCGATAACGTGCTGATGGACCGGGAGTTCGATAGCCAGCACGTTCTGGAGATGATCAGCCAGTGCGGGCTCTCGTACGTCGTGCCGAAGCGGATGCAAACCAATTTCGGGTTGCGGTTCTTCTACTTCGCATTCGCGTGTCTGCTGTACTCGATTTGGCGTGCAGTAGATCTACTCGTGCAGGTCGAATTGACCGGTGAGTACGAGCACTCTCCGATGGTGACGGCAGATAATACGCTGACGCTGCTGAAAAAGGAGACAGGAATCGGATAGTGAGGTTCTCCACCCGTGATAGAGGGCCGTCTGAGTGGCAACGCTGTCGGAAGTCTCCGACATCCGCGGATATGATTGGAAGTTCGACAAGCTTGGACGTTTGGAGAGCGATCTGAGTCTGTTCCTCTTCACTAAACCTTCCGAAATCACGCATTACAGTCCCGCTAAACCCCCTGTAGTCTCAACTTCCAAGTCTGTAAGACTATATAGCGTTTGGGTGTTTATGAGACAGCGCAGGTCATAACCTCTGGATTTTCAAAGGTGTGTCGTCTGTTACAGTCTTCTGTAATGGAAATCTGGAACAGGTTCTGAAGTGTGAATCACTCCGCGCTATCTTGTCGGTGCACAGCCTATTATTTCCAGACAGATGACTGTAGCACCAGTCTGTAACAGATATCTGTTCTGAAAGTCATGGACGTTGCGATCTAAAACAACTACAGATTGATGTCTGTATCGGGTCCCTGTTGCATATGATTAGTACAGATATGTGTCACAGGTAGGTGCTACGTGCTACAATTACAGACGGCGATTCCAGATCCGATCCAACTCAGTCTCTATCATAGTACAGACAACCATTACAGAAGGGAGGTACAGATAAATGGTGTAGATTAGTGGTACAGACAATTGGCCCACATGTCTGACACAGATATATGTAACAGGGATCCAAATGAGGAAGTGTATGATAACGACCGTCGTCTACGCTGAATCCGGGGGACGTACAAAACGACTATGACAGCGAATCTCGCGGTCGCATTCAAGCGGATGGGACTTGATGTTCTCGTGATTGACTTGGACCCGCAGACTGGGAATCTTACCTCACTCTTCGACGTCGGAGAAAACCGTGGCAACCCGGACGCAGACAATCTCGTAAAACACATTCTCGAAATGCCTGATGGAGACTTTGATGACCTCATCGAGACCGCTGAGGAGGGCGTCGACGTCATTCCGAGCCACGACATGCTTGGGGATTTCACCTCAAATCTTGAGCAGAAGATTTCCTACGAAACTGGAATGAAGGGGATTTCTCGCGATGAATACCCCCGCTTTGAGTTACTATACAATCTTCTCTGGGAGCAGGAGCAATTAAACGAAAAGTACGACGCGGTCCTCATCGACCCCAACGCACGCGCTGAAGACCTCCTCTACAATGCTATCTACGCGCTTCGAACACTGGTGGCGCCCGTCAAGCCAGCTGGAAAGGGGAGTCTCAGCCTTGATGGCCTTGAGGAGATGGTCGGAAACATGGAGACTGCGTTGGACATCGAAATCGGGCTTTCGTGCGTGGTTCCATCCGGAGTCGGCCAGACGAACGCCCACAAGCAGTATCGCGATCAGTTCGAAAATACAGACGCCTTCGCAACGCCAGTCTCCATTGGGTCACGAGAAAGTTTGATGGACGCCATGTGGGAAGCCCGTGGCTCTGCATTCAAAGTAGTAGAGGAGCGGTGGAAGACCTACGAGGAAGACGGCGAGATGGTCTCGAAGAAAGGGGAGCGTAGAGTTCCCGACCGTGAACTCCAGACGCTTGATAAACTTTGGCAACTGGCGGGTTTCATTGCGACTGAGACGTTCGACGTCGACATTGATCATGAACTCGTCTTAGATATTGACGATTATGGAACCGAGACCGTAGAGTTCGACCTTCCCGCTGAACCGGAGGTGGCTGACTAATGGGGGGCGATTCATTCAAATCGGGATCGGGTAACCTCAATTTCGGAGATAACGATGAGGAAGAAGGAGACGACGAGA
Organism: Haloarcula sp. CBA1115; assembly: GCF_000827835.1. NCBI lineage: Archaea > Methanobacteriati > Methanobacteriota > Halobacteria > Halobacteriales > Haloarculaceae > Haloarcula > Haloarcula sp. CBA1115. The sequence goes on along the minus strand of NZ_CP010529.1, from coordinate 371,906 downwards.
CAGAGGAAGCCGGTGAGGAGATCGATGACACCGCAGACGAGGAGGCGGATGATCTGGAATCCAAAGAGGTCGTCTCTGAGAAAGCAGCTGACAGCCGGGACTCCCCAGAAGCGAAGAAAGCGGATAGTACCAGCGAAGAGAGTACGACGAGCAACTCGACAGCCAGCGATACTGGATCACACCAAACGAGTGGCCACAAGTATCCGTACTTCGTGCGTCGGAGCAACGTCGGGGATGAACGAGACAATCGCCTCGAGCTCTTCGCTCGCGATGAAGTCGTCTCACAAGAAGCGGAGTTTCGGAGCCAGCTCGCTTCGGAACTCGGGGCAGACGACATCGCGAAGACGGACGCCCGTGAGTATGCGCTTCTCGCGGCGTTCGACAACGTAGAGGACGTTGCAGAACTCATGAGAGGAGATGGATACGGAGAACTCGATTAATCGTAACAGCCCCAAATTACACTCGAAACAGGGTGTGTCTCACTCTCGAAAGCTGGTCACGCAATATTCTGGGTGTAATCTCAGGGATTGTGATAGACGAAGCTACTGTCTGCTGTCGTCCGACATGTCAACATCAGAGCGGCTCAGTCACAGAATCAGAGTCCCCCCATCCAATTCACAGGATAAGTAAAGTTGCTGTCTCTCAATTGGGTAGTGTTTAGTTAGTGGCATTGAGCCATCGAGCGGAAGTTTGCAACCAGCTTTCGGCGGTTTCCGGGTCGGCGTGACTGAAGCAGTTCGAAAACGACGAGGTTCGACGCTTCAACTCTCGAAAATCCGTTCGACAGCGTTCCAATTTCCGTGGGGACGTATCTGAAATCGGAGGCCAGCTCGTTGCAGTGCAGTTTGGAGGTGTTGAGCGCCATCGACGAGAAAGACAGTAGTTTCGACATCGTGCTTTTGACGAAGTTCGCGCAGGAAAATTTCTGTGAGGGTGGTCGTAGTCGTCGCAAACAGCCGAACGTGAAGCAGTACGTTCGACTGCGGATCGGCAGCGGCGTACAGCTATAGTAGCCATTGAAAGTCAATGCGCACCTGATCGCACGACGGCAGTGCGATCAGTATGTAAATCGTTTCAATTGTTACTATAGAATTGCTGATCGGTGATGCGAATCACTGTTTCGTCGAGCGCAATCTAATTCAGAGATTTCCCAGATTCTGGCTGTAGATCGGCTTTCTGAACCCAATTGTGGACGGCTTTGCGACCGCGTTGGACACCCGGATCTTCGAGTACTTCGATGGTATTCGACAACGAAAGTCCCGCAACGTGGGATTGTATACCCGATTCCATCGCCGAACGCTCCTCATGGAGCGGAATATGGTGTCCACACGGGGTATGGCGACTGCTTTCACGATTGTACCTGGGATGGGCGTTCCTCTGGCCGGAACGGGCGTGGGAGGCCCCACTAATCGGCCGATTAGTGCGTCTCGGTCTCCAGATCAAAGTCGTCGGGAGTTGCCGTTTCGACGGCGGGGAGCCGACGGATCCGTGGCCGTAGGAGGACGTAGACGGCAGTAAAGCCGAAGCCGCTCGCGGCCAGCGCCATCGTCGTCGTGGTCCCCAACGCTTCAGCAACTCCTCCACCAACGAGTGAGCCAAGCGGGAGCGTCGCTCCCGAGGCGGTTCCCTTCGTCGCAGAGACGCGTCCAAGTAGGTCAGTCGGGAACACGCGCTGGTTCAGCGTTGCGGTGAGCACGCCCGATACGCCAACAGGAATCCACGCGAGACCGAACAGCGTGATAGTCAGTGCAGTCGTTGGCGCAAACACCGCCACGATCCAGCATACTGCACCAAGCCCCTGGGAGACGAGTACCGTGCCGTAGGACTTCCCCAAACTCTGTGTGAACCCTATTCTTATCTACTGATGGTCCAGCACAAGCTTACGAAGAGTCCCCTTCGATAGCGGTTCAACTGACACCAGCTCCCCAATAGCAGAATAAAATAGGCTTGTGGTTACCGCTCGCTCCGGATACTCACTGGCGAGTACGTGATAATACACGCTCAGTTGCTTGCGATACTCGTCCTGTGCCCGTCGGCTTCGGTCAGTCTTGTAGTCGATTATCTCGACTCGATCGGGCGTGATGTGGACCAGGTCCACGATACCCGTAATCGAGACACGCTGGTCATCGATCTCGAGTGGCAGGATGGCATCCTCTTCGGCGTACAACTCTCCATCCAGCCCATCTAGCAGCGATTTGATGCGCTCCTCATGCGGGTTCGATGGTGAGACCGCCTCACCCAGCACATAGGCCTCGGCGAAGTCGTGCACCTGCGAACCAAAGTCCACCCCACTTTCTTTATCCGCGTCGGCCTCACCGGCATTGGCCTCCGATTCAGTAAACACGGAGTCATCCATCAGTGAATGTGGACTGTAGCCAACCGGCCCATCGGGTGTTGCAATGCTGAACGGCAGCTGTGCCTGGACTGACTCGTCGGGCTGGCTCGCTTCAATTTCTGTCGCCCCCTCGGTAAGTTCGACTGGCAGCTCAGAGAGGAACGTATTTGGATCGGCCCCACTGGCAAAAACGACGTGGCTCTCGGCTCGGGTGATGGCCACATACAGGAGCCGGCGTTCTTCGTCGTAGTTATCGGGGAGGCACTGCCGCAAGACATCGTAGCGCCAGTTATCGTAGACGTGTGGATACCGGCCTTCGTCAGCGAAGGTTTTGCGCTGTCGGAGCCCCGTCGCCTCGTCGTACTGCAGCACACCACTGGTCCGACCACGCGGCGGGAACCGCCCGTCGTTCATATTGGCCAGGATGACGATCGGATACTCCAGGCCCTTGGCGCCGTGGATCGTCTGGACCGTCACCGAATCCGTATCAGTAGTGGTGTTGATCGCGTGGGTACTCCCCTTGTCAATCGCGCGTTCGATAAACTGGATCAGGTCCCCGCGAGTGAGCGTTGTGGCGTCGTGGACGGACTGGATATGCGCCAGCAGTTCCCGTGCATAATCGCCAGTCAGCCCGTAACGATCGAAGACGCGCCGGGCCAGCGAACTTACTGCCTCAAGCTCCCGCAGAGTGTCCCGGAATTCGGTCATCGCTGGCGGGTAGTCTTCTCGCTCCAGTTGCGCATCGATCTCGTCAAGCGTGTAGCCCGCCCGCTCTAGAACAACGGCCCAGCCACGGTCGCTATCGGATTCGACGATCCGCAGCCACGCCAGCAGTAGCTTCGCGGGGTCACTGCGGTACAGTTCGACTTCCCCGTCGTAGGCCATCGGGAGCCCGTGCTCCTCGGCTGCAGTCAGTAGTTCTCGTCCGTAATCGCGTGTTCTGGTCAGGACCGCAATATCGCCGTGGCTCGGGGTTGTGGGGTCGCCGTTCTCGTCTTCAATCCGGTAGTCGTCGCTATCGACGATTGACTGGATCCTGGTCAGTACCGCCTCGTGTTCATCCTCATGCTGAACGGCCTCGATGCTGGTCTCGTCGAAGGTGGCATTCGAGGACAGCGAGTCGATGTCGACGGGCTCATCGATTGTTTCCGAGCTGGTCGCTGGCGTGGTCAATGCATTTGTCGAGAAGTCAAGCAGTGTCTGTGTCGATCGGTAGTTCTCCGTTAGTTCGATGTATGTTATCCCATCCGTCCCGAATTCGACCTGCTCGGAATCAGCGTTCAACTCGCTCCGGAATCGCTTCAGCCGGGAATCGAACTCCGCGATGTTCTCGACGGCGGCGTACTGGAACGAGTAGATGCTCTGTTTCCAGTCGCCCACGACACAGAGATTGTCCGTCTCAGCGAGCAGCAGCGCCAGCTTGAACTGAATCTCACTGGAGTCCTGGAACTCATCGACCATCACGTACTCGAACCCGACGCGGTCACGCAGCGCTGGCTCCTCGCACAGTGCCACGAAAGCAAACAGCTGGAGGAACCCGAAGTTCAGGTAGTTCCGTTCCAGGGCGAACTCCAGATACTCGAAGTAACAGTCGTGAACGAATGCCAGTAGCTCATTCCGATCCTCTTCAAAGACCTCGCGAGCGACGCTATCGTCGAGTTCCTTGGTTCCCCGGCCACCCCGAAGCTCCGATTTGGAAGGAGCCGCCGAGCGGTAGGTTTTGTTCGTCCCGAACCGCGAGAGATCGTCCCGGAGCGGGGACTGCTTGCGCCCATCGTTGCGGGCCTGATTTTGGGCATCGAAATACTGCTTGAACAGCTCGTAGTCCCCCAGCAGATGTTGTTTCCCCTCTCGATACCAGCCATCTGCAGTCGGGAAGATACCCTTCGCAGCGAGTTCGTTAATGAGCGAGAGCGGCTCGGTAGGTTCTGAGAGTGCCCGAAAGATGTCGTTGTACTCAGGATGGCGATCCCGGAACTGCCCGAAGAACTCACGGAACAGCTCATTCTCGAGTTGGCTATCCTCAAGGATCTGGGTACCGCCAGTGATTCGATCGTCGATGCCCAGATGCGTCGGGGCGCGATAGCCGTGCTCGTCGAGCAGGTCGTGACAGTACGAGTGGAACGTCTGGATCGGTGCGTCGGCCAGCTCACGCATTCCGTACGAACAGTGCTCGACGATGCGCTCACGCATCTCGGTGGCCGCACTGCGGGTGAAGGTAACCAGCAGGATGTCTTCTGGCTCGACGTCGGGCTGGTCGACGATGTTCGCATACCGGCGTGTGATGGCGAAGGTCTTGCCGGTGCCAGCACCGGCGTCGACATGGTAGATCCCCTCGGTCTCATCGATCAGCTGTTGCTGGGCCTCGTTCGGTGTGTCGTCACTCATCGGCTGCCCTCCAGGAACATATCGCGATGATCGATCCGGCGATAGTTGGGTTCGCCACCCAGCCCCTCAATCGGGAATCGCTCCTCGCCCGCCCGGTAGCGATTGATCTCGGTCAGTCGGTCGGCGACGAATTCCTCGAACTGGTCGAGATCATCTTTGAAGAAGTTGCGCTTCCTGACGCCGTTGAGCGCTCGAATCGCCTGGTCAGCCCCTTTCTCGGCATCGACGTCGTCGCTGGTTTCTTGATGCACGGCCTTGGCAAATCGGTCGGCGAAGTCAGACTCCCGTAATGCCGACCGCTCCGTCGTGTCCGGGAACGTGAGGTCTGTCATGATATCGCTGTAGCCCCCGAAGCCAAGCTCCTCGAAGGTCGCCACGCAGTCCTTGTAGCCATCCAAGAGGACCTCGTACGCCGGGCGCGTCCCGACGAACTCGTCGAATGACTGCGGGTAGTAGGAGACTATTGTCAGCGTATCATCCACAGCCGCGTCGCCGGTGATCGCATCGTCGAGCGTTTCGAGGAAGTGGAAGAACGAGAAGGATAGCTCCGCGTTTGGCTGGTGTGTACGGAACTGTGCCAGGTAGGCGATTGCCTGATAGTTGATTGTATCATTGGGCGGGTCCATCGCAGCCTGTTTACAGACATCGTAGGCTGATTTCTTCGACCCGCTCTTGTAGTCGAGCAGGGCTGTGGGTCCCTCCACGAGGTCGATTTTCCCGTTGATACCGAGGTCCGGGTTGGTGAACTGGCGTTCGGTAAGCGGCGAGTCCACGGGGCGGTCGAAATACGATGCGAAGAAGTTCTCATCGGGCTCCCCGGCCGGGGGCAGATCGGCAGGTGCCGTCGGTGGATTGGCATCCAGATATTCGACGATGGTTTCCAGCCCGATCCGATACTGGCGTCGGCGTAACATTCGGTCCGTCTCAGGGTAGAAGGGTTTGGCTTCCTCGAGCATGACATCGACCACCTCCGAGAGCGTGTCTGTGTCGATGATCTCGGGATAGTTGACGTAGAACTCCGCGAAGTCATGGAACAGATTCCCCTCGCGGAAATAGTCCTTGTCGGGGGAATCGACCAGCCGGCTGAAAAGATACTCCCGTGGGCTGTTGACGAAATTGTTGAGACTGGTCTGGCTGATCGTTTCGATGGGTGCCGACTCGACCGGGGGTTCGACGGCCGTTTTCGCAAAGCCATCACGGTCACCATCGACTGTTCGTTCATACCTGACAGATTCGAGGTCGCTGAATCGCTCAAAGGGCTCTTCGAGGAGTTCCTCGAAGTAGAGACACGGCGTCACCGGTTGGCCCCCAGCGGTATCCTCGACCAGATAGTACTGGTCGCTGCCGCTCTGGATTAGTCGCTGAAAGCGGCGGATATACCGATCGAACTGCGCCTCCGTGTCGACCCAGGGGCGCTGTGGAGCGCTATTGGTCCAGCCCTCGTCAAGCCCGAGAAAGAACACGGCCTGTCGGTCGACGTAGCCGGCAGATTTGGCATCTGCGAGTAACACGCCCTCGTTTTCTCTGTCCACTGGGACCTCGTAGAAATCCAGATAGAAGGCCAGATCACTAACCCGCGATTCGGTGACCACAGTGTCGTGGAGCCCGAGCGACTCGAGTTCGTCCCGGAGACGGTCCAGTGTTCGGCCGGCTTTCGATTCGTAGGCCGTGAGGAGCGAGCCAAAGGTTCGGTCCCCGATCGTCTCGCACACCTCCGTAATCCACGCGGTTGCTGGCAGGTCGGTCGCTGCCAGCCGTTTCTCACTGTGCTCAATATCAACATCGGTCCCAAGTCGTGACAGTATCGGGGCGATATCGCTGACAGTCGTCTCGGAACCACGATAGGCGACGCGCAAGAGCCGCAGTACTGCTCGCACATCGAGGTCATCGATGAACCCCGGTCCTCCATAGTAGGGAATATCTGCCGCTTCAAGCGCAGATTCGACCAGCGGAGAGTACTGGCTCGAACTATCCAGCACCACTGCGACATTATCAGCCGACTCCTCGTCGATGGTATCCACGACCGCGTCGACAATCGCCGATGGGGACCTGAAGATGTTGAACGCCGGATAGTCGAAGGTGTCGTCAGTCAACAGGGGATACGTGTCATACTCCGCTGGCAGGATCGATCGTTCGAGTTCAGTGAACTCCGGGAGCCCAACGACGGCAACCGACTGGTCCGCGTCAACCGTGAACTCTGTCAGCTGTTGTGACGTCGACTGGCGTGCGGCGAGCCTGTCTACCACAGTGCGCGTAACGGGATCGTCGTAGGTTGGATACTCCAGGATCCCCGCGGCCTGTCCGTGGTGCTCCCAGCACTGGAGGACGTTCCCGATAGCGTAGGACAGAGCTTTCCAGGAATCGTCGACAGTGTCGGCGAGTTCCAGAAACGCCGTCCGGTCTTCGGCCTGCTCGCGCCGCCCAGCGGCCAGTCGGCGTGGAGTGGTTGCAAACGTCCCGAACTGTGGCCGGTCGAGCCGGCGGTTGAGGGCGCTCGCAAGCGGGGCCTCAGGAACCAAGACGAGATCATAGTCGGCGACCGATGTATACAGATCCGCAAGTGATCTTGCACGCTGAATAGGCACACTGGTAGGAGTATAACCAGTGGCAAAAAGATGGCTCCATTTCAGCGGTTATTCAGCGTCCACGTTCCTGGTTCGCCAGTCCGAAAAGGGCGCAAAAATATCAGTTTCGTCAAAGCGTTCGATACACGGGACCTCGTAGGGGTGCAACTCAACAACCCGGTCGCGAAGATCGGGATACCGGTCGGCTGTCGTCTTCGCCAGAAGGATTTCCTCAGCATCGGTATGGATTTCGCCCTCCCATCGATATATCGAGTCACAGGCCACACGGTTCACACACGCTGCAAGTCGTTCCTCAACGAGTGTCTGCGCGATCTCCGTTGCAGCCTCTTGTGGAGCTGTGATATAGATCGTCGGCATCAGTTACTGCATTGGGATACACGTATATCAGAACTCCCGCTGCTCGACTTGCGACAGAGGAAGCGTCGCCACGCGGACAGCAAATACCCTCTGACGCTCGCAGCAGTTGAACCACTACGCTCGGTCTTGCCAATGCGGCATCCCCACAGACGCTTCTGAATTAGGACGGTGTACCGTCCACAGAATCGTAGATGTGATAGCACCGAAACATCGGTGTTCCGTAAGAACGGTAAGGTTCTCACCGTGTCAGGATTGGCATGGCTCGCTGGTCGATCCCACTACTCTTCACTGCTGGGGGCGATACCGAGCCAGACCGCGATATATCGATACGCAAAGACAATGCCGAGGATAATCACCATTTCAATCCAGAATGAAATCTCACCCACAGCCGCTTGAAGCACTTCAAGGATGAAAAACACCAGAAGTAATAACGCAATATAGTACAGCGCGAGTTCCGGCAGTTGGTCTTTGTCCATGCATTCCATACGACGGGACCCCTCTCAAACTCTTTCCTCTACGCCGACAGGGTCAGCTACAATCGAACACAGTCCGGCCGGAAGGATCGAAAACCGGCGACGAGGGTCGATCGCCTTCCGTGCGTCACCGTGACTTTGTACAGCGAACGCCGCCACGAGCGGAATCACATCGGCTTCGAGAGCATCTCGGTGGAACGCATCACGTCGATTTTCGGGAATTTCGCGCAACTGGTTCGCATCGCAGTTGCGAGTTCTCGACGGACACCGTAGAACCTGGGAGTGGTCCGCACAGTCGACCAGTGGTTCTCTAAATCGCTGACCCGAACGGTCGTCCCCTCGATAGATGTCGGCTCAAAGCCGAAGAATTTCTGCTCTATGACCGTCGTGATGCGAAACAAGGCGCTGTGAATCACCCGGCTTTGTGTCCGGGTCGTGTGACGACGTACCCCGTCCGGGAGACCTGTTCGGTCAGCCTGTGGTAGCTGAGAGCGCTGTAGTAGCTATTGTTGGTACTCGCTGACGCAGAATCCGTTACCCTCGGGATCTGACATCACTGTCCAAGTGGCGGTGTGCGTTTCGTATTCTTCGGTCTTGGTTTCGCGGACAGACCCACCTATGTTACAGAGTTGTTCGACTGTCTCCCTTCGATTCTCGGTTGAGACATCAAGATGAATGGGGAGATCTCGCTCCGTTCCTTTCGGTTGTTCTTTGAACAGCAAATCCGGACCATCTCCAGGCAGGTCAACGATTTCAGGTTCAAGCGATTCTGGCAGCTCACGTCGTGTACCTCCGAGAGCGACTGACCAGAACTCTGCCAGTTGTTCCACTTCATCACAAGCAAAGGTAATAAATTGCACGCTTGGCATGCATTTTGGTTATATTCCGGAGGGTAAAAACACCTATTGGATACGGAAAGTACTACCACGACTATCACCGGGAAATCCTCTGGGGAGACCGATAACCCTGTATCTTAATGAGGTGAAGGTGGACCGATTGTGTAGTATCATTGACAATCCGAATAATCCGCTGAATGAATGACTGACTGACGCAGGAATAGAGTATAGATAAGGGTGAAGGTATTCCCCTCAGGTAACAAGATACCGTAATCAAATTCCCCACCACTCTACATATGTAACCAGATGGTTTCAAGAAATACATTAATGTGGATGACTGGATACCTGCTCTACCTGCTCTCGGCGGCTGTGATGGCATTACCACAGACGACCGGTTCCAAATCAGATGCAGTACTGCTAATAGCAGCGGCAATCGTCGGTCATATTCTGTCTGGATTGCGGGTACGGTATTTTCGATAACGCCCGGGGACCTATTACCGAGGTGTCCGGATTCACAACGACGGCTAACTCGGCAGTAGCCGATCCAAAACGACACTCGTCCCGTCCTCGGTCCAGGGCACTGCATTCTCTAGCACGTTCTCGTCATTTTCGTCGACGTCGAGAATACCGGTTTCGACGAGACGGGGACTGTCCTCCCGTTCGGCGGTGAGGGTCAGGCACAGCTGGCCGTCGACCTTCCCACCGACAACCGAGATCGTCGCAACTTCGTCGGGAAACGTGACGGTTGTCCAGCCATTGGGTTTCCGGACCTGCAACTCAGTCATCACCTCTTCTTATCGCGGCAAGCAGTATCAGCACTCTGGCTGGCATCCGAGCCATTTTGTGTCTCCCTCGGAGCCAGAGGAGAGCATGAGTACCACAGCGCCTTCCTTCGAGGAGTATGACTTCGACCGCGGCGACCACGTTCGAGCCGACTGGACCGACGGAGACGGCCCACTAGATGCAGTCGTCGGAACCGTTACAGAGATTTCGTGTTCCGGCGGCAACGTGATCGTCGCTGTCGAGGCTGACGACGACCAGTACCCCGAGCACTCGATCTACGGCGGCACACACGATTGCGCTCCCGAGTGGGTCGAACCGCTAGAGCAATCCTAGTCTGACAGCAAGGGAACTCGCCCGTATTTTGTGAGCCTCCGCCGAGTGAGAGGCGGTCCAGAGAAGGCCTATCAGCCATATCCGAACAGGCAGGCGACCCAGACCAGTACCAAGATCGACCTGTCACACCCGTTGTGACCACTGGAATCGCTGTCGTCGCTCCGTTCGTGTTACGATTACTCACTACACTCCTGTACGAATAGGGTCGCTCCCGGTTGCTGCAGCTAGCAAACAGCGGCGTCGACGGCGGCAGGGCACGTGCCACCGCGTCCAGCAGCGTTGGTTCAGTGTCGGTTCGTGTCCTATCCGGTGTGTGTCACAGGGTTAGGGCGATGATTCCACCACAACGGGTGTGACGCCACCTGTCACGGCCTTGTGGTCGCTGTTCTCCAACAGATCGAGACCGATGTAGCGTTTTTCGAGTAACCCTTCGGCGGTTGCCATATCCATCGCGAGGATCTCAGTCTGGGTCTGGTCCCGGCCGACCTGCCGGGTTTTCTCGACGACGTCGTCGCCGCCGATGTCAACCAGTGTCTCCCAGACGCGCTTGATCGTCTGGCGATGGGGCTCCTTCCCGAGTTCCGCGGTCAGGGCGGTCTGCAGGTCGGTTTTCGTCATGAAGACGCCGCTGCCGTCGGTTCGTGTCGTGGCAAATTCCGGCCAGCGCTTGGCGATGCTGATGGCGCGATAGGTGTTCTGGCGGTTCGACCGTTCGACGAACATCGCCTTGACTTTCGACTGGCGGCAGTTCGCGAAGAAATCCAGCGGGGAGCTACTGGGTTCGATGCCCTCGGGCAACTGCTCGGCGTCTTCCTGCTGGTCGGTGTCGGCTTCGAGTTGCTGGGCTTTGGCGATAGCACTCTTGGCGACGTCACGGGTGGTCTCTTGTTGTGCTTCGAGGTCGTCGAGGCGCTGGTCGTTCGTGGCGGCGTCACCGACGGCTGTGGTGGCAACCTCGTGGGTCTGTTCGAGGTCGGCCTCCAAGTCGTCGACGCGTTCGTGGAGGTCATCGATAGTCGCGACCAGCGTCTCAAGAACACTCGAAACGAGGGGTGACACGTCGCCGTCGAGGTCGCTGACGAGCGCCTGGAGTGTGTCGGTATCCATCTCAGCCTGTCCGAGGTCCATGTCGAGGTGGTCGGCGAGGGCTTGGTCGGTGGCTGTGTCGTCGTCGTTGGGGTTTGTTTGTCGTGGCATTGTGACCACAGGACCCGTGCTCGGAATCGAACCGAGCAGTGCTGACCACAGCACGGGCTGTCGGTGACGTAGCTGGCGCTCTCTAGACGCGGCGGTTGGCTCGTGGCAACCCCGCTCTGTCTAGTGGATTTGTGTCGTGGCACCGCGCCGGCGACTAGCGATATGTATGTGCTGCCGTCGCCCGGACCGGCGTGGCACTGGGTTCACCGGTCGCGCTCCGCTGGTGGCAGTGGTACAGTCGTGGCTGGTACCGGAGTGGGTGCTATGGTGGGTCACGTTTCGACCACCGCCCGTCGCTCAATGGCGACATCGTGGGCGTGGTCCCCGTGATGGTACTGGTCGTAGTAGTTCTCGATGGTAGGGAAGTCGGCCGTCCATTCGGTGTAGTGTTGAATCTCACCGACGTGGTAGCGGAGTCGCCACTGGGTTGTGTCTGATGACGCTGTGTCGCTCCTGTTAGGTCCGCGGGCGTCGGCAGTGACCATCACCGACCCCTTCCTGTGGCTGGCTCACTGCCCTGTGTAGTCGGCCTGTTATGCTGACGAAGTTCGTCGACGGGGACACAGAGCGTCATGCAGTCCTCGGCTCGGCGGATGGCCGTCGTCAACTTTTGCCGGCGCTGGCGGTTGCCGGCCGTGGCGTTGAGACGTCCAATAGTTTCCGCGGCCAAGTCAGCCAGCAGGACGCCGGTGGCTTCGTTGTCGGCCTCATCGACGGCGGTGACGAGCAGGTGTGGCTCACTATCGAGTTCGGTTAGGACGACGACGTCGCCGACGGTTGGGATGGTCATGCCGACGCACCCCTTCGTGGCCCGACGGGTGTAGGTCTGGATAAGCAAGCTTTTCTAGAACCAACTACGAACCGGTTGGTTAGGTTCCGACCCCGGAGATCAAAGCGCTCCATCCACCCCCGAACCCTCTTATCTCTCTCCCGCGGGCCCGAAACCCACTTTTCGTGGTACCGAACAGTGGAGTTCATCCGAAACGTAAGCCGAAAAATACAATTGCACTGACTAACAACACCTGTAGTACCAGAACAAAGTTTTTCACTTTGTCCTGGACAATTGTCAGAGGCACACGATACAGTCCCTCGCCGGGTTCGGCGAGTGGCTGTCCTATACAGAAAGCTGAATTGAGTTCCCTGACAGCAACAGTTATTGACAGGCTCTACGTACGATTTGGTAGGGTACCAGGCGGTCATCACTTGCCCAGTGATTGTGTGCCTCTGACAGCATCGGCCGACTGGGTCCCCACTTTGAGCTAATGTTTGACGGCACTGTGTAGATTGCTGGGGCATTATTCCTCACCCCCATCAGCAACGAGTCGGGACAACTCACAGAGGTCTGCGAGTGTCGTGGCATGGTTCTGGAGTGCTTTCTGGCCGGCGTCGGTCAGCGTATACACGTTGGTGCGGGCGTCGAGCTCGTCGCGGTTGATGAGATCCTGCTCAACGAGCCGGTTGAGATTCTGGTAGAGCCGGCTGTGGTTAATCGGCTCGGCGTAGCGCTCGTCGAGATAGGCCTTGAGTGCGAGGCCGTAGGGGTCGTCCTCGACGGCGGCGATTGCTTCCAGCAGATCGCGCTGGAAGCCCGTCAACTCGTGGTAGGTCGTCATCGGTTGTCTCCCAGCTCGTCGGTATCGGTGTCGACCCGCCGCAGCGTCGCTGGCTCGGGCTGGTAGCACTCGCCTTGCACCAGGAGATCCAGTAAGGCTGTCAGCGCCCGCTTGGCTCCGTACTCTTTGGCGAGCGTGTCCAGTACGTCGCCGGCAGACGCACCGTGGCCGTCTTCGCTGGTGGCGATACCGTCGAGCGCGTGGCTACGGATCTCAGGTTCGGCATGGGTCTCGACGACCAAGCCGTCCGTGTTCCGGAGGTACGTACTGACGGCGGCCAGCCGTTCGAGTTCCTCGTCGGCGAGGGCAGGTTCGGCGGCCTGTAAGACAGTGTCGAGTTTGCTGGCCGCCGCCGCGTGTGAGGGGATGGTGGTGCCGCCATCGGTAACGACCAAGTCGTGGCCGCGGTCGGTCAGGGCGTAGGTCCCGTCGGTAGTGACTAGGTCGTCTGCTTCGAGCCCGGCGAGAGCGTCCGTGACGCGGGCGTCGTTGAGCGTGGCTTCGTGTCGGGTTTCGACAGCGATCTGGAGGGCGTCGGCGGTGGCCGCGCGGTCGTAATGGTCGTGGTCGGCAATCGCTTTCAGGAGATCCCGCTGGAGGGCGGTGCAAGTGTGCCAGGCAGTCATGCTCTCCCTCCAGCGAAGGGAGTGGTTGGCGAGCGATGCGACTCTTCGTGGGTGGGCTTGCGGACGGTCATGGGTTCGATGGGACGCCGGTGGTTGCTGTGGGCGTCGCCTATCTCAGACTGTTACGCTGACCGCACTTAACCTTTGCTGGCCGTAAATGATATACACCGCATAACTTAATCACCAGTCGAGATTGTGGTTTGTTGTGCCCAGTGGACCAGATCCGGCCGCAAGCCCCCGTGAGATTCTTCTCTTTATGGTCCAATCTCCCGACCCTGCATTCACCGCCAGCGAGGTCGGAGATGAATTCGATAAAACCCGACAGTGGGGCCATCAACAGCTACAGAAACTGGAATCGTCTGACTACGTCGATAGTAAGAATCCCGGTGGAAATTCACGCTTCTACTGGGTTACTGATGAAGGTCGGCAGTACCTTTCTGAGACGCGCGATAGCTAGTCCTCGACCCACCAGACTACGGACTGTTCTCCTGTTTTCTTTCTCTCTACAGCTCCCTGGTTGTGTAGCTGTGTGAGCCGCTGATGTGCCCATTGCCGGGTATGTCCGAAGAATTCTGCAATTTCGGAAGCCGCAGCGAACGGACCAGCAATGTCCTCGAATGCATCTACAATCTCTGAGTCGGTCACTTCGCGTTTTCCTTGAGACATCTTCTACCAGTACTATTGTTTACGGCTAGCAAGAGTATTATGGTGGTGGCGTAACATAAGCTAAGTATAGGAACACACGCGCCACTGGTCGATTTTGTACGAAATCGCCCCGGTGCTGTAACACCGAGGCGCGTGGTTCCCACAAGAACCAATGGCAACTACGCAATCCAATCTACAAGAACGTACCGCCCGCGGACTACTGACCCAGGGCCGACCGCTCTTTCTCGGCGTCGACGGCGAGGGGGCAGCGCATTACTGGGACAGCTACGAGTTCGCCGTGGCTGTTGTCGAGGCTGACGGTGAGGCAGAGAAGGTTGTGTTGGCCGAGACGCCCTTCGAGACGCTCTCGGAGTGGTGCGAGTACACGCGTGGCGAGCGTGGGTGGGACATCGGGCCGCACGTCGGTGGCTCGCTCGTCGGCGATCTCGTGCGAGGTGTTGAAGCGTGAGCTGCACTGTGGAGGAACGACAGCGGGTGCGGCGGGCCGCGCGGGCTATTCGTGACGAGGTGGCTACTGAGTCCGTCGACGTAATCGCACCGAGCGCGAGTCAGTACGGCGAATGGACGTTGGATGCCGTGCTTCGGGACTGTGAGGGAGTTCCGCCAGAGGTGTTACGTGAGTTGGCGTTGGCTGGGTTGACGTTGCAGCCGACGCCGTCGCAAGCGGAGTATCAGCACGTCGCGGCGACGGTGTAGACCAGCGAAATGTTAACCAACAATTGGTGGGTAGCGCCCACGCCTGTTGGTTAGCCGATTATCGATTGGCTTCTGAACATCGCTTGTCTCTCACAATCCTACCAGAAAAATCCAATCAGTTAGTATGGAACTGGACTGTCGGACATTCTATCGGCTCGAGAGTGTGTGTGTGCTCGCAAGCACTCTTTGAACAGCAGTTTCGTGGCTCTCAACCGTGTCATTGGTAGTGCCGGATCTGGTATTGGATATATCATTAATCCGCCTTCTAATCTGGCTAAAGTGACTGTTTCGTCCGCTAGTAGTTGAATTGTGATAGGTCTGAGATAATTTTACAACCGTGCAACGGGCCAGATGAGTGAAGCAGTCACTGGAGCGTGTTCGGATGTTTATAATATTGACGCGATAGCCACAGAGATAAGCTCGTATCAAGTTGGCTTATCGGTCTAGAGCAGCAACTGGAGCAGCTGTGGAATGATATTGTACATAACCAGATTGAATACGAATATAATGGATTGGAATAATAGCGTACTTTTAAATCAACTATACTTTAGTAAAAAGTATGGAATTTGCCACTGAGGTGGAAGCTCAGATACCTCCCTTTACCCCACACATCATAGCCTCATTTAATATAGGAGATGGAGAATCAGAGCGTCTGGATGAAACTGGTCTTTGTCGCATAGACGTAGATCTGCATGTAGATTTTCGAGATGGTGACAGACCAGAGGCAATGCTCTTAGAAACTTCTGAACGCGGTTCCATTGTACCTACGCAAGTGGATATATCTGATAGGCAAATCGAACAGACACACTCAGTCTATTATGAGCCTACAAACACCACATCTATACGAGTTTTATTCAAGAGCGGTACTTCGTGGTCTGGGCCAATCGAATTTATGTTGCCGTCTTATTTCCGCTGTTTAGGTGCACATCGACTATTAATTGATCACCCATCTTTAACGACACTTGATAGGCTAACTGAAAGATATAACGAGGACAATTATCAGGACGCAGTATTTGACCTTCTATCGGAAATTAATTCGTGGATCACATTGGACATAAACTATCAGATTCTAAATGTGACTGCTAAAAAATCTGAGGAAGTAAGGCAAGCAGTTGATACAGACAAAACCACCACTTATCTGAGCTATCAAATACTATCCGACGGGAATTTCGATATCCCTGATCGACGTCGGCTTGAACAGGTGATTGAAAATTTAAATTCACTTTCAGAACTTCCTACCGTTGGATTGTATAATGTACTCGGTCGTGCCTTGTCGAAAATAGAGTCTCAGCAGAGTTTTGACCGACTATGGGAATTTGAGCGTGATTATAACATTGCCCGTGACAATTGGCAAAGGATTCTTCGCGAAGACCAACTAGCTGCTTTGCTTGGACGTGCAACTGTGGAAGGAGATTACGCCCTCGCGGAAAATATAATTGAATCATGGCTTGGGGAAGGCGAAAAAGTAGAAGATATAAGAGCCGAATTTGAGGAGGCTCTTGATGCACAAGGAGAAACTTCTCTTGATCGTTGGAAGACGAGTCTAAGATATGCGATAGAGGATCAGAGGTCCGAACTAAGATATGCAGTCGCAAATTTCCTTCACCAATTCTTCTATAATTACAAGTTCAGTAGCAAACAGCTATACACTGAATGCGAAATATCACGTTGCTCACATATACTATTTAATAAAAGAGGGGTTGAAGGTTTGAGTACATTACAGGGTTATCAATACAATATGAAGTCTGGCCGGTTAAGTCGTTTGAATGATGATTATTCTCAGGCAGTTGAATCGTATCGGCAGGCACTCTCTTTTGGCTTACATGGGATTGACAATGATATTAGTGGAGTAACAGAATACTGGCCTATATATTGGATTCATAAATCGAAAGCCGATGCTGCTCTGGAGGATACAGAGTATCAAATGGCGATAGATAGTTTACAAGAAGGTCAAAATCTATTGGTATCTTTAGAGGACACTTCCGATGAGTCGAAAACTAGTGATTTTGCTGAGCAGCTCAATGCACTGGAACATGAAATTCATGGCGACAGGGAATTAGAGAATCAAAATTTGAATTCTGCTTACAGCCACTATGGACGTGCTATTGGCAAGTATAGGCAGCATGGGATGAATGATGAATGTCGGTATCTGAAGCAGCGCAGGAATCTAATCAAAGCTTCGCTAGCTGAGCAGGAAGGTGATTTTAGTGGTGCACAGGAAGCTCATGAGGAGATCGCTAATATAACGAATGACAATAATTTCAAGAAATTCAATAAAGACCGGGTGCAAATAATAAAGGCAAAAAAACAACTCAATCAACTAAACATAGAGGAGGCTAAGAGTGAACTCCCCCGACAGCCTGAGGCGACAAATATAGCCTACGCGGAGGCTCAACATATTGGGTTTCTCTTACACACAATCACTTCATATGAAGACAATGAAATCCAAAATATAGGTGCTGTACTCGATAAGCTACAGGAGCTACCTGACCTTAGCGAGTTTGACGAACAATTCCCCTTTGAGTACGGACACGACTATAGACCAGCAGTAGTTAACACACTCGCAGCACAGCGTCTCCGCAAATTTGATATTGATGAGCAGTTGCTTGATGGCATTCTGTCTATATCTGTTAATGAAGTACTCACACCTGAAAGGGCCCAAGATGAAATCCTGGAATCTGGCATCAGCGATATAAATATACAGCATCAATGGAAACAGTATTTCCCAACACATATTGTACGGCGATATCAGGAAATTAGAGAGAAGGAAATAACTGGCGTAGACAATTATGCTGATGAAGGTTTAGCCTTACTCCGGTTAGTCGAGCAAACATTAGATTTTATAGCAGATTATTTTATTCAGCAAGATTTGGGTCCGGACTGGGTATATGAATTTGCAGATGATAGTAGATTGACGCTGGGTCACCTCAGAGATATATTGAACACCGAGTATATGAGCGAAATCGTATGGTGTGACACCGTCCGTGAGCTTCTTGACGAACCACTAATCGGCGAAGATAGTCTAATTGATGCTAGAAATGCATTAGGTCATGATCGGCGCTCGCGTATTAATTTCGAGGAATACGAGGAAATTAGAAATAAAACATTGGTCATTTTGACTAGAATGAGATCACAAATACCTGCGTTGGTTTCAGTAAGTCAAAGAACCAGATTAGGTCCCTATGAGTTACAGATTCATTGGGAAAATGCTAAAAAAGCGATACGGATTCAAGCGGATGCTTCACTTGAGGAAGGCTGTAAATATTATATACCTATTGAGAAGGCAACTAAAGGCCCCATTGTGGATATACCCTCTGACCAAATTCTACCAGTACAGTCAGAACGCACCAAGGATAATCTAGAACAGTATGTAAATTAACAGCTAGTATTTGATAGGAATCAACGCTGCTATTGAAAGAGCATTAGCCGACATAGAGCATCCAAAACTGAATCTGTCGACGTGCTTGCCCCGAGCGCGAGTCAGTACGACGTGTGGACGCTTGATGCCGCGCTTCGGGGTACTGAGGGTGTGCCGCCCGAAGTGCTCAGGGAGTTAGCGCTGGCCGGGTTGACGTTGCAGCCGACGCCATCGCAGGCTGGATATGAGCACGTGGCGGCGACGGTGTAGGATGCATTACAGCCGAGACCGAACTATGATAAAACGATCTATTTCCAACATATCAAAACATGGTATTGCTGAGAACAGAGCTCAGCTCCCCGCACGGTGCATACTCTCTAATTTTGCTCAATTTCTGTTCTGGTATCATGAACTCTCTCGTCTATTTTTATGCCGGCAGAGAGGAAGTGTGAGACCATTTTCCACTATTAAGCGCACGCTCGGCGGCGTCGTACGTGCACGAACTTGGTACGGTGAACTTCGTGAGTTCGTTTTGAAATGTATCTTTCACAGCATCAAGCAGTCACTGAAAAAATGAAAAAAAGACACGTCTGGTGATTCACCCCGCCGTCATATAGACTACCTTGTTAGTATCACAGACGAGTTAGGGGCGTTTCGTGCTGTGATACCCGCGGAATGTTTTTTGCGGTGCGTGTCTTTCGTGTGGTAGAATGACGGCGATGCGGGATGCGACTGAAGCCAACCTGCTATATATTGCGAGTGAAATCGAACGAATGGGTGAGGAGCTCTCGCTCTCGACTGATGTCATGGAGTTCGGCGTGCAACTGTACGCGCAGGCAGTTAAAAGCGGGTACCAGCCAGCGTCTATCGACAGGGCAACGGCAACTTGCCTGTACGCCGCTGCACGCGTCCGAGATACACCGGTGACTATCGATAATGTCGCCGCTGTGAGTCGCCGCGAAGCGACGAATATCTACCACGAAACAAGCAAATTGTCCGACGCAACCGGATTACAAATCGAACCCGATGACCCTGCTGACTTCGTCGAAGAGTACGCAAGTGAACTAAAGTGGTCGGAGGATGCGACTGACCGGGCACTCGAACTGTGCGAGCATGCGAAAGACGCGAACGTCCACAGCGGGCGGTCACCATCAGGGTTCGCTGCTTCTGTTCTATACGCCCGGTCAGAAATTGAGGATCTCGGCTACACGCAGAGTGATTTTGCAGGGCCAGCGAATACGACAACCACGACCATTCAAAAAACATACCCTCAAATAATGCCGTACGCCCCGGACGTCGAAGCAAAAGATCTCGCGTCGAGGGCCTTCGAATTCGCATTTGAGATTCTCGAAGACAATATCAATGTACCAGATGTTGTCTGTGAAGAAGCGAGAAAGCGAGCACGCAACATCGATAATAAAGAAATCGCTCGTGGACAGAGTCGCGCTGCAATCGCCGCCGCAGCGTATCTCGTCGTAGCTGACGAGCATAATATTGACCTCAGCCAACCGCGACTGGCTGATATGGTCGGAACGAACTCACAGACGGTTGCGAAGTACAAGGGGTCGGTGTGATGTCATCGACGACAGTCTCCGAATCGCTGTGTAGCTCGCTGCGAAGTCAAGCAGCAAGTGGCGACACGGCAAGAGTTCTTGCCGAAAACCATGACCTCAGCGTTGGCACGATCCGGTATCACGTGTACGGTGAGTGCGGCCACAAGGCAGGACCGGAGTCTCTGACACCGGCACATCCCGAGCTGCCGCGTAACGAATGCCGTGAAATCCGTAGGCGATACGCCGAAGGAGATTCCACTGACGACATCGCCGCGTCACTTAATCACACGTGGCAAACCACAGTCCGGCACTTGACTGGGGAGTGTTCCCATGACGACGATGCTCTCGTCGTCGACAAGCGTGAAGTTCTACAGCGAATGCCGGTTCGGGAGCAAGACTGCGCTTCGCTTCGACGTGATTACCACGAGGACGCGGATCAAGACCTACTGGACTTCGCGCAAACCGTCCCTTGGACGTATCAGACAGTCGTTCGGCATATCAACGGAGAGTGCACACATGATATCGATGCACCGACACGGGCAATAAGAGAGCGAGCGCACGTCTCAGAAGCTTTGTGTCTGGAATTCCGGAACCGGTACAGAGCCGATAACGACCTAACACTCTCGAACCTCGACAAACTGGCTGAGGAGTACGAAGCATCCACCGGTACTATTCGAAAACACATTCGATTCCGCTGCTCACACGACCCCGAGTCAACACTGTTAGACAGCATCTCGGGGTGGAAGGACCTCCTTGATGAAGACGACCTTCCTGAAGATGTCGATGACACCGACGAACCAGACATCGAACCGGGCACGTCGGAGCCCGGTACAGAGCCCGGTCCGGATTACTCGGGAATCGCTGCCGAAACCGGCGTGCATTCGCCGGACAACGAGGAAGCCGTCGCCGACCTCCCGCAACCCAACACGACCCGCGTTGAAACCACGACGACTAGGATTGTCCGCAATACCGACCGCGCACGTGAACTGAAAGCCACGTACGAGTCACACTGTCAACTCTGTGGTGACGCGAGACACCGCACGCCGCTGGAACACTACGCAGAAGCACACCACATCAAACCACTTGGACGTCCACACGAAGGCCCCGACACGAAATCGAACATGCTGGTTCTCTGTCCGAACCACCATGCCGACTTCGACCACGGACTCATCCATATTGACCCTGAAACGCTGGAAATCACGCACGCCACCGACGAGACCGTATCCGGCCGTGAACTCCTCTGCAAAGACGCTCACGACATTGACGCGGCGATGCTCGAATACAACAACGAGGAAATATCAAAACTCTGAGGGCGCGCCGCTACGATTATGCTAGATCATCGAGCCGCCACCGCCACTGTTGGAGCGGTTGATCGAAAATGCATAGAAGATCCACCACTAGCGACCGATACTACAAGGCACGCTTGTTACCGCTACGTAACCGAAATGTAAATCTTAGCTGAAGACGAATGCTACGGTGGGTAGTATCGGTTTCGCTCTGGCAGCAGCAGGATTACATTGCTCTTGCTGGGCGATTCAAACTTGGATGCAAACTTACCGAGACAGCCAATACTTATCGACTCTTTCCGGAAAACTATACAAAGACTAACCAACACGTCGGGCACAGGCCACTTGCTTGTTGGTTAGCTGGGAATCCACTTGCTACTGAACGTTGTTCGTTGCCCGAAACACCTGCCTGAAACCTACATTTAGTTCTTGTACCAGGACATAATACGGACTTCGAACGGACCGTCTCTATCCCATGAACTCTGTGGAATCGTGGAAGTCAATCAGATCGCTCCCTTGTATTCCAGTCTCTTTCGATGTAATGCGCTGGATATCGACAGCTCCCTCCTGCTCTAGCTCACGCAACGCCTCACGGTAGTCTGCTTCCGTTGCATCTTGATAGCGTCGCTCCTCAGTACACGTTTCAACTAGTTTATCAAATGTAACGATGTACTCTTCAAACCGATCCTGCAGGAACTGTTTAGTCTCATCACCACCACCAAACAGCCGTGCTTGGTTTCGGTCATATTCTGGCTGCTTTGGGGCATATGCGAATTTTCCTGTTCCACAGTAGCTCATCACTTCACGCATGGTCCGCAGACCCTCTGGGTGATTTGTCCCATAGACAAGGTAGTAGATTGTCTGCGTCGTTTCTGGCTCCGAAATCATATACTCAAATGTTTCATCGGGTCCATTCGCTTCTAACCGATCCGTGTAGTATTCTACTAGCGGAACCCAGTTGGTCGAATCGTACTCGCCAATTTCCTCTCTCCAAGTTTCGTTTCCAAAGACTGTATTCAACGCTTCCTCGTGATCTTCTGACTCTAAGAACCGGTTCATATCCCGCGACATAAACGTAATGAGGAACTCGAATTGCGGGGTTGAACCGATCTTCGCAACAACATCATAATCCAGACTGCTGAATCCGAATGGGTCTATAAAAAAGAACGTCGGACAGTCACTACCGTCAAGAGTCTCAACAACGTCGAGAACTGTATTTTGGAATTCCCCGTGTTCACACCGGATAGATATGTTATCAGCATACCCGGTTGTTCCAGCAATTGTCTCGGACAGAGTTTCGTAATTCGTTGAATTAGCCTCGATAAATACACACTCTGCTGAATCGAACTGATCTGCCCTGTTTGTAAGGCGATCTAATATGAGCTGTGGTGAGCCAGGGATTTCAGCAGGCGTTGAAACAGATTCGAGATCTATGGGTTCCGTTGAATCAGTGTCAACGTATGAGCCACGTCCCGCAAAACAGTCTACAACCCGAATCTTGTTGGGATTGTCAGCCGCGAGATTGTAAGAGGTGAGCTTGTTCACCCAAGGGGTTAGATATTTACCCAGAACCTCGTGTTTAGCTGCAGTATGTGGCCGATAAACCCACTTGTCATCATCATCGTCAGCTAATGGCATGGCGGGGGACACCTAATGTACAGTGTTTGTCCTATTTTATTCTGCCGGAGAGATAGGTATCTAACATAAAATAGACAGCTCGTTGAAAGAATCTTCTCTGATTCTCCGGTGAGCTAGGTTGCAGGGTAGGCCACAGGTGACTCTTCCGGCACCTCTCGCTCTGCAAACTCTTCGGGAGACTGCCGATCCCGCCAAGACTGCAACCACGCGGCCGTCTCTTCGTCGACGTGCTTGATCAGTTGCTTATCAGGCCACAGATGCACGGGCAAATCCAACTCGCGCCCGATCTCCTGCACCCAGCGTAGGTGATTCGTCGCGTACTCGACCCACTGCTCACGAGACCGCAGCGCATCCAACTCTTCGGCTAACTCCGTTTCACTAGCGTCCCGTGCTGCTTCAACAGTCATCTCGAAGTTCCCACCACGCGGGTTGATCGGCTCGTGGAACACCACAGCCGGGTCACACTCTGCGACCCGCTCTAGCTGGTCCCGAAGGTCGGCCTTCCCTTGCGTGGGATAGGTCGGACTCATACTGACAAACGTCTGCACGCCATGCTCGTTGAATTCCTTCAACCCCTTCAGCCGCAGCTCCGGCGATGGGGCACTCGGCTCAATCGCACCCACTTGCTCAGCGTCCATACACGGAATCGATGACCCAATGGTCACGTACTCGCCAGCATCCTGAAAGACATCTAGATCCTGCAGCGCCAGAATCGGGTTCCGCGTTAACACCCGAACATACTCTTCGTGGCTTGCGATGGCGTCGACAACATCGCGGGTAATCTTCCCAGCACGACCGTCCATGTAGCAGTCCGTCGAAAACGAGACACCAACAACACCCTGCCCACGCTCTGTTTCCCGCCATGTTCGTTTTCGATCCAGATGTCCGTCCAGTCTCTCGCCTAGATCATCCCGATAGAGCACGTAGTTCCCCCACTCTTTCTGGCCGTTGTCAACGTCCGCTTCTTCTTTGAGCATATCCGGCCGCGTCCGGATGTTCGGCGTCGAGGGAACATAGCAGAACTTGCAGCCATGCCGACAGCCTGTCGCTACGTTGACAACGTAGTCACACAGATGCTTACTGTTGAGCCCCGACTCACTGAGAATCGCCTTTGTAGGGTCTTCTCCCGTCCGTACGTCTTCGTGGTCATCTGTCATATGTTATCTTGTCTTTCCCGTCTACTACTAGATATAACTGTGTGCAACAAACTCCGCGTTCAGTTTCACTTTCACTCCGCGTGGCTGACTTCTAATGGGGTCCAGTATAAAAAGACAGGTAGGAGAGAGACGCATGGACCTCACCTGGGACACCGGCGATAGCTGGTTCGAGCGAACCTACGCCGTCGAACACGCTGGAGAGACGGTCGCGGCGTTCGACGACCAGCCCACGCTGGACGAGCTCCGTGCACTCTCACGGGACTACGGTGCCCCGACTGAACGACTCGACCTCTGGCAAGCTGGGCTGCTGTGTACACAGTGCAACGACGAAATCAACGACCGCTTTGCCGCCAATCCACAGGGTGACCTGCTATGTTGGGACTGTGCCACTGACACCGAAAGCCACGACGAGCATGGGATTACGGTCAACACTGACCCGACGAAGTCGGTGATGAGCGAGTCCCATCTCCACACCAAGAGCCTCTGTGACCACGTCATCAACGTCGCCACCGGGTGCCGACACGGCTGTGAGTTCTGCTACGTGCCAACCACCCCGGCTATCGACAGTCGGGATGGGATGCTCACCGAGCAAGCGAACGTCGGCGATCCACAGACCGACTGGGGGAGCTATCTCCTGTACCGGGATGATCTCCCGGAGCGACTGGGCAACATCCTCGACGAGCGTGATCCCAGCGAGCGCAAGCAAACTGACCGCGGTCGCGGCGTGGTGATGCTGTCCAGCGGCACTGACTGTTACCAGGACCGACGGACGGCTCAGATTACCCGCGGCGCTGTCGCCGAGCTCATCACACACGACATTCCGGTTCGAATCCTCACACGAAGTCCGGCCGTGACTCGGGACATCGATCTCTTCCAGGCCGCCGGTGACCGCATTACGGTCGGCTCGTCGATTCCCTCATTCGATGCGACGCTCGTCAGAGCGATGGAACCGAATGCCCCGCCACCGATGACTCGCTGGCAGGCGTTAGACGAACTCCAGCAGGCCGGTGTGTCGGTGTTCGTTTCGATGTCACCCACATATCCTACCATGGACGAAGACGACTTTCACGAGCTACTCAGCTACTTTAGAGCGCTCGGTGAGGTCGTTGTCTTCCACGAACCCATCAATCCCCGTGGCGCGAATTTCCAGCAGTGCCTCAGCGCCGCCAAAGAAGCCGGCTACGACGACGTGGTCGAAGAACTCCAGCAGATGCAGGACAGCCACCAGTACTGGGTCGAGTACGCTCTTGAACAGTTGAACACGGTCCAGCAAGTCGCAACGCGCTTTGACGGGCTCGAAGTCCATTCCTGGCCAGACGATGAGTTGGTCCGCTCGACGAGTGGCCAACTGCGGTCGAAGCTCAAAGCGATGCAAGAGGCCGTCTCACCGGAGTCGTTCTCCACACATGCTACGGACGCCTCGCCTGAGCAGTCCGAATTAGCTCGGGACGGCAAATCTATAGAGCATCTCATCTAACGTGTCTATCAGGCACCGCGGCAGGGTTTGGCCGGGTTGACGTTACGGCTGTCCCGGCACATGCTGAATCTCAGCACGTTGCGGCGACGGTGTAGAAGCCGCTAACCAACAATGGCTGCCCAGAACTCACGACTGTTGGTTAGTCGAGAAGCGATTGGTTGCTGCCCGGCGTTCGTTTGTCACGAGCTCACCAGAAATATCCGCTCAGTGAGTATGCGACTGGAACTCTCAATTGGGATGAGAACAGCAGCGACAGTCGTCCCGCTATTAAGGGGACTCGCTCGTCGAGTTTGTCTCGAGGTCACAGGCCATGAGCGTCGAAACGGTGCTTGCCGTGAGTTCTCCCGTATCGTCGATCTCCGCGCGCGTCGAGGATCGGTTACAATCGAAGTTTTCGGGCGTGACCTGTTCGGTGACGGTCGTCTCGGTTTCGAGCACACCTACCGATAGGGAGTACGTATCGGGCTCGCTGAGCGTAATCAGTACAGTGCCCTCAGGTTCGACCGTGTAGACGCCGTCGAAGTGCGCTGTCGAGTCCTTCTCGACGAGGATTCGTGTCGTCCACGTCTCCTCCGATGGGTTCCGGAGCATGAGCGTGTGGCTGCCTTTCCCCGTGTCTGCGGGAATCGGGTCGTCACCGAGCGTTTCCGACGCAGATTCACGAGCAGCAACGTGGTCGCTCACGACGCCTTGGCACGCCATCCGCGTGGAAATACCCAGCGAGTCAAGTGTCCCGTCGTCCTGAACGCTGATCGTCGTCTTGGTCACGTTACAGGTGAACTGGCTGGGTTCGACGGTAATCTGTTCCGTCGCATCCAACTCGGGGACGGACACACGAGCGGTGTACGTGTCGAGATCAGTGAGCGACGCCACAATGCTCGCGTTCGGTTCGAGTTCCACCGATTCCTTGAACACGGTTTCGTCCGCCGTCGAAACCGTCACCGTCCCCTGGTGAGACTCCGCCGTCGGATTCCCGAACGCGACGTGGTGGGGAGTTCTGAGACCGCGCTCATCGAGCGACTCAGCGCCGATGGTTCGCTCGACAGTGCCATCGGCGGCGACGTGTGTACGCTCGGTCTGTTGTTCAGTGTTGGTTTGCGTGTCCTCAGAGGTTGGCGTCTCGGAATCTGTCGGCGGTGAGTCACTCGATCCAGCTTGAGTGGTGCAACCGGCGACTGCGGTTGTGAGACCAATTCCTGTGCCTGCCAGAAACGCTCGCCGTTTCATACCCTACCATTGGAAGGGGGAAGTATCGCGCTATCCCAGATTCAAATACGTCTTTGAGTCCCGGCTACTCACTCACGCCGAGTGGGCGTGATTCCGTGCTGGCCGATACGTTCCCCAGTACCAAGCAACGAAGAACAACAGAATCAGGAAGATGCCAATTCCCAGCACAACTCCACCAGGCCCGGTCGCAAACGTTCCGAGCGTCTCCCACATGGTTGGGTCGGGTTGCTGAACAGGGGACGCACCAGCCCGGGGCGATGATACTGGTGTCGGTACTGACCGGCGTATATGGGCGAGTACACTGACGGCTCCGACGAGACCCACTGCGCCGAAGACGCGACTCAACGCCGTCTTGAGCGACGGGCTTGTTCGTTCTGCCCCCGCGAAGAGAACGAGCGCGCTATTGGTCGGCGCGTACACGTCCATTTCGCGGCCCTGCTCGGAATACCACGTCTCGACGACCGCCACTAGGTCTGCGTCCTGGAGTCGGTCGAGATGATAGCTGATATTCTGTACTGAGGAATTGAGTTCAGTTGCGATCTCCGATGCTGTCGTTGGTTCCGCGTATATCTGGCTGAGAATGCGGCGTGCAGTTGTTGAGGAAACTGCTGAGATGATCTGTTCCGCTGATTCATCTTCGAAGTCAACGAGCTTCGGTTCCAAACTACGATCCGAAGCTGTTTGTGGGGTGGGTTTCAGGGGTAATAATGAGGACATTGTTGTCTGATTCGCTTGTAGGAGTATGTGATTGGGGAAGAGTCAAAGCGGTATTTGAGTCCAATTCTTGCCGAACTATGCTCCTCCGAGACGCTTTCGGAGTGGTGCGAATACACGCACTTGGAGCGCGGTTGGGAGACTGGTCCGAATGTCGGTGGGTCGCTCGTCGACGATCTTGTCCGAGGCGTTGAAGCGTGAGCTGCACTGTGGAAGAACGGAAGCGCGTTCGGCGTGCTGCGCGGGCGATTCAGAAGGAAGTGCCGACTGAGTCCGTTGATGTGGTTGCACCGATCGCGAATCCCCGCAACACTTGAACGTCGCGGGAGAGGACACGCTTGATGGCCTCTATCATCGATGAAACCGTGTTCGGCGAACCCTCCAGAGGGCTTGCAGTGGTTTATCTCTGTGGCGCACTTCTGCTGGCTGGGCAGCAAGGGTACTACGTCATTGTAGAAGGGGCAACACCGTTCTATGCTGGACTGTTTCTGAGCGCCGGGATGGCCCTCTCCGGCATTGCCGAGTCCCTGCCGAACCCTCGACGACGGGCAGCTGGCATCTTGCGGGTCACAGCACTCGTCGTGCTGGTGAGCATGCTCGTAATTTTGTTTGTCACACCCGACCTCCTTATCAACTGAGAGCGGTGATCGATTCGAATTCACTGCTGCCGGCCGGGTGTGTTCTTGAAGAAGAACCGCCACGACCGCTGACGATTCCCGGGGAGATCTTCCGTATCGGTCACGCCGCTACTGACAGATTCTAAGCGAGTGATCGGGTTCGCCTATACATGAGTCCGCTATACTGAGTAGAGGAAGCCATGGCAGTACCCTCTTATGACCGACCACTTGAACACACATATGATTGGGCTAGGGACGCTACTTATAATTCTCACAGTCTTTGTGGTGATGACTCTGACTCTCGGTCTGCTACTCCGGTTGCTGAAAGACGCTGACGGACTCTGAGCAGTCAATTAACTGGACTGACTTGATCATTACAAGCAATTGACTCAGTGCCCGCTGTTTCTCGACGCCGTGCCGCGAGACACCGACGGCGTCCCAGCCGAGGTCCTCCGGGAACTGACGCTGGCCGGCCTAACGCTCCAGCCGCTGCAATCTCAAGCCGAGTATCAACACGTCGTCGCGACAGCCTGACAGAACCGAATACTTTACTCTTTTTTATTAACATACTTCGGTTCCAGTTCCCCTATCCCTCATTCCGTTTGCGCTGACCGAACGCTTATGCCACTCATACAGCAATTAGAGGTATGGCCAGTTCGACGCGCGATGGAGAGCCCCACGAGGATGAGATTCGGATGTGGCGCGAGGGGGACTCCTGGATCATCACAGATGTCGAAACCGGCGTCACCACGCAGGGTGAGACGCGTCAGGAGGCTCTCGAAATGCTTGACGATGCGGTCGCGGGCTACAAGGGCGAACGCGGCCACGAACCCACCGACGAAGAACTCCGAGAGCTGGGAGTTGACCCCGAAGACAATACCACCGGTAATGGCGATCTGCCCGACTTCATGCAGTAAATGGTCCGGGGCACGTTTTCTGGTCGGGATGTCGTGAAGGTCTTGGTAAATGTCGGTGGCTTCGAGTGGCGTCGGACGACTGGCGATCACGCCCAACTCTACTACCAGCACCCAACCAACGAGAGCGACCGACGACACGTTACCGTTCCGCTGCACGACGAACTCAAAACGGGAACGCTCCGAAGCATCGCCGACGATGCTGGCGCGAACGATTTTGCGGCGTTCTGTGAGTGGCTCGACCGTAATTCGTAGGCGAACCAATTCGTCACCGTCGGCTGCGAGTCCCTCGAGTCGAAGCGCTGACGCGACACCTCGATAACGGGGTATTTGACAGGCGATTCCCCTATCTTTCTGTCGAACTGCGTGCCTGTTTTGCATGGGTCGCGATGGTTTCGAGACTACTCCTGACAGTTTGCGACCCCATGCCGGGGCCTGCGGGGGGTCCCACAACGGCGCGAGTGCCTGAGTTGAACCGATAGAGCAATCCTAGTCTGACGGCGCGGACTCACCCCTATTTTGTGACCCTCCACCGGGTGAGAGGCGTTCCAGAGAGAGCGTCTTGACCACCAGCTATGTCAGAGAAACACGCGATCCAGACCAAGTTGAAGGGCTACGTCGTCATGAGCCAGAGCGGGCCAGACAGCCTCGGCTTTGGCACGTACACACGCAACCATCCCGAGTATTTGAAAGAGCGCGTTGAGGCACAGCAGTCTCCAGCAGCCGGCGGCGCGGGCAACGTCAGGCGAGCTCGCCACATCGCTCGCGAGTACCACGGCTGGGATCTACCAGACGAAAGCGAGCTCCGTCACCAAGCGATGGCGGGCGATGCGTGATGTCCAGTGACTCGTCTCAGTATATGACCTGCAGAACCGACGGATGCGACGCACCGATCTTCGACGCCGAGCGCATCGCGTGTGTCGACGGAGCGTACGGGCCCTGCATGGCTGTCGGGCGTCACGCCGGCGTCTGTTCCAGCGGCCATCTCTCTGTCTGGGACGTCGCAGAGGCCTGAGTGCTGTCGGTCGCGTACTCGCCCGTATTTTGTGTCCCCCGAGAGGGTGAGGGGTTTCCCGAACATGAGTACCGAACAGCAGTCCGTCGACGAGCAGCCTTCAGGCACCGAAGCCGGCGACCAACCAGACATTCGTGCCCAGCACCGGCAGGCACAGGCCAGTGGCGAGGTTTTTGCGGGGCGTCCCCGAGGTGAGAGGTAGATGTGTTGCCCCGACTGCCAGTAGGCCCCACAAGAGAGACTCAACCTCGACAGTTGAGAAACGGTTAACGAGGAGCATGCAAAAGTCGGGCTTGTGACTGACGATCTCGCGTATCCCTCTGTCGAACTCATCCTTGAGCTCCACGACCAGGTCGTGACAGAAGGCGACATCACGGAACCGGGGGCCCGGTCAGAGGACGCGATTGCATCCGCACTACAGTACGTTTCGGAGGGGTTCTTCGGGGAAGTGCCTGAGACGATCCATCAAAAGGCGGTCCATCTGATGCGACTACTCGTTTCGGAGCATCCGTTCGTCGACGGAAACAAGCGAACGGCACTCCGAACAGTGGTCGTTTTCTACATGCTGAACGGATACACGTTTGAGTACGGTGATGAAATTCGAGCGCTCTTACACCGGTTTGCGACCGGCGAAACCACAGTCGACGTAGACACTGCAGTCATCTACTTCCGGGCATGTGCTCGCCGCAACTGATAAACCGATACACTGGATAATGATAGATAGAGAAATGGCGTCTAGCACCGATTCCTCGACGGCGATTGACGAGGAAGTCCGGCAGTTGTACGAGCGATATCAGGCGGCCGAAAGCGACGCCGAACGCCGCGAGATTGCGCTTGAAATGGGGAAGCTCGATGGACGTCGCCACGCAGATATCTACGCAGCGCTCGAAAACGAGTGAGAAGCCCCACGTTCTGCGTTTTCGTGTCCAGCGTCGTTCGCGACTAGTGGCTACTCGGTCGCCTTTTGTGAACGCCTTTGCCCTCTCGTAGAAGGATCAACCCATCTTGAACTCTCCACGCCGATAGCGGTTGCTTCCAATACGACAGCACAGCACAATCGTCGCGCACATCTGCGTTTCGTGGTCTATGCTCGTGTTGCGTCGGCGACGTGGTCGTGTTTGTCGAGGCTGCCGACAACTTGGGTTTCCGTGGCATACACGACGCTGCTCCTGCGTGGGTCGAACCGCTGTAGTGATGCCGGTCTAACGGCGGTACTGGAAGCAATTTTGTTCCCCCCGGTGGGTGAGGGGGTTCTCGAACATGAGCACCGAACAGCAGTCCGTTGACGAACAGTCTCCAAGCACCGAAGCCGGCGACCAACCAGACATTCGTGCCCAGCACCAACGAGCACAGACGAGTGGCGAGGTTTTTGCGGGGCGTTCCCGTGGTGGGCAATGAATTCCCAGATAGTCCGTGAATGTCTCTGTCGACGTATTCCATCTTGATAGGTTGATTTACAGCGGTAGCGAGGCGAAAGCCCACCCGTTTACGGGTGTGGCTGAAGCCGACAACTGGGCATCTCTCTACGCTCGTAGCCACGGCTGGATATTCCACGCCGAGATGTCCAACGTTTATGTAATTAAAAATACTATGCTTACATATATCGAATCAGGTTGTCACTCGGACACTCAAAGCGAGTATCTGCAACCACTCGCAAGTCTGTGACGACCTCGATTCGCATGGCTTTGCCGCGTCGAAATTGTGGAACGTCGGGCGATGGACAATCTCGCGTGTCTGGGACGCTATCGGCCACATTCCAGACGCCGACGAACTCTGTTCGTACCTCAAAACCCACGAACGCTATGCAGACTTGCACAGCCAATCTAGTCAGCGAGTTCTTCAGGAACTCGGTGAGGCGTTCGTCTCGTGGTACGAACAAGACGACCCGGAGGCGAACCCACCCGGCTACCGCAAACACGGCGACGACCACCCACGCTCGACGATGACGTGGAAAAACCAGGGCTTCAAACTCGACACGCAGTACAACCGTGTCCGACTTTCCAAGGGCACGAACATGAAAGAGTCGCGCTACGCCGCCGACTACATACTCTGTGAATACACACTCCAAGCAGACGACCAGACGCTTGACGCTGTTGAAAACGTCCAGACGGTGCGTGCTGTCTGGACTGGTGAGCAGTGGGAGCTACATTTCGTCTGTAAAATGCGGATTGAGGCGCCTGAGACGCCCGGTGAGAAGACAGCAGGTGTTGACCTCGGTATCTGCAACACTGCGGCTGTCTCTGTCGGTGACGAGACGCTGTTGTATCCAGGGAACGCCCTGAAAGAAGACGCTCACTACTTCCGACAGCAGGAATACGACACGGAAGGCGAGAATGGCCCCAGCGACCACGCAGAGTGGGCACAACAGAAGAAATCCCGGCGACAAGAACACTTCCTACATGCTCTCTCGAAAGACATTGTTGAGCAGTGTGCTGACCGAGGTGTTGAGACAATTGCAGTCGGCCATCCGAAGAACATCCGTGACGACCAAGACTGGGGACGACACGGCAACAAACGCCTGCACGACTGGGCGTTTGAAACACTGCTCAACCACATCGGGTACAAAGCCCACGAACGCGGTATCGACGTAGTGCGTGTGGACGAAGCAGGATTGAAAACATCGAAAACCTGCTGTGACTGTGGGACGGAAGCTAACTCAAACCGGGTTGCACGTGGCCTGTACGTGTGTGCAAACTGCGACTTAGTTGCGAACAGTGACCTGAACGCGGCAGAGAATATGCGAAAAACGGTAACTCCGAGTCCTGCGAAGGATAGGAGTAACGGCTGCTTGGCTCAGCCATCGGTATACCTGTTCGACAAATCCACGGGGCAAGTAGCCCCACAAGAACGGGTCGTTCCGTGAACCATAATATCCCAATCAAGCGGTGCGGTGCCGTGGGAATCCCACGACTTCAGTCGTGTGGAGGAAGTCAAACCCGATCTCGTACGGCGAAGACACACGAACTCTCATTCGATTCGTGGTCACTGGCGGTCAGTACACCGGCTCATGAGACGACCAGCCACTAGAAAGCAACAGGCAGATAGATATGTATCGATAAAAAATAACGACTCTGAATGACCGCCCTCCGTTCCCTCCAGAACCGAATCCGTCCAGAAGCCACACTACTGATGCTGGGGGTGATCGGTGCAGCCACCTATTTTGAATTCATATACCACGGGCCACCAACGGTATATTCCATTGTCCTCTGGATAGTTGTCGTTCCAATGTTGCTCGCAACGACGGTGGACGGTGTTCAAGATCATCCACTCTATCAGCCGCTTCTGTATGCTGGTTTTGTTCTAGTCGGTACGCTACAGTATCTTGATGGTCATTGGTTCCTCCTCGCTGGGCTGTTTATCATCTGCGGTGTTCTCGGATTGCTCTCCGTATTTCGTCAGAAGAGGTCTCTCTTCGGGTCAGGATAGCTGGCTCAATCACCCAGACGACAACAAAATTGTTCACCCAATCGCTGGTCAGTATACCAGAGGTGCTCAGTGGTCGCAGAATGTAATCAATCCATCCGTGGCACTTCCTACGTCAAATAGTACACTAAACTCCCCCTCAGATGAGTGCCGATAGTCTGTCATAGGCGGTATTCGGCTCGACAGCATGAACGGTGGATACACTTGAACACACATCTGTCGATGAGTCTGAAGCAGAGGGACATCTGCCTCTAGCTTTCAGCATAACCTTCAGCTCGTGGTCGATACAGCGGGCTACTGCTCACCGGGGGTTCGTAGTCGTCCGAGAGAAAGATACTGTCCTGTTCCGGATGAAAGTAGACTTCCAGAGCCCGAAGTGAACCGGCGTAGGCCGCAATCATCACGAGCACGAATCCGATCAAGCCGGGAAGGAGGAGTTCCGGTACCACTGTGCTACGTCTGCCGCATAAAGGATGCTAGTCAGTTTCCGTGACTCTGTGTGGTCATCTGGATACAGGTATTCGGAGCCTCTGGTGATTCCCTCGCCCGCACCGCCTCTCGGAGCCACTGCCGACGTGGCTGAGAGGTCCTGGGCCGTGTTGTCGGTCACGGACGACCCTGACTGGGAGTCGGTAGCACAGGCAACGCTGGATCAGGCTATCAGTGGTCGCAGATGATTTCCACATACCACTGTTAGGTCTCGCCGATACCGTCACCGTGGATATTGAGTTTGCCGACGCCCTGGACCTTGTACTCCTCTGGCGGTTCTTCGCCCATGTGGAGGTAGATATCCCGGATCTGCGCGATGAGGTGGGTAATCACGAGTTTGTGGAACTCGTCCTCGTAGTCAAAATCCGCACCGATATCTAGCGCAGGCATTGCGCAGACGATGAGGCTATCGTCCATTTCGCGGACGCGCCCAGCGCTGCCGTCGCTACCGTCCTGACACTCGTAACTCAAGGCCACATCGTCGATCTCATCGATACGGTTGTCCGGTGTAATAGTGAACGCCTTGTAGATACGCGCTGATTCGACCACGACGGACTCCCTGGGGTCCGAGGCATATTTCGCCGGGTCCTGTAACGCCTTGTAGTAATCCCGGAACTCACGGTGGAAGTCATCGAGTTGGTACGCTTTCAGTGCTTCTATTCCCCGCTTGATATGTTCCGGGTCCCACATCGGCTCCAAGATGTCTTCCTCGGGGAATTCTTGCTGGGCAGCGTACTTCGCTCGCTCCTGAACTTGAGATAAGATTCGCTGTTCTTCCTCAGTACGGTTGGCCCGTTCGTTGGGATAATCTTGCGTTGCGTGTTGGTCAATCGTTCCATCCCACTCTACAGAGATGACGTGACGATTGCCACGCTCATCGAACACCTCTATGCCGCAATCTTCGTCATCGTGACCGAGTAAGCTTGTTTCCATGATTTATGAGTACTTGTCGTGGGTATTGTCCACACTCTCAACTCCGCCCCCAGTACCACCAGACTGGTCACCAGATTGGACTCCACCGGTAACGGCATCGTATCCAATTTTGACGTCGCTGGCCCACATATCAGCTTTGGTGGTGACGGTATCGACGGTGTCGGTGAAGCGAGTGCGGACGCCGTCGGGCAGGCGCTTGGCGATACTATCACCGTAGCGCTCGACGCCTTTCTGGGTGGCCCAGCCTGCAGCGCCGCCAATGAGCGCGCCTGGAAGCCCGCCGACGGCGCCGCCAACGACTGTGCCGGCTGTCTTTGCCGCACCAGATTTGAGCACTTCAGCCGCCAGACTCTGGCCCACAGAGCCGTGTTTGCTGTTGTGTTCTAGGTCGCGCCAATGCCGTCGCCGACGATGTTGAGTTTCCCGATGCCTTCGACCCGGTATTCGGCTGGTGGGTCTTCGCCCATGTTGAGGTAGATGTCCCGTATCTGGGCCATCAAGTGTGACATAATCACGTCGGCGAATTCCTCTTCGTACTCGAACCCATCGGCGAATTCCAGTTCCGGCATCGCGAAGATGAGTTCCTTGTTGGGGTAGGAGGGAGGAGCGCCGATGCGGTGTTCACTGCCATCGGTGAGTTTGTAGTCGATAACTACGTCTGAAACCTCAAGGACTTCACCGTCATCGAAGTGGACGGCTAGGTTGACGATGATCGACTCTTCGTTGACGGGACTGTCGTTGATATACTGCATCGGGTTTCGAAGGGCGTCGTAGTACTCCCGGAAGTCCTCCAGGAACTCTTCCATGGGATAGTTGCTGAACGCTTCGATGCCGGCCTTGATGTGTTCTGGCCGCCACATCGGGCTCAGGATATCCGCGTCCGGGAACTCCTGTTGGGCGGCGAACCGTGCCCGAGCTTCGACCTGGGTCATTATTCGCTGTTCTTCGTCGGTTCGGTCTTCTGGTTCAAGTGGATAGTCTTGCGTACCGTGTTCTCGTATTTTACCATCCCATGAAATTGTGATAGCATGACGGTTTCCATTCTCATCATACACCTCGATTCCACAGTCCTTCTCATCGTGACCGAGTACTTCTGTTTGCATAATTATTCGAATTTGGTCTCGTTATTGGTTGCACTTCCAGAGCCATTAGAAGCCTCTTCGTAGGCAGTTCTGGCGTCAGCCATGCTCTCTTTGAATTCGGAGTAGGAGCCAACGGTCAGGTCTGAGACGGCAGAGACCGTGTTGGAAATGCCGTCCCGAATCCCTTTCTTGTTCATTTGCTCGCCAGCGAAGGTGATTGTGCCGGCAAGGGCGACAGTCCCGGCGGTGACAGCGAGACCACCAGAGAGTCCGAGTGCGGTGACGGCGGCACCGGCCACCGCGCCGCCAGCTGGCCCCATCATCTTCCCGAGGAGTTTGCGGCCCGACCCCATTGAATCCTGCTGCATATTTTGCTGGAGGAACTCCCCTCGCTCTTCGGCAGTGGCGTTTTCGAAGGCCGTGCCGAGTTGCTCTGGGTCGGTGTCGGCATCCATTTCTGTGAGGTCTGGCGGTGACGCTTGCCCACTGTCGTCTGCGCCTCCACCAGAACTCCCCGATTTCATTTCCGAGACTGGTGCCATTTTGTATGGCCCACTGGTTTGAGATGGATTCTCTGGCTGAGTAGTATCAGTCCCAGACTGCGAATCAGTACCGCCGCCCTCCGGAGCCACTGCCGACGTGGCTGAGAGGTCCTGGGCCGTGTTGTCGGTCACGGATGACCCTGACTGGGAGTCGGTAGCACCGCCCTCCATCGGGACAGTCGATGCGACAACGCCCGTTTGAGACGGTGGCGTCGGGCCTGAACCGCCGGTGCCGCCGGTGCCGCCGATGCCGACTGCACCGGTAACTTTGTTTTTGCCCGCGGACAGGCCTTTTGACACTTTACCGGCAGCGGCCCCTGCAGCACCGCCGAGGGAGCCGGCAAACATCATGAAGAGCTGCACGTTGCTTAGCAGGCACATCGCAGCGATTGCCATGGCCGGCATTGCCATCTGAATCAGTGGGTTCGGCCCGCTGGCGAAGACAGCCGTCGTCGTTCCGCCCGTGCCACCGCCACTGAACGTCGAGAGCGTTCTGGTGGTGAACTTCGTGCCGACAGCGAAGATCCCGGCAACGAGTATCCCGCCCGGAATCAACATTCCCGTGGCCTTGAACAGTTGCTCAGCGAGTTCTTTGGCGTACTTGAGCGGCCCGACGTCAGCCACCCAGAAGATGATTAACAGCGGGAACAGCCCGTAGGTGAGATACACCAGGACCTGCCGGGCGACCAGAACGACGAACAGCACAATCTGAGAGAGCACCACGACGAGCAAAATCCCGATTCCGTACAGCAACATCACGAACGACCCTACGGAGGTCTGTGCGACGGGATTGCTCGGCAAGCTAGCGTTCAGATTGACGCCTTTGAGGAACAGATCGATGCTCGCGTTGGATATCGAGAACGCCCACGCGAAGGCCCCGCGACTGAACAGTGTGCCAGATCCAGGCGGATTGACGATGAACAGCGAGAGCGTCGCTGCCAGCGCGCGTGACATGAACCGGTACGGGTCCATCTTCTCGTTGTCCGGGAACAACTGGAACAGTCCCAAATAGGACAGGCCGAAAATAGTCAACAACGAGAAGTATATCACCATCGAGAGGTCCCACATACTCTGGAACTGATCAAGCATCGACGGCTCTAGCTTCAGCATCTCGGAGAGAACGCTTGAAAACAGGATCTCGATGAGTTCGAACACTGCGTTGAACAGTTGCTCATTAATCCACTGGATGAGGCTCTCAAGCCCGACGTCAACGACCAGCAGCGGAGCTACGAATGGTACAGCCAGCACCTGGCCGTACGTTGACTCCATCTCCAGACGCTCTGGCCCCGACTCCGCCATCTAATTCACCTTTTCTCCTTCTCATATTAATATTTTCTATCTGGATATGAAATAATACGGTCAATCGGACGCCCCTCGCTGTGGTCGCGAGCCCGTTTCACTATCCGCCTCGGAATCATCCGGTTCAGCCTGTTGCGCGGATTGTGCTGTCGAGACATCCGTCAGTGATTGTGCGTTAGGCGACATCGTACTGGAAGACCTACCTGTGCCTGACTTTCCAGCTTTTCCACCCGGCTTGAAGCCGTTTTTCGCACGCTTTTTGACGCCCTTTTTGGCCTGTTTCATGCTCTTCTTTGCAGTCGCTTTGACGCCCTTCTTGACACCTTTCTTTGCCACCATTTTCCCGCCCTGTCCAGCGACTGATGCGGCAGCACTTGCACCACTTGTTGCAACCGCGGCACCAGCCTGTGCAATGCCTGTAACAGCAGTTCCGACGGCGCCCAACATCTGTGTCAGCATCAGGGTCGGGAGGACGAGAATCCCGATGATGATGACGGCCTTGATGAGGAAATTCAGCAGTACATCACCACCACCTGAGCTAGCGAACACACCGCCCTGGACTGGTGGTCCCTGCGCTGTTGGCTGGGTCGGTGGCGTCCCACCGGCGAATATCTGACTACTGCCACCGATGAGACCGAGTCCGACGGTAAATACGGCCGCTATGAGGACACCACCAGCCAACAGCATTACTGCAGTCTTGAACATCTTCGACGCGAGCTTATTCCCGTATTTCAGTGGCCCGTGGTCGACAACCCAGAGCAGGATGAGGACCGGGTACAACCCATATGTGACTAGAACTAACACCTGCCGTGCCACGAGCAGGACCAGCAAAATGATCTCAGCGAGAAGTATGACCTTGCCGATGAGGATACCCACTGCAAGCAACATAAATGGCCCGCTCAGCGCACCAGCGATTGTGCTACTCTGGAAGGAGATAGACGTACCAACTTGACTGAGATACCATGTGGAGAGATTATTCGTGACCACAAAGGCCCACGCAAATGCACCCTTCCCAAAGAGATTTGCGCCCCCTCCCGGTGGATTTACAATCCAGATTGATGTCGTTGCGGCGAGAGCGCGAACACCGAACCGATAGGGATCCGTCTTCTCTGTGCTGGGGAACAGCTGGAACGACCCAAAGACCGATACTGCATACACCAAAAGCAGTGCGAAATGTATAGTGATACTGATCTGATAGATAGATTCTAACTGCTGGAGGTGCGCAGGACTGATGCGGAGAAACTCATCTATGATATCTGCGAATAACTTCACGACGAGATCGAATACGGCGGCGAATACGCTATTGGCGAAGTCCCGAAAGGGATCCCTGAGACCGACGAGAGCGAGTGGGGCCGGCCGTCCGGTAGCGTCGGGGCCGACAGTGAGAAGCAACTGCGTGTGTTCTCGCACAGACTGGATTCGAAACGCGAGACTCATTGGTTTCCTCCGTTACAGAATTGTCGATACGCGTCGGCTGGACAGGGTCCCGTCATAACAGATCCATGATTAGTTTGAACCCAACGAAGTCGATCATCAGCAAAGGTGTGATGAGCAAAAAGAAGTCCTGAATATACTGTGCAAGTTGTCCGTGCGTCGAAAATCTACCATCAGGCAGAGAGTCATCAACCGCGGCCCCGCCGGCAAACGTTCCGCTGGAGGCACTATCGTACGTGCTGAAATCAGTCAGCAGTGTACTTGACCAGATTAACGCTGTTACCAATACTCCAAACAGCATTAATTTCGCGCTCACTTTGATGAATTTCTCACCCATAACATTGACACGCTTCCATGGCCCGACGTTCACGAGCTTGAATGCGAGTAAGAGCGGGAGCAACGCGTATGTCACGTAGATTATTAACATACGTAGGACAAGTATCAGTATCAGGCCGAGCCCGGCGATGAGCATAAGACCCACAGCAAGTACTCCCCAGTTGTAGCCGACGTACAGGCCGACCTCATCTATTATAGCCCGAGTAATAGTTACGCCAATACTGAGATCATACGATGTTTGATAATACAGCCCAGTGAGTGTGTGAGTGAAGGCAACAAAAAACGCTATTAACTCGCGTGAGATGAAAATCACTGCAAAGTACTTTGTCACTTTTTCGAGATGTAGCTGTAGGTCAGCCGAATCCGTTCCCGCGAAATATTGTGCCATCAAGAGGATGTATAGAAACGACAGGCCAGCCATTGCTACATATGCACTGAATGAGATTTCCCAGAGCGTATTCAATACGCTAACGTCCGCCGGGTTCGGGTAGAAAAGGAACATCTCATAACCGAGAGAAAATATCGCTGAAAGAGCATATAGAAGCCCCGAAACGACGTTCGTAAGGAACCATTCGATTCCGTTTTTGAATAGTTGGTACAGGTCGGGGATGCCCGGGAAGTCAATTTGAAGGAGCAACGCTGCAGGCACCACTGCATGAGTCACAGCAGCCTGCTTCATTGTCGGCTTCGGCCTTTTTTTGCTCCTGTCAGACGGCATTTCAAATATTCTACTCGTGTATTTAGATATTTATTCCACTAACCTAAAGGTTATTATATACTAGCTATTACTTCGTAGATATAGAGGACTGTCCCGTGAATACGGAGCGTACACTCATCTTGTTGCTGATTGCCATAGTCGTTCTAAATCTGAGCTGGACAGGCGCAGTCAATAATCGGGCTGGTTCGCTTGAAAATCGTGTTGAGACTGTTGAACAGGAGCAAGCGTCTATAGCCGTCTTTGCAGGTGCGAACCAATCACGCAGCGGTGCGACATCTGCCACGTCATCATTGTATGCGTACAACACGGGCAAAGGCAAAGCAACAGTCGTGCCAGCGGAGATAGAAGCTATCCCAGCAAGCGGTATCTATCTCGATGTGTCGCCGGTCGCACATACTGCTACGGTTCAACGCTCCATCGCGCGTGCCTGGTCAGTAGCCAACGCGAGTCAGTATCCACCACCATATGATGGAATTGTCATCCAGATCAAGCCCCCAGAGAGCTGGGATACTGTTGGTGGTGGGAGTGCTGCACTTTCGTTGGCATCTGGATTTGCCGCAACAAACCCTTGTGTTGAATTGAACAGAAGCGTCGCAATGACTGGTGGTTTGACGCGGTCTGGAACAGTCGTTGAAGTAAAACGCGTGCGTGAGAAGGCCATTGCAGCAAAAGAACGTGGTGTTACTGTATTTGCGGTTCCGCAGGGGCAAGCGGTAAATGTAGAAGGCATTAGAGTCGTCGAGGTTGCCACCTTTGGTGAAGCGGCCAACTATACTCTGGAACGTACTGCCGAATGCCCGACTGAGACGGCAAAATTAAACTAAGACTTCTAATATATGTTAATAAATACTTAATAGTCTAAGAAATCATTAGACTTATTTTATAGTAGATTTATCTGGATAATATGGCACAGTGGAGAGCTGGAATAGAGAGGATTGACATGAAACAAATATGCAAGGTCATGGTTCTGACCTTCGTGCTTCTTACCGTCTTCGCAAGTCCCGCCGCAGCACAGCCCGCACAGCAACAACAACTCAAAGATCAGATGAATCAGGTCGGCGATTTCCTCGCGATTGTCATCAGTGCGGTGGCAATTCCGAACGGCGCTTTCGGTGTGTTCCAGTACATGACAGCTGGGACTGACAGTGAACAGAGCGACAAGGGCCGGAAGCGAATCCGCAACTCCTTCATTGGCGTCGCTGGGGCCACCGCTGTGGTGACGGCGGTGCAGTTGTTGAACGCCCTCATTTAGGTGTGAAACAGCGGCCACATCGGTTTCAACAGCATGCATCGATTCGCACAGACCACAGGACTCATCCTTTTGGTGGTTTTCGCCCTGTCGTTACCTGCACAGGGGTCGCTATCAGGGGCGGAAGAGCGGGTTTTTCTCTCTGGGGATATCGATAAAGATCCAGATTCAGTGTCCGGTGACCTGAGTGATGGTGGGAAGACATTTGCGAAGATTGGCGACCTTACGTTTCGGACAAGTAAGCCACAGTACGAAATTAGCGACACCAAGCTGCATGAGTATCAACGTAATAGTTTATCTCGACTAGACACCAACGTGCGTCACTCACGGACCATGCCACAATCGGATCAACGAAACACTGCACTGATAAAAAATGCACACGTAACCCTACTTGGGATCTACGGTGGTGCACAACCTCAGTTCAGTTCTGGCTCGTCACCGATGTTCATTGGCGCCGACGGCACAGTCCTAAACCACGCGGATTATCGCGTCCCAGAAGACATTCCGAAAGACGACTGGTGTTCGGGCAAAAGTTACGATACTGCTGACTGGGATGTTGACAAAGACGGGAGAGACGAGGAAGTCTACCTCGATGGCTCCCAGACGTGCAAGAAGTATGAACTGCACACGAAGATGGATCGCTGGGTCACTGTCGATGGTAAGCGTATCTCTGGGGGAGATACGATTTCTTACAGCGGACTCTCGTCGAACTCGCCCCAGCAACTCACTGTTCATGCCGAAATCACAGTCAGAGTTGAGCGCATAACAGAAAAATACGACTGGGACCCACACGGTAGATATGGCGGTGGTCCATCTGACGGAAGCTGGGACCAATCACAGAGGGTTGATGATAGGTACCGGTTTGATCGCATCCAGGTTAGTGATAGTCAAGAAGTGGTTGTGACAGACGCGGGAGATATTGATGTGGAACAGACCGTTGTTGAAACCGAAGGTAATACGAAGCATCTTATTCTTGAGATACAAGGACCACGGAACGGACGAACTGTATCTCAATCGAAACTCGAAGACCGGAAGCTCTGGAGCTATCTGGCGATGGGTTCCGACCATTCAGTAGATGGTACGTGGCGGACGTATTCAACACGACAGTATGATTCAGTGACGTTATATGAACCAGATGGTGACGTTTCGACTGACCCGAGTCCGCCGCACGTTCCACAGACGCGGCTGGTTGGGATGGACAGAAAACCGACAGTGACAGCAGTGGGATTTAGCTCGGATAAGACTCAGGTTATCGGACATCAGGGGTACAATGTCGACGTTTCACAATCGCTCCACGCTAACGTGAAAATTACGCCAAGACAGCCAGTTGCATACGAACGCATTGTTATCACCGATGCGAAACAGCCTGTGACAGACCTAGTCACGATCCATGGACAACCGGTACCTGTCGATGTTGATACGCGAGTGGAGCGGCGCAAACCCAGTGTGACTATACGACAAGTCAACTCCGGGGATTCGTTGCAGATACATGTTGAGGACCCAAAGACAGGCCAGCCTATTTCAGGCCGTAAAGTGAATCTTCAAGGGGCAGTCCCGAAGTCACCTACTGCCTCAGGTAATGCTGTAACAGATGCAAACGGAAATGTGGAGGCCACCCGTGTAAACGCCTATGTTCAGGCCACTGTAGACCACGACGACTTTCAATCAATCTCAAACGGGGCATTCTATGACAAGTCATCAGCAGAGCGGACATTCATCCCGGACGTTATCTTATTATCTCGCCTCCATTCACTTGTACTAACACTAGCATTGATAACACCGCTTTTGTTCTTGTACGGTTACATCCGTCACTTTGGCTTCTTCGAGTGAGTCGTCTCAGATCATTACTCGTTCAGTTCGCACACGACTGAAAGAGGGGTTGCGTGTATATTCATTTACTGTCAGTTCATGCGCCGTACAGACTGTACAGACAATTATACGGTGTTCGGTGAGATCTGCTCCAGTGGATAGTGGCGCTTGGCTCGGAAAGAACTGCTCAGATCGCCGTGTGAGCGGCTGAGGCTTGTTGCTTCAAATCTGGTATCATTCCACCCTAGCTCAGAGGGCGCTTCAATACAGCAGTGGGATCTGCTGAAGAAGCTATCATTCGATATACGCGTGAAACAAACTGACAAACTCGGAGTTTGCTGAAGAGCGCTACTGTATAGGCAGTCGGGGGACAACAATACTTCGTCGGAGATATCACACTTTCACCGAGAAAGGGTCGCCACCAACGAAGACCATACCACTGGACTATCGGGGCCAGACAATGCCTCCGTGGGTATGTGCTGGCTGCCATCCGCTATAAGAAGGAGTCACCGGTGAAAGAATGAATGTGATAAGCGTTGCTTGAACTCTCGGAATTACTCCGTTCCGAGCCTGTATATCGACGAGGGGCCATCGCTATTATTGTCAGGAGAGAGCGCTGGAAGCGTTCATATTGAGAATCTGCTCGACTGCCTGCTCTTCGTGGTCCGGAATATCTCCCCAGTCAATAAGATCGTTATCGTACAAGAAAGCCCACACGTTCATATCACCATCTATGACGTGGTGCTCGAAGTCATTCGACATCACCCGCATTCGC
The DNA here is from genome assembly GCF_000827835.1 of Haloarcula sp. CBA1115. Taxonomy (NCBI): domain Archaea; kingdom Methanobacteriati; phylum Methanobacteriota; class Halobacteria; order Halobacteriales; family Haloarculaceae; genus Haloarcula; species Haloarcula sp. CBA1115. Next base: position 327,973 of record NZ_CP010529.1, on the reverse strand, counting down.
ATTTTCCCGGCATCAGACACGGAAAGAAGCGACTCAGAGTAGTCTGCCGAGTTCCCGGCTTGAGCTTGCAGCACGAAGTCCCGTTCGCGCGGTGTCAAGTCAAGGGCATCAATGGCCTCCTCGCCGATGTCTTGGTGTCGCATCAGTGCTCGAATGTCACACTGGTCGTAGATCTCTTTGGCCTTCGGATCAGTCATGAACTCGTCGACAGTTTGACTGATAAGCGTCAGACCACTTCCGTAATGGCGACTGTGCCGAGAAAACAGGTTCAGCATGTCCAGCGCCTGTTCGTGACCGAGCATATAGTGCGCCTCGTCGATCATCACGACCATCTTTCCAGTATTGGCCTTTGCCCGCTGGAAGAGCCAGTCGAGAACGATATGCATAATCAGCCCTTCGTTTGACCCATCAGCAACACTCGAAAGGTCAAACTGAACAACCCGGTCCTGCAGATGAACGTTTGTGTCTCCATTGAGATTTGCCCGCTGTCCTCCCTTTTTAAACTCCTCCAATCCAAGGAGAACACTTTGAGCATAGTCTGCGAGCCGTTCAGCTTGTTCGCGGTCCTCGATACTGGTTTCGGTATTGATTGTCGTGATCTCTGACTGAACGGTTTCTGGCACGTTGAGGAACTCACCGGGTGGTGAACCATTCGCCATTCGTGCAAGAACGTCTAACACGTCCTGAATTACAGGGCTTTGCTGGTTGTGCGTACTAACGTCTTTGGTAATCCCTCGCTCAAGGTATGCGTAGCGGATTGCACGGCGGAGCACGCCCTCTTCCTCTTTACTGAGCTCTCGTTTTCCCTGGAAGTGTGACTCGAACAATCCCATTACACTCCGGATTTTGTCGTCGTATGGGTCCCCTTCAACGTCATCAATATTATCGACCTGTTTGATATCGAGAGGGTTGATTCGTGACCGCCCGTCGATGGTCACGCGCTGCCCGTCCACAGCTTCGACAACATCACTGAAACCACCGACGGGGTCAATAATCAGGACTTCTGTCTCCGGATCCATCATCAGGCGCCGCCAGAGAGTAAGCTTGGCCAGATATGACTTTCCGGATCCAATTTTCCCAGATATTAACATATTATGCCCCGACTGTTCGAACCGGTCTACAACAATAGGAGCGTTTGTTGACATATGGAATCCCATCAGAACACCGGTCGATTCCACGACTGACCTATCAGTGAACGGGAACGCAGTACCCAATGCATCAAGATCCATGATCTGCGTGTTCCGGATCTGATCATTTGCTAATGGTGCCATCGACTGTTGTGCCTGAAGCTGCCGGTCGTAGAGTGTTGTCACCTTTGCGTTCACTTGTGAAAGAATCTGCTTGAGTTCCTGCGTGCCTTCCTTGAGGGTATCCTCGTCGTCAGCTAGAATCTCGAAATACACCCCGAAGTCGAATAGCTTCGTTGACCCCTCTGTTAGCCCCTCTCGGAGACGTTCAACGTGTTGCAACTGGTTCTCTTCTTCGATGGTGTTGAGCTTCCCGTCGCTCTTCTTCCGCCGGATCTGCGAGGTAAGCCGCGTTGCCCGAACATTGAGTTTCTGTTGCATCTTGTCAGAGTCGCGGGGAAAAATGTGATAGGACAAGCGGAGCTCGGTTCCATTGACTGACAGCCCGTTGGTGAACAGCTTATCCAGCCAGCCGGGGGCCACACGACTCGGGTAATCAGCGATGATAAGTGATCGAGCGTACTTTTCAGCTCCTTGGTCTCCGAGCCGTTTGATATAACTCTTTGATTCGATTATTCGCTCAGGAGACACAGCCAATCCGGCCGATTCAGAGCGCTCAATAGGATCATTGATTACCCCCGTCCGTCCGTTTTGATCGCTGTTTTGATCTCGTTTGACATTTTCAATATAATGTGACAGCTTTTCTTGAGTAATCGTTTCGTCTGACTGTTGTAGCCGGCGTGCGGCCTCAGTCACTACGTCGTCGTCGGCAGTATCGACTGAGGTCTTGGAGCCGTTGGAACCCAGCATTGAGGAAAGCGTGGTGCCTGCTGTTGCCGACTGTCTTCCATCCTGAGATAGAACCTCTGAAATAGCGATTCCAGCTGCCCCAAGTATCATAGCCCCGCCAAACAGCAATCCGAAAGATGGCCAGACGCCATACGTGTTGACCACCCACTCGAACCCGAACAGTGCATACACGGATTTCGTCATTGACGCGATGCCGCCAGTCTGGAACATTATCAGGTGTTGCATAGGAAATTCAGTCCTCCATGTAGGCAGTCAGTGTCTGCTCGTCCCCAGACTCAACAGAATACGGACCATTCAGGAATACGTCATTAAGGGGTTGTTCGTTGTTGTAATAGTGGTATAGCACGCTCATGACTTGGTCACGGTCATCTAGACGCTCAGTCTGTACATCGAACCGCTGGAGCGCTCGCTCAACTCTATTTAGACGCGTATCAAGCTCCCGAAGGCATTGTTGCTTACTGATATTTCTGTTGTCTGAACTGCCGAAGAAGTCGGCGATTGGTGCCAATGGACCGAACTTTTCAGCGGCCGTATCCAGTAATCCAGAGTCAACATTCTGGAATTGATTTATTTGTTCGGCCGATATTGGAATCACGATGTAGAATCGTCGCTGTTTCATATCGTTATCGAGGATAAAACGCTCAAGCCAATTCGGATACAGCTGACGACCCAAATTTACCAGTTTGCTATCAGTTGATCGATTCCGGTCCTCAGAGATGACATCATTGAGCCGGTCAACGTGATCGGAAATATCGAACTTTGTTGGATAGGCAACTATCTGTATCGGGAAATCGAGTGTTGCAAGGAAACTCGATTTGAATGCCTCGATAATTTCGGACTTCTTTTCTTCCGTATGTATTGACCACGAACGAGGTTGAACCTCAGTAATGCCGACGTACTCATCCTCATCCTTGACAATCATCCCGGCACCATTGGCTCCAGTTGGGAGGTAGTCGTCTTTAGATTCGAGTACAAACTCGAAATCAATCAAATCCTGCGCGTAGTTTGGTATCGCTAACGCTCCTTGCTCTGTCGAATCGGTCTGCTGGGGTGGTGCAATTACACTCGTTTCTGTCGCAGAATCTGCAACCCCGACTGCCCCGGAACTGTCGGTCTCAGTCAGACTCTCCTTTGAGCCTCTGGCTGGTGAATCTGCCCGACCTGACTCGTGATGAGACTGACTGTCGGTGGTCGCCGATACTCCGTCGAAACCGGATCCGGTTTTTTCAGATGTTGCCTCCTGTACTTCTGTGTCATTGTTCATAGCTGGCTCGTCCCTGCCGCGTTCTTCTGATTTCTCAGTCGCCGTTTCTTCGCCCCCTGCAATTCCGGAACCTGATTCCTTAGGTGTCATAGTGTTATTGTGTCTTGTCGCCGCTAATTATGCCTGCCTGCTGTCCCTATCCGAGTTGCTCTCATTGCCAGTGTGACTCGACTCATTCTGGTAGGGAATGGAGAGCCTGTCAGACACGGATGTATCCCATTCAAAATCTTCCTCACACGTTTCTGACTGAATTTGCGACGCTGTGTGAACGCGATTCTTGATTGGCACAGAATCGCGTTCACGCGTTCGCGGTTTCAGGTAATACTCGTTTGGTGTAAGTCGTCGCTTAATTGCTGCAGGAGCCCATTCAAGTGGTTTCTGACCCTCAGGTGTTCTGATTACGACTGCGATCACACCAAGAAGCGACACCCCAATCAACGCCAGAGTAGCCACCAGCGGAATTTGGTCTATGAACAGGCTGGGAAATACCATTACAAGCGGTACTGAGCCAAGTATGACTAACTCATCAAATGTCAGTCCCATGAAAACGTCTGTCCGGAGAATCTCTCCCGGAATCGGTACCGCTTTCATCTATACTTCTTTACAAAGTTCCTAAATTAATAAATTTTCCCGTTCAAATTTATCTTCATTCATCCCGTAGGATTACTCACTAACTCGGTGGAGGACACTACCCCGCTGCCATCGTACTCTTCACGCTCCATCGCCCACTTGTACGCACTCGCGGGCCTCGGGTCGCCAAGCCACGCCAGAAACCGCTCAGTCGCATCGAAGGGTAACGCCAGCCGCCGATCCCACACCATGACGTCGTAGCCCTGTTCAGCAATTGCCTGCTCGCACGCCTGTCGCTTGCTGTCGTCGGTGATCGCCCAAGTGGCCCGTGGCCGCGCGAGACTCCCGGCCACCCTAACCCACCGTCACAGGCGTACCAGATACGTGCAATCGGCTTCGTTAGCGTCCAGTTCGATGGCGGCCCATCCATTCATTTCCAGTACCGCCCGAGGGTGGTTGTTATTCAATTCAATGTATGTTCGAAATTGGGGACGGGCTATCCAATATAAAATCGTCTATTAGATTATTAATATCAATAATAATCTAATTACGCACTTATCAACACAAATATCAGTATATTGTGACTCAGACAAAGAGCCTGCAACGGCTGGTGAGTCTATTTAGTTAATAACGGCTATATGTCCTCAGGGGTTGAGTTCTTTGAGATATGGCTGGTTGCTATGTTCCACTCCCAGTCAATCTCAGTACCACAGTTCTGGCACTCTGAATACCCGTTCTTCCAGAAAAAATAATTCCCTCATTCATGACACTGAACATCGTCGAACGCCGTTGGAGGGGGATCAATGCCATCCTGCTTAGACTGTCGGTCACGAACACCCCCTTGATACCACTGTTTCCATACTCTCTGGTCGATGAGTGGGGCGATACTGGGGCCATCTCGAACCCGGAGGACGTCATCACAGACAGGGCACTGGACTTTCTCATCATCACCAACACCGACTGGAATACGAGGCCGGTTGTCAACAGGGTCAACCGCAATGAAGGGCATCGCTCACTCCAATGATGTCCGATAGTAACTGTGTTTTCTCGTCCAGTAGATTGCCAGTTATTTCGTTACAGTAGAACTGGGCCCAGTTCTGTTATCTGGTGAGCTAACCGACTTCATCGGTGACACCCGCTACGAAGTACAATCTATTATGTTGAGAGTACCTGATGTCCTATCTTGACCAGTTCAGCGTAGCGTTCTGCAACGCGATGTATGAACGCATCGTCACGGAGGTCCTTGATGCACTCAATGTCCCAAGTGTCAACAATAATCCGCATTGAGGTTCTAGAACTCACCGTGAATCCACGACACTCGAACTTGCTACTGTGCTTTCGGAGACTCTCAACGGCCCCACTATCATTTCCGGATGAATCAATTGCGACCTTGATCTCTTGATCATCGTATGGGTTCACACGCAATGCATACCGGATCGAGTCCGGGTGAGTCTCAGCCCTTGTTTCAAGATATGGGTAATTCGTCGAGAGGTTACCAAGGACTGGATCAATGCTCTGAACAGAGAGTAAGCCTTGGATGTCTGGGAACGCCCTCGTGAACACATTTGTGGTGAATACCCGGTCACCCGGTTTTGATGGCGCAGATAGCTGTGAACGTGATTCGTCGTAATCAATGACAGTGACCGCTCCGAAGCCGCTCCTGCCAGACGGGAACTGGAACCGTTGCACCTCCACACACTGTATGTCAAGACCTCGATCCCGAAGCCACCGGGCAGAGTCGCGCGTTTGACCCGTAATCGATTCTGCGACGATAACAAGTCGCTGCGTTTGGTTCAGTTCCCAGGGTTTGGCATCAGTCTCAAAAAAGGCATTAAACGCAGTCAACAGGGAACTGTGCTCGCCCACAACGTCCTGTACTGACCACTCTTTGCCCCGATACTCGGAGTAGAGGTTATCGAGATCGTTGTAGTCGTACCGGTCAAGGGATTGTGCGTAGAGCTGAGGTTGGCTTATGATACTCGCCTCAGAGGCCGATCCAGAACCAGAGTCTCCACGCTTGAGTTCGACGACAACTACATTCCCATACCGGTCCAGTCCCAGCAGATCGGGAATCCCTGTAGACAGGCTTGGTTGCCGGGCGAATAAGAGAATGGGCTCATCAAGAATCGCCTCTGGGGTTTCGTTCAGCCACCTCTCTAACTCCGCTTCCCCTTCTCCGTCCTCTTCACCAGCAGGAATAATTGGGTCCGATTTAGCCTCAGTAGTATTTTGAGGAGAATCAACATCGTCGAACTGGTAAATTCGCATCCCTGCATCAAACTATCCCCAATGGGATAAAATGGGGACAAGCGTTTCACATATCCACAGAGTCTACTTATTAGAGCGATAGCGGTAGCTACGCCACCGATAACTCGCTGGCAAGCGGTAGACGAGGTGCAGAAGGCCGGTGTGTCGGTGTTCATCTCGATGTCGAACATACCCGCCGATGGGCGAAGATGACTTTCACAGGCTGCTCAGCTACTTCAGAGCGCTCGGTGAGAGCGTCGTCTTCCACGAACCAATCAATCCCAGTGGCGCGAATTTCCAGCAGTGTCTCACCGCCGCCGGGCAAGCCGGCTATGACGACGTTGTCAAGAAACTCCAGCGGATGCAGGACACCAGTACTGGGTCGAACACGCCCTTAATCAGTTGAACGCAGTCCACCAAGTCGCAACGCGCTTCGACGGGCTCGAAGTACATTTCTGGCCTGATGATGAGCTGGTCCGCTCGACGAGCGGCCAACTTCGGTCAAAGCTCAACGCAATGCAACAGGCCGTCTCACCGGAATCGTTCACTAGACGTGATACGGACGTCTCACCTGAGCAGTCCGAGTTAGCCCGAGATGGCGAGTCTATCAAGCATCTCATCTGATGACAAGGACATCGTCGGGAAACGCCCTATGGCCCGCGCTCAGCAAACCAGTTTGTCTTGGTATAGTTAGATAACCAACAACTGCGGCATTTATTGCTCTGTGTTGGTTAGCCGTGACCCAACGAACTGTTTAGTCTTCGACCCTTTCCTCTCCTCTCTATTCCGTGAAATGAGTAAATCCACACTCACAGCCCAGCCTGTCCGACTAACACAGTGTGCCTCAATGTAGAGGAATGCTTAGGCCTGCGGAGTTCGCCAGTCACTCACCAGTGTATCTTGCACAGTACCATCCAGAGATACTTGCACTTTCGCGCGTAATTGCTGGTCATCTGGGGGTAATAGGTTTAGAGTGGTAGTGTGCTCTTGTTGCGGACCAAGCTGTACCGGCTGACTCTGCTTGGATGCGATCAACTCGTCGTTTGGGTTCTGGAAGCCAACCGTCGCCTGAGCAGTGCCGGCCCCATCGCCGACATTTTTTATACTCACTTCAACAGCTGCACCACCAGAGGCAGGCGTATTAACGGCATACGAGCATACCAGTACACCGCTGTCGTTTATTGGTCGGAACTCGGGTGTTCCACCGTCCATATCCGGTGGCAGCTGTCCGATTTCCCATCCTGAAGCTGTAGTCTCAACGTAGTAGTACCGCTGGCCGTCTTTCTCGAAGTATGTCCCGGGGATGTTTTCAGCGCCAGCAATACCGAGCGCCATGTGTTGCTTGTCACGGAAGACCAGAAGTTTTGACCCGTATCCAAATTGTTCAAGCATCGAAGCTAGAAGAATGCAGGTATCTTCACAGTCACCTTCCTTATCCACTAACGTCTCGACTGGATATTTCGGATACTCGTTGTAGCCGGCAGAAACTTTGTCTGTGGTGTATTCCAGATTCTGAACGAACGCCATCATGTGGTTGATGATGCCGGGATCGCTCAGGCCATTCTCTTTCCCGTAGCGCTCAAACTCGCTCACTATTCCCTTGATGTACTGATCATCGTAGGTGTCGGAGACGTAGGCACCATATTTGCGAGTTCGATCCCGGTTTTTGTAGTACTGGTAGAGAACCTCTGGAATCTCAAGCGAGAGCGCTGTTGGGCCAGCACCTGACTGACTCTTGAACGTTCGAGAGAGTGTCCCACTCGTTTCGAGGTTCGGATCAGTGCTTCCGCGAAGTCCACGTAAGTGGAGCGGGAACGTTGGTTGTTCCTGGCTGCCAACAGAGAAGCTCCCAACGGTGTCGACTGTGTCCATGCCCTCGAGTTCCGACTCAGTTGGCCGTACGAGAAAGAGTATGCGCCCCATCTCGATTGGACCCTCATTTGTGTCTGGGCCGATAACCGTGTGAGTTCCACTTGCGGAGATCGTGGCGATAGTCTCTCCTGAGGTGGTTCCCTCTTTAACAAGTACTTTTTCAGCCCCATTTAGCTGGACAGTCGCATCTACTCGATACTTAGTGCCGCTCACCCAGTCTTCGGACCACGTAACCGTTGGTTGTGGTTTGGGAGTGGAGGTAGGCGTGGAGGACGATTCAGAGGCGGGGGTCGTATCCTCTCTGGAAAGAATTCCAGTGCAACCTGCCAGTACAGATGCTGCACCAGCAGAAACTGTTGTAAGCAAACTTCGTCGCTGCATTAACAAGTAGATATATAGATGGGGTAAACTTGAAACTATCTAGAAGTTCATCACTTGATTATGTGTGGGTATTAGAATAAAATCATATAGTATTCAGCTAGTTTCATTTCGTGTATTTACCGCCCTTCAGCGAGCTATGATATGAATGCGAGTTCGATACCGTCATTGGTTTGCTGTGGTCAATGACTGCTCGAAACAGAATAGTCGAGAGGGTTTTTGCGCCTTCTTTCGCTGGTACGTCCATGTAAGGGCTACAATTTGACCGTGCAGTCTAGTGATGATATTTTCCACAATTTTGTGTCCCCCCGATGGGGTGAGGGGTTGCCCGAACATGAGCACCGAACAGCAGTCCGTCGACGAACAGTCTCCAAGCACCGAATCCGACAACCGCCCAGACATTCGTTCCCAGCACCGACAATCACAGACGAGTGGCGAGGTTTTTGCGGGGCGTCCACGGGGTGAGAGATAGATGTGTTGTCCCGACTGCCGGCGGCCACGGTCAGCGTCGGCGTGTGTCGACAAGCGGTACTACGTCGACGGGCAAGCCCATGACCCGATCCCGTGGGGCGAGGGCAGCCAGTATCTCACGTACAAGCTGCAAGTCCTCCAGACAAACGAACGGGCCGTTACCGTCGACCTCGAACGGTGGCGTGACCAGTCGTGTCCTGCGTGTGGTGTCGAGCACGGCGAGGTACATCATCGGTTCTGCGACGACGAGGAATGCCCCGCGTGTGGCGAGCTGTTGCTACTGTGTTCTTGTGTCGTCGAGATTGAAGTCGTCGCACCACGCAGTCCAAGGCTTCGCATCAAGCAGTCCCTCGCTCGTCTCGTGTAAGTGGAACCATCGTAGAGGTCTGTGGTCGATAGCAAGACCAGACCCAGTGGTCCGAGTTTTGTGTGCGCCGACGAGGGTGCCGGCGTCGCACTGACTGCAGTGCGTGGAGCGCCGGCAGGTCACGGTCTACCAATGCATATGCTCATCTACGCGCTCGTTGAGGCATCGACAGCAGACGCAGCACTCGCCGCTGGCAAAGGCGTTTTCGACAACCTGGTCGGCGTCGACAGGCACTCAAACGCAGTGTTCGACTACTACGTCACGTTCGACGAGAGTTCCACCGTCGCAAGCAAATCCCGGTGGGGCGAGCGTCCGACCGCGGCTCCGGTCGACTCCGAGGTCGGCCAAGAACTCCTTGGCGATGGCTGGGAGACAACGAAGTCAGCGTTCGAGCGTAATCTCCAGACGGTCAAAGACGCCCTCGACGAGCTCTCAGACGAGGAGATTATGCGCGACAAAGACCTCACTCGATGTGCGTTCCAGAGAGTCGGAGCCGCCAAGGGTCCAGAGATTGCACTGTACGAGGAACACGGATGCGGGATTCGCGATCGGACGCAGCTTGACCGGCTTCTGGACGAGAGTGATAACCTCTGGATCGTCCCCGCCGACGTCCACTTCTGAGGGAGAGCTGCGGCAGTCAGTTTTCGTCGAACCCGATTTTGTGTGTTCCTGGCGGGTGAGGAACACGAATGTCGGAGACTCCTGATTCATGCCCGAGAGAGGAGTGTGACGCAGACATCGTCAAGACCGAGACTGTCGACGTCGAGGCAGACCCACGCGCTCGTGACCCGCGCACCGAGACTGTCGTGACGTGTACGGAGGGCCACCAGCGAGTTATGTAGAATCGCTGGTCTGCGTTTCCGGGGAGTGACGACGCGCACGTCGGGGTCGCGCGTGGTTGGAGACGAGAGGGACACGACTGCACTCGCGCTGGCAGTCGGTCCCTCTCAGCGTGGGACTGACGGCCGGGCAGATACAGGTGGTTGGCTGGTGTGTCGTCTGACCGCCGGGCAGCCGCCGCTGGGCGGCACGCTCGCTCTTGGCGGAGCCGGTGCGTGGACCGATGGCCGGCGGAGAGGGTAGGAGTGGCGTGTGTCTCGTGTGTGGCCGGCAGGGGATTCTGGTGTTGCTGGCCCTGGAGTCGAGTCCTGTGGCACTCGTGACGGTGTCGAGGGAGGCGGCGGTTCGGATGGCAGGACTCGTGGGACTGCTGGCGGGACTACTGACACTGACTGCGACGGGACTGCTGGCTTCGACGGTACTACTCCGAGCGACATCGCGACGGCGGACTCGGTGTCGGACCAGCACATCTTGAAAGCCCCACGCCGCTGGCGGTCGCTCAGCGACATATCCTCACTCCGTTCGGATAGGGGCCGCTGACGCGACCACGGCAAGCGCCAGCGGCGTGCCCCTTTCAGTCCCGCCCGACTGCTACGGCACAGCACAGCAGAATCGAACGCGCGCGTCGGAGTCGCGCGCGATCCGGGTGAGGAACCCTCGCGGCCGGCGCTCCCTCGCCGGAACGAGGACGCTCCTTGCAGTCGCTGTGTTCCGGGCTGCTCACTTCGTTGCGCTGCCGGGCTTTCACCCATCCGGCACTCGCTTGGCCGCGCGGGATGCTGGCTCACCGCAACCGCACACGATGGGGCCGCCTGCCGGGGTGTCAACCACCTACGGTTTTATATACTATTCTCCCTCGAAACGCGAAACACAAGACGCCGCTTAGAAACCACTCAGACGCCCGAAGATTGCACTTGAAACAATCCAAATGGTCCGTTGCCTTTAACTATTCGGCACCCATGCCATTAAGTACGGAAAGACACGACGCACGCGGCGCTGGCAGGGCAGTTTCACGCCGCAGAAATCGGGTGTTAGAGCACCCGACAAGTGTCTTTCCGTTGGAACACGAAAGACAATGTACGCTAGCAATTCCAGCGGTAAGAAAGCATCGGCAAGCAACAAGACGGTTTCCCTTTCGGCCCACGTCGAGGGTGGCCCCGAACAGCTTCTAGAGGCGGTCGCAGAGACGGAGAACGGCGACGAACTCGATTTCAGGATGAATCGGGGTAGCGATAGCCGTGGCAACTTCTACGCCCGGCAGGAGGAGGCATACGACTGGACCCGCTCGACCGAGGTTGGTCCGGACCGGCGGTTTGGCGAAACGCTGGAACAGCAGGAGGAACGTCACGGACGCGAAGCCGAGCAAGCCCGCCACTCCGAGGTCGCACGCGCTCACGTCGACGGTGCCGACCGCGAAGCCTCGGCTCGCCAGCTCACCGACGCCGAAACCGAACGCGCTGACGGGTTCCGCTCACCGGCTGACCCCCGGCAGTGGATGGACCGCGACACGCTGGCGCGAGTCAACCAGCAGGCCGCGACGCTGGCAGACAAAACCAGTCTGTCACGAGCGGCAGCAGGCCGCCGACTCGCGGCCCTTGTGTCCGGGCAGATGGGCGACTGTAACAGCCTGTATGAGGCTTCCTTTACCGTGTTCAGGGACGCCCGTGACGAACTGGCAACTCCCACGCCTATCGACGAGGTGAGCCCCTACGGCTACGAGTGTACGGTCGAGGGCGAAGTGACCCACATCATTGAGGAGCCAGACGCCCGCAATCAGTATCAGGTCCTCTACATCGAGGACGACGAGGGAACGAGCGCGAAGGTCACGGTCTGGGGCAAGTCCATGCACGGCGGCGAGATGGTTCGCACGCTCCACGAGGGCGACAGAGTTCGGATTTCCGGGGGCAAGCCCGACGACTACAACGGTATCAAGACGGTGGCCGTCACGAGCGACACGCTCATGTGCATCATCGAGCGCGGCGACGGTCCCGCGCCCACCGGACACGGGGGCGGCTCGTTCGGTTCGTCCGGCGATAGTCGAACGGCGGCGTCGTGGGAAGCAGAATCAGACACCCATCAGTGGGCCAACGAGCGGGATTCTGACCGCGCGGTCGCCGTGACGCTCGGCAAGGCCCGCTGTCCTGAACCCGGATGTTCGGACCTGTTCGACACTGAGCATGGGGCCGCCACCCATCGCGGTATCGTCCACTCCGCAGACTGACGCCCGACACCGGGGGCGTCCCCCACCGAGCGGGGGGCTTCCTCGGGCGGTGCGACGGTGCTCGCGCACGCGGCCTCGCCGCCGCCTCCGGCACAGCGGGCGGCGGCGAGACAACCGCGCGCACGGACTGGCACGCCACCGCACCAGCGCGTCAACGTGGGTCAGTCTGGTGGCGGCTGTGAGAGAGCTGGTGTCCTAGTGTGTGCGTGAGCGTGGGCCAGCCGGCCCGGGAGGAACTAAGGGTGGGTGGCTGGTGGGTCGCGACAGCGCGCGACGCCACCGACAGACTCCCGCTGGTCGTCTGTCAAGCCCTCGCTCGCTCCCGCTCACGAGGACGACGGGGCGCTGCGCTCGGCGCTATCGCGCGCCTCGCGGCGGTCCATCGTGCCTGCGGTAGCGGGCGCGATCCCGGCCTGCAGCTGGAAGCAGAGACTGGAATCGTTTTTACTCATAGTTGGTCGACCGTTGATCAAGAGAGTCCCAGTGGACCAGCTACTGGATGCACTACCTCAAAGAGAAGCTTATCGCGATACCGTGATAGTGACCAGAACACTCTTTACTGTTTCTCTGTAAACTGTAATTAACGTACACTATGTCACGCACCTCAGACCAAACCGACGGCGACATTGTCCGCGACTTCCTCTCGGTCGCGGATCTCCTCGAAGAGCCTCAACTGGCACAGCTGTACGCATACCTCGCTCGCAAAGACGAGGCGACTGTCCAAGACGTAATGCACGAACTCAGCCTCGCACAGGGAACTGCCTACAGCTACGTTAACCGGCTCGTTGACGCCGACGTCGTTGAGGTCACTCACGACGAGCAGCCCCGTCGATATGCAGCCCGCGAGATCAATCTGACTGTGACGACAGTCGCGGGCGACCGCGAGTACACGATCACGCCAGCGCTCATTGACGCGGTCGGTCGCCGTGAGTCCAACGATGACATCGACACCTACATCGACCGCCACAGCGTCGCCGGCCTCGCAACGGCGCTCACCTACGCGGTCGCCCGCGAACGTGGGGAAACAACCCACCGGCTGATGGCTGAGGATCTCGATATCTCGCCGCTGGCTGCGGAGATGATCCTGCAGGCGCTCCGGCCCGTCGTCCACGAGCACTACGACATCGAAGCGTCGGGCGCGTCGCTTGACGAGTTGGACACCAACGACAGCGACGCGGCTGACGACACGTGAGCAGCCTCCATATCGTCGACACCGGCCTGTTCGTCGCGATGGGGCAGCTGTCGAACAGGCGGTACAAGGCCGTCCGTCGATTTGCCCGCCAGAACGACATCACCTTCGTCCTTCCAGAGCGAGTGTACGAGGAGCTGACAGTCGACGACTCCGACGTTGAAGCGCCACCTGTCGATGCTGCGATCAACGAGGAGTGGGCTGACGTCGCAGCGCCACTTGATTTTTCCAAACCCATCGTCTCGAGGGCGATGGATGGCGTCCAGAGATACATTGCGAGCGCCGACGACCGACCCGCAGACGAGGTCGAGCGAGCCGACGCCGCGCTTGCGGCCCTAGCTGCTCAGCATCTCAGTTCGGGGACAGTACGCCAAGTGTACATCTATACAACCGATATCGCCGCCGGCGAAGGGGCTGAAACTGTGCTCACCAGTGAGGGATACGGTGACTCGGTGACGTTCGTGAACGGCTTCCGGTTCCTCGAAGATTTACTCCCGGGCGATAGCTAGTCGATTCTCAATACTCTGTCGAGATCTCCCTACTTTATCTTCGACATTTTGTATTCCAATTGCGGTACGATTGTTTCCACGGAAGCGATTCAGGATCTATTCGCCTAGCTCATCCGTTTTTGTCTTAACCAACAAAGTCGGCGCAGTCTGGGGAAATGTTGGTTAGTCGGTGTCTGGGCCCAGTGGCCCGGGTAGACACACCTCGGTTTTGTGTGGCCGCAAGCGGGTGGCGGCCAGACAGGGCCGCTGGGAGGTAATATCTCCGGTGAATGATATTCACTGTCTATGGCGTGAGGACGGATTCATTACCGAATCCGCTGAGATTCGGATGCAGTCGAGGTCGTTGTCAACCCAAGACCAATTGCGTTCATCTATAGTCTCAATACCTGAGTCTTTAGAATCCCGTAAATAATACAGACTCTCATGAGTGATTGTATCTGGGCTGTGTGTAAGCCCGAGCAGCGGGCTATCTTGTTTTTTTGTATTACGTATGGTGCGTCGGTTATCGGAATCCAACTCACAAACTGGGCATGGAGTGCTGAAAAAGAGACCAACGGATTTCCGTGGATAGATGAGTGGTGGATACTCGTACTAGTCACAGTGATACTCTATGTATTTGGAGGGTTCAACTCGAAACTTCTATTCGTTTGATGTATTCTACGGTGTCATAGAACGGTTCACTGGGTCGTTTGTTTCAACGCTCTTGAGCGAGAACTACTTGCTCAGCAAGTGTACAAATAGAGCGACTACTCCCAATTAGCCACGAGTAAACCGATTGTTGTGAGCGCTAATACACCCCCCGGAGTAGTTCGTCGACGTCGTCGGCGTCAGTGATCGCGGCTTGCACACGATCGATGAAGGCCCGGATCGGCGCATGGAACTCAGACTGCGGAATGGCGAGGATTGGGTCGTCTTTCTAGAGTCGATCTTGGTTGATCGTGATGTGGTTTCGTTGTGGCGTCTCTCGAATTTGTATGGCACCAATACTGTCGAGGAGGGCGACAGCCCGCCACACCGTCGAGCGGGTGACACCCGTGGCGTCAACGAATTCGGGGATCGTAATCTCCGTGTCGTGGGCGTCGGCGAGCAGTCGGAAGATGTCGTCTGCGGCACCGATACGAAAGACATCGGTATCCGGGTCAGGATACGTATCGATGCAGACCGTTATATCCCGTTTCGCTATTTCAGACACTATCTGATTTTGTGCAACAGCATATAAATATAGTAACAATTGAAACGATTTACACACTGATCGCACTGCCATCGTGCGATCAGGTGTGCATTGATTTTCAATGGCTACTATAGGTGGCGTCATCAAGTAGTAGGGCAGTATCCTATGCCAGTAATTCACGGCCGCTATCGGTTCCAGGGTCGCTGGCTCGACGTTGATTTGGCGACGATGCGTGCTATTGTTTGGCCTGTTTAGGGTGCATCGGATCCAGAAGGGAGGCCCCACCTGTGAACAACTCGACGAGAGCTGTGCCGGTGGGACAATCGATCCCGAGTGGGTATGCGAGGTAGACGATCCGCTTGGTTGCTGTTCCGTTATTTACGTCCCCAGATCATTCAACGATAATTGCACCCCGATGTCCTATAGAATGATGTGGTTCGCATGAATACCGGTAAATGCCAGCCTTGGTAAAGGTCTCTTCGAAGTGAACCCCAGACTTGGCGTATATGGACTCTTCACCAATCTCACTATCATCGAAGACTATGTTATGCGCACCTCCCTTCCCGATCCAGTTCCATCGAATTGTTGTCCCAGTTGAAACCTTTATTGCGTGCGGATCAAACGCGAGGTTTCCACCATTACCTTCTGCCCCTGACGCGATTTCGACGAAGTCCGTCCCCGTTTCGTCAGTGATTGAGCCATCATATTCATCTGTTGCAGCAAGCCACTTATCCACAGTGGGGTACCCACTCGATGGTGCGGAAGCCACCACAACGACCCCCTTCATTCCCACCTCTTCATGTGGCTCGCTAACGTATTTGTACGTCCCTTCAGTTTCGAATGTATACTCAAAAGTATTGCCTGCTTCTGCAATTGGCTGTCCGCTGTCAAACGTACCGTCTATTGCTACAACATTGTGCTCCGTCTCGTCTCCAATCCAGTCCCAGGTTACGGTTGTGCCTGGTGTAACCTTGATCGCAGGCGGTGCAAATGACTTTGTACCCGTTATCCCGAGATATACTGTTGGCGGGTCATTATACCGGAGATCGCGAATTGTCTGGCCTTGTGGGTCGTTCGCACTTAAGAGCCATTCATCTAACGGATCGATTGTACTTACCGACTCTGTATCCTCGGTTTCATGAGGTGTTGAGGGTTCACTGGAGTTTTCTGCCCGAACACGGCTGAAACCGACTAGTGAGCCGAGTCCGACTACGCTTGCACCAAGGAATGTACGCCGATTGCTGGAGGGCATTGCATGCGGGAAGTGGCAGAGTTACATAAAAAAGCTGGAGGATGGTTTCCAAATAATAGAAATAGCTTTGTTGAAAATACCAATTCTCGTATGGCTGATGAGACACATTTGAGGCTAATAATAGGTGGGTGTCTATGTGAGGGACGTCCAATAGGTAAAAAGTGTCAGATCAGGCAGATGCCGATATCGCAAGATAGACGTGAACGACATCGTCGGCCTGCGGTGCGACGTGTTGAGCCATAACGACGATCTACAGCGATACTGCAATGGTCAGGACAAGTGTCCCTACTTGATTTGGAGCAGTCTCCGGTCCCACTGAGCAATTCTGATAGCATCTGGGATTGTCTCTGAACTTGGCAGCCTGATGACGTTGAGATGACTTGGAAAATGGTGGGCACACAAGCAACTCGTGACGAATTACAGAGCGTGGGATTCCTGATTATAAACGAGTGGCAGGCACCGAATAATAACAAGCAGTGCCCAAAACCGCCGTTCTTTGTAGCATAACTCAATAACTAAGCCCAAGATACTATCATCTCAATTGTTATTCGGAGGAAGGCAAACTGGCTAATAAGTATAACCTTGTCTGCTCTGGTCCGCTAGAAATACGGTACTGTGGATTCGGCATATAGTTCGTGTGGATAGGATCCTTTCCGCTATAGAAAATGACAAATTTTCATATGACCAGTAGCTTCAGTTATTGAGCCAACAACAATAGTGCATGCACATCGACGGTATCCATCACCTTGTTTTGCTGGTTGACGACGTTCAGAAAGGTGAATCGTACTACCGGGAACTGTTTGATCTCGAAGTGCATTTCCGCGAGGGCACCCTTGATGGAGAACCTGGAACTGTCCCCGAAGAGGTCTCATGGGAAGAGGCCCTCGACGAAGGAGTGACACCGTATATGTCGTTCCTTGGACGAGACGGGTTCCATGTGGCGGTCGCTAATGCAAAGGGACAACAGGACACTGGCCGGCTCGACCACATCGCACTCGCCGTTGATGATGACGCATTCGAGGCAATTACTGAACATGCCGACTCCCTTGGGTGTGACGTCAAAGAGAACGCCTCCCATCACCGCGTTTTTCTAGATAGGTACAACGTCAAGTGGGAACTGAACGAGAAACCCCGTCCGCCCGGCCCGGCATTTACAGAATTAGATGTTTGACCGATAGATACAGGGATCTCACGTTGTACTGCGATCGAATATTCTGTTCAAAATTGGAGTGATTACTACAAACCCGATGAAGATCACGACGACGTAAAAAATAAAATTGGTACCTATTGCGAGTGGACCAGCAATATCGCTCGTATAGGTATTGTAAAGCGTGAATATAATCGCAGCAACTACGGCGTCTGGGAGATAATTGGATACCAACTCTCGTAATTTCATACTGGATCTTGTCACACTATTTTCAAAATCATATCGGTTAGGAAGCAATTTTCAGAGGTTGAGTTGATGAGTAGACACACGAATTAACGCTCAACTCTCAATCAAAGGTACGAAACAAACATCGGCAGCTTTCTGCATTGGAGAAATCGCCTCATACGAGGATTCACACAGTCGAACTGAATCGAATCTATAGTCCTTGATCGGAGCGACACACTCGAGATCCCTCTCAAAGGCGGATCGAGAGCGCAAGCTGGTGCTGTCGTACGATGCGGACGAGCGTGAACGAACAGGCGCACCACTAACTGCGGCCCGCCACGATAGAGGCCTCTCGACGGAGGTCGGACGCAGAACCGATACACACGGGAACGGACTTTCAGGGCAGAAACGCCGGTAGCTCGCCCGAATGCGCCATGAGCTGACTCGGGGCCGCTGGCGATCCAAAGCAGAACGGAATCTCGCATACGGGTTGGGCGAGGTGCGCCGGCCGGCTCCCAATGGCCTCATAGTAGATTGCCATCCTCTCCGTCGGAATCGCTCTTCTGCTACTGAGTAGTGTGGCCGCACACTAGGTATTTCACAGCCGATCACATACACTGTGGTATGAGCAGCGACAGAGTCGACGCCGAAAGTAAGGTGTCTGGAAACCAGGCAAATATTCCCGCCCGGATTCGGCGCGAGCTCGATATCGACGATGGTGATCAACTCCGTTGGCATCTCGAAGACGACGGCAGCATACGGGTCCAAGTTGTCCAACAGCAAACGGGCACGTTCGCCGACTTCGACGGCTACGCTGGTGAGAAGTCGACCAACGTAACGAGCGATCACGACGCCTGGGGCGTCAACGTCGAGTAAATGCCTCGTGCACTCATTGATACGACAGTCCTCTTTGCAGTCGCATACCGACGGGATGGATCCCACGATGCCGCGCTTCCCGTGCTCCAGGGAATCGACAATGGAACGCTCCCGGAGGCAGTCATCCTCGACTACGTTCTCGCAGAAACACTCAACGGCCTCACGACCCACGCCGGCCACGACGCAGCCGTCGATCTCCTTGATCGTATCGAAGAAAACGCCCGCTTCCACATCGACTCCCTCACCACCGACGCCCTCGCGACAGGGAAGGCCCTTTTTCGCCAACACGAACCGCTCTCCTTCGTCGATGCCTGCATTATCGCGTATATGCAAACCGAGGGACTCGGTTACCTGTATGCGTTTGATGACGATTTTGACGCTGTCGATGAAGTCTATCGGCTCGATACCGCAACGAATCCCTACGATCCGGACTGACACTGGTAGACGCCAGGGCCGCCGACGAAGTTCGGTCTCAGGATAGTTGTACCTCATAGTCAACCGCCAGCTCCCGGCACTCGTCCCACTTCGGAAGACGCTCTTTATCGACTTTGTCGTGGGTCCCAAGGTAGCGGCGCAAGGCGTCGGTTTCGTCTTTGAGGCCATACTTCGCCGCCTATTTTCATCGTCAACGTCGGCGTGGCGGAGCAGAAGCTATCTAGCCAAATTAGCGACGGTTCAGTGAAACTATACGGTCTTTCCGCAGCCTTACATAAGAGCGATCGGCGGCTGAGACCGGCATCGCAGGCGGAACACCTCGATTTTGTGTGGCCGCAGGCAGGTGGCGGCCAGACCGGGCCGCCGGGAGGTAATTTCTCAAATGGGAGACGTTCAGTGTCCGCGATGTGAGGAAGTCTTCAACACTCGGTACAACCCTGTGAGGTTTCGCGCCGGGTCCTTCTACGACCCAGAGCGCGATGAAGAGTACGAGCAGGTCTGTGAGGACTGCCATCGAGAACTGACAGACAAATAAGTCAGTCGTCTACTCCCCAATTTTTTCTGGTACTGGATCGGGGATCGTTCCGAGTTCCATCTTCAGGAGGCGTTCTGCTTCATCAGTGTGGGTATCCTCTTCGATCAGGAAGGCTTCAACGGTTTCCCGATCACTGTGATACTGGATTGCTGTCTCGTATCCATACCGGGTGTTTACGCCTGGTGCTGAGCCGTGCTTGACACGCACCAGAAACTCGCGATCCTCCCATGTTTTGATTTTCACTGACCGCGGTGCATCGAGTTCTCGGCGGGCGATGTCGATCACTTCGTCGACGACCGGCCCGATCGTTTCGATGCTCGGAATCTGACGCTGGTCGGATGGCTGTTGCTCTGGAGAAAGGTGTGGCTGTGACATGAGAACGGTGCGATTCAGACTTGGCCGTCATCGCTCAAAAAGCTCCGGGTTGGGCTGGCTCCCCCAGCTGGCACACGTCGAGATACCGATTCCACGGAGTGTCGGATGTATCGCAAGCGTGGGTCTGTCGGCCGGGGCACAACTGGGCTGGATGGCTGGTGGACCGTCCCAGCGCGCGACGCCACTGACAGACTCGCGATGCTCGTCTGTCGTGTCCTCGTTCGCTCCTGCTCACTCGGACGACGGGGCGCTGCGCTCGGCGCGGTCGCGCGCCTCACGCCGGTCCACTCGTGCCTGCAGTGGCGGGCGCGATCCCCGCCGGGAATCGGACAGTTCCCAGCTGAGTGGCACACTAATTTGCGACTACACTATGATGCGAAAACAAGGCACATTGTACCTGTTGGGTTTCAGACACAAAGCTCCGGACATGATGGTGTGCTCGCCGACCGGTGAGCGACAAGGTGTGCGCCACGAGGGGCCGAAGCGAGCGAGGGTCGAGCGTGGGTCTGCCAGCACTGGCTCAGTTCGAGTGTGGTCGTAATCGGCGTGGCCCGGGACGTCGGTGGCCGGCGACATGCGTGGCACAGTGGACTCGCATGACACTCGGTGGGGCTGGCCCGCCATGTGCAGTCCCGGTCGGACTCTGGGGAGTGAGGTGAGACATATCTGTTCTCCAATAGGTGAGAGTGCAGGTGGCCTGAGCGGATTCGTACCCCTGTTTGTGTCGGGTCTATCGACCCGCTCTCCCACTGTTAGATTGCCTATGCATTTCTCGCAAAAATCGCTCTCAGAACGCCCCGCAAAGCACGGCAAGTTAAAGGACCAATTATTCGGTGAATCACACCCTCCACGTATTGCGATTTTGTACGAATCAGTCACTTAGCTAATAGATTCAGATAGGAGCAAAACCGATTCCGTCTGGCGATTTCACCCAGAATCAGTTAGCTGGGGAGACTTTATCGGATATCTGATAATAGCTCTATTGAGGGGCTACAGCCAAAGGACTCTATCAGTCAACAACCAAAGGGAGATCAAGAGATTATCTGCAAAAGTATAGATTTTCTTAGATGCTATCGTTACTCTGTAGAGAGGCAGTCACATGAACCCAGCCGGGTCGTGCCCCTTCTCTTCTGACTCTGTTTTGTCTTGCTCATCAGTCTCAGTAGCGTCTGATTCTGAGGCCGATTCAGCATCTCCTTTCTCAGCGGCTTCCGTCTCATCAGTGGTGGGGTTCGGTGACTCGTCAGAGGAGAAGTCACCGCTGTTGTCGTCGGACTGCTGGTCGTGATCGCCACCGACACACTCACATTCTTCATCTGATAGGTTCGGATGGTCTGTATCCGGAGACGTGACGGCGGTGTTTGCTGTTGTCTGGTCGAGTGGGCCGGTCGACTCGTCGTTGCCCAACCCGTCTGTCGCGTCGACGGTCGGCTCGACTTCGGAGTCACGATCAGGGCCGCTCTCTCTGGACTCATCGTCGTCGTCCTCACCAAGTGACCCACGAAGCACATCGTCGAGCCGAGCCCGGGTGAACGAGAACCAACTGTCGCTCTCGATGTCGGTGTCATCGTCAGTGGGTTCCGGTTCCGAACTGCCCGGCGACTCCGCACCCTGTGCCGGGAGGCTATCGCGAACGTCAGCCAGTTCATAAGACTGCCCGTGGACCCACGTCGTTCGTGAGACGGCAACGCACTCACCGGGCTGGAAGTCACGGAGCAGACCAGAGGTGACCGGCATTTTGTCCTTCTCTTTGTACGTGTCCCGAGCCTGCGTCCGGGGGTTCTCGCCGCGTCCCTGGTGACTCATCGATACCATCTCGGACCGGTCATACTGCCGGCTCTCGCCGAGTTCGTCGAGGATGAAGTCCGTCGACTCAGTGTCACCCGGCCCGAAGTAAACTCCCTGTGGACAGTTGCCGACAATCCCAGAGATTGTACTGTACGTGTCCTTGAGCTGGCCGATTGTTTGCACGCCGACTAGTGCCCGAGCCTTGTGTTTCCGCCCTCGGGCGGTAAGATTCGTTACTTGAGTGAGCGCCGGCAGCGCGTCAATCTCGTCGAGGATGTGGACCGTCGGGTTCGAGGTGTTCATCGCGTAGCGGATCGACCAGTCTACGAGCAGTTGGTACATCGGCCCGAGCGTTTCCAGTTCTGTCGGATTCGAGTCGATGATGAGGACTCGGCCTTCCGGGTTCTCGATATATTCTTGCAGGGAGAACTCCCCATACTCTCCGAAGTCACCAGTGAAGACGGGATCGACGTTCTCCTTGATCGTCTGGTAAACGTTCTGTGCGCCTTTCCCCTTGTCAGGGTCGATGTGACCCGAGTCCAGTCGGTCGAACTCATCGAGTGCCTTTTTCAGCGCGATATGGCCCTCGTTGAGGAGTGAGACGATATCGGCATGACAGAGCGCATGGCGGCGACTGTTCTTTTTCGCGTTGAGATGGAGATACATCAGCATCTCCGCGAAGGTCTGTTTGGCGGGCCGATGGAATGGGTCGTGGCCGTCGGCTTCGCCGAAGATCGCGCCGGCGACCTCACGGAAGTCCGACTCTGAATCGGCGTCCCCTCCCCGGGGCCCGGGTGTTTCCGCGTAATTCTATAGATGGTGTGAGGTGCAGAAGAGCATAATGAGTCTCGACAAGAGAGAATTATTGGCGATACTGCGATTAAGAATGCCCTCTAACGCGGATTTTCCTATCGGCATAAACTGAATCAGTTCCTGTTTCTCACATCTATTATATCTCTTTCTTTCTAGCTAGTTATTGCCTAAAGTAGAAGAAAGAGAGAAACGGTCTGCTATCCGTTTCAAACCTCTGTATCAGCTTTCTGCTCTCTCTAGAATTAAATATCTCTTCTAATATTTTCCTGTATTTATATGTGTATCTTGGTTATTCTCATTTAGCCTGTCTTGCCTATCTAGGGTTTACGCGGAAACACCCGGGGGCGGGGGTCCCAAATCATAAGGATGGATTTGCCTGCCATTCGGTGGCGAGGGCAGCAGTTCGCAGGCTCTACCCCCAGCGCTGACGTGGACATCGACGACTACGGACCGGAGTTTGCCGACAAGATGGCTGTCATCGCCGAAGTTCTCTATGATCTGGGGCATCGGAAGATCGACTACGGCGATGAATTGACGCTGGCTGTGACTGGACGTGCTGATCGACTTGAGGAGTGGCTGGCGTTGCATCCAGATGTCAGGCAGGTGCTGTCGCTGGTCGCTCACCTGCGGGGGACGACGCTGGAACGGCAGACCGACGGGGCCGAACAGTGCGTTACCACCCCCCAAATCGGTCATGCTGGGGCTTGACCCCGATCCGACGACGACTCAGCTTCGCTCGTCAGCTCTGCAAATTAGACATGAATCCGGCATTCTGGCTGTTTCTCTGGGTTTCTGTTCTATCTGCTCAGGCAGCTCCGATTACAGGGATAATCAGGAACATCTCTCACGTCTGTATGGCGCACATGCAGGGTGATGCAAGAGTTTATACAATCACACAGCTAATATTGAAGTGAACTATGAGTCTTGATGAAGCGGTGGACGAGGCGCTTGCGACATATGGGATGTCGCGTAGCGAAGAGGCCGAAGAAACTGGCCGATTAGTCGCTACTCTCCAAGACTAACGCAGTCCGCTAGTCAAGCCGCCGGATTTTCTCTGCGAACTCTGCTTTAGATATCCCCGTAGTGTCGGTCAATTCTGGAAAGCCGGCTCGCTCAACTGCTTTCTCCACAAATTCTATCCAGAGGTCTTGGTGTTTTTCGGCGTAGAATACCTTCGCTTCATGCGGATACATATCAAGCTCATACTCTGACAAATCGATCATGACTTCGTGTTTCCGCTCAAGCGTTGTGGCTCCGAACTCACGCAAATGTTTGAACAGGACGTTCTTCCGTCGAACAGTCAGGAGACGCTTTGATTCGTTAATATACTCGTTGACCCACTCTCGCCAGTCGTAGGTATCGGGCTCAATCTCGGTTTTTGTTTCGGGCATCGAAAAGTCGCTGTTGATGCGACGCAGGTAGAACTGTAGCAGCGCCACAGCGGTCCGATGATTGGCGTTAGGAAGAGCGTGCTTGAGAATCAGGTTCGGCGCGAGGCGACCAGCGACATCTGTTGCCGTCCCTTCCCACGACGTCTCGTCAAACACATCGGGGAGGTCCTCAATGTCGATGTTCTTGTAAGCCTCCACAGGCGTACCCTCTTCTTCCTCGTTCTGTGAGAGGAGCGCACGATATATCTCTAGGAGACGTGCGACAATCGTCCCATTGTCCTCAGTCATGTCCGCGAGAGCGTCACTGAGGTCAAGTTCGATCTCGCTCACTGCACCGCCACCAACCCGAGATGTGTATACACCGTAGAACTCTGTTTCAAGTTCGTATTCCACGACTTTCACAGCTACATCCCCGTCGTAGTCGACGATTTGTGACACGATATTCTCGGCGTCTGGATTGACGAAATTGAGAGAGAACTGCTTGTCTACAGGGTGATGGTAGTAGACGTGCCCCATCTTGCTATCGGACAATTCTCAGAGAGCATATTAATGACTTCGTGGACAGATGCAGGTCGGCGGTCGTCACCGATTGTGGCGATAATTATGACCTCACTACTGCTGATTCATCTCGGATATTGTAATCACGGCACATGATTTATGTTTGGCAATCTATTGGTTAGTTCTGAAGGTTAGAATTGAATGCAAATTGCGACGAAAATTTGGGATAGTGGGTGGGGAGCAGTCTTCCTAACCGTCTACACAGGCGTGGCCATCCAACTCGTCAGGCCAGAACCACTCTTCCTGAAAACACTGTCCGTCCTCCCGACAATACTGGTCATGTTCCTAGCCGATCAGCAGAACAACCGGCTAATCAACTTCTTCGCCGGAGGCGAACTGAGACGGTCCACAGACCAAATACAGAAAATCACGGGACACGACGACTTCTACGAATCCGCTTCCGAAGAACTCCAGAACCGAGTGGATGACTTCGACCGCCGCGCTTACCAGAAGAATATCTCTATCCTCGCAGGCTTGATTATTGCCTTGACCACTCCCTTCGTCGGGTTCTACCTCCGTGGCACTCTCGGACTGGGTATTGGGCTGGTCATCGGCCTTCTCGCTACTCAACTCCTGACCCGGCGGAGTATCCAGGAACTCAACAGACTCGCACAGAACATCAGTGAGCCGTATACAGCCAAATATGAAAATCAGTAGACTCCACATCGATGGGTTCGCGGTTGAGGATTACCAGACAATCACGAAAGAGGATATCGCTGGTGGTGATCTCCTCCTCAAGGGTGGAAACCGTTCAGGTAAAACCCTGACAATTAACGCTCTTTTGTATGCACTCTACGGCCCCCGGGCTACACTCGGTATCCAGCCCGGGCGAACGAGCACAGTAGAAATCCAGTTCGATAACGGGCACCAACTCCATCGCGGTGGGGGAGGTCGCTCCTACGATGATGGTACAGAGGAAGTCGAAAAAGAAGCCGCTGAGGATCTCCTCGAAGAGCTAATCGGGCCAGAGGACATCACCACTCTCCAGTTCGTTCACTCCGAGACCGACAAACTCCCACTCTCTCGGCTCTCGAAACCACAACTGATTCAGTCTATCCGCCAGATAATTGGAAGCAATCTTCAACAAGAACTTGAGGACTATCGAGACGAACGAGACTCTCTTGAGCAGGAGATCGAGCAGGTTAGACGTACCGAGCTGGCACCGGTTCAGCGAGAGTTGGAGGAAATTGATATTGGGCAGGTCGAAAGCCGGCTTGAGAAAATCGAGAAGCTTCAGTCGCTTATTGACACCGGGCGAATCGAAATCATCAGAGATCGGCTCTTAGAAAACGAGGAACTCAACGAGGAACTACAGGACCTCTACGACCGGAAGCGAACGATAGAACAGGAACTCAGAAAGAAAGACCGCCAGTTGCGTGAGGCCCGCCGGTATACACAAGAGGTCAACGACCTCATCCTCAACGCGATTGAAGAGCTGTCTTGTCCTGTCTGTGACCAAGTTGTCGCGGAGAGTACTGCTAATCATAGGCTAGATCGAGGCAAGTGCCCACACTGTGGGCAAGATCGGTCTCTGGATGATCTGAAAACGAATCTTCGCAGCCGTGTTGAGTCCGCTGACGACACAGTAAACCAGCTAGAAGCGGGGATTGAGGAGCTGAAAGAGGAACAAGCTGAGATAGAAAATGAAATCGATTCAATTCAGGCATCCATCCCGGACCTATCGGATCTAAACGACCTTACCAAGTTCACGCTTGAGGACAACAACTATGATATTGAGGCCGTTGCTGAGCGAACCAAAAATGAACTTGAGCAGCACCGTGCCGAGGTAGATCGCCTCAACACCCAGAAACAGTCGCTCGAAGAGGAGCGTGATGAGATTCAGGACTCCTTGGACGAGATGGATGAATCGCTGGAACAGGTGACGGAGCGCATTGATGAACTCGAACGAGACAGCTTCGAAGAGATCGTGATGTCGTTCCAAGAGAAGTGGTCAGAAAATTATGAAGCCCTTGCTGGAGAATTGGGCCTTGAGGTCCGGGTAGAGGAAGACGGTCAGATTCTCCTTCCGGGTAACGGGGGACCGCGGAAATACAGTGAATTGAGTACGGGTGAATCGCGACTGCTGAACTTGGCGTTCGCACACACGGCCGCATCTGTGGCGAGAGAGAACGAAAATTCGGATGACAGCTTCGAGGTTGTGGTCCTTGACGAGCCGTTCGCTAATCTGGAAGATGACCAGCGTGACAGCGCAATAGATTTCATTCGGGACACGGATATCCAGTACATCATCGCGTCCTCAAATGAGTCTCTACAACGGCACTTCGACCCTCACCAAGTGGAGGGCCTGCAGACGATGACTGTCCAGCTAACGTGGGATGATCTCGATGAGTGACGACAAGAACCACCACCCACGTCTAATGATGTTGAGCGAAGCTGGTGGTCGGATTGAAGGGAGGACAAAGTACCACAAGCTCCTGTTCAATTATGCCGATGAAGAGGCAGAAGAGACTTCGTTACGAATGATAACTGAGGAGCGGGGTCCATACGACCCGGGGCTTTCTCAGGCGATGCAGCGATACATGGACCTTGGACTGCTTGAGGTAGATGATGATGACGAACCGCATGAGATAGAGCAGACTGAGAAAGGCCAGCGATACATGAGTGGGTATGAGCAGGCAAAGATGCGGCTTGACGAGTCCTTCCAGCAGACAAAGGACCGCATCGCGAACACGGTCCGGAAACACGGGGACAAGAGCGCGTACGAGATGGTGCAGCGAGAGAACGTGCAAGATGCGAAAGATAATCCCCACAATAAGGAGCTGTAAGATGGTAGCTCGGATTCAACAGGACGAATTTGTTCCAGATGAAGGCTAAAAGCTAGTGCTTTCTACGGTCCTGCGAAATTGGACGTTTATATACCTGACCGGCGGCACACAAAATCTCGATTGTGGTCTTTTGACCCTGTTATGGAGGTGTCTCCATAGGCTTATATCTATGGAGGTAATAACATAGGATAGCGGATGGCGTCCTACACTACCATCGAAGACTGGCGGGATGTCAAAGACGGCTACGTCGTTGCTGTGACCATCCGACAGACGGACGATGAATAAGTACCCGTGTGGTTGGGATTACAGCCTCCGTCTTGGGGAGGTCGGCGGAGACACGATCCTCCGATACGACAATGCCCACGAACGGACGAAAGGGCACGAGCGCCACATTCACGACGATGTTGAATACATCGAGTTTCCGGGGATGCTGACGCTTTACGACCGCTTCAAGGAGGAGGCTACCGAACTATCGCCCGTTTCGTGGAACTGGTCACCGTAGGACGCTGCCGGGAGGAACACAATGCCCACACTCAAAGTCACCGTCGGAAATAGCGACCATCTCGACCAGCGCACGCGTAGTCGACTCAAGGCCGCTCAGGAGGGCGAAGACCTTGACGACGCCCAACCGACACTGAACTTCGACTCGTACGCCGAACTCAGTCGTCTCCTCAGTCCGAAGAATCTGGAGCTGTTGGAGGCGATCTCCGAACATGAACCGGCGAGCATCCGCGAGGCTGCTGAACTGGTTGACCGAGACTACAAGCAGGTACACCGGAACCTCTCTGAACTTGCAGATATCGACGTTATCGAATTTCAGGGCGGTGGACCGGGCGAAGCAAAGAAGCCGCTGTTGGCCTACGACGGTCTCGAAATCGACATTCCATTCACAGGGTCGAACGGGAACACTGGTACTGTTGCACCGTAGTTTATCGCTGAAGTTCTGCTTCGGTCAGAGTTCGGCCTCAGTGACGGTTTCGTCGATCATGTGAATCACTACTCAGTATCGACGGTATTGAATGTGCTATTCAGTCCTATGAATTCACGAACTAGTCAAACACATAGCGTAAACCCCATTTCACAGGCTATTTTGACACAGATATCCCCTGTACTTACCGACTCCATGTGTATCCCTTATTTCTCAGTTCGTTTCCCTGACAATCCGTGACAGTTCAGCACCGATATTTTCCTCCGTCTGGAAACTAATCTGGTTATTTTCTTCGTCGCCAGTTATCAATGTTATATTGTATACAGTGGTCTCTTCAAAATCAAATAAACTAGAAAACCCCTCGAAATCATCCCAATTAAAAACGACAAATCCTAGTCCTAGAATGAAACCTATCCCAGCCAGTAGAATTTGAGCATTATTTTCTGCTACAAGCAAAATAAATAGCCCACCAAATAGTGAAATAAAACCTAGAATGAGGTCACGCTGAGTCCCCGTTGAACTATACTTAGGACTTGTTTCAACTTCAACCGAACTGATATGTGAATATTCAATATCTTTCGAGTTGCCAGAATCAGTTATTGCCAATAACCTCATATTAGTTGCTGCAAAGATTACACTGCCCTTGATCGCATTGGTAAGACCAGATTTTACTTGGCCATCCCACTGAAGACGTACTTCTTCGTTCGTCGTCAAATAACCCTCCACATCCATCTGATGACTAGATGCTAACAGTGTATATATCCGTTTTGCTAAAGTACTACTACAATATATAACATAGTATACACATATTGGAACTAACGATAATCCGCTCTTTCTCTGAGGCAGCGGAGCACATTTTGTATATAACTCCGAACTGGCGACCTCTGGTGGACTACACGCCGAGTTTCGAGTGAAAGGGGCTGTTTGTTACGACTATAAAACAAATCGTCCTTGTGTTTTCCCACAAGGATTAACCAATGTCAACGCCAACGTTGACGTATCAATGGCGACCGCAGATGAGCAGATACGAGTGAGCGATCGAGTGAAGCGACAGCTTGACCGCCGTCGACGTGAGGGTGAATCGTTCAACGACGTGCTCGAACGCGTCCTTGATGAGAGTGAAGATGCTGGCTTTTACGACGGGTTCGGGATTCTTTCTGATGAGGACGCCGACTGGATTCGAGACAAGCGCGAGAACTCGAAAGAGAAGCGGAAAGAGCGGATGCGACGGTTAGGCGAGGATACATGAGGGTTCTTGATGCGAACTTCCTTATCGATTACCTGAGCGGTCACCCTGCCACAGAAACGTACTACGAATCGAACGGCGGTGAGGAAGAGCTATGGGTAATGCCTGCTCCTGCCCACGCTGAAGCACTCGTTGGTGTCGGAAACCTCCCATCGGGCGATCTCGAAGAGGCGGTTGAAGCGCTGTCGTGGGGTGAAATATACGAAATCAGCGAAGATCTGTCGGTTGAAGCGGGACGAATCGCTGACGAGGTTGGATCACAGGAACCATATCTTGACGGCGTTGACGCGCTCGTTGCCGCGGTCGGACGAGAACTTGATGCGACAGTGGTCTCGGTCGACGGTGACCTCACTCATGAGGAAACCAAACAAGTCGTCGACGTTGAAGAGTATCGCTGATTACCCAAACGAACTCGTCTTTGCACTCTTCAGACGAGGCGCACAACCGCCACGGGTTATCAAGCCAGTCGAAACAACTGTAGCAGAGGTCGGCTAGGTAGATTCGTCATGCATGGCTCCCTGCGAAGTTTATAATACCGACACTATCGTGCATGTGCAACCCACCTGTCTGATTTCAGTTGTAAGAGAATATTGTCTCTGAGATGATCTCTCGGAAGTGGTCAATATCAATGCTCTCAGCAACGTATCCTGTGGGTGAGAGGTGATTTCGATCTTCAGAGACGACGTTCACCTCTGTCTCCATTATTTCTAAGACATCGCAGATAACTGCACCTCGGGACGGACCGTCTGTAGTATCTACTTCCACGTAGTACGATTCATACTCCAACACATTTCCGATGATATCTGCCCCGACTACCCCATCATGGATCGCCGGAACAGTCGTCCCATATTCCACCTTCATAAGCTCATCTGGGTAATCAAACCACTGAGCGACAGTAGTGAGCGGTGGCGCGGCATCCTCTAGTTTGTCGACAAATTCGGGGAGCACAGTTGCTTGATTCGTCACATCTAAGCCCACCATCCGTGGGAAACCATCTTGCATCACTCGACTGGCAGCCTCTGGATCTCCCCAGAAATTGAATTCAGCGACTGGTGTTGTATTTCCATGCGTATGTGCCGCTCCCCCCATTAGATACAACTCATCAATCTCATCAGGGAGCGTCGGTCGATTGGCGATAGCTAGTGCGATATTTGTGAGGGGGCCGACAGCTGCGATCGTGAGATCAGTACCGTGCGTGGCCACCTGCTCACAGATAAATTCCATCGCAGTCTGATCGACCGGACTGGGTGTTGGACCTGGTAGATCACCTCGAAGTCCGTTCTCGCCGTGGACCCATTCTGCACCACAATGATCCCGAACGAATGGTCGTTCAGCTCCTTTCGCAACTGGAACATCTGTTCTATCGAGCAATTCCAGGACTGACAGCGTGTTCTGTGTTGTATTGGTGAGCGTTGAGTTTCCAGCAACTGTAGTAATACCGACAACATCAATGTCCTCAGCCGCAAGCATCATTGCCAGCAATATTGCGTCATCGTTACCTGTGTCAACGTCCAGAAGTATCTTTCTTCCCATCGTCATACCCCCGTAAAACCCGATAGTAGATATTGTTCTAGAGAACCGCTAGACAGCGTCTTGCTCCTTCTGGTGCGTTTCTCGATGTGTGATGATAGTCCCATCGTGGTGTATACAAAGGGAGAAATATTGGTGAGTTCTGTCGTGAGTATATTCACCTATTTATATAGTATCGGCGATTACCGGGGAACATGCCAACCGTTCAGTTGCGATTCAATGCGGCAGCGTCCGCAGATCCACTGGCTCACATCTCCGTCGAGTTTCCCGAGACTACGTTCACGGTATTGGCGAGTCATCTCACGGACGATGGCCTGCTCGGGCTCGTAGAAATAGCGACGAAGAACCCGACCGCGATCATCCGAAAGTTCGACGACGTACCGAGGATTGATTCGCATGAGGTGGTCTACACTGACGAGCAGACAGTTGTGATTCAGTATCAGTTTCCGGAGGCGGAGCCGTATCGGGCACTTCGGGCAACGGGAAATATCCCGCAGTTTCCGACTCGAATGCAAGATGGCTGGTTATCCACAGAGATGACGGCATCACACGAACGATTAGCAGAATATACAGACACATTAGCAGCTGCTAACATTCCATTCACAATCCAATCGTTATCTCAATCACATCCCCCGGAAGAGTTACTCACGGATCGCCAGTGGGAGTTCATCACCGAAGCGGTTGAGCGTGGCTACTATGACAGCCCCCGCCGTTGTACGCTCACGGAGTTGGCAGACACGTTTGCGGTTAACTCTTCAGCTGCAAGCGGGGTGTTGCACCGTGCTGAAGGACGAATAATCACGGAGTTCGTCAACTCTGTCGAGAATCGTTCCGGGACGTGATCTGAAGCTGACTAGATTGAGCCGTCATGTAGAGAGGCCTGCGAACTAGAAGGATGATGGCAGATATCCAACGTAAGTGGTACTGTGACCTCAGTGAGAGCGGGGCATCGACTTCACGCCAAGAGTACCAGTTTCTCCAAGAACACGTCGACGAGTACGACGTAGTGGTCGTGCACGAACTCGACCGGCTCGGACGGTCGTTCGCCGACCTCGCCGGCTTCGTAGAGGACCTCCGCGAGCAGCACATCGACATCGACCTCGTGAACCAACCCATCGGGACCGTCGGTGAAGACGACTGGATGGCCGAGATGATGCTCAACATGATGATGGTATTTGCCGACGCCGGGCGCAAGATGATCCGCTCGCGCGTCCAGGAGGGCATCGACGCCGCCATCGCCGACGGCAAGCGTGTCGGTCGACCACCGTTCGGCTACACCGTCGAGGAGGCTTCCTCCAGCAGATTCCCTCAGAGTACGTTCGCGTACAGAGCTTCATCCGCGAGGTTCGCAAAGGTCGCGAGAAGAAGGCTCCCGCCGCGTTCTTCGAGATACCCGACTCGAAGATTCGAAGTATCCTCGCACGAGCTGAGGCGAACTACGACATCCCGTTCGACAACGATCAGTGGCGGCTCGAACGCGCAAAGGTCGACACCGGCGAGAAGGAACTCCCCTCGCTCAGTACGCGGAACGAATCGGACCGGTTATAGTCTCGCTTGCGGTACGATCGGATACCCGACACAACCTATGGCACAGCACTCACCGAACCACAGGACGTAATCGACTGGGTGATACTGCTCAGCGTCCGCGTGTCGGGTGATCCGTGGTGGTGGTGAGAAACATGCCAGAGGTATGTCACCAAAGCCAGAGTCGGACGCGGACGTACCCGACACGGATGCACGTATCGACGCGAAACCACCCGCCACAAACCCGCTGGACGACACTGCGGAGATGGTTGCAGCGGCTCTCGTCGCCGACGCCACCGATCATCACGAACAGGCGCACTTTTTCGAGAGCAAACTCGACGAGGGAGGCGACGTCCTCGACGGATTCGTTGCGGATGTCACGACCATCGCCCAGTCACAGTGCGGGCATTGCGAGGGTTTTGCCGACATCGAGACGCTAATCTGCTATCTCCCGATCGATCATCGCACGTTTGCGGCACACGACGACCACGCACCGTATTCGGGACCGTATCCGATGGCGCTACTGGTGCGGGCGTTCATCATCGAGAAGATCAACGGCTGGGATGAGACCGCGCTCCACGACCACCTACGAGCGAACCCCTCGCTGCGCCGAGATCTTGGGTTCGAGAGTCTCCCGAACCAATCGACGTTCTGGCGCGCGTGGAGCAAGCGTTTCAGCGAGGATCTGCGTGACGCCGTACGGGAGTGCGCCGACAGCATCGTCACGGCCGCGCGTGCCAACGAAGTTTCCCTCCCCGAACGAGTCAGCACCAACGAGACGGACGAAACCAAGACCAACAAGCTTCCGAAACACCAGCTCGTTGCCGAGAGGACCGACGAGGTGTGGCAGCAGGCCAAGCCGTTCGTGACCGACGCCTTCGCACTCGACCGCGGGCCGAACTGGCAGATCCACGAGAACGCCTTCTGGGAACAGCACGCCTACATGGGGATGCGCGAGGACATGTACGCCCGCAGCGGCCCGGCATCGTTCTCGCTCGATACGACACGGGAACGGATTCCGACGGGATCGACCCATCGCTACCAGATCGGCAAGCTCTCGGTCGCGGAGATTCGGGAAATGCTCCGAAACACGACACGGATGCTGATCGCTCGTGCGCGCCAGCACGGCGAACTCACCGGGAAGCTCTGGGCGGCTATCGACGTGACCAAGGGATTCCCGTTTACCGGCGACCCAGAGAGTCACGAGGACGACATCCTCGGACACAGGGATGAAGACGAGTACTACCAGTGGGCGGTGCTCAAAATCGTCGGAAGAGACGTTCCGTTGGTGCTTGACGCTATCCCGCGCGTGCGCGGCCAATCGAAAGACGAGATCGTCGAGAAACTCCTGACGAAAGCGACCGAGATGGTGAATCTCGATCTCGTGATGATGGATCGCGAGTTCGACAGCGAGTCGGTGAAAGGCACCTGCGAGGAATACGACGTCCACTACCTCAACCCGACGCGTATCTACACCAATCGCGACGAGGCCGACACCATCGAGTGGATGTACCGCAACGGCGAACGGTTTCACGTCACCGAAGAGAAAGCCGACGGCACGCCGATACGCAAGCAGGTCTACCTCCCGAGGCAGTCGCACTCGGACAATGAGGACGAAGACAGCGGTCTCTCGGAGATATGGCAAGAGATGTGCGGCGAGTGGGAGTTCGAGGACATAGAGGGTGAACCGAGCGAAAGAATGTCGTTCTCACGGCTGCTCGCGGACATTCAACGCGAAGAGGCAGTCGAAGAGCGTAAGCAGAAAGCAGAGAACGGCGACGTTGACACTGCCGGTACCGTCGTCTTCGAGACGAACCACCCCTACGTGACCGCCGGTGACACCGACGGTCAGCAGATGGACGCGAGAGCGTTCGTCCACATGATTGAGCGGCTAATTCGCTGGTATCGGCATCGTTGGGGGATCGAGAACGGGTGCAAGAAGCAAAAACACTTCATGGTGCGAACCACCTCCACCGAGCGCGACTATCGCTTCTTCAATTTCGCGTTCGCATGTGTGCTCTACAACGTCTGGCGGTTGGTGGACCTGCTGGTGAAACTCGCCATCGATGGTGAGAGCCGTACGTACGCACCGCGAGTGGACGCGAACCAATTTCTGACCGTCGCCAAGCAGTGCTACGGGCTCGATCCGCCTGACTGAGGTTCGGTTGTCCCCTGTGACGCCCGTTCGTGAGCGACAGCTCTCTTGGGCGGTTATTTGTTTCGCGATTTGATGCCATGATTCTGAAATCGTGATCCGATTCCATCCACAGCTCATTTGGCACACCAAGAAAACGGCTGGAACGAACCCCAGTCTGTGCATTCAGCGGCCACCTAGCCGACTTCAGAACTGTAGCGGTTGGCCTCGCCGGCAAAATTTTGTGTTCCTCTATCGGGTGAGAGGATGACTGACTTGACACTCGGTACGTTCGGAGACGGAGACAGCGCCAACGACGACCTCGATCCTGATGCCGTAAGCATTGCCCGATGCGCGACGACGTGTCGCGCTCTTGATCGTGACGACGGCAGTTGGGCAGCCCCGGATGAGGACTGGGGGCTGACAACGCAGCGGCCGGTGTCGGCGATCAACACGTCGGCTGGTCGAGCAACCAAACAGCAAACGCGCTGGGTCGTCGACGGGGATGTCGGGGCATATGTTGAGCAGTACGCGACCGGCGACCTGCTGCAAATCCCAAACACGTACGGCGAGTTCAGTTCAGTCGACACTCGAGTTACATTCGTCGACGGACTTGCTGACAGCTACGGGTACGGCATTGACGCCCAGGCTCTCGAAAAGGCATTGCGGGTCCTCACTGGCGGTGGCCGATACACTGCATCGCAATATACCGCCATCCCGTGTGGGAAACAGCCGTGGATTCTGACGGGGCCAAAAGGGACGCTCCTGTGCAGTTGTATGCCCGTCGAACAGCCGGAGAATCCATACACGAGGAAGCTTCGGACGCCAGAGACGACCCTGCAGATTGAGGAGCAGAACCAAACGGTCCGCACGGGGGCTGCTGAGTTTGCCCACCTGCTATCCGACGCTCTCGGTGTCGATATCGAAAGCGTAGAGTATGCAACAGTACGCGGGCAAACCCAGCACTCGTTCGTCGGCGAGGAGGACAAGTTCACGATCAAAGCCAGTGACTTAGCACAGTTGCACGGGTTGACGAGCGATCCATCTGTCATCCAGGGAGGGGTCAGCCGTGGAGTCCAGCCCCCCAGTGGTGGCGACCCAATCTCGGTTGAGTGGGACGGGCCGGATCATCCGGTTGGATATCTCGACGAGGGAGACGTGATCGCCGGCTACGAGTTTACGTGGGAACAACCCGAAGAGTCGCTGGAAGACGTTGCAGTCGTTCGCGAGTACCGGATCACACGGAACTACTCGCGCTGGACGGTTGACTACAATACCCATCGCCTCGCGTCGGTGGTCCCCTGACCGGCCGTTGTGAATACGGCGAACATATTCATGACGGCAGCAGTCCGTAGAAGTCGGACAAGCAGGATTCGGGATAATACATTAGCTTCGCAAGGCTGATATTGAATCCATATCCGGCATACGTATGACGGATGAAGCCACGCTCCGTATATACCTCCGTTCAATCCGCACAGCACTCGTCGCTATGGCGGTATCAATCCTCACAGCCGGACTCATCATCGCTGACGAAGATGGATTAGGATTTCCTCTATTCATTATCACACTACTCATCTGCGCCTATGCGTTTGTGTCCCCGTTCCTTCGCGGTCAATAGGCACACTTCCAGAGCAGCTGTTTCACCCTTCCTGATGGATACAGAAACCGTATTCACAGCAAATGTGCCATCGACGCCGCCAACGGCATATTTTGTGTGCCCTCCAGGAAGTGGAGGGTAATCGAAATGTCACAGTCCACAGCGGCCAGCAGCACCGAAGCAGCAACCACAGACGCCAAAACGAGCGTGCCAGAGACGCCAGCGGACGGTGAAGCGGAACTCGACACTGCGGACCTCCTGTCGCTCGATGCTCCGCAGTATCTCCGGATCAGCGGCGAGGTCCAGTTGTTTGAGCGGATTTTCGCGGCGGCTGGCACGGTCACAGACAAGACACGGATAGGAATTACAGAGTCGGGAATCGCCATCCGGGCGGCTGACCTGCAGGGTCACGCGATGGTCGACTTGCGTGTTTCTGGGAGTTCGTTCACCTCTTTCGATGCAGGGAGGGGAACGTTGGGGGTGGACGTCGGACGAGTTCGCGATGCACTCTCGGTCGGCGATGCAGGCGACCTTGCACAGTTCGCACTCGATGCAGCGAATAGCACACTGGAAATCAACATCGACGGAATAACGCGCACTATTGATCTTGAGGCGGTTGAATCGCTCCGCTACCCTGTCGAGATGCCGGACATCGACATCCCGGCAACCGTCCATCTGAGTCCAGATGACATCTCGCTCGGTCTCGACGCAGCGGATATGCTTGCCGACCGGTTTGACCTCACCGTTGATTCGGAAACCAGAGAAGCGCGGTTTGCCGCAGACGGCGACACTGACAGCATGACCTACCGGTGGGACGACACCGATCTCATCGCCTTCGAGCCTGCGGATGTCGCAGTGAAACTTGACTCGTCGCTGGTCAAATCAGCTAATGCTGGCCTGCCAGACGGCACGAATCGGGTTCTCCATATCGGAGACTCAGTACCGCTTGTGCTGAAATCGGAGTTCCCCGACGCCGATGGAGCGATGCAATTCGTGATAGCACCGAAGCTCCCGAACTGATTCAGCTTCCTGTGGTTTTCCGGAAACGGTGGTGTGTCTTAACTAACAGCGACCGCCATACTTCCCGACTGTTGGTTAGCGCTAATATGACCGGAGAAGCAACTGTCCCCTTCTATATATGTAATCACAGGGAACTCGGTCGTGTTTAGTTAAGCGTGAAAAGTGAGGCGGACGGATTTCTTGCTGGTTCATGGCAGAAATCAGCCGCCTCAGTGGACATAGAGAGTGGATTGATTTGGATTTTGTGGAGCGCGAGCGGACACCCAAGCCAGCGATGGCGCTCGGTATTCAAGCGCACGTTGCGGGGCTGTCGCTGTCGAATACCGTCGATTTACTCGACTCGCTGGGTGTCCAACGCAGTCGAAAGGCCGTCCACGATTGGGTGCAGAAAGCCGATTTACAGCCAGAATCCGGGAAAGAGCCGAATCAAGTTGCGCTCGACGAAACAGTGATTCGCATCAACGATCAGCAATTCTGGCTGTATGCCGCCGCCGATCCGCAGTCGAACGAACTGCTTCACGTCCGGTTGTTTGCGACGACTACGACCATCCTCACAGAAGTTTTCCTGCGCGAACTTCGGCAAAAGCACGATGTCGAAACTGCCGTCTTTCTCGTCGATGGCGCTCAACACCTCCAAACTGCACTGCAACGAGCTGGACTCCGATTTCAGATGTGTCGCCACGGAAATCGGAACGCTGTCGAACGGATTTTCCGAGAGCTGAAGCGTCGAACCTCGTCGTTTTCGAATTGCTTCAGCCACGTTGAACCGAAAACCGCCGAAAATTGGTTGCAAAGCTTCGCTCGATGGCTCAATGCTACTAACTAAACACTACCGGGAACTCGGCGGCAGAACCAAACCGAAGAACCGTTGGCTCAGACCGCTTTTAGCGGGTTTGCAGCCCTCACCCGACCTCTTGTCGCACTTATTTCTCGGAAGGATCCCAGTGGACCGAGAATATACTGGACGCGGTATCAAGCCACTCTTCTTGGCAATGTCCCAGTTGCTGACAGCTGCAGCGATAGTCTGAAGTTCATGGACTACGGACTGGCTAGTATGACCTCTGATCACAATCACGTTCGTCCGGATGGCGGGATTGACGCGTTGGATCCGCCACCGATGGATGTGATGGACGAAGAGACGCTCAAGCCAGAGACACTAGCCCAGAACGCTGCTCGGCTCGAAACCATTGTCCAACTACTCAACCACCCGGCATTGGCTCGCGTCTACGTCTACGTGTGTTACTGGGGACCGGTTGCTCCACCGGCAATCATGGACGCACTCGATCTCTCGAAATCGACCACCTATGAGTACGTTGATCAGCTCGTTGACCTCGGCTTGGTCGATCGCGATGATTCGACGCGCCCTCAGCAGCTGACTGCTGACCCGGTAATCATCGTTGAGCAGTACGTCCCGATTGTTATCACGCCGACTGTTCTCCACGCCCTTGCGCTTCAGGAAGTCGACGAAGACGTTGAGTATTTCATGGACCGCTACGGTATCGGCAAGCTCATTGCTGCGTTACGGGGTGCTGGACTCCACTTCGCGGGCAAGACAACCCAGCGGATGGTCGCCACTGATATCGACGTTCGCGAGACAGAAGCGATGATGATCATTTACGCGCTGAAACCGGTACTGGCTGTCGGTCAGGAGCATGACCCGTTCTTCGAGTATCTCTTCCCAGACGTACATGATATAATGGACCTCCCTGATCTTGACGAGATATCTGGTGCCCCGGCCCGTACGTCAGCCGATAGGTGAGTTTCTCGGATGGGAACCGACATACCATTCGCTGCCGACCAGGACGTCCTCGTCGACGCAAACATATTCTATGCGATTGGCCGTCCCTCGAACCCTCAGTATCGACGATTTCGGAGTACAATTCAGAACGCCAGCGTTATCTGCAAACTCCCACAGCGCGTGATCGGTGAACTCGGTGGACCAAAGACGGACCGCGTCCAAACAGCGCTCAACGAGGGCTGGGCCACAATCATAGAGGCTCCATCGCCGACAGATGGAGACGCTGTCGCTGGGAGCGATATCGCCAGACGAACCATTGCGAACGAAACCGAACAAGTCGAACACGAAGTGGAGAAAACCGATGCGATTCTTGCGGGGTTAGCCATCCAGTACGTCAGAGACCGGGAAACGACGGGTGTTGCCGTACTCACTGACGATAAGCCAGCCAAGAAGGGGATCAAGAAGGCAGTCCGAGCGCAGGGGTATACGGACTCAATCGCTGTCTACGGATTGGCGGACATCATCGGCGATGATCCCGGCGATTCCATGCGCCTGATCTAGTGGTTTTGCGGAAACGGTGGTGTGTCTTAACCAACAGCGACCGCCATATTCCTCCATTGTTGGTTAACGCTAATTTTGTGTTTCCCCGGTCGAGTGAGGGGATTTCCTCTATGGACCCGACCGAAACAGTTCCAGACTACGAGCGCAGTCTCTGAGAGACGTTCAAGCTGCTCTGTTGAATAGCTGTGACTCAACATCTATTCAACAGGTAGGCCGATTTGATAGTGTTCGTCGCTTCAACCACCAGTACCACCACCGGGAGACGGGGGGTATGAGAGTGTAACTACTGACGGCTTGGAACCCATTTAGGTCTAAGTCAACTGACCTCCACGGGGGGTGAAAGAGTGTAAAATCGGCAAATTCAGCAATCAGAGAGTACCTTACACTCAAGATTTGAACCTAGAGTTCTCCTGGACTTTCTGGGAGTGATTTTATATTAAGATAAACTTTTCGCTAGATGATAGTATAGTTATAGATAGAAGGAATACCTAAAGAGTGGGTAATCGATACAAGAACCTCTCTAACACTTAATCGGGTATATTGACTAGACCACTAGATTTCTTCATTCTTTGGCGTTTTATATCCGAAGTATCACCTCGACTGTTACAGTCCTCTCCTCCACACATTCCTGTGGCTGTTTACACTCTCATACCCCCCGTCCCCGTGGAGTTACACTCTCGGCCACCCCATGTCACTCTCATCACTCTACCGGGGGGTTTTATGAAATATGGGATTTATACCTCAAACAAGATGACACAGGGATTCGGGGATAGGGACACGATATACGAAAATATTGACGTCCTTGAGGCTGATGTCGGGAAATACAAACCGACCGATCTCCCCGAACGGGAGGAAGAACTTGACAAGATCCACATGGCGCTCCGGCCTGTAACTCTGGATGGCTCTCCCCGCGATATTCTCGTTTATGGTCCGACTGGCCAGGGAAAAACTGCGGGTGTCAAACTAAAATCTGAGCAACTTCAAGAGTGGGCTAATCAAGAAGGGGTGCAACTGGAAGTCATCCATCTCCCCTGCAAGGGAGCTGACCGTTCATACCACGTCCTAACCAGACTTGTCAAAGAACTTCGCGAAGTACGCAAGGGTCAGGGGGTTGACGAACCCAGTGGATACCAACGGAAACGGCTGTTTGAAATGGTTCTTGACGAACTTGAGACTATTGGCGGGACTGTCATCATCATTCTTGATGAGATTGATTCCATTGGGGAAGATGACTACATTCTCTACGAACTCTCTCGAGCTAACCCCGATGACGTCAAAATCGGAATCATCGGTATTACAAACGACCTACAGTTCCGGAATAATCTCGACGCTGATGTCCGTTCATCGCTTGGACAGCGTGAAATCACGTTCAACCCCTACAACGCTGATCATCTTCAAAATATTCTTGCTCGTCGTACTGCTCAGGCGCTCCGGGACACACACTTTGAAGACGGACATGAGGATTTTGCCCATCTGAAAAGCGATGTACTTGAGGAAGGTACGATACCTCTGACTGCATCACTCGCCGCACAGGAAACAGGCGACGCTAGACAGGCCATTGAATTGCTGTCCTACGCCTGTGATCTCGCTGATGACGAAGGTGTCGGAATGGTTGGCGAACGCCATGTTCGTGCCGCGAAAGAGGAGATCGAGAGAGAAGCTCTCATCGATACGATTGGTGCTGAAACTACGCAGCGGAAAATCGCACTCCTCACCGTTGTTTCTGCTGAACTGAATGATGCGACGGGTGAAACCACGGCACTCCATCAACTGTACTCCAATCTCTGTGAGTACATTGACGCCAATGAACTCAAACAGCATACATTTAGAGAAAAGCTGAATGACCTCGTCCATTCAAATGTCTTGTCGAAAGACCGTCATGGTCGCGGACGGGGACAAGGAATGTCGAATATGTACACACTCGCTGGAGATGTTAACCCCGATTCGGTCTTAGATGCCTTGGAAGATGATTCGCGTGTTGGGCATATTGTGGAAGTCATTGGCTCCTGATTTCAGGACCCCAAACCAGTTTGATTAATTCCCCTTGGTTTGCTTCTGACACAGACTTTGTGCGCTCCTTCGTGGTGCGGAGCAATCATGGACGATACACGACCAGACTATGAACGGTTTGAGCGCCGTCAACTCGCACAAGACCGAGACAATCAACGAGTACAGACAGTCGACGTCGACGAGTCCAAAGCACGGCGGATTGCGCAGGACCTCAGGGCCGCTGGGACGGTCAAAGCAGTGCCCGAGGACCAATGCCTCTTACACCGGCCTTCCAGTGAAAGATTCGATTCTGATACCACTCTGGTCCACTTCCACCGGGGCTGGGAAGCGGCCACCGACGAAGCATAGCCAACAGTGGATTAGTCGTCAGGACTAGCGGGGCCGATGTACTTCGACTTGATTTTGTCTCCATCACGCCACTGCCAGTATCGGTAGCGATTGTCGTTGATTTCCTTGACTGTGACTGACGCCCCGGACGGGACCCCATCGGGTCTGTCATCAGATTCCTCACCCGACGACTCGTCTTCGGCTTCGAGTCGCGATTCCCGATCGCGATACTCGGCCAGTGACTCGGCGTACTTCGCGAGGTCTCGAAGCTGGTCCGCTGACAGAGATGTACACTCACTACCGATGCCCGACGGGAGCGTTGTCGGTGGCGTGGGTTCCGCAGGCATCACGTTAACCAACATTCGGAGCCAGAATCTTCACCCTGTTGGTTAACAGCGGATTTTCTGTCCCCCAGTGGAGGTGCGGGGGCGTGCCCGAGAATGCGTCCCGAAGATAGACCAATGTCAACGATACAGTCAGATACACCAGAGCAGTCCAGCCAGCAGACCACTTGCACCTTCGACGAGTCCGACTCCCGGGACGAGGAGATGCGCGACCAACTCGATGCGTGGGTCGAGGACCTCGCCGACCTCACGAACGAGGCGCAAGCCAGCGAGCAGTTCCAGCAGTGGCTCGATGTGCAGAGCAAGTTCCACGATTACTCGGCCCGGAATACGCTGTTGATCAAGCTCCAGTGTCCCGAAGCAACCCGAGTTGCAGGGTACAATACGTGGCAAGACGAGTTCGACCGGTACGTCCAGCAAGGCGAGGATGCCATCTGGATCTGGGCTCCGATCATCACGAAGAAGTGCCCCGACTGTGGGAACTCGCCGTCGTATCACGAGAACACGGGCTGTGAGTACGACGAGACAGACCCCGAACAATGGCGTCGAGGGCTAGTCGGGTTCCGGCCAACGTCGGTGTTCGATATCTCCCAGACAGAGGGTGAGCCGCTTCCCGAACTAGAGACAGAAGCACACGGCGACCCGGATGGACTTGTCGAGGACCTGTTGGACGCGACCGACGAGGTCGGCGTCGACGCGAGAATCGTCGCTCCAGAAGAGTGGGAGCATGGGTCTGCACGGGGTGTCTGCCAGCGTCGGAGCGTGATGACCACGAATCCGATGATCGAAGCGGTTGACCGGGAGAATCGGGCCGCCCTCGCGAGTACACTGATTCACGAGTTCGCCCATGCGGATCTTCACTTCAATGTCGAGGATGAGGCGGAGCGGTCGAAACGCGAGGTCGAAGCCGAGGCAGTCGCCTACGTGGTCAGTCGTCACTTCGGGCTGGACCCCGACAACTCGGCGTTCTACCTCGCAGCGTGGGACGGCGACGCACCAGAGACGCTTCGGGACCGGCTGGACCGAATCTCATCGACTGCGGCGGATTTGATCGACGCCGTCGAAGGTGCCAGCTGAGCAGTCGGTCGTGCTTTTCCAGACGTGCCTGAGAGCCGTTTTTTGTGTCTTCCTTGCTGGGTGGAGAGAGTCAAGTATGCGTTCAACACTGATACCACAGCCGGGAGCAGTAAACCCACACATCGAACACCTCTTCGACGTGTTCCGGGAGTCCACTCGGACAGCTGTTACGTCCTGTTCTCTGGCCTTGCACGCGACGTACTCGTTGAAGCGACGGAACGCCACAGGGGATACCACGACGCCTCTGGTAGGTTCCCACGGATATCAATCAGGTCCGTTCAAGAATAACGAAAACGGACGAGCCTCCGATCCAAAGTGGCCACATCTATGACTGAAAAATCTCCGCATGACATGATTTCCCGCAAGGCTCGAAGGACAACTGAGTGCCAATCAGATCTCACCTATGAGGTGGGAACAATCTCCGATACCGGGTATCAATCAATGTATCTTCTCCGTACAACTCTGTGAAGAACTGCCGAGAATCAGGGTGGTTCGAGACAGACCAGTGTCGAATCGTCCTCGTTGTGTGATTCACAGGCGACGAACAGCGCCCCATCACCGACGGCGAGTCCCTGAATACCACCACTCTCGATGATATGAGTCCATCGTGTTGCACCAACCCTTATTCCTCCGACCCCGACACCACCTGATAGATCGAATGCGTGAACATCACCTTTCACCGGAGCATAGATTGTGTCGCCGGCCGCGACAGGGGCCGCGTTATCGAAGTCTGCGCTCACCTGCCAGTGACGGTTCCTGTCGTAGACTCGGAGCGACGAAAGTGATTCCCAGCCCGTACTGTATACCCACGACCCAGCGTAGACGGGCGGTGATCCGGTGTGGCTCTCGGTGGCTATCCAGTCGTTGATGCCGGCGTTGGCTCCATCTTGTAGGTTCCGGAGTGGGCCACTGAACGTGCTGACAACGAT
The DNA here is from genome assembly GCF_000827835.1 of Haloarcula sp. CBA1115. NCBI lineage: Archaea > Methanobacteriati > Methanobacteriota > Halobacteria > Halobacteriales > Haloarculaceae > Haloarcula > Haloarcula sp. CBA1115. The sequence continues at coordinate 283,731 of NZ_CP010529.1, read as the reverse complement.
GCCGTTGTCCGTCGGTACTATTCCTTCGATCTGGCTCCCTACTTTACGACGCCAGCGTTCTCCCGGTTCTTCTCCGGTGCCATTGAGGGAATATGCATACACCTCGCCGCCGACAGTACCAATATATAATCGAGGGCTGCGGAACGCCATTGTCCTAACCGCACCGAATACATCGATCTGCCAGTGCTCGTCACCGTTCGCTGGGTCAAGCGCGCGAACGGTCCCATCGTCGTTTGCGACGAGTACGAACGGTTCGCTGACGAGTCGACCGGTGATCGGATGGGGCGGACTGTGGATGTGGCCGGCACCAGTCAGAGACCATAGCTTATCGCCAGTGTCAGCATCGACAGCGAAAACCGTGTCATCATCGCTCGTCGTAACGTAGACGATACCGTCGTGGACCGCCGGGGGTGAGGGCCAAGGATGCTGGGTCGGTGCAAATTGCCATAACTCCTCACCCGAGTCTCCATCGAGCGCGAGCAGTCCCTCTGCATCCGGTGCGAAGACTATCCCGTCCGCAATGGCCGGCGTGCTGATATCCGAACCACTATCGGCGGCCCACCGCTCTCGGACGTCCGTTTGGGGTGCCACGGCATCGGGTGTAAACGCCGTGTTGTGGGGATCGTGGCGGGGCATTGGCCAGTCAGTCGTCGTATCGCTCCCGGGTGAGAACTGTGATTCGCTGGATTCGAGACAGCCGGCGGTTCCGATGAGAGCCACGCCACTAAGGCCGCCGAGAAGTTCGCGCCTGGAGGGCATCATTTGGAATGTGATCCTATATGTGAAGGGCTTTCTGGGTTCTCTCCACGCCATACCGTCGGTGGCCTGTTCCCTGACTTAGATGGGGTAATCTACACGGGAAAGTAGTTTTTGCCGCGCCTGCCAGGTGGGCGCGCTCGGTGTTGTTCATGTCTTCTGAGGCGCGACACTCTTGGTCAGCGACGGCTGTCAGCGATGCACAGCAGACTGAGTACATTGGGTTCCTTCACCGGGAGCCGTTCGTAATCGACGCTTACCGGCTTGGATTCGCCGTCGGCGTTCGCGAGGACTACTCGTATCAGTCCAAACTGCGGAACGTCGACATCCCGATTGAGATTCTAGACAACGACTTCCGGAATCCAGACTTGGACCGGTACATCGAACGCTTCGAGCAGTACGAGCCATCGGTCGGGATGCTTGGCGACGCATACGACCAGCAGGAAGCGCGACGGTACAACCAAGCCGCACGGGAGCTGAAGCGGAAGTTTCCGGGGACAGAGGTCATCATCGTCCCGAAGTGCCGCGACGCAATCGACGTGATCGACGACGACATTGTCTTGGGCTACCCGATGGGCTACTCCGACCAGACTGCTGACGAATACACGGATATTGTAGATTGGCGAGGGCGGCGAGTGCATCTGCTGGGGGCAAGTCCGACGAAGCAGTATCCGGTGATCGAGGAGCTGACACAGCCGCGTGTGACCGGTGAAGAACCAGCAGATATTGTTGGCGTCGACTGGAACGGGGTTCATCTGGCGGCGCTTCACGGCGAGTACTTCTCACCACACGGCTACGGGAGTGCGGACCACCTCTCGATCCGGGAGACGGTTCGAGAGAGCCTGCGACACATCCGGTCATACTGGAAATCGCGGGGTGTGTGGCCGACCGTGAAGAAAGACCGGACCCCGCTAACAGCGGAACCGATGGACCCTGTCTGGGCTGCTGACGGTTCGAGAGCAACTGTGAGTGGCCTTGAGGATGCGATTGTCGTTGAGTACGAGAACGGACAGACGCTCGCGTACCGGAGCCAACACGAACGAGACAGGGTGGAATACCGGGCAGGGCTCACTCCCACTGAGGTCCACGGCTAGAGCCGACCGGACAGCCTCAGAGAGTTTTGTGACTCCCTGGTGGGGTGAGGGAAACAGATGACTACCACTCAGACTGAGCGAACTCGTGGCCGCTTCGTACTCATCGGATGCGGCGATGCGAAAACCGACCAGCCAGTTGCAGCTCGCGATCTCTATACATCCTCGTACTTCTCGGTCAAGCGATCGTATGCCGAGGCAGCTGTCCAGTGGGCTCGAACTGCTGACCGACGAGCGAACACTTGGGCGGTTCTCTCTGCAGAACACGGGATCTTGATGCCCCGGCAGACGGTCGCTCCGTATGATACGACCATTGAGGACCTGCGCGGCGAACCCATCGAGGGAGAAGCTAATTATCGGCTGCCGTCAGGGGAACAGGTCGAAACCCGCCTTGACCGCTGGGCGCTCCGTGTCCACTCGTCTCTCGGTGATTGGCTCCGGCGGCCTTATGCTGCCGATCAGCAGGAGTCCCCCTGCCGGGAGTTGGTCGTTCTGGCCGGCAGCGACTACGTCGACGCGCTGCGTGAGCGCGACATCTTCGACGGCCGGCCAACTGCGATTCGTACTGGACGAGAGACGTACACTGCCCTCCCGCCGAAAGCGACAGTCCGCTTCCCCTTCCAGGAGCGTGACTTCGACGGGATGTTCGACCAGATGGACTGGCTTTCAGACCGCGTCGAAGAACTCTCGGCAGCAGCGGCTCCAGCTCGACGATCAGAACTCTCGGCCTTTGACGGCGGCTTCGAGCGCGATTCTGCTACGTGGCAAACAGGCCACAGTGGCGTCGACGTCGAGGGGACTGAGCAGGCAGGGCTGGATGCATTCGAGAACGTCCCCGAACGGTTCCTTGCCACGAGACAAACGAGTCTTGCGACCGACGGCGGGGAAGGAGAACAGGGTGGATAGCACGCAAACCCACGATACCGACTGTGTTAACCAACACTCATCGCTTCTGTTGGTTAACGCGCTGTGTCGGGCGGTTTTCTGTTCCTCTGTCGGGTGAGAGGATGTCCACACACTCAGCGTCGAAGTCGTTTCAGCATCGCCCGCCAGCAGACACAGGGGAGTGTTTCTGTCCGATTCACGCCAACGGTGACCCGTTCACCGCACCCCTCGGGATTCGATTTGCCGATCACGTCGCCGTCGAGCCAATCGACAGAGAGACCGCAGCCGCCGTCTACGAGGCGCATCACTCTTATATGGGGTCGCTGCCGTCGGTCAACCTCACCCACCACGGGCTGTACTTTCAGGACACGTTGGTCGGGGCCATCACCTACCGCTACCCGCTCATCTCGAAGAAGCGAATCCGGTACGGCGTCGACGGCCAGCTCTGTCCTGAACCAGTCGAGATCGACAGTCTTCCAGCAGAGATACGAACGACTGCCCGACGGGTGCTTCCGTCGACGGACACACCAGTCGTTGACAGTGAGGTGATTTCTGGGGACTCGCTCGTCGAGGCCGCGCGGATCTGCATGGGCGTTCGGATGCCAAACCTCGCGTCGGCGGCGCTGGCCCGCTCACAGGAGCACTTCTTGCAGAGTGACGACCGTGACACTCGCTTCTTCTTAACGTGGGTGCGCTCGGACTACGACGGCGCGATGGTTCGGGCGCTGCAAGACAAGGGCTGGACCTGTACGGGCTATCGAGAACCAGGGCAAGCGAGCAACCGCGAGAACAAGCCGATTCGTGAGCGATACAAGTGGCGGTTTCTCTGTCCCATCGAAACTGCTCGCAAGCAGTCAACACTTGCACGGTGGTCTCAGTGATCGACGTCCAGCCCGAGGCAACGGCTGAGTGCTGTCGGTTCTGTGGGGATAGAGCCGATATCTTCGGCGAGGCGTACACCTACGTCCGGTGGCCCGACGAGGTCGACCGAGAAGACGGCGTGTTCCGATTCGCGATTTGCCGGGAGTGTGCGCTTCAGGACCGCGACAACGTCGAGCAGGCCGCTTCGCTCTTCCACGAGGCAGATCGGGACTATCTCGTCACCTGCGATGTCTGTGGAGCCGTAGGGTGCCGGTCTGCCAGCACTCGCCGGCCAGCAGCGGAGACGTATCGGCTCGCGAGCGTCATCTCCTGGTCGGTGAGTATCAACGGCTTCGACGGGGCAACGCACTCTTGTAGTGAGTGCAGTCCCATCGTGACGGTCGACTGTATGAAACGTCCCAACCGGACATACGATGATGAACAGCCGCGTCTCGTTGAACCGCCGTTTGACGCAGTTGCGAAGACAGCAGACGATGCTCCGGCAGACAGTACACAGGTTGAGATCGGCGGGTGGACTGGATAGCCGACGGTAGTTCCCTGAAACCGGTGGCCTAATCCGTTAATGAGCAGTACAGGTGAACTACTTACTGCGGGTTACATAGACCGACTCAGAATAGGTCGATACCAGCACCAAGGGCAAAACCGACCCCCAGTGCGAGCGTTGAGTAAAGGGCTTGTTTGCTGGTAGCACGAAAAACACCGGAAAGCATTATCCCGGTTGAGCAACCGAAGAGGAGACTATGAACTACTGTCTCCTCACTTCCGACCGACCCTGATGATGCTACGACTTCAACGAGGATTATGCCAGCGAAACCGAGCAGAAAGAGGGCTCCGTCTCGCCGTATGTTCCGTTCTTGCCGCTCAATCATATAGCACCGTTGAGAGGATACTTGAATAGGCTTTGTCATTCGCTTTGCTAAGTTCGCAATTTTATTGAGCAGGTATTTCAGCCAACACAGTAAGCACAAACTCCGTTCACAGCGGCAGCAACCCCCCATTTTGTGTTCCTCTGGCGGGTGAGAGGATGTCTCGAAATATGTCCTGCCGTCGTTCGGAAGACCTGTCACAGCCAACCATCCCGAAGTTCGTCGAGTCCATCGCGACGACTGTTCGAGGACAGCCCGACAGCGTCGGTGTTGAAGCAGTTGTCCTCCGTGCGGTGGCCCGGCGCTCAGACAGCATTGACCTCCCGGACGTACTCGAACTTCGGTCGCTCTTGGACGTCAACAGTGAGCAGGTAGACACGCTAGAGGAACAGGTCACGAGTATCATCAGCGCCATCGACGCCGAACTCGCTGGTTTAGACCGCCGGGAGGTCGCTGCATGAACGCAGCAGGAACGGCCACGTTGGGTGATTTCGACGCTGGTGGCCCACGCTCGGATACGCTGATTGACAGACAGAGCGCGGCACAAGAAGCCGCTGCCGGCGAGTGGGAATTTCTCGCTGCTGGCAACGACACGATCGGGTGGCACATTCCCGACACCGGAGCGACAGTCTTGCTGAAATACAGTGACGCTGGCTGGACGCTCGAACGGGCGACCAGACTGGTCGGGACGCGGCGGTCACTCGACGCCGGGCTGGAGCTTGCCAGCTCGTACATGGCAGACAGACCGGAGGGAGCGTCACCATGGCGATGATTGAGCGCGAGCAGTGGCGTCGCGAGGAACGCCACCGTGTTCCGGCAGCACTGGCACGCGCCCGGTTCTGGCAGCCGGTTGCGCCACACAAAATCGGCTTCTGGGACGCCGTCGACGAGACGCTTCTGGCTGATTATCCGGGCTGTCGGTACACGCGCAAGACAACGCTCGATGACTTCCGGGGAGAAGATGCATGAGCGACACTTCTGACCCAATTCTCGACAAACTCCCTCCAGAGCGGTTGCTGGACGCCGATCATCTCCAGCCAATCGTCGCCGGCATCAACTGTATGCACTCAATGGAGACGATCCAGCAGTATCTCGCCTACGAAAACCAGCACGAGAACCGGACGCCAGTCCAGTCTCGCCTCCGAGAGCGGGCACGCGAGATCCGTCGCGATGAATCGGATACCGAGGAGCAAGCCGTCGCATAATTTCTGTGCCCCAACGGAGTGAGGGGCGTCCCACAGAGGGCGCTCCGCCAAACCGACTATGTGTGAAAACAAGACAGACGAGACGGCTGTACAGCAGTGCGACGACCTCGATATCGACCCTGATGCCGTGGATATCGGTGATGGACTGAAAACGGCTGAGGGCACGTCTGCACTCGCCGTCGTCGGTGTTGACGCTGAAAAGGAGCGGGTGAAGGTGTACTCCCCGTCCGGTGAGCTGACGGTCAATCGCTGGGTGAGCATGGACCTGTTCAGCGTCCACTCCCCGAACGAGGACATCCAGACTGACGCCGACCGCGAAGCGTGGCTGAACGAGACGCTGCCGAAGAAGGCCACGCATATCGACGGGAACGTGTACCCACTCAGGTATGCCATCGACGAGAACGGGAACGTAATCGCGGAATAATCGAGGAGCCGTACCAGCCACTCTTTCGCTCACTCTCACGCTCACGGTTCCCGAGCGCAAGCGCTCGGGGACACGCTCCACCTTGGACCGGCAAGCCGGTCCGGCGGTCCCGCTTCTGGAGGCAGGTAAGGTTCATGCCGATGAATCGGATGGCTGGGAACGAGCCATCGTATAATTTCTGTGCCCCAGTGGGGTGCGGGGCGTCCCACTGAGGGCGCTCTGCCGACTGACTATGAGTAAGAACAAGACAGACAAGACGGCTGCACAGCAGTACGACAACTACCCCGATCCCGACGCCATCGTTCACTTTGGCGATGTCTCGGAGGAACTGGTCGAGTTGGTCGAGGAAACGCTAGAGACTTCGAAGTTCCTGTCGGCCTCTCGCGACGACCTGCCCGAAACGACGCTGCTCGTCGAGGCGGTCGACAATGAGTGACGACCAGCTGTTCATCGTCGTGGAGGGCGTCGGGCCAGCAGATTTTCCCGAAAACGAGGCGAGTTCCAACAAGCAAGACGAGGCCGTTGCTCTCGCGAATGACATACACGACTTGATCCGGGAAGAGTACGGCAACGAAGAGGTCGAGGGCGTCATCCCGGTGGTCAATCCCGACGCACACGAGCAGATGCAGGCGACCGAACTCTGACAGGCGGCGAAAAGGCAGTTTCTTTAGCCATGGTGCTGGCTGCAACGCCTGCTCAGTATGTATGCGAATTGAATGACCATGCCACCGACATCTATATCAGTATGAAAAAAGTATGAATAGGTATGCCTGAACACAAACGGAAAGTCGGAGATCGGGGGCAGGTGACGATTCCGAAGGAACTGCGAGACCGTCGTGGCATCGAAGGCGGTGACGAAGTTGAATTCGTCGAAGTGAATGACGAGATCATAATCAAACCGCCGACAGATGAGGAACGGCTTGCTGAGGGATACCGAAAGAGAGCCGAGCGGTCTCGTGAGTTGGCTGAAGAAATGGAAGAAGCATCCTCAGAAGCAACCGGGCATCTCGGTGACGCGCCCGGTTGGAGCGAGTGAATTCTGGAGTCAATTGTGCAGGTACGCCGCGGCGACATTGTCATTGTTGAACTGAATCCCACGAAAGGGAGTGAGCAGCAAGGGAAGAGCAGGCCCTGTGTTGTCATCCAGAACGATGTTGGGAATCAGTACTCGCCGACAACCATCATCGCTCCATTCACAAAGCAGTACACGTCTGGAGACACGTACCCGTTCGAGGTAGAAGTACTGGCTTCGGATACTGTCCTTGATCACGATTCAGTGGCAGACCTAAGTCAAATCCGGGTTGTTGACATCGACGAACGTGTAAAAAAGAACATTGGGTCTGTCCCGTCATCAGACATGGTGAAAATCGACTCGGCAATCAAAGATAGCCTCGGCATTTGAGCGAAAAGTTCTGTCAGTGTATAGTCTGCACTGACCACTTCTGTCTGAAATAGAGTTGCGCCTTCACAAACTCTAGTCACCGAATTTTCTGTGCCCCAGCGGGGTGAGGGGCGTCCCACAGAGGGCGTGCCGCCTGTCATTCATGGCTACCACAGAATCCCGTAGCGACGCCGGCAGCATCGACGAGAGCGAACTGGAGAAGGCTGACCCGAACAACCGGACCGTTCGGGCGCTGACCGAAGTCATGACCGTGATGGACTCGATTGGTCGGGCACGAAACGACGACGACCTCTTCCTGGTCAACTCCGGGTCTGGCTCAGAGTACCTTGTCGACACTCGAACAGGGAGTTGCGAATGCAAGTGGAAACAGTTCAACCCCGGCGAGGAGTGCAAGCACCAGAAGCGAGTCGCCTTCGCCACCGGCGAGCGACCTATCCCGCAGTGGGTTGACGACGACGCTCTCGATGGCCAGTTCGGGTTGCACGTCGACGGCGAACCCCGCAAGGCAGTCGCTGACGGCGGAGTCATGCAGGTCCGGTTCGACGACAGCGGCGTCACGGGCCCCAAAGAGGACCCCTTGGCTGTCACCTCCGAGGACGAACCACGCACGAAACGAGCGAAGCAGGAAGATATCGACGTTTCCTTCCTCGCAAAGCCCGGTCGCTACGAGGTTCACTCAGCATCAGATAGCCGGTACGAGGTCGACGTGCTCGAAGAGACGTGCAGTTGTCCCGATGAGGCCGAGCGGTGCAAGCACCGTCGCCGGGTCGAGATCGAGATCGACGCCCAGCGAGTCCCGCGCCCGGATGGAAAACTGCCAGACGCCTAACCGGGGGCCGCAGCGGGTTTTCTGACCTTCTGGTCAGGTGAGAAGATGTCTCGAAATATGTCTTCACAAACTGTCCAGACAGCGTTGTCTGCAGCTACGCCGGGTTGTCCCGAGTGTGGCGGCGAACTCGACAGCACCGGCCGAGAGACGCACTGCGAGGACTGTGGCCTGGTGACCGACCAAGACCAGATCGACCGCAGGCCAGCGTGGCGAACGTACGATCAGGAGGAACAGAAACGGACGGGCGCACCTCGGACGGCCACTCGCCACGACCGGGGCCTGTCGACGAACATCGGAAGCGTCGATAGTGCAGATATCTCTCCGAGACGGCGTCGACGGCTTGCTCGCCAGCGACGACTCCATGGCCGGTCGAAGTTCACCAGCAAGCGCGACCGGAACCTCGCTCACGGGCTTGGCGAAATCCGACGCATTGCGAGTGCGCTGTCTGAGAGCAACGCGGTGAAAGAGCAGGCAGCCACGTTCTTCCGGGAGGCACAGGACAAGGACCTCCTGATCGGACGGTCGATTGAGGGCGGTGCAGCGGCCGCTGTGTACGCCGCCTGCCGGTGCAATGGCCTCGTGACGATGGAGACGGTAGCCGACGTTGCCAGGTGTTCTGCATCGCACGTCTGGAACTGCTACCGGACGTTCCTGACAGAACTTGACCTTCCGATCCCAGTATCGCTCCCGGTGGACTGGGTGGCGCGGATTTGTTCGGACCTTCCATTCGACGTTGCCCCGGACATTCGCCAGCGAGCGCTCGAACTCGCAGAACAGGCAACCGAGTCAACAGCGGTCAACGGACGACCGGATGGAGTCGCAGCCGGCGCTCTGTATCTCGCCGGGAAAGAGTCAGACATCCGGCTCACGCAAGCGACGATCTGCGAGCCGCTGGATGTGCATATTACCACGGCCCGGCAGTGGTTCCAAGAGATCGAGGAGCATATCGTTGCGTGACCGCTCGCGACGGACTATGGCTACTGTCTATGTGTTTTTACAGAAACGGAATTAAATCCACACCGAATAACCTACACCATCGCTACGCCTTATCCGTCAGCATAGAATTCGTCGAAAAGGTCCGAGACGCGCTGTGCTATTTCATCTCGAATCTCGCGGACCTGCTCCATGTCCTGCCCGTCCGGGTCGTCCAGTCCCCAATCGCGGACATCGACAGTCTCGGCGTCGAGTTCGAGTGTTGAACAACCCATCGTGGCGACCACGTCACAGGACTCGAGTTCCTTGGTCGAGACCTCCTGAGGTGTCCGGTCCGAGAGATCGATGTCAAGTTCGCCCATGACAGTGACGACTTCCTCGTGAACACGGTCAGCAGGGTGTGTCCCACCGGTGAGAATCTTAATGCTATCTCCGAGACCCCGCCGCTCACGTTCACGCTCTGCAAAGGCTGTCGACATCTGACTGCGGCCAGCGTTTTGTACACAAACAAATCCAAATTTCATCGTTGAGTCAGCGGACATAGATACTCCATTTACTTTGTCTATCAAGAGTTCTCGTATGTGACCTATATTGACCTCTGTATTTTTCGATAGTTCGTGGAGTCATTTTCGAGACCCATCGAGTGCGACCAACAATGCACTCGCCCGTGGTGTCGTCCGATATTTCCGCCACTTTCCGTCTTTCCGTCGACTCAGGAGTCCGGCGTCGGTGAGCTGGGAGAGCGCGTGACTGATAGCGCTGTCACTCACATCTAGCAGTGGTGAAAACTCACAGACACAGAGCTCCCCATCGGCCATATGCAAAATCCGGACGATTTTGTATCGTGTCTCATTGGCGAGTGCGGACAGCACACTCACATCTGATTCGAGGTCCGGACCGCCCGCGGCTGCGTCAAGTTCTTCCAATTCAGCGAGCCGCTGGGCCGCTTCCTCGTCGCCACAGCCACCTCGTTCATCGGAGAGATACCGCTGTAGCCGCTCGGTTGATGACATACGCACAGATTGAGTAGACAGTAAAGTAAGTGTTGCGTAGTGGGTACTGTATAATTTGACTGTGAAATTCTAAACAATTTAGTAATGACTCAGATTAGCCCGAACCATTGAGTACGGTGGTGCGCTCCGACAGTGCCACTTGGTACAACCAATAGCGTCGGTCACAGCGACGACTCACGAGCGGTGTCATTACTGATGTCTACGTACGAGCGGGTGAACTACGAGAGTGTCGAGTCGGTTTCGGGCACGATGTTGGTCTCAGTGATTCTCTCCAGAGCGAACTAGTCGGCGCATCGATGGTACATTATGATTCTAGCTGGCGGAACAGATCTCATGAACACAGCGAGAACGGCCACGGAGAATACCGCCGCTTCGACGGGCAAGCGACGGTCGTCATCGACGACTCATGGGTGATCGATAGCTTCGTGGGCTGACCAAAGGGTTGAAGTACATATGAACAAATTCTAAATTGAAGCCGGTAGAATAGGAGTGAAGATACAGAACTCAATTCGAACATCCTGACTGTTCGATTGAACGATTTACAAAACTATGACTGAACTCACCCTGTACGAAGAAGCGATGTGTTGTTCCACAGGCGTTTGTGGACCGGACCCCGACGACGAACTCGTCGAGGTCAGCGCCGCCCTCGACCAACTCGAAAACGAGTTCGATGTCGATGTGTCGCGAGCGAATATGCAACACAACATTGAGCAGTTCCTCGAAACCCAGCGAATCGCTGACCTGGTCGAAGAGCACGGCCCGTCGATTCTCCCGATCACCGTCGTTGACGACGAGATCGTCGCCAAAGAGGCGTATCTCTCGTACGACGAGCTTGCATCGACTATCGAGAACTCCGCCGACCCACAGGAAGCGTAGATGGCTACCACACAAACACCAGCCGAAGAAGTTGTCGAGCCGAATAGCGAAGAGACAGAGTTCGTATTCTTCAGCGGGAAGGGCGGCGTCGGCAAGAGCACTGTCAGCTGTGCCACGGCGACGTGGCTGGCCGACAACGACTACGAGACACTGTTGGTAACAACGGATCCAGCCCCGAACCTCTCGGACATTTTCGAGCAGGACATCGGCCACGAGGTAACCACAATCGACGATATCGACAACCTCTCTGCCATCGAAATCGATCCCGACACCGCAGCTGAAGAGTACCGACAGGAAACGATTGAGCCGATGCGGCAACTGCTCGACGACGATCAAATCGAAACAGTCGAAGAGCAGTTGAACAGCCCGTGTGTCGAAGAAATCGCAGCATTCGACAACTTCGTCGAGTTCATGGATAGCCCCGAGTACGACGTGGTCGTCTTCGACACGGCGCCGACCGGCCACACGATTCGGCTGATGGAGCTCCCCTCGGACTGGAACGCCGAACTCGAGAAGGGCGGCTCGACCTGTATCGGTCCCGCCGCCTCCATGGAGGACAAGAAGGCCCAGTACGAGCGAGCCATTGACACCCTGCAGAACGAACAACGGACGACTTTCGCGTTCGTCGGCAAGCCAGAGGATTCCTCACTCGAAGAGATCGAACGCAGTGCGTCGGACCTCGGCGAACTGGGCATCGAATCCCAGTTCCTCGTGATCAACGGGTACCTCCCCGAGTCGGTCTGTGAGGACCCCTTCTTCGAGGGGAAACGCGAGGACGAACAGGCAGTCATTGAACGAGCACAGACCGAGTTCGACGCTGATGCGATGGCGACGTATCCGCTCCAGCCCGGTGAAATCGCCGGACTGGAGCTGCTGTCGGACGTAGGTGGTGTCATCTACGATGGCAACGAGCCTACTGTGGACGTGGGCGCGGCTACTGATGTCGATTCGGGCCACTCCGTCGATATCGATACGCTAGCCGACCCGGAATCGGTCGCCGACCAACTCCAGCCGGGAGATGGTACGCGGTACCTGTTCTTCACCGGGAAAGGCGGTGTCGGCAAGAGTACCGTGGCCGCAACGTCGGCAACGAAACTCGCCGAAGCTGGCTACGAGACGCTGGTCGTGACGACCGACCCAGCTGCCCACCTGGAGGATATCTTCGGCGAAACTGTCGGTCACGAGCCGACGTCGGTGAGTCAATCGAACCTCGACGCAGCACGAATCGACCAAGAGAAAGCCCTCGAAGAGTACCGAACGCAGGTGCTGGACCACGTCCACGAGATGTACGAGGACAAGGATGACACCGAGCTAGATGTCGAAGCTGCGATCGCGAACGTCGAGGAAGAGCTCGAATCGCCGTGCGCTGAGGAGATGGCCGCACTGGAGAAGTTCGTGAGCTACTTCCAGAAAGATGGCTACGATATCGTAGTCTTCGACACCGCTCCGACGGGCCATACGCTTCGCTTGCTGGAGTTGCCGTCGGACTGGAAGGGGTTCATGGACCTGGGCTCGCTGACGAAGGGGGCCGCACCGGCAAAGGGCGACCAGTACGACGAGGTCATCGAGACGATGCAAGACCCCGACCGGAGTTCGTTCGCGTTCGTCATGTATCCCGAGTTCACGCCCATGATGGAGGCCTACCGAGCGGCCGAGGACCTCAAAGACCAGGTCGGTATCGAGACGGCCTTCGTCGTCGCGAACTATCTCCTGCCCGAGGAATACGGTGACAATGCCTTCTTCGCGAATCGGCGGGCTCAGCAGGAAAAGTATCTCGGGGAGATCAAGGACAATTTCGAGACCCCGATGATGCTCGCGCCGCTGCGCCGGGACGAGCCGGTCGGGCTGGACGAACTGCGCGCCTTCGGTGACGAGATTACCGGCCTCTCGGAACTCACGAAGAAACAGGAGGTGAGGATGTCATGAGTGAGCTCCAGTTCGAGGAGCAAGCCGTCGAAGACAAGTTCCAAACGTTCATACAGACACTCACAGACTCCGAGACATATCGCGAATTCGCCGAGGCGAGCGAAGCACTTGATGAGGACTCGGAAGCTACAGCGTTACTCCACGAATTTGACCAGAAACAGGAACAGATGCAACAGGGTGAGTTCGACCAGTCGGTGATGAGCGAACTGCAGGACCTCAAATCGGAGATGGCAGATAACGACACTATCCAGCGACACCGCGAAGCACGAGAAGCGCTCGTCGAACTCTTGCAGGATACCAACGAGGTAATAACTGAGCAAATCGGTCGGAAATTCGCTCAGTCAACTGGGGGTGGCTGCTGTTGAGTATTACTGACGAAGACGTGCTGGAAGCGGCCGAAGCACTGGGGGAGGAACTAGCGCAGAAACAATCCAAAGCGATCGATTCTGAGTTTGAGACGATACTAGAGGAGTGTAGCAAGGCGATCAGCGAGGAGACCGGAATCAAGTACGACGATGCCTGTGACACCGGCGGCTGCTGTTAAGAACTGACAGCGATATCGGTAGTTCTTCGTATCATATTTCGCGCTTTTAGACTTACTCCTAACCAACTCAACCTACAAAGTTTTCAATTGGGGTTTAGATCATGTCAGATTAGACGTATTGAAGACACACATCAAAATCCATTCTCTGAGGTTGTATGCGTGTGTGCTTACGCATGATGCCTCAGTGCTTGAAATACACAGAATCGAACAGCAGAGCGGTGCTTACACGGCTGACGACGACTGACCCTCGTTTGTTCGCTTTGGAAGGTTGAGACCGCCGAGGGCAGCGTGTTGGCGGAGAACACAGAGATGTGGGCAGACGGTCGTCGCCTGGAAGACTTCGCAGCTGCACCAGCCGGCGTGGGTCCCGTTGGGATGCTCGGCCAGCGAGCAGTTCACAGGACAGTCGCCGTCGACGGAGACGAGAAACAGGTCCGGGCGACCGCCCTTCGTTACGTCGACATCGGCATCGAGGGCAGCGTTCCACGTTGCTGACCGGTCGTCACGAATCCGCTGGAAGTCAAGATCACGGGTGCCACTTGGCTGGCGGGATATCCACTGTTTTGGTGGCGAACACTCGCTAGTCGTGGTGGGGGACTCGGCTGTTTTCATGGTGAGTCCGTGTACTAACACATATACCCTCAAACAGCAAAAAAGTTGCTATAGAGGCGATACAGAGCGGATTTTGTGTTTCTCTAGTGGCTGATAGAATCCAACAATGAGTAGTGGATACCGACGAGGGAATACCGGGCCGAAAAAGTTGAAGTGGCGCTGGAAAGATGAGACTGACAATCGTTCTTTGCCCCAGTCGTGGGCCGACAACGGTCGCACAGAATCTCCCAAAGAGAACGAAGTGCAGTTGTACCCAATCCAGTGCCGGGCTGGACTCTTACTTGAGTGGCTGGTCAATACACGAACAGGGAAACTGCTCAGGGGCCCGCTGAGCGAGAAGCCGGGAATTCGTGTTTTGTACGTCACAGCTGACGGTGAGTATGCGGTCATGAGGCAGTTGGAGGCCCGCGAAATTGACGATAGCTGGAGGCCGCCCAAGCAGTTCACCAGCACCATCGCGAAGCATCTTGAGGAGGCTGATCCAGTTCCAGACTCCAGCCAAGACCACTATCGACGGGGGGTCGAAGACCTGTACGACCCGTTGTAGCCGCTGTAGAACGGTTTCTTTGCTCATGACGGCGATTGAAACGACCGCTCAGTGAGCGTGCGAATTGACCGCTGTGAGTCCTGTCAGTTTCAGGTGTTATTCAGAGCGCGTATGCATCACTGCTTGTGCAGCGAGAACAGAGAATATGATCGGCCGATACAGATGTTGATCACGAGCGTTTTTTGACGGCAATAATTTTATGACGTTCTCAGACAAATGCTGACATAGACAGACACTAATGCCAATCAGAATCGACTCCAGCGGAGGGGATACGCCGCCCGTTAAACCGGGCACGAACGCCCACAAACTGCTCACGGTGTTGCTTGACCATCCTGACATGGGGTTCAGCCCGAAGGAACTGACAGAACTGACCGATGTTCCGCATTCCAGCGTCCACAAGACCCTCTCCCGACTCCAAGAGAAGGGCCTCGTTCGGAAGGTTGATTCCTACTGGGCGGTTGCCAAGGACGTCGCAGCCTCGGAGATTGCGAACGCAGTGAGCCTCCAGCAAATCGAGGCCGAGTATGGCGACGACGCTTACGGTGACGATGACGAGTGGGCCGACGAAGCGCCGGATTTAGGAGAAAACGCGTAGGATGACCTACGCACAAGGCAGTGTCGTCCTCGCGCCAGCAACGTTCAAAAGCGGGGTCCGACCGTATCTCGTCGTCTCGAATCGGAACCGACCGTTCTTCGGCGATCGATATACGGTTGCAGTCATCACGTCGACCGAGCGGGAGACGGCAGTTGAATTGACGGCCGATTCGCTCACCGAAGGCGAACTGAAGACGTATCCGAGTTACGTGAGTCCGTGGTCGCTGCACGTCTTTCCCCACCAAGAGATCACCAAGCGTGTGGCGCAGGTCGACGACTCAACGATGACTATCATCGCAGACGGTATACAGGAACTGACCCGAGTACTGTAAATCAATAACGCTGGTTGGTGGTCACCCTGTACTGACCAGATCATTCCACAAGTAGAATTCCCAGAGCGACGTTCTCCGGCAGGCCAGATTTTGTGCCTCTCTGGTGGCTGAGAGAGCATGGCTTCGCCACAGATCGACGTCGACGAGATTGTTGCAACGCTTGAGCAAATTCGCCAGCGCAGGCACAGCGCGCACACGGTCTTCAGAGACTGGGTCAACCTCATGCTGTTCGCACTGCAGGACCGAGACGATCCGTATCTAGAGATTGTCGACGACTATCGCGAGCGTGGCGATATGGACCATCCAGACGGACAGCGCTCGGTCGACCTCTTCGCCAAGGCGTTCGGCCAGCTCCAAGAACGGATGGCGGCTACCGACGCCGACGTTCTGGGTGCTGTCTACGAGGAATACGGGATGTCCAGCGATGCGTTCGGCCAGCACTTCACGCCCCACTCTGTTTGTGAGACGATGGCTGAGATCGCCGGCGTCGGAGGCGAGAGCGATACCGATGATAGACAGACGGTCCTTGACCCGGCCTGTGGGAGCGGTCGAACACTGCTGGTCGCCGGTCGAAAGCAGCCAGACGCGCTGTTTGTCGGACAAGACAAGGACCCACTGTGTGCCCGAATGACGGCGTTGAACTGCTGTTTCCTGAATCTGGACGCCTACGTTATTCAGGGTGACTCACTCACTGTCGAGTTCCAGCGAGCGTGGCAGACCTCGTACTCTTCGCTGGGTGGGAGCGTTCGCGAGCTAGACGACGAGGAGGTCGAAGGAGACAACCAGCCCCGTCCAGCGCAGGGGACAGACACGGGCGCGGAAGAGCGAACACCACGCGTCGGGATGTCTGTTCCGAGTGAGCAGGCCAGTCTGGGTGCGTTCGAGAGTGGCGATTGAGGGCTGTTTTGTGTGCCCCGGTCGGGTGCGGGGCGTTCCAGTGAAAGCGTCCCCGAGAAGACCCATGTCAAGTGAACCAGACACAGAGCCAGACACGGCTCCAGACTCAGTTGAAAAGGTCGAACGAACGGACTGTGGGTGCAGTATGGAGGCCCGGATGAAACGAGGAACCGGGACGCGAGACGAAGACAGTATGACGATTAAGTCGAAGGGTGAGACTGCCGAGGAGACGATCGAGGAGTTCTACAAGCTCTTGGAAGAGTACGAGCAGGAAATTGGTGGTCGGCTTCGGGATGTTCAGCCCGAGGAGGACGAGGCAGGCGAGTAAGACTCTCTGTATTTTTATTCCCCACCGCCGATGATATCGTTTGCCGTGAACTCAAGTGAATTACGGTGAGGCAGTTACCTCTAGTCTACAGTCGCACCCCTCATTGCCGCTGTAACAGGGTGTCATAAAACGATTCACACACCTCAGTAGCTTCCGGAAAAGCGGTCTCTGAGAGAAGGAGATTGTTACTGCTATCCAGAAACGGTTAGAGCAGTCCTCTCAGTCTGGAAAACCATGTCAACTGTTCTATGACACCCTTCTGTTTACGTATCCGCATACCAAGGAAGTCCAATGTGATGTGCGATATCACAACAATCTACGCCCCAATTTGTGATATCAGAATGACAAACGATAAGAATCGCGCCATCGGTTAGTTCCCTAACTTTCCAGGCGGGAGCAGAGAGCAACGTCTCGCGGCCATAATATTCGACCATCGACGGTGTGAAAATTGACAGCCAACTCAGATGGTCATATGTGTCATGCGCCAGTGACTTCGCGGTAAACGGTGGGCGTTCCAAATGGTGTTCGTGAGGCGGCGTAATTGCAATAGCCGCGAGTGGTGGCTTATCTGTTGCTTTGTACCCAGTAACAACGACATCGATCAGCGTATGCAATGGATGGCCACTTTCTGTGTTGGTTCCGTCGGCTAATCCTGCCAGACTCCCGAGATAGTATTCCACCATCGGAGCATACATTAGATTCCACTCGTCACCCGCTGTTTCATACTCATAATTGTGTAAATCAGACATTCCCGTGATTTCAGGAATATCTGCGCTACTGATCTGGAAGTTACCAACGCTGGTTTCAACAAACGGTAAGGCCACGTTGAACTGGTCCCCATTTTCGAACGCCTTCAAATGTTGGTCTTTCAGCTCTTCGGCATCTCCTTGTCTATACGGGAACTGAATGGTGAGATAATCATCGGACATTGATTTTAATTGGGGTATTTTTGTAGCGTCGCCTTCTCTAGACCACGGGTATTTTGGATTACTCGCCCGACTTTGTTAAGATCAGGGCCTCCCGGGCGGCCATCACTGAATCTACTTGGACGGCCAACAACTTTCATAATGCCGTCGTTCGGTTCAATATTCCCGTTTAGCTGGTTCGCTTTATACCGAATTGTTTTACTACGTATATCCGTCCAACTGATTCGGTCTTTTGCCTTTGCCTCAACGTAGTCTCCATTCTTTTTCAATACGTCTACTTCCATTGTTTTCGGAGTGCCATCTGGATCTGGGCTTACTGCGTCCTTGATAATCCGTTCTTTTGCTGCACGGGTGTCGGCATCCGGAAAGTGAATCTCCTTGATTAGTTGGTCAATTTGATCATCGCTGAGATCACTATAATCGACTGTATCAATCTCTCTGCCTATTTCATCGATATTGTTGAGATTGTCTACACGCTCATTAGCAACACGAAACTCGTACATCGCACCCTCAACGTTCCCTGCCTCACCATTTGTGACGATATCCTCCGAAATGACGTGTTCTACACCATCCACATCTGCCTCCCGAAGTGATTCGAGATCACGTCCGAACGTCTCGATTTGATTCTTCCGAATATCGCCGTTATCATACAGCTCGGTTATCCGTTTCCGCATCCCTCGAGCGCTTTCACCATCGTAGTCAAGTAGATTATTCAACGCGTTGTCATCGAGTTCGTCAACGAGCTTGACACCAGCACCGTCGGTCTCAGCGATGAGTTGCTTGGCCCGGCGTTGCCGAGTACCGTCAAGCTCGTCGACTTTCCGGACAACTCGCTTGAGTTGCTTGTTGGAAGCAACACTATCGCTGTTGGCTGCTCGAATGACTGCCCGATCATAGGCGTCGTCTACATCACCGGAGCCATCTGCGATGAGCCGCACTGTCTGCGGGTCAGCGCTGGTAGCTTCTGCAACATCGCTGGCACGTACATTGTCGCCGTTTTTCCAAGCCTTATATAAGTCCGCACGCGCCGCTTCGTCGAGGTCATCGCTCAAGAACGCCGCCTGCTGGCCGTCGTCCATCCGACGCAGCATCCGTGAGACCTGCTTGGGATTGTTCTCGGCCATCAGCTTCCCGGCGGCCTCCAGTTCCGACGGTGAGCGACCGCCAAGGTCGGCATCTCGGAAGTATCGGGCTGAGAGCTTCCGTTGTTTGGTATTCAGATCGTATACCTTCTGAGGTGTCCGAGCGTGCGCCTGATAGTTGAAAAGACGGTTTCACACATCGCTCGTTGGGGTATCGAGGCCCATTGATCCGCGCGTTGTGAGCGTGATCGATGGGTCGGAACTCACGATGTCTGATAAGTGGTCTTACACCTTCCCGCCGAGGTTGTTCGGTTCAGGGCAATGGCTTGACGAACGAAAAGAGGGAGCCATATACGAGCCGTCTGAATGTATGTGTTTACCCTCAGCAAATCACAAGACAGCACGGGATTTCGATCACGGCCAGATTCGGTGGTTCAGCGGTGTAATCTCGGTGATACCAACGCCATCTGTCGATTCTTGAGATCACCGCGGAAGAGCTTCACTTATAAATACCATTTTCCCCCTGATTTCAACCGTCTCAGACACCTGAAACCGCTCTTTGTGGGGGTGAACACGCACGTCTGAATTATCGTGTATAGCCAGTTTCGGTAACTTCCCCAGTATCCACATCGATCCGGTATCCGTATCCGTTCCAGTTGGTCACTCGCAAGTTTCCGTCCACGACGTTCAAACTTTTGTAAGATCGCTGTTCCCGCTCCTCAGGAGGTGATTCAATCTCCCAGACCTTGTTCCCGTCCTTGTCGAATGCAAGCACGTTCGTTGGGTGCTGTTCATTTGGTGAGACATACAGTAGAACGACGACTATTTCTCCGTACCCAAGAACATCGACGATCTCTCTCCCGACCTCGATTTCCTTCCCTTCAAAAACGACAGTACCATCATCATATTGAGCCATATTGTTTCGTTACGATCTTGTGGACAAAATTCTTGCTACAGATGATTAGCAACCTCTAAATTATAAATGGGTATACAATAAAAAGGAGTGTCCGCATAGGAGTCTGCTACGGCAACCAGACTTCTCAGTCGACGAAGTCACCAAGGTCGTCAACTGGTTCCCAATTCACACCTTGATCAGTAGGCTGCAGATCGTCTTGCAAGAGGTACTGAGTACCCCCGCCCGGCCGGACTTCGTCACTGACATCACTCGCCTGGCGGCGGGTTGTGCTCACTTGGACCCGGATCTGATTGTTTTCGACAAACTCGTCGGTTAGCTCTACTTTTCCCACGTAATTGTACTCCTGCCATTCAGACCGAAGTAATGCTAACCGATCGAGAACCTGCTCTGGCGTTTCTGCCGACTGAAGCGTAGATCTCCGCGCCACAAACCCACCGGCAAGGTTCTCGTCAGGGTTCGAAGTCTGTGACTTACGTTCATACACGCGCCAGAACTCATCGCCTTCTTCGAGTTTCATCTCAACGACGATTGAATCAGGGTCATGCGGTGGATATGCGGCATCCTCCGGGTTCGCGTTCCGACCAATCTTGAAGTTGGAGACTGAATGCTGACTGTTGGTCTCGACCCGACCGATTGTGATTTCGATATCGGCGGTGGTAATCTCGCGGTCCGCTGTGACACTGACCCACGAATCACGCAAGTCATCGTCTGCCAGCAACTCTCGGAACTGCGACCGCTTTGTCGAGTCCAGATCGCCGTACTTCCGTGCACTTGCGACAGCATCGTCAGCTTGGACGGCGTCGTCACCGAGTGTGCGGATCCAGGCACTACGCGCGTCCGGGTCAGTAAGTACGTCATCCAGAACACGCCGACCATTCGCGTCCACGTCTTTGTATTTCCGCGCCGACGCCGCCGCATCCTCCGCCGACACCAGGCGGTCTGCCTTCCACCCGTCGTACAAATTCCGCCGCACCGCCGGGTCCATGTCAGGGCCGAGGAACGCCTGCTGCCCCGAATCGTCCATCCGACGTAGCATCCGTGAGACCTGCTTGGGATTGTTCTCGGCCATCAGCTTCCCGGCGGCCTCCAGTTCCGACGGGGAGCGACCGCCAAGGTCGGCATCTCGGAAGTATCGGGCTGAGAGCTTCCGTTGTTTGGTATTCAGATCGTATACCTTCTGAGGCGTTTTGTCGGCCACATAGCGACGTGTCCGAACCACCTTCCCGACCGTCCGTGAGTTACGTAGTGAGTATCGCGCGAACGGGCGCTTTGCTTGATCAACGCCAAATGAAACTACACGGCCAGCGCTCCGTGCCGGGAGTTCGCTCGCATATTTCACTTGTCTGGCTGCGGTGACCGACTTCCCTAAGTAGCGAGTGTTTTCGATTTTATCAATCGCGCGTGCAACTCTGCTTAATTAACAGAAATTTAAAACGGATGAAAACTTCGGTTAGCAGTTGTAGGTTCAGTACCTCACAAAGCCCGTTAGTTGAGAAGTCTACTTGATGAAGTGTGACCAAACACCAATGGCGACGCCCCGCCGTGGCGGGCGTCGCCTCTGGTCCTGGTCGTTCGAGGAGTTCATCAATATGCTGTGTCGGGCAGCGTGGACGGCCCTCGCAGTGCGTCGGGCCGTCCCCGCGAACCGGCCACCGGATGACCGGTTCCACCGATAATCACCAGGCGGGACGCCGTCTTGTGAGTGGCAACGCTGCCGCGTCGGTGGCTGATCGCCGCCGACAGCGGCACCTCCCCTTCTATTAGCGTCCTTCGACCACTATCGACGACTCATCTCGACAGAACAGGTGACTCAGATCAGGTTAACTGGCGATGCTTTGTGAGGTACTGAGACTCTCCCTTTGGCCGAACCGTTTGTCGGGTCTTTTCGAAAGCACTATTCAGATTTCGCTAAATTGTATCTGATTTCCAATTACCCTTGGTAATTATTGCTTCAATCACCTCGGGAAATTGCTCTTGTTTGAATTTGGCTCGTGCATCAAGAGATGTCCGCCTGATACGTTCCCGGTCACCGTTTTCGGGACCTAATCCGGCGGAGTCAGCCAGTTCGACGGCGATGAGAGAAAAGTCATCGAACCCGTCCTCCATCTGCCATCCAAGATCGTTGTCGATGGTCGCATATTGTTCGGCGGCAAGGGAATAGGATTCATTATAGTTATTAAAACCAGCCACGAGCTGGAAGTCACCAATAATCTCGTGGCCCAATCCAATCTCAGCGGGATCGCGAAAAAGAGTATCTCTGACATCGGTCATGATAGCAACTCCTTGTTCACAGTGACGCTGGCATCGGTCGCCACAGTCAGCTAACCGGAAACAGAGGCTGGCAAGAAGGAACTCTCTCAATGCCTGTGTAAAAAATAATTTATTTGCGGTTGACGCATCTGGTGGACGATTATCATCGGGTAACGGAAACGACTCTGCCATTCCAATCCGAGATGCTGCTGCATAAAACGAGCCTGCTGTTTCAAGGTCATCTAATTCTCGGGCTCGACGTGCTGCTCGGCGATACTCTCCGTAAGCTGAAGACAAGTCCGTATTTGTATTGTCACCATCGCCTTCTTTTTTATCAATACCAGTCATGTGTAGTGGGTAGGATCTCGTTAATCATCTGAATAAATAGGTTTATCTGGATACCCTTTTGGGTCGAGGAACTTGTTCTTAAGCTCATTATATGAATTATAGATTGCGGTTGTGCTTATGATATATAGCATTATCACGTTGATAAGTTCGGACAGTGTATATTTGGCCGTTGACTTGCTTAATATAGACACGGTGACGCCCATTTTGATATATTTCAGAGGGGTTCTCAATAACCCGCTCATCCGTAGCACATTGTTGATTTCACAGCGTCGCTCGAACAGCGTGTTTGAGAGCGTCTCGGCCGGGTTTCCGAAACAGCTCTCGGCGTAGTTGAAACGCTCTGAGATACTGTGTTAGCTTGTCTTTGGAGATACCTCGGTGGGGCGAGAGCCACCGTCGCACCCGCGACGCGTGGCTCTCGCAGGCGTTGACGTGCACCTCGTCGTCGGCGTATTCGCCGTCGCCGTGGACGACGTATTCGCGGTCGAATGCGTCGTCGTCTTCGAGCGGTTCGTACGCTCGAAAGCTGTCGGTATAGACAGTGAGCGACTCCTGCTGGCCGACCGCCAGCAGGAGTCGAATCGTCGATTCGTCTGCGGCTTTCGCCGGGATCACGTACCGCTGTCCGGTGCCGTGGTCGGCGATGATGAACACGGGTGGCTTGTCTCCATTATACGAACCACGCCCACGCGTGGACTCATCTGAATTTGCGTGACGGTCCAAGATGTGCTCGAAGCCACTTGCGCTATCACCCTCTTCCAGCCAAATAGTATCGTTACTTCCCAAATGAGTCGAGAGAGTGCTGCCTGAACGCCGCAAAACAATCACTTTCCGTATGATTTGACGGTCTGTTTCAGCTGCTACCGCAGAGTAGACCGAGGCTGTTCCGATTCACTGCTATGGACAGACGATATCAACCGGATTGCGACGGTCTCTGCCGACAGCTGTCGCTCACCGTCTATCGGGCTGGCCGTGGGCTGACCGTGGTCAGCCCGCGGCCGTTATCTGTGAAGCCGGCACACCAACCCCGTTCGCTTTGATCTTCCACTGCCGACGCAACTCCTCTTCCAACTCGTGACGTATTCAGTCACGGAAAGTCTTGAGCGTGAATTCCTCGGGAAGGTCGCGCCCGCCTCGCCGAGGGCGGGCGACGACCGCCCACCTGAGAACAAGCCACAGGTTCTCCAGCAGTGCTGCGACTAGCATGATGGCAAATCGCACGACGGGATCACGTGTCGTCGTGATCCCGCGTGCTTGCCGCAGCAACCGATAGGTCGTTTCAATACCTGAACGCTTCCTGTAGAGGTGTTCAACTTGCTTCGGTGACTTCTCCGTAACGCCACAAGCCACGTAGCCACGAACAACTTCTCCGTGCTTACCCCGATCACCGTTCTGATAGGAGACAGCGACCGCGAGCGGGGAGCGCAGTTCCCGCTCGCTGTCTTTGTACATCCGATACGTCGTCATGTACGACTTGTGGGTGTCGAGTTTATCTTTCATGCGTTCACCCTTTTTGGGCACGTGAACCACCGTTGCGGCGATATCACGAGCGCGGCGGATGACGCGCTCGTTATAAAAGCTGCTATCGGCAAGCAGGAGGTCGATATCGAAGGGATAGTTCTCGACACGGGCGAGCACGCGCTCGACCGCGTCGGCCTCGTCTTCATCGTTGCGAACATAGGTCATCGCCAGTGTCACCGGCTTTCCGTTGGAGACGACGTACGCCGTACAATATCGGTGGCAGGTCGTTGTGCCGTCTTTAGGAGCCATCGAACAGAGTTCGCCTTCGTTGGCATGATGCTCGCCGTGATAGGGGTTGTCGATGAAGTCGATGGAGACGATTCTCGACCGGCCAGGGTCGAGAATCGTCATGGCAAGGCGTCCAAGCAGAAGGTTAGCGACGAACTCAAGCCAGTCTCGGTCGAGCGTATGCAGCCACGTCAGAACAGTGTCGTCACACGGTGTCCCGTTGGTGTCGTTGCAGGTATCCCAAATCGAGTTCTGGTTGACACAGGCCATAATGACGACGAGCCAGATGTCGCCGGGGTCAAGGGGGCTCCCCTCGACACCCGGCAAGGGAAGGGCCGTAATGACCTCTTCCGCTACGTCTTTTACATCCGCCGCCGAAAGGAACCCGTCTGGATCGGGGACGTTGAACACATCCAGATCCAGACACTTTCGTGTGGTTAATCCGGCGATTCAATTCAGCTGATTACGCTGGTTGGGAAGTACCGATACTGGCCGCCGGTAGCTGTTAGTATATCTCCTCCGGCTCTAGATTGATATAGGCGTCGTCACCGCTGTAGACGGATAGATCGTTCCAGAAGTCGCTGGTTTTGTACTTGTCCCGTTTTACTGATTCGGCTGAAACAGCGCCAGCTATATCCGACAGAAAGCTCCCGAGATACTCTCTATTTCTTTCCCCGTCAGTCGATGTACGCAGCCAGAGATCACTATGCATCGCAACTGAGACGGTCAGTACGTGATCTGCGGTGGCTGATAGGAGGTCCCTCGCTGGTCGATGGGTAACAGTCAGCTCCAGCGGGTCTGGGATAGCCATTCCTTGGCGGCATTCACCATTTTGATACGGTGTGCAATCACTCCGCTTGACGGCATAGTCAGTGCCGTCGAAATGGACCTTGTAGCGGTTCTTATCGAACGGGACTTGCGGAATCCAGCGAACCCCGTGTTGGTCAATTGCAGTGGATTCGACGAACTCCGAGACACCGATCCCAGCGTCGTTTCGCAGTTCGCGTCTCACCTGCTCACCAGTATCGGTGTCCGGTCTGAGCTCTCTGTCTTGGTCGAATTTGGTGATGACATAACTGATCTCAATGGGGACAAGAAACTCGCCAAACGCACTGTACAACCGGTCGCAAAACTCGCACATCTCTTCGGCCTGTTCGGCACATGTCGCTGCCGACGACGGGACGAGAAATTCCCATGTTAAACCTGCTGCTATCGACACTCGAACTTCGGGCCGATTGACCTGTGTCATGGTTCTACAGTGACGGTATCACCGTTTTCAGCGACCAAACGGATCTCATCTACCTGCGCATCTACCCGGTCGTCGAGAACATTCTCCGCGGCTGTCTGTGCCGATGACAACTCATCAGACGGTGCTCTCGTCCGGATCTCTAGCACTTGTGCGTTCTCGGAGACATCTAACTCTGGATCATCAAGCGCATTGTTGTGTTTCTTGTTCATTTCAGATATTTGTGTATTGATATAGTTGTAATCGACGTCGTTATCGGCTCGCGTTTTCACTTCGACGTATTCGGTCGTTCCCCCTTCTTCAACGGACATATCGTAGGCATCGGTCTGTCCTGGCTCCATCTCAACTTCGGCACCGTCGTCCGCGTACCGAATCGCGCTCGCGGCTTCACCGCTTTCTCCTGCCACTGCATCGGTACGCGGGGTAGTCTCATCAAGTATTTCATGCACGTCATCTATGTTATCCCGGGTGGCAGCGCTGTCGACACGCTCGGCGTACCGGCCTGCTTCTGCCGCATCGACATCCTCCGCGTTCGCAATTGCCGAACGCCACTCATCGAAATCGTCGAACCCATCGATACGATCGTTTCGGCCGAGGTCGAAGAAGATTTCCTGTGCGTCGGAATCGATATTGCGGGTGAGTCGAACTCCATCTTCGCCGGAGTCAGCTAACAGCCGTTTGACTGCCTCTCTCCGGGTTGCATCGTCGACATCGGATACCTGTTCAAATATTTCACCCGCACTGATATCTTCGTTTTCGGCCGCTACATCGGCGATGCGACTGTAGTATCTCGTCTCTTCGGCGTCAGTGAGGTCGTCACCACAGCCGGCTAGGCTCGAACCGCCAATTGTCTTGATAGAGTAGAAGCGGTCGCTGCGCGGTCGCGGCGCAGCGCCGATGGACGGTGACCGACGGCAGGCTGAGCTGAAGAACTCTCTTGCCTGGTCGGTATCGAGATCCGAAGCGAACTTGATACCGTTATCGCCGGACGCCTCGACGAACCGGTCGAATTCGCTTCTCTCGTTTGCATCCAGTTCGTCGTACCTCCGCAGCGCCTCGCTGAGGTCCTGTTTCGAAACGTCGGGATCTTCGCGAGACGCTCGAACCAGTGCCCGCTGTGTCCCTGGCGTTTCGTCCATTGCGATGAACGTCTCTAGGGCGCGCTGGTCACCCGAGTTGTGCAGTTGCAGCATCAGTTGACGACCGTCATCGCCAGTCCGGCGCATAGTGCGGCTGACTCGTTCGGTTCGGGATGGGCCTGTAGCACGCTCTGGGAGCGATTCGATGAGTCGTGTCCACCGTGGTGAGTTCAGCCGCTGTGCGTGGCGCACACGCTCGGGTATCGCCACCCGCCCGAGTGCGCGCCGGGTTCCTGCTGGCTTGATATCAGTGCCTTCCGAAATGGTTGAGGCCATCCTGACCGACCGATGGAAGGTCCAGCCTCTCGCTGCCGTTCCAGCATCACCAACTGTGTCAGTTACCTTCCGCAATTTTGCGGCTTTCGAGACCGTTGAGCCACCACCGGTTGCAAGGCCGATACTGAGCTCAGAGCCAGCGACGCCACTGCCGTATCCCACTAACCAGTTCTGACCATAGAGCTTGTAATTCTCTGTCTCAGTCCTCCGGTCGAAGGGGTTCTGCCGGTCTTGAAGATTTCTGGCTGCAGAGGGGAGGGTTTCGGGCGCTCTCAAAGCCGCATCAGGGAGTCGATCGATATTTCCGAGCCAGGTGACAGCCGTCCACGGATGCGAGAGGAAGTATGACAGATCAAGCGCTGATTGTCGAACACCCCATACTCCCCCGCTACGGTATGCGATCTCTTCGATCACGCGGTCTTCCGTCCGCTCGCCAGTAGCCGGATGGTCAGCAGCAGTCTTGGCTAACTCGGGAATTGCTCCGGGAGAAGTGTAGTCACTGGATCGACTGTTCCTGTTGCTATCAACTGCTGTAACAGCTACTGGAGAGGATTCAAAGAACTGACTAAACTCTTGAAAGGCAAACACTCCAGCTTTGTCGATAGGTGTTCGGACGGTGAATTCGACTCGCCTGTACGATGTTGTTGTCTCGTTGTCGAATCGGATTGTCTCCCCATCACCCTGACACGCTGACTCCATGAAAGAGCCCAAGTTCGAGCCTGCTCGACGAGCAAGATACTGACAATCTGGCTTCACTACCAATTTGGAGACACCGCTCGGATCATGCGCACGTAAACGGACGGTATACCGGTATTTTGCAACCAGAATAGCCCCAGAAGAAGTCGAATCAGTAGTCTTGATGTTTTCAGGGCGTACCGTTTTTGTAGTGCCCTGTTGCCTCACAATCACTTTTGTTGTATTTTTTATACGCTTTGTTCGAATGCTTTCGATGGTTACCGTTGGAGCGCGGTGGTCGAACAGGACTGGAGCCGTTCCACTTGTGAACTCCGTCTGGTCAGAGATGCCGTCGCCATCAGTATCAGCACGACTGGGGTCTGTCTCCCGGAGGTGCTCAACGTTGTCCGCAAGTCCATCATGATCGGTGTCAGGCTGTAACGGGTCGGATGTAGCCGTTATGTTCGTGAGATACGACCCATTCGGTGAGGGGCCATGACCAGTTTCATTGAGCGTTGAAACGTCGATATCTGTTTGTTCTGCAATTGTTATTGCGAGTGCTTTTGAAGAACTACTATCTGGACCACGACTAATTTGAGGTTGATACGATTCAGTCTCGCCGCGGTACAACGAACGGAGATATGACCTCAGCAATCGTTTCGAGGGATCGGGACGAGAAACGTTCAAATATCCCTTTGAGGCGTTTGCACTCTGTGTCCGCTGAACTTCCCAGCCTGCGACTTCCTCCGCGTCGGTCAGGTTGTCGCCGTCAGTGTCAACCTGCCTTGGATTGGCGAGATGGTTGTAATAGGAGGCGGTCCTGCCACGATAACTGACTTCCGTGTACTGACCGATTTCTCTGCTGTCGGAGAGGCCGTCGCCGTCGGTGTCAGCGCTCTTCGGATCTGTCGTGACGCGGTCCCCATTGGGCCCACCCAGTATGACCCCTTCGCGTTCCATCTCGTCACTCAAGCCGTCACCGTCCGTATCGTTGATCTCGGTGGTGTTCTCGGCGATCCGTGAGAACACGTTGGGCAGTTCCGAGCGGTCCGTGACATAATTGAATTCTCCGCCGGTGATGTTGGCGATATCCCGGAGTTTATCACGATTCGCGTTGTCGAAGCCGACGGTGTAGACAGTGGTGTTTTGATTAGCGGCCGTCTGGGCCTCCGAAATCCCGCCGTTGCCTCGCCCATCAGTCAGCAGTATCATCACTTGTGCACGGGAGTCGTTGCTGTTAGATGCGAACTGGCTGTTTGCGGTACTGAGTCCCGAACCAATGTCAGTCCCACCGCCGCTGCCGAGATTATCTAATGTCGAATTGGCAGCACCGAAATCCGATGTCAGGTCCTGTGCCACGTATGCGGATGAGTCGAAGTCGACCACTGCCACACGATCCACGTCAAGCAGTCCCGCAACGAACCGCTGTCCAGCTGTATTCCGAAGCTTAACGCTGCTGCTCATCGATCCTGACGTGTCCATGACCAGCGTCACGTCGACTGGGCGTAGCCCATCGTCGTCGGTCTGTCGCACTGGCTCAGTTGCGTTGTACGTCGTCGCCCAGTTGGAGATGTCAAAGACCGCAAACGTGGAGAAGTGAGTCGTTTCCGCAGTGGCCGTGTTGTTAGTGGCGTCAACAGTGGAGTTCAACGGCACGAAAATCCCCGCCTCGGGATCGTATGTGAACACGGCGAGGTCCTGACTCTCATTTTCCACCCCAGTCTCGTTGTACGCCAGGGTAACGTTAGCCGAGGAGAATTCTTGCTCGGAGTTGAGTTTAACAACTGGCGAGGCACTCATATTCCCTACGCGAGACGTGTTGAACCGTGGGTCATCTTGCGGGGCGATGGTCGTCCCATTGCCGATGTCACCGTTGCCAGTCAGGCTCAGTGTGACTCCGAGCGTCTCGTTGGCCGCCGTCGTGGTATAGCTCTCCTCACCGTCACTGACACCGTTGTCGTTGCTATCGGCGACGAGTGGGTCTGTTCCGAGGCGAACTTCCTCGCCGTCTGGAAGGCCATCATTATCTGTATCCGCTTTGAGCGGGTCGGTTCCAAGCTGGTGGACCTCTGTCCCGTCCAGCAGTCCATCACCGTCCGTATCTGGATTGTTGGTAAGGGTTCCTGCGACGGTCTCGTTGTAGATGCTTAGTGAGTCGTTATCTGGATCGGCAGCGCCGTCCTGCACGCCGTCATCATTCGTGTCAGGGTCGGTCGGATCAACGCCTTGGAGCCGTGATTCGACGTCATCAGTGAGTCCGTCACCGTCTGTATCGTTGCTTCGGGGGTCAGTACCGAGTCGGTATTCGCGATATGCCGGTAACGTATCATTGTCCCAGTCTTCTGCGCCGTCAATCACAGCATCCCCGTCAGAGTCTGCTACCTTGGGGTCGGTCTTCGTGACGTTTCGCTCGTAGGCATCCGGAAGTCCATCGCCATCAGTGTCATTCGAGGGCGTCGAGCGCGTGGCGACGAAGAGCCACTGGATATCCCCGACATCGGTTCGGTTGTCACCCGTGTAATCATACGCGCTCCAGTTGGCACCGGCTGCTGTGGATCCCAAGTGACGTGATAGGGCGTCAACGTCGACGATGTTGACAGCGCCATCGCCGTTGACGTCTTCGTAGAGTCCGTCGCCATCTGGATCAGTAGGCTGGTTATCGCCAACGAGCGGGTACGGGTGAGAGTCGTTTTCCCGGGGCGCTAACTCCGCGATGGCACTCGCATTCGGCTCGGTTGAGCCATTCCAGCTGGTCGAAAGTGGTCCGGTCGCCTGGTTCCCAGCCGTTGAGGCGGGTGTTTGTGTCGGTTGTGTCCGTGTTGGCTCGTTTCCGGCCGTGGTGACGGCCTGGTTTCCGGCACTTGTACCAGAGATGTCATTGCCGGCCGTCTGCAATGGGCCAGCCCCGGTACCGGTCATCATTCCCGATACGGGACCGACAGTCACTAATAGTAATACTCCAAATAACGCTTGTAATTTTGTCGTTGAACTTGCCATATAAACCCCCACCAGAGGTAGTATTGTGAATTTGAATCAGTAACCAGAATACTTAATCCTACTTATTGAGACAGTATATTTAATGAGGAAGCTTGCGACAGTATTCGGCCTTTGTATAGCAGTATCCCTCTGGGCGGGGATCGCGATGGGGGCGGGAACGACCAGCGTCGTGATCCAGCCTTCGACTGACACTGTTACGGTTGGAAACACAACCACTGTTGATATCGTAGTCACGTCGACCACAGGCGGGGTGGGTTCACTGGATCTCGATATCGCAAGCACCAACGATTCGGTTGCAACAGTCTCGAACACGTCTGTTGCTGGAAAGCCAGAAACAGTCCAGTCTGCCGAGGAGGCGAACGGCGTCCGCATTGCGGCGACTGGAATGGATACCGCCGACAGTAGCTCGACATCTGTTGTCTCTGTCACGCTCACCGCCGAGGCTGTCGGAACGAGCGATGTGGACCTGACTGTTGCAGCCGTCGGTGACGAATCCGGGACCGCATACAATGTCACCAGCGTCCGCGATGGAACACTGACAGTCGAGTCCGGAGGGAACACAACGGAGACACCAACACCGACTCCGACTGCAACAGAGACACCAACAGAAACGCCTACCGAAGAAGAATCGTCGAGTTCCGGCGGTAGTAATGATGACGGTGATAATGATGGCGGAGATGACGATGATGGTAGCGACTCCAGCGGCAGTGACTCTGGTGACACAGCAACAGCGACGGCCACACCGACAGTAACGGAACCGACGCCCAGTGACACCCCAACAACAACGGCCACGGAAACTGAACACTCGACCGAGACAGACACCAAGCAATCAACCTCAACCCAGACCAGCAGTGGTGGGCCAGCAATCACACCGTCTCAGACCGGGACCACAGACACTGTCGAGCCGTCTGGCGGCTCACCCACGAATCTGCTTATTGCCGGGAGCATGATCGTCGCTGTTCTCGGTGGGATCATCATCTATCGTCGGTTGTAGAAGCGAGTCCAAGACACACGACACGTTCTCACCTCGCTGACCGGCTCAATTGGATGGCGTCTGTGGCTTCCTTGTGAAGAGTTGTCGGCAACCTACTCACCGCCGATGATGTCGTTCGCCTCGTCACGAGTCCGTTTCGCGGCCTCCTGAGCGTAGCCTTCGTGGGTTGTCTCGATGGATTTGTGCCGGAGAACGTCCTGTGCCAGTTGCGGGTTCTCGCGATAGATCTCCCGTCCCAATCCACGGCGAGCACCGTGTGGCTTCAGCGGGTCTTCGAACTCGTACTCAGACCACTCACACAAGTCTGCCAAGATGTTCCGGGCCGACTGCGTGGTGATCGACGGCGTGGGATCAAGCGCTTTCGCAGCGTTGTCGAGTCTGGGGAAGACAGCTTCATTCTCGTCGGGCTCTCGAAGCTGCTTCCAGCGCCGAAGCGGGCGAAGTGCATCGTCGAGGATCGGCGCAGACTCGCGGGAACGGTTCTTGCCGAACACCTGCATTGTACCGGCTTCGAGGTTGACGTGTCGCCACCGCAGACCATTCCGTTCTTCATCATCGGAGACAGCAACCAGTTCCGCGCTGCGGGCTCCTGAGTACGCGAGCAAGAAGACGAGTGCTTGGTTGCGGTAGGCCGCCGTGCGGTCGATATCGTCGCTTTCGACGGCCTTGTCGACGCGAGCCGTCGCGGTAGCGCAGATAGCGTCGCGGTCCCGGGCGGTCCAGTACTGCTGGTCTGTTTCAGTCTCGTCGGTTGGCAGCGGGCCTTCGGCGTGGTTAGTCTTGGCTGGGTTCGTCGGAATCAGACTCTCGTAGACGGCCCACGTCAGAAACGAGCGGACGTAGGCGAAGTAGCGTCGGGCTGTTTCTGGTGAGATATCGTCTCTGTCGT
The DNA here is from genome assembly GCF_000827835.1 of Haloarcula sp. CBA1115. Taxonomy (NCBI): domain Archaea; kingdom Methanobacteriati; phylum Methanobacteriota; class Halobacteria; order Halobacteriales; family Haloarculaceae; genus Haloarcula; species Haloarcula sp. CBA1115. The sequence continues at coordinate 251,302 of NZ_CP010529.1, read as the reverse complement.
CGGCCCGGGCCAGGTCACGAGCGTACTGCCGACAAAGGTCGTCGTCGATATCCTCGGGACTGGAGATACCGTGCTGGTCCCGGGACCAAGCTGCGAACTTCCGCAACACGCTCGCGACGTTCGTTCGGTAGCGCCCGGAGTCGATATCGACCAGTCGTTTCTCGATGGCTGTTTCGAGGGCGTCACCCCCGGGAGTAGCGTCGTATGCAGGCGGAAGACGATCCATGCTTCCCGTACAGCGGCGGTCCGGGTAAAACTGGTGGTGCTTATTACTATAATACAAACCTAATTCACAAACCAGAATATCGCCGTCTCAGGCACTCTGTGCGCGAATATTTGGGTATTCTGTTCCTGATAAAGTATATGTAGCTATATCAATTTGCCTCAGTCTGGAAGTTGAGACTACAGGGGGTTTAGCGGGGCTATGATGCGTGGTTTCGGCTGGTTCAGTGATCGGGAACTGGCTCAGACTGCTCTCCAAACACCCGATCTTGTTGCACTACCAATCATATACGCGAATATCGGAGACTTCCGACAGCGTTGCCACTCAGGCACCGCGCTATTACGGGTGGAGAACCTCACTATCCGATTCCGGTTTCTTTCTTCAAAAGCGTCAGCGTGTTGTCGGCTGTCACAATTGGCGAGTGTTCGTACTCACCGGTCAATTCGACCTGCACGAGTAAATCGACCGCACGCCAAATCGAGTATAGCAGACACGCGAATGCGAAGTAGAAGAACCGCAACCCGAAATTCTTCGATGTCGTGGCAGCCATGAAACGTTTGATCGATTTGTAGCCACTCTCGATTTCCCACCGGTAGCCATACTCGGTGAGGAAGCCACTACCGCGATTGGACATGAACACCGAGTACTGGCGGTGGTCGTCGTGCTCTGAGTCCTCTTTCCGCCGATAGATCAGCGTTGTCTCGTGCCACTCGTTCTTCCCGAGATGGAGCTTGCGGTCGGTCTCGTATCGGTCTTGACCCCGCTGGAGCAATCGCTTGGCCTGGGCTTTCTCGCTGGTTTGCATCCGCTTCGGCACGACGTACGACAGTCCACGCTGGCTGAGCATCTCCAGAATGTGCTGGCTATCGAACTCCCGGTCCATCAGCACGTTATCGACGTGAACGAGGTCCTCGGCAGAGTTGAGCAAGTCTTCGACGATTTCTAGTCGTGTCTCTCCCTTTCGGACCGGGCGCGCATCCAGCACGATTGGAACGGCGTTGCCGACCAGTTGGACCGTCGCCCACTGATAGGCGTACTCATCGGTCTTCTCCTGTGTCCCAATAATCTCGTCTTCGTGCCCGGTCCTGTCGCCTTTGAACGGGTCCGCTTCAGTAATATCGATAGCGACGATCCCCGCTCGGAAGAACTCCTCTGTCTCTTCGACTTCATCCAGTAACCGATTCACGGCCCGTGCATACATCTCCCGAACCTGTTCAATCGAGAGGTCACGAATCTGATCCCGATGGGCGTGTCCCAACGGCGTCCGGTCCCGGCTCGACTCGTGAACGAAACTGCGAGCCCCCTCGTTAGCAGCCAACCGTTCTCGAAGTCCGAGATGCGTTTGTAAGTCCCAATATGCGTTCTCGTGGATTTCACAACCATCACCACGATCTAACGAGAAGGCTGGCAAGACAATACGGCTGATGTGGTCCGTAATCGATGCCGCTTCGTCGAGAACGGCTTGATCGTCTGGGTCTGATTTGCTCGCTTCGTCATCGTGCGATGGAAAGCTACGTTCTGGCTCGCGCGGAACAGCAACGCCCGCGTTCTGAGCTTTGATTAGAATTGTCCGCGCAGCTGCCTCAATTGTCTCGCGAAGCTCTGTAGTGAATCGTTCGTGCCAGCTTCGCCATAGCGTCGACTGGTCTGGGACCGTCTCTATGTCTAGTTGTTCATGGAGTTCAGGATGGTGAGTGAGGTACGTGAGGAGTGCCGTCTCGTGGGCCCAGCCGTGAAGTTCTTTGAGTAGAAATAATCGGAACAGTTGAGCCATCTCGTACTGAATAGCTCCAAAATACCGGACATGTGGCCCAAACTCGACGTACGCTACTGGGTAGTGAGATACGAACTCGTCGACGGAGTGGTGAGCCTGGTGGTCGAACCATGTGGACGCAACGGTCCAGATGTCTTCTTTCAGGCCGGCGAGAGAACTCCGGTCGTAGAGTGAAGTCGAATCATATGCTGGCCACTCAGCGTATGACTGCTGTGCGATTCGTCGAAAGACACTGCGTTGAGAGTCGCAACTCGCAACCACTACGAGATGCTGGCCACGGCAGGCTCAAGAATCCGTTTACTGCTCAGTACAGGGAAGGTACGTAAACTCACTTCGCTCTTGCGAAGGAGATTGTTGATAGCGAGAGCTGCGGCTGAAAGTCGAAGAGGGCAAGGGCACCGCGCCAGCGGTGCCCGATATGTTCCCAATAAGCCGGTTCGTGTCGGAATCGGCTGCAGCGGACCTGTTGCAGCAGGTTCGCTGGCGTGATGGCGTCGAGTGCCCCGCTGCCGTTCTGACCTGGCGGTCAGAAACGGCAGCTATCGGGAGTATCAGCGGTATCTGTGTAAGAATTGCGGCCGGACGTTCAACGACAAGACCGGCACGATCTTCGCTCATTCGAAGCTCTCGCTGAAAGAGTGGTACTTCACGATATACGTGTTCTTACGGTTCAACACGAGTATTCGCCAGATCGAGGCGGAGCTCGATCTTTCGTACAGAACGGTGAGACGGCGCGTCGAGCGCTTCGCCAGCGCGCTCGACGCGCCTTCGATCACACTGTCTGGACCGGTCGAAATCGACGAAGTGTACGTCTCTGCCGGTCTCAAAGGCCGCGAGCGCGACCAGGAGTCGCGCTCGCGTGGCCTGTCCACGCGTGGACGAGGCTCGTACGACGGCGACAAACCGCCGGTGTTCACGCTGGTCGATCGTGGCTCGGACGATCGATACGTCGTGCCAGCGAAATCCGCTGGTGAATCGACTATTCGACTCCTGCTTGCTGACCACGATGAGGAGTTGCTGACCGTCTATACGGACGGATTTCGAGCGTACGAGCTGCTCGAAGAAGACGACGCATTCTCCCGCGAATACGTCGTCCACGGCGACGGTGAATACGCTGATGGCGAAGTACACGTCAACGGTTGCGAGAGCCACGCGTCGCTGACGCGACGGTGGCTCTCGCCCCATCGAGGAGTGTCAAAGGACAAGCTAACACCGTATCTCAGAGCCTTTCAGCTCCGCTGCGAACTCTACAGAAAACCAGGTGACGAAGCGCTCAAACATGCTCTTGATGCTGCCCTCTGAAAATCAACAACGTGCTTCACAAGAGCGACTCACTTTTTTGAAGTCCACAAGACAGATATTGCCTTGACCGGAAGTTCAGTTATGCCCCGTGACACCCTCGTTTCGTGGAAAACATTTGCTCTATTCCTCCTCTTCCCGCCTCTTGCCATCATCGCTATTGTATTGTTCCCTCTGACGCTACTCGTCCTATTCTGGCTCTATAACAGGGGAAAGACCCAAGCAGTACGTGAGAGAACCACCTCCGAGCCGGGGTCATCTGTTGATAACTAAGCACCTTACTGAGCAGTTGTTTCACCTGCAAGATAGGGGGCGAAAGCTGTATATCAAATCTGTCTCCAGAAATCCCGAGTAGTGGTGACGGTGCAATCAACAGCCATACTATTTTGATTTGGTCCCGTAAATACCAATAGTGGCCAGCATATTTGTAGAAATACCACTGATGGAGCGAGATGACTTCGACGAGACGGCCCCTGGCGAAATCATTCCCACGACAACGCCGAAAGGGACGTATTCGGCGTTCCGGCCTGACCCGCTTCCCCCCTCAACTGACACTGAACAGCTCATTACACCGCTGGCCGAGGCGACACAGGCACTTGGACGACTCCACGGTATCGGCCCACGTGTTGGCTCAAGAGAGATCCTGATCGAACCGTTCATTCGAAAAGAAGCCCTGGAATCCTCGCAAATCGAAGGAACACATGCTACCCTCTCGGATATCTACGCCTATGAGGCCGGACAGGAAGCTCTTATCGACGAAGACAGACAGCAGGGCACCCAGGAAGTCGTGAACTATCTACACGCCCTGACGCACGGATTGGATGCGATCACAGCTGGCGATCCAATTACCGTCGAATTGCTGTGCGAAATGCACAACCGGTTGCTTTCGGGTGTCCGTGGGGATGAGGCTGACCCAGGTGAACTTCGTACAACCCAGAATTTCATCGGCAGTACGCCATACATCCAAGACGCCAGGTACGTGCCGCCACCACCGAACGAAATCCCTGACCTTCTCGAAGACTTGCTCGAGTATGCGAACCAAGAGACGAATTTACATCCACTCCTCCGAATCGGATTGATTCACTACCAATTCGAGACGATTCATCCGTTTCTCGATGGGAACGGACGACTCGGGCGGCTATTGATCAGTCTCCTCCTACAACGTGACGGTCTTTTGCCCGAGCCGTATCTCTACCTGAGTTCGTATTTCAATGCACGACGTTCGGACTACGTCGATCACCTACTGGCAGTCAGTCAGCGGGGTGAGTGGGAAGAATGGTTGCTGTTCTTTCTACGTGGTGTGCAGTCACAGGCAGATGAAGCTCACCAGCGAGCGAACCTACTGGTCGACCTCCGAGAGGACTATCAACAGCGCTACCAGAGCGAGCGGTCTGAGAATATCCTCGAACTGGTCATGCGACTCTTCGAAGATCCGTACTTGGACGTGAACACAGCAGCCGACTGGTTGGATGTCGAATACAGCACAGCCAACCGACTGATTGGACAACTCGAAGATGACGGGATACTCGAAGAACTCACTGGAAAAGAGCGTAATCGGTTCTACCGTGCAAGCGAAGTCTTCGAGATTATTAACAAGCCAATCGACCAGCTCTAGATCATAGCCTAACAAGAGACGAGCCATATGCATTGAGATGGCCAATCTCAACTACTGGGGAGAGGGGGAAGTCACGTTTTCGGGATCTCAAGTTCTAGGCACTGTCTAGTTTTGGATGACCTCAGTTGGCGTTCGTCCGTCAAGTGCTTGGTTGGGTCGTTCGTGGTTGTAGTGGTGTCTGAAGCGTCGTAGCCACTGTTTCGCGCTGGATTGACTGCCCCTCCAGAAGAAATGAAAGCGGTCGATTCGCATGGTCACAGTCTGGAACCACTTTTCGATGTGGTTCCGGCTTCGGTAGTTGAGCCGACCGCTCAAATCGTGGCGTGAGAGGGCAGTCAGATAGCCGCCAGCATCGGCGAGAAACTCTGTATCGGCGACATCGTGTTTCTGAGTGAGTCGGTGCAGGAACGCCGCCGCGGGGTCGGTCCCGCGGCGGCTGAACACGTCGACCTCTAGCAACAGCTTCGAATCAACGTCGACGGCGGCGTACAGCCACTTCTTTTCGCCGTCAACCTCGATTTGTTTCTCGTCGACCGCGACCCGCGACGGCTCCGCCGTCGGCGGGTCGCTCTGTGCTTCCGATAGCGTGTGAACCCAGTTCCAGACCGCTCCGTGAGAGCGATCGACACCCAGCAAGTCTAAAATTGCGACTGTCTCCCTGATCGACAGCCCCGCCGTGTGGAGACGCACCCCAAACCGCCGGACTGGTGTCGGGGTGCGCTCGTTCTCCCAAACGTCTTGACTGTCCTCGTCTAACGTTTCTCTGAGGAGGTCTGCGAGCTTCATGGACAAAACTCACTAAGACCTCCTCGCTTCTCAAACTCGCTCAACTAGACAGTGCCTTTACGTGTACCATATGTGTATTTGTGACAATTAATTCTTTCCGAGAGTAGTTAACGCAAATAGATAGTCTGGTAGCTCATTCTATTGACTTAAGAGTCTAACAGACGCAAATCCGCTACTCCTCGGTGGCAGCCTCCCAGCCCTTATGAAAGTACACCAGCGCCATGTCGGAGTCAAAACACTGCCCGGATGGAACGTGCTGAAAGACGTTTTGTTCAGGAATTGGCTCAACCACACCCTCATTGAGTAGACTGGTGACCACCTCACAGCCTCGTGGCTCGTCGATCTCGACAGTATCGGGACGCTGCCGGTCGCGGTCCTGTGCGATCTGTTCGCGCTCGAAGCGCTCGTAGTCTGGAACTGTTTCAGTCGGGTCCATGAAGGAAATCCCTCACCCGACCGGGGAGACACAAAAGTAGCGTTAACCAACAGTCGGGAAGTATTGCGGTCGCTATTGGTTAAGACACCAGCGTGTCATAGAAACGTTCGCAAGACCGAGAGAAACTTCCTCGTCAAGCCGGTTGTCGAGGAAGTTAAGGAGTTGGTACTCGTGAATTTCACTGTCTGCTTGCTGCTGTTTGCTAGGCACATTCGCAGCAAGCAGACGTCTCAACTAACCGGCTTTGTGAGGTCCTAAATCTACATAGAGCGTCCGACTCCGGCGTGTCAACAATAGATTTAGATAATGCCCGGAGAAACCAGGATTTGATGGCTATCTCGCTGGTAACGTGGCTCCGTCTGTTCGGTGGTGTCGCCCTCCTTCTGGGAAACAGCTTTTTCGTCACGACCGAGTTCGCGATGACCCGCGTCAGGCAGTTCGAGGAGGCGGAGTTTCTCGGTAATGGACGTGGACTTGAACGCGCCTGGAACATGACCAAGCGGTTGGAGATATTTCTCACAGGCTGTCAGGTGGGGATCACCATCTGCAGTGTCGGCCTGGGAGTGGTCGCTGAACCGGCCGTCACAGCAGTCCTGGGACCGCTACTGGGTGCAGTTGGCGTCACCGGCGGCGGACACACGACACTGTCTGTCCTCCTCGCGTTGGTCGTTGTCAATCTCATGCACGTTATTGTCGGCGAGCAGGCACCGACGTATCTGGGGATCGAGCGTGCCAAGTTCGTCGCCAGGTACGGTTCGGGCCCGCTGTACGCCTGGACAAAGCTCATGTATCCGGTAATCATCTCGGCGGACTGGGTGGCGAAAACGTTGCTGGGCCTCTTCGGCGTTGAGATCTCCCGTTCGTGGACCGAATCGGAGGCCGAAAGCGATCTCGCAACTACTCGGGCCGAACTGCGTAGCGAAATGGGCGAGTCGCTCAGCCGACTCGATATCCCTGAAGAGCGACGGACTGAAGTTATCAACGCTCTCGACATCGGCGCGACGACGGTCAGTGAGATCATGGTTGACCGCAGTGACATCGTCGCGCTCTCGACGACTGACGACTTCGAGACGAACATGGACCGGATCGACGGAATGCCATACGTCCGCTTTCCGTTGATCGAAGGCTCACTGGACTCGTTCGTGGGTGTTGTCTACGCGCCGACGGTGCTGCACAACTACGAAGCGCTGGATTCGGGGACGACCACACTCGAAGAACTGGCAACCTCGCCGCTAACTGTCGCTGCTGAGACGACTATCAGTGACTTCATCGACCGGTGTCAGGACGAAAGTCAGGAACTCGCCCTCGTGGTTGCAGACGACGATGTCGTTGGTCTCCTCACCGCGACAGACGCCTTCGAGGCAATCACCGGTGAACTCGAAGACCCGATGGATCGCGCGGCCGAGTGACTGTCAGCACAGGCACATCATCGTCAATGTGTACCGAGAGTTCGATGACCTCTCCAGTATCCCGACTCTAGATTATAACGTCGTTATCAGAACCACTCGCGGGCCTTCAGGCGAGCCGTTAGCTGGACGCTCTTGCGGAGTCCGCGGCGGACGACACCGCCCGAATTCGGCACGCCCTCTCCGTCTTCGTACTCCAGTCCCCGGACGACCGTAACGGGGATCTGTTCGTCCGCCTGTCCGAACAGCAACGCCGACCCGGCAGTGAGTTCGTCTGCGACGAGGTCGACACCGCCGACCTTCGGCTCTCCATACAGGTCCGTCTGTCCGAAGTTGTTATCGATCGCCTCGATCCCTGAGCACCCGATCGCCAGATCCATCGAACCCGGGCCGGCAATTTCCGAGTCGGCCAAGACGACAGCCACATCTGCGCCAGTCTGTGCCTCGATTCCCTCGCGGAGGCGACGGGCACTCTCGTCTGGATCTTCAGGTAGTAGCGTCATCATCCCGTCCGGACTGTTTGACCAATCGACACCCGCGTTCGTACAGAGTCGACCGTTCCGCTCGGTCACGAGCATCGCTGGGACCTCAGCAAGTGCCTCCTGTGCCGCTTCGGGGTCTACGGCATGTTCCAACAGCACGTCTTCGCCGACCTCTGCGATCGGGATCGCACCGATGACCTCGCTTTCGTCGTAGATGACGGCCACTTCTCGCGGATCGATGCCGGTGATGTCTGCCACCCGGTGGTCGCGGTCAGTGACTTCGACCTCGTCGGCTTCAACGAGTCGGTTCTCGGCGAACGAGACGACCTTCGCGGTGACGACGACGATGTCACCGTCTGTCAGGGGATACTCTGAAGCCGCTGTCTCGACGATCCGGTCGACGAGGTCGTCGTTCGGTTCGACTTGCCCGATATTAAGTCCGTGGAACGTTAGTTCCGTCATCAGTTGAAGATCGGAAACAGCACACTTCAACGCTGAGACGATTGCACATCGCTGGGAATAGACGAGACGTTCTTCGAAACGTGTCCCACTCAGTGTACCGGCGGTATCGGGCAGTCGACGGAACGTAATCACGTCGCACCCACACGGCAGGCGGCTTTATTGGTGCAGGCTGTGTATCGATTCCTGTATGCCCGAAGAAGTCCTGTTCAAGTCAGAAAGTGATCAGAGCCGAGAAGAGATCGCATCGTACCTCCGGAAAGTCGCGGATAATCTCGACAGCGGAAACGCTATCAACCTGAAAGCAGGCTCCGAGTCCGTAACGCTGGATCCCCCTGCCCGACCGACCTTCGAGGTCAAAGCCGAACGTGAAGGGCCGGCAGACAATATGACGGAGCTAAGTGTCGAGTTCGAACTCGAATGGGACGAAAATGATGGCGAGGAGGGCGGCGGAAGTGGTCAGTTAGAAATCGAGTAATCACGCCAACACACGCTGGGAAGTCGATTCAGCGGAACCTATCTAAAACAAATGAAGTCGCTGTGCTGTCCGGTCTCTTTAACTCTTCCTCCTGTTTCTGTCTGGGGGACTGCGTTTACGATACAATCTCTTGGATGTAGAGGTGGGCGTACGCGCTCGCCCACACGATTGAAAGTAGGTCTCCAACGCTTGTAGAGAACACACGCAAAACAGGCGTCACCGAAGCGACGCCCGTCCCTATCTCGGGTAGATAGAGGTTGCTTACACTCCCGATAGCGATCACTGCGATGAGCACGAACTTCCGACGGTAGTTCGTCGTAATCTGCCAGCTAATCCGAAGTGATTTGAGAGGGCCATATTGGCCGATAACGCAGGCCTCCGGTGCGAACCAGAACTTGAACAGCAAGCCGAGAAACGGCACGGCAAAAACGAGCCCACCCACCGCCGCAACGACGGGAAAGCCAACTATATCTGCGGGGTTTCCCGGAATAGCGCCAGCAAGGAGGAGTAGTGGCAGAAACAGAAAGAACGGAACCGTCATTACAGAAAAAACGATAAGCAGTGTTACGCCAATCAACGCCGGTGTCCGGGTGATACTCCGATGGACTCCTTCGCGTATCGTTACAGAGTTATCAGTCAGTTCTCCGGCGACAATTGTTCCCACATAAGCTCGAATCAAGATTATGAACACAAACGCCGTGAGAGCATCGAATACGCCGATTACAGGCATCGGGAGCCCGTTGATGATGTCCGTCTCGAGAAGTCGGTTGGCCAAGATAGTCACACCCGCGAAGGCGATGATCGAGGGGTAGGAGCGAAACAGGCGAACGGACCAGACCAATGCATCAAGGACGGTCCGATTGGTGGTCGTCGTCTCGATGTTTCGGCATTCGAGACAACCACAGCCATCGATATCTTCCCGTGACTTGATCGTTGGTGCCACGTCACACTCGCTTGTGTCGTCACTGGTAGAAGCGCTTCGGACTGGGGGGTCGGTGTGTTCGCTCATTCGGCAGTGATGAACTGTGAGACGGATTCGCCGATAGCGAGTAAAACCGAGGGGGGACCAAGCAGCGAAGCGAACGATTTGAACGCACGTTTGAGACTCGGGCGGTCGTCCTCAGTGCCGAGAAAGAGGAGTGTCGGGTCCTCTGATACGACGTATACACTCATCTCACGGCCTTTCTCCGAATAGCAGGTGTCAGTCACTTCGATTACGCCGGCCGATTCGAGATTCTCCAAATGATAGTGAACGTTCTGCAGGCTCTGGCCGAGTTGCTCAGCGATCCGTGCCGGTGTCGCTGGCGTTTCGTTGAGCAGTTGGAAAATCTCGTACGCAGTCTCGGAGGACAACGCTTCGATTACCTCCCGTGTCGTGTCGTCATCGAGACTCAAGATAGCGGGGTTATCACTTCGTTCGACGGCGGCGTCAGTTTGTGTTGGAAGAAGTCGTGCCATGTGTGTGAGTAGCTGCTGTGGCTGGAGCACGGGATCTGACCCGGCTGGTTGCTGTTCGAAACTATCGGTTGTAATTGTTGGTCGGTGTTTATGTTGATTCCGGGACAGCAGTCAATCGCAAGTAATAGGCCGTGTAGACCGTATAAAAGTACGCGAAGCCGACTGAAGACAGAGCGATCCCGAGAGGGAGCAAGACGGTCATCGGAATCCCTATCTCAATCGGTAATACGTCAGCCGGTCCAGCGTCCGTCAGCGTCAACCGGACGAGATATTCGGGGATGAAGAAGGCGTTCAGCAGGACACTCCACGCCAGCGAGAATCCAACGACGCTTCTGAGATTTGAGCGGACGAGTGCAACACTTTTTCGGAACGCATCAGTAACACTCTCGTTCTCGATGACAATCGCAGTGTCGTAGAACTGCACGAACATAATGACAACGAGGATGGACAGCAGCCAGATGAGTATAGATCCGACGCCGGCGACGAAGGCAGCCATCTCGTTAATTGGGGCGAGTGCCATCGATCCGATACCGAGGATGAACCCGATAAATCCGAGTCCGACAGCGGTCCCGAGCACGATAAGTATGAACAACACAGTTGCGAGGAGAAGTGGGAAATAATGTGTTCGCCCTTCAATGAAAAACTGGGTGAACGACGCGTCTACTCCTTCGATTGCGGTCTGTGCGGTGCCGATGAAGCCACCGAGAACGAACGGGAACACAATGAGCCATACGAGAGAGACACCCGCTGACAGTAGTGGTGATTCGATCAGATGATCCACGTACTGGAGTTGACTTACGGCCCCGATGAGGAGCCCGGCAACGAACAGGATCGGGTTTTCTCGGAGGGCAGCGGATCCGTCTTTGAATGCGGAGACTGTCACCATTGTGTTCACGAATTACTGTCGTCGGGTATTAGGTCGAGCGTAGTATCAAAATCAGATTTGAGCATTTTGAACGGTAGTACAGGCGACGAGTACCGATCTCGCCAACGCTCGGTGGGGTAGTCATCGAGCCACCTTCTGGTGGCGGGACGGTGGAGCCTCTGCAGTTGTCGGATGGATAGACTGTAACTCTGAATCACAAGTATTTTTGATACCAAGCACGTACTGAATAGTTGGGTTCTGGTCCCCACTCCACTTCCCCCCTGAATCGTATCCGATTCACCGATCGGCCCGGATCCAGAACCCGTTGTCGTAGATGACGGCTTCCAATGGTGTGTAGCACGCCGCTCCCCCCAGCTGCACATCATCTCCCCAAGCCTTTGCTGCTTGGACCGTCGGAGTCGTGCAAGCGTGTCTCATTGAAGTTTATCGTTGAGTGAGTTGTGTAATCGGAAAATCGACAGACAGCGTGGGGGTGACACAAGCGTTTTCGTGGCCACTCGTATCAGGAGCAAGTGGGTTCCGTGCCCTGTCCAATTCCATTGGACTCACCCATCCCATCGATTGTTTCAGGGTAGAGCCCGTCGTCGAAGTAGACGACTTCGGATGGTGCGTTGCAGACCGCTTCTCCCACCCCTATCCACCATGCTGCTGGTGTACACAGCGGAGCCACGGGGTAGTGTGTACGTCCAAGTGCGTACGCCACTGGAAACATCGGTAGGGTGGTAGAGCTGGCCACTATTGTGAATGGGTTGATGCGTGGTATTTGCTACCGTGGTTCCACAAAGGCTATTTATGTGGCGTCTGTCACAACCGAGTGGGTTCTGGTCCCCGCTTCGAGCTCCCCTGACTGCTGGTCATCTGACTGGGTTTCCCGGGTCCAGAACCCAGCCGTGCCTCTGACATAGCAAAGTGGTGGGCGCTACGCAAGGTGCCCATTGCAGCCCACCATTTCCCTCCAAACGAACGGGCAAATATCAGTTCCTATCTCTCCTCACAGTCGTCGACGCTAGCCACCATGTGAGACTGCGTCCTTTCGAATCCGAGCTTTTCGTAGAAGGCGATGGCTCGCTCGTTGTCTACGTGCGGATCGAGACTGAACTCCTCACATCCGGCTTCGCGTGCCCAGTCTCTGAGACGGTCGAACAGGTCCGCAGCCAGTCCGGTTCCACGATACGGTTCGCCAACGTAGATGTCACAGATGAACAGTCGGTCGGGGCGGTCGAAGACACTCGGCGCTTCGTCGACTTCGGCCGCGATATACCCGGCAAGCTCACCGTCAGCATCGGCGAGTGGAGTCTCGTCGGTGAATCCATCGACGGCGATCCACGTTCGATACTCCTCCGAATCGAGTCGATCGACGCGGAACGGGAGTTCCTCCGCGACGAGGTCGACGTCGTCGGCGAGTGAGAACGTATCGACAGTCCCTTCGAGTTCGCGGTAGTACGGTAGCCAGAGTTCCTCGATAAAGCGCCGGACAGCAGGCTCGTTTGCTGAGAGTTCCACGATCTCCATACCTGTCCGGACCAGTCGCGCCACTTATTTGTTGTTACTCTCGGGGTGACGATGACTTTGAGAGCAAGAAAGCTGATTGACGGAGCGCATCCAACGCCAGAGCCAATAGAAGGGGCACCTGTCTCTGCACCTGCTGATGGATGTTCTGCTCATTTGCTGCGTGCTCTCTCCCCGAATCGGTGAGACAACAGTATGACTCGGTCGAGGACCACGAACGTCACCCCAGACTTGAACCGGTCCATCATTTAGGACTAACTGACAAATCCTTTGATTGCCTTGAAAAACAGTGTCTCGTTGACGCGTCCCTCTTCTATGGACGGTCAATATGGCCTTCTCACGGAGCCGATGTTCTGTACAAGTAGATGGCACAGAGGGCGAGGATGGCCTCAGCTACCTTCGCTGCGACGGCCAGCGGATTCAGGTTCCCCTGCATATAGAACGCGTCAAAGCTGAACCCCTGGAACACAAACAGTGCGAGAATGGTGACAATGGCGTATCCCGCAGCGACAAGGTACAGCTCGGGTCGCCAGTACCGGCTACTGTACAGGAGGACCCCGCCAAGAAATCCAAGCCCATTCAGAATAAACAGCGCCCCCAATGTCTGACTGAATCCCATGACCTGTGGACCGAGCAGTAAGTGGATGCCAGCAGTGGTAAGCGTAGCTACGATTGCGAGGTACCCTACTGGATGCGATGGGAGTGTAAAAAACGAGTCTTGTCGCTGTGTCGATTGAGCAACCATACTGAGTAATTGTCACTGAAGTGTATTAAATCCATGTGAGTTTTTCGACATTACGGGAGCAGGCAGAACGGATATGATCGGCTGCGTTCCTGGTTCAGCACTGGGTGTAGGAAGTTATCTGTCCGTTCGACTGTCCCATCGAATGCGGAGACAGGCCAGTACATCAGCACAATCAACTACCAGTACTGTGTCCGACGACCGTATCTTCCCCAGCGGTAATACGTCCCGTTTTCTGCAGGAGTCCCCTGGCCCCTCATTAGCAATCGCAACCCGAATCGCTGATTCGATCTCGATTTATCAACTCTGGCCGTGACACTCGGATGAGACAATCGGAATGATATTCTGTTTCCTGTTGGAACACGATCCTACGGATGGTCTCCCGTCGAACAATCGCGCTCCTCCTCGGATCGGCGCTTGTGATTGGTTATGTCCAGTATGATACCGTCTCTGGACCCTTCAAACCTACACTGACTGTGGAAAACAACGACACGACAGCGTATCAACTGTCAGCGTACACTGTCGAAAGCAGAGAGCAGGCGATGTACCTGAATTTCGAGGTCACGACCAGAGATGGCGAACACAGGCTCAAGACGCTCTCGCAGTTGATCTGGCCGGATGGGGATCGAAACGTCACACTCGCTGACGATGGGGTCCCCACGCAACAGATCACCGTCGCTCCCGGCGAGACGGTGACGACCACGATTGATGGGTGGACGCGTGGGGACGTGACAGTGTACCTCGGCGAGAAAGTCGCCGATAACGGGACGCACGTCTACACTAGAGTACGGACGTGTCCCAGAACTGGTCAGGAACACAGTTTGACCTTCGAGGAAGCTGGAACCAGTGGTAGCGCAACCTGTGCCTGAGTGAGGCGCTAGTGACGATCCACAACAGCGAGACCGCTCACAAACGTATTACCGCCTCTCGCCCGAGCGTGCATCCCTCGATTCGACATGGTTGGCCGGGATCGCCGCTGTCCCACGAGAGCCGGTCGAAAAGACGGTTCCGATCGCCACGGAGTGGACCGGTGCCACTACCGCGGTACTCAGAAAGCCGCCGACGACCGGTACGGTTGCGAGACCCCAGTAGGCGAGACCAATGACGATGATGAGGCCGCCGATGGTCATGCCCTGACCTTGTGATCGATGATAGCTCTGCCTGAGCGCCGTCACAAAGCCACGTCCGGTGACTAGCAACGCCGGAAGCAGGAACAGACGGGTCAGAACGAACAGAGCAACCGCCAACAGCAGCAGTCCGAACAGGAAACCAGTGATATCCACCGAGAAACCGCCCAACAGCTGCGGGATGGAGACGACCGCAGCCAGCGCGATAAGATACCTGCTCAATGCACGGGGACCTGAGTGGGTATCGAGGACTCGTGTAATCGTCACCCAACCGGCGATCCCGACTGCGAGTGGAACGAGGGCTTCGAGCCCCACAGCCCAGAGGAGATACCGTGTTTCGAGGTCGACCAACGCACCAACGTGTCGGGCCGTTCGTGCAGTCCCTTGCGGGAACACTGCGTAGTTGACACTGACCGATTGACTGAGCGCGTCGGTTGGTGCCATTGGAATTGAATCGTGCTGGCGAAGCCAGTCGACGAGTGCAACCAGCACACCAACGACGGCGAATGGGACAGCGAGCACAGGGTCGCGACGAATGCGCCCGAGCGCGGACTTGAGAACGCCCAGAGTAGACAGTCGAGGCGTCGGGGATGGGTGTCCAGGTGAAGACACCGTCTCGCTTCCAGCCCCCTCTTTTCGGGGCACTATGCTTCCTCCAGTGCGAGAACTCGGCCACGATTCGCCAGATACAGCATACCATCCCCGACCATCGGTGGCGAGAGGGGTACTTCCGAAGGATGGTACTCGAACTGTTTCTCACCCGTGGCGACGTCGAACGCCTCCAGTGCCCAGAGTGAGTCCACAGCGTAGACGCGACCGTCAGCGACAACCGGCGTCGTTTTTCCGTCGAACGGAACTGTCCACCGTGTCTCGCCGGTTGCCAGCGAAAGCGCATGCAGTTCCTCCCGCTCATCGGCAACGAATATCGTCCCGTTGGCTACCGCTGGCGTGCTGTCGGTCACATTCCCGTCGAGGTTGCGTTCCCACAGGAGTGCGCCGTCGGATCTGGTTCGCAACTGAACTGACTCACGCGTCTGAATGACGACGCCCTCGTCTGTCGCCACTGGCGGCAGAATTGTCATCTCTTCGAGTTCATGGTGCCAGTGTTGCTCACCAGTATCAGCACGATACGCAGTGGCCTCTTGTGGCCACGCGGTGACGAACACGAGGCCGTCGTCCACCGCGGGTCTGTTGTACGTCCCACTGACCGCCTCGTCTTTGTGATGGGTTTGTTGCCACAGGATCTCCCCACTGTTCGGGTTCAGTGCTACGATTGAGTTCGTCCCAGGTAGTGCCGTGTATATCGTCCCGTTCGCAGTGACCGGCGTTGTTGACTCGGCCGGCCCGAAGAAACCGGGCGTCGGCGATTGCGGTCCTGTCCATCGCTCGCCGCCGACACTCATATCTGTGAAGGGAAGTTCCCGTCCGCCATTGGCGTTAAGCCCGTAAACCCCATCTGACCCGGTTATACCGAGTGTCTTCGTCTGATAGATCGAGGCTGGGGCAATCGCTGGAGTTGAGTGATACGGCCCCTGGAAGCTGAACCGCCGCTTCCCAGTCTCGGTATCGAGCGCAAGCAGTCCGTTGCCACCGACGTATAGCGTCTTCCCACGGCGGATCGGTTGGGTACTCCCCCGAAACCAATCCGGGGCCTGGTGTGTCCACGCAACCGCTACATCGTCTTTTGGACCTGATACTTCGGGATTGTGCCCGGTTCCGGGAGGATCGTACCGGCCCATCGGCCAGTCGGAGGGTGACTGACTACCAATACGTTTCTGCGTATCGAGAGACGTGAAGTCAGCTGAACCGGTAATTCCCAAGGCGGCTAATCCCAGAAATCGACGTCGTGAGGAGGGCATCTACTCGCTGGTTTATCACAAGCAAAATTATCGCTGTCGGTCTTTTCGCCGGGTTCACAAGCGGCTGAGTTTCGATGAGAAGCGCTCTTTTCGTAACCCAAATCTGTTCGAATACCAGGCGTCGATCCAAACGGTGACTGACCACCCCAGGTAGTTTTCACAGTACTCTGGATACAGGGTTTTGTTCTGGATGTGAACCCGGTGTAGGGCTGTTTACCCACAGCAGTTCCACGATTGTCTGGGTGTACTGCAACCGCTTTCGAGCCTATAGCTGAGTCTACCCTCCAGTACAGTTATCAAAAATACTACGCTGAAGACTCGGAATGCACTCAATTTCGGTCCAGCTATTGACTAGTGACCCGACCGCGTAGTCCCAAAGACCATGTACTGACCTCCAAAATACCAGCCAGAGATGCCACCTGACCGGCTCCGGAGTATCGTCCCGATGTTCGGCGGCGCAACGAACTACGTCAAGACACTCAATGCAATCCTCGAGTACGTCGACGACCAACAGCCCACTCCCGATGAACTCATCGGCTGGCACCGGGGACACTTCGAACGAGTTTCGAGCCGGGACTCGATACAGCGCCGGATCGACTATCTCGAAGATGTCGGCTTTATCGAACGCGACGGCCACCACTGGCGACTCGGCCCGGAGGGTCCCACCTACATCGCTGAGCAAACGACCGAAACGCTCCTTGAAATCATGTGTCGCCGGAACGTCGGCCTCCGGAGCCTGCTGTACTCACTTGTGCCCGCTCCGATGACAATCGAAGAAATCGGGCACCAGCAACTCAAGACGCATACAAGCTTGGGCTGGGATCCGGCCAACACGGACATGGCCAAACAGCGGGCAAACTGGCTCCGAAGCCTCGGACTCGTCCACAAGGACGGCCAGCAGTATGCCCTCACAGATGAGGGCCGCCAGTTCGTTGAGACCGCCGTCGAGCAGTGGGCTGGGTCTACCCCACAGGCCGATGCACCTACCACAGATACTCCGACGGTAACGACCTACGAAACGACGGTTCAGGCCCGTGCAGTTGATCCGGAGTTCCGGGAGACAGTCCTCGTCCAGTATGATAAGACCTGCCCGATATCCGGCGTTGACCACCGCGGGCTGTTGGATGTCGCTCATGTCCTGCCCTGGAGCGACTACCCACAGCACCGGGCGGATCCCACCAATGTCCTCCCACTCAGCAAGATTCACCACGCAGCTTTCGACCGCGAACTATTCACTATCGACCGCAACTATCGGCTGCACGTCAATCCCGACTTCGAGACCGACAGCGACCTGCTGAAACAGACAATCGTCGACCGAGCTGGTGAGTCAGTCCCCCAGCTGGACGGCAACGTCGCACCAACGTATCTCCGGCAGCACAATGACTCTCTCGATTGGGTGACGAATTAATCGGAGCGAAGACTGTGCCTGACGTGTACTTCTCGAACGCTTTCGCGGGGGAGGATACCACAGCACAAAACGGATTCAACCGGGCTTCAGCGGTCGATAACCTCGCCGTCCCCAACAGCTAGTTCGGATTCGAGTTCGGCGATCAGTTTCGTTCCCTCGGCATGGAGTTCGTTCGCCCGTTCCAGCGAGACGTCTCCGTTTTCGAGCTGGTCGATAATCTGTTCGAGCCGGTCGGTCTTGTCGGCGATTGTCTCGTCTTTCATAGTGGAAGCAGGATGTACAGGAGCAGAGCCACAACAAGCAGGCCCAGAGCGAGCAGGACGAGCAGCAGCCGTCGACGCTGGCGGCGATAGGCTGTGGCCTCCTGTTTCCGTTTCCGCTCCTGATCGTACTGGGTGCGTGCTTGCTCTAGCCGGTTCTCAAGATCGGTCAGTGCATCGCGAACGTGCGTGTCGTATGCGCGGTCGAGTTCGCCTTCGAACGAGGACAGGTCCGATTCGGCGGTCCGTCTGTAGGCGTGGGTGAGTCGGTCATCCATCGTCTCCAGCGTCGTCTCGACGGTCGCTGTGTAGGCCGTGTTGAGACGCTCTTCGAGTGTGTCCAGCTCCGCGTCAAGGGTTGTCCGCTCCGGAACGATGTTGCCTACCTCGGTCGGCGTCATCACCCGTCTGTCGGCCACTTCGTCGGCCAGTGTTCGGTCGTTCTCGTGGCCGACCCCAACTACGATTGGCGTCTCGGTTTTGTGGATAACACGGCAGAGCGGCGTTTCGTTGAACACCCGGAGGTGCTTGTCGGACCCACCACCGCGAGTAAGCACGATAACGTCGATCAGCGGGTCGTCATCGAGTTCACTGATCGCACCCATGATCGACATCATCGCATCGTCGCCCTGAACGCTCGTGTTCTGGATGACGATATCCACGTCGGGATACCGCTCGTGGACGCTGGTGATCGCATCCATCCGGGCATCGCTTGTCGCACTGGTGGCGATCCCGATCCGTTCTGGAAAGTCCGGCAGGGCTTGCTTGTGCTCCGGATCGAGCAATCCATCCGAGTCCAGCAGTTCCCTGTTTTGCTCGTAGATCTGCTGGTACGTGCCCTCACCGACCGCCACGATGTCTTCGACGATGACGGAGACGTTGCCCCCGTCTTCGTAGTACGACAGCGAGCCTTTGACAGCTACCTGCATCCCATCCTCGATTGTGGTGTCGATTGTCGATCGTTTGTACCCAAAGAGCACGCAGTGGATCGTCGAACCCTCGTGGACCAGATCGAGGTGGACGTGGTCGCTTGAGGACACACCATAGTCGGAGACATCACCGACGACGTAATCGAAGGCGAGCTGGTCTGCGCTCTCGACGACTGTGCCGATATCCTCGTTCAGCGTATCGACGTAGGTGATTCGCTCCGTTTGGAGTGCTTCCTGCAGTGTCTCCAGCGACGTGTGCGTCGGCTCCGGCTCCGAACCCATTCGACTCCTCTGTAGTGCGGTTGTGTACTTAAGCCATGGTACTATCTTGTGACAGCGATCCGGACGACCAGACGCGGCCAGCCAGCGGTGTGCCCTGACCGCATTTTGTCGATTTGTGTTGCCTCTTGAACTAGATGATTGAACCAATTGATTGAACCAGTTGATTGAATCGGTTAGTTGAACAAGTTGCTTGAATCAGGAAAATCAATCAATAGGTTATTTCAACTGAAGGCTATAACAACCAGCTATGCTCTCATACAGCACTTACAGCGAGGCCGGCGGCGTCGGCAAGACGACGACCGCCGCGAACCTCGCCGTCGCACACGCCCGCGCCGGTCTCAAACCACTGGTCGTCCCACTAGATCCGCAAGAAGGCAATCTCTCGCGGCTATTTGGCGTCGACAAGGACCGCTCGAAGAACATCGATCATCTCGCCCGGCATATGATCAACCGGCCCAAAGGTGACTTTGAGGATCTCATCGTCACCGCTGAACACGGCGTCGATGTCATCCCTGAACACAACCAACTCGCCGATCTCGGGGACTGGCTCCGCCGCGAACAGGACCAGGCCGCCGCTGTCGGGGATGCGTTCAATATTCACGCCGCGTTACTCAGCACGCTCGCCGATGCTGGCGTTCGTGACGAGTACGATGTGCTGATTTGTGACCCGCCGGCAACGGAAGGCCCACACCTACACAACGCTATCAACGCCACACGGTCGTTGGTTATCCCAGTCGAACCGAGCGCGAAGGGTCAAGCCGCTGTTGAGGGGTTGGAACAGCTCGTTTCCGGGCTTGAAGACACGCTTGAAATCGATGTAGGCGTCCTTGTGGCCGTCCCGGTCGGCGTGAAAGGGACGAACGACCAGAAGCGCGTCCTTAGCGAGATCCCGTACTCGACACCAGAAATCTTCGGCGACCGTACCTCGCTAATGGAAGGGTCGTGGGCACAGCAGTGCTCGGCGTTCACGTATGTCCGAGACCATCGCGACCGTCGACGTGACTACGAGGTCGAAACGCTAGCACAGTACGACCGATTGGCTCGCTACCTCGAAGCGCAAGCCGAGATCGAAGCCCCGAACCCACCGGAACCCGGCGCTATCGAGGAGGTGGCGTAAATGGCGGGCATGAAAGAAGGCCCCGGAGAGGACCCGTTCGCCGAGGAGACGACCGACGAGCAAGACGACCCAGCGCCGGACCCAACACCTGAAACGACAGCCGAATCTCCGTCCGAATCCGAAAGCGATAGCACCGACAACATGAGTACAGACGAAATCCCGTACGTCATTCGCCGACAGACGGTCAAAGAAGACCGCGATAACGAACACGTCGCGTTCCTCCGTGACGAATACGCCGAATTAGAGGACCAAGTGAGGGGCGACGTGGCCGATGAACTCGGTATGCGCTCAAAAGATGTCTCGGTGACGGATCTGCGCGAGGCGTTCGTCGAACTGGCGGCAGAGAATCCCGACACTGTGGCTTCAATACTGGAGAGTTGGGGCTACGAGCATCTCAAGTGACCAAGACCAGACACTATCGAATACGCTGCTCGCACAAAGCAATGGGTCGCAGATCGAGTGGATGACCCACCGGTCGCGATTCATTGCGGCTACCGCATATACTGCTTGCCGTTCCTCTCCCTCATGTATGCCCACAGGAGTCCTATCAGGACGACAATAACGGCGATAACTCCAAGTTTAACGAATTGTATTGGGGCAAGCAAAGGGAAGTCAAATTCGGGACCGAGGAGGTGGAACGCGATTCCGGGGACAGTAATAAGTGCCTCAGTTCGAGTTCCGGTCCAACCTTGTGACGGCATGAACGCAACTCCGGCGAGGAGAGCCCCATAGATGATGAACGGCAGTTGGTAGACCAAATATACGAAGAAGAATCCGCCACCCGACATCGTAAAGAGCCGATAGTACTGCCCCTCATAGGCAATCACATACTGACCCTTTCCGGGGTTGATCGTATCACTGTAGAAGAAACGGTCCGGAAAGTCTTCATGCCCATAAATCGTGTAATGGCCGTCGGGGGATTCGATGGCTCGTCGAACAGGGTCTTGCGCGGAGTTTGAGAGATTATCATACTGGAGTACCGGACTGTTTTCATTGATGTCGGATTCCTCGATAGGCTCAGTAGTGAAGTCTGCCTCCTGGCTCCAGTCCAACATAGTAATTGGAGCACCGATGAGTGAAGCTGCAACTATGAGGGCAAAGATTGAATGGACCAATCGATAATTCATGAGTAGGGTATCTGGAGAAGGAAATAAATGTCTTGTCTGTATGACTAATACAGCGACTCGTGCAGGTCGAATTGACCGGTGCATACGCACACTCGCCAATTGTGACAGTCGATAATACGTTGACGCTGCTGAAGAAGAATGGAATCGGAAAGTGAGGTACTCCGTTCGGGTTAGCGCGGCGTCTGAGTGGCTACACTATAGTACCATTGGAAATCAATGCACACCTGATCGCACGGCGGCAGTGCGATCAGTGTGTACATCGTTTCAATCGTTACTATAGCTGGTGCCTCAGAACCACTCTGAATTCGTTGCCTGTACACAAGACCGACCGTTTGGAGAGCAATTTGAATCCGTCTCCATTCGTTGATTCGGCTGAAACCACGGATCACAGTCCTGTTAAACCCACGGTAGTCTCAACTTCCAACGCAACAATCCATATAGCGATGTGTGCTTTAAAGCGATATTTACCAAACCACCGTAGAGACATAAGTCCAGTACAAGCCACCCGCATCGACGGCTATCTGTTCCCCTCGGAACGCTCGAAAAACGGCCACGTCGACGGAGCCACAATCGCAGGCTAGTTCCACGACCTTGCCGAGAAGGCCGAGTTCCAGAAGAGATCGACGGCGTCGCACGGAAGTCGCACATGGGCCGGCGGTTCTGGTACGATGCGTATTCGCGAACCACGCAGGATCTACTGGAACACGTCCAAGATATCGCTGGCGAGCAGGGTAGTGCAAGTGCCAAAGTCGTGTCTGATGACTATCTGACCGATGAACGGAAGCGCGAACTCCGCGTGTGGGAACTTCCGGTATTCGACCTAGGGGTATTGGTCGGGCAGGCGGTTACCTACCTAGCGGTTGGATTATTTGTCTTCCGGGTTGGGACGGCTAAAGCACCCAAACGGGGTGTTCTCGGGCACTAGTAATGGATGGGAAGCAGTGGCCGATGTGTAATAAACCCAAACGCCACACCAGTGCTATGTAATAACATAAAATATTTCTCACATATTCTGCCTGAATTTACAAGTATAAACACCACCATCATGATATAACAAGCGTACACTTGTAAGATGTGGTGATTTAATCGGTTCTATGGTTCTTTCTAGCGGTTTCTCCAACAGACACTGTCGCTAAAAACGCCCCTGTGAGCCGACAGTTCCACCAAAGCTTATTGCAACGACCGCGGGATATTCGATTTCTTCCCATCGCCAAGCAGAATCTCGGACCCGGATCACCAGAGTAATTACCTGACCCTTGACTAAACACGACGTTTTGGGTAGGTAGGTTACCTAGTTACGACAGAGTCGTTCGCAACATGACGCTCTAAACGCTCGGGGAGTTCGTCCATCTCTCCAGTCTGAATTCTCCACAGCATCGCGTACAACCCGTCTTCCTCCAGCAAATACTTGTGAGTGCCGCGCTCGACTATCTGTCCGTCTTCGATGACCAGTATCCGATCTGCATCACAGACCGTTGAGAGACGATGCGCGATTGCTATCGTGGAGCGTTCCTCCGCAAGTTCAGTCAGACTCCGATTGATCAGCAGTTCCGTTTCCGTGTCAACACTTGCCGTCGCCTCGTCAAGAACGACGACATCCGGATCCTGAAGGAATACTCTGGCAAGCGCGATTCGCTGGCGTTGTCCCCCAGAGAGCTTCACACCGCGCTCCCCGACTTCTGTCCCGTACCCGTCTCGGAGATTCTCGACGAACTCGTGTGCCTGTGCCGCTCGTGCCGCCTGTCGGACGGCTTCGTCACTCGCCTGTGACTGCCCGTATCGAATGTTTTCCGCTACCGTGCCATCGAATAGGAATGGCTCTTGGTTGACGTATCCGATGGACTCGCGCAAGCTCCCTAGCGTCACCTCCCGAATATCGTGCCCGTCCGCTCGTATCTCTCCGCTCGTCACATCGTATAATCGTAAGAGGAGCTTTGCTATCGTCGACTTTCCTGCACCAGTCGGGCCGACGAGTGCAACGGTTTCGCCCGGATTCAGCGTGAACGAGATGTCAGCAAGTACAGGTTCGTCAGCGCTCGACTCAGGATTATTTGTCCCGTAAGCGAATGACACTGTATCGAACTCGACGTGACCATCGATGCTGTCGAGCACCGCTGCGTCGGGATTTTCGGTTACGTACGTGGGTGCTCGTAGGAGTCCACAGATCCGCTTTCCAGAGGCTTTCGCGTTCTCGTACCGGTCGACGACGTCGGAAAGCTTCGCGAGTGGGTCGGTGAGCCGTTGGGTGAGTAACATAAATACGACGAATGTACCGACAGTGAGATCACCCGTTAACGGACCTGGTGGCCCGGTGAACACCCAAGTTCCTCCGACGACGAACGTTGCGAAGAGTATCAATCCGGTTAAAAACCGCATGCCAGGCCGGTAAACAACACTCAATCTGATTGCACTGATCGCATCGTCGTACAGATCTTTCGCCGCGTTATCGATGCGGTTAGCCTCGTATCCCTTTGCTGGCGCTGTTTTGACGAGTAGGCTGCCGCTGATCGCGTTCTGCAAACGAGTGTTTAGATGCCCGACTGACGACCGCCAGCCGGCGTATCGTGGCTCGACCGCCTGGGTGAACCACCATGTGAAACCTATGAAAAGCGGGAGTGCGAGCAGTGTAATCACTGCGAGCTGGTAGTTGAGATGAAGAAGAATTCCCGTAACTCCGACCACCATGACACCGATCCGTACCATGTCTTGAAGTCCGTTGTCGAAGAACCGTTCCAAATTGGTCGTGTCGTTGTTCAGGATGGACATGACCTCCCCAGTGTCTACCTCCTCCTGAAACACCGTGTCTAACTCTTGGAACTTCCTGTAGCTGTCCGCTCGAATATCGTACATAACACCGTGGGCGAAATCATTCATCATATAGTCTCGGAGCCATGCCGTCAAAGCGACCAGTACGAGCGACCCGCCAACAAGCAAGGCTGAGAGCCAAAACTGACTCGTTGCGTCCGATGGCAACCAGGCACTGGGGACGAGAGGAAGTGTATACGCTCCCTCATTGTTAAAGACGGCGTCGATGGTTGTTCCCAGAACTATCGGCGTGACGAGCCCTGCTCCGCGTGAGACGACACTGGCGAACAATCCGAGTGCTAACCGTCGCTGCTTCGTCCGTCCATATCGAACGAACAGACTACGGAGAGGCTGTTCGATGTCCCGTCCGAGTTCGTCGATAGTGGACCCGTCCCCGCCTGTGTTCTCCTCTGTCATGTGTTCAAAACGCTGCTGCTATTGAACTCTTGATTCTCGCAAGTCTGGTCAATGCGTATCATGTGAACTCAGCGAGTGGGTTGGGAATGGTACCGTGATGGCGCACTTTCGGGCGCGTATTGGTGTTCGTGTAGCCGTGATCCAGCAACCGATTCCGGTTGAGACAGTAGTTCCGGAACCGAGGTCTAAAAAGGTCGATTGCTTCGTACCGATCCTCGTATCTCGGGAACTTTTTGTGGTAGTTTTCGATGGTGTTCCGAACGTGCTGCCAGAACGCTGCTTCAGTGAGTCCGTGGGTTCGCTCCAGCGCGTCAGAGACAAACCGGAACACACCGTCGAACAGCGTTCCCACGATTCGATGACAGAGGAGAATCGGTGGTTTCCGCTTCACGATACTGTGCGTGTATCGGTCATCGTCGCGGAGTTCTTCGGGGAGCTTCTCGATCAGTTCAGGGAAGTTCCGGTCTATGACCGCAACCTCGTCAACGAAGTCCGTGATCGCAATCCGGGTGGGAACGTCGTCCTCCAGTATCAGGACGACATTCGTACCGTGCGGCATAAATACAAGACCATAGCGATAGAGACAGTGTAGAATTGGATTCAGCAGAGTCTCCAGAAACTCGGTGAGCCACGTCTCCGGTGTCATCCCCGATCGATCGACGAGTTTTGCCACGACCGGCGTCCCATCGAAGTCATCCTCGTACACTGCAGCCAGAGCTATCGGGGACTCGCTGGAGTCTACTGAAGGCGTGACGCTCTCTCGCCAGACACACCCGAGTAGCTCGTGAAGTTGGTACGGAGCGTCCTCGAGTTGGCTGAACTTGGGGTGTTCGTAGTTCACACCTGCGATTTCTCCGGGAAGGACGAGGTTACAATTGGTTCGAAGATACGGATCGTCGTCTAGGATTGACTGTACGAACTCGGTCACACGAGGGGCGGCTTCAGCTTGCTCACCGAGTATCCCACGGTACACGTTGGTGTTCAGCACGCGTATGGGGAGCTTCACATGCTTCTTCTCGGGATCCGTGACATTTGAGAACGTACGAATGGACTGCTGGGGAAGGTACGTATCGGGACCTTCACCGAGAGGGACGAGCAAGTCGTCCGCGATGTCGCCAGCGAACAGTTGGATAACGCTGTCCGTCCACTGCCAGTCGTGAACAGGAAAGAGAACGTAGTCGTCCGGATCGAGCCCGTCACTCGAAAGCCGTGACCTGAACGCCTGATACTGGTCCCCCAACTCGTTCTCAAGGAGTTCTCTCTGTGAGATCCCAGCAACCGACGTGAACGTGGCCCGATTCTCATGTGCCGCGACCCAGGAGAGTGTCCGCTTACGTTTCGTCTCGGGGGCGTACTTATGGTAGTCGTCGTAATCGAACCCGACCCTGCCTTTGTTATATGTGTACTTGGGATGTCCTTCCAGTTCTCCTTCGACCATTGCGTA
Source organism: Haloarcula sp. CBA1115 (assembly GCF_000827835.1). Taxonomy (NCBI): domain Archaea; kingdom Methanobacteriati; phylum Methanobacteriota; class Halobacteria; order Halobacteriales; family Haloarculaceae; genus Haloarcula; species Haloarcula sp. CBA1115. The sequence continues at coordinate 224,974 of NZ_CP010529.1, read as the reverse complement.
GGGGAGGTCAAGAATCGACTCACGCTCACGGTTATCTTTCGACGCGCGAACGTGTGTGTCGGCGACGAGTGTGTTGTAGTACTCTCTGAGGAGGCGTGCGAGGGTTGTCTGGCTGGTTCCCAAATACGCCTGGGCGTCGACCAGGAACTGAATCGGGTCGTCTGCCGGCTCCGGCTCAGTCCCTGCAATACCGTCACGTCGAATGATCGAGTCACAACGGACTCGATAGGTTCCGAGCGCGCGCTGATGCGCGTCGAACTGGTACTCGACACCATCTGTCAACCGTACCACGTATCGAGTCCACTCCTCGACGGGCTCGTCGGATTCTGCGGGGACGGTCCGTGTCTCCGTCGGAGCTAAAAGGCCCTCGCGGGTGAACTCCGCAAATATCTTCCGTAACATAGCCTCGTTCGCCCGCTTCCAGTGGTCGCTTCCGAATGTGGAGCGTACCGTGTCTGAGTACTCCATTATCTGTACTCCCCGTCTGTGTTTGCAATCCGTCTGTCGCTCTTGCAGTGACTGAGTACGAACATCGTAATCGCCTAGTTTTAGGCTAGCCTAAATTATATATAAACCTTGTCCTGCAAGAACGGTGTGTTGTATGGACGGCTAGTAGCCATTGAAAATCAATGCACACCTGATCCACGAGGGCAGTGCGATCAGTGTGTGAATCGTTTCAATTGTTACTATAGCATCGTGCATTTCACACTACAGCGCCTACTTTTTTAGGCTAGCCTAATAACATCTCCTATCGAGGAGTGCTGATGACAAAAGAACCAGCTATCCAGTCCCGATGTGCAGAGGAAGATATCGACCTTGTTCGGTTGCTCTTCGTCACACAGAGCGGCGCAGTTCGCGCGCAAACTGTTGACACGGCCAAACTGGACGAAGCAATCGAAAACGGAACGACCGTCTCACAGTTGATTCAAATGTACAACGCGGTCGGGCGGAGAAACAAGGACGGTCATCTCACGACTGTCGGGGAAGTTCGGCTCCGTCCGGACCCAGACACGTTTCGAGCCCTTCCCTACGCGGAGCGAACAGGAGTCATGTTTTGCAACATACAAACGCTCGACGGGAATCCCTGGACGATTGACGCTCGTTCGTCCCTCCGTTCGTTCTCGCGCACCCTCGAGAGTAAAGGCTTGTCGCCACGAGTCTCCTTCGAGAGCGAGTTCCATCTGTTTGAGCGGAACCCAGAAGGCGGCGACCAGACTATCGGTTCGCCCGGCGCATATCTTACAGAAAGCACGCGCGAAACACACGGGACGATCCTCCGAGCTATCGATGCTCTCGAGGAACAAGACGTCGTTGTGGAAAAGTACCATCCAGAGTACGCCCCCGGAAAGCACGAAATCGTGACAGGTCACCAGTTTGGACTCCGTGCGGCCGATGAGCACGTCCTCGTTCGTGAGACGGTCGACAGCGTCGCCCGATCTGATGGATACCGGGCCACGTTCTTACCTAGGCCGTTTGATAACGCGACGAATGGCTGCCACCTTCATGTTTCACTCTGGGACGGGGAGACGAACCAGTTCTACGACTCTGGGGATGGGAGCCTGAGCCGGATAGGCAAGCAATTCATTGCCGGTGTGCTAGAGCACGCACCAGCACTTACAGCCCTTGCAGCCCCCACTGCCAACTCGTACGCCCGACTACGACCGCAGAACGGTGCAGCAGGGTACGTCTGCTGGGGACAGGAGAACCGAGAGGCTTTGGTTCGCGTCCCGGCGCTTAACGCGGGCGATCAGAGTGGGAACTCGTTACGACTGGAATTCCGTGGTGCGGACAATACGGTGAACCCCTATCTCTGCTTGCTGGGACTTCTCGGGGCTGGATACGACGGTGTTGATCGGGGTCTGGAGGTTCCCGAACCACTCTCCGTTGATCCAGGGAATCTCACTGCGGAGGAGCGGTCTAAAAAGTGTGTCGAGCGATTGCCCCGGACGCTTGGCCAGGCGCTTGACGAACTTGAGTCCGACGACGTGTTGCGGGACGTGCTCGGTGACGCGTTGTTCGAAACATATGTACAGGTAAAACGCAGTCACTGGCGCCAGTTCGCGTACGACAGCGCACAATCGTGGGAGATGGAGCACCTACGAAGCGTGTATTAGGCTCTTACCGCTTAACACAGACCCTTGCCACCTCATTCACTGTAGCGATGTAGAATAAAATTCCGGCTGTCAGATTTCACCGCCATTTTTCAATCACCCGACAGGCTTTTGTGTTTTTAGGCTAGCCTAAAAAACGCATGTATCGAGAATCCAGCCGTTCAGGGAGAATCCCGCACCGAAGATACGAGCAATCTAATACCCAACTACGGCAGAGCCAAGAGAATAGAGAGTCCAGCGCGCGGACGTATCCACGAACACTTCCCTTCGCAGTCGCACGAGCCAAAGGTGCGATACTTGTCGACGCCGACGGAAACGAGTACATCGATTGCTTGGCTGGAGCCGGGACGCTAGCCCTCGGACACAACCATCCAGACGTGGTTTCGGAGGTGGAGCGAGTGCTAGCCGAGGACCGGCCCCTCCACACATTAGATATCACGACCCCTGAGAAGGAAGCGTTCGTGGACGCGCTATTCGAGAGCTTCCCGGACGAGTTCTCGGACACGGCAAAAGTACAGTTCTGCTCCCCGGCAGGAACTGACGCCGTCGAGGCCGCACTGAAATTGGCGAAAACTGCGACCGGCAACCGAAGCGTCCTCGGCTTTCAGGGCGGGTATCACGGGATGACTAATGGTTCTCTCAGCCTTATGGGAGACACCGATGCGAAAGAGGCAGTTCCGGGGCTTATGCCAGGCGTCCACCACCTACCATACCCGGACCCATACCGTCATCCGTTCGGGCTGAAGGCAGGTGAACACGAATCTATCAGCCGATTTGTAGAGCGAGTGATCGCTGACTCCGAGAGCGGCGTCACCGACCCTGCGGCGGCGATCGTCGAACCCGTTCAGGGAGAGGGCGGCGTCAATCCGGCACCCGACAAGTGGTTGCGGAAGCTCCGCCGAATGACGCGTGAAAACGACGTTCCGCTGATCGTTGACGAGATCCAGACCGGTCTGGGCCGCACTGGTGAGACATGGGCGTTCGAACACGCAGGAATCACTCCGGACATCGTTACCTGCTCGAAAGCGGTCGGCGGCGGTCTCCCACTGGCGCTTGTTGTCTACGATGAGAATTTCGACGTGTGGGAACCTGGCGCTCATGCCGGAACGTTCCGCGGGCACCAGCTTGCAATGGCCGCCGGCCGAGTAACAATACGGCACGTATTAGAAAACGACCTTGACGAGCACGCAGCGAAGATGGGCGAGCAGCTTCGAGAGGAACTCGACTCGCTAAACGCCCGCTTCGATGCGATCGGTGACGTACGTGGCTGTGGGTTGATGCTCGGTGTAGAGTTTGTCGACCAGACGGTGGACACTGACGATGGAGAGGTTCCCCCGCCAAACAGCGAACTTGCGTCGACGGTGAAGGCGGAGTGTTTTGATCGCGGACTCGTCATCGAAACCGGTGGCCGTGACTCAGCTGTCGCACGGTTCCTGCCGCCACTCACTATCGACCAGAACCAAGTGAACAAGATTGCCGTTCGTTTCACCGAAGCCGTCGAAGCGGCGATAGACGAAACAGCCGGGATATAATTATGAGCGACAGGAAGAGGTCACAGGGGCTCGGAGCAAACTGCAAAACGCCAGCAGAGCACGCTGAATCAGCTACCCTGCATGCACTACTGAACTGTTATCACCGGGAGACCGGTAATGGACGGATCATTTCCGGTGCGGAGGCTCCCGTGTCGGTTCACAGTACTGAATCCATCCTTTACGTACCATTCACACAACAGGAGGTTGCGGTGTATGCAGCGCTTCGATACGACTCTGAAACCGGTCGACACATATTTCACCTTCCGATACACGTCCGTCAAAAGGGCCAGACTTCTACAGTAGACGCTGGAACGCTGGCTGCGTTTATCCGCCGCGAGATTATGTTGTCAACGGGAGCAGATACAACCGAGGCGACCGATTTACTGCGACGTATCCTTGTCTCACAGCGCGAAATAGAGCGATTCATTCGTGAACGCAGTGACAACGCTGCTCACTTGGAGAAACTCCCCACTTTCATTCGAGCAGAACAGTCGCTCTGTTACGGTCACCACCTCCATCCGACTCCAAAGAGCCGTGAGGGAATCGCGGAGCACGAGGTTGCCGAGTATGCACCAGAACTCCGTGGTTCGTTTCAGCTCGACTACTTTGCCGCTGATGCCGAGATCGTTTCACAATGGTCGGCACACGACGAGAGTGCAACCCAGTGGATCTCGTCGGGACTCCGCGAAGCGAACAGTATGATCCCGCAGCGAGCAGAGTCTGCTCTCAACGATGGAAAGTTACTTATTCCCGTCCATCCGTGGCAGGCTGACGCCCTACGCTCACGACAATACGTGGCGGATGTAATAGACACGGGACACCTGATCGATCTTGGCGAATTCGGTCCCACATTCTATCCTACCTCTTCTGTTCGGACGCTATGGAGCCCCGAAACTCCCTATATGGTCAAATCCTCGGTAGCCATAGAGATAACGAACGCCGAGAGAACAATACCGCGGTCGAAACTTCGGTTAGCAGTCGCCGCTGCCGAGCTTCTCACTACAGAGTACGCCGATCGGCTCAGTGATGCTCATCCGCAGTTCTCGATATTGGCAGACGCTGCTGCTGCAACAATCGATGTCGGCTCCGGAAGCGAATCGGGGTTCGAGATGATTCTTCGAGAAAACCCATTCAGAGGCATTTCTACGGAGAATACTGCTACCGTCGTTGCGCTCTGTCAGGATCGACCGTCTGAGCCACCGTGGGTCTCACAGATCATCCAGCGAATAGCACAGCGGGAGGGTCGTCCGGCGTCAAAAGTAGCCCGTGAGTGGTTCCGTCAGTATCTGAGAACCGTAATTCACCCTGTTGTGTGGTCGTACTTCAAGCTTGGTGTCGGACTGGAAGCTCATCAGCAAAACACTGTAGTTCGACTGGATGAGGACGGCTGGCCAAAGGAAGGGTTCTATCGAGACAACGGTGGATACTGCTTCCCCAGATCACGGTACGATCTGGTCGATAGCTGGATTCCCGGCCTGGAAAATCGGGTAGAAACCGTTTGCTCCGACGAAATTATTGACCGTTGCCTGAGATACTATCTATTCATCAACAATGCATTCGGTGTGATTAACGCACTGGGTGTCGGCCGGGCTGCTGATGAAACTACGCTATTAAAGGTTCTCCGCGAAGAGATAGCGTCTCTTGTGGAGATCGAGCCCGCAACCTCCGACCTTCTCTCAGTACTACTCGACAGCGATCAAATACCATGCAAGGGGAACCTGTTTACGAGGTTCGAGGGATATGACGAACTGGATTCGACTTTAGATGACGAGTCGGTCTACGTCGAAATAGCGAATCCACTCACAACGCCTTTTAGGCCGTCCTAAAACGCCAACGTTAAGTGAGATTAGGCTGGCCTAAAAGTATGGACGGCAATAACGGTTCCCAGGAAACACCAACGCGGCGAGATGTCCTCAAGTACGGCGGAGTTGCTACAGGCAGCGGATTGCTGGCGGGCTGTGCCGGTGTATTTGGATCTGACTCTCAATCCACTCCGGCCAATAATACAACGGAGAAATCAACTGAGACCGCTACTGAATCTACTAACTATTCGGTAACGATGGAACCGATAGGTGAGGTAGAGTTCGACTCAACTCCTGATCAATGGATTGCCTACGACGGTAGCTACGCTGATATGGGGGTCGCACTGGGCCAAGCCGACGGCATGACCGGTATCGGAGGTGCTGACCGATACTACACACATCTGTACAACGAAATACCAGGCGTGGAGATCGATACCGAACCTATCGAGAGTTATCCAGAGGTCCGGACAAAGGAAGAATTCTACGAACTTGACAACGATGTCCACCTATACGATCCGCAAATGCTCATTAATTGGTTCGACTGGGATGAGTCGGACATCAAGGAAATTACCACGAACGTTGCCCCGTTCGTGGGGAACTTGATCTTCCGAAGATCGGACGACTGGCACGACTACCGGTACTACACGTTGTACGAGGCCTTCGAAAAGGTCGCACAGGTGTTCCAAGAACAAGAGCGCTATGCGGCGTTCAAAGAACTCCACGACGAGTTCATTGCGGACATACAGAGCCAACTCCCGACAGCCGATGAGCGACCGAATGTCTTCCTTACGTACGGTGTCACGCAGGAACCAGATGAGTTCACACCGTACCGGCTCAACGACCAGGGAACGAGTAAGAAGCAGTGGCGTGACCTCGGCGTGAGCGACGCACTTGGCGGGACGGACATCGAGAATCAGAGCACTACGGGGAACATGGACCTCGACTACGAAGGGCTACTCGATTTGGACCCGGACGTGATTCTGTTCCGGAATTTCGCCGAGATGTCGGTCGAGGAGTTCCGAAATACCATCCTCGCATATATGGAAGATCATCCGGTCGGTAGCCAACTGACGGCCGTCAAGAACGGTCGCGTCTATCGTGGCGGATACCTCCATCAGGGACCGATCCACAACCTGTTTTTGACCGAACAGGCCGCAAAACAGATTTACCCCGACGTATTCGGGGACGTGACGGACGACACGGAACTGTTTGACCGGCAGCGCGTCGCGGACATCGTCAACGGGGCTTTCTAGAGTCCGGTCTCAAACTACTGTCGCTCGTCGTCCAGTCCAGACGACCGTTCCGTTTTGATCTCCTCGGCCCGTTCAAGTACCGCATCGTCGTCGATGTGCTCTACGAGATGCCGGTGACCATCCCGACGCCGTTTGCGCTGTTCGGATGGTGAGATCGCTTGCTCCACCTTCCGCTCGACGTACTGTGACTGTAGCTCATCGAAACGTGCCTCGGAGAGGTCGGCGTCTCCAACCCGTTCCGGGAACTCCTTCCGGACGTGTGCTTCCCAATCACCGTCGATGACAGACCCTTGAACGAACACCCAGTCAGTGTAGTGAGTTGCGAGATCCTCGGGCAAGCCCTCATCACGCCGCACGTCATGGATCAGTCCGAGCGCAGTCTCGCCCGCTTGTCCTGCGGCGACCACAGCTTGGTCCTCAGCCGTCCCAAGTCGACCAGCAAAATAGAGTCCATCTACCGATGTTCGACCGTAGCGTTTGTGCTCTTCCCAATTGATATCGACTCCCCCGTCGTCCCCCAGAAATTCTCCCTCGTCAAGTGTTTCGAGCCACTCTCGCCCGTACTTTGCTGCCGCGACGAGCGATTCAGTTGCATACTCGTCACCCGTTTCAGTCTCAATACGAAAGCCGTCTTCTGTCTGGCTTGCTTCTACAGCCTTCTCACGCGTGATTTCACAACCGACTCGCTCGGCTTGTGCGTGCAAAAGTTTCTGGAATGTTGGCGTATCGATTCCGCCAGGGAAGCCAGGAAAGTTCTCCAGATGTGCGATCCGGCCCAGTGATGACCGACCACGATCTAGGATTAGTGTGGAGAGTCCGTATCGACTCGTAAAAACACCAACTGTAATCCCTCCGACTCCTCCGCCAACAATAACAACGTCGTATTCTCCAGCCACGACCTTTCGAGACTTCTTCGACATGAGTGGATTAGGCTGGCCTAAAAGTAAAATTCTTCGATTTGCTATTTATTATCTGTCAAGAGGGTTTTCCGGAGCCAGTACTTCTGTGAGGGGTTCAACTTAGTATTGGGAGTTGTGGGCCACGTCGAGCTGTCGCTGTAGAAGGGTGCCGCGGTAGCGTCACCCGACACGGTCCGACAGTAGCCATTGAAAATCAATGCGCACCTGATCGCACGACGGCAGTGCGATCAGTGTGTACATCGTTTCAATTGTTACTATATCTGAAGTACTGAGTTCAACGGCAAGCACTGTAAGCTTGCTGTGGACGGTCAACTGGTAGTGTTTAGTTTAGAGGGATGTGTCAGCAAGATATTCTAAAGCCAATTTCCAGCGGTGGTCGGTTCGTCGTGTCACAAACATATGAAAACGGAGAGTTTCTTTGTCCTGTGTTTTAGCTTATATATTTGACAGTAGTCCGATTTCCATAGTGTGCTATCAGGGATGGTCCAAACTTGTTGAAGTAAAGCTCAGGGATGTTTCGTATTACATACGAGAAACACAGAGGCTCGCCATGTGTTTTGCTCTAGTCCTTGGAGAAGGATTTCTGTGTGATTTGTTGTCATGGTCAAAGACAACCGCTATGGAGAATATTGCTTCTTTTCGGACTCGTAGCGTTTATGAGCGTGCGCTTTTGTCCAGCCCATCAGAATGGGATAGCCGTTCTGAGGACGGCCTACAGGTAGAACTACTGATCGGTGGTTCTACTGATTACAGGAGAAACTATTACCTTCTCATATATACTTTCATAATGTCACTTTCAAGCATTCAGAAAGAATCAAAGTCGTCATATTTTTGTCGTACGGGAAAGGTTGGCTCAGTCTCGGGAGTTCGTGTGAGCGCTGTGTCCGCGTTGACGGATTTGCTCAAGCGTTGCAACAATCACGCCGACACCGATCTGTGGCGGAATCATACTCGCTCGGCCAGCAGAGGGCCACAAAATCCGACCGTCGGAGGGCACCACTCTGGGACAACTACTCGTGGCATGAACTGGTCAGTACAGACGAACCAATTATTGATGCTAACTGATCAGGAGTGCTAATCCGAAGCAGTCTCAACGCTATATTCATATCCAAGTTTCTCACGTAGCTGACGGAACGCCTCCAGTATCTTCTCTCCGTCTTCACCGGCAGGAATCTCGACGTGTGCTGGTGGAGTGGCACTCTCCGGATTCAGGACTCGCCAAACCGTTCGACGAAGTAACGACTCCTGGGATACCGGCTTCCAATCGAGACGTAGGCTATCCTCAGAAAACAGCACAGTCACCTGCTTCAGTCGTTCCAAATCATATGATGCGCTCTTCTCTTTATTGGAGCAATACAGCGAGTCCCATTTCAAATCATACGTGGTATCGTCAGTTGTCCAAGAGACAAGCCCGCCAAACGGGACAACAGCCGAACCTCGTACCGGATCGAGTGTCTCGTTCAATTCCTCAATTACTCCCTCGTGTCCACCCGCGTTGATTTCTCGGATATGGGTCTCATGCGGTACTGAGCGATACAGCCACGACTGGTCGGTCAAGACTGCAAATTCGTCGAAGTAGAACAGACGGTCCGTCCACACGTCAGTATCACCGTCCGGGATTTCGAGTACTGACTCAATCACCACCCGGTCCTCAGGAAGCGACGCTCGAAATTCGTGATCCGAACGGACAAACATACATTTCGAGTCGGGAACCCGCACTAGCTCCCGTTGTACCGTCTCAAATTGACCGTGTTTTGGCTCAAGCTCTAGGTGGACAACGGTTCCGTAGTCCATCAGAACGCGAATCGCCCGGTTCTCGACTGTCACACCGCCGAGTTCGTCCCAGTCCTTAACACCGGATAGACTCCGAGAGACGAGCCTATGTGTCGGTTCTGCAGCATCGAACTTCTCTGTAAACCCCATTGTTGTCGCGTACTCCCGGGGTTGTTAAAATCCTCGGCAGTGATCTATGCTAATTCAGTTACAGTCAACACAGGGGAACTCTTTAGCGGGTCAAACTTCTGGTAGGACGTATGGAGGCAGTTCAACGGATGCTGTTTCGTGAACCAGACGGACGACGGAAGGGCCTCTTATTCTCACTCTTCTCGTTCATTTGCATCCTTGGGTGGGTGTATTTCGGTATTGTACTCAACGGCCCTCACAACATGCTCTTTTTGGGTATCGCGTTTGCGTTCTCTGGGTTAGCTGAATCTCTTCCTCCGAGCCGACAACGTTCGGCAGGGGTACTGCGAATACTTGGTCTCGGTATCCTCGTTGTCTTCCTTGCTCTCCTCATAGTGGTTCCAGAATCAATATGGGGTTGAGCGCAAGTAAACGGGTTTGACAACTACTTTAGCGACGGGGCGAGGCTGGTCACAGACACGTTCCCGCCCGCGGCTAACGCGACAAAGATGTCATTGCTGGTGAATACATTCTTAATCGTACGACGTAAATGGCCGTGCATGGGACTGCGTTGTGAGGTATTTGGACACGACTTCGGGGAGTCGACGATAGAGGAGTCGTACGACGAAGGTAAGCGGGGCACTGTTCTAACTGTTCGGGAATACAAGTCTTGCGAGCGCTGTGAGCATATCCGAAATATCTCTGAGAACCAAGGCCTGATATCCACCACAGAGGAATCGAAAGCGAATGGCGAGCGGTCGGAAGAAGTCGAACACAGAACCGAAAACAAGGGGCCAGCGGGGGTGAGAGAGAACGCGGAGGTCGAGACCGAAGCGAGAGATCCGGTGCAGGCAGCGGACGAAACGGAACCGACCGAGCCACCCGCATCAACGATGGCCGTGTCAGACAATGTGGCAGAAACATCTCCAGATGTGGCGGCGAGTGACGAGTCACCGGCGGTGACCGAATCGGCGCTTCTGGAAACGACTGATGACGCCGTGATACTGTCGGAGACACAGGAACCAGATGACGACAGCGACACGCCGTCAAGTAACGACGATGCAGTCCTCATTGATGATGCTGCTACAGACACGGCAGAACCGTCTTCTGAAACCCCCGAAGAACCGGGTATAGGAAACGGTCGAGACGAGCAGTCGTATACGGCGGACCGCTCAAAGAATACCACAAGCGACTCGGTTCCGACGTATCAGTGTCCGAGGTGTGAGTTCGAACTCCCCGCGAGTGAATCGTCGTTCTTTCCCGGTGACGTTTGCCCACAGTGTCGGGTCGGCTACCTCGAGGACGTATCGGATGGTGAGTCGTAGGCGCTCGATGGGACGTACCCTCGTGGAGAGATAGTCGACGTCAGACAGTGTTTTCGCGAGGAGAGTGTACTCAGTAGTTTTGAAACAGCAGTTTTCGGACGTCGTCTTTCGTCCGGGCGCTCACCGTTGAACCGTCGGGAAGTGTGACTTCGTATGGTTCGTCGGTCTCGTCTGACCGGGTCCACTTCTCGTCATGTTCGGTTAGCAAACGGTTGGCAGCGGAAAGAGTATCACTCGGAGTGTCGTCAGCTGCCGCGTTCGACTCGGCCGCGTCGGCGCTTTCGATGGTATCGGCTGACGGTGTGGTCTGTGTCGGCGTACCGTTCTGTGCGACGTCACGTCCGTCGTCTGGCGTGTCCCCTGGCCTAGGTGGGCCGGCGGCCGCCTCCTCACCCCCCTCGTTCGCTCTTTTTTCAGGTTCGATATCCGCGAGGCGATCCGCAAGTTCACTCGTTCCAAGTGCTGCGAGCAGTTTTCCTCGCATCTCATCGGCCTCAATACCGCTACCGGGAACGTCCGGCACCTCGGAGGCGATGTGTTGAAGTTCCGGATACTCAGCCGAGGCGAGTCGCTCGTAGTCGGTACGGCTCAGGCCTTGCTCGTCTTCCAGCTGGTCCGGCGGTGTGTATGTATCGAGGAGGTAGTCAACGACATCTTGCGTACGAATGTGCCCGTACGTCTCGATGAACGCGTCTTCGAGATCCTCCCGAATCGTCGTCAAGTCATCCTGTTGTGTGTCCGTAATCTCGATCTCCGGCATCACCTCCAACATCGGTCGCCCATCTCATAACTCGTTCCCTGGACGGCGATACCTGACGGAACCATTGTATAGCAGAGGCACGCATGGTCTAGTATGCGGTGTCCCCGCTGCGAATCCGATCTCAGCACGTATACGCTTGCGACCGCTGACCAGACAGCTATCGTCTGTGAATCGTGCGGCTTCGCAGACATCTCTGCGTCGCATCACAACGAGGCCTCCCCCCCAGAGTCCTGGGAGTTCGCTCTCGCTCGGTTCAACGAGCATCCTGATTCTAACCCCGGTAAACCCGAAAACACCGGCCGTACACCCAGCGTCCCGATTCCCGAAAGGGACGAGCCCACAGACCGACCAGAGTTCTCGCTTGAACAGGCTGGTGTCGCGGTGGGAGTCTCTCTTGGGTCTGCTGCTAACAGGTTCCGACAGGACGCTGTTGACGAATTGAACCGTGTTATCGACGAGAACGAAATTGAACAGAGCGGGAAGGTTACAGCCAAATCTAATGAGAACGACGAGAATAGCCAAGACACGGAAACTGAAGCCGACAAAAACGGGGACGAAACTGAGTAGCGTCCGACGTCAGTTGTATTGTCTGGACGGGGACCAGTAGAATGTTCCGGCTGACGCCGGCGAGCAGTGCTTCTATTCGAGACCAACCGTTACTCGGCGGTGGTGTCAGATTCTTCGGCCTGCTCGTTTTGCCCCTCGCGCTCTTCTTCCGACCGCGCTGCGACGAGTGCGCCCTGTGCGACACTATACAGCGGATTCTCGGCTTGGCGGACGTCGCTGATTGAGAACGGTATCTCGGATTCGTTGATCCGTTCGGCGAACAACTCTTCGAAGCCGTCAGGACTGGATGTCCCACCAGTCACGACGACCGGGACATCCAGTCCCTCCTCGACATCTTCCTCATCGACTTCACTGATGATGTTCTCGATGACATAGTCGAGGAGATTATCGTAATAGATACTCAGTGCACCTTCAATACCGCCGACGTCCGTCTCGAAGTTGAGTGCGAAGTCCTCTTCTTTAACCGAGGTGACCTTATCGACGGGCGTGCCAGTCGCCTGTGCAGCCTGCTCGTCGATCCAGTCGCCACCGCGTGCGATGGAGAACTTCATTACGGGGACTGCATAGTACGACAGACAGACGTTGGTCATCCCGGCGCCGAAGCTGATACCGAGGCCAGTGAACTCACGGTTGGCAAGCTCGGAGTAGATGACGGCCATCCCTTCATTGATCGGTTCCGGGCTGTAGCCCATATCAGTGAGTAGGGACTCAATCGTCTTTTGATGATATAGCGTCGAGACATCGGCATCGATTGGGTCCGCGGGAACCGAGAAAAACAGGCGTTCATTCGGGAACTCCGGCTGTCCAACCACCTGTTCCGTGATGAGCTTAATCATCGGAATAGCTGATTGCTCGTCGCTCGAGAGAATCCCGGCTTGCATCGGGCGGCGTGTCTCCTCACTGAAGATGTTCGCGAAATTCAGGGCGTCATCGCCAACGATGTAGACGCGATCATCCTTGCGGATGTGGAGAACATCACTTCTCGACAGCATCTGTTCGGCCATGTCGCTGTAGTCAATTTCGACGAAGGAGTTCCGCTGCTGCACAAATACTGTTTCGTTACCATCTTGGCGTGCAGACAGGAGGTTCATCGTACCGACATCGAGACCTTGGGGCATACAGTTGTATTCCTCCCACCAAGTTGAAAAAACTATCCTGTTTTGTTGCAATAGGTTACATTTTATTTATGAAAACAGACGGACTGGTTCGTAGGAACATATTACTCCGGGTTACCCCACGCAACGAGAGAACAACAGCGGAGTGTCTGTGGTGAGCAGACAGTCTATTCAAATAACAACGACCGAAGACGGGTAACAATGCTTCGTTGCTCTTTGACACCGGTTTCCACATCGTCATCTTCGGCCTGCTCATTTCGAAACTGCGTGAGAGCGTCGACCTGTTCTTCGGTACCGGTGCTTCGTTCTGTCTTTGATTGGCCACCCTGTAGCTGTCTGAGCCCATCTACTGCGTCATCAACGTCATTGCTGTCGGCTCGTGTCGTGGTCGCCTCGGAATTCTCGATAGCCGTCCGATCGAGGTCAGAGTCCGTTTCTGGCATATCCAGATTTAGCCGCTTAGTTTTGGGCTGCTGTTCGACACCACCCCACGATAGTTCCGCTCCGTCTAGTGCCTGTTCGATATCGTCGTCCACATCTGCTTTGCTGACAGATTCAGACTCGCTCTCGGCCGACTCGACTGGTTCAGTTGAGTCGCTTGGGGTTGCCGCTTTCTCGAGGTAGTGTGCAACCAGCGCCGCTCCTGTTGAGGCCGCAAGCATGACTAAGCCAGTGGCGTAAACGCTGATCGTCCAGACGCTGCCGTTGACTCCGCCACTGTTCGTCCACCCATACGGAAAGACATTAACCAGAATTATCGTTGCGGCGAGACAGAACAACGTGCCGGCGGCACTGACGACCCGGGTCTTGAAACCGACTGGGAGGAGTACGACGACGCTCAACAGCACGGAGGGCAGTCCGACGAACCCAACGACGAGCGCAACCTCACGAATCTGCCAGTACGGTGCGCTCCCGGGCTCCAGAACGTTACTGTACAGAAAGAGGCAGAATCCGACGATGGCAAGCGTAACTCCGGCAAAAAAGAGTCCGAACCCAACGTAAATATCTCGCTCTTTAGCTGGTTCGCCGACATATTCGTAATAAATCGACGCAAGCGTGTCGCGATAGCCCGACACTGAGTCGGCAGACTCTGGGGACCTGTCCGATGTAGATGCAGAGCTCATTCCGTTTGTTATTTGGTCCCGATGGGTGTTAAAGATGGCTTACCCTATTTCGTTCGATCCTACCTGCGGGGGGCGAGTGGGAGCGGCGACACGCTGGTTCAGGGGCGTGAGGGCGTCACTCCTTCCTTGATGGTGATCCCGTCGTTCTGAATGTGGACGAAGATAGTCCGTTCAGGTTCGTCGGAGACTGTCACGGCAGCGACTGATTCGTGTTGTCTATCGAGAACGGCTTTAACCCTGTAGCAGCCAGCCTGTAGCAAGTTGACCGAACAGCCGGACTGGCCCGACAAGAGCTGATAGTGGGCTCTATGACAACACACCTCGCTGTCGTATATTTCTATGCGGACATCATGTTTGGTATCGGTGGTGTTTCTGATGTGGAGGTCTTCGTTCGCCAGACGCCACTGTTCACTGTTCGTCGACAGAAGTTTACGACTACTGGAGGGCATGTCGACATTGTACCTATGCTACAGTTACGAATATGTCTTATGGATTGACAGTGCATCGCGATGTCATTAATGTGCTCTCACATGTAGTGTAGTTATATACTGGTTCCCAATCGGTACCTGTTCATGTCTAATCTGGCAAAGCAGCTCCCCGGAATCTTGGAAGCGCAAGAAGCCAGATGGCATCTGTGCCGTGTGTCCCCTTCACGGACGACTCCGCCGTCGTGGACACGGGCGTCGCGTTGCGTCTGCCAGGCGGATATCCGCTGAAAAATGGCGGTCGCTCGCGGTTGTTCTGGCTCTCGGCACGGTTCTGATGATGGCGGTGAGCGGCCCTCTGGTTCTTGTTGGGCAGTCCTCGGCGTCTCACACTATATGGCGATATTCGTAGGGACAACAGTGGCATCGACCGATTCGATCGTTGCGACCCAGCGGCGCTACCGGTCACGTCCACGCCGACAGCTTCGTCCCACAACCGGCGACGACGGCGTCGATCAAATCCGTCACAGACGATGAAATACGACCGATTCAGCCCGGTCACTCGGGGCTTTCGCCACGCTCAGTCGGTGTACCAGTACGCCCAGAGGATCAACACGCCCTGCAGCGGCAACCGTGCCCAGCGGACCAACACAGAGGGATCGCCGCCACCCGTCCCCTCGATAGTGACCATGGAGACAGCCATATAGACGTTCGCGGGAAAGATCGCGACGAGCAATGCGATCGTCGCCCACGCGGCGTACGAACGCGTCCGGGGCACCAACAGGCCGAGCCCGACAGCGATTTCCGCGACGCCGGACAGATACACCAGCGCAAGTGCCGCCGGCAAGACCGGTGGCACGATCTGGACGTATAGTTCCGGCACGACGAAATGCAATCCTCCCGCGACGACATACAGGAGCGCCATCACGTAGCACAACGGCCGTTTGAACTGTCGCAAGCCAACACGCATCTACTACCGTGTATGGGGACCAGTGGAAAGCAAGTTGGGATTTGTCCTCCAGTGAGAACGGAGTCTCGGCCTCTCACCCCGGAAGAAAGAGATTAAGAATTGCGACGACCAAGCCGGCGAGTCCCATCCGCGCTGCGGCAACGTACCACCGCTGACCCGAAATCGAGCCCATGTAAGCGCCGAACGCACCCAACACACCGATACCCAGGCCGACCGAGATGAGTGCGGCTTCTACCATTGTGACAACGGTCCCCGCGACAACGAACGGTGTCAGTGGAATCAGAACCCCGATGAGTGGCCCCAGGCCGCTCATCATGGCGTGTACGAAGCGGGCACCGCTCTGGTCGCGTTGAACGCGGGTATCGTCGAGGTCTTTGAGCATCGCTCGCTCGATACGTCTGATTTCGGCCCGGGTTTCGGCACGTTCGATTTCCCAGACGCTCCAGACCGCAGACGTCCCGAGACCGACTGCCGCGCCCAGTCCGATTTTGATGACAGTGGAGCCATCTGAAACTCCCGAAAGGACAGCGCCGACGATGATGCCGATGCACGTCAGCGTCCCGTCGAAGCCGTTCGAGATGAAGTACCGGCGCGAGATTGCGAGGACGTCCTCCTTCCCGAGAAGACGCCTGAGGAGTTGTCGAATGGACGTCACGGCGCGTCAGGCATCCTGTAACGTCCGTCGGTCCGTCACGACGCTGTCACCGCAGGCAACCTGGTCCACAGAGTGGACTGACCCGCCGAGGTTTTCGATCGTTTCTTCGATTGCCTCGAAGTCCAGCTCTTCGCCTTCGAAGGTGAGCTTGACGTTTTGCACTTCCTGATCTAGTTCGATCAGAGACGAAGTGACGCCCTCGACGCACTCAATTTCGGCCAGCTGATCGGTGAACATCAGCAGGGGCGGATCGTGGGGTTTCAGTACATCGATAACGAGGCGCCGGACTGCTGCCATATCTCAATACGGTGGGGGGATTGGCTTAAAAATGTGTGTCAGCACCGTCCTGTCGACGCGCCAGCCCTGGTGGGGGCGTAGAGCAATCCCCTGTGTGTCCCAGCCACAGATGGCTGGAGAGCGCTCCGGTGGGCGAGATATTATTAGACGTCACTGCGTAGTCCGCCACACAGCCTCCGAATACAATGTCTCTGAAACCATACCGGCGCGAGTGCTTTGATGCGTAGGCAACGGCACAGAGTACGCGAGGACGCAGAAGCCACAATCAGGGAGTGCGAAGATAGGGACCCGCCTACGGACAACCCGACACGCTCCCCGCGACCCAGATAGCTGATCCACATTCCAGCACGCCACTATGTACGACACTATCCTGTTCCCAACCGACGGAAGTGACGCCGCAGAATCGGTCCGTGAGTACGCAATACAGATCGCAGTCGAACACGAGGCGACGATTCACGTTATCAACGTCGCCGACACCGGCCGAGACAGCGTCACCACGATTCGTGGAGAGGTCATCGACGTTCTCGAAACAGAAGGGGAGCGCATCGTGGCGGAAGCCACACAGGATGCGAAAGATGAAGGCGTTCCTGTCGTCTCTGCGGTCCTCCAGGGTGACCCGCACAAGACGATAGTCGACTACAGCAAACAGTCCGACATCGATTGCATCGTTATGCCGACGCACGGACGGCGCGGGCTCAAGCGAATCCTGCTCGGAAGCGTCACCGAACGCGTCATCAATACGGCAGCGGTTCCCGTCGTTGCGGTCAACCCTGCCGAAGACCGACCACTCGTGTATCCACCCAAGCACGTCCTCGTCCCGACGGATGGAAGCCGTGGCGCAGCACTCGCAGTGGCAGAGGGGATCGATGTCGCGAAGGCGACGGGAGCAACGCTCCACCTGCTTCACGTTGTCGAGACCGGCGGTCTCGGACCGGATGCACGCTCCGTCCTGAAAGAAGGGGAGTTGACTGAGCGGGCAAATGAGATTCTGGCCGAAGCGACCGAGAAAGTCGAGGAGACGTCGCTCAACTCGGTCACCAGCGTCATCGAACACGGAACCCCCTCGAAGGTGATTTGCGACTACATCGACGAGAACGAGGTCGATCTCGCGATCATGGGGACCCACGGACAGACTGACTTCAGCAGGTACGTCATGGGTGGTGTCAGCGCCAAAATTGTCCGGCAGTCCCCAGTTCCGGTGGCGTGGGTTCGCGAGCCTGAATCCGCACCAAATGAGTAGCTCAGCCCGTGAATCGGCCGACACATACCAGAGCACGGGCCTGATAAAGCTCTCCGCATGAGGGACCTCGCCAAACCTCCCGGTATGCGGGAGTGTTTAGTAACTATGGCGTTCAGGTAAATCGGATCATGACCGCAGACGACTCACAGTCCGGAGGGGGAACGAACAAGGTGGATGCCGTAATTCGAAAATACGATCTTGTCGGGATGGGTGCAGAACTCGAAGATCGGTGGGTCGGCGCCGACGGGGAGGAAGAAAGTACCCGAGACCTCGCGGACTACTTCAATCAGTCGGTGCTCGAGTCCGCCATCGAGGGGAGCGACGCACCGACATTGAGTGGCGACATCCAGCAGGTCTATCAATCACTTCGCGAAGATGACGCGGACGCCCCGCTCATACGCTCCCGTCTCGAACAGAGCGGGGTCGATATCGAATCGGTGATGGACGACTTTATCTCCCACCAGACGGTGTATCGCTATCTCAAGAACGACCGTGGGGCGGCCCGACCCGAGCGGACGCCCGCAGAACGGAAAGAAAACGCCATCGACTCAATACAGCGGCTTCGGGGCCGAACCACCGCTGTAACGAGGCAGACTATCGAGAGCCTCGAAAAGAACGACGCCATCTCGGCAGGCGATTTCAACGTTATCAACGAGGTGCAGGTGCTGTGTGAGGACTGCGGCCATAGCTACGATATTGTAGCGTTTCTGGAACAGGGTGGCTGCGACTGTCAATCCGCGTGAGGACTCGGACCGTATTATCGAACCGACGCCAAAACCCCAGTATGGTCCTGTAAACCGACAATGCGCCACGCCAGCCGGCGGTCAGCCGAGCCTCGGGAACCGAGCGGTCTTACAGTCGACACCGCAGAACGCGTATTCCGAGACGTTGCCAGCACTATCTCTGGTCGTGACATTACGATACCGGACGTTGTCGTCAATTGATGCGCCGCAGTGATCGCAGTGTCGCGTTTCAATCGAGCTAATTACGACCCTGATAGATTGGCTCTCAACGCTTTCGGGGGCTGCACTCCGCGCTCGGTCCGCGTTTGCGATGTCTGCTGATTGTTGGCTACGGTACTCCTGCGTGTTTTGTGCGTTCATGATGTCGCTGATTATGGGTTTGTAGTTGGTGTCGCAGCGCTTCGTGAGATGGGTCATCGCGACCCGAAAACCGTCGGCTGGTGTTTGGGAACCAGCCAGGACCGACGTTTTCCACCTGTGTGCCGGCGTTTACCCGCACTGTGGTGGTCTACGTCAGTTTAAAATTTGAAAAATGTAAAAAACGCGAAACCGGATGTGATGGGGTCTGCACCGATCAAGTGCCGGGACAGCGGGCTTGCCTGCCAAGCCGTACAGTCAGCGCCCGGATTCATGTCCTTATCTTTAATGGATGTACACTTAATAGTTCCGTGAGTGGCGTTCACACCCAACGAAAATAACTGGCCCAAACCTGTGAGTCCAGCGAGACTGCACAACGTAGCCGTGGCCTGCAGCAGCCATCACTCCAAGACATCTATAGTAACAATTGAAACGATGTACACACTGATCGCACTGCTGTCGGGCGACCAGGTATGCATTGATGCTCAATGGCTACTATAGCTTGCTTCGAGTTTGTGAGCGCCCTATCTCAGTGACGAAGCTAATAGGGACTAACCAAATGATTAAATACGGAAGTTCCGTACTGGGAGGTATGGAACCGGGTACCAAAACGGTAGAACCGCCCCGGAAAGCGAGCCAATTAGCGGCTGTAACGTCCGGTTATACGTTTTTTACACTTTCTCTCCGATACCCCACGTAGCCCACCCCAGTCCGGGCAGTAACCCGGCATAGGCGGAAAACGGTGGTAAAGCGACAAGAGCGATCCAGAGTAATGTGTAACAGTCGACGGAACGAGTCCGACCCCTGTCAACAACGAATCGATACAAACGATGAATGGACAAACTGAGGCGGAGCAGTCACTAGCAACTGCTCGGTGCGCTATGGAAGCCAGCGGCAACACGGCCGCTACCGAACTGAATATCCAAAACAAATCAACTCGAGTCTTGGTCGATGGGTCACCGAACTACCGCTGTGATTACTGTGGACAAGTGATCAGCGAACAGATGAAGTTCAGCGCGGTTACGATACGTGATCCGGACGGAGAGATAACGGAGCATTTCTTCTGTGAAGAGGAATGCATGACATCACAATACCCAGATATCTAACATACCTGTTTGGATTGCGATCAGAACAAATATTAGGTCTACAACGATATAGCATACAATCCAAGATTTTTGGGTTGTATCCGACAACATAGAAAAGACAGATGACAGGAAATGATAGCATACGAGACAATAGCTGAACTTTCAGCGCAAAAAACAGGTCGTATATATCGGTATTGACACCGAATCCAAACAAATACTCTATAATCTCGTTCTGGAAAATTGGTCGATATATAAATATTCTCGAAATGTTAATATTCGGCGGTACAGAATAAGGGACGGTTTTATATGTTTCCATCAGCCATGACATCGCATGACATGCTACAACGCGAGCAAAGGAATTCTGTACGAAAACCTTCCAACAGACGTACCGAGACCCGAAGAAGAGGAGAGCAAGCTGAGTGCCAGTGACGGCGCCGCAAGCCAAACAGTCGCGAACGACTGAATCTGGAACGTATCTGGTGTCCGACGCTGGAGACTACAGTAACAATTGCAACGATGTACACACTGACCACACTGCCGTCGTTCGATCAGGTGTGCATTGATTTTCAATGGCTACTATAGCTTCGACCTGTACCCACAAAAGAACGTAGCGGTCACTCAGGGTGGGTTCTGTTCCCGAGTTGTCGTTTCGTTTCAGTAAACAGCATCGGATAGGCCACAAATGGGTATAGATTGAACGGTTTTGGTCGTAGATCTGGGTTCTAAGGCGTCAATATTGACCAGTCAGTTTTGTCTGTGTATTGCTTTCCCTCTCGCATTCTGTGCGGCTTCCATTACCGCTTCACTTAATGTTGGATGGGTATGGACGGTGGAGCCGATGTCCTGAAGCTTTGCACCCATCTCGATCATGGCTGCGATTTCTGCAATCAACTCGGATGCCTCCGGACCGACGATCTGTGCACCGATCACACGTTCGGTTTCTTTTGCGGCGACAATTCGGACAAAGCCCTCTGTCCGGTTCGCTGTTAGTGCCCGTCCAGACGCCTGGAACTGGAACTCACCTGTAACTGGAGTAATACCCTCGTTCGCAGCTTCGTGCTCCGTCAGCCCGACGGTTCCGATTTCCGGATCGGTGAACACCGCAGCCGGGAGTGCCCGATAATCGACTGCGGCGGGCTCGCCAGCGATTACTTCCGCTGCGACTTCCCCTTCTTTCGAGCCCTTGTGTGCCAGCATCGGCTCACCCGCAACGTCGCCGACCGCGAAAATGTGCTCCTTGTTCGTCCGGCATCTGCTATCCGTTGGAATGAACCCCTGAGCATCGGTTTCGACGCCGGCAGCTTCGATACCGAGCGTGTCAGTCACCGGGCGTCTACCCACGGCAACGAGTATTTTGTCAGCAGTGAGTTCGATATCGCTATCGTGCGCCGCCTCGTCGGCGGGGACAGCAGTCAGGACGGTCTCACCGTCCGACTCTGCCCAGCTGTCCGCCGTGTACCCGAAGTGGAAGTCGACGCCGAGACGTGCTGCTCGCTGTCGGACTATCGAGGCAACGTCTTCCTGATAGCCGGGAAGTGCCTGCTCAAGGGTCTCAATTACCGAGACGTCGCTCCCGAGTCGGCTGTAGACTGTCGCTAGCTCCATGCCGATGTATCCGGCTCCGACGATGACGAGTTCGGCGGGTACCGTTTCGAAGTTCAGAGCGCCAGCAGAGGAGACGATGGGCTCGTCATCGAAGTCGAATCCCGGAATTTCGATCGGCCGGGACCCCGTTGCGATGATGCAGTGGTCGAATTTCAGCGATTCAGAGCCCTGCCCCTCTCCCTGATGGACGATTCTGATCTTGTTCTCAGCAGCAAATTCGGCAGTCCCTTTCAGCAGATTCACGCCGGCTGCCGTACACAGCTGCTCGATACCGCTCGTTAGTTGGTCGACGATGCCGTCTTTCCAGCTCATCATCTCGTCGAGCGCAACTGTTGGGTCCGCGTAAATCCCCAGTTCCTCCGCCTGGCCCGCCTCCGATGCCAGGTCTGAACCGTTTAGCAGCGCTTTAGAGGGGATACAGCCACGGTTGAGACAGGCTCCCCCGTACGCCCCTTTTTCGACGAGAGTGACATCGAGACCAAGCTGTGCAGCGCGGATTGCGGCGACGTATCCGCCGGGGCCCGCGCCAATAACCAGTACGTCAGTCGAGGTAGTGACATCTCCGACGACCATTATTCTAGTAGTAGCAGGTTTGGATTTCGCAGGTACTTCTGTATGGAGTTCGTGAACCGTGCGGCGTCTGCGCCGTCGAGTACTCGGTGGTCGAACGACAGCGATAGTGTCATCACATGACGGGGTTCTATCGTCTCTTCACCATCGGCTTCGACAACCCGTGGCTTCTTTTTGATCTCTCCCAGTGCCAGGATGGCGCTTTCCGGCTGATTGATGATCGGTGTTCCGTACTCTCCGCCGATCCCGCCGATGTTCGAGATAGTGAACGTCCCGCCACGCATCTCCTCCGGCGACAGACTCCGTTCTCTCGCTCTCTGGGTTTTTTCGTTAGTTTCCGATGCGACTTCGAGCAGGCCTTTCGCATCAACATCCTCGACAACGGGAACCAGCAACCCGGCATCAGTCGCCGTTGCAACACCGATGTTGTAATACTCCTTTTCGATGATTTCTTCGTTTGCTTCGTCGAGGGAGATGTTTACCTGTGGGTTCTCTTGCAGGGCCGCGGCACACGCTTTCATCACGAACGGCATGTACGTCAGTCGTATATCGTGCTCCTCGGCCTCCTGTCTGAGGGTCGAACGAGCGTCGACCAGCGCAGTCACATCGACCTCGTCCTGATGAGTGACGTGCGGGGCCGTATATTTCGACTCCGTCATCGCGGCTCCGATCGTCTGCCTGATCCCGTTGTACGGCGTCCGAGACTCCGGGCGCGCCGGCTCGTCAGCCGCTGCCCTCTCGGCTACCGCTTCTTGATCCTTTTTTTGTGCCTGCTGTTGGGCCTCTGCGTACTCTCGGACCGCTTCGAGCGTGACAAAGGGTTCTCCGTCCTTTCGTTCATCAGTTGGGACATTGTCGAGATCGACCCCTTCCTCCGCTGCGACGTGTCTGGTTTTCGGGACGGCCACCGTCGTCTCCCGGTCTGCCGTTTTTCTCGCCTGAACTGGGCTGACAGACTGCGTCGAAGTTGCTTGCTGTTTTTGTTGCTTCGCGGCGGCGGTCCGCTGGTTTGACTGCGCCTGCGTCGAGGAGTGAGAGTCCGTGTTCGCGTACGCGCGGACATCCGACTCCGTTATACGCCCCGGAGACGAGTCCGCAATGCTGGAGATATCGACGCCCAGTTCACGGGCGAGACGCCGCACAGACGGCGAAGCAGCGACTTGGACGTGCTGTGTCACCGCTGGTTCTGACTGCGTCTCTTCGGCTGGCTGTGTTGGTGCTTCGTCGTCGGTTTGGTGCCCGCTGTCCGCAGTGGCGTCGTCTGCAGGCGTTTCAGTTCCGTCCGGTTCGTCTTCCCCTTCGACCCGGAAGACGATAATCACGTCACCGACTGGGACTGTCTCACCTTCCGCGGCACGGAGTTCTTCGACAACACCGTCGACGGGGGACGGGACGTCGACGACGGCTTTGTCGGTCTCGACTTCCGCTACTGGCTGGTCTTCCGAAACTGCGTCGCCCGGCGCAACCCGCCAGCGAAGCAGTTCGCCCTCGGCGACGCCTTCACCGACATCGGGGAGTTCGAATTCACGGACCATGTTAGAAATCGACTGTTTCGCGGATGCCGTCCTGGATACGGACCGCCTGTGGCAGATAGTAATCCTCCAGCGAATGGAGCGGCATGGGGGCATCGAAGCCGGCGATTCGTTTGATTGGCGCTTCCTGATGAACGAGCGCTTCTTCCTGAATCGTCGTTGCGATTTCCGCCCCCAGTCCGCCGGTCTTCGGTGCTTCGTGTACAATCGCGGCTCTGCCGGTCTTTTTGAACGAGTCCGTAATCGTCGCTACATCGAGGGGTGACAGGGTCCGCAGGTCGATGACCTCGACCTCGATGCCATCTGACTGGCTGAGGTTCTCCGCAGCGATCAGGGCGGGCCGGGTCATTGCTCCCCACGTATAGACTGAAATATCGCTTCCCTCCCGCCGGACAGCAGCCTCACTCAGCGACACTTCATACGGTTTCGTCGGGACATCTTCACGGAAGGCGCGGTAGATCAACTTCGGCTCCAGGAAGATGACTGGGTCCGGGTCGTGGATGGACGCCGCCAGGAGCCCCTTCGCATCGTAGGGTGTGCTCGGTGAGACGACCTTGAGGCCGGGCTCATGCACGAAGAACGCTTCCTTTGACTCGGAGTGGTGTTCTGGGGCGCGAATCCCACCGCCGTATGGGGCCCGTATCACCATCGGCACCGAGTACTGCCCCTGGCTACGGCTCCGGAGGCGCGCAGCGTGACTGACGATCTGGTCGAACGCGGGGTACATGAAGCCCATGAACTGCATCTCGGGAACAGGCTTCATGCCGGTCTGGGCGAGTCCAATCGAAGCCCCGATGATTCCGGCTTCTGCCAGTGGCGTGTCGATGACGCGGTCTTCGCCGAACTCCTCGTATAGCTGGTCGGTTGCTCTGAAAACACCGCCGTTCTTCCCGACGTCTTCGCCCAGAACGACGACGCTATCGTCTTGCGACATTTCCGTGTACAGTCCGTCCTGTATCGCCTCCACGAGGGTGAGACGCTGTGCGTTTTGCCCCGTCTGCGTACTGGCTGTCGAACTCATTCCAGCACCTCCGAGAACGCGCCGTCGTCATACTTCTCGCGCAGCCGGTTCAGTTCGTCCCGCTGTTCTTCGAGCCGCGCTGGAACGTCCTCGTACACATGCTCGACGATGTTGTCCGGACTCGTCTCTGTCTGCTCCGCCGTTTCTATCGCCTCGCTGACTTCTTGTTCGATACTGTCCTGGATCTCACTCTCAAGGTCGGAATCGAGGATGCCCTCGTTGTACAGGTACGTTTCAATGCGGTCCACGGGGTCGCGGTCGCGCCAGGCCTCTTCTTCCGATTCGTCTCTGTAAACGGACGGGTCGTCCGCAGTGGTATGCGCACCGAAGCGATACTGGACGGACTCGATAAGCGTTGGGCGTAGCTCTCCGGGACCCGGATTCCGGGCTTTCTCCAGTGCCGCACTGGCGACTTTGTAGACCGCCAGCGGGTCCAGCCCGTCGACTCGAACGCCGTCGATACCGTATGCCTGTGCCTTTTCAGCGATGGTTTCGCTCGCGGTCTGTCGCTCGCGGGGGACCGAAATCGCCCACTGATTGTTGTTACAGACGAACACAGCGGGGACGTCGAACACCCCAGCGAAGTTCAGTCCTTCGTGGAAGTCGCCTTCGGAGGTCGCACCGTCACCGAGGTGACACAGGACGGCCGTATCGGTCTTTCCCTGTAGCTTGTGTCCCCACGCCATTCCCATGGCCTGTGGAACCTGGGTCGCAATCGGAATATACTCCGGCATCACGTTGACGTCGTCGGGGATCGCGTATCCCTCTCGATAGCCTCTCAGTGGCTCGAAAAGGGATGCAAGGTCCATCCCGTGGGCGTACTTCGCCGCGTGCTCCCTGTAGGTCGGGAACAACCAGTCCTGCTCGGCAAGTGCCAGGCTCGTGGCGACCTGTGACCCTTCTTGGCCCGTCATTGGTGCGTATGTCGCTAGCCGCCCCTGTCGCTGGAAGCTGATCGCCCGCTGGTCGAAGTGACGAGCGAGCTTGATTGTCTCATACAACTCAAGTAACTGCCTGTCTGAAATGTCCGGAACAGACGCCTGTGGTAAGACATTTCCTTCAGCATCCAGTACCTGGACTAGATCCGAGTCTTCTCTGACGGCCGCTGGCACGTCCTTGCTTCCTGCTTCGTTTTTCATGTTCATTGTTTTCGATGATGTTTTTTGTATTCGACAGACGCTCCCTCAACAGACCCTGATAACCCGAACAGCCGCTGAGTACGGCTCCCCGAGCGTGTTCAAGGCTGGCGTTTTCCACCGGGCACAGGGACCACCTGTGCGCTGGCAGTCTACGCCAGTTTAAATGTCGAAAATGTGAAAAATGTAGCTGTGGAAGAGGGCAGTGCCCAATCCATTAACTGCCGGGACAGCTGACCTGCAGGGCAGGCGATAGGGTTCAAGCCCGGATGCATATGTGGAGACTGACATGGTAGATACTTATTGTTTGTGCGACACTCGTTCACACGCCACAGTAGCTATCCCGGTATGAGCGGTGACAGTTACTGGGCCAAAGGGACGTAGAGACAGCAACAAGTACAACATATTTGACTATTATATCTACCTTCCCTATCTTGTGATGATTGTAACACAACATATATTCAGACGGTAATACGGATAAGTCGATATAACGAGGTGCTGTGAAGAACTAAATACGTTCAAATATCTACAACTTCACTGAATCCGGGGCTGCAGTGTGGCAATCCGTTCGCTGATTATGGGCCGTCAAGGACTCAACAGCCCGTGCCGGCTCGACGGCCCGTACAGTATCTCGCGTCGGCGCCTTCCTGTGGCAAAAAGCAGTCTCCAAGCCAGTCCTGGGTACAGAGACTACCCGCCGAGGAAGTCCTCGCGAACCTGCTGGTCGTTGAGAAGTGCTTCACCACTGTCTTCGTGTCGGTTCTGTCCCTGCACAAGGACGTAGCCGCGGTCGCACCGCCGCAATGCCTCTTTGGCGTTTTGCTCGACGAGGAGGACGGCGGTTCCGGCGTCGTTGATCTCGTCGATGCGGTCAAACATCTCGTCGACGAGGTCCGGTGCGAGGCCTGCACTGGGCTCGTCAAGCAGTAACAGATCAGGGTCGAGCATGAGCGCACGGCCCATCGCAAGCATCTGCTGTTGGCCGCCTGAAAGTGTACCCGCCTTCTGTTCTGACCGCGTTTCCAGTATCGGGAACCGGTCGTAAACCGCCTGTAGCCGCTCTTCGGGAAACTGGTCCAGCGTGTATGCACCCATCTTGAGGTTCTCCGTGACCGTCAGCGGCTCGAACACGTTGTTGCTCTGGGGGACGAAACTCAACCCATACGAGATGATATCTTCCGGCTGTTCGCCAGCGATGTCCCTATCATTGAATACGATCTCGCCCCCCATGTACGTCGTCAGTCCGAACACTGACTTCATCACAGTGGACTTACCTGCGCCGTTCGGGCCGACGATGGTGATGTACTCACCCTGTCCGACTTCCATATCGACGTCTGTGAGGATCTGCAGGTCACCGTAGCCGGCGTCCAGTTGCTGTACTGACAGCAAACTCATATTTTCACCTCTTCTCCGAGGTAGGCGTCAAGCACTTTCTCATTGTTTTTCACCGCGTCCGGTTGCCCCTCGGTGAGAACGCTCCCCTGGTGCATAACGATGACCGTATCGCAGTTGTTCATGATAACGTCCATGTCGTGTTCGACGAAGAGGAAAGTGTAGCCACGCTCTTTGAGCGTGTGCAACCGGTCGATGAGTTTCTCCTCGAGTGTCGGATTGACTCCCGCAAGCGGTTCGTCCAGCAGCACCATCTCGGGGTCGGTCATGAGCACGCGCGCCATCTCCAGAAGCTTTCGTTGGCCCCCTGAGAGATTGCCGGCGGATTCGTGCGCGACGTGCTCGATCTCGAACAGTTCGAGCATCTCCCAGGCCTGTTCCCGGAGCTCTTTTTCCTGTTCGACGACCTTCGTTCTGGCTCGCGGGAGGACCGCTCGCCAGACTGCTTCGCCGGCCTGGTTCTGTGGTGCCAGCAGCAGGTTTTCCAGCACAGTCATCTCCGATAGCTCCCGTGCGATCTGAAAGGTCCGGACGAGGCCCTGGTTTGCGACCTGATCCGACCGGTACCCCGTTATCTCCGTGTCGTTGAACTCGACTTCGCCCCCGTCCGGCCGTTGCACACCGGTAATCAGGTCGAACGTCGTCGACTTGCCAGCCCCATTCGGGCCAATCAGGCCGGTGATCGACCCCTTTTCGACGTGGAAAGAGACGTCGGCGACAGCGGTAATACCGCCAAACGTCTTTCGTAGGTTCTCCACTTTGAGTATCTGCTCTTGCTGTCCCTTTTGGGTCTGGTCGCTCCGTGCTGAGTGTGCGTTCTTACTCATTGTCGTCCTCGCGAGTCGCCTGTTGTGAGAGGTCAACGCTCGATGCGATTGCTTTTCGATGGCCAAGCAGCCCGTCCGGATGCCGTTGCATGAGATACACCAGGACGATACCTAACAGCATGAGACGGAGCGCGGAGATGCTCACGTCCTGCACGGAATAGGCCAGCAGGGGCGTGACATCAAGGGTCCCCAGCTCGGCAAGCGCACCGACAAGCGTGTCGGGGGCGTTGCTGAGCTGGAGGTACTCTGCCACGACCCGGCGGACGAACGAGGGTCCCTCGAAGAGCAGACTCGCGAACAGGGCACCGCCGACGATACTTCCCGTCGGTGAGCCAGTCCCACCGATAAACAGGGCAATGAAAATATAGAACGTCTGTATCGGCTTGAACATCCGTGGCGATGCATAGCCTCCGGAGAGCCGCCAAAGGATGGCAATCAGGCCCATGAGCGCACAGCCAAGCGCGAAGGTCTTTATTTTGAACAGGCGCGTGTCTTTCCCCAGTGCCTGCGTGACCTGCTGGTCCTCGCGGATGCTCTTGAGGACCCGGCCGAAGGGTGACTTCCCGATACGGATCATCAGCCAGTACAGGAGGCCGAGACAGAGACACAGCACGACCACGTACGCCCAGCCGATGACCAGCGTCTGCTCGATTCCCAGTGGTTCCACGGCGCTGAACATCGCCGCACCCAGCGCATTGGGCGCTGGGGCTGTTGCGGCCGGGTCTGTGTAAAAGAGAATCCGGATCGGGTTCGATGGCAGGGACAGGCCCGTCGCACCGCCAGTTCCGAATGCGACGCCGGCAATGCGAGTGTTCGCGAACTCCGGGGCACGGAGTGTGAGGCGAACGATCTCCGAGAACGCGACGGTTACGATGGCAAGATAGTCGGCACGAAGCCGGATCGCCGGCAACGCTGCGAGGCCGCCGACGACCCCAGTCACGACGATAGCGCCCACAATGGCGACCGGGAGCGGCAGCCCGAAGCCGGGCGGACTGGCCGTCACTGGGGCGGTCAGTATCCCCATCGTGTACACACCGATCGCCATGAACCCGGCCGCACCGAGATTGAACAGGCCTGCGTACCCCCACTGGAGGTTCAGTGCGAGCGCTAACATGGCATAGATAGCTGAGAGGAACGCGACACGACGGAGCGTGTTGACGGTACCGTTCAGCTGGAACCCGAGGACGACACTGAAAAGCGCGTACAGTCCCCCGATCGCGAGAGCAAGCGCGACAAGCAGGCGCACGTCATTGTTGCCAAGCCAGCCCTCAGCCCGCGCCTGAATGGAACCCGTACTCATGCCGTCGTCCTCCCACTGAACAGACCCGACGGGCGCACGAGCAGCATGACGATCATAATGACGAATGCCGCAACCAAGAGGAAGCTGGCTGGAATCCAGACGAGCGCGAGTCGACTCGCGATGCCGAGGATGACCCCACCGACCATTGCGCCGTAGATCGATCCGACACCGCCGAGAATGACCGCTGCGAACACCAGTAACAGCAGGTCCCACCCCATTGTAACTGTGAGCGTTCCCTGCTGTAACGCGATAAGAAAGCCTGCACACCCAGTAAGCCCGCCGCCGATAATCCATGTGAGCTTGACGACGCGTTCCGTTGGGATGCCCGTGACTTTTGCGAGGTCTTTGTTCGCGGCCATCGCACGCATGGCCGTTCCGATCTTGGTGTACTGGAGCAGAATGTGAGTGCCGAGCATCAGGAGTGCGGCAACGACGACCAGCGTAATCTGGTGCCCACCGAACGTGACGCCCGCGATGGTAAATTGGGGGATATTGCCGCCTGTCAGCCCGCGACTGTCAGTCAGGAACGAAAAGGTGAGGAAATTACGAAGGAACAGTGCGACGCCGACACTGGCGATCATCAGCGTCACGCCATCGGCACTGCGCATCGGTTTGAATACGATTCGATCCAGCAAAAGCGAGAGGGCGGCTGTGAGGGCCGCGGCGACGAGCAATCCAGCCAAAAGCGCCAGTGGGGTATTGACAACATTGATGCCAAGCTCATTCGAACCGACTGCGATCGGGCCGCCGATGAGGACGAGCGCTTCGGCAGAGAATTCACCCAGCCCTGCAACCAGAAACGCCGTCGCCCATCCGGCGAACGCACCGCTCGTAATCAAGTCACCGTGGGCAAAGTTCGCGAAATTGAGGATACTGTACGTCATCGAGAGGCCGACACCGGCCAGTCCAAGCGACATCCCAAGCACCAGTCCGTTCCAGAGATAACTCATGAGGTCTGTGACGACGATTGTTCCAGTTCCTAACTGTCGAAGGATGTCGAATACGAGAAACACGCCGATAACGGCGAATATAACGAGTACTGGGCGGTTGTATAGTAGATTCTGTCCACGGCTGTAGTAGTCTCGTGCCGCCATATTATCGTGCTCTGTACCCAGTGTTAAAAATCTTGATGTAAAATCGTCATAGAATCACAGGGAACCGAAAATATACGCCCATTTCATGCTAGTGACACACACGATAATGTACAACATATATCAGACATGTAACTAAGTCAGGCGGGCTTTGCAACCGCAGGCGTTGATACCAGGGTTCAGCGTTGATACCAGTAGTCAGTACACAACCGCGGGCGCATACGCTCCCGACTTCGGCAGTGCTCGCTTGAAGCGCATATGTATCTATGTCCACGACGAGAAATATGAAACCGATTGTCGGAAGGCTCAGTCAGTCGCGAGTCCCTGCTGGCGCGCTACAGAGAATCCGTGACCGTTCCCATCACTTCCAGCGCCTCTTTCAGTTCAGCTGTGCTCGTGGCATACGAGATCCGCGCCTGTCCCTCACCGCTCGGCCCGAATGCCTCGCCAGGAACCACGATGACGTCGTTGTCCAGCATCTTCTGGGTCCACCCGTCCGGGACGTGAGGCATCGCGTAGAACGCTCCCTTCGGCACTGGCGTGTCGAGGCCGATATCCTCCAACCCATCGAGAAGCACGTTTCGACGCTCCTCGAAGGCCGACACCATCTCTCGCACCGGTTCCTGTGGGCCGGTAAGCGCCGCTTCGGCAGCGTACTGCGATGGAGCGCTGGCACACGCTTGCACGTACTGGTGCACCCGTAACATCCGTTCGATTCGCTCTGAACTGGCCGCCACCCACCCGAGCCGCCACCCTGTCATCGAGTACGTTTTCGAGCACGCGCTGGCCTGAATTACCCTATCGGAGCTGGCGAACTCCGCCGGGGAGTGGTGTTCACCGTCGAAGACGATCTTCTCGTAGACCTCGTCGGAGAGGCAAATGACTTCGTGCTCATCCGCTAGCCGCGCGAACTCCGCCATATCCCGCTTCGATTGCACCGCACCGGTCGGGTTCGCAGGACTGTTAACGATAAACAGTGACGTGTTGTCTGTAATGGCGTCCTCCACAGCAGCAGGGTCGAGGGTCAAGTCATCTCTGAGTTCGACCCGCTTTGGTTCGCCGCCGGCGAGTAACACCAGTTGTTCGTAGGCCAGAAACCCGGGGTCGGGGCAGAGCACTTCGTCACCTGGCTGGACGTGGGCTTCTATGGCGACGTGAATCGCCTCGCTTGCGCCGGCAGTGGCGATGATGTTTTCGGGCGGTATGTCCTGTCCGTTGTCGGTGGCGTAGCGTTCACTGATGGCTTCTCTGAGTTCTGGAACGCCCTTGTTGGACGTGTATGAGTCGCCCATCCCATCCTGAATCGCACTCGTCGCTGCCTCCCGGGCGTGTTCTGGCGTTGGGAAATCAGGCTGACCGAGACCCAGATTTATTGCGTCTTCGCCTGCCGCCTCGAAGACTTCTCGGATGCCGCTGATATCCATCTCTTCGACGCGTGCTGCGTACTGAGACATCAGTTCATGAGTATAACGGTATTTGATTATAGTCTTTCGGTTGTACGACAGGTGCCGTTCCCCCAACCTTGCCAGACAGTATGATGAACATGTTCTATCTGAGCCACGGCAATGGTACAAAATCTACTTCGACTGTCGTACTGAGGGGCAATTGTAGTCAGAGGAGAAAGCCCAGCGGTATTTCGGTTACACCTCCACCTGCTCGATATTCTCTGTGCCGTCCTCCGTGTACCTGAAGTAGTTGTACACGGCGCTGGCCAGGTCGCCGTTCTCGTCGAACTCAACCGGGCCCGAGACGCCCTGGTAATTGATTTCGTTCCCGTCGGCCGCCAACGAAACACCCTCTCCAAGGTTTTCGGGTCCGACTGTTTCGCCGCCGGGATCTGTGACCGCCCGCATTTGGTCTCGGATTGCAGTCCCGTCATCTTCACCGGCTGCCGCGCGTGCCAGCAGCAGAACCGCCGCAGCATCGAACGACTGCTGATTGAACGGTCCCGGTGCAGAGCCGTACTCCTCCTCGTATGCAGATCTGAAGTACTCGATCCCCGGTCCGGCCGAGGACGGATTGGTCCCGCGAACGTTTGTCATGTCGTGGCCCACATTCCCGGGCAAGTCATCGGCCCTGAGTCCGTCCGGCACCAGGATATCCATGTCCGCTCTGTCGAAGTTCTCGTAGAAGTTCCGGAAGATCTTGTTCCCACTCTCCGGATAGCCGATAATCACGAGCGTCTCCGGGTCACCGTCAAGCACGTTCTGCAACTGGGAGGTGTACGAGGACCGACCCGCCGAGTACGAGACCTGATTCAGGACCTCACCACCGTACTCCTCCTCGAACGTCTTCGTGAATCCGTTCGACAGGCCGTTCCCGTACGCGTTGTTGAGAAAGAGGATAGCTGCGCTCTCC
This sequence comes from Haloarcula sp. CBA1115, assembly GCF_000827835.1. NCBI lineage: Archaea > Methanobacteriati > Methanobacteriota > Halobacteria > Halobacteriales > Haloarculaceae > Haloarcula > Haloarcula sp. CBA1115. The sequence goes on along the minus strand of NZ_CP010529.1, from coordinate 191,959 downwards.
TTCTCGAGCCGTTCGGCCGCTATCTGTGCCAGCAGTGACCCCTGCAACTTGTCCGTGGGGGGCGTCCGGTACACGAAGTCGTTATCCTCCAGTGACGTGACATCCGGCGACGTCGCCGATGGTGAGCACATCACGGTCTGGTTCGGAATTGCGACGTTCTCCGCGACCTGCAGTGTCACCGATGACGCCAACCCCCCGCAAATCATCGGGTAGCCACCGTTCACGAGGGCTTCCGCACCACTCACACCCCGACTGGGCTTGGTCTCCGTATTCTCAAACTGCGTATCGACTGAGAACCCGTTGTCCGCGTCTCGGACCTGTTTTACGGCTAGTTCTGCTGCGTCCCGAATCGCAGGACCCACTTCGGACAATCCACCTGTGACTCCCATTAGGATACCCATGCTGATGGTGTTCTCGCTGCCACCATCACCACCATCTGCCGAACAGCCTGCAAGTCCGACAGCGCCTGCGGCACCAATGCTCTTCATGACAGTTCGACGGCTGACTGTATCGTGCATCGCAACACTACCCATGACACCATCTTTCGTGATAAACGTTATTATGAACCGAAGCGGTTCTGCTCAGAGACGAAACGGGCCCTGAGAGGGACGAGTCCGATCCGAGCTGATCTCGAACACAGCGATACGCAGAAGACTCTCAACAGACGTGCCTGTATTGTCAACGCTGTCGTGTGCGCACCGCGCCAGTGCCGATACTCGTTCGAAACATACGAACGGTGTCGGCGACAGGGCGTTCGACGTACCCTATAACCGTTACAGCGCACTTCTGGCCCAGATAGGTACGGGTAGCCGATGCGAGAGTGCTGGTTTGAGCGTCCAATCGAGCACCAGCACCGGACTAGCCATACCGAATGCGCAGTCCGGTTCTCGTATCGGAATGGGCTCTCAAATTCGGCGATCAGTCGTCACTCTCCGCTCGGACAGGCAGCTATCCAGAGGACTCTAGTATATAAATCAATCGTAGATCGTAATGGTTCGAATTATTCGAACGGACTCACAGCCACGCTCACTGAACCTTCGGTATGTAGTTCGGTGAATGAGTCCCCAGCTGCTACGGACTCCCCAGAACCGCTACTGCCTCTACAGCATTGAAGAACCGATAGTTCCGCTCCAAAGAAGAGTTATTCGTCGATGTAAATAACAAAGATATGAGGACAATGACAACCGAGCCTGCACAGCAGGGTGCTGTTACATCTATATGAGTGTAACAATATGCGAAAATCGTGCGACAAACGCTGTTACAACAGTAACGCTGTAATCCGCCAACCGTAGTATCCAATACTCCAAGGTTCAGGTGTCTTACTCAGTAGGTGAAGTCAAACTTAGAAGGTCTTTATCGACAATTTTCCTAATTTATCCTTTCAGTCAGTATATGAATCTAGGGAGTCTGCACTGGAATTTACTCTGTTCTAACTATTAGAACAGTTTTCGGGAGCAATAACAAGGAATCCGAGCGGTCAAAGGACCGAGTCCGCTAGAAACTGGTAGTATGACTTTGTCGAATTACTTGAACACCGCGGCAGGACATCGAGTTTCGCAGGGCCCCGAATAGTACGTCCGTTCACCGGGATTGGTGCAACGTTGACCCCAAACTCTATATCTTGGGAGTTACCCACAGTGGGACGTAACGCGATAATGACTCTCAAATTCACTACCCATGACTGAAACAGGAAAGCGCCTTGTCGAAGAACTGGACGAGCAAGGCGTCGAGTACGTCTTCGGATATCCCGGCGGTCGTGCCATCGAGATTCTCGATCACGTCCCGGAGGCCGACGTCGAGATGGTCCGACCACGCGATGAGCGCGAAGCCAGTGTCATGGCCGAGATGCACGGGCGACTCACCGGCAACCCCGGGGTCCTCGCGGGGCAAGGCCCCTGGATCGGCAGCCTCGGCGCAATCGGCCAGATGGAGGGCAAGCTCGCTTCGTCACCGATGGTCGTTATCACCGAGGCCAGCGAGCGTGGCGACTATTCCACACTCGCGCCGTACCAGCAGGCTCGCGGTGACTACGGCGGGCTGGACCTGCCGTCAGCACTCGACGCCTACACCAAGGAAAACTGGTTCCCGCGCTCACCGACGGAGACGGTGCGAAGCCTCCAGCTCGCGTTCAAGCACGCGACTGCCGGCCGGCCGGGGCCAACGGCAATAATCCTCGACGGCGACGCCGTCACCGAGGAGATGCCCGAAGACCCGATTCCGCCGGTCTGGGACGGTCACGATCAGGTGCAAAACTGGGAATCGCGACCGGCCCGCGAGGACGTCCAGACAGCGATAACAGCCCTGAGCGAGGCCGACCGACCGGTCATCATCGCCGGCAACGGCGTTCACGCGGCCGACGCCTACGACCAGCTCGAAACTGTCGCTGAGGCTACTGATGCCGTCGTCACTACCTCCTATCTCGGCAAGTCCACGTTCCCCGAAACCCACGACCTGGCCGCGGGCGTTATCGGCTCCTTCGGGCACGAGGGCGCAAATCAGGTTGTCAGCGAGGCAGACGTCCTCCTCGTCGTGGGCTGTCGCATGAACCCGATGGACACGAACTGGCAGTCCCCGGAGTTCATCCGGCCCGACGAGCAGACCATCATCCACGCTGACATCGACACACGCAACGCTGGCTGGGTCTACCCCGCGGATGTTGCACTCATCGGTGACGCCGCACAGAGCCTCGACGACCTGGCGGCAAACCTCCCCGAGAGTGCTGGAAACGACTGGGCGCGCGACCGTGCGGCCGCGGCGCAGGAGTCGTTTTACGCCCCCAGATGCGAGTCGGACGCGTCGCCAATCAAGCCACAGCGGGCGGTCAAAGAGATCGAGGCAGTGGTTGATTCGGAGACCATCGTGACCGCAGACTCGGGCAACAACCGATTCTGGTTGCTGAACTACCTCCAGACACCGGACACCGGGACCTACTACGGCAGCGGTGGCGTCGGCGCGATGGGATGGGCAACGCCAGCCGCGGTGTCCGCCGCCATCACGACGGAGAAAGATGTCATCGCCGTCGCCGGCGACGGTGGCTTCACGATGACGATGACGAGTGTGGAGACAGCCGTCGAGAACGGCGTCGCGCCCACGTTCGTCGTCCTCAACGACACCAGCCTGGGGATGGTCCGTCAGATGCAACACGAGGCGGGCGACATCGCTGGCGTCGAGTTCCACGACACCGACTTCGTGAAAGCGGCCGAGGCGTTCGGCGCTGAAGCGACACGAGCCGTGACGCCTGCTGAACTCGGGGATGCACTCGCCGAAGGGACCAGCGTCGATGTCCCGTTCGTCATCGACGTCCGCATCGACCGCGACGAAGAGATGGTCGAGTCCCTCCAATCGTCGTTCTACGAGGAAGTCGGCGGACTGCACGAATGACGTCCCAGACACGGGTTAGCAAAGAATATAAATCAACCACGGAACACACACTGATATGACAATGACAGATACGACGGTGCTTGTCACTGGTGGAACCGGCTTCCTCGGCTCGTATGTGGTCGAGGACCTCATCGAACACGGCCACGACGTCGTCGCCTACGACCTCTCGACGGACGACCACATCCTATCGAAGTTGGGTGTCGCCGACGACGTGACCATCCGGCGCGGTGATGTCTCCGAGGCGACGGATGTGATTCGTGCCGTCAAAGAGACGGGGACGACACACATCGTTCACCTCGCGGCACTGCTGACGAACACAGCACGGGACAACCCGCGGGCTGGCCTCGATGTCAACATCAGGGGGACGAACAACGTCTTCGAGGCCGCACGCACCCTCGACGACCAGATCGAGCGTGTCACCTGGGCCTCCAGCGCGGCGGTGTACGCGCCGCCACACAACTACGCCGCCGAGTACGTCGACGAGAACGAACTCGTCTATCCAGATACGCTCTACGGCGCAACCAAGGAGTACAACGAACATCAGGCCCGTGTCTACCACGAGGACTACGGTGTTGACCACGTTGGACTCCGTCCGACAGTCGCGTACGGCCCCTACCGCGAAACCGGTGGGTCGGCGTTCCTCGCAAACATCATCGAGAAGCCGGCACTCGGCGAACCGTTCAGCGTCGAGTACGGTGATCAGGTGATCGACTGGCAACACGCCCGCGATATCGCACAGGCGTTCCGGAAAGCAACGTTCGTCGACGAGGACGATCTCAGCCAGCGCATCTACAACGTCCGCGGCGTCCTCGCGACGATCCGTGAAGCCGCCAACGCTGTCCGGGAAATCGTTCCGGACGCCGACCTCGATGTCTCCGACGAGGGCGAACTCCCCTGGACCCAGAATCTCGATATGACCGCTGCGCAGAACGATCTCGGCTACGAGGTCGAGTACGACCTCGAATCCGGGTTCCGGTCCTACATCAACACCCTCCGGGAGGAGAACGGGCTCGAATCGCTCTGATACACCAGTCCTGCCGTCGCTGTGTGACGTGCGTACCGTGGGTGCTTGCGTTTGTCCCGTATCGGCCGGAGTGAACCCAGTGTTTGATTAGGGACCTGCCTGTACGCATACGTGATGTACGAGCGCGACTTCATGGAAGGAACGCGTGGCACCATGGCCGTCGACTGGGAAGAGCGGATCGACGTCAAGCGGATGCGACGCGAGCGCAAAGACCGAGCCCTCGACCGACTGCAGGACTCCGAACTGGGGTCGATGCTGCTTATCAATGACCCGAATGTCCGGTACGTCACCGGGCTGGCGATGACCGGCGGGAGCGGGGCAGATCACTACACGCTCCTGACCGAAGACGGCGACGTGGTTCACTGGGACACTGCGGACCACGCATCGAACCAACGGTTCAACTGTCCCTGGCTCGACGACATCCGGTATGCCTGTCCTGGACTCGGCAACGTTCCCCGGGCGTCAGGCAGCGCTTCCGCGCGCGACTGGCTCAAAGACAAGATGGCCGAGACGGTGTACACCGCCATGGAAGAGTACGGTGTCGACCGGGAGCCGATGGGCATCGACGTGGGGAACGGGACGCTTATCGAGAAGTTCGAAAACCGCGGCGTCAATGTCGACACCAGTGCAGCGACCGATATCATGCTCGACGCGCGGAAGACCAAAACCCGCGACGAGGTCGAGTGTCTGCGACAGGTCGCTGCCATCTGTGAAGCGGGCTTCCAGAAGATTACGGAGAGTGCAAAACCGGGCAAGCGGGAATCGGAAGTCTGGGGCGACGCAGTCGGCGAACTCTGGGGCCACGGCGCGATGGCCCAGGGTGGCTACGTGACCTCTGGTCCGAACACCTGGCCGAAACATCAGGCGAACACGACCGACCGAATGATCCGGCCGAACGACCTCGTCTACGCGGATTTCTACAACATCGGCTATCTGGGCTATCGCTCCTGTTACTACCGGACGTTCAGCATGGGTGAACCGACGCAGGCACAGAAAGACGCCTACCAAAAGGCGCGTGACGACCTCTACGACGTCCTCGAACGAATCGAGCCGGGGGCCACGACCGACGAGATCTGCAAGGGCTTCCCCGACAGAGAGGGTGAGCATATGGACTGGTACGACGCCGACGAGTTCTGGCAGATGACGACCAACCACTGGGCGCATGGGCTGGGGCTACAGCTCTACGAGACGCCGCTCATCTGGCGCGGGCTCTCGCCGGACCACCCGATCGAAATCGAGGAGGGTATGACGATGGCTGTCGAGACGATGCAACCCGCAGAGCGACAGGGCGTCCGCGTCGAAGAGATGGTCGTTGTCCGCGAGAACGGCGTTGAGATCCTCAGCGAATGGCCCGTTTCGGAGATCACGCGGATAGACTACTGACTGGCAGGCATCTTGGCCGGTCTCACGCACTGTCTGGTCGCCGGCGTGCCACTACCGTTAAGTCGGTCGCGCCGTTACGGAAATTTATGCAACTGGGAACAGGCCTGTTTACCTGTCAGCAGCGCCCGGACGACGACCGCGAAACCAGCGATATTTACGACGAAATGCTCGAACTGGGGGAAGTTATCGACAACGCGGGTCTCGATAGCGCCTGGGTCTCAGAGCATCACTTCCTCGACGACGACTATCTGTCGGGCGTCACACCGGCGCTTGGGGCGTTAGCCGCAGTCACCGACGACATCGAAATCGGGTCCTGCATCGCACTCGCGCCGCTGTACGATTCGATCCGGCTCGCCGAGGATATCGCAACGGTGGACCAGATCTCCGGTGGCCGAACGACGCTCGGGATGGCAATCGGGTCCAACGTCTCAGAGTTTGACGCCTTCGGAATTCCCGACGACGAACGGGCTGAACGGCTAGCCGATGCGGTCGACACGCTTCGCGGTGCCTGGTCCGACGGGCCGCTCGACTACGAGCCGGAATTCCACGACATCTCGTCGGACGTCACTGTGACACCGAAACCTGCACACGACGTTCCCCTCATGCTCGGTGGGGCGTCGCGGCCTGCCGTCCGGCGAGCCGCCCGGACCGCTGACGCATGGTGTGCCCCGTCGTCGCTGTCAGTCAATGGCGTCCGCAAGCGCGTCGAGGACATCCGTAACGTCCGTGACGACGAGGATATCGAGGGCGACTTTCAGGTGTACGTCCTCCAACACGGGTTCGTCGGAGACTCCCGCGAGGACGCGTGGGAGCGGATGCGCGACGGCTACCTCTACATCCAGCGCCGGTACGAGGAGATATTCTCCGGCGAGACCGTTGCGGAACTGGACGAAGACCGCAAGCAGGAACTCAAAGAGCAGGCTATCTTCGGGACACCCGAGCAAGTCACGGCGGAACTCGAAACGTACCGCGAGGCGCTGGGCGACGACATACACTTCATCTTCCGGACGTACCACCCGGGAACCGGAACGCAGGAGATGGCCGAGTGTATCCGACGCCTCGGAGAAGAGGTGCAGCCGAAGGTCAGCTAAGGACTGGCACGTCGTGTCGGTGACTGTTGAACCGTCAGATGCTGTCTAACCCGGAAGGGCTGAGACACCACGAGCACCAGTGACCCCCTAAGTGTCGACCGTGTGTTTCGGACCCCGTGAACACCAATATTTATTTCCCTAGGTGAAGAACCGAATTGATGAGTATGGACATCGAAGCGTTCTTCGAGAACATGCCGTTTGCCGACCTGCTCGATATCGAAATAACCACAGTCGACAACGGGTACGCCGAAGGGCATATCCAAATGCGCGAAGAGCTGTCGTGGAACGAAGAGCAGATAATGGCCCACGGCGGCGTCACGTTCACGCTCGCAGACACCGTTGGTGGGGCCGCTCTGGTGTCGCTCGTCGACCAGCCGGTGCCGACCATCGATATGCGCATCGATTACCTCGAAGCCGGGACAGGGGACCTCCGAGCAGAGGCGGATGTGGTTCGCCACGGCGGTGACGTTGGCGTCGTCAGCGTCGAAGTGTACGCTGAAGACGGCACACAGGTCGCGGACGCACGCGGCGTCTACAAGACGGGGTAGCGCAACCAGACGGGGTCGCTCAACTGCAGCGACTGCACAGCTTCCGACACTGTCACAGCCACTTGAATCCAATGTCAGATTCACTCACAGCACTCGACGAGGTACGGTACGAACCGAGCGAGACGTTCGTGACCGAGAGCAACGTCTACGCGTTCATGCAAAAGCACGGCATCGAGGACTTCGAAGAACTCCACAGGCGGACGGTCACCGATATCGACGGTGAACCGGCATCCGGACTGGACTGGTTCTGGGACGAGATAGTCGACTATCTCGACCTGGAATTTTACGAGGCGTACGAGCAAGTCCGCGATGACACAGACGGCCCCCAGTTCACGGACTGGTACGTCGGTGGGGAACTCAACATCGCGCACAACGTCGTCGATCGTCACGCAGCCCCAGATTCAGAGACCCGAAATACCGTCGCGACACTCTGGGAAGGTGAGGACGGGACAGTCCGTAAAATAACCTATCACGAACTCCACCAACAGGCCAATCGCGTCGCCAATGCACTCGAAGAGCGCGGTATCGGAACCGGTGACACCGTCGGGCTGTACATGCCGATGGTTCCGGAAATCGTCCCATTGCTGTATGGCTGTTTCAAAGTAGGTGCGATTGCCGTCCCTATCTTCTCCGGCTTCGGGGTCGACGCGACAGCAACTCGCATCGAAGACGCCGAGTGTTCAGTCCTGTTCACCGGTGATGGTTTCTACCGCCGGGGAAGCGAAATCGACCTGAAGTCGGCCGCAGACGAGGCTATCGAAGCGGCGGGCCACGTAGAGCACACAATCGTCTACAATCGGCTGGGTTCTCGGGAATCCACTCTCTCGTGGGACCCCGCTCGTGACGAATGGTGGGCGGATGCAGTCGGTTCCCAAGCTGCCGACTACGAGACCCAGTCGCTCCCCGCCGACCACGAGTCGATGCTGCTGTACTCATCTGGGACAACAGGCAAACCGAAGGGCATCGTCCACACGCACGCCGGCGGGCTCGTCCAGCCGGCGAAGGAAATCTTCTTTTCGTTCGACCACAAGCCCGCAGACCGCTTTTTCTGGGTCTCGGACATCGGCTGGATGATGGGTCCATGGACGCTAATCGGCAATCATGCCCACGGTGGGACCGTCTTCATGTATGAAGGGGCACCCGACTATCCTGAGCCGGACCGGTTCTGGGAGATGATCGACACCCACAATCTATCGGTGTTCGGGATTTCACCGACAGCGATCCGTGCGCTACAGAAGCACGGCGACGAGTGGCTGGATGGGCACGACCTTTCGACGTTGCGCCTGCTGGGTTCAACTGGCGAGCCATGGGACCCGGATTCCTGGGAGTGGTTTCTGGAAAACGTCGGCAACGGCACAACACCGATTATGAACATCTCCGGCGGAACGGAGATATTCGGCTGTTTCCTGCAACCGACGCCGCTGCATTCGCTGAAGCCGGGGACGCTTGGTGGTCCGGCGCTCGGCATGGACATCGACATCGTCGATGCACAAGGGGAATCCGTTGCCGAAGCCAACGAGAAGGGGTATCTGGTCTGTCAGTCGTCAGCGCCGTCGATGACAAAGTCGCTGTGGAGCGGTGACGAGCGGTACCTCGAAGAGTACTGGTCGCGGTTCGGCGATATGTGGGACCACGGCGACTGGGCACAGAAAGACGAGGACGGCTTCTGGTTCTTACACGGTCGGTCGGACGACGTGCTCAACGTCGCCGGCCGGAAGGTCGGCCCGGCCGAGGTCGAGAGCGCACTCATCGAACACGATGCGGTCAACGCCGCTGTTGCCATCGGTGCGGACGACAAAACGAAGGGGACCGCGGTTGTCACATACGTCATCCTCAACGAGGAGTACGAGGCGTCAGACGACCTTCGAGAGACGTTGCGCGCGCAGGTCGGGACCGCGCTCGGCAAGCCGTTCCGACCGCGTGAACTCCACTTCGTCGACGCGTTCCCGAAGACCCAGTCGGGAAAGATTGTCCGTCGAATCGTTCAGAACGTCTACGAGGGGACAGCACTGGGGGACCTCTCGAGTATCGAAAACCCCGACGCGATCGACGAAATCGACAACGCGCGCTGAGATAATTCCTGATCTGGTTGCGACTGTCTACAGATACAGGCAAACGCGAGGACGTCGCCGATCTCGCTACGATACTATCGAACCGCGGCGGCGGACGGAAGCGCGGCCGGGTCTAGCTAAAACTCACACCGACATCGTGCATATCCTCGTTGTATCGAGCGATATTGATGAGCAGTGGCGTCAGACTCTCGACCTCCGTAGCGTTCGATAGCGGCCCAGCAGGGATCGGTCGGACGCCCGCAAGGTCATCAGTTAGCGTCACGACTCGTTCACTGACCGCCGGGTCGTCCGCGACCACCAGCGTATCCACATCGAGCGTGGCCTCCAGATCCGCTAGCCGGTCCGCGGCGAGGTTGTGGAACGCGCCGGCCACTGGAACAGATTCAGGGGCTCGCTCCGCGACAAACTCAGTAACGCTCCCTGTCGACGGTGGTCGGTAGTGAAGTCCATCCCCATCGCCGTTCATTCCGACGGCGGGGCTAATGAGCAGTTGGTCTGAGAGCACGTCATCTTCTGCCAGTGCTTCAACTGTATCGCCGACGTGGTGTGGCGGAATAGCCAGGATAACCACGTCTGCACCGGCCGCAGCGCTACTGTTGTCTGTCCCGTTGATTCCAGTCTCGACGCCGTGCTCGGACAGTCGTTCTTCGTACGTGCTCGCTCGCTCGGTGGCTTTCGCAGCGTCCCGCGAGCCGATCGTAATCGTGTGGTCCGTGTCCGAGGCAAACCGCATTGCGAGCCCCTCACCGATGTCACCAGTACCGCCCAGTATTGCTAACTCCATGCGCTTGCATAACGCCCCTTGAAACAAGAAGGTTTGTCCTGTCACGCGAATCGCTGACTACCATCGTTGCTGCCGGCAGACGAGAGCCGAGCGCGTCAGCAATGTGAAGACCACCCAGTGCCAAACGCGAACGGTTATTCGACCCAGACTGTCTTTTTGTTGACGAACTCTTTGATTCCCATCTCCGAGAGTTCACGGCCGTAGCCGGCGTCTTTGATGCCGCCGAACGGGACCCGCGGATCTGATTTGGTCATCTCGTTGATGTAGACACAGCCCGCGGAGACCTCTCGTGCCAGCCGCTGGCCGCGTTCTCGGTCCGCTGTCCAGAGGCTTGCACCAAGGCCAAACCGGGTGTCGTTTGCGACTGCGATTGCTTCTTCCGCATCGGCAACCTCGTAGACGGTCGCCACTGGTCCGAACGTCTCCTCTGTGTCGGCAGGGCATCCTGAAGGGACATCAGTCAGTACTGTCGGTGGGTAGAACGCGCCGGTCCGGTCAAGCGGCTCGCCCCCAGTCAACAGCGTTGCACCGGCGTCGACGCTGGTCTGTACCTGGTCGTGGAGTTCGGCCATGAGGTCAGGGTCAGCCTGTGGACCGACATCAGTTTCGTCGGCCATCGGGTCGCCGACAGTGAGGTTTTCGAAGGCAGCGACGAGCCGCTCAACGTACTCCTCGTAGACGTCTGTGTGAACGATGAAGCGCTTGGCGGCAATGCACGATTGTCCGCCGTTGAGCGTCCGTGCTTGTACCCCAGTCTCAACGGCAGCGTCGAGGTCCGCGTCGTCGAGGACGATAAACGGGTCAGACCCACCGAGTTCCAGCACAGTCTTTTTCAGGTGTTTGCCGGCCGTTTCGGCGACGGCGCGCCCAGCGGGACCACTTCCGGTAAGCGTCGCCGCGCGAACGCGTTCGTCTGCGAGAACGCCGTCGACATCGCTGGAACCGACCAACAGCGTTTGGAATGCGCCTTCGGGATAGCCCGCTTCGCTAAACACCTCTTCGAGCGCGAGCGCACACCCGGGAACGTTCGAGGCGTGTTTGAGGAGGCCGACGTTGCCGGCAGTGAGATAGGGCGCGGCAAAGCGAACGACCTGCCAGAACGGGTAGTTCCAGGGCATCACCGCGAGTACCGGCCCGAGCGGGTCGTGGACCGTCTTTACTTCTGTCCCCGGCGGGCTGGGGTGGTGCTCATCGGAGAGATATTTGTGCGCGTATTCAGCGTAGTGGTCACACGCCCAGGCACACTTTTCGACTTCAGCGACGGCCTGAGTGATGGGTTTGCCCATCTCCCGGGTCATCAGCTCTGCGTACCGCTGTTTGTTCTCCCGGAGGACCTCACCAGCGTTTACGAGCAATTGCTCGCGCTCACGCAACGGAACATCACGCCACTCCTCGAACGTCGCTGCGGCTCGGTCCAGTTTCCGTTCGACCGTGTCGTCATCATCCGGGTCATACACGTCTAGCCGCTCACCCGTGGCTGGGTTGACTGACTCCATATCGGTTCAGTCTTCGGCGTCACACGTACATTAATCTTTACTGACCTAACTAATCTGATAGACGACAGCGTTAGCTTTTATATTCATAGGTCAGAAATGTGCTGATGATGTACAAGCACGTAGCCCTGTTAGTCAGACAGGACGGCATGTCTCACGAGGAGTTCGTCGACTACTGGCAGACCAATCACACGCCGATTGCAAAGGACATCGAGGGCGTGGTTCGCTACCAGCAAGTCCTTCCAACAGAACCAGCACACGCCGAATTCGACGGACTGGCGGAGCTGTACTTCGAGACGCTTGCGGACCTGCACGAGGCGCTGGGTAGTCCCGGCTCCCGTGACTATGACCCCACGAAAGCGGTCGCCGCGAAGGCCCGCGAGGACGTGAACAACTTCCTTGCTGTCGAGGAGCGGCCGCGTATTATCGGCGAAGAGATCGTCCAGAAAGACGAGGTCGACGGCGACACCGACGGCCTCTACAAGCACTCGGCGTTTCTCGTCCGGCAGGACGACATGACACACGATGAGTTCGTCGACTACTGGCAGAGCAACCATACACCGATTGCCCGCGAAATCGAGGGCGTCGTCAAGTACAATACGGTCATCCCCACTGACCCCGAGAACGCCGAGTTCGACGGCGTCGCCGAACTCTACTTTGACGACCTCGAGAAGCTATACGACGCGCTCGGCAGCGAAGGGTCGCGGGATTACGCGCCCGACAAAGGGAAAGCGAAAGCGGCACGCGAGGACGTGGATAACTTCTTGGCTATCGACGAGCGGCCCCGGTTTATCGGCCAGGAACAGCTCGTCCAGGACGAGGGGTAGTATGCCCGACTACGAGGAGCAAGTCACGGAGGCGTTCCCGGAACTCGACTACATCTCGTCGGACAGCCTCCGCAGCAACGTCATCGAGGCGTGGACACTCGCGCTCGACCGAGGTGGCTGGCGCGACATTACCGATATCCCCTACGCCTGGAACATCCACGAAGTAACCAACGTCAGGCACGTCCGCGGTGTCACCAGAATCGCACGGGAATCCGCTATCGAACAGCAGGAGTTCCACGGTGCCGACCCCGATATGGATGTCATCGTGGCAGCCACACTACTCCACGACGTCGGAAAATGCTACGAGTACGTCGACTTCGTCGAGGACGAGAAGCTACTCGACCCGGACCCGAAATACGCAACCGAAGAGGTCCCACACTCCCTGTCGGGCTATGCACTCGCACACGAGGTCGGCTGTCCGCTGGCGGTCCAACGAGCGATTCCGCACTTTATCGGCGAGATCCCGACGCGAACACTGGAAGCCGAACTCGTCAAGAGTGCGAACTCCGCGTCCTCGAACGCGATTACCCAGTCAACGATGGGCATCACGCTGCAGGAGTGGGTCGATGAGTATTCCCAGACGTAGCCACTGGCGCGAACGATAGCGCTCTGCCACAGCGTCGACCGGCGAAACTAGTCCCTACGAGGCCTTCATTTTGAGTTTTCAATGGATTTCTACGCCTCCAACCAGCATTTACGTCTAAATGCATCGAAAATATTCTCATACATCATAATTCCTTGCCATAAATGTCCCTAAAGGAGCCTGATTTCGAAAATTCTCGTCAAAAGAATGATTGAGACAATTATTAATGTATAAATCCGGGGAGATACTACTCTTTCAAGTGTACATACACATATCGAGGGTATGCTGCGGCTTATGCGCTGAATTCGATGTACGATTTGATGGTATCCGGCGACTCCTCGAATGCGTCTGCAAACCCCGACACCGAGCACTGGGTCGTCATGATAGACGCAAGGAACCAGTCCGGGTATTCTGCGAGTGTGTTACGAGCGCGTTTGTAATGCCGGACGTTGGAGTTCACGCTCCCGAGCAACGCTTTGTTTTGGAGGACCAACTGCCTATGAAGCGCTCCACCGTTGACAGTAAATTCCCAGTCCTCAGGGATGCCAAGGAGGACCCCGACTCCGTTCGCATCGAGTGCCTCGACCGTCGAAAACGCGTGTTTTGCGTGCCCCGTCGCCTCGAACACCAGATCCATCGGCTCGTGGACATCGGGTATCTCGTCGACGGCCGTCTGTCGAGAATTAACGTAGGTAGCCCCCAGTTCCTCGATAATGTCGATGGTCGGGTCCGGCCGTTCACGACGGCCGAGACAGTACGTCCGCTCACACCGGTCTGCAAGCATCGCCAATGTGAGCAGTCCTAGCGGTCCGTTTCCGAGGACGAGTCCGGAAGCATTCTGCCACTCGAAGGTCGACCTGGAACGCTGTGCCAACTCGAGTGCCTTTTCGGCATTGCTGATTGGTTCGACCAGAAATCCGACATCCGCCAGCGATTCCGAGATCGGGACGAGAAACGATGCGGGTGTGGTGAAGTACTCGGCCATGTAGCCGTGCGCCCCCGCAATCCCCCGTTCGACATACTCACCTGGTGGAGCCATATCGGGCTCGTTGTTCTCGAAGAACCGGCTCGACGTGTTTGCGGGCCGCCGGACTGTCGGGACGACAATCTCTCCCTCGTTCAGCGCGGTCCCGTTCGAGGACTCCACGACGCCGACGGCCTCGTGGCCCAGTATCTGGTAGTCGCTGCCCTCGGGAAACTCGCCATGTGATCCCGATAGCACCTCAAAGTCCGTTCCGTCGATGCCAACACGGAGCGTCCGCACGAGCACCTCTCCCTCGTCCGGTTCCGGGCGCTCGATGTCGATGCGTTCTGGCCGAGTCTTCCCCCGCTTGACAGCGATTGCATCCATTGTTGTAGGTATCCCCGTGAGTGAAACGCACCATCCATCAACAGTTGAATGTTTCGACCAATAGACAGAGGGACTTCGACGAAATTATTTCGTATTATGAAAAGCTGTGAGGATGCGGGAAGCATACTGAACGACAGCGGTGTGAACGGCAAGTGGATGAGAAAGAACCGATGCAGCACCGCTACAGTACGATATGTGCATATTTAGGAGGGCCAGGTTCAGGTGAGTGGATTAGAATAATAAGTGTACGGCTGTTATTTCACTCACCACTCGCTCTCAAATGGTTTCGCTAAAAGAAATACCCTATCTCGGATAAAAAATTCTGTTGGGATATGTATGGCGTTGCTGAAACTGCCGTCGGTCAGCTAGGACTGGAGTTGCTGCGGCTGTACTGAACATTGCTGATTCCAGGCTGTGCTGACAATGGCCGAGATGAACAGGAATGGCTGACGAATGACTCAGATTTGCTCCGCATTGAGTTGCCTGACGGCGCTCAGAATCATCCCGGGGACATCCTCCTGTAACCGCTTCCCGCTCAGCCGTTCAGCGTGTCCTGCCACGTACACGGCTGCGGTTGTAGACTGGTCCTGAATCGGAACCGCGACGCAGTTTACGTCTGGATACTGCTCGCGACGCTCGAACGCGATACCCCGGTCCCGGATATTGTCGAGTTCGGCAGTGAGCGTCTGGCGATCCGTAATCGTGTTCTCGGTCATTGCAGGCAGACCAGTGTGGTCTAAAATAGCATCGACCGCCTCTGGGTCGGTCGCCGCGAGGATTGCCTTTCCCGGAGCGCTGCAGTGAAAACACGGGGAGTTTACGTGTCTCGGAGAGTCGTCAACGGCGGTATGATAGACGTCGGCAATTTGCTTTTCGCACTTGATAACCAGTCCGGCGGACTCGCCGGTCGTCGCCGATATCTGGTCTATCTGGGGCTTCGTGTCGTGGTAGATGGGCGCCTGAGATTTGACGTGTTCGCCGATATCGGCAAACTGTAACGTCAGTTGATAGTTCCCTGTACTCTTTGTAACGTAGCCTGACTGCAACAGCGTATTCAGGTGCTTGTATGTCGTACTCCGAGTGTACCCGAGTTGCTCGGCCACCTCTGAGACGCCAAGCGGCCCGTCGGCGTCTCTGAGCACGTCGACGATGGCGAGCGTCTTCATCGGTGCCGAAAGTGTTGCTGTCTCAGTTTTATCGGGCATAAGATTACTACTCTCGTCTATAGCTTAAGTTTTTATTATTATGAAACAATCGTTACCAGTCGGCGACGCTGCCGTCCTCGTGCCGCCATATCGGGTTGTGCCAGTCGAGGTCGGCCTCTGCCTTCTCCCGAACAACGTCTAGCGCTACGTCGATACCCAGTCCCGGGCCGTCCAGCGTCTTCAGGTAGCCGTCGTCGAACGCAAACGGGTTTGAATTCAGCAGGTCGTGTGCGGGACTGGTCGTCTCAGAGTGGACGTCGAACCCCTGATCCTGGACTAACAGGTTCGGAACGACCGTATCGACCTGGATCGACGCAGCCAGCGCAATTGGACCCAGTGGGCAGTTCGGTGCAATGGCGACGTCGTGTGACTCCGCCATGTTAGCCAGTTTGACCATCTCTGAAATACCGCCTGCATGAGAGACATCGGGCTGAATCACGTCAATCGCCCCCGTTTTGAGGAGGTCTTTGTAATCCCATCTCGAGTACAGTCGCTCACCTGCTGCGATGGGTGCGCGTGTCTGGGCCGCGATGTTCGGAAGGTGTTCGATGTTCTCGGGAAGCACCGGCTCTTCGATGAACATCGGTTCGACGGATTCGAGGCGGTTGGTGAGGGTCTTGGCCATCGATTTTGATACTCGGCCTCTGAAATCGATCCCGATATCCACTCGGTCGTCGACTGCTGTTCGAACGTGCTGAATCCGTTCTGTGATCTCGTCGAGCGACGCCTTCGTTTCGATGAACCGGGTCTGATTCGTCGCATCCATTTTGAGTGCGGTGTAGCCAGCCTCGGCTAACCGGGTCGCTTCTGCAGCGACATCCTCCGGCCGGTCACCGCCGATCCATTTGTACACTCTGACCTTATCGCGGCTCTTCCCACCCAGCAGTTCGTACACAGGTGCACCGAAGTGTTTCCCCTTGATATCCCAGAGCGCCTGATTGATACCAGCGATTGCAGACATCAGGATCGGTCCGCCGCGATAGAACCCGCCACGGTACAGTGCTTGCCAGTGATCCTCGATTCTAAACGGGTCCTTCCCGATGAGGTACTGGTCCAGCATCTCCTCGACCGCCGCTCGAACTGTTTTCGCTCTCCCCTCAATGACGGGCTCACCCCACCCCAGAACTCCGGTGTTGGTTTCTAGTTTCAGGAAGACCCAGCGGGGAGGGATTTCGAACAGTTCGTATCCGGTGATTTGCATACTGCCGCATCGTATCCGGAGTGTGATTAACCTTCATGATATAATCTGCATAATCCAGCTCCCACTGGGTTTACATATCGGTTGTGCGGCTGTGTATCGTGACGGTCGTCACCGCTGTCAGCTATCGACAGGACTCCAGAGGGCGGAAAAGAGACCAGTGTGAGTTAGCCGTTTCAATTCGTTGCTTCTCATCGGTGATCGATACGTGCCCTTCGCTAGGGTTGCTGGTGTAGCCCGCTACCCCAGCGCACTCCACTCGATATGTTTCGAGAGTTCCGGTGGATCGTCCGGATTGTATCCCTTCTTGACGGCCGTCTTGTACGTGAGCGATTGCAGGATCTTCAACGGGACTATCGGGTGGTCCGGTGATCGGGACGGGAGTTTGATTGAGATGTCTCCACCGTAGTCGTTCGTCGGCCGCCGCAGGACAATTGTGATCACTCCGGCGTCGCGTAGCTTTGAAACGACCTCGCTGGTCAACGATGACTTCGATTCTCGGGTCGCAATGACGAGTGCCGGCTCACCGGCAGCGTTTGCGATGGGACCGTGGCTGATTTCCGGTGTCGGGAGTGCTGTCGTATGCAACAGTGCACCCTCGCCGAACTTCGTCGCCGCCTCGCCTGCAAGCCCATATTCGATCCCCTGTCCGAGAGTGTAGAGTGTCTTGGCCTCCGCGAGGACAGCGACGGCTGCCTGAAAGTCCTGGTCGATGACGTTCCGGCATGTGCGTTGCAGTTCGCTCGGTGTGTACTCACTGTATTTGCTTTCGAGCAGCGAGAACGTCAGCATCAACGCGGCATCGACTGTTTTGGTAGCAAGGACTGCTTTCTCGGTCCCCGCCGGCGTGACGAGGATCTCGTCCGCTACAGACCCCAGCGTCGAATCGGCGCTGTTTGTAATACCGATAACGACTGCACCTCCCTCTTTTGCTCGGCGAGCGGCTGTAACGGTTTCAGACGTTTCGCCGGACTGGGAGTAGGCGACGACAACCGTTTCCTCAGTAATCGGCGGACCGGCGAACAGATATTCTGACGCGGCGTGCGCCGTTGCATCGATGCCGCTCTGGAAAGACGCATACTGACCGATCACGCCGGTCCAGTACGAGGATCCACAGCCGATGAAGTGGACTCGGTCAGCGTGTGCAATACGCTCGCGTGGCTCGGAAAGGTCGTGCGTGCTCAGTTCGAAATCGTTCAGTCGGTCGATACCGGAACGGATCTCGTCGTAGACTGCGTGTGTGGTCATGTTTTGATGTTCATGGGACGGCACTGTGGTCAGTTGTTTCAGCGACAACGCCGGCAGAGGCTTCGGTCAGCCAGCAACTGTCTGACTGACCGAAGCCTCTCTGCGATCACTTAGATTACCAATTGATGGCAGTGTATTATAAAACCACACGATAGGTATTTGTGATAGTCCACAGGAATACAGTGTTACGAAGAATATCCTAAACAATTAATTATATATACTACATGGGTCGTTGGTGATAGCATATGTCAGACAGTAGTTTGCGGAGTGGCAAGCGACGTCGCTTCATCAAAAGCGCCGGAGCGGCAACAGTCACGCTGCTCGCGGGCTGTGGCGGCAACGAAAGTTCAGAGAGTACCTCCGGGGATGGCGGGGACGGCGACTCCGGCGCGAGCACCGGGGAGCAATCGAACGATATAACCACCCTCACAGTCCGTCACTTCGTCAATGACCACATTGAGACGTTCTACGAGAAGCACAATCCCATACTGAAGAAAGAACACGGGATCAGCGTGGATTTCGAGACGATGGGCTGGGGCGTCGCTCGGAAGAAGCAAAACAACAGTATCTCCACCCGGACCGGTCCGGACGTCGAAGAGATCGCATCGACGTGGATGCCACAACAGGTCAATTCCGACGGCTGGATGGACCTCGAAGAAGCCGGCGTCTCGATGCCGACAGACAATATCTACGAGTCACCGCTTCAGATCGGTAAATTCGACGGCGTCCGGGCTGGGTTCCCCTGGTTCTGGGGACCCCGCGGACACATTTATTATAAATCGCTGTTCGAGGAAGCCGGTATCGATGGCCCTCCGTCGACCTGGGACGAACTCGCGAATGATGCGTCGAAGTACAACACGCAGGCCGAAAAGTGGGAACAGGAAGGCTACAACACGAGATACCTGTTCGGCATTCCTGGGGCGAACAACTGGGCAGTCGTCCAGTACTATATGATGCTCATCTGGCAAAACGGCGGGAGCGTGATCGACGGGTCCAAGCCGACATTCGACAGTGACGCGGCGGTGGAGGCGCTGAATTTCTACAAGGACCTGTCGACGACGCACAAGGCGTCCCCACAGGCGTCAGTCGAGTGGAACGGCGTTGCACGGAACAACGCGTTTAGCAGCAAACGGATAGCCTCGACGTGGCAGGGGCTCAGAGTAGCAAACGATATCGACGCCGAACTCGGCGTCGGCAAGCCGCCGGCCGGTCCCCGGGGAGAGTCGTCGACCTTCTTCGGAGTGAACCTCATGGGCATCCATCCCTGGACGAAGAAGAAGAGCGAAGCCGCGACGTTCATCGAGTATCTGATGCAGCCGGAGGTCAACGCAGAACTCGCGAAGGGCTCTGGCTTCTTGCCGACGATCAAGAGTAGCTTCGAGCAAGACGCCTTCCAGGGTGAGCTGTATCAGTCCTTCAGTGAAGACGTTCTGAACAACACAAACGCCAAGACAGCGCCGCAAGTCGTGGGCTGGGGTGATGTCTCCGGAGCGATCAAGGGGGCTGTCACGAAGGTACTCACGAAGGCAGCAACGGACTCCTGGTCCGAAGGCGATACCGAGAAGGCACTCCAACAGGCTGCGATGCAGGCAGAAAACGCGCTTCAAGGATAACCTCGGAAAACAGGCGTTTCAGTGTGGTTCTGTGCTTGTCCGGTCGAATAGCTACTATAGTAACAGTTGAAACGATGTACACACTGATCGCACTGCCGTCGTGCGATCAGGTGTGCATTGATTTTCAATGGCTACTATAGCTTTGTGTCGGGACCGTGTCACTCTAGCGTCGTGCAGAACGGTTAAATACATTGCATAATAATCGATTGTGTATGCTCCTGTCCGCGTACCAGCGAGTCAGACGTCGACTCCCAGCGGTTCATATCCCATACGTTAGCTCGTTACCTGCAAGCCAGCGCTTCGGACTCAAGCTCATTGCCCCGGCTCTGGCAATGATGCTTCTCGTCCACGGGATTCCAGTCATCCTCGGGTTCGTTATGAGCTTCTACGAGTTCCCGTCGCTCAGATATACTGACTGGTTCCGCCCAGAGACGTTCGTCGGGCTTGACCACTTCGCGAAGGTCTTCCAGAAGGATACGATCTATGGCGCACAGTTCTGGAACTCGCTCAAAGTCACCATTCTGTACACGGTTGGCTCGGTCGTAGGGACGTACGTTCTCGGGCTCGTCACCGCACTCACCCTCGATAAGCAATTCCGGGGGAAGCTTGTCGCGAGGACCGTGATTCTGATTCCGTACGTGACACCGGTTGTCGTCACGCTTCTCACCTGGCGGATGATGTTCCGGAGCGATACTGGAGTCATCAACGCGTTACTCCGGCAGGCCGGACTCATCGAGGGGTCCCTGTTCTGGCTACTGGGTCCAAACTCACTGTACGCGATAATCATCGCGAACGTCTGGCGGAACTTCCCGTATGCGGCGATCATGTTGTACGCCGGACTGCAGTCGGTACCGGAGCAATTGTACGAGGCTGCAGAGATAGACGGGGCCGGCCGATGGGGGAAGCTGCGGTACGTGACGCTGCCACAGTTGAAGCCTGTCTCTGCCGTCATTCTGCTGCTGTTGATCCTCTGGACCTTCATCAACTTCCCCGTCCCGTATATTTTGCTGGGAGGGTCACCGAGCGAATCGGGGAACGTCCTGATGTTGCTCATCTACTCCTTTGGCTTCAAACAGAGTGCATACGGGATCGGGTCCGCGCTCAGCGCGATGCTGTTCCTGTTCTCTATGACCATCGCATACGTCTATTACAAGCGCGTTGTGGCGTCTAGCTACGACGGAGGGGCTATCTGAGATGCTCAGTTCGCTCATGGCTGCTGTCGGGTCAGAAAGTACGATGGTGCCCGACGAAATGCGGCTGACTGCCGATGGTAAAGAGCTCGTGTACCAACTGCTCTGGCGCTCCGTGCTCATCCTTGTTCTCATATTCGCGATATTCCCCGTCTGGATGATGTTCACGACGTCGTTCAAAACCCGCGATGAAGTGCTGCAACTCGGGCTTGACATAATTCCGGCGGACCCCTATGTCCAGAACTACTTCCTGATGTTCCAGCGGTTCCCGCTCGTCGACTACTACGTTAACAGCCTGGTCATTTCGAGCGTGACAACAGTTCTTTCGCTGCTCATCGGTGGACTGGCTGCCTACTCGTTGTCGCGATATGAGTTCCCTGGCAAGGAGAAATTCGAGATGGGGGCACTCGCAACGCAGATGATCCCCGGAGTACTCATCCTCATCCCGATGTTTCTGTTGTTCATCGTCATGGACCAGTCGGCGAACGTGCCGATGAAAGACACGTACCATGGAATGATATTCCTCTATACGACGTTTACCGTCCCGTTCACCATCTGGATGCTTCGTGGGTACTTCGACACGATACCGACCGCGCTGGAGGAAGCCGCGCGGATCGACGGCTGTACGCGGACACAGGCCCTGTTCCGCGTCGTCATGCCGCTTGCAGCACCGGGCCTGGCTGCGACTGGGATGTTCGTGTTCCTGCTCGCGTTCAACGAGGTGCTTTTCGCGTCGGTCCTGGCGACCGACAACGTCACGCCGTTCTCCATTGGGATTCAGAACTTCCAGCAGCAGGATCAGACGATGTGGGGCCAGATGATGGCTGCCTCGACGCTCGCCGCTGTCCCACTGCTCGCAATCTTCGTCGTGTTCCAGCGGCAGATCGTTTCCGGGCTGACGTCCGGGAGTGTCAAGCAGTAATCTTCGGCTCCAGTTTTGTGGCGGTTCGCGATTCCAAACGTAGTTTTATATCCCCAGCACGTCGGATGTTGTTATATGCAGACTCAGACGGTGGCGAGTATGCCATTAGCACAGAAAGTCGGCCAGTTATTCATGGCTGGCTTTGATGGCACCGAACCGACTGCTGGGATACGGGAACTGATTCGTGAGTACAACCTCGGCAACATCATTTATTTCACCCGAAATATTACGTCGCCCGCGCAGGTGGCAGCCCTCTCGACGGAGTTGCAGTCAGAAGCCACAGCAGTCGGCGCTGGCCTCCCACTGTTCGTCGCCACCGACCAGGAGGGCGGCGTCGTCTCACGCCTCGACTGGGGGACGCAACTGCCGAGTCAGATGCTCATTGGGGCCTGCGATGACGAAGCGATGGCTCGGAAAGCAGGTGCGACCGTCGGACGGGAGCTACGGAGCCTCGGGATCAATCTGAACCTCGCGCCAGTCCTCGACGTTAACAACAACCCGGAGAACCCCGTAATCGGCGTCAGGTCCTTCGGTGAAAATCCCGAGCGTGTGGCCGCGCTGGGCGCAGCCATGGCCCAGGGCCTCCAGTCCGTGGCTGTCGCGGCCTGTGGGAAGCATTTCCCCGGTCATGGCGACACGGCAGTCGATTCACATCTCGACCTGCCGGTGGTCGCCCAGGAGCGTTCCCGACTGGAACGCGTGGAGTTCGCACCGTTCGAAGCGGCGATACAGAGCGGTATCGACGCGATCATGACCACACACGTTGCCTTTCCGGCGATAACAGGTGACGACGAACTACCAGCGACGATATCGTCGGCAGTCCAGACAGCACTGCTTCGAAAGCAATTGGGGTTTGATGGGTTACTCGTCACGGACTGTCTCGAGATGGACGCGATTGCCGAAGGCGTCGGTCCCGCCGAAGGGGCTGTCCGTGCAATCGAGGCCGGGTGTGATATCGTCACTGTTTCACATACGTTCGAGCGACAGCGTGCAGCGATTGAGGCCGTGCTTACCGCCGTCCGAACGGGACGGCTTACCGAGGAGCGAATCGACCGGTCGCTGCAGCGCATCCGGCGTTGTAAACAGCAACGGATGGGTGCATCTGAGACTGCCGAAAAGCCGGAATGGAATCGCTGTGCGCCCGAATCGAAACAGCTTGCAACTGAAATCGCAAACTGTGGGGTAACACTCGTCAGGGACGACAGCGAGACAGTGCCGTTCGATACGTCGCGTCACCTGCATGTGGTCAGCTTTACCGGAACGCGGGGGTCGCCCGCCGAGGACGAGCGCTACGACCCAGAGGCGGTCTCTGCTGCGCTCAGCGAGGTCGGGTTTGAAATCACGACACATACAGTGGCGACCGGTGAGACTGTCGAGATAGCGCCAGAGAACGAGCAGATTGTCGCTGTCAGTTACGATGCCCTGGCAAACGAGTCACAGGCAGCGACGCTCCGGACGCTCATTGCGCACCACGACCAGCTGGCAGTCCTTGCCGTACGGAACCCATACGACCTCTCTGTCTGTCCAGGTGCGGCCACGTTTTTGACGACCTACGGCTACTCACCAGGTGCGATTCAGGCAGCGGCGAAAACACTGGCAGGGACAGTCGACCCAACGGGGACGCTTCCGGTCACGATTCCCGACTGAGGTCGCTTCAACGACAGTGCTCGTGAAACGCCAGCGACCTTATCCGAGAAACTCCTGTGCGGACTCGTGCAGCGGGACGAACCCCTCCGCACTGCGGGCCCCGGCCTGTTTCCCGAACACGAGATTCTCGGCGCGAAGTCCGTCGATGAGGTTGTCGAACTCGGCGTCGATGCCGCCGTGCTCGACGAGGAACTCTACCTGAGACTCGTGTTTCTTGATCGCTATGACCTTCTGTTCCAGGTACCCATCGATATCGATGAACATGGAGGGGGTAAACTCCGATGTCGGCTTGCCGAAGTAGTAGATGTTGTCCGGATCACAGGGTTCGAAATCCGTCTCAACGAGGGGGAGCGAAGCCATGTAGTACGCGTCCGTCACTAACCGTGACGTCGCTCGGTGGTCTGGATGCAGATCGTCTTTGTAGTGCGTGAGGATGATGTCCGGGTTATACTCCCGGATTACATCCACCATCTCTACACGGTTCTCCAGGGAGTAAGTGATCCGCCCGTCTTTGAACTCGAGGAACGCGACTTCCGAGGCGCCTAACACCGCCCCGAAGCGCGGGCCTCTTGTTCACGGACTCTCCCGACGGCTTCCTGTGAGTCCGTTCGCAGCCCGCCGTACTCTCCCCGAGTCATGTGTACGATACTGACCTCGTCACCGCGTTCAGCGTGCTTTGCTATCGTACCGCCACAGAAGACATCTGCGTCGTCTGGGTGGGCAACTACTACGAGGACGTCCATACTATGCTATGGTATTGTAAGTTATTATTTATATCTTTTCTCTGTTACAGATGTGTGAGCAGGCGGTCGACGACGTACGCAGCACCGTCTTCGTCGAGACACATCGGGTTAAGAACAATCTCGCCCTCGTCGATGCGGTCCTCGCCGACATACACGCGCGGGTCCTCGCGCTGCAGTTCTGACACCAACGCGGCTGCCGAAAGAGTCGATTGGGAGTGAGTTATATCCACAATGATCCGTGGAGCAACACTCTGCTCACCACCAGCAACAACTGTGGTCTCTACGCCCGCTGCCTCAAGTTGGCTCGCCATGTTTTCGGCGAGGTTCTCCCACTCGGCGACAAGCGCTTCCTGATCCTCTTCGATGAATAGTTCTAGCGCGCGAATGAGGCCGACAAGTTCCTCCTTGCCGACCTTGAGCGACCGTCCGATTCCCTGTCTGGGAACCCCATCGAACCGTTCCGTATCGATAAGCGAGCTGGGTGGGTTCCAAACCCGGCGGTCGACGTGCATATCCTGGTGCTGCACAGCGATTGAACGGATATACTGACGTTTGCCGGCGATGATACCCGTCGTCTGTGGGCCGCGGATTCCTTTGCCACCGCTGAACACCACCATGTCCGCTCCCTGCTCGACGAAACGAGAGAGGTTCTCAATGGGCGGCACCTCGGCGGCAGCGTCGACAATCACGGGAACATCGTGTCGGTGTGCGATCTCCGAGACAGTCGAGAGGTCCGGCTGTGTGTATGTTTTCTGGACGTACGCGACCCCGGCAGTGTTTTCGTCGATGGCGCTTTCGATCTCCCAGGGTTCCACGTTTGTTGCGCCAGTGCCGAGATGGTAATCGTTTGTCCCGACATCGACAATGTTTGCGCCAGCCGCTCGCAGTGCGTGGTCGTACCCCGTCCGGTGAGTCCGGGGCATCACGATGTCGTTTGGTGCGTCTGTCGGATGGGGTAACTCCGACATGGTCTCCGGGTCGTCCCCCGCGATTGCGGCAGCCGCGGCCAACAACAGGCCGGCCTCAGCACCCGGCGAAACGTATCCGGCTTCCGACCCGGCGATTTCAGCGATCTGTTCGGAAGCCTTTGCCTCTAGATCACTCAGCTGAACGAATTCGTCGGCAGCAGCGCGCATGGCGTCCGCGGCTTCCTCTCGAATGAGGCTGCCGCCAATCCGCGTTTTTGTGCCCGCTGCATTGACGACCGGCGTGACACCCAACTGACGATACACCGACTCTGACTCTGTTGTGAATGGAACCATAGTTGTGCTCTTTTCACTACCGCTAGTCCCGTATACGAACTCAAACCCGCTCCAGGTATATGAAAGATTCCCATCTATAATCGAAAAACACAAACTATTATATATCTCTGTGGAACAATAACAGGTATCGCATGGCACAGTTAGAGCTCGATAACCTTGTCAAGACGTTCTCCGACGGGAGCGACGAGGTTGTCGCTGTCGATACGGTGAATATGTCGCTAAACGACGGCGAGTTTCTGGTACTGGTCGGCCCATCCGGCTGTGGAAAATCGACAACCTTGCGGATGGTCGCCGGGCTTGAGACGGTGACTGAGGGTGATATTCTGATCGGAGACGAGTCTGTCATCGGCACCGAGCCCCGTGACCGCGATATCGCGATGGTCTTTCAGAACTACGCGCTCTATCCACATATGACTGCGGAGGAGAACATGTCGTTCGGGTTGAAGATGACGACGGATCTAGATACAGAAACGATTGAACAGCGTGTAACCGAGACAGCCGAGATGATGGGCATCGAGGACTTGCTTGATGATCCGCCAAAGGAGCTATCTGGAGGCCAGCAACAGCGGGTGGCGCTCGGGAGAGCAATCGTTCGAGACCCAGCAGTGTTCTTGATGGACGAGCCACTGAGCAATCTGGATGCCAAGCTCCGGACGAAAATGCGGACCGAGCTAAAGAGCCTCCAGAACGAACTCGACGTGACAACGATCTACGTTACTCACGACCAGACGGAGGCAATGACGATGGGCGACCGGATCGCTATTCTGGACGATGGCGTGTTACAGCAGGTTGGAACGCCACTGGAGTGTTATCACCGTCCAGCCAATCGGTTTGTCGCAGGGTTCATCGGGTCGCCCTCGATGAACTTCATTCCTGCCGCTGTCGAGGACGGGTCGCTAGTGCACCAGGAGTTTACCTACGAGCTGTCCGCTGAAACCGCCGCCCAGCTCGACGGGTACGAGGAAGTCATCGTCGGTGTCCGGCCTGAAGATATTCAGCTCAGCACCGCAACTGGCCCGGAGCAGACCGTTGCCGCGACCGTCGACGTCGTTGAGCCACTTGGGGACCTGTTTCATGTGTACGTGACTATCGACGGGCAGCAGTATACGGTCACCGTCGAGGATGGAGCAAACCTCGGGAATGGCGTCACGGTCGGATTGCAGTTCCCAGAGGAGGTCATCCATCTGTTTGATGCGGACTCCGGCACTGCGATCAAGAACAGTGAAACGGAAATCGACGAAGAGAATCCGGTTGCAGCCTGATTTTCTCATTCCGCGACGCCCGATAGAACGTGGCTTGAGAATACCCGAGAAGGGTACCAGTGGCAGTGACGGCCGGAAGAATACCAAAGGAGCCACTGGGAGGACCAGCGCGGAACCGACCCATTTTGACGGCTCTGTGAGCAGGGGTTGCTGACGAGATGGTCTGAGACGTGCTTGCTCAGTATTCAATATTTCCGCTCTGCGAGCGGGTGTGGGAGTTAGTTTCGTAATATGAAATTCATTCACGCAGTCACCAGAAGTAGCTAGCGAGGCGCAGTCACTTGCTATATGAACTGTTGTCGTTGTGAGGGGTCAGTACCGCAACGGCACTGTGTTTCGTAATACGACATCTGCATGGCCTTCAGATAACAGGCATACAAATATTATCGGAGTGGTCGACTGCTCTACACGTCTCACTAGGCGTCGGGAGCAGAGGGGAGACAGATGCAACCCTGACTGAGATTCAACACCTGTGAACAACCCTCACTGTAGGCCGGATGGTTGCACTGCGCTCTGGAGCGCACATATCTCAGAGATACAGCCATAGGATAACAGGCGTACATCTATTATCTGATTCAGAATCAGCCTGAGAGTTACCGGCCGTAGGTGATAGTGTCGGCGTTGGAGTGCAGACCAGTATCGAGGCGATACGAGAAGCGATTGCGGTTGTGCAAGGAGAGTGCTGAGCACGAACAGGGCGAATCGAAACGGACTGGGAGACCGTGACAGGACTAGTCCCGGTAACGCTGCTATCCTCGCTATATTCTCATTTGTATTTCGTATGCTGCGGCCGAGTTCAAGCTGATTGAACATCCTGGTGTACAGCAAGTGCCACGTCCGACATCTGCATCGGCCGGCATTAGAGCACCGGGACGCCGCCGCCTTACTCCGTTTCTCAGTGGCAATACAGTGGTCAGTAGGTACGTAAACGGACGGACGGAATTTAGGAGAGTCACTGGATTGCCGAGTTTTGGGTAGTATATCATGGTGCAGTCGTCGCGATGCCACTGGGAATACACCTGATAACACAGTCCCCGGACACAGAGTTCAATCTTGTTGAATAATTTTATAAACAGTTAGCCGAATATACGCGTATGACAGGACAAGGCCCGATAGAGTCCGCCGGGAGGGTGCTGGACATTATTGAAGCACTGAAAACGGAACAGGCACTCGGCGTCACTGAGCTGGCAGAGCGGGTGGAGATGCCCAAGAGCACAGTCCACGTTCATCTCTCGACACTCCAGAGCCGAGGCTACGTCGTCCAGGACCAGAACAAGGCGTATCGGCTGAGCTTGCGGTTTCTGGATATCGGGATGAAAGTCCGCGAGCGACAGGAAATGTACCAGGAGGTCGCCCCGAAACTGAACGAGATAGCCGACGAAACCGACGAGAAAGCGTGGTGGATCGTCGAAGAGAACGGAAAGGCGGTCTTCCTGGCCAAAGCGCTCGGCAGTCGGGCGATTCAGACAAACTCACAGATCGGCCAGTACACCGAACTGTACAGGCTCGCTGGTGGCATGGCAATCCTCTCAGTGTTGCCGGAACACCGGCGGGAGACAATCCTCGAAAGCTACGACTACCCCCTCCCCGACGGTCGGGAGCGGCAGGAACTCGAAGCAGAACTCGACGAGATTCAGGACCGCGGCGTCGCCTACGGCATCGACCAGTTCCTCGAAGGCG
Organism: Haloarcula sp. CBA1115; assembly: GCF_000827835.1. NCBI lineage: Archaea > Methanobacteriati > Methanobacteriota > Halobacteria > Halobacteriales > Haloarculaceae > Haloarcula > Haloarcula sp. CBA1115. Next base: position 163,452 of record NZ_CP010529.1, on the reverse strand, counting down.
TAGCCGGCGTCGGTGCCCCGCTGGTAGACAACGCCGGCAACACGTACGGTGCCATCAGCGTGTCGGGACCAGCGAACCGGCTGGACTCCGAACGCATCGAAAACGAACTGACCGACCTTATCCGTGGGATCTCCGGCGAGCTACAGGTGAATCTCTCGTATCAGTAGTTCTACTGACTCGAACACCACTGATCTGGGCAAGACACCTGTGAGACCGTTCAAATCCCTTCGGAACAACGCTATAGCACGATAGAAGCCGATTCAATAGAATAGAACTTTCCGTGTTACATGTTGACACTCTTGATGTGTTGGCACTCTAGTGGTCGTTACCGCTCGGTGCATGGGGCTCGAACTATGGTCGGTAAGCCCCGTCTCGAACGGGGCCCTGTGCTATACGGCTAGTGACCGGGGATCGGGTCGTGCCCGGCGATTGTCGCCATAGTCAGTCAGTGACACCGACGCCGAGGTGTCTGTCGAGTACGTCCTCGTTGTTCTGGATCTCCGCCGCAGTCCCCTCGTGGACGATCTCGCCCTTTTCGAGGATGTACGTGTACTCCGAGACCGCCAGTGCGACCGGGATGTTCTGCTCGACGACCAGCACCGTGATACCCTGTTCGTTCAGTTCGAGGATCAGGTCCTCTATCTGCCGGACGACATAGGGTGCGAGCCCTTCCGTCGGTTCGTCAAGCAACAACAGATCCGGGTCGGCAGTCAGGGCGCGGCCGACCGCGAGCATCTGCTGTTCGCCACCGGAAAGGACCGACCCGTCCTTGTGTTCTCGCTCCGCGAGGTTCTCGAACATATCCAGTACGTCGTCGACTGACGGCCCATCAGGCGACTCGGCACCGATTTCACCCATTCTGATGTTCTCTCGGACGGTCAACTCGGGGAAGATCCGTCGCTCTTCGGGAACGAACCCGATGCCGCTCCGGATCGTCGCCTCGGAGTTGCGTGTCGTGATGTCCTCGCCGTTGAACGTTATTGACCCACCAGTCGGGGTGATGTTACCGACAATCGACCGTAGCGTCGTCGTCTTGCCGACGCCGTTGCGCCCGACCAGCGACACAACGCTTCCGCGTTCGACATCCATCGAGACGCCCTGTAGCACCTCGGTCATCCCGTACCCGGCCCGGACATCTTCGAGAGAGAGGAGCGGGTCAGTCACTCTCGGACACCACCGAGGTACGCATCGCGGACGTCTTCGTTGTTTGCGATCTCGTCGGGTGTCCCGCTTGCGAGTTCTTCGCCGCGAGTAAGGACAGTAATCCGGTCCGAGACACGCATCACGAGGTCGATATCGTGTTCGATGAGCATCAACGACCGATCCGAGAGGACCTCATCGATGAGGTCCATCGTGGCCTGTGTTTCCTCGCTACTCATTCCGGCGGTCGGTTCGTCGAGCATGACGAGGGCGGGGTCTGTCGCCAGCACGAGCCCCAGTTCGAGTCGTCGCTGATCGCCGTACGCCAGGGCCTCCGCGTGCTCGTCAGCCCTGTCTTGGAGCCCGATCTGTTCCAGCACCGTCCCGGTTTGCTCCGTGATCTCGTCGAAGCCGTTCTTGTCACGGAACAGCGCTTCGCTGGGATTGATCTCGTCACTGTGGACGGACTGTGCTGCCAGCCGCACGTTTTCTCGAACGGTGAGACCGCCGAAAACGTTCGTAATCTGGAACGAGCGGCCCAGTCCGCGGCCAACCCGTTCGTGTGGCGCGACGTCAGTGATGTCCTCACCTTTGAACCGCACGACACCCGCTGACGGCGATAGTGCGCCAGTGATGAGATTAAACGTCGTTGTCTTCCCGGCCCCGTTTGGCCCGATAACGCTCCTGAACTCACCGTCCGCAACCGACAGCGACACGTCGTCAACAGCGGTGAGCTTGCCGAACCGCTTCGTCAGTCCGTCCGTTTCGAGTACAGTCTCAGTCATCGCTTCTCACTTCCGGCTCATCCATGTCGACAGGACCGTCCGCGTTGTTGGCCGTCTCCAGCCGTTGTGCGACGAGAGACGGAATCGATACGATACCGCGTGGGACGAACAGCACGAACAGGATAAACATCGTCCCGATGATAAGCCGCCACTGGTCGGTGTACGACGAGAGGAACTCCTCGGCACCGAAGAAGACACCGGAGCCGATCATGGGACCGTACAGTGTCCCCATTCCGCCAAACAGCGCAATGACGATGACTTCACCAGAGTGGATCCAGTTGAGGGTCTGGTCCGGTGAAATGATGACTGTCGACGGACTGATTGCGAGGAGGCCGCCAGCCAGTCCAGCCATTCCGCCGCTGATGACAAACGCCCGGCGCTTGTATCTGTTGACGTCGTACCCGATGAACTCCGCTCGCTCTTCGCTTTCCCGAATCGACTGCAGGACACTGCCAAACGGCGCGTTCATCATGCGCCGAGCGAACAGGAACGACAGCAGGGCGATGAGCAAGGCGAGATAGTAGAACACGAACTGCTGTCCGAGTTCGTAGCCGAGGAGCCCGAACTCGATGTTCGAGAGCGACGCCCCGACAGTACCGAATCCGAGGAACGCTTCGAAGCCGAGCAGGCCGTCGCTCCCACCGGTGAAGTCGAACTTGAACACAGCGCTGTAGAGCAGTTCCGCGAACGCCAGCGTGATCATGGCGAAGTACACGCCGGAGACCCGAATCGAGAGGCTGCCGACGATCCAAGCTAGGACAGCACAGATGAGAATCGCCCCGAGCAACACGACGAAAACCGACTGCGAATAGTGCAACATGACGAGCGCGGCGGTGTACGCACCGACGCCGTAGAACATCGTGTGGCCCAGGGGGACCAGGCCGGCATAGCCCATCACGATATCGAGACTCAGTGCGAAGATAGCCCAGATCAGGATCTCGTTGAGAACGACGAGGTAGTACTGGTCGCCCATGAACAGAATCGCGAGTGGGGCGAGCGCGAGCGCGACAACGGCGATACCGCCGAGCCGTACCCGTGTGCTGTCCGCCAGTACCCCGCCGTACCCCCCGACGAGGATCTCGCCCTCGCTTTCCGACTCGTCACCTCGCGTTCCGAACAGTCCTTGCGGTTTCACGAGCAACACGGCGATCATGAGCAGGTACACAGTCAACCCCTCGAGATTGGGAACGCTCAGCGTGACATCGCCGACCGTTGCCACGACAGACCCACTGTAGGCCCGCATCAGCGTCTGGACGACACCGACGAGCAACCCGCCGAAGACGGCACCCCTGAAGCTACCGAGGCCACCGAGGACGACGACAACGAACGCCGGGATGATGACGCTGTTCCCCATGCCGGTGTTCACGTTCTGGTAGCCGCCGAGGACGATCCCGGCGACGGCAGCGAGCGCCGCACCGACACCGAAGACCAGCGTGTAGTACTGGTCGATGTCGATACCGACGTTTCGGACCATTTCGCGGTCCTGCGATCCGGCACGAATGATCATCCCGTACTTCGTCCGGTTCAGCAGGTACCACGTCACTACCGCGAGCAGCGCCGCAAAGACGATCATGAAGTAATTGTACACGGACACCTGGACGCCCAGTATGGACACTGGCCGACTCAGATACTCCGGGACAGCTAGCTGTCGTTGCTGTGTCCCCCAGATAAGACGGATACCGTCGTTGATCACGAGCACGAGCCCGAACGTCAGGAGAATGTGATATAACGGGTCTCGACCGTACAGCGGTCGGACAGTCGTTCGCTCGATAGCGGCACCGATGAGGCCGACGGCGACCGGTGCAACCACTATCGCGATCCAGAACCCAGTCCCCGCGCCGAACGGCGCGATGATGCTGAGGGAGAAATACGCACCGAGTGCGAACAGTTCGCCATGGGAGAAGTTGATCACGTCCATCACGCCGAAAATGACCGACAGTCCGGCGGCTAGCAGGACGTAAACCATCCCCAGGGTGAGGCCATTCAGCAGTTGTTCGATGAAGTCGGCAGCAACCATTGTGCTACCTACATCTCACAGCCGAGGTCACTGGCTGGTGGCAGCGTCTCCGAACCCGGGACCTGCTCGAGGAGTTCGACATCCGCTGAACCACCATCGCCTTCGACGAGTTCGGCCATCCACGTCGGATTGGTGGCCTGGTGATCGCTCTCCCGAAGCGTGATATCCCCAAGCACTGTCGTGAACGTGCCACCTTCGAGGGCGTCTCGGACATCCCCGGGTTCGGTGCTCCCGGCTTCGTTCATTCCCTTGGCCATCAGCCGCATCGAGTCGTAGCCGACGCGGGCGAAGTTGCCGGGCTCTCTGTCGTTCTCGCTGGCGTAGGCCTCGACGAATGCCTGATTGTCCCCGGTCTCGAGCGAGGGGTCATACCGAGCGCCGCCGAAGGTGCCGACGCTGTTCGACCCGGTCCCGGCACGGACGCTCTGGAACGTCTGGGTCGGACCGACAACAGCCATCTGGTCGGTGAGGCCCTGATCTGCGGCCTGGTTAGTGAAGTTCACCAGATCACCACCGGTCATCCCCAACACGACCACGTCAGCGTCGGAGTTGCTGATCTGCGTGATGAACGAGCCGTAGTTGCTGGCACCCAACGCCGACGTTGATGTCCCGACCTCGGTGTAGTCGTCACTGGCACTCTCCATTCGTCTGCTCGTGCGGTTGTACACCGAGTCGCCGTACGCGTAGTCCGCGTAGTGGAACCAGACGTTGTTCCCCAGATTGTTGACTGAATACGCCGATATCGCCTCAGCGATCTGTGCAGTGTTCGTTTCAAAGCGGAACACCCATTCGTTGCAGGCAGACCCGGTGATCGGAACCGCTGCGCCGCCTGGGAAGTAGATATGCTCAGATTGCGCGGCAAAGTCGTTCAGCCCGAGCGCAACGGAGCTTGAAATCGCACCGAACACGAACTCTGCCCCCTCTTCCTGAACGACACGCTGGGCCTCGGACTGTGCGGCCCCGGCCTCAGTCTCTGTATCGCCCGTCACCAGCTCGAACTCGAAGTCGTAGTCGTCGTTGTTGTTTATCTCCGTTACAGCGAGTTCAGCGCCAGTACGCTGGCCCGGCCCGAGAGAGCTGAACGGGCCAGTCATTGGATTCAGGCTCGCGACGGTCACCGCCTCCTCGCCACCTGTTGATCCACCTTGGCAGCCGGCGAGGCCAAGCGCGCCGACCGCGCCAGCGGCGGCGATGAACTGTCTCCGTGAACGGTCGATTCCCACACTACTGTCTGGTGAGGTACCTTCGCTCGACATAGGTTCATTATCTATTGTTAAGCAAATCGTATTAAAGCCTTGCCCCCTGTCGGCGTGTCTCGCGCTGTTCGCCGCGTTCGGTAACTCCACTATCGCGTCTCGCGGCTTTTGATCCCCACCGCCGTGGGGGCTAGCTGGTGTTGTCGTCCTGTCTGTACAGCCACGCCAGCGCAGTCCCGAGTACTGCGGTCGCCCCAGTCAGTGCTGTAAAGCCGGGACCACTGGCGGCAGTCCCGGTATTCGTCTCCGTCGCTGTGACCGTGCTCTCTGTCTCGGCAGGAGTTGTCGCCCCACCGGCCACAGTACTCTCGTCTGTCTCAGTGCCCTCACTCGTCGGCGTGTCATCGGTGGCACCGTCAGCCGGGCTTGCTGACCGCGTCAACTCACGGGTTTCAGCCGTTGCGGACTCGATAGCGGCGTCAGCGAACAACAACTGTTTGTACTCGAAGTCCTCGAACATCGCCAGCTGGTCGTCGTAATGTTCGCCGGTAGTGCCGTCTGGAGCGACGTAGCCGTCGTTTCCGGGCGGGAGGATGTTCTCTGCCTGCGGGTCGTCGCTGAGCCGGACGACGTGATTCTCGGTCCCACGGTTCATCAGCGCCGTGTTCCCCGCGGACGTGACGCCGATAGGCATCCCGAACAGCGCGAGGTTGTCGAACTCGTGCAGGGCTGCCTCACGCCGCCAGGACTCCGGGTCGCCGTCGTATCGCTCGGCGAGTTCGCTCACTGCGGTCCGGAACGCCCTGACCAGCGCGTCCGTGATATCTCCATCGGCGTACTCGGCCTGCGTCGGCAGTGCTGTCTCCGCCGGGTTGAGGACCCGCATCAGGGTGCCGCGCCCGTAGTCGTAGTCGAGGAAGTACGATGCCGGTCCGTATGCGCTCCCGAACGTCTCGCTGAAAACCTCTTCCAGAATGTACGGGAACGTCGCATCCCAGATCGTGTAGCCGGCAGAGTGGCGTCCCTCGTTGTCTTCGCCGTCGGCCTGGGCGAAGTGGTCCCACGAAGCCAGTTCGTCGCGGGCTTGCTGTTCGGTGCCGGAGAGGTCTGCGTCCGAAAGCGCGTCGAGCAGATGCTCTCTGTACCGAATCGAACGCAGATCGGTGAAGGAGATATCGTAGATAACGGTCTTCAGGAACTCATAATCGACTGTCCCCTCCTGTACTAACCGCTGTTCGACCAGATTGATGATCCGCTGCACGCGGTGGTCGGTCGCCCACGAATAGCTCAGGTCGCCGTTGTTCCAGTCCGGTGCGGGTTTGTTGTTCCACTGTGCCGAGTACCCCGGGGCGGGGTTGATCGCGTAGGGCACGTCACCGTCAGCCGCGCGCAGGTAGTCCGCCGACGTGAGTTCGTACTGCGTTCCGTCGGCCGGCAACCGAGTGTCCCAGTCGACTGCTTCGCTGTCCGGATACCGTCCCAAGTGAACATACGCGATGTCGCCGTCCTTGTCTGCCCACATGAAGTTCAGTGCATAGTCACAGCGCTGTGCTGACTCCCGGAACTCCTCGGCGTCCGTCGCGAACTGACACTCGTAGAAGGCCCGCCAGCAGTTCATGTGCCGGCCGGCGTATGACTTCGTCTGCGCCAGCGCTTCCCCGTTGTCGGGGTCCCACTGTGTCACGACACCATGGCGTGTGAACCGTTCAGTATACGTCACGTCCTCGCCGTCGGCGACAGTGATCGTCTGCTCGGCTGTTTCGACCTCGTACTCCTCGCCCTGGAAGGTGTACGTGTCCGGACCCGACGCGTTGGTCGTGATCGACTCCGTGAACATCTGGATGCAGTTGTCGATTCCGGCGGTCGAAGTCAGTGCCCCGTTGCGGTTGTGGCCGAACATGATGAACGGATACCCCGTGACAGTGACACCGGCGACATCGAAATCCGGACCATGCAGGCTCGCCTCGTACATTATCGAGGGCGTGTTGAACCCCATCTGTGGCCCGCCCATCAGTAGCGCATCGCCACTGGCCGTGATATCACCCTGAACAGCGAGGGCGTTGCTGCCGTACTTAATCGGGAGGCCAAGACTGTCGAGTCCGGACGCAAGCGTTCGCATCCGCTCCATCTCTGCCTCGTGCATCCCGTCGGCGTCAGTTGGTGGCGTGTAGTCACCACCGGTGACCAAGTTGCTCGGCGTCACAGACGCGCCGGTTGCCCCGCGCGTCACCCTGTCTGTCTCCTGTCCCCCGGTCACGTTGGGTGTCGACCCTGCCCCGACATCAGTATAGGGAGGGGAGTAGGCATCCGATGGCTGGACTGTCGAGGTCGGGCAGCCGGGGTCGTTACCCCACTGCAGGTCCTCGAAGAGCTCCGTGGCACGCTGTTCGCTCCCTGTTTCCTGTGTGAGTGCGTCGAGGACAGTCGCGCTGAGGGTCTCCAGCTGGAAGCCGCTGAAATATGCCATACTGGCGACGAACATCCCCGCGGTGTCCGCCGTAGTAAACGCCTCGGGCTCGAACCCGTGCTCCTGAAACGCCTGGTGGAATTCCAGCTCCTCGCTCTCACGGACGTCGGTAATGTACCGGTTGATGCCGTCGGTAAACGCCTGCAGGACCGCTCGCTGGTCCGCCGTCAACTGCTCAGCGGCCTGCTCGTCGAGCGGTGGCTCGCCGGCGGTGTTGCGCCGCGCCTCGATATCGAACTGGACCCAGTCGGTGTCCCCGTCACCCGAGCCGAGGACCGCAGCGACAGTCCCGTGATAGTACCGCCGGTACAGTTCTAGCTGGTAGAGCCGGTCGGCCGCGGTCGCGTATCCGAACCCATAGAACACCGGGGCACGGCTGTCGGCGTCGCGGGCGTAGACGTGTGGCACGCCGTAGTCGTCTCGTCGTATCGTGACCGTCGCGTCATCGTCCTGTGCGTACGCTAACTCCGTCTCCACGGCTCCGATACCGGTCATGCCGGTGACCGCCGCGCCCGTCTTCAGGAGCGTTCGTCGTGTGAGGTGCCGCCGCGATTGCTGGTGCTGTGCTGGCATCCCGTAGTCGACAGTCTGGATATTTAATAAATATTTGGGAACATTTCGGGCGGAGCGAGTGTGTCTGTTCACATTCGTTAGTAGTAGGGTGGAGAGGGAACGGATGCTATACGGGATAGTTGGCGTCCCGTTGAGATCGAGACACACTGTCCGACCCAAGCATATAATTGGGTGCCTGACGCAGTCCTCGCCATGTCTCAGGAGACGCCGATCCGTGTCGATCATATCGGAATCGCTGTCGAGGACATCAGTGACGCCGAACCGTTCCTGTTCGCCCTCGGCTGTCGGAAACTCATCGAAGAGTCCGTCGAAGGGCGGTTTCGCTGGGCGCAGTACGATTTCGGTCGGGAGGCGTCGCGGCTGGAACTCATCGCTCCGGAGGCACCGGACACGTTCCTCACGTCGTATCTCGACGACCACGGTCCGGGACTCCACCACGTCACGCTCGAAGTGGCTGCTATTGACGCGATGAAAGCGGTCCTGGAACGCAACGGCTACAGCGTCGTCGAGTACCGCGAGTACCAGGACTGGACCGAGGCGTTTGTCCCACCGTCGAACCCGACCGGGGCGCTCTTTCAATTGTTCGAGTATCACGACAGCTACGACGCTGAGCGGCCGCCCGCCGAGAAACTCTACGTCGATGGAAGCCGACTCGATGGCTGATATCTGCAACGGTTCGCTCTCGGGAAACGGAGTCGAACGGGAACAGCTGGAGCGACGTTATCAGTCGTCTCTTTCGTCGAGCTGGACCGTTTCCTCGACAATCATTCGGGGGCCGGCCTCCAGGTCAATAAACTCAGCCGCGTCAGCCTGGACCGTCTCGGCGAGGTCGGAATCAAACGCCTCGCTGAGTGCGTCCATGTCCTCGAAATAGAGCTCAAGCACGCCGTCGTAGGCTGCACGCTCCGGGTCCGTTGGCACGGATGTTACGTAGCGTTGCAGTCCCGGCAGATCCTTCGCCAGCTCCGAGTGATCGCCTTGCCATCGGTCGGCAAACTCCTCGTGAGTGTAGCCATCTCTCCGGACGAGCAAATCGACGATTTTTGTCATGCGTTCCCCGTGTCGCCCCGGAGTGGCTTTTACTTACCGATCAGACAGGGCTGCCACCGATTCAAGCTACTCGAACAAAACACTTGTAAGCCAATTAGTCATGTGTGTACGTATGGCAATCCCGCCCGCTGTCAACAGGCCGGTCGGAACGATTGAGCGAGCGATCGAGATTATAGAGTATCTCAAGGAACACGACACGGCCACCGTGTCGGAGATGACGGCCCACCTCGACTGTGCGAAGAGTACAACGCACAGATACCTGAAGACGCTCGCGGCCAACAGCCTCCTCGTCGAGGACGACAACGAGTATCAGCTCGGTATCCGCTTTCTGGACTACGGCGAAGTGGCGCGGAACAAATACCGGCTCTACGACGAGGCCAAGCCGAGAGTCGACGAACTCGCGGAGGAGACCGAGGAAAAGATCTGGTGTGCAGTCGAAGAACACGGCCGGAGCGTCCACATCTACGGCGCGCAGGGCAAACACTCGGTGCAGACGTACGCCCGGGTCGGCCATCGGAACTATCTCCACCAGCACGCCGCGGGGAAGGCCATACTCGCACACCTTCCGGATAGCCAGATCACGGAGACCATCGACAGGCACGGCCTGCCCGGCCGGACGCCACAGACGATCACCGACAGGGACGAACTCTGGGAGGAAATCGAGACGATACGTGACCGCGGCTACGCGTTCAACTTTCAGGAGTCTGTGGAGGGACTGCACGCGGTCGGGGCCCCCATTACGGACGAAAACGACGTTGCCATCGGGGCGATCAGTGTCTCCGGCCCGGCAAGCCGGCTTGAAGGCCCCATTCTCCGGGACGAACTGCCGACGCTGCTACTGGGCGTCGTCAACGAAATCGGGATAAACATGGCCCATCCGTGAGACCACCAGCGCAGTTCTAGCGGGGCAACTGGCTGTTTTTGGACTGTTCTTCCCTGTGTGCGGTATCAGCCAAGCTAGGGACTTCGTTCTGGGATGGGGACGCGCTCACTCGCTGGTCCACTCCGGCTCTCTGTCTTCGAGGAACGCGTCGATTCCTTCGTCCTTGTCACCAGTTGCGAACAGTTGCGCGAACAGTTCGGCTTCGTACTCGATGCCGGCTTCGAGGTCCATGCGGGAGCTTGCGCGGACGGATTTCTTCGCAAATTCGAGCGCCGCGGGGCTTTTCTCTGCAATGGATGACGCTAGATCGTAGACGCGCTCGTCGAAGGAGTCGTCGTCGTGGACCTCGTCGACGAGGCCGATGTCAGCGGCCTCCGTCGCGTCGATGAGTTCGCCGGTGAGGATCAGCCGCATCGCATGGCCTTCGCCGACCAGACGTGGCAACCGCTGTGTCCCGCCACCGCCGGGCATGATGCCGAGGTTGATCTCCGGCTGGCCGAACTTCGCGTCCGTGTGCGCGATCCGGATATCAGCCGCCTGAATCAGCTCACAGCCGCCGCCGAGCGCGTGCCCGTTGATGCGGGCGATGACCGGCATCGGGCACTCGTCGACGTACTCGTAGACCCGCGGTCGCTTGCTCGCCTCCCGTTGCTCTAGCATATCCCGCTCGCGGAGTTCCGTCACGTCGGCACCCGCAACGAATGCGCCGGTGTCTGCCGCGCCAGTCAACACGACAGCACGTACGTCACTGTCCGGAACTGCGTCGAAGACCTGTTTGAACTCCGACCGCAACTGCGTGTTGAGCGCGTTTCGGGCCTCCGGACGGCGTAATTCGACGGTAGCGACGTTCTCGACGCGGTCGCCGACGCTCACCGAAACCGTTTCACAGTCCACCGCGGCGTCAGCGAGGTCCGTCATGCGTCCCCCCAGTCGCCGCTGGTGCCGACGATGTCGCCGTCCTCCCAGACGTAGAACCCCTCGCCGGATTTCTTGCCGAGTTTGCCCGCGCGGACCTTCCGTTTCAGAATCTGTGGCGGGCGGAACCGTCCACCGAGTTCCGCACGTAGGTACTCGAGGATGTCGAGCCGGACGTCGAGACCGACGACGTCGCCGAGCTCGATCGGCCCCATCGGGTGATTGTAGCCAAGTTCCATCGCGGTATCGATATCCTGTGGTGTTGCAACGCCCTCCTGCACCATCCGCATCGCTTCGACGCCCAGCGAGACGCCGAGGCGGGAGGAAGCAAAGCCCGGTGCATCGGCCACCTCAACCGGTGTCTTGTCGATCCCGTCCACGAACTCGCGGGCACGCGCGACCGTCTCGGCACTCGTCTGTTCCGCGACGACGATTTCGACGAGTGCCATGATGTGAACCGGGTTGAAGAAGTGAAGGCCGATGGCTCGGTCGGGATAGTCGAGGACGCTCGCTATCTCAGTCAGTGACAGCGAGGAGGTGTTCGAAGCGATAAGCGTCGCCGGGTCGACGTGGGATTCGACCTCGGTAAGCGTCTCGTGTTTGATTTCCATGTCTTCGGGGACTGCTTCCACGACGAGGTCTGCCCCGGTCACGGCTTCCTCCAGCGATGTCGTCCCGGTGAGGCGGTCCAGGGTTGCCTCAGCCGTGGATTCGGTCACTTTCTCCCGGTCGATACCCTCCTCCAGATTCGACTCGATGGCGGCCAGACCCTCGTCGACGATATCCGCATCGATATCTCGGAGAGTGACGTCGTGACCGGCCATTGCCGACACTTGAGCGATACCGTGTCCCATGGTACCGGCGCCTAGGATAGCTACGTGCATCGTTTCTCAGCACAGTAGCGAAGGATAAAAACGTTGCTTGCGTCTCGGCGCCGGCGTGGCCTGCATTTAATACGGCGGCCGCGATAGGAGTCGGTGAGGATGACTGCTTCCGACTCGCAAGCCGTTGTTGTCGACGCCGTACGAACGCCACAGGTACCGAAGGATGGCGCGCTGGCCGGGACACATCCCGAGGACCTCGTCACCGCTGTGCTTGCCGCACTCGTTGACCGGACCGATGTCCCGGCCGTCGAGTGGGACGACTTCCGGCTCGGGTGTGCAAACCAGGAGGCAGAGCAGGGGCGCAACCTCGCCCGGCAGTCGATACTCGCCGGTGGGTTCCCCGAGACGGTGCCTGGGGCGACGACGACCCGCCTGTGTGGCTCGTCACTGACGACGCTCGTCGACGCCGCTCGCGCCATCGAGGCGGGCGACGGGGCGGTGTACCCGGTCGCCGGCGTCGAACACATGAGCACCGTTCCCTTCTCCGACTGGCTGCATCCAGCTATCGAACAGCGGTACGACCCCGACAGGCTACCCATGGGGCAAACGGCCGAAACCATCGCACGGGACCACGACATCAGCCGTACAGCACAGGACGAGTTCGCGCTGCGGTCACACGAGCGTGCGGTCGCTGCGATGGAAGGCGGGCGGTTCGACGCAGAGATCGTGCCAGTCCACACCGGCGAGACAGCGGTAGAGAGCGACAAAACACCGCGAGCAGACACGTCAGTCGAGCAGTTGAGCGAACTCCCGACGGTGTTCCGCGACGACGAGGCGGCGACAGTAACGCCGGGGAACGCGTCACCGCTGACCGACGGCGCGGCCGGGATGCTCGTCACTTCGGCGGCGTACGCAGAACAGCACGACCTGGATGTTCTCGGCCGGGTCAAGACGCGGTCCGTCGCTGGTGTCGACCCGCTAGTCATGGGCCGGGGACCGATTCCGGCGACGCGTGCCGCACTGGACGACACTGGACTGACAATCGACGATATCGACCTCGTGGAGCTCAACGAGGCCTTTGCCGCGCAGAGTCTCCGCTGCAAGCGCGAGCTGGGGATTCCGGCCGAGCGGCTCAACGTCAACGGTGGCGCTATCGCGCTCGGCCACCCGCTTGGCTGTTCGGGGGCGCGGATCACGACAACGTTGTTACACGAGATGCGACGGCGGGAGGCGACGCACGGACTGGCGACGATGTGTGTCGGTTTCGGTCAGGGCGTCGCGGTTGTGTTCGAGCGTCCCTGATGCTGTCGGCTACCGGCGCTGGCTGGCGACCTGTGCTTTGAAGCCGTATCTGATGACGCCCTCCTGCGTGTAGATGCGCCGCGTCGTCAGCACGACGGAGGTGCCTATCGTGACCTCGTCGGTTGTATCGAGCACCTGTGCGGGGACGCTCACAGTCTGCTCGCCAGATGGATCATCAAGCGCGACGATAGCGCTATCGAACTCGCCGCTGCTGGACTGCTGGGCGACGAACTCCGGTGGCGCACCCCCCTGTTCGATAGTCGTTACTGCCTCGACTGTCCCGGTCCCGGGCAGTTCGACAGTCTCGAAATCACCGGTGCGCTCGTGACAGTCGTTGCAGGCCCCGGTGGGCGGGAAATTCAGTGTACCGCACGCAGAGCACCGGCCGGCGACGAGCCGGTGGCGTTGCGGAAGCGTCCGCTGCCAGGACGGGACGCTAACGTAGGCGCCGCCACCCTCGGGTTCGTCGCGCGTAATCTCGCCTCGCCGCCTGAGGTACTCGGCGTAGGACAGGGAGACGGCACCGTCCAGTGCAGTGTTGACCGGAACAGGACCAGTGGCGACGAACAGCGTCGCACTCGCACCGCTTCCGTACGCTGCGATCAGCACGCGTTCGGCGTCGTCTGCAAACGCTGTCGCCGCTCCGAGAAACGCACTGGCAGCGCCGGTGTCCCCGAGCGTACTGACTGTGTCCGCGGCGGCAATAGTCTCTGCGTCAACCCCGAGCGCACCTGTTGCCCGATACGGGAGTTTCCCGTCCGGGGACTGGACCGCTGCCGCATCGACTGTATCCATCGACACGTCCAGTCTGTCGGCCGCACTGCCGAGCGTGGTCGTGAACGCCTCGCGGTCGTACTGCGTCACACCCAGGCCGGTCGTCCGGTCGTCCCCACCCGTTCTGAAGCGCGTTCCGGGGTAGGCCTCAGTGTGTGACGCTCGCTCAGTGACGGTTCCGGGACCGTCCTCATCGACAACGACCGCAACACTCCCGGCACCGGCGGCGTGTTCGATCCCGCTGTCAGGTTCGCCCTGCGGACAGTCACTGATGACGACGAGGCCGACACCGTCCCCGAACGGCCCGCCGTCCATGGTTGCGTCCAGTGCCTGCGCACCGACGTGCGTGGAGCCGGTCATGGTCTGGGTCTTTGCGCTGTCGGGGACGTTGAGAATACTGCAGAGTCGCGCCGCAAGGTCCTCTTCCGCCATCGGTGGTGTCGTTGTCGCGAAGGCCAAGTGCGCGACATCCGTCCCGGACGCGTCGGCCGCAGTGAGCACACGGCGTGCGGCTTCGACACCCATCGTGACCGCGTCCTCGTCGGCGTCGGGAACCGCTTTCTCGTCGACCCCCGCTGCATCGAACCGACCCCAGGCGGCTTCGAACTCCGCGGCGTCGATCCGCAGGCGAGGTGCGTACGCGCCGATAGCCGCGAGCCCTGACGCAGTCATCGTGCAGCCTCCCGTTCGAGGATATGGACAACTGCGCTGCCGCCGCTCCCACCCACGTTGTGAGTGAGCCCGTACTTCGGGGCCGCTAGCTGCCGGTCCGCGGCGCTGCCGGTGAGCTGTTTGAACGCTTCGACAAGCTGTCCGGCCCCGGTTGCGCCGATAGGGTGGCCCTTCGATTTCAGCCCGCCGGAGAGATTGACCGGCATGGCTCCGTCAGCTTCGGTCGCTCCCTGTTCAAGCAACTGCGGTGCCTCGCCGCGGTCACAGAACCCGAGGTCCTCGTAGGCAAGCAGTTCGGCGATCGTGAAGCAGTCGTGGACCTCGGCAAAGTCGAGGTCGTCGGGGCCGACTCCGGCGCGGTCGTAGGCTGTGTCCGCAGCCGCTTCTGATGCAGAAATCGCGGTGTAGCTGTCTCGCTGGAAGAGCCCGACCCGGTCGCTGGCCGCGCCGACTCCGGCGACCCGAACCGGGGCATCAGTGTACTGCTCAACGACGTCTTCACTGGCGACGAGAGCGACGGCTGCGCCGTCGGAGGTCGGACAGCAGTGATAGAGGTTCAACGGGTCCGCGACGACCGGGGCGTCGACGGCGTCTTCGAGGGAACACTCGAAGCCCAGATGGGCCTTCGGGTTCTTTGCGCCGTTCCGATGGTTCTTGACCGCCACCATCGAGAGGTGCTCCTCGCTAGCCCCGTACTCCCGCAGATACGCGCTTGCCATCTGTGCATAGACGCCGGAGAACGTCGTCCCGGTCAGCCGTTCCCACTCTGTTTCGCCGGAGACGCCGAGCCAGTACTTCGTCACGTCGCTGCTCATGTCTGTCATGACTTCGACGCCGCCAGCCAGCGCCACGTCGGCCATCCCGCTTTTGACTGCCTGCACCGCCTGACGGACGGCGTAGCCCGACGCAGCACAGGCGTTTTCGACGCGCACGCTGGGGATTCCGTGCAGCCCGGCGTGTTCGGTTGCTGCCGGTCCCGAGAGACCGAGTTGTCGACCGCCCACGCCGAGTGAGCCGACGACCGCTTCGTCTATTGCATCCGTGTCGATACCGTGGTCGACACTGTCGATGGCTTCGCTGACTGCGTGGTCGAACAGTGATCTGTAGCTCTCTTCGGGCATCGAGCCAAACGGCGTTTGCCCTGCGCCGATGAGATACGCGTCCCGCATACATGGAACTCTGAGGGTACTGAAAAATAGCTTTGCATCACTTGCCGACAGTCACACAGCAAGCACGACCGGCACTCGGAGTGGTCAATCCCAAACCATTTTATCACTATCATTCCACTCTATCATTGACGATGGTGTACAAGCAACTGGAGGCGGCTGACCGTACAGAGCTGCGTGCGTTGCAAACCGACCGATTACAGGGGGTTGTTACGCACGCCTACGAGAACGTCCCGTTTTATCGGGAGAAGCTCGACGAAGCGGGCGTCTCGCCCGAAGACATCCAGAGTATCGACGACATCACGAAACTGCCGATGACGACGAAAGAGGATTTCCGCGACGAGTACCCCGATGGCCTGTTCGCCGTCGACGATGCGGACGTCGCCCGGATCCACGCGTCGTCCGGGACGACCGGGAAGCCGAAAATCGTCTCGTACACGGATGACGACCTCGACAGCTGGAGCGAAGTCGTTGCCCGTTCGCTGGCTGCGAGTGGGACCGAACCGGGCGACACCGTCCAGAACGCCTACGGATACGGGCTATTCACCGGCGGATTGGGGCTTCACGACGGAGCCGAGGAGCTGGGGGCCACAATTATCCCTATCGGGAGCGGCCAGACCCAGCGACAGGTCGAGTTGATGACCGACCTGGAGAGCGATGTGTTCACATGCACCCCGTCGTATGCGCTGTACCTCGCCGAAACGGCCGAGGAAATGGGCCACGACCCCAGCGACCTGCCGATCTCGACGATTATCTTCGGAGCGGAACCGTGTACCGATCCGATGCGGGCAGAAATCGAAGAGCGGCTGGGCGTCGACGGCATCGATGTTTACGGGCTCTCGGAGATCATCGGTCCCGGCGTCTCGTGTGAGTGCCACGAAGCACAGGACGGGCTCCACATCTGGGAGGACCACTTCTACCCGGAAGTCATCGACCCACAGACGAAAGAACCAGTCGAGGAAGGCGAGGAGGGTGAACTCGTTCTCACAACACTCACCAAAGAAGCGTTACCGGTCTTCCGATACCGGACCGGGGATTTGACGACGCTGAACTACGACGAGTGTGCGTGTGGACGGACGATGGTTCGGATGGACAACGTCACCGGTCGGACTGACGACCTCCTCATCGTCCGTGGCGTGAACCTCTATCCCAGTGAAATCGAGCACGCTGTGCTTGACATCGACGGCGTCGCTCCGCACTACCGCATCGACCTCTACGAGGAGAACAACCTCGACGTCCTGGAACTCACCATCGAACGGACTGCGGAGCAAGGGCCGGGCGACAAAGCGCTGGAAGACGAAATCATCGAGCGACTGGAGAACGTGCTCGCGTTCACCCCGGACGAACTCGAACTCGTTGCGCCCGGGAGCATCGACCGAACGCAGGTCGGCAAAGTAAAACGCGTCTACGACCACCGTGACTGACTGTCAGGGCCGGTAGACTCGTCCGCGAAACGTCGCGATGCGCTCGCCATCCTGTGCAGTCACCGTTACCTCGTACTCTGCGGTGCTGTCCGCGAGATGCGTCTCCTCGGCGACCGAAGACAGCGTCTCACCGGTTTCGACGGCGTCTAAATACGAGATGTTCGTCTCCAGTGCGACCGCCGCCTCGCCGTGCGAGTTCGACGCCGCGGCGAAGGCTGCATCGGCGAGCGAGTAGACCGCACCGCCATGGGGCGTCCCATGAAAGTTCAGCAGGTCCTCGGTAATCGTCAGTTCAGTCTGGGCGTACCCCGAGTCGAGTTCGACGACGTCAATGCCGAGGGTTTCGCAGTACGCGTCGGATTCGATGCGCTCTCTGACTTCGTCGGCGACGCCGGACATACGGCCTGTGGTTCTATCAGGAATAATAAATATATACCGGTCGCCGCTGCTGTCAGCGGAGCGTAAAAATATAAATGTCTGCTATCAGATGGGGAACTATGGCGTACAGCTACGAGCCACACCACTTCGAGGACTTCGAAGAGGGACAGGAGTTTATCAGTGTCGGCCGGACGGTCACCGAGTCCGATTTCGTCATGCACTCTGCGCTGTCGGGCGACTGGACGGAACTGCATACGAACAAGGAGTACGCGGAAGAACAGGAGTTCGGTGAGCGGATCGCACACGGGCCGATGACGTTCGTTCAGGCGACCGGCTTCGTCTACCGGACCGGTATCGTCGAGCGGACCGCGTTCGCGTTCCTCGGGATGAACTACATGGACCTCCCGAACCCGGTCCACATCGGCGACACACTCCAGTTGGAGATCGTCGTTGACAACACCAAGGAGGTTGGGCGCGACGACGCCGGGTTAGTCGTCCTCGACACTGAAATGGAAAACCAGGACGGAACCGTCGTCTTCAAGGGCGACATGAAGTTCCTGATCAAGAAACGCGAGTGAGTCAACTGACGCGTCTGAAAGCGATGCATCGGTAGCGGGTAGTGCCTCGATTGTGCGACTTGGAGATCGAGGATCGCGCTCTCGCCACCCAGACATTAATGATCAATAATAACAACTAAGACGCCGCGCACTCCCTCTGTTATTGCAATGGAGTACACCGGCCCGACAGACCTGTATATCGGCGGAGAATGGCGAGAAGCGACCAACGGCGACAGCATTGAGACGGAGGACCCAGCAACTGAGCAGCCCTACGCGTCGGTACAGAAGGCCGAGGCGACTGATATCAACGATGCGGTACAGGCGGCACAGGCGGCCGTCGAAGACGGCTCAGAGTGGGCGACGATGGACCCGGGGACGCGCCGGGCGAAACTCCACGCGATGGCCGACGCCATCGAGGAGATGAAAGACGAACTGTCCATGGTTGAATCCCACGACAACGGGAAAACGCCGTTCGAAGCGGGGCTAGAAATCGACATGGTCACCGATACGTTCCGCCATTACGCCGGCTGGACGGACAAGATCCGCGGTGACGAGATTCCTGTCGAGAGCGGTCGGCTCAACTACACCGTCCGCGAGCCGGTCGGTGTGACCGCACACGTCGCGCCGTGGAACTATCCTTTCCAGCTCGCCGGCCGCGGCCTGGCACCGGCGCTGGCGGCGGGGAACAGCGTTATCCTCAAACCGTCCGCTATGACGCCGCTGTCGGCGCTGTACTACGCGAAAGCCGCCGAAGAAGCGGGCCTTCCGGATGGTGTCGTCAACGTTGTTCCCGGGAAGGGCTCCGAGGCCGGCGACGCACTCACCGGACACGAGGGCGTCGATCACGTCACTTTCACCGGGAGTACAGGTGTCGGAAAGACGGTCCAGCGCAGTGCTGCCGATGCGGTCGCCGACGTAACGCTCGAACTCGGCGGGAAAGGGCCAGCAGTCGTGTTCCCCGATGCTGACCTCGATGCCGCCGCCCGCGGCATCCAGTACGGGATTTTCATGAACGCCGGGCAGATGTGCTGGGCGAACTCGCGTATCGTCGTCCACGAGGACGTCTACGACGAGATGGTCTCCCGGATGGCAGAGATCGCAGAGAACATCCCACTCGGCGGTGGCATCGACGACGATGGGCAGATGGGACCAGTCGTCAGCGCGGGCCAGCAACAGGAGATACTCGACTACATCGAGACCGGCAAGGAGGAGGGTGCGACTGTTGTGGCTGGTGGTGGCGTTCCTGCGGACAGAGACACCGGTCACTTCGTCGAGCCGACCGTCTTTGCCGACGTGGACAACGGGATGACGATTGCACAGGAGGAGATCTTCGGTCCCGTGCTCACCGCAATCGAAGTGAGCGACGAGGAAGAAGCGATTGCGGTCGCAAACGATTCACCGTTTGGCCTCACCGCCTGCGTCTGGACGAACGACCTGACTCGCGCACACACCGTCACAGACAGCCTGGACTACGGGATGGTGATGGTCAACGAGACGCCCAACACCTGGCCACAGACACCCTTTGGCGGCACGAAACAGAGCGGCCACGGCCGCGCACAGGGCGAGCAGGCTATCGAGGCCTACACCGAGGTGAAAAACGTCCACATCAACCTCGGCTGAAACTTCCCCCGACGAGTCGTGCCCAGGCAGCCAGCAACAGTTCCACCGCTCTGCCTCACGCTGTGAAACTCCGAAGGCAAAACTAGCGAGTAATAACTGCTTACTCGAACTTTTTGAACTGCTGCAGGCACTCGTTGCAGTAATGAATCGACTGGCACCGCGACGGCCCGCGTGGGTGTTTCCGCTCGGTGTCGGTCGAGCCACAGTACGGGCACTCAGCGCCCGTCTGTTCGCCGCTGGTCGTGACACTGGGGTCGGGTTCACTCATCCGTCGAAACTCATGCCGAAGTCCCGCAGCGCTTCTTTGCCCTGTTCTGTGACCAGATCAATCGACCAGTCCGGGGCCCAGACCAGTCGGACCGACGCGGTCTCGATTCCGTCGACACTCTCGGCGGCCTCCTCGACCTCATCGAGGATGATCTCGCGCGCTGGACAGCCGCTGTAGGTGAGCGTCATGTCGACCGTGACAGCACCGTCGGACACGTCGAGCCCGTATATGAGGCCCAGGTCGACGATGCTGACCGGCATCTCCGGGTCCTCGACCTGATACAGCGCCGCCCACACGTCGCGTTCAATGCCGTCGGCGTCTTCGCCCGTGGCCGGCACGTCGTCCGCTGCGTGGTCTTTGGTCTCGTAGTCGGTGTACGAACACGCGGTAGCATCAGCGTCCGCGCGTGGCCGGTCGTAGTCGCTACTCATCGTCGGCCGCCATTATCAGCGTCGCTTCGTCACGGCCCAGATTCCGGTAACTGGCCGTCATTTCGTCGTGTAGGTCGTGCCAGTGGTCGGTGTGTTCGTTGTCCCGGCCTGCCGGCGTTGCGGGGGCAGCATCGGTCGGCACGTCGAACCCCAGTTCGGTCAGGAACGATTCGACGCGGGTCTCCCACTCGGTGCGCATCTCGTCGAGGGTCATCGTGCGGATGCCCAGCCGGTCGATGTCGGCCTCCACGTCGCCAACGGGTTCGAACAGCGTGAGGGCGTACGGGTAGAGCTCGTCGATAGCCGCCTGAACGCGTTCGCTGGCCTCCTCGTCCAGTGCCATCCGGTCCAGCCAGCTCTCGGCGTGTTCGAGGTGATAGCCTTCCTCGCCCTGGATGCGACTCGTTCTGTTCCGGATGATTTCGTACGACGAGTCCTCGAGCGCAGAGAGGCGGATGTCTTCAGCGACGTCGTAGAGGTACGCTCTGACGATAGCATCGGCCCAGTCACCTTCCGCAAACGGTAGCTCGACGAGCGTACTGTGCTGGAAGTCGCTGGGGTCGCTCTCGTAGATGAGCGATTCCTCGGAGTAGCCGAGTTGCTGTACCGCATCGTACCACAGTCGGGCGTGGCCCAGCTCGTCCTGTGCGTTGTTCGAAATCGAGAGATCCGATTCCAGTGTCGGCGCACGCACCTGCCAGAACGTGTAGCGTTCGGCCTGAACCAGCTCGTCGTCGGCGAGTCGGAGTAGCTGTGCCTCGACTGCGCGCTGTTCGTCCTCGGACAGGTCGGCTGGACCGCCGAGGTCGGATTCCGTTGTTGCCATTAGATCTCACCTCGCTGTTTCTCCGCTTCTATCTGCTCGGATTCGGAGGCTTCGACCTCCTCAGCAGCCGGATCGACGTTGTACGTCTGTGCGAACCGGTAGGACTTGTTGGTCGTTCCGCCGAAGCTCACGTCGTCCTCGGTGACTTCACCGATGTACTGGTGCTGTACGACCCAGAGACTGTTGGGGTCGTCGTCAGTGAACGCCGCAATCGCCGCCTGTTCTGCGCCGGCGGTGCTGGGGGCTTCGACATCACCGCAGTGCGCGTGATACCCGCCGGGCTGGTCCTGCCGGAAGACAGCCCACGGTTTCTCGGCGCTGTTTCCGACCTCGCCATGGCTCTCTGCATCGGGGTCGACCTGCGTGATTTTCTCCTGCGGGGCAACCCAGAGGGCGTGGGTTGGCTTCCGTCGTCCGTGCTGAATGACCGAGAACTGCTTCGCCATCTCTCGGTCGGGTGCGTGGACATCCCGGCAGTGAACGAAATCCGCGTCCGGACTCTGTTGTCGGAATACTTCCCAAATCATTGTTCTCAGTCCGCTGCCTGTGACTGCGGGCCGCTGTTCGTCGTCGTCTGGTCGTCCATCATGTCACGGACCCACTGCACCGCTTCCTGAGCCTGCCGGCGACCGGAAATCTGTTCGATACTGCCGTCATATTCGTTCTGCGAGACGGTGAAGAACTCGTCCCAGTCGAGGTCGTCCTCGACGACCTCGTAGGTCCCGTCACCGTTGTCCCGAATGCGTGGCTCGTCGGGCATCTCCAGCCCGTATTTTTTCGCCTTCGGGATGTAGGTGTTGAGGAACGCGTTCCGAAGCTCGTCGTTCGTACACGTCTTCAGCCCGACCTCCGCGGCGAAGTCGTGGTGGGTGCTCTGGTCGTCGGTCGGGCCGAAGAACTGCAGGATTCGCGGCCACCACTCTTCGAAGGCCTCCTGAGTCATGCGCTGTTCCCTCCGGGAGCCGTTCATCAGTTCGCGGAGGATCGACTCACCGTGCTTGACGTGCATCCCCTCTTCGAAGCAGATCTTGTCCATCGCGTGGGCGTACGGCTCCCAGCTGGACTTTTTCAGGGTCGCCTGGCGGCGCATCGCGGCCCCGTCGACGAAGAAGGCAATCATCGGCGTCTCGACGTAGCTCTCCATCGGGTAGTGGAAGCAGTTCAGGAACTTCCCGTCCCCGTTCGCCAGGTCGTCGAGCATCTCTTCGCGGGTCTTGATACCGAGCGACTCCGCCGCTCGGTAGAGCATCTGGCCGTGGCCGATTTCGTCCTGCACCTTCGCGCTGAAGGCCATCTTTCGCTCGATGCTCGGGGCTTGTCTGATGAAGGGCCGTTCGAGGTACGCCCCCATAATCTCGCTGTTGGCGTGGAATTCAAGCATCCGCGTGGCTGCCTTCCGATACTCTTCGGGAAGGTCGTCTTTCGGGCTGAACTCCCGGGGTCCAGCGCGGGCTTTGACTTCGTCAACGTTCATATGTATCCCATAAATCGTGAGGAATGTTCATACTAATTTGCCCCTATATAGACGGGTTTTATAAGTATATCCGCACATATACGAGGCAATGATAGAGGAGTGTCTAATGGTCGAATTTCGCATCGAGGGCGATGACTGTCCACTGGCAGATGCGAGTAGTGCCACTGGCACGCCCATCGAGGCGGCCCCGCCACTCCTCCGGGATGACCGTAACGTACTGTTGCGGTTCAGCGCGCAGGCGAGTGAGGAACTCGGGGACTACCTCGACGGCGACGACCGGATCCGCTATCTCTACCAGTCAGTTACCGAGGGTCGGTACAACTACCGGTGTCTGTCGCTCCAGCAGTGTGTCGTCCACAAACTCATCAGCGCGGGCTTCATGGTGGAATCGCTGACCTATCGGGACGGAAACGCGATTCTAACTGGCGCTGTGGTGGGCCACGAGATCCTCCAGACGGTCATGGAGACGGCCGGTGAAACCGTCGGCGTGAAGCTACAGCGGGTGTACGCCCTGCGTGCGAGAGAAGACGCGTCTATCGCCCAGCAGTGGGACCTGACCCCGGCACAGGCGGAAAGTCTCCGGTACGCGGTCGAGATGGGCTACTTCGTCGTCCCACGACAGACCACCGCTAGTGAAGTCGCCGCCGAACTCGGTATCAGTAAGTCCGCGTTCCTCGAACGACTCCACCGCGCACAGCACTCGCTGCTCACACAGCTGTTCGGCGGCGTCGGCGAAGGCCGACCGGACGACGACCGGGAGTAAAGTACCCGCGCGTGTGAGTACGACCATGCGCGTTGAAGACGGCGCTGTTCGACGAATCGTATTCGACCGTCCCGATGTCAAAAACGCGATGACCGGGGCGGTCGCGACTGAGCTCGCTGCTGCGCTCGCTGACCTCGACCCAGCGACACACGATGCCGTGCTCCTCACCGGCGACGGCGACGCCTTCAGTGCCGGCGGGGATATCGAGGCGATGAGCGAGCGTGAGGAGTCCGCGACGGAAGCCTACGAGCGGGTCCGGACGACGCTGGGTCGGGTGGCCAGCAACATCCTCGAAGCGCCGGTGCCTGTCGTCGCGAAGGTCAACGGGGATGCGGTCGGTGCCGGGCTGTCGCTCGTGGCTGTCGCTGATTTCGCGTATGCCGCCCAGTCCGCCCGGTTCGGTGCGTCGTTCATCAGCGTCGGCCTCGTGCCGGATATGGGCGCAACCGCGATACTCCCCCGGCTCATCGGGCTCAGGAAGACCAAGGAACTCGCGTTCACCGGGAAACTGATCGACGCCGAGACCGCCGCCGAGATAGACCTGATCAACGAGGCTGTCGAGCAGCGTGACCTCGACGCGCGGACGGCCGACCTGCTCGAAACGCTTCAGGCACAGCCGACGGCGAACCTCGGGCTGGCGAAGGAAGCGATCCACGACAACATCGGCCAGCCGTTACAGACCGGGCTGCGTCAAGAAGCACGCATCCAGTCACTGGCGTACGATACGCCGGCTCATTCGCGTGGTGTCGAGGCGTTTCTGGACGGTCGAACCCCGGACTTCGATTAGCGGTGGAAAAACTCCTGTGCGTTTTCGAACAGAATCTTCCGCTGGACGTCCGTGTCGAAGTCGGTATCGCGAGCGAACGATTCGAGCCACGTTTCGGGGTCGATCATCGGGTAATCGGTGCCGAACATCACCTTGTCTTTGAGAACGGTCCCGGCGTAGTGAAGGACCTGGTCGTCGATGTACTTCGGCACCCAGCCCGAGAGGTCCATGTACACGTTGCCCTTCTGCTGGCAGATCGCCAACTGCTCTTTCTCCCACGGGAACGCGGGATGGGCAATGAGGATGTCGAGATCCGGATAGGCGGCGGCCACGTCGTCGATGAGCATCGGGTTGCCGTACTTGACTTTCAGGCCGCGACCGCCAGCACTGCAGGCCCCTAGTGTCGAGTTCCCGCCGTGGAAGACGACGGGGACGCCGAGGTCTTCGATGGTACTCCACAGATGGTCGTGGCGTTCATCTGAGGGGTCAAAGCCCTGTGCGATCTGCTGGAACTTGAACCCGGAGAGGTCCAGATCCTCGACGCACCGGATTGCCTCCTGCACACAATCGTCTTTCAGAGGGTCGACGCTCCCGAACCCGACGAAGAAGTCGGAATACTCGTCCCGGACCTCGGCGACATAGTCGTTCGGGACGGGCGGGTTCCCGGTGTTCGTCTCCGCGTCCCAGCCAAGCAGGACAGCGCCACCGACGCCCGCTTCATGGTACTCCGCGAGCATCTCCTCGTAGTCCCACGTCTCCAGGTCAGTGCCAAAGCGGTCGGCGGCGTCTTGCATCATTTCGCCGCCGGCGTCGTGGAGGAACTCACTGGTCGGCTGATGCGCGTGCGTATCGAACAGTTGCCTGTCGGCTACGCCGGGGAGGTCGGTTGTCACAGAAGGAGCTTTTACCCAGTATCATAAAAATCCATGCCTGATTGTGCTGTGCAGAATACTCGCCGGAGCGAGTGGAGAACCGTGCTGAGGATACCAGCATCGAGAAGAGCCGA
Organism: Haloarcula sp. CBA1115; assembly: GCF_000827835.1. Taxonomy (NCBI): domain Archaea; kingdom Methanobacteriati; phylum Methanobacteriota; class Halobacteria; order Halobacteriales; family Haloarculaceae; genus Haloarcula; species Haloarcula sp. CBA1115. The sequence continues at coordinate 138,175 of NZ_CP010529.1, read as the reverse complement.
TGATAACGGCGGCAGACGAACAAATCGCCAGACGAAGGCTCACCCCCGGTATGGCCGGGCGTCAATCCCCTACAATCTTACTACCGGGGAGTGAAGGCACAGCTATGGTTCGTCGCAGTGTTCTGTTCGCACCGGGTGACAATACGGAGTTGATGCGGAAAGCGGCCGGTGGCGACGCCGATGTCGTCGTCTTCGACCTCGAGGATGCGGTTGCACCGGCGGATAAAGAGCAGGCACGTCAATCCGTTCAATCAGTACTCTCGGCTGTCAGTTCGGACAACCACATCTGCGTTCGCATCAATCCCGTAGGGGTCAGCGCCACAGCGGACCTCGCAGCGATACTGACGGATGCCAGCCCTGACAGCGTGATGCTCCCCAAGGCCGGGTCCGCCGGCGACATCGAAGCACTAGAACGGCTCCTCAGAGAACACGATACGGACCTCCCGGTGCTTGCGCTGGTGGAATCGGCCGCCGGCGTCCTCAACGCGGCGGAGATCGCAGCCGCCGATTCCACCGACGCGCTCCTGTTCGGGGCCGAAGACCTCGCGGCCGACATCGGTGCGAGTCGCACCAGCGATGGGCGGGAGGTGCTCTATGCACGCCAGCGGGTCGTCGTTGCGGCCAGCGCCGCGGGAATCGACGCAATCGACACGATCTACCCGGACTACGGCGATCTGGATGGGCTCCGTGAGGCAACTGAGTTCGCCGCCCAACTCGGGTACGACGGGAAGATGGCGATCCACCCGGACCAGGTGGCGGTCATCAACGACGCGTTCACCCCCGATGACGAGGAGATAGCATGGGCTGAGCGCGTTGTTGCGGCCGACAACGAGACCGATGCTGGGGTTTTCGAGGTCGACGGGGAGATGATCGACGCACCGCTTATCGCACAGGCGGAGCGTGTCCTCGAACGCGCTCGCGAAGCCGGTCAACGGTAGTCAACGGCAACACCTATCCGGGACCTGGCTGTGCTGTCGCGTATGAAAGACGTCGTCCGGCAGAACTTCGATGCCAGCGTCGACGCCTACACGACCTACGAGCGGCGGACCAATCGCTTCACGTCGCTCGCACGCCTGCTCGCCGCCGAAATGGATGCTCGTACTGACGGCGGCCTCGGGACAGTTCTCGATGCGGGCGCAGGAACAGGCGTGAGCACACGCGTATTCACCGAGACAACAGCGGACACGATTGCCCTTGATATCAGCCGCGAGATGCTGAGCGAGATCGAGTCCACGGCCCGACTGCAGGCCGATTTCAACCACCTGCCGCTCAGTGACCAGTCAGTCGACGGCGTCGCGTTTACCGCCTCGCTCTTTCTGGTCCTCGACCCAGCGACTGCAGTACGGGAAGCTGCCAGAGTCCTCCGGTCTGGTGGAGTGGTCGGGGCCGTCGCACCGCTTGGCTGGTTCGATTCTGACGGCACAGACGCGTTCGAGCAGTTCGAGCGCGAGTCGCGCTCCCCGACTGATACACCGGCTATTCGGGACGCCCTCGCGGCTGAGTTCTCGGCGACTACAGGAACCTGGAAATTTTCGACAAGTGCCGAAAATATTCGGCTATTCCACGCGATTCCCGCGATGGCCGCACGGCTCTATCCGAAACTCGAAACGGAGAAACGAGTGCGGCAAGCCCGTGAACTCCTCGGCGCTCTCGACGGCACGTTCGAGCAACGATGGCGCTGGGTCGTCGGTGTGCCCGAATAGGTGACTTGAATCTGCGGTTCGTCCGTCGAGCGGTCACAGCGTCACTCGGCGTGGTCCCGTTTCAGCGACAGCACGGTGCGGTCGAACTCACAGACGAGGACGTCGTCCGAATCTGCGAGTTTGAACACCTCGACGTGCATCGTGACGACGCCGCGTTCGCCGTCGCTGGTCTCGCGTTTGTCGGTCACGGTCGACTGCACGCGAATCGTGTCGCCGTGGAACACCGGGTTCGGATGCTCGACGCTGTCGTAGGACAGGTTCGCGACGATGGTGCCATCGGTCGTCTCCGGGATGGTCAGACCGACCGCTAAACTCATCGTGTAGAGCCCGTTGACCAGTCGCTCGCCGAACTCCGTCTCGGCCGCGAACTCGGCGTCGAGATGGAGCGGCTGCTGGTTCATCGTCATATCGCAGAACTGCTGATTGTCGCGCTCGCTGACCGTACGGCGCTTCTCGTGTTCGATGGCCTCGCCGACCTCGAACTCCTCGTAGTAGCGTCCTGTCATAGCTCAGAGGATGGTCCCGTGTTTCTTGTCCGGGAGGTCTTTCTCGACGGTCTCGTAGAACGCAAACCGGTTTGTCAGTTCCGTTCTGAGGTCGCTCGGCGGGACGATGTCGTCGACGACGACCTCGCTAGCCATTCGATGAATGTCGATATCCTCGCGGTAGGCCTCGCGGAGTTCCTGCTCCTTTTGCTGTCGCTCGTCCTCGTCGTCGATCTCGGAGAGCTTGCGGGCGTAGACGGCGTTAATAGCCGCTTCAGGTCCCATGATCGCGATTTCCCCACTCGGAAGCCCGATTGTCGACTCGGGGTCGTAGGCGGGACCGGACATCGCGTAAATGCCCGCGCCGTAGGCCTTCCTGACCACAACGGACTGCTTGGGCACTGTCGCCGAAGACGTGGCGTAGATCATCTTCTTGCCCTGTTCGAGGATGCCCTCTTTCTCGACGCCAGACCCGGCCATGAACCCCGGCGTATCGCAGAGATACAGCAGCGGGATGTTGTAGGCGTCACAGGTCCAGATGAACTGGGCGGCTTTCTCCGCCGCGTCCGGGAAGATGGCCCCGGCACGCTGGGCTGGCTGATTGGCGATAACTCCGACTGGCCGCCCGTCTATCCGGGCGAACGACGTGATTATCTCCTTGCCGTATTCGGGCCGGAGTTCGAGCGTCGACCCGGCGTCGACGACCCGCTCAATCACGTCAAACATATCGTAACCCTTGTTCGGCTTGTCCGGGACAACGGCGTCGATACCCTCCGGCGAGCGCTTCGGGGCCGTCCCACTGGTCTGTGGTGGGTCTTCGTCGGCGTTGTCTGGCAGATAGCCGATGAGTTTCGCGACGAGTTCGCGGGCGTGTTCCTCGTCGTCGGCGATGAGGTCCGCACTCCCGGAGTGCTGTGCGTGGACAGCAGGGCCTCCGAGGTCGTCGAGGCTGATCTTTTCGCCGGTGACCATTTCGACCATCCGGGGGCTGGCGATGGCCATTGCGCTCATGTCCCGAACCATGACGGTGAAGTCCGCGAACACCGGCGTATAGGCTGCACCGGCGATACAGGGACCGTACAGCACACAGATCTGCGGGACCCGCCCCGATAGCATCGAGTGGTTGTAGTAGAACTTCCCGATACCTTCGCGGTTGGCGAAAAAGCCCGTCTGCTGGTCGATACGGCCGCCCGAGGAGTCCATCAGGTACAGCACCGGACGCCCGGTTTTCAGTGCCCGCTGTTGCATCCGGAGGAACTTCTCGACACCCTTTGCCGCCATGCTGCCACGTTTGACCGTGTAATCGTTGGCCATGAAATGCAGGTCACGGCCCTCGAACTCCGCGGCCCCCGTGATGAGCCCGTCAGCCGGGAGCTGGTCGTCGGCGTCGAACTCCGCAAATTTCCCGTCCTCGAACAGGAAATCGTCACCGAACCACAGGTCGATACGGTCCCGGACGAACAGCTTGCCCTCCTCAGGTAACTGCTCCTTGTACTTTTCCGGCCCGCCTTCGAGGATCTCTGCAATCTCCTCGCGCAGGGCCTCTTCGCGTTCGGTCGGACCGAGGTCGTCGTCGACCGGTTCCGTGGATTCGTCCCGTCGAGTGCTGTCGTACGTGGCACTGGCGACCGTTTCGCCGCTGTCAATGACGAGGGTAATGTCGTCCTCAAAGTGTGTCGCCAGCGCCTCGGCAATGGCCTGTGCTTCCGATTCGGTCGCGTCGTCTGAAATTCTGACTTGCATACTTACTCCTCCAGTACAACCAGGGTGTCACCCATGTCTACGGAGTCGCCCTCCGCGATCGGGACGGACGCGACAGTGCCGCCCGTGGATGCCACCACGTCGTTTTCCATTTTCATCGCCTCCAGCACGCAGACGACATCGCCCGCTGCGATATCGTCACCGGGCGCGACTTCGGTCGAGAGGATAGTGCCCTGCATCTCAGCCGTAATCGCACCCGACGTGGCCACCGGGCCGCCACCGGATGAATTGCCGCCCGAAGCGCCACTGCCGGAGCCGCCACTGGCGTTACCATCACCGGAGACGCGGGGTCGTCCGTCCGTAACGACGACATCGAAGCGCCTTCCGTCGACTTCGACGGCGATTTCGTCCGTCGACGCCGATGAGGTGTTGCCGCCGACCTCGTCTGTCCCCCACCGCGCGACGGCCGCGTCAAGGGCATCGTCGGCGAGTTCCTGATCGAGGTATTTCGTCGTGTGCGTCCCGGCGCGGAACGTGTCGTCGTCCAGCATCAATCGATGGAACGGGATGGTCGTGTGGACCCCCTCGACGGTGAAATGGTCGAGGGCACGCCTCGACCGGTCCAGACAGTGGTCCCGGTCCTCGCCAGCGACGATGAGCTTCGCGATCATCGAGTCGTAGTCGCCCCCGATCTCGTCGCCCTGCGAGACTGCGTGGTCGAGCCGCACACCGATACTGCTTGGCGGCGCGTACGTCGTCAGCGGTCCCGGCGTCGGCGCGAAGTCCTCGGCCGGGTTCTCCGCGTTGATTCGGTACTCGACGGCGTGTCCGTCTATCGACACGTCCTCCTGTGTAAAGTCCAGTTGCTCGCCCGCGGCGACCCGGAGCTGCCAGCGAACGATGTCGATGCCCGTCACAGCCTCGGTGACGGTGTGTTCGACCTGAATGCGGGTGTTCACCTCCATGAAGTAGAACTCCCCGTCCTCGACGAGGAACTCCACCGTGCCGGCGTTCGTGTACCCGGCTTCGCTGACACCGCGTCTGGCGGCCTCGCCGATCTGCGTCCGCAGTTCGGCATCGAGAGCGGGACTCGGGGCTTCCTCGATGACCTTCTGGTGGCGACGCTGGAGCGAGCAGTCGCGCTCGCCCAGATGACGGACGTTGCCGTGTTCGTCTGCAAGCACCTGCACTTCGACGTGTTTCGGTGCTTCGAGGTACTTTTCGACGTACACGGAATCGTTGCCGAAGTAGGCTTCCCCCTCGCGCTTCGCGCTCTTGAGCGCCTCCGCGACCTCGGCCTCGCTCCGGACGATCTTCATGCCACGACCGCCGCCGCCACCTTCGGCTTTTATCGCGATGGGGTAGCCGTACTCGGCACCCAGTTCGCGCACTTCGTCCGGCTCGCTGACAAGGTCCGTCGTGCCGGGGACGACCGGGACGCCGGCATCCTGCATCACCGTCCGGGCTTTCGTCTTTTCGCCCAGCGTCTCCATTGCGTCGCTTGGCGGCCCGACCCAGGTGATGCCGTCGGTAGCCTCGACGCGGCCAGCGAACTCAGCGTTTTCGGCGAGGAAGCCGTACCCGGGATGGATCGCGTCGGCCCCGGCCCGCTCGGCAACATCGAGTATCGCGGTCTGGTCGAGGTACGACTCGCTTGCGGGTGCCGGGCCGACGTTGTATGCGTCGTCGGCGTACTCAACGTGGCCGGCGTTGCGGTCGGCATCGCTGTAGACGGCGACCGTTTCGATACCCAGCTCTTCACACGCAGCCATCACACGGACCGCGATTTCGCCGCGGTTTGCGACAAGGACTTTCTCGAACATTAGTAGGATCTGGGGAAGCCGAGGTGCTGGCCGATATGGTTGTACGCCATCTGCTGGGAAACCGGGGCCAGCCGTGTCAGGTTGATTTCGCGCCACCAGCGTTCGACGTCGTACTCCTTCGCGTAGCCCCAGCCGCCGAACGCCTGCATGGATTGCTTGACCGCTTCGATGCCAGCACTGACGGCCGTCGCCTTCGCGACGTTCGTCTCGTACCCGCACTCCTCGCCCTGGTCGTAGAGCCAAGAGGCCTTCTCACGCATGAGCGCCGCCGTTTCCATGCGGGCGTACGCCTTGGTGATCGGGAACGACACCGCCTGATGGCTCCCGACAGGCGCGCCAAACACCTCCCGGTCGCTAGCGTACTCGATAGCAGTGTCGGCGGCCAGTTTGCCGATACCGGTCCCGGCGGCCGCAAAGCCGATGCGTTCCGGGTTCAGCATATCGACCAGAGTCCACCAGCCGTCGTCTTCCTCCCCCAGGAGGTTCTCCTCGGGGACCCGAACGTCCTCGATGAAGACTTCACAGGACTTCGAGTAGTTGATGCCGTGTTTGGGAATCGGGGACACGTCGATGCCGGGGTCGTCCATATCGACGATAAACAGGCTTATACCGTCGGTCCCGCGCTCGACCTCGTCGCGTGGGGTCGTGCGCGTGACGAGAATCATGTTGTCAGCCCGGTCGGCGAAGGTAATCCAGGCCTTGTTCCCGTTCAGAACGTACTCGTCGCCGTCTTTCTCCGCGCGGGTGGCGACGTTCAGCGTGTTTGTCCCGGCCTCGGGCTCCGTGATGCCGATAGAGAAGTTTCGCTTGCCGTTGGCGATGTCCGGCAGATAGGTCCGTTTCTGCGCTTCTGTTCCGCTCTCGCTGATACCGGCAGCGGCCATGCCGGCGGTGAGCACCAGATACCAGGTGCCTGCCATGCCACAGCCCTTGGCACAGAGCGTCTCCATGACCAGCCCCATCTCCTGTATGCCCATCCCGGCCCCTTCGTACTCCGGCGGGACCAGCAGGCCGTGGAAGCCGGCCGCGGCCAGTTCGTCCCAGAATTCCTCTCCGAACTCGCCTGCTTCCTCTTTCTCGCGCCAGTACTCCGGTCCGTACTCGGCCGCCACGTCCGCCGCGGTCGACCGAATCATCGAGCGTTCCTCTGTTTCTTCGAAATTCATTGTGGTTGTGTCTGCGTTGGCACTCGTACTGCTTGATACCCTGTGTCAGGATTCGACTTCGGCTTCTGCTTCGGCGTCGTCGTGGAGTTCGGTTCGGCGAATTTTCCCGGTCACTGTTTTGGGTAGGCCCTCCCGGAACTCGATTTCGCGCGGGTACTCGTGTGCTGAGAGCTCTTCTTTCACGTAGCTCTGGATGTCTTCTTTGAGCGAGGCGGATGGCTCAGCGTCCTCGCTCGGCACGACATAGGCCTTGACGATGTTCCCTCGCGCTTCGTGTGGTTTGGGGACGACTGCCGCCTCGGCGACCGCGTCGTGTTCACCCAGCGAACTCTCGACCTCGAACGGCCCGATGCGGTAGCCAGCAGAGAGGATCACGTCGTCCGCACGCCCCTCGAACCAGAAGTAGCCGTCCTCGTCTTTGTGTGCCAGATCACCCGAGAGGTACCATGTCCCGTCCGGTCCGTCGACGAACGCTCGCTGGGTCTTCTCGGGCTTGTTCCAGAACTCGGCGAAGAAACACGGGTAGTCGCCGCGCTGTGCGATTTCGCCCGTCTCACCGGGTTCCAGAACCTCGCCGCTCTGTGGGTCGACGATGTCGGCCTCGATTCCGGGGAGTGGTTTCCCCATCGACCCGGGCCGGAGGTCCATCGTTGGATAGTTGTTGATGATCATGTTCCCGGTCTCAGTCTGGCCGTACGTATCCAGAATCGTGACGCCGAGTTCGTCTTCTCCCCACTCGACGACGCCGGCGCTGAGCGGTTCGCCGATGGAAAGCGCATGCCGCAAATCGAGGTCGACATCCGCAAGGACCTCCTCGTTCTCCCGGAGCATCCGGTACGCCGTCGGAACCGAGAACAGGACGCTAATCGGGTATTCGTCGAGCAGGGCGGCCCACTCGTCGGTGTCGAACTCGCCTTCGTACGTGAACAGCGACGCACCCCAGAACCAGGCACCGAGGGTGTTGATTGCACCCGTCAGCCAGCCGAGGTCACCGGTCGACCAGTACAGGTCGCCGTCTTGAAGGTCCACGGCGTACTTCTGTGTTGCCGCGACGCCGGCGATCCAGCGCTGTTTGTGGAGGACACCCTTGGCCAGCCCGGTCGTTCCCGAAGTGTAGTACAGCAGCGCGTCGTCTTCCCCGCTGGTCTCAGCGACCTCGTACGCCGTGCTCGCGCCATCAAGCGCGGTATTGAACACCACGTCGTCAGCGGGTGCGCCGCCCCCGCGGTCAACGGTGAGTACGTGTTCGACCGACGGGGCCTCGTCCAGCGCGTCTTCGACCGTGTCGCGATTGTCGGTCGTGGTGACGACGACCTTCGCGTCGCAGTCGTCCAGACGGTACGAGATGCCGTCGGGGCCGAACCGCTCGTTGACACTTCCCCAGACGGCACCGTGTTTGAGCGTGCCGACCAGCGCCACGTAGTGCTCCGGAATCCGGGGCATGTATGAAAAGACCCGGTCACCCTGGGCGACCCCGAGGTCGTCGAGAACGTTGGCGAACTGGCTCGAACGGTCAGCAAGCTCCCAGAACGTCATTTTCGACAGCTCTCCGTCGGTCCCGACCTGGTAGAGTGCGACCTGGCCCCGGTCGGTCGCGTGACGGGCGGCGACTTCGTGCCCGATGTTCAGCTCGTTTGGTGCGTCCCAGTCCGCTGCCGCGTATATATCGTCCCAGGAGAACTCGTTTCGCGCTGTGTCGTAGTCCGGGAGGTTGTGGCTGGTGACCATACACCGCTCGGAATACCGGATTCTGGTATAACTGTACCGGTTACTTTTTGCGAAAAACGTATTGAATCTATTTTATTTTTCATTCCTACCTAGGTATTATTCGATTTCAGTATGGCGTAAACAGAACTGATTACAACATATTCGAAGATATATACACGCGAGAGACATATTCAGTGGGGCGATTCGTTTTCAGTCGTCTCTCCGGGAGCGGTGTCGGGTTCGTCCCACAGGACACGAGCCACGTCGCGGACGTCGTTCGGGAAGGAGTTCTCGAACGTGACTCGCGGCGCGATGTAGGTTTCCTTCCAGCGCGGGTCCCACGCCGCGTTCACGTACAGGCGCGAGCCGGTTTCGTTGTCTCGTCGATAGTGAGGGCGTGTCGCTGCCGGTGCATCCGGTTCGCTGAACGTCCAGTCGCGGGCGGGGTGGGATTTCAGCCAGATATCGGCCAGAACGCGGCCGAAGTCCTGTGGCGGAACGTCTTCATCGACGATAACGACCGTGTCGAAAAGCGACGAGAACGAAAAGAGGATGTTCGCGAGTTGCCACTCGAAGCCGCCGTAGAGCACGTCACTAGCGACGAAACAGATACCGAGTTCAGCCTCTGCCGGCAGCATAATCCATTCGACTGGCGAGATGCCCCAGTAGTTGTTGAGTCGGTGATAGAGCGCTGCGGCGGTCACGAGCCCCGTGAGACGGGTGTCATCCGCGAGTGGGCGACCGACGGGGGAGACGGGGATGACCGGGTTTTCAGTAGTGCGGACGCGCTCGACCGACAGCGAGAGCGGGCCGCTCTCGATGACGTATTCCCAGCCCTCTCGACGGTCGGACCGGAAGTCCGGCTTGCAGTCCACGACCGTCGTCTCCATGACGACCTCCGTCGCGCTCGGGACGAGGCCGCCGTTGGTCGGGACGAGCGGGACGGTTCCGGTCACCCCACAGGACTGGATCGGCGTGGCAGTTTGCTCGGTGACAGCGAGCAGGTACGCCGTCGTGATCGCCGCCGGCGGCACGCCGAGCGCTATCGTTATTGTCGTCCCTTCACTGACAAGCGACGACAGCGTGTCCGGGACGCGCACTCTGAGCGTCTCGCCGCCCACGACCGAGCCGTGAACCGGTGCCCAGTGTGTGCCGTCAGCGGTCGAGACCGATGCGACGCCAAGCGTCACTGCGGGCCACGTATCGGTTTCGCCCTGCGGGAACCGCAAGTCCTGTGCGTCGATATCTGTTCCCGAGGCCGCCTGACCCGTGTATGTCGGGTCCAGGTTCCCGCCGGCCGGGCCGAGAGTGCTGATCGTCTCCAGTAGATCAACGAGCGTGGCTTCCGGGTCGAGTCCGAGGCCGAGCGACAGCCGCGACCACGGCCTGGCCTCGCGCTGGTGTGTCTGGTCCGGGCCGCTGAACACACCGCTAACTAGATCACTGCCGGCGGCTCGCTGGAATCGAAGCGCCGGTCCACTCGCGCGGAGCGCCTCCGCCGCAAGCACGTCCACCGGGACTTCGAACGGGCCGTTGAGTCGGACGAGGTCGTCGTCGCCGGCCAGTCCGCGGACGTACTGCGTGAACGGTATCACTGTGACTGCCCCTCCCGCTCGTCAAGCCGGTCGAACCGCGCAGCGTTTAGGCCCGCTTCGACCAGCCGCTCCTGGGCTCGCTTCCGGGTTTCTGTGGTCGCTGCCATCTCCGCCGCGTCACCGTCGGTCGTTGCGTCAATGTAGGCTTTGGCCGTCTTCGCCTTCGACGTCCCCACGTCCGCGTTGCCCTTCTCGTCGGGCGTCTGGTAGATGTTGAGCGGAACTTTCGGCATTCGCTCGACGCCGAACTGATGGAAGTCGGCGTCCGGATCGGCCTCAAGCGCGATAGCTGTCAAGACTGCCCGTGGGTCGAGCGGGTCGACAGCAGCGTCGACAAACACGAAGAAATCGATGTGGAGCATCCCCCACGTCGTGAAAATGAAGTTCGCCAGTTCGTGGAGATAGCCCGGATACGGTCGATCCGTCGCGATGACCCAGACGGTGCGAGAGGTGAATCGCCACGGGACCGCCATCGCAACGTCGAATCCGGCGGCCCGAAGACCGACAGTCGCGTCGGGGCCGGCCGCGACGAGCCGGAGCGTACTGGTCGAGTTTTGCCCGTATCCGACACCGCTCCCCTCGACACAAAACGGTATTCGCGGTTCGTGGCGGTGGGTGATCGCATCGACCTCGAACACCGGCATGGAGCGTCGCGGGCCGTTCATGTAGCCGAAGTAGTCGCCGAACGGCCCCTCGTCGAGGCGGTCGTCGGGTCGAACGTGGCCTTCGAGAACTAACTCGGCCGTCGCCGGGACGTACAGGTCATTGGTTTCGCACTGGACGAGGTCCACAGGCTCGCTTTTCAGGCCGCCCGCGAATGCCGCTTCGCTCCGGCCTGTCGGAATCCACATATCCGCAGTACACTCGACGGTGGGTTCGGCACCGATGACGACCGCGACGGGCATCGGTTCGCCCCGGGGTTCGTAGTCGTAGTAGTAGCGGTTGGGTACCTGCTCGCCGGCCAGTAACAGCAGACTGGCCTGGGAGGAGTCGTGGATCATCATGCGATGGCTCGACCAGGTCCCCCACTCCGTGTCGGGGTCCGGTGCGACGATGGTGTGGAGATTCGAGTACCGTCCCCCGTCGCCCTCATGGATATATGGCCACGGAAACGACAGGAGGTCGACCTCGTTCCCCGTCCGCACTGTTTCTTTGCAGGGAGCCTCCTGGCTCGCGACAGTTCGGGGCGCTTGTGGCGCGTTGAGGCGATCAATCACTCGGTCGTAGTACGTACGGCCCGAAAGGCCGCCTGAGAGTCCCAGCGCGCGGGCGAAGTGATCCCAGGGACGCGTCTGGGGGCCGCGGTACGGATCGCCAACCAGTTTCGACTCCGTCTCTAGCCCTGCGATGGACTCGAACACCGGAATCGGGCCGTCGCGGATATTGGCGAGCATCGTCGCCGCGCTCGCTTCGAGGTCCCACGACACCGGTTGGTCAAAGGACCGGAGCCAACCGGTCGTGTCGAGCAAATCGAGGTACTCGCGGAGCGAACTAACCGACATAGATCACTCCTGTTGTTCCAGCACGCGCCTCAGTGGGTCGTCGTCGAGTTCACGGCGGACCTCAGCGTAGGCGTCAAGCAGGGCCGGTCGTTCTGTGGCGAGCTGGTCGAACGCGATCTCGCGAAGCGCATCGGCCGTTGACTCGTACTCGCCTGTCTCGACGAGATACTGTAAGAGGACCTTCAGATCGTCGGATCGTGTATTGAGGATGTTCGACGCCGTCTCCTGTTCGGCCGCCAGATGCGTCACCAGCTCCTGATCGATACCAGTCGCCTCAGTCTCGTCGAGCAGTTCGACGTATCTGGTCTCGCTGACGCTCTCGTGTGGCCCGGCGACGATTGTTAGCGGTTCCGGGTCAGTGAGCGCATCGGGGTCTTTGGCAATCCGAACGCGTGCCTCGAAAATGCGTTTCGTTTGGGCATCCGTGATCTGTAGTGTGGTCTCTGTCTGTGCTTCTTCGGGGAGATGGTCTGCTGACGTGATGTAGTGGTTCGACATTACCTGCCCTCAGTTGTTTTGCTGATGTTCTTAGCAACCTCTTGTCCCTATTGCATATATGTACCGTCGTCAGTCCACCGTTTCACTGACCCGTGCATCCCAGGCACAGTTTGTCGCTCGAATCGGGCTCTGTGAGCTGAAATGCGCGGATCACTAGTATTGAGAGGTTGTCAGAAAGTGTATATTTACACGAGCCAGTATAATGTTTCCTTCAGTTATATATGCCGCTTGATCGAAGCCAGAGTATGCACTGCCAATTGACGCGACTCAGCCGTTTTCGCTTCGATAGATGAACGGATTGTTTCGCCGGTACCTGGTCGTTATCGTCCGGTTTTTACCCTTCGCGCTGTCATTTCTCCGTGACCGTCGGCGGTTCGTCCTTTTTGGCTCACGAAGACAGGTTCCAGACGAGAAGCATCGACAACGGGCCGAGCAGATCCGGGATACGATGCTCGAACTCGGACCGGCCTTCATCAAAGTCGGGCAGGTACTCTCGACGCGCCCAGATATCGTTCCACCGGTGTATGCCGACGTTTTCGGAACCCTTCAGGACGAAGTGCCAGAGGGTGCAGGGGGCGATCCAAAACACGTCGTCGCGGAAGAACTGGGCGACGAACTCGATCAGTCGACGCTCGAACCGGTCGCCGGCGGGTCGCTCGCGTACGTCTATACGGCAGACTATCGGGGTGAGCGAATCGCACTGAAAGTTCGACGTCCCGAATTGAAACCCGTGATAACGCGTGACCTCCGGGTGGTCCGGGGGCTGCTTCCGCTGATTCGCCCCTTCGCTACCGAACGCCAGCAGTATTCGATCCAAAACGCGGCTGACGATTTTGAGGACATCATCCTGAACGAGTTGGATTTCAAGCGTGAAGCGACGATCATGGCCGATATCAGGGAGAACTTCGACGACGATGAGCGAGTCGTCATCCCTGCCATCTACGAAGACCTGTGCTCTGAGCGCGTGTTAGCTATGGAGTATCTGACCGGTCGGAAAATAACCGACGACGACGCTTTCGACGATGTCGACGTGACGCCACACGAGATGGCGACACGGATCATCAATGTGTACCTGGAGATGGGTCTCGTCGACGGCGTGTTCCACGCTGACCCCCATCCGGGCAACCTCGGCGTCACAGACGACGGCCATCTGTTACTCTTCGATTTCGGCATGAGCGAACGCCTGCCACCGACGGTTCAGGACGATATCATCGCCCTCTATCGGGCACTCGTCCGTCGTGACGTGGACGACCTGGTGGACGCGCTCATCGCGCTCGATGTCCTCGAACCACACGTCAACCGCGCCGAGGTCGGCCGGGTGCTCGAACTTGTCATCGAGAACCTCGAAGGCCAGTCGGAGATCACCTGGCGGCAGATCATTACGGAGTTGACGACGACCCTCCGTGCGTTCCCGTTTCGGATTCCGCCGGACGTGATGCTACTCATCCGTGTCGGGACCGTCGGTGAGGGCGTCTGTCGACAGCTCGATCCGGAGTTCGACTTCCTCGCCGCTGTTCGCTCGTTTCTCGTCGAACAGAACCTCATCGAGAGTGAATTGGACGCAATCATCGAGGAAACGTGGGCGGACGTGCGCCGGTCGCTTCCCGCGCTGGCACGGGTCCCGTCACGAGTCGACCGAACGTTGTATCGGCTCGAACGTGGTGAACTGGTCGTCCGTACGGAACCGGCTGATGGACATGGAATAGGGGAGCGGAATCTCGGTTACGCGGTGATCGCCGGAGCGCTCATCGTGGCAGCAGCGATTCTGACCTTTCACCAGCGTCCGTACGAGATCCCAGTACTTGCCGTCGCCGCCGGCTTTCTCCTCGTCTACCTCGTCGACATCGAGTCGTAGCTCCTGCCTCACCGGGTCTCCAGAAGAACAAACAGCAATCCGACCGAGAGTCGGAATGCAGGTGACGGCACAGGTGTAGTCGGCTCATCCGGAATGGCTCGCGCAGTTCTCCGGTCATCAGGGAAAAACCGAGCACGGCTCCGAAGTCGCCACAGCAGACGACCGATACCGGCTCTCACACCCGAAGTTTGACAACTTGGAGGCATGAACCCCTAGAGAATGGTCGCGATCATCGATTCGCTCCTCCTTCGTCTCCTCGTTGTATTCGGTATTGGTGCTCTCATCGGACTGGAACGGGAACAGGCGAAATCTGGGGGTACGTTCGCTGGCAGCCGGACGTTTCCGCTGTTTGCCCTCGTCGGTGCAACCGCCCAGGCGTTCTTTCCGGCCCTCTTACCCGTCACTGTCCTCGCTATTGCAGTCCCCCTGACCGTCGCGTATGCCGGGAAAGTGCTGACTGAAGGGGATATCGGACTCACGACGGTGACCGCTGCCTTGCTCACTGTCCTTCTGGGTGCGTTGGCAGTGTCCTCCGAACGCGGGATGCTGTTCGCGATCATTCTCGGCGGGAGTGTCACTGTCCTCATGTCGGCGAAACCCATGATCCACAGTTTCGTCGACCAGATCGACGAGCGGGAACGCCGTGCCTCGCTCAAATTCATCCTCGTCGTGGTGGTCGTGCTGCCGATCCTGCCTGATCGTGAACTCGATGTCCTATACGGCCTCAATCCGCGGTTCATCTGGCTGATGGTCGGCTTTGTCACCGGCCTGAGCTTCGCTGCCTACATCTTGAGCCGGTTTCTCGGAGCCAAGCGGGGGATCGCCCTCACGGGAATCCTCGGCGGGTTCGTCTCTTCGACCGCGACGACGGTCTCGATGGCCGAGCGGATCAGTGAAACTCCAGAGCTCTACAAGATCGGCTCGTTCTCGATTGTCGTCGCGTCGATCGTCATGTTCCCGCGCGCACTCGTCGAGGTCGCCGTCGTCAACCCGGCCTTACTCCCTCGCGTCGTCGTTCCGCTCGGAGTAATGACTGGTGTCGGCGTGGGTATCGCCGGCATCGTCTACTGGCAATCGACGACAGAGTCCGCGGTCGAGACCGATCTCAAGAACCCGTTTCGTCTCCGACCGGCACTGTTTTTCGGCGCTGTTTTCGCAATCGTGCTCCTCGTGTCCCAGTCCGCGAATACCTGGTTCGGCGACTCGGGTATCTATGCGACTGCGTTCCTCTCGGGGCTCGCTGACGTCGACGCCATCACGCTTACGCTGAGCGCGCTCGAAGCGGACGGTGAGATCTCGCCCGAAGTAGCGACTACCGGCATCGTCATCGGCGCTATCGCGAATACGCTCACGAAAGCCGGACTCGCGTGGCTACTGGGGACGGTCGAACTGGGCCGGCGAGTGACGGTCGCTCTTGGAATCGTCGCCGTCGCCGGCATCGCTGTCGTCGTCCTCTAATCCGTTGGGCCACCGAAGCCACGTCGGTCCCGAAAATCGCGTCCGGAAGCCGTGAAGAAACTACCTGCGAACGTACGAGATATCGGGAAGCTCCGAGAAGCTCTCAGAATAGGCTGAGACGTAAGCGACGGACTGACGATAGTCAGGCGTCGAAAAACCGGTCCGGCTCGATTCGCGACAGCCGCATCGCGTTTCCGGTGACGCCGAGGCTCATCCCCATGTCGCCGACCACGACCGCGAGCGCGACACTAACCAGCCCTAGTGGGACACCCAGTGCGAGCAGGAACTTCGCGCCGAGGCTCACCCAGATGTTCTGCCGGATCACGCCGTTAGCGGTGTGTGACAGCTCGTACAGGTAGGGGAGCTTCCCGATATCGTCGCCCATCAGTGCGATGTCCGCCGTTTCCAGCGCGGTGTCGGTGCCAGCAGCGCCCATCGCGATACCGACTTCCGCGGTGGCGAGCGCGGGCGCGTCGTTGATCCCGTCGCCGACCATCGCCACCTCGCCGTACTCCGCCTGCAACCCCTCGACTGCATCGACCTTCTCGTCCGGCAGGAGTTCGGCGCGGTACTCGTCGACGCCGACCGCGTCGGCGATAGCACGGGCGGTACCCTCGTTGTCGCCGGTCAGCATCACGACGCGCTCGACACCCAGCTCCTGTAAGCGCTGGACAGCCTGCTTCGAGGCGGGGCGTACCTCGTCGGCGATGGCGATGGCACCCAGCAGCTTCGACTCCGTTCCGACGATAACGACCGTCTTGCCCTCCCGCTCCAGTGCGGCGAGTGCATCCTCGGCGAACGCCCCGTCGTCGGACGCAGCCGTTTCTTCCGGCACGATGCCACCGTCAGACCGATGCGCTGACGAGGCTCCGGTCGCTCCGCTCCCGGGGACACCGTCTGGGTCGCGGCGGGCCCGCGAGAGATCGAAGCCAAACTCCTCGAAGAGCGCGGGCTTGCCCGCGTAGTACGTCTCGCCGTCGATCTCCCCGCGGATACCCTTCCCGGTGAGGCTCTCGAAGCCCGTCAGGTCGGGGCGGTCGTCCACACCCTCCTCGTTTGCACGGGCGAGGATCGCCGTGGCGATCGGATGCTCGCTGCGCCGCTCCAGTCCGGCGGCGTGACTGAGGAGCGTCGCCGCATCCGTGTCGCCGGCAGGGACGACGTCGGTGACGGCGAGTTCGCCCTTCGTGAGCGTGCCCGTCTTGTCGACGGCGACGGCGTCGACCCCGCCCATCGCTTCGAGGTAGTTACCGCCCTTGATGAGGACGCCGTTCTTCGCGGCGCTGGTGATGCCCGAGACCACCGAGACGGGCGTCGAGATGACGAAGGCACAGGGGCACGCAATCACCAGCAGCGTGAGCCCGCGGATGAACCACGTCTGCCAGTCACCGGCGAACGTGACGCCGTACCCGGCCACGTTCACTGACACTGGGTCAGCGATGACCAGTGGTGGAATGACGGCGGTCAGAATCGCCAGCACGACGACAACCGGCGTGTAGTAGCCCGAGAACCGGTCGACGAACTGCTCGGTGTCGGTCTTTTTCGCCTGTGCGCCCTGCACCATCTCGATGATGCGCGAGAGCGTCGAATCGCCCGCCGTCGACGTGACTTCCACTTCGAGATAGCCACCCTCGTTGATGGCACCGGCGTACACTTCGTCGCCAGCGGCCTTGTCGACGGGGACACTTTCGCCGGTAATCGGTGACTGGTCGACCGCACTCTCGCCCTCGACGACAGTACCGTCGAGCGGGATTTTGTCGCCGGGGCGGACGACCACGGTCTCGCCGATCTCCACCTCGTCGGCGGGCACCGTCACTTCCTCGCCATCGCGCATGACAGTCGCCTCGTCCGGTGATAGCTCCATCAGCTCGCGCAGGGAGTCCCGTGCCCTGTCCATCGCGTAGTCTTCGAGCAGCTCGGCGATGCTGAACAGGACAGCCAGCGTCGCGGCCTCGACGAAGTAGCCGATACCGGTCGCGGCGATGATAGCCGTCCCCATCAGCAGGTCGATGTCGAGGCTCAGATTCTTCGCCGAGTAGTAGCCGCTGCGGACGACAGGGGCGCCGCTGGCGGCGACGGCCCCCAGGAACAGCACGTCGGCAACGGCCAGTGGATAGCCGAGAACACTTGCCACCGCGATATTCTGTGCTGTCAGGAGAAACTCGAAGAGGAGACCGAACGTGACCAGCGCCGCGCCGACCCACGTCTTCTTCGCGCGGGGACTCGTCCAGACCTCCGACGGCGGCGCGATGTCGACGCTGTCGCCCGACTCCACCCGTTCATCGGCGTCGGAGTCCGAGCCGCCAACGACTTCGTAACCAGCGGCTTCAATCGCCTTGACTACATCTGCCTCGCTAGTACGTTCAGAATCGTACGTGACACTGGCTGTACCGGTGGTCGGCTGGAGCGTGGTGTCGACAACGCCGTCGACACGCTGGAGACTTTTGTCGACTTTCTGGGCACAGGAGGGGCAATCCATTTCGGGGACTGTGAGGCGGACAGTCAACTCCTGTTGCTGACCGCCCCCACTTGCCTGCCCCGTCGAATCCGGATTCTCTGTCATCACTTCATGATAGGCGCGTGAGTTCGATAAGGCTTTGTTGGAATATTCCAACCCGATGGGTCAACGTGATACCGAGGACTCCTCGCCCACTCGGCTGCCCGCGACGTACTGCTTCGCCAGCTGTTCCTCAGCCCGACGCAGTCGGTAGGTGAGCGTCGACCGGGGGACGTCGAGGTGCTCGGCTAACTCGCCGACGTCGACCTCTCGGGGTGACTCGTAGTAACCGTGCTCGACAGCGGCCCGGAGTGCGGCCTCTTGCTCCGGCGATAGGGCACCCTGTGTCCCGTCGGATTCTCGCATCGACGCCGTCGTGTCCGCAGTGCGGAGTATCTCCATCTGGGCACTTTCCCCGACGGCCGCCGCGAGGTCGTCGAAGAACGCGGCCACGTTACCCTCGCCGGAGTGAATGAGTCGCCACGTATAGTGATGCCCCTCGTGGCGCGTCTCGAACAGTACGCCCTCTCCGAGGTGATCGCGGGCGATGTGGGGAACCGAAGCACAGGCGGGGGTGCGTTCCCAGTCGGAGTAGAGGACAAGCGTGTCGTCGGCGCGGTCGAGGACGCGAGTGGTCTGGGTGGCTCCGCAGTCCTCGGTGGCGAGACAGTCGGCGTAGTAGTCGCTGGTGAGAAAGGCGTCTTCGATGGCGTCGAGCGCCTCGGGAGTTCCGGTAGCGTGGTCGACGCGCCAGAGACGGTCAGCAGTGGCGTGCAGCGAGAGCGAGCGGACACGGGCGTTGGGGTGTTCGGCGAGAGCGTCTGCAACCCTGTTGCAGCCCGGCTCGTAGTCGAGAGCGAAAACGAGTTCGCGCATACGCATCGTAAGCAGCGGTTCGATAAAACACGTCGGGACGATGCCGTTCAGCCTTGACTTCGGGACGCTCCGCTCATCGTTGACGACAGTCAGAGCACGTCATCGGTATCGAACAGGCCCCGCATTCATTGGATCGCAATGGCTTGTCGCTCGCGGTCCGGAATTCCGTCGGAGAGATTGTCTATGTCTGCTCTCCGTCTAACAGCGGAACCAGTGGGGTGGCTAACAGCGGAAGCGGTGGGGTTACGGGCTTTTTTTCAGGAGTTCTGACAGCCCTGTTTTGATCGAGCTGATGGATTGCTCTAGCTCGAATTCCTTGTACTTTCCACCGCCTTTCCCCCGGTTGTACTCCGCTGAGGACACAATTCCGAGTTGTGTGAGCTCACCGAGATAGTCACGGACCGAGCGCTCTGAAACCGGGTCCAGACCCTCATCACGGGCTAACTCCTGATACGCACCCAGGATGTCTCGTGTCCGGGCTGGCGTGTCATCGTCTTCGGCGAGCCCGGTGAGCGCATAGAGAACGAGTTGGCCGTGATCGGAGTAGTTACGGATACCTTCAACGACCTGATCGGTCTGTAGCCGCTGCCGGGCTTCGCGTACGTGATGTTCCGTTACGAGTTCATCGTCGTACTCCCGAGCGAGGTCTCCGGCCTCAAGGAGGAGGTCCAGAGCCTGGCGGGCGTCCCCGGAGTCTTTCGCGCCGTACGCAGCACACATTTCGATGACGCCGTCATCGAGGACATCGTCCTGAAACGCGACAGCCTCACGCTGTTTCAGAACGAGCTGAAGCTCGTTGGCGTTGTACGCCGAGAAAGACACTTCCTTTTCACAGAGACTCGACCGGACTTTCGAGGACAGTTGGTTGCGGAAATCGAGATCGTTCGAGATACCGATGACGCCCAGTTTCGCTTCGGAGATGTCACCGTTCGATCTGGCGCGAGGAAGTTTGTACAGCAGCGAATCGTCTTCGATGTGATCGACTTCGTCGAGAACGATGAGTACCGTGCCGCCCAGGTCATCGAGTGCGTCGAAGAGGAATTGATACACTGAAGCCTGTGGATATCCGGTGTTGGAGATTTGATTCGCCGGATCACGAAGTGTGTTGACGATTGCGACCGCGGCCTGATAGCTCGAATTGAGTCCATCGCAGTTGACTTCGACCGTACTGAGGTCCAGTCCGTCGACATCTGCTGCGTCGCGTTCCAGGGCGGAGAGGAGGTATCGGGTGGCAGCAGTCTTCCCGACACCGCTTTTCCCGTACAGGAAGATGTTCGACGGAGTTTCGTTGTTGATGACTGGCTGGAGAGCAGCGTGATACTTCTGGAGCTCCTCGTCACGTCCGACGAGCTCCTCAGGAGTCCACTCTTCGAGTAGTGCCTCGCGTTGTTCGAATATTGTGGAGGTGGGCGAAAACGTAATATCGCTCATTTGTGTGTAGTTGCAACACGGAGTGTCTTAACCTTTGGTTCCGCTGCTTCCGCTGTTCGGTTGGGTATATAAATGATTGACCCCGCCACTTCCGCTGTTAGATGAGAGGGGAACACCTGACTGACCACTCCCCCACCCCACCGCTTCCGCTGTTAGATGGGAAATGGGATAGCAATCCTCCTACTCCCCCACCCCACTACTTCCGCTGTTAGATGAGAAATGGGATAGCGACCCTCCTACTCCCCCACCCCACCGCTTCCGCTGTTAGCGCGGTAGCCGAGAAGTTCCCTGGTCGAGGAACGGGATCGAGTAACTGCGAGTGGTTAGACAGCAGGATTTCGCGGGATTGTAGCTGTAGAGCGACACACCCACCCCACTACTTCCGCTGTTAGCTCGATGGAAAGGGGTATACGCTGTGGGACCACGCTGTTTCTCCACCCTGAACAGGTCGAGTATCTTGGGATACCTCTTCTTCGACCCCTACTCCCACCCCACTGGTTCCGCTGTTAGGACCGAAAGTTGGTGGTGACCTATCCAGATCGCGGCCTGAATATCTCTAGAGCTAGTAAATAACTTCAAGTGTCTCAGTAATAAACCATAACCGTAGGACGTTATCACAAAATAGCAAAGCACCCCCTCCCATGGGGGTGGTGCCGTCTATTTATTCCCTAACAGCGGAACCAGTGGGGTGGGGGTGTGGACCCATTCTTGTTACAGTTGCTGGGGCAGGCCATCCACAACTTCCAGTCGAGGCGGAGAGTCGGCTGAGGCGTCTATCGACTCGACACAGCGGTGAACCATACGGCCCAAACTTACGCCGACAGACGATACCCGGAGTAGACTTTATTCATGAGCGAGAGTAAGACAACCGCTCGGTAAGCGTACGGATTGACTGAATCCAGAACTGTAATACGACTTGAAGCTGTATTGTCCATTATGTCCGACAAAAAACCACAGCCAAATAATCCATTAGCTCCGTATTATCCCTCAGAAACGCCGAGTTTGTCGGGGAATGGTCGAAAGTGGTTTGCCATACTTGTTCTCGGGTTCTGGCTATTTCTGGCGGCGATTGCGCTCGCTGTTGAGCTTTTCCTGTGATTTCGCCACAGTTGCGACTGAGAACCGCCGGCACGAATAGACACACCCGGCAGCGCCCAATATCCATTTTCAGCGTATTACCCGCGTCTCTTCACCTCACGGCCCCTCTCCAGTTTCGCTCGCACCAGACTGGGCTCCCGATCACTCACCGATAATCGCTGTGGAGCCGGCCTGCCCCTCACCGCGGTTCGAAGACGTGGACCGGCCAGTCGCTCTCGTAGTCGAGCGCGACCTCACGCTCTGTGGCCGTCGGCTCCCGCACCGTGAGTTCGACCGGGTCACCGATGGTGACGTCGGCGTAGTCGGCGGCAACGCGGCCAAGCAAGCGGCCACCGTCCGCGAGTTCCACCACGGCGACCGTGTAGGGCGCGTCCGCTTCGAACGCCGGCGGCGGCGTGTGGACTGTCGTGTACGAGAAGATCTGGCCCTCGGGTGACTGCGGTTCGACGTCGACGTCGCGACTGCCACAGGCGTAGCAGGCCGGTCGCGGCGGCAACAGGACCTGTCCACAGTCCGTACAGACCCCGCCCAGGAGTTCGCCATCGGCGAGCGCGTCGAAGAAGCCCGGCAGCGTCCGCGGGTCGGTTGCATCAAGGCCGCCGTCAGTCATGCTGTCTCCGCTGGCATCGAGATCGCCGTCAGTCATGGTGCCTCCGCCGTCGTAAGCACATGGCCAACGGTAACCGCGTCCGCGACGCCCCCCTCGTTGAGCAACAGGGCTGTCTCGGCATCCTCGACTGCCCGGTCGCCCGCGGCCCCCGTGAGCTGTTCGTAGGCTTCGAGCGCCTGCAAGAGCCCGGTCGCACCGATGGGGTGACCGCGGGCCTTCAGGCCGCCGCTCGGGCTCAACTGCACGTCGGTCCAGCCGTCAGCCCGCTCCGCTGGCGGCTGGTAGCTCTGATAGCCCGTTCCCGCGGGAGCGAAGCCGGCGGCCTCCGCGAGCAGCGCCTCGCAGACGGTGAATGCGTCGTGAACCTCCGCGATGTCGACGGATTTGGCGTCGATACCCGCTTCCTCGTAGGCCGTCTCGGCGGCAATGCGAGCGCCCGCGATGTCGGTCATGTCCCGCTCCGCGACCGCGATGTTGTTCGCGGAGGCCCCGCTGCCCGCGACGCGCACCTGCGGCTGGTTGAGGTCGGCCGCCATTTCGGCGGTCGTCACGAGAACGGCGGCGGCACCGTCCCCGACCGGCGCGCAGTCGTAGAGCTTCAACGGCGGGGCGACGGGATCGGACTCTAAGACGGTCGCGACGTCGATCTCTTTCGGGAACTGTGCCCGGGGGTTGCGAGCGGCGTTGGCGTGGTTCTTCACTGCGATCTCGGCGAGGTCGCGTTCCGTGGCGTCGGTCTCGTGGAGGTACCGCTGGCCGAGCAGTGCGTACTGGCTGGGGGCGGTGATGCCGGAACGCTGCTCGATGGCGCGGTCGAACGCCGCCGAGAGCGCGTCCGTCGCACCGCTGGTGCCCGCGGACGTCATCTTCTCGACGCCGCACGCGAGCACGGCCTCGTGTTCGCCGTTACGGACGTCCTTGACCGCGTGTCGTAGCGCGAGCGCGCCCGCGGCGGCACACCCTTCGACTCGCTCGGCGGGGACGTGTCGGAGGCCGGCCCACTCGGCCAGCAGCGTCCCCTGCATAATCTGGTGTTCGTAGGTCTCCGACTGGTTGCCGACGTACACCGCCTCGACGATGTCGGCAGGGTCGGGCAGGTCGTCGAAGGCCTCCGCAAGCGCGACCGAGAACAGGTCACGGCCCGGGAGGTCTGTGCGGCCGAGCGGCGAGGCACCGACCGACGCGATGACTGGCTCTGGCATCTGTACCTCCCACATGTCTGCGAGCCTAGTTAGTCATTCCCATTTTCTAGATAGTTGAAATATTGGCCCCGTCGAACTACGCACATAGCATCGCAGGTGCCGTCGGGGTCGCTCGTCCCCGATCTAACTCACCCCTCGAATCGGCGTTCGGACCGTCTTTCGCGTCGCGGTATCTGGTGTCCAAACTGCTTCAGTCGTCGGCCGAGGCACCGCTTGTCTGCAGTTCATGCTCCGAGAGTTCTGCGGATGGAGCGAGGAACTCAGCAGGGTCGAATGCAGTCAGTTCTTCACCCTTTGAGACCTTCTCAGGCCAGTCCGGATTGGCGAGTGCGCTCGTCGCCAACGTTACCAGGTCGGCACCGGCATCGACCTTCTCGCGTGCCGCGTCAGGCGCTCCGAGCCCGCCGTTGTCGATGATGACTGTCTCATCTGCTGCGTAGGTAGCCGCGGCCTCGGCCAGCGTCGGTCCGTCGTCGCCAAACGCCGGCGTGGTCGCATCGGGTTCGGTGACGTGGATGTAGTCGGCACCGGCCGTCGACAGTTCCTCGAAGAACACCGCTGCGGCGTCCTCGCCTTCGGGCCACAGGTGGTCCTCGTCAAGGGCGGTCGACTGCGAGACACGAATGCCAACGACGAAATCGGCGGGTGTCGCCTCGACGACCGCAGCGACAACCTCTTGCGGATAGCGCACCCGGTTCGCAGGCACACCACCGTACTCGTCATCACGCTGATTGAACTCTCCCGAGAGGAACTCGTGAAGCAGATACCCGTTCGCACCGTGGATCTCGACACCGTCGAACCCCGCTTCGATGGCGTTCTGCGCCGAGGTAACGAACCCGTCACGGATGTCGGCTAGCTCGTCGACCGTGGCTGCTTTCGGCGTAGGGAAGTCACCGCTCCCGCCGTAGGCTTCGGCCTTTTGTCCGTCCGGTTGCACCGCCGATGGGGCGATGGTCTGTTCCCCGTCGATATGTGGATTCCCCTGGCTCTGTGCGCCGGCGTGCATCAACTGGGCGAAAATCGGGACACCAGCGTCGTGGACCGCCTCGGTAACCTGTTGCCAGGCCGCTGCCTGTGCGTCGGTCGCCAGACCTGGCTGGTTCAGATACCCCTGGCTGTATGCGTTGTCTGGATAGGTCCCCTCTGTAATAAGAAAAGAGAACCCACCGTCGGCGAACCGCTGATAGTACTGTGCCATCTCCGCCGTCGCACGGCCGTCGTCGGTGGCGCTCACCCGTGTCATCGGCGCGAGGCCAACTCGGTTGTCTAACGACAACTCGTTGAGTGTAGTTCCGTCGAACAGTGTCACACCACCCGGTAAGCGGATAAGACAATTAACGGCTGGTTCAGCATACGCCGAATCAGTCGCCTGTGAGTAAAAAGATAATACATTTGCCATTTCGAAGCACGCTTCGAACGTGTTCACTCCGGCGTGACTGGGGAGCCTCCAAACGCACGGAGACTCGGGAGCCAGCCGCTCACTTGCTACGTCTATCGTTCGGTTATGACGCCCATATACGCGTACTGTCTGCTATAGAGAGCAATTATAATCATTCATTTTTCATGCCTTGCTGGCAAAGGGTATGGTTCAAAGTGGTGGCGGGTACGACCATGTATCGCGGCGGTCGGTTCTGAAAACATCGGGGGCTGCACTCACGGTGGGGACCGTGGGGCTAGCCGGATGTAGCAGTAGCAGCGGTGCCAGTGTCCGGCCGGTCGACGAAGACAGCCTCACCATCTGGCATGCCATGGGTGGTACCAACGGTGAGACGCTGCAGGGGCTGGTCGACCAGTTCCAGTCCGAGACGGACATCGACGCGAACCTGGTCTTTCAGGACTCCTACGAGGGGGTACTGACGAACACACTGAGCGCACTTGACTCCGGCGAGGTCCCCGATGTCTTCCAGATCGACAGTCTGTTCGCACAGCAGGTCCTCGACACGGACGCGGTCGAGCCCGTCGAGAACTTGCTCTCCGACGACTACCCGGTCGATGACTTCCTGTCGAACGTGACCTCGTTTTTCACCATCGATGGGACGCTTACGTCGATGCCGTTCAACAACTCCAACGCCATCCTCTATTACAACCGGTCGGCGTTCGAGGAAGCCGGACTCGACCCGGACAGTCCGCCGACCACGCTTGAGGAAGTCCGAAGTTACTCGCAGACGCTCGTCGACGAAGGCGTCACCGACGCCGGCCTCACATGGCCGAACCATGTCTGGTTCGTCGAGCACTTTTATTCCGTCGACGGCCAGACGCTACTCGACGCCGAGAACGGCCACGCCGGTCAGCCGACGACGATGCAAACGGACAACGCCACGGCCCGGTCACTGTACGAATGGTGGCACGAGATGGCAGACAACGGCCTGTTCAGCAACCCCGGGATAGAGGCTTGGGGGGAAGCAACGTCCACGTTCCTCACCGGACAAGCCGCCATGTTGATGACCTCGACGGCATCGGTCACTGGTATCCGCTCCGGCGCGGAGGAGAACGGGTTCGAGGTCGACAACGCGTTCTATCCGACGATTGACGGCGACCGGACCGGGCCAGTTATCGGCGGGGCTTCGTGGTTCGTCCCCTCCGGACTGCCACAGGACCGCCAGGACGACATCGGCAGCTTCCTCGAATTCATGGGTCGACCGGAGTCACAGATCACCTGGCACAAGGGGACTGGTTACTACCCGATCCGACAGACCGCTGTCGAGCAACTCGAAAACGACGGCTGGTTTGCGGAGAACCCGATGTACCGAACCGCGTTTGACCAGTTGACACAGGCCGAGAACACGCCGGCGACAAAACGGATGCTCATCGGCCCGGCTCGGCAGGTCCAGACAACAATTCAGGATATGTCGGTCGAGCTGTTCAGCGGCGAGGTCGGCGTCGACGAGGGGCTCTCCGAGCTGAAATCGGCCGTCGAAGACGAACTAGACCGATACTACAGCTAATGTCCACCCACGAAGTATTCACAGACCGCCTGCAGGCCGGTGTGTTGCTGTTACCGACGATGGTCGTGTCGCTGTTGTTCCTCTATTACCCGACGGTCCGTGCGATAGGGCTGAGCTTTTACCAGGCCTCACTCGCCCGGGGTGACGTGTTCGTCGGACTGGAGAACTACAGGCGGTTAGCCGGCTCCACAGAGTACCTCCGGAGCGTCCTGCTATCGGTCCTGTTCGCTACGTGCGTCGTCGTCGGCGTGATGGCCGTTGCCCTGTGTGTCTCCTTTCTCATCCACGAGATCGAAGTCGGGAAGGGGCTGTATCTGGTGGCGGTTATCTGGCCGTACGCGCTGCCGCCGGCAGTCGCCGGGTTGGTGTTCCTGTTCATCGCACACCCGAACATCGGTATCTTCACGAGCTACATCGAGGCTCTCGGCATCGATGTCAACTGGTTCAGCAACGGTCCACAGGCGTTCGTCGTCGTGTTGATCGCAGCGGTGTGGAAGCAGATCGGATACAACGTTATCTTCATGACAGCCGCGCTCGGCAACGTCCCCGAGTCGCTGACTGAGACCGCTGAACTCGACGGCGTCTCCCGAACGCAGCGACTGCTTCGCGTGTACGTCCCGATCATCTCGCCGACACTCGTGTTCCTGGTCATCATGAACACGATTTACGGCTTCTTCGGCACGTTCGCCATGGTCGATCTCATGACCAAGGGCGGTCCCGCCGGTGCGACGAACATCCTCATCTACGACCTCTATCGGACCGCCTTCCAGTTCTACGAGTTCGGATTCGCCTCGGCGAAGTCCGTTGTACTGTTCGTCGCTGTCGGGCTGTTGATGTACGGCCAGTTCCGGCTGAGCGACAGGTACGCCTACTACGGAGGCTAACATGCTCGGGTCACTCCTCACCGCGTTGACTGCTGCCGCTGAGCGCTCCCGAGCTGCGGGACGAACCACCAGCGACCGCATCCGGCGATTTGAGACGGAGCAGCTCACGCTGCACGTACTCACAGCGACCGTCGTGTTCCTGATCGTACTGCCAGTGTTGATCGCGGCGCTTGTCTCAACGAAGCGGGCCGGGATCGTCACCTCGATCGCCGATCTGGCACCTGGCGGCCACGCGCTGTCGAACTACCGTCGTGCCCTCATTGGCCTCGAATTCTGGCGGTACATGCTGAACTCATTTGTGATGTCTGTCGCCGTCGTCGTCGGAAAGCTGATCGTGTCGCTGCTGGCCGCGCTGGTGATCGTCTACTACAGGTTCCCGTACAAGAACGCCGTGTTCCTGTTTATTCTCTTTACGCTCTTGCTCCCGGTCCCGGTCAGGTTTGTGCCACTGTATCGCTTGACGACGGAGCTTGGCATGGGTAACACGATCTTCGCTATCACGGTCCCATACTTGGCCAGCGCGACGACCGTCTTTATACTGCGCCAGCATTTCCTGTCGATTCCGGCCTCGCTCGTCGAGACGGCAAAGGTCGACGGTGTCGGGCCGCTGCGGTTTCTGTGGTCGGTCCTGGTCCCGATGTCCCGTGCCGTCCTCGTGGGCGTCTCGGTGATCATGTTCGTCTACACATGGAACCAGTATCTCTGGCCGCTGGTGATCATCAACGCCGAGAGCCTGCAGGTCGCACAGGTCGGGCTGAGCCTGCTTCGCGGACAGGCCAGCACCGGCGAAGTGGCCTGGTCGATGGTGATGACCGGGTCGATACTGACCCTGTTGCCGCCGCTGGCACTGCTAGTGCTGTTCCGACGACAGCTGCTGGAGACGTTTACGATCCAACAAAAGTGAGAGGATACCAATGACTGACGTAACCTTACAGAACGTACGGAAGGAATTCGATGGTGTCGTCGCCGTCAAAAACATCGACCTCCAGATACCGGACGGGGCGTTCGTGACTGTCGTCGGGCCCAGTGGGTGTGGCAAAAGCACCACGCTTCGGCTGATCGCCGGGCTAGAGCGGGCCACTGACGGCACGATCCAGATGGGCAACCAGGACGTCACCGGCGTCGAACCGAAAGACCGGGACGTCGCGATGGTGTTCCAGAACTACGCGCTGTACCCGCACATGACCGCGCGCCGGAACATCACGTTCGGCATGAAGTCGGCCGGCGACTTCAGTGACGAGGAAATCGACCGCCAAGTGAGAGAAGCCACAGCGGTGCTCGACATCGACGACCTGCTCGACCGAAAGCCAGGCGAGCTATCGGGTGGCGAACGACAGCGAGTCGCACTTGGCCGCGCACTAGTCCGTGACCCGGAGGTGTTCCTCATGGACGAGCCGCTGTCGAACCTCGATGCCAAACTCCGGATCAAGATGCGGGCTGAACTGGCGAAACTCCACGGCGAATTCGAGACCACGACAATCTACGTGACCCACGACCAGACAGAGGCGCTGACGCTCGGTGACCGGGTGGTAGTGATGAACGACGGCCGCATCCAGCAAGTCGACAGCCCACAGCGGCTGTACGACTACCCCGAGACTCGGTTCGTCGCGGAGTTCATCGGCGACCCCGCGATGAACATGCTCGCCGTGGATATCTCCAGTGATGGCACTGAATACGAGGCCGTCGGGCCGACGTTTCGCATCCCGTTACCCGAGGGCGACGGCTTGGAAACAGTCGCCGGAGGACAGGCGCTGCTAGGCGTTCGTCCGGAGAGCCTTTCGGTAGCTGATTCGGCCGACCGAAGCTCGTTCGCCGCTGAAGTAACCGTCACCGAACCGCTCGGTGATAGCCTCCTGCTGGAGTGTCGAACCGGCGATCAGGAGTTCAAACTACACGCCGAACCCCGAACGGCCGTCGAGCCGGGCGACCGAGTTGCGTTGACAGTTGAGACTGAGCGGCTCCACCTGTTCGACCCACAGACGGGCGCGGCCATCTATCACGCAGCGGCGGCGCAACCACCCGAAGAAACTGGCCCCATCGATAGCACTCTTTAGGTTTTCCGCCCGATTCTCGATCCTCCGATAGAAGCGACGAGCACCGACACTTTCGGTTCGATCCGGTGCTGTGGGCTTCTCGAACGCGACGACCGGCGCGACCACAGGAATAGTGGCAGAGCGCTGTCTCAGAGCCGCTGCTAGCGAGAGCGCTGTGCAAGCCCAGTTCCGTCCGATTCGCTTGCTACATGTAGTCTCAATACAACAAAGCTGGGGATTCAACCGGCATTTATGCTATATATTGATATATACATCCACTCTGCAGCCGTTTCTACTGCCGTATAACCCAAATAAACTCAAGAAAACGCAATGGTATATACTGATATGTGCAATCAATAGTTATATATAGATTGTGTAGGTAATAGGCCACGGAATGGTTCGAATACCAGACATATGCCGTCGAACCGTGCTAAAGAGTACGTCTGCTGCCGCACTGGGCTCCATTGTAGGCACTGCGGCTGGCAGGGAAAACGATCACAGCAGTACCGAACCGCCCATCGCTTCTCCACCGATCCTCGCTGCACACCGTGGCTACCGCGGTCTGTATCCGCAAAACACCATCGCCGCAGTTCAGCAGGCGGCGTACGGCGGTCCCAGCAGTCACGAGTACAATACCGATATGATGGAATGTGATCTCGTGCCTGCAGGCGGGAAGCCCTGGAAGGGTGAGGACTTCGAAATCGTCGTTTTCCACGACGATAAGCTAGACGACCTGACAGACGAATCAGGGTACGTCTGGGAGAACGACGTGCAGACGGTTCTGAACGCTGAAATCCGTGACAGCGGACAGACAATCCCTCGACTAGACGAGTTCGTCGAAGCGACTCCGGACAGTATCCCACTCGACATCGAGTGGAAGGCCGCTGGTGTCTCTCCCGACGACGACGCGTCGGAATCCGATGTCGAGACCTGGGATCCGTTCACGGAACAGGCACTCGAAGTCCTCTCGCATCACGAAAACGACGTTATCATCCAGTCGTTCCAGAAGGCTGCGCTGGAGTCCGT
Source organism: Haloarcula sp. CBA1115 (assembly GCF_000827835.1). NCBI lineage: Archaea > Methanobacteriati > Methanobacteriota > Halobacteria > Halobacteriales > Haloarculaceae > Haloarcula > Haloarcula sp. CBA1115. The sequence goes on along the minus strand of NZ_CP010529.1, from coordinate 108,080 downwards.
CCGAAACGCGGACGCCAGTATTCCGATCGCGTACCTGTTCTGGGATTCAATCGAGGACGGTCTTTCTATCGTCCGTGACCTGGACGCGGAGTACATCCAGCCGCCGTACAATATGATCATGAACACGCCCTTCTTCAACGAGGACTACTACCTCGAAGACCCGGATTTCGCCGAGATCGATCTGGTCGAGACCGCACACGAGGAAGGTCGGAAGGTAATCCCGTACACGATAACGACCTGGCATCAGGCGGAGAAACTGGTCGAGGCCGGTGTCGACGGAATCATCGCTGACTACCCCGGAGTGCTCGACTGAGCTCTGGGTATCGAGACCCCTGGAAACAGTTACTCCCCTGTTTCCGGACCTACTGTCCGTTTTCTACGATAGCTGCCAGTTCTGAAAGGTCGGTCACGACGTGGTCCGCGCTCACGTCACTCTCCTCTAAGTCCGCCGTACTGGTAACGCCAGTTAGCGGCAGTACCGTCTCCATCCCGGCCTGGTTCCCCATTCTGATGTCTGTCCCGAGGCGATCACCGATCATGAGACAGCGCTCCGGCTCGCCACCGAGCCGTTCCAGCGCCATCTGAAGGATTACGTTGGACGGCTTGCCGATCAACTGATCCAATTCCTGCCCGGTAACTCCTTCTATTGCCCCGATCATCCCTGCTGCATCGGGTATCTCACCACCATCTACCGGACACGTTCGATCCGGGTTGGTCGCAACGAAAAGCGCGTCGTTCTCGGTAAGTGCGATTAGCGCATCTTGTAGCGCCTGGTAATCGAAACCAAAATCAAGTGATGCGATCACAGTGCCCGCTCGTTCGGGGTCGGACGTCGTTTTCAATCCGGCGGCACGCAACTCCGCGACCAGAGCGTCTTCGCCGATGACGTAGATTTCGCGCTCCGGGTGCTGCGCGGATAGATAGTCCGCTGATGCAGTGGCGGACGTGATTATGTCCTCACTGCTGCAATCGATGCCCAGCGCGTTCAGTTTCTCGCAATACTTCTCCCGCCGGTCGATCGGCTTGTTCGTGACGAACAGCGTCGAAAGCCCCGCCTTACGTACTGTCCGTACCCCCTCTGCAGCGTTTTCGACTAACGAATCCCCGCGATATATCGTCCCGTCGAGGTCGATGATGGCACTGGTGTACGTCATCTAGAGTTCCTCCATCTCGAACGGTGACGCTTCGGCAGAAGCCGCTGCCGACGTGATCACAGGCGCTTCCTCTGCCGCAGGGGCCGCGGCGACCCTCGAAACACGCTGATAGCTCTGACTGTTCATATCAATTGGATGCTGATAACCACGCCACCGATCCCGATGAGCGACAGGTAGAGTGACTTTCGCACCACCGGCGCTAGCAGTGAGCGGTTGATACTTGTTGCAAACCCGATTTTCACGAGTATACTTGAGAGTGTCCCGGCCAGCACGCCTTGCGCCGCTACTGCCGGCGATATCTGACCGGTCGACGTCAGCGTCACTGCGGTCGTTGTCGTCGTGCCGCTCGATACGATGCCGCTGAGGAAGCTCGTAATCAGGAACCCGGCTGTTCCGAAGATGCGCTGTGCTCCGGCGGTCAGAATCAAGACAGCGAGGAAGAGCAAGCCGAATTTCAGCGCATTTGCACTGCTAAACGGCGAGTCGAAATCCAGTTCCAGATCTCCCTCCCAGTCGCTATCGTAATATGCGAGTCCGACGCCACTAATCGCGATCAGGCCGAGCGGGAGTCCAACACTGACAGCCGACTCGGGGACGAATGCAACGATGATCGCTAAATTACGGACCGCCATCGCCGCATCAGCGATCAGTATCGTTCCGACTGCGAGCTCTGTGATCCCCGCATTGTTCTTTGCCCTGCCCGCGATTTCGCCGATCACGGCAGTGGAGTTCACCAGCCCGCCGAAGAAGCCAGTTACAGCGATCCCCTTGCTGCCGTATCGCTGCATCACGATATAGTTGACAAACCCGATCCCACTGACTGCGATCACGAGCATCCAGACCAGTTTCGGATCGATCGCATCCCATGGCCCATACGTCCCGCCGGGCAGGAGCGGATACACGACAAACGAGATGATCGCAAACTCACCTGCGCTGCGTACTTCTTCTCGCGATAGCTGGTTCGCAAACTCGTGTAGCTCCCGCCGAAGGACTAGCAGGAACGACGACGTTATGCCAATAATGACGCCGATCAGAACGTGATTGGCTCCGACCAGTATCCCGACCGCGTACGCGACAAGTAACGAGGTCGAGGTTGTCAGAGACAGGCCGAACTCCAACTCACTATCGTCGCTGGTCCACTGTGCGACTATTCCCCGGATCCCGAGCAACCCCCCTTGCACGAGTACCAATGCCCCTCCCAAGGCAAGTAGTATCCTCTCGTCGAGTGACATTGCGGCAGCGCCGACCAGACTCGTCAGCGTAAACGTTCGGATTCCCGCAGACTTGTTGGCCCACTCTCGTTCGAGCCCGAGCAGCATACCCAGTGCACCTGCAATAAATAGGTGGAGTATCTCAGTATCGACAGTTATCCCCTCTATACCTCCGAAAGCAGCCGTATTCGCGATTGCACTCATTACAGTCATCTTATCTTACAAACGGTGGTTCCGTCATTTTTATATAGTCTATATACTACTATATTCTATATGGAGACAAATATACTGATGGGTAATAGGTGTTGGCCTTGAGGATCGCTTGAATATTGCCGTGGCCCCTGCGGAACTCGAAGGTCGCCCTCGATTACTGCTTAGTGTCCAGTATCCTTCATATGTCTGAATCTAATACTTATTCTAGTTTTTATATGAAGAGCGCGTAAAACTCGGTATGAGGGGTTTGTTGTTTTGTCAAATTTAAACATAAATACTTTTTAACCCAGGTTTCGCACATGTCTGCGTCGACAATGAAACAGAACCCAGTTGACCGACGATCTGTGTTGAAAATTGGCGCTACTGCGCTTGCAGCGGGCGTTGCAGGCTGTTCTCAGGAGAGTAGCCAGAACACTGAAGCGTCTGGTGGTGACAGCACTGATAGCAGTGACGGTTCCAGTAGTGGCGACGGTAGTTCCGGACAGAGTACCAACTATCCCGAGTTCGATCCGGCGAACCCGGAGTTCCCGCAGCTGATGCAGACGCTCATCGAGGCAGGGTTCGAGACGGGGTCCCTGCAGGACCTGAAGAACATGAAGGAGCGCGAGAAGCCCCGCTACGGTAACCCCGTCCAGAGTACTCCCGATAATCAAGACGACCTGATTGACCCGGACCGCATCGCGTTTGCGATGACGCCGACGGAGGACCCGGCAGTCTACCGGGATACGATGCAACCGCTGATGGACAACATCGCCGAAGAGACGGGGAAATCGGTCAAGTACTTCCCCCTCAACTCGTACGCGTCCCAGATTGAGGCGATGCGATCCGAGCGCCTCCACGTCGCCGGGTTCTCCACTGGGCCAACGCCGTTCGCTGTGAATCTGGCCGGCGCTGTCCCGTTCTCGCTCCAGATTTCGAAGGAGGGTGACTTCGGTTATCGGCTGTGGCTCGCCACACAGGCGGATAACGATGAGATCTCGTCGCTGGAGGACCTCAAAGGCAAGCGTGTCGCACACGCTGAGCCGTCGTCCAACTCCGGGAACCTCGCTCCGCGTGCGCTGTTCTCGAACCAGGGCGTTACTCCGGGAGACGACTACGAAGTGAGCTACTCTGGCGGGCACGAACAGAGCATCCTCGGAGTGGCAAACGATGACTACGACGCTGCCCCCGTTTGTAGCACCTGTGTCACGCGTGTTGCGGAGGCGGACAACATTGACCCGACGAATCTCAAAGTCGTGTGGGCCAGCAACCCGTTCCCCACAACGAGCTTCTGTTACCGCTACAACCTGAAACCAGAAATTCAGGAAGGTATCAGGGCGGCATTCCTCGATTACGACTACTCGGACACCAAGATCGCGGAGGTCTTCGGTGGTCGCGGAAAATGGACGGAGATTGATTACGCCACTGTCTACGATATCATCCTCCAGATTCAGGAGAACAACGACATCAAGTACAACACCGAGAACATCGAAGGCTAAGAAGAGAACCGAATAATGCTCACTGTAGATAATCTGGAAAAAACGTACGACTCCGGTGATAAAGCACTCAAAGGTGTCTCATTCGAAGTCAGTGGTAACGAGATCGTTGCGATCATCGGGCCAAGCGGGGCCGGAAAAAGCACGCTCGTTCGTAGTATCAACAGGCTGACCGAGCCAACTGGCGGGCGTGTCTCGCTCGATGATACAGAGGTGACCGGCCTGGACAAATCAGCCCTTCGCGATGTCCGTCGCGATATGGGCATGATATTTCAGGAGTTTAATCTCGTCGAGCGCCTCACGGTGATGGAGAACATACTCTCCGGCCGCCTTGGCTATCTCAGTACGTGGAACGCGTTCCGTCGGAACTTCCCACCAGAGGATATCAAGCGCGCACGGGAAATCCTCAGTCGGGTGAACCTAGAGGGCGTCGAGAACAACCGTGCAGATGAACTCTCCGGTGGCCAGCGACAGCGCGTCGGTATCGCCCGTGCCGTCATTCAGCGGCCGAAAATTCTGCTCGCTGACGAACCGACGAGTGCGCTGGACCCCGATACCTCCCGGGAGGTTATGAGCCTCTTGACGGACATCGCTCACGAAGACGATATCCCGATCATCATCAACATCCACGAAGTCGATCTGGCGGTCGACTACGCGGACCGGATCATCGGACTCAGTGACGGTGAGATCGTCTTTAACGGCCCACCTGACGATCTGGATCAGGCAGCCAGAGACGAAATCTACCGCGGTGGTGAATCCATTGCGGACCGCGAAGAGCCGAGTGCTGGTAGCAGCACCGGATCTGACGACGTCATTGCTGAACGAGGTGACTAATCAATATGGCTGCTGAATCTGGATCGGCCGTTGAAGGATCTTGGGAGCGGCCCACAGTCTTCTACAACAAGAAAGTCAAGTATCTCATCTACGGGCTTATCTTGTTGTTCTTCGCGTATAGCTTCTGGAACCTTCGGATTTCTCCCAGCCGGTTCGTGCGAGGGATCGGAGCTGGTGTCGAACTCGTCACCAGTATGCTCCCGCCAGCGTACACTCCGTCGCAGCGGGAACTCCTCATACAGGGGATCGTCGAGAGTATCGTGATGACGATTGTCGCCACGACAATGGGTATTATCGTCAGCGTGCCGGTCGCTGTCATGGCTTCCAATAACCTCTCGCCGAAGCCAGTCTACTACGTCGGTCGCAGCATCGTTGCAGTCACGCGCTCACTCCACGAGCTCATCGTTGCGATCATTATGGTCAAAGCGGTCGGATTCGGTCCGCTCGCTGGTGTCCTTGCCCTCGCGTTCAAAACGATCGGATTCTTCGCGAAACTTCTCGCAGAAGAGATCGAAGACATCGATCGTGGGCAGATGGAGGCGATCACTGCTGCCGGCGGGACACCCGTTCAGACGTATCTCTACGGCGTTCTCCCGCAGGTAATGCCCCGGATCGTCGGCCTGTCGATTTACCGCCTGGACATCAACCTCCGACACAGCACTGTCGTCGGAATCGTCGGAGCGGGCGGTATCGGTATCACGCTGCTGAACTCCTTCGATAAGTACGATTACCAGTTTAGCATGGCAATTATCGCTGTCATCGTCGCCATCGTCATGGTTGGTGAAGGTGTCAGCGCTCTCGCTCGGAGGCGGATCCAATAATGTCAAACAGCACTGACTCATGGAGCCGGTTCGATCGCCGTGAGCGCTTACTCCGGTTCTTCGGGCTGCTAGCTGGACTCGTCATCCTCGTCGCAGCCTGGCGCGCCATGGAAGTGAATTACGGCTACGCCGTGACTGCCCCGCGTGAGCTGGCCGACCTCTTCGGCCGGATGTATCCCCCCAATGTGGGGTACTCCCGGACTATTGTCGGGCCGCTGCTCGAGACGATCAATATCTCGATTCTGGGAACGGCACTGGCCATCGTGATGGCGATCCCGGTTGCGTTCCTCGGAGCCAGCAACACGTCGCCCAACAAGCCGGCGTACCTGCTGGGGAAGTTCATCATCTCGTTTACCCGTTCGGTCAACGTCATCATCTGGGCACTGATCTTCGTGGTTATCTTCGGCCCTGGGGCCCTCGCTGGCGTGCTGGCGATCTCGATCAGATCGATCGGGTTCACTGCAAAGCTAATCGCGGAAGCCATCGAGGAGATCGACCGCGGGTCTGTCGAAGCGATCACTGCAGCCGGAGCATCGCCGATTGATGTGCTCATCTACAGTATCGTTCCACAGATCAAGCCGGCGTTCATCAGTGTCGCGACGCTTCGATGGGATATCAACGTCAGAGCGTCGACGATCATCGGGTTCGTCGGCGCAGGCGGGATCGGCGTCCCGCTCCAGACTGAGATCAATTACTTCAACTGGGAAGCAGTCCTGACGATCCTCATCTCGATTCTGGGCCTTGTGCTCATCAGTGAAGCCATCTCGGCCTATCTGCGCAAGAAAGTAATGTAGGCGAGCAGTCCGCTCGTATCGCCTATTATTATCCGCCCAGACAAATACATAATATTGTAAAGCATCTATCAAAAAACTTATATGTTTGGGCTGTATATTGATAGTGGGGCCAACGCCAGTGTCTGCCAACCTGGTTTCCCCACTCTCCGTTTTGCGAGTGCCTCTATCGACGGATACAGCGTCGCGAGACAAGTCATTCCGCAAGAAGGTAGGATATCGGGGCCGTCGGTGCGGCCCGGATACCGGAGTGGATCTCCTGCCTAACCGTGATGCTCGCCCCAATGGGTATACGTGAGCTTACGATGTCTTACACCAGAGCCACGCTGATATACCCGAACCAGTCTGTGGCCGCCCCGCTGCTGGAGAGACGTGGTAGTGACGGCAGACGAACTCCCGGATACGTATCACGAGGACTGCTATCCCCTCACTCAGGTCAGCAACGGAATGGTGGGCAGCCGGGGGGGGAGTGGCGTGCAACGCACCATTCGAAGTCGTCATCCACGACGACAGGTTCTGGACTCGGGCCAATCGATGATCTGAATCGGATTCAAGGGGGAAATGGAGCGAGGACCAGAACCCACCTACCGGTACACAGTTGGTAACAAAAACAGTTGTGATATCGGCTTGCAGTCTATCGGTTCTGTGATTGTTGCGCGGCCACGAACGCTCTCTCGGAAGGCAAATTATTCAGCCGACTGTCAGCGAGCCCGTCGCAATTACGACACTGAGGTAGTCTCATTCAGAAACCGATTCATAATGGGAGAGTCAAACAGTAGTTCTCAACCTCGGGCGCCAGTGAGATGATCTGTTCTCGGCGCTCTAATTCACGGCGACGTGTCTCGATTCGCTCTTCGAGCTGTGCAAGTCGCTCCTGTTGGCCACGGATCGCGATGTCCATATCCGAGCCGGCGTCGGATTTGCGCTCGTACTCCTCGATGAAGGCCTCGATCCGTTCTCGTTCCGCCTGTGCATACTCCTCGAGATTTTCCAACTCCTGGGCAGTCTCCTTGTGACGTTTCTCCTGAAGATGGTTCTTGATCTCGTTGACACGCACGCTCACGTACCGGTCGGCGGCCGTCCGTAAGTCGGATTGAGCGTCGAGAACCGTTCGCAAGCCGTCGACGTCGGGCTTTGCTGCTACCGAATCGCCCTCGACGACACGTTCACCAAGCGCCTGCTGAGCGTCCTCTTGCGTCGCATCCACGAAGACGGGGATGGTCTCCTCTCGAATCACATCGCCAGTGCCGTCCTCGAACGCCACGCGATAGTTGTAGGTAATCCCCGGCGTGTCGACGAACGGCAGCAGTTTGAGTCCGACCGCACCGCGCTCGTCCTCCAACACGCGTGCCATGAGCCGTTGCAGGACGTCCGTGTCCGGAGCGAGGTAGGTGATGTCCTCGTGATCCATCGCGAAGTCGCGGTCGAACGTGAACGGGCCGAACGTCGCATCTTGGCCGGGCGAATTGATCCCATCAGGCAACTCGGCTTGATAGAGGTTGGTACCGCGTTTCTCGAATTCGCCTCCGAAGGCTTCGACTGCTCGCTCGAAGAACTCGCGAATGTCTCCCTCGCTTCCGTAGACGTCCGCTGACTCGTCGACGACCTCCTGAATCTGCCGGCGACTCTCCGCGTCGAACGTGCTCGTATCGACGAGGCTCCGCTCGTACCACTCTTCGAGCGTCCGCTGGCGCTCCTCGATCAGCTCCTCGAGTTCCGCTTTGGTCGCACTCGGCGGGTCGTCGTTCTCGATGGACTCCATGATGAGCGCATCCACGTCGATGTCGTCGAGGATGCCAAGCACGTCCGCTGTGTTTCCGAGCTGGGAGCGGATCTCCTCGACCTTGGTCTGGAGCATTTCGAAGATTTCGCTCTCGCGGGTGTCGTCGAAGAGGAAGTTCCAGACCTTGACCTCCTCTTCCTGTCCGTAGCGATGGATGCGTCCGATCCGCTGTTCGAGGCGGTTCGGGTTCCACGGAAGCTCGTAGTTAGCCATGATGTGACAGCTGTGCTGGAGATCGATCCCCTCACTCGCTGCATCGGTCGCGAACAGGAGTCGTGACTGCCCGTGATTGAACTCGTCTTCGATCCGGGTCCGTTCGTCCTTGTCAACGTCGCCGTGAATCACCAGAATCTCGTCGGCCCACGGCTCGTCCTGCACGAATTCGAGAAGGTAGTCCAGCGTATCGCGGTACTCCGTGAACAACAGGAGTTTCTCGTCCGGCTGTTCCTCGAGGAGTTGGGAGATGAACCGTCTGACTTTCTGGGCCTTGGAGTCGACCGGTAGATCCTCCGCTAGCGACACGAGGTCGCGGAGCGTATCGATCTCCTCTTGGAGTTGTTCGTCGGTACTGGTGACGGTCAGACCGGCGATCTCGTCTTCCGCGTGTTGCTTGTCGTCCTCGTCTAGATCCTCGCCGTCGAGATAGGCTCGTGCTTCCTCGGAAAGCCCGTCCGTTTCTGCCTCTTCGTCGAGAAGGTCGTCGAGTCGTCGTCGGAGCGTCGCGTGAATCGCGCCGACGCTGCTCACCAGTCGTTTCTGCATGAGCGCCATCGCGAACCCGACTGCGGGTTCGTTCAGCTTCTCCGAGCGGTTGTAGACGTTTTTCACGTAGTCGGTGACAGCCCGGTAGAACTGTCGTTCGTCGTGGGTCATCGAGACCGATACCGAGTTGACCTCGCGGTCCGGGAAGACGCGTTCACCGTCCTCGTCGTAGATGTCGGTCTTCCCGCGACGGATCATGACGCGGTCGACTGTTTCCTGTGAGAGTTCCTGATTTTCGGCGACGAGGAACGGATCGATGTACTCCACGAGCGAGCGGAACGCCTCGCCCTTCCCGTCATGTGGCGTCGCGCTGAGAAGCAGCAACGAGTCGGAGTTCCCCGTGACGGCGTCAATCATCCGTGCCGTCTTGCTCGGTGAGTCCCCCCGCTTTGCAGCCTTGTGGGCCTCGTCGACCACGACGACGTCCCAGAACGCGTCCCGGAGTGCAGGCCGGAACTCGTCCTGCCGCAGGAACGCCATGCTGGTGACGAGCCGTTGCTGGTCTTGGGCCCAGATGTTAGCCTCCTCGCCGAGCCGTCGGCGCTCACCTTCCACCCACGCGCGGTCTGCCACGGTCAGGTCGATGTCGAAGAAGCGGTCCATATCCCGGATCCATTTCTTCTGGAGGTGGGCGGGAACGACGAACAGGACGCGGTCAGCGCGATTCCGTGCAGCGAGTTCCTTGAGGACGAGGCCCGCCTCTATCGTTTTCCCGAGCCCGACGTCGTCACCGATAAGCGCCCGCTGCCGGAGCTTCTGCATCACCCAGTTTACGGCGTCAAGCTGATACGGTTCGAGCCGAACGAGCGAGTTCGAGATGCTCAGGAGCTGTCCCTGTTCGTGAGCGAGTTTGAGCTTCGTCGCCTGCGTCCGGAGGTCGAACCACTGCGCCGCGACCGCATCGTGATCCGGATGAAGGTCGTCGATTCGCTGGTTGGCCAGTTCCTCGATTCCGGACTGCTGTGGCTGAATCTCTACATCGTCGAGACAGACAGTCTTGACGCCTTCCCCCTCGATATACGCTCTCAAATATTCGATCTCGCCGACTGTCTGTGTTTTGATGACTTCAGCCGGTGTTCCGTTGAGAAGGACTCGTTGCCCGGACGAGAATGAAGAATCCGTCATCGAGTGCTACGTGTTCCAAAACGGCATAGACTCTTGAACCTTGTCAGCCACCTCCTCTGACGGAGATCGGTTCCCCACCGCCTCAGAGTACGTTGTCCGCCACCACTTCCGGGACGATGTCTTGCTCGGCGAGCGGCGTGATGTTGATCGCGACGCCGTGTTTGTGGGTGGGCTGGTAGCCCGCGGTCACGACTTCTGAGAGCGCCCGTTCCTCCCAATCGCCGGAGATATCGGTCGCAACCTCGTCGCAGTTTGCAGCGATTTCGTCGGCCAGTTGCCGATACTCGTCAACGTCGGCCGCGAGTTCTGCGAGCAGTCGCTGCCGCTCGGCGACGCCGGTGTCTCCGATCTGTGACTGCTCGGCATCCTCGAACTGTTCGAAGTAGTACGTCATGAACAGAATTCCGTTGCTCGCGTAGTGGGAGGAGCCGACGAGATCGTCGTAGTACTCGAAGAGGTCGTAGAGATGTGCTTCGACGGGTTCTGAGCCGTCTTCGGCGTATGCCTCGAAGGCGGTCTGTAGGTCGTCGAGCGCATCGACCCACTCGTCTTTGTTCTCCTGTACCGTCTCGTAGAACGAGGGACTGAACAGGTCTGCCATATCTACGTCCTTCAGGTCGGCGAGGGTTTCGAGAGTGTCTAGCCGTGATGCTGTCCGCTCCCGGAACTCCGCCACGCGTTCGGCCGCCTCGGCCGCGCGTTCCTGATTCACGCTGGGCCAGTCACTCGGGGTGGCCTGTGAAAGGTCGCCAAGCCGTTCTTCGAACGCGCTGAGCTGTTCGAGGGCGCTCTCACACTGGTCGTACTCTTCGGCGGCGTCGGCTCGCTCAGTGGTCGAGAGCGATTCGTCGTTCCGACGGCTGTTTGCCGCCGCCCGGCGTTCGCGGAGGTGCGTCCGCCGCGGTTCGAGATACTGGTTCTGCAGTCGGTCGAAGATGCTCGCGTCCAACTGATGGTAATCGACGAGACAGCCGAAGCCCTCGCCCGTGGCGTCGGAAACGAGTCGCTCGGTCGAAAGCCGCCAGAGGATCGGCGTTCGGTCGAACTCCGCGACGTGGTACTCGAACAGGTCGTTTTCGAGCCACGCCCGAAGGTTCGGGTACGCTTCGTCGCTCGCGTTGCGGTTCCCGAGTACCGCGTCGGCTTCCGCGAGGCGGTCGGTCGCGTGCTCGCCCCAGACACGTTCGAACTCCGCCTCGATGTGGGTCAGAAGGTCGTCCGTGCCGTCGATTTCGGAAAGCGGGATAATGCCGTCATCGGTGTCGTTGATCGCTCGGAGCGTGAAGTGGAGAAGGAGGTCTTTGACCTGTTCCGGGAAGTCGCTAGACGGCTCTGAGATGGCCGCTGGAGCATACACTTCCTGTTCGCGTGGATCTTCGATAGTTCGGAGCGCGATCTCCTGAAGGATCGTCTCGCGCTGCCCGTCGGTGATGTCGAAGCAATCGAAGACGGCATCGTCGATGTCGTTCGCACAGGACTGGAGGGTTTGCTCGACTCGCGCCAAGTGTTTCGCGGCGGCAGTTCCGACCTGATTGAGCGAGTCTGCCGTGGACACAGTTTGTGTCGGGCTATCGAGCGAAAGTTCGTCCCGAAGCTCGCGGTGTGGATGATCGTACTGCGGTAGCGGGTCATCGACACCGAGTGCATCGAGCAGGACAGGCCCATCGTAATGCGGCGACACGAAGTCGTACTGCCGCTTCGAGATGAGGTGCCCGACGGCTTCCCGGGCGAGGGTTGCCAGTTCGTCGATCTCTTCGAGTTCTGTCCGCCACGGGACTTTCGAGACGAACCCGACTTCCCACATTCGCTCGGAGGTCTGTGCAAGCATCAGATACGTGAATAGATGGCTATTCGTGTACGAGAGGGCGTTCCAGATAGCCCGATCCGGAATCAGAACCGAGCCCTTGTGACCGAAGACGGACGAATCGTGGAGATACCCGAACCTCCGACCGCTTCGCTTTGCGACGGTGTACGTTAATGATTCGTTGAAGTAGGCGTCTGTATTGCGGGGGTAGGATTTGGGGTATCTATCGACTTCCGTCCCGTCTTCTCCCCAGAGGAGGGTGTTCTTTATTCGAGGCAAAAGCCACGCATCAGCGCCCCCCTTCGCAAACGGCACCCATTCAGCGCCCCTGTCTTCCCAGAACTTATGCACGAACCGGGAATCGTCTGCGGTTGCGGTACCCTGTTTGATGTCTCCAAGCGTCTCCCGGTCCTCTAAGCCCGCATTATCCGCGTCGAGAACGGTATCGGACTGATAGATGCTTCGCAGGCCTCGTGGCACCCAATAAGAAAGCGGCGTGCCGGGAACCATCGCAAACTCGGACAGGTCTCGGTGATAGAGTCGCTTGACACCGGTTTCAGACCCCTCGAAAGACGCGCGGATGAATTCCCCTTCCTTCTCACCCTTCGCAACATCCGGGAGGCGGATGAACGTCCCTGTCTGCCCGCTGTCTGCCTCGGAGCGAACAACTGTCCCGACAGTGCCGACGGTCGCGTTGTCGAGGATGTCGTACCCGAACTCCGAGAAGAAGTCGAACGCACCTCTCCCACCGACGAAATCCTCCCGGAAGGTCTGGAAGGACTTGTTGAACATGAACGACCACGGAACGAGCATCCCCGTGCGTCCGTCGGCTTTGGCCAGCCGATCACACGCCTCGAAGAAATTGATGTAGTACTCCGTCGTATATTTGTAATTCTCGTTCTCTTCGACGTATTCCTGCACGGTGTCCGGCATTCGTCCCCCCGAACCATACGGCGGGTTCATAAGCGCCACGTCGTACGATTGGCTTAACACTACCAGCAGATTCAGGAAACTCTTGAGGTTCTGTTCGCCGAACGAATCTGACGAGCGCTCACCAACGGCTTCTCGAAGTGCCTTCAAGAAGGAGTTCAGCGACTGGTGTGTTCCGTCGCCCCAGTCCGAGAGGTCCGTCTGACCGCTCTCGAACACGTCTTCGAGCGTCCCACTCACGTCCAGCAGGCTCCCGAGGGCTTCCGTGTGCTGGAACGTGTCGATGATCTCTCCCAGCGCAGCACGCAGGTCCGTTCCCTCGCCGGTAATGTCGTCCAGCACTTCTGCGCCTTCCTCGACCTCTGCCACGCGGGCGTCCGCACAGACGATGTCGACGCTGGGCATCTCGAACTGGCCGTCTTCCGCTTCGGTACGTGTTCTGGCCTTCAGATACAGATTGAACGCCGAGAGCTGACACGAGCGCAGGTCGATGTCGACGCCGTAGAGGTTGTGCTCCAGCACCTTCGCCGGAATCTCGGCGCGGTCGAGATCGGTTTCGGCCCACCAGATGCGCTCCAGTACGTCGAACGCATAGAGGAGGAAATGGCCGCTCCCACAGGCCGGGTCGATGACCCGCAGTTCCGACGGATGATCGAACTCCGGTGCATCGCCGGCCTCCTCGTCAGGGATAAGGTACGTACAGAGTTCGGGAACGGACGGGCTGTCCTCCGGCGTGACCAAGCGCTCTTTTCGCTCTTCGGGGCTGAGAGCGTCCGGATTCGGAACGGCGTCTTCCTGCTCAGTCGCTTCGAGATAGAGTTTGCCGAGGGAGTTGTCGGTGAGCATTCGGACGACCCAATGGGGCGTGTAGAACTGGTTCGCCGGCCCCACGTCCTCCGGTTCGAGCGTGTTCTTCGCGTCGAGCGCTTCGACGACTGGGCGGTTGTAGTACTCGTACACCCAGCCCAGCACGTCGTCGGCTCGCCAGACCTCGTCGGGTACCTCGTCCAGCATTCCACAGAGGTCTTCGTAGGTGTCGTCGTCGGGGTCGATCAGACTGTAGGCGGTCGAGCGGTCGAAGAGGATCTCGATCTCCGCGGCCAGTTTGTCGCACGCGTTCCGATAGGCTTCGAGGACGGCCTCCTCTTCCAGCATGAACTCCTCGGTGACAAGCCGGTCAGCGGCCGGCGTGAGGCCGTCGTCGCGGAAGGCCGTCACTTCGTCGTCGATGAAGTCCCGGACCTCCATGCAGCGAAGCGCGGCCAGCCGATTGACGACCGTGTAGCCGACGCCCGTAATGTACTGTTCGTGGGCCTCCTCCCAATCGTGGCCATCGGCGGCTTCGAGTTCGATAGCTTCCACGAGGGTTTCCTGCGTCTCGCTCAGGGACGCGTCATCAGGACGGTCTGCCAGATCAGACGCTTCGAGCTGGTAGCGAACGTTCGCCTCGATACGGTCTCGCATCTCGGTGACGACCGCTTCGAGGTGTTCGCGCTCTTCCTTGTCGAGTTGCGCCTTTCGGGGGGCCAGAGCGTTCCCATCCATATGAGAGTCAGTGATATTCTCCCAGTACAACTGTGGTCTCTTGAATATTGCCCCATCGCGATGGCTCGATCAGGACAGCTACCCCTGCGTGATGCTGATGAAATCGAGCACGAACTCCTGTGGGAGCAGGCCACCGTGGTAGAACCGTGCGTCCCCGAGGCCCTGCTTTTTGAACCGCTTGAGCGGGCTCGCAAGGACGCTGACGTTGGCGTCGAGATACCCCAGCCGGGTGCTGGAGTCGAGTAACACGCCGGGTGAATCCGCGTCTACGTCCTCGCCGGCAATCCATCGCCGACCGGAGTCGGACGCTTCCGTCGGCCGAGAAATCTTCTCCGGCGACGCGCTGTCCGGGAGCAGGACGAACCCGTGATCGGTCAGCACGTAGGCCTGGTCCCACTCTCCCTGTTCGAGCTTCGTCCCGATGAACTCCGCGAGCGAGTCGACGCGTCGGGCCAGCATCGCCTCGAGGTCGCTGAGTTCCTTCTCGCCGATGTCGTCGAGGTCGTTTTTGAAGTAGGCGACGCGCGTCGACTGCCAGCCGTCCTCGGTGTCGCGAGTGACCGTCCAGCCGTCGCCGCCCAACAGCGAGTTCCGCCGGTTCGTGTTCACCTTTCGGTTGTTTCGAAGGGGCTGTAACTCGCCGTCGACCAGCGAGACGTCGAACATCTGGATCTCGCCCGGCGTGAGTGCGGCCTTCCCGAACTCGGTCTCCGAGGGCAGCGTCCCGAGCCAGACGTCTTCGTCGACGGCGAACTCGGGGGCGTCGGCCGGGAGCGTCGCCACGTAGTCGCGCAACTCGTCCGCGAGCCGGCGCGCGAGGTCGAGTCGGAGGGCGTCGATGACAAACAGTGCGACCGTCTGGCCGCTTTCGAGGCCGGCGGACTCCTTCGTGAAGAACTGATAGGAGTGGTCCTCGTCGACGAACGGAGCGCCGGCCTCGACAGTTTCGGTGACGCGGTCGCCGAGGGCTTCGAGGTACTCGACGTATTCCGACTGGAGCTGGGTGCGGAGGTCGTCAAGGGTATCGACGGCAGGATGGTCGGCAGGGAGGTCGGACTCGGGCGCGCCGGCGACGACGAGGTTGAGCATCGCGTTGTCGATCTGCCACGTTCCGTCGTCCGGATCGGCGTACAGCGAGACGACGTCGTCGGTGGCCCTCTCGTCCCACGTCTCGAGTTGGTGTGCGAGGCGGGCGACCTCCGCGGCCTGCTCCCACGTCTGCGTCCACGGACTGTCCGGGCCGTAGGCACCGCGGTAAGTGCCCCGGAAGTCCTCACTCCCGAGGAGAGCGTCGTACCGCTCCTCGGCGCGCTCGAGACACGTCTCGTAGTCGCCGGCGTCGAAGGACGCGTGCCACTCCTCCCAGAGACGACGTTCGAGCGCGGCGTCGACGAGACAGTCCGCGAGGTCCCACGGGTCGTCGACGTCCGCGACGACATCGGGCCAGGTCGCTTCGCCGAGGTAGCGGTCGGCGAGGAGACCGGCCGAGGTGGTGTTGTTCAACAGCGACTTGAGTTCGGGGAGGTCGTGATCGCCGGCCGTCTCGGCGCGGCACTCCGTCGGGAACCGTTCGGCGTCGACACCGGCGTGGATCAGCCACTCGGCGACGGCCCACCGACGCGTCGCCGCGACGATCCCCGCGGGTTCGTCCTCGCTGGCGACCGCGTCGACGCCCTCGCTGGTCAGCAAGTCCTGCATCTGCTCGATGGTTCCGGGGCTGTCGTCGATGTCGCCCCAGCCGTTCTCCAGCACGAACGCGACCGGGTCGGTGTAGCCGCCGGTGACGATCCGCGTGCGGAGCTGTTCGAGCGTCGGGAGCTGGCCGCCGGTGAGCTGGTCGTGGAGAATCCGCGCGATCTCGCGGCGCTTTGCGGGGTCGTCCGACCGCGTCGTGGTTTTCAGCTCCCACGCGTCGAGTTGCCCGCGCTCGAACGCGTGGACGGTGAGGTCTTCGATGCTCATCTCCACCTCGCCGCCGGTGTGCTCGACGTCGCGGAACCAGTCGAAGTCGCCCTCGGCGTCTTCGGGCTCTTTGACGTGTGGAACGTACCAGACCTGTTCGCCGTCGACCGGGTTGGCACGGAGTTCCAGCGGCGTCTCCTCGGCGACTTTCAGGTGAACGCCGAGTTCGTCACAGGCCTGCTCGATGACGTCTTCGAGGTAGTTCCCGTCGTCCCACCAGAGGACAATCGGGTCCGCTGATTCGGCTCGGTCGAACTCGTTTCGGATGGTGTCTTTCGCGGCTTCGGGGAGCGTTTGCGTTGCTTGCATAATCAGTTGGGACGGAGACCGTCGAGATACTCGTCTACCGGTGCGTTGGTGTAGTCAAGGTAGGCTGCTATCGAGAGAGTCGAAACAACAATGAGCAACGTCGTGCCCATCGCGTAGACATTCATACGTGACTCTGGGACGTCTGAATTGAAAAACTGCATTGTACTGATGAGTGTCACCCACCCGACGCTAGCCACGAGTAGCCAGTACCCGGTCAGCTTCTCCGCAAACCGCTCAGGGAGATCATACAGCACGACTGGGACACCGATGACGAACATCGGGCCAAGAAAGCCCCACATCGCGACGGAGTCCCAACTCAGTACGCCGAGGTACCCGAAAAAGTACGATACAGGGTAGCTAATCGGGAACAGCGATGCTCCGCAGAGCATCGCAAGAATCGCTTTCCCGACCGGGAATTCGACTTCGTTGCTCATGGGTCCGACTTACAGCACTTTGTCCTCGACGATTTCGGGGACGATGTCTTGCTCGGCCAGCGGCGTGATGTTGATCGCGACGCCGTGTTTGTGGTTGGGTTGGTAGCCGGCGGTCGTGATTTCCGACAGCGCTCGGTCTGCCCAGTCCGCGGGAATCTGTTTGTCCACAGTCTGGCAGCGGTCGTCGATTTCCGCGGCGAGCGCCTTGAACTCCGCTAGCGGTGGCAGTTCGTCCACGTCGTCGACATCTTCCTCGTCTGCAATCTGTTGGATGTACTCTTCGTCGAGGACGGACGCGTCGGCGATGCCAGTCGCGAGCGACGCGAGCAGTTCCTCATCTTCGGTGAGGGTGTCGAATGGCTCGCCGTCCTCATCGAGAAGGTCGCTCCCTTCGCGTTCGAAGTAGTACGTCATGAAGAGGATGCCCGTGCTGGAGTAGTGGTCCGAGCCCTTGAGCCGCCAGTTGAAGTAGTCGAAGAGGTCGGCGAGGTGGGCTTCGACGGGTTCGTCGCTGGGCTTGGCGTACTCCTCGCAGGCGTGTTCGAGTTCTCCGAGGGCGTCCAGCCACTCGTCGCGCCACTCGTCGACCTTGTCCCAGAAGCCATCGGAGAAGGTGTCTTGGAACCACTCCTCGCCGTTCACCTCGCGGAGTCGTTCGAGCGTCTCGATGCGTGCCGCAGTCTCCTCCCGGAACGCGGCGACCTTGGGGGCCAGTCCATCCACGCGTTCGCGGTCGCCGTCGTCGAAGTCCCGCTCGCTCGTCGACCCGAGTTCCTGAAGTACCGCTTCGAATTCTGCGATCTGTTCGAGGGCGCTCGAACAGAACTCGAACTCTTCGGTCGCGTCGGCGCGTTCGCTCGTAGAGAGCGACTCGTCGTTCCGGCGCTGGTTCGCCGCCGCTTGCCGGTCGCGGAGGGCAGATTTCCGTGGTTCGAGATAGGTGTTGCCGAGGCGGTCGAAGAGGCTGGCGTCGAGTTGGTGATAGTCGACGAAGCACGCAAAGCCCTCGCTCTCGGCGTCGGCGAGGAGTCGCGCCGTACTGAGCTTCCAGAGGATCGGCGTGTTCTCCATCGTGTCGACGTGGTAGGCGAAGAGGTCGTCCTCGACGAACGCCCGGAGGTTGGGGTAGGCCTCGTCGGCGGCGGACTCGGCCCCGAGGATGTCGTCAACTTCGACGAGTCGGTCTTCGGCGTACTCACCGTATGCGTCCTCGAACCGCTCGACGATACGGTCGAGCATATCCGCCTGTTCGTCCGCGCCTTCGAGTGGGATGATACCGTCCGATTCCTCGCGGACGGCTTCCATCGCGAAGTGGTGGACGAGGTCTTTGACCTGCTCGTCGAGGTTGTCGGGGACTTCAGGGACGGACTCAGGGTCGGGGACTTCGCGGTCTTCGGGGTCTTCGGAGGTTCGGAGGAAGATTTCTTGGCGAATATTGTTGCGGGTACCCTCTTCGAGGGATAGATTATCGAAAATGAGTTCATCTATTTCATTAGAAATTTCCTCTAACTGTTGCTCACGATTTAGTTTCTGCTTTTCTCGCTTGCGGGCTATTTTCGGCACTTCCAGATGCTTGGTTGAGTCCTCTATATCGAACTCATCAGGGTCAACAATCTCCTTTGGATGGGGGTGGTCATAGAAGAACTCCAGTTCATTATCCGGGTGGAGGTTTGGTTTAGTGTAGAAGGGGCTGGTGGGGTCAGACAATTTTTGGAACAGCATCAAACGATATTGGTCTTTTGCCAGCCTTTCCAGTTCGTCAATTTCGGTGAGCGAATCTATCCAAGGTAAGCTACCAACTTCACCCGGGTTCCAGTGACGCTCTGTAGTAATAGATAGGAAGAGATTATGATAGAGACTTGAATTCAGAATAGATATCATCTTCCATAGAGACATCTCGCTCTTCGGGAAGAGCATAAGTCCGGTATGGCTGAACAATCCACCGGGATAGTATCCGAACCGTCGCCCAGTTCGCTTAATATACGTCCACGTTAGGCCCGGTTGACCATACTGGTGCTTATTTCGAATACGGGCGGATTTGTAAGCACGAAGAATTTGATTTCCGTCTCCGTCCCATGCACAGGATTCGACAACTCTTGGGACTAGCCAAGCTTCTGACCCCCCTTTTGCAATTGGTTGAAAATCATCGTCGCCTTCAGCAACCCAGTGGTATCTAACAAACCTATCGTCATTAGACGTTTGTAGGCCGGGAATCGCCTCGCAAACTGATTCCCCCTCAATATCAGCTTGGTCTGCGTCTATCTTTGCATCTGTAGAATGTAGATTTCTCACTGGAGATGGAATTGAATAGCAAATCGGTGTTCGTGGTATCTCTGAGAACTCTTGAAGTTCGACTTCAAATACTCTGTTCACCTCGTCTGAGACGCCGGATATTGTACTCTGGAACGTGGGTTCCTTTTGTTTCGTGTCAATATCGTGGAGGCGGATGAATGAGCCACTCTGTCTGTCCTTTTGACTCCCGCTCGTAACAACTGTTCCAACAGTACCAACCGTTGCGTTGTCAAGAATCCCATAGCCGAATTCAGCGAGGAAATCAAATCCTCCCTGACTGCCGACGAAGTCCTCACGAAAATCTTGAAATTTCTTCTTGAACATGAATGTCCAAGGGACAAGCATACCAATTCTGCCGGATTCTTTGGCTAATCCATCACAGACCTCGAAGAAATTGATATAAAATTCAGGAGAGTAGTCATAGCGCTCCTCAACGTAGTCCTCGACAGAATCAGGCATCCGGTTAACCGACCCGTATGGCGGATTCATCAACGCCACATCGTAGTCCTGCGCAAGCACGTCCAGCAACCGTACGAAGCTTCGTAAGTCTTGAGCTAAGAACGAGTCTTCTTCACGGTGCTGATCTACCGCCTCACGCAGACTGTGGAGAATCTGGCCAAGAGTGTGATCTTCCCGTGGGTCGTCTTCCAGCGTTATCTGAACCCCAGACTGCTCGCTGTTGCCTTCAAATAGGTCACTGAGCGTCCCACGAACATCCAGCAGGCTTCCGAGGCCGTGGACTTCCTCGAACGCATCGAGAATCCGCCGCAGTGCGTTTTCAACATCATCCTTCCCATCAGCGACCTCGTCGAACACTTCCTCGACGCCCTCGATGTCGGCCACCTTCGCGTCAGCACAGACGATGCCGACTTCTGGCATATCGAAGCCAGTTGCCCCTTCGGCCTCGGCACGCGTCCGCCCCTTCAGATAGAGATTGAACGCGGCCAGTTGGCAGGCCCGCATATCGAGGTCGACACCATGGAGGTTGTGCCGCAGAATCTCCCGCGGAATCTCCGCGTGGTCAAGGTCGGTCTCTGCTCGCCAGATGCGCTCCAGGACGTCGAACGCGTACAGGAGGAAGTGGCCGCTCCCACAGGCCGGGTCGATGACGCGAATGTCTTCTGGGCCGTCGAACGCCGGTGGCTCGCCTTCCTCCTCCGAGGGAACGAGATAGGTACAGAAATCCGCCAAGTCCGGGGATTCGTCGGGGGAGAGTGGCCGGTTCTTGCGCTCGTCCGGCGTCAGCGCGTCCTGTGCTTCGACGGTCTCCTGCAGCGTTCCGTTGTCTTCGAGATAGAGTTTGCCGAGCGAGTTGTCGGTGAGCATCCGGACGACCCAATGGGGCGTGTAGAACTGATTCGCCGCCGGCACGTCTTCGGGCTCCAATCCTTCGCGGTCGCCCTTCCGACGCAGGTCATCGAGGAGTTTGACGTTGTAGTACTCGTACACCCAGCCCAGCACGTCGTCGGCCCGCCAGACCTCGTCGGAGACCTTGTCCAGCATCCCACAGAGATCTTCGTAGGTGTCGTCGTCGGGGTCGATCAGGCTGTAGGCGGTCGAGCGGTCGAAGAGGATCTCTATTTCATCAGCGAGGGCGTCGCATTCGTTCCGATAGGCTTCGAGGACGGCTTCCTCCTCCAGCATGAACTCCTCGGTAACCAACCGGTCAGCGGCCGGCGTGAGGCCGTCGTCGCGGAACGACGTGACTTCGTCGTCGATGAAGTCCCGAACCTCCATACATCGGAGGGCCGCCAGACGGTTCACGATAGTGTAGCCGACGCCCGTGATATACTGCTCGTGAGCGGCCTCCCAATCGTGGCCGTCGGCGGCTTCGAGTTCGATAGCCTCGACCAGGTTTTCCTGCGTCTCGCTCAGGGACGCGTCGCCGTCCTCACGAGCGTCAGCGGGGGCGGGCTCGCCGGAGCTTGCTCCGACGGTGTCCGGCTTCTCGTCGAGGCCGTACTCGTCTTCGAGCTGGTAGCGAACGTTCGCCTCGACCCGGTCGCGCATCTCGGTGACGACGGCTTCGAGATGCTCGCGTTCTTCCTTGTCGAGCTGGGCCTTGCGGGGGTGGGTAGATTGTCCGTCCATACGAGAATCCGTGATGTTTCAAGCAGAGCCATTGCGATGTCTTGAAGATTGTCCCTCGATCTCTCGGACGGCGGTTGGATTAGCACTCGGAGATAGGCCGACGGGGGTAACCCTCCACGAAGCATTTATGCCAAAATGTGGAAGCTGAGGTATGGTAGATGCCTTCGCCGGCCCTCGGAAGCTTCGGTACTTCCTGTATCTACTGTTGATAGCCGTCTTCGGTGCCGTGATATCGAAGATACTTGCGGACTTCTACGGGATCGAGTTTCTCGAACCAATCTTCTGGTGGTTCGTAGAGAACCCGATGGCGCTCTTTGAGCTTGCAGGGTTCTTCTCGATCATCGCGCTCATCCTTATTGTGCTGATGAAAGCTCTGGAAATGGCCGAGAATAGCGGATTCTAAGCATGATGTCGAGATAGTATCACAGACGCATGATAATCCTTTGGAGCCACCAGTAAACGATGAGTGCGATTTCGGACAAGCACGTCGTTTCAACCGCGATAACGTCGTTATGTTGCGTAATTACGAATCGAACATAAATGAGTTCGGCGTTTTGCAACGCCGGTGTGTCAGTCGAGCGGCTCGATCAACACGACAGCGCCATCCGGTAGGTCATCCATCGTCTCCTGAATCCGCCGCAACTGCTCGTCTACGCCCGCAAGCACCTGTTCAGCTTCTTCGATCAATTCACCCACTCGTTCCTCACTCGGCGAGCGGGTACCCGCTGCTGCATCGACAATCTCGTCGGTGATGTCGTGATCGGGGTGCTCGGACTGCAGTTCCGCGGCGAGTTCCGCGAGCCGCTCGTCGACCGTGAACGGGTTCTCTGCCGCATCGAGGAGTTGCTCTACATCGTCGACACTCGGCGGCTGCGACCGGCTGAGCATCTCGCTCACGTCGGCCGTGACTGGGTGATTCGGATGGTCTTCCGCGAGTCGTTTCGACGCGTCGCGGAGTTGCGACCAGAGCGAGGCCTCGCCACCGGATGCTTCGAGGAGCCGCCGTGCCCGCTCGTACCGCTTGGCCTGCTGGACGACCGTCGGGTCGACGAGGGCTTCCTCGGAGAACGAGTCACCCCGCCACGCCGTCTCGAAGAGATCGTAGAGGTCGTCGATGGTTACGCCGTCGAATTCGACGGCGACGCGGTCCGCGGTTTCCTTGCTGCTCCCGTCGTGTGCGTAGAGCCACGTCGCGAGACTGGACACCACGCTCTCGGGCTCCTCGTCCGTCGGCGGTCCGCCCGTGATGCGTTCGTACTGCGCACGGACGACGGTACGCCTGTGCGTGTCAGCTTCTTCGAGTAGTGCTCGAAGCCGGTCGGCATCTGGCACTTCGTCCCCGCCGATGACTGCTTGCATCTCCCCCGTAATGTCCGGACCGGGGTAGCGCCGCTTCATCTCCACTGTCCGCTGGCTGAACTGCTCCCAGAGGGACTGGCCGTCTTCGCTCGGCTGGAAGAGCCCGCTGGCCCGAGCGAACCGCTCGGACTGCCGTTCGACCGTCTCGGACGCGAACGCATCCGTTTCGAGTGATTCGCCCCCGAGTGCGGGCTGGAGCGCCGTTTCGAGTTCGTCCAGCGAAGCGCCGTCGCCGAACTCCCTGCTGACACCTCGCAGGACGCGTTTCACCAGCACGCTGTTCTCGTCAACCCACTCGGCTAACGCGGAGAGCCACGCGTCGGGGTCGGTCCCGTCCGGCTCATCGCCGATCAGCGTCTCGACGGTGTCCCGGATCTGCTCTGGATCGATCTTGCCTATCGACTCGAAGCGGATCTGTATCTCGGTCAGGTTCGTCTTGTTTCTGACCGCCCGTCCGATCTCCTCCGGTTCGGTAATGTACTCGTCGTCCCGCCGGAGTGCGATCTCGTTGGCCGTAGCGAGCGTGATCAGCAGTGCCGAGATCGACTCCTGGGGCGTCCCGCGATACGCGCCGCCGCGCTGGACAGTCTGGGTGAGCACGTCTTCGGCACGAAGCGACTGGGTGTCCGCGTACTCGTCGAGGAATTCCTGACACCGGCCGTCGGCGAGTTCGGCGCGGTCTGTATCCACCCCGAGCGTGACAGCGTCCTCGCTCGTGAGCGGCCAGTCGGCGACACCGCGGAAGAACTGTGCCATCCGCCTGGCGTCGTCGACTTCCGTGATACCGTTCGTCAGGACGAACCGCGTTCCGCTGAACACGGACTGGACTTCCGTTTGAACGACCTGCTCGAACGCGTCCTCGTACCGCCCTCTCGTCCCGCCCGTCCGGACGTAGACGTCCGCTTCTTTGAGCTGCTCGCGAATCGTCGATTCGAGTGCCCGCTGTTCGTCGCGGTGATCGGACTCAAGGTCCGGATAGGTATCCGTCTCTTCGGAGAGCACTTCCTGCATCCCCATCACGTCCCGCAGGCGGTCGATTGTCGATTGCTGTAGACTGACGGCGACGAGGATATGCTCACCACCGTCACGGCCCTCGTTTGTTGCCTGCCACGCAGTAACCTGGTCGCTGATCTCGGCGTCGCGGTTCGCGACCAAGCGCACACGAACGGCGTCGAACTCCGGCGTCGGTGCTTGCTCGATCGGGTCTAGGACGGAGTAGCCGAACCGGAGCGGGACTTTGCGCTCTCCCTCGAAATCCACCTCGTGTCGACTGCCAGCAGAGAGCAAGCGATCGCTGCCCTCCCGGATGGAGTTCTCCAACTTGGCCGACAGCCGATGCGACGGAATCTGCTGTGCGCGAGTCTTCGCCCGCGTCAGGATGTCCTCCTGTTCCTCGGAGACCAGCAGGTACTCCTCGTCGCCGCGGTCGTTCGTCTCCGTCAGCACCTTCCGATCCTTGAGGAGGGCAGACAGCGCCGATTCGACATCGTCCCGGACGGACTCGAACGACTCGTCGGTCGACGTGACCATCAGCCGGGCGAGGTTCGCCGGCGTCGACGGCACCTCGGAACGAACCTGATTCAGCAGATACAGCGCCTTCGCAACGCGAACGGAGAACGCATCTTCGTCGCCGCCGGCCGAGGGGACGAGCTTGTTCTCGACCATTTCCTGCACCCAGAGCGGGATGTAGGTCGTTTCCTCCACCAGCAGGTCGTACAACTCGTCCCACGTGACGAGCGCTCCGACCTGCTTGTCGCCCCACTCGAACCGCGTGAACAGCGAGCGGACGAGGATGAGCAACGCCCGACCCTGCACGTACTCTTCTTCGGTCACGCGTCCCCGCGGCATCAGTTGCTGAATCACCGTCCGGAGCAACCCGAGATCGTACTCGCGGAAGGGGTACGACTCGACCGCGTCCGGATCGGCCCCGGCGATATCTGTGTATGCGTCGAGTGTCAGGTCGGGCATCTCCCGGAGCGCGGTCTCGACGGCCTGTCCGCCCTCGACATCCTTCTGCAGCCACCGTTTCCGGACGATGATCTCGGTGTCGGCACCCTCCAACGGTTCCTGGGCACCGTACCACGGTTGCTCCGTGACTTCCGTATCGTCGAACTCGCCGTGGATACGCTCGATCGGATACTGTCCAGTCCCGATGACCGGCGGGTTAGGCCCGACGCCGAGCTCGGTCAGCGCTTCCATCGTCTCCTGGAACTCCCTGTAGCGATGGCGGCCATCGCCGATGAACAGAGCCACCTCGTCGAGCCCGATCAGCAACTCCGTCTCGGTCTCCGGCGTGCTCAGCGACGCTTGCGCCGCTTCGATGCGCTCGACGAGATCGGCGGAGTCGAACTCACCGGGATCGACCTCCTCGATGGCGTCGTCGATCGACTGCTTGACCTCCGCCCGAGACGCGAACGGCGAGTCATCGAGCGTCGGAACGGCGTCGTAGAGCCAGCTCCGCAGCGACGCCCGCTCGTCGTACACATCCTCGAACGTCTGGCCGTCGTGCTCGACTTGCTGTAGCCGCTCCCAGCAGTCACCGTGGTTCATGTCGAGCTGCCACGCCCACTCGAGCAGCCAGTTCGGATCAGTCGGATAGCCGAGTTCGCGGCCGATCGCCTCGTAGATGAGATACGGGAGCGGCGGCTCCTGTGCTGCGTCCCGGTTGAGGAGGTTCAGGAACACGGGTTTCAGCCGGTCGACGTGCGAGTCAGCGACGCTCTGTCGGAACGACTGGAACCCCGGCCACCTGTTCGCCAACTCTTCGCCGAGATCGGTGAACTCCGATTCGGTATCGGCGGCGAAGCCGATGAGTTTCAGGAGGTGTGTCTTCCCCGACCCGAACGTCGCGGAGATGTAGAGGAAACGCGGTTGCTCGTGTGGATACTTGTCGACGAGGTCCCCCAGCGTGGTGAGCACGTCGCGAGCGCTGTCGGTCTCGTAGAACTCGCGAACGTCGTTTTCGGCCTGCGCTCTGGCGTTTACCTTCTGGACCTCTTCGAGTTCGCGGGTCGGTGATTGCTGGAAGATGTCGTGAATGTGTGTGTCGCTCATTGGAGATGCACCCCCTCAACCCGGCCTTCGATCTGGTGGGCCGGGTAGTAGTTACGCGATTCCTCGCCGAAGAAACTCAGCTTCCCACCGACGATATCTCCGGGGAACGGAATGCCGATAGTCGACTGGACGTTGCGACGGTCGAGTTCGTCGAGGAGCTCCGACGCACGCGTGAACGGGTAGAGGCTGCCGAGATGTGTGAGGAGGACGACGTGTCGCTGCTCGCCCGGTGCCTCGATCCTATCGAGCATAATTCCGACCAGTTCTTCCGCTAGCCGGTCTTGCATCGTCTCGGTGATCGTCGCTGGTTGGCTGTGCTTCCCGAGGTCAACTGCGAGTTCGAAGACTTCTGTTTCGACGAACACCTCGTCTAACCGGAGGATCTGGACGGTTCCGTCGTCCGGGAACTCCTCGGTTCGGTGCGGGTTCGTCGCCCACTCGGTGAGCCGTTCGGCGACGCGTCGCTCGTACTTCGGCTGGACGGGAACGATGACGAACGGGTTTCGGATGCCGCGTCGCCCGTCGGCGAACTGTGCGACCCGGTCCGTGAAGTCCCGGAAGGGACGTTTGGTCGTCATCGGATGATAACCCCCGTTTCAGTCCGTTCGACACTGAGGTCGTGGTGTTCGACGAGCCGTTCCAGTTCTGAGTCAAGCGATTCGCGATCCGACGGGAGCACCCCGATCGCCGTGACGTCCGCGGGAGACTGCTCCCCAACGAGTGTCTGTAGCTCTTCGAACGTCGCTCGTAAATCGCCGATGTCGCTACCGGCAACCACGGCGAGAGGGTCGTTGTCGAGGAGTGCGTTCGTTGCCCGAATGAAGTCGTCAGCTTCGGCGTTGGTCGTTCCGCCAGTCACCGTCGACACTGCGTTCGAGACGTCAGCGTACCACGATGCGGCGCGGCGGAGCGGTGTGATGTATTCACTCTCGAAAGCCGGCCGAACGTTCGATTCGAACTCGCTCAGGGGCTGGATCCACGGATGCGCCTGTAACTCGTCGACGAACGCATCGACCCCGGTTTCTTCTCGGAACGAGTCCCACGCGGTCCCGATCGCGTCGTCGAGCGCCGGTGCGGTGGTTTGGGCGTCGTTGAACCGATCCCACCCATCGTGTGTCCACCACTCGCCCTCGTAACCGTCGATACTCCCACGGAGCGTCTGGCTGGCCGTGTCACACTCCTCGGTCAGCCAGTCGTACGACTGCTGGGCGAGCGTTAGCTGCGCGTCGATTCGTGTGAGCGCGGGCAGGCGCAAATTCCACACCTCCTCGGCGTCGTCGTACCATCCCTGTGCGTCGTTGGTTGCTTCGACGACTGCCGCCCAGTCGGTATCGCGTGACTTGACGGCCTCTCTTCGGTCGATAGCGCTCTGCTGCTCGGCTTCGAGCGCCCCCACGAACGACTCGAGGAGGGTGCGAACGGCTCGCGTTTGGATGTCACTCTCGGCGACCAGTTTGACGTCTTCTACGAGACTCCCGAGTCGACCCGCGAGCGTGTCGTTCGCGGACTGGAGCCTGACGATTCCGTCCGGTATGGTCTCCGTCGAGTCGATGAAGCCGCCCTCGCGGAGAATCCCTCGGACACCGCCACTCCCCGCGATCTTGAGACGCGTCGTCGTCAGTTTGTTGAGGTCGATGACGGCGTCGAGTTCGAGGGAGTCGCCCGTTTCGTCGACGGGCAGGAAGTCCCCCTTCCGGCAGAGCCCCCAGATAATCGCACACAGCGCCGGGCGAGCGTCCTCGTAGATCGGCTTCTTCTTCACGATGCCGTCGAGGATCGTCGCCATCGCGAGGTTCCCGCCGCGTTGCTTCAACTGTCGGCCGGTGAAGGCGCGTACGTTGTTCTGGATCGACCCGCCGTGCGTTTCGGGGTCTTCTGTCGCGACATCGATCTGCCGGGCCCACGCAGGGAGCGGGTCCTGGGCGGAGAGTCCCTGGAGCTCCTGTAAGTGTTCGTCCCCGACCTGCAACATTACGGGATGGAAGTCGTCGGGATAGGTGACGTCGAGATACTCCTCGACTCCCGAGCCCATGCCCCCGATCTGGTCGCCGCGATCCTTGACGTCGAATGCCCCGCTATCGAGAGCCCCGACGAGCTTGCTCTGAACGCGAGCCGCGCGATCGGAGAGATCTCGTTCGACAGACTGTGGGAGCGTGTGGTCTCCGACGGCATCTCTGAGTGACCACCACTCGATGAGGCTATCTCGGAGGTCGTCGAGCCCGTCTTGACCGATCGTCCATTCGAGCGGGTCGCCGTCGTGGTCGACGTCTGTCGCCGCAGGTGAAATACCTCTGACGGCGACCTCGACATCGAGTGCGTCCGCAGCGTCGACGGTCGTGTCGAGTTCTATCCCGTCGATACTGAACCCGTAGCGAACGGGGTACTGCTCGCCAGTCTCTCCGTACTCGGCCGACGTCGGGAGCGAGAGGTCACGCACGATGTCGTCCCAGAGATACCCGTCCACGGCTTCGATGATGGACTGCCAGTCCGGGTTGTCGAGGTTCCGCTCTGCGGCTTCGATGATCTCGCGCTCTTCCGGATGCGTGAACGCGTACTTCGGCCCGGTTTCGTCGTGCGTCGGACGGATGAATTTCCGAAGCCGCTGGAGCGAGTCCTCGACGCGGTTCTCCATCTGGAACTGGGTCGGGCCGTCGAGGTCGCTCAACACGGCGACTGCGAGATTCCGCTCGGACATCGGAATCGTGTCCGGGATGTGCTGGAGGAGCAACACGGCCTTCGCGACAGCCACGTCGATCTCCTCCAGTTCGCCTGCCTCGTGTTGTTCCTCGATCTCCTCGATGACTCCCACGTCCTGTGGCGTAATGTCATCGAGTTCCGGCTCGATGAGGTCGTAGAAGTCGACAAGCGAAATGACGTGAGTCTCGTCGCCGGCCTCTAGCCACTCTTGCAGGAGGCCGTGAACGAGGGCCAGAATCGCCCGTGCAGTTCCCGAGAAAATCGACTTTGCCGGATCGTGGGCCTCCTGCCGGAGGTTCGAGAGAATTTCGAGAAACAGCGGTGGCTGATACGGGAGGAACGGATAGAACTCGATGAGACGCTCGCGATCGATGTTGTCGAGCGGTGGTTCGGTGTTCTGTTCGATACCGGAGTACACGAGCAGTGTCTCGGGCTCGTTGCTGGTACGGTCGAGGACGCGCTCCGTGTCCTCCCTCCCGGCTTCCGACTTTTTGAGTAGCCGTTGCGTCGATATTTCGCCGACGTGTCGGCTCGGCAGGCCAAACCGATGCGGGAACCGGTCCTTGACGATGCTGAAGTCGGCCCCGCGAGCCGCGAACTGCGGCTGGACGTCCTCGATTTTGGCCTGTGCCGTCGCCACCAGTTGGATGTCACCGTCGCCGGTCTCGTCGACGCTCTCCGCGAGCGTCTGCAACTCGGTGAGGCGGTCGAAATCCGTCCCGATGAAGAGACTGACCTCGTCGAGCAACAGCACGAGTTTGACCGGGCGGCCGAGTTCCGCTTCGCGATCGCTCCGCAACTGTTCGAGGCGCTCGACCATCGCCTGCGGGTCGAGATCCGACGGCATCAGGTCATCTAGACCATCCGCCGTGCCGGTCTCCTGCTCGAAGAGTGTCGGGAGAACGGCGTCGGCTAGAGCGTTGTACTGCTGCACGTCCTCCCAGTTGTACTTCTCGGGGCTGTCAACCGTACCCCGGAGTGCCGTGTGGGTGTTGGCGGTCCGGTCGGCCCACGCGTCGGTCGTCCGGTACCAGTCCTCGAAGAAGGCAACGTCGAGTTGCGAGGAGAGCCCTCCCTCTGCACCAGTGAGCCGTTCCGACGTGTGGGCGCTTCGGAGGACGATCTCGCTGAAGCTCAGTTTCTTCTGGCCCTGATGCTTCAGGAGGTTCACCGAGACCGGAATGACCTCGTATTCCTCGTGAATCGATGACCACGTTGACTCGAGCGTCTCTAGCGACCGACCGTCGGGTAGCCGTTCCCAGACATCGTCCCGCTGTCGCAGCCATTCGCTGTCAAGAAGTCCGCGGAGCACGCTGAGGAGGTGGCTCTTTCCGCTCCCGTAGTACCCGTAGAGCCAGTAGTTCGCGCCTGACCGCATATCCTCGGACCGACCGAGTAGCCGTGAGAAGAAGTCGGATATGAACTCCGCGGACTCCTCCGTTACGTGGTAGGTGTCGATCGATTCCAGCCGATGATCCCGCCCGTCGTCTTCGCGGTCGATGCGCACGGACTCCTCGAAATCGCTCCCGACGTCGGCAGCGAACCAGCCCTCGTCCGTCACACTTCGCCCTCCCACGGTTCAGCCCAGCCGTACGTGTCATCGACCGGCTGGAGTCGCAACTCACCGTGAATCCCGCTCGCTTCCCAGTTCGGATCGTCGCTCACGCGTTCGGCCAGGGCGTCCCAGTACTGGTCCGGCTGGAAGAGGTAGAGCCAGCCGGTCGGCTGGGAGAGCCAGTCGTCGCCGTGGATCTCCCACGAGTAGCCTGATGCGACGAGTAACGGCGTCGACCCGAGGTTTGGGATCTGTCCCTGCAAGGTCTGTTGTGTGTCGAGAACACCGATATCGCGCAGCACCGACCGGAGCCCCTCTCCCCACCGTCGCGTCGTCGATTCAGCATAGTCAAACTCGCTCCCGTCCTCGTAATGGAACTCGCTCAGGAGGCGCTCTATCGTCTCCTGCTCGAATCCCAGCCCGTCGACACCGGACTCCTGCAGGCGGTCGACGTATCGATGTACCGTGTACCTCACGAGGGGATCGTCTTCCAGCAAATAGAAATACAACACCTGCGCTTTGTCACGCACCGTCTCACACCGGTCGAGTACAGAGGGGAGCTGGACAATAGAGGGAAGTTCGCTGCCAGCGGTCTTGAACCGCGAACTGAGTGCGCGGTAGATGCCCTTCGAACTCCCACGCGTGCTGCGCTCGTCGAATCGCTCTTCGATCCACTTCTCTTCGACAACCGTCCAGTCCCGATGGTGGGCGTACAGTCGAGCGAGCGTCTCCGCTCTGTCAACGAGAAGCCCGCATCTAGTAAGAACCATCGTCACTTCGTCGTCAGAAAACGTCGAGTCGAGCGACGGTAGAGAAACACCCCTCCCGTCGGTGCGGAGAGTCATATATCATCTCGAACCGGCCACACCACTTAGTTGATAGGGAAAACCGAATCGGAGGCGTCCGGTAACCCGGGTGTTCGACCGTCGGTTAGCAGGGCACGTCTTCGGCTGGGTCAGGGGCGGTCTTGGATATCTGTAGCGCCCACACGCCGGACCGCTTCTGTTCTACGGCCACCCGTGGCGGTGCCGAGGTGAGATCTTCGAGGGCTCCGCTGACGTCGCCCGGACGGGTGTCCGTCACGAGATGGAGCGACTCGCCGGGAGCGAGCGCGCCGAACTCCGCGCGAACCTGTTCGATACGCGCCCGGTCGGGGACGCCGCGAAGGTCGAGCGCAGTCTCGGGAACCGTCACCGTCGTCCGGTCCGCAAGGGCTTCGCGTACGTCCTCGCCCAGGTCCCGGAAGGCTGCTGGGACGTCTCCCTCGGTCGAGCGAAGCGAGTCGTCGATGGGGAGCTCCGCGAGTACGTCCGCACTGAGGTCGGGGTCGCTGCCGAACGGCGCGTGGTCGTCGCCACAGGTGGGACAGGTGAACCCGGCCATGTTGACAACGGCTCCGAGTACCGGGACGCCCTCCTCGCGGAACAGCGCCGTCGAGCGCTCCGTATCGCTGGCCGCGGTCGGAAACGGCGTCGTCACGAACACCGCGCCGTCGACGGGGAACGACTGCAGCGTCGTCAACACGATGTCGCCGGTCCCCGGCGGCAGGTCGAGCACCAGCGTGTCGACGTCCCAGGCGGCGTCGGTCAGCAGTTCCTCGACAGCCTCGTGGGCCATCGCGCCGCGCCAGGCCATCGGTTCGTCGTTGGCGATCAGGCCGACGCTGACGACCTGCAGGCCGTCGACCTCGACCGGCTCCGCCCGGCCGTCCTCGGTCGAGCCGAGTGGCCCCTCGATGTCGAGTAACTCCGGCGTGTTCGGACCGTACACGTCGGCGTCGAACAGGCCGACCCGCTCGCCGGACGCGGCCAGTCCGCGCGCCAACTGGGTCGCCACGGTGGTCTTGCCGACGCCGCCTTTCGCGCTGGCGACGGCGATGATTTGGTCCACACCGGGCACGACAGTCCCGTGGTCCGGCTCTGTGATGTCCGTCTCTATGTGGACCGCCTCGACACCGCCACACTCTAGCACTACCGCTCGCATCCGGTCGGCGAGCGCGTCCGCCGTGGCAGGGTCCATGCCGGACAGCGCCGTCTCCACGCTGACGGTCCCGTCAGTGGTAGCCACGGACGCTACCAGCCCCGCGGCAACCACGTCCTCGTCACTCTCGGGCGTGGCCACAGTCCGAAGCGCGTCCCTGACCGCGTCTTCCGTTGGTTCGGGCTGCTCTCCGGACATATTACCACGTCTCCCCGTGTTCGGTTTCCGGTTCGGGACCATCGTCGTCGTCCATCAACGTGCCGCCGTAGGGGCGGTAGTCGATTTCGAACACGCTGTCGATACGCTCTATTAGGTCCTCGCGCCTGGCGATGATCTCAGTATCGAACTCCGCGGCTTCCAGGGCGTCGACGAGGCCGTCGTCGTCGAGCCGCCCGTCGCCGTAGGCGGCGGCGACGCCGTCCCGGAACGTGTCGGCGTTGCGCCGACACCGCAGCCCCTCGTCGATGTCCGTCTCCGCTTCGCTCCGGTCCCCGTCCAGCGGGACAGCCTCGAAGTGCTCGATGGCCCGCCGGTCGAACTCGGCTGCCTTCGAGAGCACCTCGGTCGCCTGTTCGATGGGGGACAACTCCGCCCAGGCATCCCGGGCGACGGGCGCGACCATCGTGTCGACGATGTCGGTCCAGGTCGTCGCTCGCTCGGGGTCCTCCAGCGCCTCGGCGACGAACGCACCGACGTGGTCCTCCGGGATGGTCATGCCCAGCGACGACTCAAGACCGCCGCCCTCGTCGGTTTCTGTCTCGTTCCCGTCCTGTTCCGCTGCCGTGCCGGTCGAGTCGAGTTCGTATGGCATCGTCAGGTCCTGTCCTCCGGGTCGGTGTTCAGGTCGCGCCGGGGCTCGAACCCGGGCGCGCCGCCGGGGGCCGGTGACCCGCTCCCGGATCGGGCCGAGCCAAAGGAGCCGGCGGGGTCGTAGCCATCGACGGACTGCTCCGCGGGCGTGTCCGGCCCGCTACCGGGGGCCGACGGCGGCCCGATTTCGACATCTAGCTCCTCGGGGTCGGTCCCGCGAGCGCTCGCGAGCGCCTGTTTGGCCGCGCGGGCGACGTCCTCGCTCTGGTCGGTCACGCCGTGGGCTTCGAGCGCCTGCTCCGCGCGGTCGGTCGCGAGTTCGCCGAGGCTCTCGGCGGCTTTCGCCCGGGCGAAGGCGTTCGGCTCTCGGGCCAGCATCGCGGCCAGAATGCGTTCGGCCTCCGGCACGTCCTCCGCGACGCCGCCGAGGAACTGCGCGGCGTACTCCCGGACCGCCGGATGGGGGTCGGTCTTGATACACTCGACCAGCAGCGGCTGGTCGGCGTCGCCGCGCTTGCCCATCGCGATGACGGCGTTCCGTCGGACCCACCCGCTGTCGTCGTCCAGCGCCCCTCTTAGCTGGTCGGCGTCGCCGCCGGCCCGCGAGAGGGCGACGACGGCTTCGGCCCGGACCCACGATTCGGCGTCGTCGAGCGCCTGCCGGACGACGGCCGGCGCGGCCCCGGCGACACCCAGCGCCTCGACGGCGAACTGCCGCACTTCGGGGTCGTCATCTTCCAGTGCGCGCTCTCCCAGCGCGTCAATCGTTTCCCGGTCGAGGCCGGACTCGGCCGCATCCACAAGTGCGATGGCGGCGTCCTGCCGAGTCCGGACCTGTGGAGCGTCGAGTGCGCTTCGGACCTCTGTCTCGGTCTCGCCCGGCGTCCGACCGCGTGCGCTCCAGTTCTCGTAGCTCATCGCGCCAGCCTCCAGTAGAGGACAGTCCAGCCGGCGACCGTTGCCGCGATGAGTGTCCCGAGCGACGTGTACAGCGGGTTGCTACTGCCGCCCGAACCGCCGTCGCCGCTACTGGAGTCGCCGCCGCTGGAACCGCCGCCGCTGGCGGCGCTACCTGAACTCGAACTGTCCCCGCTGCCGCCGCTCTCGGGTGCCGTGAGTTTGCCGGACTCGGTGTCGAGCGTGCTGTACTGCATCGTCAGTGACTTCTTGCCGTTGACCTCGTCGCTACTCCCGTTCCAGACGGCGAAGGCGAGATACATCGTCTCGTTTTGCGAGAAGGTCGCGTCATGCTGGCCCTCGCCGGTGTGTTCCCGGACGAAGACGACGGACCACTCGTCGCCGTTGCGAGTCCCCTGTGCGTTCACGTTCTGCTGTGGCGCGTTGCTCAGCGACCCGTAGCCGGCCGCGTAGTAGTTTTGGCCGTAGTTTTCGTACTGGCTCTGCGAGAGGGGGTTGCCAGCGGCCATGCCCGGTTTGGTCTCCTCGTCCGGGTGCGGGTAGGCGTACATATCGTTGCTCCACTCCGCGTTCTTGTCGTTCCCGTACTGCCACTGGGACCGCCAGTACCAGATGTTGACCGGGTCGCCGCCCGCGCCCATCGTGATCGGCGGTTTCTCGCCGCTGTGGAGCATAACGGCCGCCGCGTCGCTGTAGTTCTTCGGCGACCGGATGTTCGTGTCTTTCGTCGGGTCCGTCCAGGTCAGCCGGAAGGCGACGTGGGTCTCGTTGGTCAGCGCCTGCACCTC
The DNA here is from genome assembly GCF_000827835.1 of Haloarcula sp. CBA1115. NCBI lineage: Archaea > Methanobacteriati > Methanobacteriota > Halobacteria > Halobacteriales > Haloarculaceae > Haloarcula > Haloarcula sp. CBA1115. The sequence goes on along the minus strand of NZ_CP010529.1, from coordinate 73,383 downwards.
CATCTCGTCGACGCTCCCGCCGCCGTAGGGGACGGCCATCTGCTGTTTCGACAGCGAGACGGTCCGGGACGGAGCCTCCGACCAGCGGTCGCTCTCGGCGGTCTGGGGCACCTCGTCGGTCGCGACCAGCGGTTGCTGGCCGCCGGTGACGGCCGCTGCGACGGCCATCTGTCCGGCCACCAGAAGCGCCATGACGACTGCCGTTGCTGTCGTCGCCCGGCGGGCCGCCTCGTAGTCGAGTTCAACCATCGGCTCTCACCCCCGTGCCGGGCGAGACCGGATCGGGATGGCTCGCCTCGTCGAACTCGACCAGGGCCGCCGCAAGCTCCGCGGCGGCGGCGTAGACGGCGCTCGTCTCGGGCAGGTCCCGGTCGGAACTGCCGCCACCGTCGACGGTTTCCCGGACCCGATGAGCGAACGCGGGGACGAAGTCACCGAGGTGCTCGTCTAACACCGTTGCACCCGCACGAGCGAGGCGGACGGCCGTCTTGTCGTCGCCGCCGTCGAGGGCGACCGCCCGCTGTGCGGCCAGCACCTGCAGCAGCTCCAGTTCGACGGTGACGTGGTCGTGACGCTCGTCGAACTCGTCGCTGATTTCAAGGCCGAACTCCTCCAGCAGGCCGACGACCGTGGCGATGCGGCGCTGGCTCTCGTTGACCTCCTCGCCGGTGGTGTAGTGGGCCTCGTAGGGGACGACCGGATAGGTCCCCCCGTCGCCCGGGAGGCCGAACAGCCGATTGTACGCCGGTTCGAGCGAGTCCCGGTCGACGCCGTCCAGCGCGTCAAGCAGCGCATCGACCTCGCTGTCGAGCCCGAGTTCGACCCCGGCCTGTCGCACGGCGTCCTGTACCGCCTCGTCCTGTAAATCGGCGACGACGGCCTCATCGGGGTACTGGAAGACCGCCGCGGCGAACCCGTACAGTGCGGCGCGTCGCGTGTGGTGTTGTGGCGTGTTCTTCATTGTACGCACCTCAGGGCTGGTTCGTCCACTGTTCGCCCTCGCGGACCTCCATGGGCTCCTCGATGGGCACGTCGACGACCTTCTCGCCGTTGCGGTCCCAGCCCTTCACGCGGTTCTCCTTGACGTTGTAGGTCTCGATGAGCCGCGTCGTCGCGCCGAACAACTGGAGAATGCCAAGCACTTCGTGGCTGGGGTTGCGAGCCCGCTCTTGGACGATGCGGACCGACTCCTCGTAGGTGTCGCCCGGCCACTCGTTTTCTTTGACCTCGGTGTTCGGCGTGAACATCTGGGTCAGGAACTCCGGCGGGACGTGGTACGGCGGCATGTAGAACACCTGCGGCTGGGTCCCGAACTGCGGGTACAGCGGCAGGGCCACCTTCTCGTCGGAGTGGACGAGGTAGTTGATCGGCGAGCGCCCCGACGCGGCGGAGGACTTCCCCCCGCCGGCCCGGCGTCCGGCCCGCGGTTGATGTTGCCGTGGAGCCGCGTCTTCCCGATACAGGAGGAGACACACCGGGGGACGTTCCCTTCCTCGATGCGAGGGTAGCAGCCGACCGGCTTCTCAGTGACGCCCGTTTCGGGGTTGTACATCGGCTTGTGATACGGACAGGCCTTCACACAGCGACGGTAGCCCCGGCAGCGTTCCTGATCCAGCAGGACGATGCCGTCCTCCTCGCGCTTGTAGATGGCCTTCCGCGGGCAGGCCGCCAGACAGGCCGGGTTCTTGCAGTGGTTACAGAGCCGCGGGAGGTAGAACTGCCAGATGTCGTGGTACTCGTCGTTCTCCAGGTCGGACTCGACGACCTCGCCCTCGGGGTACTCGCCGTGGACCTGATCGTCGCCCAGCGCGGGGTACTCCCAGGCCTGCTTCTCGGCGATGTAGCCGTGGACCTTTTCGCCGTTGTCGGCGGCGTCGAAGATGGTCTGGTCGGCCTCTAAATCGTCGAGCAGCCGCATGTCCCAGCCCATCGGGTAGCCGCCGTAGGGCTCGGTTTCGACGTTCATCCACCACATGTACTCCTCGCCCTCGCCGCTGGTCCAGGTCGACTTACAGGCAAAGGAGCAGGTGTTGCAGTTGATACACCGGTTCGTGTTGATGACCATCCCCCAGTGGTAGTCCCGCTCTTCCTCGCGGTGTTCGTAGGGATAGCTGTGCTCGCGGCCGAGTTGTGGGTTGTACGTTTGTGCCATCAGTCGTCACCTCCGGGCGTCGTCGTCCCGGTCCTGCCAGCGCCGCTACCGCTTGGCTGCAGTGACCCGCCGATGTAGTCCTCGACGAGGTCGTCCCGGCGGGCGTCGCCGGGCCACCAGTCCGCCTCCTCGTACTTCTCGACGTCCACGAGGTCGTCCCGGTTGGTCCCCGTCGGGGCCCACACCGTCTCCTCGTAACCGTGTTCCAGTTCCGCCCCGTGCCAGGCGATGTCCTCGTCGACGATGTCGGAGACGTTCGGGTCGCCGAACACCGCCTTGTGGACGAGGTCGTCGGTCTCCTGCAGCGGGTCGAGCCAGATGTTGGTAATCGTGTTGTACCCCTTGACGCCGTCCTCGTCGGCCTCGTCGTCGGGGAAGTGCTGGGGCCACCAGCCGTGCCACAGCGTCAACTGCCCCATGTCGCCGGCTGACCGCGGACGCTGGCGCTCGCTGACCATCGCTCTGACGACGAGGTCGCCGCGCTTGCCGGTGATACGGACGTAGTCGCCGTTCTCCACGTCGATGTTCTCGGCGTCGCTGGGATGCATCTCGACGAACGCCTCCCCGAGCGGCGCGACGTCTTCGGACTCGCCGTCGCCGGTCGGGAACGAAAAGTCGTCGACGAGGCGGTCGGTCCCCTCCGGATCGCCGCTGACGCTGCCGAAGTCACGCGAGGCCCAGATGAGGTTCCAGTCGGTCATCCCCCACGAGGAGTGGGTCCGGTACTTCGGGTGTGGGGTGTTGTAGTAGAACTGGTTGCCCTCGTCGTGATACAGCGGGTTCTCCTCGTCCTTGGCCTCGTCCCACTTCTTGTTCACGCCGTAGGGAGTCCCCTCGACGCTCTCGACGTGGTCGATGTCGTCCCGGCCGAGTTCGATGAACCGGTCTTCCTCCTTGTGGAACTCCATCCGGCCGGTTTTCGTGTAGAACGGCCGGTCCTCGTGGACCTGCGAGTAGAACGGAATCCGCGGATAGGTCTTCAGGTCCAGCCGTTCCGGGCCGTCCTCCAGGTCCTCGACGTCGATGCTCTGGGTCGTCATCCCGCGGTCGAAGGTCTCCTGAATGTAGTTGGTCACGTCGCCGTCTTCCTCCAGGAACTCCTCGAAGTACGACCGGTAGGAGTCGACGTTTCGCTCCTCGGGCGGAATCTTCTCGTCCAGTTTCTCGGCCACCATCGCGACGGCTTCCCCGTCTTGTTTGGTGTCGTAGATGGGGTCCATCACGCCGTGGTCCATCTGGACGAAGGGGTTCTCCGGCCCGACTGTGATGTCGGGGTAGTCACACTCCAGCCAAGACGGCACGGGGAGCACGATGTCGGCGTGCCGGGCGGAGTAGGTCATATGCATGTCCGAGACGACGAACAGGTCGTTCTCGGTGTCGGGGTGCTTGACGAAGTTCTCAATGACGTGCTCCTGATGCTTGGTCTGGTTCAGGAGGTTGCAGTTCATCGTCCACAGGATGGACGGCTTGGACATCGTGTACGACCCCGCGTTCTCCGGCATCACCGGCTCCTCGGCGTCGCCCTGCGGGACGAGGTCCATCTCGCGGTCGAAGTCGCCGCGAATGTCGTGCGGATCGAGTTTCTCGCCGCCGAAGAAGGCGAAGGCGTAGCCCGGATACATCCCGTGGGCGGCGTTGCCGTCCGGGTTGACGTAGTGGGGGTAGCCGTCCAGCAGTTCGATCTTGTACTGGCCGGAGTAGTTGTAGTATCCCTGGCCGGCGTCGCCGATGTTGCCAAGCATCGCCTGGACGAGGAACACCGCCCGCTGGAGCGCGTCGTTGGAGTGGAACCAGTGGTTGATCCCTTCGCCGGTGAACCACTGACCCTTCTCGGCGTCGGCGAACTCGCGTGCCGTCTGGGCGAGCTTGTCCGCCGGAATCGTGGTGATCTCCTCGACCGTCTCCGGATCGTAGTTCTCGATGATGTTGTCCCGCTGGCGGGCGAAGTCGCTCCTGACGGCAACGGTCGAGCCGTCGGTCAGTGCCACCTCGCTGTCGACGTCTAGCTGCGGCGTGGTCGGCATCTCCTCGCCGACCTCCTCGCGGGTCATCGCTACGGGCTGGCCGTCCTCACCCAGCACCACGAAGTCGCCCCAGTCGTTGTGCTCGTGCTGCTCGTCGAGGTCCTCCGCGGGCGGTTCGACGTCCTCGAACACCTCGTGTGCGCGAAGGTATTTGCCCGTGTCCTCCCGGATGAGTAGGGGAAGACTCGTGAACTTCCGCATGAACTCGGCGTCGTACAGTTCCCCGGCCATGATGACGTGGGCCATGCCAAGGGCGAACGCCGGGTCGCTCCCGGGGCGGATCGGGAGCCACCGGTCGCACTTCTGGACCGTCGGCGAGTAGTCGGGGTAGACGCCGACCATCTTCCCACCGCGTTCGCGGGTCTCCTGCAAGAAGTGGTTGTCCGCGAGTTTGTTGTGGATGAGGTTCTTCCCTTGAATGATGGTGTAATCGGCCTTCCGCCAGGCGACGGCGTCGGAATCGGATGTCTGGTAACCAGTGGTGATGACGTGGCCCGGCGGCAGGTCGGCGTACCAGTCGTACTCGGTCCACTCACAGCCGCCGAAGATGGACGCCAGTCGGCGGCCCGAGCCGTGCCGGGTGAACAGTCCATCTGCCTTGATGGCGTTGAAGATGTGGAACCGCTTGTTGTCCTCTAAGTTCGCCATCTTCTCGGCGATGAGGTCGATGGCCTCGTCCCAGGAGACGCGCTCGAACTCGTCCTCGCCGCGGCCCTCGGGGTTAGGGTCCTCGGGGTCCCACCCCTTGCGGACCATCGGGTACTTGATGCGCGACGGCTCGAACGTCCGGCGGTGCAGGGAGAGCCCCTTCATACAGCCACGGGGGTTCCAGTGCTGGCTGACGCCGGCGTCCTCGTAGCCCGACGGGCCGACCGAGGGTTCCTCGTTGTGATACACCTGCTCGGCCCGTATCGGGACGCCGTTTTTCATGTAGAAGTTCAGCGCACACGACTGGGTGCAGTTGGGGTGACACACCGTCCAGTCCACCTCGTCGTAGGCGTAGATGTCGTGGTACACCTGCTCCCAGTCCCGGTTCGGATAGGATTTGAGCGGGTTGTCCACGCTCGTTATCGGTTCCGTGGACTGTGTCGCACCCCAAGCACCTTCGGCGAGCGCGCCGACCGTCCCTGCGCCAGCCGCGGTCAGGAAGTCCCGCCGTGACAGTTTCACCGGACATCACTCCGTTGGACAGCGCGTATCTGCATACGTGGGACCCACGGCCTTTGCTAAATGAACGATACTACAGGTTCCCAATTGGTGAGACGGGGCACGAAGATATTCGGCGAAAAAGGGTCTAAGGACGGGCTTCTGTTTTCAATACTTTACTGTCGGCTGTAAGTCTGTAAAGAATTTCGCCACCCGGGGTGGCGAATATCTTAAAATAGTTACAGCCAACAGTATTGACTTGCCGAAGACTATCGGTACCTACTCCGGGAGATAAAAATCGGATTTCGATTGTCTGTGCGGGGACGTGTTCCTGAGTTGAGCGATTTTGGACGGGTTCCGATGGCGAACGATGACAACGTCGTAGGCGTCGTCCGATGCAATCGACCCGCCGACACTGCTGATGCTCGTGACTAGGTGGCCGGCGTTTTCGCTTCCGATGAATACCATTGACGCGTCTTCTCTCTTGGCCATCTTACGGATGGCTTTCGCCACCGATCCGGCCGGCGCGTACCGATCCACGACTGTATGTCGGAAATCCGAACTCGGACACAGGTCCATCACCTGCTCGTGCAGTGAGGTGACGACTGTCTCCAGATCGAATTCTTCGTTCGGCCCGATCCAGTCGCGTTCTCGGGCGTACTTGGCATTCTCGTTCCGAATAACGCTGATGGCCAACACGTCCTCTTCGAAGACGGTGCCGAACTCCGTCGCCCGAACGAGTGCTGCCTCGGCCAGTTCGGAGCCGTCGAACGGCACAACGAGTGTCATACGCTGATTACCGGAGCCATAGACAAGTAACATACCGTTCGTTCTTACACGGCGAGAAGACAGCCCGCAATCGAAGAGCCAGTACTGCACCCAGACCCGAGACACGCAGAACGGTAGTCCATCAACTCCCGAGGGACAACCGTTCGTCGCCCATTCGCTTGCCTTGCGCAACGAGACGCTCTCCGTAGTCGGTCCGGGCGTCGTCCCATGACGCCAGCGCGTCTCCGAGCGAACTGTGGCGGTCGAGAGCGGCTTTTAGTTCGACGGCGTCGCTGGCCGCCTTCGCAGTGCCAGCGGCAGTGTGTGGGCGGGCGACGAACGCCGCATCACCGAGCAGACAGACCCTATCGACTGTCATCCGGGGGATCCGGAGGTCGTAAATCGCCTGCACGAAAGGCGCTGCTGTTGTTGCAACGAGGTCGGCAAACACGGGCGGCAGTATCTCGGTCGCCCGCTCGCGCTGGCGCGTTTCGACCGGGTTTTGGAGGTGCCCCGGCGACACGCTGAACTGCTGGCTTGCTCCTGTCGTGTCGGTAAAGATAGTATCACGCTCGCGCCCGCGGAGTGTGTCGTACCAGACCCAGTTGAGACGGCGGTCACCGGGTGCTGTGCTGCCATCGCCGCCTGGGATGAAGTACGCGAGGATGAGCGTTCGCTCTCCCTGATAAAACGTGAAGCGGCCGTCGAACGCGTCGATGACTGCATCCGAAACGTCCGCCTCCGGGACGACACCACGCCACGCGACGTAGTCGGCAAACTCCGGTTCGGTCTCGGGAAACAGTTGCGCACGGGCCGTCGACTGCCCGCCGTCGGCAGCGACGACCAGATCGGCCGCGGTCCGGTCCCCATCGGCGAATCGAACCGTGCCGTCTGTGGCCCTGAGGCCGGTGACAGTCCGACCGGCGTGGTACCGGTCGTCCGGGAACGCCGCCCGCAATTGACGGTAGACCGCGTCCCAGGAGGTGAACACCATCGAATCCGGTGTCGACGTCCGTACATCGCCGTCAGCAGTCAGAAACCGCCGCTCACTGGCTCGGGTGGTGATGGTCGCCGGGTCGACGATGTCGTGTCGTGAGAGGAACTGTCGGATCGACTGCTGGGCGACGATGCCGCCGCCGCGACTTCGGAGGTCGCCGGCCGATTGCTCGGCGACCGTCACGTCGTGGCCTGCACTGTCGAGAGCGATGCCGGTAAACAGGCCGCCCATCGACCCGCCGGAGATGGTGACGGACAGGGAATCGGATGGTTCGTTGGCGAGGTCCTGTGACACGGCCCCTCTCAGCGCTTGCCGTACGAAAGGCCTCTGGTCACCAGCCGATGACAGTATCGCTCCCGAACACCAGCCCCGAGAGGCGCTCCTGAAGTTCCCCTGTCGCTTCCGCTGTAAATCATCATACTACGAAGTCCCAATGGTTGCCTCGCACCGAGTCGGACTATTAATGTCAGCCGACACTAAACACGACGTATGCGAGTCGCGGCAGTCGGAATCGGTGGTGCCGGGGGACGGATCGTCGAGCGGCTGTGGCAGGACAACGAACGCCGCGAGACGACGTATCTCGGCGCGGCCTGCGCCGTCGATACGGACACCGAAGCGCTCGACGAACTCGACGCACTTCCGGACGACCGGCGGCATGCCTTCGGGCTCTCCGAAACAAACGGGGCCGGAACGAACGGGGACCGGACGAACGGTACTGCCGCCATCGAAGACGAACGGCTCGAAGTGCGCCGGCCGATAGACCAACTGGTAACGAGCGATATCGACGCTCTCGTCCTCGTGGCCGGACTTGCGGGCGGGACGGGCAGTGGCGCTACGGCCCACATTGCCGATGCACTCAGAGAGATTTACACGATCCCGGTCTACTGCCTGTCGGTGTTACCCGCCGGCAGGGACGACGAAGCAGCCGCCAACACCATCCAAGCACTTCGAGCGCTGGAACCGACCGTCGACGGGCAGATACTGTTCGACAACGAAGCGTGGCTCGGAAGCGGACAGACGGTCGAGACGGCCGCCGAGACGCTGAACGAGACTGTCGTGACACGGCTGGGTGCACTATTCGCAGCGGGTGAGGCGACGGCATCCGACGCAGTCGGCCAGAGCGTCGTCGACGCCAGCGAAATAATCAACACCCTCTCGGATTCGGGTTTCACTACGCTTGGCTACGCCAGTCAGGACCTGCAAGCGGACGATGGCGGCAGTGACGAGACAGTCATAGACCAGCTCAAGAACCGTTTTCTCGGCGACAACTCGGACGACGTCGACGAAATCGAGGCATACAACGCCGTCGAGACGACACTTCGCCGCGCTGTACGCGGCAAACTGACGGCCCAGTGCGAGCTGGATTCGGTCGACAGAGCCCTGGCCGTGTTTGCCGGGCCGCCCGCGTGGTTGATCCGGGATGCCGTTACCGACGGGCGGCGATGGCTCACGGAGGAACTGCAGTCACCGGAGGTACGGAGCGGCGATATGCCGACGCCGGACCGGGACACGTTGTCGGTTCTGGTCGTACTCAGCGGCGTCACAGAACTGCCGCGGCTGGTGGAACTCAAAACGCTGGTCGACGAATCACAATGAGACGGCCCGTTAGATTCTCGTGGGACTGGAGCCAGACCGTCTGAAGTGCGGAAAAAACGAGACAAAGCGGATTGCACTCAAATAGATTTATAAGTGACAGTTTTCAACGAAACCATACGATGACACGGACTGTCATATCATACGAAGACGGCCACGTCTACGAGTTCGCCCCGAATATGGAACCGCTGTATACGGCTGCAGACGGGGAATCGCTCACATTCGAAACCATCGATAGCCTGAACAAAGCCGTTCAATCAGACGCTGATCTGCTGGATGCGATCCCTGAAGAAGTGAATGCGGCTACAGGGCCGGTTGCTGTCGAGGGAGCTACACCCGGCGACGTCCTCAAGGTTGAGATCGAAGACGTCCGAGTCACCGAGGATCTGGGTCGCGTAATTACGGCACCGGGGTTTGGACTCCTCCAGGATCACGAGGACATCGAACACCCAGCGACGCGCGTGACGGAGATAACCGACGACGGGGAGGCACTCTCGTTCAAGGATATAGAGGTACCAGTCGATCCCGTCATCGGGACCATTGGCGTGGCAACGTCCGAGGAATCGATGTCGACTCTGACGCCACACGACCACGGCGGAAATCTCGATACCACGGATATGACCACCGGGACGACGGCCTACTTTCCGGTGTTCCAGGACGGTGCGATGTTAGCGATGGGTGACTCGAAGGCCGCGATGGCAGACGGTGAAATGTGTGGAACTGGTACCGAAATCGGAACCGAGATCGACGTCACCGTCTCAGTAATCTCGGATGCCGCTGTCGACCTTGAGCGCCCACTCGTCGACACCGGTGACGCGTGGAAGACGATTGCAAGTGCCGAAACGATGGAAGATGCGGTCAAGACGGCAAACGAGGACCTCATCGGATTGCTCGCTGCCGAACACGAGTACACGCTGACCGACGCCTACCTCTTTTCGAGCCTCGTTGGCGGCCTCGAAATCAGCCAAGTCGTCGACCCACTCGTTACTGTGCGGAACTCCATTCCGCGTGAATACCTCCCAGATCCATTCTAATTATCGCGGCGAATCTTTCAGTCCTGTTGGTACTTAGCGGGACGACAGTTTCAATGGGGACACTCATCTGGATGATGGATTTCTGCTCGTCCTGCTACCGGCATTCCGCAAATTGGAGGCTCTGAATCTGGCGTACACCGCTGAACGAACGCACGACCTCCCAGAATCGACAGCTTCTGCTATCGGCCACCTGCCAAGAAGCCACAAACGGTATCCACTTCTATGCCCCGCTGGAATCGGCTCCGAAAGATGTCGATCCGGTTGCTCCACTACTCAGACATTGAGAACGCTTGCGACGACCCCGTGCGGATGGGTCGGCTTGCCGGAACGATCCAGTCAATCCGCGGGGAGGATACTGTAGTCGCTGGCACCGGCGACAACACTGCACCGGGTGTCCTCGCCCATTACTACGAGGGGCATCAAGCGATGCCGTTTTTCCGGGCAGTGAGTACCGACGTCGAGACGGTAGGGAACCACGATTTCGACTTCGGGACTGCTCCCATTCTGGACGTGGTCTCGAAGAGTCCACAGGAGTGGGTCGTCGCGAACGTTTACGAAGGCGAGAGTGAGGGCGCCCGTGGCGCTCCCTTCGCTGGATTAGACGGGACGACAGTCTTGCATCGAGATGGCCGGCGAGTCGGATTCGTCGGCGTAGTCGATCCCGCGACTCCCCGGATTGCTGCCGGCGCGTCAGAGCTGAACGTGACCAATCCTGTCGAGAGCGTGCGGAAAGCGGTCAGCGAACTCGGCAACAGTGTCGATCATTTCGTCGTCCTCGCACACTTGCGAGACGACTTAGAGACCGACGTTGCGGCCGTCGAGGGTGTCGACGCGGTCCTCGGCGGCCACGTCCACAGGGAGCGCCACGAGGCTGTCGACGGAACACTGGTTGTCCGCCCCGGAGCGAACGGGCAGGTGGTCTGGGAAGTCGAACTCTTCGACGGGGACCGCTCGCCGATTGCCACCCGTCATTCGACAGCCGAGGGACCTATCGACGAGTCCGTGGCCGACATGACCCGCGAACGGCTGGCCGATGTCGGTCTGCTGGAGACTGTTGCCACTGTCGACGATCCGATCCATCGAGGCCTCGACCGGCGAACCCGCGGCGAGAGCCGCGTTGGCAACCTCGTGGCTGACGCCTATCGCTGGGCGGCTGATACTGACGTCAGCTTCGTCCACAATGGTGGCCTTCGAACGGGGCGACCCCTGTCCGGCGAGGTCACTGCTGGCGAGGTGGCCAGCGTACACCCCTTCGGCGGTACGGTAGAAGTCCTCGGCGTCTCCGGTGAACAACTACGAACCCTCTTGCAGGCGGCCTTCCGTCCCCACCGCGAGGACGGACGGCTCTGGCACGGCGACGTCAGCGGGATGACCGTCGAGTACGATTCCGAGGCTGGACGGCTAATCGGTGTGGCTGTCAACGGCCAGAGTCTCGAAGCCGGTCGAGAGTACAGACTTGCCACCAACTCCTACGTCGTCTACAGCGATGACTGGCCGATTCCACACGAGGCAACCATCGACTCGTTCGGTCTCCCGTTCGAGACCGTCGCAGACTACGCTCGCGAAGAGGGCATCACTGTCCGGGTGGGTGGCCGACTCCAGGACTGCTGACCGGGTCCCGCCACGGATGGCCTTCTGCAACTGTCTCCTTCAGGTACTGACCGTTCCAGAACTACCCTGTCGTAGTAACCAACAGTACTTGCTATCGACGAGCCTTGTTTCGACGCGGTGCAGGTCGGCCGAGCCGGTAGCTATCGGAAAAACGAAATCGACCAGAGACTCCCACAGACCGGTCCTGTTCAGTCGACACAGACACCACCCCACGTTATTGGAGACATCTAAACAGGGCCGTATATAGTATTACGAGTCACGGTGGACGGTTCATAGTAGTCAGTATACATATTATAAATGTTCAAACACGTCATCAGTATGCGTTCCAGTGTAGCATGAGCACACTCTCGGCTGATACGGAGAGTTGGTTATCGTTTGGTAAACAGGACATGATGGTGTTCATACTCGTTATGTCCCTTACCGGGTTGCAGAACGCGTTCACAGAAATCATGCCCGAGTTCACGGTCGGACCGCTAGAACTGGGCGTTGGTGGCTTCATCTTTATCCCGATCGTGCTGGTGCTACTTTTCAGGACCTACTGGGCTGCAGTAGCCGTTCCTGTTGGCGAAATCGTATTCGGAGAGATACTGCTCGGTGAGTTCGATGGTCTGGGTGCCATGGAGGGATTGCTTCTCATTCCGGTTTGCTATTATTTCGCCGCGAAACTGCTTCAGGACCCGGAAAACACCACACAGTTGGCAATTGTCGTGTTTCTGGCTGAGGCACTCGAAGAGTTCTTCGCTACGTTCATCGACATTGGGAAGGTGTATATCGGGGTTGAAGAATTGGAAGCCGTACCCGGCCTCCCCGAGAGCATTATCGTGCTCGAAGGGGTCGACTTCCTCACACAGATGCTAATCACGGGGACTCTTTTCGGCGTCATCCCCGCACTGTATCTCTACCCCAAACTCCACGGTAAAGTCGAACCGCTGCTCGGTATGGAACCGTTTGAGGGTGAACGCGGCGGGTCGATGTGGCGTGGCTTTTCCCCGAAGGCGCTGTTGGCGGTGCTTATCGCGTTCCCGCTCGCCTTCGTGGCCGAGGCTGCCAGCGAAGTCGGCGGGGCGGTCAACGTAGTCTGGGAGCCGGAATTCCTCGCGACGTTCGGTCAGAGTTACATCGCAGTTCCGATCGTCGTCTCCGCTATCGTCGCCACCATCGTCTGGTACCGCGCAACGCAAACGGCGTAAGATGATGACAGCGACACACGACTCTCAAATTGCCGTTGACGAACTGCAGTTCCGGTATCCCGGTGCTGACGAAGCTGTGTTGACCGGGGCGGAGCTGACGATAGAGCCCGGTGAGTTCGTCGCCATCATCGGTGGGAACGGTTCCGGCAAGACGACGCTGTGTAAGTCGTTTAACGGAATCATCCCGCATTTTTACGAGGGTGATATGCGAGGCCAAGTTACCGTCGCTGGACACGATGTCTCCGAGAGCTCTGTTGCAGAGCTCTCACAGCACGTCGGCTACGTGTTCCAGGAGTTCGATAACCAGCTCGTCAGTCCGACTGTATTCGAGGAAGTCGCTTTCGCCCCGATGAACTATGGACACGAGGACTACCGCGAACGAGTCCACCGGACACTAGATCTGCTCGATTTGAGCGGGCTGGAAGACCGCTTCGTCTGGGAACTCTCCGGCGGGCAAAAACACTTGGTTGCGCTGGCAGCAGCGTTATCGCTAGACCCCGACATCCTCGTCGTCGACGAACCGGCGGCACAACTGGACCCAGTCAACGCTCGGGAGACCTACGACCGTCTCGCCACGCTCAACGAAACCCACGGGAAAACCGTGGTCACTATCGAACATCAGACAGAGTTCATCGCCGAATACTGCGATAGCGTCGTCCTCGTCGAGGACGGTATTGTCCGTTGGAAATTACCGGTCGAGACGGCCCTCAATCAGTTGGAAGACCTCAGAGGACAGGACGTCCATCCCCCACAGGTCACGCGGATCGCCGAGCACGTCCTCGATGATGCTCGCCCGCTCCCGGTGACGCTCGCGGACGGCCTCGATCTATTCACCGATTACGGCGACACCACTGTGGCTCGAACTGACGGACCACCGGAGGTGAACCGGAAAGGGAAGCCTGTCATCTCCTTCAATAACGTCTCGCAGTCGTACGATACACTCCGAAGCGGGACGAAAGACGTTCTCGATACCCTCTCATTGGATGTCTACCCAGACGAGCGGGTCGTCCTCGTCGGCAGCAACGGCGCTGGGAAATCCACGCTCATGCAACTGGTGACTGGCTTGGAGACACCCGACGAAGGGACGGTCACCGTCGGCGGAACAGACACCGAAGACGTCCTCCCAGAGCAACTGGCCGAGGAGGTCGTCTACGTCAAGCAGAACCCCGAAGAGATGTTTATCGACGATACTGTCCGGGCTGATGTCGCTCACTATCTCGATGATAGGGGCTACCCGAACGTCGAGCAGCGAGTCGACGAGGTGATCGAATTCCTCGACTTGGAAGATCTGCAGTCCCGGGACGGCCGCCTGCTCAGCGTCGGCCAACAGCGACGGGCGTCACTGGCTATCGGGCTTGCGACGAACCCGTCGATTATCCTGCTCGACGAACCAACCGGCAGTCTCGACCTCGCGAGTCGCGAGGAGGTCGGTCGAACCATCGACCGGGCGGGCGACCGTGTCGAGACGGTCGTGATTGCGACACACGACCTCGAGCTCGCGGCATCGTGGGCGACTCGTGTCGTCGTGCTCGACGACGGTGACATCATCGCTGACGGCCCGCCGAGTGACGTGTTTGCTGACCTTGCCGCTCTCGAACGAGCGAACCTTCACCCACCGCAAGTGGTCCGCCTGGGGACAGAACTCGGCCTCAGTCCCGCACCGCTCACGGTCGAGGCGTTCACGGACCGACTGAACACGGCAAGTCCGCCGGACGAGACATCGAAACCGACCGTGGAGGAGCAGTGATGACGACACTCGATGCGCTTCGTGATGCCACGTCCGTCGAGGCGATCAAGGCTGACTTGCTTCGGACGGCCTACGAGAACGAGGGTTCGTTCCTCCACCGCTTGGATCCCAGAGTCCTGTTACTCTGGTACGTCGTCTTCCTGTTCGTCCCGTGGCTGTTCTACGACACGACCATCCTTCTCGGACTGCTAGCGTTCGTGTCGGTGCTCGCAGTACTTTCACGGGTCAGCCTGTTCCTCGTCGGACTGATGGCGTTTACCGTGGCAACGACGTTAGGATCGTACGCTGTCGTGACTGTCTTTACGGGTGATCCCGTTGCGGCGATTCGAGCGTTAGTTCCGTACACGCTGAAGTTAACGATTATCTCCGTGTCGAGTTTGGCGGTGTTCTCGAGCATGGGTCCGAAGACCCTCTCTCAGGGTCTCAGAAGTCTCGGGATTCCACGACAGTTCACGTTCCTCATCACGTACGGCTACCGGATGCTCCCAGTGTTGTTTGAGGAGTACCACGATCTGGTGAACTCGTTCCGGTTACGGAGTACGGCTCCCGACTCACCCGGGCGATTCCGCTGGCGGCACTACGTCTACCTGCTGAAGTTATCGGTGCGTGCGTTCTATCCGATGATCTTTAACGTGGCAAAGCGAAGTCGCGTCACCGTTGAGGCCATGGAGGCCCGGGGATTCTCGCACTCACTAGCCGACGAGGCGAGTACGGAACTTCGGCTGGCGGACATGCAGATTCGACCCGTCGATGTCGGGTTCTTCGCCGGTTCTCTGCTCGTCGTTACCGGACTCGCGCTTCTTCTGTGATGTCCTCCGCGCCGTTGACTGTTTCCTTACCACGTTCTCATTCTCTTATAGCCTATCAAAAGGAACTCCAGTGTACCCTTTGACAGTCTGGCACTGTCTACCGTATATTGAGGGATACATATCGAGTGTAACTGGTCCATAGGGCTCTTAGCGGTCTTTTTGACATGACGGACTGAGTGAGTGATATGAGCCTGATTACGGGGAACTCGCTCGAATCGAAACTGCTGGAGACGATTATTCTCGGCCGAGCAAAGATTCCGGACGATCCCGATCCAGGGAACTATGTCGTCGTCGACGTGGCGCAGTTCTCGACGACAGTCCCGGAACTGTTTGCGAATGGCGCGGAGTACATCTACATTACCGAGGAACGGGGGAACGAACCAGCATTCAAGGCTGAACATCCAGACGCGAAAATCGGCGGGAGTTCTGGCCCGGACTATCAGGGCGAGGAGGGATACGACTTCTTCAATTCACCGAGCTTCGTTCAGGATATTGACGTCGCCGGTCGGCCGACTGCGATGACCTCGACCAACGGTGGGAACGCGGTCACGGATATCCGCTTAGCAGGCGGTGACGACGTCGATATCTACGTTGGTGGGTTGACTAACGGGAAAGCGGTCGCCGACTATCTCGCAGACAGCGACCGCAAGACGTATTTCGTTGCTGCCGGCTCGAGAGGGAAACCCTCGCCTGAGGACCTCGTTGGCGCGCTGTATATTGCTCGGCAACTGCACGGGAAGCCACTGACACCGGAGCAACGCGATATCTATCGGGAAGTCGTTCAGTTCGGGAAGGGGCCGAAGTACGAGGAGAAACCACAGATCAAGCGTACGGACCTCTACGAGTACACACTCGCGTTCGACAGCCGTGACGTCGTTCCGAAACTGGACGGGCAACGACTCTATGACGTGAGTGGCGAGACCGAGATCTGATGCGGACCGATATCCACACGCACACCACGTACTCGGATGGGTCGGATCTCGACGCAATGATTACCGCGGCCGAACAGGCTGGCTTGTCTGCACTCGGGCTGACTGATCACTGTATCGTCACTGAAGACGACTTCGGGCGACGTGCGAAATACGACCTCGTCGAAACGTATCAACAGCGCCGGGAGGACATTCGTGCTGCCAGAGACACGACTGCCCTCCAACTGTACGATGCTGCCGAAGTAAGCTACGTCGAAGGCACCGAGTCGCGTATTGCGTCGTTTCTCGACACCGCCGACTTCGCATACACTATCGGGAGCGTCCACTTCGCCGACCAGTACGACTACACCAGTAGGACACAATACGTTACTGCGTCCGCAACGCAACGCCGGCGGGCCGTCGAGCGGTACTACGATGCGGTCGTTGCGCTTATCGAATCTGAACTCTTCGACGTAGTCGGGCACCTCGACCTCCCAGAACGCATTCCAACGTTGCGACGGCACACAACTCGAGCGGATTACGACCGGGTCGCACGAGCGCTTGTTGACTCCGAGACAGTGCCTGAGGTAAACGCCGGCCGCGTCCATCGCTCGCTCGGCCGGGTACATCCCGACCCAGCGATGCTAGATCTGTTTACCGAGTATGGAATCCAGTTCGTCCTCGGATCGGACAGCCACACGCCTGCAGAACTCTCGCAGCGAGTCCCCGAACTACGAACACTGACTGAAACACTAGACCGGTCACCTGTTGCTGCTGTACTACGCGACAATCAACAGTACCGTGATTTTTGAGCAACCTATAGTAGCCATTGAAAATCAATGCACACCTGATCGCACGACGGCAGTGCGGTCAGTGTGTAATTCGTTTCAATTGTTACTATAGCGACTGTTCGAATGCTGTGAACACAGCGAATATCTCACTGCGGTAGTGGCTATATAGGTTTTAGTGGCCAGCCCTTATGATGATATCTTGTGTATTCCGCCCTCCAGGAGTACCATCGTACACTCCCACGACATAGCGCCCGAACTGTGGCTATGACCTGCTTGCCCCGTCACATTCATCTGAATAAACAGTTCAGTCCTCAATTACTTGAGCTTCTCAAAGACACTTGGCTGTCGTTAGCCATCAAATTTTCCGGAGGAGACTGGTAGCATGGCCAACGATTCAGGGCTTCGTGTTACTGGTCCAGATACTCTGGGTGGCGCAGTACTGTATCTCGTTGTCGGTATCGCTATCGCTAGCTACGGGGGATTCGATTACGTTCAGCAGACTGAAGCAGTTCGAAACTCGGTTGAAGTGGACGCGAACATTACGGAACTCGGTATCGAAACGGATAGCGGAACAGCGTCAAATCCGGGCGTAAAGTACGAACCGAACGTCGAATTTGAATACACCTATAATGGAACGACATACACCGGGACAAAACTATACCCAGCGAATATTGAGCGGAACTATGAGAGACGGTCAGCAGCCGAATCAGCGATCGAATCCTACGAACAGGGGACACAGACAACTGCATACGTGTCTCCAGACGAGCCAGGAGATGCGTTTTTGAAAAACAAAACGTCGAACGCACCGATCATCGCTATTGGACTTGGCGGATTATTCACCCTCTTTGCAGCCTTCTCTGCCGTGAAGAAGCTCTGAGTCCCCTTCCGTTGTTCGGCTGTCCGTGTCGTTACTGGACATCATGTGTGATTTGCCCGAATACGTTTAACTAAACACGACGGTTCTATTCGCGCACAGCTTAAAGTGTAAATAGGACTATATTTAACCAGTATGGTGGAAGAGTCCGGCCCGAAAGGAAAAGAGGAGGGTCAGTCGGCAGCACAGTCGACGTTCACGCTAAATCGGCGGACGCTACTTCAGTCGACCCTTGTTGGAAGTGCGATATTGGGGGGAGTCGGTCTGGCCACACCAGTTGCCAGACAGGTGCAGTCCGACGAGAAGGGTTCTGGAGATAGCAACAATCGCTCAGCGGGCTTTCCGCCGAGTGGCATCACTGAGTATGGACGGAAAGTCTCCCTCGGAAACGGGGAGGTGCGAACATTTACGAGTGAAACACCGTCAGGAGAGCCGAGGTATCACGGGGTCGAGTTCGACCACACGGCACTCGAAGGGCTTCCAAGCGAGACAGAGATAAGTGAGGTAAACGATCCTGTAGAGACTGATAAGTATCGATTTAGTGGACAAGCGGCAACGATCCATTTCAAACAGTCACTCCAGTTCTTTGTGCCGTTCCCAGATGCGGCTGGCACGCCGTTTACCTTCTTAGGACTCAACTGGAATCCGGACGGCCATTTCGGTGGCAAAGGAGCGTGGGAGAAGCCACACTTCGATATCCACTTTCACATGCGTGACCCTGCAACAGTGGATAACGTCGAGGGGCCTCAGCTTCCGCCGTACGATATCAAAACAGCGGACGGAATCGAGACAAACTTCGACTTCGCTCAACTTCCAGAAGGGTATGCGCGATCACCTCCGCCCGTCGCTGACGAGCGGTATATCACAGACATGGGTGAACACGTAGCTCCCAACGATGCGCCTGAACTCCCAAGTGGCCCCGACGACCGAGGTGATCCTACTAGCTTCAGCAACACACTCATTCAAGGGTTTATCGGTGACACAGAGGGGTCACAGCTGGCGTTCGTTGAACCGATGCTCACCCGAGAGTTCCTGAGCGATTTCCGAGACAGCAAAACGTATGATGTCCCACAACCGGCCGAATATCCACACGACCAGCAGCACCCACACGAGTACAGTGTCCGGGATATCCCGTCGCAAAACAAGACCGTAGTCGCTATTCAGAGTTTCAAACAGGTATCTGACTGAGCAGCAGGATCGTCTTAGTTGAGCGCACTCGCTCAAATTGAATTCTCCACGCAATGCGGCTCATTGCGCTACTCAGTTCGACGGAATACGGAAATACGGTGGCCACGAGGCGCACCGTTATATTATCACTATCTGATAATTCGTTAAATAACTATTCTGTATGCAACACGTCCCCTCGGCAACCGTCGATGGGATTCCGTGACTGAACACGCGACGCTCACAAACATAGAGTTGAACTTTCAGTATAGTAGCCATTGGAAATCAATGCACAGCTGGTCGCATGGCGGCAATGCGATCAGTGTGTAACTCGTTTCAATTGTTACTATAGAACCACTACAGCGAGTGTTCCTCCCACTGGAAGAGCGAATCGCTCTCGTTTCGTCGGGCGACCGAGTCCTCCCACAGGCAAGATTAGAGTTGAGCGTGGGGTGATTGAGAATGCGCAGCCCTGATAACGGCGCAGACAAGCGACCCGAAGCAGAGCCGACAGGGACGGTCTGCCAACGACGAAGACACCGGGGGCTAATCGTCGGGTGATGTCGGGGGAGTGGTGGCTGGATCGGCTTCGGGGATATCTGTCCCAACAGCAAACAGTTATATTCTCCAGCAAGCGTACTGAACAGATATACTCGGCAGGGTCTGCCATCCAGACGCGGTCGTCGGCGGGGTCGGTCGTGGGGAATTACATGGAAGGAACGGTTCGAGAAGTCACGCCTAGCGAATTGTGCGACGCGGTCGACCCGTGTGAGGTTACACTCGTCCTCGGGGCACCCAGTGTCGGAAAGTCACATCACCTGCGGCGGGTCGGTCCATCCGTCGAGCGGCTCGCAGAAACAACAGCTATCGACGACGACGAACTCGTGGTCGTCGACGATTTTGTCTCGGCGGTTTTGCACCTCGGTGACGACCGGGACAGGCTGAATGTCCTGTTCGATCGTTCCGGGGGTGCAGTAATCGTGACGCGGCCACGGAGCCTCGACTGGCTCTGCCGACACGGTCACCTCGCGCCCGTTGCGTTCCACGACCGAGTCGATTCCGTGCTCGTGGTTCGGACGCCCCCCGCAGAGAGCCACGATGCAATCACCGAAATCCGCGAACTCACCAGCCAGCGACGTCCACCAGAACTGGGTGACGGGGAGCGCACGTCCCTCGTCGAACGCGTCACCTATCCAGGCTATGACTTCGAGGACGAGCGGCTTCAGCAACAGATCGGGACCGTCGAGGAGACAGTCACGCCCGCAGCCTTCCTCTCGCTCTCGCAGTATGGGTCCGAAACGGTTCTGGCCGGTCCCGATGTCAGGGCGGTGGTTACCGACCGCGACATCACGGTCGAACCGTTTGACGAGGGCGCCCTCGACCTCATCGCGTCCCTTTATCCCTGTGCCGTGGATGGCAGTTGTAGCTCGGTCGAAATGTCGCCTGCGGTCGCCACCGCACTCGCTCTCGTCGCGAGGTCGCTGGCTGATGACGACACGGAGTGGCTCGAACCGTTCGTTCGACATCGGCCGCTGGCCGGGGCTGCCGAATCCCTCGAAATCGCCGTCGATCTCCCGCCGGGGACGGTCGAGCGGCTTCGGGTGTTCGGGTCCGAACCGATGCGAGCGAGGATCAGTCAGCGCCTGACGGCTCAGTCCGAAACGGAGACAGCCATCGCCGACGCGAGTGCCCCAATCGATGCAGCTCTGACAGCCATGCGAGCAATCGGGTCGTCGCTGGACGCCGCCGCGATGGAGCCCGACGAGTACGGAACCGATCCCCTCGTCGGTTCCTGGCACTGGAACGGACTAACAGCGTTAGACGCGGCTGCGGCGGACCGAGAGTTCCCGAACTCGGACAAGAACTCTGCAGCCGACGGGGACGTTGCTGGGGTCGGCGTCGACGAGGTCGTCGACGCACTCGATGGCGGGCTCGTGCTCCTCTCGGGACCGAAAGCCAGCGGGAAGCGACGGCTCACAGCGAGCGTTGCGACGGCACTTACGATGCGGGGAGCGACGGTCAGACTCTCTGACCTCCGTCAGCCAAACCACAGCAGGGTGGGAATCGACGCCACGCCCAACGCAGTCGTAGTCGCGACGTACGGGGCCGAGCCAGCACGGATCGTGAGCGACGCTGGCGTTCGGGCGCTCGCTGACTGGGTCGAGGCAGGGGTCTGTTCCGGTGCAGTGCTGCTCTGTGATAACGACCGACGGGAGCATCTGGACGCCCTCGCCGACCGGACTGGCTGTGACGACGTCGAGGCCTGGTGCGACCGTATCGAGTTCGACCTTGGAGACGCTGACCTGACGGCCGATCGGACGCCAGAGGCGGTCGCCGAGGATCTGCTGTCCGCGCTGGAGTGGCCCGAAAATCGAACTCCTTCCCGTCGGTCACTCGCGGTCGATTCGGTCGCGGGCCAGAGTACGCTGGCAGCGATCGCTGGCATGCCCGACAGTGCTCTCGATGCGGCCTTCGTCGGGCAGGTCGTTGCCGAGGCCGTCGCTGTCGTCGCACGGACCGCCCAGCCGAGCGCCGCACGGGAGTGGCTGCTCTTGGTCGACGACCTCGTCGGAGACGTCGCAGGGAACCGCTGTGACACGGACGCGGCGATCAGGTACCGGGGAACGGTCGCGGGCACTGCTATGGCGACTGTGGCGAGCGAGCACCCGACAGCCGACGCGTGGGTCGAGGCCATTGCAGTTCGTGCGCTGGCACTGACCAACGAGACCGCGACTCCCCACGGTCGGGACTCGGTCGGTGGCGACGTCGAACCTATCGTGACCGCCGTCACGACGGCCCTGTCGACGCTTGCCCGACCAGAAGCCGGAGGAGAGCCGAATCAGGGGGCACTCGCGACGGTCGACCATCTGCTCCACGAGATGGTGGACGGGAACGCCATCGATCCCGAACCCGGCCTGTATCCGCTCTGTCGGATCTACGGGAAGACTGTCGGACGGCTCGTAGAACGAGCCGAGGAGTCGGCGAGTGCCGAGGCGGTGCTCGCACCGGTGATCGCGCTCGTCGACCAGACAGCGTCCGAGTACGAGGACGGTCACGCGTCCGTCCTCCTCGGCAACGTGTTCGGATCGATGCTCGGGGCCCTCGGGAGTGTGGAGATGCCGACCGACGACCTCCCCGTCTGGATTGACGCGGTCGACGCTGCTGCGAGAGACGTGGCCACGTCGCTCCAGCACGACGAGAACCGGGCCGAGCTGTTACACGTCGCGTCCGTGAGCGCAATCGGCTTCTGGGTGTTCGACCACAACTGTCCGGCGGACCGATTCGAGCCGTGGCTGGTGGCGACCGGCGAACAACTCTGTCGGAGCACGGCCGAGTCGTCGTTCGTCGATCACCCCGAATCCTTCGTGGTCGACACGTACAGCTGGGCAATCTGGCACGTCGTTCACTACCGCGACCTCGACCGTGCCGAGCGACTGTTCGAGAAGTGTCACCGGCTGGTCGATACGATCGCTGACTCGGAGGTCCCCGACGACGAGTGGGAGTGCCGTGCGTCACTCCACGCCGGCGCGCTCGCGACCCTAGCCATCGTGGAACAGGGAGACGTGGCCAAGTCGGGCCCCTACGGCAAAGGAGCCCTCAGACTCCCGAATTCGCCAGGGTTCGCGGACTGGATCGACCGCTACGACGCGACCGTGACCCGCGGAGTAGCGGGCGATGCACCGACAGCAGTGGTCGAGCCGTACCTTCGGGCGGTCTACCGTGGGGCGCTCTCGACGCAGGTCCGGGGATACGACACCGAGCCTGCCGACGGGATTTCGCCACACAGCGAGAGTATGTGGTTCGACAGCCTGACAGAGCGCATTGAGGACCTGGCAGCCACGGGTGACTTAGTCTCGGATCCGGTCGCGTTCCTGCGTTCGGTCTACGGCGACGCAGCTACAGGGTGGGCCGCAGAGGGCGAGGCGAACCTGGCCGGAGAGTGGCTTGGGTCGCTCGTCCGGGCGTTCCGCGGAGCGCGAGAAGGGATCGAGGGACCGAGCAAGACGGAGTGGTTCGACGCGTTCGCGGAAGCGGACGCGGCCGTTCTTCTGGCAGTGCTGACTCGGACTGACGCCGGCGGGCGAACGCACGATCGCCTGGTGGAGTCGGTACTCTCCCAGATCGAAACCACTGCAACGGCGACGGAGTACCCACTGCATCCCGTACACTACGTCGCTTCGGTCTTCGGGACCGCACTGGCGCTGGCAGTCGAGGCCGACCCTGCGGAAGTTCGCTTCGGCGTGACCGAAGTCGTCGCCGCCGAACAGCGAACTGACTTCGCGTGGGTCGGGATGGCGCGGGCGAGCATCCTCGAACGGGTGTATGCGGCGGCTCTCGCCGAAGTCGGTCGGACGAATGCCGACCACGACAACACCGAGGCGTGGCTGGCCGTCTGCTCGGAGCGGATGGAAGCAACTGCGACGCGGGAACTCCCCGACGATCCCGCCGGTTTCGTTGCGGGAGTCTACACCCGGGCGTACGTCGACGCAGTCGAAGCCGAGACGCCAGCGTGGCGTCGGCGTCTCGATGCCGCCCTCCGGGCGTTCGCCTTGGAGAGCCACGTCGAGGACCCGGCGACGTTTCTCGAAGGAGTCTACGCCGACGTCGTAGTCGCGGGAACGACGCAGAGCCAACTAGCCGCCGAGGTCGAGGCGTGTGTCGAGGCCGTGTCTCAGTCCGTCGAGCGTGCGAGTGAGGAGAACGTATTCCGGGCCGACGATGCCGTGGTACGAACCTTCTCGCGGGCCGTCGACAGGCTCCCGACGGGTAATCCCCGAGCACAGGCAGACTGTACCCACTTGCTCGGTCGGGCACTCCGGGCGACCGGGGGCGAGACCCTCGAAGCGGCCGTCTTCGGCGGCGACCGTCCAACCGGGGACTACTCGGAGTGACCCACTGGCAGAATCCACCGTATGGCAACCTACTACGTCCTCTCGAGTCCGGAGCACACTCCCGACAGCAACCACAGTTCCGAGTGGCCCAAGGAACTCGGACTGTCCTTCGACGACCGTGAGATCCGACTCTTTCAGGGAAAAGGGCACGGTCTCGGCGGTACCGTCTACGACTTCGAGGACTTCCGCCTCGACGAGTGGGCCGAGTTCGTCGACGCCTGCGCCGGTGACTGGCTCCGCGAGGAACTATCCAGACACGAGTCGCTGACTGCTATCGACGAGGCGGACTTCGTCCGGACGCTGAACCGACACGCCACGTTCGCAACGGAAGAGCACTGACGAAACTGGCGGGACCGCTATGCTCATTCGTCGTCCGTTTTCCCTGGCCAGACTGTCGGCCTGATCCGTCTGTCATCGTACGCTGAGAGGTCGGTGCGGACGGTCTCGACCAAGTCCGTGGCCGAGGACTCGCCGTCTTCGATTGCAGTGACCTCCGCGGGCGTCAAGCGCACGGAGACATCGCGCTCTACCGGTCCGCCGAGGAGGAAGGTGAGAATCCACTCGCCGTCGCGGGCCAGTAGGACGTAGGAGTAAGGCTGCCGATCGAGGACTCGCATTGGTCGGTCGAGGAGCAACGCGGGCTAAACAGTTCCGACAGGGCGAAGCCTTTTGCGGCCGTTCGTCCCCCGTATCGGTATGTCTCTCCTCGAATCCGACGTGACTGCTCGCGGCGGTGCGCGATGACTGACGGTCCGACGGTGACCAACGCTGGGAGCAGGCGTACCAGTCCGGTGTCGGAGATTCCTACGAAGCAGTAATCACCCCTCCGGAGCGAGATCTACCGCCCGCATATACGCGTCAAGCTGTTCGGCCAGTGCCCGGGCGAACGTTTCGTCATTGATGTCGGTCTCCATCTCGACCAATTCGACCGATTCAGCCAGATTTGTTTTGAGTGCCTCGAACAGGGCTGTGTCGGCGTCGGGATCATGGAAATCCTCTCCCTCGACGTCGAGCATCGAAACACCTCCAAGTGGAATGTATAGGGCAGTTGGTCCGTTCGCTGCCGAGAGCTTCTTCGCGATGACCTCGCCCAGCTCAGCGTTCTCCTCGGCCGTTGTCCGCATCAGCGTTACCTGTGGGTTGTGGATGTGGAAGTCCCGCCCCTCGAACTCCTCTGGGACGGAGTCTCGTGGCCCGAAGTTGACCATGTCCAGCGCGCC
This sequence comes from Haloarcula sp. CBA1115, assembly GCF_000827835.1. Lineage (NCBI taxonomy): Archaea > Methanobacteriati > Methanobacteriota > Halobacteria > Halobacteriales > Haloarculaceae > Haloarcula > Haloarcula sp. CBA1115. Next base: position 48,463 of record NZ_CP010529.1, on the reverse strand, counting down.
CGTCGAGACGACCTGTGGCGTGCCCGTCTCCGCGGTGGCGTCCAGCCTGTCGGGGCCAGCAGCCAGCACACCCCCTACAAGCTCGTCGGCCCACTCCGTCGTCGTCACGTCCAACACACCGTCGATGACGCCTTGTCTCACGAGGTCCTCCATCGCCTTCCCACCGGTCCCAGTCGCATGGAAGATGATCGTCTCGTAGCCTCGTTCTTCGAGATACTCCCGAGCCGTCTGGACGCACTGTGTGGTGACACCGAACATCGAGATCCCGATAGTGGGGCGGTCTTCAACTTCGATGTCTGGCTGGTTCGTGACCATCCCGACCATCGCGAGGGCAGCATTAGCAATCACCCTCCGGGAGAGTTGGTTGAGTCCCTCAATATCAGCCACCGAATACAACATCATCACGTCAGTGGCACCGACATACGGTTCAATGTCGCCGGAGGCCATCGTCGAGACCATCACTTTCGGGACACCAACCGGCAGCGCCCGCATCGCCGTGGTCGCGATCGAGGTGTTGCCCGAGCCGCCGAGTCCGAGCACACCGTCGAGGTCGCCAGCATCGTGTAGCTGCTGGACGATCGCCGCTGCGCCCTTGCCCATCGCTTCGATCGCCTCACCGCGGTCGGCATCGTCCCGGAGGTGCCCCAGCGTGGTGCCGCCCGCTTCGGCGACTGCACTTGCAGCAGTGTCCGGATCGATTTCCGGGTCGTCCACCACGCCCGTGTCGATGATGTGTACGTCAACGCCTTGCGCGCGAAGGACATCTCGAGCGAAACCTATCTCTTCGCCTTTCGTATCGAGGGTCCCAACGATTGTGACGGCCATACTCACTCCTCCACGTTCTCGGGTGTCGGCAGTTCGCCCGGCGGGACGATCTCACACTCAGGAAGATCCCGGAGTACCTCTTCAGGACCCGGTGGTGCGTAGACCGCGAGCAGTAACAACGGTTCCCAGCTGGTGTTGACGGTTCCGTGTTCGACGCCTTCAGGAACGAACACCATCTCGCCGGCCGAGATATCGCGTGTCTGATCGGCGACCTCTTGTTCACCCTCGCCCTGGATGACGAAGAGGATCTCGTCGCTGTCAGGGTGCGAGTGGCGCTCATGGCCCTTTCCGGGTTCGAGTTTGACGACGCCAGCGCTGAAGCGCTCGCCACCCGTCACGTCAGGCGTGCTCAGCCACTTCAGGACGCCCCAATCGAAGAGCTGACTTTCGACGTCATCAGGAGTGATGAAGTATTCGCTATCAGTCATCTTCGAGACTAATCTCCTTGAATTCGCGGGCCTGTGCTTCGATTGCCTCCTCAGTTGGGAGGCGTTCGATGCTCGACGCACCGAAGAATCCGACGACACCCTCGGTGTGTTCCAGTACGTACTGGGCATCGTCGGGCCATGCGATCGGGCCGCCGTGACAGATCACCAGTACGTCCTCGTTTACCTCTTTTGCGGCGTCGTGATGAGCTTGAACGTGCTCGGCTGCGGCATCGAGATCTAGTGCCGTCTCGGCACCAATATCCCCAGATGTAGTCAGTCCCATATGTGAGACAACCACGTCCGCTCCGGCCTCGGCCATCTCGCGAGCCTGCTCCTCGCTGAAGACGTATGGGCAGGTGAGCATTCCTTGCTCGGCCGCTTCTTGGATCATGTCGACTTCCTTGTCGTAGCCCATCCCCGTTTCCTCGAGATTCTGTCTGAACCCGCTGTCCTCGTCGATGAGACCCACCGTCGGGAAGTTCTGGACGCCCGAGAACCCACGTCGTTTCAGGCTCTCGATGAACACATCCATCTGTCGGAACGGGTCGGTCCCGTTGACGCCGGCGAGAACTGGCGTGTCCTCGACGACTGGAAGCACTTCGTGGCCCATCTCGACGACGATCTCGTTGGCGTCACCGTAAGGAAGGAGGCCAGCCAGCGACCCCCGACCGTTCATCCGATAGCGACCGGAATTGTAGATGATCAGTAGATCGACGCCACCGCGCTCGGCGAACTTCGCCGAGATACCGGTCCCTGCACCTGCGCCGATGATCGGATCGCCGCCCGATACTGTTTCCTGAAGTCGATCAAGGGACTCCTGCCGTGTGAATTCCATACGTCAGATAGAACCATTTCATAATATAGTAATTAATTTTTTGATGATTACGAGGAGTTACCACGACACATAATATTACTTCTGGGCATAGAAACCATCGTCAAACCCAATCGTGGATGGCTCTGCGACTGCGTTGGACACCCAGATCTTCGAGTACTTCGATGGTATTCGACAGTGACAATGCCACAACGTGCGATTGAATGCCCAACGCCATCGCCGACTCGGGTGTCCGCTCGCGTTCCTCAAAACCCAACTCAATCCAGTCTCTATGCCCACTGAGGCGGCTGATTTCTGGCATAGGTACCAAGAAATCAGTCTGCATCACTTTTCACGCTCAACTAAACACGACGGACTCCGCTGTCCATAAAAATATCACAGACAGCTATTTCGCTACGGAAGTGGAGGCGCGACAGTAGTTGATCGATCAGTACAGCTATAGTAACGATTGAAACGAGTTACACACCTGATCGCACTGCCGTCGTGCGATCAGGTGTGTATTGATTTTCAATGGCTACTATAGTTTCAATCCTGTTACCGGCGATATTTCGATGTGTGCCACTAACCCGCGGTTCCGACTGCTAAAGAACTACGACTCCGATAACATCAAACACTGTAGTACGGTACTCGAAAGTGAAAACCATGCTAGTCCGGTATTACTGTCGAGAGGATAGATCATGGTGTGCTCCCACTCGAAACGTACAGTGCTGTCAACGCGGAATGGCTGATTTTCCTCTCCCCAGAACTCGCGAGTCGTGCACAATTTGGCTGGACGATTACTGTTCACATCCTCTTTGCCGCGCTCTCGGTCGGGCTGGCACCGTTCATCATCTATTTCACCTGGAAAGACGTCTGGACCGACGATGAACGGTTCAGTCGGTTGCGCTCTTTCTGGGTGACGGTCTTCGCAGTCGGCTTCGTGATGGGTACGGTAACAGGCATCCCCATGAGCTTCCAGTTTGGGACAAACTTCCCGCGGTTTGCGACAATCGCTGGCGAATTGATCGGTGGTCCGCTGGCCTTTGAGGCGAAGATAGCGTTTTTCCTCGAAGCCGTCTTCCTCGGCATCTTGCTTTTCGGACGTGAGCGGGTGAGCGACCGAACGTATGTCCTCTCGTCGGTGCTGGTCGGGATCGGTGCATGGCTGTCGGCGTTCTGGATTCTAGTGGTCAACGCCTGGATGCAGACACCTCAAGGCTATGATATGATAACCCAGAACGGAATGCGGGTCGCCAGGCTGACCGACCCGGTAGCTGCCTTTCTCACGCCGCGACTCCCGTGGATGTACGTCCACATGGTCAACGCCTCCGTCATCTCTGTCGCATTGCTGGTCGGTGGTGTCTCGGCGTACTTGGTCTGGAAGACCCACGACTCGACGGCCTGGCAAGCCTCTCTAAAGATCGCGGTCCTGTTATTGCTGGTTACAGCACCACTGCAGGCCGTTCACGGTGATGCCTACGGTCGCCACGTCGCGGACACCCAGCCCCAGAAGTTCGCCGCTATGGAGGCCCACTACGAGACTGGACAGGCCGACCTTCACCTACTCGCGTTTCCGAAAGATCTCAGTGCGCTGACCGACCCACACGCGGAAAACCTCTACACCGTCAGTCTACCTGGCCTCGGTTCCTACCTCGCCACCGGCGGTGACCCTGACGCTGAGGTACTCGGGTTGAACGAGTACGAACACAACCCCCCGGTGGCGCTGGTGTTCTGGTCGTTCCGGTTTATGGTCGGACTCGGCTTCCTTTTCATCGGTCTCGCAATGTGGGGAGGGTCCCTCACATACAGAGACAAACTCGCCGACAGCGACCGATTCCTGAAGGCGATGATGGCCGCGACGCCACTGGGGTACGCCGCCTTGCTCACCGGTTGGTACGTCACAGAGATCGGTCGGCAGCCGTGGGTCATTCAGGGCGAATTGAAGACCAGTGATGCAGTCTCGCAGTCGCTGACCGCCGGGGAAGCGATGGCGACGCTGGCAGTGTTTCTCATCGTGTATGTTGGGCTAATTGCCGCGGCTCTCCTCGTCTTACGGTGGCTCGTGAGAGAGGAACTGCAGGACCTCGGCGTTCTTGCCCCGTCGCAGGAAACCGGACACGGACGCATTCCGTGGGTGGGTGGCGATGACTGAGTTGCTCTCCGTGGATCGCTACCTCCTTGACGCGCTCCCAGAGGTGTGGTTTGGCGTCGTCATGTTCGCGCTGGCAATGTACGTGGTTCTCGACGGATTCGACTTCGGCATCGGTATGCTGTACGCCACTCGGAGCGACGAAGACGACAGGGAGACACTCCTGTCGGTGTTTGGGCCGGTCTGGGACGCCAACGAGGTGTGGCTGGTCGCCTTCGGAACAATGTTGTTAGCCGCGTTCCCGAGCGTGTACTCTCGGTTGCTCGCTGACAACTATCTGCTCGTTATCGGGTTTGTTCTCGCGCTGTTGTTCCGGGGCATAGCACCGGAACTGCGCGAGCAATGCGAGGACGATCGGTGGCAACGGATGTGTGACGCTTCTTTCGTCGGGGGCAGCACGCTCGCACCACTGCTGTTTGGCGTCCTCGCCGGGCGCTGGATCTTCGATGTTCCGACGCTGTCGGTGCCGGCGCTCTTGACAGGTGTCGGACTGACCACGGTATCAGTCGTCACGGGCGCGGCTTTCATCTCGGCCAAGACTGGCTCCTCCCTTGCCGCCGACCTGCGCAGGTACGGTATCGCCGGAACGGTATCATATCTCGGTGGTGTCGCCATCCTTCTGACGACTGTCGTCGTGACAGACGCCGGCGGCACAGCTGACGCCGTTCTCTCTGTCCCGATTGCTGTGGTAGTCGCTCTCTCTGCCCTCTCAGGCCTGGCTGGGATAGGCTTCGCTCGCCGCGAGCAGTATCGGCGATGGCTCGTGAGTGCGCTAACTCTTCCCGCGCTGTTGAGCCTCCTCGTTGCGCTTCTGCTGTACCCAGTTATCTACCCTGCGACCGGACTGACCGTCCGAGAGGCCGTCGTCTCACCACTCGCGCTCAACCTTGTCACCGTGATGGGGCTGCCGGTGCTACTGCTCGTGCTCTGGTATTTCAAGTTCCTCTATGGCGTCTTCAGCGGACCCGTTGTCGACGAATCCTATGGTCCTTGACCAAGCCGAGACCGCCGCTACAGTAAGCAAGGTGAGTCTCCTCTGGGCTTGCTTCTGACCTCACGCCGCTTCTAGATTCGGCAATAGTTTCAGCCGGAGTGTCAGGGGCAATACCTGGCGTTCGAGCGCTCAGTCCGACTGGACTGGAGCGTCGAGTTGTTCGGTGCGTTCGCCAGAGTCGGGCTCAGCCAAATAATCTCCGTCCGCCGGAAGGAGTCGACGTTTCGAGTTAAAGACGACAATGAGGCTACTGATCGCCATCATAACGGCGGCGATCAACGGTGTGATCACACCGGTTATCGCCAATGGGAGTGCAATCGCGTTGTAGCCGGCCGCCCAGACGAGGTTCTGTTTGATCCGGCCTCGAGTTTCACTCGCCAACTCGAAGACCTCTGGAACGGCGTCGAGACGGTCGTCAAGCACTACCGCATCGGCCGCCTCGATCGCCAGATCGGTGCCGCTCGAGACTGCGATCCCGAGGTCGGCGCTAGCGAGTGCGGGCGCGTCGTTCGTTCCGTCGCCGATCATTGTCGTCGTCCCGCGCTCGCGGAGTCCCTGGACGATCACTTCCTTCGACTCGGGGCGCACGCCTGCGAAGACGTGATCAACTGCGGGATGGTTTGCAAACGTCTCAGTCATCCGCTCGTCGTCACCAGTCAGCACGACGATATCCCGATCCGCGGCCGCGGTCTCGGAAACCACGCGTTCCCAACTCTCACGGGGCGTATCTTGGACTGTAACGACTCCTTTGACGGCCCCCTCCCAAGCAACCGCCGTTGGATGAGTACCCGACTCGTAAGCGTCCGTGACAGCTGCCTCGATTTCCGTGGGGATTGTCCACTCGTCAGTATCGAATGAGCCCGGGTGGCCCATAACGACGCGAGTATCGTCGACAAGTGCTGACACGGTACGGTCGGCGCTCTCGAAACTCGACACCGATCGCGTGGTCGGCGGGGCAGCCTCGTCAATGGCAGCGGCGATTGGGTGGCTTGACCGACGTTCGACGGCGGCCGCCATCGCGAGCACTTCGTCGGGATCGTCGCCAACGACGTCCACAAGCTCCATCTCCCCAGTGGTGAGCGTCCCAGTCTTGTCGAATACGACGACCGAAGAGTCGTCGATCCGTTCAAGCACTGTCTCGTTGAGAATGAGCATGCGATTGTCGGTGGCATCGCGGGTGGCCGCTGCGAGAGCGAGCGGAGTAGCGATGCCGAGCGAGCATGGGCACGAGACTACTAGCACGGCGACCCCGGCCATTATAGCTGTGTTCGGGTCGTTACCAAGGACGAACCAGCCGGTGGCGGTCAGCGCGGCAAGTCCGAGTACGAATGGAACGAACAGTACCGCAAAGCGGTTGACAATATGTTGCACACCCGTGGCAGAACTCTTGACGTTCCAGAGGAGTTCGACGAGGCGATCCATCGTGCTAGTTTTTTCGGGACCAACTTCAACGATAATCGCATTGTCAGTAAGGATCGACCCGCCGAGGACACTGTCCCCGACCGATTTTCGTTGCGGGAGAGATTCACCCGTGATAAGTGCCTCATCAATCGCGGCAGTCCCGTCGACGATCTGGCCGTCGACCGGGATCCGCTCGCCGGGTTTGACTAACAGCCGGTCGCCAGGCTCACACTTCGCAATTTCGATGGTTTCACTGGTCTCACTGTCGTCGTCGAGTCGGCGGGCCTCATCGACGCGTGAATCCGTGAGGTCGGCACGGTTACCGAGTGCAGCGTGTTTGACCTGTGACTCCAGATGATTGCCGATAGTGACGATCGCGAGCACCATCACTGCGACGTCGAAGTACGGGTCACGCCCGCCCGTGAGGTAGGTTGCCAGCGAGTAGAGATACGCTGCAAGTACCGCGATAGCTATCAACACGTCCATGTTCGGGCGACCGACTCTCAGGCTCACGTAGGCCCCACGGAAGACCGGGTATCCAAGTCCGACGAGTATGAGTGTGCTCCAGACAATTAGTGGCCAGAACACCATCGCCTCGACAGTGCTCCCATAGAGGAAACTCTCGGGATAGATGCCGAGATACACCGGGTATATGAACAGGACGTAGAGAACCAACACAGGCATCATCAGAACTGCCGCGAGCACCGCACGGTATTTGCCGAACTCGACGCGTGAACGTAGTGAGTCGTTCTCTTCGTCAGGACCGTGAGCTTGGTAGCCCAGTCGACTGAGTGCCGCAGCGATCGCGTTTCGATCGATGCAGTCAGGATCGTACACCACCTGTGCCATTTCAGTCGCGTAACTCGCACGCGCCTCGTGAACGCCTTCCTCCTCTTCGGCAAGGAGTTCAATGAATCCCTCGCAAGTCTGACAGTGCATCCCGTCAATCGAGAGGTAGGCTGTTTCGGCACCCTCGGGGCCATCGGGCCTGGTCTCCTCGGCCTCGACACGGTCACGGACGGCCGCAATCGAAAGGTCGACATCCTCACCGTCGTCAACTAACTGTGCGACCTCTAAACAGCCTCGACAGCAGAACTCGCCGTCAATGTCATCGTTGGTAATCGGGTCTTTGACGGGGAGGTCACAGAGTGTACAGGTGGACATATTACGCAACCGCCTCCGATTCGGCGATCGGTTGATAGTACGGGATATCTGGTAACGGAAGCATGACGCCAAACCGCATAAGTCCCATCGCTACCAGTATGTATCCGAGCCCAACGAACAATACACCGAGTCCGTAATGGACTACCTGCCGCTGGCGGGTGCTCACTGATTGGATAACCGTTCCGTAGAGAAACACACTGGGGATCGTCCCGACCCCGAGCGCACCGAGCGAGAGGAGGCCATATACGGGTGAGCCCTGGGCAAACGCGTACAGGAATGCCGGATAGAGAAGCATACACGGCAACAACCCATGAAGCGCGCCGAGGCCGATAATGCCGATACCGTTGACCCAGCGGTCGACCCGTCTTGAAATGACTGTGTAGGTTCGCGCGAATAGTGAGCCGAACCCAGTACCGGCAACAACTCCTTCAACGGCTCCTTGTTGGTAGCCGGCTAACCGGGTGAGTCCCATAACGATAATTGCTACGCCAATGCAGATTCCGACGACACCCTGAGCTGGCCGGAGAAATCCAGCGAGCCCGATGGTTCCGTACAGTAGCGCGCCGGCAGCTCCGAAGACGCATCCGATGATGGCGTAGCTCACCGTCCGGCCGAGGTTGAACAGTGTGTGCTGACGCACCTCATAGAGTGTGAGTGCGCTCGCCCACCGGTCCTGGGTTTCCATACGCTCGGCATAGGTTGCAACGAGCGGGCCGCACATTCCAAGACAGTGTGCACCTCCGAAAAGGCCAATCATGAAAAACACGACCAGTCCGTAGCCACTTGTGATGCTGATCTCACTCAGCTGTACTAGAACTGCTGATATCATATCCAAGGCTGGCAAGGCCAGCATAGATTAGGGTGTACCAATCGTCGTGTGTAGTGGGTTTCGGTTCAGGCCGTGGCTTCGATCGTTAAGAACTACATCCAAGAACGTGGAATTACAGTGATTGTGAGGCGAAAACCCACGACTTCAGTCGTGGGATGAAGCCGACAACTTGGCCACTCCTCCCGCCACCTCCGTGATGAGTTCGACTTCGGATTGCCGTCGCTGTGGACGCGCTCGCACCTCGCCTCAATTGCGGGCGACGTGTCCAGCGAGTTCATCGAGGAGTATATCGACGCCCAAGCAGGTGAGTCGTCACGCAACGGACCGTCTCAACCACGGAAGTTTGTCAGTAGTTGAGACTTGCAGTCTCAATGCATACGAAATGAGATTCAAGGGAATCTTGGCTGGAATAACTGTTCAATCTGGATGCGAACTACCCAGAAGGGCACTGTCTAGTTCTGGACGACCTCAGCTGGCGTTCGTCCGTCGAGTTCTTGGTTGGGTCGTTCGTGGTTGTAGTGGTGTCTGAAGCGTCGTAGCCACTGTTTCGCGCTGGATTGACTGTCCCTCCAGAAGGAGTGAAAGCGGTCGATTCGCACGGTCACAGTCTGGAACCACTTTTCGAAGTGGTTCCGGATTCGATAGTCGAGCCGACCGCTCAAATCGTGACGCGAGAGGGCAGTCAGATAGCCGCCAGCATCAACGAGAAACTCTGTCTCGGCAACATCGTGTTTCTGAGTGAGCCGGTGCAGGAACGCCGCCGCGGGGTCAGTCCCGCAGCGGCTGAACACGTCAACTTCGAGAAGTAACTTTGGTTCAGTGTCGACAGCGGCGTACAACCACTTTTTCTCCCCATCGATCTCGATTTGTTTCTCATCGACCGCGACCCGCGACGGCTCCGCCGTCGGCGGGTCGCTCTGTGCTTCAGCCAGTGTATGCACCCAATTCCAGACCGCCCCGTGAGAGCGATCGACACCCAGCAAGTCCCAGATAGCGACCGTCTTCCTGATCGACAGCCCCGCAGTATGGAGACGCACCCCAAACCGGCGGACGGGTGCGGGGTGCGCTCATTCTCCCAAACGTCTTGGCTGTCCTCATCTAACGTTCCTCTGAGGAGGTCTGCGAGTTGCATGGACACTTCTCGCTACGACCTCCTCGCTTCTCAAACTCGCTCAACTAGACAGTGCCTTTGGGGGTGTTATTTGGATTTCTCTATCAAACGATTCGTAGCTCCCCTGTACTGCTCATTAGCGGAGCAGACCCACCAGTTTCGTGGAACTACCGCCGGCTACCCAATCCACCCGCCGATCTCGACCTGTGTACTGTCTGCCGGAGCAGCGCCTGCTGTCTTCGCAACTGCATCAAAAGGGGGCTCGACGAGACGCGGCACTTCATCGTCGTATGTCCGGTCAGGGCGTTTCACACAGTCGAGCGTGATGATAGGACTGCACTCACTACAAGAGTGCGTTGCCCCGTCGAAGCCGTTGATTGTGACCGACTAAGAAATAACGCTCGCGAGCCGATACGTCTCCGCTGCTGGCTGGCGAGTACTGGCAGACTGGCAGCCAACAGCCCCGCAGACATCGCAGGTGACGAGATGGTCTCGATCTGCCTCGTGGAAGAGCGAAGGCGGCCTGCTCGACGTTGTCGCGGTCCTGAAGCGTACACTCCCGGCAAATCGTGAACCAGAACACGCCGTCTTCTCGCCCCACTTCGTCGGGCAACCGGACATACGTGTACGCCTCGCCGGAGATATCGGCTGTCCTGTCTCCACAGAACCGACAGTACTCAGCCGTTGCCTTGGGCTGGATTTCGGTCACTGAGACCTCCGTGCAAGTGTTGACTGCTCGCGAGCAGTGTCCACAGGACAGAGAAAGCGCCATTGTATCGCTCACGAATCGGCTTGTACTCTCGGTTGCTTCAGTTTGAGCTGCAAATCGAAAGATTTGAGAAGGAAAGCAAGCAAAAGTACAAGAATATCGGCAATTACAAGACCAATTTAACCAGAAATACGAGCGGATAGAAGAAATAGAAACACGCCTTTGGAAATACGAGAACCCGAATACATCGTCCAGTAAGCAACAGTCGGGGGCTGATGCTCACCGATTCGTCAAGGTGATCCCTGATCTGGAGCCCCCAGAAGTCACCCAGGACAACCGCCACTGCTACCAGTGCAACTCTTGTGGGACAGAAACCGTTGCGACACACCCTGACTGCCCCAAATGAGTGGTAGCTCGCGGTGAGCGTACTCTCCCAAGCAGCACTTTATCGGAACGATCACCGCCGCTCTTTCCGGAAGATTGCTGATAGCTTTGAGCAACTGCACTGGTTAGTAACCCTCAGGTGTGTCCGTGTGGTACGCGACCGAACGCGCTGGTCGCTGCGAATACGAACAGATTCATATCTCCACTGAACGTGACAGGTGCAGCCACGATCCCGATTGCGGTGATGTCGGTGGTATCGGCTCGGTTACGAACAGCACCACAGGACGGTTATCAGCCCGAACACTACCAACATGCTATAGTAGCCATTGAAAATCAATGCACACCTGATCGCACGACGGCAGTGCGATCAGTGTGTACATCGTTTCAATTGTTACTATAGTCGGCGGATCGGGCATCGTTATTGAGTTGTCACTCCTGAAAGACTTATACTTGCCCGACGGTGCCCTCTCTCTATTTCGTTATCGAAAAAGGGAGTATTTCCTCAGAGTACGTCAGAAACGAGGCAACGGACTATTCGAAGTTGATGAGCGGTTTGATAATGTCGTCTTCTTTCGTTTCCACGAGGGGGAACGCTTCTTGCCAGCGTTGCGTTCGGGTTCCCGGCATGTGCCACCCCGAAGACGACCGACGTAAACAGCGTGGCAAGTCCGACCGCAGCCGTACCCCGAACCCGCTCGAACCACGTACGTTCCTCTGTGATGTTGGTGATGAGATATCCCCGAAATAGGAGCTCCTCGTAGACGCCCACGGCGACGAACGTGACGAATCGCCTGTGGTACCAGATGTAGCAGCCTATCGTTCTCAACGCGGATCCCGCCCTGAATCGCCCCTCTGGTTAAACGACACCCTGCTTCTGTACTCGACACTGACCACTAAGTCGTCCCCCGGTGTACACCCCGTAACTAATGGTTGTCTCCGCTTCGACGAACACCGAATCCTGGTATTCACGGGGGCTAAGTCAGATATACGACGCCCTTGACGCCGATTCAGATGGTCTCTCAACCGAGGACGCTGAAAGCCGGCGCTCTGAACACGGCTCAAATCGCCTGCCGAAGACAAAGCCGGTCACCGTGTGGCAAATCTTCCTCCGTCAGTTCAAAAACCCACTTATCTACATTCTCGCCACCGCGGCAATTGTCTCGTTTGCCATCGGTGAGGAGACTGACGCTGGATTCATCGCCCTGGTGCTGTTGATCAACGCGCTCGTCGGCGGTATCCAAGAATGGCGTGCAGAACGCAGCAGTCAGGCACTGCAGCAACTCATCAGGACCCGGGCGACGGTCATTCGAGATGGTGAGACACGCGACATCGATGGAGAAGAGGTCGTCCCTGGTGATATCGTGCTTCTAGAATCTGGGTACCGTGTTCCTGCGGACATTCGACTCGTTTCTACACATGGTCTAGAGATCGACGAGTCGCCACTCACCGGCGAATCAGCCCCCGTCCTGAAAGACGAAGAGTGGGCAGGCGACGACCGGGCCTCACTCGGAGATCGGCGCAATATGGCCTACGCGGGAACGGTGGTCAACCGTGGGCGGGGGCGCGGTGTCGTCGTCGAAACCGGTGCCGATACGGTTGTCGGCCGATTGGCCGAGGACGTCACGGCCGTTGAGGGCGGACAGCCTCCCCTCGTGACGCGTATGGAGCGATTTACCCGCATTGTCGGCCTCGTCGTACTCGCCGCCGCGGCAATCACCGCCCTCCTCGGAATCTTCGTCCAGCAGTACGACGCCGTCGAAATGTTCCTGTTCGCCGTTGCGTTAGCCGTGTCGGCGATCCCTGAAGGGCTCCCCGTGGGAATCACTGTCGCGCTAGGCGTCGCCAGCCGGAGAATGGCAAAGGTAGGCGTCATCGTCCGTCGTCTAGTGGCTGTGGAAGGACTGGGAAGTTGTACGATGATTGCGTCGGATAAGACGGGAACGCTGACTGCAAACGAATTGACGGTCAAACAGGCTCAACTCCCCGATGGAAGGACGTTTGAGGTGACCGGCGAGGGGTATGCCCCGGAAGGGAGTGTCCTCAGAGACGGGCACCCTCCGGAGCCTCATCTCGCAAACGAGTTGTCTCGTCTCGCCCGCGCATCTGTGCTCTGTAACGAAGGGCACCTGTCCCGACGCGACGACGAGTGGACGTGGCGCGGTGACCCGACCGACATCGCGCTTCTCGCGTTCGGTCACAAGCTGGGGTGGTCCCGCGAGGCGGCGCTCGACGCGAACCCACAGATTGACGAGATCCCTTTCGAACCCGAACAGCGCTATGCGGCGACATTTCATGAAACCCGTGACCAGGAACAGGTATTCGTCAAGGGTGCGCCCGAGCGCGTTCTGGAGATGTGTTCGGATGCAAGCGAGGGCGACTTTTCGCGGCAAGAACTGCAACAGCAGGCGACCGAGATGGCTCACGAGGGATATCGCGTGCTTGCCGTCGCCGAAGGAACGCTGGAGACTACCGAGGATCTCGGCCAGCCCCCGTCAGAACCGACCGGGTTGACGTTTCTCGGGTTTATCGGGATGATCGACCCGCTCCGATCCGGTGTCGAGGAGGCGATTACGTCAGCACAGCAGGCTGGCATCACTGTCACAATGATTACGGGAGATCATCGAGAGACGGCCCTTGCTATCGCCCGTGCCCTCGGACTGGCCGAGTCTCCGGAGGAGGTCACCACCGGAACCGAGCTCATGGACGCCTCCCAAGAACAGCTTGTGGAAATCATAGAAACGACGCGGGTGTTTGCACGCGTCTCGCCCGATCAAAAACTCAGAATCGTCGAAGCTGCCCGGGGTATGGGACACTACGTCGCCGTCACGGGTGACGGTGTCAACGACGCACCGGCGCTTCGGCAGGCGAATATCGGTATCGCTATGGGACAGATGGGGACCGACGTGGCCCGGGATGCGGCCGAACTCGTGATCAGCGACGACAACTTTGCGACGATAGTCGCGGGCATCGAACAGGGCCGGATCGCGTTCGACAACATCCGCAAGATCATTTTCCTGCTCATCTCCACCGGCGCTGGAGAAGTTACACTCGTCCTGTTGAGCTTAGCGGCCGGACTACCACTCCCGCTGGTGCCCGTCCAGATTCTCTGGTTGAACCTCGTCACGAACGGGATTCAGGACGTCGCCCTGGCATTCGAACCCAAGGAAGGAGACGTGTTGAATCGGCCACCACGCTCTCCTGACGAGCGAATCTTCAATCAAATCATGATCGAACGGACACTCGTCGCCGCGATGGTGATCGGTGTGATCGGGTTCGGGACGTTCATTTGGTTACTGGAGCAGGGGCTTTCGGAGGCGGCTGTCCGCAATCACCTGCTCCTGCTGGTCGTCCTGTTCCAAATGGTCAATATCGGCAATGCCCGCTCCGAGACGGCCTCTCTGTTCCGTCTATCACCGTTGCAGAGCCCCATCTTGCTTACCGGGACGATTACTGCGTTCTTGATCCACCTCGGAGCGATGTACTTTCCGCCCGCTCAGGCAGTCCTTGGAACCGCACCTGTCAGTCTGGAACAGTGGCTCGTTCTCGGTGGGATTGCCCTGACCATCGCCGTCGCTATCGAGCTGCACAAACTGAGCTGGAAGATGCGGTACCCTAAGCGCTCGGAGAGAGCGTCACAGACCTCTTCGAAAACTCGCGAGAAGGAGGCGTAGAGCGGGAAATCTGGCAGACCCTCAGTCGCGCTCTCCGCCACGAAGCGGGCTTTCTCCTGTGAATTCTCGCTTAATTAAGCGACAGCATCCCAGCGTTCACGCCGGGGAGGACGTTATCTCCGAGCAGCCCGATTCATTCCGAGGAGGGGACGCATTCAGTTATAAAATCCCGGCGGGAGACCAGTGTGTCGAACGCCGGTCCATTCCTCGATCTGGAACTCGTATATCTGTGTTTCAAGCGAGTCACTCGCGGTCTCGAACAGTTCCGGGCGCCACGTTGGCGTCGTCGTCTCGTCGAGTTCACCACGTCTGTCTTCCGGGAGTTTCTGAATCGTCCCGATGAGTCCGACGCTCTCCCAGTTAAACGCTGTCTCCGCACTGTACACGAGGAATGCCGCCGACTCTGCCTGGTTGGCCAACTCCATTTTCCGACTTCCGTTGTCTCCGATGAAGTAGAAGTAGAGACGCCCCCCTCCATTATACCCGTAGGTCATCGGAATCAGGTAGGGTTCGACGTCTGTTGGGAGTCCCAGCGTTCCCATACTCTGGCTAGAGAGAAACCCCTCTACCTCCTCGTCGGTCATCTTGTGCAACCCGAAGTCGGTGAGTTCGTCGATAGTCATTCCATATCAGAGTATGATATCGAGTGACATAATTCCGTGTGCTGTCTCATAGTTTCCCGATAGACAACAGATGGAGGCGTCTGCTATAGTAGCCATTGGAAATCAATGCACACTTGATCGCATGGCAGCAGTGCGATCAGTGTGTAAATCGTTTAATTGTTACTATAACTGCTCGGTCACCCGCTGGCGAGGGCCTCGACGGTGACCTGACCTGTCTCCGGCGTCTCGTCGATCAGGACGGCGGCCTGGCCCTCAATTATCGGTTCGCCGTCCTCGTTGAGCACGTCCGTCGTGAGCTGGTATTTGTTCCTGCCGAGGTCCTCGACAACCTCACAGACTGCGGTAAGGCGAACATCGATGTCGGCCGGTTTTAGGAACGAGAGGTCCTGTGAGATGTATATAGTTACACCGGGGAAACGAGCCAACGCAGCACTGATCAATCCACCGACAAGCGTCCCGTGGACGATTCGCCGGCCGAACCGCGTCTGGCTGGCGTACTCCTCGTCGAGATGAAGCCGGTTTGTGTCGCCACTGGCGGCAGCGAAGGTCCTCACGTCTTGTTCGCTGATCGTCTTCGAAAACTCGACTCTGTCACCGACGTTGACGTGGTGGTCGTCGAGTCCCGTACCCTCAACGTCCCAGTCGTTTTTTTCGTAAGCAGTCTCCTGATGTCGGTAGTAGTTGGCAGTCTGTTGTTCGTGGCCTTCGATTTCCCGCCGCTGGAGGATTTGCGGGACGTGACGGACGATATCGTCAGTGCTGACCAGCCCAACTAGCTCGTCTCCATCGAAGACGACCAACCGGGCGATATCATGCTCAAACATTGTTTCGACCGCGGCGCCGAGGGTGGCGCTCGCATCGACCGAAACAACGTGGGTTGACATAAACTCCGAAAGCGAGCGCTCTTCCGGGCTCGACTCCTCGCTGAGGAGTCGCACGAAGTCGTCGCTGGTGACGATGCCGAGGACCTCTCCGTCCTCGACGACGACTAGTGAC
Organism: Haloarcula sp. CBA1115; assembly: GCF_000827835.1. NCBI lineage: Archaea > Methanobacteriati > Methanobacteriota > Halobacteria > Halobacteriales > Haloarculaceae > Haloarcula > Haloarcula sp. CBA1115. The sequence continues at coordinate 32,368 of NZ_CP010529.1, read as the reverse complement.
CCGATTGAGCCCGCGTGACACCGGCCGGCGGCAGTACTGGCAGTTGTTTCAGGCGACGCCGTCTCGACCGGACTGCTCATCACGTCGTTGACGCGAATTGGGAACGCCATGGTTGCACGTCGGTTCGACGTGACAAGAGGTTATCTGACGAAGAGATACCAACCGATAACAGCTGTACGTATGTTATTACTAAAAGGAATAGAAAAGTAAAGAGATGGAATAAAAGGTGTATCTAACCGAGATCAAATAGTTATAATTACGCATGTATTATATACAAAATAACGCCCTTCAGATTGAATACTGGTGCTTTGTTTAAAGATTTAATTGATCAGTGTTATTCTTCGTGCTGGATTCTGGTATCCAAGAGCTTCAATTTGTTCCTCTCGAAACCAACGAGGGCACCAATCTGTCGCCCGTGGTGACGACCTTTGGGAGGTTATAATGTGCCTTATCGACATCATCGGTAATGGAACTAGAGTGCATAAGTTAGAGTGAAAACGAGAGATATTAACAATAAAAACCCGAGTTTGGAAATACAAAATCAATTTTATGAACTAAAGGGTTGCAAATACAAGATAAAGATACCAATCTGACTGAATAGAGGATTAAGTCTTGGAAAGTGGACGACATCCATGAGACGGCAGCCCGCAATGCGATATCCGAGTGAGCCAGTGCAGTGACGAAGACCGAAGCTCAGATCGAGATAGGACTCAGATAGCGATAGGCGTCGTCGATGGTACTGATCGTCCGGAATGCCGCTGCCACGGAGGGCTTCTCGTCGACCGAATCCATGTCGCCGACACGGGATCGTAGTTCGGTGACCACCAGCGCCCCCACGGTAGGCTCTGCGGCGACGAACCGGTCGATCGCCTCCTGGGAGTCCGCGGCGGCGAGAAAGAGCGCGCAGATCTCCTCAGCCGCCGATTCCGTTTCGGAGTCCACCACGTCCAGCGCCAGCAGTGCCTCGGTCGCCTCCATACGCACCCACGGATCCTCGTCTTCGAGACGGGCCTCTAAGTTCTCGACGGCGGGGCGAACCTCGTCGGGGTGGGTCCGTCCGACCGCCGTGAGTGCCCTGGCCGCAGAACGACGGCGTTCGATCCTCGACGCGTCGAGGCTGGCGGTAAGGTCATCGATGGCGGGCACGACCGCCTCCGGGTGGGCTTGTGCAATCGTCTCTAGCTCACGGGTGATCGATTCGTATATGGGTTCGAACGTGGTGTTTCCAGCACCTTCTTCGTCGAAGATGCTCTGGAGTGTCGAGGCGATACGGGGTGCCTCGCGTGGGAAGGTCACACCCAGCCGCCCGAGCGCCAGTGTGATGGATGTCTGTTCACCCCTGGGACCGGGTCCGACGAACGCAGCGGGTGGCGACAGCAATGCGAGGATGCCGTCGATGACGGGTCGAACCGCATCCGGGCGCGTCTCCGCGAGCGAAGCGAGCGCACTGGCCGCGCTGGAACGGACCGTCCAGCTGTCGTCGCCCAGACACGCCCGGAAGTCATCGATGGAAGGACGGTCCGCATCCGGATGCGTTTCCGCGAGAGAGCCGAGCCGCAGGACCGCTTTGGACCGTACTTTCGGGACGTCGTCGTCCAGGCACGCCTCGAAATCGTCGAACGGCGGGGTGATAGCTTCGGGTCGCTCTGCGGCGATCTCCCCCAGAACGGCCAGTGTGTGTTCCCGGACCCACGCCTCGCCGTCGTCGAGACGGACCCGGAGATCGTCGACGAGCGGCACGAACAGTTCGGCGTGGTGCTTGCACAGTTCCCTGAGGGCGAACAGTGCCTCTCTCCGGGTCGACTCGTGGGCGTCGTGGAGCCGCTCCCGAAGGGTGTCGACGGCGGGGCGGAGCACTGCCGGGTTCTGCTCGCGACCGACGTCCGAGAGGTTCTCGGCGGCGGGTTCGCGGACTCGCCTGGGCTGGTCGAAACAGTGCCCCAGCAACACGTCGACGGCCGCCTCGGTTCGTTCCTCGTCGACGATGCCGACCGAACGAATGCCAGACATGGCGACGTCTCGGTCCCTGGCGTCTTCGGTCGCGAGCAACTCCCGCAACGCCTCGAATTCGGCATCGCCCGCCCGCCCGTCCTCGAAAGCGGCGACCAATTCCGTCACTCTCTCCGTCGTTCCAGTGGTCTCGCGAAAATCGTTCCCCATGCTTCTTGATTGAAACAGGCCACTCACGGTAATAGATCTCTGGATTCCACACGACGACCCGATACCACCTACGACCAGTGTGATTATATTCACAGCTACCGTACCAAAACGAAATGGATGACGAGTCGGTCGAAGCCGCACACGCCTAAAACCCCGAAACCTACGAGGACGAGCGGTTCGGGACATTCGAGAAGAAGGCGACTGTCTGTACTCGGTGATTATCTCGGTCTTGTGCGAGTTGACGGCGCCCACGGCCTCGTGCGTGAGCTCGCCGAGAGTACACTCCACGAGGGTGACGACCGGCGTGTGATCCCGGTCGATCGGTCGAGATCGTCGGCTCACCGTCAGGAGTTCTGTCCGCTTGATGCGCTGCTCGTGTTTCGCTGCGTTGTTCCGAAGCCATTGTCAATCGGGGGCATGTGATGCGCCCCGCCACCATCTCGCGGGGGAAACAGACACACCGAAACGCACCCGTCCATCTCATACACTAAAACTGATCGGTTCGCGAGTCCACTCTCCCTGTGACATCCCCTCAGCCGAAGAGAACCGGCGGCCTTCGCACACAGCATATCGCCTCTCTCTTTGGACGAAAACCGCGATCTGCAAGCCGAAATGACACCCTCAAATAGCAGATGAGCCGTGTCGTACCGATTTGAGCGCGTAGAAGGCATCCCGAGAAATCCCGTGATAATGCTGTAGTTTCAGAAATTGCTCGACGGGGATTCAGAAGGAATGATTTCTACTCAGCAACGGACTTTTGAAAGTCTCTGCCGGTGATAGGTTTCACCGGCCGTGTTGAATACAGGATGCGAGTACAGTATGTGATTTTTCCAAGGCGTTGACAATGCAATCCCTCAGTACAGTGTCTGTAATACTCACTCTGTTCGCGCAGTCTGGCCAGAGCAGCGCTGACTGGCTACCTCACCGGGTTCACCACGGGGAGCCGACCCGAGGAGATTATCCGGCGAAGGAGGACGACGATACCGTTCTCCAGGCCGTTGGCGAAGACCGCCTGTTCGTGTGATTCGTCGGGGTCGGCGTCCGGGTAGAAGGAACTGACCAGCAACGTCGTGCGGTCGACCAACAGCAGGCGGCTGATGGCAATCTCGTCGTTACTCGTGGGACCCAGGAGCCAGTCCAATTCGGTTTCGAACACCTTCACGGATGGCAGCTCGGTACCGAGTTTGGCAATGATTGCGTCCGTCTGGCCACCGATGATCACGTCGACGCCGCGGTCGACTGCATCGTGGAGTCGGTCGTACAGCGCCTCCGTCAGAAGTTCCTCCTCGACGACCAGCAGGACGATCTCCGAGTTGGCGTCCTCAAGCAGCGTGTGTGTCCGGGACTCGATGCCATCGTGGCCGGACAGCGCCCATACCTCCTGCATTCGGTCGTTGTTCTCGCCCTCCGGCTGGGGGTCGAGCGCTTCGAGGTGTGACTGGAGGCTGTCGATCCGCGTGTCGTACTGTTGACGCAGGATCGCGGTCGCCTCTTCGATGCTGACCGCGCGAAACTGTTGAGGGCTGGAGTGCTGCACTTCGACCAGCCCCTTTGACTCCAGCACTCGGACAGCGTCGTACACCCGGGTCCGCGGAACCTCCGAAGCCTCACTGATTTGCTTGGCCGTCCCCGTCGAGAGTTGGGTCAATGTCAAGAAACTCCGCGCCTCGTACTCCTTCAGCCCGAGGTCCTGGAGCAGAGTTACCGTCTCGGCTTTGAGTTGTTCAGCTGTCATTAGGTGGTCCTGTCAAGTTTGACTGACTGAGAGAGGTACCAACGACAGAACCTGTCAATATAGTGACGGAATTGGTCACCGTTTCGGTCGATTCGGACATACCGTAGTAAGGACGCCGACACGAATAAAGTCGGTTACCCACACAGTTGTCATATTTGGAAATTCCAACTCAAACTGGCTATCGGTGGATATTTTGAAATTAGAATGTGATTTCAGTGCCGGTAGACGCGGAGATATTTGAAAATTTCAATCGGTCTCCCGGTTATCCTTGATCGGTGACCGACCCGTCGTCGGTGCCGTCATCCTGCCGCGCGCCGGGCCCCGACTGTGGATAGAAGTGGTCCCATGACTGGACTTGTGTCTCGGAGATGATCTCGGAGCTGGTGATTGTCATGCCCACGTCCGCCAGTTCGTTGCGGATCTCTTCGATTTCCCTAACCGTGCCGGCGACGACCTCGACGTGGACATTCCGTTCGCCCCCAAGCAACTCGCGGGTGGTTACCACACCGCGAATATCGAGGATCTGATCGGCCAACGAGTCAAGCTTATTCGGATTGACTGTACAGACGAACATGACGTGGAGGGGGTAGCCCGCTTCCTCGTAGTTGATCTCGGGGTGGTAGCCCCGGATTACGCCCTTCCCTTCGAGCTTGTCGAGGCGATTTCGGACCGTCGTGGAGGTCACATCCACCCTCTCACCGATCTCCGTATCGGTCTGGCGGGCATTGAGCTGAAGTTGGTGCAAGATGCTCCGGTCCACGTCGTCGAGTGGGGAGTCGTCCATGCGATGTCCTTGGACGGGGCGACTGAAAAGTCCGCATGGGCCCATCACGAGCAAGAGAGCAACCACGGCCGTCTCTATCCGAATCACGACGATCTCGTCAACAAAGGACTGCTCGAGAAGGGTGAACTCGACAAGCGGACGAGCGTATACACAGTCACACAGCGTGGTAAGCGTGAAATAGAGGCACGACAGGAGTGGGAAAGCCAGTATTTGGAGAGCAAAGAATCGGTTCCTGCGTAGCACCCACCGGTCTGTCGGAAGCGATGGTCATCCCGAAGGAATCCCTCCTGTAGTAGCCAAAAGGGCCTCAGTCCGCGGGCTGTGCCTCCGTAGCTGGTGTCCCGCTTGGAAGCTCGGGAATGGACAGGTCCACGCGGCGGAGTAGCTGTGCGTTGATCGCGACGATTACTGTACTCAAAGACAGCAGAAGCGCACCTACAGCGGGGGACAGCAGAGTTCCGACGGTGCCAATACGCCTGCTGCAAGCGGAATAGCGAAGACGTTGTAGCCGGCCGCCCAGACGATGCTCTCCTGCATCTTCCGGTAGCTCGCCTTGCTTAGCTTCACGAGTCGCACCACGTCCATCGGGTTGTTCTGGACGAGGATGACGTCGGCCGACTGGACCGCAACGTCGGTACCGCTCCCGATCGCAATGCCGACGTCCGCTCGCGTCAGCGCCGACGCGTCGTTGACGCCGTCGACGACCATCCCCACAAGCTTGCCCTGGTCTTGGAGTTCTTGGACTTTCTCGTCCTTGTCCTCGGGGAGGACTTCTGCGAACACCGTATCGATGCCCAGTTCATCGGCGACCGCTCCGGCGACGTCCTGGGAGTCGCCGGTCAGCATCGCCACCTCGATGCCCAGATCGTGGAGTGCGTCGACGACAGCGTAGCTTTCCTCGCGGATCACGTCGGCCATCGCGAAGGCAGCGATCAACTCTCCTTCGCGAACGAGATACACCACTGTCTGTGCGTTCTCGCCGGTCTCATCAGCGAAACGCTGGAGGTGATCGGAGACATCGCTATCGAGTTGGGTCAACAAGTTCGGCCCGCCGACGTACACCTCGTTTCCTTCGACGCTCGCGCGAACCCCTCGCCTTTGATCGCCTCGAAGTCGGTCGCGTCAGGTGCGCTAAGATCACGCTCGTCAACTGCCTCGCGGATGGCTTGTGCAATCATGTGTTCGGAATCACTCTCGATTGCGAATGCCAAACAGTTTGTCGACGGGGACTCACGATCAACTGACGATAGTATTCTCGCCTAGCAGATGGTGGAGAGAAACGGAACAGACAAACTCCACTCCTTACGAGGATCGATCGACCGATCAGCGCTCCTCACGGTTCGTGACATCATCGAGAGAGAAGAGCCGCTCGCAGCGCCAACGCTAGACGGCTATCTCAACCCGACGGTTCTGGAAGTCCCACTCGGTGACGGCCGCCGTAGTGCTGACTCCGCCCGAATTGATGTTCAGTGGACGACTCGAGCGGACTACAAATTTCACTATACGGACACTGACGGTGTGAATTTCCGCTGGGACAGTCATCCACATGGCGGTGATTACATCTCCGTTCCAGGTCTCGAATACTATCATCCGCCCCCTGACGCCACTTCCGATCCAGACGATATCGAAGAGTCCTGCATCAAGCAGTCTGTCGAAGCACTCGTCACTCGTGCTGTTCTCAAACTCTGGCGTGTTGCCTATCATGCAGACTCCTACGACCCGCTGAATGCTGCGAGTAATCCACCGTAATCGAGGTGGAGGCCCCACTCTCAACGAGCGAGCGGAGCTATTGCTCTCACGAGAGGGGGGAGTCACTCACAGCAATTCGACCCACTCGGGAGCGCAATCGTGTGTGCCGCCGTAGATCGAGCGCTCGGGATACTGGTCGTCGGCAGCCTCGACAGAGACGATCACGTTGCCGCCGGAACACGAAATTTCTGCACCGGTTCCGACGACTGCATCGAGTGGGCCGTCTCCGTCGGTCCAGTCAGTTCTGACGTGGTCACCGCGGTCGAAGTCATACTCCTCGAAGGAAGGTGCTGTGGTACTCATGATCTCCTCCGGCTTCGGGGGAGACACAAAACCTCAGCCGTTCACCGGTCGGTCATGCACGTCGAACACGAATCGTATCGTACCAAATTGCACTCCCATCTACGAAAACAGAGGTTTTCGACCACACAGGTGAGACTACACGACGTCACATTCGGATAGCGCAGCCAAACACTCAATAATCGGGTTATCCAACAGACGAGTATGGCTACTATCGAAATTGATGAAGAGGTGTATGAGGCGCTCCAGATTCCTGAGGGAGAGCGGCCGCAGGCAATGAAACAAGAATTGGCTGTCTCGCTTTACGCGCGTGATGTCCTTTCGTTCGGGAAAGCGCGTGCATTGGCAGAACTGTCTCACCGAGAGTTCCAGACATTACTCGGAGACCGCGAAATCCCACGCCATTACACCGACACTGAACTTGCCGAAGACCTCGACTATGCCGAATAACGAGCTTGTAGTCTCGGACACGTCACCGCTGCTGAATCTTGCACTTATCGACCAACTCACCCTTCTCAAATCGCAGTTTTCGAGCATCACCATTCCGCGTCAGGTGTGGGACGAACTCACTGATGGAGAGGCAGGTGTAGACGCGCTTCGCTCGTTGCGTGACGATGAGTTCCTGACGATCACCGAGGTCGAACAGTCGCACCTCTTCACTGAAATCTTCCACGAGCTGGATCTCGGGGAAACAGCTGCTATTTGTCATGCCATCGAGCACGATGCTGACCTCATCCTTTTGGATGAAAAAGACGGTCGACAGGTCGCTCGGAGACACAGCCTGACGGTAACGGGAGTCATCGGGATACTACTCCGCGGAGCCAATGCTGGAGACATTGAATTAAAACACGAACTTGACGCCCTTCGTGACGCTGGCTTCTGGATCTCTGATGAGCTGTACTCAAAAATTCTTTCTGAAGCAACGGAATAGTTACCGCTCCCACGGAAAGGAGCCAATCCGCTTGCGATAGGCACTGATCTGGTCCTGAAATTCCTGCTCCTGGAAGTCTGGCTCGTCGCCGTGGATGTCTTCGGGAGAGACGCCGTCGGGAAGATGCTCGTAGTCCGTGACGTCCTCCGTGTCATCCTCTTGGTCGGGTTCGTGTCGGTGCTGCCCACACTCCCTGCAGGTCCAGATCATGCGGTCAAGGTGTGGGTGGCACTCGAAGCCATCGAGTCCGTACGATTCGTGTCCCGTCACGGCGCCACACTGGCGACAGTAGAACCCGATTCCGACTATCTCCGGTTCGGCTCTTGCCTGATGGCGCTTCACAACGCCGGGCACAAGCCAGTACGTGCCGTCGTCCTCCCGGAACTCATCCGTGAGCTGCTGGAACTCCGAGCGGTCGGTGACTGGCGACCCGTCCTCGAGATAGATCCGTGGCTGGACGTCGCCCCCATCCCCGTCCCAGTTGGTCTGTTCGTCGGCTGTCTCCAAGAGCGCCTGTCCGGATTCCTCGCCGATCGTGGTTTCGGTCGGCAGGTCGGGCCAGCCTTTCGTGAGAGTGGCGGCTGGCTCAGTTCCGAAGGCTGCTCGACACTTCACGGTTCCATGAGAGACGTCCTCACCGCTCGCGATACTATCAGACACGGAGAAGGCCGCAGCGCCGAGCGCTCGTGCATGGAAGTCAGTGTTCGCTTCGACGAGCGCGAGTACTACCCGCCCGAACGTCCACTCCCCAAGTGGGCTGCTATCCTGATCGTCGAACGAAGTCTCTGAGATGCCGGTTTGAGCACAGAACGGACACTGGCGTTCATCCCGTGGAATGGCCTGTCCACAGGTCCGACAGGTGCGAGCATCATCCTCTGTACGGTCGGGATATCCAGTGGAGTCGAGGACTCGTTCCCGTCCGTTCCCCCTCGTTTCAGGATCGGAACTCGCGGCACCGGGGATATCCGCGGGGTCGTACTCAGGATTCCGGTCAGTCACACGCTTGGTTGCGGTCGTCATCGCATTTAAACCCCGGCCCCGAGGGAAGCACAAACCGACAGAGAGCGAAACTGGACGAGTTGGCTATCCGTCCCTGTGCTGTCCGTCACTGTGTGGCGTCATCACGCTGATCGGCGGCAATATTTATACAGACGACACGGAAGAGGTTGTGAGCATGACCTGCCCGGTAACTCGTTGATTATCTTGATGAGGACATCTTCTGTGACGAGAGTGAAGTCAGTGATGACTGGTGAAAGCACCCACAAAAACGTTGACTTTGAGTAGAATAATCGGTTTTCATGGGCTCAGAATCTACTCATTTCAGAGCCATCTTCAGTATGGGACTCATTTATGTCTGTTTCGCCTGTCGCTTCCGGAGCATGAAGACACCGAACGTGTGTCTCTCGAACCTCTTCGAGTGATGGATGGTGTTCCTGACAGGATTGTGTCACGGCCGGACAACGTGGATGGAATGGGCAGCCTTCCGGTCTATCTGCTGGGTCAGGAGGAGCACCCTGAAGCGGCACTGGCGTGGGATCTCGTGGGTCATCACTCGGGATCGAACGGATTAACGCTTCAGTATAGGGATGGTTCGGGGACTGGAACAGGTCGCCTGCTTGCCCGACTTCGACGAGCTCGCCAGCATACATTACTGCGACCCTATCAGCGAGGAACCTGACGACATTGAGGTCATGGGAAATAAACACGTAGCCGACACCGAACTGCTGTTGTATGTCTGCGAGAAGCGAAAGAACTCTCGCCTGTGTGGCCATGTCGAGTCCGGAGACTGGTTCATCGAGTACGATTATATCGGGGTCGTGTGCAATAGCTCGGGCGAGAGCGACGCGCTGTATTTGGCCGCCGGAGAGTTCCCGGGGATACCGGTCAGCGATTTCTGGCGCAAGATCAACACTGCACAACAGCTCAGCGACCTCGTCTGGGCCGGTGTCATGTAGGGAAGCCGAGGTGGCGTCGCTACTGGCTTCAGCAATTGACCGACCGATGGGCCACCGGGGGTCAAAGCTTCCCCGGGCGTGTTGAAACACGACGCCAACTCGCCGCCGTTGCGCGGTGGAACGCTCTGAGAGGTCACCGACGCGCGTTCCATCGAGACGAACTTGCCCATCGTCCGGGGTGAGCTGCCCGGTGATGAATTTCGCGAGTGTTGATTTCCCGCAGCCACTCTCACCAACAAGTCCCAGCGTTTCGCCACGTTGGACGGCTAAGGATACATCACAGACCGCTTTCGCCGGTGAGTCGCTGCTACGCAACCGACCGAGGACGGATCGTGTCGATGAGAACGCTTTCGAGACGTTTTGTACTTCGACCACAGGAGTACCAGACTGCACATCATCTGGAGTTTGGTTACGCTGTGTCATTCTGTTGTCCTCCGTTAGCTGCCGGAATCTCCTGCTGTTCGGACACGAACTTGGCTTCAGAGAACGGTGCTTCGACGCAGGCGAGTCGGTGGTCCGACGCGGCCTCAGTCGTCGGAATCGGCCCCGAGCGACACGTTTCGGTCACATACTGGCAGCGGTCGGCAAACGGACAGCCCTCGTGGCTGCTGCTGGGGTCTCGTGGACGTGCCATGGCGGACTGGACTTGCTTGTCAGCGTCGCTGTTTCGGACCGAACACGAAAGGAGTGCTCTCGTGTACGGATGTTCCGGTGCGGTCAGTATTCGCTCAACGGGACCGGCCTCCATTACCTGTCCGTCATAGAGTACCACGACACGGTCACATGTCTGTGCAATCACACCGATATCATGGGAGATAAGCAGTATGCCGATGTTCTGTTCGTCACGTAGCGAGCGCAATCGACTGAGAATATCTGCCTGTGTGGTCGTGTCAAGTGCTGTTGTTGGCTCGTCGGCAACCAGCAACGCGGGTTCACTTGCCAGTGCAATGGCGAGGACTGCTCGTTGCCGGAGACCACCAGAAAACTCGTGTGGAAATGACGACACATTTGCTTCCGGGTTCGGGATGCCTACTTGGTCCAGCAACTCGATAGCGCGCTCCCGTGCGTTCTCCCACGCTGACCGATCTCGGAACGGTGGCACACCGAGGAAATCTAGCAGACGTTGTGTCCCGCTCGATTCGTGTATCCGAACCGATTCTGCGATCTGCTCGCCGACCGAAAACACAGGGTTCAAGCTTTCCGTCGGGTCCTGAAAGACCATCGAGAGCTTATTTCCACGTAGTCGACGCAGTGTCGCTTCAGTGGCAGTTGTTAGCTCTCTTTCAGCAAAGGTAATGGATCCGCCAACGATGTTTCCCGGGTCTTCAAGTCGGCAAATTGATCTGGCAGTAACGGACTTGCCGCTCCCACTTTCGCCGAGTATACCGACAATTTCGCCCCGGTCGACGGTGAACGACACCCCGTTGACCGCGTCGACAGTCCCGTGATCAGTGTCGAAACGAGTCTGTAAGTTCTCGACGCGAAGCAGTGGTTCACTCATTGCTACAGTTCCTCCATCTGGGCTGTCTGCGTAGGTGAAAGCATATCTCGAAGGCTGTCTCCGAGAAGATTGAAGCCGAGCACGGTGAGCATGATACAGAGGCCCGGAGCGTTGACAAGCCACCACGCCTGTCTGAGATAGCTGCGTCCGGATGCAAGCATTGTCCCCCATTCAGGTGTGGGTGGCTGTGCGCCCAGCCCAAGGAATGAAAGTCCCGCTGTGCCGAGAATGACGCTGCCGATGTCAAGCGTTGCCAGAACGACAACTGGTGCAACGACGTTCGGGAGTAGGTGGCGAGTTGCGATGTGCGTTCGTGACCGGCCGAGCAATCGTGCGGCGCTTACAAACTCACGCTCTCGAAGCGAGAGTACGCTACTCCGAACTAACCGTGCGTACGATGCCCAACCAACGACCGCCAGTGCAAGCATCACGTTCACCAGACTCGGCCCCAGAATCCCGGCGATGACAAGTGCGAGGACGATTCCAGGGAACGCAAGCAGTGTATCGACAAGTCGCATCAGCGTCTCATCAATCCAGCCACCGGCGTAGCCGGCGAGGAGGCCGACTGCCGTCCCCATAATAAGTCGTACAGTGGTTACAGCGACGGCGATACCGAGCGAGAATCGCGCACCATGAAGGAGTCTTGTCAGTACGTCTCTACCCAGCTGGTCGGTCCCGAACGGATGAGACAGTGACGGAGATTCAAGCCTGTTCGAAAGGTCCTGTTCGACTGGATCGTAGGGCGAAACAACTGGTCCAAGTGCCGCAAGGACAAGCAACGTGAGCACAACTCCGATTCCGAATTGTCCGAGGCGGTCCGTTGCGAGTCCGTCAGTTCCCCTCTGTTGCTTGTTGGCTTCCTGTCGCTTTCTTCTATCGGCGGTTCGGTCGCTCATGTGTGCTCACCTCCGAGGTCGATTCGTGGGTCAAGTCGGCTATACGTCAGGTCGACTGCAAAGTTCACCAAGACAAAGATGACGCCGATTAGCAGTGTTACGCCCTGTACGACCGGGTAGTCACGAGCAAAGATTGCATCAACGAGTAACGTCCCCAAGCCCGGCCGTTGAAACACTACTTCGATAACAACTGCGCCGTTAAGGACGTAACTCAACTGCAAACCTATAATCGTCACGACGGGCACAAGCGCGTTCCGGAGCGCGTGTTTATAGACGATAATCCGTTCGCGCAACCCTTTCGATCTGGCGGCCTGAATGTACGCGTCATCCAGAACATCAAGCATCGCTGTTCGAACCAGTCGCGCGATAACCGCAGCCATTCCAGAGCCAAGCGTCAGTGAGGGGAGAACCAGATGTTTCGGTCCAGCCGCGCCGGCCACCGGAAAGAGGTTGAGACGGAGCGCACAGACGATAATAAGCAGGTAGCCAAGCCAGAAGTTCGGCATTGAGACCCCTATTAGCGAGCCGATCTGTGCGGCGTAGTCAGTCCGGCTCCCCGGATTACTCGCGCTGGCAATTCCGGCTGGGAGAGCTATTACAAGCGCGACGAGCATCGATGCAACAGCGAGTGCGATTGTATTCGGCAACCGTTGGACAATCATATCAGAGACAGACCGGTCGCTGTAGTACGATTGACCGAGGTCGCCTTGCAGTGCGTTCCCCATCCAGCGGGCATACTGGACTATGAATGGGTCGTCAAGCCCATTTTCAGCTCGAAACTGATCGACTGCATCCTGAGATGGGGCCTGTCCACCCATCTGTTGGGTCAGAATCGTTCGCGCCGGATCCCCCGGTGTGACGAAGACCAGCCCGTACGTGAGCAGCGACACGCCCAGCAGAACGATTGCCATCGTCAGCAGTCGTTTGCAGAGTTCCGCCCCGATCATCGCTGCTGTGTGACCTCCTCCAGATGATAACAGGATTCGATGGGATGGGGCTGGTATCCCCCGACGTCGGCACGAGTCCCGATGACGTTTGCGTAGTAGGTGAGCCAGCCGAGCGGGAGGTCACGTTGCATACGCCGCTGGACCGCTGCGTATCGCTCGAACCGCTCGTCATGGTCGGCTGTCCGCCTAGCTGCTTCGAGGTGCTGATCGACCGCTTCGTTCTCGTAGCCACTGAACATCGTCTCCGTCTCCGAATGAACGAGGTCAGACAGTCGGTCCGGGTCGGGATACCATAGCACTGAACTCGACCACAGAACGGTATCGAACTCCCCGTTTGTTGCTTGCTCTTTGATTGTCGAGGACTCCATGACTGAAATATCGACATCGAAGCCAACCGCCTGAAGCTGTGTCTGTATCACTTCGGCAATCGTGGGCAGTAGTGGACGGGTATTATACGTCCAGATCGACACCGAGAGTGTGTCACCGTCACGGGTACGGGTGCCCCCATCCGGTTCCCATCCTGCTTCAGCGAGCAGACTCCGTGCCTTATCAGGTGAGTATTCGTACGGTTCGAGCTCTGCGGCCCACTCCGTTACATCCGCTGGGAACGGACCGACCGCTTTCGATCCCAGCCCATTCAGCAACGAATCAACGATGTGGTCCCGGTCGATAGCATACATCACCGCTCTACGGACGTCTCTGTCCGCAAACGGTGCAGAGTCGAGGTCGAACACAAGGTATCGGGCTCGCGGAATCTTGTACGTGTGAGCAGTGAGATCGGGACTGGATGCAAGTGTATCCGCTGCCTTGTTCGGAAGAATACGTGCCATATCCAGTTCCCCGTTTTCGAGCTTTAGCCGCCGAGTCTGGTCGTCAGTGATCCCTTCGTAGATTAGTGTCTCGATGTGTGCGGTCGACCCGTGGTAGTCCGGGGTAGCGGTCGTTGTGATTGTCGAGCCTGGCTCCCAGTCTTCGAATTGAAACGGACCAGTACCGATCGGCTCAGTGATTGACCCATCGTTGGCGATTGCAGACGGTGAAACAGGGCAGGTAATCCCACGGGTACAGTGTGCTGGCAGCGGTGAAAACGGAACTGCAGTTTGAATTATAATCGTCCGGTCAGCAGCGGCTTCGACTGATTCGACCGGGACTGCAGCCATCGAACTTGATTCGAATGCTCGTGTGAGCGATGGGAGCACAGTTTCTGCGGTCACCTCAGTCCCGTCGTGGAATGTGACTCCTTCACGGAGTGTGAACTCCCACGTCCTGTCGTTGACCATGTGCCAGTCAGTGGCCAAGCCCGGTGACACAGTCGCGTCGTAATCGACGGTAAGCAGTGGCTCAAGCACATTGAGGCGTCGCCAGAGCCAGCCGTTTGCCACGGGATCTATCGCATCCGGCGTCCAGGGTGAGCCAACCCTGAACGTGTCATCGTCTACGCTATCACCGCTTTGTAGCCAATACCCACTGAGGCCCGAAATACCGGCTGCAGCTGCAAACAATGTCTGTCGTCGCGTGAATTTATACATACTATATATCACACTTCGTCTGCAACATTCGAGTTCTCGTCCAGACCAGCTGCCCTAGTCGCTCTGAACCACCGGATAGAGACGGTACGTTCATCGACGGCCAGCAGAACAGCACGGTTCACACCTGAGTTGAAACGCAGGACATCGAGACTCACGGTATCCCTGCTCATTGTTCCCGCGTGAGACCAGACCATTCGATCATGTTGTCTACCGGGTGGCCGTCGATACCGGAGACATCCGCCCGCCGGCCGAAGACGGACTCGTTGTAATACAGTGGGATGACCGCCCCGGTATCGACCACGCGCCGCTGGACTTCACCGTAGTAGTCCCGTTTCGCTTCCAGATTTTCTGCCCGATATCCCTGCTCGATGAGGCGGTCGACTTCTGGACCAGGATTGTAGATGCCGGTGCCGTCTTGCTTGTAGCGTTTCCGATTGTCACTGCCTTCGGAGTGGAACATTGCCCGAATAAGATAGTCACAGGCAGCGCTATTCGATCCGAAACCGACGAGCGTCAGGTTCGCTTCGCCCGCGGTGAACCTATCGTTGAACGATGCCGGATCGACCTGTCGAATCTCGCTTGTGACGCCTATCTCTTTGAACCAACCGGAAAGCGTCTGTGCGATCGTTCTATCGTCGGCATTTTTGCTATTGATCAGAACCGATAGCGTTTCGCCGTCGTATCTGGACGCCTCAACGAGGTCCCGTGCCCGATCTAGGTCTGGCCCGTAGGTCGGGAGTTCATCGTGAATTGACCATGGAATAGTAGACGAAATCGGTCCATATGCTGGCTTGCCAATATCGTTGAGAACATTCTCGACGATCTGGCACTGGTCGACAGCCCAGTTGAGTGCCTTTCGAAGTTGCTCGTCATCGGTCGGCGACCGATACAGATTGACTGCGACGAGCCCAGCCTCAGGTGTGAGATAGGTGTCGATCCCTGTCTCCGAAGCCTCGACAAGCGCCGTAGCCCGGCTTTTCGGGATTTGTTGTGCGATATCGACTGAACCTTTTTCAAGAGACAGCACGCGCGTGTTGGGATCCTTGATCCACTCAAAAGTGAGTTCTGTGGGGGTAGCTGTCCCGTCTCGATAATCAGCAAACGGCGTAAGCGTGATTGACTGTCCTGCCGTGACTTCATCGACCTCAAACGGGCCTGTCCCAGTCGGCGTCTCGTTTTCATCAGGGTGTTGAATGCCGAAATACTGGTGTGAGATTGTGCCAGGAAACGCGGGGAAGGGGTCCGTTGTCTCGAACCGAACAGTGGTGTCATCTACTGCCGTGACGCCATCAGACGTGACACCAATCCAGCCCGGGACCCACGACCACTGCTCAAAAACACGGTCAAAGGAGCGGACAACCTCGTCGGCTGTCAGCGGGTCTCCGTTGTGGAATGTGACACCATTGCGTAGGGAAAACTCCCACGTCGTCTCGTCGACGGCCTCCCATTCTGTGGCAAGCAGCGGCGCGGTTTCCATCTCTGCTGTAGTGTCAACGAGCGGTTCAAACACATGCGTATAATACGGTGTGATACCGTTGTAGAGGTCCCATTTTTGCCGCGTTGGGTCCCGTGCCAACGCAACAGTAAATGAGTCCTTCGAATCAGCCTTTGAGCTACTACAGCCTGCAACCAGGCCAGCAGCTCCAGCCACAGCGCCGCCCAGCAGTTCCCGTCTCGAACAGTGTTTAGGCATTGGCACTCACCTTGCTGCTGAGCGGCATGAGGGCAGGACCAACACAGACAGAAGAATCTGATTCCATGCGGCTGCTTTCCGGGAAATATTGTATAAATCTCGACATCATATGATAGATACGAAGGGGAAGTCAGTAAATCAATTGTGGTTTAGTTAACTAAGATGAAGTTGTATAATACCGCACAGAGTATTTTCCTACCCCAAAGCATTCAGGACAGTAATGTTTCAGAGAAGAATTTCAGAGTCCCTCTAAGAATGGACCACCCCCAAGCATCGGTTACACCCTTGCATTGAGGATATCAGCGACTGCCATCATCAAATGACTACTGCTCACGCGTGCACACACCACCGTTTCCGGTGAAAAACCACCAGACAGCAGTGGTGTTTACACTCGAAACACGGTGTGGTGTATCTGGGATATGACCATGCTCAGCGCAGGAATGATCTACACTTCGAGTGGCTCCATCGGCTCGACCTCGAAGGTCAACAGGTGGGACCGGAGTTGGGCGTAGGCCCCGTCGCCATCAGTCGTGACACAGAACCGATTTGGCCTTGCCGCACGAGGATTGCCGTCGTTCTCTTGCCACTCCTCCAGCGTGAACTCACGCGCCTCCAATTCGCTGTCAGCACCCTCAAAGACGGCCGCGACCGATGGCGTCCCATGGTTGTCAGCGACGTATGCGACCTTGACAGCGTCGTGGTCGGCGTCAAGTCTCGTCCACCCATCGAGCGCTTCCGGTGGGTCCTCGGCGAACTGCTCGATCTCACGCTGGCTCAGTTCGGCTTCTGCGGCGTCGTACCACGCTTGTTTGATATCCTCGGCTTGGGACCGCTCGATCTCCTGAAGGACGTCGCTGTCGATACACTCTCTGGCCCACGCAAGCACGGTCTTGGCCTTCTTGTACCTCACCTCGGGTTCGCCGTCCAGCTGTCCGAAGTTCATCTCTTGGGGAGACATCAAGAGGACATGAGAGCGCCAGTAGCCGGAGTCAGCATCGCATTCCTCGTCAGCATTTGGAGCCCACGACTCCATCGAGGTTCGGACTTCCTCGTGGTGCCCGAAGCCAATTCGGACGCCGCTGGCGCGTAAGATACGTTCCGCAAGGTCGATGGTTCGCTCGTGCTCGTCAGCGGGTACTTCATCGGGGCGAGTGACGTCGGCGTAGAATGGCAAGCCGACTGTGCTGATGATCGTTTCTTCATAGTTTGGGATAAGCAGCGGTTCATCGACGAAGATCGGGTCGAACGGTGGTTCGGCTGTCGGCAACATACTGGAAAGCCTCCAGCCACCGAGGCAGCACAAAATCGCGCTGGGTCGAAGTCCGATCTAGAGGTACTGGTCGGCGGTGTCGCCGTGGTTCGCTTCCAGGGCTTCCCAGTCAGTCATCGCGTCGTATTCTGGTCGAACCTCGCCGTCTGAGAGCATATCGTCGACGAAGGCTTGGACATCGTGTGGAGCCGCCGGCTGCGAGGGCTGCACAAAACGAACATTGTGGGCAATAGCTCAATCGCCTACATGATGTATTAGAACAAACAAGATGCCTGAGTTCGGTTAGATAAACAGATCTCTCATGTGGTACAGGGTGTGTGACCTGAATAATTTCAGCTGCGATGTTATCTTTGATCTGTCTCTTTTCAGGAAAGTCTCCAGATGAGATTTCCAACGCAAACACGCTACGCAGGCGGCGTAGTTCAACTTTGATAGTGTCTTGCTGTATCGGCCGTAGAGAAGTGGGACCCCCCGGTTTTCACGAGAGTTAATATCGGCCAGTGAACCGGCATTTTGTTGCCCACCCCCCACATTTCACGAGAGTTTAAGAATAGCAGCTCCTAACTCATGAAATGTGGGGTGTAGTTGAGCAGAGCAAGTCATCAATTGTGTAGTAACTCAGAGAAAGCACGGAGTCTAGACAGTGAGTGGAGAGGGATTGATGGTCTCTCAGGGAATCAAATACAGAGCAGCGCGACCGTAGACTCCTATGGATATAACCTACTAGCGATGGATATTGTTTGTTGACGACGATAACTGACCATGAGAAGTTGAGGTCTCCTTTCTGCCTTGCTGAATAGAAGAGACAGGTAGATATCTCCCCCGCCCCCCATATTTCATGAGAGTTGCTATAGGGGAGGGAAGAAATAATGTCTGACGCTTCTTGCTGAGTTTCCACTAGAGAATTAAACTGAACCTAACGTATTACGGATGCTGTTTTGACCCACTTATATTAAATCTTCTTCTCATTCAGAGTTTCATTTTGCCCTCTCTTCCCCTCCTCTCCAACGATACTCTCGTGAAATCTGGGGGGCGGGGGTTGGTGCACCGTCTTATTGAGCGCGACACAGAACTTGAGCAGTACCAGAGTGCGCTCAAACCTGTGATTAACGGTGCGCCGCCGAAAAACCTATTTTCATATGGCCAGACTGGAGTCGGAAAGACACTATCCTTGAGGATGGTCGTTGAACGACTGATCGAGGATCAGCAAAATATCGACGGTGTCGACGTTCAAGTAATTGAGCTAAATTGCAAATCGCTGAACAGCAGTTACCAGGTGGCTGCAAACCTCATTAATCAATTTCGTCCGGCAACCGAGCAAATCAAACCGACCGGGTATCCGAGCGGAATGATCTACAATATGTTGTTCGATGAGCTGGAAGCACTCGATGCAACACATTGCTTGATCGTACTTGATGAAATTGATGCCATTGGGAATGATGACGACATCCTGTATAAGCTTCCACGGGCGAACGATAACGAGAACGTTGAAGATACACTGGTTGGGGTAATCGGTATCTCGAATGACTTCACGTTCCGCGATAACCTCTCAGCGCGTGTGAAGGACAGTCTCGCTGACGAAGAGATCCATTTTCCACCGTATGATGCGAACGAACTCGGGAACATCTTGAAACAGCGTGCTGGTGAGGCGTTTCACGATACTTCGGCTCAGCGACTTGATGATGGCAGTTATGAGTTACAGTCTGACATTTTGGCGGGCGATGTGATTCCGTTGTGTGCAGCGTTTGCCGCACAAGACTCTGGAAGTGCCCGACAGGCGCTGAAGCGATTGTATAAGGCTGGAGATCTGGCACGAGATAAGGAGTCCGATGTCATCACCGAAGCGCATGTGCGACAGGCAGACGAGATTGTTGAGCGCGATAAAGTTCGCGACGAATTAACTCGCTTGCCAACACAGAGCAAACTGACTCTCTACTCCCTATTACTGTTGGAGCGGGAGGATGAAACGCCGTCCAAGCGTAACCGAATTTACGAGCGGTATGTAATGGCTGCAAAGCGTATCGATGCGGATGTGCGGACTGACAGAACGATTCATGACCGGTTGTCACAGTTGACGTTGAAAGGGTTCCTAGACGTAGACGAACAGAATAAGGGCCCCAAAGGCGGCTCATACTATGAGTACGAATTTTCGATTCGCGCGGATTTGGCACAGGAAGTACTTCAAGAGGACGAGCGGTTAGCGGAGTTGTTTGCTACAGATGAGACATCGACGACGCTAGACTCGTTCTGATTCTGTCGTGATCCGGATTAACCAACAACAAGATCGGCTACAATTGGCTGTTGGTTAAGACTCCTTTTGAAGTAATAATGTCCATCGAATGCAGGCGTTTTCGATTGTTCACTCGCCCTCTGTGTTGATGACTGTCTCTTGCCCACCGGCCAATTTCTCATCCACGAAAGCCGAGCAACCGAAGGCCGTTTAGCGAGACGAGAACCGTTGACCCCTCGTGTCCGACTACGGCAAGCGGGAGCGGGATTCCACGGAGGAGGATCGTACCGACCATGAGTGCAATCGCGCCGAAGGCGATGGCGAGATTGATGGTGAGTGTTCGGCGAGTCCTGCGGCCGAGGCCGAGTACGTAGGGAATCTTGCTGAGATCATCGCCCATCAGTACCACATCAGCAGTATCGAGCGCGACATCAGTCCCTGCACCCCCCATCGCGATGCCGAGGGTCGCTGTGGCGAGGGCTGGGGCATCGTTAACACCGTCACCGACCATCGCTACGTTCTCGTGTTGTTCGACCAGCTCTTCGATAGTCGCCACTTTCTCTTCCGGTAGCAGTTCCGCCTGGACTTCGTCGATGCCGACCTCGTCGGCAATGCGCTGTGCGACGCGCTCGTTATCGCCCGTCAGCATGACGATATGCTCCACGCCGAGCGATCGGAGCTTGTCGATCATCTCGGCCGCGTCAGGGCGAACGGTATCGGTGAACGCAAGCCACCCCAAGACGCTGATGTCGACGTGACTCTCTCGGGCAACGAGGACGCTCGTTTTTCCCTCTTCCTCTAAGGTTTCGAGCCGGCTGAGGCCGGGTTTGAGACCGTCGACTGATTCGTCTCCGAGAACTGTCTGGAAGTAGCTCCGGTTCCCGATATGGATGGTTTCCTCGCCGACGTCAGCTCGAACCCCCTTCCCGGCTACCGACTGAAACCGTGCGGCGTCGGGTGTGTCGAGTGATCGTTCGTCTGCCGCCGCCACGGTCGCACGAGCGAGGTGATGCTCCGAGCGGGCCTGCACTGCGGCCGCGAGCGAGAGAAGCGAGTCCTCGGTTAGTGTCTCGTCCCCCGCACTATCACGGACGAATACGTCGGTCAACTGCGTGTCGCCCTGTGTGAGTGTGCCGGTCTTGTCGAAGGCGACTGCGTCGATATTCGCTGCTGTCTCGACGTGTTCGCCTCCCTTGAACAGCACGCCCTGCCTGCCACCGGAGGCGATTGCTGAGAGGACTGCCGCGGGCGTCGAGATGATGACCGCACACGGCGAGGCGGCGACCATGAGCGTCATCGCGCGGTAGAACGTCCCCGTGAACTCACTTCCGAGCGCGAGTGGAATTGCGATAGCTGCGATTGTGAGCCCGAACACCCCGAGGACGTACGGTTGTTCGAGCCGGTCGATGAGCCGCTGTGTCGGGGCTTTCTCGCTCTGGGCTTCTTCGACCATGGTGATAAGGCGGCTGATCGCCGATTCGTGGGCCTGCCGAGTGACTTCGATTTCAAGGCTCCCGCTCTCGTTGATCGTGCCGCCGAACACCTCGTCGTCGGGTTCCTTCGGTACCGGGACGGATTCGCCGGTGAGCGAGGCCTGGTCGACCGTTCCCTCGCCGGACGTGACGACGCCGTCGAGTGCAATCTTGTCACCGGGGCGGACGACGAACACGTCACCGACATCGACGTCATCGATGGGTACTGTGACCTCCTCACCGTCACGAAGGACCTGCGCTTCGTCCGGTCGCATCTCGACGAGCGACTTGATCGCCCGCCGCGAGCGGCCGATTGCGTAGTGTTGGAGCGTGTTCGACAGCGAGAACAGGAAGAGAAGCATCGCACCCTCGAAGGGTGCTCCGATCGAGAGCGCCCCGAGCGCGGCGACGATCATCAACAGGTCGATGTCGACCGCACGGTGGCGGAGCGTCTCGATGGCCCCTTTGAGTCCGTACCACCCGCCGAAGACGTACGCGACGCCGTAGCCGCCCCACATGAGGAGTGGCGGGCCATTAAGCCATCCTGTCGCGAGGCCGGTTACCATCCCGAGCAAGGTTAGACCGACAAATACGGCCTCCTGCCTGAGTTCCGAGCGTGTGGTCACCTCGTCGGGGGCCGTGTCGCGCTCGTTCTCGATCGAGACGTTGCGGTCGCGGACCGCTTCTCGAAGTTGCACCCCCGAGGTGACGCTCTCGTCGTAGGTGATTCGAACGTTCCCCGTTCGGAACGAGACGTCGACATCGTGGACACCGGGTGTGTCTCCAAGGTAGCGTTCGAGAGCGCGCGCACCCCCTTCGCCGCGACCGCCTCGTCGTTCGATCTGGATGGTACAGGTCGATAGCGGAGGCGACTCAGTAACGGTCACGCGATCTCCCTATGTACTATGGTTTTGTATTGTCGGTCTGTCATTGTGTTTCTGTCTGACTGCGTACGAAGCGGGTGTTTCACACGGTGGATTCTCGTCTGCCCCCCGGTCCGAATGCTTCAGCTGATGATCGTTACCGGGATTCGCGCTCGGCGGGTAACTGTCTCGGCAACGCTCCCGAGAAGTGCACGGTCGATTCCTGAGCGGCCGTGGCTGCCCATGACGATCTGATTGACATCGTGGTCGTCAGCGTATTCGAGGATTGCTCGTGCCGGTTTTCCGACTTCCGTGACGGTAACGAGTTCGGTATCACGTTCCGCCGCGAGGTCCGTGGCCGTCGCGTGGATTCTGGTTGCTCGTTCTTTGGCATTGTCGTACCAGTCCTCGGCAACTGGTAAGCCGCCAGCCTCCACATCGATAACGGAGTCGAGAGGATTGATAACGTAAATCGAGGTGATGGGAGCGTCCGGGAAGGTCTCGATAGCGTATGTGAGCGCCCGCTCTGAAAGCGGGGAGCCGTCGAAGGCGATGAGAACGTTGACAGGCATGAGAAACTATTTGATGCTGAATTGAAATGAATGTACTGCTCAGTGGGTTGTGCGACGACAATTCGTCTTGGAGCGTTCAGATGAATCGGGTTGGGGAGCATCACTCGTTGGATTCGACGGTTGAACGCCAATCGTTTTGACAACCTGCTCCCTCGATTTGGTTGTATCGACCTCCGAGTAGTTCACACTCGAAGCGTCCATCGCCTGAAGCATGCCACTCGCGCAACTCCTCGAACAGTACGTCAGTCTCGGTATCTTCGTCCTCGCTGGGGGCCTCAGCGTCCTCAGCTTCCTCGCGTGGCGCCGAGAACGTGATCGTCGCATGCGAATCGTCAGTTCCGGTATCAAACTCTGTTGGCAGTGTCTCACTGTCACCACGCAAGAACGTTTTGAGGCCTTGTCCGACGCGGCCCTGGTGAATATCGAACACCCCGCCGGTTCGGTCGTTGTATTCGATTCCACGGCGAACGATTCGGACAACGTGTTCGTTCCTGACTTCTCCTTCACGGTTGAGCTGGTTGACGGCACTCGTCGCATCGAAGGTGTTCAGCTGGGCTTCGAGTGATTCAGCCGTTTTTCGGGCCGCAGTTGCCCCAGCCTCGTCCCGAATTCCCATCGCCTGAATCCGAAACGTCGTGTCACAACACTCGAACTCGCGGTAGGTGTTCCCGAACCGTTCATAGACCGATGCGAGCGGACCCGTCATCTCGGTCACTCTTCCTCTTCGTGTTCTTCCTCATGTTCTTCGTCCCCGTGTTCCTCTTCGTCTTCATCCTCGTCGCCCTCTTCATACTCCTCGTGTTCTTCGTCCTCGTATCCGGACTGTGTCTGGGCTGCTGGGGTGAACTCCTGATTCGGCGTCGGCGCATCCGCAGTAACCTGTTGTGAGTCGTCTGACGCAGGCGTATCTGGTGAGTTAGGTTGCTCGCCAGCCTGTGCGAGGCCGCCGCCGGGCAGAGCAAGGGCCCCAGCGACACCAGCTGTGAGGAGCGCACCGACGAGAGTGAATGCGACGAGTTTGTTCTTCGGGACAGGAACGCGCATAATTAGCTACCCCTCTGTTTAGAACCGCTATCTTCGGCGTGGCGGTCGTTGCATTCTGCCATTGCAGATAGAGGGTTGAGACAGGCTTAGTAAGGCGTTCGCGTCCAACCATCGAATTTTCGCACGGCTATCGAATCGATTCAGAGCGCGAGGTGGATTCTGAGTATGTATGTGACTTCGTTATCGAGCAACTGGCACTACTGGCAATCCCCTGTTTGCCCTGCGTACGGAATGAAGCGTACTGGATCTGGCGCGCTATCGATCTCCTCGTCCAAGCCGGATTGACTGGCGAGTATGAGCACTCACCGGTGATTACAGCGGACAACACGCTGACGCTACTGAAGAAGGAAACCGGGATCGGGTAGTGAGGTACTCTGTTCGGGTTAGCGCGCCGTCTGAGTGGCTACGCTGCTGGAAGTCTAGAAAATTTGTCCATATGGATGGGTGTGTGACAAGAATGGCCGCTTGGAGAGCCATTTGGGCAGTTTCCGCTGACCGAATCGGTCAAATTCACGCTTCACAGCCCTGCTAAACTCGCTGTAGTCTCAACATCACAACTGAGCCAGAAGTTGAGACCGGTGCTCTCAATGTATATGCTCTGAGCGACACAGTAGTTACCTCAACGTACTATCATCTGTCAATATCGGGCGTTCTGCATGAACTGGAATGAATTTGTGCCTAACCTGTGGCCGATTTCGGCAATCGACTAAGTCAGATCCCCGGCCAGTACGATCTGTATGTCATCGGGTATCTCTCGGAAAGCGTTTCTTCGCGCAACTGGGGTCGCACTTGCTGCGACTATCGCAGGGTGCAATAGCACAACCGACAACAGCGGACCGAACACCAATACACAGTCCGCTTCTGAGGCCTCTCCGCAATCTGAACAACAGAATGACGACTCTCCGACGTTCGGTAATTTCTACGTCGGCAACGCAAATACAAGCAGTAGTACGGTCATCGACGGACGTGCTGAAGTCGTATATACACAGCCCGAAACAGCCACCGACAAGTCACCCGTCGTAATGGTGCCCGGCCTTGGGTTGTCACCGTACATTTACCGGACGACACCTGACGGTCGACGCGGCTGGGTGGAGTACTTTGCCGAAGCTGGCCATCCAGTGTATGTATTTAACCCGCCTCGAAACGTCGATTCAGGTGGCTTAGACACTGCTGCCCTCCAGAACTCTGACTCTGCGTCACTCTCCCGGTGGTCTATCGATCGAGCCTGGCCGACGTGGGGGTTCGGACCTGAAGCCGGTGACCCATACGAGGACGTTCGATACCCGGTCGAGTCGGTCGACCAACTCGTTGCGTCATTCCCCGCATACGTTAGCACTGGTGGCGGAGGTGGCGGTAGACAAAGTGGAAGCCAGACGGGTGGACGTGGCAGCGACCAGAACTCCACACCTGCGGATTCCACTGAGACCACAGCTGGAACCCAGACTGGGTCGACTACTGGAGGTGGCGGTGGGAGCCGGTTCACACCATCCCAAGAGACTGCCGCCCTAGAGGCGCTTCTCGATCGTGTTGGTCCGGCAGTGCTGCTCGTTCACTCAGCGGGCGGTAGTTCCGGATTCACGGTTGCACAAGCTGTGCCAGACCTCGTTGAACGGATCATCGCAGTTGAGCCGGTCGGTGCGCCGACTGACCCGCAAACTGTAGCGGAGATGGGTGGTGATGCACCGTTTATGGGTGTGTATGGCGATTATGTCGACGAGCGCGGACAGACTGGTCGCAAGGAAGCGACCCAGACAACTGCAGAGTTCGCAGGAGAGACAAGTCCCGCATCGACGCTACTTAGCCTTCCGGATGAAGGGATATCCGGAAATACACATCTCATGATGCAAGACGACAATAACGGTGAAATCGCTGATCGAATTGTCTCCTGGATCAGTGACTAATTCGGGGTATAGTATCGTTCGGACCGAGACAGAATGTATTTGCACCGACCAAATGAATACTCAATAGATGCGGCAGTTGCTCTGGTGGCTCATTGGTGGGTCTCGTGGAGGCCGCAATCGGCTTCGTATCCTCCGCGCACTCAACGACCAGCCACGAAACACCAACCAATTGTCGAATGACCTAGATTTGAACTACAAAACAGTGCAGCACCACCTCGAAGTCCTCGAAGAGAGCAATATCGTGACCACGGAGGGCGACAATTACGGGCAGATGTACTTTCTCTCAGACCGAATGATGAACAACCTCGACATCATGGAAGACGTGGCGGAACAGGCCGGAGTTGATGATGATTCGTAACTGGATCAAGAGTCCACTTGGAACGACAGTAGCGAGTGCGACTGCCGCGAGTGGTATCGCACTCTTAGTCGCACTCTTCACATCAGTTCCATCCCATGGCCCTCCGTCGAGGGCGCTGTCCTCCCAAGTTGAACTGCTCATTCGGATGGAGGTTTTCTTTACAACCCTAAACCTCGTGTTACTGGTGGCACTCGCAGCCATCTACATGCAGCTTTATCGCGACCTTCCGAACAAGTACACAGCAAGCCTGCTTGTGCTAAGCCTCGCACTGCTCCTATACGCGGGTACGTCAAATCCAGTAGTACACAATGTCTTCGGCTTCCGACCTCGCCCAAACATCGGCGCGTTCGTGTTTCTCCCGGACTTCTTTATCGGACTTGCCATTTTAGTTCTTCTCTATCAGAGCCAGACCTGAGTTCGCATCAATTTTTCAGATCTATGAGAAGGATTTCATAGACTGATTTCGTTCACCGATTAGACGGACTCTCTCGAAGTCGGTGTCACCGGTCGCCTCTGCAGTTCGGGCAGCGGTATGGCGGACGACTGCTCGGACGTCGGGTTGTTTCAAATAAATAATGCTCTTGGGTAAGCGATTGTTGGTGGCGTCATAGCGCTGTTTCAAGGATGATTTTGAGCGCTTCGTCGCCGGGTTTTCGGCGGACGCATTTTCGAAGCAGTAACGCTCTGAGACAGGGTGTGAGGATGAACTCGAAAAGAACCAGCTCTACGGGGGTATGCAAGAACTCACGACACAGGGACACGCTGTCTTGTGTGCGCTTGCATATCAACAGGCGCTTGACGAAGTTCCTATCCGTTCTCGTGACCTTTACGACCGGTACCTCAAAATTTGCGACCGGCTCGACGCCGATAGCGTCAGCGAACGGCGTGTCCGTGACCATCTATCGGATATGAATATGCTGCAAGCAAATCTTTCGAATTACTGAATCACGCTTTCACCAATAGCTTCGGAAATGGTGGTGTGTAGCTCCGGAAACAGTGGTGTGTAGCTCCGGAAACAGTGGTGTGTAGCTCCGGAAACAGTGGTGTGTTTCGGTATGTCTTCACATGAACTAACGGTGTATTGCAGGACTGGTAGCTCTCTCTTGGACTATGACCACTCGCTCAGGGTCGTATCTCGAGTTTCTGTAATGTGGCTGGATGTCCGTCCGGTCAAATCCAAGTGATGAGAGAACGCTCTCAGCAGTTCGAATGAGTTGTATCTGGTAGTAGTTCGGGTCGTAAAACGCAACATCTTCATGAGCCAGCGTAACCCGATCTCGCGAGGATTTCTCATCGTCGCCAGCTATGTGCTCAATATACTACTTGAATGACATGATTGTTGTATTGGATTAGACAATGTGGCTATTTCTCTAGTGTGTATGCGACACATGTTCTGTGTGGTGCCTAAACACGGTGGATTCGAGACCGTCCATTTATATACTCCCCTCC
Organism: Haloarcula sp. CBA1115; assembly: GCF_000827835.1. NCBI lineage: Archaea > Methanobacteriati > Methanobacteriota > Halobacteria > Halobacteriales > Haloarculaceae > Haloarcula > Haloarcula sp. CBA1115. The sequence goes on along the minus strand of NZ_CP010529.1, from coordinate 5,029 downwards.
CATCGGATGTAATGCGAAGGTCGCGCCGGGCAGCGCTCTCGGAACGACACCCCAACGCCACCGTCGTGGTGGCCTGGGTCACTCGCTTAGAACGCGAGGCCACTGAGGCTTTGTGTTCGTGTATGAGGATTCCACCCCTGCGGTCCGCCGTCAAGATGGAATCTGATGTGAGCCCACGGACCCATGCAGTAGTCAACACTGGTGTAGGAACCAGTGTGTTAGCTTCCGACGGAGTGCAACCACTTCCGCCGCTGATGTATATCAGCACATTCCGGTTGATCCTGCCGGAGGCCATTGCTATCGGAGTCCGATTTAGCCATGCTAGTTGCACGAGTTTAGACTCGTAGCATATAGCTCAGTAACACGTGGCCAAACTACCCTACAGACCGCAATAACCTCGGGAAACTGAGGCCAATAGCGGATATAACTCTCAGACTGGAGTGTCGAGAGTTAGAAACGTTCCGGCGCTGTAGGATGTGGCTGCGGCCGATTAGGTAGATGGTGGGGTAACGGCCCACCATGCCGATAATCGGTACAGGTTGTGAGAGCAAGAGCCTGGAGACGGTATCTGAGACAAGATACCGGGCCCTACGGGGCGCAGCAGGCGCGAAACCTTTACACTGCACGACAGTGCGATAGGGGGACTCCGAGTGTGAGGGCATATAGCCCTCGCTTTTCTGTACCGTAAGGTGGTACAGGAACAAGGACTGGGCAAGACCGGTGCCAGCCGCCGCGGTAATACCGGCAGTCCAAGTGATGGCCGATATTATTGGGCCTAAAGCGTCCGTAGCTTGCTGTGTAAGTCCATTGGGAAATCGACCAGCTCAACTGGTCGGCGTCCGGTGGAAACTACACAGCTTGGGGCCGAGAGACTCAACGGGTACGTCCGGGGTAGGAGTGAAATCCTGTAATCCTGGACGGACCACCAATGGGGAAACCACGTTGAGAGACCGGACCCGACAGTGAGGGACGAAAGCCAGGGTCTCGAACCGGATTAGATACCCGGGTAGTCCTGGCTGTAAACAATGCTCGCTAGGTATGTCACGCGCCATGAGCACGTGATGTGCCGTAGTGAAGACGATAAGCGAGCCGCCTGGGAAGTACGTCCGCAAGGATGAAACTTAAAGGAATTGGCGGGGGAGCACCACAACCGGAGGAGCCTGCGGTTTAATTGGACTCAACGCCGGAAATCTCACCGGTCCCGACAGTAGTAATGACAGTCAGGTTGACGACTTTACTCGACGCTACTGAGAGGAGGTGCATGGCCGCCGTCAGCTCGTACCGTGAGGCGTCCTGTTAAGTCAGGCAACGAGCGAGACCCACACTTCTAGTTGCCAGCAACACCCTTGTGGTGGTTGGGTACACTAGGAGGACTGCCGCTGCTAAAGCGGAGGAAGGAATGGGCAACGGTAGGTCAGTATGCCCCGAATGGACCGGGCAACACGCGGGCTACAATGGCTCTGACAGTGGGATGCGACGCCGAGAGGCGAAGCTAATCTCCAAACGGAGTCGTAGTTCGGATTGCGGGCTGAAACCCGCCCGCATGAAGCTGGATTCGGTAGTAATCGCGTGTCAGAAGCGCGCGGTGAATACGTCCCTGCTCCTTGCACACACCGCCCGTCAAAGCACCCGAGTGGGGTCCGGATGAGGCCGTCATGCGACGGTCGAATCTGGGCTCCGCAAGGGGGCTTAAGTCGTAACAAGGTAGCCGTAGAGGAATCTGCGGCTGGATCACCTCCTACTGACCGGGATCAGGCCTCTGGCCTGACCCACCTACATTGACTGGTGACCACAAGTCACCGCGAGTCGGCAAGCGCCGACTACTGCATGGGCCCGCTGGGCTCACAAAGACCTATCCGAGGCGGATATCCCCTCACGGGGATGTCGGGTGCAACTCCCGACGGGTCCGTACTCCGTATCGCTTCGAATCCGTCCCCTTAAGTGTGGGACGGCGTTCGACTGTGATACGACGACAGATGCACCAGGTCGGGTGAAACCGCGCCTGGGAAGGGTCGATTCGCCCACCATCTCCACCTTGGGGGCGAGTATGAAACCGTGTGTACGTGCGATCCAGGCGTCCACTGGACTCGTTCAGTTGAACGAGTCACAACGACGTTGGCTACTATGCCAGCTGGTGGATTGCTCGGCTCAGGCGCTGATGAAGGACGTGCCAAGCTGCGATAAGCTGTGGGGAGCCGCACGGAGGCGAAGAACCACAGATTTCCGAATGAGAATCTCTCTAACAATTGCTTCGCGCAATGAGGAACCCCGAGAACTGAAACATCTCAGTATCGGGAGGAAAAGAAAACGCAACGTGATGTCGTTAGTAACCGCGAGTGAACGCGATACAGCCCAAACCGAAGCCCTCACGGGCAATGTGGTGTCAGGGCTACCTCTCATCAGCCGACCGTCTTCACGAAGTCTCTTGGAATAGAGCGTGATACAGGGTGACAACCCCGTACTGAAGACCAGTACGCTGTGCGGTAGTGCCAGAGTAGCGGGGGTTGGATATCCCTCGCGAATAACGCAGGCATCGACTGCGAAGGCTAAACACAACCTGAGACCGATAGTGAACAAGTAGTGTGAACGAACGCTGCAAAGTACCCTCAGAAGGGAGGCGAAATAGAGCATGAAATCAGTTGGCGATCGAGCGACAGGGCATACAAGGTCCTGTAACGAATGACCGACGCGCGAGCGTCCAGTAAGACTTACAGGAAGCCGATGTTCTGTCGTACGTTTTGAAAAACGAGCCAGGGAGTGTGTCTGTATGGCAAGTCTAACCGGAGCATCCGGGGAGGCACAGGGAAACCGACATGGCCGCAGGGCTTTGCCCGAGGGCCGCCGTGTTCAAGCGCGGGGAGCCATGTGGACACGACCCGAATCCGGACGATCTACGCATGGACAAGATGAAGCGTGCCGAAAGGCACGTGGAAGTCTGTTAGAGTTGGTGTCCTACAATACCCTCTCGTGATCTATGTGTAGGGGTGAAAGGCCCATCGAGTCCGGCAACAGCTGGTTCCAATCGAAACATGTCGAAGCATGACCTCCGCCGAGGTAGTCTGTGGGGTAGAGCGACCGATTGGTGTGTCCGCCTCCGAGAGGAGTCGGCACACCTGTCAAACTCCAAACCTACAGACGCTGTTTGACGCGGGGATTCCGGTGCGCGGGGTAAGCCTGTGTACCAGGAGGGGAACAACCCAGAGATAGGTTAAGGTCCCCAAGTGTGGATTAAGTGTAATCCTCTGAAGGTGGTCTCGAGCCCTAGACAGCCGGGAGGTGAGCTTAGAAGCAGCTACCCTCTAAGAAAAGCGTAACAGCTTACCGGCCGAGGTTTGAGGCGCCCAAAATGATCGGGACTCAAATCCACCACCGAGACCTGTCCGCACCCGTTACAGGGTGATCGAGTAGATTGGCGCTCTAATTGGGTGGAAGCAGGGGCGAGAGCTCCTGTGGACCGATTAGTGACGAAAATCCTGGCCATAGTAGCAGCGATAGTCGGGTGAGAACCCCGACGGCCTAATGGATAAGGGTTCCTCAGCACTGCTGATCAGCTGAGGGTTAGCCGGTCCTAAGTCTCACCGCAACTCGACTGAGACGAAATGGGAAACGGGTTAATATTCCCGTGCCATCATGCAGTGAAAGTTGACGCCCTGGGGTCGATCACGCCGGGCATTCGCCCGGTCGAACCGTCCAACTCCGTGGAAGCCGTAATGGCAGGAAGCGGACGAACGGCGGTATAGGGAAACGTGATTCAACCTGGGGCCCATGAAAAGACGAGCATGATGTCCGTACCGAGAACCGACACAGGTGTCCATGGCGGCGAAAGCCAAGGCCTGTCGGGAGCAACCAACGTTAGGGAATTCGGCAAGTTAGTCCCGTACCTTCGGAAGAAGGGATGCCTGCTCCGGAACGGAGCAGGTCGCAGTGACTCGGAAGCTCGGACTGTCTAGTAACAACATAGGTGACCGCAAATCCGCAAGGACTCGTACGGTCACTGAATCCTGCCCAGTGCAGGTATCTGAACACCTCGTACAAGAGGACGAAGGACCTGTCAACGGCGGGGGTAACTATGACCCTCTTAAGGTAGCGTAGTACCTTGCCGCATCAGTAGCGGCTTGCATGAATGGATTAACCAGAGCTTCACTGTCCCAACGTTGGGCCCGGTGAACTGTACATTCCAGTGCGGAGTCTGGAGACACCCAGGGGGAAGCGAAGACCCTATGGAGCTTTACTGCAGGCTGTCGCTGAGACGTGGTCGCCGATGTGCAGCATAGGTAGGAGACACTACACAGGTACCCGCGCTAGCGGGCCACCGAGTCAACAGTGAAATACTACCCGTCGGTGACTGCGACTCTCACTCCGGGAGGAGGACACCGATAGCCGGGCAGTTTGACTGGGGCGGTACGCGCTCGAAAAGATATCGAGCGCGCCCTATGGCTATCTCAGCCGGGACAGAGACCCGGCGAAGAGTGCAAGAGCAAAAGATAGCTTGACAGTGTTCTTCCCAACGAGGAACGCTGACGCGAAAGCGTGGTCTAGCGAACCAATTAGCCTGCTTGATGCGGGCAATTGATGACAGAAAAGCTACCCTAGGGATAACAGAGTCGTCACTCGCAAGAGCACATATCGACCGAGTGGCTTGCTACCTCGATGTCGGTTCCCTCCATCCTGCCCGTGCAGAAGCGGGCAAGGGTGAGGTTGTTCGCCTATTAAAGGAGGTCGTGAGCTGGGTTTAGACCGTCGTGAGACAGGTCGGCTGCTATCTACTGGGTGTGTTATGGTGTCTGACAAGAACGACCGTATAGTACGAGAGGAACTACGGTTGGTGGCCACTGGTGTACCGGTTGTTCGAGAGAGCACGTGCCGGGTAGCCACGCCACACGGGGTAAGAGCTGAACGCATCTAAGCTCGAAACCCACTTGGAAAAGAGACACCGCAGAGGTCCCGCGTAGAAGACGCGGTCGATAGACTCGGGGTGTGCGCGTCGAGGTAACGAGACGTTAAGCCCACGAGCACTAACAGACCAAAG